>NZ_CP150222.1:930000-2510000 GCF_037969915.1 Paenibacillus sp. FSL R7-0216 | reverse complement strand
TCCCAAGCTCCCCATGCGAGGAACTTGCGTATCCGGTATTAGCTACCGTTTCCGGTAGTTATCCCAGTCTTACGGGCAGGTTGCCTACGTGTTACTCACCCGTCCGCCGCTAAGTCAATCAGGAGCAAGCTCCCGATTAACTCCGCTCGACTTGCATGTATTAGGCACGCCGCCAGCGTTCGTCCTGAGCCAGGATCAAACTCTCCAATAAAGTGTTTGACTTGCTCATTGAAACAAACTGACGAGATTTAAATCTCATTGTATTACTCACTCGTTGTTCAGTTTTCAAAGATCAACTTTCGTTATCGTCTTATCGGCGACAACTTTTATATCATATCACTTCAGCAAGCTTAATTGCAAGAAGTAAATCCTTCCATTTCGCTTACCGCCTACCGTTCATCCGGCAGGACATCTAATATATCATATCAACGAGGTTGGGTTCAAGGCGTAAGTTTTTCCAAACTATCTCATCACTTGTACGTTCCAGCTCCGCTCCGTCCCTTTCAAGGTCATTAATTTGCGATAACTTCCGTGGGGCGGATAATTAATATATCATTCTCGCAAGTTAACGTGCAAGGAGCAAATCTTTCCAAGCGTGATCAAACAAAAGTAATTCATTCGCCCTTTAAAAACTTGCATCTTGCAAACAATTGATGCTATAAATGAAGCAAGAGGTGAGTTCACAAATGGAGAATCCACGTGAGTTGTTCCAAATCATGACCCGTCGTTTCGGACTACTAAACCGGAATTGCTGCACCGTAGGCGGCTGCGACATCTCCTTGGTTCAAAGTCATATCTTATATGAGATCGACCATCGCCATAAACCGTCCATGCAGCAGATCGCCGACGCACTCGGTACGGATATTACGACGTTTAGCCGCCAGATCCAATCTCTAACGAAGCTGAACCTGGTAGAGAAAACGACCGACCCCGACGATCGCCGAGTCCAAACCTTATCACTGACTACCGAAGGCAAGTTCATCGCTACGACCATAGATACGCAGATGAATGAATATCTGGATGAGGTCTTTTCCTATATGAGCGAGTTTGAAAAAGAATCCGTCCTCCGTTCCGTTAAGCTATTTAACGATGCCATGGCCAAGTCCAGTAAGTGCTGCGCTCCGGTCACCGGTTGCTAATGTACCAACAAACAAAAGCCGGCTTGCGATTCACACCTTACCGTGAATTCGCCGCCGGCTTTTCGCCATTCGTCAAATATTCATGAATTCAATTGGTTCTCCGCTTCCGCCAATGCCGCCTGATCTTCGGCCAAATCCTCTTTAGCTCGCTCCATCGGCTCGGGATTCATTCGGCCATCAACTTGGGCGATGGCGTTCTCCGCTTTTTCGATAGCGTTGCGGGCGCCCTCCACCGTTTCTTCACTAGGATGCGATTGAGCCTGGGTTACCGCACGATGCGCTTTTTTGACCGACTGCTGCGCGAGTGAGATGGGGTTTTGCGATTGCATGCTGGAAAACGGGTTTTCCATGTTCAGCCTCCTCTAGCGATAATGCTCTTAGGATGCGAAGAAAAGGCTGAAATCATGCACGACGCTAAGCCATATCATCTTTGCCGAAAAGCCTGTTCCTCCCTCTCACGTAGCTCCACACGGCGGATTTTCCCTGTGTTGGTTTTCGGCAAATCATCGATAAATTCAATTTGACGCGGATATTTGTAGGGCGCGGTCCATGTTTTAACATGGGCTTGCAGTTCTTTTACCAATTCAGCGCTGCCCCGGACACCTTCCTTCAGCACTACAAAGGCTTTGACGATATGACCGCGCAGTTCGTCCGGACTCGCTACCGCCGCACATTCCTTCACGGCCGCGTGCTTCATCAACGCCTCTTCCACTTCGAACGGGCCGATCGTATAACCGGAGCTAATAATAATGTCATCCCCGCGTCCCTCGTACCAGAAATACCCTTCCTCGTCTTTTTGTGCCCGATCCCCAGTCACAAAATAAGAGCCGCGAACATTCAGCTCCCTCCGTTCGGGATCCAAATAATACGCTTTGAACAAGGCGGGCATGTCGACATGAACCGCAATATTCCCTACGACTCCGGTTGGCAGAAGCAAACCTTCCTCGTCAACGATTTCCACTACGCCCGGTGAAATGGCTTTGCCCATCGAGCCGAGCCGTATCGGGGTGTCATTCAGGTTTCCGATCAAAAGAGTACTTTCCGTTTGACCATAACCGTCACGGATCGTGATATCAAACACATTTTTGAACTTGCGGATCACTTCCTGGTTTAACGGTTCCCCAGCTGAAACGGCGCTGCGTAGACCGGACAAATCGTAATGCTCGAGTCCATCGGTCTTTGACATGATCCTATACTCCGTTGGTGTACAGCATAATACCCGGATGCCGTATTGTTGAATGAGCTTCAAATACCGCCCCGCTTGGAAAGAACCATGATACACGAATCCCGTCACACCGTTCCCCAGAACCGACAGAAACGGGCTCCAAATCCACTTTTGCCAGCCCGGTGCCGCCGTTGCCCATACGGTATCGTCGTCCCGGATATCCAGCCAGGATCTCGTAATACGTAAATGCGCATACCCCCACCCATGACTGTGCATGACGCCTTTCGGATTTCCTGTCGTTCCGGAAGTATAGGCCAACACAGCCATATCATCGCGATGCGTCTTGACGGCTTCAAAAGTATCCGGCTGCCCATCCATCAGGGCTTCGATCGGGGTCCAGCCGTTCGAGTGCGTGTCCTTCTGTGCGTCGGAACCTACTAATAAGCGGAAGGCGAGCGACGGCAAGTCATCGCCAATCTTATCGACCTCCGCCGTCACGCCATGCCATACGACTACTGCACGCGCCTCAGAATGACGCAGACGGTAAGCCAGGTCCTTCGCCCGCAGCATTTCCGAAGATGGAATGATCGTCACTCCCAACTTCAAGCAAGCCAGGTAGATCGCATAGGCCATAATATGTCGGGGCATCATTACCAACACGCGGTCACCTGGCTGCAATCCCAATTCACTTAATCCGCCGGCTAAACGGTTGGCCATAGCCACCAACTTTCCATACGTAATTTCCTCGTACTCCCCTTGTTCACTGAGCCATTTTAGTGCGATTTTTTCAGGATCATGACGTTCCATTTCCGCGGTAACATTGTAGTATTCGGGAGCGATCCACTGTTCATATGGTTTCAAATTACCAATCCCCTTCAAAACTCACCGTATCGAGTTCTATTTATATGAGAAACTCATCTATGGAACTCATTATACCACGTAATAGTACCAGGTTCTAAAATCAGCCTTATCCAAGTGTGCCAATAAAATGACAATCCCCGTCATAAGTAAAAAAAAGCCCGTGAAGACACGGGGTTATACCTTATTGGCTATTGGTTTTTGTTCGCGGCTTTATTGATTCGTTTCCGTTTAAGCGTCCCTGCTCGTCGCAGCTCGCGCTCCAGTATGGCCTGGCGGTACAACTCCAACAGCTGGCGGCTAGGTTCATCCCAGCCCAGCTGGCTCGCCTCTGCCCGGGCCTCGGCGCCCATCCGGCGCAGCCGCTCGCCGTCTTGCAGCGGCTGCGCCGCCCTTACGAGCCCGTCCGCTGCGCCGGGCTCGTACAGAAAGCCGGTCGTCCCTTCGGCGACCTGCTCCCGGGTGGGCGCGCTGGCGGCGGCGATCACGGGCAAGCCCGAGGCCATCGCCTCCAGCAGCACCAGCCCCAGCGTTTCCGTGGCCGACGGAAACGCAAACACATCGCTCGAGGCATACGCCTCCGCGAGCTCTGTCCCGTGCAGGAAGCCGGTAAACACGGTGCCCGTACCGGCAAAATAAGCTTCCAGCTCAGGGCGATGCGGGCCGTCTCCAACGACGGCCAGCCGGAATCCGCTGGAAGCGGTCAGGAGATCGCGCAGCCGCTCGATCTCCTTCTCCGCCGCCAGGCGGCCGACGTACAGCAGGAGCCGTTTCTCCGGCTCCCCGCCGGACAGCCGCAGGCGCATGGTTTCGCTGCTTCGATGCGGGCCGAACAGCTCCGGATCGACGCCCCGCTTCCATAGCCTCACGTTCCGAAACCGCCGCGCTTCAAGATCCCCCCTCACGGCCTCCGACGTGCAGAGGTTCAGGTCCGCGCGGTTATGCAGCAGACGCAGATAGCCCCATAACGCCGGCTTCAGCCAAGGCAACTTATAGAAATCGGCGTATTGCGGAACGTGGGTATGATAGGAAGCAACAAGG
This sequence comes from Paenibacillus sp. FSL R7-0216, assembly GCF_037969915.1. Classification (NCBI taxonomy): domain Bacteria; kingdom Bacillati; phylum Bacillota; class Bacilli; order Caryophanales; family Paenibacillaceae; genus Paenibacillus; species Paenibacillus sp. FSL R7-0216. Next base: position 2,505,797 of record NZ_CP150222.1, on the reverse strand, counting down.
GGATAGCGGCGTCCGAACCAGACGCCGGCGGCGCCTAACATCGCCGGATTCACCACATGAACTACATCCGGCGAGAACGCGCGCAACAGCTTGCCCACCTTGCGCCCAGGCAGCGAAAGGGGAAGATTGGGGTAAAGGAAGAAGCGAAATGACGGGATGCCGTAAATTTGTGCCCCCGCAAAAGCCCCAACACCTTGGTCGGGTGCAATAACGATCACTTCATGGCCCTGCCGTGTAAGCCAACGAATGCAGTGCGTTAACCGAGTAACAACCCCGTTCGTCGACGGAAAAAACGTCTCCGTCACCATCGCGATCTTCATAGACGGCTCGCCTCCTTGTTATCCCCACTTTACGCTGGGGAGCACATTATCCTTCACAACGCGGTCTTGATATCGCACGGCCGTACGAAAAATATCCAGCAGCACCTCGTCCGTCAACAGATTCGGCTCGAGTCCCAGCTCCTGCAGCTTGGTGTTCTTGGCGTGGTAATAGTGGGCTTCTTTTTCGATCCGCGGATTCTCCAAATGGGCGATGCCCACAGGGTATCCTTCACGCTCCGCCACCCGCTTCACTCTCTCGGCCAAATCCAGCACGGAGAACTCCTCCGTAAACTGATTGAACACGCGGAACTCCCCGCGATCCGCCGGATGATTCGCCGAAATCTCTATGCATCGGACCGTATCCGTGATGTTTAGAAATCCCCGGGTTTGCCCGCCACTCCCATACACGGTCAAATCATGCCCAATCGCTGCCTGGATGAGAAACCGGTTCAATGCCGTCCCAAACACTCCATCGTAATCAAAACGGTTGATTAGGAGCGGATCCAGCTGGGTTTCCTCCGTATGCAAGCCATAAACGACACCTTGGTTCAAATCCGTCACCCGGATGCCCCAAACTCGGCACATAAACATCAGGTTGTGGCTGTCATGCACCTTCGACAGGTGATAAAAGGAACCCGGCTGTTTCGGATAAGGCAGCACGTCCTTCCGGCCGTTATGTTCGATTTCGATGTAGCCTTCTTCGATGTCGATATTAGGGGTTCCGTACTCCCCCATCGTCCCCAACTTGATTAAATGACAATCAGGGGCAAACTCGCGAATGGCATAGCCGACATTTAACGTCCCAATGACATTGTTGGCCTGGGTGAACACCGCATGTTCGCGGTCGATCATCGAGTAAGGAGCAGAGCGTTGTTCGGCAAAATGCACGAAGGCATCCGGACGCACCTGGCGCATCACTTCGGCCAGAAAATCATAATGATTCAAGTCGCCGTTGAACACGCGGATCGTTCGTCCCGTCAGCTCCTTCCAGCGTTCCACCCGCTCCTGCAGCGAAGCGATCGGGGTCAAGGAATTGGAGCGCAGCTCCTCGTCCCATTTGCGTCTTGCCATATTATCGATGATGGCCACCTCATGTCCACGTTTGGATAAGTACAGCGCCGTCGGCCACCCGCAAAAACCGTCGCCGCCCGCTACGATCAAGCGCATCGAAATCGACCTCCTTCATGACGTCATGAATAAATTTAGGTTAAACATAACACCCGAATATTAAGGAGGCATAAACTGACCGGACCCAAATTAGGTCGCCTCGTTGCGTATAAACTCACAGCACCATTCGCTTCCAAACTCCGCTAACAAGTCAAAGAACTCTGCCGTGACTATACATTATCTCTCTAGCTTCTTTCTAAAGGAACGTAGAGCCGCTATTTGAGTATTTCTCAGTCATTTCCCAATTTAACGGAACTAGAAGCCGCTATTCGCCTAAAAAGGCAGCTGCTGGGGCCAATTTCGACGAAATAAGGTCTCCTCGTTCCGTTAGAGCTCATAGTTTCGTATTTGCAGCTAAATAACGTCTCTCAGTTCCGTTAGCGATTAGCGGAGTGCTCTCGGCATCTTTTTTCACTCCCCGCCCGTTCGTGCTACAATAAGTATTGTTTGTACATAGGAGAATGAACGATACGGGAGGAGTCACAACAATGGAAGCTTTCGAGGTTCTTCTTGAAAAATACGCCGAATTGGTCATCCGGGTTGGCGTCAATATCCAGCCCGGCCAAAACTTGATGCTTACGGCGCCGCTGGAAACCGTGGACTTTGCACGGTTGCTGGTGGCCAAAGCCTACGACGCGGGAGCCAAATACGTTCACGTCGACTGGGAGGACGAGCAAACGACCCGCATCCGCTACGAGCATGCGTCGGACGAATCCTTGTCCTATTATCCGCAGTGGCTCGCAGACATGGCGGAACAATTCGGGGAGGAAGGCGGCGCGATCCTGCGGGTTAAGGTGCCGGATCCCGAGCTGTTCCAAGGCATCTCATCATCCAAAGTGTCCACCGCGGTCAAAGCAGCGGCCAAAGCACGCGAGAAGCATTCCGCCCAAACGCGCAACAACCGGATCACCTGGTCGCTGATCAAAGCCCCGACCCAGGCCTGGGCGAACAAAGTGTTTGCCGATCTGCCCGAAGAACAACGAATCCCGGCCATGTGGGAGGCGGTATTCCACATGAACCGCGTCGACCGCGAGGATCCGATCGCCGCTTGGCACGAGCATATCAAGCAGTTGAAGGAAAGACAGGAACATATGAATGCCAAGCGGTACAAGAAGCTGCATTACCGCGCTCCGGGCACTGATCTTCAGGTGGAGCTGCCCGAGGGTTATTTATGGCTGGGCGGCGGTGATTACAATGCGGCCGGCGACTATTTCGTCGCTAATATGCCAACTGAGGAAATTTACTCCATGCCGCATCGCACCGGTGTGAACGGTACCGTAGCCAGCACGATGCCGCTGAATTTGAACGGCCAGCTCGTCGAAGGTCTGACGCTGACGTTCAAGGACGGCAAAGTGGTCCGTTATGACGCAAAATCCGGCCGGGAGCATATGGAAAACCTGCTCCATACGGACGAAGGAGCGATGCATCTTGGCGAAATCGCTCTCGTGCCGCACGACTCGCCGATCTCCCGGTTGAACCGGATATTTTACAACACCGGAATCGACGAGAACGCCTCCTGCCACTTTGCTCTCGGCAGCGCTTATCCCGTTAATATCGAAGGCGGCGCCAAGCTAAGCAAAGAAGAATTGCTTGCCAAAGGCGCCAACGTCAGCCTAACGCATGTCGACTTTATGATCGGCTCCGCGGAGCTCGATATCGACGGCGAGCTGGCGGATGGCACGATCGAGCCGGTGTTCCGCCAAGGGAACTGGGCGTAAACCAACCCATTCGTAACGAAAAAGCTCTCCTCTCCGCCAAGCGGAAAGGAGAGCTTTATGTTTCCCTAAGATTTCATCCCGGTGTAAATCTGAACCGCATCTCGCAGAAACTCGGCCATACCTGGCTGGTCCTTATCATAATAAGCTTTAAAGCGCTCATCATCCACGTACATTTGAGCCAGCCCGGCATGAGCTTCTTTGCTGTACTCGCTCCAATAGAACGTCAGCCATTGCTTATGCAAATCAGCGGCTTTCTGGGCAAGTTCGCCGGCGGGGTCGCCCGTCTTGAAAGCCTCAGCCAGAGTAGCATTTACTTCGTTCGACAGCTGCGTCACCTTCTCGTATTCCTCTTCCGTCATGTTCATCAGCTTCCGATTGGACTTCTCGACCTGATCTTCCCCGTATTTTTCGCGGATTTCCCGGCCATATTTCTGCTCGTTTTCCTCGATCAGCTGTTTTTTGAATCCTTGGAATTTTTCTTGATCGCTCATTGAGATTCTCCCTTCCTGCGACGCAATCGTTTTTTCCACATTGGCAATTAAGGCGTCCAATTGCATGCGTTTGTCAAGGAGTTGATTACGGTGTTCTTTCAGCGCACGGGGACCATCAAAACCGGGATCGGTGACGATCGACCGGATAGCCTCAAGGCTTAAGCCCAGCTCCCTATAGAACAAAATCTGCTGCAGCAGATCCACTTCCCGCTGACCGTAGATGCGGTACCCCGACGAATTCGTTCTTGCCGGCTTCAGAATACCGATCTCATCGTAATAACGCAGCGTCCGGGTGCTAATACCGGCAAGCCGGCCCAGCTTCTGAATGGTGTATTCCATGTGCTCACCTCCTGACAACACTCATGATAAACGTTGACGTAACGTGAAGGTCAACTCTTTTTTTATAAGAAATTTTAGCCCCAACTCGGGCGTGCGGCAACCACCGTTTCTCCGGTAAGGATTGCCCGTTCAATCATCATTCCGAGATAATGATCCTGCGCCGCTTCCCATAATCCATAAAAAGCGGGACCGCCTTGAGCATATTCGCCCATCTTCTCCAGACAGGCCGCTATGGCTAGCTCGTCATCATATAATCTGGCCGGCGCAAACGGATTCGTATACAACCACTGTTCTCCGCCCAATATGCCTTGCAGATAGTACCCTTCCTGGTTCTCTTGTTCGCCCTTATTAACCCGCTTTAGCTCCAACTGCAGCGGAATCGTATTCTCTTGTTGGATCAATACCCGCGAATCGAAGATTTCCCCGCGTTCGCCGCGGATGCAGCAATGATTGGAGCGGATCCAGGAGCGATGCTGGTCGCGAGTAAAATCGTAAATCCCCAGCCGATCGCCAAAATCGAGCCAGGCCAGCTCCCGAACGGAAGGGACAAGTCGATCTTCCGCAGGCGGACCGCTGCGCGTCGGTCCCTGCACCCAATTCGAATCAAATCGCATTGCGCGAATCCGCACTTCTTCGAAGGTAGCTCCCAACAGCCGGCGAATCAAGCTGACACCGTGGTACAAGTGAGAGATGGATACGGTTGCCTCAGTGATTCGTCCCAGCCGTCCCGAATCGATCAACTGGAGCCGAGCTTGCTGGAGCGGGTGTAAATGATATTGCTCCGCTACCTGGATCCTTGCGCCTCTCCCGCTTAGCCGCGAGTGAAGCAGCTCCAACCCGGCAAGGTCGGACGCCGGCGGCGTTTCCGAGAGGACGGGAATTCCCGTCTCCGCCAGTTGCAGCAGATAGGACAGCACCTCCGAGCCGCTGACCGCTAACACAATAAAGTCCTGCTGCTCCTGCTGCAGCAGAGCTTCAACCGAGCGGTAGGTCCGCACGCCCCACTGCCGCTCCATCGCCTGCGCTTTCATTTCGTCGCGGACGACCAAACCTCCGATTTGAAATCGATCCGGAAGCGCCTGAGCGATCCGCAAATAGTACTGGGCCCGAAAGCCCGACCCGCCGATGAGGCTGAAAGTGACCGGCATGCTTGCTTCCCTCCTTCGCGTTCTTCACGCCATCGGGTGAAACCGAGGCGCCTTCCTGAGAATGCTCTCCTGCGCGTAAAAGATCGAATCCTTCGGCAGCGGCAACGAAACCGGCTTCCCGGTTGCGGAGGATTCATAAATCGCCATGATGAGCTCGATCGTTTTTCGTCCCTCATTTCCGTCGATCAGTACCTGCCGGCTACCCGTTTCAATGGCGCGCAGCACGTCGTCAATTTGCCCGGCGTGCCCGGTATATTGCAGTGGTGCGACCTCTGCGGCCACTTGCTGGATTTCCGCTTCCAGGTCCGGATTCCGCTCCGGAAAACCACCATCCCCTTCGGCTGATGCGTATACCTGCCACGGCATTCCCACCTTGGCGTGCTCCCCCTGAAAGACAAGCCGCTGTTCTTCGCCATGATGGACGACCGAGCTGGTCACTTGAGCCAGACTACCGTCCGGGAACTTAAGGATCGCGATAGACAAGTCTTCAACCTGCGAATTGCCGTGCGACGTATTGGCGGTTACCGCTAGGACTTCCGAAGGCATCCCTCTGATCCACAGCAGCAAATCCAGATGGTGCACCGCATGATTCATTACACAGCCGCCACCTTCAGCTTCCCACGTTCCCCGCCATTCGACATCGTAATAGCTGCGTCCGCGCCACCAATAGGAATTAGCCTCGGCATGGACGATGCGGCCCGTCAATCCGGTATCGATCACCTGTTTAACCTGGCGGATCGGGTCATAGAAACGGTTTTGTCCGACGATGGATAAGAGTGCATGGCCTCTAGCCGCCGCCTCCAGCATCCGGTCGCATTCAGACAGTGAGGGGGCCATTGGCTTTTCGACCAAGACATGCTTGCCCGCCAACAGGAATGCCGAAGCTAGATTTGCGTGGGTAGACGGAGGGGTGCACAGGGACACCAAATCCACCGAATCAGAGTTCACGATTTCCTCGTAATCCGAATAAATCTCGCAATCCAGGCTAAAACGTTCCTTCAGCTTCTGCGCCTTCTCTCCGCTCCGATCAACCAGCGCCGTGATCCGGCAGCGGTCCCTAAAGCGGGTAAATGCCTCAAGATGCGTTACGGCAATCGAGCCGGTGCCGACAAGGGCGACATTGATCATGATTTCTCTCTCCCCTGGTTGTCTATTTAATCAAATCGGTTGGGTTCATGCCGGTAATTTTTTTGAACAAAGTGCTGAAATAGGGCACGTTCTTGTAGCCGACCCGCTCAGCTACCTCATAGACGAGCATCGTACGCTGCAACAGCAGCTCGCGTGCTTTTTCGATTCGAACCCGGGTCAGATAGTTGTTGAACGTTTCGCCGGTGATGTTTTTGAAAATGATCGACAAGTGGTTGCGTGAAATGTAGAGCTTCTCCGACAACTCCGCCAACGTGATGTCCTCGGCATAATGCTCATGGATATAACCGGTCATGTAATCCACCACCTGCCGGTGTTTGTTGTTTCCCCGCCATTGGCGGCTGCTGCAGATGAGCGTGATTTTGTCCGACAGCCATTCCGTGAGCTGCTCCGGACCGGTCAAACCAACCAGCTCCTTCGTAATCTGTTCACCGGGCACGAGATCATTAAGCAATACGCCGGCTTCATAGAGACAATACGTAAATACCCCCCACAGCTCGCTGGCGAGGATTTGCACCGATTCAGGCGTCATCGCCTTCTGAAGCTCCAACCGGCTCATGTAATCCGCAACCAGCTTCTTGGCCTCCGCTTCCTGAGACGCTTTCATCGCGGAAGCCAATTCCACATAGAACTTGACCGAAAACAAATTGTCCGCGAACACGTAATCGTCTTCGTCCTCTTGATAAGCGTAAAGCGCGTAGGCCGGATCCCGCCGTCCCGCCCTTAACTCGATGGCACGGAACGCTTCCTCCGTCGACTCCGGAATCTGAAGCCATTGCCGCTTAACGCCTCCGATCCCCACTCGTACGACTAGCTTGAGATAACATTTGATCGCATTAATCAGCTTCACGCCCAGCTCATGCAGCTTCTTGTCTAACAGCTCCGCCGGTTCCTCCGGCCGCGGATGGACCATCAACACCGCCCTCGTACTGTGCAGTTCGGTATATTCCACGGAACTGAACATTTTGCGAGCTACCTCGCAAGCGATATTGCGGATCGCAAACCGGAACAGATTCCAGTCCGACAAAGAAAATTCACTGACGCGCGCATCCCGGACCAGGTCGATGCCAATAGTGACATGGCTGAAATCTGTCCAATACCGATAGGGTTCCGGCAGACGACCCGCTTCCCGGTAGGAGCTGTCCAGCGTGCCAACGACGGCAGAACGGACCCACTCTTTTTCGATGAAGGGTTCATATAAGCTGAGCTTACGCTCCATCTCGCCTTGCTTCTGCCGGCTCTCTTCCTCCTCGGTTAGCTCGCCGATCACCTTGGTTAAGATCGTCTTCAGCGTTGGCACGCTAATCGGCTTGGAGACGTAATCGCTGACATTAAAGCGCAGCGCTTGCCGCGCATGTTCGAAATCCGAATAACCGCTGAAAATAATGACCTTACCGTCATACCCGTCCTTGCGCAGCTGTTCGATCATATCGATGCCATTCATCGCCGGCATATAAATGTCCGTGATCACGATATCCGGTTCGGTTCGACGAACCACATCCAGCCCGTCTGCGCCGTTCAGCGCCTCTCCAACCCATTCCGCCCCCAACTGTTCCCACGGAATGGCGCGTTTCATACCTTGCAGCACTTGGCGTTCATCATCGACGATGGCGATTTTCCACATCCTCAATTACCTCCTTGGCTGTTCTCCTAGATGATCTTTACGAGAGTCCCGCTCACGCGGCTGGTCCCGGTTCTATCGGTTCACCAAGCGGGGGCACCGGCGGTTCCAGCAGTTTCGGCAGCGTAATAACGACACGGGTGCCGCCTTCCGCACGTTCGGATAATTCTACGCCGTAAGCGCCTTCAAAGTAACCGGCAATCCGCTCCCTCACATTGCGGACGCCATACCCTCCGGTCCGCCGTTTACGCTCGCGGTCTACGGCCTGTTTCAGTCCAGCGCCGTCGTCTTCGATCGTAATGGTAAGCAAATCCGGCTGCTCCTCCAGTTTGATCCAGACCTTGCCGCAGGAACGTCCATTAAACCCATGGACGATGGCATTTTCCACGAACGGCTGTAGCGTCAGCTTCGGGATAAACAACTCCTGAATGGAGAGCGGCGCATCAATAACGTAGTCCAACTCTCCCCCGCCTCCGGCTTGCCAGCGCAGCTGTTGAATCTCCAGATAGCAGTGGATATGTTCCAGCTCCTCGTCGATCGTAATGAAGCTATTGCCATTGGACAAGCCGATCCGGAACATGCGCCCCATCAGCTCGAGAATCCGGCTCAGCTCGTCTTGCCCTGCTTCAATCGCCATCCAATTCAACTGATCCAGCATATTGTACAGAAAATGAGGGTTAATGTTGGCCTGCAGCGCTTCGATTTCCGCCTTACGCTGCTGTTCATACCGCCGCTGCAGCGAGCGGTACAGCTCTTCGATCTGCTCCATCTGCTTGCGGTACCCGTCGAAGAGATATCCAAATTCGTTCTCGTAATCGTCCGGCAGATCCACGGGATGACCACCGCTGCCGGCAGGGCCACCGCCTCCCACAAAATACTGACGCATCGCCATGACGAGACTCTTGATCGGCTTCGTAAATTGGCGGCTTAAGTAGAGAGTCAGCAGCAATGCCAACAAAATAGCGATAACTCCTATCATGCCGATGACCAGCGCCAGTCGGAAGCTGCCTTTCGTAATTTCGCTCCAAGACGTGATTTCCACGAGCATCCAATGGGAATCGCGCATCTTGGAATACACCAGCAGCGAGTCGCCCAGCTCCCGCTGGCCCCGAATATGCATATACCCGGACTGGTCGGTTTTCACGTCGATCCACTGGGACAGCTCGGTATGCTCCGGAACCTGACCGGTTTTCACCGTCTGCTGCCCCAAAGTGTCAATCATCATCCGGTTGACCGGCGCGGAATGCCCGGCCAGCAGCTGTTCGATCTCCTTCGCTTTGACGTGGACGACCAGCACGCCGAGGTACTTGTCCTCTTCAACAATTTTGCGCGCGAAGCTAAGCACTCGCACATTCCCTTGGAAGCTGGGGATTTCATGCTCACGGGACCAGGCGAAGTCGTTCTTGTCAAGCGCCTCCGCCCACTCCTGTTTGGCCAGATCGCCTAAACCGCGGAATTGGATATAGCTGTTGGCGTCCCCCCGCAGCGGACGCTCCATATATAAGTCGATTCCTTGAATGATCGGAATCGAATAAGTCAGATTGGCTAAGGCACGCTCCACGCTGACGGACCGGCGATGCCGGTCGTATTCGTCCTGCCGGTCGCGCAGAAACGTAATGAGCTCATTATCGCGGGATGTCGACAACGAGATTTGCTCGATCGTCACCAACCGGGTGGTGATTTCGTTGTTGAGCTCGTCCAGCAGCAGCTGCTGATAATGGGAGCTGGTCTTCGCCAGCTCATTGGACGAAATGCGGTAGCTGGCCCAGGCAATACAGGCTAATACGGCTACGATAAAGATGGCAAAACTGCGAAAGAATAAACTATCGATCCGGAACTTCTTGAACGGATTCGTCATGCTCAAGACTGCACTCCCTTCAGGTGTAAGGAAAAAACGGTAAAGCCGCGAAGGAAATTCACGCTTTACCGTTATATAATTGGCCGTCCGCCGTCCCTATCCCTTTATTCCGGTTGTGGCAATCCCCTCGACGAAGTATTTTTGCAAGAACATAAAGATCAAGGTAGCCGGAACGATGGATACGAGCGACATCGCCAGCAGTTGCCCCCATTCCTGAGCCGACTGGGAATCGTTGATCATCCGCAGCGCCAGGCTGACCGTGTATTTATCCACCGAGTTGAGATACAGCAGATGTCCGAGGAAATCGTCCCAGTTCCAAAGGAAGCAGAAGATCATTACGGTCACGATAGCCGGAACCATCAGCGGCATGACGATCCGGAAGTAAATGCCGAACCAGGAACAGCCGTCGATTTTCGCCGATTCATCCAGCTCCTTCGGAATGCCGCGTACGAACTGGATCAACAGGAAGACGAAGAACGTCCCGCCTGCGCCGCCTGCAAGCATATGCGGTACGATAAACGGCCAATACGTGTTCACCCAGCCAAGTTGGTGGAACAAGGCGTATTGCGGAATGATCAGTACCTGCCCCGGCATCATCAAAGTGAGCATAAACAAGGAGAACCAGAGGTTTTTCAGAGGAAAATTCAGTCTCCCGAACCCAAACGCGACAAGCGTGCTGGATACCAGCGTCGCTGCGATGACCGCCGCCTCCAGGGCAAACGTGTTCAGGTAGAAATCGGTAAAGGAATGGCCAGGCACCGAATTCCAGCCTTTAACGAAGTTGCTCCACTGCGGGACCGAAGGAAAAATATTCGGTGAAGCCAGCTCGCCATTTGTTTTGAGCGACGCGCCGATCCACCAAAGCACCGGATAGACCATCACCAGACTGAACGAGATCATGAAGAAGTGCCGGATCAGCGGCTTCCATTTAAAAGTCATTTGGCTTTTCTCCCTTCCGGTTCCGTTTCGTAGAACACCCAGTATTTCGATGTCCCCGCGATGATCAGCGTAGCCACAACGATCATGATCAGCATAATCCAGGCCAAAGCCGAGGAATAACCAAGCTGGTACCGGCTAAACGCCCGCTCGTACAAGTAGAGCGCATAAACATAAGTCGAGTTCATCGGGCCGCCGTTCGTGATGACAAACGCCGAAGTAAACATTTGGAACGCGTTGATGACGCCCATGACCAGGTTGAAGTACAGGACCGGGGACAGCATCGGCAGCGTGATGTTGAAGAACTGGCGAACCTTGCCGGCGCCGTCCACGGCGGAAGCCTCGTACAGATCGCCCGGGATTTGCTTGAGGCCCGCCAGGAAAATGACCATCGACGAACCAAATTGCCAGACCGTAAGCAGAACCAACGTGCTTAACGCCGTATCGGGACTGGTAATCCAGCCTTTCCCCTCAAGGCCAAACGCTCCGATGATTTTGTTGAAGATGCCGTCCACGCCAAAAATATTACGCCACAGCAACGATACGGCGATACTGCCTCCGATCAGTGACGGGAAGTAAATCGCCGTGCGGTACAACCCAATTCCCCGCACCGCCCGGTTCAGCACGATGGCGACAAGCAGCGCCGCGATCAGCTTTAATGGAACCGAAGCCAAAACGTACAGGAACGTAACCTTGACCGAGGTGACGAACTTGGAATCCGCCGTAAATATCAGTTCGTAATTTTTGGTACCTACCCAGTTGATCGGCTCCAACAGCGTGTAATCCGTAAACGAATAGTAAAGCGATAAAATCAGCGGGTACGCGGTCAACCCGAGAAAACCGAGCAACCACGGCGAAATAAATAAATAGCCGGCGACCGGGGCATTCCATCTTTTCAGGAATTGCCGGCGCTTCTTGATTCCTGGCGCGTCTTTGACGGCCAAGGCCGCGGAACTTTTCATGCTTGCTTCACCTCTGCAGTTTCTGAGTGCTTATAACTCAAGTATAGGGCGGGCCCGCGGCCGGTTGTAGAAGAGGAATCCTCGAAATCTTTTAAAATATCACGAAAAAATCAATACATCCGTCGACCCTGCTGATCGGGAATGCCGCTTTTACGATAGAAGTACGTGTTGATTTGATCTCTCCATTCCTTGGCATGCTCCGCCTGCTCCGCCAATCGCTCAGCGACCTGCCGATGCAGCGGTTCTTCGATCAGGCCGGACAATCCCGCCCACAGCTCCGCCAGCTTCCCGGCTTGCTCGACCCCTTCGAAATGGGTATCGTAAATATGCTGGATGACCGTCTTGCCGGATTGCAACACGTGGGTGTAGGGAACGTGATGGAAGAAGAGCAGCAGCTCGTCCGGACAAGTCTCCAGCGTTTCATAGCGACTTTGATTCGGCTCCGCATATTGTGACGTGTAACCCGTTCCCGTCGCGATCGTCCGATCAACGCCGATGCCGCGGCAATCCGCGAAATGATACGTCCCCCACATCGAGTATTCATAACCGTCCACATTAGGACCGTAATGGTGGTTCGGATTCACCATAAAGCCGATGCCCAGCGGGGCCGTATACCTTTCGTAGATACTCCAGGACTCCATGAGGATGCCGCGAATGACCTGGATCACCCGCTCGTCGCTGCCGAATACCAGCCGAATCCATTCATCCGCAATGCCTTCGGCGCTAAGCTCCGGATTCCAAGCCAGCCGCCCGTACCCGTAAAGATTGGCCTGTGCCAGTAAATGCCCGGTCCAGTTGGCGTCGCTGCCGATATTCGATACGGCGGCGAATCCGCTGTAACGGGAGGCGTGCAACGTACCGTCCACGATCCGTTTGACGGTCGATCCTTCGCCTTTCAGATGGCTGTCAAAGTCCAGTACTTCCTTCCACTGGGGTACGAGGTAGCAGACATGGTGTTGCTGCCCGGTATATTCTTGGGTGACCTGAAACTCGATCATTTGGTTCGTCAACGGCATCGCGCCCAGCAGCGGCGATACCGGCTCGCGCACCTGAAAGTCGATCGGACCGTTTTTGATCTGCAAGATGACGTTCTCTTTGAATCGCCCGTCCAGCGGGACGAAATGATCGTAGGCGGCCCGTGCCCGATCCGTCTTGCGGTCTCTCCAGTCCTGCTTGCAGTTGTAAACGAAGCATCGCCAGATCACGAGCCCGCCGTAAGGCTCCAGCGCCTCGGCCAGCATATTGGCGCCGTCGGCATGATCCCGCCCATAGGTGAACGGTCCCGGCCGGTTCTCCGAATCCGCCTTCACCAAGAACCCGCCAAAGTCCGGGATCGTTCGGTAAATCTCCGCTGCGCGTTCGCGCCACCAGGCCGCAACCTCCGGGTCAAGCGGATCGGCGGTAGATAACCCGCCGATTTCCAGCGGGGCCGCGTAATTGATGCTGAGGAACAGCTTGATGCCGTACATGCGGAAGATCTCGGCCACCTTGGCTACCTCTGGCAATAACGCCTCTGTAATCAGCTCGGTTTCGATCCGGTGCACATTCACGTTGTTGATGGCAATCGCATTGATGCCCGTCGAGGCCAGCAACCGCGCGTAGTCGCGAAGGCGCTCCAGGTTCTGCGTGAATCGGTTGTTTTCGTAAAAAATCGAGGAACCGGCATACCCACGCTCAATGCTTCCGTCCATATTGTCCCATTGATTCAGCATCCGGAGCCCATTCACCGGACGTTCCACGATATTTAACCCTTGCAGCGATTGTCCGGTACCGATGCGGCGAAGCACATCAAATGCGCCGTACAGCAAACCGGCGTCGCTATCTGCGCCGATGGCGATCCGCCCAGAACTACCGGGTTCATGCCGCAGAGCATACCCCTCCCGGCCCAGCCTCAAGCCAGCCTCCCCTTCCGGGAACATGCCGTCGATGATCGGACTGCGTCCCAACCGCCCCAGCACAAAGCAAGGAGCATCCCCCGCGTGCTCCAGGACGGAGACCTCACGCCCCAGCATCCCGCTTAATCCTCTGGACAACTCCCGGGCCGCGGTATGCGCCAACGGTTCATCGGTTCCCTCGACGACGATGCCGCGAAATTCGTTGAACTCTTCTCGTCGCTCGCCCGGTTCGATGCTTCGGTACCGTAGCCAAGCGTCATATCCATATTCCGCTTTTGCGGTTACTTTGTTCATGGTTTCTCCCCCTGTCAGATCCAATGAAATAACGGTTCATTCTCGATTACATGAACCGGAAGGGATGGAAAGGCAACGCGGAGCACGCGGGCCAGCCGTTTCATTCCGGGCGTTTCGCTCGGACCATGGCCCAGGAAGATGATCGCTTTGCACCTGCCTTGATAAACGGCGTCACGCACGTACTCCGGTGTTTCCCATTCCGGGCCTTCCCCGGCGATGATCAAGTCAACTTCCCTGAGCAGCGGGATCGCCAGTTCGCCACCGCCCCGGTAACCGACCAGCACTCCCACCTTGCGGCACAGCATTTCCGGATCGCCCGTGAACCGTACATACGGGAGGTTTAGCTTCACTTTCAGCAGGCGTGCCACCTCCTCAAGCGTTGCGGCTTGGAGCTCCAGTACCGCGGAAGCCGGTTGGTATTCGCACACCGCGTCCTGCCAGTCCAGTTCCTCGATCAGCCCGGACGTAATGCCGTCCGGCGTCTCCCGGTGAATACCGTCATGGTACCGTAGCACCGCGAGACCCAGTTCCTCCAGCCGATGCTTCTTATGCCAGACGACAGGGTCCTCTTTCAACGTATTTCCGTCTGAGCGATGGCTGTAAAATACCCCCTCGTGCGAAATCAACAAGTTCGCTCCAAGCGAAACCGCCTGTTCAATGGCCGCCTGCGTCGCCATAAACGTGACGGCGATCCCTCGCACTTCCTCATCCGGCCTGCCGATAACGAGACCGTCGACGGTTTGCTCTATCGATTCCGCCGGCATCAGCCGATCCAGAATATCCTGAATCCGGTACATGATCTCCGCGCCCCCTTCCCCTCACCTCGGTAAAAATCAGCCCGGAACGGGAATCCGGTTCCGGGCTGGGATCGAACGTCTTATTCGTAAGCCGCAGCCGCTTCTTTCAGCTGCTTGTAGGCTTCTTCCGGCGTGATCTTGTTAAAGCTCAATTGATCGTGCACCAGTGGGAAATCCTTATCGATGTAATTCGTCCAACCACCTGCACCGGCAGTCCAGGTTTGACCGTCGATCTCGGTCGCGCGGAGCAGCCCCATGCCGACCTTGTCGACGTCGCTCATGCTGGATTCCAGCGCAGTTGCATTGTCCTTGTTGACCGGCAAGCCCCGAGATGTCTTCAGAATTTGTGCCACTTCAGGATCATTGACGAACCAATTGATGAACGCTTCAGCCTCGGCTTTATGCTCAGAGTTGTCGGAGACTGACAGATACATCGACGGTTTCAGCCAACCGCCGGCTTCTTCCGCCCGCGGCATCGTTACCAACGCGTAAGCGCCTTTCTTAATGCTGTCCCATGCGCTGTAGTTGTTGGAGAAGCTATAACGGAACAAGATTTTCCCTGCGACCATCAGGTCCATTTGCGGGTCAAACTCTTTGTCAGAAGAGTTGACGTCCGCTGGCGGTACCAGCCCTTCCTTGCGAAGCTCCTCGAAATGCTTGGTCCATTCCAGGAAGGACGTTTCATCGATGTTGAACTTCCCGTCTTCCGTAATGACCATGCCTTTGCCTTTACTGTACTGATAAGCCGAGTACATAAAGTAGTTGGCCGCATAATCCTTTGTGAAATATTGACCGTCTGGCAGCTTGCCTTTCAACTCTTTCGCCAGCGCGAAGAAATCATCCCAAGTCCAGCCGTTCTCCGGATTTTTGACGCCCAGCTTATCCAGCGCCGCTTTGTCGTAAATCATCCCGAAAGCAACGGAACCCAGAGGTACGGCGTATTGCGTGCCGTCCAGCTGTCCGCCGGCTAACAGTTTTGGGTCGATCTTCGACACATCAACCGCATCCAGTGGAGCGAGTTGCTTGCGGTTTGCCCAATCCGGCGCCCAACCTGGATCGAGCTGAACGATGTCCGGCGCGTTTTTCGCTGCCGCTTGTGTGGACAGCTTGTCCAAATAACCGTCCATACCGGAGTATTCCGGTTCGAACGTGATGTTCGGATTGTTTTTCGTATACAAATCAAGGGCAGCCAAAGTTGCTTCATGCCGTTCCTGAGACCCCCACCACATGATCCGTAGCTTGACGGGTTCATTCCCCGATCCTGTTGCCGCATTGCCTTCGGATTTTGCTCCCGTCGGCTCTGCCGCATTGTTGTTTCCGCCACCGCAGGCAGCCAGCGACCCGACCAGGGTAACTGCCACCAGCGCCGTCAGTAAACGCTTCCATTTGAACATTGATAACCCTCCCATTTGAATCGTAAGTATCTGCTTTACAACCTTTATAGTAACGACTCCGAATGGAAGTGGGTATGAGAGCAATGCACGATTTGTTTTAAAATTACCCGATAATGTCGATTCACCTAAACCTGCCCTTTCCTTATTTAAAATAAGCTCCAATCCAAGGTTCGCGACAGCCGCTCGATCAACTGCACCCCCGCGATGCTGTTGCCTTTGGGGTTTAAAGCCGGGCCTACGACTCCTATCCCGTATCGTCCGGGCACCAGCGTCAAGATCCCGCCGGACACGCCGCTCTTGGCCGGCAGCCCCGCGCTGATGGCAAATTCGCCGGAGCCGTTGTACATCCCGCAGGTGACCATAAACGTTTTGGCAATCTGCACGTAACGCCGCGGGATCAGCGTCTTTCCCGTCAAAGGATCGGCCCCGTCTAATGCCAGCACCAGCGCCATTCGCGCCAAATCCTCGCAGCAGACCTTGATCGAGCAGTGGCGGAAGTAGATGTCCAGCACCTCTTCCACGCCACAGCCCAAGATCCCTTTATCCAGCAAAAAATAAGCCATCGATCGGTTCAAATGTCCCGTCTCCGACTCTGAGCGGTAAACTTGTTCATCGTAATTCAAACCGGAATTTCCGGCCAATTCCCGAAAAAAATCCAGAATGCGCGCCGACTTCTCCTCCGCATTCGCCCCCTTGATCATCGAGGAGACTACGATCGCGCCGGCGTTGATCAACGGATTAAACGGTATCGCCGGCTGCGCCAGCTCCAGCTTCATGATCGAGTTGAAATGGTCGCCAGTTGGCTCCATCCCTACTTTGGAAAATACGGCGGCTTCCCCATGGTCCATGAGCGCTAGAATCAACGTAAACACCTTCGAAATGCTCTGCTTCAGTTGATCCCATTCGTTCATGACCATGGCGAACCCCCATTCTAAATTACGGCTGATCGTTCAAGCGTTGCTTCGCTAAGCGGATCATCTCCTTGACCATCGAACCGCCGATCGCGCCGCCTACCTTGCCGGCTTTCGCCGAAGTCAAATCGCCATTATCGCCTTCCCTGAGCGTCACGCCTAACGATTTGGCCACTTCATACTTCACGTCATCCGGCCGCTCCGGGTTGATGTTGTACCCCTCGCGCATCATCACTTCCGCCTTGAACCGGCTAAGTCGAACCGCCGGATCCGAATCCTGCTGGCCATTTCCGCCGTTCCCTTTTGTTTGTACCATGGATATCCCTCGCTTTCAAGTGAGAATTATCCAATAGGATTCCCTGTTTACTGGCCCCCCATCCGGTGAACCTTTCTTCATAAATTTAGCGGAATCTGGTAATAGTAGGATCATTGTTTATGAGTTGTGTAGGAGGTGGAGTTATTTTGCACGAAAAAATTAGCGTTGGCCAACTTGCTTCGATTGTCATCTTGTTTCAAATCGGTAGTTCCTCATTATTTCTGCTGGCCAGTGAAGCCAAACATGATGCGTGGATCTCTGTCGCCATTGCGATGATCCTTGGGATGGGCATCCTGATATTTATCACGATGCCGATTCAGAGTCGCGCCCCACATTGGGATCTGATTGAAATACTGACTCGTTATTTCGGCAAATACCTCGGTTTTACGGTAGGCTTGGCTTACGTCGGATATTTCATTTACAAATCGGTTCGTAACGTGAGGGAGTTCGGAGATTTGGTCATTTTGTACCTGCTGCCCGGAACCCCGCTGGACGTCGTGATGATTGTGCTGTTGGCCGTTGGGG
The DNA here is from genome assembly GCF_037969915.1 of Paenibacillus sp. FSL R7-0216. Lineage (NCBI taxonomy): Bacteria > Bacillati > Bacillota > Bacilli > Caryophanales > Paenibacillaceae > Paenibacillus > Paenibacillus sp. FSL R7-0216. The sequence continues at coordinate 2,487,959 of NZ_CP150222.1, read as the reverse complement.
CTTACGCCATTATCCAAGGCATCGAAGTATTCTTTCGGGTAGGACAATTAGTGCTTCCCTGGCTGCTGTTGATCTATCTTGTGTTGTTTGGCCTTATGATCGTCTCCGGTCTTGTTAATCTCAAGCAACTGTTGCCCCTAATCGAACAGGGATGGATGCCGATATGGAACGCCGCCGTCCCTGAAGTCATCTCTTTTCCTTTCGGGGAAATGGTCGTATTTCTTATCTTCTGGAAACATGTCACCCAGTTTAACGACTTCAAAAAGTTTACCCTGATTTCCTATACCTTCTCCGGCATTTTTATCGTTCTTACCAATGTGCTGATTATCGCCGTACTAGGTGATTTGTCAGGGGCCTATATCATCCCGTTCATGTTTGGGACCAGCTTGATCGAAATCGGCGGCATTCTGGAACGGATGGATCCGTTCGTTAGCTTGCTGCTCTTCGGAGGTGTTTTCTTCAAGCAGGCGACCTATTATTTGGCGGCGGTTCTGGCCGCGGCGCAGTTGTTCAAAGTAAAACGCCAAGTAATGGTCGTTCCCGTAGGTATAGCTATCTTTGCCGGAGCCAGAATGTTCAAAAGCTATATGGAGCAAATCCAATTTGGCTTTGAACACAACCTGAAATTTCATTTTCCGATTTTTCAGATCGTTTTGCCTATCCTCCTGTTGCTGGTCATGCTCCTTACACAAGGGTTCAAACGCAAACGGGACGCTCCTCAAAATGAATGAAAAGGAGAGAACGACGTAATGCAAAAGCGCAAGGAGAAACACGCCTCGCCTCATCCATTAGCTTTGCGGCTGGAAGATAATCTGGATAGCCTGCGGGCCGCTGCCACCAAACGTTCGGATCTTGTGATCCGTTCTTTTCATGTTCCTGGCAACAGGAACCAAATGGAATGCGCACTAGTATATATCGATGGACTTGTCGACCTCACATCGATCAACGAATCGCTGCTTCACCCACTCATGAACGTCCTATCCGCCCATGCCGGGGATTCGGCGGGAAGATTCGCTGCGATTCAAAACTGCGCTTCTGCTGCAGGGCCTGCTGTTATCGTGGAGGACATGGAATCGCTGTGGCAGCAAATCATGCAGGGGGATACCGTCATTCTCGTGAATGGGTATCCACAAGCCGTCGCGTCAGGCACATCCGGCGGTGAACGAAGAAGCATCACAGAGCCAACAACGCAAAATGTGATCCGCGGTCCAAAGGAAGCATTCACGGAAAGCCTGCGTACGAATACGTCTTTAATCAGCCGCAGGCTAAAATCGCCGAATCTCCGCATCCAAAACAAAGTTATCGGAGAGCAAACCCAAACCAACGTATCTGTTTTATATCTTGAAGGCATTGCGGACGAGTCCGTTGTCCGTGAAATTCAAGAACGCCTCGACCGGATCCAAACCGACGGTATCCTGGAGGGAGGATATATCGAAGAATTTATCGAAGATGCGGCGTTAAGCCCTTTCCCTACGATTTTTAACACGGAACGTCCCGATGCTGCGACGGCTGGCTTGTTGGAGGGACAAATCGCTATCGTCGTTGACGGTTCTCCGTTCGTGCTGCTTGCCCCCGTCACCTTCTTTACTTTTTTCGATTCCAGCGAGGATTATTATCAGCGGTTTTACATCGCTTCGTTCCTGCGTTTGCTCCGTTTCGGCGCTTTTTTCGTCTCTCTGTTGCTGCCCTCATTATATATCGCCGTGACGACGTATCACCCGGAAATGCTGCCCACAACCCTGCTGGTTAGTTTGGTCGCCCAAAGAGAAGGCGTTCCTCTCCCCGGCCTGATCGAGGCGTTCTTGATGGAAATTACGTTCGAAGTGCTAAGGGAGGCGGGAATTCGCATGCCGAAAGCGATCGGCTCAGCGATATCGATCGTGGGGGCGCTCGTACTGGGTCAGGCGGCTGTGGCGGCTGGCCTAATTTCCGCCGCTATGGTCATCATCGTCTCTTTTACGGCGATCTCGAATTTCGTGATCCCGTCCCCGAACCTGTCGGTCACCGTGGGACTTATCCGTTTCGCGTTGATGTTGCTGGCAGGAACCTTGGGACTGTACGGTGTCATGGTCGGGTTGATGCTGCTTTGCATTCACCTTGCTTCCCTACGCTCGTTTGGCGTGCCGTACCTCATGCCGGTCGCTCCCTTGATTTGGACGAATATGAAGGACGTATTCATTCGCTTTCCATTATGGAGCATGCGTACCCGTCCCGACGGCATTGCCGGTAACAACCGGCTACGGCAAAAGAAGTCTCTCAAACCCCAACCCCCCCGGCAGAAACCGGAAAAGGAGTGAAATCATGATTTTTCCACTCAACAGGTTGAAGATGATCTTCGCGTTTGTTATATGCCTTTTCCTTAGCGGATGCTGGAGTCACAAGGAACTGACGGATTTAGCGATCGTGTCGGCAACCGGCGTTGATCGAAAAAATAATCAATGGGAGTTGACCTATCAACTCGTTACTCCGGCTGCCTCCGCTTCAGGCACATCAGGGGGCAATGCGAACTCCGGTCCGCCGATCAGTGTGCTATCGATTCAAGGAGACACCTTGCGGAAGGCACTGGCTAACAATGAATTGGAGAACACGCGTCAGTTACATATCGGGAACAACCGCGTATTCGTAATCGGCGACGAAGCAGCTAAATATGGGCTTTATTCGCTGATTGACACGTACTTGCGGAATCCTCAAGCTAGGGAAACCGTCAACCTTTTCATAACCAAGGATAATCCCCGGATCGTTGTGTCCCAATTGATGTATCTTGAAAAGAACACCGGTGAAGGCATCCACAAGTTGATTGATAGAGAAACCAAAAACACCTCTATCCTTCCAAAAGTCAATATGTACAACTTGGCTACTCAAACGGCGGGAGCGTCCAAATGTGCCGTGATCCCTGAACTGCTGGTTTCCGGAAAAGGCGAGCCAGGTTCAACTAAAGCGCTCGAAAACACAATAACGGCCTCCAAAGTGAAATTGGGTGGGCTGGCTATTTTGAAGAAAGGCAAACTGGTCGGATGGGTCAACCAAAATGAGGCACTTGGAATCGCCTTTATTCGCAATCAGGTGAACAAGGCCGTAATTTCCTTCGAATTTAGCGGAGACAAGGAAGGTCACAAGTCGAAATCCACGTTTGAGATCTCGGACTCCTCCACCCGGCTAAAGATGATTCGCAAGGAAGGGCAGGTCATCGTGACCGCAAACCTGAAAGTGAAAGGCACGATCACGGATACCAACTCCCCATTCGATGCGATTGATCCGGGAGTGGTGAGAGAATTGGAACGTGCTATTGGAGACAAGTTGCTGCGTATCGTTCAGGAGGGGTGGCATGCCGTTAACCGCATGCAGGCGGATGTCGTTGGGTTCGCCGACATTTATCACCGCAAATATCCGCGGAGATGGCAAGCGATCAAAGAGGACTGGGCTGTTGAATTCGCTAAGATTCAATTCGAACCAACGATCAAGGTAACGATTGAACGCGTGGGATTGATGAATCAATCCTATCAGAAGCTAGTAGAGGAATAACGTTTGTTTGACATGAGGTTGACAAATGTCATAGTCCGGCAGACTGATAAAAAAGATAATTTAATCCGATAAATATATTTTATGAAACTTCCTACACTCAAATGAAAAGAAGGCATAGACATGAATTTGGATCAGTATCGCCCGATCATCGAAAAACCGCTTCGAGCTTCCTTGAAACCCGCACAGGAGGTTGGTGTCATCCTGCTATCAGCCTTGTTTGTCGCCGCTGGGCTCGACTTGTTCTTGATCCCACATAAATTGCTGTCCGGGGGGGTTACGGGCGTTGCCTCCATCATCAGTTACTTGACAGGGTGGAATATCTCGATCGTTTACTTTCTGCTTAACGTTCCATTGATATTATGGGGCTGGAAAGCGGTTGGGCGACGTTATATCGTGCTTAGCTGCATCTCCGTCGTCAGTACCACCTGGTTTATCTCTATCATCCCCGAGGTGCAAGTCACCCATGATCCGATTCTTGCGGCGGTATTCGGCGGTATTATTTCAGCGGCGGGCATCGGATTTTCGCTGCGCGTTGGGGGCTCAACCGGAGGCTTTGATATTCTCGGATCCATCGTAACGCGAAAAAGGGACGTTCCCATGGGGAACATCCTCTTTCTGCTCAACGGACTCGTCATTTTGGCGCTCGGCTTTTTTCAAAGCTGGGACTTAGCTCTGTATTCGATGTTATCCACCTTCGTGAAAGGCAAAGTCGTCGATATGATCCATGTTGGGCATATCAAGGTGACCTGCTTCATCATAACGAAACGCAAGGAAGAGATGCTCTGCCAACTGCGTAAGCTACATCATGGCATCACCTGCCTTCATTCCGAAGGCGGATACCGTGAAGAACAGAACTATACGTTGATGACCGTAACGACCCGGTACGAACTGGCGGCCGTCCGAAAAGCCGTGGTTGACACCGACCCTCACGCATTCATGAATGTGGTCCAATCCATTGAGATTCTCGGACGGTTCGCCAGACCGGTCAAATAACTTGGCTTATTTATCTAGCTCATAGATTTGATAAAGTTCGTCAAGCATCAGATTAGCCGCTTTAATACCGCCTGCCGTGTTCCAGATGGCATCGTCGACTTTGTAGGTCTTTTCGTTCTTGACGACGTTCAAATTTTTCCACAAGGGGTCATTTGTCCAGTCCAGCTCGGTCTGATTCGCTTTCCCGTCGCCCGTTTCATAGGTGAAGTAGAACAACCGGTCAGCATCCACTTCCGGCAGCCGTTCCTTGGTGATCTCATCGACAAACGTATCTTTGGCGTTTAGCGTCATTGGATTTCTGGCAATCCCCAACTGTTCAAAAATAATGCCTGAGAACGTGTTCGTGTGGTATACGCGCGTTTTGCCATCCATAAACCGGACAACGGATACGGTATCTTTCAGCTTATCGCCGGCTTTGGACTTAAAGTCGTCAATCCGCGCGTCATAAGCGCTCAACAGCTCGTCGCCTTTGTCGCTCAAGCCCAAGGCTTCCGCATATAATTTGAAATTGTTCATCCAATTTCCCCGCAGGTCTTCGGACATCACCGTAGGAGCGATGGCCTGCAGCTGCTCGTAAACTTTTTCCTGGCGCATTTTGTTGCCGATAATGAGATCGGGCTGCAATCCGGCGATGAGCTCCAGGTTCGGCTGGCTTTCTTCGCCTACGACGGTAACCCCCTCCATTTCATCCTTGATATGGGGGTACCAGGGGTCCCCTGTCCAGGAACGAACCGCTCCAACCGGTTTAACGCCCAATGCGAGCAGCGCTTCCGTTCCTTCGTTGGTCAAAATCACGACCTTTTGCGGCGTCCCCACGATTTCGGTCTCGCCCATCGCATGTTTTACGATTCGTTTGCCATCAGCGTTCGCGTTACCGCTCCCTTTCGCGTTCTCTGCAGCTACGTTCCCCTCTGTTCCGTTATTGTTAGACGCCCCTTGATTCCCGTCCTTCCCGCAACCCGCAACTACGAGCGCAAGCACTAATACAACAAAGGCCCACCAGATGGAACGACCGCGATAAGTGTAAGCCTTACGAGTATGATTCATGATTATTCTCCCCTTCAAAATGAGTCTATCTCTTATCACTGATAATGATTATCATCTTCAAAAAATATAGGGCATTACCGTCCGATTGTCAATACATTAAGAATGATTCTCAACCTCATTGACAGTCTCCTCCCCATCTTCTAAGATTTAATGGACATGATCTATTCGATCGGAAAGTGGGAAAATGCCTCATGAAAGGTTTAGGCTTGTTGATTTGTGCTTTGATCTTGACCGCAGCCCTTGTATGCAGCATCAGCTTTGGCGTGACGGACATCCCTTTCCCTACCATTTGGGAATCCTTTGTCCATCCGAACGGCAGTAACGAACACTTGCTTGTTCAAACGGCCCGTGTGCCGCGCGCTTTTATCGCTGCAGCCGTCGGTGCCTGTCTCGCCGTGGCCGGTGCGCTGATGCAGGTGATCACACGTAACCCGATCGCTTCGCCCAGCACACTGGGCGTCAATTCCGGGGCGGCCTTCTTTATCATCCTGGCATCGGGATGGCTTGGCCTATCGGGCATGCAAGCCTTAACTTGGGTTGCTTTGGTTGGAGCGGCCCTTAGCGGCGCGGTGGTTTTCCTCTTAGGAAGCCTCGGACGAGACGGCATGACGCCGCTTAAGATTACGCTCGCTGGCGCTTCGATGGCGGCGTTCTTTTTCTCGTTAACCCAAGGCTTGATGCTGTCCGACGGCAAAATGTTCGATCAAGTGCTCGTCTGGTTAGTCGGTTCGGTAGCGGGACGAGGAACGGAGCAACTCCTTAACGTCTTACCTTATATGGGGGCTGGGTTCCTCCTTGCCCTTCTGCTGGCTCGACAACTTAACGTACTGGCGATGGGAGATACCGTGGCACAAGGGCTCGGTCAACGTACAGGCCTCATCAAGACGATGGCTGCAATCGCAGTCATCCTGCTTGCCGGAGCCTCTGTGGCCGTGGCCGGACCCATCGCATTTGTCGGAATTATCATTCCGCATATCGTTCGCCACTTCGTCGGCACGGATCACCGCTGGATTCTACCTTATTGCGCTGTATCCGGAGCTTTGCTGCTCGTTTCTGCCGACATCGGCTCCAGATACATTGCCATGCCGAAGGAAGTCCCGGTCGGCGTCATGACCGCGATTTTGGGCGTACCGTTCTTCGTATACATCGCCAGAAAAGGGGTGAAGAACTGATGGCCAAACCTGGTAAAACCTCATCAACCCACATCAATTCATCCCTGCAGGCGAAGAAAAAAAGAACCCTTTGGATTTGCCTGCTCCTGTCCGCCCTTTGTCTCGGTATGATGGTCATCAGTGTGGGGGTCAGTAGCCACTATCTTCCTCCCCAGACCGTCATGAAAGCCTTGTTTGGCATGGCCGAACCCGGCGAACAAGTCATCGTCATGAATCTCCGCTTGCCGCGAATCTTGGTAGCCGTGCTGGTCGGGGCTTCCTTGGCTGTGGCCGGAGCCATTTTGCAAGGCGTCATCCGAAATCCGCTCGCTTCGCCAGACGTTGCCGGGATTACCGAGGGCGCCTCGTTGGGAGCAATCCTGTTTATTTACCTATTCCAGGGTTCCATCTCGATTCACTGGATGCCGCTCGCGTCGATCCTTGGCGCGTTTATCGTCACGGGGTTATTGTACGTGTTGGCCTGGAAGAACGGTGCGTCTCCGCTGCGAATCATCCTCATCGGGATCGGCGTCTCCGCTGCCATTAAATCGGTATCGTATATGCTGATCATTTCCGGTCCGATGCAGCTGGCGAACCAGTCCCTCACGTTCATGACCGGCAGCATCTACGGCGTCTCCTGGGAAAACGACGTGCTGACGCTTCTGCCTTGGACAGCCTTATTGCTGATCCTCACCTGGCTGCAGGCACGCCAAGTCAACATTCAGGCCTTGGGCGACGATATCGCCACCAGCGTTGGCTCGCGCGTACAACTGCAGCGACTGCTGCTGATCGTGCTCAGCGTTTCGCTCGCAGGCGCTGCGGTGGCCATCGGCGGCGCGATCGCCTTTATCGGCCTAATGGCCCCGCACATGGCCCGCAGGCTAACCGGGCCATCCTTCTCCAGCGTGCTCCCGGTCAGCGCGTTGCTTGGAGCATTGATCCTGCTTGTCGCGGATCTGGTTGCGCGGACCGCCTTTTTGCCGCGCGACGTTCCTGCCGGCGTGTTGACGGCGGCGATCGGAGCACCGTTCTTTATGGTACTGCTGTATCGCAACCGAAATCGCTTCTAACGAACGAAAGCCGGCGCCCATTTAAGGGTCGCCGGCTTTCTTTTCATCCTATGTGATTTACGATCCTGCACCCCGGTACCTCTTAACCCCGTAATTCCAGGCGGTCAGGCCGATCGCCAGAAATACGAGGCCTACCAACGGGGTCAGCCAAGCCATTTGCCGCATCTCCTCCCGCTCCAGGAACAGCGAAGCCGGATAGACCCCAACAAAGGCAAACGGTAAAATCCAGGTTAGAAGCACTTGAATCGCCCGGTTGTAAATCGTTACCGGGTACCGCCCATATCCCTGAACGTTATACATCAACGGCAAGATGCCGGTTGGCGCGTCGGAGTAAAACGACAACGAGGTTAGCGTCGTATAGATTCCGGTATATATTGCTACTGCACTGAGCGTAAACAGCAGCATTGCGGGAATCGTCCACCACTCGAAGCTGAGACCTAACTGTCCTCCGCTGATCGCCATGATGATACCTCCGATAATCGAGCCGACTAGCGCCGGTGGGTCCACGTTTTCCAGGAAGATCTGGAACAGGTTATATGCCGGACGTGTCATTATCCGGTCCATTTCGCCTTTGACGATATACCGTTCGCTGAAATTCCATAGATTGACGAAGCAGCTAAACACGCCGAACGGAACCATAAAGAAGCCGTAAACGAACACCACTTCGCTCTCGCTCCAACCGCCCAGGCTGTTGGTGTGCATAAAGATGACAAAGATAAAGATCAGGTTTGTTGCCTGAAAGAGTAAATCGGAGATCACCTCCACCCAGAAGTCGGCGCGGTAGGTCATTCGGGTTTTCATGTAATTTTTTAAGTATTCGCCCATGAGGCCCAAGTAGTACATGCTTCCTTAACCCCCTTGCACGAACAGGCGCTTCCGCGAGGCACGGTACAGCCCAATCATCGGTATGAGTAGGATGACGAACCAGATAACCTGAATACCAAGCACGTTCCAAATCGACGACCCTTGAATCCGACCTGTAAACACCGAACCCGGCAAATACGTGATCGCCTGGAACGGCAGGAACGACATGATGCCGCCAAGCCAAGCTGGAAACAGGCTAATCGGAATGATCAGGCCTGAGAACAAATCAACGACAACCCGTTTCATTCGCATAAAGCCTTCGTTATTTTCCACGAAAAAAGACATAAGCCCTGTAATCACGTTCAGCTGCGAGTTGATCAGAAAGCTGAAGAACAGCATCACGAGAAAACCGATCCAAGCACTGGACTCGGTCGGCAGCTTGACCGGAAATAACAGCATGGCAATCGCCATGCCGGGAACCATCAGCATGATGAAACGGAACATGCCTTCGCCGAGGCCTTGCATCATTTTGACGAGGATATAGTTATAAGGGCGAATAAATTGGATGGCGATGCTACCGTCACGGATGTCCGTGGAGATTTCCCGATCCAGGTTGTTGAAATAGAACGCACGGGCCATCCACGAAACGGCTAAGTAAGTCGTCATCTGCGAGGCAGTAAAACCACCCAGCTCGCCGCCGCTCCCGTAGATCGCCTTCCACGTAAAATAGTAAACCCCGATGTTGAGCGAATAGATCAAGATACCCGAATAGTAGTTCACCCGATACGCCAGCATCGTCAAGAATCGGATGCGGATAAAATCGAGGTACGCCCCCCACTGGTTAGACATGGATGACCGCACCTTCCTTACTCTCCGTTTCCGCGTCCGCCGGTTTATCCGCCGAACCGGATTGGTAAATGCTACGAACGATTTCGTCGGTGTTGGTTTCGATGATTTTGATGTCGGTGATGTCCGCCTGGCCAACAACCTGTCCCAGCACCTCAGAGACACCAATATCCCGCGGGATCCAGACTTTGGCGTTCAGGTCGTTCTCCGCCGTCCAGATCACAGGCAGCGCTCCCGTCCAGCCCCGCAACTGTTCGAGTTTGGTAGCCGTCCCGAACTGGAACAGCACTTCCTTGCCCGTACCCCAACGGTCCTTCAGCTCTTCGAGGCCGCCATCATAAATGATCCGTCCGTCGTCGAGCATAATAACCCGGGAGCAAAGCGCCTCGATATCCTGCAGATCGTGAGTTGTCAACAGAATCGTCGTGCCGTACACGCGGTTCATATCCTTCAGGAAATCGCGAATTTCCGATTTGACCACGATGTCTAAACCAATCGTCGGCTCGTCCAGAAAGACGATCGAAGGATTGTGCAGTAACGCCGCAACCAGCTCGCAACGCATCCGTTGCCCCAAGCTCAGCTTGCGTACCGGGCGGTTCAGTAGTTCCTGTAGCTGAAGGCGTTCCACCAGTTCGTCCAGCCGTTTCTTGTACTCGGCCTGCGGCACCCGGTAGACCTTGCGCAGCAGCTCGAACGACTCGATCACGCCGATGTCCCACCAGAGTTGACTGCGCTGTCCAAAGACGACCCCGATATGCTGCACGAACTTCTCGCGCTCGGCGTGCGGCACGAATCCGCCAACCTTCAAATGTCCCGATGTCGGTACCAAAATACCGGTGAGCATTTTGATCGTCGTCGATTTGCCGGCCCCGTTCTCCCCGATATATCCGCAGATCTCCCCCTCCGGAATCTGAAACGAAATATCTTTCACGGCGGCCACTTCGTTGTATTCCCGCTTAAATAAATCAAGAAAGGCCCCTTTGAGGCCTTCGCGGTTTTTCTGCACCTTAAATGTCTTGCGCAAATCGCGCACTTCAATGGCAGCCATGGGTATCCCTCGCTTTGAATCAATTTATAGTCCGCTAAAAATTATATAGTAACTTCCATCAAAGCACCATACCCTCTTTCCACCATTATCCCTTTTGATCAGAGAACAAGAGTATGCCCGTACGCCCCTTGTCCTTGCTCCCTTAACGAAAGGGATAATCGTGCAAAACAGCAAATAGAAGCACTATGCGATGAACCTGGGCCTATCGCTTTACACTTATAGGTTGAAGCGATAACCAACGCCCCAGATTGTTTCGATATACTGTGGCTTTGACGGATCGCGCTCAATTTTCTCCCTTAATTTGCTTATGTAGACGGTGACGGAAGCCAGGTCGCCCAGCGAGTCCATCCCCCATATTCTTTCGAATAAATCATCCTTTGAAAATACCCGGTTCGGGTGCATCGCCATAAACAGCAGCAAATCGTATTCTTTTCCCGTTAGTGCAAGCTCTACGCCGTTCACCGACACCTTTCGCGACATTTTATCGATATACAAACCGCGAAGGCGAAGTTCGTCTTTGTCTGCCGGGCGTGAATGGTTCGTCAACCGCTCATACCGCGTTAAATGCGCCTTGATACGGGCCATGAGTTCACCTACGCTGAACGGCTTGCTCACGTAATCGTCAGCACCTAAGCCGAGACCGCGGATTTTATCGATGTCTTCCTTCTTGGCGGAAACCATCAGGATTGGGATTTCCTTGGCCTCGCGTACTTGCTTGCAGATTTCATAGCCGTCCACCCCCGGCAACATCAGGTCGAGCACAAGCAGGTCGTACGATTCCGAGAGCGCCAGCTGCAACCCCTCGTCTCCATTAGCGGCGATATCCGCCGCATATCCGCTCGCCTGCAAATAATCCCGCTCCACCTCTGCAATCACGGGATCGTCTTCAATAATCAAAATCCGTTTCATTTACGTTCACCGTCCGTCCGTGAATATGCCTGCCGTGGCAGCGTGAATGAGATCGAAGTTCCCACGCCGGTTTGGCTGTCTGCCCGCACGATGCCGCCGTGCGCTTCGATAATTTGTCGTACGATGGCAAGACCCAGACCGCTGCCGCCGCGACCGCTATGACTGCTCCGCGATGATTCGGCGCGGTAGAACCGCTCGAACACCTTCGGCAATGCCGCTTCATCGATGCCGGCTCCATTGTCCCGGATGCGAACGAGAGCTTCGCGAGGGCTAGCCTCGAGTTCCAGGGTCAAGCGTGGGTCGGGCTTATTCATATAATGCAAACTGTTTTCCGCAATATTCATGAGCACTCGCTTCAGTTTATCCCGATCTGCGACGACGTGAAGCGGGTGCTCGGCGGTGGAGATAAACTTGATCTGCACCTGTGCGAATCGGGGGTCGGTCTTCATTTCTTCACTGAAGCTCTGCAGAAAACCAACTACATCCATCTGCTCGAAGTCAAACGGCAGGCGCTTCAAATCCAGCTTAGAAAAGAGGAAGAGCTCCTCGATCATCCGGTCCATATCATTCGCTTTCTGTCCGATCATCGCGATGTATTTGTCGCGTTTCTCCTCCGTATCGGCCACGCGGTCTTGAAGTCCCTCAACGCAAGCCTTGATCCCGGTGATCGGGGTTTTCAGATCATGTGAAATATTAGACAACATTTCCTTGCGGTTCTCCTCGTACTGGAGTTGTAAATGGATCGAATGTTTCAAACGCTCGCGCATTTCCTCGAAAGCTTCCCCCACTTCGCCAAACTCATCCTTGCGCTGCATCAAAAGCGGATAGTCCAGCTGGCCTTCTTTGATGCGTTCCGCCGCCCGTTTAAGCGTGTACAAGGGGCGTAAAATGCTGCGGGACACGAAAAACGTCAGCAGCAAGTTGGTGAGCGCGACGATAAGCAGAAGCGAAATAAACATCATCGGCATAAACCACGACATTTTGCCGAGCAATGGATTTAAATCCGATAAGAGATATAGGGTTCCGGTGCTCTGATCGCCAAATACGAAGTCTACGCGCTCCGCCTTGTAGCGGCCGCCTATTTCAGGACCCCGGCTCATCATCCATCGAGATCGTCCTTCCTGATCCGTATCGACCCGAGCCAATTCGTCTTCTAAGCCTTTATGATCCACATCGGAGGAGGCATAAGTCACTACGCCGCTCCGGACGATCACGAGACCCGCTTGAAGTCCCTGCAGCGTCTCCCCCGTACCCGCCACGAATTTCGGGTCGGCCAATAGCTCGGGATCCTGCTCGGCAACGAACTTGACCCCGTTCATCAGCTGTTCGCGTTCATTGATCTTCTCCCAAAATTCCGACAATGCATGCCCGTGGAACTGAAAGCCGTCTCCACCCCGGCCAGAAGCGTCTCCGGCGCCGAAGAAGACGCGCGTTAGCACCAGGGCGGTGATCAGCGTCAAAAATAGGGGAATCAACACCATCGCAATGTAGGATAAAATCAATCTTAGTCGGATCGTCATCAGAGGCGGTTCCTTTCAAGGAGATCAGAATGACTTGCGCTCAAATCGGGTGACGCTGCTTACATATGCCATCATACTATAAGCGAGCAAAATGAAAAACGATTGCAGCAATTTGCCGATCCCGGCTCCGTTACCCATCCATGATGCGTACCAATCTGTGTAGGCAAACGGCGACCAGATCGCAATCGCTGGGAACAGAATCGGCAGCAGCTTCGCGGCGGCGAATACGACAATCATGGAGCCCAGAGCAGCGGCGCTATTTGAGAAGAACATCGCAATCCATACCGCGATGAGACTAAGTACCGCCATAGGAACAACGGACACCGCATAGGCGATCAGGTTATCCGTCCATTCCAGCATCGATGATGATGAGAACGTCAGCAGACCGCAGACCGCGGAAGTCACTCCGGCTGCGGCTAAGATCGCTGCTGCAGCCGAGCAGAGCGCCAACGCCTTGGCCGCGAACAGCTTGGCGCGAGTCACGGGGCGCACCAGTGTTAATTTCATCGTTCGAGCGGCTGTCTCGCCGGGAAACAAATCGGCAGCCGAGATAAACAAATAGAGCGGGAGCAAGAACCCGGTTAGCAGATTCAGGGTGATTATGGAGACCTGCCCCCCGAGCGCGGCAGTCAGCCCCATCATACGGCCAAGAGATGAGATGCCTAGTGTTAAAACCACCGGAACTAGGATGGCCAGCGCCAGAACCGCCTTGGTTCTTTTTCGCAACCACAGTTTCTCCACCTCGTTACGCCAGCTAGCCAGCAGTGCGTTCATGTAGATCTTCTCCTTTCCCTGATTGGATCGCATCCAAATAGTAATCTTCCAACGTCACGTCCGGCGGCACCAATTCAAAACGGAGGCCAAAACGAATCAAATCCCCGCGGTGAAGGATTCCAACCGTAGTCACGATCGGTTCAAGATGGCTTAGCATATGGCTGGAGATCACAAAAGCAATCCCCTCTTCACGTGCCAACCTGGAAATCGTTCCGCGAAGCTCCACCATTCCTTCAATATCCAGCCCGTTCGTCGGTTCATCGAGGATCACAAGCCGCGGCTCATGCAGCAAGGCTGCCGCTAGCGCCAGACGCTGCTTCATCCCTAACGAATAGTGCTTCGCCCGTTCGTTCTGATAAGGCGCCAACCCCGTCATTTCCAGTACTTCCTCGATTCGCGAAGCCGGCACATTCGGATAGTAGCGAGCGGCCTGACGAAGGTTCTGCTTCCCCGTCATATAGTCGTACGCATCTGCCGCCTCGATCACGCAACCTACTCGGGTCATCGCCTGCTCGAAGTGGTTATTCAAATCGTAGCCGAATAGCCGAATGGTTCCTTCGTCGGGACGGCAAAGGCCCGTCATCGCCTTAAGCAGGGTTGTTTTGCCAGCCCCATTTTGCCCGAACAGCCCAACGATGTCCCCAGCTTTGACGTTCAGACTTACCTGGCCGATTCCGCGTCCGTTGCCGAAACGTTTACTAACCCCTAGTGCCTCCAAAATCGTCTCCACATCCACCAACTCCTATCGATCCATTCTAGAAAACGATGCCGGGCCGCCTGGCCCGACACCCGGTAACTCCATGATTATCGATGCCAATGCGGCATATGTTCCTGGCGTTCGATCGTTTCGACCTGCTTCCCGGTCAAGTCCACGGTATCCGGCATTGTTTGTCCAAACCCGGACAGATCAAAGCTGGCTTTGACGACGAGCTCATGCGTTTGTCCTGCGTCGTCTGTTCCCCGCACGAGTATTTGTCCTTGCTGGTGTTCTACATATTGTTCCTTGTTGATCTCCGCGTCAAAACGGATATCCTCAACCTTCACGTCCTTCGTTAACACCGGAAAATCGAAATCCGTCATAGAAGGATGCATCGACATCATCCCTGTAGAAGGCGCTCCGGTCATCCCGTGTTCCATGTGTGCATTCTGGCCGCCTTCAGCCATCATTTTGTCGACCGTTGCCATATGTCCGGCTGCGAGGGAGCCTACCGCTTGCACGATCGCTGGAATTTGGCTGCCGGTTAAATGCAGCGAGGTTTGTTTGCCGCCGGATGGCAGTTCCTGCACCGTAGCCAAATCCGTGATGTTACCCACTAAAGCTTCCATCAATTGTTCTGCATGCTGCGGAGGATCAAAGTCCCCGTCACCGAATCGCTTCTCCTCTTCTGCAAGGGGCAGAACTCGATAAATGTCGGCATCGTCGCCGCCAACGAACACCATTTTTCCGTCTTGCTTATACGCTTGGAACGTCTGGGTTCCCGAAGTCCCGGTTACCTCAATGTTAGCACTCAGGGTGTCCTTCTCCTTGTTCAGCTTGACCTCCAACTTCGCGTTCGCAATTGTCTTGCCGTTGTCGGTCACGACAATGCTTCCTTGGTTGGTCAAGCTTGACGCGGTATACGTCTGTTTGATCGCGGACTTATAAGTTTCGTACCCCGACGTTCCCGCCATGGCAGACAATCCGCTGCCGAGCAGCAGGGCGGCCCCGATTCCGAACACCGCTCCTCGCTTCATCCATTTTTGGTTCATCTTCTTCTTCCTTTCCGTATGGTTTTGTCTTTCCTTTATAAGCTTAGCCCACGGCTCTAAAGCGCTTCTAAACGAAATCTAAAAAAAGTATAAAAAAGCCGTCCCAAAGTCGAGTTACAGACTTTGGAACGGCCATTCACTTGTTGTGATCTTCAGTCGGGAGGATCTCTTCGGACCGCTGCTGCAATCCGGTCGATTCGGTTCGTCCAAATCCAACCGGTATATCCCGCCGGTAGCCGCTTGACATCCTCCGGCATATCGAAGCCGCTGGAGAAGTCGCTACCGTCGCCGCCAACCAGGATGACGCGCGTGTTCGCCCGTTCCATGCGGCTCAGGAATTTATCCGGCCATCCCCACAGCCAAGGCGCGATTTTCTCAGGGATGTGCAGCTCGGTGTTTCGACAAGCGTCGGGGATGTATCCCGACCATCCGGAAGCTTCGTAAGACAATAGACACTGTTTCAACGTCGCTTTGGACATGACCCGTGTATCCGGCAGCAGTTCCTTTAAGATGGCGATCGGTTGGTCACCGCCGTAAACAGTCAGCAAGTCCCGCTCTTCCTTCTTTAGGGTAGAGAGGTAAGCGGCAAGTTGCCTACCTTCCTCGGGGTCGTCGCTCTTGATGTGCAACAATAGAGCTTTACCCGAAAAATGCTCCACAACCTCGGGCAACGAGGGCATCAGCCCAACGCCCTTGCCACGGAACGGATACGTCTTGCCTTGATCGGCCGTATATCCGTAACCGATGTCCAGCATTTTCAGCTCGGCCATCGTGTAGTCCTTGGTTGTTCCTTCGGCATTCGTCCGGCAATCCAAAGTCCAATCGTGGAACACAGCGAATTGCTCATCCTTGGTCGGCTTTAGATCCAGCTCCACCATGTCCGCGCCTGCCGCAAACGCCGCTTCCATGGAAGGCAGCGTGTTCTCTAGATACTCATGCTCCGGCTCGTAAATCCGCTCGGCTGTACACGTATCGTTCTCAATCCCTTCCATCGGGAAGGTTTGCGCCAGCCCGCGGTGGGCTAACAGCTTCGCCTCACCGTCGCGGGCGGCGATCAAATGCGGCGTATTGTTCAAATAAACGAATGCGATAAAGAGAAGCACAATCCAAAACGTTCTAGTTCTAAAGATATTCCTGATCTTACGCAAACCAATTCCCCCCCGATCCTCCCCATCCAAATCTTACTCTGTCTCTAATATATATCCGCTTCCTCGGATCGCATTGATCTGGAACGTGTCTCGGCCAAACTTCTTGCGAATCCGATAGATCAGCGTCGTCAGCTCGTCGATCGTCACATCCGGCAGCCCGTCAGGGCCGGGATTGCGGTCGTACCACACCTTTTGCTTGATGTCGTGAATCGTCACCAGGCGGTTCGGGTGCTCATGTAGCAGTCTGAGCAGTAAATATTCTTTTTCGGACATCGAGATTTTGACCCCATCCACGATACACTCGCGTTTCTCCCAATGGATCGTAACCGGTCCCTCCAGCGCCTCCGGATGTGCCGAGCTAACCACCGGCTCAAACTCCAGCGTCTGTTCCCCAGGCGAATAGGAAAAATGCAGTACACTCGTACCCCGCGCTAATTTCAGGATGTCGTTCGTTTCAAGCACGTACGGGGCATGCGCGATCATACGTACCCCGTTCAGCTCCGTACCATGGCGGCTTCCCATATCGTAAGCAACCGCCCGGTCCCCTTCCTTCCGAATCAATAAATGCTTGCGGGAAATAAAAATGTTCGTGAACGCCATATCCGGAAAGTTATCCGAAGAAGTGCGCCCGATTTCCGTCACATCTTGATCCAGATATAAGCAGGTCCCGGGACGAAACGGGTCGCCGCGAAGAATATAAATACAGGCAAAGGTATCCACACCTAGTCCCCTCCAATTGGTCATCCATCATCATCTTATCTTAAGGGACGGGCAAAGAATATGGCAACCGTAGTGATATTATCCTCACAGCTGGCTGATAGAACCCCTCGTTTTTCACCGGGCGTTTTTCTGTTATCATAAGAGGAGAACAAAAGGCGAACACCTGACGAACGGAAATGACCGAGAGAGGAATCAATCCATGAGCTTACAATTAACGCAGCGCGTCATCAAATTGTTATGCGGCCGGATCGCTTACGAGCGTGGAGAGGCTTATTACCGAACCGGCAAGGTAACCTTCCTCCGAATGGACCACGGCTCCCGCGTTTATGAAGCGGCGGTGTCCGGGACCGGCCACTATCATGTTGCGCTGCAGATCGATCAACACGGCGACGTGCATGCGGAATGCAATTGCCCCGCCTTCTACTCTTATAATAACTACTGCAAACATATTGCCGCCGTCTTGCTCGGAGTGCACGACATGCTGCAGGGCGGCAAGTCACCGGTTCGTCCCTCCCGGTCATTACTGCAAGAGGACTGGACGCAGGGCGACGACCTGAATTTCGCAGGGGAGGCTTGGAACGAATCTTTAAGCATGATGCAGAAGAAACAACCCGGCGACATCCCCTCCCGCGATATCTGGATCGCACGAGATATGATGCGCTTGTTCGAAGAGAACGCCCAGCCGCCGCTCCGGACAGGAGTGAGGTTCGACCAGCGGACGCCGCTGGAAGCCGAATTTACGCTCCGACCGGTGCCTTACGGATATCGTAAATACTTGCTCGGACTGGAGCTAAAGATCGGCGAGAAGCGGCTTTACATCGTCAAGAACATTCGTGATTTTCTCGATAAAATCTCGCGGCGCGAGCCGTACAGCTTCTCCAAGCATTTTAATTACGATCCGGAACGTTACGCCTTCAGGCCGGAGGATGAAGCGATCCTGCAGAAACTAGCGGAGATCCAGCGTAATGAGCAGATGTACCAGGAAAGCTTAGGGGGATACACCGCCAAATCCTACGGTCACTCCGATCGATTGCTGCCGGTGCCGCCGTTTTTTTGGGACGGTCTTCTTCCCCTGCTAACTCAGGCACCACTCGTGCATTTGGAACATGACGGCCAAATATGGCCGGGCCTAACGGTGACGAACGAAACCTTGCCGTTAAGTTTTGAGCTTGGTCAGTCCGGTGACGAAAGCTATCAATTTTCCGCACAGGGCCTCGATGAGGTGACGGTGTTGGATGCCTACGGCGTCATTCTGTCGGAAGGCAAGCTTATCCGGCGACCGCCGGCGCAAACCCGTCGTCTCGCCGAGATGAAGCATATGCTCGCAACCGCCCGGAAGCAGCATATCCTGATCTCGCCCGATCAAATTGAGCCTTTCGTAGAACGGGTGCTGCCTGGTCTGATGAAGCTTGGATCGGTAAACGTTGAGCAAAAAGTCGCTTCTCGTATGGTACGAACTCAGTTAAAAGCCCGGGTGTATCTCGACCGGGTCAAAGATCGATTGCTGGCCGGCTTGGAATTCCAATACGGGGATGTTGTGTTCAACCCTTTGGAAGAGCCTGGCTCAAAGAGAGGGACCGATTTGATTCTCCTTCGCGATGGTGAACGGGAGCGGGAAATCCTCGATTTGATGGAGTCCGGCTTGTTTGCGCGAACGGAAAGCGCCTATTTTCTCGACAATGAGGAGGCGGAATACGAGTTCCTGTACCATGTCATGCCGGAACTCGAGAAGCTGGCGGAGATCTATGCGACCTCGGCTGTCAAAACACGGCTGATTCCTGATCTTCGTCCGCCGAAAATTTCCGTTGAAGTGGACGAGCGAACGGATTGGTTGGAGTTCCGCTTCAGCATGACGGGCATCGGTGAATCGGAAATCCGCGGCTTGCTAGAAGCTCTGGAGGAGAAACGTCGCTATTACCGGATGCCCAATGGAGCGCTCATGCCGCTGGAAAGCGAGGAGTTTCAGGACATTGTTCGCTTCTTAAACGAATTCGGTTTGCGCCAAAGCGAGATCCACGGACCGGAGTTCCGGCTGCCGGTACTTCGTGGATTACACATCCGGGATGACCAAGGACAAGGCGGGACGGTGAAGCTCGGCAAAGCTTACCGTGAGCTGCTGCATAACCTGCAGCATCCCGACAATCTGGATTTTCCGGTACCGCCGCAGCTTTCCGACGTACTTCGAGATTACCAGGCCTATGGCTACCAATGGCTGAAAACGATGGCCCACTACCGCTTTGGCGGCATTCTCGCCGACGATATGGGACTAGGAAAGACGCTGCAAAGCATCGCTTTCCTCGTCTCGGTACTGCCGGAAATCGCCGAGTCCGGTCAGCCGGCGCTGATAGTGTCCCCTGCTTCGTTGGTATATAACTGGCGTAATGAGATGACGAAATTCGCTCCGGATATCAAGGCGGTCATCGCCGATGGGAGCAAAGCCGAACGGGTGCGGACGCTGCGTGAAGCGTCGCAGGCGGATGTGATCATCACCTCCTACCCGTTACTGCGCCGCGATATTGAACAGTTTGCCGAACTATCCTTTCATACGTTGATTTTGGACGAAGCCCAAAGCTTCAAAAATTACGCCAGCCAAACGGCCCAAGCGGTGAAGAGCTTACAGGCAAAATACCGGTTCGCCTTGACCGGTACCCCGGTGGAAAATTCGCTGGAAGAATTGTGGTCGATCTTCAGCGCCGTGTTTCCCGAATTATTCCCAAGCCGGCAAGCGTTTAACGATCTATCCCGGGAGACGGTGGCGAAACGAATTCGCCCCTTCCTCTTGCGGCGGTTGAAAATCGACGTGCTGAAGGAGCTTCCGGAGAAGATCGAGTCCCTCCAGGCTTCGGAGTTGCTCCCGGAACAAAAGAAGCTGTACCTTGCCTATTTGGCCAAGCTGCAGCAGGAGACACTCAAACATTTGGACGAGGACACTTTCGGTCAAAACCGCATTCGTATTTTAGCCGGGTTGACCCGGCTGCGGCAGCTTTGCTGTCACCCGTCGCTGTTCGTCGACGGGTATGACGGAGGTTCGGCGAAGTTCGATCAGTTGATGGAAATGATTGAGGAATGCCAAAGCGCCGGCAAGCGCGTGCTGATTTTCTCCCAATTTACGGAGATGCTTGGGCTTATCGGCCGTGAGCTGGGTTATCGGGGGCAACCTTTCTTTTATCTCGACGGAAAAACCCCAGCGGCCGAACGGGTGGAGCTCTGCAACCGATTTAACGACGGAGAACGCGACATGTTCCTGATCTCGCTGAAGGCCGGCGGCACCGGCTTAAACCTGACCGGCGCGGATACGGTCATTCTCTACGATTTATGGTGGAATCCCGCGGTCGAGCAACAGGCCGCAGACCGAGCCCATCGGATCGGACAGAAAAATATCGTTCAGGTCATCCGTCTGGTCGCGCAAGGCACCGTGGAGGATAAAATGTACGAGCTGCAGCAAAAGAAAAAAAACCTCGTCGAAGAGGTACTAAAGCCAGGACAGGAGACGTTATCCGCGCTAACTGAGCGGGAAATTCGCGAAATTCTGATGATTTAGCCCCATCACAAATAAGGGTTCGGGACCGCCATACCGTATTGGCGTTCCCGAACCCTCTTCTTTTACTGCCCCGTAACTTCGAACTCGTAAAGCGAATAGCCGTAAGGTGTCCCCCGCTCGATGCCGTACATGCGGACATACCTCGCCGCCTGGGGAGCCAGAGGAATTTCGTCGAGTCCCCCATCCCCGCTTGAGGTCGAATACACCTCTTGCCAATGCTCGGGCGACCCGCTGTCGCTAGAGATTTCGATTTTATATCGCTTGGCGTAAGCTACCTCCCAGCGCAATTTGACGCCGGTGATTTGCTGCACCGAACCCAGATCAACGTAAATCCATTCCGGGTCATTGCCTTCTCGGCTAGCCCATCTCGTCATCTGGTTACCGTCCACCGCTTTTCCCGATTCGAATCCAACCCCTTCAACCGTGCTGGAGACGGTCGTTTTATTCAGGGCTAGGTTAGGTGCTTCCGGTACCGGTGAGCCTCCAGGTTTCCACCAGTTGCCTGTAAGGAACAGCATATTCAATAAATTGTAGCTGTCACTGAAATAATCCTCTTTTTTGTTCTTCATCCAATCCCAGCCGGCGTTCACCCATGCCTGGTTCGCGGGGTTCGCCGTTCCCGCTGATATGAAGGGAGAGACGAACACCGCGGTGGCATAATCGCCAAAAGCCGTACCGTCAAGTTTATATCCGTTTTTGATGTTAGCCGGAGATCCGCCGGTTTTCCCTTTGATCCAGCCGGCCATTTTATCGGCTAGCGCTTTCGCTCGTGGATCGCCGTAGAAAGCGTAATCCATGACGATGCGCAGCGGCACCCGGCTGGCGTTATAAGCATATTGATTCGTTTCCTTGAACTCGTCCAGATACCATTCCGGAGCCGGCTTCGGCGGATTACCCACCACAAAGTCGGAAATAAGTCCCGTATTCGGCGAATAAGTTGATGTAAACTGCTGGTACACGTCATATAGATTGTCAATTACACGAATCCACGTCTCATCTCCGGTCACCTCGTAAAAGGCTCGCAGATGACTAAGCATCCAATCCGATGGGCGCGTATTCAGGGCGTCTTTGCCGTCCCAATCGCCCAGGTTCAAGCGGTAACCGGACGTCACGTAGCTGGCTTTAATGCCGTCAGTGATCATTTTCTTCGCTTCCTGCAAGTAATTGACGGACCCGCCCGACCCCCATTGATTATGCGCCAAAATCAACGAGTACGCGATATCGAGGTCCCCGTCGGTGGCCGAGCCAAAATGCCCTTGGGCTGCTTTGCTGTCGGCCACAACCCAACCCATCAAGTTCGGGTTGCCGCTGCTTTTGTACGCGCGAGCCGTCTTGAACAGCCCGTCGTAAATCGCCTTGGCGTTCGGATCATATCCGGCCATCAGTACGGTAATAATCATGCCGTAGCCTTGGCCTTCTGAGGAACCGAGCGCCGTAAATCCATCAGGATCGCCGGTGATGTCTCCCTTCACGTAATAACCACCAGGCAAAGAAGTTAAATTACTTTTGAGATAAGTCGCTTTCCAATAGTCATAGTAGGCTGTAACCGCCTGATTCATCGCGGCTTGGGTCACTTGGCTGGGCTTCAAAATGCCCGGATAGCTGACCTGCTGCGGGAACGGCTTCAGTTCGCCAGCTGCGGAAGCCGGAGAAGCCGGACCTACCGCCCCCACGGAGGCCGTAACGAACAGGCATAACAAGAAAAGACAAACCTTTTGGAGCATCATCTCATTCCTCCTCAAATCGAAAGTGTAAACCTAATCTTTCGTTAAGCGTCTTCGGAATTGCTTATCATGAAGCAGCAAGGATGTCTTACTTGTATTTTATTACAAATCCCAACGATAATAAACCGGACAACTCCTTCCGAAACATGATGTTTGTAAATGCGGCGATCGGGATACCCTAAAGAAGGGTAATGCCACCAATGCAGACCGACATAAGGAGGATCAACATGGAACATCAGAATGAACAGGCACGCGATGAGGCCGAGTTGCGGAATAAACTGGACCAACAAGGCGACTCGTTAGCCGAGAAGAAGAAAATGGAGAACGGCGTGGATATCGAACCGGAAGCGGATGAATGGGTCGCCAAGCCGGTGCCGTTTACCGACACGGATTCCGCGAAATAATGGCTGCTTCCACGAACTGTCCGCAGGGCCCGCTTGGGTTCCTGCTTTTTTTATGCCTTTCTTTGCTCCCCGAGAACAGGATAACAGGCTTAGCAGACGAATATCTTTGTATCAGAAGCAAAAATCGACCAAGGAGCGTGGATTTATGGAAGCGTTTGCGAAGGGTCTTCTAAAGGGAAAGACAATCCTGATTACCGGCGGCGGCACAGGACTAGGCCGGGCCATGGCGGAACGGTTCCTGCAGCTCGGGGCGAAGGTCGCCATCTGCGGACGTCGCGAGGAAGTATTGCGCAGCGCGGCTGAGGAGATGACGGCCGGCTGCGGTGGCGAGGTGCTCGCACAGCGCTGCGATGTGCGCGATCCCGAACAGGTACGCGCCTGTGTCGACACCGTTTGGCAACATTTCGGCAGCATCGACGCGCTGGTCAATAACGCGGCTGGTAATTTCATTAGTCCGACGGAACGCTTGTCGCCGCGCGCCGTCGACGCCGTGCTGGGCATTGTGCTGCACGGCACGTTTTATATGACGCTGGAGGTCGGGAAACGTTGGATTGAGCAGGAACGAACAGGGACAATGCTGAATATCGCCACCACCTACGCTTCGACCGGCTCGGGTTACGTCGTACCCTCCGCGGCAGCCAAAGCTGGCGTCTTGGCCCTGACCCGCTCGCTGGCCGTCGAATGGGCTCCTTACGGCATCCGCCAGGTAGCAATTGCTCCCGGTCCGTTTCCGACCGAGGGAGCCTGGTCCCGCCTCTCACCGACGCCAAAACTTGCGGAGAAGATGCTGGGACGCGTCCCGCTTGGCCGAACCGGCCGCCCTGAGGAATTGGCGGACCTAGCCGCCTTTCTACTATCGGACGCCGCAGCCTATATCAATGGGGAGGTCATCACAATTGACGGCGGCGAATGGTTGCGGGGCGCCGGCCAATTCAACGATCTTGCCGAGGTCACGGACGAGGAGTGGGATCGTCTCTCTGAGCTGACGCGCAAGGGGAAATAGATGGCTACTTGGGGAGGGGACAGCAAGAGGCAGGAGTAAAACTAGACCATTTGCTGCTCTTCCTCCCCTCCCCTTTTATTTTTGCGAACCAGCATGAGGATCATCAGGATCACCGGCAACCCTATTTGGATGATGGGGTACCATTTCAGGACGACGTCGATTCCTACCCACAGGTGGTGCGTAAAATTGGGAGAGATAAACGACATCCCGAGAATCGCGATCGCAAACGGGATAACCCACTTTTTATAAGGCGTGCCAGTGATCCGCGAGCCCCCTGCCACCGCCCCGATATAGAAGAGAACCAGCTTGGTTCCCAGTCCGATAAACAGGACGAGTACGAAGAGAATATCCATTCTTTCGAATACCTCAACCAATTCGATCTGCTGTACGACCTGCAATAAAGGGAAAGTGAGCGTCTCCGCCAGCTTTGGGCCTAACACCAGAACATTGATCTGATTGACAAGGATCAGGAATAACGCGGTTAATCCGTATGTGACCAGAATGGACCTGCGGAGCTTCTTTTCATCATGGATCATCGGAAAAAAGACCAGAAACAGCACGGTCTGCCCAAACGGGAATGATATGACGTCTGGAACGTTTTTCATCACGGGTTGAAGTCCGTTCTCCAATACGGGGAGCATGTTCTCGACATGGATCAAGCCAACCCCCGCAATCATCGAGATGAGGATAAAATAACTGATCATGATGAATGGGATCATGACCAGACAGCTCAGAAACACGGCATGAGGTCCATATCGGACGCTGTTGGCGATCACCAGGGTGGCGATCAGGATGATAATCCCAATAGGAGTTCGATTTAATAGCATATAAGAGGCAAGTTCACCTAAATCCCTCAGGTTGCGCGAAGCCTCATAGGCGAAATACGCCGCAAAAACACTACCGAAGACCGTACCGGTAACCTTGCCGAAATAGGTTCGGCATAACTCGAATAAGTCCCGCTTCGGGTCGAGGCGGTGAATGGCCAGATGCATCAGGAGCAGCAGCAACCCGGCCAGCGCCCCCAGGAGCATCACCAGCCAGGCATCCTGCTTCGCTTCGGCGCCGATCTGAAATAAGGTGGTGCTTCCGACCTCGAACAACGCGAAGCTGGAGATAAACTCCGGCAGTCTACTCTTCTTAAAGCCCATGAGGCACGCCTTCCTTCCTTCCTCCGGTTCATTTCTGCTCCGAGTCCTGATTCAACAAAGTATCGAACGATTTTTTGGTCAGGCCGGGACGTTGCAACTTCACCTTTACGCGGATGTCCAATTCGATCCGGGTTAACTCCTCGCCCCAGTCGTTTTGCAGCTTCTTCCATGTCTTCGGATCTTTGCGATGGATTTTATCGGCGAATCCGGGCAAGTCGACCCGCAGTTTACGGCTCGCTTCCCATCCCAATTCGATTTTGCTCCTTATCTCCTCCGCCACCGCCTTTTCGATTACTTTAATGCTCTGCGGCTTGGACAAATCCTCTGCACACATAAATTCCATCAGCAAATCGCCGCTCGCTTCCGTATCCACCTGCATGTTGTAATGCTGCTCCCCGGACCGGATCGGCGTCACCTTGGTTTTGGCGCTGGTAATCCGCACTGTTCCATCTTTTTTCTTGGTCTGAGCTCCCGAGCAGGAGAAGGATAGAGTGCTGCCCTTGACTTGATTCGTCAGCCACGAGATTCCGTAACTCTCGTTGCGGGATAGGTACCCGACGAGCCGGTTTTGATGAAACACACCCAACCGTTCAACCTTCATTTTAACGGGTGGCGAAGTGGTTTTATTGACGTCCAGCGATTCCAACGCCTTGGCGTTTCCTTTCGTGACGATGATCTCCGGTACACCGACCGTCTGTGCGTCGGAAACCAGCTTCTGAGCCATTTGAAATACATTAACGACTGGAAAATAAGAAGAGGAGCTGTTTTGCTTCCGCAAAATCTCGGCCAGAGCCGTACCCGGAATTTTTTCCGGAGGGACCATTTTACGTAATATTTCTCTTGCCTTGCCGTCCGTTACGGCAACGAGCACGGTTTCGCGAGCATCAATGTTGCGAAAATACAAATCGAGGATTTGCTCAATGCCCGTTTCGGCGACCTCCCTCCCGATCACGATGATGTCGGTATGACCGAAATACAACCGGCGCGGGTTTTCCGTATATCCTCGGTCGGCGGCCTCGCGAATCGTATTTCCCTTCGTCGTGAACACGTACACGCTCGGCTGAGAGCCGCCGCCGGCGCTTCCTCCGCCTTGGCTTGCCCCGCTAGCCGACGGGATGATCACCTGATAAGTCATCTCCCATTCATCTCCGCTGCGATCAAAGCCGTTGGCTACGGTAATGCCCAATTCGTCCAACTCCGTGCGGTTCCAGCAGCCTGCCGTCGCCATGCACACAAGGACGGCAGCGCAGCACAACAAGATTCGGCGCATCTCGCACTCTCCTAGGATTTATTTGGGTCCTCTTTCGGACCGTTCCCTTGTCTCACCTGATTTTGGATACTGATATATTCCGGACGCTTATTCATTCTGGGCCAAGGCAAACGGATAAACACATCCTTAATGTTGGACCAGCTTAGCGGAGCGACCGGCAGGAAATAAGGAACTCCAAAAGATTGAAGCGAGACCAAATGCATCAGCAAGGGGATTATGCCGGACAAGATCCCATATAGACCAAAACTCCCTGCCAAAATCATGAGACCGAAGCGAATCAGCCGCACAGCCGACGACATGGCAAACGTAGGAATGACGAAATTAGCAATGGCCGTAAACGACACGATAATGACCATAACGGCAGAGACAAGTCCGGCTTGAACTGCGGCTTGTCCCAATACCAGCGCTCCCACGATCGAAATCGCAGGACCCACTACCCGCGGCATTCGAACGCCGGCTTCCCGAATCACCTCGAAGGTAATTTCCATCAGCATCGCTTCCAGGAGCGCCGGAAGCGGCGTGCCTTCACGCTGGGCCGCGATGCTAATTAGCATCGTGGTGGGGAGCATCTCCGGATGAAACGTCGTAACCGCAATATACAGGGATGGGAGCAGCATCGCGACCAAGAAGGAAAACAAACGAATATTCCGCAGAAAAGAAGAAATATCGTACCTTTGGTAATAGTCTTCGCTGGATAGGAAAAACTTAAAAAACGTCACCGGACAAACCAACGCGAAAGGAGTACCGTCAATAAGGATGGAGACCTGTCCATCCAATAAAGAACCGGCTACGGTATCGGGACGCTCGGTATTTATAATCGTCGGAAACGGGGTGAAGGCACGGTCTTGAATAAACTCTTCGATATAACCGCTCTCCAGAATGCTGTCGGTATCGATGGCATCCAACCGCTTCAAGACTTCCTCCACTACGGAAGCCTGGGCGATTCCCCGGATATAAGCCACGACTACCCGAGTTTGGGTATATGTGCCGATGACACGATTTTCAAGGCGCAAATCCGGCGTTCTCAGCCGTTTGCGGATGAGTGATAAGTTCGTCGAGATGTCTTCCGTAAAACCTTCCTTCGGTCCGCGAATCACGGTCTGGGAGGACGGCTCTTCGACGGATCGTCGCGATCCGCCGGGGATGGATACAAGCAGGGCGCCTTCCACTCCCTCAACGAGGACTACCGCTGCTCCGGTTAGCATGCCGGATAGCATCTCGCGCTCTGTGCTTGCCAGCTTTACGCTTCCCGCGCTAATGGAATCCGCGAACTGCTCCTTCGAACTGGCCTCTCCCCCTTCCTGAATCATGTCTTCGAGGTTACTCATCAGCTCGCTTAACAGCTTAGGATCAGTCAAGCTGTCGATATAACTGACGACAAATTTCTCATTCGCCATTTTGCGGATGTGGACATCCGGGCTGTTTCCTAAAGCTTCCTGGATCATAACGACCGTATCGCTTGGGGGCCCGTCTATTGGACAGCTAGCCGCTTCATTGGGTCCCTCCGTGATCGATTCCGCCTTGTCCTTCCGCCGGATATGGGGCGGCCGATTTCGGTTGATTCTTCTCATTCCGTGCCTCCGGATCTAAGCAGTTGTAATTTGTAATATGTGCCAAATCCAAATTAGGTATGCGTTCGGAGGGGAGAAGTTCACATCCCAACAAAAAAACTCCGGCTAAATGCCGGAGCTTTGCATGTTGTAATCAGCCTGATTATCGCTAGGGTCCAAGGAAGTCTCCCGCTGCATGCGGCGCATACGCTTCGTCCACTCAACCACGAGATAAAACACCAAGAACAATCCCATAAATCCTGCGGAATATCGGTACATTACGGCATAGTTGGTTCCGGAAGCGATAGCTCCCAAAATAACGGCGCCAACAGCGACGCCAAAATCCATGGAGTTATAAAACATGCTGTTAGCGCTCCCGTATTGCTCGGGCTTGCAAGTACGAAGCATCCAGGCTTGAATCGTCGGCTGGATCGCGCCGAAACCTAGTCCGTACAGCAGCGACGATAGGATTAACATTGGCAGGTTCGTTGTGTAGGAAAGGATGAACATACTTGCGATCACGAGTAGCGCGGACGGGATCAGAACGGCGGCATGACCTCTGGCGTCAAAGATCCGCCCGGAGATCGGACGAATGAGGACGACCGTCACCGCGTTAAACAGGAAAAACAATCCGACCTGATCCAAGTGGATAAACTCGCCGAACAGCGCTATAAAACTCAAGAGCCCGCTGTAGGTAACAGCTAGAATCATATTTAGCAGAGCAGGAAACACAAGCCCACGGTTAAACGCCGGACGTTGTTTCGCGTTGGTATCTTCTTCGCCCTGCGTCGCTCTGGGCTGCCGCTGCTCCTTCTCTTTCATCGGCCGAATCGCGGGAAGCGCCCGAGTTAGCAGCAACAACGGAAACATTAGCAGCACGGCAGTTGTCCCTATCAGCGTTAGTGTTCCAAAACCTAACTCCCGCATGACATTCAAGCCGATCATCGGACCGATCGACATGGCCAGGCTACTGGATAACCCGAAGTATCCAATACCTTCCCCCATGCGTTGGAGCGGAATGATCCGCGAGGCAAAGGTTGGCAGCAGCGTACTACCAATACCGAAGCCGATCCCGTAAACGGCCCTGACCAGCAGAAGAGTGCCTACCGATCCGGCAGCGCTGTTGAGGACCGTCGCCACCGCCGCAATAATTAACCCGATGAACAATAGCACATTGGGCGATAGTTTGCGCAGCAGCCCCGCCGCCAGAAACCGCGTTAGGATGGCCGACCCGGCAAATACGCTGGTCACAAGACTAACCTGAAGATCGCTTGCGGCAAACTCGCTTTTTACATAAGACGAAAACGTCGACAATAGCATATGCAAATTTAAGAACAACAAAAAAGCAGAGATCGTTAATGAAATAAACGATCTCGTCCAAAGCCGTTCCGATTCAGGTTGTTGATTCGATGGTAAGCTCATATAATCTCTCTCTCTCCTTCTCCTTGCACTTATTTCTCTACTTCGTCAAATTGGGAGTCGCTGAAATGAACATGAATGCGTTGAAGCAAATCCATCAACAATTCGTACTCCTCACCGCTCATCATCCGCTTGACCTCATCGGTCACGCTTTGCTCGATCGGCGCCGTTTCCCGGATGATCTCCTTCCCCCGCTCCGTACTGTAGACAAAAAAGGATCTACGGTCCTGCCGCCCCGGTTCCTTGAATACCAACCCCTTACTCTCCAGAAGGTCGATAATACGGGTTGTCGTCGGCTTGTCTTTCCCGGTTCGATCCGCGATCTCCTTCTGAATCAAGCCGTTTGCTCTATCGATCTGGTTCAGCACGGACCACTGCTCCGCCGTGATATCATAGCCCTTCAGCCGATGCTGGAGCAAAGCTACGATTTTTCGGTAAGAGACGCCCATGATAAATCCCACCGCCAGTTCGCTTTGCGATTGATCCGTCGTCATACGAATTTCGCCCTCTCATATAGTTGTCATAACAATTATATGTCATTGAACTAATTACGTCAAAGTACGACAAAACTGCTAATGTCTATTTTCCGGTACACTAGGTGATCATCTTCTCCCTTTGCGAGACAGAAGAATACACTACCCTATATGAAATTGAAGGGGATATTCACTTATGAAATCTTCACGGCACTCACGTCATGTCACAAGTAAATGGAAAAAGAACGCGGTCTTAATGCAAAGCAGCAAGCTGCGGGCCTACCTCCCCGAAACTCGCCGATTCAGTAAAGAACATCTATCAAATATGCTAATGAAGCATAAAATGGTCTACGTTAAACCCGTGAACGGCACTTGGGGAAATGGGGTCATGCGAGTGGAATACCGACCTCACCAACGGCAGGGAAGCTACCAATTCCAGCTTGAGAAAATCGTTCGATCCTACGGTTCGATTGACGAGTTATACGCTTCGATCAAGAAGCATAAATTTCGAGGCAGCTACCTCATTCAGCAAGGCATCGATCTTCTCAAATACGACCAACGTCGATTTGACCTGCGCGTTATGGTTCAACGCACCCCGCAGAAAGTCTGGACAACGACAGGGATCATCGGCAGATTAGCTCATCCGAAGAAGATCGTCACCAACTATCACAGCGACGGAAAGCTCGTGGCTGCAGAGAAGTTGCTCACTCCGTATCTGAAGGGTCCTCGCCTCAAGTCATACATGAGTACGCTGCAGGATTTTGGCGAGGATATAGCCGATCACTTGAAGATCACGTTTCCCGGGCTGAGAGAAATCGGGGTAGATGTGGCAATTGACCAAAAGCTGCGTCCCTGGATCCTGGAGGTCAATACTTCCCCTGACCCCTTCATCTTCCGGAAACTGAAGGACAAGAGTATCTTCCGCACGATCATGAAATATGCCCGGGCTTATGGAAAATATAAATAAACACAAACAAACGAAACCGGACGGAAATGGCAATCCTACTGATGCCTTCCGTCCGGTTTTCGTTTGTTCAAGAGCCAAACTGCTTGTAGATTCCCATCAGCTTCCCGGCGGTTTGCTTCCAGCTAAACCGCTCAACGGCATCCTTCCGCGCTTGCCTGGACAACTTCGCAGCCAGCTCGCGATCTCGCGCCAGCTTCAGAATCCACTTGGCATGATCTGCCGGTTTGGCATACGCGTCTACCAGATAACCGTTCGCCCCATGCTTAATGATCTCCCCGATCCCTCCAATATTAGAAGCAACGACGGGAAGCCCAGAAGCCATCGCTTCAACGTTTACGAGTCCAAACGCTTCATGCTCTTGGGAGGGGCATGCGAACAAGTCGGCCTCGCGGAACTTGCGGTGAATGGCGCGATGCGGAACTTTTCCGGTGAACCTCACCGGAACCCCTCTTGCTCGTGCCAACCGTTTTAGTTCCTTTATATAACCTGGCCGGCCGCCTCCGATGACCGTGAGGTCGATCGCTCCATATTCTTGACGAGCGAGTCCGACCGCCCGAATCAGCACCGGGACCCCTTTCCGCGGGATCACCCGGCCGGCGAACAACACGCGGAACCGGCCCCCCGAACGGCTGGCTCTCCCCTCCGCCGGTCTGAACCGGCCGGTATCGACGCCGAGATAGACCTTTCGTAATTTCCCCGCATGGCGAGGGAAACGCGCGGCCAAACTCGCTTTAAGCGAGTCGCTGTTAGCGATGATCAGATCCGCTTTACCCAGACTTTCGTTCACCCGCGCCGTAGATTTTACGAAAGTTAGTGAATGCAGAAATAGGGTAACTGGAGTATGAGGAAACATGGCCTTGATTTTGGCCATGTAATGCGGGCGATTATCGACCTGGATCAAATCGTAGCGCCGTCCCCGGATGTATCGCAAGACCGATGCGATATAGCGGCTTGGGCTGCCGGTGTTTACACGGACGATCGTGAGTCTCCCCATCCTGCTGACATGTGGCAGACCACGGCCTGTTCTGCTGATTAAGGTTACCGTGTGGTTAAGCGCCAGCTGTCTGGCGATAGCCAGCATGCTGATTTCCACGGAACCGCTGCCGGGAACCGGTATTTGCTCGGGCGCCACCATTAATAGGTTCATAGGCTCCTCCTTGTGCATATGGCTTGCATCTATTTACCATATGCACAGATCAAGCCTCCCGCGCCGAGGCAATCACCCAAGCTGTCAGGTCACGCGGAACGTTCCCGTCCCAAAGGCGCAGATTTCCCCCTGGTCCAGCCGGGCATACGCCATCGTCGTCACCGATTTGCGCGATACGTGGACCATCTCCGCAGTCACGGTTATCCGTCCCTGTTCGGCTTTTGCCACATAATTCAAGTTCAAATTCGTTGTGACGACGCTTGCTTCGGGCTTAGCGATCATCGCTAGCAGTCCCATGGCCGAATCGATCAGCGTCGCGTGAACGCCGCCATGCACGATGCCAATCAAATTGAGATGTTGCGGACGGATGTCCAAGGTCATAACTACCCTGCGTTCGTCCGCTTCTTCCACCTGGCAGCCAAGGTAATCGACGAACGAACCGACCGCGGCTTGATTCCAAAGCTCCAGGCGCTGCCGCAGTTCTTCTGAATCCGCTTTCATTTCTTACGACCTCCCGTTCTTGTCGCCGCGTATTTTTCTCGTCCTCGGTTGACTGACCTTTCAAGTCTCCCAAGACCTCCGCTTAATTCGCTCGCGGCGGTTGCTGTCGTTCCGCTTCCTCTTCTACGAGCTTGCGGCGCAGCACTTTACCGGCAAGCGTTTTGGGCAGACTGTCGCGGAACTCATAAACCTTCGGCACTTTGTAGGCGGCCAGCTTTTCCTTGCACCAACGCTTGATGGCGTCCGCATCCGGAGGAGTACCTTCCTTTAAGACAATGTAGGCTTTGACAGTCTCTCCCCGATACGGATCGTAAATACCGGCGACGATCGCCTCCTCCACATCCGGATGCTCAAACAGTACCTCTTCAACTTCACGCGGATAGATGTTATAACCGCCGGCAATAATCAAATCCTTGCGTCGGTCCAGGATATAGAAGTAACCATCCTCATCCATCCGTCCCAAGTCGCCGGTCAGCAACCAACCGTCGCGCAGGGTCTTGTACGTCTCCTCCGGACGGTTCCAATACCCGCGCATCACCTGGGGACCATATACGGCGAGCTCCCCGATTTCACCGACCGGAACTTCCTCGAGCGTGTCCGGATGCACGATCATGGCGTCGGTGTCGGGAAAAGGAATGCCGATCGACCCGCTCTTCCGTGTCTCCCAGATGTTGTTGGCATGGGTGACGGGCGAAGCTTCAGTCAATCCGTAACCTTCGATCAGTTTCCCTCCGGTCACCTCCTCGAACCGGGTCTGCACCTCTAACGGCAGCGGTGCCGCACCGCTTACACACACATTGATCGAGGATAAATCGTACCCCGCGATGTCTTTGTGGTTAATAATAGCCACGTACATCGTCGGCGCACCTGGGAATACCGTAGGTTTCTTGTTATGGATCGTCTGAAGTACCTGATTGATGTCAAAGCGCGGCAGCAGCATCAAAGTACCACCCAAAGCGACCGATTGATTTAACAACACCGTCATCCCGAACACATGAAAAAAAGGAAGCGCGGCCAAATATTTCTCTTTCCCCAGACGGGAACGGTAGAACCAAAGCTGATTTTGTATCGTGTTAGCTACCAAATTCATATGCGTCAGCATGACGCCTTTGGCAAACCCCGTCGTCCCGCCGGTATACTGCAATAAGGCCAAATCCTGTTCAGGATCAAGCTCGACACGGCAGGGCTCAGAGCTTCCGCCGGTAAGAAATGCGGGGAACGCGAGCAGCCGGTCATTGTAGTTTAAATGGACGGCCATTCCGTCTTTCTTTGCCTTGATCGGATAAAGGAGGTTCTTGGGAAAAGGCAAATAATCCTTGATCGATGTCGCAATGATGTATTCCAGCGGGCGCAGCTTTGTCGCTGTCCTCACGCGTTCGACAAGTGGATCGAGCGTGACCATGACGCGGGCACCGGCATCGTTAAGCTGATGTTCCAGTTCCCTAGGCATGTAAAGCGGGTTCGTCATCACCGCAATGCCGCCCATCATCAAGGTTCCGTAATAAGCAATCACTGCCTGCGGGCAATTTGGCAGCATGATGGCTACCCGGTCGCCCTTGCGAATGCCCAGCTTCCGCAGGGCATTCGCAAACCGGTACGTCTGTTCCAACAAAACACGGTACGTCATTTTCTTTCCCATGAATTCCAGAGCCGTTACTTCGGGATACCGATCGGCGGAAAGTTCCAGGAAATGCGCGAGATTTTGCTTTGGATAATCATAGGTGGGCGGTACTTCAGCGGGATAAAACTTCAGCCAAGGTTTCCTTGTCATACGCCTGCCTCCCAACCTCGCAAATTTTACAAAACGTATTTCTCTGCTTCAATCACTTTGGCGGCGATTTGCCGTTTTAATGACAGCGTATTCATCGCCGAACGCTTTGTCAATTTCTTGAGGATGGACAGCTGGGTGCGCAACAGGTCCCCTTGTTCCATGTAGCTTAACGCTTCTTTGGCCCAAGCTTCGATCTTGCCGAATTCTTCGTGGATGAACACACTCGTCATCGCAATTGGCAGCGCCGCTTTATCTTCACCGGCACTCGCAATGAGCTTCTGTGTGCGGAGCAGCGCACTTTCCATCGCATAAATGGCGATCATGATATCCGCCAAGTGGCTCAGTAGCTCTTGCTCACGCTCCAGCTTCAACTGATATTTCTGCACGGCCTGAGCTCCGGCCATCAGGAAGATCTTTTTGGACATGGACAGCAGATGCGCTTCCTCCTCCAGCGTCCCTTCGAAAGTCCGGCTTGGCATCGGCTCCATCAGCTCCAATTGCAGTTTCTGTGCAGCAGGGAGCAGCGGCAGTTCACCTTTCATCGCGCGTTTCACCAAGCTGCCAGGGATCAGAAGGCGGTTGATTTCGTT
The DNA here is from genome assembly GCF_037969915.1 of Paenibacillus sp. FSL R7-0216. Taxonomy (NCBI): domain Bacteria; kingdom Bacillati; phylum Bacillota; class Bacilli; order Caryophanales; family Paenibacillaceae; genus Paenibacillus; species Paenibacillus sp. FSL R7-0216. Next base: position 2,453,150 of record NZ_CP150222.1, on the reverse strand, counting down.
TGTGCCTTCAAAAATCCGGTTGATCCGCGAGTCGCGGTAAATCCGCTCGATCCGATACTCCTGCGTAAATCCGTAACCGCCGTGGATTTGCACTCCTTCGTCCGCAACGAAATCCAACACCTCTGAGCCGAATACTTTGTTGATTGAGCATTCCAATTGATATTCGGCGATCGCCTTGGCCGATTGATATCCCACGTCGGTACTGCTATGATCCACTTCAGCCAACCCGATATCAAACAGGCCGGCGGTGCGGTACACCATGCTTTCCAGCACGAACGTACGCGTATTCATCTCTGCCAACTTTTTGCCGACCAGCGGGAAGGACGAGATTTTTTGCCCGAATTGGGTCCGCTCGTTGGCGTATTTCGAAGCATATTCGATCGCATCTTTAGAGGAGCCCAAGCAGCCGGCAGCCAATTTGAATCGTCCGATGTTCAGGATGTTAAAGGCGATTAAATGGCCTTTGCCAACTTCCCATAGAAGGTTGTCAACCGGCACCTTCACGTCTTCCAGAATCAACGGGCATGTGGAGGAGCCCTTAATCCCCATCTTCTTCTCTTCCGGTCCGATGCTGACCCCCTCCATGCTCCGCTCCACAATAAACGTGCTGAAGTCCGTGCCGTTCACTTTGGCGTAGACGATGAACACGTCGGCGAAACCGGCATTGGTAATAAACTGCTTAGTGCCGTTCAAAACATAATGCGTGCCATCCTCCGACAACACGGCCGTCGTTTTGGCGCCTAACGCATCGGAGCCCGAGGAAGGCTCCGTCAGGCAATAAGCCGCGAGCAGCTCGCCCGTCGCCAGCTTCGGCAAATATTTCTGCTTCTGCGCTTCGGTCCCAAAATACACGATCGGCAGCGTCCCGATCCCAACATGGGCCCCGGCTGAAAGCGCGAACGAAGAAGCTTTGGTCAGCCTTTCGCTGATCAACGTCGTGCTGACTTTATCGAGCCCCATGCCTCCGTAAGCCTCGGGAACATCAGCGCCGAGCAACCCTACCTCGCCTGCTTTGCGCAGCAAATCAGCGGTCAGCTCGTAATTCAAATGCTCGATCTCCTCGTCCCTCGGGAGGATTTCCGCCTTCACAAATTCCTCCGTCGTCTCCCCAATCATCCGCTGCTCTTCGCTGAAGTCCTCCGGCGTCACAACCCGGTTGCAGTCAATGTCCGCGATGACGAAGCTTCCGCCTGCGATTTTTTCCATCGTTTCGTTGCTCATGCGATCCTCTCCTTCATTTAATTAATGGGATGAACTTCTAATACACCAGCCGCACCCATGCCGCCGCCGATACACATGGACACAACCCCATACCCGCCGCCGCGGCGGCGCAGCTCATGAATCAGCGAGATCGACAACTTCGTGCCCGTACAGCCCAGCGGATGCCCCAACGCGATTGCGCCGCCATTTACGTTCACTTTGTCCTCATCCAAGCCCAACTCGCGGATCACGTGCAGGCATTGGGAGGCGAACGCTTCGTTGATTTCAAACAGATCGACATCCTTCACGGTGATGCCGGCTGCGGAAAGCGCCTTCGGAATCGCCTTCACCGGACCAACGCCCATCAGCTCCGGCTCTACGCCGGCTACCGCAAAGGAACGGAACGTCGCCAGCGGCTGAAGTCCAAGCGATTCCGCTTTCTCCCGGCTCATCACGACGACGGCCGCCGCCCCATCGTTCATCGGGGAAGAGTTCCCCGCAGTCACGGTACCGCCTTGCTTAAAGCTGGGTTTCAGCTTGGCTAGCGCCTCCGCGGTCGTGTCGCCGCGTACGCTTTCGTCGGTGTCGAAGACAAAGCGCTTCGCTTTCACTTTCCCGCGCTCATCCAGGCTGCGATGCTCTGCCTCAAATGGAACGATTTCTTCCTTAAACTTGCCTTCGGCGATCGCTCGTGCCGCCTTCAAATGCGAGTTCAAAGCGAAGCGATCCTGGTCCTCGCGGGAGACGCCAAACCGCTCCGCGACGCGTTCCGCCGTATGGCCCATCGCCATATAAGCCTCGGGCATCTCGGCAACGATCCGCGGATTCGGCGACACCTTAAACCCGGTCATCGGAACATGGCTCATGCTTTCTACTCCGCCGGCAATCAGCACATCGGCCTGCCCGAGCATGATCCGTTCCGCCGCGAAAGCGATCGCCTGAAGTCCGGACGAACAAAAGCGATTGATGGTTAAAGCCGGCACCGTCACCGGAAACCCGGCGTATAAGGACATGATGCGCGCGAAGTTTAGCCCCTGTTCCCCTTCCGGCATCGCGCATCCGATGATGATGTCCTCAACATCCGCTTTGCTAAGGCCGGGAGCGCGCTCCACCGCGGCTTCCAACACGATCTTGCCCAAATCATCGGCGCGCGTTTGGGTCAAGCTGCCTTTCTTGGCTCTGCCCACCGCCGTCCGAGCTGTCGATACGATTACAGCCTCTTTCATCGTCTATTCACTCTCCCCCTCATTTAGTTCCGCAACGGTTTTCCTTTGCTCAGCATGTGCTGCATCCGCTGGCGTGTCTTCGGCTCCCCGCACAAGCTCAGGAACGCTTCGCGTTCCAAATCAAGCATGTATTGCTCCGTTACATACGTTCCCGCCGGCACGTCGCCACCAGCAAGCACATGGGCCAGTTTGTTTGCGATCAGTAGATCGTGGTCGCTGATGTACCCGCCCTCGTGCATGCCAAGTACACCCAGCTGGAGCACCGCTTTCCCTTCGGAACCGACGACGCGGAACTTCGTTTCGGGAATCGGCTCATACCCGCTTCCCGCCAGCTTCAGCACAGCCTGCTTCGCCTCATAGATCGTATGGTCGGGATTCAGCACGACCCGGTCGGAAGGTTTAAGCAGCCCCAGTCGTTTGGCATCATGGCCACTGGTTGAGACGGTGGCAGTGCCCACCGTTTGGAAGTAATGATTGAGATAAGGCTGTATGTCGGCTTCGGCGATGGATGCTTGCTGGCTGGCACGTAGCGCCAGTTCCTTGCAGCCTCCGCCCGCCGGAATCAGTCCAACGCCGACCTCAACGAGCCCGTAATAGGTTTCGGCGGTGGCAATGACCTGATCGGCCGGCATGCAGGCCTCCACTCCGCCGCCCAGCGTCATGCGATGCGGAGCAGCGATCACCGGCTTCTCGAATCGTTTCAAGCGGTACATCGTGTTCTGAAACAGACGAATGATGTCATCGACTTCATCCCATTCCTCGTCCTGCGCTTCCATCAGGAGCAGCATAAGATTGGCGCCTACGCAGAAATTACGCCCTTGATTGGCAATGACAAGGCCTTCGAAGTTATCCCTTACTTCGTCCATGCTTTGCGAGATCATCTGCAAAATATCCGCACCGATCGCATTGTTCGGCGAATGGAACTCCAGGCAGGCCACGCCGTCACCGAGATCGATCAGACTCGCGCCGCTGTTGCTGCGAACAACCTTGTTCTGCGACTTCAGATCGCGAAGCGTAATTTGTTCTGGCGGGAGCTCAACGGGGGTATACCCGCCAACTGCGGCTTGGAATAGAGAGCCGCCGTCTTTTTTGTAGAACGAGGTATTCCCTTCTGCGATCCAATCCTTGACCCAGGCCGGTACCGCCAGCCCTTCGGCCTCCATTTTCTCAACCGAGCGGACTAACCCGATGGCATCCCATGTTTCGAACGGGCCCAACTCCCAGTTGAAGCCCCACTTCATCGCCTCGTCGATTTCGCGGATGCTGTCTGCGATTCCCCCCCGTTTGGCGGCGGAGTAGATCAACACCTGCTTGAGTACATCCCAGGCTAACTGCGAGTAGCGATCCTGAGCACTGAGCAGCGCTTTCGTCTTGGCAGCCGCGCCTTTCGCCAGCTTGGCGGCTTCCAAGGAAGCGGACGCTATCTTGCGTTGCGGGCCGTAGTCCATCGTCTGGAGGTTCAGGGACAAAATCTCGCTCCCCCGTTCCCCCTTAATTTTCCGATAGAAACCCTGCCCGCTCTTCTCCCCAAGCCAGCCCCGAGACACCATATCTTTGAGCGTAGCCGGTGCAGCAAACACCACTTTCTCCGCTTCGTCTGTCACATTTGCGAATACGTTATCGGCCACATGCAGAAACGTATCCAATCCAACTAAATCCAAGGTGCGAAAAGTAGCGCTCTTCGGACGGCCCATCGCCGGTCCGGTGACCGCATCCACCTCTTCGACGGTGTAACCCTTCTCCTCCATCTCACGCAGAGTAACCAGCAGCCCATAAGTGCCGATCCGGTTGGCGATGAAGTTTGGCGTATCTTTCGCGAGCACGACCGTTTTGCCAAGCGTGCGCTCGCAGACACGGCGTATATCAGCGACCAACTTCGGGTCGGTCGTTTGCCCGGGGATGATCTCCAGCAGCTTCATATACCGCGGTGGGTTAAAGAAATGCGTGCCGAGAAAATGCTTCCGAAATTCCTCGGATCTCCCTTCAGCCATCGCGTTGATCGAAATACCCGACGTGTTAGAGCTGACGATCGTTCCCGGTTTCCAGTAGCGTTCTACTTGGGCCAGCAGCTTCTGCTTGACCTCAAGATTCTCGACGACGACCTCGATGACCCAATCCACCTCGGCAATAAGCGCTAGATGATCCTCCAAGTTGCCGGGCGTGATCCGCTGAGCAAAAGCGTTGTCATAAAGCGGGGCGGGTTTCGTCTTAGCCAGCCCGGCGATGGCCGCCGTAGCCAGTCGATTGCGCACGGAAGGATGGTCGAGCGTAAGTCCAGCGGCCATCTCCGCGTCGGTTAACCGCGGAGGGACGATGTCAAGCAGCAGGCAAGGGATCCCTGCGTTTGCCAGTTGGGCAGCAATGCCGGAGCCCATAATGCCGGAGCCGATAACGGCTGCTTTGCGGATCGGTTTGTTCATTTGATCTACCTCCTATTTCAATGGAATTTTCATTGAGATAACACCGGAACCGGTTCGTTTGCCTGTTCGCCAAACACCGATAACTCTAAGATTTCGGCGATGTCCCGTGCCTTCACCTGATCGTCCACTTCCTTGAGTTTCGTGCCATCCTCCAGCATCGTCAGACAGTAAGGGCACGCGCTGCTGATGATACTGGGTCGAACCTCCAGCGCTTGTTCGGTACGGGCCAGGTTGATCCGTTTGCCATCGCTTTCCTCCATCCACATCAGCCCGCCGCCAGCACCGCAACACATCCCGTTCTCCCGCGACCGGGCCATCTCGACCAGCTCCACGCCTGGAACGGCTCGTAGCACCTCCCGCGGCGCGTCGTAGACGCCGTTGTATCGACCGAGATAACAAGAATCATGGTAGGTGACCACCTCATTCACCCGATAGGACGGTTTTAACCGACCCTCTCGGATCAGTTGCTCCAGCAGTTGCGTATGGTGAAGCACTTCCACCTCCTCCAAACCGAATTCGGGATATTCATTTTTCAGCGTATTAAACGTATGAGGGCAAGCGGTGACGATCTTGCGTACGCCATATCGTTGAAACGTCGCAATGTTCTCCAGGCATAGCTGCTGAAACAAGAGCTCATTGCCCATTCGGCGAGGTGTGTCCCCAGAGTTTCGCTCCTCGTTGCCAAGGATGGCGAAATTGACACCGGCTTCGTTCAGTAGCCGGACGAACGCCCGCGTGATTTTCCGGCTGCGTAAATCGTATGAGCCCATCGACCCAACGAAGAACAAAATGTCGAAAGCCGGATTATCCTTGACAGTTGGCACGGGGATTCCCTCCAGCTCGCCGGTCCAGGCGGCGCGGTCATTGCGGCTAATCCCCCAAGGATTGCTTTGGCGCTCGATGTTTTGCATCGCGCGCTGCCCTTCCGCGGGTACGCTGCCCTGCATCAACACCAGATGGCGGCGCAGGTCTACGATTTTGTCAACGTGTTCATTGCCTACCGGGCATTGATCTTCGCAGTTGCGGCAAGTCGTACAAGCCCAGATCTCCTCCTCGGTCATGACGTCGCCGATAAGTTCAAGGTCGGTTACGGCTTTGCCTTGGGCGGCCACCTGCCAAGTCGCCTTCTGCCAATCCAGCGTCGGACGAATGTCGGTCACGCCCGAAGCATCACCCCAAGCCGGTGCCACGTCCCCAGCACCTACCGCTACGGCATGAACGCCAGCGGAGCCGAACACACTCGCCGGCACCCACGGCGATTTACCTGTCACCGCGGCTCCTTTCTCGGTGAGATGATCCCGCAGCTTCGTGATCAGATGCATCGGCGACAGCGTTTTGCCGGTGCTTGCCGCGGGGCATACATTGGTACAGCGGCCGCATTCCACGCAAGCGTAGAAGTCGAGCATTTGCTTTTGCGTGAAGTCCTCGATGTTGCCAACGCCAAAGCTTTCCGCTTCTTCGTCTTCGAGGTTTAGACTTTGCAGCCGGCCATGAGGTTCACGGCGGCGCAACCAGATGTTGATCGGTGCGGTGATCAGATGAAAGTGCTTCGACTGAGGAACATAAACAAGAAAGGATAGCAGGATTAACAGGTGCAGCCACCAGAACACATAGAAGACGGCTTCAGCCACGGTGGAAGGTAGCCCGGCGAATACGGCGGCGATAGCTGACGATACGGGAGCGTACCATGAAAACTCGAGTCCCATCCCGACGCGTTCGAAAGCTAGCGATAACAGTACCGAAACCATTAGCGAGTAAATAAATATCACGACGATGCCCGGTTTCCAACCTTTCTTCAATCGCGGAAGCTTCTCGATATAACGGCGGTAAGCAGCGTAGCCCATGGCGAGCAGAATGGCCAGCGCGGTAAATTCCTGAAACCACCCGAACATCTCATAAGCGGGCAACGGTAAATGGCCTCCGCGCGATAGTCCTTTTACGATTAAATCGATCGCCCCGAACTGCAGCACGATAAATCCGTAGAACACGACAAGGTGCATCAATCCGCTTTTGCGGTCCTTAAGCAGCTTCTTCTGCCCAAACACCTGCGACCAGAACTCGCCTTGGGCGCCTTCTCGCCTTGCGCGAAAATCGATCGGTCGGCCGAGCCGCAGATAAAGGAAGCGGCGGAATACCGCCTGATAGAACAGAAACACGGCGTATCCTGTGACAGCGGCGAATAGCAAAGCGTTTAGCGTTAGCCAAAACGTGACCATGATTCGCACGTCCCTCCTTTTTGGCATTTCATTTCATTGGAAAGATTTCGTTGTTGGATGGTTCATTGGTGGGTTCGTTTGTCGCGGTTGAGATGGGCGCTAGAGTAGGACAACTTCGGTAAGCGTTTACAAAGTGGAGTTTAATTAAAATCTTAAGGATTCAACCTTGACAACCGATGTGTTGTTCCCCTAAGATTAAGAAAATGAATGACGGTTCATTCAGCTGTTTTAAATTTTAACATTGAGGTGGCCCGATGACAAGTAGGAAACAGGAAAAATTTGAAATGATTTTGGATGGCGCGGAAAAAGTCATTGCGGAGAACGGATTTCACGGCTCCCAGGTGTCTAAAATCGCCAAAGAGGCTGGAGTCGCAGACGGTACGATTTATTTATATTTCAAAAATAAGGAGGATATCCTGATCTCCCTCTTTCAAGATCGGTTGGGGAAGCTCGTCGAGCTGTTCCATCAGAGTATCCGCGAAACGAACACGGCCGAGGAAGCACTACGTAAGGTGTGCGAAATCCACTTCACCCATCTGGAGCAGAACGTGAATTTTGCTTATGTCACCCAAATCGAATTGCGCCAAAGCTCTCTAGAGTTGCGCAAGGCCATCGGCCTTGCCGTGAAGCCCTATATCACCTTGATCGAGCATATCTTGAAAAGGGGGATCGAGGAAGGTGCATTCCGTACCGACCTGGATACAAAGCTGTCACGGCAGTTGATTTTCGGAGCGCTGGACGAGGTCGTCACTTCCTGGCTCATTTCAGGCATGAAGTATTCTCTCACTGGCCAGGTGGAGAACACCGTAGACTTTTTTCTGCGTGCGATTAAGAAGTAAATTTCATGCCTAATTCTATTTTTATTTTGAAAGGAGTTGGCAAGCATGCATGTGGTCGTCATCATGAAACAAACTTTTGACACGGAGGAAAAGATCGTCATTACTGACGGGAAAGTTAGTGAAGATGGGGTTAAGTTCGTCATCAATCCTTATGATGAATACGCAGTGGAAGAAGCACTGCGCTTGAAAGAGGCATACGGCGGTACGGTAACGGTCGTATCGGCCGGGCCGGAAAGAACGACGGAAGCGTTGCGCACCGCGTTGGCGATGGGCGCTGACGAAGCCGTACGAATCGCCACAGAGACGCTGGATACGGACGAATATGGGATCTCTCGCCTGCTCGCCGCCTTCCTGCAAACCCTGAACTATGACCTCATTTTAGGCGGCAACTTCTCGGTTGATAACGGGGCGGGTCAAGTCGCTGTGCGGCTCGCCAAACTGCTCGCTCTCCCCCACGTCTCGTCGATCACCGAGTTGATCGTGAGCGGAGACCGCGCAACGGTCGTCCGAGACGCGGAAGGCGACGCTGAAACGCTAGAGGTGACGCTACCCGCCGTATTGACCGCGCAACAAGGATTAAACGAGCCGCGTTATCCTTCCCTTCCCGGGATCATGAAAGCCAAGAAGAAGCCGTTCCGCGAACTGGCGCTGACCGATCTGGAGCTAAGCGAAGGTGATATTAAAGCGAAAACGCAGCGACTTAACCTCTCCTTGCCCCCGGCACGTCAAGCTGGTAAGCTGCTGGCCGGCTCACCCGCCGAGCAAGCGGCGGAATTGGTTCGGTTGCTGCACTCCGAGGCTAAGGTTATTTAAATCAAAAGGAGGCGTTAACTCATGAGCAAAACATACGTGGTGATCGTCGAATCGAAGGACGGAAAACTTCGTCAGGTTTCCTTGGAAGCGCTTCACGCCGCCAATCTGCTGCGGGAGGATGGCGATAACCTCACGGCTGTGCTGCTGGGTCACCAAATGGATGATACGGCAGCCGAACTGGCTCGTCATGTCAACGGCCAAGTATTGGTGGTGGATCATCCCGAGCTCCAAGCCTATCAGCCGGAGTTAGCCTTCGAAGCGGCGATGCAAGCACTGGCCGCCTTGCCGGACGAACCGAGACTGATTCTGCTCGGGCATACGGCCATTGGCCGCGATCTCGCCCCCCAGCTTGCCGCACGGCTTGCCTGCGGGCAAATCTCCGACGTTACCGCCATTACCAAGGACGGCGACGGCATTTCTTTTACACGTCCGCTATATGCGGGCAAAGCCTTTGAGCAAACCAGGCTGTCAGACGGCACCGGAATCGTAACCCTTCGTCCGAACAACCTTCCTCCCGCTGACCCAGCCTCTGCCGCAGGCACAATCGTTCCATTGGAGTTCACTCCGCCTACACCTCTGAGTATCATCCTCAAAGACGTGGTGCGCAAGGTGTCCGGCAAGGTAGATCTCACCGAAGCGAAAATCGTCGTATCCGGAGGACGCGGTGTCAAAAGCGCCGACGGCTTTAAGGTGCTGGAAGAACTGGCAGACAGCCTCGGCGGAGCCGTCGGCGCCTCTCGCGGCGCCTGCGATGCCGGTTACTGCGACTATGCGCTGCAAATCGGCCAAACCGGCAAGGTGGTCACGCCGGAAATTTATATCGCTTGCGGGATCAGCGGTGCGATCCAGCATCTAGCCGGCATGAGCCAATCGCGGATCATTATTGCGATTAACAAAGACCCCGAAGCGCCAATCTTCAAGGTCGCCGACTACGGGATCGTCGGAGATTTATTCGAGGTCGTCCCTTTGTTAACCGAGCAATTCAAGCAAGTTTTCGCTGAACGCACCTCTTAGGAAACGAATGCCTGCATCTTCCGATGCAGGCATTTTCAGCATTTGGAGTTATTGGAACATTTGAAAAAACGACCGCAGCACCTTGCCAAAGCTGCCCATTCTTGTACGGACTTTTCGCGGACGTTCAGAAACGCCTCTCACCGCAAAGCATTGGGGTCCGCCAGGTCTTTTCAATAACTGATGGAACTCCTGGATCTCTCTTTCCCTCCGGTAAAATTCCTCATAATTCATAGGACAACCTCCCTACCTGTAGGACTGGTTACGCCCACTCCTCTGGATATTTCCATTATCTTCTTCAAAAGCAGGAAGAAAAAGAGTATACTATTCCAAAGTCATTTCCCCTTTTTTTGTCGAGAAGTGAGCGATGGGAGCTAAATGGAGGTGTATTGGTGTGTTGACCGCAGAACGTTATATGGCACTGTTGGATCATTATGCCGAGTCAAGAGGCGATTCGGCGGAACCCCGCGAAGTTGAGGTGGCGTTGGATGATTTAACAAAGCTGTTTCACTGTACGGAGCGAAACGTGAAGCTGATTATCCGCAAGCTGCAGGAGGAAGGTCTGATCGAATGGTCTCCTGGGCGGGGGCGCGGGAATCGCTCACGTTTGGTTTTTCGGGCTAACCGGGAAAATTTCATCATTGAACTTGCCCAAAGGCTAGCGGAAAAAGGGGAATATCGATCGGCGTTTGAATTCCTGCACCAGCACGAGGAAGACATCCATGCACGGGAGCGGTTCATTCAATGGCTGAATGACCAGTTTGGGGTGGAAAAACAGCTGGCCGCGGGCCAAAGCTGTAGGGACATCTTTCGCTTACCGGTGTATAAAGCCCCGCTAACATTGGATCCGGCGCATCTGTTTTACGGCTTCGATTCCCATCTCGTGCGGCAAATCTTCGACCGACTGGTTCAGTACGATCAAACGAAGGGCCAGGTCGCCGGCATGATCGCTCATCACTGGGAACATGACGAGACCGGTACGTCTTGGACGTTCCATCTGCGTAAAGGCATCCGTTTCCATCATGGAAAAGAGCTCACCGCCGAGGACGTCGTTTTCACCTTTTCTCGGCTGCGGGAGAATTCGACGAATAGCTGGTTGATGACGACTGTACAGCGAATCGAAGCCCTTGATACGCGAACCGTCTTATTCACATTGCATCAACCGAATTGGCTGCTTCCCCGTCTGCTCTGCTCCTCCTGCGCTTCCGTCCTTCCCGCCGATTTACTCGGTAAGGACGAAAATGCGTTTTGGCAGTTTCCAAGCGGCACGGGCCCTTTCCGGCTCACGCATTGGAGCCCGAACCGGATGGAACTGGAGGTGCATGCAGGATATTTTCTAGGTCGCCCTTATTTGGACGGCGTAACCTTAGTTTTTCTGCCCGACGATATCCCGAATTCCTCCAAGTTGAAGTGGGAGCAGTTGATTGTAAACGATTCGCGAGTTCCCGCCCGGGCCGGTGACGATTGGAAACGCATCGAGACCTTAAGTCGGGGCTCTAGCATGATTTCCTGGAACCGCAATCGACTTGGACCGCAGCAATCGCTCGCTTTTCGACAGGCCGTGAACTTAGTGATCGACCGCCCCGGGATGATTCAGGCCACGGGCAAATCCGGTTATCCGGCGCGTAGCTTCCAACCGACCAATGATACGACTCTGGGCATCCACCGACACGACCCGGCGGCCGCCCGTCAGTTGCTGGAGGAATCGGGATATACAGGCGAGCCTTTCCGCCTGGCAGCCCATCATCTTGAACGAGAGGAAGCAGAGTGGATCAAATCGCAATGCGCTGCGATCGGGATCCCAGTCGAAGTTGTGTACCATAGCAAATCCGAGATGGCAAAATCGGCTGCACGGGAATCCGATGCTATTTTAATGTGCCTCATATTCGCCGAGGACGAGGTGTGCGAACTGGAGAGCTATTTGCAGGAAGACAGCTTCATCCGTCTGCATATGCCGCCGGAGTTAAGCCGCTGGGTGTTTGGCATGGTGGACGAGGTTTTTGCGTCCGACAACCCCGAGAAGCGTCGGGCTTTGCTGCAGCAGATCGAATTACGGCTTCAGGAGGAGGCGCAGGTCACCTTCCTGATCCATAGCATGTTGAACACTTACGTCCACCCGTCCATCCGCGGACTTGTGATCAACAATCTGGGCTGGATGGACTTCAAGGATATTTGGCTCACTTCCATAAGCTAAATTCACTATGAAATTTCGAGGGTTACATGGAAATACGATAAAAAGCGTTTGGTCGATTGACCAAACGCTTTTTTTTCGCAACATAACTGCTCGGCTCCCTATTTGAACACCTTCATGCGGCTCTCGATCGGGGTGAATTCTTTGTCGCCCGCCGGAGCTTCAATCTTGCCAAACGGCATTTGCGCGATCAGCTTCCAACTTTCCGGAACGGCCCATTCCTTACGCACCTCATCGTCGATTAGCGGATTGTAATGCTGCAGGGACGCGCCAATGCCTTCATCCGACAGTGCTGTCCAGACCACATACTGCAGGAGGCCGTTGGATTGCTGTGACCAGACCGGGAAGTTGTCCGCATATAGAGCGAATTGCTTCTGAAGCCCTTCGATTACCGCCTGATCCTCATAGAACAACACGGTACCGCGGCCGGCGCGGAAGGCAGCCATTTTCTCTTCCGTAGGACCAAAGCTGTCCGCCGGAACCACTTTGCGCAACGACTCTTTCGTAATGTCCCAAAGTTTATCATGTTGCTCGCCGAACAATACGACAACCCTGCCGCTTTGCGAGTTAAACGAGGATGGCGAATAAAGCACCGCGTTTTTCACGATCTCCTCGATCCGATCCTCGGAAATCGGAATGTCTTTGCCTATGGCATATATGCTTCTTCTCGTTTTGACGGCATTCCAAAAATCGCTCATTTGTTTCATATCGCTCCGTTTCTGCCTGGTTTAATGGGAATGGAACCCCCCTTAATGTGTCCCATCTTACGAAAAACCAATCCGCTCCGAAGCAGTTCCTTTTACTCGCTAATTAACTTTAACCCCATTGCTGCACCTAAGATAAATGCGATAAACAATAATCGCCGCCACTCCCGGGATTCCCCGTAAAGGATCATCCCTGCGACGGCGCTTCCCGCCGTGCCAATCCCTGTCCATACCGCATAAGCCGTCCCCATGGAGATGGTTCGCATCGCTAAGGTCAGGAACAAGAAGCTGAGCAAAAAACCGCCCGCCATCCAGGCATATGCACCAAAGCTCTTCCGGGTATTGATTTTATTTATCCCAATCACGCCCAGCACCTCGCCAAATCCGGCAACAACAAGCAGAATCCAATCCATCAGTTAGGCCTCCCTTCCTGTTGCGACTCCTCATCGGTTACCAGCTTCAGCCCGACTACGCCGACAAGCAGCAGCAGAATGAGCAACAGCTTGATCCATCGGAACGGTTCCCCAAACAAGGTCATTTCGGCGATCACCGTACCGGCTGTACCAATCCCCGTAAAAACGGCATATACCGTGCCGATCGGAAGCCGGCGTCCGGACAAAATAAGGAGATACATACTCATCACAATGCAGACCGCCGTACCGCTCCAACTTAGCACATCCCCGGCATGCTTTAGACCGATCACCCATCCGATTTCAAATAAGCCGGCGATCCCGACTAACCCCCAATCGCGCTTCATGCTGCAAGACCCTCTCCTTCTGAAAAAAATAAAGCCCGAAAGATATCAAAAAGCGATATCTCCCGGGCTTTTGTCCCTCCGTGTCCACGGCACTTCAACTGCCGCGCGTTCCCTCTTGGACCAGTCCGGCAGTTTGATCCGCCGCGGAACCCTAGGTAACGATTCGAAAGCTATCTTAACCGATTCCCGGTGCGGGGTCAAGCAAAGTTCATATTTTATGTATCAAAATTGCTACTCCAACAAAATGCTGCGTACTTGTAAGTTGTAATCCCATCGACTAACATGGATATTGACAGTTTATTGATGACTTTGATACTGCTAAGGAGTGAAGTAGATGAGTGCCCAACTCTTTTCCCCGTTTACCATCAAACAGGTGACGTTTAATAACCGGATCGTTATGTCTCCCATGTGCCAATATTCTTCCCCTAATCCTGACGGAAAAATCGACGATTGGCACCGGGTCCATTATGCGTCCCGCGCCGTCGGCGGCGTTGGCTTGATCCTAATCGAAGCGACGGCCGTCGTACCGGAAGGTCGGATCACCTATCGGGATCTTGGCATCTGGAGCGATGAACACATCGCCGGGCTGAAGCAGCTCGTAGACCTAGCCCATCAAAATGGCGCTAAGATCGGCATCCAGCTAGCTCATGCCGGACGGAAAGCTGAGCTCGAAGAGACGATCATCGCCCCTTCCGCCATACCGTTCCCGGAGAAGAAAACGCCGAAAGCCGCGGATGCCGAGGATATTCGTCGGATTATCGAAGGCTTCCGCGAAGGAGCCCGCCGCGCCAAAGAGGCCGGTTTTGATGTCATTGAAATCCACGGAGCCCATGGCTATCTGCTGAACGAATTCCTTTCCCCGCTTACCAACCACCGGGAGGACGAATACGGCGGCAATGCCGACGGCCGATACCGGCTTCTGCATGAAGTGATCGAGGCGGTCAATTCGGTTTGGACCGGCCCGTTGTTTGTACGTGTTTCCGCGAACGAGTACGCTCCCGAAGGCAACTCGCTGGAGCAATATATCGATTATGCCCGCCGCATGAAGGCGCAAGGCGTCGATTTGATCGATTGCAGCTCTGGCGGATTGATTCCCGCACAAATTCACGCGTTTCCGGGATATCAAGTGAACTTGGCCGAACAAATTCGCCGCCAGGCGGACATCGCCACCGGTGCCGTTGGCCTCATCAGCGAGCCGAGCCATGCCGAAGAGATTCTCGGCAACGGTCGGGCGGACCTGGTGTTCCTCGGCCGCGAGCTGCTGCGTAACCCTTATTGGGCCTATAATGCCGCCAAAGCACTGCGCACGACGCTTGAGCGTCCGGTACCGTACCAAAGAGCCTAAGTTTCATCCTTCAGTAAAGTGAATTTGTCCATCGAACCGAGGAGTTGTTCTTGAGATATGATGAATCACCGTTCCCCTTCTAGAATTCTGATCATGACGGCCGTAGAAGCTGAGCAACAGGCCGTCCTTCGCGGTCTCGGCAGCTATGATGGCGCCGATGTACAGTTGGCCGGTGTCGGCCCGGCATCGGCCGCGGCGGCAACAGCGGCCGCGCTCGCTCGTGCTGGCCAAGTCGCTGATGGCGCGTACAGTCTCGTCGTCAGCGCCGGGATCGGCGGCGGATTCGCCGAGGTTGCCGGCATGGGTTCGCTCGTCGTTGCGAGCGAAATCATCGCCGCCGACCTCGGCGCGGAAACGCCGGACGGCTTCGCCGGCGTGGACGAGCTGGGCTTCGGCTCGCCCCGTATCGCCGTGGCGGACAAGCTCTCGGCTCGCTGGGCGGAGGCGCTTCGGACCACCGGACTGTCGGTACACTACGGTCCGATCTTGACGTTGTCCACCGTGACAGGAACGGCGGATACGGCACGCTCGCTCATCGAGCGTTACCCCGGCGCCGGTGCCGAAGCGATGGAAGGCTTTGGCGTCGCCGAAGCCGCTCGCCAATTTGGCATTCCCGTGCTGGAGCTGCGCGCCATTTCCAACGCTATTGGTCCGCGTCAGCGGGAATTGTGGAAAATAGGCGATGCCCTGCAGGCTTTAGAGCAAGCTTGTGCAAAACTACCGGAGGTGTTGCTATCATGAAAATCGCTTTTTCTCCCTGTCCAAATGATACCTTTGTGTTCCATGCCTGGGTTCATGGCTTGATCCCGGGTGCGCCTAAACTGGATGTGACCTATGCTGATATTGATATCACGAACGGGTGGGCAGCTTCCGGTACTGGACCTGAAGTGCTGAAAATTTCTTATGCTGCCCTTCCTTGGGTGCTGGACGAGTACGCGTTGCTTCCTTGTGGCGGGGCACTGGGCCGGGGCTGCGGACCGCTGGTTTTGACGGCAGGCGCAGCCTCACCTTCCGCCCTGTCGGGTCGCCGCGTCGCGGTTCCCAGCGAACGGTCCACCGCCTATCTGCTGTTCCGGCTATGGGCAGCGAAGCATGTTCCCGGCGGCATCGGCGAGATCATCGTTATGCCGTTCGATGAGATCATGCCCGCTGTTAAGCGCGGCGACATCGACGCCGGCCTTGTGATCCATGAAGCCCGCTTCACCTATCAAAATTATGGGCTGAACCTGCTCCAGGACCTGGGGAACTGGTGGGAAGCCGACACGGGTTTGCCTATCCCGCTTGGCGCCATCATCGCCCGTCGTTCACTGGACCTTGCTTCGATTGCCCGCTGGACGCGGGAATCCGTGCAATACGCCTGGGCGCATCCGGATGCTTCGGCCGCTTATGTAATGAGCCATGCGCAGGAGATGTCGCCCGAGGTCACGCAAGCACATATCGGACTGTACGTTAACCCGTACACGGCCGATTTAGGCGATGACGGATACGCGGCGATCCGCGGGCTACTGGATCGAGCGGCTGCCGAAGGTTTAGTGCCTAAAGTTGATCCGGCCAAGCTGAAAATTGCCTTTTAGCGCAAAACGGCGGCTTTGATTTTTGACTTCAAAGCCGCCTCATTTATTCACTATTTTGTAACGATTTGACTGATGACACCACGCAGAAGAATATTAGTTACAGTGGATTGTATTTCTTCTCCTTGATCCCGCAAATATATCCAACTATGGTAAATAGATTGAAATGCATGGGATACTGTCTGAGTATCACAGGAAAAACGCACGCCGTGGTCATACAATGTTTGAGCAGCATCGAAATTCTGTTCCCTGAAGGCGAATAGCCGTTCTTTTGAAACCTTGCGAGCAATTAACTCTACGGTTGTTGTATCCATATAAGTTAGAATCGGATATTGAATCATCATTTCGTACATAGCCCCAAACACCTGCAAAATACGTTCCTCGCTTGGTAAATGACTATTGGAATCTAAAATGATATTGAGTTCAGCAAATATTTTCTGCTGTATGTTCTGAACGATGTCTAAATACAGATATTCTTTACTTTCATAAAAGGTATAAAATGAGGCTTTTGCAATGCCGGTGGCTTCTACCAGATCATCAATTGTCACTTTTTTCATCCCGTATGTTGTAAATAGTCTTTCTCCTTCTGTGAGGAGCTTCTCCTTTATTCGCTTCTTCTCCTTTTCGCTAAAACGCGGCATGTCACCATCTCCATGTGTAGTTACTGTTTAAATCGAATGTGTAGAATTTGGCTTCTGTTTTTGGTTGCAGGCAAAATATTCAGTAACCGAAGTATCATAGGCTGACGATCTTTTAAAAGATTTCCTGCACTCCAGTATTGAATCAATTCAACACTTGGATGCAGCCTCTCCATCTCTTTTGCTTGATCGATTCCCCATAAAAAAGTACTGCTAATTTTTTTATGGATAAAATAGCTGTGAACAACATCGAAAAACATATGAGCTCCGGGGTATTGGGTTGCCAAATGTGTCAGTAGTTGCAGCACATCCTGTTCCATGAAATACATAAGCAGGCCCTCTGCAATAATAACGATCTTACTGTTTTCGTAAGGATGGATTTGATCCGTCCATGTTGTGTTTAGTACAGATTGAGGTATAAATTGAAATCGTTCATTTTCAGAAAAAAATCGGCTTCGGAATCGAATTACATCCGGCAGATCAAGATCATACCACTTCAAGAGGCCGTTATCCACTCGGGATATTCGCGTGTCTAATCCTGCTCCCAGATTGATAATAGTCGCGTTTGCATTCTGGGATAGAATACGTTTCACCTCGTCATCAATAATCTTTGTGCGCGATAGAATACCCAATGTTGATATCGAACCACCATCTGTTATTTTATCTTCCAGGTGCAATGTTCTAAGAATTTCTGCTGATTTTTCATCCAAGAAGATGGGGTTCTCCCTTGCGGTTTCAGTAGCACGCGCTACCAAAGGGATAAATAATGTTTCGGATATTGGCGATAAGTCAATGGTATCTATTGTTCCCATCGTTTTCACCCCCATTTTTAAAAATGGTGCCGCAGACAGTACAACTTCTCTGGTCGGGTTTCACATGATTATTCCCGCAGGTCTGACATTCGAACAAACCGTTGCTTAGTGGTACGCGTGTTTGGGAATTGGCTTCAAAGAATCTATCCCTTTTCTTGTCTTGATAAAGCTCAACTTTAAGCAGTGCAAAAAGAACTAGGAGTATGATAAGACCCAATACCGAAGACATCTTCACCAATAGTTGAAACTGCACAAGACTTGTCGTTATCCAAAGTAAGTGGCTGGTTACTGGTATTACGATTAAGCATATGGCTGCTGCGCAAAGTATCTTGTGACCATAGCCGATCGAATTGATTTTTTTCATTCGCCATCCCTTATATATACTATATAAATATTTTAGTATGTATAGTTTATTTGTTATTTTGGCCATTGTCAAGATATCCAAAGTATTACAGTAAATCGTCTGCCTTTCTCCATAAAAAAACAAGGGATCGCTAGGGTTAGCGATCCCTTGTTTTTCGAGCTCCTTGTTTGCTACTCTTCTTCGCAACCTTACGCCCCACCGCCGAACCGTTTGCGATACCCGCACTTCCGGCATAGCTCCTCCACCGCTTCGCGCCGGGAGAACCCATCGTAGAGCCGGTTCGCTCGTTCACCCTCCACAATCTCCGAGAATGGTGTCTGATACACATTCCCAAGGTTGATAACGCCTTCCCCATCCAGACAGCATGGGATCACCGTTCCATCCACAAGAATCCCGGCCTGGTTGCGCAACGCATGGCAGAAGCCTTTTCCATCATCCTCCGGCGCCTGCAGATCCGGCCATTCAAATTCATGATCCTGGTTAAGATAGATCCGCTCGGCTAACCTAACGCCGCTTCCGGGCATAACCTTCTCCTCGATACGGTAATCGAGATCGAATTCTTGTTCGATGATTTCAAGGGTCTCACGATTGCGCATGCGCTGGAGGTTCGTTTCATTGTCCTGGGTCAAATTCCATAGGCGGAAGGAAACAATGAGATCCGATGAAGCGACCGCTTCCCGGACGAAAGATAACACGCTCTTCAGGTAACCTTCCCGGTCGGTTGAGCCTTCATGTCCGTCAAAGCTATGCAGCGAGAAATTCATCTGCCGCAGCGCCGGCTTGCCCAACAGCTTGTGACGAACTTTGGGAAGCAGCGTACCATTGGTTGTAATGTTCACCTTAAAACCTTTTTCATGGCTGATATCGAGCAACTGGTCGATCTTGGGATGCAGCAGCGGCTCGCCTTTTACGTGAAAATAAATATAGTCCGTATGTGGCTTGATATCGTCCAGAATCTTGCGAAAATCCTCAATTTTGATAAACTGCGCCTGACGATGGGTCGGCGGGCAGAAACTGCAGGCCAAGTTACAGATACTGGTCGTTTCGATGTAGAACTTTTTAAACTTTTTCATGGTGACCTACTTCGTTAAAATTTTTAGTTTATGACCTATTCTATCAATTTATCAGCATCAATAAAAGAGCATATGGTCTTTGTCCGCCTTGTAGTAGTCCAGACGATCATTGAGCGTGCCGGTGTGGAATTCGAACATGTGACCGTCCGGGTCTAGAAAATAAATCGATTTCTGATCCCGAAGGTCTCTCTCGCGTCCCGGCAGCACTTCAACATTCAATGCCCGGAGCCGATTCAGAAACGCGTCAAAATCCCCCGCTTCGATAGTAAAAGCGATATGGGTGTAGGTACGATACTCCTTATTCCGTGGAATGTCCTCCTGATTCAGTGCAATCCATAGCCCGTCCAAGTCAAAATAGGCCAGCTTGCGGCCTTTAACTAAAGGGGTCGCCCCAAAGACTTGCTCATAAAACGCCATGGATCGATCCAAATCGGATACGGAAAAGCAGAAATGATTAATGCCCTTAACCTTCAACCGATTTCCCCCTATCAACTTATGGCTTGGGCAGTAATTTGTACGTTTTCCAGAATGATTGGTGTACCTGCGACTATCATATCCTGACCCAGCTCCAACGTCAAAACTACGGGTTCCACCGTGTACAAACGGCCTTCCTGCAACATGCCGTTGATGAAGAGATTTGCGTAGGAGCCTGCACCGGTTCCGGCAAATGCCAACGGCGGGCTGCCCTCGTCATCCGTAAACTGATTGGCGGGAATGTCGACGGTTCCGGTCAAATCGGCAAGGGGCGCATAAAAGTAGCGATACACAGCGGAAGTAACTAGGACGGCGCCTACCGGTGGCCCCGGTGGCCCTTGCGGTCCCGGTACGCCTGGTGGTCCTGCTGGCCCCTCGGGTCCTGCTGGCCCGGCCGCTCCCGGCGCGCCCTGCGACCCCTCGGGCCCCGCTGGCCCGACCGCTCCCGGTGCACCCTGCGGCCCCTCGGGTCCTGCTGGTCCGGCCGCTCCCGGTGCGCCCTGCGGTCCCTCGGGCCCCGCTGGCCCGGCCGCTCCCGGTGCACCCTGCGGCCCCTCGGGTCCTGCTGGCCCGGCCGCTCCCGGTGCACTCTGCGGCCCCTCGGGTCCCGCTGGCCCGACCGCTCCCGGTGCACCCTGCGGTCCCTCGGGTCCTGCTGGCCCGGCCGCTCCCGGTGCACTCTGCGGCCCCTCGGGTCCTGCTGGCCCGGCCGCTCCCGGCGCGCCCTGCGGCCCCTCGGGCCCCGCTGGCTCGGTCGCTCCCGGTGCACCTTGCGGTCCCTCGGGCCCCGCTGGTCCGGCCGCTCCCGGCGAGCCCTGCGGCCCCTCGGGCCCCGCTGGCCCGGCCGCTCCCGGCGAGCCTGGCGGGTCCGCTGGCCCCGGCGGATCGACTGCTCCGCGCGCTTCGTCCGAGGCCGGCATCAGCCCCTTCGCGCTCGCCAGACGCTCCATCCGCCGCAACTCCTGGCGATAGCGCTCCAGGAGTCGCATCGCTTGCCGGATCTGTCTACGCAAAGGGGACACACGTCCTTTACTGCGCCCGCGGCGCTCTCTTGCCGCGGATTTCTTTTTCCTTATGGACGTAGCCAGCCGTTTACGAACGCGGATCTTCCCGCTCAATGCGCCTCTACCCATTCTCATCCGATTCTTCCCCCTGGTCGACCTATCTTCCTTCGAACCTTACTTTCGTATCCTATGATCGACCAGCCGGAGGCGCATGGGCGGATCTCTCGAAGCCAATCCCTTAAATTCCATGTTCAACGGAGGCGTAATGCCGTTTCTATTCAGGCATTCACGACATTATATGTATTGTATCGAATCTATCGATACTATCAAAGATTAGGAGGTGGATTTATGCCTGTAATTAAACCCGTTTTTACAGCGGTAGCTTCCATTCCGGTCGCTTCGGGAGGCGTCATTACGACAACAGTGACGCCAACGGTTACCCGCTACTTTGCTTCCTTGACGCCGGGTATGATCGGCGCAACCGATACAACCATCCCCGCCGCCAGCTTCGTGGACGACGCCGATGCCGCGATTACCGACTTGCCGACGCTCACCGGCAGCGATTACTTTAACGTGTACATCAACGGCGTCATTCAGCAAGCCTCGTTGTCGACACTGTCGACGGCCAGCCTGGTGATGAGCACGGTGGACGTATCGGCCGGGACCCCTATCCAGCTAGAAGTCGGAAGCTTCGGTGGCGTCGCTTCAACAATTACAACGCAGCCCACGATTTCCGCGCCAACGATCACAATCATCACGTAATCGTTATTGACGAGCTGTCCCCCAATCGCATAAAATGGTGCCAACGCAATAAGGCGATGGAGTTCGCCTGAACCGCTCGATTTGAGCTGATGACTCCTACCAGATCCTCTGGTAGGAGTCTGTCTATTTTCAGGAGGTTGATTGCATTGAACATCTTTGCTTTAATCCTCGGCGGTTTCTTCGGGACAATCCTTCGTTATGGGCTGTCCTTCTGGATTCCAACTGCCGGGGCTTTCCCCTTGCCTATACTATTGATCAATTGGGCTGGATGCCTATTTCTCGGCTGGCTTTTTACCGTTGCCGCCATCAGGAATATCCGTCCGAGCGTGCGCATCGGGGCTGGTACCGGGTTCACTGGCGCGTTTACGACATTCTCCACCTTCACGGTGCAGACCGTAGACGCCATACATACCGGACACCTGGCAATAGCACTCGCCTATCTATTGGCCAGTTTGATCGGCGGTCTTCTGATGGCTTGGGCCGGGGTCAATTTAGGCCAAAGAATGCGCATCTCTAAGGCAGGTGAAAACGCATGACCGTCATTGTTGGACTTGGCGGGATCCTCGGAACGCTTCTGCGTTACTATCTAGGGCAGTGGATTTCATCTCGGTCCGCCCATCAGGGCTCGCTTTTCCCTTGGGGAACATGGGTCATCAATCTCAGCGGCTCCCTCCTGCTTGGTATTTTGGCGGGATTGCACACGCAGCATTCGATCCCCGCGTGGATCTGGTTGATGCTCGGAACCGGCTTCTGCGGCGCTTACACGACCTTCTCCACCTTTGGTTACGAGACGATAACGTTGATCGGAAAAGGATATAAACGCCAAGCTGTCCTCTATGTACTTTCCTCTGCGCTGCTTGGCGTGGCTTGTGCTTGGCTGGGCGGCTGGCTTGTAGCATAAATGTAAAGACGACCGAAGCAAGGCATACGCCCGTATAACGATCATGCGTACCGACAGTTGCATACTATACAGCAAATCCGCGATCATGCGAGAAAAGGTGATTTCTTTTGGCCAGTTTTCGTAAAGCTTATTTACTGAAGCAGCGCATTGCCGGAAACATGCTGAGGAAGAACGGAGTCCACGGCATTGGCGTCGGCCTGCGGGACCCCAAACGCCCCAAACGAGGCGCAGCTATCATTGTATATGCCGATGCCCTGTCAACAACCGTCGCCTCCAAAAAAAACGCGAAGTCAAAACGCACCCCCGCTTTACCTCGTTATCTGAAGCCCCGTGACGGCGTGCCGATTCGTATCGTACGCTCTCCCCGCTTCTGTAAACGAGGCAGTAACGGAAATGGCGGTAAGTACACCCGTCGGATCCGACCCGTTGTGGCCGGATACAGTGTTGGAACGGCCGATGCTTCCGGCACGGCCGGCCTCATCGTCAGCAGTGACGCAAACGGGTGCAGCCGCTTGATCCTGAGCAACAACCACGTCCTCGCCGATAACAATACCGGGTGTTTCTCGCCGACGCTCCAGCCCGGCGGCGCCGATGGAGGCACAACCGCCAAAGACCGGATCGGTCAGTTGGAACGTGTCACCAAACTGAGGAAGAAACGGCCGAATTATCTGGATGCGGCGACCGCCAAGCCCTTCAGACGGTCTTTACTAAAGCCGGTTTATGCCGTCTATGGCGCCGTCCCCGGCCATGTCCGTTCCTATAAAATAGGCGACCGCCTCAAAAAAGTCGGCCGCACTACAGGGGTCGTGACCGGCACGGTGGAATCGATTCATACCGATGTACAGGTGGATTACGGGGATTACGGCAATTTGGGGACGATCACCTTCAAGGATCAAAGCGTTATCCGCGGCAAGCGACCGGTCTCCCTGGAAGGCGACTCCGGCTCCGTTTGGCTGACGAACAAAGGTAACCTCGCAGCAGCGGTCAATTTTGCCGGATCGGAGAACGGGATGCTGTCCATCTCCTATCCCATCGAATGGTTTATGCAGGTATTTGGCGCTCGCGTGGCCAAACCGCGTAAAGGCCGGATGCTTCGACCCCAAAGGGGGAAGAGCGGAAAATATATGTGTATCCGACCGTTGCCTGCAAAACTCGTGAAATCCCTACGTCCGATTCACGCTTCTCCCCGCCCTCACCGGCGGCACGTATAGGAAATAATAAAAGCTCCCTAAGGGATTCCTTAGGGAGCTTACAATGTTATTCCATAAAATCCTTCAGCCGCTTGCTTCGGCTTGGATGCCGCAATTTGCGCAGCGCCTTGGCTTCAATCTGGCGAATCCGTTCCCGGGTTACGCCAAACTCCTTACCAACCTCTTCCAAAGTCCGCGTACGGCCGTCATCCATCCCAAAACGCAGCCGCAGCACATTCTCCTCACGTTCAGTCAGCGTATCCAATACTTCCTCTAACTGCTCTTTCAAAAGTTCATACGCCGCAGCTTCCGCCGGTGCCGGAGCATCGTGATCCTCGATGAAGTCGCCTAGGTTCGAATCGTTCTCTTCCCCGATCGGCGTTTCCAGCGATACCGGCTCCTGCGCGATCTTCATGATCTCGCGCACCTTATCCGGCGTCAGATCCATCTCTTTGGCGATTTCCTCCGGAGTTGGCTCGCGCCCAATCTCCTGGAGCAGCTGTCGCGAAATACGGATCAGCTTATTGATGGTTTCCACCATATGCACCGGGATCCGGATCGTTCTGGCTTGGTCAGCGATCGCACGGGTGATGGCCTGACGAATCCACCAAGTCGCGTAGGTGCTGAATTTGAACCCTTTTGAATAATCGAACTTTTCCACCGCTTTGATGAGACCCATATTGCCCTCTTGGATCAGGTCCAGAAAGACCATTCCGCGCCCAACATAACGGCGGGCGATACTTACAACCAATCTCAAGTTCGCTTCGGCCAGACGGCGTTTTGCTTCCTCGTCCCCGTTTTCGATGCGCTGTGCGAGCTGGATTTCCTCCTCCGCAGATAACAGAGGCACCCGTCCGATTTCTTTCAAATACATTCTTACCGGGTCATCGATTTTAATCCCTGGCGGTAACGTCAGATCGTCGGTATATTCCATTTCATTATGCTTCAAGTCCTCAGTCATCTTCCAGACCCCCACCCTAAAAAATGAAAAAAATGCGAAAACCATTCTATATCTCTAAAACCTGTATATCCATTTGACAATTCATTGGTATTATGCTACTATTGAGGAGATTATTGCGTGTGTGCCTTGTGAGTGGCTATCCGTCATTTTACCACAGTTCATTAGCTCATACAAGTTTTATTTTTTATTATGTTCATGGAACGAGACGCTGATCCCTGAGGATCAGCGTTTTTTGCGTCCCTCTATTCTTCTTATTCGACAAAGGTTACTCTCGATCCTCCCAAGCCCGGAGTAATGCACCTTGAAAAATTTCCAAAGGCTGAGCACCGGATACGGCATACTTGCCGCGTAACACGAAGAACGGTACGCCGCGAATCCCGAGCCGTCTCGCTTCGTTCTCATCCTCACGGACTTCATCCGCATACGTATTTTGCTCCAGTACATCCCGAACCGCGGAACCATTCAGGCCAACCTCTTCAGCCAAACGCACTAGCGTTTCATGTTCTCCAATATGCAGGGAATCCGTAAAATAAGCTCGGAATAAGCGCTCGTTCATTTCCTTGGCTTTGCCCTGCTGCCCGGCATAATGCGCCAACCGATGGGCTTCGAACGTATTCGTCGGCACGATCGTATCGAAATTATACGTCAACCCTTCCGTTTGAGCCTGTTGCGCCACATTCCGGTTCGACTCCTGCGCCTGTTGTAGGCTGAGGCCGTATTTGACCGCCAATAATTCATGGATGCTCGATTCCGTGTCCTTTGGAGCACCCGGATCCAGCTCAAAACTGCGGTATACGATTTCGATTTCATCCCGATAATCAAATAATTCCAGCGCTTTCTCCAAGCGGCGTTTGCCGATGTAACAAAACGGACAGACAAAGTCCGACCAAACTTCGATTTTCATGTCAATCTCCTCCTTTTTCCAAACACCCTCTACCGGATCAGTCCCCATTCACGTGCCTGTTCCTCGGTAAGGATAAATTGTTCCTGCTCCCAAACCTCGTCCTCTTTGGTCAGTCCGAACGAAGCTCTGACTTGCGGCCAAATCCCCTTTTCCACCGCTTCACTTTGCGTAATGATGATTTTCAATCCGGATCTTCCTTCCAAGTTAAGAGTTTGTCAATTAAGATTACCCGAATTGAAAACCTTCAAACGTACCTCAATCCGTTACCCCATCCCAATCATATGGAAATTATATGCGTTTATGCAGCGCCTCATTTCGCAAGATGTGACTTGCCTGTCCATGGCGGCTATAATAGGACGTGAAGGATATCTTTTCCATTAGAGGTGATTGGAATGAAAGTTACTTATTGGGGACACTCCTGTATCCAGGTGGACACGGGGAAGCATCGACTCGTCATCGATCCGTATCTAACTGAGAATCCGACCGCTGCAGCGGCCGCCGAAGACATTCAAGCCGATTACGTCCTTCTTACCCACGGTCATTCCGACCATATCGCCGATGCGGAAAGCATCGCCCGGCGAAACAACGCCCCAATTATTGCCATCGTTGAGCTAGCCGATTATTTTGCCACTGCCGGACTGCAAACCGTAGGCATGAACCTTGGGGGTTCTCGCACGTTCCCCTTCGGGAGGCTGAAGTGGGTACCGGCGCTTCACAGTACCTCCGTCAACCGAGACGGCGTAAGCTTATATCTAGGCGTCGCTGCGGGCATTCTGCTCGACTTGGACGGGTTTACATTGTACCATGCGGGCGATACCGCACTTTTTAGCGACATAAAGCTGGTAAGCTCCCGACGGCCGGTCGACTTGGCGTTCTTGCCGATCGGCGACCATTTTACCATGGGACCCAACGATGCTCTGATTGCAGCCGAATGGATTGGTGCCAAACACGTCGTACCTGTGCATTACAATACGTTTGACGCAATCGCCCAAGACGGTGAACGGTTTGCGGCAGAGCTAGAGCGAATCGGTATACAAGGTCACGCCCTGAAACCAGGGGAATCTCTGGATACATTCTAGGCGTTGAAAACAGCAAATTGTTGCGTTTCCTGCAGCAATTTGCTGTTTTTTAATCCGCCAATTCCTTCCCCCGCGTCTCAGTCCCAAGTAAGAACACCGCCAGTGCGCCGACCAGAATCGTCACGAAGAACATCCAGAAGATACTCCCAATCGCGATTTCCCGGGCGACCAACATGCCAACCAGGTACGGGGCGATAATGCCGCCGATTCGGCCAAACGAAGCGGCTAATCCAACACCGGTCGATCGTACTCGGGTCGGGTACAGTTCCGGCGTATAAGCGTACATCCCGCCCCAAGCACCAAGATTAAAGAAGGATAAGCATATGCCAGCCGCGATCAGCATCCCTTCGCTTGTCGCGTTTCCGAACCAAGCCGCGCTGACCGCCGTTAGCAGCAAGTACAACACCAGCACGAACTTGCGACCGAATTTCTCGATGAAATAAGCAGCCGTAAAATATCCCGGCAGTTGGGCTAACGTCATAATTAACACATATTCAAAGCTTTTCACTAGGCTGAAACCTTTCAGTACCATCACCGAAGGCAACCACAAAAACATACCATAGTATGAGAATACGACAGTAAACCACAGAATCCAGAGCATCACGGTCGAGCGGCGGTGCGGAGAAGCCCAAACCGACTTAAACCGTTCCCCGAAGGAAGGCCCCTGCCCTTTACTATTCCTCACCTGCTCCTTAAATCGGACCGGATCCTGAATGGACTTACGCAGATACAGCGCATAGATCGCAGGAACGGCGCCGATGATAAAAGCGGCCTGCCAACCGTAATCCGGAATGATGAAATACGAAATCAATGCCGACGCGATCCATCCTGCGGCCCAGAAGCTTTCCAACAGGACGACGGCTCTTCCGCGTTCAGCAGCTGGGACCGATTCGGACACCAGCGTGGATGCGACAGGCAGCTCCCCGCCGAGGCCAAATCCAGCGATAAAACGCAGCACACACAGCATGGCAAAGCTCGTGGCTGCGGCAGAAAATCCGCTAGCGACGGAGAAAATCAGCAGAGTCCATAACAAGACGGATTTACGTCCGAACTTGTCCGCCATATAACCGGCAATGGCCGCGCCAAAGGCCATCCCTACGGAGTTGATTGCCGTAAAGAAGCCGGTCTGCTGCGGCGTCAAGCTCCATTCCACCGCCAGAGCGGCGGCAATAAACGAAATGATACCGACGTCCATCGCGTCGAACATCCAACTGAGCCCTGCGCTGAACAGCAGCTTCCGCCGTTTTACAGCGGGTTTTCCAGATACGGCCTGTTCTTGAGCATTCAAACGGCTCTCCCCCTATCCCATCTTGTTCTCTCTTTAGCTTATCCAAATAGGCGGTTGATCCATGCTAGGGCGTCATGCCGCTTTTCTTGTTTGATATGGACCGATTTCGAACCACAAAAACGATCCCCAACACGATGAGAAATACGGCATAGGATACGATCAGCTCCCGAAGGTTCACTCCGGGGAAAACAATCGATGCGCTTAATATGCCAAACAACCAAATGCTCGACAGATTACCGACCAGATTGGACCAGGTGTATGATCTCATCTTCAGGTTGGAAATCGCCGACATAAACGAAATCAGATTGTTTGGCATGATCGGAACCGTACGAAGAAAGATCACCGCCCACACCCCGTAGCGGTCCAGCCCTTTTTGCCATTTTTCGTATTTCTGCAGCTTGCCCATCCACTTGCGGTTAAACCAGTCGGCAAAGAAATATCCGCACATCAAATATACAATCATCCCTGCCGCCGTCCCGGCAATCCAGCTCGCCAATAGGCCGTTCATGATCCCCAACAGGGAAATATGCAGCATGACGATCGTAGCAAATGGGAAAACTCCAAAGATCCCCTGCACCACGGCAAGCGGGATGGTGAGAAGGAGGATGGAGTACCCGCCTAGATGGGTCGTCTCCAAAAACCAGTCCGTCAATTGCTTAATCCATTCGTTCAAATGATTCGTTCCCCATTCCCCAAAAACTATTACGCCTGAACGCGGTTCCCCAAGATGATGAGATCCCGTTCCACACCATCCAAATTGGCTACACGGGGCAGGTGTGCCCAACGCTCGAAGCCAAACTTGCCAAGAAGTTTGAGGCTGGGTTCGTTGTGACCAAACACGAAACCGAGCAGCGTATGAACACCAATCCGAGGACAAGCCGCAATCGCCCGAGTCAGCAAGATTCCGCCGATCCCTCGAGATCGGTAAGCTTCGGAGATGTAAATGCTAATCTCCGCCGTACCGTTATAAGCCGGACGCCCGTAGAAAGATTGGAAGCTGAGCCAGGCGATGATCTGCCCCCCGGATTTCATGACCCATAGCGGCCGGAAATCGGGAGAGTGCTCTTCAAACCACTTCTGTCTGGCGTCGACGGTCACCGGCTCCAAGTCGGCCGTGACCATCCTTCCCGCAATGGTTTCATTGTAAATCGAAACGATGGCTGGCAAATCCTCGAGGATCGCGTCCTCAATCCTATAGTCAAAGTCCAAATGTTCGGTCATATGTAAGTGCTCACGATCCTTGAATGATTTTGTTGTAGAGCTTGATCATGCTAAAATGCATGCCTTCATGATACGTCGTAAAGTTGATTAGTTGCCCTACGGTCTCAATCCGGTAGCCGCTGGAAGTCGAATAAGGTTCGATGGGTTCCTTAAGTAGTCCGGATAATACCGTTCTTACCCGTTCAGGCTGTGCTTCCAGCACCGCAAGAATATCGTTCAAACTTGGACTTTCCGAAGTCCATTCCAACGGTGACGTTCCATTGGCAAACAGCTCTTGATAAATCTCCGGAAGCTCCGATGTTCTTCCCGTAAAGGTAAATGCATATTTATCCGTGACTAAGGCAAGATGTCCCAAATTCCATAAAATATGATTGCGGAAACCTGCAGGGACAACCAGCACCTTTTCCTCGGGTAAAGTTCTAGCCAGCTTCAAGGTTTGAGTTCGTACGAATTCAAGCTGCCGCCAAATGGCTTGTTCCATATTCTTCCCCTCCTAGTCGGTTTCGTGCTTAATCTGTACGTAATGTTCCACCGTTGGGAACGGGTCGTAGAAATGATGAAGCAGCGCTTTCCATTCCTGGTATTCGGGCGACTGCCGGAAACCGACCTCATGCGCGGTGATCGACTGCCATCTCACCAGAAGAATATATTTATTCTCCGTCTCCACGCATTTGTGGAGCTCATGTCCCAAATAACCGTCCATCCGACGAATCAGTTTAGAAGCCTTGCGGAAATTGCTCTCGAAATCATTTATCATTCCCGGCTTCACCTGCAGTTGAGCTACTTCAAGAATCATCCTCTACATCCCCTCCGTTCAACTGATTATAGCACGGACTTAGCGCTTTATGAATCCAAATTGCGGCAATTGAACCTTCCCCCATCGCTACGCTAACTTGTTCGGCATGAACCCCCAGATCGCCGGCAGCCCAGACACCGGGTACGCTCGTTTGCTTCGTGCGAGGGTCGGTTTCCACGTGTCGATTGCCGGAAATGGGTACACCCAGCTGAGCCGCTAACCTGGAGTGAACCTCATTGCCGCCAAAAGCGATAAATCCTCGTTCCGCCGCGAAGCTTCGACCATCCTTCAGCATTACGCTGCGGATAAAACCTTCGGTGTGCTGTACCTCGACGATTTCTCCTTCCTCGTAGCGGATCTCCCGTTCCGCCATTAGGTGCAGCAGCTCCGGCGCAACATCCGATCGTTCGTGATTGATATAAGTTAAATCTCGGGTACGTTCCGCCAATAGAAGCGCCATCTCCGCCCCGGTGCGGCCGGCGCCCATTAATACCGTTTTCCGGTCTTGGATCTCGTACCCATCGCAATCTGGGCAGACGTATACGCTCAGCCCTAGCGTTGGAACCATACCTGGGACATCCGGAAAACGATCAAGTACGCCGGTGGCCAAAAGCACCGTCTTGCCGGTATACCCCGTTCCGCTTAGCGTGACAACCTGAAACCGCCCTTCTCGCTTCTCGGCTCCAGTCACCGTATCCAGCACAAATTCCACACCGTAAGATTCCGCTTGTCTTCTTCCCCGGTTGCGAAGCTCTTGGCCCGAAATCCCTTCCGGAAAACCTAACAGGTTATGATACTGTTGACATAACGTCGATCTCCCAAAACCGGCGTCAATAACCAACACTTGGTGCGCCGAATATCGCCCTAATTGGATGGCAGCCTGCAATCCGGCGATTCCGCCTCCTAGGATTAAGCAATCATAAACTTTGGTTTGTTCCATTTGCATGTCCCACTTTCCGCATGATCTTAATTGACTTATGAAATGAAGTTGATGTATAGCCGCATTCCCGTCAGGAGAAATTAAGTGTGAGCCACAAGGAGGTGTAAGTATGGACAAGTTTCTCGTCAAATTGCTTGGAAACGGGATCATCCTCATCGCCATGTTGATGATCTTAAGCAACGCCTCATTTATATCGGCGCTGCTGACAGCTTTAGCGTTGTCCATTCTAGCCTATTTATTCGGGGATCTCTTCGTCCTTCCTCGGACGAACAATAGCATTGCGACCCTTGTGGATGCGCTGCTCGTTTTCGTCTTTCTGTGGGCGATTGCCGCCAACGCGGAGTGGACGTTATCCTTCGGCGAAATGCTGACCATTACGCTGATGGTAGGCGTATTCGAATGGTTCTTGCACGGTTGGCTGCTGCGTGATGGAATTCGCCGGGACAGCAGCGTGAGAGTACGCGATTCACGATAAATGACTTTACAAAAATAAAAGCGCGAGTAAGGAGATCTTCTCTCCATACTTGCGCTTTCTTATTTTTGCAACGTCATTTAACTTCCCAGCATCACGCGGTCGTCGGAAAGCTTGTGTCCGCTGATCCGCTCAAATTCGCCTAGCAGACGTTCCATCGTCAAATCGCGTTTCTTCGTGTCGTCCACGTCGAGGATGATGCGGCCGCCGTCCATCATGATTAGGCGATTGCCCAGCCGAATTGCCTGCTCCATGTTGTGGGTAACCATCAACGTGGTCAACTTCAGTTCGCTGACGATCTCCTGCGTCAGCCTCGTCACCAGCTCGGCGCGGGCCGGGTCCAGCGCGGCGGTATGCTCGTCGAGCAGCAGCACCTGCGGCTCGGTGAACGTCGCCATCAGCAGGCTGAGCGCCTGGCGCTCCCCGCCGGACAACGTGCCGACCTTGGCGCGCAGCCGATTCTCAAGCCCGATACCCAACCGGCGTAACTGCTCCTGGAACATCGCCCGGCGCTTGACATTCACGCCTAAACCGAAGCCGCGTCGTTTCCCACGAGAGAACGCCATTGCCAAATTCTCCTCGATCGTCATATGCGGCGCGGTACCGGCCATAGGGTCCTGGAAGACGCGGCCGATCCACTTGCTTCGGCGATGTTCCGGGAGGTGACCGATGTCGACACCGCCAAGGCGAACCTCGCCGGCATCCGGTTTGATCACGCCGGATATCATATTCATCAGCGTGGATTTACCGGCGCCGTTACTGCCGATGACCGTCACGAAATCGCCCGGACGCAGATGCAGATTGACATCGATCAACGCGATTTTCTCGTCCGGCGACCCGGGGTGAAACAGCTTTGATACCTCGGTTAACTTCAGCATCAGAACCCACCCCCTACGCTCTTATGGCCAGGGGTTTGCGCGATTTCAGCCGCGCGCCGGCGGGCGATCGATTTCTGCTTCATGTTTCTTTGCACAGTCGGAAGCACCAAAGCAATGATGACGATTACGGCGGTGATCACCTTCAAATCCGTTTGCTCCAGCCATTCGATCCGGAGTGCCAAGGCAACAACGACCCGATAAACGATCGATCCAAGCACTGCCGCCAGCGTGGCCCAAAACACCGTCCGCGCCCCAAAGATCGCTTCCCCGATAATGACGGAGGCCAGCCCGATGACGATCATCCCGATGCCGGACGAAATATCGGCGAATCCGGATTGCTGGGCAATCAGCGCCCCGGACAAAGCCACAAGCCCGTTGGACAAACTGAGTCCGAGAATAATGGTATAGTCCGTGTTGGCACCAAAGCTACGGATCATTCGCTTATTGTCACCGGTGGCGCGCAGCGCAAGTCCAAGCTCTGTCCGGAAGAACAGATCTAGCAGCAGCTTGATGGCGATGACTACGATTGGCATGAATACCAGCGGCGACACCGAGCTGAACAACGTGGTCTCCCCAAGCAAGCCCACGTTCGGTTTACCCATGATCCGCATGTTGATGGAATAGAGCGCGATCATCATCAAAATCCCGGACAACAGTCCGTTAATCCGTCCTTTGGTATGGATGAGGCCGGTGATGGCCCCAGCGGCCAAGCCGCCAAGGAAAGCCGCGATCGTGGCGATCCACGGCGAGCTTCCCCCCGTAATCATCACGGCCGCGATGGCTCCGCCGGTCGTAAAGCTTCCGTCCACAGTCAGATCCGGGAAATCGAGAATTCGAAAAGTGATATAGACGCCAAGCGCCATGAGCGCGTACAGCAGGCCGGATTCCAGCGCCCCGAGCAGCGAGTTTAACATGATGAGTACCTCCCCCGAGAATTTAGGAGCGAGTGCTGCCTATTCGATCAGATTGTTGGCCTTATCCGTGATTTGGTCTTTCATAGCGTCCGTCACTTCAATGCCTTGCTCGGCCGCCGCTTTCAGGTTCATGATCAAGTCGAGTTTATCCGGTACGGTGACCTTCAGATCGCCGACTTTTTTCCCGTTTTTCAACACATCCACAGCCATTTGGCCTACTTGGTAACCATGGTCATAATATTTGAAACCGATCGTGGCAAAAGCACCCTTCTCCACCGTATCCCGATCGCTCGAGAAGAAGGGAATGTCGTTCTCGTTAGCCACCTGGATTACGGTACTAACCGCTTCAACGACCATGTTGTCCAGCGTAATGTACAGCGCATCCACCCGGCCAACCAGCGATTCGGCCGCTTGTTTGACTTCCGATGTATTCGTCACCGAGGCTTTGACCAATTTGATGCCGTGGGCGTCCAAAGCTTTCTCGGCATGGTTTGCCATGACGACCGCATTCGGTTCGCCTTGGTTGATGACCAGTCCAACCGATTTCACGTCTTTGAAATTCGCGGCGATGAAGTCCATCAGCTTGGTAATCGCCTCCGGGTTCGTATCGGAAGCGCCGGAGATGTTCCCGCCCGGATGATCCAGATTGTCGACCAATTTGGCATCGATCGGATCCGTTACCGCTGCGAATAGAATCGGCGAGTTCTTGACCTGCTGCGCAACGGCTTGCGCCGGAGGCGTGGCGATCGCGAGGACGAGATCGTACTTCTCGCCGGCGATTTTTTGCGCGATGGTCGTATTGTTCGTTGGATCTCCCTGCGCATTGTTATAATCCAGCTCCAGGTTGTCGCCTTCGACGATACCGGCGTCTTTCAAAGCGGCAAGGAACCCTTCTCTCGTTGCGTCTAGGGAAGGATGCTCCACGATTTGCGAAATCGCGATTTTGTAAGAATCCTTGGTTGGCTCCGCTGCATTTCCCGCTCCCGCGGAATTCTCCGTTCCGGTGCCGCCGGCATTTCCCCCGTTGGCTGCATTCCCCCCGTTCCCGTTTGTATTGTTGCCGCAAGCGACAACGCCCACCAACAGCAGCGACATGGCAAGTAAAACTCCAAGCTTCTTCTTCATATTTCGTTTCCCCTTTCTCTCTCATGAAATGATAAATGATGACCCAGGAAGGTTGAACCAGCAAAACATGATCCGATTAACGCTTTTGTCGATAAAAGGATTAAAGTGTCTATGGACAACCATTCGCCCAACGTGGACACGAAGTATTATTCCTATATTAAATGGTGGTCAATTATCCGTCAACAAAAAAGAGCCAACCTAAGCACGACCGGTACCCCGGCCTTGCTCAGGCAGCTCTTCTTCAACTTCAGATCATTTTTTGGCATCCATATAAATATGTTTAGCCTCGATCGCTTGAGGCGTGATCTCGAGCACGCCAAAGCTGTATTTCGGCTCCCGCCGCTTATCGGTTGGCGAACCAGGGTTGAACCACAAGACACCTCCGCTTTTGGCTAGATAGGGTTTATGGGAGTGACCGAACAGCACGGCGTCCACTGGCTTCCCCGCAAATACGCGCTCGGCATTGTCCTTAGCTCCATGCCCGCCGCCGGGCAGATGGCCGTGAGTCAGCCCGATTCGCCTTCCGCTCAGCTCAAGAATTTTGTGCTGACCGAACCGGCGGATGATGTCCACCGGGTCGTTGTTACCAGCCACCCCGTCGACCGGGGCTATTGCTGCTAACTGTTCATAAACGTCCATGGTCACCCAATCGCCCAGGTGGAGAATCAGGTCGCAGGTTTTAAACGTTTGCCGCAGCTTCGCGGGCAGCTCCGTCCCGCGGCGCGGCATATGCGTATCCGACACGACTCCGATGCGCATAGGCCGTTACCTCAACGGCGAAGCAGCCATACGCACATAGGTGTGCCGCCGCCCGCGGATCGCGATCGATAACGCTTGAATGTTCTCCGGGACGGCCATCCCGGCGAAACCGCCGTCTCCGATATGGAATACGTCCGCCCCCGCCCGTTTAGCGCTGAGCGCAATCTCCCGAACCGTTGCTTCGTCTGCGCCTTCCTGGCTCGTGCCGATCGCCGCTAAGGCCAGGGCACCCCTCGCCTTGACCTCTGCGATGATCTGAGCCAGATCTTCCTCCCGCACGCCGGGAACCGTGCCCGGGGCAGGCAGCAGGACGACGTCCGCGCCGGTTTCGGCGAACCCGATCGCCGCCTCCCGATCAAGGACGCTGCCGCGGGTGCCAGCCCCGTGCATTTTGCCTGCCAGAATCAAACCGCCGAATTCCCGTTTGGCCAAAGTGATCGCCTGCTGGATGCGTTCGTGGGTCACGCCGGTTTTCGGGTTGCCCGTCAGGCAGACGAAATCGCAGCCCAGCCGCTTGGCTTCCGCTAAGCTCCGTGCCGTTGCCCGCCGTCCTTCGGGCAGCTGGTTCAGTGACTCGACCGCTTCGGCAGAGTCATCAACCGGCTCCAGATTGATACCGATCGGCAGCCCCGTCAACCGCTTTAGTTCGGCGATCGGATTTCGCGCCTCTGGCTTCTGTTCCCCGCCGCCGACTTCCGGCGCAAACAAATCCCTAGCCTCGATGCCGCGAACCTGCGGCTGAAACACGTCAAAGACGTTCAACAAGATCATATCCGCACCGAAAGCCTTCGCGAGTTCTGCGTTGGTTAGCTCCGGCAACAGCGGCTGCGACGTGACCACCGTCTCCGCGATCACGGTACGTCCTTCCGCCGCCAACATCGCTCCCTTTAAGGCTTTGCGATCCATTCGCCGGAAATCCGATGCCCGGCAGTCCAATATCCGTTTCAAACTCTACCCCTCCATTCAACGATGAAATGAAACCCATGCTGTGTTCAGTGTAGCATGCCAGGAAACCACAGACTACGCCATTTTCACGAAGATGTGATTCGTTTTAAATAGACTCTGGCCTCATAAGGACGCAGCCGCAAGTGGCGTAAATCCTCATGAACCTGCGGGGCGTAATTGGAGATCAGGAGTTCGATGTCCCGCGGTTTCATGACCTCCTCCGGCCATTCAAATATCGGCTCATCAGCACTAAAGTTTAAAATCACCAACAACCGGCTAGCGTTTAACGAACGGGTAAACACGTAAATTTCCGGATGGTCGGGAAGCAACAGCTCATATTCGCCGTAAACGATCACGGCATGCTGCTTTCTTAATCGAATCAGCTCTTTATAGTAGTGATAGATCGAGTCCGGGTTTCGGCGTGCTTCCTCAACGTTGATCCGATCGTAATTCGGGTTGATACCGATCCAGGGGGCTTCTGCGGTGGTAAAACCGGCCTGCGGCCCGTTATCCCATTGCATGGGGGTTCGAGCGTTATCGCGACTTTTGAGGTGAATCGCTCGAAAGATGTCTGCTTCCGGAACACCCTTTCTTTGTTGCTCCTCATAGAAGTTAAGCGTCTCCACGTCGCGATATTCCTCAATTGAGGCGAACGCGGCGTTGGTCATTCCGATTTCCTCCCCCTGATAAATGTACGGTGTCCCTTCCAGCATATGCAGGAAGGTGGCCAGCATTTTGGCCGATGGGACTCGGTATTCCTCCGAATCGTTACCGAAGCGCGAAACCGAGCGCGGTTGATCGTGGTTGCCTAAATAGTTGGCATTCCAGCCCCGGCCGTGCAGCACCGTCTGCCAGCGGGTGATGACTTCCTTCAAGTCCGTCAGTTTCCACGGAACGACGTCCCATTTACCGCTGCCGGCAGAACCGGCATCCAGAAACATATGCTCAAATTGGAACGTCATATTCAGCTCGCGGCGGTCGTCTCCCACATAGTCCAGCGCCTCCTCGGGGCCTAATCCGGATGTTTCGCCTACCGTCATAATGTCATAGGAATACAGCACGTTATCATATAAGTTTTGCAGGAGGGTATGTACGTCGTCGAGGTTGGAGAAGAGCTCGTAAGCCCGCACCGTCGGCATCTGCTGCGGATTGTGCGCGTCCGGCAGCCCTTTCGCCTTGGCGATATGCGCGATGGCGTCGAACCGGAAGCCGTCCACGCCCTTTTGGAGCCACCACTGGATCATGTCGTGCAACTCGCGGATCACGGCTGGATTTTCCCAGTTCAAATCGGGTTGATGTTTAGAATACAAGTGCAGGTAATATTCGCCAGTCCGTTCGTCGTACTCCCAAACCGAGCCGCTGAAATACGACTCCCAGTTGTTTGGCGCTCCGCCGTTTTTCCCCTGCCGCCAGATGTAATAGTCCCGCTTGGGATTGTCCGTGGACTGACGTGATTCCAGAAACCAGGGATGCTCGTCCGAGGTGTGGTTCAGCACCAGGTCCATCATCAGCTTCATTCCCCGCGCATGCAGACCCTCTAGCAGCTCGTCGAAATCCTCCATCGTGCCGAAGGCGGGATCGATTTTGCAATAATCGCTAATATCATAGCCGTTATCATGCCCGGGCGATTGATAGATGGGACACACCCAAACCACGTCGATCCCAAGGTCCTTCAAATCATCCAGCTTGGACAGAATGCCGCGCAGATCTCCCACTCCGTCCCCGTTCGAATCCTTGAAGCTGATCGGATAGATTTGGTACACGACGCTTTCCTTCCACCAAGTCCGCTTCATGTTCGCCGCCCTTTCTCCATTTTCCTTTAGCTATTTGCACCCGTCCGCATTTGTATTACAAAAAAAGCCCAGGA
Organism: Paenibacillus sp. FSL R7-0216; assembly: GCF_037969915.1. Classification (NCBI taxonomy): domain Bacteria; kingdom Bacillati; phylum Bacillota; class Bacilli; order Caryophanales; family Paenibacillaceae; genus Paenibacillus; species Paenibacillus sp. FSL R7-0216. The sequence continues at coordinate 2,415,490 of NZ_CP150222.1, read as the reverse complement.
ACCTGAAGTTCCTGAGCTTAACTGTACAACCTTAGGCGTACTGCTCCACCGCCTGCACGTATTTGCGATGCACTTCCGCTCGTTCCGATTCTAGCTTGCGTTTGGCGGTTTCCAGCTCACGTTGCACTTCACTTACCGCCATGGTTTGGTTCCGGACTTGATCCAAGCTGTCGTTGATTCGTCCCTGTACCAGCCAATCCGAGAAGAAATCGTCAAAGAAATAGTCGGAAAATTTCAACAATCCGCCGATTTCCAGATTCGTCGAAATGTTGGCCCCAATGTCTTTGAGCTCGCGCTCAAAACGCTGCAGGCTTTGCCGCGCCGTATGGAGATGGCTCATCGCCTCGTCAATCCGTCCGTGCTTGATGTGCGTGGACAACATCCCGCCTCCCAGCATATCGTACGTCCCCCAATTTTTCGCCGAGCGGAGATCCTCCTCTGCTGCGCTTAAGTCGCGAAGGGCCGATTGGCCTGCGCGTACCGCCTCGTCCACCTCTTTGAGCTCCACAGTGAGGACCGCTTCGCGTTCGACCAGCTCTCTCAGTTCGTAATTCTCCTCCAGGATTTGCCGTTCCTTGGCTTGAAAAACCCGCTCGTATTCGTTCCGCCAAGAACCGAGGTCTAGCAGCCTGCGCTCGATCTCGGAGATTTGACGCTCCATATCCCGAACCGCTGCTTCTGCGGCATCATACCTCACCTTCGCCTCCAGCACTTCCCGCTGCTCCCGATCCAGCTTCTCAGCCTTGTTGCCAAGTACAGTAGCCAGCAAGTTGGATAACGACATCGCCGATAGCTTGCGAACGTCCTCTTCCTCTGCGGCTAACTTCGTCTGCCATCGGTTCCGTTCTTCTTGCAAACCGGACAACTCCTGCTGAAGATCTTTGAGGCGCCGTTGCCATTTCTCCTGGTTCCGGCCTTTCTCCTTGAGCTCTGCCATCCGCGCGTTTAAATCCTCGAACATGCTTGGTTTCTCCCTTCACCGCCGGAAACAACCATCCGGCCTAAGTGGTTTCGATATCATGTTCTACGTTGTTCGATACGGTAATGTTTCAGAGCGCCTGATTCCAAGCCAACGCGCCGTTCGCCTCCGCGCTCTTCACGATTTCCTCGCACAGCCGATGGGTTTCCAGCGAGTCCTGCAACGAGATGGCCGGAACCTTACCTTCGCGAACGCAGCTGATAAAATGATCGATGATTTGCACGAACCCTCGCCGATACAACACCGGATCCCAGTCCTTGAAGGTCGATCGTTTAGCTTCGCCGCCGGCAAAATGCTCGGTGGTATTCAGCCCGTCCACCCGCCACTTCTGGCCGGGGCTCATCGCCTCGAGGATTTCATCGTTGGTCCCCGAGTCGCGATTCATGATTCCGATACAGGTGAAGCCTTCACCTTCCAGTTGGAGTGTGACATGATACAGCTTCCCATCTTGAACCCGAGTTGAGACATGGAAGTTATGAACTTCTCCCGGGGCCAAGAACCGCAGGGTATCCACTACATGAATATAATCATCCAACACGAAGCGGCGGGCGTAGTCCGCTGAAGGAGTACGGTTCTTCTGCAGCAGCACCAACCGACGATCCGGCTGTTCCTTTAAAGCTGCATTCATCGGGGCAAACCGACGGTTAAATCCCGTCATGAGCAGTACGCCTTTCCGTTCAGCCAGATCACTGAGCCGCTTGGACTCCTCGAACTGATAAGCGATCGGCTTATCCACGTAAACGTGGATTCCGTTCTCAATCAGCTGCTCCACAATGGCCGGATGAGACTCCGTCGCCGAGTGGACAAACGCCGCATCTACGCCGGATTTCACCAAGTCATCCACGCTGCCCGACGTTTCCGGGACGCGGTATTTTGCCGCCAACTTGGACCTTGTCTCTGGATTTCGTGTACTAAAGATGAGGTCGATATCCTCCCTCGCCGTAATGACCGGCAAATACGCTTTTTGCGCGATATCGCCGAGTCCAATCATTCCGATGCGCATCCGTTTAGCCTCCTGAAGGTACATTTCGTGAATTCGTTAGGTGGTAATCGTTCCCTACCATTCTGGCACAGGAAAAAGAGGATGTAAATTTGCTGCAGAAAAAAAGTGAACCCCCATGAACCTCATGGGGGCTTGTAGGTACTCCAATATTAAACGAAGGAAGGTCTTCTCAGATCCACGTCTCCCGTGAGGACCTTTACATATTCCTTATCTCCACCTTCAACGGAAGGACCAATATAAAGAATGCCTTTATTGCGACTTGAAATCACATCTCGCCTACCCTGTCCCTTCGTGCTCTTAGCCTCCAACAGCGATGGGGACTGACGTTTCGAAGCTTTGGACACCGAGTTCGATCCTTGTCTGAGTTTCATGTTATCACGCTTCATACCGAATCCCCTCCAAGGATATAATGAATGGTTCGCAAGAGTTCATTATTATGATTTACGATGATGCCTAATTGGTGTTCGGTCAAGTGATGCCTACCGGAAAAATGAACCGAGAGAACATGTTCTTTACCTAAAGGATAGCATAGGATGTATACCTGTTCAACTTCAAGTCGGCTAAAGAAAGCCCATTTTGAGGTTAAATACGCATCTACCACATAAATCGGCTGATGGCCGGACTCCACAAGTGCTTGGTTTTCGTGAAAGGTATAAAACCGGCCTTTTCCGACGTTTCCGCCAACTTGCCCAATTCCGTCATCCCCCTGTGCCTTCCAGAGAGCTGCGCCGGTAACCAGATAATCCGGAGGAGGAAGGATGGACGTCCGGATAGCCTCACTCAAAGCGTTATAACGCTCCTCCTCGTTGGGGATGGATAGATTCTTGTTATAAGTCCAGAAGAGATGCAGGATCCGGCGTTTGCGTTCCAGTTCCAATTCCATTATCGCAATGTCATCGCGCGGGTCTTGGTAACATCCTTCAGCTTGAATGGCTTTCATGAGGAATTGGCAGGCTACAGAAACAGCCGCCTCCTCATTTCCGTCCGTTCGCACCTCGTAATTCAGTAAGGTCAAGCCTTGGAGGTCGGATAAAAGATGATATTCCGATATGTTCTCCCCTTGGATTAGCTCCTCGCTCTCTCTTACTTCTTGAGGGACAATCGCGAACACCCGCCGTCGCCCCAATCTCCCCCAAAACAAACCCATTTCAAAAAGCGTATTATCCCGGGTGATAAAAACAAATTTCCCTCGATAAAGCGCGACGTCATCCGGTGCAAAAATAAAAACTCCAAAATCATTCTTGCGGAGTTGTTTTTCAAGAGACTCCATCGTGTAGTCATTGCCTCCGAATGCGCCGGCATACCATGGGGTGACCTGGGCGTATCGGTTGATTTGGGCATGGATCCCATTCGCGATCGCCATCGCTTCTCTTGAAGATCCAATGAAGACATTTGGCTTTATCACATCCACAGCTCCTTGAAAAACGATTCATCTTTTCCTAATTATACCACTGTGATCCGTTTTGAGTAGCTCTATTTAGCACCTGTTCCCTTTGGGAGCATCACAATTTCCACTCCCGTTTACATACGCCCTTTCGTAGACATCGTGTATAAGTCATTGATGCGAACAGGAATGTCGAAAGCAACATCACAACGCACAAACAACATTTCATTGATATATTCTCGGATTTGTTCAAGCCAATACCGGAAGTAAACAAGCGACTTCGGGTAAGCTTCAATCCTCGATGTATTCTTACGGGATTTCGGAGCGTAAACCAACTTATAGGATATATGCAGGAAATGTTCCCCTGTATTGATTTTGATGCTGTATTGATATCCCCGTTCCCCCACCGTCATCCTGACCCCGTAGAAATGACAGATTCGTTTGTGGAACTCATTGAAGAAATCCCAATATACGTCTGTAAAGTCAATGACAATGCGGTCGATGGTTACAGTGACCCCTTTCATGTGCCGCCCCCTCCCGATTTTTTTCATGAATTTCGGGCTTAATCAGAGGGCAGGTGGCTAGCCTTTAACACATGTCCTTCCCGTTGTGAAATGTTCAGTTCAGTCCTGACAATATAGTGGTCGGACTATCCTGCGAATTTGTTGCGATGCTCTCGACACTATATCCATCGGGGTATCTATTCGCAAAGTTGCGCTTAATTTGGAAAAACCGCAAGAAAACGAAGATAACAAAAACAGGTCAATCATGGTGGTATCTAACCATAATCGACCTGTCTAATGTAACGGAGTGCCGTTATTTAGGTTATAAAATTCAAGCGTTGACGTGCGTACAAACACATTGACGAAATCTCTATACGGGTATTACATGGGTTATATGTGTTTTTGGTTGAATGGTGGGTTCATTCGGCACTGGGTAGCCCCACTAAATAAGAAACCTTGACTGCATGAAGCCAGTCAAGGTAGTAACATTGCCTATTTTCTTTGAAACCGATGTATCCAGTCTCTAATATCTCTCTCATCATGTAGGTATTCATCAGGTGAATCTTTCAAATCTATACCGGATACAATATTTAATAATTCCCATAATTCCTCGTCTTGCACTTCATAATCATCATTCATTACATACTGAGCTGCATAGTCAGCAACCTCTTCTCTTTGAAGTTCGTTAATCAAAACAAGTTGTAATTTAGTTAGCAAATCTTGAATAGAAGGCAGGTTCATAACATCACCATTTTCCAGTGTATTTCCCCTTACTATCAAATTGATAATGAACTTTTTTTCCATTCGTCACTTTTGTATCCGGACGGACTTGTCTTATATTACTTGAATGGTCAACTGTTTCATGCCATGTTCTCTTATTTCCATTTGACGGATTCCACTCCCTAACTACTCGCCTTCCTGCCATTTCGCCTTGTTTTGTTGCAGGTGTTACTTCCCCATAATTCCTAGTTCGACCGTCAGGCAACTCTTTTACAGATGCTTTCCCATACTTTTCTGCCTGCTTATAGTGTGTTTTCAATTTGTCGTATTGGGCAGCACTATGAGCAGCATTTCCCGTCCCCTAAGTTGTAATCTTAAACTTGGGAATAAAGAAGGTGGCAACTGATTCTTCCAATTACCACCATTATATCAGCTTGCCTGACGCTCTGTTAGAGTTGCCGCCGCCCGATACTCTGTCTTGTTTTTCATCATGCTGTAGATGATGTTTACGAGCCTTCTCATGACGCATATCAGGGCTTGCTTCTTCGTCTTGCCTTCGGCTAGCTTCCGTTGGTAGAACTCGTAGAAGACAGGATTCCGTTGCTTTTTGTTTTCACCTTTAGCGACTTGGATTTGTTGAACGGCTAGGTTATGGAATATAGCGTTCAGCACTCGATTGCCTTGTCCGCTTGCTTGGTCTTTGCCCTTGCCGCCCGAACTAAAGCGGACAGGAGCGATTCCTGCGAAACGGGCTAGCTTATCAGCGTTGGAGAAGCGGCGAATGTCTCCAATTTCAGCGACCAGTTCCGCCGCTGTAACGGTACTGATTCCATCCATAGACTGCAACTTAAAGTCGGTTTCAGCCAACACCTGATGAAGCTGTTCTTCCGTCTCTTTAATTAGTTCTCGACTTCGCTTCATGTCCTGAACCATGTTCACGACAAGGAAGTCTCTTGACGCTTGGTAGTTCCGCTTTGTCTCTCCGTCTTTCTTCACCAGTTCCAAGATTTCCTCTGCTTTACGAGTAGAGCAGGCATTTCGGCTTGCTTTGCGGAGATAAATCGCTAGTTCCTCCGCTCCCACCGATTCCAAGTGATGCGGAGCAGGGTACTTCTCCCAAAAGGCTAGAGCCGCTTTACCGTCAATGTCACAGAAGAACTTCTTGTAGGAAGGATAATGATAGCTTAACTGCTGATGTAATTGGTTCTTGAGCGTAGCGGCATGTTTGACAATAGCGTTCCGCCTTGCCACCAGTTGCCCGATTGTCCAATACATATCCTGTGGATTTGCATCCGGCAGTTCATCGAGCCTTGCAAGCAATACCTTGGCGATGCAGTAAGCATCCCAACTATCACTCTTTTGGGTCGTAGCATAACTTTTGCGTTCGTTATAGGACAGAGCAGAATTAACTTCCTTAACGATTTGCTTCTTCTCGACAAGGTGAACGGCTAAGGCTCTGCCATTGCCGCCCGTATCCTCTAATCTATAGACAGGGGTCATTTCTTTTGGCGTATGCTTCTTGACGAACTTCATCAAGTCCTCAAATGCTGATGGCTTATTCTCGATTTGGACTTCGCCCAGTTTCGTATTCCAACAGTCGATAATGACCGCTGTATGATGGGCTTTATGCAGGTCTAAACCAACGTAAACATGACGCATTTTGTAATGCATAAAAGAAATCACCCCTATGTACGAATTGTTAGTTGGCGTGATGGGTAAAGAATGGGGGCAACCTCAGTTCAAGCGTTAACCTTATGGTTCGCATCGGGACGCAAGCCTCTCCAATCAATACTTGTCACAGAATGGCTTCATGTAAGCCATGGGCTTCTATATTTCCATAGCGGTATGTACCGCTATAAAAATCACGTTTGTCCAAGATTCGTTTGATTTGCACTTTAGTAAACAGTCTGCCTTGCCCAGTAGTAAAGCCTTCTTCATTCATAGCTTCGGCAATTTGGGTCAATGACCATGCCGGATGTTCTTCCTTTAGCTGAAATACTTTGCGGACGGTTCGGGCTTGCTTCTCGTCTACTTGGATGTACTTCTGACCATTCTTTGCCTTGTAGCCGAAGGTGGCTCTCCCTCCGGCATAGCCGCCCTGCTCCGCTTTCTTGTAACGCCCTCTGCCTAGCTTAAGGGCGATTTCGAGCCGTTGATACTGGTCAAGCAGTTCCATTAAACCGTTAACCAGGAAATCATTCGGGTCTTTCTTGTAAATACTGTAGGTCGGCTGTTCGATGCTCCGAACGTCCACCCCATGCTTCTTGAATTCTCGATGCACCAACACTTTCACAATGTCAGACCGCCATAAACGGCTTGTGTTGAGGACGACAACTGCATCAATGGGTTGGGTAGACAGGGTGGCTAACATGCTCTGAAAGCCGATTCTATCCACTTCAAGAGCATCTTCGTTAACCTTCGCCCCACTGATACCTTCATCGCTGTATAAGTTCATCAGATTCCATCCTTGCTCCTGACAATAGGAGCGGATTTCATCCTGTTGGTACGCTAAACTGTAGCCATCTTTGGCTTGTCCACTCGTTGACACTCTGACATAACCGATGACATTCATGGTAATTCCTCCCCCACCGTTACAGAAATCTCAATTATTGAAACGGTACTCCGTATCACATCTTTATTATAGAACGGTATTCCGTTGCAATCAATGATTTTCTAGTGATATGATGGAGAAAACACACTACTTACCCGTAACGGTAATGCGTATCGGAGGTAAATATGCCAGTTCGGTTACGTCTTAGAGAAATTCTTGAAGAACGAGGAATAAGTCAACGAGAACTTGCCCGTAGAATGAATATCCGTTCTAGTACCGTCAGTCATCTTTGCTCAGATAAAGTCAATGCCGCTTACTTCGATACATTGGAGCAGATTTGCAGAACGCTTAACATCAGCCTGAACGAACTTCTTGTACTGGAAGATGACTAACCTTTCCCGACAAAATCGCACAGGGGAGCGTTACTGCTTCCTGCCATTGCTTCGCCGCTAGTTCGTTCAGGTCAAGTACATCCTGCATTTTCATTTGATTCTGAATTTGCTTTCGGTAGTAAGGTGAAGTATCTTGCGGTAGAAGTTCTCCTTGCTGAATCTCCTGAACAAGTCGCCCCACCTTCGGGGTGAACTTGGACAAGTCTGAAAGCACAGCACATAGATACTTACTGTTAAACTGCGGTGGAAACTGAACCAGTGAAGCAAGTGGTAGCTTGCCCATAGGTGCATATACAATTTCCATCCTCGTTTGCTCCCCCTTAATTCCCTGCCGCCCAGTCTCCATCAACTGACGCTTCTTGTCATACACCCGACAATAGCCATCCTCCTGACGCTGATGTTTGCCATTGTAATAACGAGTTCCTTTGAACAGTCGTAGCTTGCGACCCTTCGTTGACATTGTAAACAGGTCATTGATGGGAACAGGAATGTCGAAAGCAACATCACAACGCACAAACAGGATTTCGTTGGCATAATCTCGGATTTGTTCAAGCCAAGACCGGAAGTAAACAAGCGACTTCGGGTAGGCTTCGATTCTCAATGTATTCTTACGAGTTTTCGGAGCGTATACCAACTTATAGGAGAGATGCAGGAAATGCTCTCCTGTGTTGATTCTGATTCGGTATTGAAAACCTCTTGCCCCTACCGTCATCTTGACCCCATAGAAATGACAGATTCGTTTATGGAACTCATTGAAGAAGTCCCAGTATACGTCTGTAAAGTCAATGACAATGCGGTCGATGGATACAGTGACCCCTTTCATGTGCCGCCCCCTCCCGATTTTTTTGATGAATTTCGGGCTTAATTAGAGGGCAGGTGGCTAGCCTTTAACACATGACCTTCCCGTTTTGAAATGTTCAGTTCAGTCCTGACAATATAGTTGTCGGGCTATCCTGCGAGTTGGTTGCAATGCTCTCGACACTATATCCATCGGGGTATCTATTCGCAAAGTTGCGATTGATTTCAAAAACCTGTGAGAAAACAAAGATAACAAAAAACAGGGCAATCATGGTGGTATCTGTCCATAATCGACCTATTCGGTGTAACGCTTTTACGTTATTTGGGGTATATTATTCAATCTTCGTTGTGCGTACACCGGATATGATGAAATCTTTATACGGGTATTACATAGGTTATCTGTGATATAGGTTGAATGATGGATTCACTCGTCACCCACCCCCACCAAAAAAAAAGAAACCTTGAAAGGCATAAGCCAATCAAGGTAATCTTGTTATTTAATCTCGGGTTTCATAGTTGTTACCGACTTATAAAAATCGTTTTTTACTTTATCTAAAAAATCTGCAAGTTGATTGGGGTCTTGCTCATTATATCCTTCAATAACCCAACCTAAGGTCTCTGTAGGTGCATTTAACCACGGAGGACTAGACTTCGGCATAAAAAAGACTGTCAAATCTTCATCATACTCATGATTAATTGCCCACGCTAGAAACTCAATCGTTTGCCATCCTTCAAGAGACTGTTCAATATCAAATTTCACATACCAAGTCCCTTCTTCCCATTGACCTGGTTGCGGATTGGTGTGTCCTCCACAACTCCCAATGGTTTGAATGGCTTCAAATGAATTTAATACGTTGACCAAGTTTTTTATATTTTCATCTAGTTCATCCTGCGGTGCTTTCTTTGTATGTTCAGCCATTGAGGTCCTCCTTTATTTATTTTCCTTTCTTACGACCCTGATATTTGTCAGCAGGTGTCCATTGGTCAGGGTAATTTTTAGCACCCTTACTTGTATTACAACTTTTACAAGCCGTTTTCAAGTTAGCAGGGTCATTTGCCCACTTTTGTCGCTCTGCCTGCGTCATGTTTTTGCCACCATTTTGGTAATGGGATTTTAATGACGGGTTATGGTCTGCTTCCGGTTTAACTTTACTGCCGCAATACTGACAAGTATAGTTATCACGCTTCAAGGTTTCATCTCTAGCTTTTTTGGACGGAGTATTTCCATAATGTTTAGAACGATTGTATGCTTCTCCCGTCCCCTTAGCCTTCTTTGACACGCTATTAACAGTTTTTGCGATCTTAACTGCTTTTCGAGCTGTCTTGACCTCGCCCAGTCCAGGAACTGCATTGGATAGTCCATTGCTCAGGATAGCTTTCCCGAGGTTGAGTTTGGTGCCAGTGGATTTGGCTATTGTATAGTCGATCGTTACATCGACCGCGGTCTTCACGATTACCTTACCTGCGTAAATTGCAAGCGGAATCAGGAAGGCGAAGTTCCCTGTCGGGTCGCTATAGGCTAGCGGGTCATTGTGGGCGTAGGTGTACAGATTCAAACTCAGCGGATTCTTTAGGTCGCCTTCAAACGTATCCTCTTGCAAAAAACGCGCTGTAACAGGATCATACCACCGTTGCCCCAGGTTTAACAATCTTGACGTATCATCCCAATATTCCGATGAATATCGGAACGGATTACTTACCGTCTCTTGCTTGTAAAGCGGTTTCCCCCAGATGTCGTACTCGTACTTGTTCTGTATGTTGCCGGCTTGATCCCGGAGTTCGACGACATCGAAATGCCCATTCAGGAGATAAGTCGATCGGGAACCTGAAAAAACATCCACCCGCTCCAAAAGTGAGTTGCCATACACGAATGTAGTAGGGGAGGTATAGAGGGTTCCGTTTAATCTCGATTCGCTGATTAGCTGATCCTCGTCCCAGTAGTACCGGGTCGTTTTGCCGTTCTCGGTTCGCTCATACAGTTGATCGTCCCCGTTGTACTTATAGATCACAATCTTATCGTCTGTCGTCACTTTCGTTAAGCGATTCCATTCATCGTACTCGTAAGTGAAATCTTGAAAGTCGATCGTAGCACTGGTATCGAGGCTTGTGCGATTGCCCCTTGGATCGTAACCATAACTCTCATTAAATTGCGAACTTGTCACTACTCGGCCTAATGGATCATAGGTGTACGAGAATGTCTCTTCGTGATCCGTTCTCGACGTCATATTCCCGTTATAGTCGTAGCTATAGGAATAATTGTTTAGAACGGTTCCGCTTGAATCTTTGTGCTGGACTCCGGCGAGATCAAATCCGTCATAGGTGTATTCTGTTGCTAAACCATTGCCATGGAGAACTTTCTTGATTTTGTCATTTTTGTAGTACTCGTAGCTTGCACTTGTCTGATTTTTGGCCTTAACTGTAGAGACGCGGTTTACATTGTCATAGGTGTAATCAATAACTTGGTTGAATGGAGTAACGATTTTGGTTCTATTGGATCTGAGATCATACTCAAACGTAATACTTTTCGAATCAGGATAAGTCTTTTTCTCCAACAACGAAGTATAAGGATTATAAGCATAGATTGTTGTACCGGTTTGATCCGTCATACGGGTTCTTTTGCCTTCGGCATCATACGTGTAACTCACGCTGTCTGACGGACCCGCACGAGTGAGCAATCGGTTCTTACTGTCGTAAGAATAAGTGAAACGTCGATCCATCCGGTCTATCAGAACGGAGAGATTGCCTTCTTCGTCATAGTACATCTTTTTCGTATTTCCGGTCTCATCCGTATAAGAGATTATATCGCCTCGTTCATCAAACACTTTTTGGATTGTACGATTATCCGGAAACTCAATTCGCGTCTGATTACCAAAGCCGTCATAGAAATAACGGTACTGCTCTTGTTTAGGAGTTAGAACTCCTATTAGTTGGCCGAGTGCGTCGTAATGGTAGTTGGTAATGTTATTTAATGCATCTTGTGTCCGGATTAAATTGCCGGCATTATCGTATGCATTGGTTTGTTTTGAAACAAATACGCCGTTCTCTTTCTCCTTCTCTACCCATACTCTGCCAAGCTTGTCATACGCCCGAAGCACTTCATTTCCTTCTTCGTCGGTCTCTCTAGCGGTGTTGGCAATATCGTCAAAAGAGACAGTGCTGTAGCTGTTGTCCGCATTCGTCGTTCTTATGAGCCGATCCCAGCGATCATAAGAATAGGCCACTCTGTTGCCATTCGGATCCTCTTCCCATATTTTACGGCTGTAATCATCATAACCGGACTTAATCTTGGCATTATACACTCCGTTAATGAACAAGCCCGACTCTATGACTCGCCCTAAAGAATCCCACTTCGTTCTTGTTTTCGCTCCCATTTCACTGGTGGTGTCGATGGTGTTCGCCCTATCGTCATAAGCAACGACAAACGAAGAATTATCCGGATTTATTATTTTCGTTATTCGGTCCAACTTATCATACAAATAACTCGTCAGGTTTCCCCTGGGATCCGTAAAACTTGCCATTGTTCCTGTCAATTTATTGTATGCCGCATTCGTGCTGGCAGTGTGAACTGTTCCGTCGATATCTTTATATGTGGAAGTAGAGCTCGTTGCGAAAGCAGAACCCAATGCCGGATTATATCCATAAGTGGTAACTGCTTCTTTATTACCATCGTAGTCTTTGGATAGTATAACATTGCCGTACGTGTCATAATTATAGGTTGCTCTTTCTAGCAATTGACCCGATGCATTGTTATTCCGTAATTGATAATCGGTCACATCACCCTGAACGTTTCTGGTTATTCCTACATATAATTGCAACCCGCTGTTAACCGGCCAAATTTCCGAATTGCGCAGTTTAGTAACTGGATCATACGTATATCTAACCGTATTATTATAAGGGTCCGTTTCGCTCAAAATATTCCCGTAATCATCGTATGTGACAGAACTGGTTATTCGTTCGGATTGTCCTGCATTGGATGTATAGTAGGATGTCGTTGAAATCGGATATGGAATCTTTCTCGCTTCATCGAATACTTGATCCGTAACTTTCCTGGTAATTAAGTCCGAGCTTTCAAGTCGGGTATTGTATATCATTGGAGCGGTTTGGTCGTTAATGAAATCTTTTTTGTAGTTGTATACCGTCTCTAATTGGTTCATAAAAACTTTCGTCGAAAAATAAGAGTCCGTGTTCGCCGTGCTCCCAATGTCAGTCGGATATACAAAAGATGCCTGGTTAATGTTATGAGTGGTATTATCCGAAAACGTTATGATTTCTCTGCGGGAAGCCAGACGGTATGCCTCATTGACAGAATTCGTACTTGTATAACGTTTCACTGGATTGGATTCAAACTCGTAAACCGTTTTTGCTCCTGTTGGATGGGTGACCCCCGTTAATAATGCATATGGATTCTCTGTAATTGGTGTTGTTCCGGTTAAATCAAATTTTGCGGTTCTGATTTGATAATCATAAGTAGTTACTCTCCCGATGGGGTCAATGATTTGAGTCAATACTTCCTTATTATTTTTCGTTGCTTTATTGTAAACCACTTGACGATCACCCATCGTCAGTATTACTTGTGATGTTGAGTAAGTTATAGAGATCTTATTACCAATTGCATCGATTATCGATGTCAACACGTTACCGTATGCACTTATGTTCGTATAGAAGAATTGTACCGGGTTGCCATAGGCGTCGGATATTTGGATAACTTTCCCTTCAGCATCGAAATATTGCTTGACTCCGCTGATCGAGTCCAAGCGATAGGCCGAGCGTAATCCACTAACGATAAGCGATGTATCTGACTTGAAGCTTAAGTCTTTCCAGGGATAATCCTTTAGATTACCGTTCTCTATCTTGTAAGTACCGCCACTTGCAAGGTGTACAAAAGTCCCATTGTCAAAAGTTAGGTAGGGAATGTTCCAACTCCAGCCCTTACCGATCGGGAACCGTTTATCTTCTACGGGGTCCTTAAGGCGGTTCAAATAGTAACCGCTTGAACCCAGGTAATCATAGTCTGTCCCCGTGCCCGAGACCGTACCGCCCCTATACATTGAGCCAACCGGATATGAGTTGGCTACATTTAATGCTTGACTATACGTTGTATAGGGACCGAAATAGTCGTAGTAAGAATCATAACCTATTAATACTGTTCCGGAAGAAGTTGTTGCGCTCAAATAGGAAGTCTGTACGTACTTTCTGTCATATTGCTTACACATGTCCTCTGTCGCGGTTTTAGTTCCCAAAGCATTATAGGCGCGGTCCCTCTCTGCCTGTGTGGAATAAGTACTGTTAAAAGGCCCCTCCCACCACTCCGCCTCTGTTAACAAAAATTGGCCGGTACTACATACAAACTTATTTTTATAAACATGATAGCTATAGGATAGATAATACTCTGTACGGGTAACGGGCACGTCATAGTATACGAGCGCCCAATAGTCGTAGTAGTCTACACTATTATAAGTAACATCACTCTCATATAGTTGGGACGAGCTGGAATCATAGGTTCGGTTTAAGGCAAAGCTGTTACCGTTACGACCAGGCAGAATCAAGTCCGTTTCCGAATAGGATAAAGCACCGGTGGCAGTTGAAACATTCTCGGCTTCCAACTCGACTTGGTAGGGGGCTTCGTCCATTTTGAACCTGACCAGTTCAAGCTTTGGTTCTTCAGGCTGCGGCGGTAATCCCAATACACGGAAAACGTTATTCTCTCTTAAATCAACATCTTTAACATCAGAAGTGATTGTGCTCTCTGTTTCCTTTGATTTATTGAGGATCGTTCTCTTCTTTGCCTCGATTGCTGCTTGTTCGAAAGGAATATTCTCAGACTTGGATCGACGGATGACCCCTTCAACTTCCTCAAGCGTATAGCCTTCGTCAAGCATCTTCTGAATCTGGTCAGATCCTACATTCCATTCTTGAGCCATGGTAAGCAAATTTCGGGCGGCCGTTTCCTCGTTGAAAACCGTTAATGCAGACTGCATCTCTCGATCTTTTTTTCGGACAATACGGGTTTCTAGCTCCCTGAGAGTCGCATCAGGTTGTTCCCTTTCTTTTATTCCTAGCTTCGTGGCTTTTGATTCTTTACTGGACTGGTTCTTTAGTGTTGCTTCCATACTCCGTTTTTCATTTTCCAGTTGTATTTGGAGTTGGTTATTGATCCATTCGTTTTCCTCCGCTTCAAGCAAGGCCTTTTCATTCTCTTCACGCCGATCTTCATAGATACCTGGGGGTAATATTAGTTGTTCGTCAGTAATGTACTGATTTACTGGCTCGGAATGAACAGCTTCCGGAAAGATGGATATGAGCAACACAGTGACCAATATCCCCGAAATAACTCTCTTCGTTCTAAAAAATATCATAAAAAACCTCCTATCGTATCAAGGCAATTTGCACACAATTCTTTATTCATCAATGATTAATTGTTAAGTACTTTTGAGTGATTGATAGTGTCGATTCATTTGTCTTGAACAGAATATCGTCCACATAAAGCCTTGCGTTTCCGTCCATAGCGATACCACTTACCATAATGTATACCGCTGCACTCACAGCATTTTCCGGTACTATTCCTACTTCATTAAGTTGGATATAGTCGTTCGTAACCGATGGCTGTTCCAAGAACTTGCCGGCGATATATTCTCCCGCTTCGTCATAGAAATCGACATAAAATACAACAGTTGTCCCGCTCAATTCGTCTATACGAAGGTAGCCCTGCAGTTCATAGCTTTTGTTCGCTCCTACAGCCAATGTTTGATACAGCCCTGCAGTCTGCCCTTCAGCGAGTCCTGCAACACTGATTTTCTGAGCTTTTGTCCCGGATTGGACCGGGGTATCCACGATCTCGAAGTCTGCTCGTGCTCCTTCGCTCCATTGCGCACTCCATGAATCACCGACTCCGTCGCCCCCTGTGTACTGTTCGAATCCGCCGTTGCGAAGCAAATTCGCACTGTTCTGCCGTGTACTAAAAGTTAAGGTTACAGCATTGGAAAGTCCGTTCCCTTCCGAATCTTGCACCGAATCCTTTGGGATTGTTAATACAAACATGCTTCCTTCGTTCAGTGAAATTGTGGGGGCAACCGTCAAAACCTGTTGTTCGATTTGCATTGTCGTTTCTACGATTTCTTCTCCACGCTTTAAGGTGATTGCCGAATACTCCGTTCCTGCCGTTACAGGCTTATTGAACGTTACCGTGATTGGTTGTTGCGGATCTACTTCCTGTTCCCCTTCTGTCGGATTTGTCCCCAGCATTTGAAGTTGCGCCGTGCTTGTCTTAAAGAACAGATCATCGACATATACCGTTCCTGTCCCGGTTTCCCCGGTCCCCTCAACCATGACATATACAGCCGCACTTCTGGCATCCGCTGGTACGGTACCTACTCCTTGGAGGTAGACATACCCATCCGTCACAGTTTCCTGTTCCAAAAATTTGCCGGTGATATATTCCCCAGCTTCATCATAGAAGTCAACATAGAAAATGACGATAGCTTCGGTCAATTCGTCTACGCGAAGAAATCCCTGCAACTCATAGTTTTCGTTCGCACCTACAGGCAACGACTGATACAGTGCCGCTGTCATCCCTTCGCTTAGCCCTGTAACGCTTATTTTCTGGGCATTTGTCCCGAATTGGACCGGGTCATTCACGATTTCAAAGTTTGCCTGGACGCCCTCGCTCCATCGCGTACTCCAGAAGTCTCCAACCCCCTCATTTCCCGTGTACTGTTCGAATCCGCCGTTTCGAAGCAAATTCGCGTCATCCTGCCGTGTACTAAAAGATAAGGTTACAGCACTGGAGAGTCCGTTTCCTTCCGAATCTTGCACTGCATCCTTGGGGATTGTTAATATAAACGTGCTTCCTTCGGCCAGTGAAATTGTGGGGGTAACCGTCAAAACCTGTTGTTCCATTTGCATTGTCGTTTCTATTAATTCTTCTCCACGCTTTAAAGTGATTGCCGAATACTCCGTTCCTGCTATTACAGGTTTATTGAATGTTACCGTAATAGGCTGCTGAGGATCTACTTCCTGTTCACCTTCTGTTGGTGTTGCGCCTGAAACTTCTAGCTGTGTATCGCTTGTCTTAAAGAACAAGTTGTCCATGTATACCGTTCCTGTCCCGTCATCGCCAGTTCCTCCGACAGCTACATAGACGGCTGCTTGAACGGCATTCGCCGGTACTACACCTTCACCACGGAGATTCACATACTCGTTCGTAACTGCTGACTGTTCCAAGAACATACCGTTAATATATTCTCCCGCTTCATCATAAAAATCGACATAAAATACAACAGTTGCCCCACTCAATTCGTCTATGCGAAGGTAGCCCTGCAATTCATAGCTTTTGTTCGCCCCAACAGCCATTGCTTGATACAACCCTGCAGTCTGCCCTTCAGCGAGTCTTGAAACACTGATTTTCTGAGCTTTTGACCCGGATTGGACCGGGGTATCCACGATCTCGAAGTCCGCCTGTACGCCTTCGCTCCATCGCGTACTCCATGAATCACCGACTCCCTCGCCCATTGTGTACTGTTCGAATCCGCCATTACGTAGTAAATTCGTAGTATCTCGTGTGGTAAAGATTAAGTTAACATTATTAGGAAGTAGCTCCCCTTCTGCACTAAAAGCACCTTTGGGTATAAATAACGTAAACGTGCTTCCTCCAGGCAGAGGAACTGTTGGTATAATCATCAAAACCTGCTGTTCAATTTGTAATGTCGCTTTAATGATTTCCTCTCCACGCTTTAGTTCGATTGCTCTAGACAATCTTTCAGCCTTTACAATCTTGTTGAATTTTATTGATAGCGGCAGTTGCGGATCTACATCCTGTTCTGAGTCCATAGGATTTGTCTCTACCACTTGAAGCTGGGCAGCGCTTGTTTTAAATAACAGATCATCCACATAGATAGTCCCCGCCCCGTCTTGACCGGTACCTTTAATAGCTATATAAATAACACCCTTATGTGCATTAGCAGGAACAAATCCATGATCATCCAAAGCTATGAATGTCTCTGTTGTTGATGTTTGTTCAATTTCCTTGCTAGAAATGAAAATATTGTTTTGGTCATAAAATTCAATATTAATGGATGCATGAGCATTAACTATAGAATCCACGTGTAAATATCCCATAAATTCATATTTATGAGATGGGGTAAGCGATATTTCCTGGGATATTGCTGCTGCCTTCTCGTTAATTAAACCGGACACATTTAACTTTTGTGAATATAAGCCCGACTTTACTGGCTGATTTGCACCCTCAAAGGTGGCATGGACGCCATCATCTACTCTAACTGACCAACTCTCTGCTACCTCGCTACTTCCGCTATAACGTTCAAATCCTGGGTTTCTTAGTTTATTTCCATTACCTATTAATTTGGCGGTTATCCGATTTCCAGATTTGTCGTAGGTATACTGAATTTGATTTTGATCATCATAAATTAACCTGGTAAGTCGATTTGCTTCATCATACTGATAAGTCTCTGCAAAAACCGGGAGAGAACAAAGAAGTAACAATAGGGTTAGAAAGATCGGAAGGACTCTGAAACATTTCACAAACAATAATTTCATCCCCTTTACATATATTCAATTATCGCTAGGACAAGGAGTACAAAGTGAGTTAAATGGTAACTTGTGGAGGATTTTGAGGATAGGAGAGATTATTAAAATATATTTGTCGTTTCTACTGCCTTTCGATATACTAAGTATAAGGTCATCCTGTTATTAACGATAGAGTTATATTCTGTTATTTATAGTCGATTTATGTTGAAATCATTAATGATTAATAAAGAAATAAATAAAGACATCCTTCGAGTCTCCTCGAGAGGATGCACCAATCCAATCTAGTTTCTCAATTCATAATTGTTATCCTGAAAGCTATTTGTCCCTGGATCACAATCTGTGCTTTCTACTCCTCTATACACCCGCCGATATAGAACACCGATCATAGCCGAGATGAATCCACTCGCCAGCAAATATACACATAGACAATTCCCAGCCCCCCGCTAAAAAGCTCATCAGCAATAGCAAGACCCCAAATAGGAAATTGAGCAGTGCGGCTTGTCATGCGCTTCCGCACTGCGCTGGGTGAACGTTTGGCGGGCGCCCCCGACCAGTTCGGCGAACGGACCGGTCAGCACACAATGACTAGCATCAGAATGGCAGGCGCAAAAGCGATGGTCAATCCGAGAGTACCGATCCACATGGCATGGTTTGATCCAGCACCAACGTGATAAAAGCTACGATATACAAAACATCCGCTACATTGGACAAGGTTTGCGAACTCCATAACCCAAAGAAAGACCGTTTCACCACTTATCACTCCTTCATTCCAAACCAAATAACCCGGGGATCCCGGGGTCAAAAAAACAGGTCAGGTTAAAGAGTGAAGAATCAAATCGGTCTCATGCTTACGCTCCGTTTACAATAGAATGATATGATGAGGAAAAAACGCCGTTTGGCGCATGTAGATACATGGAAAGGAGCTGCACCGCTTGAAGTCTGATCAAGTACCCCCTACTGAGATGGTACAACCGAACCCCGGACGGCTCCGCCGCATGTTCGAGATCTTCGCCGTCTCCTCCAAGCTGGGATTAACCTCTTTTGGCGGACCGATCGCCCATCTTGGCTATTTTCATGAGGAGTATGTGAACAAACGGAAATGGATCGGGGAACAAAAATATGCCGAACTGGTCGCGTTATGCCAATTCCTGCCGGGACCGGCGAGCAGCCAGGTTGGCATGGGCATCGGCCTGTACCGAGGCGGTATAGCCGGCGCTTTGGCAGCTTGGGTCGGTTTCACGCTGCCCTCCGCCGTGGTGCTTGTGCTGTTTGCCCTGCTGCTGCAAGGGACGGCGCTTGCCGACAGCGGTTGGCTGCACGGCCTGAAGCTCACGGCGGTCGCCATCGTCGCTCAGGCGGTGTGGAGCATGGGCGTGAAGCTCGCCGCCGGGCGCAGTCGAGCGACCATCGCCGCCTTGGCCGCCGCCGCCACCTTGCTCTGGCCAAGCGGCCTGACGCAGGTGCTGATCATCGCGGCGTCCGCGCTGGTCGGCTTATGGCTGTACCGCAGCAGCCCAGCCTCAGGTGCTTCGCCTGCACACCCCGGCGAGGAGCCGCAAAACGGCATCCGCCTCCGCCGCTCCTGGGCTGTCGCAAGCCTGGCCGCCTTCGTTGGTTTGCTTGGGCTGCTGCCATTGGTCAGCAGATGGTGGCCGAACCTCGGGCTGCAGCTGTTCGACGTCTTCTACCGTGCGGGCTCGCTCGTCTTCGGCGGCGGTCATGTCGTGTTGCCTTTGTTGCAAAGCGAAGTCGTCCCTCGGGGCTGGATCGGCGAAGCGGACTTCCTGTCCGGATATGGCGCAGCTCAGGCCGTTCCGGGTCCGCTGTTTACCTTCGGCTCCTATCTGGGGGCGTCCATCCACGGCGTCCCCGGCGCCATACTGGCTACCATCGCAATTTTTCTTCCGGCGTTCCTGCTGGTCGTTGGGGTACTTCCCTTCTGGCATCGGCTGCGCGGCATCCCTAAGGTGGGGTACGCGCTTCAGGGCGTAAACGCCGCGGTTGTAGGCATCTTGCTCGCCGCCTTATACGATCCGATCTGGGTGTCCTCCGTGCAGGAAACCGGCGACTTCATCGTCGCTTTGCTGTTATTCGCCATGATAATGTTCTGGAAGCTGCCGCCATGGGTAGTCGTTGTCGCCGGAGCGGCAGGCGGGGCATTTCTCGGTTGGATCGGATAAAGCGGATAGGTTAACTAAGCCGACACGTTAAGGCTCGTAAATCATCTTCCGCGTCATCCCGCCGTCCACCACCAAATGAGCGCCGGTCACGAACGTATTGTCCGGGTGAGTCAAATACAGGCAAGCCCGGGCAATATCCGCCGGAGTTCCAACCCGGCCCGCCGGATGCTGCTCGTGATCGATGTCGCGGAGTGCGCCGTAATCCTCGGTCTCGATCCATCCCGGGCTGATACAGTTCACGCGGATCCCGTCAGGACCAAGCGAAACGGCCAGCGCATGCGTGATCGACACGATGGCCCCCTTGGACGCGGCGTAGGCCTCCGAGCCCGGTTCAGACATGATCGACCGCGTTGAGGAGATGTTCACGATCGCTCCTCCCCGGCCGCTTCCCTTCACTCGCTTCGCCATCTCACGGGAAGCCAGAAACGTACTTCGCACATTCGTGTTCAGGACATCGTCCCATTCCTCCACCGTAAGGTCATAGGTTGATTTAAACCGGGATATTCCCGCATTGTTAATCAGAATATCGATCCGCCCCAGCTCGCGCTCGGCCGTTTCCATCAACCGAACGATATCCGCTTCCTTCCGTACATCACATGGCACGAATAAGGCACGGCCCCCCGCCCGCCGGATCGCCTCAGCAGCCGATCTACCGGTTTCCTCATTCAGCTCCGCCAGCACGACAGACGCGCCTTCCTGGGCGTAAGCTTCCGCGACACCGCGGCCGATGCCTTGGCCCGCTCCTGTTACGATCACCGTTCGATTTGCCAAAGACATCTCTTGAAAGTCACTCCTTATGTCCAACTGCTGCAATGTGTCGGATTAACTCCGGCAGCCACTCGTCCAGCGCTTCGAATCGGTACCCGGCTTCATGCGCTTTCGAATTGTCCATCACCCATGAGGCCGGGATGCCAAACGGAGATTGATGCTCCTGAGCCGTTTCGCGTTCGACCAAGGCCGGTTTACCGGTGATGTTCTCGATTAAACGAAGGATGCCGCCGATCGTAATATTCCCATCCGAGCAGGCGTTCATTGGCCCCGTAACCCCGGTTTCTCCCAGCCAAGCCAGAAATTGGGCCGTCTCTGCTGACGTAATGAAAGACATCGCCGCTTCCAGGTTAGGTACGCCGATCGGCAGCCCTTGCTGTACATGCTCAACATGAAAATGCAGCCGGCGCGTATAATCATCCGGCCCTAAGACGATCGGAATCCGCAGTGCGCTCACCGGAAAATCAGCCTGCTGGAACAAAGCGGCCTCAGCCAGTCGCTTCCCTTCCCCATAATCGAAAGCCTGTTTATCCCCGAGTTTCAGCTCATAACCGTAGGGATCGAAGTCCGCTTCGGCCAAGGGCACTTTGCCTAACTTATAGACCGATAAGGTGGAGGTCAAGATATACTGCCCGACGCGCCCTTTGAATGCCCGCACCGCGGCCAGCGCTTCGTCCGGTGAATAACAGATGTTATCGTACACGACATCCCAGGGCCCGGCCGCAGCCGCTTCCCGTAGGGAGTCCTCGTTGGTTCGGTCCATCCGAAGCTGTGTGACCGGCGCATCAAACCGAACCTCCGCTAGCCCACGTGTGGCTACCGTGACATCATGTCGGCCGGATTCCGCCAGCCGATTGACGAGTCTTTTTCCGAAATAACGCGAGCCGCCTAACACTAATATTTTTGCCATCCCTATTCCTCCTCCATCACCGACAGTTTCCCGTTATCGGGTCGTAAACGTGCTTTTCTTCAAGGACAAGGCGCTTAACATCCCGAAGAAAAAGAACTGCGGATCTCTCACAATCTCGAAATAACCCACAATATAAATCTGTTTGACGTAGATCGTGATGATCGGATAAATCAGCAGCAGGAAGCTGGGCACAAATACAAACGCAAACAGCGGGCGATGGAACTTCCGCCGGTTCGGGAAGCCGTTCAGGAAACTTAAGTACAATCCAAACGCCAACCCGTACACGATTTTGCCGATCAAGCCGTATTCGATTTTATAAAGAGTTTGTGTCTTGTGATTCATCATGTCGGTGAACTGATTTCCGTAATACATCAGCACCAGCGCTCCGATCATCCAGACGAAATAATAGAAATAACCTCTCGAGTTCTTCATGTATCCTACTCTCCCTATGTATGGATCAAAACCAGTAACAATCAAATTTTACCATGAAATGCGGGAGGGTAGCAGGAAGTTTTGTGGGTGGGAGTGACTGCGCTTGAAATCCTAACGGACCTCATAGACCTTATTCGAACCATTTCGTGCGTGTAAAAAATCTAACGGACCCCAATGACGTTATTCATCCTGATTTGTCTCTGTTAGGAGCAAATCCTGGAATATAAGGTCTCTGGAGTCCGTTACTCATCCATTTCAAGCATTCTGACTCATTTAACGTCACCTGAGTCCGTTAGAACAGGACGAAGGTTCCCGATCATCGCATGTGCGACGTGTCGCCCGTCCTCCTCCTCGACCAGCACCAGCCGCGGCCAGCGGCTGAGCCAGGCCTTGCCATTGACACGCTGCCGGAACACAGCGTCATCATGGAAATATGGGCCCTGCCGGACTTGAAGCGACAAGAGGTCAGCCAAACCCAAAGGCGCAAGGATCTCGACCTCTCCCTCAGCGTCTAAGCGAGCGCCCACCGCTGTCGCCGTTTCGGGCCAGCGCTTCATCGCGTCCTCGACCGATAGGTATGGCGCCGCACCATTGCGCAAATGCATGCGCGCCTGATTTTTCGCCGACCAATTCAGCCGCGGGTTGCGTTCGCGTAACTTTGCATCATAGGCTTTCTCCGCCTCTTCATCCAAACACAACGGATCAAAGTAGAGAACATCCGCATCTTGCAGCGGCGTCCGAACGGTATAGCCATGCAGCACATCCCAGACAAAGTTTCGGATATAACCGGCGGCAATGCAGCCTTGGGGCAACCCCATTTCGGCGACAAGACGCAAATCGGCCATCATTTCGGTCTGTTGGCGGATCGCCTCACGCAACCCCTCCGCATCAGCGATTCCCGGCAACATCAGCTTGTCGCCTCCTGCTGCTTTAACGCCTCATCCTTCGGCAGCAGCACAGCGAGCAGACCGATTAGCGGCAGCAAGGAGCAGACCTGCATGATGAACAGGATGCCCGATTGGTCGGCAAAATTGCCAAGCACGGCGGAACCCAAGCCGCCAAGGCCAAACGATAAACCAAAGAACAGGCCCGAGACGAGTCCTACCTTCCCCGGCAACAATTCCTGCGCATATACGACGATGATCGAGAACGCCGAGGACATGATAAAGCCGGCGATCACGACCAGCACGCCTGACCAGAACAAATTGGCATAGGGCAGCAACAGCGAAAACGGCGCGGTCCCGAGAATGGACACCCAAATGATGTTACGCCGACCATAGCGGTCCGCCATCGGTCCACCGAAGAACGTACCGACTGCCGCTGCAGCCAAGAAAGCGAAGATATACCACTGAGCGGTATCCTTGGCTACCCCATAATGATCCATCAGGAAAAACGAATAAAACGTCGAGATGCTGATCGAATACACGTTCTTGGAGAACAGAAGTAGAACCAGCACGGTGATGGCCAGCATGACCTTCCCCCGGCTAAGCCGGCTCTTCGGCTGGGCAACTTCGCCGCCAGTAGCCGCAGATCCGACAGCACGAGGCTTGCGTGGCTTCAGATCTTGCCCGCCATACCATCTCGCTACGTAAAACTGGATGACGATCGCGGCGACCGCCGCCAGGGCGAACCAGGCTACGCTAGTCTGACCCAAAGGGATAAAGATCAAAGCGGACATGATGGGACCTAAGGAAGCGCCGAGGTTCCCGCCGACCTGAAATATGGATTGCGCCAGTCCTCGTCTCGAACCCGCCGCCAAATAAGCTACGCGCGAAGACTCGGGATGGAATACCGACGATCCCAGCCCGATCGAGGTGACCGCGAGCAGGATGAACGCATAGCTTGGGGCAAACGCCAGCATGACGATGCCCGCCAGCGTAAAGCAAACCCCCAGCGGCAGGATGTACGGCCGGGGCCGGACATCCGAGTACAAGCCCACCAAAGGCTGAAACAAGGACGCCGTCATATTCATGGCGAACGAAATCCAGCCGATTTGCCCGTAGGATAAGAGAAGCGATTCGCGCAAGACCGGAAATAAGGCGGGAATTGCCGATTGCATCGTGTCGTTCAACAAATGCACGGTGCTGATTGCGAATAGAATCGGGTACACCGTAAATGCGGGATTTGCCGCTTTGACGGCAGTTGTCTGGTTCATCTTGACCTCACTTCATCTGAATTGAAATGGTTTAATTGGTTATTTGGGAATGTTAGTATCCGGATCCGACCCGAAGCGCTGATTGCGGTTTAACCCGTCAATCGCCAGGATATCCTCCGTACTCAGTTCGAAATCAAATACATCGGCATTTTCGAGGATCCGAGCTTCACGCACCGATTTCGGAATGGTGACCACACCCAGTTGCAAATCCCAACGCAAAATGACCTGGGCCACGGTTTTTCCAACCTTCGCGGCGATGCCTTGCAAGGTTGCATGCTCCAACAAATGGCCTTGACCGAGCGGCGACCAGGCTTCCAATTGAATGCCTTTATCCCGGCAATAGCTCAGCAGATCCTTTTGAGTCAAGTAGGGATGGAACTCCACTTGATTGACCACCGGCACGACCTTCGCTTCGGACAGCAGGTCCTCCAAATGATGAATTTGGAAATTGCTGACGCCAATTGCTCGCACCTTGCCTTCTGCGTACACTTGTTCCAGCGCCCGCCATGTCTCCTTATATTTCCCCTTCACCGGCCAATGTACCAGAAATAAATCCAAATACTCAAGACCCAAGCGCTTTAGGCTGTCGTCAAAAGACTTCAACGTCGTTTCGTACCCCTGCTCCGAGTTCCAGACCTTCGACGTGATAAACACATCTTCCCTTCGGAGGCTATTCTCCCGCAGTGCACTCTGGACGGCTTGGCCCACTCCCTCTTCATTGCGATAAGCGGAAGCGGTGTCAATACTGCGGTATCCATGGCGGATGGCCGACTTGACGGCTTGCACCACTTCATCGCCTTCTTTGGCCTTAAAGACGCCGAGCCCCAGCCAAGGCATTTGGACTCCGTTGTTTAACGTTACGGTATCTTGCAAATGATTAGGCAAAGTAGTCATTGGATAAGTCCTCCTTCATTAAAGGCGATTTCTGGTAATATCCTACATCAAAAGGGCCTAAATGAACAGGGAACAAAAGCAAAAGACTGCCCGAAGGCAGCCTCTTGAGGATCGATATAAGGAGTATCAGGCCGTTTCACGGGACCGGCGCAACTTTTGTCTGGCGCGGTACAACACGATTTTGAAATGGGATAACGAGATGCCCATGAGATCCGCCGATTCCTGATAAGAGAATCCATGCACATCGTAAAGCAGCACCGCATGCTGCTGATTAGGCTGCAGCAAGGACAATTGCGCATAAAGCTCCCGACGGTTCTCCTCGCCGAGCACGGATTTTTCCGGCGTATCCTCGCTCGGATAGCGGTGAAAGAATTCATTTTCGTAAGTAGACGACCGGCTTTCCTTGCGCAACAAGTCGATATAGGCATTGTGGGCAACCCGAAGCAGCCATGCCTTGGCCCTCTTCCCATCCGCCTCGTGAAGATGCATCAGCGCCCGGCAAAAGGTCTCCTGCATCAAATCCTCGGCAACATGCGAATTACGGCACATGCTATACAAATATCGAAATACGTCATTTTTATATTCGCGGTAAAGTAAATCCATAGAACGAGTCTTCATTGGTTGATTCCTCACTTTCTCTCCCAGCTTTCAGGGCAAGGCTCTCTTTCTCTTTTATCTTGATCTTTTAGCATGATCTTTGCCTCGCTTCGTCCATTATGCCGAATAGAGTTTGCGTCCCGTCTAAGAAATTGTTAAGTTTTCCTTAAGAATTTACTGCGTTTTCGTTAAACAAAAAGACGCCTTACGGCGTCATGGAGTAAATCCAGATGAATTTTTCGCGCTGTCTCGGTGTAAACGGACCGTAAAAGCCGTGCGGTATTCGTTACTGTCTGCGGATATCGTACCTTGATGCAGATCCACGATATGCTTGGCGATCGCAAGACCGATGCCGGAACCGCCCGTATGGGAAGCACGCGACTTCTCTACGCGGTAGAAACGGTCGAAGAGATGCGGTAAGTCCGCTGTTGGGATCGGATCGCCGTAATTGACGACCTCCGTGACGATCTCATCGTCCTCCTGCCAACCTCGGATGTCCAAATACTTACCGTCGTGCCCGTACCGAATGGCATTGGTAATCAGATTCTCGTAAACCCGGCGAAGCTTGTCCCCGTCTGCTTGAACGTACAGCGTCCCTTGCAGGTACAACCGGCATTCCATTCCGTTCTCCTGCAGCTGCCAGCCGAAATGAGCGGCCATTTGATGGAGCATTTCCACGAGATTAATCCGCGTAAGCTGCAGCTTCATCTCTTTATTCTGCATCCGGGTGTACTCGAACAAGTCCTGCAGGAGCTGCTTCAATCGAAGCGATTCCTCATAGGCCATGCTGACGTAATAACGCAGCTCGACCTCGTCGCGATAACGGTCCTCTTCGATCAGCCCCAAATAACCAGTAATGGAGGTGAGCGGGGTACGCAAATCATGAGAAACGTTCGTGATCAGTTCGTTTTTCGTTTGTTCCGCCCGTCGCTCGTCCTCGATCGAAGTGACTAGCCGATCAACCATACGATTGATGTCGGTGGCGAGCTGCCCAAGCTGCCCGACGTTCTCCACGGGAATTTTCCGCACGGAACCGGCTTCGATTTTATGTACTTCCTCAATCAGCAGCTCCAGGTACTTCTTCTCATGACGGCGAATGCTGCGGCGGTAAAAATACAATGAAAACAACATGAGAATCGGCACGCCCGTCAAATAATAAGCTTCCGGGAAACCGATGTTCCGGTTAATCCAAAGGACGACGTTGTATACCGTCATGCTCGGGAAGAAGAAAAAGAACAAACGCGCCAGCAAAATGAGCAGGAACAACGAGATTAACGAAGCGACGATCGTCCAAAACAACCAGGCTAGAAAACGCAGGCTAGCTTTCAAGTTTGTAGCCGACCCCCCATACGGTACGAATCAGCTTCTCCCCGTCCATTTCCTTCTCCAGCTTATCCCGGAGACGGCTGATATGCACCGTTACGGAATTGCTGCTATCCAGATATTTATCCTTCCAGATCAGCTCGAAGATCTCCTCGGAACCAAACACCCGCCCGGGATGGCTGGCCAGCAAATACAGAATGCCGAATTCGATGGGCGTCAACTTCAGCGGGTTGCCATCCACCGTCGCGGAATGTGTTTCTTTATCAATCGAAAGCGAGGCAATCTTGATGATATGCTCCTGCGGTGTCTGCGGCGTTCCCGTCGGTTGTGCTGCGTAAGAGGAGCGGCGAAGCAGCGACTTCACGCGAGCGACCAACTCCAGCGGATTAAACGGCTTCACCATATAATCATCCGCTCCGGTCATCAGCCCGGTAATCTTATCCATATCGCCGTCCCTCGCGCTTAACATGAGGATTGGCGTAGTCTGCGATTCGCGAATCTTCATGCAGACGGAGATGCCATCGAGACCGGGAAGCATGACGTCCAGGATCACCAGATCAACCTCATCCTGCTCGGTGATCTCCAGCGCCCGTAAACCGTCCTCCGCCTTCAATACGTCATAACCTTCATTCGTTAAATATATTTCGATCAGTTTTGCGATTTTTTCATCATCATCGACAATCAAAATTCGTTTACTCATTCATCCAATCATCCTTTATTTGAGCTGGTTAGACACGAGCACAGTAACATCATACCATGTCTGTTGCCCCCAGATACAAATAAAAGGTTACAATTTCCCCCGGTTATGGTTTCCAGCGGAAAGGGATGGCGACCCTGAAACTCGAGCCTTTTCCTCTCTCGGAGACGACGGTAATCTCCCCTTCATGGATGTCCACAATTTTCTTGACGATGGAGAGTCCAAGCCCGCTGCCCCCACTGCTGCGTGTGCGGGATTTATCCGCTTTGTAGAAACGCTCGAAGATATGGACCAAATCCGGCTCGGATATGCCAATCCCGTTATCCGTCACGGTGACCACTGCCTTGTCCTCTTGGGTCATCAAGGAAACTCCAATCTCCCCGCCCTCCGGCGTAAACTTGATACCATTGTGCAGCAAATTCATCCACACTTGGCTCAGCAGGTCTTCGGCCCCTTCGACCTCAAGCTTGCTGACATCCAACTGAATTTGAATGTTCTTGGCAAGCCACTGGGGTTCGCAGGCCAGCACCACGTTTTGCAGCTGGCGATCGAGCCGAAACCGGTTCGTCTGCAACGAACCCCGGTCTGCCTCGAGGGAGGATAGCTTCAGCAAATTGTCGCTCATTTGCGATAAGCGGCGGCTTTCCGATTCGATGATCTCCAGGTAATGGTTACGTTTCTCTGGAGACAGATCCGGCCTACGCAAAGCTCTGGCAAATCCGCGAATCGAAGTCAGCGGAGACTGGATCTCATGCGACACATTAGAGATGAAATCCTGTCGCATCGTTTCCATTTGCCCCAGGGCTCCAGCCATTTCGTTAATGCTGTTCACGATGGTTTCGAACTCCCGAAGCTTCTCGAAGCCCTCCAACCGAACGGTAAAATCCCCATTAGCGATGCGGCGTATCCCGTCGATAATGGCATTCAGCATCTTCAGTTGATGAGGCCGTAACAGAAGGGAGATCAGGAAAACGATCAAGAAAAATAACAGGACTCCAAGAACCACATTCAACAGATCCATGACATAAGCAGAATAAGGGGGCCCTGCATTTCGGTAAATCGCCGAGGTAATCCAGCTGGCTAAGGTCCAGGTCGCCCCAAAACCGATGAAGATGAGTAGGACCTGGCCGATTCGGAGCAAAATCTTACCTACTCTCCTCCAGAAGGTCAACGTTCACCCACCTCCAGACGGTAGCCAAGTCCACGAATCGTGCGGATCTTGAATCTGAAGCTCTCCTCGGGGAACCGTTCACGGAGACGATTGATATGCACGTCGAGCGTACGTTCATTCCCCTCGAAATCATACCCCCAAATTTCCTCGATCAACTGCTCTCGGGTGAGAGTGCGCCCCGCATGACTGCCAAGCTTAAACAGCAGCTCGAATTCTTTGAGCGGCAGCGTAATTCGATCTTCGCCGCGATCTGCCTCAAACGTCTTGCGATTCATTCGCAGCGAACCGATCGTTACGGTCTGAGATATCGACACCTGATAACGCTTAAGCAGCGCCTTCACCCGAGCGATGAGCTCTGCCGGTTCGAATGGTTTGACGAGATAATCGTCCGTACCCAGCTCAAAGCCCTTAACCACTTGGCGGGTTTCTCCTTTAGCTGTCAGCATAAGCAGCGGCATCTCATAATCCCGGCGCAGCTCACGACATAACTCCCAGCCGTCCATCTCCGGCATCATGATGTCCAGGATCACCAGGTCGATCCTTTCCGATTCCACCAGAGCTAACGCCTCGCGGCCGTTCCCCGCCTCCTTGATCTGATCCATCCCCGCTTCCTCCAGGAATAGACGAACCAGCTCCCGAATATGCGGGTCGTCGTCAACGACGAGAATTTTAACCATGGTCCTTCCCTTCTTCCTCGTTCGTGAACTCCTCCGTCCCTTCGGCGCTTGCGGCGATTTGCAGCTGCTGCGAGGCAAACTCACGATACATGGCGTGTTGGTGCAGCAGTTGGTCGTGTGTTCCCCTTCCTGTCACTTTCCCTTTTTCGATAAAAATCAGCTGGTCCGCCCCTACGACCGTGGATAGCCGGTGAGCGATCACGATCGTCGTCCGGCCTTGCATCAGATTTTTGAGCGCCTTCTGCACGACGAATTCTGAGCGGCTGTCCAGGCTGGAGGTGGCTTCATCCAGCATGAGGATCTTCGGATCGCGCAGCAGTGCCCGCGCGATCGCGATCCGCTGCCGTTGCCCGCCTGACAGCTTGACCCCGCGTTCACCGACATCGGTATCGAACCCCTTCGGCAGCTCGGCGATAAAGCCGTCGGCATAAGCCATCTTCGCCGCCTGTTGTACTTCCGCTTCGCTAATTTCACGCTCGATGCCGTAGCAAAGATTCTCACGGATCGTTCCGGCGATAATCGGGCTTTCTTGTGAGACGTACCCGATCATGCCGCGCCAGGAGCGAAGTGTAAATGAATCGATCGATTCTTCTCCCAGTCGGATGGTGCCCTGCTGCGGCACATAAAACCGCTCCAGCAGGGAGAATAACGTCGTTTTCCCGCCGCCGCTGGGGCCGACCACCGCCGTTACCGTCCCCGGCTCCATCGTAAAAGAAACCTCCTGGAGCACCGGCTCGTCCGGCTTATACCCGAAGGTGATCCCGTCCACGATCAATGGCCGGTCAGCCTTCGTGATCTCTTGTCCTTCACCGAAAGGCTCCTCCTCCGCATCCAGCGTATGAAGAATCCGCTCGGTCGCCCCTTTCGCTTTCTGCAGTTGGGTGAAGAATGTCGTGAGCTGCGTCATCGGCATGACGATCTGCACAAGATACAAAATAAATGCTACCAATTCCCCGGCTGACAACCCGCCGCTTGCGACCTGCATCCCGCCATAGCCGATCACCACGACAAGCAGCATCATCATAACGAAGGCCATGAACGGGCTAATCCAAGCCATGACTTTGCCTTCGCGCACCCCAAAGGAGAGCAGCTTTCCGATCGCCTGGCTACCGTTTTCGTACTCCTTCCGCTCCGCGTTAGAAGACTTAACCAACCGAATTTCCGATAGGACTTGACTCAAAACCGCCGTAAAAGAGGCCGTCTCGTCTTGCATGGCGAGCGAAATTTTATACATCGTTCGGCCTAACGGCACGAGGATCAAAGCGGCCAAAGGAATCACCGCAAACATGATTAGAGTCATTTTCCAGTTCAAATAGAACAGGACGGCCACCGCGCCGAGGATGGAGATGATTCCGCTGAAAAAGCCGGCAACCTGCTCGGAGATCAACGCTTTGATGATCCCGGTGTCGTTGGTCATCCGGCTGACCGACTCCCCGGTCCGGTTATTGTCGAAGTAGGATACTGGCAAGCGAAGCATTTTATTCCATAAGCGATCCCGGAGACCGGCGACCATTCGCTGTCCCGTATAATTCAACAGAAAGATCGATAAGCCTGAAGCGACGGACATCCCGATGAAAGCGACGCCGATCCAGACGATCTGCAAACCGCTGATCGAAGACAGCGAAAAGCCGTCGACGAGATTCTTCGTGAACATCGGGATCACGAGGCTGACCAGCGTCGACAGCAAGCTGAGCACGATCGCCACGGCAAACAGACGCAGAGGGGGCTTCGTTTCCCGAAGAAGACGAAAAAAAGCTTTGGAGCCTACCCCTCCGTTGTTCACCGTACGATCCGTATCCATCGATTTAGCGTTATTCCTTGGCATGAGATTCTCTTCCCTTCTATCTCTATCTGAAGCAAGATGAGCCGAAAGCGCTGGCCCTAGGAAAAGACTACATTGGGAATGTAAACTGAAGTTAAACCAAACGTGCAAAGAGACTATAGATTTTCCACTTCAACGCTGATGACATGCTCGATCGTACGCAGAAAATGATAAAGCTCCGTCGTATACTCCTTCTCCGATGCGGTAATCACCATATCCACCCGTTGACGTCCTTCCTCCAGATCCTTGATTTTCAGACGTCGGATCCGGTGTTGGTTCGCTTTGGCCTTCCGCCCCTTGTTGTCCTTACGCTCGATAATGCGGATCAACTCCGTCACGTTTCCGTGATCCTCCATGACAATTTTGATGGATACGTCGCGTTGGTTCAGTTTATAGGGTCCAATCCATTTAATAACGTAGGGGACGAAATTCACCGAGAGGATCAGCAAAATGACCGTTAGCCCGGCTTCCAGATAAAATCCGGTCCCGATAGCGATCCCGATTCCCGATGCAGCCCAAATCATCGCCGCAGAGGTGAGGCCGGAAATCCCCTCATTGCTCCGGCGTAGAATCGCTCCAGCCCCCAGGAAACCAATCCCGCTGACGATTTGCGCGGCCAGCCGCATGGGGTCCATGTTCGGATGATCCGGGCCGGCGAATTTGGCGAAGGCTTCAATCGATACGATCGTCACCAGGCAACTGGCGATACAGATGACCATACTCGTTTTGATCCCCAGCGGTTTCTGTTTCAATTGCCGGTCGATTCCGATAAACAAACCAAACAATAGGGCCAAACATAACTTTAAAACCATTTCCAATTCGTTGTACATGATGCGTCGCAACTCCTTCAATTATATAAGGTGAGTATAATTGTATTCGGTAAGCCGGCGCAAATGGATTAATTCCGCCTCGGCGGACAATGAAAGGCAAAAAGAAGTCTGAACCGTCAATGAAACGGCTCAGACTTCTTTTTAGGCAAGATCGTGGAATTAGAACTTCGCTGCCAGCTCGGCTGCGCGTTTTACACCGTCCTGGATGATTTCCTCGGCACGGTCCGGGAATTGGTTGTGTCCCTCAACAACTACGGCTTCCGGATCGTTAATCCCCCAGAAGGCCAGCGTGTTCTTCACATAGTTCAGGGACATTTCCAGCGCGGTCATTGGACCTTCGGAATAAACGCCGCCGCGTGCTTGCAGCAAAGCGACCTTCTTATCGCCAACCAGGCCAACCGGACCTTGTTCGGTGTATTTGAACGTTTTGCCGGCTTGGTTCAGGTAGAACAGGTACGTCAATAGCTGCGCCGGAATGGTGAAGTTCCACAGCGGGAACGCAAACACGACTTTATCGGCTTGCAAGAACTGCTCCAAGTAAGCATTGGCCACTTCGGCGGCTTGTTGCTCCTCTGGCGTAGTTGGCATTCCTTTGCCGACTTTGAACAGCCCGTTCAACATATCCAGGTCATAATACGGCAGGTTAACCTCGAACAGGTTTAACTCAGTAACGACATCCGAGGGATGCGTTTCTTTGTAGGTTTGCAGGAAGCTTTCGTACAGCTTCACAGTGGCGGATTGATCCGCCGGGCGATTATTGGCTTTCACGAATAAAACTTTAGACATATCTAGTTTCCCTCCATTATTCATGTTCTCTATTGTTATCTTCTTTCTTTTTCATAGTTACTTTAAAATAAACTGTAACTAATCGAACAATAGTTATGATAATGGGTAACTAATCATTTGTCAATTACAGTTGCTTGTATTTTTTGCGAACCTGTTCAGCAGCCGCTGTCATTTGCCGCAGGGAGGCGACGGTCTCCTCTTGCCCTCTGGTTTTTAAGCCGCAATCTGGGTTGATCCAAAACAATCCCGGGTCCAGCACTTGAAGCGCGCGCTCGATCAAAGAGACCATCTCGGCTTCGGTTGGTACACGCGGGCTATGGATGTCGTAAACGCCAAGGCCAATCCCGAGCGGGTACGTCTGCTTCTCAAAGCTGTGAATCAACTCGCCATGGCTGCGTGAGGTTTCGATCGAAATGACATCGGCGTCCAACGCTCGGATCTCCTCCAGGATATCTTCAAATTCGCAGTAGCACATATGCGTATGAATTTGCGTTGTATCCAAGACCGAGGAGGTAGTCACCCGGAACGCTTCTACCGCCCAGTCCAGATAGTTCGACCAATCCTTCCTCTTGAGGGGGAGACCTTCGCGCAAGGCGGGCTCGTCCACCTGGATCATCCCGATACCGGCCTGCTCTAACGCTTCGACCTCCTTACGTAAGGCTAAGGCAATTTGATAGGCGACCTGCTCCCGGGATAGATCGCTTCGAACAAATGACCAGTTCAAGATCGTGATCGGTCCCGTTAGCATCCCTTTAACCGGCTTAGCCGTCAGGCTTTGGGCATAGGCGGTTTCCTTGACGGTCATCGGCTCGGCGAACTCGACATCCCCGTAGATCACAGGCGGCTTGACGCAACGCGTACCGTAAGACTGAACCCAGCCCCCCTGCGTAAATGCAAAGCCCGGCAGCTTCTCACCGAAAAATTCCACCATATCGGTGCGTTCAAACTCGCCGTGGACCAACACATCAAGCCCAAGTTCCTCCTGGATCTCGACCCATTTGCGAATCTCCTCCCGGATAAATCCCTCATATTTCTCCCGGCTACACTCGCCTTTACGCCATTTCTGCCGCGCTGCCCGAACCTCGGCGGTCTGCGGGAAACTGCCAATCGTCGTTGTGGGCAGGAACGGAAGCCGCCATGTCGCCTGCTGTAAGAGCCGCCGCTGTGCAAACTCGCTAGTTCGCTCCGCCGGGGCTACAGCAGCCTGCACCGCCGCCGCCCGCACCGCAACACGGCTCCGGGCCGGATCTGCGGCGAGTGCGGCCAGCGCACGGCGGTTCTCCGCGAACTGCACCGGTTCGGGTCCCTCACTGCTTGCCGCCTTGCACAAGCTCGTTAGCTCCTCCAGTTTCTGCTCGGCAAACGCCAGCGCCTCGCGTAACACCGGGGATAAGCGCTCTTCGCCCGCCACGGATACCGGGACGTGCTGCAAGCTGCAGGAAGGCTGCACGATCAACCCCGGTTCTCCGGCTAACATAGAAATCTCTTTCAACAGGCTTAGCGTTTCGTCTAAATCTGTACGCCAAATATTCCGTCCATCGATAAGCCCTGCACCAAGTGTCTTGCCTGCAGGAAATCCGTAGCGACGCAGTGCCTCCAGGTTCCCGTCCCGGCCGTGCACGAAATCCAGTCCCAAGCCATGCACCGGCAGATCTGCAAGCGAAACGTACCTTTCGACGGCATCGAAATACGTTTGCAGCATGATCCGCAGATCAGGGACTTCCCGGGCGATCGTCCGATAAATCAAGTCAAGCCGGCGAACGTCCTCTTCGGTTAGAGAGACGGCCAAAGCCGGTTCGTCCATTTGCACCCATGTGGCGCCAGCCGCTTCCAACTCTCGTAATACCTGTACGTATAAAGGCAATAATTTCTCGATCCAGTCATCGACTTGGTCCGCCGTCTCTCCTTTAGACAATTTCAACAAGGTGAACAACCCAAGCACCACGGGTCTACCTTCTATGCCCAGCTCCTGTTTGGCTTCCAAATAAGCCATAAGCGGGCGGTTGACGATTACCCTCGGATCCCGACGCCCCAGCTCAGGCACGATATAATGGTAGTTGGTATTAAACCACTTCGTCATCTCGCTAGCCGCCGCCTGGTCATTCCCCCGGGCAATGGCGAAATACAGATCCAGCGGCAATTTGTCGCTGTTCCAATCAAACCGCTCCGGTATCAGTCCGAACATCGTCGCAGTGTCTAATACGTGGTCGTAATAGGTAAAATCACCGACCGGGATCACGTCAATCCCCCGATCCCGCTGTAAACGAAGATGACCCAGCCGGATTTCCATCAAGCGATCATGCAGCTCTAACTCTGCAATTTTCCCTGCCCAATAGGCTTCAATTTGCTTCTTCCATTCCCGTTGTCCGCCGATTCTGGGATATCCCAGATTTCCGCTAACTATGTTCATGTTCCCCATGTTGACTTCCTCCTCATCGTTTGGCTTGATGACACCCATAGTTTGCAACACAAAAAAGGTCCCCGATAGCAACATAGGCTAAAGAGGACCTTCGATCATTTGTTCGATGGCTTGCATCTTTAACACCTCCCTATCTCCCGTAGGTACAGCAGTGCCGTTGAAATAGGCAGGTCTCCTGACTTCGGCATCATCGCCGGAAGCGGCCTTCCCGGTGACTTGATCACCAGTGGCATTCGATGCATCCGACTCCTCCGTTACAGTGGCGGGACCGCGCCGGCATTGCACCGGACTTCCCTTTTAAGCTCCGGCCAAGCAAGGCCGGAACACCTATTTCCGCGATATTCGGTTGGAATATACCTCCCATCTTACTTGATGTCCCAGGCGAATACAATACCAAACACATCGGAATTTAAATATTTATGACAACATTTTCGACAACTTTCAAGTGATTAATATCACAATTCGACTCCCAAACCCATCGTACGATGAAACTAATCAAACAAGAATGCCATGGGCTTACACATAAACGACAGAAAGAGGAATGACTCATGAAATCTCGGAACATTCTGAAGTGGTCCTTACTAGGTTTGTCCGGTCTGGTCATGATCGCAGCCGCCTGGTTTGCGTTCCCTTCAGAGGAGCCTCCAGTCCGTGAAGCCGCTCCTCATGAGGAAGCGCAGCATATCAATCATCCGCCAGTCGAGCCGGTCGTCCATCGCGAGAGAAATACCGTACACATCGAGATGACCGCTCAACGAACCGACATTGAGATCTCGGAAGGCGTCATCTATAATGCCTGGACGTTTAACGGAACGGCACCTGGCCCGGTATTGCGCGTAAAGCAAGGCGATCAACTGGAATTTACGCTCAACAATTTAGACCCTGAAATGCCGCATTCGATGGATTTTCACGCCGTCCATGCCGCTCCCAGCCAGAAGTTCGTCGAGGTGATGCCTGACGAGCAAGGAACGTTTACCTATCCTGCAGATACACCCGGCGTGTTCATGTACCATTGCGGAGTAAGTCCAGTACTGCTTCACGTAGCCAACGGAATGTATGGGATGATCATCGTCGAACCGAAGGACGGTTACCCTACGGATGCGGATATCGATCAGGAATATACGATCGTCCAAAGCGAATGGTACGCGGAGAACGATATGGATGCTTTCCAACAAGGCGATCCGGAATATGTCGTATTTAACGGCGATGACCACACGCTAAAAGAACATCCCTTCCTCGCCAAGGTTGGCGATAAGGTTCGGCTTTACGTTGTGAATGTGGGCCCCAACCATGTATCTTCCTTCCATGTGGTCGGCACCACCTTTGATCACGTCTATCTGGATGGTAACCCAAAGAATGAGCTGTACGGCATGCAAACCGTGCTGCTTCCGGCGGGTGGAGGTGCAGTTGTCGAGTTTACCGTCACAGAAGAAGGCGATTATCCGATTTTAACCCATCAACTGAACGACGCTTATTTGGGGGCTACCGCCATCCTGCGGGTGACTCGGGATGGCAAGGATAATGGAGCACCGGCGATGAGCCATTAAGAAACGATAACCCGATTGCAATCTCATGAAAGAGGTGAAGCTCAATGGAACGACAAGAGGCCAAAATCGTTGAATTGGACGTCCGGGAGCAGCTCAAGAGTAAAATGGAGCCGTTCCAGCTGATCATGGACACCGTAAAAACGCTGGGGAAAGACGATATCTTCGTATTGCACGCCACCTTCAAACCCACGCCATTGCTTGGTTTTCTGAAGATGAAGGGGCTCGTCGGCCAATCGGTCATGCACGACAAGGAACATTGGATAACAACGTTTGTCCATAAGAAAAATAAATCCTGGTTGGAGACCGTCGATGAGGCTAAGGTTGCCCCAAAGGCGCAGAACGCTTCGGTCGAACGCTCCTCCAACCTCATTGAACTCGACAACCGCGGACTCGAACCTCCGCAGCCAATGGTGCGAACGCTGGCCGCCTTGGATCGCTGCAAATCTGGCGACGAGGTGCACATTCATAATGACCGGGTACCGGTTTTTTTAATCGAAGAATTAAACAGCTTGGGCTGTACCTACACGGTAGAAGAACAACCGGACGGAACCGCTAAAGTCCAAATCCGCAAACCTTAAGGAGGTGAACCTGATGCCGGCCATGTCCCGCTTGCCCTTTCTATTTATCGTTACGGGGATCTTCGGATTCGTCCTGTTTCACGCCACTTCTTTCATGTCTCTCACGGGCTGGCTCGGTGATGACATTCGAGGCCCGGCCGGCTGGTTCCAGGTCCATCTGTTCGTACTGGGATGGGCGACCATGCTGGCCATGGGGGCTGTCTATCAATTGATTAATGTGATCCTGCAGTCCAACTTATACAGCGAGCGTCTTGGGTATATTCATTACGCGCTGTTTTCCGTAGGGCTGTTCGGACTGCTGTTTGGCTTCATTCAAGGCGATACGTATTGGATCGGCGGTTTTGCGACCGTAGCGTTCTCGGGCATCGTCCTGTTCGTCTGGAACATGGCCGCTACGCTGCGACGAGCCGGAACGTGGAACGCGATCACGATCAGTACGGCTTGCGCGGTCCTGTATCTGCTGCTCACGGGTTTATCCGGTATGGCGATGGGGATTAACTTCGCTACCGGTCTTTATAACAACTTGCACGAAAATCTGTTTGGCACTCACATCTGGCTGGGCACTTTGGGCTGGTTCGGGCTTTTGATTACCGGATTCAGCTATAAGTTATTACCGATGTTTTATTTGTCCCATGATTATCCAACCCGCCTAGAGTACGTCGTCCTAGGTTTCTGGAACGCGGGCGTCTTGCTGGGAGCGACCTCTTTCCTGTTCGGATTGCCGACAGGCTACAAAGTCGCTGCGCTGTTGTTAATCGTCTTGGCCGTACTAAGCTTTAACGTCCATCTGCTGCAAATTCGCAGCAAACGGCATAAGCGCAGCCCCGGCGCAGGCATTGAGTGGACGGTAACGGGGAGCCAAATCTTTGCGATTTTTGCTGTAGTGTTTGCAATACGGGCGCTCGTATCCCCCGATCACTTGCTGGACAGCCGTACCGTGCTTACGGTCGGTTGGGTTTATCTCGGTTGCTGGGTTTCGTTCACCGTACTTGGATACATGTCCAAGATCGTGCCGTTCCTGTGGTGGACCCACAAATACGGTAAACAAGCCGGCCGCCCGGGAACGCCGCTGTTGGCCGATCTGCTTGATGAGCGGAAAGCGAATCTGGGCTTGACCTTGATCCTATGCGCCAATTTAACGGTTCTCGTCGGCCTGGTCCTCGGGTCGCAGGTTGTCATCGCCGCCGGTGGTGCCGTGCTGTCGATGGTTTCGGTGGCGTACATCGCATTGATTGCGCTAGTTTTTGCTCATTAATGACAATATAAACGGAGGTACTATCCATGAGTAGAATTGATCAAATCCGCGAAAGTCTACGTGAAGTTTATGATCCCGAGTTGGGAGTCAATATCGTTGATCTTGGGCTGGTTTACGATATTCGGGAAGAAGAAGACCAGGTATACATCCAAATGACCTTAACAACGCCAGGTTGCCCGATGCATGATACGATCGTCGGTGGCGTTCGCTGGGTGCTCAGCGATCAGCTCGGAATCCAGAATCCGGAGGTCGATATCGTGTGGGAACCGCGCTGGTCACCGGAACACATGTCGGAGGCGGCGAAGGAGCAGTTGGGGTATTTTTGAGGACGGACTAAGCTCATGACCTTATCCTCTAATCAAAAAAAGCTGGCGGCCTCATCTTGTGATGAGCCGTCAGCTTATTATTTTACGATCAAGGTACCTTTCATTTCCTTATGATTCTTACCGCAGGAGATGTTGCAGGAATACTCGAAGGTCCCAGCTTGATCCGCCGTGAAGGTCATCGTCTTGCCACCCCGAACTTCCTTATTGTATCCTTTGATTTTTAGCGAATGCATCCCCTGTGTATTTTCCAGCGTAATCCGCACGGTATCGCCCTGCTTGACCTTGATTTCGGTTGTGTCGTATCCCGATGGGCTGGCATGGACGGTAAACGACTTCACCGGTCCTTTCGCTTCCGTCGCCGGCTCCGAACCGCCGATGTAGCGCCCCGGGGCGTCGGTGCACGCCGATAGCAGAAGCATTCCGCCTAGCAAGCAAACCGCAGCCTTCAGACGATGGTTCATCCGCTTCTCCCCCTTCTTTAACTAGGAACTAATCCTAGTTTAGAACGGATAGCAATCACGACTTGTGATTTCCATCACAACAACATCGCCTGGCATATCCGTACGGAATATCAGCTTCGACGATCGATCCATCCCTGCTCCAGAGCATATCGCGTCAATTGAACCCGATTCTCCAAATGCAGCTTCTGCAGAATGTTTTTCAGATGGTTTTTGACGGTCTGGTCCGAAATGTGCAGGACCCCAGCGATCTCCCGATTGGTCATGCCTTGGGCTACCCAACCAAGGATTTCCCGTTCGCGGGATGTTAACGGAGGTTGTTCGCCGCTTTCCTTCTTGGTCACCGGAAACTCCTGCAAAATACGCAAGGCCAGCTCACTGGACAAAGGCGC
Organism: Paenibacillus sp. FSL R7-0216; assembly: GCF_037969915.1. Taxonomy (NCBI): domain Bacteria; kingdom Bacillati; phylum Bacillota; class Bacilli; order Caryophanales; family Paenibacillaceae; genus Paenibacillus; species Paenibacillus sp. FSL R7-0216. The sequence goes on along the minus strand of NZ_CP150222.1, from coordinate 2,375,400 downwards.
TTCATCGCTGGCTATAGCTCTTAAATACTCCAGCCACGTCCCGGGCTCCAGATTTTTGAGCAGATACCCCTGAGCCCCCTGCTTCAGCGCTTCAAACAGATGAGCGGCGTCATCCGACACCGTGATCAGGACGATCTTCACGTAAGGGTAGCGCAGCTTGATCTCACGGGTTGCCTCTAAACCGTCTTTTCCAGGCATACGGATATCCATTAGGATCAAATCAGGCATCCAACGCTCCGTTTGGGCCATCGCCTCATCTCCATTTTCCGCATAAGCCACAATTTCGAACGTTTCATCCTCGGCCAAGATCTCCCCAATGGCTTCCCGCGCATGAGGGTGATCGTCAACGACCAGTACCCGGACCTTCATCACAACCGTCTCCTCCTCGAATTTCGATCGTTGTTCTTCCCGGCCGGGAAGCGACAAGCAATTCCCAACCCATCTCGTTCGCCCGCTCCCGCATAATTTGCAGACCGTAGCGGCCATTCTGAGCATCTTCCGGCGTAAAACCACATCCATGATCGATGATTTTCATGACGAAGTTGTGTTGATCTCCCAATGACGTGATCTCGATATCTTGCACCCTCGCATGCTTCGCTGCATTGACAACCGCTTCTCGCACACAGGATAACAACTCCATCTTCGCTTTCGGCAGCCAATGGGTTTCCTCTAGATGCCAATCCAAACGCAAAGTGAGCTGCTGCTCGGCGGCGATCCGGCGGACGAGCGACGACATTGAAGTTTCATCTGTTTCGCCTTCCTTCACATTCGACGGAATTCGAAGGTCAGATATGGCTTCGCGCACATAACGATTCACTTCATGAATCGTTTTGCGCAGTTCATTCCAGTCATAAGCTCCGTTTGACGCCGGCTGCCGGCGTTCAGCCCGGTCCACTTTCACAGAGAGCAAAAACAACGATTGCGCAATGCCGTCATGAAGCTCCCGTGCCAGTTGTTCCCGCTGTTCCAGCCGAACCTTCAGCGCCCTTTCCCGCTGCAGTTCCTCCTGCATGCGTTCCAGGTAAGCAAACCAGCGGTACAACAAGGTAATGCTCACTGCGAATAAAAGGATCGGCGTTAACACATTACCCAGCTCCATTGACACATAAGGCATGAGAAACTGGTGACGCACCACCTCCCATACCCCGACAACCAACGTCGGAACGATCAAAATCAGCCATTTCGTGAATTTGTAAGACATCAAAGAATCTCCTTTAACCCGTCTTCCATCGACTTAACTTTACTTAAGTCGAGGCCCGGCTGACAAGGTTTAGACAGAATTTTGAATCCTTTCTCCCGTTTGAACCGTAAAATAAAAAAGCAAGGCGGAAGTGCGATTCCGCCCTGCTTTGTATAACGTGCGTTGCCTTACAGCAATTTTTTGATGTCATCCTTGATCGCTTCGGATTGTGGTCCGAACACGACTTGGACTGCGCCTTTGCCGAGTCTCATGACACCCGATGCGCCCAGCTGTTTCAAAGCGGCATCGTTGACCTGTTTATCGTCCTTGACGACGAGGCGAAGGCGGGTAATGCACGCATCCACGGACTCAATGTTATCCGGTCCGCCAATGTTGGCCAGGATTTTGGCCGAACGGTTGTCGCTGCTTACCTTACCTGTTCCGGCAGGGGATTCCTCGACCACTTCGGCAATGTCTTCTGCGTCTTCACGACCTGGCGTTTTCAAATTAAACTTGACGATCATAAAGCGGAAAATCACATAGTAAACGACTGCCGTAACTAGACCAATCGGAATGAGCAGCAACGGCTTGGTCGAGATTTGATAGTTGATCGCATAATCGATGAAACCGGCAGAGAAACCGAAGCCCAGTTTCATGCCGACCGCGTAAGTAACATAAGCCGCGATCCCCGACAGAACAGCGTGAACGGCATAGAGCAGCGGAGCAACGAACATAAAGGCAAACTCCAACGGCTCCGTGATCCCTGTCAGGAAAGAAGCCAATGCGGCCCCCAAGAAAATGGAGCTAACCATTTTGCGTTTTTCCGGTTTAGCCGTATGAATAATCGCAAAGGCAGCGGCCGGAAGACCAAACATCATGATCGGGAAGAAGCCGGTCATGAACATACCCGCCGTTTTGTCGCCGGCGAAGAACCGGTACAAGTCGCCGTGAATGACGTCGCCAGCGGCATTGGTAAAGTCTCCGATTTGGAACCAAACGATCGAGTTGATGATGTGGTGAAGACCAAACGGAATCAGCAAGCGGTTGGCAACGATATGAATAGCCGAACCGAAGCCGCCCAAGCTGGTTACCCAATCTCCGAAGATATCCAGGGCGGTTTGAACCGGGCCCCAAATCAAGCCGAAAATCAACCCGACAACAACCATCGTTATCGCGGTAACCATGGGAACAAAACGTTTGCCGCCGAAGAACCCTAACCAATCCGGCAGCTTGATATTATGGTACCGTTTGTAAAGATAGGCCGAAATGCAACCTACGATAATCCCGCCAAGAACGCCCATGTCCAATTTGGTATCGGCGGATTGCATGAGTCCTGGGAAAATGCCGGGTACTCTACCAAGCACGTTCAGCAAAATCAGATGACCGATAACAGCGGACAAAGCGGCTACCGCGTCTCCGGCCAAACCGATCGCTACGCCGACAGCAAAGATGAGCGGAAGATTGTCGAAGATCGTTCCCCCGCCTGCTGCCAGGAACGGAGCGATATACGTGTTGAGAAATCCCCCTACCCCATCCCCCAGGTGAAAATCCTTGATGTAGTCGATGCTGCCGAACCTGAGCAGAATCGCCGCCGCAGGCAGTGTTGCAACCGGCAGCATCAATGACTTACCGATTTTCTGGAGAAAAGCTAGCATGCACAAACCATCCTTTCCTTACTACCTAAATTTTATTGTAAAACCGCCTTCAAAATGACGTTTCCGCCTGCCGTCACAGGACCGGTGAGGGTTTCCACGCTGTTCGTCACTTCTCCGGCGTTTGTTACTATAATTGGGGAAATCAATGGATACCCCGCCTCACGAATGCTCGCGAGATCGAATTCGATCAGCAGCTGACCCGTTTTCACCTTGTCTCCCACGGCGACATGGGCGGTAAAGCCCTCGCCTTTGAGCGACACCGTATTAATGCCGAGATGGAACAGAAACTGCAAGCCAGACGGATGCTCCATCATCACGGCATGGTTGCTCTTGATGACATGAACGATTTTGCCGTCAAACGGAGCCACCAGCCGTCCTTCGGTGGGCTCGACGGCCAACCCCGGCCCCATATGTCCTCCGGCAAATGCCTCGTCTGGCACTTGCGTGAGCGCCACGGCCTCTCCCGTTAGCGGCGATAAGATCTCTAATACTTGATTCTCGGTGCTTTTCTTTCTCCATTTGGAAAACAAGTGACTCTCCTCCTATCTGACTTCCTATATTCTGGCAACTTTACGGGAACTCTATGCCTGTTCTCGAGTGACCAGGAGAAACGGGCGCAAAAAAATAAGAGCCAAGAAAAGAAGCCTATATAAAGTAGGACTGCTTTCCTTGGCTCATGCCCATTCTAGATCAACGGTAACACGCCAAAAGTCATTTGGTTTTCGGTTATGTGACTATAATAATTCAAGCTCTCCTTAGCGTCAATAGAAAAATTGAAAGCGTTCACGCAATGTCAGATATTCGAAATTTTAACTATCAAATCTCTCCCTTTCTCGTCCTGCTCAAGGCTTCATTGTGCCTGGAACAAAGCCGGCACCTTATCCGGTTCCCAGCCCGGCAGCGAAGTGTGGGCTTGTATCACTTTATAGGTTACGCCGTTATACGTCACGAGTTGATTGACGGTGTATGCGGTATAAGGCGCCCACGTCGCCGGACCCGTACCTGTCGAATCCGTCGTTGCGGTCACTGCGCTGCTCGCCGGAGAGCTGTTGCCGGCCGCGTCTTTCGCCTTCACGGTAAATGTGTAGGAAGTCGAAGGCGCGAGGCTCGTGAGGGTAGCCGACGTCCCAGTCACCGTCGTGGCCAATTGATTGCCATTATACACCTCATATCCGGCCACACCGACGTTATCGGACGAAGCGCTCCAGCTCAGACTCACGCTGGACGAAGTTTTGGCCGTTACCGTAACATTGCCCGGAGCAGTCGGTGCCGTCGTGTCGCCCGGGTTCGTTCCCGGATCGGTCGTTACCGAGAGCGGAGCGCTGGCCTGTGAGACATTGCCCGCCGCATCTCGTGCAACAACCGTAAAGCTATACGCCGTAGCAGGTGCTAAGCCGTTGATCGTTACCGTCGTCCCCGATACGCTGGCGGCTTGCGTTCCGTTCCGGTAGACATTGTACCCAACAACGCCCACGTTATCAGAAGACGGCTGCCAGGTTAACGTCACAGAACTGGACGTTTTGGAGGATGCCGTAACAGAAGTCGGCGCAGTCGGAGCTATCGTATCCACCGGCGGTGTCACGCCTCCGCCCAAGTCGTTTCTCAGCTTAGTTTGCAGCGTTTTGTTACGGTCCCCGCTCAGTTCCCAGAACATCGCGCCGGCGAGGCCGCGATCCTTGATATAATCGGTTTTGAAGCCGACCGATTGCGGATCATCATAGGAGATAAAACGCCGGTTGGACGGATTATACAGGTAAGGCACCTTGGCCGTATCGTTCCAATAACGGGTATACCCGTTTTTATTAATGTAGTTCGCTTCTAAATCGTAGAAATCAAACGAGCCGGCTTCCCAGGTTCCGATGGATGAAGCCCCGCTGGCGCTTTGGTATTGTCCGTTACCCGCGTTGTTTACCCCATCCCAACCGCGACCGTAGAACGGAATGCCAAGCACCAATTTATTCGCAGGCACGCCTGCGTTCAAGTGACCTTGTACCGCCGTGTCGGCATTAAATACCGAAGCGCTTGGGACGCCTGCGTTACCTGCCGCCGGATCGTTGTACAACGGTGCATTGTGAGCAGTAATCTGTTGCCAGCCGCCGTTGAAATCATAGGTCATAATATTGATCCAATCGACGATGGAGGCGATATTGCCTAGCTCCGTATTGCTGACGAAGGAAGGGGAAGCCCCGGAAGCGATCGTCAGCAAATATCTCTTGCCATCGGCAGCCCCGGCCACATCCAGCTTGTTCCGGATTTCCCGCAGCAGCTTCGTATAGTTTTGCTTATCCTCCGAGCGATAACTATTGCCAGGCAACCCGCCGGATACCGGGTATTCCCAGTCCAAATCGATGCCGTCAAAATTGAACTTGCGCAGGAAGTCGACGGCGGAATTGGCGAACGTCTCGCGCGTAACCTGGCTGGCGGCCACATCGCTGAAGCGGTTCGACCAGGTCCACCCGCCCACCGAGATGATCGTCTTCAGGTGTGGATTCACCTGCTTCAGCTTGTTCAGCTGATGGATATTCCCGGCGATAGGCTGATCCCAGGTGTCGCCGGGAAATTGCTTACCGGCATCGATCCAGGGATCACCTAGCACGATCGTGCCATTAGGCACGTTGATGGTTTGTCCTTTCTCGTCTTGAGTCGGCCAGGTTACCGGATTCGGCCCGGCGGGGTCGGGATTGCCATGGCGGCCGTCCCAAGCGATGTCTGCGAAAGCATAATTGATATGGGTGATCTTGGAGGCATCGATATCAAAGACATTAAAATTGCGGGCATAAGCGCCCCAAGATGGATAATAGGCAACGATTTTGTAGGGGTCGGCCGCCTGAGCGGCCTTCGGCTGGAGCAGGCCGCCTGGGAGCAGCAGTGATAAGGCGAGACAGGTCATGGTAAACAACTTCCACTTCTTGGCGAAACTTCGGGTTCTCATTAAATGCATCACTAAAATCCCTCTCTTTCAATCGAAGTTGGAATGGAATAAAGCTAGCAACACCCTTCCTCTTGATTTACCCATTGGATTACGCCTGCCGCGGCCAATCACCTCCTAAAAGTCCCCGCATCTCTACATATCCGTAAGTTTCCAAAGAGAATGTCCCGGCGCCAATCGAAACTCTTCGAAACGCTTACAAATCTATTAAATCATAATAGAATTGGTGAATAAAGGATAAATTTCTATTATTTGATCGCATTCACGCATCACAAAAAAACGCAGCGATCCGAGAAGATCGCTGCGTTTACGGCGTGTGATGACACACGGTTAGGTCAATGTATTCGATTTTTCAAATAGAAATCTAGCTTCCGTCAGCTTCCCCCACGTATTTGTATGAAAATTCATATATCATTCGCTAAATCGGCTGATTTGAACAAAATATACTCGATTTTTCGCATACAAATCCTATTTCTTAACCAGCGGTTCACATCCACTCTAGCTTAACGTTGTCCGTCCGGACGAACCCTTCGGGTCGCAGTCGCCTGGAGCGGGTCATCCGGCCAGTAATGCTTAGGGTAACGGCCCTTCAGATCTTTTTTCACTTCGAAGTACGTGTTTTGCCAAAAACTTCGCAGATCCGAAGTCACCTGAACGGGTCGGCTAGCCGGTGATAACAAGTGAAGCGTAATGGGAACCCGCCCGAACCCGATCCGCGGAGTTTCCATCATGCCGAATACTTCCTGTAGACGGACAGCGGCATAAGGAGCCTGAGGCCCATCGTAATGAATCTGAATTTTGGAACCGCTGGGGACATGTAAATGTGTCGGCGCTTCCGCGTTCAGCTCTTGTTGCTGAGACCAGCTTAACAGGTTCTCCAGAATGTTGTATAGAGAAAGCGCCTGCAGGTCCGCCCGCTTGCGAACGCCGGACAAATACGGCGCCAGCCACGTCTCGGCGGTTGTTCCCAACGACTCGTCGGAGACGTCCGGCCACTCGTTGTTAAGGCGATACAAGAACATGAGGCGCTCCTGCAGCTTCCGAGCCTTCTCCGTCCACGGCAGAATGGCGACGCCTTTGGCGGCGACCGCATCGAGCAATGCCCCCGTGATCTGATCGGGGCTAGGTGCTGGGTCTGGCTGCTCCCTTAGTACGATCGCGCCGAACGTCCGACGGATTCGAGCACGTACCGTACCGGAGACGTCATCCCATTCTGCACTTCGTTCCTCGGCGATTTCCGCCGCGTGATGGCGGTAGAGGTCCTCCTCTTCCAGCGGCGCCGCAAGCAAGATCCGGCCTTCCGCTCCCTCGTCGTCAACCTCGGCAATCGCCAAGAACGCCGCCGAGCCCAGCGAATCCTTGACGAGCAGTTGAGCGCCCCGCCCGTTTCGCAGCAAATACCGCCCGTCTGGACGACGGCTAGCGATCCGATCCGGATAAGCGAAGGAAACAAGCAAGCCGCAGCTGCGGTCAAGGTCCGTTTGAACGGACGATCCGGTCGTGCGGATGGCCGGAGTTATGGCCGGGGCGGCAAGGCCGGCGGTAACAGAGGCGCCGGCCGCTTCTTCGCCGTCCGGCGGCTCGTAATCAGGGTCGTCCGCGGCCTCCGGGACGACCGCTCCGCCGAGCTCGGCGGACGTATCGAGCGAGCCGGACGGTGCATAGCCGTCCGGCTCCGCAAACGCGAGCCGCTCCAGCTCGGCGAGCCGCTGCTCCCACTGGCGGGCGAGCGCGGCGACGCGCCGCAGCTCGTCCGGCCCGGCCGCGCGCCCGGACGCGGCCAGCACCAGCGCCAGCCGGCCGCGCAGATCCGCGTCGCGGCTGGCCGGCCCGCGCAGCAGGTCGCGCTCTTCGAGCAGCGCGGCCAGCGCGCAAGCCGGCGCGCCGAGCCCAAGCTCGCGCGCCCGCAGGAGCATATGCGCCAGGCGCGGGTGCAGCCCGAGCGCGGCCATGCGGCGGCCGTGGGCGGTGATGCGCCCGGCCGCATCCAGCGCGTCCAGCTGGCGCAGCAGCTGGACGGCGCGCGCGTACGGCGCCGGCGGCGGCGCGTCGAGCCACGCCAACTCGTCCGGAGCGGCGGCGCCCCACGCCGCCAGCTCCAGCGCGAGCGGCGCGAGGTCCGCCTCGAGCATTTCCGGCGGCGTCCGCGCCGCCAGCAGGCGGTCCTCCGCCTCGCTCCAGAGGCGGTAGCACACGCCGGGCGCCGTTCGCCCGGCACGCCCCCGCCGCTGGTCGGCGGAGTCGCGGGCCGCGCGCGCCGTCACGAGCCGGCTCATGCCGGTGCGCGGCGAGAACAACGACGTGCGGCGGAGACCGCTGTCGATCACCACCGTCACGCCGTCCACCGTCAGGCTCGACTCGGCGATCGACGTCGCCAGCACGACTTTGCGCCGCCCCGCCGGCGCGGGTTCGATCGCCCGCCGCTGCTCCGCTTGCGGCAGCGCGCCGTACAGCGGCGCCAGCATGACGTCGGCGGGTAACCCGCCGCCCGCCAGCAGCGACTCGGCGCGGCGGATCTCCCGCGCGCCTGGCAGAAACACCAGCACGCTGCCGTCATGCGCCGTTAAGGACCGGCGAACGGCCCGGTCCACCGTACGTTCCAGCGACTCCTTAGGTGTGCCCGGCGCATACACCGTCTCCACCGGGAACATCCGCCCCCGGCTTTGCACGACCGGCGCGCCATCCAGCAAGTCCGCGATCGGCCCGGGGTCTAGCGTCGCCGACATGACCAGCAGCCGCAAATCGTCGCGTAGCAACTGGCGGCTTTGCCAGGCCAATGCCAGTCCGAGATCGGCATGCAAGCTACGCTCATGAAATTCGTCAAAAATAATCAAACCGGTTCCGATCAACGCCGGATCTTGCTGCAGCAGCCGTGTCAATATCCCTTCAGTCACGACCGTAATCCGCGTTTTCGCCGATACCCGGCTGTCTCCCCGCATCCGGTAGCCGACCGTCTCACCAACGGCTTCACCAAGCTGGGATGCCATATATACAGCAGCGGCCCGAGCTGCTAACCGACGCGGTTCCAGCAGCAGGATCCGCTGTCCTTCCATCCAAGGTTCGCTTAGCAGCGACAGCGGCACCCGCGTCGTCTTGCCCGCACCGGGCTCTGCCAGCAGTACGGCAGTTCCCGAACGGCCAAGCGCCGTTTTTAGTTCAGGTATAACTTCATCAATAGGCAAAGGAAGCTTTGTCATGATTCTCTCCTTACGGGTTACACTATGAAAACATTTTACCATATGGAGCAAGGTCTTAAAGGACTGGAGGGCAAACATCATGTTCAAGCTGCTCGTCATTTTTCTACTGATTGCCTTAACCGCATTGTTCGTCATCATGGAGGCTTCCCTGCGTGCCCTGCGCCCACGAACCATCGAGGCTTGGGAACGGGAAGGACGTCGCGGTGCGGCAGCACTCCGGGCCTTGTCGGAACGAATCGATCAGGCATTGTCGACCTGCCAACTGGCGATCACAGCCAACTCGTTGACACTGGGATGGCTTGGCCAACCAGCTGTCCGCAGCGTGCTGTCGCCTTCGTTTGCCTACCTTCCGTTATCCGCCACAGTGGAAACCTTCTTCTCCTTTCTGATTGCCTTCGTGTTGATCACCTACTTGCATGTCGTGCTTGGCGGATTGGTCCCTCAGGTGCTGGCCGCCCAGCGCGGAGAAGCCATCCTCTTGACCGCAGCCCGGCCGCTGTTAGGGCTGAGTACCCTGCTGTCCCCCTTCCTCTGGCTGCTCAATCGTTCCTCCCGCCGTATCGTTTCGCTTCTTGGCCTAAAACCCGCAGCGGAATGGAGCGACGCGCATAGTGAAGAGGAACTGCGGATACTGCTGAGCGAAAGCCTGGAAAGCGGTCAAATCAACAAGAATGAGTACAGCTTCATGAACCGGATCTTCACCTTCGACGAGCTGCTCGCCAAAGACATCATGGTCCCGAGAACCGACATGGTCTGTTTGGATGCGACCAAGTCCCGCGAGGAAAATTTGCGAATCATTCGCCAAGAACAATATACGAGATTCCCTGTTATCCGCCAAAATAAAGACAATATTATCGGCGTCATCAATACGAAAGCGTTATTTCTAGCCCCTGACAATCAGGCGGGGGCTCCTTTGGCTTCGTTGGTCCGGCCGGTGATGACCGTCTCGGAGAACATTCCCCTCCCTGCTTTGCTGACTAAGATGCAAAAGGAACGTACGCATATAGCCGTACTGATCGACGAATACGGCGGAACAAGCGGAATGGTTACGATTGAGGACATTCTGGAGGAAATCGTCGGCGACATTCGGGATGAATTCGATGCGGAGGAAGAGCAGGAAATTACGGAGGTTGCAGCGAATCACCTCATCGTTGACGGCAAAGTTTCGGTTTCGTTAATCAACGATTGGCTGGACGCCGAGTTGGAGGAAGAGGATGCGGATACGATCGGAGGCTGGATCTATGGCCAGAACCTTGATATTGAAGTAGGAACGCAGCTGGTCTATGGGGACTTGCAGTTTACAGTACTGGAACGCGAAGACAGCCGAATCCGCAAAATCGACATCGAGAAGCTGGAGCCTCCCGCCCCCGGCAGCTCCTTCAAACCGGAGAGCAGCGGCGAACCCCGCGAGCCCGAAGCACGCTTGTAAAAGTACCTCCCGCCATGGACCATTAGAAGCAATCGGACGAATGTATGCGAAAAATCGAATAGAATCCAACGTGATCGGCGACTTCTTCGAAATGAATATGATATTTCATATCCATTTGCGCAATTAGAGCACGTAAGAGTAGAATCTATATGAAAAACCGAATAGACTTCGGAATTTTTAACGTCAGTTACATTTTATAAGCGAAAAATCGAATTCAATCTAGGATAAACCAAGGAAGTGAAGCAACATGAAACGCGGTCGTTTTGCACCTACGCCTTCCGGCGACATGCATTTAGGAAATGCCAAGATTGCGCTGTTATCCTGGCTGCAAATGCGTGCGGCCGGAGGGGTCTTCGTGCTGCGCATTGAAGATATCGACACGCAGCGCTCCAAGCCAGAGATCACGGAACGGATCATCACCGATCTTCGCTGGCTGGGACTGGATTGGGATGAAGGTCCGGGCGCTTCAGAAATTTCCGGACCGTACTATCAAAGCCAGCGAACCGAGCTCTATGAGGAAGCACTCGGGAAGCTTGACGCGGACGGACGGCTGTACCCGTGCTTTTGCAGCCGGGCCGAGCTGCTGGCCGTGGCCGGTGCGCCGCACGGATTATCCTCGGAAGGCGCGCCCTATCCCGGCACCTGCCGTAGCTTAAGCGCGGAAGAACGGGAACGTCGGGCGCAGCACAAAGAGCCGTCGCTTCGCTTCGCGATCGACCCTGCGGCCGTCAGCTTCGTCGACGGCATCGCCGGGCCGCAGGTTTTCCCGCCGGGAAGCGGCGGTGATTTTGTGGTGCGGCGAGCCGATCACCTGTACTCTTATCAGCTGGCGGTGACCGTTGACGATGCTCGGATGGGCATCACCGATGTCCTGCGCGGCGACGATCTGCTGGATTCGACTCCGCGTCAGCTTCACCTCTATGCTGCGTTAGGGCTCACGCCGCCGACGTTCGCCCACGCCCCGCTCATTCTCGGCGAGGACGGACGGCGGCTGGCCAAACGTCACGGTGATCTGGGGATCTCCGCGCTCCGTGCCGCCGGCACAAAGCCGGAAACGGTTATCGGCTGGCTCGCCTACATCAGCGGCTTACTTGACCAACCGGAAGACGTATCCGCCAAGGACCTGATTCCCGGCTTCCACTTGGACCGAATATCGCGGGAACCGTTTGTGTTGACCGAAACGATGATACGACAACTGCTTCCCGGTACCTCCCTGTCGTAAGCTGCCCGCCCCAGGCCCCAGCACCATGTACCTCCTACTCCAGCTTCCGGCGGATCGCCTCTTCATACTGCCGGAACGCCGGATTCGTCAGCAGACCGCGCTCGTCAGCCAGCAGGTTTAACCGCAGACGTTGCTCCGACAGTTGCTTCTTCAAGGCCTGCTTCTCCGGCCCCTCCTCACAGGCGGCCAGCAGGTCGGCGAGCCGGACCATCTCCTGCTGCAGCTGGATTTCTTCGGGGACATACCCAGCATTTTTCATCAACTTATAAGCCATCCTGAGGTCCTCCGGAACTCCGGACAAATCTTCAACTTTCAGCGGCTTCCCCTTCCCGGGTAAATCGTCGAACTCCCCGCGCGCCATCGCTTCCGCAATTTTTTGTTCCGCCAACCATGACAGCAAGCCAATTCCTCCCCTCAGGGCTTTTCAGCAGAAATCATTAAAAACATGGGTCTTCGTAATTCATCCACCATTTCAGGAGTGTTTCTCAACATTTCTTCGGAAGGAATGGGTTCATTCACCGCTCTAATCCTGAAACCAGCTTGAATTAAGTTATTGAGATAGGTGGACAACGTTCGGTGATATTTTATCACGTTATCGGTTAGAAATGAGGTTTCACGAACCCCCTCATTCTGGTAGGTATCGACCGCCCAATGCATGCGATTTCCTTGGTCATCATAGTACCAATCTTGTTCGGCTCGAGAAGTGAAAATTGGATGTTCAACGGAAAAAATAAATACACCTTTCGCCTTTAGGCAACGATAAACCTTATTACAGATAGCTTCAAAAGACTCAATATAGTGGAAGGCCAATGAACTAATAACTACGTCGAATTGCGCTTCAGAAAAATGAATATCTTCAATCGGCAGTTTGATAAACGTAATCATAGGGTCATCCGTCAGTTCACGGGCTTTTTGAAGCATTTTCTCGGATAGGTCTACTCCGACCACCGAACTTGCTCTCTGCTCGCGAGCATATCGGCAATGCCACCCAAAACCGCAACCTAAATCCAGGACACTCTTGTTTCGCAAATCGGGTAACAAGGCTTGCAATACATGCCATTCCCCTGCCCCTTCCAGACCTTTCACTGAACGCGGCATTTTTTCATACGCCGAGAAAAAATTCGCATCATCATACTTGTTTTGCTTCATCATCCAGCCCCCTTACATGGTTCATAATCGAGTATCGTTGTACGGGCGCGTCCACGTCAAGAACGCCCGAGAAGGTCATTTCCTGACAGTCTCGGGCTAAGGCATCCAAACTCGGTCGGTCTTTGCTCCCGCACACATACTAGAGCGGCGGCATGACCACAGCAATGCGGTTATCCTCTATAACAGCGACTCTGCCCCATCAATCACGATCCGTGCGCCGGTGATGTGGATCGCTTCATCGGAACCCAGAAAAGCGACGAGATCCGCGACATGTTCCGGTTGGCCCGGTCCGTCCGCCAGGGGCTGCGACCCCTCCGGATATTTAACCGGGATAATGATTTCCTGCAGCTCCTTGCTCTTCTCCGTCGAAGCGTCAATGTTGGTGGAAATGGCGCCTGGGCTGATGGCATTCACGCGAATTTTGAATTGGGCCAGCTCCAGAGCCAGCATTTTGGCAAAAGCCACCTGCCCCGCTTTGGTTGTACTGTAAGCCGACATGCCAAAGCCGGAAAATGTATCATTCCCGTTGATGGAGCTGGTAATGATGATGCTTCCGCCGCCCCGTTGTTTTAAATAGGGGACGGTATATTTTACGGTTAAGAACGTGCCCGTCAGATTGATGCTTAGCGTCTTCTCCCAATCCTCGAAGCTTAAATCTTCGACCGGTGCCAGCTTGCCGTTGATGCCCGCATTAGCGAATACGACATCGATGCCGCCGAAGTGCTCGGCCGCTTCGCGAACCGCCTGCTCAACCCGATGCGGGTCTGCCACATCGACGTCATACGCTTGGGCCGCCCCTTCGCGGATGGCATTGATTTCACGTGCCGCCTGCTCCGTGCGCTCATCCAGCAGATCGAACAACGCCACCTGCGCCCCTTCGCTGGCCAACTTCACCGCCGCCGCCTTACCAATGCCGGAACCGGCTCCGGTGATGATCGCCGTTTTCCCCCGGAACCGTTCGCGATTCGTCGTCTGATTGCTTGTCATGGCTTCACACTCCTGAGATGAAAATGGGTTCTTGGGCGATAATCTTCCTGCCTTTATCCAGATTACCCATTTCGGGGTGTTTTTAAGTCAACCCGACGCGATTACAAATCCCGACGGGCAAAAATCATGCGGGAGATGAGATAAGAAACTACGAGGGCCAGGATCCCCACGCTAGCCCCGAGAAGACCTGTTACAACGGGATGGGTGGAGATGGAAGCCGACAATTGCAAGCTATCTTCGTCGCTCAACAAGTTAGACGAGAGTTGGCTTCCGATCATCACCACGATGATCATCGCCACATTCAAATATTGCGCACCTTTCAAACCCAGCCAATAGTAGATCGGGATATAAATCGCCATAAACACGATTTGCGCCAAGAAGATCCCAAGCATTTGACCGAAGTTGAAAGTTGCCGGCTGGCCATGAACCACGTTCGCCCCGGTGTTTAACAGAATGCAGAACACAAAAGCGATCAGCATTAAAACAAAGGCGGAAACGTATTTGGATAAAACGAGATAACTCCGGCGTACGGGTAAATTGACTAGAAATTGATGATTGGGAAGACGCATATCTGCATTCAGCGCCAGAATCAGCACCATCCCCGGCAGCATGCCGTACAAAGGCGAACCATCCGACTGCACGAACCCGGAGAACACCACCATATAAATGAATAGAAGCCAGAGATACCGCTGCAACAGCAGGAAGTCCTTACGAACAAGATGAATGAGGTTAGGCATTCACTTTCCCCCCTTTTGCCGTAAAATACATAATCTCTTCCAGCGTGGGACGCTCGAACAATGCATGAGTCCCAAACAGGGCATGAGCCCGCTCCTGGTCTTTGGCCAGCGCCTCGAAACCTACTGCCGTTTCCCTTACGCCGATCAATTCCCGTTTTACATCGGTATCCAGGAGTTCGCTGCTCCCCTTAACGATCACGTAGCGTTCCAGTACCTCGTCTTTGCTGTCGGAGAACACCAATTCGCCGCGGTTCAGGAACGTCACGTAATCCGCTACACGATCCAGGTCGGTCGTGAGATGGGTCGAGAACAGAATCGTATTGTTTTCGTCCAAAATATAATCCGCCAACAGATCGAGGAGCTCTCGGCGAAATACGGGGTCTAATCCGGCCGTCGGCTCGTCCATGATCAGCAGCGTCGGATGGTGCGCCAGTGCCAATGCAATGGCAAACTTCATTTTCATCCCTTTGGAGCAATCCTTGATTTTTTTGCGTTTCGGCAGTTCAAACAGCTCCATGTACTTCGTAAACAATGCCTCATCCCAGCGTTCGTAAAAGGGTGCGACGATCCGCTTCATCTGCTCCATTGTCAGATATTCGTAATAAATATTCTCATCGGAGATGTATCCGATCTGTTGCTTGTAACTGCCTTCGTTCCCCGTAACGGGGTGACCAAGAACGTTGATTCGCCCTTCTTCCGGCAACACCATCCCCATGATTGCCTTAATCACCGTGCTTTTCCCCGCTCCGTTAGGCCCAATCAGCCCGGTAATGTACCCTTGCGGTATGGAGAAACTTAATCCCGACAACGCAAAGTTCCCGTAATGCTTGACGAGCCCTTCCACCTCAACTGCATTCATCCTTTAGCGCCTCCTCCTACTTGATCCAATAGTTTGATCCACTCGATCAGTTCATCCGTTGACATCGGAAGGCTTTTGGATTCTTCCAGAACTTCCCGAAGCTTGCTTTCCAGCGCTCTGAGTCGTTGCTCCCGGATAAATTCTTGATTTCCGCCGGAAACGAATGACCCTTTACCGACGACCGAATCGATTAAGCCTTCCTGCTCCAAATCGTTGTAGGCTCGCTTCGTTGTAATGACGCTGATCTGCAAATCCTTAGCCAACTGCCGAATGGAAGGTAACGCTGTCCCCGGCGCCAGCTTACCTTGCAGGATCGCATCGCGAATTTGCGTAACGATCTGCAGATAGATCGGTTCACCCGAGGAATGGGAAAGCAAAATATCCATGCTTCACCTTCTTGACTGGTTATTTTGTTAACAGTGTATATAAACAATATATACATTATTAACACTAAAATCAATTCCTGTTCATAAAAAAACAGCTGTCACTAACAGACAGCTGTCTCGCCTTCGATCTCTATATCATTCGGGTGATCCCTTCATTCAGCTTCGATCGCCTGATGGAACCATTTCAATAGAATCTCCTGAAATTGCTGACGGGGTGTTGGTGTCGCAATCATCCAATCTTCCTCATCCTTGGCGCTATATCGAATCAGCCAGTTCATATGCGTATTGTTCATAAACTGCATCTGCTGCAATTCCCAACACTCTCCGCTGTATGCATAGAACCGGATCTCGCCTTGGGCTAACGGGGTCTTTATACATTTCGCCAAGGCTATACTTCCTTCCATATCGCCCGTCATGTCCGCCAGGAGGGCGGCAAGCTGATTTCGATCCAGCTCTCCAGTCTGGTTCATCACCGTATCAAACTGCTTCTTGGACATCATCAATGCGGGAAGCTCGCCCGGCGTCCGTGAATTCCATTTCATCCGGCCGGCCAACGCGCCGCTAAGCGGCTTCCCCCCGTTTGTCCGTTCGATCGATAAACCGCATGTCTCTTCAGCCAATCTTTCCAACCGGATCACCTGATCGCCAGCGATATGTAGATATTCTTCATAGCTCCGTTTCCCGCATGTGTAGGTCAGGCGGCAAGCTTTGCCTGAGGCGGATGCCACGACCAAATCGTCCAGGACATGCTGCGGTAAGCTTAACCGATCTCCTTGCGTCGATTCCGCCATATAACCCTTACTTCTCAGCGTCTCTCTTACGTCTCCGGTATCCGGGTCGGGCGTCTCCCGCAAAAAGACATGAAAGGGATGGTTCGGATCCAACCATAGGTTTATACCCAGCCGCTCTGCCAAGTACAACCATTCGCTAGCTTGAAGCACCACTTTTTTCTTGCGGGGAGAATCCGTAATCAACATCCGTCCACCTCCTTCAAATTGGGTCTTGCTTACGCAGTTCGACGCAGTAATCATACCACTATTCGATTTCCCGATGCTCGGAAATTTTTGCCAATCTATTACATTGTACCCATGAAAATAGGAGGTGAAGCATAATTTTCATAGAACATGAAACTTTTTAATTCGAATGTCCGTATTAGTTGTATCGGGCGTTCAAACCACGACTTCTGTCCTGAATTGCCTGTTGTCATCAAACATTTATCTAAACATAATGTTTTCTTAATCTTTTTTTAAGATTTATATTCTACAATGTGTACTATGAAACCACTGTATAGAGGTGATTCTTATGAAAATCTTGATCAACTTCCAAAACAACCTGGTACCGGTTTACTTCAATGTCGATAGCAAGCAGCCTGTGCAGCGTACTTTGAAACTACTGACGAGCGCGCTCGAGTACAAATATTATAATGGCAAGCAAGCGTTGCAGAAGTGCCTAAACTCCCTCATCAGCATTGAAATCGAGGGTTCAGAAGCCATCTTGCACAGCAAGAGCGAGTTTGACTCTCTTGCGCTATCTCTCTATTAATCTAGCGGCAAATCCATAGCAAAGGCTCCGTGCTTCAGCTTATCGCTGAATCGCACGGAGCCTTTTTTTCATTTCGTCGATCATCATGAGTTGGACAATTTCCGTTCCTTCGGGCGGCCGCTTCCAAACAGCGACTTCCATCGGAGGGTCGCCGCCGTGATCGCCAGCAGCAAACCGTTCAATACGAACACAATCGGGATGGAGATCCATCCTCCCAGCGCCCCGCCGGCAATGGGCCCAACCATATTCCCGAGTTGGCTGGCCGATTGGTTCAGGCTGAAGGCGCGCCCGCGAAATTCCGGTTTCGTCGCCTGTACGATTAAGGCGTTTAGCGCCGGGAACACGGCGGCAAAGAACAAGCCGTAAACAAAGCGTAACACCCCGAAGCCGACGAGAGAGTGAAAGAAATGCTGCAAAATATTGCCAACTCCGCCGCCGATCAAGCCGATCATCAGCGTATTGCGGTAGCCGATCCGCTCCCCGATCTTGCCCCAGAGTGGAGCAGCGATTACTGTGGAGATTCCCACCGCCGAGAAGATGATGCCTGAGCTAAACGACGCGTTGGAAGCTGAAGCTCCTAGGTCAAGCACGTACAAAGAAAGCAGCGGCTCGAGTACCATCACCGAAGCGGTTACGATGAGGACGACGAACAGCTTCCCCATCAGCGGACGATTGGCCGATGCTTCCTTGAGATCGTCCAGCACATGCGAACGCTCGCGGTTGCGGTCAAAGTTCTGCTCCTTCACGAAGATCAGGGCAATCAATGCCGAGATCAACACAACGCAGCCCGACGCCAAAAACGACTCCCGATAACCGATAAACTTGCTGAGCGAACCGCCGACCAGCGGCCCGATAATGCCTCCTGCCGCCCCGGCCGTCGACATGATTCCAAGCGAATAGCCTACATGCTTCTCCGGCGTATTCGTTGCTACCAGTGCGATGGCGGAAGGCACATATCCAGCCAATAGACCGGATAAAATGCGAACGGCAATCAGCTGATAAGGATCTTTGACGAAGAAGTAAAGGAGGTAAACCGCACTTAAGGCAAACCCGGAACGGAGCAACATCGGCTTCCGGCCATACTTGTCCGATAGGGACCCCCAATACGGAGAGATCAAAGCGCCGGCCAAAAATGTAATGCCGAACGCGACCCCCGACCAAAGGGTTAGATGCTCGGTTACCCCAAGATCGTGCGCGATAAACAAGGACATGAATGGAATGACCATAGAATACGCGGTGCTGCAAAAAAATACGCCAAGCCACAGCACGTACAGATTTCTTTTCCAGGGGAAATTCACTTGATCCACCCCCAGCGTTGTCACTTTCTAGCCCTGGAACAACCCGTTATGTATATTTTAGCACGATTTCTTGTCAAGCGTTTCGGATGATTTCAGATTTCAAGGTTTCCGCGGTATAATGGACTGTGTAATTATAGGATTATCCATACCCTATAACCGCTTTGGTAAACGCTTACTTTGCGTGTGCCTGAGGCGGCATAATGAAAAGGAGCATGAGCGTTATGGCACTGTTTCAATGTCGTTTTTTCTCGGAAGTGTTAGGCCTCAGTACCTCGATGACCGTCATTTTGCCCGAACCCGCACAATCGCAAATCGGGATGTCCGCTCCCGGAGTGGCCGGGCCTTACCCAACCCTCTATCTGCTGCACGGGATGTCGGACGACGATTCCATCTGGTTGCGTCGCACCTCCATCGAGCGTTACGTTTCGGGTTTAGGGCTGGCTGTCGTTATGCCTCAGGTCGATCTGAGCTTCTATTCGGATATGGCCTACGGCAACCGCTACTGGACTTTCGTCAGCGAGGAGCTGCCGCGATTGTGCCGGTCGTTCTTCCCGTTGTCTGAGCGGCGTGAGGATACGTTTGTCGCCGGTCTCTCAATGGGCGGTTACGGCGCCTTCAAGTTGGCGCTGCGCAAGCCGGAGACGTTTGCCGCCGCGGCCAGCTTGTCGGGCGCGCTCGACATCGCGAACAGCCAGCATGGGTTGTCGCCGCTGTTCCAGCGCATTTTCGGCGAGTCTGGGCCGCAGGGGACAGATAACGATCTGCTGACGCTGTTGGACCCGCTCGCTCAAGACTTACAGAACGGCAAGCTGGTTCCCCGGTTGTATCAGTGCTGCGGCACGGAGGATTTCCTGTACGAAGATAACCAGACGTTCCGCGAAGCTTGCACCCGTGCCGGCCTGCCGCTGACCTACGAGGAAGGCCCAGGCTCCCACGAGTGGGGCTATTGGGACGCGAAAATCCAGGACGTGCTGAAATGGCTGCCGATTCAACCGAAGTAAGATAAAAAAATAGCCGGTCGGGAATTATCCCTGACTGGCTATTTTTGTTTGTTCCTGACCTTGCGGGTTGGCCTACTCCCAGTCGCTAGCGTATCGTCTCCGTTGCTCGCCTTTGCCGCGCGTCTCCTGTCGGCCAGCTTTGCTTGATGTTGCGGCTCGCACGGAGCGTTGACGGGATTGCTCCTTTTCCGCCTGAAACTTCAGCTCCCGCTGCGTTTTCAGATAGTTCTCAAACCGTTTGCGCTCAAGCTGTCCGCTTTGCAGGGCCTCCCTGACCGCACAGCCGGCTTCTCGTTGGTGACGACAATCCCCGAAACGGCATTGCTTCGCCAGCTCCTCGATGTCGCCAAACGCCTCGGACCACCCGCCTTCGTCGTCCCACAGCT
This sequence comes from Paenibacillus sp. FSL R7-0216, assembly GCF_037969915.1. Classification (NCBI taxonomy): domain Bacteria; kingdom Bacillati; phylum Bacillota; class Bacilli; order Caryophanales; family Paenibacillaceae; genus Paenibacillus; species Paenibacillus sp. FSL R7-0216. Next base: position 2,355,443 of record NZ_CP150222.1, on the reverse strand, counting down.
GCAGCTCCCGCATCCCCGGCGTATCAATCATGACCGCGCCTTGCGGAAGCACAAACAGCTCGCGATGTGTCGTCGTATGCCGTCCCCGGCTGTCGTCCTCACGTATAGCCTGAGTTTTCTGCACTTCCTCCCCTGCCATCCAGTTTAGAATGGTCGACTTTCCGGCCCCAGATGATCCGGTAAGCGCGACCGTAACTCCGGGTTTCAGCAAAACGTCTACTTGCTCCCTGCCTAGGTCCTCCAAAGCGCTGACCGCAATAACGGGCACGCCGGGCGCAATCGATTCCGTCTCGGCGACGTAACGCTCCGGATCATCGCATAAATCGGCTTTGCTCAGCACGATGACCGGTGATGCCCCGCTGTTCCAGGCCATGATCAAATAACGCTCTAATCGGCGAAGATTAAAATCCATGTTCAGCGCGGCGACGAGAAACAGCAGGTCAACATTGGCCGCTACGACTTGTTCCGTCGGCACCGACCCGGCTGCCCGACGGGAGATTCGGCTGCTTCGTGGAAGCAAGCCGTGAATGACGGCATCTCCGTCCGATTCGCTAAGAAAGCGCAATGCGACCCAGTCTCCTACCGCCGGGAACTCACTGCGTTCACCCAGCTCATATTGCAGACGACCACTCATTTCCGCCCAGCCCTCTCCTCGCTCCGAAGCGACCCGATACTTATGGCCGTGATCGGCGATGATCCGCCCGGGCCAGACTTGCTCTATCCCCAGTCCGCGAAAAGCATTCTCCCGCTCCGCGTTCCATCCTAGTTCTTGTAAATTCAATTCCTTTTCCTCCTTGGGCTGCTTGCCTCAAATCAATAATGAATGACCTTCCGACGTTCCGTCTTCTCGTCTCCTTGGCGATCCCATGGCTCGCTGCTGCGGCACCTCGCATGCAGCCATATAAAAAGCCGCGGGGACCCATCGTCCCGCGGCTTCAGTTCAAGGCCCACCGTCACCCTAAGGGGACGGCGGACATAAAAAAGCCGCGGGACGTGATAACGGTCCCGCGGCTTCGCGCTGCTTGCATTCGAATAGACTTCCGCTATTCGATCGGATGCAGCGCCTTATTTTCCCGCCAAGGAGACCGTATTTACGCGCACTTCAAGTACCTTCACCATAAATAACAGCCTCCTTCATAAGAATTTGTACACATCATATAGGATGACGGCGGACTTTGTCAATCCTTTCCTGTCCCGCACGGCTCCTGTTCGTATTGTTCCAGCAGCGCTGGGATTTCATTCAGCTCCGAAATCGTCCGCCAAGGCTTGCCGCCTTCGAGCGTCTCGTCCCAATCGTGCTTGCGCCGCAGCCAAATGCCACGGATCCCCGCCTGCGCTGCTCCCCAGATATCGTTGCGGGGATGGTCGCCAACGATCACTGTCTCCCCTGGCAAGGACCCCAACCGCTCCAGGGCCAGCTCATAAATCCGCCGATCCGGCTTACGGATCTCTACGTCCCCGGACACCACGATCGCATCGAAAAACCGGCGAAGGTGAAGCAGATCGATTTTTGCATGCTGCAAATGACTGTACCCGTTCGTGATGATTCCAAGCCGAAGTCCCTTCGCTCGGCAAGCCTGCAGGGTATGCTCCGTATGGTCCATCGCTTTGGCATGGGTCATATAATGGCGGTCGTAATAGGCCTTCAGCTCCTCTATCGTGGTCTCCTTACGCCAAGGAAGCCAATCGATCAGCTCCTGAAAAAAGCCCTCCTTCGGCCTATATCCATCTTTATCTCGCTCAATCATTTCCGCAACCAGCTCTTCCCGGCGTGTCTCGTCCATCGGTACCAGGCATTCTCGCACGAGTTGCAGCGCGAAGCTGCGAAAGGTGTAATCGCGATCCATCAACGTATTATCCAGGTCAAACAAAACGGCTTTTAGCTGCAATCCACTTTCCCCACTTTCCCCAGTTGTCTCTCTCTATTGTAAAACAGCCTGTCAAACAAAAAGCGCACCCCCGGCTCCCCGGGAATGCGCTTCAACGGTTATATCACCTGTTTCGGACGATGGGTCAACATCATTTCCTGATCAGTTACATACAGCGGGAAGGGAGGCAGCTCTTTCAAGTAATGCTCCCGCAACAACAGTCGGCAATCAACTTCCAACTGGCGCGATTCGTCCAGCACCGGAAGCTTGCCTTGATCCTCAACATAGTTGTCCACGGCGGCTTGCACAAGATCCAGATAATACGGGATCTCGCGTTCTTCTTCCGCAAATATTTCATAGGTTTCTCTCGACAAGAAAAAGCGTTGATCTGTAATTCCGCCCAAATAACGCGACAGGCGTTTCATATCCAGACTTCCGTCCGGCAGCAGCAGCGATAACCGGTTTATGCCGTCAGGCATATCGGCTTCATAACGAAGCACAGCGCGTCGAACTTCGTCCAGCTTAACCTTTATGGCTTCAGGGACCAAGACACGGGCAGGTTTGCGTTTTCTAAACCAGGACAGCATGTTCGGCACCTCCTAAACTTCCTTTAAATTTTAGGTAACCGCTTACACTATTAGTGTACTCTAAAAATGTGGGTTTGAACCTTCGAAATCCAAGATGTCATAGGATTGCCACATCATTCTCCCTTTGCCAAGGCCAGCGGATGGTTGGCAATTCCGAGGTATTTGCGGTAGGATGGAATTGTTTTGAAAAATCGTTTGAAATCTATGTAAATGAGGAGGTTCCCATGCTGGATGTCATCATCATCGGAGCTGGGCCGTGCGGTCTATCGGCAGCCATCGAATGCCAGCGTCGCGGACTGCAGGTGCTTGTTCTAGAGAAACATTGCCTTGTCCATTCCATCTATTCATACCCGACGTATATGCAGTTTTTTAGTACGGCCGAACTGCTGGAAATCGGGGATGTCCCTTTTGCGTCGGCAAATGATAAACCTTTCCGCCATGAGGCGCTGGCCTACTACCGCAAAGTGAGCGATCATTATGACGTACCCGTGTTGGCCTATGAAGAAGCGAATGAAGTCGTGCGGCAGACGGACGGCACGTTTGTGGTCCGCTCAGAGAAACGCGGCGGCGAGCCGGCGGAGTATCAAGCTAGACATGTCATTATCTCGACGGGGTATTTCGATCACCCCAATATTTTAGGCATTCCGGGAGAAAATACCGACAAGGTCACGCATTATTTCCAGGAGGCGCATCCTTATACCGGTACGAAGGTCACGATTATCGGCGGCAGCAACTCCGCGGTGGATGCCGCGCTGGAGCTAGTCCGCGTGAACGCTGAAGTCACCGTCGTGTATCGCGGGGATGACTTGTCCGGGAACATCAAGCCTTGGGTGCGGCCGTTGTTTGAAAGTGCGGTGAGCAAGGGGAAAATCGCCCTGCGTCTGAACTCGCGGGTGATCGAAATCCTACCCGACCGCGTTGTCATTCAAGAGGCAAACGGCGAACGGACGGAGCTCGCCAACGATTTCGTCTTGGCGTTAACCGGGTTCCGTCCCGACCGCAAGCTGTTATTCTCCGCCGGAGTCGACATGGCCGGCGACATGGAGAAGCCGGTGTTCGATCCAGAGACCATGGAGACGAACGTGCCTGGACTTTACGTTGCCGGGGTAATTGCATCCGGACGTAACGCCAACGAGGTCTTCATTGAAACCGGACGCGGCCATGGCAAGCTAATCGCCGAGCATATTCTCGGTTCGAGAGCATCAAGCAACGAATAAGAATTTAACGGATTTCACCGCAGGAGGTGGATCATGAACCAAATCGATATGACAGCCCTGCTTCTTCTGCTGATGGCTGCGCTCGGTATTTTTAGCAATAACATGCCGATTACCGTAGCGATGATCGTACTGCTGCTGCTTCGCGTGCTGCATATGCACTATACCTTCCCTTGGCTGGAGAAATACGGCCTGACGCTTGGCATCGTCATTCTCACCATCGGCGTAATGACGCCCGTCGCCAGCGGCAAAATCTCCATCCAGACGTTGTGGGCTTCCTTCTTCCATTGGAAGTCCCTGCTCGCGATCGGCGTCGGCATGCTTGTCGCCTGGCTTGGCGGCCGCGGCGCAACCCTGATGGGCAATCAGCCGACCGTCGTCGCCGGGTTGCTGATCGGCACGGTGCTCGGCGTCGCTTTCTTCCGCGGCGTCCCCGTTGGCCCTCTGATCGCCGCCGGCATTTTGTCGCTGGTGATCGGGAAGCTGTAGCGGAGCAAAAAAGGTTGTTCTACCGGCAATCGATGCCGGTGAGAACAACCTTTTTTTTATTTTGGGGCTGGTTAGGACGCCCACGATCTGGCCTGCCCTGCTGCACCAAGATATATAGAGTTAGAGTTACTATTTCACCTTATTCCCTCATCATTGCCCGTTTTGAGCCAAAATAGAGCGAAATGATCACCTTAGTTGACACCAAACGCCTTTATTTCGCCCAAACTCCGAGTAATAGAGTTATGTGTTCACCCTAAAGGTCTCATAGAAGCGTCCAATGTGTGGAATAGGGTGATTAGATCACGTTATGTTTCTACAGTAACGGTTGAATACAGGTACGACTGGTGAATAACGGAACTTATTACCGTTATTTCTCCTTATTCAGCTAAATCGGAGACATTAGCAGTAAAATATGTTCTTATTCAGCTCAGAACCGGCAAAAAAACGGCATCCAAGGGGTTAACTCCGAGAAATAACGGAACTTTTTACCCTTATTTCGCCTATCCGGGCTTAAAAGGTTGAAATAACGCCCTTTTAGGGCCTTATTTGTACGAGAGGAGGAAAAGGTGTGCCTTGCCTTGCCTCAACTCCCCTAACCTCTCCTCACCCCAGCTCCCCGCTCTCCGCCGGGCTCAGGTGCTGGATGTTGTATAACTGCGCGTACACGCCGTCCGGGTTCGCCATGAGCTCGTCGTGCGTGCCGCGCTCGGCGATTTCGCCGTTCTTCAGGACGATGATCTGGTCGGCGTGGGTGATCGTCGACAGCCGGTGCGCCACGATCAGCGTCGTGCGGGCGTGCGACAATTGCTGCAACGACTGCTGGATCAGGTGCTCCGACTCCAGGTCGAGCGCGGACGTCGCCTCGTCGAGGACGAGGATCGGCGGATCCTTTAGGAAGACGCGAGCGATGGCAATCCGCTGCTTCTGCCCGCCGGAGAGTTTGACGCCACGCTCTCCGACTTCGGTGTCGTAGCCCTGCGGCAGCTGCATGATGAACTCATGCGCATTGGCCGCGCGGGCGGCCTCGATCACCGCCGCCTCGTCCGCGTCCGGGCGGCCGAATAAGATGTTGTCGCGCACGCTGCCGCTAAACAGGAAATTGTCCTGCAGCACCATGCCGATCCGGCTGCGCAGGCTTTCCATCGTCCAGGCGCGGACGTCCCGGCCGCCCACCGCCAGCGTTCCCCGCTGAACGTCATAGAAACGTGGAATGAGTCCGACCAACGATGATTTCCCGCCCCCGCTCATGCCGACGAACGCGACCGTTTGGCCGGGATTGACTTCGAGCGAGATGTCTTTGAGCACCCAATCGCCGTCTTCGCGATATTTAAACCACACCTCCCGGAACATCACGCCATGGCTACCCTGCGGCAGTACCGCCGCATCCGGCGCATCGTTCATGTCATACGGCTCCTCCAGCAACTCCAGCACCCGTTCCCACGATGCCGAAGCCTGTGTCAACGTCGTTGATGAATTGATCAACCGTCTCAACGGGGCATAAAGCCGATCCAGATAGCCAAAAAAGGCCACAAACGTACCTAACGTCAAATCCCCGTAAATCACCTGATAACCGCCGTATCCGATCACGAGCAGCGGCGCGATGTCGGTGAGCGTGTTGATGATCGCAAATGTCCAGGCGTTCCAGCGGCTGTGGGCTAGCGCTTTTTGCAGAAACCGGCCGTTGGTGCCTTCGAATTTGTTCCGGTCATGCCGTTCCAAGGCAAAGCTGCGGATGACCGAGATGCCCTGAATGCGTTCGTGCAAATAAGCCTGAATCCCGGCAAGTGCCGCGGAGCGGTCTTTGGTCAGCTTCTTCAAGCGCTTGTACAGCACTTTCACTGCGATCGCGTACAATGGGAAAATCGCAATCGCCACAAGCGTCAGCCACGGGTTCAAATAAAACATAAAGCCAAGCACAAACACCAGGGTAAACATGTCGAGCCAAACATTCATCATGCCGACTTCGACGATGTTCTTCGTCTGCTCGGCATCGTTGATGAAGCGGGAGATGATCTCCCCCACCTTCGTATTCTGGTAATACCGAAGCGATAACCGCTGCAGGTGGGCATACAGCTTGTTGCGTAAATCGAATAAGATCCGTGCCGTGATCAGTTGGGCAAAATACTGCCGCGCATATTCCACCGGACCGCGCACGATCACGAATAGAAACAGCGTTGCCCCAAGGATGATTATCAGCTGCGAGACCTTCTGGTCCAGCTCGATCCCGCCGTTCAACAAGATATCGTCCACGACGTATTTCTGCACCAGCGGCAGCAAGGACGGGATACCGAATTTCAGCATCCCGATAAACAAAGTGAGTAAGATCCATTTCGTATAAGGCCTAACGAACGTAAAATAGGCTTTCCAATGTTTCAATTTATGAGCACATCCTCTATTTGTTTCTATCTGGGCTGCACGAATGAAGCCAGCTTTCGTACCAGACTCTCAGCGTATTCGTCCAATCGACGAGCGAGATGCTCCGGCGTTAACGCGTCTAGCCCCAAATCCGGCCACCCTTGGTATACTTCCGGGGGACCCGGCAGCGTTTCGATCAGGCATAGCATATCCCAATAGGGATCGTTTACGTTACATCCGTCCTCCCGAGCTACGGAAAGATAGCTTTCCAAAAAGGCATCTGCCGCCTCCACGCCGTACATTTGTACGAGATTCAATCGGCAATGACCGGTGTCGATCCCGGTTGGGCCCATGCAGGCATTTACCCAATCGACTACGCCGCTAACTTCCCCCTCCTGCCAGAGCACATTCGTTGGATGATAATCGCGATGAATGAACTGCGGCCGGTACGGTGAAGATAGTCCCTGAACGCGGTCGATGATCCTCCCCCACGCCTCGGGAACCCGGGTCCACTCTGGCACAGTCAAACGGGACACCTCGTTGTAAGTAAAATAGCTCCATTCGATCGGCGGACCCTCCGCCGCGTGGATCTCCGCCAGCTTCCAGGCGAGGCCGCCCAGCCAACCCGGCAGATCCGCCGGGTCCAGCACCACCCGACCGGGCAGCCGGGTCATTAGCACGGACGGCAGGCCGCAGGCGCCGCCGTCCGGATCGCAGGCGACCCACCGCGGCGACGACAGTCCCGACGCGCTCGCCACCTGCAACGCAGCCGTCTCGTGCAAAGCGAGCTCCGGCTCTTCTCGCAGCCACTCCGTATTGGTAAATTGCCTCAGTACCGCTTCGTGGCAGTGATCACCCTGTTTTATTTTCAACCCATAAACTGCTGATGAAATGCCGCCCTTCAGGGACGCTGCTGAGATAACCTTAGCCCCTGGACCCACTCGTTCCTCCACCCAGAGGAGCGTTTTCGTCGAAAGCCCAGCGAATTCTCCCACCTGATTCTCATTCATCTCCGGTTGCCCCCTCTCCTTAGATAAAAGCCGATTTTCGCGCTACAAAGCTGAATTTATCCAATGGTTGTGGTATACTCCTTAATAAATTGAGTTGTCGCAAGCATTTCATGGGCAGCTACGAGTAACAGGCCGTTTTAGGAGGATGACCATGTCACGCCGATTTGTGATCGAAGCCGTGATGGTGGCGATATATGGTGAATTGCTGGTGCCGGGTGCGCCTGTGGAATATATTGTACCTTACACCACCGTCATGGAGCTTTATGAATTTCAAAACAGTCCGGAGCCGCTCATGAACGACCCCGTCGACGATATGCACGTGAAGCAGAAAATCAGCGAATTGATCGCTTATCTCGAGGAACCGCTGAACCGCAAGAAACTGGAGCGAGCGCTCACCGTCCCTTGGTCCAAGAGCCCTTCGATCCTGTTCGGCGATCATGTGACCTGGACCGTAGTCAACGCGGTAGACAACGAGCAGTACGGCGAGTTTCTCGATCCGATCGAAACGGAAATCGTGCTGACCGCCCAGCGAGAGAACGTGCCGATCCTGACCGATCAGCTCGAGCTGATCCGGCGGATTATCGAAGCAGAGGTGCCGGTGCAGGTTTACGATATCGGCGATTTCGAATATGCGATGGAAGACAGCATCATTTGATGCTTGATGGGCCGTTCTCGCCCGCTCCATCAAACAAAGGAAAAGGCCCGTAATTGACGGGCCTTTTTGTTCTTTCGTTAGCTTCGAAGCCGCTGAACAACGGCTCAGCCTAATTCAGGGCCGCAGCCTCGTATTCATACTCAATGTCGCCCAATTGCTGATCATAAGTGACATTAAGGTGGTACCCGTCCAGATACCACAAATCCTGGTTCTCCATGTAGAACGTGATGCCCTCTACTTCCGCTTTGAGCCCAGGTGATACAGGCTGATCAACATCAATTCCCAGTGAGAATCCCGGGTGCAGCTTGCCGCCCGCACTATATCGTGCAAAGAAGCGTACGGCCTGCCCCGCCTCAAGTCCAAGCTCCTGCTTAAACCATGCGGCAGCTTCATTACTCACGTTAATCATCCGCTTCTTCCTCCTCTTCATTCATCCCATCTTCTCGGTGACAAATACGAACTTTTCATTCCGTTACATCCAAACTTTTAGCTTTATTGTAGACGAAACTGGGCAAAAAGCCAAACCTTTGTTCGATGTGGTTAGGGATTATTGGATAGTTACTGAGAAAAATAACGTTTGACATCTTCTTTAATGCGGTGCTAAAATCGGGAACATACGAGATCGCTTTCAAGTAATTACCAAATGAGAAAGGGTGAGCACGGTGTTGAAATTCAAATTTATGCCTGCGTATCGCGATGCGCATCACATCAAACAATTAAATACCGGAGCAACCCCTGTAGGCTTGGATGAATCTATGCGCTGACCGCCCCTTATCTTTTAAAGGGTATAAGCGATATCATACACGCGAAGGTTGCTTGCTATAAGTAACGGACGCGACATATGTTATGGTTTTAAGGCATATCGTTTTCGGACGATATGCCTTTTTTGCGGTTTTTTGCTGGTTTAGGACACTTGTAGAGGTTTTCCGGGTAGCTACGCAATCGGGAATCAAAGGAGGAAACCCCATCATGTTTTCGGTATTAAAAAATTTGGGCTGGTTTTTCAAGCGCGAAAAAAGACGTTATATTATCGGCTTGTTCCTGCTCATCCTTGTGGGCGTTGTGGAGCTGGCTCCGCCGCGGCTGCTGGGCAGCGCGATCGATGAGATCGTGGCCGGCACCGTCACTTGGGCTTCGTTAACTCAATATATTTTACTCATTATCGGCGTATTGATCTTAATCTATCTCATCACGTACATATGGATGCATTCCCTGTTTGGGGGATCGAACCTCGTCGAGCGGCTGCTGCGGACCCGGTTCATGAGCCATTTGCTGCGGATGACACCGCCGTTCTTCGAGCGGAGCCGCACCGGCGACCTGATGGCCCGGGCGACCAACGATTTAAGATCGGTTGCTACCACCGTAGGCTTCGGGATGCTGACGCTAACCGACTCGACGGCGTACCTTACCGTGATCTTTCTGGCGATGAGCACGCTGATCAGCTGGAAGCTGACACTAGCTGCGATCATTCCCCTCCCTTTCATCGCCTTAGCGATGAAAATTTATGGGAAGATCATCCACGAGCGTTACACTCTGGCGCAGGATGCCTTTGGGGACATGAACGACCAGGTATTGGAATCCGTAGCCGGCATTCGCGTCATTCGCGCCTATGTGCAGGAACGTCATGATGAACAACGTTTTGCGGATATAACGGAAGACGTTTATAAGAAGAATTTGGCGGTCGCCAAAGTGGATGCTTATTTCGAGCCAACGATCCGTTTATGTGTTGGGCTCAGCTATGCGATTGGTCTCACCTACGGCATTTATCTCGTATTCCATAATGAATTGACCCTGGGCGATCTCGTATCTTTCAACATGTACCTGGGGATGATGATTTGGCCGATGTTTGCAATCGGCGAGCTGATTAACGTCATGCAACGCGGCGGCGCATCGCTGGACCGGGTCAACGAAACGTTGAACGTGAAGCCCGATGTTGAAGACGTTCCGAATCCGGTTCACGTTAAAACGCCGGAGACGATCGTGTTCAAGGATGTCACCTTCCGCTATCCGACTTCGACCATTAACAATCTCGAACAGATCAATTTGACGATTAAACGCGGCGAAACACTGGGCATCGTCGGGCGTACCGGCAGCGGTAAATCCACGTTGCTCAAGCAGCTGTTACACGAATATCCGGCAGGTAGCGGCGAGCTGAGCATCTCCGGCGTGCCGATTCAGCAAATCGCGTTGAACCAGCTTCACGGCTGGATCGGATATGTGCCGCAAGAGCAAATCCTATTCTCTAAGACGGTGCGGCAAAACATCCAGTTCGGCTACCCGGGCGCATCCGATGAGAAGATCCTCGAAGCGATCCGCACGGCTGCCTTCGATCAGGATCTCGGCACGTTATCTGACGGCCTGGATACGCTCGTCGGCGAGAAAGGCGTCGCCCTTTCCGGCGGCCAGAAGCAGCGGGTCTCCCTGGCTCGGGCGTTTATCGCCGATCCGGAGCTCTTAATCCTCGACGACGCCTTGTCTGCCGTTGATGCCCGGACCGAGGCGCGGATCATCGAGAACATCCGCAGTGGGCGCTCCGGCAAAACGACGCTCATCTCCACGCACCGCCTCTCCGCCATCGAACATGCGGATTGGATCGTCGTCTTGGAGAAAGGCAAAATCATCGAAGAAGGTACCCATGAAACGCTGCTGCAGTTAGGCGGCTGGTACCGCGAACAATACGAACGTCAACAGGTGGAATCCAACCTGACTGACGGGGAGGTGTCTTAAAACCATGCACACCCATACGGGAAAAGCACTTTTCAAATACGCCTTAACGGCGAAAAGAACATTTATCCTCGCGCTCGTCATGCTGGCGATCGGCGTGGCTGCCGAACTGGCGGGGCCGTTTATCGCCCGCTCGATGATCGACAATCACATGCTGGCGATCGAGCAACCGTTCTACGAAACAACGGGGCAAGACGCATCTACCGTTGACTACGATGGGCGTACCTTTAAACGGGGCGACCGTTTCGCAGGTAGCGAGGTCAAAGGCACCGAAGTCCGTGTGCTGCAGGTCGGCAGAAGCTTCGTGTTCGTTGATGCGTCCGTCCCGGACGTCTCCGGTGACCGCAGTTACGACAATGGCGTTCTGACCCTGACCGGAAAGAACGGCGTAAGCAGCCAATATCCGGCGCAAAAACTAAGCGCGGCAGGCCTGTTTGCTTTTTACAAACCGGAAGTGCCTGGCATCATGTCGCTCATCATCTGGTACCTCGTGTTTCTGGCCATTTCCATCGTGATGGAATTCGGCAAAACCTACTGGCTGCAATCCTCGGCCAACCAGGTCATCCGCAAGCTGCGTATGGACGTCTATGCTCATATTCAGCGGCTGCCGGTGCATTTTTTCGATAATCTGCCGGCCGGAAAAGTCGTCTCCCGCGTCACCAACGACACGGAGGCGGTAAAGGAATTGTTTATCGCCGTATTGGCGAACTTCTTCTCCGGAATCATCAACATGCTGGGCGTTTACGTCGCTTTGTTTATCCTGGACGTACGGCTCGGACTCATCTGCTTGTTTGTTGTTCCGATCATTTACCTGTGGGTCGTTTACTATCGCAAGTTCGCGACGAAATACAATACGATCATCCGCTCGCGGCTAAGCGAGATCAATGCCATCATTAACGAATCGATCCAGGGGATGTCGATTATCCGAATTTTCCGCCGCGAGTCGCAGACCAAGGAAGAATTCGAGAACCTGAACAATGATTACATGAAACACCAAAACAAGATGTTGAACCTAAACGCGTTCACTTCACACAACCTGGTGAATGTGATTCGTAATCTGGCGTTTGCCACCGTGCTCTGGTATTTCGGCTCGGCGCAGCTTGACGCGACGAGCGCGATATCGCTTGGCGTGCTGTATGCTTTCGTCGACGTACTTGGCCGATTGTTTCAGCCGATTACCGGGATGGTCAATCAGCTCGCCGCCCTCGATTCCTCGATGGTATCCGCCGGACGGGTGTTTGCCCTGATGGACGAACCGGGCGAAGATGTCGTTGATGGTTCGATGCCGCGCTACAAAGGAAATGTAGAGTTTAAGGATGTCTCGTTCGCCTACAAGAAGGACTATGTGCTGAAAAATATCTCCTTCGAGGCGAAGCAAGGTCAGACCGTTGCGTTGGTCGGTCACACGGGCTCCGGCAAAAGCTCGATCATCAACTTGCTCTTCCGGTTTTATGACCCGCAAAAAGGCACGATCACGATCGACGGACAGCCGGTAACGGAGTTGCCGAAGCAATGGATCCGCCAGCATATGGGGATCGTGCTTCAAGATCCGTACCTGTTCACCGGGACGATTCTTTCGAACGTGACGCTGGGGGATGAGCGGATTGCCCGCGAGACGGCGGAGAAAGCGTTGATCGACGTTGGCGCCGACCGGATATTAGCCCACTTGCCAAAAGGCATGGACGAACCGGTCGTGGAAAAGGGCAGCACGCTGTCCGCCGGCGAACGTCAGCTGATCTCCTTCGCTCGGGCGCTTGCGTTCGACCCGGCAATCCTCATTCTCGATGAGGCGACCGCCAACATCGACACGGAAACCGAAGCGCTCATTCAATCCGCGCTGGAGGTACTGAAACGCGGCCGGACGACGTTTATCATCGCCCACCGCCTCTCCACGATTCGCAGCGCCGACCAGATTCTCGTCTTGCACCGCGGCGAAATCGTCGAACGCGGCACGCACGAAGAACTACTCGCCCTGGGCGGACGGTACTATCAAATGTACCGGCTGCAGTTGGGGACTACCGAGGCCCCAGCCGCTCCAGGAGCCGGACCTGCAATCTCGCCGGTAGCGAATCCGAGCTAAATGCATGGGGAAGACAAAAACAACCGTTCCTTCAACCTTAGGAACGGTTGTTTTTTTGATGTAAAGGCAAACGCTTGATTTCAACTTGGCTTTCTGCGTCATACCCCACCCAAATGAGCCAATCGTTGGCTTCCAGGATCTCGATAAACTTACTCAAGCGCGGCATAAGCGGCTCGGCGCTTTCCCCAAGTTTGGCAAGGACCGCTTCGGCAATCTCCCCAACGGTATGCGTTCCGTTGCAGCGGGTCACAACCACACTCCCAAGCTCGTCGAGATGCACGTAAATGATCCGAATCCAGCGAATTGTATATGAAAAACCGAATACAATCCGCCCTTTTCGCCGAATCTAGCAGATTGTATATGAAAAATCGAATAAAAATCGCCCTTTTCGCCGAACCCAGCGAATTGTATATGAAAAACCGAATACATTTCACCCTTTTCGACGAATCCAGCGAATTGTATATGAAAAACCGAATACAATCCGCCCTTTTCGCCGAATCCAGCGAATTGTATATGAAAAACCGAATACAAATCGCCCTTTTCGCCGAATCCAGCGGATTGTATTCGGAATTTCGAGTCCAGGTCTGGCCTTACTCAGGTTCGGCTTGCTTCCGTTCCAGTTCTTTCAACTGGTGAGCGAGCACATTCCGGTCGAAATGCTCGCCGATAAATACAGCCACATCGGGAACATTCCCCTGAGGGGTGACTTTTAAGTAATCGGCTTCCCGGTAGGCATACTGAAACAGGAAACGACTGGCCGTATCCGTAAATCGTAAGACGCCCTTGCCGCGATAGACTTCCCGGGGCAATTCGGCGATAAAACGTTCGAAGTCCTCGCTGTCCACCGGCCCGTCAAAATAGTGCGTGTATACAGTGACATGCTCGTGCGACGCGTGGGTATGTGCGTGGTTGGGATCATGATTATGATCATCGTTGTTATCGTGATTATGATCATGTCTGTGATCCTCGTAGCGAGCATCGTTATGATCATGGCTCTGATCGCGGCTGTGATCATGATGATTGTGTAGAAGATAATGATCCGACTTCTGAGCCGCTTCGCCGTTTTGTATGTACGCTGCACCGCGTTGAGTTGTTGGGTCGATGTTGTTTTGCCCATCTGCCGCCTTCCATAGTAGCGACAAATCCACATCGCATTTCACCGCCGGGATGATTCGGGCATAAGGATTCGTGCGACGCAAGAACTCCGACATTTCCCGCTGACGATCCGGTTCGAGCAAGTCGATTTTGTTCAAAACCAGCACGGAGCCGCACCGGATTTGCTCCACCATGAGCCGGTACGTTTTTCCTTGCTGCGATGCGTGCAAATCGGCCAGATGGGCCGCATCGACGACGGTGACCATCGGCTTAATATCCAATTTGAGATAAAGCGAAACCTCGGTTACCGCATCGAAGATTTCCATCGGATTCCCCGCACCTGTCGCCTCAATCACGATCAAGTCCGGCTTCTCCCCTTCGATCAGTTCTGCCATCTGCACACTTAAGTCGCCGCGAATGGTGCAGCAGATGCATCCGCCCAGCATTTCAGCCATCGGTACTTCGCTTGAAACGAGCAGACCATCGAGGTTCACTTCCCCAATTTCATTCATGATCACGGCCGGACGAAGCCCCTGCTCCATCCAATGACGAATCAACCGCTGGAGCAGCGTCGTTTTGCCGCTTCCTAGAAAACCGGATAATATATAAACGGGTGTCACCATGTTTCCCACCTCATCTCTGATAATCTAAAGCATAAATGCATACGAATGCGAGTTTACACCAACCTTACAGGACATGCAACTACATTTCCCGTACAACCCAAGTCCGTCAAACATGATACAATGTAAATAACATCCAAAGAAAGGAAGCGAACACGATGAGATCCGTCGATGAACACCGGATGGAAGCGCCGGACGAGGTATCATGTCTGGTAATCACCGTCTCGGATACCCGTACGGAAGAGACCGATACGAGCGGTCGGCTGATTCAAGAGCTGCTTCGAGACAACGGGTATCATGTTGCCCGCTATACTATCGTCAAAGACGATTATGACGGCATTCGCCAACTGCTGAGGGAAGCGGCCTCTGACCGAGCGATTGAAGCCGTTCTGCTGAGCGGCGGCACCGGCATCGCTCCGCGGGATACCACCTACGAGGCTGTACGCAGCCTGCTCAACAAGGAGATGCCAGGGTTTGGGGAAATTTTCCGCTACCTTAGCTTTACCGAAGATATCGGTTCGGCCGCCATCCTCAGCCGGGCGATTGCTGGAACGATCGGCGATATGGCCGTCTTCTCCATGCCCGGATCGCAGGGCGCCGTCAAGCTGGCGATGCAGCGCATCATTCTACCCGAGCTGCGTCATGTCATGCGCGAAATCTACAAGAAGTAAAAGGCGAAAAAACCAACTGCTCCCCAGTCCGGAACGAAGGGTAGCGGTTGGTTTTTTTATAGGCAGGCCATTGGCACTTACTCTGGACGATCCCTCATTTGCTCCAGTAACTGTCCGAATACCGCCTTCATTTCCTCCCGGTATTGGCTGTCCTTCTGTGCGCTTGACGCGTAGACTAAAGCGGTGTTGCCCTTGGCTGAGATCAACGAAGCTTGATTGGATACCGAATCGGCCGCGATCTCTCCTTTTCCATTCCCGCTTCCGTAAATTTCGGAGATTTCGCGAATTCGATCCTGCTCATTGGGAAACACATGCACGATGATAAAATGCCGCGCATCTCCGTTAATAAAATAACTGTAGCTAATATTCCCGTCCAGCCCTTCGGCATAGGTTTCATGCGTCAATCGAATCCCCCGCTGCGCGCATTCCGCTTTCAAGGCTTGCAGCATCGCTGTGTTAAGCGTCGTGCCGCTCGTTAGTTGGCGTTCATTCCCCTGCCGGTAGCTTTGCATATTATATTTGCTCATTTCATCCTTGGCTACCCGCTGCAGGTTGCCGCATCCTGTCGTCAATGACAGCGCCACGGCCATTCCCAATCCAACCTTCCACCATCTCATTGGCATCCCATCCTTTACCCTTAGCTTGTAAGCCAGCTTCAGCCGATGGTGTTAGGTTGTCTCAACAGCCCCCAAATTATACCATATGGATGATTAGTTTAAGGAAATGACCTGACGGCCGATGGCTTTGCCGGCCAAAACTGTATTCAGAGCTTCTGGCAACTGCTCTAGCGAGTACTCGGTAATGCCCCCGGTCAGCACCTGTTCCGGCTTCCACTCGCCGGACAGAAGCTGCCAAAGTCGGTGGCGCAGCGGCTCCGGACAAAATACGGAATCGATGCCAAGCAGATTAATCCCCCTCAAAATAAACGGGTACACGGACGTTTCGATCCCACCGCCACCGGTCAGCCCCGACAAGGCTACAGATCCGCCGTAGCGTACCGATTTAAGCAGGTCAGCGGTCATCGCACCGCCCACCGGGTCGACAATTGCAGCCCAACGCTCTTTGCTGAGCACGCCTTTGGCTCCCGAAGCCGCTTCCTCGCGGGAAAGGACTTCGGCTGCACCAAACGCGACCAGCTTCTCCCGCGATTCCGGCTTTCCGGTGACCGCGGTTACGGCGAACCCGAGCCGGCTGAGGATCGCCACGGCCATGCTGCCAACACCGCCGGTGGCGCCTAGGACGAGCACGGGACCTTGTCCGGGCGCCAATCCGTTGTCCAGCAGCCGCCGTACCGACAACGCTGCCGTAAACCCGGCCGTCCCGATCGCCATCGCTTCCCGGGGCGAGAGCCCATCCGGCAGCGCCACCAACCAGTCGCCCGGTACGCGGGCGACCTCGGCGAACCCGCCCTCATGCGTGACGCCCAGCCCATAGCCGGTGCATAGCACCCGATCACCGGGCTGGAATCGTGCATCGCGGGAGGCCATAACCTCTCCGGCCAAGTCGATGCCAGGGATAAACGGATAGGTTTTCACGATTTTTCCCTCCGGAATACTCGCCAAGCCATCTTTATAATTGACACTGGAATAATGTACTTTGATCGTCACGTCGGCATCGGGAAGCGCCGAAACGTCCAACCGCTCGACCCCCGAACGGAACCCGGATTCGTCCTGGTGTACGCGATACGCGCGAAATGGTTGATCCATTCGTATATCCTCCTAAACTCGTTCATCTTCTACTTAACGAAAAAAGCGGCATATGCCGCTTCTTCCGGGTTGAATTTGAAAGCTTCAAATAAAGGTTTAAAAAGTCGGGCTTTCAGCACCTAGAAGGTTGGATAAAGCTAGGGACTGAGTAGCGGAGCGTACATGGAGGTACGTGAGCAACAGAAATGTTACCGTAGGAAACATACATCGGAAGCATCCGCTTGGCCCGGCTGAATTCAAGATTCGAGGTCGAATCCCCTTCTTGGTCCTGCTTCGTGATCAAAAGACGACTTTTTAACTACCTTACAAATAGGGGTTTTCGTGTTTGGCTTGGAGAACCTTCCAACGCCGCTCCACTTCTTGCTCGAATTCCGCCAATGCCTCGGCGTTTTCCGGCTTGGTCAAGTGGCGGGTTTTCCCCATCGTCTTCAACCAATCCGTCAGCGGAACGCGATTGTTCTTCTCTTCCGGATTGTACGTAATCGTCGTTTGCCCATGCTCCACCTCGTACAGCGGGAAGAAGCAGGAGTTGACGGCCGCGTCGATGATATTGGTGCCCTGATCGTCCGGCGAAATCCAGTTGAGCGGGCATGCTATCAGTATTTTACCATAAACCAAGCCTTCGTTCTGCGCGTACCACTGGGCTTTGGCTGCTTTTTTCACCAAATCCTGCGGATAGGCTTCACTGCCGGTAAAGACATAAGGGATATTCGTTGCGGCCATGATTTGCGGTGTGTCTTTGTGCTGGAACGCTTTCCCCTTTTGCACCTTGCCGATGTTCGAGGTGGATGTGCGATGACCGAGCGGCGTCGAATACGACAACTGCGCCCCGGTGTTCATGTATCCCTCGTTATCATACTCGATAATGATCATTTTATGACCGCGCAATGCGGCACCGATCGCCGGCCCCATGCCGATGTCCATCCCGCCGTCACCGGTAACCATGACGAAGGTGAAATCTTCTTTGAGACCTAACTCGTCAAGCTCGCCGCGGCGTTTTCTCTCCCAGAACATTTCGACGACGCCGGACAAGGTGGCCGCCCCGTTCTGGAACAGGTTGTGAATGTAAGTTGCTTTATGAGACGAATACGGATAGCCGGTCGTTACCACCATCGCGCAACCCGTATGGAACAGAGCGACGATATCGCCTTCGATCCCTTTGAAGAACAGCTCCAGACCGGAGAAAATCCCGCAGCCTGGGCAAGCGCCGTGTCCCGGTGCAATTCGCTTCGGTTTCTTTGTTAACGCGCGCAGCGGCGGAATCCGTACACCCAGCTTCCCGGTTTCTTCATTCTTGGTGACCGTGATCAAGCCGGTCTTCAGGTCTTCGAATTTCAGCGGATTCATCACCCGTTTCGGTGTCTTCTCCGGATCCCCTGGCGTATGGCCGTAGTAATCGAACGGGATTTCCACCCGGCCCGCTTTCGCCGCGTCAATCGCCAATTGGAACAAGTGATGCCCGTCCTCGGCATAAAACTCCTTGCCGCCAAGGCCATAAATCCGGCCGATCACCTGAGTCGTATGATTGCCGTGGGTAAACAGAGCGGCTTTGATCTCATTGACCATGTTCCCGCCATAAGCGCCGTAGGAATCGCCGCGGTCGCCAACTGTAATCGCCTTGACGTTCTTCAATGCTTCGGCGATTTGCTTCTGCGGGAAGGGACGAATCATGTTTGGCGCGATCGAGCCGGCTTTGATGCCTTGGCGGCGCAAATCGTCTACAACGTCCTTGATGATCTCGGAGGCCGAGTTCATCAGGAAGACCGCGACTTCTGCATCCTCCATCCGATAGAGATCGAGCATTTGATATTCGCGTCCGGTCAATTCGGCATACTCGCCTGCGATCCGTTCGAAGACATGTTCTGCATTATACATCGCAACAGATTGCTGGTAGCAGTTATTAATGTAATCCGGTTCATTCATGTAAGGGCCAACCGTAATCGGATTGTTGCGGTCGAGCGTATGCGGGAAATTACCCGGTGGCCGATCGCCAACAAATTTCAGAACATCTTCCTGATTGGCGAAGGTGTGTACACGCCGTTTCTGGTGAGAAGTAAAGTATCCATCAGAGGCCACAAGCACAGGTAGCCGGACTTCCGGATCCTCGGCCAGCTTAATCGCCATCAGGTTCATATCGTAGACGGCTTGCGGATCGCGGCACATCAGAATCGGCCAGCCGGTGTTCAGCGCAAAATACAAGTCCGAATGGTCGCCGTGAATATCCAGCGGCCCGGAGATCGAGCGGCAGACCAGGTTCATGACCATCGGAAACCGTGTCCCCGATTGGACCGGCATCTGCTCCAGCATGTATAAATAACCTTGGGCGCTTGTCGCATTGAATACCCGGCCGCCGCCGGTGGAAGCGCCGTAGCAAATACCTGCCGAGCTGTGCTCCCCGTCCGACGGGATCAGCTTGATGTCATGCTGACCGTTCGCTTTCATCAGATCGAGGAATTGGGCTACCTCGGTAGATGGGGAAATCGGAAAATACCCCATAATATGATAATTGATCTGGCTGGCCGCATAGGCTGCCATTTCATTCCCCGACTCATAAACCACGCGCTGCTCGATCGTGCCGGAGCGGCGTTCTTTTTCCAAATCGATCGCCATTGTCAAAATACCACCTTTCCCGCTTAATTAGCGAATCGCCAAATCGAACAGATGCGGCACGCGATGCGAGTCTGCGTACCCCTCTTCTTCCCGCTCCCCGGATAAAGCATCGGTCGGGCAGGCATGAATGCATTTCAAGCAACCTTTGCAATATTGATAGTCGATCCCTTTGAGGAACATTTGCGGACGACCCTTCTTGTCGGGACGCTCCTCCCAGACGAAACAATTATCCGGGCAAACGTTGTCGCATTGGGCGCAATGAATACATGTCTCTTCTTTGAAGTGCGGCATCATCCCGGAACGGGAAATGCTGAGGTCCTTCAGAATGCTGTTCCCCGGATTGATGACGATCCCGCCGATCGGCTGGGTTTCATATCCAAGCACCGGCGTATCCGCCCGGACGAAGGCCGGCATGCTGACACCTTCCGGTAAAGCGAAAGTTTCAAATACAACTTCGTTGTAGCCCCGCTCAAATGTCGCCAAGGCCGGAGCTACCGTTTGCGGATATTTCTTCTCCAGCGATTTGCGGATGACGTCCTTCATCGTTTCCGGATCAAGGAACGGGCAAAGCCGGAACATCGCACCAAGCATCGCCATGTTCACCCGATTCTTCTCTTCCAGCGCGATGCCGGTAGCGTCGATGACCGCGATCGTGCCGCCAATCAGCTTCATTTTCTCCTTCAGTTGCTGAGGGGTTTTGCGCGAATTGACCAGCACCGTACTATCCTCGTAAATCCCGCTGATCACGTTCACCGTCTTCGCCAGCGCCTCTTGAAAAATCCCCACGATATGCGGGCGTTCCACCGGCGACGTATCGCGGATCGGCGTATCCAAATCGCAGAAGCGGATATGCGCCTTTACCGGCGATCCCTTTTTCTCCGAGCCATAAGAAGAAAAGCTGACCCCATTCAGTCCGGCTCCTTCAACCCCGGCTTCGGCCAGCATTTTCCCTGCCAGGTTCGCACCCAGCCCCCCAATGGATTCCAAACGGATTTCAAAAAATCCCAGCTCGTTTAATTTCGGTAATTGTACCACGCGCTTGACTCCCTTCTTCGCAAATGCGAGTTCATCACGACGTAAATAAGTGCAAAACATCACACAAAAAGATATCTTTCTTAATTTTAAAATTTATCATAGATGCGATGTGACTTATGTAACAAAAGTCATATAGACATTCTTGTTTGGGCGAATACACCACACTGTCACGCGATGAATAGGATAGCGCAGAACTAATTTCCAGGAGGAACCTAAAGGATGATTCCAAAGTACCCTTATTACAGTTCCAAAACAGTATGCGAGGAGCAGCCGATCTCCTTCCCGCCACAGCATCAACCGAGACAACCGGGGCTCCAAACGTTGATGGCGCCGCCCCCCATTTCGGAGAATCCCGCTTATGTCGGAAGCGGCAAACTGAAGGACAAGGTCGCCATCCTGACCGGCGGCGACAGCGGGATCGGACGGGCCACGGCTATCGCCTTCGCCAAGGAAGGGGCGGATCTGGCTATCGTGTACCTCTACGAACACGAGGATGCCCAAGCCACCAAGCGGCGCGTTGAAGAGTTGGGCCGACGCTGTCTGCTGATCCCCGGCGATTTGCGTCAAGAAGCTTTCTGCAGAGCCGTTATCCATCATACCCTTCAGCAGTTCGGCAAAATCGATATCTTGGTGCTCAATCAAGCCGTTCAATATCCTCAGGGGCAAGGGATTGAGGCCATTACTACCGAACAGCTGCACCAAACCTACGCTACCAACATTTTCCCTCACTTTTATATGACCAAGGCGGCGCTTCCCTTCTTACGGTCCGGAAGCACAATCATCAGCACGGCTTCGATCACCGCTTACGCCGGCGCACCGTTGCTGATCGATTATTCCTCCACCAAGGGCGCGATCGTCTCCTTCACTCGCTCTCTGGCGCTATCGCTCGTCGATCGGGGCATCCGCGTCAATGCGGTGGCACCGGGACCGATCTGGACCCCGCTGATCCCTTCCAGCTATTCCGCGGAATACGTCTCTACATTCGGCCTCGAAACCCCGATGAAGCGAGCCGGACAGCCGTTTGAGCTGGCACCTGTGTACGTATTCCTGGCCTCCGACGATTCCAGCTTCGTGACCGGGCAAACGATTCACGTCAATGGAGGCGCAATGATTACGAGCTAACGAATGGCGGTAAACGAAAAGCACCCTTTCCGAATGGAAAGAGTGCTTTTCGCATTTCATTTTCGATTTAATGTCCCGCCATCAAGCTGGGATCTGCTTGAGCTCCTTCGACCGCTTGGTCCTTGGCGGCTTCAGGTTGCTGCTTCGGTTTAGACAGCATCAAGGTCAGCAGGAATCCCACCGCCGCGATGCATGCCGCCAGGAAGTAAGTATCTCCAAAGCCGGATGCCGCGGCTTCCAGCGGATTTCCGCCTTGTGCTGCTTTCGTCATATGACTAGTAATCTGCGAGGTTAGATAACCCGTTAGGCCTGCCACCGCAAAGGAGACGATCACCTGTTGCGCGGCCGTCATAAGCGGGGTAACCCGGGCGACCAAATGACGTGGCGCAGAGTTAAGGATATGCGTATTGAGCGGCATCATCGTTAACCCCATGCCACTGCCCAGCAAGCCCAGCGGCACCAGTACCATCGCCAAAGAAGTGTCTGCCGTGATTCGCGACAGCAGGAACAATGCCGTGGATACGACGCCGAGGCCGATAAAAGCCAGCGGACGTGCTCCAACCCGGTCAAACAATCGTCCGCTGATCGGCATGAACAATGCCGACATGAGCGCTTGAGGCAGTAAGAGGATCCCCGTCTCCAGGGCATTGTAGCCTCTCACTTGTTGCAGGTATAACGGAGTAAGAATCATTGAACCGAACAATGCCGCTTGAGCGAACCAGACCAGGATGATCCCCCGGGTAAAATGGGATGAACCGAACACCCGTAGTTCCAGGAGTGGTTGCTTATGTCTAATTTCAACGAGAATGTAAAGAAGTAAGGCAAGGGCTCCGACGCTAAGACCGATGATTGTCGTCGCCGAAGTCCAACTCGTCCCCCCTTCGCTGACTCCATAGGTCAACATCGCAAAAGCGATCGGAGCCAGAATCATCCCTAGTTTATCAAGCTGCGGTGCTTCCCGACGTTCGGACTTAGGCAAGAATCGGAGCCCGATGAGAAAGGCTAGGATCCCGATCGGCAGATTAATCAGAAAAATCCAGTGCCAGCTTACGTTCTCCACCAGCCAACCGGACAATACCGGCCCCAGCGCGGGTGCCAGCAGCATCGGAACGCCTAGTGCCCCCATCACCGCTCCCCGCTTCTCGGGTGGCGCCAATTTAAACACCATCGCAAACCCAATTGGCGATACCATCCCGCCGCCTAGGCCTTGAATGATGCGAAATACGATTAATTGCTCTGGCGTTTGCGCCATGGCGCATAACACGGACCCAACCGTAAACAACGCGATCGTCATGAGAAAAATCCGTTTCTCCCCAAATTTATCGGTCATCCAGCCCGCTAAGGGAATCACGGCAGATAATGCCAACGTATACCCGGTGATCGTCCATTGCACCGTCTTCAAGTCGGTGGCGAAGAAGTCGACCAGTTTCGGTACGGCCACGTTAACTACCGTGCTGTCCAAGATCACCATAATCATCCCGACGATCACGGCCATCAGGGGCGCGATAATCGAACGGATGGAAAATTCCTTGGTTTCGATCGAACTTTCCACAGTTTTTGGCATTCTCTCACTCAGCTTTCTCTTTAGTTTAAACACCGTTTTAAACAATGTTTAAATCAAATTTAAACGGATGCCCCGATTTTGTCAAGACACCGATCTCCGGTAGCTCCTTCAATTTCTGGTTGGCACCCCCATCGCCTTGTTCTTGACACCGCATGTGAAAGCGTATTATGTTGAATTTAAACATCTTTTAATCCTACCTTGACATTTGTTATACTTGGCAGAAGAATGGATGGCATAAAGGAGCGGTACGATGAGCAATTGCGCGGAGGGGCTATCGACCAAACAGAATATCATTCAGGCAACAATGGAGCTCATTAAGACGGAAGGGGCCGATCAGGTCACCTTGCGTAAAATTACCGCTGCTGCCAATGTCAATCTCGCCCTGGTGAATTACTACTTCGGCTCGAAAGACAATTTGATCAACGAAGCGTTAAAGCTATTGTTGACTTCTTTTCAAGCGAACTTTTCCGTTCTGGACGACACCTCGCTTCATCCCAAAGATCGATTGAAGGCGTTTCTGCTACAATATGTTGAGTTGGTGCTTCGATATCCCGGATTACTGCATGAAGTTCTGGGCAAAGGCCGGATTACCTTCGAATCTCGACAGGATTTCACCAGCTTTATGAAAACGACCGGATTCGGCAAGATCAGCGGTACTTTGGAGGAAATTACGGGCGAAACCGATACGGAAATCCTATATATTATGATGATGCAAATTAATGCAGCCGTGTTGTTCCCGCTGGTGTTGTCGAAGCAGATTAAGCACTTGGAGAACCGACCAGGTAAAGAAGCCGTCGAGCGGCAAATCGATATTTTGTTTGCGCACTATTTTGCGAAATATGAGTCCCGTCGTTAACTTGTCGAATCCGGCGGCCAAACCGCCGATTTATAGCGCTTTTTGCGCTTTCCCGAGAAATAATTTCCTAGCAAAAAAGATCGCTCCGCCGGTAAGGCGAGAAGCGATCTTTTTGTGTTGCAGGACGTATCGAACGGCTCTACTCCTCTTGATGGCCCAGATAGTCCTCGATCATCTTTTGCTTTAATTCCCATGCTTCCTGACTTAAGCTGATGCGGTAAAACTCCGGATTCAACTTACGCAGATACTCCGGCCAGAACAAATCCAACTGCTCTCGGTGATACTGACGGATTTGGTCCAGTGTCGGCAGCTCATACACGAGCTGACCATCCACGAAGATCGGTTGCAGCATGGCTACGGCTTCGTAGTTTTTCACCGACTTTTTGATGTAAGGATGTACTGGGTCGAACAACCGAAGGCTGCCGCCCGTCCGTGCTTGCTGCTCCTGCGGAAAACAGATGTAATCCGCAATCGCTTTACCGCTGTCTTTACTAACGATCCGCAGTACGTCCTTCTTGCCCGGGGTCGTGACTTTCTCCGGATTGCCCGAGATTTTGATCGTTGGCTCCATCCGTCCGTCCTTCTCCCGTTCTACAAGCTTATAGACCCCGCCCAGTGCCGGTTGGTCCGCCGCCGTAATCAACTGGGTCCCCACGCCCCAAATATCGATCTTTGCCCCTTGGGCCTTCAGGTTAAAAATCGTATTCTCGTCAAGGTCGTTGGACGCGACGATTTTGACATAAGGCAAGCCGGCATCATCCAACATTTTGCGGGCTTGGATGGAGAGGTAAGCCAAATCGCCGCTGTCTAGGCGGATGCTGCCGAGCCGCTTGCCGGCGGCTTCCAGCATTTTTCCGGTATGAATCGCATGCGGGACGCCGCTTTTCAACGTATCAAACGTATCGACCAGCAGCGAAACCTGATCCGGCAACGCCTTCGCGTATATCTCGAAGGCTTCCTGCTCCGAATCGAAAATCTGCACCCACGAATGAGCGTGCGTCCCTTTGGTTGGAATGCCGAAATTTTCACCGGCCAGCAAATTGGACGTTGCGTCAAAACCAGCTACATAGGCGGCCCGTGCCCCCCAAATAGCCGCATCGGCCTCCTGTGCCCGTCGGGTGCCGAACTCCAGCAGCACGTCGTTCTCGGCGACCCGCTTGACCCGTGATGCTTTGGTGGCGATTAAGGTCTGGAAATTCATGAAGTTTAACAGCGCCGTCTCGACCAGTTGGGTCTCCGTGATCGTCCCTTCCACGCGAATCAACGGCTCGTTCGGGAAGCAAAGTGCGCCTTCCTCCATCGACATCAATGTGCCTTTAAATTCGAACCCGCGCAGAAGGTCCAGAAATTCCGGCTTATAGTGCTCCTCCTGTTTGGCCAAATAAGCTAGATCCTCTTCGGTAAACCGGAGCTGCCGAATATAGTCCACGATCCGCTCCAAGCCTGCAAACACCGCATACCCGTTGCCGAACGGGAGCTTGCGGAAGTAGGCTTCAAACACCGTCTTTCGCAAATGCGTTCCGTTCATCCAATGCGCGTAGATCATATTGATCTGATATTTATCGGTATGCAGTGCTAAACCCGTGGTTGGCATCCCTGTTCATCCTCTCTGGGTGTTGGTTACGGCGGCTCCCAAACTGTTGCGGAAATGGCCCAACGCCCAGGTATGCCCATCCGGGTTGAAGCTGGCTACCGCATCTTCATAAACTGTAATGGCGAATCCTTTGTTGTAGGCGTCCACCGCCGTATGCAGCACGCAAATGTCTGTACACACGCCGATCAGATGCACTTCCGTAATCCCGCGCTCTCGCAGTTTCAGTTCCAGGTCCGTCCCGCAAAACGCGCTATATCTAGTTTTGTCCATCCAATAGATCCGGTCCTGGTTCAGCTTATATACTTCAGCCAAACGGCCATATAAAGCGCGCCCTTCCGTATCCCTCAAATTATGGGGCGGGAATAACTTCGTCTCCGGATGCCACTGATCTTCCCGTTCGTGCAGATCAACGGCCATGACGACAAAATCGCCTTGCGACGCAAAAGACTCCGTCAACCGGCAAATCGCCGGTTCGATGTCGATTGCCGGTTGGCCAACCGGAAGGTTGCCGTCCACAAAATCATTCGTATAATCGATGACGATCAGAGCTTTCATGATCTCACTCTCCCTTCGTACTATCCATTCACCGACAGCCGCTAGTTATGTAGTTCTTGCTTGGGATTAGGTATAGATGGACAGCTGCGGTGTGAAATCGGTAAACCGGTACAACTGGGCAGGACGCTGCGAATACTGGTTGGATAACATCGGTTTGCCCAATTCGTCATGGACTTCCTCCAGTATCCCCTGACGGCTCCGCGTCGATGTAATTTTACGGATAAAATTCAGCTCTGCAAAGTCCGGAACAACGGTTTGAATCACCTGATACAATTCGCCTAACGTAAAATGCGGAGGCAGGAACTGCTTGGCGATCGTTGTATGCAGCATTTGTTGCTGGATGCGTTTATAGGCGTCCTGCAAAATTTCGCGGTGGTCGAAGGCAAGCTGCAAATCCTCCAAGGCCTCGTGAACGGTAAAGAGACCCACTTCCTGTGCATCATCTGCCGATTGTCGTTTCTCCAGCACCCATTCTTCCACCAGCGCGAAAAAGGCATGGGAGATAATCCAACCGCGTGGATCCCGCCCCGGCTTGCTGTACACGCCTAGATACTCCAGATGGGAGCCGTCAACGCCGGTTTCTTCCTTCAGTTCGCGGCGCGCCGTTTCGTACAGCGATTCATCCTCCTGCGAGAAACCGCCCGGCAAAGCCCAGGCACCGGCAAATGGCCAGCTCCGTCGGCGGATCAGCATGACCTTCAGATCAAAGTGCGGCAGCGATTTGGTCGATGCCTTTCGTTCCTGCCTCGTCAACGTAAACATGACGATGTCGGCCGGGATTCCGTCCGGCGTCCGATATTTTTTAACCTCATTAACTACCTGCTTTTGTTCTTCGTTCATCACGTATCACCACATCGTCTAGGATAACGCCGGCCGACCAATAAGTCCGGCATTTGCGAATTCATGCGATATTAACCTGCCGACGGTTCCTTCGCTCATTTCGGCAAACGGAATGTTGCCGTCGATATGCAACCAAGGGTTCCTTCTTCGTTGCGAACCTCGGAGCGTAACGTCATAGTCCGAAAAGTTTCATGCAACGGAAATGCCGACACCACGAGTTCTCCTGTGCGCATCGGACTCAAGAAATTGACATTTAAATGGGTTGTCACGCCGAGCTTGCCCTTAACCGTGGCCACCAGTGTCCCCATCGCTTGATCCATCATGGACGACAGCACACCGCCGTGCACAATGCCCATGGAGTTGAGATGGGCTGCTTCTGCCGTCAGGCCGAGCTCCACTAGCGTTCGATCGGCTGAGATGAGGCGCAGCCCCAAAAGCCCCCAGAACGATTGCTCGTCGCGACGTAGTACTTCTTCACTCCAATTCACGTGTTGCCCCCCTATCCTTGCTTCTCTCTGTATTATAATATTCCGAAGAGATGGTGCTTCAAACAACCACCTCCATAAAAAAAGCGGAGGGATTGCCTCCGCACCGACTGTTTCGCTTTACTCTCCGTAACCGGAGGAGACGGCCGGCTCGCTACCCGACTCGACATTTACTTTGCTGGCTACCGTATCGCGAATGACGGAGACGACCAGCTGGAGCAAATAGTTGATATCGCTTTGGCTTTGCTGGAACTCCGTTACGATCGGAATCCCATCCAGTTCGTCCTGCAGTTCCTCGATTTCGCGTTCGATTTTTTGAACCATCGCTTGATTCTGGAACGTCTCGAATGCGACGATTTCTTTCTGCTTCTTCTTTATCGCACTGATCAGCGTCTGAATGCGTTCATGCTGCTGAACCAGCTTCTCCGCTTTTTGAAACTGCTGTACTTCCTCGCTGGTGCCGATCAATTCGGCCAATTCCTTAGCTTTACTCATAATATCCTCGCGAATCACAAGATCCCGCGAATCGAATTTTGGAATTCCGCAATCGGTTTGATCTTTATGCTGTTCCACCGTTTTTAACCTCCCCTGGGTTACGCCAATTTGGCGGTTTGCTCTACAAGATTGCCTTTGATGTACCAAGTCATCGGATCGGTGATCTCCACTTGAACAAATGTACCGATCAATTCCGCTCCGCCCTCGAAATGAACAAGCTTGTTGCTGCGGGTACGGCCAGACAACACATTGGTGTTGTTCTTGCTTTCGCCTTCGACCAGTACCTCAACGATCTGTCCGCGCTGCTCCTCGTTGCTGACGCGGCTGAATTCATTAATGGTATCGTTCAGCCGAGCAAGCCGTGCCTTTTTCTCTTCCATCTGAACGTTGTCTTCCATCACAGCAGCCGGCGTCCCCTCCCGCGAAGAGTAGACGAACGTATATGCCGAATCGAATCCAACCTCGCGTACAAGGGACAACGTATCCTCGAACTGCTCCTCGGTTTCACCCGGGAATCCGACGATGATATCCGTCGTCAGCACGACATTCGGAATTTTCACTTTGATTTTGCGCACGAGTTCGAGATAATGCTCGCGAGAATACTTCCGACTCATCTTCTTCAACACTTCACTGCTGCCGGATTGCACAGGCAAATGAATGTGCTCCACCAAGTTACCGCCTTTGGCCAGTACATCGATCAACGCATCGTCAAAATCGCGTGGATGCGATGTCATAAACCGGACGCGCGGAATATCGATTTGGCGGATATCGTCCATCAGATGGGCAAAAGTATAGTTAATGTCGGTAAAGTCCTTGCCATACGCATTGACATTTTGCCCGAGCAGCGTCACCTCTTTATAGCCTTGGCGCGCCAGTTCTCGCACCTCTGCAATGACGTCCTCCGGACGACGGCTGCGCTCCTTGCCGCGGGTAAACGGCACGATACAATATGTACAGAACTTGTCGCATCCGTACATGATGTTCACCCACGCCCGCATGCCTTCCCGTTTCTTCGGCAAGTTCTCGATGATGTCGCCTTCCTTGGACCAGACTTCGACCACCATCTCTTTGCTGAACAATGCCTCCTGTATCAGATGCGGCAAACGGTGAATATTATGCGTGCCAAAGATCAGATCCACGAACCCGTGTTTCTGCAGGATGCGCTTGACCACGCCTTCTTCCTGTGACATACAGCCGCAAACGCCCAGCAGCAAATTCGGCTTCTCCGTCTTCAAGCCTTTGAGATGGCCTAATTCGCCAAACACCTTATCCTCTGCATTCTCCCGAATGGCACAGGTATTCAGCAAAATGATATCCGCAACTTTACGATCTTCGGTCGCCCGGTAACCCATAAGCTCCAGCAAACCTTTAATCGTTTCGGTGTCATGCTCGTTCATCTGGCAACCAAATGTATATACGATATAATGCTTGCCGTTACCGATCCCCTTCAGCTCGTCGGGAACCGCGTTCTCGTACAGGACCTGTACGTCTTCTTTCCCCCGCTGCTTCTCCATGCGATGGTTCGGTTCGGACAAAATTTGAATATCCCGGCCTCGGATTCGGATTTTCTTCCCGTGTTCATCCTCCGAAATGACCCGGGCGTCCGAGAAGTCAAAATATTTGGAATAATCTTTCGTTTCCTTAGCCATGTTGCCCGTTCACTCCTTTACCTGATCTATCTTCGTTCCTTATGGGCATCATCATAATACCTAAAAATGCATTACACTAAATTATAACATGGGCGGGCTTGGATATCCAGATAAAGGCCCTCGCCCCGCTAAGCCGGACGCATTCCTGCGAATGATAAATGAAACGCCAAAAGGCCCGTCCGAGAGAACGGGCCTGGTTCGATTCATCGTTTAAAATCCCTTGTATTGTGGTTCTTCGCTTTCCAGCTGCGAGACGCGGCTTTCCACTTGAGTCACGATTTGTTGAGTTTGTTCCGCACATTGCGTAAACAGATCTTTCGCTTGTTGGTTTTGCGTGTTTAAAGCGAATTGCTCCAGGTTCGCTTGTGCACTTTTTAAGGACGCTAAGGTCGTTTTGACTTGAGCTGCTACTGTCATTATTTCACCACCTTTATTTTTGCTTGATGCTTTGAACAAAGCATAATTTCACCTTTCCAAAACGGATTCATACGCGTCATCTTCCTTCCACATTTTGTCTTACTAAATTTACGCATCCCCGCGCATAATTGGGTTATCTCGACTTGGATTGTCTACGAAAGGAGTATTCCCCATGCCGATGTGGTTGGAAGTCATCGTCCGAACGCTGGTGGCTATCGTCGTTTTGTTCATTCTCACCCGTCTGCTCGGAAAAAGGCAAATTTCTCAGCTTACCTTCTTCGAGTATGTTACCGGGATCACGATCGGGAGTATCACCGCCTATATTTCACTGGATATTAACACCGACTGGTATCTCGGATTGATCGCAGTTACCGTCTGGTTTCTCGTCTCCTTCGGTATCGAATTCCTGCAGCTCAAGAGCAAGAAAGCGCGGGATTGGCTCGACAGCAACAGCACGATACTCATTAAAGACGGCAAAGTTTTGGAGGATAACCTGAAGAAGGAGAAGCTGACCAACGAAGAACTCATGGAGCAGCTAAGGAAGAAGAGTATTTTCAAAGTTGCCGAAGTGGAATTTGCAGTTATCGAGCCCGATGGACAGATCAATGCGATGTTGAAGAATGAATATCAGCCTCTCACACCATCCCAATTGGGGATCAAGGTTGCTCCCGAGCATGAGCCGCAAACGGTGATTATCGACGGTAAAATCATGGACGAGCCGCTCGCGACGCTGGGACTCAACCGGAAGTGGCTGAATACCGAGCTGGAGAAGCTTGGCGTTTCGCTGGATAACGTCAATTTGGGGCAAGTCGATGCCTATGGCCAGTTTTACGTTGACTTGTATGACGATCAAATCACCGTACCGCAACCTCAAGAAAAAGCCGTTCTGCTATCTCAGTTAAAAAAGTGCGAAGCCGATCTGGAGCTGTTTGCCCTTTCGACGGACGAAGAAGCGGCGAAGAAGCTCTATGGGGATTGCTCGGCCAACCTGCAGCAGGTCATCGATCAAGTCAAACCGTTATTAATCCAATAGGAGGATGGGGAGCATGGCCAAGAAAAAAAATAAGCAGTTGACCCCGACGCAACAGCAATATCAACGGCTGGCGAATGCTCATGAGCCGAAGCGTCCGGTGGCCGTCAATTGCCTGCGGGCCTTTTTGGTCGGCGGATTGATTTGCCTGATTGGAGAATGCATCCGACAGGCCTTTATCCATTTTGCTGGGATGAGCGAGAAAGCGGCTGCTAATCCGACGGTCGCCATCCTTGTGATCGTCTCCGTCCTACTCACGAGCTTGGGGGTTTATGATAAAATCGCGCAATGGGCTGGGGCCGGTACAGCCGTTCCTGTTACGGGGTTTGCGAACTCGATGGCTTCAACGGCGATCGAACATCGCCCTGAAGGACTGGTGCTTGGGGTCGGTGCAGGGATGTTCCAATTAGCGGGCTCCGTGATCGTATTTGGGACGGTGGCCGCTTTTATCATCGGGTTAATTTATGCCGTGTTTGTCCCAGGGTATGCCGGAGGAGGGCACTAACATGCTGAAGGGCCATCAAAGCTGGGTATTCGAAAACAAGCCAAAAATTATCAGCACGGCCACTGTCGTTGGACCTTTTGAAGGGCAAGGGCCGCTGGCCGAAGATTTCGACGTAATTCATGCGGACCTCTATATGGGCCAAGACAGCTGGGAAAAGGCCGAAAAGACGCTGTTGGAGGAGTCGGCTCAACTGGCGATCAGGCATGCCGGCTTAACCAAGGAGCAGATCCAGTTCTATTTCGGCGGTGATCTGATGAACCAGATCATCAGCAACAGCTTTGCTGCACGGACGCTCAGCATTCCCTACATCGGCATGTTCGGCGCCTGCTCTACCTCGATGGAGACGCTGGCAATGGCTGCTTATGTCGTCAATTCCGGCGGTGCGAAATACGTTGTGGCCGGGACATGCAGCCATAACGGCAGTGTGGAGAAGCAGTTCCGCTACCCGACGGAATATGGTTCACAGAAGCCGCCAACCGCCCAATTCACGGTTACCGGTTCGGGTTCCGCGGTGGTGTCTCCCGAAGGAGATGGGCCATCGATCACATCCGCCACCATCGGCAAGGTTATCGATATGGGGATCACCGACCCGTTTAATATGGGCGCGGCGATGGCTCCGGCGGCCGTCGATACGATTCAAGCCCATTTTCGCGATCTGCAAATCGAACCCTCCTACTACGACTTGATCGTCACCGGAGACTTGTCCAAGGTTGGTTATGCCATCGCCAATGACTTGTTCGTCCGCTACAACATTCCGATCAAGCAAACCACCTATCAGGATTGTGGAATGATGATCTATGATTACGAGAAGCAGCAAGTCCAGGCCGGTGCCAGTGGCTGCGCCTGCTCCGCGGTCGTCACTTACGGGCATTTGCTGAACCGGGTCAAGCGTGGTGAGTTAAAACGAATCCTTGTTGTGGCTACCGGCGCGTTGCTATCTCCCCTTTCCTTTCAACAAGGGGAGAGCATTCCCTGTATTGCCCACGCGGTATCCATTGAGGCGTAAGCTTCACGCCAAAAAGGGCTTGACCCTGGCTTAAGTAGCCTAGGTCAAGCCCTTTGTTTATTCGTTCACCTTATCCGTTCAGTCGACGATTTCCGCCGTATCGCCTGTCTTGGCACCGGCCGCATTCGCTTCGTCCGTGTCGATGTGCATATCAAGTGCAAAGTTGTCGGACACGCGGGCGATGACGTTCTCAAGCACCAAACCGCGTTCGCCGCCCAAGCGAACCTTCAGGAGCTGCTTGTCTTTGATGCCCCATTTCTCCGCATCGGAAGTATGGAAGTGAATATGGCGCGCTGCAACGATTACGCCTTGTTCCAGTTCGATTTCACCAGTAGGTCCTACGACCTTGATGCCAGGTGTGCCTTCAATGTTACCGGACTCGCGCACCGGTGCTTTGACGCCGATGGCGAAGGAATCCGTGCGGGAAATTTCCAATTGGGAAGCCGGACGAGCTGGACCCAAGATGCGGACTTTGTCGAACTGGCCTTTCGATCCGATGACAGCCACTTGTTCATTTGCGGCAAATTGCCCCGGTTGCGACAAAGGCTTGAATTCAGTTAATTGGTAGCCTTGTCCAAACAAAATTTCAATATGCTCCTGCGTCAAATGGATATGACGCGCGGATACGCCGACAGGTACAGTTTTGCTCATGTCTACAAACACTCCTCGTAAATTCTCTATATCGATGACGATTCACATCGCTACTCATTATACACCTAATGACGAAAAAAAGGAAAAGGCGTCCATCGGAAATGGACGCCTTTAACCCCATTATTTAAATTCTGCTACAAGATTGTCAAACTCGCTTTCGGACAACGCCAGCGATTGATATGCCAGCGGCTCTTCCTTGAAGCCGTGTACGAGATCCTCGTAGCTCTTCTTCGCTTTGTTTTGATAGATCAGCCCGGTAATCATGCTGTTTGTCTCCATCAGCTTCGCCATGGCCATCGCCCGGTTGCTTGGATCATAATCCGGAACGGTCTCTAGATTGATGATGTTCTCTTTGAACCAGTCGTACGTGTTCACCTTGTTGAAAGTAACGCATGGGCTAAACACGTTGATCAAGGAGAAGCCTTCGTGCTGGATCCCTTGCTCGATCAGCGACGTGAGCTGCTTCAAATCGCTGGAGAACGACTGGGCCACGAAAGTGGCGCCGGACGCCAAGGCGATTTCAAGCGGTGACAAGGTCGATTCCACCGAGCCTTCCGGGGTACTCTTCGTCTTGAAACCTTCGCCGCTGCGCGGGGAGGTTTGCCCTTTGGTCAACCCGTAAATCTGGTTATCCATCACGATGTAAGTGATGTTGACGTTACGGCGAATCGCATGCACCGTATGGCCCATCCCGATCGCGAAGCCGTCGCCGTCGCCGCCGGAGGCGATAACCGTCAGATCGCGGTTCGCCAGCTTTACACCTTGGGCAATCGGCAGTGCGCGGCCATGAATCCCATGCAGGCCGTAGGCATTAATATATCCAGAAATCCGACCGGAGCAACCAATCCCGGAAATGACGGCAAGGTTCTCTGGTTCAAGACCTACATTCGCCGCGGCGCGTTGGATAGCGGCTTGAATGGAGAAATCGCCGCAGCCCGGACACCAGTTAGGTTTAACGTTGTTACGGAACTCTTTAAACGTTGCCATTTTTCACCAACTCCTCCTGCGCTTTATTCCCGGATGCCTTCTTGCATTCCTCGTAGACTTCCGAAGGAAGGAACGGATTGCCGTTATATTTCAGTACATTCACGATCTTATCGTGGTAGCCGATGTTTTGTTTAATCAAATTCGCCAATTGGCCGGTAGCATTGTTCTCCAGAACGACCACTTTCTTCGCCTTCGCGATTTGCGGCAACACCTGCTCGGTTGGGAACGGATGCATCAGTCGCACGGTCATGTGGTTCGTCTTCACCCCGTCTTCGGACAGGTGTACACGGGCTTGATCAATCGTTCCTCCCGTTGAACCCATGCCGATAATGAGCAGATCCGGTTCGGCGTGTGGCGCTTGCAGGTGAACCGGGTTAGTGACTTCAAGCTGAGCAATCTTCCGTAGACGTTTATCCATCATTTTCTTCCGGTTAACCGTACTTTCCGACGGACGTCCGGATTCATCATGCTCGACCCCGGTCACATGGTGAATGCCATTCTTCTCACCTGGCAATACCCGTGGGGAGATGCCATTCTCCGTGAAGGCATAACGGTTAAACATGCTGGAATCGTCGCGATCCGGAATATCCTTCACAAGGTAGCCGCGATCAATCGAAACCTTGCTGTAATCCAGCATTTCGCACGACTGCTTACCAAGGGATAATTGCAAATCCGTAGCTATGATCACCGGCACTTGGTATTTTTCAGCCAGATTGAAGGCTTCCACTGTATCATAGAAGCATTCTTCGATCGAGCTTGGTGCAATGACGATCTTCGGAATTTCCCCATGCGTGCCATAGATCAGTGCATTGATATCGCTCTGTTCCTGCTTTGTCGGCAAACCTGTACTTGGACCGCCACGCTGCGTATCGACGATAACAACCGGTGTCTCGGTCATCCCAGCCAAGCCGATCGCTTCCATCATCAGGGACAGACCGGGTCCCGCCGATGCCGTCATTGTACGGACACCTGCATAACTCGAACCGATCGCCATCGTAATCGCCGCGATTTCATCCTCCGTTTGTACGACCGTTCCGCCGAATTTCGGCAATTTCTTAATTAAATATTCCATAATTTCAGAAGCCGGTGTAATCGGGTAAGCACTCATAATCCGGCAGCCTGCGGCTACAGCCCCTAAGCCGATCGCATCGTTGCCGATCATGAACAGCTTTTGCTTACCGTCAGCGGGCTCAAGCTTGAATTCCTCCAGAGGACCTCCTGCGAGTTCCAGTACGAAATCCGCTCCCCGTTTGACCGCTTCGATATTCTTCTCAACAATCGCTGGCCCTTTACGGCCGAATTCCTCTTCCACCGCTTTATTGAATACTTCTAGCGGAAGTCCGAGCAACGCCCAGGATGCACCGGAAGCTACCATGTTCTTCATCAGTGAAGTCCCAAGTTCTTCGGCAATACTGGTAATCGGCACCGGGAACAAACGAGCATCCACGCCCTCCGGTACCGTCGGGTTAAACTTGGCATCCGCCACGATCACCCCGCCGCTACGCAGCTCCTGTGCATTCAAATCGATACTTTCTTGGTCAAAAGCGACTAAAATGTCCAAGTCGTCGGAAATCGCGCGAATCGGCTTGGTACTGATCCGGATTTTGTTATTCGTATGACCGCCTTTAATACGGGAGGAGAAATGCCGATACCCGTACAAATAATATCCCAGCCGGTTCAAAGCCGTCGAAAAAATCCGATCCGTACTTTCAACGCCCTCGCCCTGCTGTCCACCGATCTTCCAAGACAATTGACTAATCAAGATCGCCCACCCCTTTAATCGTATCGCAATGGAAAAAATAGAATAATAATGAAGTTTGAATGTTAACGTGCAAGAGGTCACATTCTAACCCCTTGTTTGTGAACATTCTGTTTCAGAGTCATGTCAATTTTATGTCTCAACCTGGTAAAAAGCAAGCGTTTTCTAGCCTTTTTTCATATAGTAGTTTTCGATCAATTCGTTCTCACAATTGGATGAATTAAAGCGCTTACTTGTGAGAAGGCAACCAAGCGCGCAGGAACGCGGCTGCGTTGTCGTACAACCATCCGCGGACAAGCTCTTCCGGATAATATTTGAGCAAAGTATCCTGCCAAACGGTGTAATGTCCCGAATGTCGGAAATCGGTTAAGTGCGATTCAATCCCATCGAAATCGGACCCGAACATTAAGTTAGACGATCCCCCTAACGAACAAATCCGCTCGATATGTGGCAGCAAATCTTTGCTGGACGCGCTTCGCCCCTCTTTAACAAACCACGGTACGGTAGTCACGCCGATTAGACCGCCCAGCTTGATGATCGCCTGGATCTGATCGTCGCGAAGATTCCGGGCATGCGGGCAAACCTGGTACGCGTTGGAATGGGAAGCGATAAACGGCTTGCCGGCTGACTCCGCGAGCTCCTGAAGCTCCCAAAATCCTTTGACCGACAAATGCGAGACATCCAGAATGATTCCGAGCTCATGGCAGAGATTGACCAGCTCCAGACCGGCTGGCGTAAACCCGCCGTTTCGCGGCTCCATGACCCCGTCGGCGGCCCAGTTGGCATAATTCCAGGTCAGTCCGAGAAAGCGAACGCCTTTCTCATAACATACGCGGACATAATGCAAGTTACCCTCCAGCCCGTCCGCCCCTTCCAGCGACAGCAGCCCTCCGATGGCCTCCCCACGCTCCAAGGCATCCAGATCCTCCACAGATTGTACGGGAAGCACCCCCATAGGTTGAACGCGTTCTTGATAGACATCGATTTGTTCTAGGATATGTTCCATTTTCGGGGGGCCCAGCCGCTGAGACAGAAAAATCGCGAACGTTTGCAGCTTCACCCCGCCCTCTTTCAAACGGCGTAGATTTACATCGAGGCGGCGATCCTTCGAAAAATCCAGCTTAGGATCTAGCTGCAGTTTGCTTAAGGCGTCGCAATGAAAATCAATGATCGGTCTCGTCATGATCCTTCCTCCTTCGTTACGTATAGTTTGCCGAAAAAGACAAAAAAGCCTGTCTACGGATGTAAACAGGCATCATCTCTATTAAAACGTTATCTCGGTTCTACGATCAATTTAATAGCGGTACGATCCTCGCCATCGATCACGATGTCGGTAAAGGCTGGAATGCAAATCAAGTCCACGCCGCTTGGCGCGACGAATCCCCGGGCGATCGCTACGGCTTTGATGGCTTGGTTTAGAGCCCCCGCCCCAATGGCCTGAAGTTCAGCAGCGCCACGTTCTCTGAGTACGCCAGCCAACGCGCCGGCAACGGAGTTGGGGTTGGATTTTGCTGAAACCTTTAATACTTCCATGGTTAGTACCTCCCTGGGAATATTCGTTGGATTCCACTACTTAGAAGATATTCGTGAGAATTCGGGATATTCCTTCTTTTTCTCGGAGGAGAAGTTTCGGGAGGCCTTGTTCCTAGGGACTTCCTGGCGTTTCACCGCATCGCCGTGGAATCGTTTTCCGGTTTCCTAATCCATCAACCATTCGTCTTCAAGCAAGCGAATTTTTTGAATTTTCTTCGCCTTCCCCGTGGAGTCATCGATATCGACGATCACGGCGTGGAAATGCCATTTCCCCTCGCAGACTTGAAACCGGACGGGAAGCTGGGTTGTGAACTTGCGCAGCACCGCCGTGCGTTCCATGCCTAGAATGCCTTCGCGTGAGCCGACCATGCCGGCGTCCGTCAAGTAAGCTGTTCCCTGCGGCAGAATCGTATCGTCGTTGCTTTGCACATGCGTATGCGTCCCCACGACAAGCGAGGCACGGCCATCCAGATGCCATCCCATGGCGATTTTTTCTGATGTTGCTTCAGCATGGAAATCGACCAGAATACACTTGTGCTTCTTGGATAGCTGACTAACAATCTCATCAGCAGCCCGGAATGGATCGTCGATCGCCGGCAGAAAAGTACGGCCCATCAAATTCACCACAGCCAGTTCCTTGCCGCCTGCTTTGATCACGGTAAATCCCTGCCCCGGCGTGCCTGGCGGATAATTAGCCGGCCGGACCATGCGCGGCTCGTCATCGATGAAATCGAAAATTTCTTTATTGTCCCATGTGTGGTTGCCCATCGTTAAGCCGTGTACGCCTTGGTCGAAAAACTCTTTGGCGATGTTGGCGTTAATGCCCCGGCCCGCCGCGGCGTTCTCCCCGTTAGCGATAATGATATGCGGGTTATATTTCGATTTTAAATGAGGAAGCGTGGCTTTCAGTGCTTTCCTCCCCGTATTTCCGACGATGTCTCCGATAAAAAGAACTTTCATGGTGGTTCCCTCCTCTGACCAATGACCCTAAGATCGCATGGACTTGGGGTCGTCCAGGCAATGAAAAAGCGGCCCGCGAGGGGCCACTTTTCAGCATAACCTTTACTTGGCGTATTCAACCGCCCGCGTCTCGCGGATGACGGTAACTTTGATATGTCCCGGATAATCCAGTTCACTTTCAATCGTCTTGGTAATGTCACGCGCCAAGCGGAATGCTTCCGCATCGTCGATCTTATCCGGCTGCACCATTACGCGTACCTCGCGGCCCGCCTGAATGGCAAACGATTTCTCGACACCTTCGAACGACTCGGAAATTTCCTCGAGCTTCTCCAACCGCCGAATGTAGGTTTCGAGTGTTTCCCGACGTGCACCCGGTCTTGCCGCCGACAGAGCATCGGCCGCGCCAACCAGCATGGCAATGACAGAGGTGGCTTCGCAATCGCCATGATGAGAGGCAATGCTGTTAATAACCACCGGATGTTCCTTATACTTCTTAGCCAGTTCCACACCGATTTCGACATGAGACCCTTCCACTTCATGATCAAGCGCTTTACCGATATCGTGCAGCAAACCTGCCCGTTTGGCAAGAGCGATGTCTTCGCCCAACTCTCCAGCCATCAATCCGGTCAGATAAGCGACTTCCATCGAGTGTTTCAGTACGTTCTGACCGTAGCTTGTCCGGAACTTGAGTCGTCCCAAAATCTTGATCAAATCCGGATGCAGGGCATGCACGCCCACTTCGAACGTAGCTTGTTCGCCGTATTCGCGAATGCGTTCGTCCACTTCCCTGCGGGATTTCTCGACCATTTCTTCGATCCGGGCCGGATGAATCCGTCCGTCCGCCACCAATTTCTCCAAGGCGGTCCGAGCGATTTCACGGCGAATTGGGTCAAAGCCCGACAAGATCACCGCTTCCGGTGTATCGTCGATAATGAGATCGATCCCAGTCAAGGTTTCGAGTGCGCGGATATTCCGGCCTTCCCGGCCGATGATCCGTCCCTTCATCTCTTCGTTCGGCAGCGTTACGACAGAAACCGTCGTCTCCGCCACATGATCGGCAGCGCAACGTTGAATCGCCAGCGTAATAATCTCGCGGGATTTCTTATCCGCTTCTTCCTTCGCTTGCTGTTCAATGTCTTTAATCATCTGCGCGGTTTCATGGCGTACTTCCTGCTCCACGTTGTTCAAAATGATCGAACGGGCATCTTCCATCGTAAGGTTGGAAATTCGCTCCAGTTCCTGAACCTGACTCTTGTAAATCAAGTCGATTTGCTGTTGTGTTTCTTCGATTCGTTTCTCTTTGCTGACCACTTGCTCTTCTTTACGTTCAAGCGATTCTAATTTTTTATCCAGCGACTCTTCTTTTTGCAACAATCGTCTTTCTTGTCGTTGTATTTCATTCCGACGTTCACGAATGTCTTTATCAGCTTCGGCTCTAAGCTTATGGACTTCGTCCTTAGCTTCCAGAACCGTTTCCTTTTTCAGTGCTTCTGCGTCCTTCTTGGCATTCTCCAAGATTTGACTGGCCGCATGCTCTGCACTGGAAATTTTAGCTTCGGCAAGAGACTTGCGAATAAAATACCCGATCACGAACCCAAAGAATAAAGCGGCTGCAACGAGAACGATCCAGATTCCAGCGTTCAATCTGTTCACCTCCCCGTTGTTTCCTCCAAGGCATTCCTTGGGATGTTTGCAATTGTAGTTACTTTTCGTTTCTAGGTTCATCATTCATACAAAAAATTCATGACTTGCCCATTCAGTTCAGCAGTTCATGCTGCAATGCATGACCCTTCCGCTATTCAAGCGGCGGCACTTTGCCTTCATGATTAGAGAACATAAATCCTATCGCAGACCCATAATTTTGGAAGGAAAAAAAGGGCTTCTCACGATATGGATTCATGTTCATTTTATTATTTGACAAAAGATATTGTCAAGCTAATGACAGGAGTTCCCTCCCGTCCTCTTATTCTTCGTCCCATTCGTCCATTCCATGCATTTGTTCCCGGTTGCCGAGTTCGCGCATAACCCGGGACACAACGCCTCCACTAAATCCACGGCGCTGCAGGAAAGCCCCCGTTTTGCGTTTGCGGTCAAGCGGTTCTCCCGTCGTCCCTTGCCACTTCTTCAATCCTAGCTGAAGAGCGCTCTCAAACTCGTCATCTTCACTAACTTCGCCGAGCGCTTCCTCGATATGCGACTTAGAGACGCCTTTCTGACGTAGTTCATGCTTGACCCACAGCTTTCCCTTTCCACGCAGCTTAACGCGTTGAGAAGCCCATTCCTGAGCGTATACGGCGTCATCCACGTAACCTTCCGACTGAAGGCGGACAAGAACGTCCTGAATCGTCTCCTCACTCCAACCCTTTTCCCCTAGACGTTGCGCGATCTCGTACGTCGTTCGCGGTTTCAAGCTTAGATACTTCACAGCGTCGGCATATCCCTGCTGGCGCTCGTCAGCCGCTACGATTTCCTCTAGGTCTACTTTGGTAAATACCGCGCCTTTAATCATGCGGTATTTGATCATCACGTCCTCATGGACCTCCAACGAATAAACGCCAAATGAGATTCGATAACGATACTTCGGCCGCTTCAGCATCATCACGGACGTAATCACCAGCTCGACGTCCTCGGGGAAGGCGTCCAAACCGGCGGAGTCTTCCGTTTCCGCCCCGTCCGGATCCCGGTTGACATCTCGCGGCCGCGGTTCCCAGAACGACTCGTCGGAAATATCTACGATTTCTTCTTCGCTACGTTGGCCGGAGGAAGATCCGCCTCTTCTACTCGCGGCTTTTCCGCGCGATTGTCCCCACGTACTCACATCAAATCCCTCCGGTTCAGCCTAAGCTATTCATCGATTTCCCAAGTACTGCAAAAGCGCCCTGCCCCGGCGATTTACCGACGGTCAGAGCGCTTGATCATTACGGCTTAACGAGCTTATTCTTCTCCAAGCAGCGCTTGCTCTTCCTCAAGCTCCGCTTCCACTTCGTTGGGCGAAGCCGGAGCTACCGACGTAGTCAAATTACTGGACTCGCGGATCTTCTGCTCAATCGTATTCGCGATCTCCGGATGTTCCTTCAAGAACTGCTTTGCGTTCTCGCGACCTTGTCCAAGGCGTTCGCCGGAATACGAATACCAGGCACCGCTCTTGTCCACGATATCCAGCTCCGTCCCGATATCGATGAGACTGCCTTCTTTGGAAATGCCTTCCCCGTACATGATATCGATCTCGGCCTGTTTGAAAGGAGGAGCGACCTTGTTCTTCACGACTTTGATCCGAGTCCGGTTCCCCACCATGTCGTTGCCCATCTTGATTGTTTCAATACGGCGCACATCCAAACGTACCGTGGAGTAGAACTTCAGCGCGCGTCCGCCTGGCGTCGTCTCCGGGTTGCCGAACATTACGCCAACTTTCTCGCGCAACTGGTTAATAAAGATCGCGATCGTCTTCGACTTGCTGATTGCCCCCGACAGCTTCCGCAGCGCCTGTGACA
Organism: Paenibacillus sp. FSL R7-0216; assembly: GCF_037969915.1. Taxonomy (NCBI): domain Bacteria; kingdom Bacillati; phylum Bacillota; class Bacilli; order Caryophanales; family Paenibacillaceae; genus Paenibacillus; species Paenibacillus sp. FSL R7-0216. The sequence goes on along the minus strand of NZ_CP150222.1, from coordinate 2,313,225 downwards.
TAAGGCGGGCTTGCAAACCAACGTGCGAGTCCCCCATTTCGCCTTCGATCTCCGCTTTAGGCACCAGTGCCGCAACGGAGTCGATGACGATAACGTCGACCGCGCCGCTGCGCACGAGCGCTTCGGCGATCTCCAACGCTTGTTCCCCCGTATCCGGTTGGGACAGCAGAAGTTCGTCGATGTTCACGCCCAGCTTGCTGGCATAAGACGGGTCCAATGCATGCTCGGCGTCGATGAAGGCAGCTTGTCCACCGATCTTCTGAACTTCAGCGATCGCGTGCAGCGCTACCGTCGTTTTACCGGAAGATTCCGGCCCATAGACTTCGATAATCCGTCCGCGAGGAAGTCCTCCGGTACCCAGGGCGATATCCAAGGCGATCGATCCGCTCGGGACGATCTCTACCTGCATATGCGTTGATTCTCCAAGTTTCATGATTGAACCTTTACCGAATTGCTTTTCTATTTGGCGAAGCGCCATCTCCAGCGCTGCTTTACGATCTGACAATCAGCTCACATCCTTAAATTAGATATAAATCATCGGATACTTAAATAACATAAATTCATTATAATTCATGGCCATTTGTAACTTCTCACGTATATCATTGTACCTTGTTTTGGTATGTTTGCCAAGCGTTTTTTCGAACATACATTCGTAAAAAAAATCTCCCCCTTCCCAAACCTGGACTCAACCCTTCCAAACCCTCCCTTACCGTAAGGGAGGGCCCGCTGCCCTTGGGCATCCCGCAAACTGGACTGACGTTGGAGGGACTGAGGCGCTCGCTAGACGCTCTCCCCTTCCGAGGATTCGCTGACTTTGGCGCATGGCACGCTTTACAAGGCTCTATAGACGCCGTTCCCTTCGGAAATGCGCTCACCACGGCGATAGAGTTATGTTACATCTAGATATGTATGAAATTTCATATATAATTCGTCGAAATTGGCTGTAATTACGGATTATACTCGATTTTTCATATATATTTGCTGATGTTGTCCCACTAGGGCAGGATTATATTCGATTTTTCATACATAACAAGCAAATTAGTTCTCAGGGGGCACCATTATATATGATTTTTCGAACAGATTCTTGCCCCCACCACTCGCACCACAACCTAGTCTGACGACAGCCGGCACTTCCTACTTACTTATCTTGCTTAGTTACCTCTCATTAGTTATCTACTTAATTGCCTCCTTAGTCACTGCTTGGTTCTCACTCTCATCCCCTCCCCATAGTTACTCCAACAACAAAAAAAGAACCGCAGCACAACTGAAACAGTTTGCTACGGTTCTTCCGTGCCTTGATTATATGTCATAATCTTCCATAGTGCAAGCACCTACTTATTCACTTGCCTAGCGTGTTGCCGAAGAGCTTCCCAGCCCAGCCCTTTCGTCCCCAGCCCCTCACTCACTTCTGAATGAAAGGGATAAAGGTCAAAGGGAAGCTGACGATACGCTATTGACGTCATTATCCTGCAACGCTCTCCACAACCGATACAACAATGTCTTTGCGGCACGTAGCCGGATCGTCTCGCGGTTACCCTTGAGGTTCAATTCAAAGACTGAGGTATCCGCACCCCGGCGCGAGATCGCAATGTACACCAAACCGACAGGCTTGCGCTCGGAATGGGCCGGACCCGCCACGCCGGTGATCGACAGACCAAGGTCGGTGCCTACGGTGAGGCGTACCTGTTCCGCCAATACCTTGGCGGTTTCCGCACTGACCGCGCCTGGGGCGCCGTCGCCCTCCAGCAGGTCATGCGGCACGTTCAGCAGCTTCTCCTTCATCTCATTGGAGTAGCACACGATTCCGCCGGAGAACACAGCCGAGCTGCCCGGCAGCGCTGTGAACATTTCCATAAGTAGTCCGCCGGTGCAGCTTTCGGCAGCACTTAGCGTTAATCCGCGAGTAGCCATCAAATCGAGAATCGTCTTCTCGATCGGCTCATCCACGTTAGCGTACAGATGCTCCGGCAGCCGCGAGGCAATCTCCCGCTCCATCGCATCTAGCTTTACCGTCGCATCCGACTCGCTTGCCGCTTTGGTGGATACGCGAATGGTCACTTCGCCCTCCTTCGCATACGGCGCAACCGTCGGATCACTTTGAGCCTGGATGAGGTCGAGCAAATGCGTCTCCAGCGCCGATTCTCCAATCCCGGCGAATTTCAGCATCCGCGAATAAATCGGCATCTCGCCGGTCAGCACATGCTCCAGAATCCAAGGCTTCGCCTGTCGCTCGAACATTGGCTTCATTTCCTTCGGCGGTCCAGGTAACACGATATAAAACTTTCCGTCTACAGAAAGCGCATTGCCCACAGCTAATCCCGTTTCATTCGGAAGCGGTGTGCCTCCTTCAATAGCCAGCGCCTGGCGACGGTTGTTCTCTGTCATCGGGACTCCGCGGCCTTGGAAGAATCGCTCAACGTTCGCCATCGCTTCCGAATCGATATAGAGGGTCCGTCCCAACAGCTCGGCCAGTGCTTCTTTAGTCAAATCGTCCTGCGTCGGACCGATCCCGCCGGTAAAGATCAACACATCGGCCCTCCCCGAGGCCGTTCTCACCGCCTCCGCCAGCCGTTTCATGTTATCTCCAACCACGGTCTGAAAATAAACGTCCATCCCCAACGCCGCAAGTTCTTGCGACAGATACTGCGCATTGGTATTTACAATTTGGCCGAGCAACAGTTCCGTCCCGACCGCGATAATTTCCGCTCTCACCTTCGCATGCCTCCTTCACCTTTCCGGCCGACCGAACGCCAACATCAGTTTATGCTTTGGAAAAAGAAAGCACGCTCTTATTTTTTACGAAATAATCGATGCCCGAATACAGTGTGATGACGGCCGCCAACCACATCGCAACATCGTCGAGCGGGAACGAAAGCCATTCGAATGGAAAGTTGTTCAGCAACAACGCGGAAATCGCGATGATTTGCGTAATGGTCTTCGCCTTCCCCCACTTGCTGGCTGCGATCACGGAGCCCTCCAACAGTGCGACTTCACGCAGGCCGGTTACGGCGAATTCACGGCTGATGATGACGACCGCGATCCAGGCGTCACATTTGCCCATCGCCACAAGACCGATCAGCACGGTGCCAACAAGCAGCTTATCGGCTAGAGGATCAAGCAGCTTGCCTAGATTGGTGACCAGATTATATTTGCGGGCGATGTAGCCGTCGATCCCATCCGTACTGGCCGCAACGATAAACAGAACCGCTGCGATCAACTGATGGACCGGCAGCGAGTAAACGCCGAGCGTAATCTCATGGGACAGCCACCCGGCGTCGACCAGCAAGAAGACCAGCATCACCGGAATCATAAAAATACGGGTTAATGTGATACGGTTGGGCAAATTCACAGGACGGCCTCCCCGGATAGATCATAGTCAAAAGCATGCGTAATCCGCACCTTGGTCAGTTCCCCGAGCCCGACGGGGCAATTCGTAACGAATACCTCGCCGTCAATTTCAGGAGCATCGTATTGCGAGCGGCCCACGTAAACGTCGCTGCGGCCGTCGTAACGCTCGATCAAGACGTCCAGCACCTCGCCGACAAACTTGCCGCTGTTCGCATTAGCAACCTCTCGCTGAATCTCCATCAACGTGTTGGCTCGCCACTCCTTCACAGCCTCGTCAACTTGGTCCGGTAAACGCGACGCCGGCGTATCCTCTTCCTTGGAATAGGTAAAAACGCCAAGCCGATCGAACTTCACCTCGCGCACAAACTCACATAACCGCTCGAAATCCTCCTCGGTTTCCCCGGGGAACCCGACGATCAAGGAAGTGCGCAGCGAAACATTAGGAATCCGTGCACGAATCTTGGCAACTAGCTCACGGATATCACGGTTCCGTCCAGGGCGGCGCATACGCTTCAGAATTGCGTCTTCGCTGTGTTGCAACGGCATATCTACATATTTGCAAATTTTCGGATTCGTCGCCATCATCTCGATCAGCTCGTCCGTAAAAAAGCCGGGGTAAGCGTAATGCAGACGCACCCACTCAATCCCCTCCACCTGGGTTACCCGGTCCATCAGCTCAGCCAGTTTAAACTCCCCATATAAATCGGTACCGTAATTGGTCGAGTCCTGCGCGATAAGGCTGATTTCCTTCACGCCTTGGGCGGCCATGCTTCGCACTTCCTCAAGGACGGATTCCATTGAGCGACTGCGGAACTTCCCGCGCATGATCGGAATGCTGCAGAACGTACAATTGTTGTCACAGCCTTCGGCAATTTTCACGTAAGTCGTATACCGGGCCGTGGTCAGTTTGCGTGGCAGCGCCTGTTCATAATTAAAGACAGGATTGCCAACCAGCGCCGGCTTCTTGCCCTTAAGCGCCTCGTCGACGATCCGGTTGATGTGGTGAAAATCCCCCGTACCGACGATTCCGTCGATCTCCGGCATTTCATCCATTAATGTTTGCTTATATCGCTGCGTCAAACATCCGGAAACGATCAGCGCCTTCAGCCGCCCGCTTTCCTTTAGATCGGCGAGCTCAAGAATCGTGTTGACCGACTCTTCTTTGGCTGCATCGATAAACCCGCAGGTGTTGACGATTATTACGGTTGCGTCTTCGCGATTATCCACCAAAGAGTAGCCACGCTGATCAATCAGGCCCGACATAATTTCCGAGTCAACCAGATTTTTCTCGCAGCCGAGCGTCACGATTTTTACCTTTTCTGTCATGAACCATTTCCCCCATCGCCTAAAAGCCAGAGTTCCCGTCATACGAACGATTGAACAACCTCTACAAGTATAATATTCCAGTACCGATGCTGTCAAAAATATGAAAATGGCCTCCGCAGCTCAAAACCGGCGCCGCAAGAGACCTTTAAGAGGTTGTGCACTTTACGCTCTATTTAAAGTTGGTGAACTGCAAATCCACCGTCAAATCGGCTTTGCGTAACATCTGCATGATCTCCTGCAAATCATCTCTGCTTTTGCCGGTAACGCGAATTTGGTCGCCTTGGATCTGGCTTTTGACCTTCAGCTTGGAGTCGCGGATCAAGATGTTGATTTTCTTGGCATTCTCCTGGTCGATCCCCTGCTTCAGGTTAATCCGCTGCCGTACCGTGCCGAGCGAAGCCGGTTCAATCTTGCCATAATCCAGATTCTTGATCGGCAAGCCTCGCTTGATCATTTTCGATTGCAGGATGTCGATGACGGCGCCCAGCTTATAATCATCGTCGGAAACGATCACCAGCACGTCCTTCTCCAGCTTAAGCTCGCTTTTACTCCCTTTAAAATCAAACCGGTTTGCGATTTCCCGTTCGGTTTGATCGATCGCGTTGGTCAATTCCTGCATGTCCATTTTTGAAACGATGTCGAAAGAATTTTCCGAAGCCATAAGTCACATTCCTTTCTCGGTTTCCAATCTTTTCATAATTAAATTATATGTAAAAAAATTCGCAAAGTCGAGTATCCCTGTCATTGCGGTCTCCTGACAGCCAAAAAAGCGCCGTTAGACCGGACCGGTCTCAACCGCGCTCTTCGTTCTCGAACAAGCAGTTGGCCGGGTTCCCGCCTTCGCTTATTCGCTCCCTGTCGTTGTTTCGTTGTTGGTAACGGTACCGTCGGTTTCGGTCCCCGTATTACCTGCGGTACTGCCGCCAGTCCCATCATCCAAACTGAGGAAGAATCGGGATGTCGTCTTGCCGTCCTCGATCGGTTGTTCCGCTACCGCAATCGCGGTCTTAGCCGAATTCCCCGACAAAATGTACAAACCTTCCGGTACAACGTCATACGTCAGCACGTCGCCGTCTTTGGTTTTTCCGAAATACAGCTTTTCCCCGCTTTTGCTTCCTTTGCGAACTTCTACCCAGCTTTCGCCGCTTGCCGTTATAACGACCTGTACCGGCTGGGTTCCGGGATTTTGAATCTTGTATTTCGTTGTGCTGCCTTCTGTTCCATCCGGGACGACGGTAATTTGATTGCCGGGTTCATTACCCGGGGTTTCATTGCCCCCATTCCCCATATTACCTGCATTGGTGCCGTTGTTCGTCCCCGGATCCGTTACAGTATCCGTCCCGTTTCCGGCGCCCTTGTTTCCGCCCACGGCATCGCCGGCCGTTCCGTTCCCCGCATTCGTGCCATTTTGATTCCCATTTGTTGGCGTTTTCCCTTGAGTCACCGGCGTAGGATCCGGCTCCTTATTCCCCTCGGCTTCATCCTTGTTGTTGCCCCAGACCGAGAAATACATATAAATAACAATTAAAATCAGCACGGCAAACGACCACATCAGCGTGGTGGACAACCATTTCGAGTTGCGATCGTTGTGCTGCCGGCTGCGTCGTTTTTGAATGACCGGTTCCATCGTGGGTTCCGGAGCTGAAGAAGGCACATTTTGCCGATGTTCGGCAAGCAGTTCGTCCGCATCCAAGCCAACGGTTTCCGCATACGTTTTAATAAAAGCCCGAACATAGAAGCTTCCAGGCAGAACCTTATAATCACCCATTTCGATGGCTTCCAAATATCGTTTGCGAATCTTCGTCATTTCCTGTACATCATCCAGCGACAAACCTCTGGCAAGGCGGGCTTCCCTTAACTGCTGGCCCAATTCCGACACGACCATCACCTCCTGCTATGCTATGATTAATTATGCGGCAAACCCTTACAGATCGTCCGTATAAATTGTCGTGAACGTATCGTAAACGATTTGCTCCTCCGGATTGTTACGCAATTCTATAATAATGTCAAAATTGTCATAACTGTATTCAGACTCTTTAACAAATACATCCGGATGCTCTATGACTTTGGTCGAAGGCATGGACATCAACTCCTGTAAGAGCTGATGATGCTTTTCATTGGAACGTAACGTACTGATGATACCGTCTATAATAAATACATTGTGGGGATCCATTTCGTTCTCAGACAATTGGCTGCGTACCGTTTGCCGCAAGAGCGTTGAAGATACAAACGTCCATCGCTTCATGGCGCAGACGCTGCCGGCAATAATCGATTCCGTCTTGCCAACGCGAGGCATGCCTCGGAGTCCAATCACCTGATGTCCTTCCCGCTTAAACACCTCTCCGAGAAAATCAACCAAAATCCCTAGTTCATCCCGAGTAAACCGAAACGTCTTACGGTCATCGGAATCCCGGTCGATGTATCGGCCATGGCGCACGGCCAACAAGTCGACAAGCCGTGGATTGCGTAAAGCGGTCACCGTAATGCTGTCCACCTTGTTCAACAACTGGCTGACTTGATCGATTTTGCCGTCATCGTCCGTTTCCAGAAGTAGTCCTCGAGTCTTACCTTCAACGCCGTTGATCGTCAAAATATTGATCTCCAGCATCCCTAACATGGAAGCGATATCCCCCAAAAGTCCCGGACGATTCTTATGTATTTTGTATTCCAGATACCATTGTTTCTCTACCATCCCAGACACCTTCTCCATATCCTCATGCATCATTCGACAAAATAGGTCTTAATTCCTGCTGTTTTGCAAAAACAATTTGCAAAACATTTCTTACCAATATTGATATTACATGTTCATATGTGTTTTATGATATATAAAATGAAAATGAAAGGCAAGCGGGTGGGAAAAATGGGGGAAAAGCTCCCGGAACGGGAGCTTTTCAAGTGCCAAACTATGCGTTTTTCTTGGCCAACTTCACCATCAAACGGGCGATGGTTTTCCGCTCTTCTTCACTACCGACATCCCAAATTTCTTTGAGGGCACGGTTGGATTCGTTTTGCGGATCGACTTTGTCGTCCAGAAAACCACCGATTTCATAAGCAAGGTTGGCGATCGCCTCTTCGCTGAAACCGGCTTTTTCCGCATGCTCGACGCGTTCACCCAGGAATTTCTTCCATGTATCAAAATTTTTGAGTACCGTTGACATGATTAAATCCTCCTTCGCTTGGCGATTTAAAATCAACAGTCGTAATATGCGAAAAACCCGTGGGTTTTATACGCGAGCCGCGGAATAATGCGGATAGCAAAACCTGCGAATCAAGGGGCGATCAGGTAATCCAGCCGCCATTCGGGCTAATGATCTGTCCCGTGATATAACCCGATTCCGGTAATGCCAAAAAATAAACAAGTGACGAAACCTCCTGCGGCGAACCTAGCCGTCCCGCCGGGATATCCTCCTCCAGCTGGCGGAGTTCTTCCTCGTCAAAGCGTTCCATCATCTCCGTCTTGACCGCGCCCGGAGCCACCGCATTCACGGTGACGCCGGAGGGGGCCAGTTCTTTGGCTAACGCTTTGGTGAATGAATTAACTCCGCCCTTTGCCGCTGAGTACACCGCTTCGCAGGAGCCTCCTGATATTCCCCAAACCGAGGACACGTTGATTATCCGCCCAAAGCGCTGACTGATCATATGCGGCATGAACATCTGGCTGCACAGAAACACGCTTTTTAAATTGACGTTCATCACGTCGTCCCATTCCTCTTCAGTTACATCGGACAGCAGCGCGTAATGCGAGATCCCCGCATTGTTAACCAAAATGTCGGGATACAGCCCGTAATTCTCGAGCCTTTCCTTCATCCGCAAAATTTGCTCCTTGCTCCGCAAATCAGCAGCGACTGTATAAGCCTTGGCTCCAAGCTCTAGGCATTTGCGAGCCACTTCATTCGCCGCCTCGTGCGAGTTCATATAGTGAATGACCACGTTCATGCCGACCGAAGCAAACCGCAGCGCCACCTCGGCGCCGATCCCTCGGCTTGCCCCGGTGATCAGTACGGTCATGTCCGCGATATTCTTTCCTAACCCATGATCAACCGCCATTTACGGACTCACCACGATCGATACGGCCAGCTGTTCCCAATCGATATGCTCGCGCAACCGTGCATTGATGTCTTCCAGAGTAAGCGATTCGTAAAGCGGCAGTACCGCGAAGAGGTCGCCGCCCCGGAAGTTGTAACGGGTGAACTCGTGAGCGATGTTCTCCGGCGAATTCAACATGCGTAAATAACCGCCGATTTTCTTCTTGCGCGCCCGTTCGAAATCTTCTTGATGGAATCCGGAAGCCAGCAGGGCTTCGGTCTCTTCTTTAATCACGGCCAACATCCGGTCCGGATCCTTGGTGTCTCCACCGATCGCTGAGAAAGCGTAATTGGGATTGCTGTTGTATTCATGGCCAAAGCTGTCGGAGATCAGATCCATGTCATACAGCTTTTGATACAGCTTCGTACTGGCCCCAAACAACAGATCGAGCGCCAGCTTCGTGGCGAGGTCTCGGCGCAGCAACTCCTCGCCGGTCAAGCCAAGCCGCGTCTCCTTAAAACCGAACAAGCATTTCGGCTGTGACACCGGCAAGCGGGATTCCCGCCGTTTCTCGGACACTCCCTGCGGCTCTGCCTCAAATAGACGATCAATCGTTCCCTGCGGCTTATATTCTTTCTTCGCCTGATTGTCCCGGACCAGCTTAAACACTTCTTCGGGATCGACCCCCCCAACGACGAACAGCAGCATATTGCTAGGGTGATAAAAGGCATTGTAGCACGTATACAGCGTCTCCTTGGTGATCGTTCCAATCGATTCCACCGTGCCGGCAATATCGATATGAACGGGGTGCACCTTGTACATCGCCTCGATCAAGCCGAAATACACCCGCCAATCCGGGTTATCCCGATACATGCCGATCTCCTGACCGATTATCCCTTTTTCCTTCTCGACGTTCTGGTCGGTAAAGTAAGGGTGCTGCACGAAATTGACCAGCGTTTCCAGGTTAGCCGGAATGTTCTCCGTCGCGGAGAACAGATATACCGTTTGGTCGAAGCTGGTAAAGGCATTAGCGGAAGCGCCTTGAGAAGCAAAAGTGGCAAAAATGTCCCCTTCCGGCTCCTCGAACATCTTATGCTCCAGAAAATGCGCGATGCCATCTGGAACCGCGATGTCCTCCTGCCCTTCTACCCGGAAATGATTATCGATCGATCCGTATTTGGTCGAGAACGTGGCGTATGTTTTCTGGAAGCCCGGTTTGGGAAGCACGTAGACCTGCAGTCCGTTCTCCATCGTTTCGCGATACAGCGTTTCCTGCAAAGCGTCGTAACGTATCGTTTCCATCCGCCTACCCCTCCTTCTGGCCTGTCAAAAAGTATATCGTATCGAGCTGGACGGTTTCCGCGGCCGCCACAACATCCTTCGGCTGCACCTGTTCCACTTGACGGAGCAGTTCCTCCGCCGGACGGTCTTTGCCGGACAAGACGCGGTTGAAATCGTAGGCGATCATTTCAAAAGCGGAATCCTGCATCTCCAGTAAGCTGTTGCGGATCATCGCCTTGGTCTGGGACATTTCCAGCTCGCTGATTTCTCCAGCGCGCATGCTCGCCAGCTGGGCTTCGATAATGCGAAGCGCCTTTTCATAGTTGGCGATTTCAATCCCCGATTGAATGGCAACGATGCCTTTATGCCCGTCGTAACGCGAGGCTGCGTAATAGGCCAAGCTCTCTTTTTCACGGACATTGATAAACAGTTTGGAATGCGGGTAGCTACCGAGAATGCCGTTATACAGCAGCAAAGAAGCGTATCGCTCATCTCCGTAAGTGATCGGCGTGCGGAGGCCCAAGTTTAATTTGCCTTGATTAACATCAAGAGCTTCCTTGACCGTCCGAACTTCACCGCCTCGGATATGGACCTGCTCCGGCTCATATTCCGGCGAGATCGATCGACTCAAGCTGAAGTGCTTGGAGACCAACTCCTCCACCTCGGCTAATGTCGTATCGCCAACCACATACAAGTCCATGTGGGCCTGCTGCAGCCAGTTCTGGTAGGAGGCGTACAAAGACTCCGGCGTAATTCCGTCCAATTGGCTCCGCTCTCCAAGCGGGTGAAGACGGTACGGATCGTCCTTAAACATCTCTTCTGTGCAGCGTTCAGCGGCGTAACGAATCTTATCGTTGATGATCCCTTCCAGCTTCTTGCGGACCGACTCCCGTTCCGAATTGACGTATGTCGAGCGGAAGGCACCGTTTTCCTTGGCTGGTTTGGTCACGACTTCGCCAAGGAAAGCAAAGCTTTGGCCGAGGAGCGAATGGTTGCTCTTCACGAAAGAATCGTTGATTGTATCCATCCGGAACTGAACCATCTGGTAGTTGCCACGTTTATATACATCAAAGCCGAAGCCCGCCCCATACATATGCTCGAGCTGCTCGCGGAACTGCGTGGTTTCCGGGTAGGATTCCGTACCTCGGCGCAGCACGAACGGAGTGAGGGCGGTAGCGGTTACCGTTTGCTCTTGCAGCGGCAATCCCGCGTAGAGGGAAATGGCAAATGTTTTGAATCGGTTGGTCGGCAGGACGTGAAGCCGGATATGGCCTACGGAGCCGCGCTCAAATCGCGTTTTGTTCAAACCCAAAACTCCTTTACTAGAAAGTCAGTTCCATTCTATACCAATTCAAAGGAAAGAAGCAACCTGACGACAAGCGGCTGCTCCTTCGATAATCAACTATTTACATACAGAAAATATGCTCTCCGATCGTCTTGACCTGCGGTCGCGACCAGATCCATTTCGAGGTCGCCGTTCTTGGGTTGAAATAGTAAATGCAGCCTCCCGACGGATCCCAGCCATTTAGCGCCTGCTGTACGGCTTTGCGGGCTTGTTCGTTAGGCTCCAGCCAGATTTGACCGTCCGCAACAGCCGTAAATGCGCCAGGCTGAAAGATGACGCCGGACACGGTGTTAGGAAAACTCGGCGACTTCACCCGGTTCAAGATCACCGCCGCTACGGCAACCTGGCCTTCAAACGGCTCGCCGCGCGACTCCCCGTAAACGGCGTTAGCCATAATCCGCAAATCGTTCTCCGACAATCCCATGGCGTTGGAGGCGGACAGATCCGCGGATTCCGCTTTCACTTTACCTGCACCGCCACCCTCTCCACCGGTTTTATTTCCCGTTCCGGTTTGAGGTTTCGCCGCCCCACCGGCATTGGCGTATTCCATGCCTGGCTTCCAGTTTTTCGTGGCGTTGTAAAGCTTTAACTTCGTTTTGGGGCCAGCGAGGCCATCCGCCTCCATCCCAAACTCCGACTGGAACCATTTGAGGGCGTCACGCGTCTTGGGACCAAAGTAGCTGTCTAACTTACCGTGGTAAAAACCAAGATAAGAAAGCCTCCCCTGCAGCTCATACACGTCTTTCCCGAATGCCCCATAATCGATAACCTGCTCACTGAACGCGGGCTGTGCTTTATAGGTATTGACTTTGCCTTCGTCAAGCGTATGCCGGAGTACGTTCGCTCCGTATCCGATTCCGAACAAAAGCAGCACTAAACCGGAGGCAAACCAGATCTTCGCTTTCTTCATATGTTTAGCTCTACCTCTCTTTTTAGAAGTTGTTCAACAAGGATGGGTGACTTTAGTATGACAAGCGTCGTCCCTTCCTATGCACCCTAAGTTTCGAGTACTCCTAAAAAAAGAAAGGGGAAGGATTCCCCTAATCCTGACAGATCAGGAGGAGATCCTTCCCATTTTGTATTGCTCCATTGACATTAATACTTCTCTTGGTTTACTGCCTTCATAAGGTCCGACGATCCCTCGCGCTTCCATGGAATCGATCAGTCGCGCAGCCCGGGTATAGCCGACGCGCATCCGCCGCTGTAACAGCGAAACGGAGGCTTGCTTCGCTTCTAGCACGATCTGGACGGCTTGATCATAAAGCTCGTCCAACACCTCTTCCGCCTCGTGCACTTCATCGTCGACCTCGGGAACCAAGCTTTCGTCGTATTCGGCTTGACCTTGCCCCCGCACAAAACCTACGATGGTCTCAACTTCCTGGTCGCTCATAAACGCGCCTTGCACCCGTATCGGCTTAGAGGCGCCCATCGGCATATAGAGCATGTCCCCGCGACCTAGCAGCTTCTCGGCGCCCGCCATATCGAGGATCGTCCGTGAATCGACCTGAGAGGATACCCCAAACGCGATCCGCGACGGGATGTTGGCTTTGATGACGCCGGTAATGACGTCGACCGACGGCCGCTGCGTGGCAATAATCAGATGGATGCCGGCAGCACGGGCCATTTGTGCCAGCCGCGCGATGGCATCTTCGACATCGCTGGCCGCGACCATCATCAAGTCCGCCAGCTCGTCCACGATGACCACGATGTAAGGCAAGATGGACTCCGGTCGATCCGCCATCATGTGATTGTAGCCTTCGATGTTCCGCGCTCCCGATTTGGAGAACAACTCATAACGTTTCTCCATCTCAACGACGATTTTCTTAAGTGCCAACGAAGCTCGCCGGGGATCGGTGACAACAGGGGTCAACAGATGCGGAATCCCGTTATAGACATTGAGCTCGACCATTTTGGGGTCGACCATCATAAATTTCACTTCATCCGGCTTTGCTTTGAACAAGATGCTGGTGATAATGCCGTTAATGCATACCGATTTCCCTGAGCCCGTCGCTCCGGCTACCAGAAGGTGAGGCATTTTCGCCAGGTTTCCGACGATCGTCTGACCGGAAATATCGCGCCCGAAAGCAATGCTCAGCTTAGATTCCGCATCCATAAACGTCGGCGTCTCCATCACCTCACGCATCGTGACCAGCGATACCTCGTTGTTCGGCACCTCGATGCCGATTGCGGATTTGCCCGGAATCGGCGCTTCCATACGGATATCTTTAGCGGCTAAGGCCAAGGCAATATCGTCCGTCAAATTGACGATTCGGCTGACCTTCACGCCGATATCCGGCTGAATTTCGTAGCGCGTCACCGCCGGTCCGCGCACAACCTCCAGCACCCGAGCTCGAACGCCAAAGCTTTCGAGCGTGGCCTCCAGCTTGCGGGCGGTCTGCATGTAATCGGCTTGATCACCGGATTTGCCCGCTCCGGCCGGTTTGGAGAGAAGCCGGAAGGAAGGCATTTTATACGGCTTCGGTGCCGGTTTAGGCGGAGGGGGCGGAGCAATTTCTTCGCTAGGGCCAGCAACGCCACCCTCTTCTTCGAGTCCTGACTCGCCACGGTTCACAGCATCGGCGTTCCCTACTAATGCGTCGTCAAACGCATCGTCAGCTTCCCGCTCTGCTAAGGAATCGTCATGGAGGTCGGGGATACCTCGCTCGGCTTCTTCTCCATCCTCATCGTGGTGCAGGCCTTCCCGTTGAATATGATCGAAGAAATCGCGGATGATCGGGCCGGTGTCGTTGCCGCGATGATCCTCCAGTTGACCTCTCTCCGTCCCTTCTTCCTTGCCGATGTAATTCAGCTCATTCCAATTGATTTCCGCTTCAGCGGTATGTTCGGCAGCCTCGACGTCTCCCTGTTCATCCGGATTTGGCGGTTCTATCCCTGGTTCATCCGGTCTTCCCCTAAAATTCAGCAATTGGAAAAATACCGGCTTCTTCCGAGTTGAAGCAATTACAGCCTCGTCATTATCGTGAGGTTCCTCCTCCGGATCATCGTAAGAGGTTACCGCCGGGGTCGATTTCTCTACCCGCTTGGCTTTTCCGCGTACCGGTACAGGACGCAGCATCCGCATTTTCTTCCCAAGACTCTCGCCTAACACGGCCAATTTAGAACGCAATATGCGGAATAGATCAACGTAGGACAGTCCTGTGACCAGCATAAAGCTGATGGCCAGCAGCACGATCATAATCAGCTTGGCACCGGCCATGCCAAACAGAGAGTATAGCAAGGCGAATTCCAGGGCGCCGACATAACCGCCGCTGATATCCAGCCCCAGCAAGCTCATCCCAGAATCGCTCACAGCGGGCTGAAACAACGCCGCTTGCAAATCGCGATGAATCTGGCCGAGAACGTTGCCCGTAGACAAAGGGACTGCCGGAGCCAGTTTATGCTGCATGGCCGAAATCGTACTCATCAATGTCAGCGACAGCACTGCCAGCAGCACGCCGCTGCGGCGGGCGTTCCAGCGATTAGGCCATTTTCGATTAATCATGACAGCTAGTCCTATGTAAATGCCGATCACAGGGATCACAAAATAAAATTTGCCGAGGATCAACGCGGCCATTTTCGATAACGTTCTTCCTACGGCAGCCTCCCCGGACAATGCGATAATGGATAAGGTAATCAGGATGATTCCGTATATTTCGTATTTGAGCATGCTGCCAATGGCAGCCTTCTTCTTCTTCCGTTTCCGTGGCAAACGAAAACACCCCCTAGATGAATATTATACCATAATCACCGAGGGGGGACCTAGAGAAGATACCGTTGACGGCATTTATCTCATTTCAATAAAGTTGGAAAAAAAGCGATTTGCCGCCCGGGCGCCAGCTCCGGGTTCAAATAATCCTCCAGTTGGCAGCGCAGCAACCGTACGATCGTCGCCCGGTTACCGACTTCCATCCGCACCTGCATCAGTACGCCGTTCAACTCGATTTCTCCGTACGCCTCTTGATTCTCTGCATTTTCCCAGTAGGCTTCTTCCGGAAGAATGGTGTAATGGGTCATTGTGTGATCCCTCCCGCTTGTCTCCGGGATTCGATCAACGAATTCAGCTGGGTCAACCCCTCGCCGATACCTCCGATCGCATCGATAAGCCCATACTTCACGGCATCATTGCCTCCAACTGCAGTTCCGATGTCCCGATTTAACTCTCCGGTTTTGAACATCAGCTCCTTGAACAACTCCTCTGTGATATGCGAGTGTGTCGTGACGAACCGCACGACACGCTCCTGCATTTTCTCGATATATTCGAACGTCTGGGGTACCCCGATGACAAGCCCCGTCATGCGAATGGGATGAATGGTCATCGTCGCGCTTTCGGCAATTAGCGAATAATCGGAAGCCACCGCAATCGGAACCCCGATGCTATGTCCCCCTCCGATGACGACAGTAACGGTCGGTTTGGACAAGGAAGCGATCATCTCCGCGATCGCAAGCCCCGCCTCCACATCGCCCCCTACCGTATTGAGAATAATTAACAGTCCTTCGATCCGTGGATTCTGTTCAGCCGCAACCAGTTGAGGAATCAAATGCTCGTATTTGGTTGTTTTATTTTGCGGCGGCAATACCAAATGCCCTTCGATCTGACCGATGATCGTCAAGCAATAAACATTGGATTCACCTGGTGTTGGTACCGCTGTTTGTCCCAGCTGTTGAATCATTTCCGGTACCGTGGCCTCTTTCTTCTCGGCCTCGTTTGGCGGCAGCTCGGATTCGCTGCGAACGGTTGATTTGCTCAGGTCCTTGTTCATGGTCAAGCCTTCCTTTCGGTGTCGGCATATCCGACGAAGTCTCGTTACGCTACGCAACCCTTAGTATGCCGACAACCTTCTTCACTCTATACAAAACATGAAAAAGCCTCCTCTCCTGCAAGGAACCGTCCAATTACCGGCAGGAAAAGAGGCGACTGTGTGCTATACGATTGTTATACTTCCATAATGATCGGCAAGATCATCGGTCTACGGCGCGTTTGCTCATACAAGAATCGGCCGAGCGCATCCTTGACGTTGGTTTTCAACGATGCCCACTCGTTCACGTTCTCGCTCATCAGCTTCTCGAGCGTGCTGGATACGATCCGATTCGCCTCATCCAGAAGCCCTTCCGATTCACGGACATAAACGAAGCCACGGGAAATGATATCCGGACCGGACACGATCGTACCGTCCTGCTTGCTAAGCGTAACGACGACAACCAGGATGCCGTCTTGGGACAACAGCTTGCGGTCGCGCAAAACGATATTGCCGACGTCGCCAACGCCAAGTCCATCGATCAGCACGTTGCCGGCAGGCACTTTCCCTGCTTTACGGGCTACGCCGTTCTGAATCTCGATGGTATCCCCGATATCAACCAGGAAAATGTTATCCGGCTCCACGCCAACCGACTCGCCGAGTAGCGCGTGTCTGCGCAGCATCCGGTATTCCCCGTGGATCGGAATGAAATATTTAGGCCGCATCAAATTCAGCATCAGCTTCAATTCTTCTTGGCTGCCGTGACCCGATACGTGCACGCCGGAGTTCGATCCGCTGTAAATGACTTCCGCGCCGAGGCGGAACAGCTCGTCGATCGTCCGTCCAACATACTTCTCATTGCCCGGTACTGGAGTTGCCGCGATGATAACCGTATCCCCGGGAAGGATATCGACCTTCCGGTGCGTCGAGCGAGCCATCCGCGTTAAAGCGGACATCGGTTCCCCTTGGCTGCCCGTGCACAGAATGACTACGCGGTCCGCCGCCATCTTGTTAACTTCCTCCGGCTCGATGATGATTCCGTCCGGAACGTTCAAATAACCAAGTTCTTCTGCAATCGTTACGACGTTAACCATGCTGCGTCCGATAATCGTCAGCTTCCGGTTCGTTGCGTACGCCGCGTCGATGACTTGTTGAATGCGGTGCACGTTGGAGGCGAAAGTCGCCACAACGACGCGTTGCTTCGCTTTATGAAAAATATCGCTAAGAACGATGCCGACATTCTTCTCCGAAGGCGTGAAGCCCGGTCTCTCCGCATTGGTGCTATCCGATAAAAGTGCTAAAACCCCATTTTTCCCGATTTCGCCCATCCGGTGCAAGTCCGCATATTGATCATTGACTGGGGTATGATCAAATTTGAAGTCGCCGGTATGAACCACGTTGCCTTCCGGGGTTTCGATGCATACGCCAACCGAATCCGGAATACTATGATTTGTCCGGAAGAACGAAGCTTTCATCGTCGTTCCGAGCTCGATCACGGAATCGGCGTTGATCAGCACGCGTTTCGTTTCGCCAAGCAGCCCCGCTTCCTTCAGCTTATTCTCGACAAGCCCTAAAGTCAGTTTTGTTCCGTAAACCGGAACGTTTAAGTTCTTCAACACATATGGCAAACCGCCGATATGGTCTTCGTGTCCGTGCGTCAGCACGATGCCTCTTACTTTATCGCGGTTCTCCGTCAAGTAAGTGATATCGGGAATGACGATGTCGATACCAAGCATGTCCTCTTCCGGAAACTTAAGCCCGGAGTCGATGACCACGATGTCATTGGCATATTGAACGACATACATGTTCTTCCCAATTTCTGCGACGCCGCCCAATGCGAAAATCGTCAATTTTTCATTATTCATTTTTTTAGACAAGTGAATCTAACCCTCCTAATTATTTTGGACGTTGTATCGAAAATTCCTATGGAAATGGCTCCGACCACTGCGTTTGATTACCAATCTTTGATTGCAGGAATAAACAACCGCCTCGATCAAGACGGTCTGGCCGTGTCTCCAAATCATCATCTAAATGGTTGTTCAATCAAGCTATGGTAATGCCACATTGCTTCATCCAGCTTACAGCGATTTAGCATAACGAACTCCGCCTTCGCTTGCTGATGTAAGCCATTCTCTTGAACGAGCCATTTAATTTAAAAATTCACCGCACCCAGTCACTTGAAATCATTATACATGATTAAATTGGCAAAAAACAAGTCAGATGCTTTACCTACGTTTAACGTTACCTTGCACCATGACAAAAAAACCGATGCCTTCGTTGGAGGCATCGGTTTATGGAAATGCAGAACATTTTTGGTTAAAAAGCAAGATGGAACCGTTTAGAGCATGCTGCGAATCCGCAACGCTTCTTCTTCATTCGGCGGTACAAGCGGCAGCCGCACTGAACCAACGGGATGACCGGTCTCGTTTAACGCATATTTCACCGCAACCGGATTCGGGCACTCGAACAAAACCTTGAATAACGGCAGGAGCTCCCGATGCAAACGGCTTGCTTCATCGACATGTCCGTTGAAGAATTGAACGACCATCTCTTTAATCGTGCGGCCAGCAACATGGCTGGCGACGCTGATGACGCCGTAAGCCCCCACTGCCATCGCCGGCAGTGCAGAAGCATCATCCCCCGAGTATACTCTAAAATGGTCTGGTGCCTGAGATACGATCGTGGCGATTTGATCGAGCGGCGCGCATTCCTTGGTAGCCACAATGTTAGGAATCTTCGCCAGCCGCAGCGTCGTATCTACGCTTAAACTGACCACCGTACGGCTCGGTACGTTATACAGAATGATCGGCAAGCTCGTAACGGCCGCGATCGCTTCAAAATGGCGGAAAAGGCCTTCCTGATTCGGCTTATTATAGTACGGGGCGACCAGCAGGATTCCGTCAACGCCGCATTTTTCGGCTTCACGCGTCAAATTTACGGAGTGAGCAGTATCGTTGCTGCCTGTGCCAGCGATGATTTTGCAGCGCCCGGCCACATGCTTCACCGTAAAGGCAAATAATTCAAGCTTTTCTTCGTCCGTTAGCGTAGGGGACTCTCCCGTTGTTCCGCTTACGACAAGGCTATCGGACTGTTGCTCTTCCACCAAATAGTCGATCAGGCTTGCGGTCTGGTCCCAGTCAATTTTCCCTTGATCATTAAAAGGCGTTACCATGGCTGTAATTACTCTTCCGAAATCAATCACGCCATTTCCTCCTCCCGTCTCCCGCTTCGCTTTATTATTACTGCCCTATCAGCATTCCCTGCCTTTTCCCTATGCGATCCAACGATTTCGAGGGTTAACGACCCAGTTCAAATTTGGCATGCAACGCCCGCAGCGCTTGCACCATATCGTCCTTATGCACCAGCACCCAAATCGTGGTATTCGAATCTGCCGATTGCAGAATTTGAATCCCATGCTCGGTCAATGCTTCGACAATTTTTGCCATAATCCCCGGTACCCCGTTAATCCCGCCGCCGATGACCGAAACCTTGGCACAGCCGGTGCAGATTTGAGGTGAAAGCTCCAACGACTTCAATACCGCTTCAGCCTTGGCCGAATCTTTGTCAAACACGGTATAAACGACGCCTGTCGGGGTCACATTAATAAAATCAACGCTGATGTCATTCTCCGCCATCGTCTTAAACACTTGCAATTGCAGGTTATCCGGGCCCTTGCCAGCCGATTCCACCCGAATCTGCGTCACGTTCGCCACGTAAGCGATCCCAGTCACGTAACGGTCTACGATCCCGATCTGGACATCCTTAAACCCTTCGGGGTTAGCGACCAGCGTACCTTCTCCCTGCGAAAAAGTCGATCGCACGCGAACAGGGATCCCCGATTGCATCGCGATTTCCACCGCACGGGGGTGAATGACCTTCGCGCCCTGATGCGCCATGTTGCAGATTTCTGCGTAGCTGACGTATTCCAGCGGCTTCGCATCCTCGACGATCCGCGGATCCGCGGTTAATATCCCATTCACGTCCGTGTATATGTCGACCATCTCAGCGTGCAACGCAGCTCCCAAGGCCGTTGCGGATGTATCGCTACCTCCGCGTCCCAACGTCGTGAAATCGCCGCCCTGATTTTGACCCTGAAATCCCGTCACGATTACGACATCCTTCTGCTTCAGCTCTTCCAGCACCCTTGTAGGGACGATATCCAGAATTCTTGCATTGCCGTACTGGCTGTCCGTTCGGAAACCGGCTTGGGCTCCGGTTAACACGACGGAGGAAATGTTCCGCTCGGTTAACAGACTGCATAGTTTGGCTGCGGAAATAATTTCACCACAAGCCATTAACAAATCTTGTTCGCGAGGCGGCAAATAGCCATCCCCCTCGGCAACCAAATCAAGCAAAGTATCTGTCGCGTAAGGATCGCCTTTGCGGCCCATGGCCGAAACCACCACGACGAGCCGGAAACCGTTATCCAGTTCCCGGCGTACGTGTGAGATGACATGGTCTCTTGCTTCCTTCGTTGAAAGAGACGTGCCACCAAATTTTTGCACCAAAATGCGCATGGATATTCCTCCAGTTAATAAGTGCGGAGTAAAGCGATGACTTCATTCCGTAAGATTTAGTAAGATTAACGAACCCAGAGCTTCGAAAACATACCCCTTCGCCGCAATGATCTCCGCGATTGTAAACGGCATTCCATGCTGCGCCTTTGAGCAAATTGTTCCGATACTTTCTACCTTTGTTGTTGAGTCCGTCCTGAGAAAATCGCGGCGTGTAACGGCCTGCATGGGTTACTTGAGCACCTGGCATGCCCTCTGCTGCCGATTACCCATGAAAGCGTTCGATAATCAGCGGTTGCAGCTGTTTGCCTTCAAGCGCAGCATAGCAAGCTTCAGGTACCAGTTCCATATTGGCTACCAGCGAATTCGGTTTACCGATCGGATTATCTTGACCGAATGGAACGAAATACACGTTTTTAGCCACGATTAATTTAGCGATGTTCGCCAAATTAAAACCTAAACCGTCATTAGTCGACACCGCGATGACGAGTGGACGCCCGTTTCGCAGTTGGGCTTTCGCCGCCATAAGCACGGGACTGTCCGTAACGGCGTTAGCCAACTTGCTCGTGCTCGTTCCCGTGCAGGGCGCGATAACCAAAACGTCGAGCAGCTTGCTTGGACCCAGCGGTTCAGCTTCGACAATTGAAGAAATAATATCATTCCCTGTAATATCTTTCAACTGTTTACGCCAATCTTCTGATTTACCGAAACGGGTGTCGGTCGTAAGCACCGACTGGGATATGATCGGCACAACCTTCGCCCCTCCGTCAACAAAACGCTGAATCTGAGGCATCACCTCAGCAAACGTACAATGCGAGCCCGTAATGGCGTAACCTACCGTTTTTCCCTGCCAATTCACTGTTCATCCCCCCGTAATAAATACTCATCCAAAATCGACTGACAAATCGTATTTGCCATAATAATTCCAGCCGTTTTGGGAGCGACGATACCGGGGATGCCAGGGGCTAAAATCGCCTTGACTCCGCGCTTCTCGGCGAAACGGAAATCCGTCCCACCAGGCGCCGAAGCAAGGTCGATGATCACCGCCGTGCGGGGCAGTTTCGAGATGATTTGCGCTGTGACTATCATAGTCGGAATCGTATTAAAAATCAAGTCAACATCCGCTACGTTAGCGGCCAAATCCCTTGTGGCAAAAGGCTTCCAGCCCATTTGCACCGCTCTGGCCACGTCGTCTTCCCGGCGTACCCCTACCCTTACATTCGCTCCCAAACCCTGCAGCGTAGCCGCCAGCGTAAAACCTGTTCGCCCAATCCCCAGCACGATGCAAGTCGAACCGTGAATGGTAATGTCCGTATTCTGGATCGCCATCATCACGGCGCCTTCCGCTGTCGGAATCGAGTTATAGATGGCGACGTCGTCACGATCGAGCACCTCGATGATCTGGAAACCGTGATCCGTGCTCATTTGCTTCAAGAAGCTTTTGGCAATCCCGGTATAGACCAGTGTGCTTTTTCGAATAGCTGCGAACCATTCGTGTTTGATGACCAGTTGTTCCGCAGAGAACGGCGCTGGGACAACGCCGTGGTCATCGCAACCGATTACCGGAAGGATGATGACGTCGGCACCGGCCAGCAATCCTGGACTTAACGTCTCCTGCGATACTCCCTTCAGCGGGGTCTCCAACCGATCAAAGCCAACAACCCGTACCGTTGCGTCTAGTTCCAGACATTTGTTGATGACCTCCACCTGCCTGGCGTCACCACCGAGGAATACAATCGTTATTCCAGTCAGCATTCTTAGACGGCACTCCTTCCAAGCAACACAGTATAGAGCATCTTATGCCGTTGCCCACGAAGTGGTGAAAAGGGAGGATCCAGGATATGTAAATCGTCATAGCAGCACGATGACTCCCGTTTATCAAGCCGCTTTTTCTTTGCTTTTGAAGAACTTATGGTGTAACTTCAAGATCCTCACACCGGTATCAGCTCTTATTTACCCTCCCTGCTATACTTGGATTTACCTTTATATTGGACGCCCCAAGGCCCGGTTGTTATAAGGACAATGGCGTCATTACAACGAGGTGATCTTGTTGTCGAGTTGGGTGGGCTTACGCCTTCACAGCTATTAATCGCGCTTTCCAAGGGAGCACCTGCTGTGAAAAATGAACATTGGTTAAAAATGATGGGGTGCAGGAGAAGAAGAACATTCGGAATGTAGCTGTAGATTTACGAGACCATACGGAGGGTTAGTTCGGCGCCAAGACATTATTGAAGAACGAGACGCCCAAATGGAGAAGTTAAAGGAGATCGCAGCTGCTGCAGTTCAAGGGAATAGCCACAATAGTATAAGATCGTGCGGTGTTGGGCGGTTTCTCTCATGTACTAGTCCTGGAGAAAACAAGGGACATTTAGGTCGCTATTTCAACCAAATCCCTCTAAATCTCAATAATAGAGGACATTTAGGGCTTAATTCTGAGCTGAACTGGGCCTATTAAGCAACTTTTAAGAGCGATGAATGAAAATAAGGGTAAAAAAGTCCTTTATTTCGGCTATAACCCCTGCTTAACCGAAAATAAGAACCTTTTTTACCCTTATCCACTAGTTACCTACAGAAGAAATGCAGGTTCAAATATGCCCTTTGCTCCTACGCTTTACTTCGTTCCCGTATGGCCAAATCCACCGTCGCCGCGAACGGTCTCAGACAGCTCGTCCACTTGAACGAGATTCACCTCAGGAACGATCTGGAACACCATCTGTGCAATCCGTTCATTCCGCTGAATCACAAACGGCTCCTGCCCGAGGTTGATCAGCAGTACCTTAATTTCGCCGCGATAATCGGCATCGATCGTACCCGGCGTGTTTAGACACGTAATCCCGTGCTTAAAGGCCAGACCGCTGCGCGGACGGATTTGCGCCTCTAGGCCGCCGGGCATCGCAATGGCGATCCCGGTCGGCACGAGGGCACGTTGCCCCGGCTGGAGCGTCAGTTGCTCCGTAACGGCAGCATAGAGGTCAAAGCCGGAGGCTAGCTCCGACATTTTGCGAGGCAGTTCAATATCTTCATTTCCCGCTAAACGGTTAATTTGTACTTCAAACGACAAGTTCATCTCTCCTTACTCCCGAAATCACACGATCCGAGGAACCCACCATCGCAAGCGAAAACGGTTGGCTAAACATAGCCTTCATCACCTGATTGACATCGTCCATCGTCACCGCCTCGATCCGGGCGATCATTTCATCCAAGGTATAATGTCTGCCGAGCATCAACTCGTTCTTGCCGAGTCGATTCATCCGGCTTCCGGTGCTCTCCAGGCTCAAGATCAAGCTCCCCTTCAATTGTTCCTTGCCTTTACTCAGCTCACCGACGGTAATCCCGTTGACCGATACGTCGTGCAGGATCTCCTTGGTCAAGTCCAGCACTTCCTTGGTCTGGCGAGGCGCGGTTCCTGCGTAAACCGTAAATAATCCGCTGTCTGCATGCGAGCTATGATAGGAGTACACGGAATACGCCAAACCGCGTTTCTCGCGAATCTCCTGGAAGAGGCGCGAACTCATGCCACCGCCAATCGCATTGTTAAGCAGCACCATGGCGTACTGCTTCTCTTCGCCAACCGATAATCCCGGAAAAGATAAGCAAATATGGTTCTGCTCTGTTTTCTTGCGATGAAATCGGAGTCCACCAAGAAAATCGGGTGATTCCAACGCGCTGGAACTTCCTCGGTTCGAAAAGTCTCCGAAATATTTCTCTAGCAGATCGATCACGTGATCGTCTATGTTGCCGGCAACGCTGATGACCGTGTTCTCGATCGTGTAGTGCTCCCGCATATATTCCCGAAGATGCTCGGATTCCATTGCGCGAAGCTGCTCCTCGGTTCCTAAAATCGGCAGCGCCAGCGGATGTTCCCCGTAAGCCGCCTGTGACACGAGGTCGTGCACCATATCGTCTGGCGTATCTTCGTACATGGAGATTTCTTCGACGATCACGTTCTTCTCTTTCCGCAACTCTTCCGCATCGAACAAGGAACGGAAAAACATGTCCGACAACACGTCAACCGCGATCGGTAAATGCTCATCCAGCACTTTGGCATAATAACAGGTATATTCCTTTGACGTAAATGCGTTTACATTCCCGCCGATCGCATCAAATTGCTCTGCGATATCCTTGGCGCTGTACCGCTCCGTACCTTTAAATAACATGTGTTCGATGAAATGTGAAATTCCGCCCCGTTCAGGGCTCTCATTGCGGGAGCCGGTTTTGACCCAAATACCGAACGAGACAGAACGACAAGTCGGTATTTTCTCCATAACCACCCGAAGGCCGTTTTTCAATTGCGTTTTCTTCACGAGAGGCCCTCCTAAATGTTTTGCAAAGCATTTCTGTGCATCGTTAATAAATGCATCCCTATCCTACCAAAAAAAGGCGGCAAGCTCAACTCTGAGGAACCTCGGCTTCGATCCGGTCCGGCGACAACGTCTGCTCTACCGTGCCTAGCGTCAGCCCTTTACTTCGGATGGCCTGAATCATCCCCTCAATCGCATCCCGGCTGGATGCCGTCGGATGCATCAGAATGAGCGTTCCCGGCTCCACCTTGCTGCCGATCTTACTGATGATGCTGGATGCCGGCGGGTTTCTCCAATCCACTGTATCCAAGGTCCACAAGACCGTCTTGAGCCCTTGTTCTGCTGCCAGTTTAACGGTTTGCATATTATAATCGCCCGAAGGCGGAGCAAACCAGCGGTTCTCCACGCCCAGCTTCTCCTTCAACAGGTCTTTCGTCTTGGAGATCTCGAGACGAGCCCGGGTTACTTCCAACTGGCTCATATTCGGATGCGAGTAGGCATGATTTTCAATTTGATGACCCCGCCGCTTGATTTCAGCGGCCATCTCTTCATTCTTCTTTAACCAGCTGCCATCGAGGAAGAAGGTAGCTTTCACCTTCGACTTATCCAACGTATCAAGCATAGGCACAAGATATTCGTTGCCCCAGGCGACATTGATCATCAGCGCCGCCATCGGCTTATTCGGATTCCCCCGGTATATCGGCTGGGCACCCAGATCATCCAGATTCACCTTCGGTTTCAGCTCGCGATATACGTATTCGATTTCAGCACCTTCTGGTTGCTGCTTGGCCTTGGCGTAGGTGAGTTCAATATCCACCTCACGGCCGTTATAACCGGGAATGGCTTTCCAGACCCGGTCGACGACGGCGTCCACCGGCGCAATCCGCCGCTTTGCGGCCTCATCTCGGATTTGAGCCAGAAGTGGATCTGGAGCCTTCGTAGCCCCGCCGCTTTCTTGATCTTGCAAGCCTTTAGCGCCAGGGCCTCCGGCCAGGTCGTTAATCAGGCGGAAGGCGAAGCTGCCGCCCTCTCCCTCTGAGCTTTCCGCGACAAAAGCCCGAATGCCAGCAAACTGCCCCAGTATCATGACAAAGGCAATGCATATCGCGATGACCGCAAACTTGTTCCGACCCATGCTGAAGCTCATCCCCTCAAACGGTTTTTGTCCCCATCATATGTTGACAAGCCCGTAGATATGCTTCCTTTCCGGAAGCATTAAAAAAGAGCCAGAATTGATTCATTCTGTCTCTTTTCCCGCAAGGATGGCCTGCGTCGTCAAGCTGCGTTATTTAGTTGGAAGAGGATTTTTCCGTTTCTGCGGTTAGTACCGCTTTGCGGGAAAGATTTATCCGTCCTTGGTTGTCGATCTCGGTTACCTTGACAGTTACCGTATCACCGATCGCCACGACGTCCTCCACTTTAGCTACGCGTTCCGTGGACAACTGGGAAATATGCACCAAACCGTCTTTCCCCGGCAAAATCTCGACGAAAGCGCCGAATTTTTCAATCCGTTTGACGGTACCTACATAAATTTCACCGACCACGACTTCCTTGACGATCCCTTCGATAATCGAACGCGCTTTGCTGTTCATCTCTTCGTTCGTAGAAGCGATAAATACGCGGCCGTCTTGTTCGATATCGATTTTCACGCCGGTTTCCTCGATGATCTTGTTGATGATCTTGCCGCCTGCCCCGATGACATCGCGGATCTTGTCCGGATTGATGTGCATGATAACGATCTTCGGCGCGTAAGGGGACAAATGCTCCTTCGGCTTTTGAATGCGCTCCATCATTTTGGACAGGATAAACATCCGACCTTCTCGGGCTTGTTTCAAAGCATCGGTCAAAATCTGCCGGTCGATTCCGTCGATCTTGATATCCATTTGAATAGCCGTAACGCCTTCCGAAGTGCCTGCCACTTTGAAGTCCATGTCTCCGAGATGATCTTCCATCCCTTGAATGTCAGTCAGGATAGACACGTGCTCGCCGTCTTTAATCAGACCCATCGCCACCCCGGCAACCGGAGCTTTGATCGGAACGCCCGCATCCATCATGGCCAGCGTGCTGGCGCAGATGCTCGCTTGGGACGTCGAACCGTTGGATTCCAATACTTCCGATACAAGACGAATCGTATACGGGAATTCGGTTTCCGGCGGAATCACCTTCGACAACGCGCGTTCGCCTAGAGCGCCGTGACCGATTTCGCGGCGGCCCGGAGCCCGGAGTGGACGAGCTTCACCAACGCTGAACGGCGGGAAGTTATAATGGTGCATAAAGCGCTTGGATTCTTCCAGATCGATGCCGTCAAGAATTTGAACGTCACCCAGTGCCCCCAGCGTACATACGCTCAACGCTTGCGTTTGACCGCGGGTAAACAGACCGGAGCCATGCGTACGTGGCAACAGATTAATATCGCATTCGATCGGACGAATTTCTTCCAATTTACGACCGTCAGGGCGCACTTTATCATGGGTAATCAACCGGCGTACTTCTTCCTTAACGATGTCATGCAAGACTTCCTTCACATCGGCAAGCAATTCCGGCGATTCTATGTATTTCTCTTCGAAATGAGCCACCGTTTCGTCGTTGATGGCATCAATCGCATCCTGACGCGCATGCTTCTCGGCAATTTTCACGGCTTCAACCAGACGATTCTGGGCCAAAGCGCGAACTTCCCGGTTCACATCTTCATTCACTTTATGGAGCTTCACTTGCATCTTCTCTTTGCCGGCTACTTTCACGAGCTCTTCGATGACGGCAACGATATTCTTGATTTCATCATGGCCGAACATGATCGCCTCGAGCATCACCTCTTCAGGCACTTCGTTGGCTTCCGCCTCCACCATCATGATGGCGTCTTTGGTACCGGCTACAACCACGTAAATGTCACTGGCTTCTTGCTCAGCCACGTCCGGATTAATCACGAATTGCCCGTTAACCCGTCCAACCGCTACGCCGCCGATCGGCCCGTTAAACGGAACATCGGAAATGCTCAGCGCTGCAGAAGTCCCAATCATTGCCGCAATTTCCGGCTCGCAGTCTTGATCCACGCTCATGACCAGGTTTACGATTTGCACGTCGTTACGGAATCCTTCCGGGAACAGCGGGCGAATCGGACGGTCGGTCAAGCGGCTAGCCAAAATGGCCTTTTCGCTCGGACGTCCTTCCCGTTTAATGAAGCCACCGGGAATTTTACCGACTGCATAAAGTTTCTCTTCATAATTGACCGTCAACGGGAAAAAGTCCAAGTCCTTGGGCTCCGAAGAGGCCGTAACCGTACAAAGCACCGCCGTATCTCCGTAGCGGACCATGACGGCCGCGTTTGCTTGCTTGGCCAATCGGCCGGTTTCCAAAATGAGAGGTCTCCCCCCCAAATTCATTTTCACTTGATTCTGCATGAAATCCCTCCTTATCACCATTACAAGTTCGGTACTGAGTTCATTATTTCCTGCTTTTCGGCAATTCATAAGATGAACGGCTGTCTAGCAATAGAAAGATGTCCTCATAACAAAAGCTCCTGAAGGAGCTGATCGTGGAAGCTTATCGTAACAAGCCCCTAAATGGGTAAAAAGCAACCCGGCCGCACACGCACGCTTCGCCAGCGTCCGCCATGCAACTAGGCTGCTTTTATCAAACTTTCGAATTAACGACGCAATCCAAGTTTCTCGATCAAAGCGGAGTAACGTCTCACGTCTTTGTTCTTCAGGTAAGCCAACAACTTACGACGTTGACCAACCATCTTCAGAAGACCGCGACGGGAATGATGGTCCTTCTTGTGCGTACGCAAGTGGTCCGTCAAATTCACGATGTTCTCCGTAAGGATAGCAATTTGCACCTCAGGGGATCCGGTATCGGACTCATGAGTTTTGTGCTCTTGGATCAATTGTTGTTTACGTTCTTGAGTCAATGCCATCCTGTTCACCTCCTTTATCTCAAATCGCCGTTAGCCTCGTCGCCGGCGGTGAAACCGCGCAACCAAGCCAAGGTTCTGCTGCCGCTTGGAAAAAACATGTTCTTCCGCATGACAACGTTACATAGTATATCATAGCCGATAGGCAAAGTAAATGCCAAGTCCGGCTTGATTACGGGGAAGTCTTCAGCAGACGTTTAGCGGTATCTGCATCCCGTCCGATTTGGGCGATCAACTCATCCAGCGAAGTGAACTTGCGCTCCTCACGGATATAATGAACCAATTCCACGGACAAGCTCTCATCATAAATCTCACCGGAAAACTCAAATAGATGAGCTTCGAGCCAAAAGATCTTCCCATCCTCATGAAAGGTTGGCTTGACCCCAACGTTCATCACACCGGTGTAGGTGGTGCCGTTGTGGGTAACCCGCACGGCGTATACCCCGCTGGCCGGCACGACATAGTGTTCCGCCAGTTTAAGGTTCGCTGTCGGAAAACCGAGCTGGCGCCCACGCTTTTCACCGTGCATGACCGTCCCTCTCAGCGAGTACGTCCGACCAAACCAGCGATTGGCTAACTCGATTTCGCCCTCCTGCAGTGCCTTACGAATACCCGAGCTGCTGACCTTCTCCCCATCGATCAGGAACGGCGGCACCGTGTTCACGTCCAGAACATTGCCGCTCAACTCGCGAAGCATCCCTGCGTCTCCTTCACCCCGGTAACCATAGCGGAAGTCAAAGCCAACAACCGCCGTGTGTACCTTAAGCGGCACCAAGATCCCGGATACGAAATTTTGCGGACTCACCCGGGAGAAGGCATCGTTAAATTCAACGATATATACGAAATCCACGCCCATTTCCCGTAAAATTCGCTCCTTCTCCTCCGGGGGCGTCAAGTAGCCGTCATAATCGCCTTTCTTCATGACCTCCTTCGGATGCGGATGGAACGTCATGACGGAGGCGGGAAGGCCTAGTTCGCCAGCCAGCCTGACAGCAGAATCAATCACGCTGGCATGCCCCAGGTGAAGCCCATCAAATTGACCG
This sequence comes from Paenibacillus sp. FSL R7-0216, assembly GCF_037969915.1. Classification (NCBI taxonomy): domain Bacteria; kingdom Bacillati; phylum Bacillota; class Bacilli; order Caryophanales; family Paenibacillaceae; genus Paenibacillus; species Paenibacillus sp. FSL R7-0216. The sequence goes on along the minus strand of NZ_CP150222.1, from coordinate 2,283,395 downwards.
ATCGCCAGCACTTGCGGGCGAGCATTTTGTTCAATAAATCGTTCGGTTAGTGGATATGATAATCTTATCGTTTCCATGATCGTGTCACCTGCAATTTCCCTCGGAATGCGCATTTCATGAGTCCTATTCGGGTAAAAACACTTTGACTGCCTTCACAGCCATCGTCTCCTCTTCCACCCGGAAAATGCCTAAAAATTGATGTTCTGGGCTGTAAAGCCGTACGGTTTCACCGCGTTTGACCGCTGGAGATACGACGGTAGAAGACAGCCGTTGACCTTGCAATGCCGCTTTAACCTTATCGGCCTCGACGATATGGGCCGGCAAATGCTCCACAGCTCTATCAACCGGCAGTAAATGCTCTTGCAGCGTTCCGCCCGCGACATGCCTCGCTACCTCGTCCAGCGTCAGACAGTGCGACTCCGCGATGCCGGCCGACATTGTCCGCTTTAACTCGGTCATCGCAGCAGGGACGCCTAGAGCTCGCCCGATATCGACGCACAGTGTGCGGATGTAAGTCCCTTTGGAACATAACGCCCGGAAAGAAATCCGAGGATGAGGTCCTTCCGGATGGAAAGCCAGCAGCTCCAATTCATGAATCGTCACTTCGCGGGGCTTACGCTCCACGGTTTTACCTTCCCGCGCCAACTCATACAATCGCTTGCCGTCTTGCTTCAGTGCGGAATACATCGGCGGAATCTGTGAGATCGTTCCAATGAAACGGGACAATACCTGTCGAACTTCCTCTTCCGTGACCCGAACTTCTTCCACTTGTTCGATGATTTCGCCCGTCATGTCCTCCGTATCCGTAGCAACGCCAAGCACTAGAGTCGCCTCATATTCCTTCGGCAATTCTTGCAAATATTCAACCATTCGCGTTGCGCGACCTAGACATAACGGCAACACGCCTGTGACTGCCGGGTCTAGCGTGCCGGTATGACCGATCCGTTTCATCTTCAGAATGCCGCGGCATTTGGCGACCACATCATGAGAAGTAAACCCAGCCGGCTTGTGGATAGGCAATATGCCTTCGTATGCATTCATAACTGCAGCCTCACTTGTTCCAGAACCCTTGGGATGATCGTCTCCAAGGTACCCTCGATGCGAGCACCAGCAGCACGGACATGTCCGCCTCCACCAAAGCTTTGGGCGACCCTTGCCACATCGACGGTCCCGGCGGATCGCATGCTCACCTTAACGGCATGTTCGTTAATGACTTTAAACAGCAGCCCTACTTCGACCCCTTGAATATTCCGCGGATAATTGACGATGCCTTCCATATCCTCGTGAACCGCACCGGTCGCTTTCAAATCTTCGTCATCTACGGATACCCAGCCAATCTTCCCGTCTTCCGTAAGCTCAAGACCATTTAGTGCCCGGGTCAGTAAGCGCAGCTGCGGCAACGTCATTTGCTCCAGCAACAGCTCGGATAATCCGGGACCGTCTACGCCGTATTCCAACAGTTTGGATGCGGCCGCCATGACCTTCGGCGACGTGTTGGAATACCGAAACCCACCGGTATCCGTCAACAAACCTGTATAAAGCGCTGTTGCAGCCGACTCGTCCAATTCGAGTCCCATATAAGCAAGAAGATCGAATAAGATCTCGGCAGTGGCTGCCGCGCTCGGTACGACGAGATTGACCGAACCGTAAAGATCATTGGTCGGATGATGATCAATATTCAGCAGCTGCGCGCCTTCGGCAAACCATTCGTGCGTGGTACCTACTCGTTTGAAATCGGCGCAATCCACGCAAATCACATGATCAAATTTACGGTCAAGCGGCGTGACCGACAAGTCGAGAATTTCCTCCGCATGCCAAAGGTAACGCATCCGCTTGGGGATCGGCCCTTCGTTGACCATCACGAATTTTTTGCCCAGACATGACAGAAGCCAGCCCACCACAAGGGTGGAACTGACTGCGTCACCGTCCGGCTGAACATGCGACACGATGAGGAAATGATCATTCTGAGTCAAAAACTCCTTGCTCTGACTCAGCTCCCGTTCATAGGTCGTCTGCATAGCCGTCTCCTTCTAGAGGACATCAAAAACTCATCTTTGGATCACGATGTATTTCATGTAGCCATTCGACATCGAATCTTGAACTCACCAGGTCCCTCCGTTGCTCACGTAGGCTTACCTACGCTCCGCTACTCGGTCCCCGGTTCATCCAACCTTCTCGGTACTGAGAAGCTGAGTTTTTGATTCCATTTGAAATATCATTCTTCATGTTACATATCATTCTTCGTGCTCGTGCGTGATTTCGCCGAGAATCTTCTCGATCCGGCTGCCGTAAGCGATGGATTCGTCGATCTTGAAGATCAACTCCGGCGTATGACGCAGCCGAATTCGTTTTCCGATTTCGGTGCGTAAGAAGCCAGTTGCTTTCTCTATCGCTTTTAAGGATTCGTTTTTCTTCTCTTCGTCGCCAAACACACTGAGATAAACTTTGGCCTGTGACAAATCGCTTGTCACATCGACCCCGGTCACCGTGACAAAACCGATGCGCGGATCTTTCAGTTCACTCTGGATGAGCACGCTAAGTTCTTTCTTAATCTGTTCGCCTACGCGGCCGGTACGATTTTTGGCCATTTTAGACACCCACCTTACTTCGGTTCAACCTTTTCCATGATGAACGCCTCAATGACGTCGCCTTCTTTAAGGTCATTGTAATTGTCCAGGGTAATCCCGCACTCGTAACCTTGGGCGACTTCCTTGGCGTCGTCCTTGAAACGTTTCAGTGAATCGATTTTTCCTTCGAATACCACAATCCCGTCGCGAACCAAACGCATTTCCGCAGAGCGGGTTATTTTGCCGGAAGTCACCATACAGCCGGCGATGGTCCCGACTTTGCTGATCTTGAACGTATTGCGGACCTCAGCGTGGCCGATAACGGTTTCCTTGTAAACCGGATCAAGCATCCCTTTCATGGCTTGCTCGATCTCTTCGATCGCATTGTAAATGACGCGATGCAGTCGGATATCGACCTTCTCTTGCTCGGCCGTCGCTTTCGTTTGGTTGTCCGGACGAACGTTGAAACCGATCACGATCGCGTTCGAAGCCGCCGCCAAGATAATGTCGGATTCGGTAATGGCACCGGCACCGCTATGGATGATCTTGACACGAACACCTTCGACTTCGATTTTCTCGAGTGAACTTTTGAGCGCTTCAACCGAACCTTGCACGTCGGCTTTGATGATAACGTTAAGATCTTTAATTTCGCCTTCCTTGATGTGGCGGAACAGATCATCCAGTGTGACGCGCGTATTCGAGCCCAGATCGGACTGACGCTGCGTAATAGCCCGCTTGTCGGCAATTGAACGAGCCTTGCGTTCGTCTTCGAATACCATAAACGGATCGCCGGCTTGAGGCACTTCGTTAAGACCGGTAATTTCCACCGGCGTTGATGGGCCAGCTTCCTTTAAACGACGTCCACGATCGTTAACCATCGCACGAACACGGCCGAAGCAATTACCTGCGACGAAGGCGTCGCCGACTTTCAGCGTCCCGTGCTGAACCAGTATGCGAGCAACCGGACCGCGGGATTTATCAAGTTCGGCTTCGATGACCGCGCCCCGAGCGCGTTTATCCGGGTTGGCTTTGTACTCATTGACTTCCGCTACGAGCAGAATCATTTCAAGTAAGCCTTCCAATCCAAGTTTTTGCTTCGCCGAGACATTGACGAAAATCGTGTCGCCGCCCCATTCTTCCGGCACTAGTCCATATTCTGTCAATTCCTGTTTCACTTTATCCGGATTGGCGTCCGGTTTGTCGATCTTGTTTACAGCAACGATGATTGGCAATCCCGCCGCCTTGGCATGGTTTACCGCTTCGACCGTCTGCGGCATCACACCGTCGTCTGCAGCAACCACAATGATCGTAATATCAGTTAACTGCGCACCGCGAGCACGCATCGCCGTAAACGCCTCGTGGCCCGGGGTATCTAGGAACGTGATCTTCTTGTTGTTGATCTCAACTTGGTAAGCACCGATATGCTGCGTAATCCCGCCGGCTTCGCCGCCGGTCACGTTCGTCGAACGGATGGCGTCAAGCAATGTGGTTTTACCATGGTCGACGTGGCCCATAATGGTCACGACAGGCGGACGTTCCTTCAAATCTGCTTCCTCGTCAACCTCTTCCAGCGTTTCGAAACGGTCTTCTTCAACCGGAATTTTCACTTCGACCTCAACGCCGAAATCTCCAGCAAGCAGCAAGATGGTATCGATGTCGAGCTCTTGGTTGATCGTTGCCATCACACCAAGCAAGATCAGTTTTTTAATAACTTCGGAAGCGTCCTTGTGCAACAATTTGGCGGCTTCGCCAACCGTCATCGTACCGCGTACGATAATCTTCTTCGGCGTATTGTCGATCTTCTCACGTGGTGGCTGCTGCGGGCCTTTGCCGCGTCCGCCCTTGCCACCGCGGTTATTTCTATAATTGCCGCCGTTTCGGTTATCGTCAAAACCTCTTTGGTTTCTGCCGCCATTATTGTTGTTGTTATTTCCTCTTCTCTGACCTTGCCCCTGGCTTTGGCCTTGACCTTGGCCTTGGCGCTGGCCTCCGCCGTTCCCGCCACCATTATTATTATTACTTGGCGTAAAGCTGCGGTTTTGCTGCTGCGGTCCGCGATTTCCGCCACCTTGGCCTTGGCCTTGGCCTTGGCGTTGTCCGCCATCATTACGTGGTTGGCCACCTTGACCTGGTCCCCGGTTGCCTTGCGGGCTCCGGTTCGGGCCAGATGAATTCGTCCCGCCTTGGCCTTGTGGACGAGAACTTTGATGATTACCGCCGTTCGGACGGCTCGATCTTTCCTGAACAGCTGTGCTGCCGCTTGTATTGTTTGGGTTTGTTTTTGGTTTATTATTCATGCTTACCTGCTTTTCCTGTTGATTTTGGTTTTTAACGGGTGCGTTTGCGCTGCTTTGTACTTGGCGTCCATGATCTCCGCGATGACCGGAAGGTTCTCCGGATGAGGCTTTCGGTGTTTGGCTTCCTCCTGCGGAAGCCGGTGCCGGCGATTTGGCAGGAGAATCGTTTCGTCCCGAGTTTTCTCGTTTCGCTGCCGCATTGCTCTTAATATCCTTGAAAAACTGTTCCACACGGCCAACGGTATCGTTCTCCATCACGCTCATGTGATTGTTGACCGGGATATTAAGACGCTTAAGAATCGTAATAATTTCTTTGCTGCTCATGTTGAGCGATTTGGCGTATTCGTACACCCTGAGCTTATCTTGTTTTTCTTGTTTACTCAATATACTCCACCTCCGATGTTTTCAAGATCGCTTTGCGTATCAACTCGGTAAACCCCTGATCGATGAGAGCCAGAACGACCCGTTCCGGCTTGCCGACACTCCCCCCGAGCGTTTCCCGGTCGAAACCAATCATGAGCGGGATCTTGTAGGTCCCGCATTTGTCGCGGAATTTCTTCTGCGTATTGGCTGAAGCATCCCCTGCTAAGATCACAAGCTTAGCTTCTCCCGATCGAATCGCTTTCAGGACGATTTCGTCACCTGTCACCAGTTTACCCGCCCGCATCGCGAGGCCAAGTCCGGACAACGGCTGGGCCTTATTCATCTTCGTCCTCTTCCTCCGCCCGCGCCTGAGCAGCGAGGAATTCATCCTCCACAGCCAGGAAATCGCGAGCCAGCTGCTCATAAACCTCGGCCCCGACCGGAGCTTTCAAAGCACGGTCAAGCGCTCGCGACTTATGGGCAAGCTTGAAACAGGCGGATTTGCCGCAGAGATAGGCGCCTCGACCCGATTTTTTGCCCGTCAGGTCGATGGATACTTCACCCTCTGGAGAACGCACGATGCGGATCAACGCCTTCTTGGGCATCATTTCCTGGCAAGCCACGCATTTGCGCAGCGGTACTTTTCTTTGCTTCATCCTTGCCACCCCCCGATTAGTCCACGGAGATGGAATCCTGAGGCAATTCGCCTAGATCGGTTTTTTCTCTGCCGAATTCCTCTTCCGCTTGGGTTTCGCTCTTAATGTCGATTTTCCAACCGGTCAATTTGGCTGCGAGGCGAGCGTTTTGTCCTTTAATGCCAATCGCCAGCGACAGCTGGTAATCCGGCACAATGACGCGAGCCATTTTCTCCGCCTCAAACACCTGAACTTCGAGCACTTTGGATGGGCTCAGCGCATTCGCAACATACTCCTCGACGCTCTCCGAGTAACGAACGATGTCAATCTTCTCACCGCGAAGTTCATTCACGATTGTTTGTACGCGTGTGCCTTTGGGTCCAACGCAAGAGCCCACAGGATCGACTTCGCTATTGCGCGAGAATACCGCAATCTTGGAACGGAAGCCGGCTTCGCGAGCCACGGAACGAATCTCCACCACACCGTCGAAAATTTCCGGAACCTCCAGCTCGAACAACCGCTTCAGTAAGCCCGGATGCGTACGGGACAGCAAAATTTGCGGTCCTTTCGTCGTGTTTTCCACCTTGGTAATGTACGCTTTAATCCGATCGCCGTGCTTGAACTTCTCGTTAGGCATCAATTCATTCAACGGTAAATGGGCTTCGATCTTGCCGAGATCAACGTAAATGTTGCGCAGATCCTGACGCTGCACGATCCCGGTTACAATATCCTCTTCCTTCTCTACGAACGCATTATAGATAAGTCCGCGTTCCGCTTCGCGAATGCGCTGTGTGACGACCTGTTTGGCGGTTTGTGCCGCAATCCGGCCGAAGTCGCGAGGAGTTACCTCGATTTCGGTAATGTCGTCAAGATGATAGTTGGGATTAATCTCGCGTGCCGCAGGCAGCGAAATTTCCGTGCGCGGATCGAGGACCTCCTCAACTACGAGTTTGCGGGCGTACACCTTAATCGCGCCGGTATGGCGATTCATATCCACACGCACGTTTTGCGCCGTATTAAAGTTTCGCTTGTAGCTTGAAATCAGCGCCGCTTCGATCGCTTCGAACAAGATATCCTTGCTGATCCCTTTGTCCCTTTCCAATTCATTCAAGGCTTCGATAAAATCCATGCTCATTTGCCTCGAGTTCCCCCTTTCATGATTCCCGTAGGTCACACTAGAAAATAATGGCCAATCTTGCGCTGGCTACTTTGTTATATGGAATGGCGTGACCCTTCTTCCCGACTTCGACGACCAATTCGCCGTCCTCGAAGGAAAGAAGTCGGCCTTCAAATTCTTTCAGGCCGTCTACCGGTTCGTATGTAGTAACAAATACGTCTTTGCCGACCGCCTTGGATACATCCTCGGCTTTCTTCAGGGGACGTTCCGCTCCCGGCGAAGACACTTCTAGAAAATAAGCCGACGGAATCGGATCGTTCTCGTCGAGCTTCTCGCTAAGGTATTCGCTGATCCGGCCGCAGTCATCGATATCGATGCCGCCGTCTTTGTCGACGAATACGCGGAGGAACCAGTTACTTCCCTCCTTGACGTATTCCACGTCAACCAGTTCAAAGCCGTTCTCCTCCAAATAAGGCGTGACCATTTTCTCGACGGTCGCTTTGATCTTTGGTGTGCTCAAGCGTACATTACCTCCAATAATTCAATCCTATATACCAAAGATTAAAGAGTGGGTTTCCCCACTCTTTAACAACGGTTCTATCTTCATGATTGCCAAAAAAATTATAACATAGTACATACCAAGTGACAAGTAAAACACCTTTACTGTGTAAGGTTGTTTAAAAAGCCATCTTTCGATCACGAAGGGGAGGCCAGGAGTATATCCGGCGTCGAATCTTGGATTCAACCGGGCCTTCCGTTGCTCACGTACCCAATGCGTACGTTCCGCTACTCAGTCCCTAGTTTCTTCCAACCTTCTCGGTGCTCCAAACCTGTCTTTCTAAACCTTGATTGTAGTCGTTGTTTAAAAAGCCATCTTTCGATCACGAAGGGGAGGCCAGGAGTATATCCGGCGTCGAATCTTATAATTAAAATAATGACAGCTGGTTGCTTTCCGGCAAGCCGCGGAAGCAGCCCATGGAATTCAGAAGCTCGACGATCGTTTTGCTCGCTTTGGATTTCTGCTGGAAGTCCTCGATCGAGAGAAACTCGCCTTGCTCCTTCGCGGCGGCGATATTTTTAGCCGCATTCTCCCCGATGCCGGCAAGCGCCGAGAAAGGAGGAATCAACGAATCGCCGTCCACGATGAATTTGGTAGCGTCCGAGCGATACAGGTCGATCGGTTTGAAATGGAAGCCGCGAGCCGTCATTTCGAGCGCCATCTCCAGGATTGGCAACATATTTTTCTCTTTCGGCAATGCCTGGAAACCCTTCTGCTCGATCTCTTCGATTTTGCGATAAATCGCTTCATACCCTTGACAATACAGCTCGATATCGAAGTCCTCGCCGCGGACCGAGAAATACGTCGCATAATATTCGATCGGGTGATACAGTTTGAAATAAGCGGTCCGCACCGCGGAAATAACGTATGCGGCGGCATGGGCCTTCGGGAACATGTATTGGATCTTCAGGCAAGAGTCGATGTACCATTGCGGCACTTTGCATTTCTTCATTTCCTCGATCCATTCCGGTGTCAGCCCTTTCCCCTTACGAACGCTCTCCGTAATTTTAAAGGCCAATCCTGCATCCATCCCCGCTTTATAGATCAGGAACAACATAATATCGTCCCGACAACCAATTACGGTTTTGATGTTGCAGGTTCCGTTCTTGATCAGCTCCTGCGCGTTCCCAAGCCATACCCCAGTTCCGTGTGATAGACCGGAAATTTGCAGCAAGTCCGCAAAAGAAGAAGGCTGCGATTCAACCAGCATCTGACGAACGAATTTCGTTCCCATTTCCGGAATGCCATAGGTCGCGACCGGTGTGCGGATCTGTTCCGGCGCAACTCCGAGCGATTCCGTCGAGTTGAACATGCTCATGACTTTCGGATCGTTCATCGGGATCGTTTGCGGATCAATTCCGGTTAAATCCTGCAGCATCCGCATCATCGTCGGATCGTCGTGCCCTAGAATATCGAGCTTCAATAGGTTGGCGTCAAAGGCGTGGTAATCGAAATGGGTTGTTTTCCACTCCGCCCCCGTATCATCGGCCGGATATTGCACCGGAGTGATGTCCTCGACTTCGATGTAATCGGGAACGACAACAATCCCGCCGGGATGCTGACCGGTACTGCGCTTAACGCCGGTACACCCCGTCGCCAAGCGGTTCAATTCCGCTCCGCGCCAACTCTTGTTATGTTCCTCTTCGTATTTCTTGGCGAATCCGAATGCCGTTTTCTCCGCAACCGTACCAATGGTACCCGCGCGGAAAACATTCTTCTCCCCGAATAGCACTTTGGTGTAATTGTGGGCCACCGGCTGATATTCGCCGGAGAAGTTAAGGTCAATATCCGGTACTTTATCGCCTTTAAAGCCCAGGAACGTCTCAAATGGGATGTCTTGGCCTTCGCCCTTCAGCTTGCCGCCGCATTTCGGGCAACTCTTGTCGGGAAGGTCAAAGCCGCTAGGCACGCTGCCGTCCAGGAACCATTCGCTGTATTTGCATTCGTGGTTTAAGCAAATATAGTGGGCCGGCAACGGATTCACCTCGGAAATGCCAAGGAATAGTGCGACCACTGACGAACCAACCGACCCCCGGGAGCCGACGAGATAACCGTCTTGGTTCGACTTTTTCACCAGCCGCTCGGAGATCAGATAGTTGGCCGAGAACCCATATTTGATGATCGGCTCCAATTCCTTCTCCAACCGTTTAATGATCACTTCCGGTAAATCATCGCCGTAAACCGATTTGGCTGTATCGTAGCAGGTTCGGCGAATTTCGTCGTCCGCCCCTTCGATAATCGGGGTAAACAGCTTGTCCGGGAACAACTCCAGCTCTTCAAACCTGTCGGCTAGCGCCGCCGTGTTTGTCACGACCACCTCGAAGGCTTTCTCTTTCCCGAGAAAAGCGAACTCCTCCAACATCTCTTCCGTCGTCCGGAAATGCGCGTCCGGCTTGCGAATATCTTTTAAAGGACTGAAGCCGGTGATCCCATGTATCGTAATGTCGCGGTACAGCTTGTCTTTCGGATCCAGGTAATGCACGTTTCCAGTAGCGACAACCGGTCTATCCAGCTTCATGCCAATCTCGACAACTTTGCGGATGGCCGTTTCCAGTTCTGCTGTGCTGCCGACCAACCCTTTTTCCACCAAATGCATGTACATTGTAAGCGGCTGGATTTCAAGCACGTCATAAAATTCAGCGACCGCTTCCGCTTCCTCAACCGACTTGTTCAACACGGCCTCGAAAAACTCGCCCTTCTCACAGCCGGACAGGATCAATAGTCCCTCGCGCATCTCCACCAGCTTAGATTTCGGGATGCACGGTACCCGCTTGAAATATTCGGTATGCGACATCGAAATGAGCTTAAACAGGTTTTTCTTACCGACCTGATTCAACGCATAAATCCCGCAGTGGAACGGACGGGAATTAGACAAGTCCTTCCCCACCTTGTCGTTCAGACGATCTAGGGATTTATACCCTTCGATTTTGGCAGCGTCTTCCAACAGACCGTTCAAAATCTCGCCAAGCGCCAATGTATCATCGATCGCCCGGTGATGGTTCTCCAGCGAAACTTTATATTTGGCGGCCAACGTATTCAGCCGGTGATTCTTCATGGAAGGGAATAGCATCCGGGCTAACTCCAGCGTATCCAGCACTGGATTTTCCATGATCGGAAGCCCCAGTTCCTTCAGCTTGGCATTAACGAAATCATAGTCAAACCGGGCGTTATGAGCGACCAGAATCGAGTCCCCCGCAAACTCGACGAACCGTTTCAACACCGGCTCCACATCGGGTGCGTCCTTCACCATATCGTCGTTAATATTCGTCAGTTGTTGGATATGGTAGGGTATCCGTTCATGCGGATTGACAAAGGTCGCATAGCGATCGATCTCCTTGCCTTCCTGCATCTTCACGGCCGCAATTTCGATGATTTTGTTCTGCGTTACCGATAAGCCGGTGGTCTCGATGTCAAATACGATGTAGGTCGCCGTCTTCAGATCATCCCCTCGCGGGTTCAGCACGACTGCAACATTGTCGTTTACCACATTGGCTTCGACGCCATAGATCATTTTGATGCCGTTTTTCTTCGCTGCCTTCGCCGCATCCGGATAGCTTTGCACGCCGCCGTGATCCGTTACGGCAATCGCCTTATGCCCCCACTTGGCAGCCATCTTCACATAATCGCCAATTGGCGTTACGGCGTCCATCGTGCTCATGGACGTATGCAGATGGAACTCGACGCGTTTCTCTGGAGCATTGTCCTTGCGTCCCGGCGGCGCAGATACTTCGCATAGATCCGACGGGATCATCACTAACTCGGGTACCGGCATAAAGCGATCCATTTCTACTTTGCCCCTCGCTTTGATCCACTTGCCGTTAGCGAGCTGGCCCATGACCTTCAAATCTTCTTTATTCTTGGCGAACAATTTCAGCTGAAGGGAATCGGAGAAATCGGTTAAGAAAAACACAAATAACGTGTTGCCGTTCCGCAACTCCTTGCGGTCCAGGCCAAAGATCGTTCCTTGAATCGTAATTTTCTTCTCTTCGTCTTGAACTTGCTGAATCGGAACGGGCTGCTCCTTGATGTCGTTTCCGAGCTGCAGCTTGATGACTTCTCCTTCAACTTCTTCCGGAGGAGCTTCGACCGCGACGCTCTCCATCATCTGTTGAATGACCTCGCGTTCTTCCTCTACAATCCGTTGTTGGAACTCTTCAAACGCTTCGACGTCAGGTTCGCCGGTTTGCAGCTTGACCCTTAACGGCAGGGCAAAATACGTTTCGTAATAAGCGGTGATCGCTTTATCGATTTGTTTCTTGCGGGCCAATTCCAGCGCCATGGCGTCCCCCAGCGTCACCGTCACCATGTCTCCGTCCACGTCAAACCCGGCTCGGGCCATCCAACCGTTCACCGATGGAATTTGGCGTTTCACCCATTCGAGAAATAGCGACCAATATTCGCCGACGATGTCATTGGCAGACAGATTGGCTCCGTAGTGAAATTCGAAAGTAATGATCGCAATATGCTCCATCCGTTCTCTCACACGCAGGCAAAATGTACGATAGGCCTGGGCCGGAACCAATGTGTCCTTCTGAATGGTGATTCTCCATTCCCGATTGCTGCGGCTGACCTCCACCTTTTCGATATGCCCGTCAAGAAAATACGGGTCGATCAGTGAAGCGGGTACGTCTGCCTGCTTCATCAACAGCTCCAGCCGGTTTCTCTTGTCTTGCGTCTCGGTCATGTCCTCTCCCCTCACCTTGCTAGCTGACTTATTCCCATGAATCGAAAAAAAGGGCCTCCAGCAATTGGCCAGCGGCGTAAAAAGCCTGCAGGCGCTGACTGCCGAAAGCCCTCTTGTGGTTGTACCGTTCGCCTCGCATCCCTAGTTCCCCGGAACTCTAGCGGGACAATAACGCGATAGTTCTTCTTAATAGGCTCTGGCAAAAACGACGGTATGTTTCGCTTCTTCCCCGCAAACGAGACAAGTGCCTTTAACCGTTTGTGGATGGAACGGGATATTGCGGCTAGTCGCTCCCGTCTCTTCTTTTACCTGGCGTTCGCAAGCCTCCGAACCGCACCAACCGGCTAAAGTAAAGCCGCGTTTCTCTTCAATGCTCGCCTTCATTTCATCCAGCGTGTCGACGCTGTAGAAATGCTCTTCACGGAACGCTTTGGCCCGTTCGTACATTTCCTGATGAACTTGTTCCAACATAGCCTGAACCTCTTCGACCAAACGGTCCTGCTGGATGACCTTCTTCTCGCCACTGATACGAGAGACGAGTACGCAAACGCCGTTCTCCATATCCCGAGGCCCGATCTCCAGACGAACCGGAACGCCGCGCATCTCGTATTCGTTAAACTTCCAGCCTGGGCGGAAATCGGAACGATCATCGATGCCGACGCGAATACCGGCTTTCTTCAGCTCGGCGAACAGTTCGTCCGCACGACCTACGACCGCTTCCCATGTTTTTGGCGGGCCGATCGGAATGATCATGACTTGCTTCGGTGCAACCTTCGGCGGCAGTGCCAATCCGCGGTCATCCCCGTGCACCATGATCAGTGAACCGATCAACCGGGTGCTGACGCCCCAAGAGGTCGTGTGAACATATTCGCGAACGTTTTCGCGGTTCAAATATTGAATATCAAACGCCGTAGCAAAGTTGGTTCCGAGATAGTGGGAAGTCCCTGCTTGGACGGCACGTCCATCCTTCATCATCGCTTCGATGGAGTAGGTATCGACGGCTCCGGCAAATTTCTCGGATGGTGTTTTTTGGCCAACGATGACCGGAATCGCCAAGTAGTTTTCCACGAAATCGCGGTAAGTTTCCAGCATCCGCATCGTTTCTTCGCGCGCTTCCTGCTCATTTTCATGCGCGGTATGGCCTTCCTGCCATAGGAATTCGCTCGTGCGAAGGAATGGCAGCGTACGTTTCTCCCAACGGACCACGTTTGCCCACTGGTTGATCAGCACCGGCAGATCACGATAGGACTGGATCCATTTTTCGTACATATGCCCAATCATCGTCTCCGACGTCGGACGGATCGCCAGGCGCTCCTCCAGCTTCTCGCCGGCAGCTTCCGTTACCCAAGGCAGTTCCGGGTTAAAACCCTCGACATGTTCTTTCTCCTTCTGGAAGAAGCTTTCCGGAATAAACAGCGGGAAATAGGCGTTACGGTGGCCCGTTTCCTTAAAGCGGCGGTCCAACTCGGCCTGAATATGCTCCCAGATCTCGTAGCCGTCCGGCTTAAATACGATACAGCCGCGGACCGGCGAGTAATCCATGAGATCCGCTTTTTTGATGACGTCGATGTACCAGCGGGAAAAATCCACTCCCTGCGGGGTGATCTCCGTGACGAATTGTTTCTCCTCGTTTGCCATAAGAACCTTTGTCCTCCCGTTAAAACCACAAGTTTAATGTTCCAACGCGTCGATCAAAGCCACTCCTACCAGGATCAGCCATGAATCAAACGCAAAATATCATTATACGTGACCGCGATCATCAGCAGGAACAGCATCGCAAAACCGATGAAATGCACCATGCCTTCGCGGTTTGGATCAATCGGTTTGCCGCGCAGGGCCTCAACCCCCAAGAATATAAGTCGGCTTCCGTCCAGCGCCGGAATCGGCAACAGGTTGAAAATCCCCAGATAAAGGCTCAAAATCGCTGCCCAATACGTCAATTGCACGATCCCTTGCTTCGCGATTTGGCCGGTAACCTCAAACGTCCGAACCGGGCCTCCCAAATCGTCCATGTTGAAGCGATTGATCAACTGCTGGAAGCCGAGGAAAATCGCCTTGGTCGTGTTGACCATATCCTCTCCAGCGACTTGGAACGTCTCGCCAAAGGAAGCGCTGCGCGTCGGGAACACGGTGACAATCGTACTCCCGATTTTGCCGTCTTCGTTCTCTGCCCCTTTCGGGGTGATCGTCAGATTCAACGTTTCTTCGCCACGTTTGATCGCCCATGTCATCGGTTTGTTTTTCGAAGCTTGAATCATTTCGATCATTTTATTCGCATCGGTTCCCACCGGAGTTCCGTTGATCGTTTCGACGATATCGCCGGTTTGGAGCCCTACTTCCTCGGCCGGCATCCCTTTCATCACCTCGCCGATTTGCAGGTGGCTGGGTTGATCGAGCGGGATTCCCGCCATTTGAATATGCAGGGCAAACAATACGAACGCCAGGATAAAGTTCATCAGCGGACCCGCAAAAATCGATAAGGCACGCTGTCCCACGGTTTTGCTTCCATACTGCCGGTCTCGTGGCGCGATTTGCGTCTCTTTGCCTTTCGTCACCATCATAGCCTGCGGATGCACTTCGTAGGTTAACGTTTCGCCATCCACGTCCAAGCGTACCGCAAGATCGTCTTCGAGGTCGATATGCTGTACCTCGCCCCGGATCACGTTCTTCCGGCTATCCAATCGGTCCAGATAAATCTTCCGGACCTGATCGTTCTCTAGTCGCAAAGCGATGGTTTGTCCGTCCGAAATCTGGATCAACTCCGGATCCTCGCCCGCCATGCGTGCATATCCGCCGAAAGGTAGCAAACGCAAAGTGAACTGGGTCTCGTCCCGTTTGAAAGACAGTAGCTTGGGGCCAAACCCGATGGCAAATTCCCGTACCAAAATTCCGGCACGCTTCGCAAAGAAGTAATGTCCCCATTCATGCACCGTAACGATGACGAAAAACATGAGCACCGTTAAAAATATGATTTTCAGCAATTCCAAGCGTAAGCATCCCCCTTCTGGCCACGGATCGTCCAACGTTACTTTAGATTAATATATTCTCCGATCAGGCACAAGAGAATACCGCCACCCTCAGCATTTGATCACGAAGTGAAACTACGCGCTGATTAGCTGACGCTATTGATCACGGAGCGATGCAACGAAGCAAGCTTGGCTCTTCCGATTTACAGCGTCTCGGCCAAGGCTCGTGCCCAGCGATCGGCCTCGCGAATCGCCTCCAGATCCGGGCGGGCCTGCACTTCATGTTTGGCTAAGGCCGTTTCAATAATGGTCTCGATCTGCAAGAAAGGAATTTCTCCCTTCAAAAATCGGGCGACCGCCGCTTCATTCGCGGCATTATAAACGCTGGTTGCCGTACCTCCTATTTTACCACACTCGAAGGCTAGTCTTAAACAAGGGAACCGGTCAAAGTCCATCTCGCGAAAATGCAACTTCCCGATCTCGGCCAGCGACAACCGTTTCGCTGCGGAAGTCCAGCGATGCGGATAGGTCAACGCATATTGGATCGGTACGCGCATATCGGGCGTTCCGAGCTGGGCGATCACGCTGCCGTCACGATACTCAACGAAGGAGTGGATGATGCTTTCCGGGTGCAACAGAACCCCGATTTGCTCAAAAGGAAGACCGAACAGCCAATGGGCTTCGATCACTTCCAATCCTTTGTTGACCATCGTGGCAGAATCGATAGTGATTTTGGCACCCATTGCCCAGTTGGGATGTTTTAAGGCGTCCTCTACTGTGACGTCCCGCAGTTGCTCTCGCGTCAGATCGCGGAACGAACCGCCGGAAGCAGTCAACGTTATTTGCCTTACTTCTTCAGGGTGTTCGCCGTTCAAACACTGAAAAATGGCGGAATGCTCGCTATCGACAGGTAGCAATGCGACGCCTTTGCGCCGGGCCAGTTCCGTTACCAAGTGCCCGGCCGTTACCAGCGTTTCCTTGTTCGCCAACGCAATATGCTTGCCTTCCTCGATGGCCGCCAACGTTGCAGGCAACCCCGCGCTGCCGACAATGGCCGTCACCACCGTATCGGCATCGGTTCCCGCCGCAACTTCAATCAGCCCCTGATCGCCATAGTGTAGCTCGACACCCTCTGGGAGCTGCGGACGGATCCGATCAGCCAATTCCTTGGTGGCCACAGATGCTTTGCGGGGCCGAAACTCATGGACCTGCCGAGCAAACAACTCGATGTTGGTGCCGGCTGCCAAACCTTCCAGCCGGAATTCCTCGGGATAAGCCCGGATCACATCCAGCGTTTGCGTACCTATGGAACCCGTCGATCCGATCAACGCTATTTTCTTCATGTTGCACCTCGTGTTCACAGAGATTCAAAGAGATCTAAATATATCCATAAACCTGCTAACGGACTGTATCGCCGTTATTGATCTATTTCCCGACTATTTCCCGCTGTAACGGACTCCAGAGTCGTTATTCAGAGTAATAGTCAGCCAACTAGATGCCTTTGGCCCTAATAAGGTCTCTCAGGTCCGTTAGCTTCCAAAACCCTTCTTTGCCACACCAATAAGGTCTCTGGAGTCCGTTAGACCTGCAAAAGAGAATCTGAGCCGCGGAAGGCCCGGCTGAGTACAAGATTCGACGCCGAATCCGCATCACCGAATCCACCTCGTGATGGGAAGCCGATTTTAAATCTACCTTTTCAATAAAGATTTAAAATCGGGTTTTCAGCACCGAGAAGGTTGAATGAAGCTAGGGACTGAGCAGCGCAGCGTAGCTGGAAGCTACGTGAGCAGCGGAAGGCCCGGCTGAGTACAAGATTCGACGCCGAATCCGCCTCATCGAATCCACCTCGTGATGGGAAGCCGATTTTAAATCTACCTTTTCAATAAAGATTTAAAATCGGGTTTTCAGCACCGAGAAGGTTGAATGAAGCTAGGGACTGAGCAGCGCAGCGTAGCTGGAAGCTACGTGAGCAGCGGAAGGCCCGGCTGAGTACAAGATTCGACGCCGAGTCTGCATCACCGAATCCACCTCATGATGGGAAGCCGATTTTAAATCTACCTTGTTAAGGGAGGAGGGTTAGGATATGTATGAACGGGAACACCGCAATCCAACTGTCGCACCGGTCCAGAATCCCGCCATGGCCGGGCAGCAGCTTACCCGAATCCTTAATTCCATAGACGCGTTTGTAAGCCGACTGAATCAGATCGCCAAATTGACCGACCACTGCAGCGGATATCCCGAGTAGCACGGCTCGTCCGACCGTTAGCAATCCACCGGAAGCAAACGCGAAGATCACAGCAACAATGACGGCCAGCAAGACGCCGCCCAGCGCCCCCTCCACGGTTTTGTTCGGGCTGATTGCGGGCCACAGCTTATGCTTACCGAAGCGCCGACCGGTAAAATAAGCTCCCGCATCACTGCTCCATATCGCCGCCAGCATCAGAAACGTCCAGAACAAGCCGTGACCGTCAGCGGTATTACGCGTTTCCGCAATCGCCGCAAATCCGATGCCGACGTAAACCATGCCTAAATACAGCAGAGCAACCTGACCGATCGGCATCTCATTTTTGCTAATGACCGTAACGGCCAAGAAGAGTAGCATAAATAACCACAACACCGCGGAGTCGCCGAGCGGTCTAGCGATGTCGAACAGCCGCCACGGAAACGCAAGATAGATTACGCCTAAGTAACCTAGGATAGCGGGACCTTGGAACGCCGGGATGCGGGTCATTCGCACAAATTCGTAATATCCGATTAGAGCCATAAGCAAAATAAGTACATGATAGAGGGTTCCGCCCAACCAGCACATTCCGAGGAAAAAGCCGCCGGCGATGATGCCCGTAATCAACCGCTGTTTCACCAGTCTACACCTTCCATCGCTAGGTTAATCCGCCGTATCGCCGCGTGCGGCGCTGATACTCTGCTACCGCTTCAACCAAATGATCCTTGCCAAAATCCGGCCACAAGATATCCGTAAACCATAACTCGCTATAGGCCGTTTGCCAGAGCATGAAATTACTTAATCGCAGTTCTCCGCTCGTGCGAATCAGCAAGTCGGGTTCAGGCAAGCCAGCTGAAAGCAACCTGGATTCAATCGTGTCCGTCGTTATATCCTCCACCGACAGCTCACCAGATTGAACAGCCCGGGCTATATCCTTTACACTTTCCGTTATCTCGCGGCGGCTGCCATAATTCAAAGCAAAATTTAAGATCAAGCCGGTATTCTGTTTCGTCCGCTCAATCGCTTCCTCCATGGCGGCAATCGTGTGCTTGGGCAGTTCATCCGTATGTCCCATCATGCGAACCTGGACATTTTTTTCGATCAACTCTTCCAGTTCGATCGCCAGAAACTCCTGCGGGAGCGACATCAGATAATCCACTTCATCCTTCGGCCGTTTCCAGTTTTCCGTCGAGAAAGCATACAGGGTCAAAATGGAAATGCCAAGTTCGTCCGCCGCAATCGTGGCCCGCTTGACGGCTTTCATCCCCGATCGATGACCGACAATTCGCGGCAAACCCAGCCTGCGTGCCCATCTTCCGTTACCGTCCATAATAATCGCGACGTGTTTCGGGATATTGTCCGGGGACAGGCTGACGGATGCCCCAGGATTCTTCTTTTTCCGCCAGGGTTGAAATAACTTGATCATTCCTTTTCCTCCAGCCGATGATGAAAAAGAGACAAAACCCCACCGTAATAGGAGGGGCCGCTTTTTGTCTCTTAAACTTCCATGATCTCTTTTTCTTTCGCAGCGAGGACCTTATCCACTTCCGCGATAAACTTATCCGTCGTTTTCTGAATATCTTCTTGATGTCGGCGCGATTCATCCTCGGAAATATCGGTTTTCTCCAGCTTCTTGATGTCATCGTTCGCGTCGCGGCGGATGTTGCGGATGGCAACCTTCGCTTCTTCACCGAATTTCTTCGTCATCTTCACGAGTTCTACCCGACGTTCTTCGGTCAAGGCTGGGATCGACAAGCGAATCATCGTACCATCGTTCGCCGGGGTTAAACCGAGATCGGATTTCTGAATCGCCCGCTCGATCTCCGATAGCGACGATTTGTCCCAAGGTTGGATCATCAACGTCCGAGAATCCGGCGTGTTAATATTAGCCAATTGGTTGATCGGTGTCGGCGAACCATAGTAATCAACCTGAACCCGATCAAGCAGCGAAGGCGTAGCTCTTCCGGCACGCAGCGTCGCCAGGTCTCTCTTCAAGGCCTGGATCGCTTTGTCCATACGGTCTTCGGCATGTTTCTTAATCGTTTGCGGCATTAATCTACACTCCCTTTGACGATCGTCCCGATTTTCTCACCGAGAACGACGCGCTTAATGTTTCCTTGTTCCGTAATGGCAAAAACAATCAACGGGATATCATTGTCCATACACAGCGAGGAAGCTGTCGAGTCCATGACACCCAGGTTTTTATTCAGTACTTCCAAATAAGTGAGGGATTCATACTTCACCGCGTTTGGATCAACAAACGGATCGGCGGAATAGACGCCATCGACTTTATTCTTCGCCATCAAGATAACTTCCGCTTCGATTTCAGCGGCGCGAAGAGCTGCCGTTGTATCGGTGGAAAAGAACGGATTGCCCGTGCCGGCCGCAAAAATCACGACCCGACCTTTCTCCAAATGGCGAATCGCCCGGCGACGGATGTACGGTTCGGCGATTTGCTGCATCGCGATCGAAGTTTGCACTCGGGTCGGCACCTCGATTTGCTCGAGCGCATCCTGCAAAGCCAGGGAGTTCATCACCGTGGCAAGCATCCCCATATAGTCCGCGGTAGCACGATCAATGCCTTTGGCACTGCCGGCAATCCCGCGCCAAATGTTGCCGCCGCCACAAACGATGGCCACCTGCACGCCCAGCTCTACCACTTCCTTCACCTGCTCGGCGATGGATGCGATCGTCTCGGCGTCGATACCGTAACCGTTTTGACCGGATAACGACTCTCCGCTGACCTTTAAGACAACTCGTTTAAACACTGGCTGTTCCAAATGTATACCTCCACATTGAACTCATTCGCGGGTTAAAAAAGAAGGAACACGGCGTGTTCCAACTTTCCTTCACATGTATGTGAGATGGTTTGCTTATCTGTTCACTTGGGACATAACTTCTTCTACGAAGTTGTCCACCTTTTTCTCCAAGCCTTCGCCGAGTTCATAACGAGCAAAACGACGGATGGTGATATTTTCACCGATCGTGCTGATTTTTTCATTCAACAGCTGAGCGATCGTTTTGTCCGGGTCTTTAACGAAAGGTTGTTCCAACAAACAGAACTCTTCGTAGTACTTGCCGATACGGCCTTCTACCATTTTTTCGACGATCTTCTCCGGCTTGCCTTCATTCAAGGCTTGAGCTTTCAAGATTTCCTTTTCTTTCTCGATTTCCTCTTGAGGAACCTCTTCCCGACGTACGTAACGTGGGCTCATAGCCGCGATATGCATCGCAACGTCGCGAGCAAACTCCTTAAATTGTTCGTTCTTGGCTACGAAGTCCGTTTCACTGTTGATCTCAACGAGAACGCCGATGCGGCCCCCTGCGTGGATATAAGATTCAACTACGCCTTCCGTTGCGATACGGCCCGCTTTATTAGCAGCGGCAGCAAGTCCTTTTTCACGCAAAAATTCAATTGCTTTCGTCATATCGCCGTTTGATTCTTCCAGCGCCTTTTTACAATCCAGCATCCCCGCGCCGGTTTTTTCACGTAGTTCTTTAACCGATTTTGCATCAACAGCCATGTTTAATTCCCTCCATATCGATATATAGGGGTTTTCCCCTTCAAACTAAAGATATAAAACCATCCGCATATGTAATAACATCTTATGGGCCAGCCGATTTTATACCGTCTTCTTCACTTTAAAAAAAGGGTAGTGAGAGGTTTGACACCTACCAACCACCCTTTTCATTTAATTTATCGATTTAGCCTAAGCTATTGCAATTAAGCCGTCGTTTGCTCGCCTTGATGAGCTTCGATCACAGCATCAGCCATCTTACCAGTCAACAGTTTAACCGCGCGAATCGCGTCGTCGTTACCTGGGATGACATAGTCGATTTCGTCCGGATCGCAGTTCGTGTCGACGATACCTACAATTGGGATACCCAATTTGCGAGCTTCGGCAACCGCGATGCGTTCTTTGCGAGGATCGATAACGAACAGAGCGCTAGGCAAGCCCTTCATGTTCTTAATCCCGCCAAGGAACTTCTCAAGACGATCTTTCTCTTTGCGAAGAATGATAACCTCTTTCTTCGGCAATACGGTGAACGTTCCGTCTTCTTCCCAAGCTTCCAGCTTCTTCAAACGGTCGATCCGTTTTTGAATCGTTTGGAAGTTGGTCAGCGTACCGCCCAACCAACGTTGGTTGATGTAGAATTGACCCGCGCGTTCTGCTTCTTCTTTCACGGAGTCTTGAGCTTGTTTCTTCGTGCCTACGAACAGAATCGTACCATTCTCTTCTGCTACGCTCTTAACGAAGTTATAAGCTTCTTCCACTTTCTTGACCGTCTTTTGCAGGTCAATGATATAAATACCGTTTCTTTCAGTGAAGATATAACGATCCATTTTCGGGTTCCAGCGACGAGTCTGGTGACCGAAGTGAACGCCTGCTTCAAGCAGTTGTTTCATGGAGATTACTGCCATCTTCACGCACCTCCTAAGTTTGGTTTTTTTGATGCTTCCTCCGCAGGTTTCATTTCCCGCCAAGACTCCCTCGTTAGAGCGAGCACCCTTGGCGAAATCATCCCGCGTGCGTTATAACACCGTCAATTACTATACCATAAGTAAAAAGGGGATGCAACCGAAGTTTGGCGTAAATTGACGGCAAAAGAAAAAGGCACGCTAGGTGCCTCTCTATATATTATTCCTTAGCTCCCGGAAGCCTTCGGGGAGATCTTTGAAATGATGGAATCGAAGTCCTCGCCTACTTGAAAACGATACGTACCCGCACGAACCTTATAGTTGATCTTCTTGGATACGGCCGTCTTCAAAAACGCGCTCTTGTCCGCGATGACCCCAGCCTGCTCCAAACCTTGCGCTACGCCTTCCAACGTCGTGCCTCCGACGATCTTGTATTCCACCGTCGCCGGCTGAGGCGATTCCGGGTCCACGGGTTGGTTCGTTTCTCCAGTCTTAGCGCCGGACAAGGCTTGTCCATCGCTGGCTCCAGGATCGTTTGGAGTATTGGGAGCCGTTGGCGAATTAGGCTTCGTTGGATCGACCGGCGTAACCGGAGAACTCCCGGTCCCGTTCTCAGACATATCCGATGCTTGACCGGATCGCTCCTGCCATTCCTCTTCCGTTAAGAGCTCTTGATCCACTTCCACGACCTTTAAACCCGCTAGCACCGCAGCGCGTTCAATCTGCTCTCTCGTATAGAGTTCTTTGTTGTTGCCTTGCCCAATCAACATCAATTGGAGAAGCAAAGCTCCTGCGATGAGTCCGCACCCCAATCCTAGCATAAACTGGCGGTTCTTCATCATCGGGACTCCTCCTTCTTGGCCAACTGCAAAATCAGCTGAACCTCACCGCGTTGAAGACCCATCGTTTTGGCGATCATATCGATCGATTTCCCCTTGCCATATAGCTCGAACAGCTCGGGATACCGATCCCTAACCTGTTCTTGCGGCGGCTCCGCTTCCTCCGGCAATGGCGACTCAACTACGGGCAGGCTTTCGGACGTCGCGGCAGCCACAGCTTCAAGCTGTGGCAGCATGCCGGGTAACGCGTGAGTTGTCCCCCCTGGCACCAAGTCAGTAACGACGGCCGACTTCTCCATGGCACTTTCCAGGAGAGCTAGTCGCGTTTCGGCTTGCTTTGCGGAAGCTTCTGTATCGCCCAGACGACGTCGAAGCTCAGCGATTTGCTCCTGCCCGGCTAACTGCTTCGAGACGAAATCCTGCTTCATCTGTGCGACCATATCGATCAATTCTTGGTTTTCATTTTCGATTTCCGCCATGTACTGCTCCAAAGTGGCTTCCAGCTCTCTGGCCATATCCGCTTTAGGTGCCGCAGATTGACGCCCCGGAAGCAGCAGGGCATAGACAAGTGCCGCCGCTCCAAGCAATACGATGTAAAACCAAGGCTCTCCAAATGACAATGTAATCCTCACCTTTTGCGTTGATGTGATCTCTTCTATAAAGACAGGTCGATATGCCGGCCCTTATAAGGGTGTTCCGCTTTATGCTCCTGTCCTTGCTCATCCGACTTGTCCCCGGAGCCTCCGTGTTCCTGTTCCCGCGCGAAAGAACCATTTCCTTCCCGCCTTACGGTCGTATTATGGGCGCTCTCATCCACGCCGGCACTTCGCCGGCGCTCTATCTCGCTGTCCTTTAAGGCTTGAGCCGATAACAGACTTTGGTCGAGAAGAGGTCGATGCTGCTGATCATGCTGAACACGTCCCGCCTCACTGGTCCGAGGGACCGCGATTTGCATTTCCACGGATTTCATATTCATGGGATCACCTCATTTAAAAACGAAGGGAATGGATAATTCGAATATCGTTCCTATGAGTGCCACTACTAGATGTAAGCCGACATGGAAATATCCCCTTCGCTAAAATAAAAGGACATTCGCGAGATGGGCTCCTTAATATACTTGGTATATCTCCCGATGACGATTTTTGAACCGCCGTAAATCATTTTAAGGACGTCAACCCGAGCTTTGCCGGTATCCTCGAGCGCCTTTTCAATCGAGAGCATTCGCTCCTTCATCAGGTTCAATTCCTGCATATTGGATTTCTTGGTCATATTAAGCTTTGACCGCATCTCTACCTTATCCGGGGTCAATTTCCCCATAGAAGCGAGCTGATCCAGCAAAGTAAGCGCCTTCTCCGTCTTGTCCAAATTAGCAAGCTGGTCCTTCACCTGTTGGCGAAGTTCCTGCAACTCGCCCCGTAGCTCCGGCAAAGCTCCTACTTCGATCGAGGTTGTTGTTGACATCGGGTTGCCGATGATCCGCGCGACCACCTTCTCGCCTGCCTGTATGTTTCCTCCAACGATCAAGCCTTTAGCTCCGCTGCAGATCACGTCACGTCCAGCGCGGATATTGGAGTGCATAATGCTCTGTGAAACGATCACATCTTCACCCGCTTGGACGTTACCGTCCTGGATGAACGAGCTCTTAATGTTATGTCCCGCTTTGATCAGACCTTTGTTGTAACCGATAATGCCTCCGGTAATCTCGATGGAACCGTCCGCGATCAATTCAGCCCCCTCAACCCCGCCAACGACGCGAATGTCCCCGGCAGCGCTGATACGAAAACCCGTCAGCACATTCCCGCGGACAACGACCGTTCCTACGAAATCAATATTGCCGATACTGTAATCCACGTCCCCGTTAATTTCATACACCGGGAACACATTCAGCTTGCCTTTCTCTGTTCGCGTCACCAATCCGTCAATTGCGGCATACATCGCGACTTGTTCAGGGTTCAACACGACGTTCTTACCAATTTTAAACCGGGCTTCTTTGCCTTCACGGCAAGGGATCGGTTCACCCGTCACGGCCGTGCCGGGGCGGCCCGGAACAGGAGGCACAAGCTCCGCGATCAGTTGTCCTTTACGGATATTATTGAGCCGCGTGACATCCTTCAAATCCACTTTACCGTCTTCGGATTCTACCGGTCGATGCTGATTGTCATCATCCAGAGAAATCGCGTGACGGATAAAGCCGTTCTCCCCGTGAATCGGTTCTTGACCCATGGCAATCGGGGTTTTGCTAAAAAAGTACTCTTTTGGATTCGCCGCAAAGCGCTTAACGATATCCTCTTGAATTCCAAACTTCAAGCCCTCGCTTTTCAGGAATTGAAGCAGCGCATCCGCCGTACAGGCAAAATCATCTTCCTTCTTTAAAAACTGCAAATAGGCCACCGTCTTATCATCGTTCAGCGTCACGCTCAGGATCTGCTTTAAATCATCCAGAAGCTCCACGAAGCCGTTCCTCCCTCCATCATACACTCGCTTAAAAATAACCCGTCAGTCTTCACGCATCAACAGATCGCGTTGCTTCTCCAAGCTGCCGCGCAGGCGCAATATCGCCTTGGAATGCAGCTGCGAAATCCGCGAGGGTGATAAAGACATGACCTCGGCGATTTCGCTCAGGGATAAATCCTCGTAATACAACAGGGAGACGACCGTACGTTCTTTCTCGGTCAATTTCTCGATCCCTTTCGCGAGGGAATCACGCAGATAAAACTCCCTGACTTTATAATCCGGGTTTTTTGCTTTTTCGTCAACGAGTAAAGTAAGACGAGTCTCCGATTCTTCTTCACGTATCGGATCCTCTAGGGAACAAAGCGTCATGACGGCAACATCTTGGAGCATGCTTTGAAATTCCTTCTCGCTGATATTTAAATAGGAACTCATCTCGGTATCAGTGACAGAGCGGAGATATTGCTGTTCCAAATGCTGGTATCCCTCTTCGATTTTCTTGGCTTTCTCTCTCACGGATCGGGGAACCCAGTCCCCTTGCCGCAGGCCATCCAAAATTGCGCCCCGAACCCGCCAAGAGGCATAGGTTTCGAATTGAAGTCCTCGTTGGTAATCAAACTTTTCGACCGCATCGATCAATCCCATGACACCGTTACTGGCGAGATCGTCCTTGGATACGTTTTTGGGCAAGCCGACAGCGAGACGTCCTGAAACGTAGTCGACAATTGACAGATATTTCTCGATAAGTTGTTTCTTGGCCTCTAAATCGCCGTGCTCTTTCCAACTTTCCCAAAGGTCGGCATGATTCAGAGTGGATGTCTTCCGCTCGTTCAATTGCCTTCACCCTCCTTATTGTTCTGTCAGGTGACGAACGATCTTAACCAGCTCTTCAGGATCTTTGTCGTCAGGTGTCTTTACTAATTTTGGCGGATTCAGTGGCGCAAATGGCATCTCCTCATCCGAAGCGGCCGGAGCAGGCTTTAACAGATCGCCCAGCTGCTCACTTTCATCCGGTGTCAACAAGTCGAGATTCCCGCCTATGCCCTCTTCGGCTACCAAACCTGCCTCGCGAACCGGAGCATAATCTCCCGGCATTTCCTTCAGGAAACCCAGCATCCAGCTTGCCGCAAACGCAAGCAGAAACCAGACGGCAAACGAAATGAGACCCCGGATAAAGCTGGTCATGAACAAATTATTCCCCGCCGAAACGGCAAACGTGATCAGAAATCCGATAAAGCCCGACAACAAGTAATATCTCAATTTTCCTGGCATGGCTACAATTCCTTTATCCCCATTTGTACACTTCGCACATATAAGATCCCCGTCATGCTGTCCAATTCGATGGTTCGGCCATAATTGCCGCCCGTATCTTCCGATAGCAACGGGATGCTTAGCTCGGACAGCTGTTGCTTGCAAGATTCTACATTTCGCGGACCGATTCTCATCGAGTCGCCGCTGCTGGCAAAGGTAAACATTTGTGAACCGCCGGCCATTTTAGCGACGAGCCGGCCAGGCGCCGCACCGAGCTCCAGCAACTTCCGGTAAAGCGCCGGAATTGCGGTATCCGCATATTTAGCGATATTCAACGCCCCTTCCCGGGCGATATCTGAGGAAGGCAGCATCACATGTGCAAGACCGGCAACCTTGAGCTGCGGGTCAAACAAAGTCAGCCCTACACAAGAGCCTAGGCCGGTTGTTCGTATCAGTCCCTGCTGAGTAATGACATTCAACTCGGCCATGCCTACCTTAACGATATATTGCTCATTGATCATGATCAATCGGTACCCCAAGTGCAGCAAAGATTTTAGCGAATGAATCCGGATCAGGAATGAGGAAGAACTGGCCCTCCACCTCATGATGACCTTCGATGAATGTGGTATCAATCAGCAGGGCGGAATCTCCCATTTCACCAAACTGCAGGAGTCCGTAACTTAAGATTGCGCCCGCCATATCTAGGGCCAGGGCAGGAACGGTAGGCGACATCGACAAGGAAGTGAAATCGGCCAGCGAAGACAAATACGACCCGGCCAAAATATTCCCGATTTCCGACAGCGCCGACCACTCCATCTCCGAGAAGGTTTCTTCGTTCTCCACGGTGATGCCGGCCAAACGATGCAGCAGCTTCTTCGCCGCTTCTGGGCTTAGGATGAAGAACAGATTGCCTGGCGCGTCACCTTCCACGCGAAAGAACACCGCCAGCACCAGGTTCTCCGCACCGCCGACGCGATCCGCAATCGCTTCAAACGGTAGCATTTGGACCTTGGGAACGGCCATATCGATCGGCTTGTCCAATAGCTTGGACAGCGCGGTAGCGGCGTTTCCCGCTCCGATATTGCCTACTTCCTTTAAAATGTCCATTTTGAAGTCTTCAAACCCTTTGAACAAATCCACGGTTTAGCCCTCTAAGCTTTCCAATTGAATGATTTCCTTCCGGCTTAAGACTTCCGATAGATTCAACATGACGAGCAGGCGTTCCTCGGAAATACGGGCAACCCCATGAAGATATTTGGCTTTGATGCCCCCGACTACATCCGGTGGGGAGTCGATCAGATCGGAATCCAGATCGATAACGTCATTTGCGGAATCCACGATGAATCCCACTTCCATCTCGTTTGCCGCTACGATAATAATCCGGGTTTGATCGCTGTATTCAGCCTCCGGAAGTCCGAACCGGCCGCGCAAGTCGATCACCGGAATAACCACGCCGCGCAAATTGATAACCCCTTTGACGAACGCATACGTTTTGGGAACGCGAGTAATCGGCATCATGCGCTCAATCGTTTGAACCTTGTCCACGTCGATACCGTATTCCTCATGACCCAATTTAAATACGATGACTTTCAATTCCTCTCCCATGTGGAAACCCTCCTTAGAGTGTAAAACTGGCCTTATTTAATGAAAGCATTCGGATCGATGATGAGTGCAACTTGGCCGTCGCCCAAAATCGTTGCTCCGGCAACCCCTTGCACCGATGGCAGGTACTTACCGAGATTCTTAATAACGATTTCGCTTTGACCGATGAAATCTTCTACCGTTAAGGCAGCCAACCGATCGCCTTTGCGAATGACGACGATTTCCGTTTCCTCTTCGTCGTTCTCGGAGAAGCCTGGAATGTCAAACAACTTGGCGAGCGACATCAAAGGAATATGCGTATCGCGATAAGCCACCATCGTATAGCCGTGGACTTCCCGAACTTGGTCGCGTCGGATTAAGCCGGTTTCGACGATCGAGGACAACGGAATCGCATATTTTTCTGTCCCAACCTTGATCAGCATCGCCGAAATGATCGATAAGGTCAGCGGGAGTTGAACCGAGAACTTCGTACCTGAGCCTAACTTCGATTCGACAGAAACGACACCGCTTAAGGATTCGATTTTGGATTTGACGACGTCAAGTCCAACGCCACGACCGGAAATATCGGAGATGACCTCCGCCGTACTAAAGCCCGGAGCGAACAACAACATAAACACCTGCTCGTCCGTCATCGAGGCGGCTTCGCTTTCTTTCACGACGCCATTTTTGAGCGCCTTTTGCAGAACCTTGCTACGATCGATGCCGTGTCCGTCATCTTCGATTTCGATAAACACGTGATTGCCGCTGTGGAAAGCGCGAAGCTGAACCGTTCCGGTTTCCGGCTTACCTGCAGCAATTCGTTCTTCCGTAGATTCCACCCCGTGGTCCACCGCATTCCGAAGTAAATGCACCAAGGGATCGCCGATCTCGTCGATGACCGTGCGATCCATCTCCGTTTCCGCACCAACGATCTGAAGGTCGATCTTCTTGTCGAGCGATTTTGCCAAATCGCGAACCATCCGCGGGAAGCGGTTGAACACGGTATCGACCGGCACCATCCGCAGTTTCAATACGATGTTCTGCAAATCGCTGCCGACACGACTCATATGCTCGACCGTTTCCGTCAAATCGCCGCGTTTCACTTCGTCGGCTAGCTGCTCTAATCGAGCACGGTCAATCAACAACTCGCTCAGCAGGTTCATCAGTACGTCCAGGCGATCGATATCGACCCGGATCGTCCGGGAAGGAGCTGAGGATCCCCCTGCAGGGCGGGCATTATTCTTCGCCTCAGCAGACGCAGTCGGTTTGGCTGGTGCCTCTTTGCTTGGAGAAGGGGTAGGCGCAGGGGCTGCGGCCTCCGCAGTCGCGGCCGTCTCCTTCACACCGGAAGTGAGCTGCGCCAAGGTCTCATGGTCCAGCGGGGCAACCTGGGCGGAATCGATTTCCGACAGATTTAGGATCATGCTTTGGATCTCGGCAGCCTCTTTTTGCGTTATGTAATAAAGAGAGAAGCTGCGTTCGAATTTTTCTTGCTCGATATCTTGAACGGATGGCGAAGATTTCACGATTTCCCCGTATCTTTCCAGGAGGTCGAAGACGAGGTAAGCGCGTGCTGCCTTCAATTGGCAATCTTCCCGAATCGCCACATCGATGTACATCACTTTATGTCCTTCCGTAATGGACTGCTCCAATACGGAGAATTGATATTGATCCAGCTGGATGGCCGATGGGCCGGAAGCAGCTGTCCCCGTCGCTGCTGGCTTGCTCGCAGCGGAGCTTCCGCCTCCTGCGAAGTCCCCGCGCACGATCGATTGCAGCGAAGCGACGATCTCGCTTACGTCTGCTTTCCCTTCGCCGCCTTGGGTAATGTCCTGCACCATCATTTGCAAGGCATCCAGACTCTTGAACAGGGTATCGAAAATAAACTCCTGCATTTTCAGCTTTTCGTTCCGGACCAGGTCAAGCACGTTTTCCATCTGGTGCGTGAGCGATGACAAATCCTCGAAGCCCATTGTCGCCGCCATGCCTTTCAGCGTATGGGCCGACCGGAAAATCACCTGAACGATGCTGATATCGTCAGGGTTGCTCTCCAGCTCCAGCATTTTTTCGTTTAATGATTGCAAATGATCGTTCGACTCATCGATAAACATGGATAGATACTGATTCATGTCCATGGTGAGGCACCTCCTCCAAGAGATTCCGTTATTTCACAACTTGTACAAGCTTGGGGCCGATTTCGTATAGCGGTAATACATGACTGACGCATTTCTGTTCGATTGCCGAGCGCGGCATTCCGAATACGACGCAGGTCTCTTCGCTCTCGGCAATGGTGGAAGTCACGCCAGCGTCATACAGCCGCTTCATGGCTTTCGCCCCGTCGCTGCCCATCCCGGTTAGCAGTACGATATGACGTTTTAGCGCTTGCAGCGGGAGCAGCGATTCATACAAGACGTCCACCGAAGGTCGATGTCCGTTGCAGGGTTCGGTTCTCGTCAGATGGACGCGGTAACCGCCCGCAGAACCAGGCACAACGTTCAGATGGAAACCTCCCGGAGCAATGTATGCCGTACCACTCTGCAATTCCTGGCCTTCCTCAGCCTCAACGACGTTCAATTCACATAAGCTGTTGAGTCGTTGAGCGAGCGACTTGGTGAAGTTCGGCGGCATATGCTGCACGATGACGATGGGGGACGGAAAGTCGCCCGGAATTTTCTCCAAGACCGCTTTCAGCGCCTTGGGGCCGCCGGTAGATGTACCGATCGCAACCAGATCGGTGAACCCTGCCGGAGAGCGGCGGAGCTCTGGCCGCCCTCTGGCGGCAGCGCCGCCCGCCGTTTCACGGGCGGCGGCCACTTCCGCCGCCGCAGAAGCCGGCGTCGGCGTGGCCTGCCGGGCCGGCGGGGCGGCTTTCGCCCCGCCGACCGGCGATGGCGCGGGCCGCGTCGCTGGCCGCGCGCGCTCCGCCGGCGCCTTCGCAGGGCGCCGGCTTGGGGCCTCCCGGCCGACGCTTGGCGCGGCCGGGTTCGCTGCGGGCAGCCTCGGCTCTGGACGAGGCTGCCCCGCGAGCGGCTGGCGCGCCGCGGCGGAGCCGCCGCTGGCAAGCGCTCGCCCAGCGGGCGGCGCCGGAGTAGCGGCCGCCGCGCTGCCAGGGCCGGAAGCCTCCGCGCCTTGTGCCGGCGGCCTCGGCTCGCCAAGGCCCACTTGCGGCAGCTTGCCTGCCGAAGGCGGCACCGGCGCGCTCGTCTGCGCCGCTGTCCAGGCGTCGCGTCGCGCTTTCGCCTGCATCGCAGCGTGGATCTGCTCGCGCAGCTCGCGTCCCACCTGCTCGATGTCATGCGAACTTGTGGTTGCCGATGGCTTGCGAATGAAGTCGAAAGCGCCTAGTTCCAGCGCCATGATCGTCTCTCGCATGCCCTGCTCGTTAATGCCGGACAACATGATCACCGGCAGCGGATGCTCCTTCATAATAACCTTAAGCGCATCCAGGCCGTTCATTTCCGGCATTTCCACATCCATGGTCACCAAATCCGGCTGGATCCGCGCGATCTGTTCAATCGCTTCGCGTCCGTTTTTCGCCGTCGCCTGAACCTGAAAGGCCTCTTCTTGTTCGATGAGATCCGAGATGATCTTACGCATAAACGCCGAATCGTCTACCACCATCACTCGATAAGTCATCAACGTTCCACCCCTGTTCCTTCACGAAGAATCATTTTGCTAGTTTTAACCATTTATGCATAAATCCCTTGATTCCCGATAAAGTATCCCTCGACTTGGTTTGCGGAACATTCAGATAATCCAAAGCCAAGCGTTGAATGTCTCGCGCTGCCGAGCAACCGGGGAAAGCGATGGAGAAAGGAACCTGTTTTTTGACCGCCTGCATCACATGGGTATCATCGCTGAGATAGCCAAGCGTGGGGATATCCATGTCGAGGAAACGCCCCGCGACCAGTGAAATCTTATCGGCGACCTGTTTGGCTTCATGCTCCCCCGAGACCCGGTTAATGACCAACCGAAACGGTACATCCGCCTCCATTCCGTGTACGACCTTGATTAATGCATAGGCGTCGGTGATCGAGGTCGGCTCCGGTGTCGTAACGACCAGACATTCATCGGCCGCAGTGATGAACTTTAGCGTTTCCTTAGATAATCCTGCTCCGGTATCAAAGAGGATGAAATCCATCTCCTCAGAAATCATCTCGATCTGCGAAGTGAAATAATTGAGATCCCCTTCGGAGAGGGAGAACAAATCGGCAAGTCCCGAGCCCCCCGCAATAAAAGGTAAAGCATGCGAGCCCAGTTCCACGATCTCGGTGATGTCCTTTTCCCCCTTCAGTAGGTGGTACAGGTTATACCTCGGTCTGACGCCCATCAAAACGTCGATATTCGCCATTCCGATATCCGCGTCGAAAAGCAGCACCTTACGTCCTAAAGACTTTAAGGCCAAGGCAAAATTCAACGTGAAGTTGGATTTGCCTACACCGCCCTTGCCGCTGCTCACGGTCAAAATTCGGGCTGATCCTTTGCGGAACTTTGACTCCGCTGGGCCTACATGTGACGATACCAGTTGTCTGAGTGCTTGGGCCTGGTCGCTCATGGCTTCCATTCTCCCAGCAAAATATCAACCAACTGTTTCCCATCTGCCTGAAGCAGATCATCCGGTACATTTTGACCGTTGGTCAGGAATGACAACTTCAGAGGGTACTCATTTAACAGATTATAAATCGAGCCTACCGTTTCCGTTTCATCTAGCTTCGTAAAAATCACCTTATCCAAGTTGTATTTGCTAAAATGCTCGGTGATTCGCTTCATATCCTGTGTTTTGGAGGTCAAGCTGAGAACGAGATACGTCTCGCTGGCATCCGACGGAGCAAGCAAACTATGCAGCTCTGCCACGAACAGCTCATTCAGATAATTCCTCCCTGCGGTGTCCATCAGGATGAGGTCGCAGTGTTCTAACCGTTGCATCGCGCGCTGCACATCCCCGGGAGATTGGACAATCTCAAGTGGAACGTTCAGGATGGAGGCATAGGTTCGCAACTGTTCGATTGCCGAAATTCGATAAGTATCTGCAGTGATGAACCCAACCTTCTTGTGCAATCGAAAGATTTGATCGGCTGCCAGCTTGGCGATGGTTGTCGTTTTTCCTACTCCGGTAGGTCCTGCAATGTAAACGATCCTCGTGTTATCGCCAATCCCCATCCCAATACGGTCATTCAGGAAGCTGCTGACAATGGCTCGCAGTTTGGTTCTCATCTCTTCGCCGCTTAAAGTTTTGCCGGAGCTTAGCCAGTCCTCATAGATCTCTTCGATCCATTTCTCTGTAAGCTCCGAACTCACTTCCTGGTTCATGAGCTGCTGTTGAAAGGAATGCAAGCTCGGCGGCATTTCTCGGCCATCGCCTTGCTTCTTAGCCAGCTGACTGATCCACATCTTCATTTGCCGAATTTCTTCGAGCAAGCGCTCTTCCTTGGCGGAATCTTGGAAAGGTAACGCTGAGGTGGATTCCTGATCGGCTGCACTTTGAAGCGCAGCCTCCAACCGAGCCGATGCTGAGCTCGGCGCTGTGTCTACCGATGCTTGGCGTATTTCCGGTCTAACCGATTGCGGCTTTACGATAGGAGGAATCGGGGTGATGATTGGCTCCTCCCTTTCTTGCAAACCGATCGCCGTCAAAGCGGAGGATGCTGCCGCAACTTGCGGGGAAGCGGTCGACTGTACCAATTGCGACGTTTTGCGATAAGCCTCCGGTACGGTTTGGCGAGCGACCGGAGCAGGTCCCGGCGGCTTTGCCGGAGTCACCGGCATGGCCGGTTTTCCTCTCTGCGCAGGTGCTGCATTCCCCTCGGTAGCGGCGATCACCTCGATCTTCTTCTTCTGGAACATGCCGAGGAAACCGCCAATCTTCATCTCTTTCGTACTCAAGATGACGGCATCCGCTCCTAGTTCGCTGCGGATTTTCAACATGGCGTCAGGCATTGTGTCAACGATATATCGTTTGACTCTCATAAATTCACCACCCCGACACTTTGAATTTCAACATTCGGTTCCAACTCACTGTAGGATAATACCGGAATGTCCTGCATACTCCGCTCGATAACTTGCCGCAAATACATCCGGATTGTCGGCGAGGTGAGCAGGATCGGCTGATGGCCCGTTTGCACTAAACGGTTGATTTGCTCTGTCAGCTTCTGGAATACCGTTTGCGTTGATGCCGGATCCAGCGCCAAATAACTGCCTTGTTCCGTCTGCTGTACGCTCTCGGCGATCTTCTTCTCCAGGGTAGGTCCTACGGTAATGACCCGCATCGTTTCGCCCGGCTGGGTAAACTGTTGCGTAATTTGTCGGGAGAGTGCCTGTCTGACATATTCGGTCAGTACTTCCGGATCCTTGGTGTATGTTCCGTAATCCGCCAGCGTTTCGAAAATCGTCACCATATCGCGAATCGAAATCTTCTCTTTCAACAATTTAGCCAGTACCTTCTGCACGTCACCGATCGACAGTACCGATGGGATTAACTCGTCGACAAGCACGGCATAGTTCTCCTTGAGATTGTCGACCAGGGCTTTGGTCTCTTGACGGCCGAGCAGCTCATGCGCATGCTTCTTGATCAATTCCGTCAAATGGGTGGCCACCACGGATGGCGGATCAACCACGGTGTAACCGGACAATTCCGCCCGATCCTTAGTCGCTTCGTCGATCCATAGAGCCGGAAGACCAAACGCAGGTTCGCGGGTCTCGATACCTGTTATCGTATCGTCATCCATCCCGGGACTCATAGCCAAATAGTGATTAAGTAGTAATTCACCGCCGCCTACGACATTTCCTTTAATTTTGATGACATATTCGTTCGGTTTTAGTTGAATATTGTCGCGAATTCGGATGACGGGAACGACCAAACCTAATTCAAGCGCACATTGGCGCCGAATCATAATGATTCGGTCGAGCAAATCCCCGCCCTGCCCGGTATCGGCCAGCGGAATAAGTCCGTATCCGAATTCGAACTCGATGGGATCAACCTGCAGCAGATTGATGACGCTCTCGGGACTGCGCACCTCTTCGATTTGTTGCTCCTCCTCTTGTTGCTCCTGCTCGATTTGCCGGCGGTCCATATTTTTCTGCATCTTAAGGGCCGCAAAAACCATTAATCCGGCGAATGGATAAGTCGTCCATATCCCGATCGGCGTAAACGTCCCTAGCAGGGCGATCGTCCCGGCTACGATATAGAGCAGCTTCGGATAGGTAAACAGTTGACCCGTAATATCATCCGCCAAGTTCCCTTCAGAGGAAGCGCGCGTCACGATCAACCCGGCCGCCGTGGAAATCAGCAATGCCGGGATCTGGCTGACCAAGCCATCCCCGATCGTCAAGAGCGAGTAAGTCGAAAGCGCATCGGGAAAGCTCATGCCGTGAATCGTCATCCCGATGATAAAGCCCCCGATCAGGTTGATCAGGAGGATGATGATACTCGCGATCGCATCCCCTTTAACGAATTTACTCGCACCGTCCATGGCGCCGTAAAAATCCGCTTCCCGCTCGATCTTGCTGCGGCGCTCACGTGCTTGTTGCTCGTTAATGAGCCCTGCGTTCAAATCGGCATCGATACTCATTTGTTTCCCTGGCATCGCATCCAGTGTAAACCGCGCCGCAACCTCGGCCACGCGTTCCGAGCCTTTGGTAATGACGATAAACTGAACGACCACGAGAATCAGGAAGACGACAAAACCGACAACGGGTTCCCCGTGGGAAACCCATGAACCGAAGGTGGCCACCACGTGGCCGGCTTTGGCCTGTCCCAGAATCAACTTGGTAGTCGACACGTTTAGCGCCAAACGGAATAAAGTCGTGATGAGCAGCATTGCCGGAAAGATGGAAAACTGCAGTGCTTCCTTGGTGTTCATCGAAACAAGCAAAATGATCAGCGCTAACGAAATATTAATGATCAGCAAAATATCCAGCAGCCAAGTCGGGATCGGAACGATCATCAGCAAGACGATGCCAATTATGCCAACAAGAATAAATAGGTCCTTAAATTTCTTCACGTTAGTTCCCCTCCGATCCCATTATGATTTGGCTCTGCCTTTTATTCGGTATACATAAGCCAACACTTCGGCGACAGCTTGAAACAAATCCGCGGGGATCGTATCCCCGATTTCGGTTCGTTGAAACAACGCCCGTGCCAGCGGCTTGTTTTCCATCGTAATCACGCCATGTTCCTTGGCGATTTCTTTAATGCGGAGGGCAACGTAGTCTTGCCCTTTGGCGATGACTTGCGGGGCATCCATTTCAGACCCGTCATACTTTAGAGCGACCGCAAAGTGGGTAGGGTTGGTAATAATGACGTCGGCTTTCGGCACTTCCTGCATCATCCGTTGCAGAGCCATTCGCCGTTGACGTTCCCGAATTTTCCCCTTGATAATCGGATCGCCTTCCATTTTCTTGTATTCATCTTTGATGTCTTGTTTGGACATCTTCAAGCTCTTCTCATGCTCATATCGCTGATACATGTAATCCAGGGCCGCGAGCACAATCAAGGCCGCCGCAATTTTGATCCCCAAATTCATCGTTAGCTGGGCCGCGAAATGAAAAGTATCATCCACCGGTAAATGCCCCAGCGCAGAAAGACTTCCTCGATACCCCCAAATCGTCGAGTAAACGAGATAACCTATAATCAGCAACTTAAAGAGGGTCTTGAGAAATTGTACCAATGACCGCATGGAAAAAATGTTCTTAAATCCTTTGATCGGATCCAGTTTGCTAAACTTCATTTTGAGCGGTTCTCCGATAAACAGGAAACCGATCTGTGCGTAGTTGGCAACGATCGCCACCACCACGACGACCAAGAAGATTGGAGCCAGCAACAATAGCACTTGAACCGTGTAATCCCCCATCATGGTCATCACGTTGGTTTGCGTCACTTCCATCGACAATCGGTTATAGAACACGTCGACGAACAGGCTGACCAACCGTTCCTTGATATAACCGCCGAATGCTGTCAGACATAAGAAGCCCGCCATCAATAGCAAGGCCCCGGTCAATTCCTGGCTTTTGGCCACTTGACCTTTCTTACGGGCGTCCTGACGTTTTTTCGGAGTCGCTTTTTCCGTCTTTTCACCGGCGAACAGCTGCAGATCAAGCGAATACCGATATGACATAGCGATCCTCCATCCTACTTCGGCCTTTGTCCGATCGCACCGAGCAGATCATGCAGCGCACGGAACAACACCTCGAACAAAGATTGAAACGCAACGATAAAGCCAGGTACAAGCACCAACAGAACAAGTAAACCAACAATGATCTTTACCGGAATGCCAATGACAAAAATGTTAAATTGCGGAGCCGTTCGAGCCAAAAAACCTAATGCCACGTCGGTGACGAATAAGGCGACGATAAGCGGAGCCGACATTTGGAATGCCAACAAAAACGCCTGGCTGAAGGTTTGCACGAGAAATTCGGCCAAATCCCCGTTGTAGATTTGCTGAAACAGATCATTAGACAACGGAATCCAGTTATAACTTCGTATGACCGCATCCAGCAAATAATGATGTCCGTTCATGCTGAGGAACATCAACGTAGCTATGATGTACTTCAGGTTCCCTAGAACAGGCGCCGCCGCTCCGGTCATGGGATCGATCACGTTCGCGATCCCGAAACCGATTTGTATGTCGATGAAGGATCCGGCCATTTGAATGACCGAAAAGATCAGATTCGCGACATATCCCATCAGCAGACCGACCAACACCTCACGCAAAATAAACAACACATACCCCAAATCGTTAGGTAACGCTTGATTCGGGCCAATCGTCAACAGAATGACAACCGCAATCATCCCTGAGAAGCCTACCTTAAATGTATTCGGCACCGTTCGAGAAGAAAATATCGGCGAAACTACAAAAAAGGCTGTCATTCGACAAAAAATAAGCATAAAAGTAGAAATTCCGTGCAATAAAGTATCCATCATTGCGGTAACCTAACCGATATAACTAGATAGGTTATTTAGAATCCCATAGGTGAAGTCCACCAGCGTCGTCAAAATCCAAGGACCAAACAACAGCAAAGCGACTAAAACCGCAACGATTTTGGGAACGAAGGCAAGCGTTTGCTCCTGGATTTGGGTCGTTGCCTGAAAAATACTCACCAAGAGCCCCACCACTAGACCGATCAACAGCATCGGCGCGCTGACCTTCAACACGGTATAAACGGCTTGTCCGGCCAAACCGATAATAAATTCCGAACTCATTACCGCTGTTCTCCTTCCCTGAACCCATACCCTTATTCCTAGGTATTAAAGCTGACCAACAGTGATTTGACGATCAAATACCATCCATCCACTAGCACGAACAGTAAGATCTTGAACGGCAGTGAGATCATAACCGGAGGCAGCATCATCATCCCCATCGCCATGAGCACGCTGGATACAACAATATCGATGATTAGAAACGGGATAAAAATCATAAAGCCCATTTGAAACGCCGTTTTCAGTTCGCTGATCGCAAAGGCGGGCACCATAACCGAAATTGGAATGTCCTCGTAGCTTTTGGGCTTTTCCATTTTCGTATAGCCCATAAACAGCTGAAGATCTTTGGTTCTCGTATGCGAGTACATGAACTTCTTCATAGGAACCGCTGCTTTGTCCAAAGCTTCGGATTGGGTAATTTCCCCTTTGATATAAGGCTGAACCGCGACCTCGTTGACGGTAGAGAGCGTTGGGCTCATTACAAATAACGTCAAGAACAAAGCAAGTCCAATCAGCACCTGGTTCGGAGGCATCTGCTGTGTTCCCAAGGAGGTGCGGACAAACCCCAAAACGACGACGATTCGGGTAAAGCTTGTCATTAGCACTAAGATCGCAGGTGCGATGCTCAGTACCGTGATCATTAAGATGATCGACAATGAACTCGTCCCTGACGCCCCGCCCGAGCCTGAATTCCCGATTTGAATCCCGATATTCGGAATCGGATCAACCGGTTCAGCCGATGCGATGGAGACCGCGAGTAGGCTCCATATCGTCAACATCAAGCTGACAATCAACAATTTTCTCTTCATGAATCCCTCGACCGATCTGTAGATTGTTCTTCCGGATCCTGCAATAGTTCCTCCATTTGCCGTTTCCGGTCCGGCATCTTCCGTAATTGCGATTGAAACACCTCATGGAAAGCGACTCCGTCTAGCTCTTCTTCCTCTCGAGGCGGTTCTTTGCGAAAACGGGAGATCAAGCCGGATAAGGTCGACGACAATCCGGCAAATTCCGTTCCTTCTTCTGCGAAGGCATTCACCAGCAAGGCTACCTCGTCCGGCCCGGATATTTTGTCCACCAGGGAAATATCCTCACCGACACCGACAAGATAGATACTCCCCCCGAGTTCAATCACTTGCAGGGATTTGTTCGGTCCGAGGCCAATGGCCCCCAAAGTACGAATCGCACGACTCTGGGATAAATACCGGTTCCTTTTGCCAAGAAAGCGGACCAGTAAGACGATTAAAGCAATGATTAGGCCCAGAACTACGATGACGGTAAACAAGTTCCCCCAAAGGTTGACATCCCCAGAATTAAACGGGGGAGACTCCTGCGGATTATTCATCGCTTAGCTTACACCCCAAGCGTTTTGTTGATCGCTTCGATTACTCGGTCGGATTGGAAAGGCTTCACGATAAAGTCTTTTGCTCCGGCTTGAATCGCATCGATAACCATCGCTTGTTGTCCCATCGCGGAGCACATGATCACTTTCGCGTTCGGGTCCAGCTTCTTAATCTCTTTCAACGCGGCAATACCGTCCATCTCAGGCATCGTAATGTCCATCGTGATCAGATCCGGGTGAAGCTCTTTGAATTTCTCGATGGCTTGTGCGCCGTCTTGTGCTTCACCTACGACTTCAAACCCGTTTTTTGTCAAAATATCACGGATCATCATTCTCATAAATGCTGCGTCGTCTACGATAAGAATTCGGTTAGCCATTGATATAAAATCCTCCCTAAACTTCTACTATTGTAATTTTTGAATGCGGTCCCACTGGCTTACGATATCCGTGACGCGTACGCCGAAGTTTTCATCAATGACGACAACCTCGCCCTTAGCGATCAGTTTGTTATTCACAAGAATATCCACGGGCTCACCGGCGAGCTTGTCCAACTCGATTATGGAGCCTTGGGATAA
Organism: Paenibacillus sp. FSL R7-0216; assembly: GCF_037969915.1. Lineage (NCBI taxonomy): Bacteria > Bacillati > Bacillota > Bacilli > Caryophanales > Paenibacillaceae > Paenibacillus > Paenibacillus sp. FSL R7-0216. The sequence goes on along the minus strand of NZ_CP150222.1, from coordinate 2,243,332 downwards.
CTCCAGGATATCTTTAATTTGCCGTTGGGTCCTCCCTAATTCTACGGTGACTTTAAGGGGTATGTCCATCAGTAAGTTTAAATTATTTTCATCCACATGACCAAAGGATGGATTTCCCAGATTAGCGAACTGTACAGGCTGTACATTCAAATTACGTCCCGGGGCTGCACCATAATGATGCGGCTCGCCGTAAGGCTGACCTTGAGGCGGATATCCATAAGGCGCCGGTTGCCCATAGCCATATCCATCTTGCATCGGCGGCTGTTGCATCGGCGGCTGCTGCATGGGTTGGGACGGCTGTTGGTAAACCGGTGCCTGCGGTGCTGGCTCAGCATGCGGCGCGGCGGCGGCAGCACTTTCCATGGCGCCTGTATTGGGTTCTGATGCCGACCCACTGATCAAGCTGTCCACCATCTCCTTAGCAAACTTAACCGTAAGCAGTTGCATGATGGTGGAATCGATCAAATCCCCGATCGTTAAACGGAAGGAGATTTTAATGAGCGGATCCGCCTCTGGCAAGCTGCTCAGCCCATGCCCGTCAGACATATTCAGGATATCGATGCCGGGCGGTGAGATATTGACAAACCGGTTAAAAATCGTTGACATCGACGTCGCCGATGAACCCATCATTTGGTTCATGGCTTCCTGTACGGCACTAATATGGATTTCGTTCAATTCTCCCTCTTCGGGATTCCCTTCTCCGCCGAGCATCAGGTCCGCAATGACCTGGGCATCTCTCGTCTTGATGACCAACGAGTTCATCCCTTCAAATCCGTCCACATATTCAACATGGATGGCCACATGCGGTTTTGGAAACTCGGCTTCAAATTGGGCCCGCGTAATGACGGAGACTTTTGGCGTCGTGATGTCCACCTTTTTATTCAACAGAGTGGAAAGCGCCGTAGCCGCACTGCCAAACGTGATGTTCCCGATTTCTCCCAGTGCGTCCTGCTCCAAAGGCGTCAGTACGTCGTTTATGGTCGGCTCTTGAGCCGTATCTTGATTGGCTTGTTTTAGTAAAGCGTCTATCTCTTCCTGGGACAAGTAATCATTGCTCGTCAAGTTCCTCAACTCCTTCGCTGACAATTTCATCGATTTGGATCGCAATCCTATCTTTGATCGTTCCGGGGCTACCGATATACTTCAACCTGTCCCCCACACGGATTTGCAGTCCATCTTGAACGGGTTTGTTCAATGAGATCACGTCACCGACGGATAATCCCAGGAACTCGCGGATGGTGATCTGAGATTCACCCAGCTCCGCAATGATCGGCAGCTTGGCTTTGTTCACCCGATTTCGCAGCGCATCGACTTCTTCAGGTGCACGCGATTTCTTCTGGGAGACAAACCAATGGTGAACCGAAAGTTTAGGCATGATCGGTTCGATCACGACATGCGGTATACATAGGTTAATCATGCCTGACGTATCTCCGATTTTGGTGCTTAGCGAAATCAATGCGATTGTCTCGTTCGGCGATACGATTTGCATAAATTGAGGATTGGTTTCCAGCCCCTCCATCCGCGGATTAATATCCACGATCGTCCTCCAGGCTTCCTGCAAGCTCTCAAAGGCACGGCTGAAAATCCGCTCCATAATGATCGTTTCGATCTCTGTTAGCGTTCCAATCTTCGAAGGTGCCGCTCCGAGGCCTCCCAATAGCCGGTCCAGCATGGCAAAAGCGACGTTGGGATGCACTTCCAGCACCATTCTTCCTTCAAGCGGCTCCGCTTCAAAAATGTTCAAGATCGTCATTTTCGGGATGGAGCGGATAAACTCGTCATAGGGTAGCTGCTCTACCTGAACGACGTTAATTTGTACAAACGTGCGCAACTGAGCTGAAAAATAGGTGGTGAGATAACGGGCAAAGTTCTCATGTATCCGGGTCAAGCTCCGAATATGATCTTTGGAAAATCTCACCGCTCTCTTAAAATCATAAGAGCGGATCTTCTTCTGCGTCTCTTCCTTTTTCAGTTCCTCGGCGTCCATTTCGCCCGACGATAACGCAGCAAGCAGCGCATCGATCTCGTTCTGCGACAACACATCAACCAAACATCTCACCCCCTTAGAAAAATCCGTATTCGTTCGATATCAATTAGATTGTCGTCATGATGAAGTCGGTAATATCGATTTGAATCAATTTCCCTTCCGGCAGTGACTTGTTGATCAGGTTGAGCAATTTGGAGCTTAGATTGTCTTTCCCCAATGCACCTGTCAATTCCTCCGGCTTGGTATCCGCCAACGTTTTAATGATAATGGGTTTGATTTTGTAGTCCTTGATTTTGTCGAAGGCTTCCTTGGAAACCTCATTATCCAATTGGAAAGCAAAATCAATGACCACAACGTAATCCGGCTCGGACAAATTCGTTTTGATGTCGTCGAGCGTTGAAGTGACCTTCACGATCTCGTCCACCGACAATTTCTCCGGTTCAGCTACGCTATTGACAGCAGCATTTACCTCGGTACCAGGCGCGGGTTTATTCATTTGATTCACCAGCAGGAAGGCGGCCAATACGATTAATGTGATTGCAAGCAAAATCGTGATTAGCCAAGGCAGCATTTTTTTCATGACCATTCCTCCGTTTGTTGCACTTTAATAGTTGCTGCGTGGATGCCGATATCCCGATAATACGCTTGGATCATCGCAATAACATCGGCCGCCTTCTCCAGCACGATAATACGCTTCCCTGTGATCAGGGTGACGTAAGTATCCGGCGTTTCTTCTACGGTCTCAATCATGATGGCGTTCAGCCACATTTGAGAACCGTTCAAGCGTGTAACAGAAATCATGATTTCCCTCCTAGGCGATCAAGGAAGCGGGGGAAACAGCCGGGGAAAGGGTTCCCTCCCCCCGGCTACCCCTTCGCTTAACGTTTCAGATTAACTACTTCCTGAAGCACTTCGTCAGAGGTGGTGATGATCCGCGAATTCGCTTGGAAGCCCCGCTGCGCTACGATCATCTCGGTAAATTCTCCCGTCAGATCGACGTTGGACATTTCCAATTGTCCAGAGACGAGAGCGCCGGTCCCGGCTTCCGCATTATTCGGGTTCGTGTAGGCCAACTCGCCGTCAGCTACGGCATTCAGGGACACCCGGTAAAGGTTGCCTCCAATCTTCTCCAAGCCTTCCGGGTTGGTAACTCTGGCCACGCCGATGACGGCTCCCGCTTCCGTCCCACCTTCGGCGTTTTTCAGCATCATTGTTCCGTTAGAAGCGATCGTAAAGGCGGTTACCGCTTCAAAATCGATGGGCTCAATGACATCGCCATCGCTATTACATACTAGCAAACCGTCTGAAGTAACCAGTTGGCCAGATGCATCCAAATGAAAGTCTCCCGCACGAGTCAGGAAAGGAACCTCTTGATCCGCCGTCAGCTTCACGAGGAAAAATCCGTCCCCATCGATCCGTAGATCCAGGGGATTGTTCGTCGTCATCGCGCTGCCGCCGGTATGTAACGTATCGATGGAGCCGATGGATACCCCTAAGCCGATTTGTTTGGCGTTAACGCCACCAGATTCGCCATCAACCGGTGCGGTAACCCCGGCTACCGTCTGGCTCATGATATCCTTAAACATCACGCGTCCGGATTTGAAACCTACTGTATTTACGTTCGCAATATTGTTGCCGATAACGTCAAGCTTGGTTTGAAAGCCGCGCATCCCGGAAACGCCAGAATACATAGATCTTAACATGCGTTCTCATTCCTTCCAGTGATAAAATAACTTGCTTTGGCTGCTTCAGTCGATCCGCAGCCGATGGCTCCCGTAACCGGTCCAGCCATATTAAGAGATGATGACGGCGCTGTCGATTTGCGTGAATACGTTATCCTTCATACTGCTGCCGTCCATTGCGGTAACGACGGTACGATTATTCACATTGACGATAAGGGCCATGTCTTTCAGCAATATCAAGGAATCCTTGGCTCCCTTTGCAGCAGCACTATCTATCGCTGATTCGATCTTGTTCAACTGCTCCGGTTGCAGTTCGATTCCGCGTTGTTCCAACCGCTTCACCGCATGGTTGCTGAAATGGACCAGCCGGTCTTCCAGCATATCCTTGAAATTGGTTCCCGTCGTAGCTGTCGAATGGTTTCTGTTCGGCGTCAGCGCACTAGGTCCGATTCTTCCTGTGTACAGCTGCCCTACTCGGATCGGCCCGTTCATGATGGGTCCGCTCCTTGACCAGCTCCGCCGGTTTCCTCAGCAGGATCACCAACCTGTTCGATATCGGAGATTTTAACTTCCTTATCTCCCACCTTGACGTAGTGAACACCGTCACGAACAATAATGGAATCAACGATACCGCTTTCCTTCTCAACCACAACTTCGGATTGACCTGTCGCAACATCATAGTTACCTGTTTTGGTTGAGCTGACCCAAGTCACCTGTTTTCCAATCAGTCCGGAATCATTGCCTAATGATCGGCCTAGATTGGATAGCTGTTCAGAGATATTGGTCAGTTGCTCTACCGAGGAAAACTGAGCCATTTGAGCGACCATTTGTGTATTATCCATCGGGGATAAGGGATCTTGATTTTGCATTTGGGCCATCATCAGTTTCAGAAAAGCATCTTTGCCCATTTCGTTGGTTTTCGTGCTAGCCTTCTGAACATTGTTCTGCGAATAATTCGGCCACATCACTGAAGGTGAATACGTATCTGCCACGGAGGTACCTCCTTTCTGCTTTTTATGCTCTAGCGACAAAGGAACTGCCGTAGTTTTGCTCCTTGGCTCTGACCTCGGCAACCCACTCGTTCCATTCCTCATTCATATCATGAATGGCCAGAGTATCGTCCTCCATCAGTGGACGGCGTTTTTCACTTTGCTGCTGCCCCGCTCCGCTGCCGGACTGGCGTCCATCATGGTACATATGGGACGACAGTGCCGAGTTTTGCGTGACTTCCAACTTGTTCACCTGAAGCCCCTGGGACTGTAACGCCGTTCTCAGTTGCGCCATTTGCTGCTCCAGAGATTCCTTGGCAAAAGCATGCTCTGTCATGAATTGGGCGGTTAATTGCCCGTTTTGCATCGTAATTCGTACGTCAACTTGTCCTAAATGCTCCGGATAAAGCGAGATTCTCGCTTCAGATACGCCTTTCAGATTCACGATATCCAGCTTGTTAACCAGGAAACCGCTCATTTCTTTGGCGAACTGTTCAACCGGAACCGGCTTGGCTACATGCTTGACGGAAATGATGCCGCTATCCCGGATCGCAAGTTGTCCCGCGGTCACGATTTGTCCTGTTGGAACGGAATCCTCGTGTTCTTTAGGTTCCATCGTTAGGTCGTCAACTGCCGTATCGGTTTCAAGCGCTGAGTAAATCGCGTGAACTGCTGCCGTATTGCTGCCTGTTTTTGTGCTGTGCTGAGCGGTCTGTGCATTCCCTTGATTTAGCATATCGCCGCCCGAGCTGCCTTGTGGGTTAGCTCCTGCACCTTGATTTGCCGTAAGGAATCGCGGGTGTATTCCTCCAACCGATTCGGTTCCTTTTCCGCCATTCAGCTTCGTTTCGGCCGAATCAGGGAGTGTATCCAGCATCCCTTGCAGCGTATCCAGCATGACTCCGGCTTGTCCTTGCGCGTTCGATGTCAGCTTCGCGGTATTCGATTCCGTTGCAGCCAACAATTGCACCAACGCATCCTGTACCGCAAAACGCATCGTCTCTGGCTGTTGCGCCAGCGCCGGCAGTACATTAGCTTCTTCAGCCACCGCTGTTCCCGACGTTGGAGTCGTGTTCGTCTGCTGCAATAAGGTCTGGACATTTTGTAGCCAGCCTTGCAATGCCGCCATCAACGATGGGTCCGCTTGAAGCGCTTCATCCAATTTCGGCAGCTGCTGCAGCAGTCCTTCGATCATGGCTGCTAGCGTACTGTCCGTTGCGTCGGATGTAGCCGCTTCTGTGGTTTTCTGAAGTCCAGCCAAGGTCAGCAGTTGGGCAGAAGTTTGTCCTTCCTGTGGCTGAGCATTGCCAAGCAGCATGGAAAGGAGCTTCTGGTCAAAAGACAATGCCGTATTAGGCGTAACTTCCGACTTGCCTGCCGATCCATACCATAACGAATTAACAGATCCCGCTTTGCTTCCATTTACTTGAGTTACGGTTTGATTCATCTTGTTCTCACCTCCTTTCAAGAGTAATTTTCAGTCCATATTCACTTGCTAACCAATTGATTCAAAATCTTCACCGACGTTTTCTCATCGGTTTTGGCCATTTCCGCCAAAATTTTCGATCGAGTGGTTCCATTGACCGACTTCATGATCTTAAGTCCCTTTTCCGGACTCAGCTTATACGTTTGAAGAATGAGTTTGGCGGCATCTGCCGCAGCCATCGATGAGAAAGTCTGACTGAGCTCGGTATCATCCAGCCCTGTTCCGGTTGTGGCGGCGGCAGCATCCGCAGCCGATTCCATTTTGAGTCTGGACTGCAGTGCGGCGATCGCCAAATCCTCGGACGTATTGACATCCTTCAGCTTGATCGAAATATCGGCTGCCTTCTGTGGATCCATCTTTTCCAAAATGGCCACTTTACTCTCATTACTCATCACACTCAGCATTTGCAGCGTCTCTTCCGTTGACAGCTTGTCGAAGATTGCCGCTGCTTTGCTTGGGCTCATCTCCGCATAGAGATTGGCCAGCTTCTTAACTTCCTTCTGGTAGGCTTCCGCTTCCGTCGATTGTTGCTGTTCATTCTCTTGCTGTTGAACAGTAGCAAGCTGATCCTGTAACTCTTTGACTTTCTCCTGCTGCTGGGACGCTTGCTGGTTCGCCGATTGCAGCTGCGCCTGCTGTTTTGCAAGCTGATCTTTGAGTTCTTTCACAGTCGCCTCGGTACTCTCCTGCTGCTTCTGTTCTTCCTCCGCAGCTTGCTTCAACTCACCCTCTGGAACTTCAGGATCCGGGACCAAATTCTTCACAACGGGAATCCGGTTTCCCCAATCGAACAGCGTATTGCGGAAGTCAATGTTGAATAAGGTTAAAAGCACACCTAACAGGACAACCGTAAAAAGAATAGGGGTCATAAAGAACAGAAAACGCGAGAATCCGCCTCCCGACTCTTCTTCTAATTCTTCATCAAGCACTGTTTTTGCCATCTTGTTTCCCTCCTTCGAACAACCGTATGGGCGCCCGCTTTCCTTATCGGGCTCTCATGGCGAACCGGACCGTGGCCATTTCATCCAGCTCGTTTTGTTCCCGAAGAAGCATATCGTGCTGAAATTTATCCATGGCTTTCTCTTTCGCTTTAAGCCATACCTTCTCGTCCAGCATTTTCCCCTTTAAAACCGTCTTCTTGTGCTCTACCTTCTGTTCGGCTACGCGAATATCGCCTTGCTTCCTCTCGATCGCTTGATCGATGAAGCCCATATATCGTTGAAGTTCCTGCAGTTTGATCATGGAGGCTGTGTTCTCTGCTTCGGCTGCGATCACCGCAGCGATACTGGCTTTCTCCTCCAACAACTGCTCCAGCGAACGTTGCTCCGACTGCAGTTCGCCAACGGCAGCGGACAGCATCCATTCAGCCTGCGTCTTTTCGTTGGATTTCAAATCGACTACTTTTTGATAGACGTAACGGAACTTCATACTTTACGTTTCATCTCCTTGCGAATTCGGAAATTAGCCGTTCCTGCACTTCAGTGAGCTTCACTTTCTCATTGACCCTCTGTTTCGTAAAGTTCCATATCTCTTGGATCGCGCCGATCGCTTCGTCGATATCCGCGTTGGAGCCCGGCTGATACGCACCGATATTGATCAAATCCTCGGAATCCTTATACACGGCCATCAGCCGCTTCAGGTTATCGGCCGCCTCATTCTGGTCGTCCGTCACGATATCCTTCATCACCCGGCTAATGCTCGCCAGAATATCAATCGCGGGAAAATGCCCCTTATTCGCGATCCCGCGGTTCAGCACGATATGGCCGTCCAAGATTCCCCGGACTGCATCGGCAATCGGTTCATTCATATCGTCGCCGTCAACGAGTACGGTGTAGAAAGCGGTAATCGATCCGGTAGGCCCGGTTCCCGCACGCTCCATTAATTTCGGTAATGCAGCAAACACGGAAGGGGTATATCCGCGCATAGCCGGCGGTTCCCCAACTGCTAGTCCTACCTCGCGAAGTGCCATCGCATAGCGAGTAACGGAATCCATCATGAGCATGACGTTAAGGCCGCGATCCCGGAAATACTCAGCGATCGTTGTGGCAATCAAAGCCCCCTTCATCCGGATCAAAGCCGGTTGATCGGAGGTTGCCACGACGACGACGGAACGTTCCAACCCTTCGGGGCCAAGATCCCGTTCAATAAAATCTAGCACCTCACGCCCCCGTTCCCCGACAAGCGCGATCACGTTAACGTCTGCCGAAGTGTTACGAGCGATCATCCCCATCAACGTACTCTTTCCGACCCCGGAGCCGGCGAATATCCCAACCCGCTGGCCTTTGCCGATTGTTAACAGACCATCGATAGCTCGCACCCCGATGCCTATTGGCTCGGTAACTCTCGGACGATTCAGCGGATTCATTGGTTTGTTGTACGTTGAATAATGTCCCATCCTCGATGGCAACAGGGACCCGTCCAGCGGTTGACCCAAGCCATCCAGCACCTTACCGAGCAGTTCGGATCCAACCTGAACGGTCAGCGGTTTGCCGGTCCCGACGACATCACATCCGGGACCAATCGCTTGGAGCTCGCCCAGCGGCATAAGCAACACCTTGTTATCACGAAACCCAACCACTTCGGCTTGGAGTGGTTGAGCGGCCTTGCTGGGGTAGATATAACATAAATCGCCTATGCTGGCGTCCGGGCCTTCGGATTCGACCATCAGCCCGATGACCTGTGTCACTTTCCCGTTGATTCGGATCGGATCAAGTTGCCTAAGGTGATCGATATAACGTTCAGCTCTCAACATCGTCATACGCCTGACCTCGCTCCTCCGTTTGTAGAGAAACCCGCAATAGTTCTTTTTTGATCTCCGACAACTGGGTATCGATTCTGGCGTCAACGCTGCCGAAAGAGGAGCGAATGACACAACCGCGATCCTTCACCGTTGGATCCGGTAGGATCTGAAGTTCGGCCTGCGAGTCGATAGCTAGACTCAGTTCTTCGCGGGCCGCCTGTACGAAAGCGAAGTCGCCCGGCGAAACGCATAACGTTAGAATTCCCTGCTCTCGTTTGCGAGCTAGGCTCTTCTTGATCAGGTCCATCGCGTAATCCGGCTCAAGCTCAAGCTGCTTGTCGATGATTTTCTCGGCTATCGCGCAGCTCAATTCAACCACGAACGGCTCCGCTTCCTGAATGATGCGTTCTTTCTCAACATAAGCATGTTGCAGGACCGAACCGGCTTCGTTCATCATCTCGTCGATGCGGGAGCGCATTGTTTCTTCTGCCTGTGTTTTTCCTTCTTCATAACCCTGATTGAAGCCCTCCGCCTTCAAAGCTTCAATCATATGCTCGTCCTGTTCGCGGCGTTCTTGCCACCAGGCTTCGATTTGCTCGCGGGCTTCGGCTAACATAAGTTCCGCCTGCTCCGCAGCCTCCCTTACCTGGCGTTCGGCAAACTCCTTGGCATCGGCCAGCATTTGTCGTCTCGTTTCTTCTGCTGCAAGATCTTCAACAGAAGGGCTGTGAACGCTCGTTTTCTCGGTTTGTGCAGAAGGTGTGTCCTCAGCAGAGGTATGGATCTTAGCTAAATTTAGTTGTTTTAAGATTTCGACCGGTACGTATTGAGACACCTTGATCAAATTAGACAATGATGTCATCTCCTCCGCCGCGGGCGATAATAATCTCACCGGCTTCTTCCAGTCTGCGGATCGTAGCTACGATGCGGGTTTGTGCCTCTTCCACATCACGCAACCGCACCGGCCCCATGTATTCCATTTCTTCCTTGAATGTCTCGGACATCCGTTTCGACATATTGCGGAAGACGGCCTCGCGGACTTCTTCGCTGGCCACTTTGAGGGCAAGCTGCAAATCGGCGTTCTCGATATCGCGGATAATTCGTTGGATCGAACGATTGTCGATGTTGACGATATCCTCGAAGACGAACATCCGCTTTTTGATTTCTTCGGCCAACTCGGGATCCTGGATTTCCAGCGAGTCGAGGATGGTTCTTTCGGTTCCCCGGTCGACCCCATTCAGAATCTGTACGATGGACTCGATACCGCCAGCGCTGGTGTAATCCTGCGTAACCGTTGCGGAGAGCTTCTGTTCCAGCACGCGTTCGACCTGAGCAATGACCTCCGGTGAAGTACTGTCCATAACCGCGATTCTTCTCGCGACCTCTGCCTGCTTCTCCTGCGGAAGCGAAGACAGGATGGCAGCCGCTTGTTCGAATTGCAAGTAGGACAAAACCAAAGCGATCGTTTGCGCGTTTTCGTTCTGAATAAAGTTGAGAATTTGATTTGGATCTGCCTTACGGGCAAAATCGAAAGGCCGGACCTGCAAAGTTGCGGTCAGGCGGTTGATGATATCCACCGCCTTCGATTGGCCCAGCGCTTTCTCCAGAATTTCCTTGGCGTAATTAATGCCGCCCTGGGTGATATACTCCTGAGCAAGGCAGATCTGGTGAAACTCCGCCATAATCATTTCTTTTTCCGTGCCGTCGACTTTACGAACGTTGGCGATCTCCAGGGTGAGCTGCTCGATCTCATCATCCCGCAAGTGCTTGAAAATTTGCGCTGACACCTCGGGCCCTAACGTAATCAACAATATGGCTGCCTTCTGCTTCCCGCTTAAACCCGGGCTCGATGTTTTTGACAATGCGTTCACCTCTATTCATCAGCCAGCCAGGTGCGAAGCAAGTTAACGAATTCGTCAGGCTTCTTCTTGGCCAACGTTTCCAGTTGTTTGCGCACTTGGTTTTCATTCGTGACCGTATCCAGATTAATGGACGGGAATTCCGGCGTAAGCGGCAAAGCGAGATCTTCTTCCGCTTCCGTCGCTTTCTTGCGGCGGCGGAACAAGACGATTCCGAGACCTGCCAGTGCCAGCAGAGCCGCGCCCCCCACACCCCAGACCAACGGGCTCGACAAACTCAAACCGCTGGTTTGGGTCGCGTCCGAATGGAATGGCTGGGACAACACTGAAACTTTTTTCTGCAATTCTTCGTCTGTATAGGTAGTACCCGAATCTGCCAGGTAGGAACCGACGATGTTTTTTAAGATATTTTCAATCGCGGACTGCGTATTCTCATCCAAAGTATCTTGACCAACTGGTGGTTCAACAGCCACGTTAATGGTTAAATCCTTTATAACGTATGGACTAGCGATAATATCCTTCGTAATCCGATTAACTTCATAGTTGATTGTCGACGAGCTCTCTTCCGAAGACGATCCCCCGCTTGTTTCTGCTGAAGGATAATTAACGACGTCTTCTTGACCGGTACCTGGAACTCCGCTAGTCGGACTAGCCGCTCCGGTATAGCTCTTCTGCACTTTTTGTGCGCTAATTTCGATACCTTTCATATTTTCGGTATCCACCGGTGTTACAAGATTATCCTTCTGGCTAACCTGGTCAAAATTCAGCTTTGAAGCAACCAGCACTTCGATTTTGTCCGGACCGGTTAGTCTGGAAAGGAACTGCTTCACGCTTTGGCGAACATCGCTTTCGAATTTCTTCTGCAGGGCCATGTTCTCCTGAACCGCCGTGGTTAACGACCCCGTTGCTCCACCTTGTCCACTTGGCAACAATACGGTGTCATCACTCGACGAAAGCGAGATATTCTCTACCGGCAAATTCGGAACCGAAGTCTTTACCAAATTGAAATACCCGTCGATGGCTTCCTGATTCGGCCGGTACCCTGGCTTGAACGAGAGGACGATCGAAGCCGACGCCTTCTCCTGGTCTTCCGGGCTGGCGAATACATTCTCCGCTGGAAGGTTGAGAAGCACCTTAGCGTCATTGATTCCCTGCATGCGCTTCAGCAGTTTTTCAACTTCGCCGTTAATGGCGGTTTTATACTTCACGTTAAATTCATTGTCGGTCATGCCGATTAAGGAAGAACTCTCATTAAAGGCATCCAAACCGATTGACCCACTCTGTACGATCCCTTGCGAACCGACATCGACCTTAACCCGTGCTGCTTCCTTGCTAGGCACCGAGATCGTGGAACCGTCCGGTCCCAGCTTGTACGGAACCCCGCTGGATTCTAGGTAATTGATGATTCCTGCCGCATCGGTTGAATCGAGGCCGGTAAATGCCACGTCATATTCCGTTTTGGAAAATTGGATCGTCAGCAGGATGATGGCGAGCAGCGCAAAAGTTACGGTTGCGATAATAAATGTTTTTTGTTTTTTACCAAATTGGTTCCAGTACCCTAGCATTCGATCTCGGTACTGTGTAATTCTCTCATTCACAATGTCACCTCATCCGAGCATGTTCAGTCCTTAAATTTGCGTACGCATAATCTCTTGATAAGCTTCTATCACTTTATTCCGGACTTGCGTAGTCAACTGCAAACTTAACAAGGCTTGCTCCGAGGCGATCATCATCTCATCGGCATTTACTTTCCCTAACAGAAACTGGCTATTCACCTGTTGTACATTGGTTTCCTGTGCAGCAACTCCGTCCAGCGCATCGCTAAGAAAAGAACTGAATTGCTTCATGGATTCCGCAGGCGTGAGATTCTGCGCATTGCCGGACGTTTGCGTTCCTGTCACCGGCTTTAAGGAGTCAAAACTCATTCTCTCGATCAACGTGCAACACTCCTAACTACGAATTATGTTATCTTTTCTAGTCTATTTACCGATTTGCAAGGCTTTGGTAAACATCGCTTTGCTGGCGTTAAGCGCCGTAACGTTAGCTTCATAAGAGCGGGTTGCCGAAATCATGTCTACCATCTCTTTCAAAACATCGACATTCGGCATATAGACATACCCTTCACTGTCTGCATCAGGGTGTGTCGGGTTGTAAACCGGTTTAAATGGCGAGGCATCTTCTTGAATTTTCGTGATTTTTACCCCTTGGCTACTCGCATCCTTACCCATAGCCGAATTCAAGGCACGATCGAAATCCATCTCCTTGGGTGCCATAACAACCGTTTTGCGCCGGTAAGGAACAGCTTTGCCGTCCTCAATCTTGGCCCGAGTCGTATCGGCATTAGCGATATTAGAGGAAATCACGTCCATACGAAGACGTTGTGCGGTTAATGCGGAAGAACTAATCCCAAAACTGTCATTGATATTCAATGCCGATTATCTCCCTTCAACGGCGGTACGCTTCATTTTAATCAAATAATTCATTTGCTCGACATAAGCGTTATATCTCAGTTGATTTTCGGCAAGTTTTGTCATTTCGCTGTCGATATCGACGTTATTCTGGTTGTTGTTCATTGCCGTACTTTGATCCGTGCCTACGACCGGTTCAGGAACCTCGTTCGTTGGACCTATAACGAAATGCCTCACGTTCGTTCTCCTTCCTTGGAGCGCAGGCATACCGTCGTTCATCTCTGCTTGCAGCATGCTTTCAAAAGACACGCTGGATCTTTTAAAGTAAGGGGTGTCCACGTTCGCAATATTATTGGAGATAACCCCTTGCCGAAGATTTGCGGCCTGAATCGCGGTATCAAGCCTGTCAAATCCCACCCCATTCAACAACTGCACATTAGTTCCCCCCTTAGTCTCATTCGATCTTAATCATTAATGATTCTACAAACAATAGACAAATCCTCTTTTTTCGACATTTTTTTTGCTAATTATTGTCTTTTAATTGTCTTTCTTACGTCCTAGACATGAATGCTGTTTAATAATGTCATATATCCTAAGTTTCAAGGAGATTCGACATTATTACAATAAGAAAAAAGCCCTATCTTTCATGACTTTGACATCGTTTTTGGTCAAAAATGAAAATTTTACATAATAATCGTCAAAAACCAACATCATCCATATCTATTAAAATCAATCACCTTTCTAGGAATAAATAAAGACCACCCGCCTAAGATGGCGAAGTGGCCTGAGTTTTTACAATATTGTGAAAAACGGATCAGGTCCTAGCTTGTAAATATCCATTTCTGATTCGAATCAGATGGATTTACAAAATAAATTGACTAAGGTCTCGATCCTGGGCAATATTTCCTAGTTTTTCCTTTACGTATTCCGGAGTGATCACCATTTTCTCGAGCGTCAGCTCTGGAGCTTCAAAGGACAGGTCCTCCAGCAGCTTCTCGAGGATCGTATGCAGCCGTCTGGCTCCAATGTTTTCGGTATTCGTGTTAACCGAAGCCGCAATACGAGCGATTTCATGGATCGCTGTGTCCGAGAACTCAATTTCTAGATTTTCCGTGCGCAGCAGTTCGATGTACTGTTTGGTCAAAGCGTTCTCCGGCTCGGTCAAGATCGATACAAAATCCTCCAGCGATAAGCTGCTCAGCTCAACCCGAATCGGAAAACGCCCTTGTAGCTCGGGGATCAAATCAGATGGCTTAGCAATATGGAAAGCCCCCGCTGCGATAAACAAAATGTAGTCGGTTTTAATCGGTCCGTATTTAGTCATGACCGTTGAGCCTTCCACGATGGGCAGAATATCGCGCTGCACGCCCTCACGGGAAACGTCCGGCCCCGAACCTTGACCTCGACTGGCAACCTTATCGATTTCGTCAATAAAGATGATCCCGGTTTGCTCCGCTCGCGTGACGGCTTCTTGAATCAAATCGTCCTGATCGATCAGCTTAGCTGCTTCCTCCTGCGTCAGTACCTTGCGGGCTTCTTTGACCGTCAGCTTTCTCTTCTTGGTCCGTTTAGGTAGAAGACTGCCGAACATTTCCTGCATGTTCATGCCGAGCTGGTCGTTCCCTTGACCTGCGAACATATCCATCATCGTTGGCGCATTGTCCTCTACTTCGACTTCCACGATATCATTCTCCATTTGGCCGGCCAGCAATTTGAACCGTACTTGACGGCGACGTTCCGTCAGCGTACCATCTTCTTCCGGCTGCTCCTGGTCAGGGGTGCCGTTTCCGTTGCCTCCCCCGAATAACATTTCAAAGGGATTACGCACCCCTTTGGCTTTGCTTTCGGAAGGCACCAGAATGTGAACCAGACGTTCATTCGCAAGCTCTTCGGCCTTGTCCTTCACCTTTTCGGTTCGCTCCAGCTTCACGGTACGGATCGCCGTTTCGATCAGATCGCGCACCATCGACTCGACGTCCCGGCCAACATAACCGACCTCGGTGAACTTCGTCGCTTCCACTTTAATAAATGGGGCGCCGACGAGCTTGGCGAGCCGGCGGGCAATTTCCGTTTTCCCCACACCGGTCGGCCCGATCATCAGAATGTTCTTCGGCACGATCTCATCCTGAACCTCTTCCCGGAGAAGACTACGCCGGTACCGGTTACGCAGAGCGACAGCAACCGATTTTTTGGCTTGCTTTTGCCCTACGATGTATTTATCCAATTCAGCCACGATTTGTCTGGGCGTTAAATTTTTATCGGTCATGATTCGTCCCCCCTGAACACGATAGTTTCAACGGAACCTCAAAGCTCCTCAACAATAATGTTATTGTTGGTATAGACACAAATTTCCGAAGCAATCTGAAGGGATTCTCGAGCAATATCTTTGGCTTCAAGACCCTGGCCATGACGTTTGAGCGCCCGTGCAGCCGACAACGCGAAGTTGCCGCCTGACCCGATTGCCAACACATCGTCATCCGGCTCGATAATTTCCCCGCCGCCGGAAATCAGCAGCATACCGGATTTGTCCATCACGATCATCAATGCCTCCAGCTTGCGCAGCACACGATCTTGCCGCCAATCCTTGGCTAGCTCGACAGCAGCTCTCTGCAAGTTGCCTTGGTGCTCCTCCAGCTTGCCTTCGAATTTTTCGAATAACGTGATGGCATCAGCAACCGAGCCGGCAAAACCAGCCACCACTTGCCCGCGGTATAACCGGCGTACTTTCTTCGCCGTCTGCTTCATCACGACGTTCTGCCCAAACGTAACTTGCCCGTCACCGGCGATGGCCCCTTTGCCATTATGTCGTACAGCGCAAATTGTTGTGGCGTGAAAAGTTAGATCCATGAGTGTTTTGGCACTTCCTTTCTTGAATCTCAACCCTCCCCATCCCTCCCTTACCGTAAGGGAGGGCGCCCGAGGGCCTGCTGCCCTCTGGACTCCCGCAAGGGGAAGAACGTGCGATCGACTGAGGCGCTCCTGAAACGCTGTCCCCTGCGGGGATGCGCTCTAATTCGTGCGCGGAACGCTTTTCCCCCTTCGGGTACGTCTCACTTGGGGTTCTCCTGGGTTACCTGGAGCATTTCGAGAACGTGGGACCGACTGAGGCGCTCCTGAAACGCTGTCCCCTGCGGGGATGCGCTTAACTATGTGCGTGGAACGCTTTCCCTTCGGGATTCGCTTACGTTCTGCTTTATTGGGCTAATTCTATGTGTATGAATATCCTTGCTTTCAGCATAACCCGTTTGCCCCCTAGATTGCAAAAAAACGGTGGATTAACCCAACCGTTCTTCTGCCATAAAGGCTCGCAAGCTATTGAGCGCGCGATGAGCGAGCGCTTCGTTTTTCTCCGCTTTCTTGCGATAGCGGATGTCCAGCTTCGGAAATAAGCCGAAGTTGGCGTTCATCGGCTGGAAGTGCTCGAAGTCCGCGGTGGTAATATAACGCGCCATGCTGCCTAGCGTCGTATCCTCCGGGAAGACGATCCCTTCCGTATCGGCTGCGGCACGGGCGGCGTTGATCCCGGCAATCAAGCCGGACGCGGCGGACTCGACGTAGCCTTCAACGCCGGTCATCTGTCCGGCGAAGAACAAGGTTGGCCGAGTCTTCAATTGATACGTCGGCATCATCAGCCTCGGCGAGTTGATGAACGTGTTGCGGTGCATCACGCCATAGCGGACGAACTCGGCGTTTTCGAGACCTGGGATCATGGAGAAGACGCGTTTTTGCTCGCCCCATTTCAAGTGGGTCTGGAAGCCAACCAGGTTGTACAATGTACCGGCAGCGTTGTCCTGACGCAGCTGTACGACCGCGTGCGGCAACTTCCCGGTATGCGGGTTCACGAGACCAACCGGCTTCATCGGCCCGAACAACGCGGTTTGCTTGCCGCGGCGCATCATGATTTCAATCGGCATGCAGCCTTCAAAGTATACTTCTTTCTCGAAGTCCTTCAGCTGCGCCACTTCTGCGTTAATCAATGCTTCGTAGAAGGCGTCGAATTCCTCTTCGGTCATCGGGCAATTGAGGTAAGCCGCTTCGCCTTTGTCATACCGTGAAGCTAAGTACACTTTGTTCATATCGATCGATTCCTTCTCCACAATCGGAGCGGCGGCATCGTAGAAGTAAAAATAATCCTCACCGGTCAACTTCCGGATCTGCTCCGATAAAGCAGGAGACGTTAGTGGCCCCGTCGCAATAACGACGATCCCTTCTGTCGGAATCTCCGTGATTTCCTCATTCACCACTTCGATCAGCGGGTGCTCACTGAGCGTGCGAGTGATTTCCCCGGAGAAACCGTCCCGATCAACCGCCAGCGCTCCGCCGGCCGGCACCGCGTTACGGTCCGCAGCACCGAGCACCAGCGAGTTCAGCATCCGCATCTCTTCCTTTAGCACGCCAACCGCGTTCGTCAAACCGTTCGCCCGCAGCGAGTTGCTGCAGACCAGCTCGGCGAATTTATCGGTATGATGCGCCGGGGTTTTGACCACCGGACGCATCTCGTACAAGACCACGGGGATCCCTCGGCTCGCGATCTGCCAAGCCGCTTCACTGCCGGCCAGTCCCGCGCCAATGACCGTTACTTTGTTCGTCATTCTCTAATCCCCCCAAAATCCTTGCTGAGTTTCTAAGTTGTCAATGTCCGCAAGTTCTTGCAAGACTCGTCTTAATCATCCGAACCGTCGTCGTTGTCCTCGATCGCTTCCACGTAATCGCAAGCCGTGCATTGGAGTTTCCCGCCTTGCTTGTTCCGTTTCTCCACAAGCAGTGAACCACACTTCGGACAAGGCTTAGGGGACGGTTTATCCCATGAGACGAAATCGCACTCTGGATAACGGTCACAGCCATAGAAAACCCGTCCTTTTTTGCTTCGGCGTTCGACCACATGGCCCTCCTTACATTTCGGGCAGGTGACGCCGATATCCTTAACGATCGGTTTGGTATTGCGGCAATCCGGAAATCCGGAGCATGCCAGGAACTTCCCGAACCGTCCCAATTTATACACCAACGGTTTCCCGCATTTTTCACAAATTTCATCGGAGACTTCGTCTTCGATTTCGACTTCCTTCATTTCTTCTTCTGCAACGCGAAGTCGCTTCTCGAACGATTCATAAAATTCGCCGAGCACCCGTACCCAATCCTCGGAGCCTTCCTCGACATGGTCAAGGTCCTCCTCCATATGAGCGGTAAACTCAACGTCTAGGATCTCCGGGAAGAATTGTTCTGTCTGCTCAATAAGGAGCTCGCCTAGCTCGGTAGGCATGAATTTCTTCTCTTCGATGGCGACGTAGCCGCGTTTTTGAATCGTCTCCAGTGTTGGGGCATACGTACTTGGGCGTCCGATCCCCAGCTCCTCCAGCGTTTTGACCAAACGTGCCTCGGTGTAACGCGGTGGCGGTTGGGTGAAATGCTGTTTCGGTTCGATCGATTCTTTAACCAACACTTCCCCTTTTTGCAGAGGCGGTAAGAATTTATCATCCTCATTGGCGTTCCCATCATCGTTGCCTTCCACGTACACCTTCATGAATCCAGGAAAACGGATTTTCGAGCCAACGGCACGGAAGGTCGCTTCACCTACAGCAATATCGACCGACATCGTGTCCAGCACGGCAGACGTCATTTGGCTGGCCATAAAACGGTCCCAAATCAATTTATACAACCGGTATTGGTCGCGGCTAGTGAATTCCTTCACCGATTCCGGATCGCGCATCGCCGATGTCGGACGAATCGCTTCGTGAGCATCCTGCGCGCTGGCGGCTTTTTTGGAATATTGACGCGGCGTTTCGGGTGCAAAGGCTTCACCGAATTTACCCAGAATATATTCCTTCGCTTCCTCTTGAGCCGAGGCGGCAATTCGCGTTGAGTCCGTACGCATATAGGTGATCAGACCAACGGTTCCCTCTTTGCCGAGGTCAACCCCTTCATAGAGCTGCTGAGCAACGGACATCGTCTTCGCTGCGCGGAAATTCAACTTACGGGCAGCCTCCTGTTGCAGGGAGCTTGTCGTAAACGGCGCAGCCGGATGGCGGAGGCGTTCTTTCTCCTTCACTTCGGCCACGCTAAACTTAGCTTTCTCAATCGATTTCAGGATTTCCTGAACCTGCTGTTCGCTTTGCAGCTCCAGCTTTTGGCCTTGGAACTGGTGAAACTTCGCTTCGAACGCAGAATCTCCGGTTTTCAGCTTCGCCGTAATGCTCCAGTATTCTTCCGGAACAAATTCGGAGATTTCGTTCTCCCGATCCAAGATGATTTTCAACGCAACCGATTGTACGCGGCCAAACGACATCCCTTTTTTGATCTTCTTCCACAGCAGCGGGCTGACCTTGTAACCAACCAACCGATCCAGAATCCGTCTGGCTTGCTGCGCGTTCACAAGATCCATATTGATCTGGCGTGGGGTCTTGAACGCATCTTTCACCGCTTGCTTCGTAATTTCATTAAATACGACACGGCATGTTTCCGTTTGATCCACGTCCAGAACGTGGGCCAGATGCCAGGCAATCGCTTCGCCTTCGCGATCGGGGTCAGCTGCCAGATAGATTTTTTTTACTTTTTTGCTGGCATCCTTTAATTCTTTTAATACGGAACCCTTCCCACGGATCGTAATATACTTCGGACTGAAGTCGTTCTCTACTTCAACCCCAATTTGACTCTTGGGCAAATCGCGAACATGACCCATTGAGGCTTTCACGATGTATTTGCTGCCTAAGTATTTGCCAATCGTTTTCGCCTTGGCAGGCGATTCTACGATGACGAGTGAATCCGCCACAGGTTCGTCCTCCTCTCAAACAATACGAAACTTCATTCAATTTAGTAATCAAGTTCAAAAAGTCAGCTTTTCAGCACCAAGATGGTTGGATGAATTCAAGATTCGATGTCGAATAATCTTCTTGATTCTACTTCGTGATCAAAGAATGACTTTTTGAACTACCTCTCATATAGTCATATATTGGGGCCATTCTTGGTTAGGAAAGGACTATATTAACTGGTACACAGAGCCGGGGAGTTGAACCGCCGTTTTTTTCATGATTAAAGATAACAGAACTGAATGTAAAAGTCCAAAATCCCACCCCGTCTGCACGAGCAAATCATCGAAACTCGTGATGCCCTGCTCCAACATATGGTATATGCGCCGCTCCTCATCTGTCAACTTGTTTCCTGTTACCGCTTCCTTTTTGAATTCCTTCGCGGAAGGTAAAAAGGCCTCGTATTCCTCCCAGATATCCTTGGCTTCGGTGACGATTTTGGCTGCTCCCTGCTTCAGCAGCGACAACGTCCCCCGGCTTTTCGGCGAGGTGACCGGACCCGGGACGGCAAACAAGTCGCGATTGGCCTCCAGCGCCATATCCGCCGTGATCAACGAACCGCTCCGGGCATCGGCTTCCACCACCACGGTACCCCGGCTGATCCCTGCGATGATCCGGTTGCGCTGCGGAAACATCCCGGGATGCCCCGGTGTGCCGATGGGATACTCCGAAACGATGAGCCCTTGCTCGGTAATCCGGCGATACAGCGAGACATGGTCCGGAGGATAAGCGACATCGATGGCGGTACCCAATACGGCTAAGGTCGGCCCGCCGGCTTGCAACGCCGCTTCATGGCAAACCCCGTCGATCCCCCGGGCCATCCCGCTAACGACGGTAATTCCGCGAGCGCTAAGCTCCCCTGCCAAATCTGCAGCTACCTTGCGCCCATAGGCAGTTGGCAATCGCGTGCCCACCATCGCCACGGAGAGGCCGTTAAGCAGCCGTACATCTCCAAGGACATACAAAACCCATGGTGGCCGAGCGGTCTCCTTCATTAAAATAGGATACTCCGAATCCAACCTTGTAATCACCTGTATGCCTTTGAGGCAAAGTTGTTCCATTCGAGCATCAATCCAACCGGCGTTGAACTGTTCCGACAGGTGCAGCGCAAGCTCCCGATCCAGCCCCCGTTCCATCCAATCGGCTGCAGTAAACTCTAGGGCATGCTCCCAATCCTTATCGTATTCAACAATTCGCTGAAGCGATTTCCATCCCACCCCGGGGCATTCATGCAAACCTGCCAAAACCCACTTCTTCTCCACTCCCGAATCCCTCCTCTGAAATAAAAAAAAGCAACCTTCCAAGCCGCTTTGGGCTGAGAAGGTTGCTTACCTTTGCGAATGATTATATCAAAAAAAGATCAATGTGTCGTGCATAAATTCAGAATGCCGCGCTCCTCCAGTACGCTCACAAGCGTCGCGCCCATTTCGGACGGAGTTGGCGCAACCTGAATACCGCAGGACTCCAGCTTGGCGATTTTTTCCTTCGCCGTACCTTTCCCCCCGGAAATGATCGCGCCGGCATGGCCCATCCGTTTGCCCGGAGGCGCCGTTACGCCGCCGATGAACCCGACGACAGGTTTCGTCATGTTCTTCTGGATCCACTCCGCCGCTTCCTCTTCGGCCGTACCACCGATCTCCCCAATCATGATCACGGCGTGCGTGTTATCGTCGTCATTAAACCGGCGCAGAATATCGATGAACTCCGAACCCTTCACGGGGTCCCCGCCGATGCCGACTGCCGAGGATTGGCCGATGCCGCGCGTCGTCAGCTGATGCACCGCTTCATATGTCAACGTGCCGCTGCGCGAAACGACGCCGACATGACCAGGCAAATGGATATACCCCGGCATGATTCCGATCTTGCATTCGCCCGGCGTAATCACGCCCGGACAGTTCGGACCGATCAGAACCGTCTTTTTTCCTTCCATATAACGTTTAACCTTCACCATATCAAGGACCGGAATGCCTTCCGTAATACAAATGACCAGATCCAATTCCGCTTCTACAGCTTCTAGGATCGAATCCGCGGCAAATGCCGGCGGAACATAAATGACGCTGGCGGTAGCGCCAGTCGCTTCCTTGGCTTCGCGAACCGTGTTGAACACCGGCAGGCTGACGGTTTCGCCGCTCTCTAAGGCGATGTCTACCTTCGTGCCGCCCTTGCCCGGCGACGTTCCCCCGACCATTTGCGTGCCGTAGTCGAGTGCCCCCTTGGCATGGAACAACGCGGTTTTCCCGGTGATCCCCTGGGTGATGACCTTCGTATTCTTATCGACCAAAATACTCATATTTCGAGCCTCCCCTTATGGATAGGTGATTGCGTTCTATATGCGTCCGTTAGGATACGAGCGCTACGATTTTCTGGGCACCATCCGCCATCGAATCTGCGGAAACGATCGCAAGTCCCGATTCGGCCAAAATCCGCTTGCCCAAATCAACGTTCGTCCCCTCCAGGCGCACGACGAGCGGGCGGTCCAAACCAACCTGCTTCGCCGCTTCCACGATGCCCGAAGCAATGACGTCGCATTTCATGATACCGCCGAAAATGTTGACAAAAATGCCCTTCACCTTGGCGTCCGACAGGATGATTTTGAACGCTTCCGTTACCTTCTCCGCCGTAGCGCCGCCCCCAACGTCCAGGAAGTTAGCCGGGTCACCGCCGTAGTATTTGATGATGTCCATCGTTGCCATCGCGAGACCCGCCCCATTGACCATACAGCCGATATTGCCATCCAGCGCGATATAGCTGAGGTCAAATTTCGAGGCTTCGATTTCCTTCTCATCTTCTTCCTCCAGGTCGCGCAAAGCCAAAATATCCTTATGGCGGAACAGCGCGTTGGAATCGAAATTGAGCTTCGCGTCGAGTGCCATCACATTTCCGTCACCCGTGACAACCAGCGGATTGATCTCCGCAATGGAGCAATCTTTGTCCACAAATGCTTCATATAAAGCCAGCATAAATTGCGAGGCCTTGCCAACCAATTCGTTTGGAATGTGAATCGCATAAGCCAACCGGCGCGCCTGAAACGGCGTCAAGCCGATAGCCGGGTCGATCGCCTCTTTGAAAATTTTCTCCGGAGTCGCGGCCGCAACCTCTTCGATTTCCGTGCCGCCTTCCTCGGACGCCATCATCGTCACTTGGCCCGTTCCTCGGTCCACGACAACGCCGATGTAATACTCCTTCTTAATATCGCAGCCTTGCTCGATCAAAAGGCGCTTCACTTCTTTGCCCTCCGGCCCCGTCTGATGGGTCACCAGTACCTTACCGAGGATATCCTGAGCATAAGATCTGACCTCATCCAAATTCTTCGCCACTTTTACGCCGCCGGCTTTCCCGCGGCCTCCGGCATGGATTTGCGCCTTGACCACGACAACCGGGGTCCCCAGCGCTACCGCCGCTTCCACAGCTTCCTCGACCGTAAACGCCACACGTCCTTCAGGAACGGCCACGCCGTACTGCTTAAGGACTTCTTTTCCTTGATATTCATGGATATTCATGCGTAAAAATCCTCCTATCAACAGGCGGTATTTAGAGGGTCCAAAAACCAGCGGCTTGTGGTCCCCCTTCTCAAATTACATCAGCTGAAACCCAGAATATTGTACCACTATTTTGAAACGCTTACCTTAAAAAGTTCATGATTTATACACAACTTTTTTATATCGTTTTCATCTCACTTTGAGATGAATAAGTGACGCAGAAAGGTAGAACAGCCGAATTTTCGTTAACCGCTTTCAAAGCTTCGAAGAGTTGGATTCAAAGGGCGAATTTTCAATGAGGCAATCTGCGAACAAATCGTATTGCGCGCGCACACATCTCACCATGAGATGAATTTCGATAAAATTCGGCAATGCCGATACGTGCCGCGTTTGTGAGGTATACGCTTGCCTTTTTACTATTAACCAGAGACATCATGATATTTAGCAAGGCCGTCCATAAATAAGAGCGTTCCGGAGGGGAACAGAGATAGAACTTACCTCTATCGCGCCGCCTCTTTGGCTTTGAAAAGCTTGACAATCGTAACGGTTCGTCCTAGAATACGTGTAACTTCATTAACTGGGATAATAAGGAAGCACCTTTTTCCAATCTGGCCTTGCCCAAGCAAGGATTCGAATCGACATGGAAAGAGGTGTTTTTGTTATGTACGGAAAATTGTACAGCGCTTGCTTATACGGTATTGATGGGGTGATGATCGAGGTCGAGGTCGACTTGTCCAACGGAATCCCGCAAACCAGCATCGTTGGTTTGCCGGACTCCGCGGTTCGTGAAGCGATCGACCGGGTAAGGGCGGCGATCAAAAATTGCGGGTATCGCTTTCCGCTTCAACGCGTCACGATCAATTTGGCGCCAGCCGATCTGCGCAAGGAAGGATCCGCTTTCGATTTGGCCATCGCCCTCGCGTTATTGGCAGCCAGCGATCAGGTGAAACTACCGCCGGAGGAGCGACTGCTCATTATCGGCGAGCTGTCGCTCGACGGCACGCTGCGGCCGGTCCCCGGCGTCTTGTCCATGGTCGATCGAGCACGGCGCGACGGCTTTACCGCCGTCCTGCTGCCGCAAGACAATGCCGCGGAAGCGTTGCTGCTGGGAGGGATTCGAGTCTACGGTCTTAGCCATCTATCGGAGCTGGCTCCCCCCTCACTCGAAGCCCAGCTTCAGACAGCCAGCGCTCTGCATCCTTTGCGTTCTATCCGGGAGCTGGATAAGCAGGAGGAGCAGGCTCCGCTCGTCCTGCAATCGTTGAATCACCTTGAGCAAAAAACCGAAGCCATCGCTACCTCGGTCGATCTTCCCCCATTGCTAGACTATAGCGATGTCTTAGGGCAACGGCAAATCAAACGAGCGCTGACGATTGCTGCCGCCGGTTTCCATAATATCGTGCTGATCGGCCCGCCAGGCACGGGCAAAACGATGCTAGTGCAAAGGCTTCCCTCCATCCTGCCGCCCTTGACGTCGGAAGAATCGCTGGAGGTTACGAAAATATATAGCTCCGCCGGCAAGCTCGGCGACTCCAGTCAAGGTCTGATCCTGCGCCGACCCTTCCGCTCGCCGCATCATACCATCTCCGCCGGAGGCTTGATCGGAGGCGGCGGAATTCCTAAGCCGGGCGAAGTCAGTCTCGCCCACCACGGCGTATTGTTTCTAGACGAGTTGCCGGAGTTTTCCAGAAACGTGCTGGAGGTGCTGCGTCAGCCGCTGGAGGATCGCTTCGTCACGATCAGTCGTTCCCGGGCGTCGTTCACGTTCCCTGCTCATTTTCTGTTGGCCGGTTCATTGAATCCGTGTCCTTGTGGATACCAGGGTGCGGAACCCCCGCTGCCGAAGTGCACCTGTACCCCTTGGCGCATTGCACAATACCGAGAAAAAATATCCGGCCCGCTATTGGACCGGATCGATATGCAGGTAGAGGTCCCCCGTCCTCAGCGGTGGCAGGAGGACTCCCAGCCCCTCGGCTCTGGAGCGATGCGGGAACAGGTGATGGCGGCCGAACGGATCCAGCAGGAACGTTATCACGGAAGCCCAATCACCCGGAACAGCGAGTTGTACGGCAGCCTGCTCCGTCGATTCGCTCCGCTGAACCCCGATGCCGCCAAGCTGCTGCAGGTTTCCTTCGATACGCTGGGCCTTAGCATGCGGGCTTATGATCGAATCATCAAGCTATCGAGAACCATTGCCGATCTCGCTGGGGAGACCCGCATCCGGGCCGAACATGTGGCGGAAGCCATCCAATACCGTCAATTGGATCGTCGGCAAGAGATTGCGGGGTGAGCCGGTTTCATTTCTTCGGAATCACAGGTAAGGGTACAAGGAGTACTCTGCCCTATCCCGACACTTTGCATGATTATCCCGTTTGATCATGTAATTAAGCGTACTAGGGCACCTTACTATCCATCTGAACGAAAGGGATAATCGTGCAATACTACAAATTGGGAACGCCAAACGTGAACCCACTTTAAAAAGCTGCTTCGATATGTTCCAGCGTGATGTCATTATTCTTGCCGAACGTTACGGCCACCACATCAAAACGAATGTTTGCATCCGATTGCCCCGTACGATGAAGATAAACAACGGCCGTGTCACGAACCTGCTTGATTTTCCGGGCGGTGATCGATTCGGCCGGTGTGCCGAAAGCCGCAGCCTGTTGGCTACGGCTCCGTACTTCTACGATGATAAGCGTATTCCCTTTGCGGGCGATAATGTCAATCTCCCCCGTGCGGCAGCGCCAATTTCGCTCTACCACGGTAAACCCGTGCGACAGCAGGTGCTCACAGGCGGCCTGTTCCGCTTTGCGGCCGCGGTCTTTTCGACCGTCTGTTCTTCGCTCATTTACATCGAGGTTACTCAAAGAACAACCCTCTTTCCGCCATTTTATCGGATCGATAAATAAAGGTTAGAATTTCGGCCACCAGGTCAAATAATTCGGAGGGGATTTGCTGATCCAGATCCAGCTTGGACAGTACCTCAACCAAGGCGGCATCCTCCTGGATTGGAATCCCGTGCTCTAAAGCCGCGTCCAGAATCTGATCGGCGATCAAGCCCTTGCCTTTGGCTACGACGACCGGAGCTTCGCCTTGGCCGGGATCGTATTTAAGCGCGACCGCTTTTTTGAAAGCCAAGTCGGAAGCATGCGGGTTCTCCTTCATACGCGGTAATCCACCCCTTTATATACGCTCGGCGCATAAGACATAGGCAGACTGAAATCCGCCTCGACCCCCTCCGCGCTCGTTGGCTGAATCAAAGGTTCGGCTTTCAGCGACAATAGCCGGTACCCTGCCCCCTCCAACGCCAGGCTTACCTCCGCTTGACGAGATTCAAGAAAAGCGCCTGTCGCTTCCTTTTCACTATAAATTTTGAGCAGCACCTTCTTGTCGGCGACCTGCACATCCACCATGATCTGGCCTAGCGCTTTCATCTGTAAATCGAACCACAGCCGGCAATTGTCCGGATCCAGCTCGCCTTTGCGCCCGCGCCGCGACTCGATGTGTACCGCGGCGGTTTGTCGACCGTCCGGTCCGACAAAGGGCAGGAACATCGTGACCTGTGCAAACGGCGCGGTCCGGTCCGTGTTCAGCAGCAGTTGCTGTCCGGTCAACTGCTGGACGAGCTGGCGTGCCGCCTCCTGAAGCGGCGCGGGCAGATCGTCTGAGGCCATCACCTGCAGGAGAAGGCCTTTCAGCGTCTCGTGCGCGGCCGTGCCCGTTGCCGATGTGCCAACGCTGCCGCCGTTGTTGCGGGCGGCTACGGCTACGGCTTCATCGGCGATGCCTGACGGCTGCACTGGGGATTGGCCCGCGCGCGCTTCCGCCGGCGCGGCCGGGTCTTTTCCGGGCGGGGTCAGCCCCTCGCCCGGGGTTGCGCCGCCCGCCGCTGCCACTTGGCGCAGCGGCGTTGGCGCCGCCTCCGGCGCGGCCGCAGGCCCGCTGCCGGCAGCCTGGCCGCCGGGCGCCTCCGCGCCCCCGGCGGCGGCCCGCGCCGAAGCGCCTGCCGCAGGCGGCGCTTCCTGCGCCGCTCCCGCGGCCGGCGTACCCGCCGGCGCGGTCGCGCGCAGCGCCTGCTGCTCGTGCTCCGCACCGAGCAGCTTCAGCACGCGCCCCACCCACGGCTCCGCCGCGGGGGTGGGGTGCGTGCCCGCTGGCGAAGGCCCTGCGGGCCCTTCGCCTTGCGGCGGTATCGCCGCCGAGGCCGGGCCTCCGGCGGCAGCGCCAGCGCCTCCCGTCACGCTTGCAGCGACGGGAGCCCCCCCGACCGGGCCGCTAGACCCCCGGCCCGGTACCGACCCGCCGTCCATGCCCTCCTGGAGCATGGACGCCTGCAGCTCCGCCAGCACGGCCTGCAGCTTCGCGACCAGCGCCCCGCCAGTTCCACCGGCGGCTTGCCCTTGCAGGCCCGGCTGAACCGTCTGCGGCCCGCTCACGGCGTCCGCAAAAGCCCCCTGCCGGGCTAACTGGACCAACCCGGCCGCTTGGTTCGACTGAGCTCCTCCGCCGAGGGGAGTTGCCCCGGCTTGAACCGCAGCCCCTTCGGCCGTTGGGGGATTCGCCCCTGACGCTTGCGAAGCCGTACCGGCCAACGGGAATGTCGACGTTGTCTGCCCCGAAGAAGCCGTCGTCGCTTCCTGCCCCGCTTGGCGTAAGAATCCAGCCATTTGCTCCTCAAGGGAGGAAAGCAAGACGTGCAGCGGCGGCCCAAAAACCGCTTGATGCAGCCCGGCTACCGACTCACCCGTTAACGGCAATCCCCGGCCGAGAGCAATCCCTACCGCTTGAATCCATTCTGACAAAGGCACCCCGGCCGGCTTCTGCCCATTCACTTGCTGCAGGAGCGATAAATTGTCTTTCGTTAACGGAATCCCGCTTTTTTGCATGAGCTGCAGTAAATCCCGGTTCGTTGCGGTATTCTCGAGTCCCAGTGATTCGAGCGCTTTAGCCAAGGAAGCGGCCGACAATACGGCCCCAGGCGCCGACTGTACCGGCTTCAACACCGCTAGTCCGTCCTTGGAATCCGGCTGTACTTGCAAGAGCGTCGTTTCCCCTGGACGCAACGGCGTTTCCAATGCAGCGTGGAGTTTGACGCCTTGCACTTGGATGACGGCTTCTTGCCCATCTTCGGAGACGGACAATACCGTACCGCGGACCACCTGCCCCGTCTTGAGTTCCAGCGACTTGGGTTCTCCGGAACGAACGTCCCCCATCATGCTGCGCAGCAGCGGTCCGATATTCATAAGCTCCCCCCTCACTTCGTTTACGATATGGAAAACCCGCCTCTAACGAGAGCGGGTAAGAAATGCCGGTTAAAACAATGTTTGTTCCTCAACGAACAAATTGCGCATAAAGCTCTTTCGATGCATCGGCGTCGGCCCCAGCGCTTGTATCTGTTCGCGATGCAGCTTCGTCGCATAACCTTTATGTACGGCGATTCCGTATTCGGGATAACGCGCATCCCATTCGCCTTGGCATAAACGGTCTCGCGTGACCTTGGCGATAATGGACGCCGCAGCGATCGATTGGCTGGTGGCGTCTCCCTTGATCACCGAGAGCTGGGGAATTGAAAGGTCCACTTTCTCCGCATCGATCAACAGGAAGTCCGGCCGTACCTGAAGCTTCTCAACCGCCTGCTTCATCGCCCGCCGGGTCGCCTGCTTAATATTAATTTGGTCGATCGTGGCGGCGTCCACAAATCCGATTCCTACCGCAATCGCCTGTTCCATAATGATGTCAAATAGCTTATCGCGTTTCTTCGCGCTGAGTTTCTTCGAATCATCGACATCCTCTAAGATGAGGTCCTGCGGCAAAATCACCGCGGCCGCTACCACGTCTCCAAACAAGCAGCCCCTTCCGACCTCGTCAATCCCCGCGATATGCGAATAGCCCGATTGCCAGTAATCCCGCTCATACTTCAATAAATCGTTCATAGAGCCTCCTTATCCTTCGTGAAACTTCCCCCGTTGCTAGCTGTTCTATGATGATCTCATTCCCCATCCCGGAAATGAGGGAGTCACGCTTGGAGTGCACTCTTCACTCTATCATCTTCATCTATGAATATGAATCTCCCTTCTATTATCGGCTTCTCTCCCTCGATTCTACAGCCTTTCGCCAAAAAAACAAGCCGCCGGCAACCGCCGACGGCTTTAATTCACTAATAAGGCGCTTCCAACGAGTATCGGCCAAGCTTACCCGCCCTCAACTCACGAAGCAGAATGCCTGAAGCTTTCTCCAAATCCACGCGTCCGCCGCTCATGAGACAACCACGCTTACGCCCGACCGCCTCCATAACGGCAACGATTTCGTCTGGATCTTCGGAATCTCGCGGCGCCTGAGCCAGCTCGAATCGCTCCGCAAACGACTCCCAGTAATACCGGACCAAATATTTGACGGCAAAAAAAGCGATGTCTTCCACGTTAAGAATCTCTTCGCGAATCGCTCCTGTCACAGCAAGCCGATAGCCGACGTTTTGATCCTCAAACTTTGGCCACAAGATGCCCGGGGTGTCCAGCAGTTCCATCTCCGAGCCAACCTTAATCCATTGCTGTCCTTTGGTCACGCCGGGACGATCTCCGGTTGCGGCGATTTTGCGTCCTGCCAAGCCATTAATCAACGTCGATTTGCCAACATTCGGGATGCCAACGATTAGTGCACGTACCGCTCGAGGATTAATTCCTTTGGCGATTTGCTTCTCAATCTTCTCTTTCATTAATTCCTTCGCCAGCAGGGGAATTTCCTTCAAGCCTTGCCCGCTTGCTGCGTCCGCCTCAACAGCCAAATAACCTTCCTGCTTAAAAAAAGCGATCCATTGCCTTGTGACCGATGGATCCGCCAAATCGGATTTATTCAACACGATCAAACGGGGT
Organism: Paenibacillus sp. FSL R7-0216; assembly: GCF_037969915.1. NCBI lineage: Bacteria > Bacillati > Bacillota > Bacilli > Caryophanales > Paenibacillaceae > Paenibacillus > Paenibacillus sp. FSL R7-0216. The sequence continues at coordinate 2,213,030 of NZ_CP150222.1, read as the reverse complement.
TTCCCCTGTAAAATTTCATCGATCATCGGATTGCGGCTGGACAAGGGCAGGCGTGCATCAAGCAGTTCAATCACTACGTCAATCAGCTTGAGCTTCTCTTGAATCTGCCGGCGTGCCTTGGTCATATGGCCGGGAAACCATTGAATTGTCATTTTCCTTCACCTCATCTATCCCAAGAACGCGCCTTGACCTCACTGTATGCCCATTCGCGCAGAACTCGTCTAGTGCCGAATGAACTGGAGGTCCGAGAGCGGCCAGAACACCAGGTCCGCCCGGCCTACGATATCTCCGTAAGGAACGTAGCCGATCCTCCGGCTGTCCGTACTGTTCGAACGGTTATCCCCCAGTACGAAGACATACCCCTCCGGAACCGATCCGTCCGGAACTAGCTCATTCGGAAAATTCGCTTCCGTATTGTACAGCTCATTATTATTATGCTTCTCAATTACAGCATCTTTAATGTAAGTTTCATCCACAACCTGACCGTTTACGGTAATCGTATCCCCTTCGACTTGAACCGTATCCCCTGGAACGCCGATAACACGTTTAATGAAATCGCGTCCCTCGGATGGAACGTGAAAGACGATGACTTCGCCATGTTTGGGGCCGCGGATATCGTAAATGATTTTGTTCACGATGATACGTTCCCCGGTATGGAAATTCGGCTGCATCGACGGGCCGTCAACGATAAACGGAGCAAAGAAAAGCCAACGAATCAGGAGAACCAGCACAACGGCGATCGCTATAGCTTTCAGCCATTCCAGTGCCTCGCTTTTTTCCTTCTTGCCCGCAGGCGGCGCCTGCACCGTTTCCGGCCCGTCAGGTAGTTGTTCCGCTCGTCCAGAAGACGGCGAAACATCCGGATAGCCCTGTTGTTCTTGCTTCTCCATGGAACGTGACCTCTCCTTATCTCAAAATATGTACTCAAGAAAAAAGTAAAGGGGCTTGATTGGATCCAAGCCCCCTGTTCGTTAACGGAAAATTAACGACGTACTTCTTTAATTCTCGCTGCTTTACCGCGAAGTTCGCGAAGATAATACAACTTCGCACGACGCACTTTACCACGGCGAGCCACTTCGATTTTATCGAGTTTTGGGGAATGAAGCGGGAAAGTTCTTTCCACGCCTACACCGTTGGAAATTTTACGAACCGTAAAAGTTTCGCTGATTCCGCCGCCACGACGCTTGATCACAACACCTTCAAACAATTGGACACGTTCACGAGATCCCTCGATAACCTTAACGAACACTTTCAAAGTGTCCCCAGGACGAAAGCTCGGAATATCCTTGCGAAGCTGTTCTTGCGTAATCGCTTGTACGATATTCATCTAGGACTCCCTCCTTCCACTCAGGTGTTCATGCCTCTTCCGGAGAACCCCTTGTTCTCCTTCATCATCCGCAGCGGACCACCGAATTCACAACAAATTGAATTGTACCATAATACCTTAACCATAGCAAGGAAAATATACTAAGAAACAGGGTTAACCGCGCAACTTCACCTGTTTTTATCCTATCCCGATTTTTCCAAAAAAATGCCTCCAATCCCTTGGAGGCTTAAGTTCTAATCTTAAATTAATGCGATCGCCAGCAGCGTAAACAAGCTGAGCGTCAGGATCTCCTCGTTAGCGCCATAAGGCCCGTAGCCGTAACCGTAAGGCGGAATAAACGCCGAAGTTTGCGCCCGGCCCTTCGCTGATCTTTTCAAATAAACGTTATCCCGGTCAACCTTCACGACCGTGCCTTCATAAACTCCGCCATCCCGGGTTAATATGCGAACCTTCTTGTTCATGCAATGCAGGCAATTATAATAGGCCTCTACCATTCCCCTTGTTCCCCTTCCTATGCAAGCTACTGCATAGTATGAGAACGATGGACGAACGGTATGGGCGACTAGCGGTTAAATGAGGCAACCAATTCGCTTTCTTTCGCGGTCATCTCGACCCAAGCCGGCCGAAATCCGCTTTTTATCGCATTGCGCACCGATTTCAGATTAGACCAGGCTGCACAGTAGAAAGGAACCTTCCCACGCTCCAGAATCTCAACGGCCAAGCGGCTTGTCAAGGCTGCGGCAATCCCCTTTCGGCGATAGGAAGGTAAGACGTCAACCCCGATTTGCCACATCGATTCACCGTCCGCAGAGCATCCAGCCAATCCAATCAGCTTGTTCCCGTCGTAAGCCGCGACCGCCAAGACATCGAGATGTTTTCGCTTTTCGCATAGGGCATTGCTCCATTCCGCCGTATACAAATCGGCAAAATCGTCAGGTCCCAACAATCGCGTCACGAAGTCACATTCTCCTGCCTTTAACATCTGGATATCCGGAAGGAAGTATTCGGCCATAAAGCAAATTCGCCGATTTCTTCGCTGTAGTTCATCGTTGAGCACATGTAAATTTGGAGTCTCAAAGCAATGCTCAATGGGGTACTTGTTAATATAGGACTCTACGACCTCACGGATCTCCGGATGAACGGAAGCCACAATGTTATTTCCGTAAGAAATCAAATTGCAGTAGAAGGGTAAGGTCAAATATTTCCTGGCCTTTGGATGCTCCGTGGATAACACAACCTTGTTTTCCTGTAGATAGAAGTCTTCTTTGCGGCAGTTCGCATCGATGGCGGATTGCTGCATGGCAATATCCAATATCTCTTGATTCGTCATAGACAGAAGCCCTCGATTCGTTCTTTGGTTCTTTGATTATACTTGCCGCGCACAAAAAAGAAACAGACAAATTTCACGCCCGAATTTGCCTGTTTCATCGGTTTGCTCTGGATCGGAGTAGCGGGATTCGAACCCACGGCCTCACCCACCCCAAGGGTGCGCGCTACCTGACTGCGCCATACCCCGATATAGAAGGTGTTTCCATTATAAGCCATAGGCGCGCACCCTCGCAAGAGTCAGACACCTGCCTAAATTCAATTCAAATTGCCGACAAATCCGATGTCATTGGATAAACATCTGGGTAATATTTTTTAAAGACAATAGGTGATTGGAGGAATTATTATGAAAAAAATAGTGTTAGTCATTGCCGCCTGCGCCTTATTAGGCTCCGCATCGGTGGCGGCAGCGGCGCCTACGGCGAAGGCGGTCAAAGCCACCATTAAGTATTTCAATTTCGTGGTGAATGGCCAGACCAAGCTCACTGCCGATGCGCTGGTCTTTAACGGAGCGACTTACGTGCCGATCCGGGATGCCGCAAGCTTGTTCAATTATGAAACGACCTATCATGCAGCCACCAAGTCCATCTCCTTCAGCTCCAAGAATGACTGGATCACGCTGTCCGAGCTGGTCGCTTCGAACGCGCGACTTTCGGCATCGCAATCTGATGATACCCCCAATGTATACGTCATCAGAGCAGGGAATGAGATCGCCTTCAGTCTGAATACCTCTACCCTTAAGGACGGGGAATTCACTTCCGTGATTACGAATGGATCCCATTTGATAAGTGTCAAGAAGGAGCTGGGATCCGTTCTTTTAAGCAAAAAGGACGTCATCGCTGCCGGATATATCGTCCAATAATGGGATACAGAAAAACCCTCGGTTTGAATACCGGGGGTTTTGATTTACCTGGAATTACTCTTCTGATTTAACCGTAGCTTCCTCCTGCAACACCTTCAGCCAGCGCTTGTCCTTCTCTGTCAATTCAAGTCCCTCCAGCAAATCCGGACGGCGCTGCCAGGTCCGGCGAAGCGCCTCTTGCCGCCGCCATTCGTCAACATTGGCATGATGTCCGCTGAGCAGGATCTCCGGCACCTTCCACCCGCGAAATTCAACCGGGCGGGTGTAATGCGGATATTCCAACAAACCGGTACTGAAGGAATCCGTCACCGCACTTGTTTCATTGCCCAACACGCCGGGTAGGAGACGCGTTACACTATCGATTACGACCATCGCGGGAAGTTCACCGCCGGTCAGCACGTAATCCCCGATGGACAACTCATCAGTAACCAAATGCTCGCGAATTCGTTCGTCATAACCTTCATAATGTCCGCAAATAAAGACGAGATGATCTTCCTGGGCTAATTCCTCCGCTTTCTTCTGGGTAAACGTTTCCCCTTGCGGACACATCAGAATAATGCGTGGTGCACGTTTAGGCGCTACTTGTATTGAGGGTTCGAAAGCTTCCTCGCTGGCTGGCTGTCCAAACAAATCCTCAACCGCACGGAAGATCGGTTCCGGCTTGAGCACCATCCCCCCGCCTCCGCCATAAGGGGTGTCGTCAACGCTGCCGTGCTTATTACCCGCGTAATCCCGAAAGTTGATGGCATTTAACGAAACGATGCCCTTTTCGCGGGCTTTTCCAAGAATGCTGCTGCCGAATACGCCGGCGAACATTTCCGGGAACAGGGTCAACACATCCACCCTCATGCTACAACAGCCCTTCCATAATACGCACCTTGATGGTTTTCTCCTTCACGTTGACGTCCAAGACGACGTCATCGATCACCGGGAGCAGCAGCTGTTTGCCGCTTGGCAGCTTGGTCACCCAAACGTCGTTGGCACCTGGCCGTAAGATTTCCACGATTTGGCCCAGATCTTCACCCTCATCGCTCACAACCTGACAGCCGATGATTTCATGGAAATAATATTCGTTCTCCGGTAACTCTACGGATTCCGTCTTGGGTACTTTCAGCTCACGGCCCTTAAGCGGTTCTACCTCATTAATATGGGAAAATTCAGCGAATTTCACGATGTACATCTGTTTGTAAGGCCGGGCCGTTTGTACGGTAACCTCGAGCCTTTCCCCGGTTTCCGGATGAATGATCAGAAGCCGATTTTTCGGAGCAAAACGCACCTCCGGAAAGTCCGTCTGCAGCAGCACTCGAAGCTCCCCGCGAATCCCGTGCGTATTCACGATTTTGCCTACCGACAATAATGAATCCGACATATTAACCTCCCAATAGATTTATCCTGTCATTCTTGCAGCTGAACCATCCGTCCGAAGGATCCTTCTGCTTCAGCATGTACGAAAAAGGGCTAGGACAAACATCCTAACCCACTTTCGTCTACCATTATGAAGTTACCGATCAAGACATGATATCCACGGTGACCCGCTTATCCATCTTGACCGCTGCCGATGCTACGACCGTGCGGAGCGCCTTGGCGATTCTCCCCTGCTTGCCGATGACCTTCCCTACATCGTCGGGATGTACGGAAAGTTCATAAACGATCAGGTGATCCTTCTCCACGACCTCCACACGCACGTCGTCCGGATGATCAACAAGAGCCTTCGCGATAACGCCGACTAATTGTTCCATATACGACCCTCCGAATCAGCAATTATTTCTGCTGTCTAAGCTCATGGAATTTCTTCATAACGCCTGCTTTGCTCAGCAGATTGCGAACGGTATCAGATGCTTGCGCACCATCTTGGAGCCATTTCAATGCTTTTTCTTCATCGATGTTGACTACTGCCGGTTGTGCAACCGGGTTATAGTAACCAATCTCCTCGATAAAACGGCCGTCACGCGGGGAACGAGAATTCGATACCACGATACGGTAGAAAGGAGCTTTATGAGCACCAATACGTTTCAAACGAATACGAACTGCCACGAAATTCACCTCCTTCAAAGAATGAACATTTTAGAATTAACGGAAAGGAAAACGCATCCCTTTGCCGGCTTTACCTAACTGCTTCATCATCTTGTTGCCTTTGCCTTTCGGCCCCATCATATCGGAGAACTGCTTCATCACGCGGCGCATTTCATCAAACTGCTTGATCAAGCGATTGACATCGGCGAGCGTGGTCCCGCTGCCTGCGGCAATCCGTTTGCGCCGGCTATGATTGATCATATCGGGATGTTGCTTCTCCTCTTTGGTCATCGAATGCACGATAGCTTCCACTCGGCCCATTTGCTTCTCGTCAACCTTGACGTTCTGCATCTGTTTCATCTTGCCCATACCCGGAATCATATCCATGAGCTGATCCAGCGGCCCAAGCTTCTTGACCTGATCCATTTGTTCCAGGAAATCATCGAACGTAAACTCCGCATTGCGCATTTTCCGTTCCATTTCCTTCGCTTTTTCAGTGTCGATGTTGGCCTGGGCTTTCTCGATCAGCGACAGCATGTCGCCCATGCCGAGAATCCGGGAAGCCATCCGCTCTGGATGGAACGGCTCCAGCGCATCAATCTTCTCGCCAAGCGCGGCGAATTTGATCGGACAGCCGGTTACGGCTTTGACCGACAACGCCGCACCGCCGCGGGTGTCCCCATCAAGCTTGGTCAGCACAACCCCGGTCAGGGTTAGCTGCTGGTTAAAGCTCTCCGCCACGTTCACCGCATCCTGACCGGTCATGGCGTCCACGACCAACAGGACTTCATCCGGCTTTGTTACCTCATGGATTTGCCGCAGCTCCTCCATCAGCTCTTCGTCAATGTGCAATCGGCCAGCGGTATCGATCAATAGGTAATCGTTGCCGTTGTCCTTGGCATGCTGCAGCGCCTGACGAGCGATTTCAACCGGGCTGTTGCCTTCCGGCAGCGTAAAGACTGGCACTTTGATCTGCTCGCCGAGTACCTGCAGTTGCTTGATCGCCGCGGGACGGTAAATGTCACCCGCTACGAGCAGCGGCCGATGATTCTCTTTCAGCAGCAGTTTGGCCAGCTTGGCCGAGGTCGTCGTCTTACCGGCCCCTTGCAGGCCTGCCATCATGACGACCGTTGGCGGCCGATTACTGCGGGCTAGCTTGGCTTGGCTACCGCCCATGAGCTCAGTCAGCTCTTTGTTGACGATATCGATGATGACCATGCCCGGCGTAAAGCTGTCCATGACCTCCTTGCCGACCGCCTTCTCCTTCACCTTGGCGATGAATTCCTTGACGACTTTAAAGTTGACGTCCGCTTCCAGCAAAGCAAGCCGAACCTCGCGCATCGCTTCGTTGACATCGTCCTCCGATACCTTGCCTTTGCCTCGAAGCTTGCTGAACACACTTTGCAAGCGGCTTGTCAATCCTTCAAATGCCATATGACAGTCACCCCCATTCATTAAGGTAGTTCAGAATGCTGACTTTTTGAACTTGATTTAGCTGTATATCGTCATCTTACAATTGCTCCGCCTCGCGAAGCAAATTTCTTGCCGTTTCTTTATGTAACGGGGACATGCCGCTGTCTTCCATAAGTTGCTCCAGCCGGGACAACACGCCGCTCCGCGCTTCGTGTTTCTTCAATAAACCCAGCTTCTCCTCATATGTTTCCAGCATGCCTTCAGCCCGTTTAATATGCTCATATACCGCCTGGCGGCTAATCTCGAACTCGGCGGCGATTTCGCCCAACGAGAAATCATCGAGAAAATAATATTTTAAGAAGGTCTGCTGTTTCTCCGTAAGCAGCACTTCATAGAAGTCAAACAAAAGGTTGATCCGGTTCGTCTTCTCAAGCCTATTCTCCTGACTCATCTGGGCACCCCCTCCGTCAAGGAAAAACACTTTACAGCGCATCAACTTTTCCTATGATACCGAATGCCGTAGTGGATGTCAAGCATTTTTCCTTAACATGTATACAATTGCCTACCTACTCCATCACTTTGGCAAAAAAGCCGCTTTCCGAATCCTCGGAAAGCGGCTTGAACGTCAATATCAATCCATTAATGATGGGGCAGCAGATAAAGCAAAATCGCAAAGAAGTGTGTCACACTGCCGCCAAGCACGAACAAATGCCAGATCGCGTGGTGGTACGGAAATCCTCGCCATACGTAGAAAACCGTGCCAAGCGTATACGCTAGCCCACCCGCAACCAGCAGGACGATCCCTTGATGTGGCATTGCCACGGTCAGCGGCCCCCAGGCGATGACGATCAACCAACCCATGATTAAGTAGAAGATCGTCGACATGAACAGGAATCTTTTGACGAAGAACGCTTTGAATACGACGCCCAGTAAAGCAATCCCCCAAACGGTTCCGAACAGGCTCCAGCCGAGCGGCCCTCGAACGGCCACCAGCATGAACGGCGTGTACGTTCCCGCGATGTAAATGTAAATGGAGGAATGGTCAAAAAACTCGAACAGGTCTTTCAATTTCCCTTCTTTGAAGCTGTGTACGAGGGTGGAACACAGGTACAGCAGCAGCATGCTCGCTCCGTATATAGTAAAGCTGACGACATGCCAAGCCGTGCCCTTCATGCTGGAAAAAACGATCAGCAATACTAATCCCGCCAAGCTGAGCAAGGCGCCGATCCCGTGAGTGATCGCATTGGCGATTTCCTCGCGACGGTCGTAAGTATGCGTATTGGCCATCCTGTCACCTCCTAAAATCTCTATATAGTCTGTCTTGCCGGGCGTCTGCCTAGGATCATCATACGATGGAGCACCGCCACATGTTACTACTACCGGTTTAAGCCTCTTCCGCCTCTTCCTCATCCGCGATCAAGCCGGCAAACAAGCCATGTACGAACTGCTGGGAATCGAAGGGTTGGAGGTCGTCCATCTTTTCGCCGAGTCCAACGAATTTTACCGGAAGGCTCAGCTCCTGGCGGATGGCAATGACGATCCCGCCTTTAGCGGTGCCGTCCAGCTTTGTGAGCACCAGACCGGTCACGCCGCTCTTCTCGCCAAACAGTTTGGCTTGACTCAGCGCGTTTTGTCCGGTGGTCGCGTCCAGCACCATCAAAACCTCATGCGGAGCGCTTGGAATTTCCCGCTGAATGACGCGGTAAATCTTGTTGAGCTCCTCCATCAAGTTGGACTTATTCTGCAAACGTCCTGCCGTATCGCACAGCAGGATGTCTGCCCCGCGCTGCTTGGCGGCCTGAACCGCGTCGAACATGACCGCCGCCGGATCGGAACCGGCCTGCTGCTTGATCACGTCAACCTGGGCCCGTTTGCCCCAGACCTCCAACTGCTCGATCGCGCCTGCGCGGAACGTGTCCCCAGCGGCCAGAATGACCTTCTTGCCCTGTTGCTTATAATAATGGGCCAACTTGCCGATCGTTGTCGTTTTGCCAACGCCGTTGACGCCGACGAACAAAATGACGCTGATCCCGTCCGTATTCAAATGCATTTCGCTGTCTTCATCACCGCGCAGCAGCTCAGTCAGCTTCTCCGACAGCAACGGCTGCAGCTCCGAAGCGTCCTCGATGCGGCGTTGCTTCACTTCCGCCCGCAGATCGTCGATCAGCTTCAGCACGGTGTTCACGCCGACATCGGCTCCGATTAAAATTTCCTCCAGCTCTTCGAAAAATTCCTCATCGATCTTTTTGCGTCGAGTGACGAGCTCCGTCACTTTTTCAACAAAGCCCTTACGGCTTTTTTCGAGCCCGTCCCGGAATTGTTTGGTTACGGATTCCGTTTTGGATGCAATGCTTTCTTTCAGTTTCTTAAAGAAACTCATAGGGATTATTTCCTCCTTCATCACTTCGAACTCATTATCGCATACCGCGAAGATCCAAGCAATTTCCTGCAACCGCGGCGCGAAAAATAAAAACGTGGCAGGAGAGCCAAGCCATTACCTTGACTCCCAAGCCACCGTAATTTGAATTTGCCTTACGCCTTGCTTAAGCGATTTCGACCGTCTCTTCGTCCTCCAGCTTCACGGAGACGAGCTTGGACACGCCGCCTTCCTCCATGGTCACGCCGTATAGCACATCGGCTTCCTCCATCGTCCCTTTGCGGTGGGTAACCACGATAAACTGCGTCTGTTCGGAGAATTCGCGCAAATACTGGGCGAAACGAGCCACGTTGGCCTCGTCCAACGCGGCTTCGACTTCGTCGAGCACGCAGAAAGGGACGGGTTTCACCTGGAGAATGGCAAACAGCAGGGCCATTGCCGTCAAAGCCCGCTCTCCACCGGAGAGCAGCTGTAAGTTCTGCAGCTTCTTGCCCGGCGGTTGGGCGACCACATCGATCCCCGTATCGAGCAGATTGTCCGGATCAACCAGAATCAGGTCCGCCCGTCCACCGCCAAACAGCTTCGAGAAGACGATCACAAATTCGCGGCGAATGGCATCAAACGTCGTTTTAAAGCGTTTGGACATCTCCTCGTCCATCTCGCGGATGACCTGATACAAGGTGGTTTTCGCTTCAACGAGGTCATCTTTCTGTTCACTGAGGAACTGGTAACGCTCGGATACGCGGTTGTATTCCTCAATCGCACCGAGATTCACATCCCCAAGCAAGGTAATTTGCCGCTTCAGCTCCTTGACTTCCGTTTGGGTTTGCGGCACATCCTCCGGTACGGCATAACGCTGCTTAGCCAATTCATAGCTAAGCTCATAATCCTCAGACAACTTACGCAGGATATTGTCCAGCTCCACGTCGAGACGGTTCGCCTGGATTTCCGTCTGGCGCAGTTGCTCCTCCACGGCCTTCAGCCCAAGCCGCTGCTCCTTCGTTTCGCTTTCGCCTTCCTCCAGCTTCTTCACGAGCACGGCGCGCGAAGCCCGTTCCAGTTCGAGCTGCTCGCTAGCGCGTTCCTTCTTCAGCTTGAAATCGTTGAGCTCTTCCCGTTGCTTGACGGTCTGTTCCTCATTTTGCTGCAAGTCCACTTCGATCGATTGCAAAATCGTGCGATTTTGCCCCAACTCACGCTCCTGAACCTTGAACTCGTTCTCCGCGCGGCGCAGCTGCTCGCGCAGCGACTGGCACTCCTGATCCAGCTTGCCTTCCCGAACTTTCAGATCGGTCAGTAAATCCTGGAGTTCCTCCTTGGCCGACTCGCTTGCTTTACGTGCGAATTCCGCCGCCCGAATCGATTGCTGGACGGTTTGCTCTTCTTTCTCCAGCTCTACGAGACGTTCTTCCGCAGCTTTCTTCGTTGCCTCAAGCTCCTCGAGCTCCTTCAGGTAGTGGCCCTTCTCTTGACCATACAGCTCAAATTGCTCGGAAACGTGACGCCATTCATGATCAACCTGCTTCAGGTCACCAGCGCAAGATTGCTCCTCAACCCGCTTGGCATCGCCGGCTTCGCGCAGTCGCGTCAGCTCGCTTTCCGCCTTAGCCAGTTGGCTGCGAACGTCGGTTATCCCTTTGCGCAGCTTATCCAGCATCTCCTCGCTCTCGCGAATGTCGCTGGCAAGCTGGTCGAGCTGACGTTTACGTCCCAGCAGGTTGCTGTTCTTACGATGCTGAGAGCCCCCGGTCATCGAACCGCCGGCATTCACAACGTCGCCTTCCAACGTCACGATTCGGAAGCGGTATTGCAGCCTTGCCGCCATCTTGTTCGCTCGTTCCAAATCGCTGGCAAAGACGACGTTGCCGAGCAGGCTGCCGACGATATCCGCATACCGCGGCTCATAACCGACCAGTTCTGCGCCGATTCCGACGAATCCGTCCGCCTCTTCCAACTGGCGCTTGTCCCCCGCGGAAATTTGGCGCGGACGGATGACGTCCAGTGGCAGAAATGTTGCACGGCCCAGTTGCCGCTGCTTCAGGAAAGCGATCGCCTGCCGTGATACGGCTTCGTTCTCCATGACGATATGCTGCATAGCGGCGCCCAGCGCCGTTTCTACGGCCAGCTCAAGCTTTTCCGGAACTCGGATCAATTCGGCGACCGCGCCATGCACTCCGGATAATGCCGATTTTTTCGACGCCTTCAGGACTTCCTTAACGCCAAGGACAAACCCGTCGTAGTCGTCCTCCATCTCCTTCATCGTGTCGCGCCGGGAAACCAAACCCTCGCGTTTCTGCTCCCATTTGCGGATATTGCTTTGGCTCTCTTCAACGAGCTTCTGCAGCGAATTCACGCGCTCGCTTTCCTGGATGTACTGTCCCCGCACTTCGGCAATTTCCTTGCCCAGCTTATCCAGCACCTTCTCTAACTCGGCCTTGCTGCCCTTGAGTCTTTCCAGTTCATCCGTCCATTTGATGCCTTCCTCTTCGGCACGTTCCATCCGGCGTTTGACGCTGTCTTTCTGCTGTTCGGCATAATGGATCTCGTTGCGGGATTGCGCCATCCGATTCATGATGTCGAGAAGTTGGCCTTTCAAGCCTTCCTCCTGCACTTGGCTGATGCCGCCGGTCACGCCGATCAGCTTCGCCTCTTCGGCCGCCAGTTCATTGCGCAGCTCGCTAAGCTGCTGTTCTGCTGCGGCGAACTTGGCAGCCATCTGCTCCATTTCTTGCTGCCGCTGGGCGAACCGCTCTTCACTAACCTCCAGAGATTGGCGAAGCTGCTCGCGATTTTGAGTCAGGTTCTTGGCGCGTTCCTTCAAAACCTCGCCATAACCTTCGCTTTTTTCATAGCTTTCGCTATATTCAAGCAACTGTCCTTGCAACAGCTCAATTTTATCCTCCACCTGTCGAAGCGCCAGACGATCGCTCTCCAGTTTGGCATCGTGCGCGGAGACGACGGTTGACAAGGCCAACTGCTCCTCCTGGAGTTTGGCTAGCTTGGCATTGGCCTCGCTCCACGAGGCGTGGATTTGCTCAATCTGATGCACGTATAACGAAATCTCTTTATTTTTCAATTGCTCGCGCAATTCCTTGTATTTGATCGCTTTCTCCGACTGCTCCTTCAGCGGTTCGATCTGATCCTCCAGCTCAACCACTAAATCATTGATGCGCAGCAGATTTTGCTCGGTTTCATCTAACTTGCGGCGGGCGTCACGCTTACGGCTCTTGTATTTCACGATCCCCGAAGCCTCTTCGAAAATACCGCGGCGATCCTCCGAGCGCGTACTCAGAATCTCTTCGATCCGGCCCTGCCCAATGATAGAGTAAGCTTCCTTCCCGATCCCCGTATCCATGAACAGCTCGGTAATATCCTTCAGCCGACAGGACTGTTTGTTGATGAAATATTCACTGTCCCCGCTGCGATGGACCCGCCGGGTGACCGTCACTTCACTGAAATCGAGCGGTAACGCCTGATCGGTGTTGTCCAGCGTTAGCGACACCTCGCTGAAATTTACCGCCTTGCGCGCGTCGCTGCCAGCAAAAATGATATCTTCCATTTTCCCGCCGCGCAAAGATTTGGCGCTTTGTTCCCCGAGCACCCAGCGGATGCCGTCGGAGATGTTGCTCTTACCGCTACCGTTCGGTCCAACCACGGCGGTAATGCCGCGGACGAATTCCATCTCCGTCTTATCGGCGAACGATTTGAAGCCCGCTAACTCTATCCGTTTCAAAAACATACGTTCACTATCACCTCTACCGACTATTGTAACATACCCAAAGCTCCGGCGGACAGGCAATCCGTCTCGTGCAGAAGCCCGGGATGACGCATCCTTTACTCGCTTGAAATTCGATTTCTTTTTTGCTAGTGTGATAGAAAATCCAAACTCTTATATCGGTAAAAGGAGCGCCCTTGATGAGCACGAAGAAACATTCTCGCCTGCCCGGACTGCTCTTCTTCTTATGCCTTGGCCTCGGATCCCTGCTCTCGCCAGCACTGCCGTTGGCTGCCGCCCAGCAGACGCAAGTGCTGGCCTCCGCGAAAGTGACCCTCGACGGGCAGGAAATGGCCTGGACGACTTCGCCGCTGATCCATCGCGGCGTAACCTTTGTACCGCTGCGCGAAGCAGCCGAGCGCCTGGGCGCAGAAGTGAAGTGGAATTCCGCCAAGCACGCTGCCGAGTTGCGAGCTCACGGAGACACGATCTTGCACCGCTCCGGCACGAATCTGTTCACCGTCAACGGGGATCCCCTCCGGACGGGCGGCATATCGATCACTCGCGGTGGCGCGACCCTCGTGCCGCTGCGCGCTTTAGCTGAGGTATTAAAGGCAGACGTCGGTGTCGTTACAACGGATGGAACGATGCACGTTAACTTGACACCGGACCCTGCGTCGATCACCTCTCCCGAGGCGGAGGTGGCCGACCGCTATTTCATCGCTCAGCGGTATTCCGGCATCGCTCTGATTGCCAAAGGAGATCGGATCCTGCTGCGCAAAGGTTACGGATATGACGGCGAGAACCATCTCGTTCGCGCTGACCGCAAATCGCGAATCGCTTCCCTAACCAAATCGTTTACGGCGGCGGCTGTGATGAAGCTGGTGGAAGAAGGACGACTCCGCTTGGACGACACGTTGGCATCATACTATCCCGATTTTCCTTCCGGAGACCGGATTACCATTCACCTCTTGTTGTCGCACCTATCCGGCATCAACCCCAACTTTCCGCGAGAACCGGGCCTATCCTTGCAGGAAACGATTGAGGCCATCCGGGCCAAACCTTTGCGTGTTGAACCGAACAGCAAGTTTATATACAGCAACAGCGGTTATGTCTTGTTGGCTGGGATCATCGAGAAAGCGTCAGGGATGCGTTACGGGGACTATCTGAACCAAAACATTTGGGAGCCTCTGGGCCTGTCCGATACCGGGGAAGCGAAGCCCTCCGTGCCGGTCATCCAAGGATATGTCAGCGCCGGAGATCAGCTGTGGGCACCAGCTGGCCCTTATCTCTCCCAATCCGGCACCGGCACGCTGTATTCTACTGTCGACGACATGCTGACCTGGATCGCCTCATTCGAAACGGAGCAGGTGCTCCGCCAAGCGTCCATCGCGCAAATGTTTACCCCGTATTCAGAAAAAAACTACGGGTATGGCTGGATGATCCGCCAGGAAAACGGAATTACGCGTGTCTTTCACAATGGCAGCGGCACCGGTTACGCCACCGGGATGTCCCGGGAACTTGGCGGCGGGTACACCATCATCTTGCTTGGCAATCACTCTGGCATGGACACACTGACCCATATGACGGAAATCCGCAAGCGTTTGCCTTAGTGGGAGAACTAGATTGCCCTAAGGTATGAATTGCTGAGTTAAGTTGAATTGAATTAATCTGCGGTGATTTTCCGCTAACGCTTGCCAGGATGCTTATTGAGTCAAAAAGCACGGTGTTTTGTAGTTAACGCTGGCTAGCAAGCTTATGGACACCCAATAACCCCTTTTCGGGTAAAAAACTTGCGGATAAGCTTTCCCCTCAGCGTTACAGATTGCTATCCAGAATAAATGCATCAATAGCAACGCGGATCAGCGTTAGAGCCCGCAGGAATCCCCTCTTTCAAAAAAAAGGTCGTCCCGCAAGGTCAGCAAGACCTTGGGGACGACCTTCTTATTTGAGCTATGACTACATGATTAACCTTCAGGCTGAGCGTCCTTGAGCAGATCCAACGCCACGGCAGCCGCCTGTTGCTCGGCTTCCTTCTTAGATCTACCCGTTCCCTGACCAAGCGAACGACCTTCCATGCAAACCTCCGCAACGAATTCGCGTTCATGCGCCGGTCCCCGTTCTTCAACGATCCGGTATTCCAACGCGCCCATGCCGTGATGCTGCGTCAGCTCCTGCAACTCCGTCTTGAAGTCGCTGGTTGCCAGCTTGCCGTCCAGGGTCAATTTAGGAAATACGTGGCGATGAAGAAACGCAGTGACGGCTTCCAGGCCCTGATCCAGGTATAAAGCACCGATAAAGGATTCAAATACGTCCGCAAGCAGCGCCGGACGGGTCCGTCCTCCCGTGAGCTCCTCGCCTTTGCCCAGCAGGACGTATTGCCCAAATTCCAAACTTTCGGCAAATTTGACGAGCGACGGCTCGCAGACGATGGCAGCGCGCAGCTTGGTTAACTCGCCTTCAGGACGATCCGGAAATAACCGATATAAATGCTCCGAAACGGTTAACTCGAGAACGGCGTCACCCAGAAATTCCAGGCGCTCGTTATCCTCATATTGACTGAAGCGATGCTCGTTCACGTATGACGCATGGGTGAAGGCTTGTTTCAGAAGCTGCCGATTTTGGAATGCCAGTTCAAGTTTATGCTGTAACTGCTTCAGATCTCCATTCACCAGACTTAACCCCTTACGCTTCGTATTTCTTCATAATGATCGTGGCGTTATGTCCACCGAATCCAAACGAATTGGACATCGCTACACGCACGTCCGCTCGTCTGGCTTCGTTCGGAACGTAATCCAGATCGCATTCCGGGTCCGGATGCTCCAAATTGATCGTCGGCGGAATGACGCCATGCCCCAGCGTAAGCCCGCAAATGACGCCTTCTACGCCGCCTGCAGCCCCAAGCAAATGGCCGGTCATCGATTTCGTCGAGCTGATGGCCACCTTATAGGCGTGGTCGCCAAGCGCACGCTTGATCGCAATCGTCTCTGAGCGGTCCCCCACCGGTGTCGAAGTACCGTGGGCGTTGATATAATCCACTTCCTCCGGCGCGATGGCGGCATCGCGGATCGCCATCTTCATGCAACGCTCCGGACCGTTAGGGTCTGGCTCCGTCATATGATGGGCATCCCCGCTCAAACCGTAGCCAATAATTTCACCGTAAATTTTGGCGCCGCGCTTCAGCGCATGCTCCAGCGATTCCAAGATCAGTACGCCGGCGCCTTCGCCCATGACGAAGCCGTCGCGTTCCATATCAAACGGCCGGCTGGCTTTTTCCGGTTCATCGTTGCGAGTCGACATCGCCCGCATCGAGCAAAATCCCGCCATGCCGGTCGGACGGATCGTTGCTTCCGCGCCGCCGCAAATCATCACATCGGCATCACCCCGCTGGATGAGCTTGTACGAATCGCCAATGGAATGAGTTCCGGTCGCGCACGCAGTCACCGCCGTCGTGTTCGGGCCCTTTGCCCCGAACAAGATGGATACATGGCCTGAGGCCATATTGGCAATCATCATAGGAATAAAAAATGGGCTGACGCGTTTCGGACCTTTCTCCAGCAAGATATTGTGCTGGTCTTCCCAAGTTCCGAGACCACCGATCCCCGAACCGATCATGACGCCTACCCGCTCCGGGTCGGCCTGCTCGGCGATATTGAGTCCGCTGTCCTTCATTGCGTTAACCGCCGCAGCGGCTGCAAATTGGACGAAGCGGTCCATTTTCCGCGCTTCCTTACGATCAACATAATCCTCAGGATTAAAATCCTTCACGGAAGCGGCTATTTGCGTAGGGTAATCACTGACGTCGAACGCTTCGACTCTCGATACACCGGATTTCCCCTGAATCAGGTTATTCCACAGCGTATCAAGGTCATGGCCAAGCGCCGTCACGACCCCCATTCCCGTAACTACTACTCTATGCTTCAAACACACTCACCTCGTATGGACTTCATGTGTACATCATTCTTGGACTTAAGCACGAATGCTTATAGAGGGTAAAGATGAGGAGAAGTCCCGCCTGCTATGTAGGAGGTACGGGACTTTGGGATGACAATTAGGTATGAGATTGTATGTAGTTTACAACTTCACCTACAGTCGTAATCTTCTCTGCATCTTCGTCGGAAATTTCCAGATCGAATTCATCTTCCAATTCCATCACTAATTCAACTACGTCAAGCGAATCCGCACCCAAGTCGTCTTTGAAAGACGCTTCTAGCGTCACTTCGGCTTCATCAGCGCCGAGGCGATCGACCACAATGCGTTTTACGCGATCTAATACATCGGACATCCGGTTCACCTCCTCTTTGGTATTATAAGAGATTTGAAGTTAAAATGCCATAGAAGCGAAAGGCGCGATTTACATATACATTCCGCCGTCCACGTGCAGCGTCTGTCCGGTCATATAGGCCGCGCTGTCCGAGGCGAGGAATAGTACCGCGCTTGCGATTTCCTCCGGCTGTCCCAAACGGGCCAACGGGATGTCCCCCAGCAATTTCTGGCGATATTCCTCCGGAAGCTCCCCCGTCATATCGGTTTCGATAAATCCGGGAGCGACGCAGTTCACGGTGATTCCGCGCGAAGCCAATTCACGAGCCGATGCTTTTGTCAGACCAATGACTCCGGCCTTAGCGGCGACGTAGTTCGCCTGACCCGCGTTGCCGAGCACGCCAACCACCGAAGAAATGTTGATAATCCGTCCCGAGCGTTGCTTCATCATCGGACGGGTCACGGCTTTGATCCCGTTAAATACGCCCTTCAGGTTCGTCTCGATGACTTGATCAAACTCTTCTTCCTTCATACGCATAATTAAATTATCTCTTGTAATTCCTGCGTTATTCACCAGAATATCGATCCGGCCCCACGCTTCGAGTACGGACTTCACCATTCCCTCGAATTGCTCACTGTTGCCTACATGCGCTTTGGCAGCGTAAGATTTCACACCGAGCGCCTCGATTTCGGAAACGACGCGGGCGGCGGCTTCTTCATTCCCCGCATAGTTCACGACGACGTCGGCTCCTGCCTCGGCCAAAGCCAGCGCAATACTGCGGCCGATCCCGCGGGAGGCCCCCGTCACCAAAGCGGTTTTGCCTTGAAGAGGTTTGCTCATCGGTTCATCTCCTTTCGCCTTGTTTATGAGACGCATCCAAATCAAAACTCCGTCTTGCGGTAACAAAATCTCATCGCCATTCCTTGAGCCCAAACGGCACCTTTGCGGCGAAGGTAAATCCAGGCCCTCTCGGCCAATATTAATTCAGGGCTGCAGCCGTCTGTTCCAAACTCTCCAAGCTGCTGACATTAAAGAGCCGTACGGATTTATCGATTTTCTTAATCAATCCCGTCAAGACGCTGCCGGGGCCGATCTCCACGAAAGTATCCACTCCCTGTGAGAGAAGCCAGCCCACGCTATCCTCCCATAGGACGGGAGAATAAACCTGGCGCAGCAGCAAGTCCTTGATCTCCGCCCCATTTTGCACCGGCCGAGCCGTTACATTTGCCACGACCGGAACCTCAGCGTCTCGGAAAGAGGCAGCGGACAACCGATCGCCCAGCCGCTCGGCTGCCGTCTTCATGAGAGAGGAATGGAACGGTCCGCTCACTTCGAGCAGAATCGCCCGCTTGGCGCCGATCTCCTTCACTCGTTCAACCACAAGGTTAACCCCTTCTTGGCTTCCCGAAACAACGATCTGTCCCGGGCAATTGACATTAGCCAGCTCTACCAGAGCGCCGCCAGCGGTTATGTCTTCACACAGCTGTGCGAGCGCTTCGCGTTCGCCGCCGAGCACCGCAGCCATAGCACCTTGTCCGCCCGGCACGGCTTGTTCCATGTATTCGCCGCGAGCCCGTACGAGCTTGACAGCATCCTCGAAGCTAAGCACGCCAGCGGCCGTCAGGGCGCTGTACTCGCCTAAGCTGTGGCCGGCGACATAGTCCGGTTTGAAGCCCTTCGCCGTAAACGCCTCGTACAGCGCGACGCTGGTCGTCAACAGAGCCGGTTGTGTATTGGCCGTTTGCTTCAGCTCGGTGTCTGGCCCTTCGAAGATCAAGCCGCTGAGCGAAAAACCAAGCTGCTCATCAGCCTTTTCGAAACGAGCCCGAGCAGCTGGCAATGCATCATATATATCCTTGCCCATTCCTACGCTTTGGGAACCCTGTCCCGGAAAAACAAAAGCGATTTTGCCCATCCTGTGCACTCCCTATCGAAAAAAATCAGGTTTATCGCTTACAAACGGTCGCGAGTGGCAACCCGTTGAAGATGTGTCTTACCACACCAGCACAGACGCTCCCCAGGTTAATCCACCCCCGAAGCCAACCAGCAGGATGGTGTCGCCTTCCTTCATCCGACCATCCTCCGCCGCTTCCACCAGTGCCAGCGGAATAGAAGCTGCCGATGTATTCGCGTATTTATCCACGTTGATGACGCATTTATCCTCCGGCAGGTTCAAGCGTTGCATGGCCGATTGGATAATACGGATGTTCGCCTGATGAGGGACAAACAGGTCGATGTCTTCTTTGCTCTTCCCGGCTTTGCGGAGCACTTCCTCGGTTGCCGAGCCCATCACGCGAACGGCAAACTTGAATACTTCACGCCCGTTCATGTAGATATAATGCTTTCGGTCGGCTACGGTAGCTTCCGAAGCCGGCAACCGTGAACCGCCCGCCTCCAGTTTCAGCAATTCGCCGCCGGCGCCTTCCGCGCCCAGATCGAAGGACAAGAATCCACGGCCCTCCGATACTTCTCCAATAATGACGGCCCCAGCTCCATCCCCGAACAACACGCAGGTGTTCCGGTCCGAATAATCCGTGATCCGGGATAGCGTATCCGCTCCAATCACCAGCGCGTTCCGGTACATCCCTGTCTGGATAAACCCATTCGCCGTCGCCATTCCATACACGAACCCCGAGCAGGCGGCGGACAAATCGAAGGCTGCTGCTTTTTTCGCGCCAAGCTTATCCTGCAAAATGCAAGCCGTCGACGGAAACGCCGAATCCGGCGTTACGGTGGCTACAATAATCAGATCCAGCTCATCCGCCGTAAGGCCAGCGGACTTCAAGGCACGAACAGCCGCTTCATAAGCCAGATCGGAGGTTGCTTGCTCCGGCGCGGCAATATGCCGTTCTTTGATCCCCGTACGAGAAACGATCCACTCGTCGTTCGTATCCACTATTTTCTCCAAATCGGCATTCGTCAACACTTTCTCCGGCACGTATTTCCCGGTACCGATAATCCCTACCGAACGTAAATTATTCACTCTCGTCACTCACTTCCCGCTGATTTCCCGTGCTATGCTCTCCGTCAGTTGGCTTTGCAACGCTGTCCGCGCTTGGCGAACGGCATTCTTGATCGCGCCGCCGTCCGAGGACCCGTGTCCTTTTACGACCAGACCGCTAAGGCCAAGAAGGGGGGCGCCGCCATGTTCTTTATAATCCAGCGTCTTCTTCAAACCGCGCAGCGACGGCATCAGTACAGCCGCGGCCAGCTTGTTCTTCAGAGATTTCGAAAATTCCTTTTTTAGAATTGAAAACATTGTGCCCGCCGTACCTTCCAGCGATTTCAGCAAAATGTTACCGGCAAAGCCGTCGCACACGAGTACATCGCAAGCGCCGGTCAAGATATCCCGTGCCTCCACGTTTCCGACGAAATGAATCGGCAATGCCTCAAGGAGCGGATAAGCCGCTTTGGTCAGCTCATTTCCCTTCATCGCTTCCGTGCCGACATTAAGCAACCCCACTCGTGGCTTGGCGATTCCGTGAACCTTTTCCCGGTAAATGCTGCCCATTAACGCATATTGCGCAAGATGCTCCGGCTTGGCATCCATATTAGCGCCTAGATCAAGCGCCAGCACTCCGCGTTCGTCGACCGTCGGAATCATCGGCGCCAATGCCGGCCGTTCGATTCCTTCCATCCGTCCGACCACCAGCAAGCCCGTTGTCATCAGTGCCCCGGTGTTCCCGGCGGAGATCATCGCCTCGGCTTCCCCTTCGCGAACGAGCCGCCCGGCTACGACCATGGACGCGTCCTTTTTGCGGCGTACGGCTTTAACCGGCTCATCCTCCGCATCGATGACTTCGGAAGCGTGTTGTATCCGCAAATTCGCCGGAGCGTCTTGCAGCATCGGCGCAAGCACCTGCTCGTCGCCGACCAGAATGATTTCAGTGTCGCCCCATTCCTTGGCTGCGGCCAACGCGCCTTCGACCGTGCTTTTCGGCGCGTGGTCCCCGCCCATGGCATCAATGGCGATTCTCATGCTGACTTCCTCCTTCTGGATTGTCGTCTCCGGTGGACCGGTAGATGACGAAATTCCCCTGGAATACCATTTCTTCGCCTACGTAGGTAAACACCTCGACCTTAGCTTTGCCCTTGTGGCCGGAACTTGGCCTTACATAAGCTTTCGCAATGCATTTCTCCCCCAGATGAACCGATCGAACAAACCGGATATCCGCAGAGAACGTCAAAGCGATTTCATCGTTAATTACGGCCACGGCTAAAGAATTGGCCTGCGCAAACACATGATGTCCCCGGGCGATTCCCGTCCGGGAGAACACGTGCTCCTCGCGGATTTCAAAGATGGAGATCCCGCTCTTGTCCAATTGCAGATCGACGATTTCCCCGATGACTTCATGCAGCGGCAAGGAACGAACCTGATCGTAAGACCGTTCGGCCATCAGCTTCATCCGTTCCCGGAGTTCGGGGATGCCCAGCTCCATCCGGTCAAGCCGGATCGTCTGGATGCTGACCTTCAGCTGACGGGTGAGCTCTTGGTCCGTAATAAACGGATTCGTTTCTATCATTTGGACGAGTTGCTGCTGCCTCGCCCGCTTTGGCAAACGTTCGATGGGTATCTCCCCCCTGATGATTAACCAAACCATTATGAGTTATCTATAGATCAACGATTCATATATGTAAAATTTGGCGAAGTTCTTTAGAACCTGGTACTAAAATGTAGTATAAAGCATCCCGACCCAAAAGAAAAGCGAAATTGCCATAAACCTTGCGTGAAGCGAGACCACAGAAGGCAAAAAAAATAGCACCTCACCGAAATGAAGTACTACTTTGAGTTGAGTGCCTAAAGCTTATTGGCCAATAATTTCTCTCGATTTGTATGTTCCGCAAACTTTGCATACGTGGTGAGCAAGCTTCAATTCTCCGCATTGTTCACATTTTACCATGCCCGGCACAGCCAATTTGAAATGCGTGCGGCGTTTGTCGCGGCGCGTTTTGGACGTTCTCCGTTGAGGTACTGCCATGGTTCCCACCTCCTTATTCAAGTCAACCCTAACCGGGGCTTTATTCCTTGTTTACTTGCTTATTTTTGAAAAAATCGCCGAGCGCTGCGAGCCGCGGATCGATCACGTCCGTATTGCAGCCGCATTCCTGTTCGTTCAGAACGGTCCCGCAATTCGGGCAAAGCCCTTTGCAGGATTCCTGGCACAAAGCAGCATACGGAAGATGAAGCAACAGCGTTTCTTCCACATACGGCACCAAATCGACTTTGTCGTCGGCGACATATTGCAAGTCTTCGTCTTCTTCCTGCGTCTGCATGTCCGTCTCAGGAGCCTCGCCTTGTTTGAAGCTTTCTGCAAACTCCGCTTGTACGACCTGCTTCAGCGGCTTCAAGCACCGAGAACAAGTCATATCGAGCTCCGCCGTCAGCCTGCCCTTGACATCGACTACGTCTCCGCCAGCGGGTTCCGCCTGCAAATCGACTTGCAGCGGACTCATCGCGAGAATATCCCTGCGACCTTTGACAACACGGCTTACGTCCAAAGTCTGATGAATCTTCACCGGAGCTTCGGACGAGGTCACCTGACGCAAATTAATAAACATCAGCATCACTCCAAACAAACAAAAATTATTATACCGATTTTAAGTAAGTTTTGTCAACAATAAAGCTGTTCTTTCGGTGAAAATGCCGCTGACGGCTCCATCCTTTTAGCTCCGCTATCTTTTCATGGTATATTCATAGGTGAAGAATCCACCCAAATCCCTGGAAAATAAGGAGTAGAACCCTTTGAATATCGTTGGTATCATTGTCGAATATAATCCGCTGCATAACGGTCACGCCCATCATTTCGCCGAAGCCAAGCGGCTTACCGGCGCCGACGCGGTGATCGCCGTGATGAGCGGCGATTTCCTGCAGCGCGGCGAGCCGGCACTCGTCGACAAGTGGGCACGGGCGGAGATGGCTCTCCGCCTCGGAGTCGACGTCGTGCTGGAGCTGCCGGTCGCTTATGCGGCCCAGCCGGCCGAGTGGTTCGCATACGGCGCAGTGGCCTTATTGGATGCGACGGGGGTCACGACGCATCTATGCTTCGGCAGCGAAGCCGGCGCGCTTACGGCGCTGCGGCCGCTGGCCGAGCGGCTGGCCGCCGAGCCGCAGGCGCTGCAGGCGGCCATCGCGGAGGAGCTCGCCACCGGGGCGAGCTACCCCGCGGCCTACGCCGCCGCGGTCGCGCGCACGCTCGGCGGCGATGCCGCCGCAGCGCGATCGCTATTGGAGCAGCCCAACAACAGTTTGGGGCTGCACTACCTGATCGCGCTGCGGCGGCTGGGCAGCGGCATCGCGCCGGCCACCGTCGGGCGCCGGGCCGCAGGGCACGGCGATGTCGCGCCGAAGGACGCGAACATCGCCAGCGCCACGGCCGTGCGGCGGCTGATCGCCGATGGCGGTCTAGCCGCAGCCGCGCCGTATCTCCCGCCGTACACGGCGGAGATCCTCGCCCGCGAGTTCGCGGCGAGCCGCGGGCCCGTGACGTGGGAGAGCTTGGCCGCGCCGCTCTTCCACCAGCTGCTCCTGGCCGCGCCGGAGCAGCTTGCCGCCCTTCACGAGGTGACGGAAGGGCTGGAGTACCGGATCAGAAAAACGCTGCCCCGCCTATCCCAGCCGACGGTGGCCGAGCTGCTAACGCAGCTTAAAACCAAACGCTATACCCATACGAAGCTGCAGCGCATGCTTTTGCATATTCTCTTGCAGCATTCCCGCGAGCTGTTAGCACCCGAAGCGCTGGCTCAAGGCCCGGGTTATCTGCGGGTGCTTGGCTTCAGCGAAGCCGGACAACAGTTGCTAAAGCGGATGAAGCAAACGGCACGGCTGCCGATCATCACAAGAGCCGCCGAGCTCGATCACCCACAGTTGACCCTCGACATCCGGGCGGCTGCCGCCTATGCCAACGCGATGCCGCAGCGCCAGATGGACGAGCTGCTGCGCGAGTATCGCCAGGCACCTCTACGTATAGAAGCGGATTGCCCTGGATTAGGAAGCTTTCGGCTCCAATGAATCCAAATAATTAAGGGCATCGTCCAGCTTTTTCACCGGCACCAGCTTCATTTTCGAGCCGATTTCCTCCGCTTTTGTTTTCGCGTCATTATAGTTTGCCTCCGGCACGAAAAATATTTCCGCCTTCTCCCGGTCCGAAGCCACGATTTTAAACTGGACCCCGCCGATGGCCCCAACCGTCCCGTCTTCGGCAATCGTGCCGGTGCCGGCCACCCGGTAGCCATGACTCAAATCGCCTGGAGTCAGCTGATTGTAAATCTCAAGCGTGAACATCAGACCCGCGGAGGGACCGCCGATCCGCGTGTCTGCAAACTGCACTTCCTTGGCTTGATCGGCCGCCTGTACCTTGCGGAGCTCACCTACGGTCACGCCCAATCCGGCTTTACGTCCTCCGTCGGCCGCTTTGATCTCCACGAGTTCCACCTGCTGATCCAGGGATTTGCCTCCACGCTCCAGCTGGAGTTTCACCTGATCCCCGGGCTGATCGTCTTGCAGCAAGGCGCCGAGATCCTCAAATTGCTTCACCGGCTGACCGTTCACTTTCCGAATGATATCCCCGGGATGGAAATCCCCTTTCGGCTGGCTTTCCTTGGATAAGCCGACGATAAATACGTACTCCGAGACGACGTCGTATTTAACGCCTGCCTTGTTGTAAGCGGCCAAGATCGCGTTCGACTGTGAGCTGCTCATATAATAGCGCTGCTGAGTTTCGTACTCCTCATCATTTCGGTCCGGTTCCTTGCGGACGATTTCGGCATGCTTGTTGAAGCGCGCAGTCGCCAGCATCCACACGTTGGCGTAGCTGACCGAAACGGTCGTCAGCATAAACGTCCCTTTTTCCTCCGAATCCCCCGACTTAATCGAGACCATCGGTTTGATTTCCTCCGCCGTGCCCGGTTGATTGATCATGTACGGGGTCGACATGTAAACGACGACATATACGATCACCGCGATCGTTAGGACGTACAGCCCCGATTTGATCGCTTTGGCTCTGGATTGCCGCATCCGGTTCTCCTCCCTTCCTGTACAACGGCGGAAGAACCTTGTCTTCCGTCCGCATTCGTCTTTATGCGATGCTTCGCTCCATGAAACGGGGTAGTCTGTCCTTAGCCGGTGATGCATAGCATGTACTATGCGCTGATTTGCTATCGGTCTTTATCTAATGACAAAGAAGGTGAATCTATACATATGAATTTCCGACGTTTGGCCACCAGCCCGTTGTCTACGTTGTTGACCGGATTTTTGGCCGTTTTAGTCGTTATTTGCGTCGTTTATGCCCCCGGAGAAGCGTTTAAAGCTTCCGGCGATGGCTTGGCGATCTGGTGGCGGATCGTCTTTCCGGCCCTGCTGCCGTTTGTCGTTCTCTCGCAAATGCTGCTAGCCGCCGGGTTCGCCCACGGATTGGGCACACTGCTCGACCCTTTCACCCGCCGTGTCCTGGGACTGCCCGGATCTTTCGGCTGGTTGCTGCCGCTTGGGATGACCGCTGGCTTCCCCGCCGCAGCCGAAGCGGCCGTCACGCTGCATAAGCAAGGCAAGGTGACCGCGAGGGAAGCCGAACGGCTTGCGGCCGCAGCCCATTTTTGCAGCCCGATGCTGCTCGTCGTGGTGATCGGCGCAGGCTTCGTAGGCAGGCCCGAATTCGGTCTGCTCCTGTTGGCTGTGCACTGGGCTGCGGGTCTGGCTGCGGGCCTTACGCTGCATTTGGTATTTCCGGACCGCTCCGCGTCCACTGCACCTACGGCAGCGCACTCTGCAGCCAAGCCGCGCGTTCCCTTACTGCGCTTGGCCCTACGCCACATGGAAGAGGCTCGCCGCGAGGACGGCCGCAGCTTTGGCAAGCTGCTTGGCGACTCGGTAGCCTCCGGCGTCCAGACGCTGATGATCACCGGAGGATATATGCTTATTTTCGCAGTCGTCATCCACGTTATTCTGTTGGCACTCCCCGACCAAGCTTTTGCGGTTGCCGTAAAGGGGGTACTGGAGGTCCATTTGGGTTCCTATTCGATTTCCGGATTGGCCCCGTCTCTTCCCCCGGCCCTTCTCGCTTCCCTGCTAGGAGCGGCGCTTGGGTGGAGCGGTTTGTGCGCTTATCTGCAGGTACGAGCCATCCTTGGACCGGCTGGCATCGGCGAACGAACATTTCTACTGAATCGCCTTCTGCATGCGGCCTATGCTTATGTCCTTACCTTGCTGCTATGGAAACCGTTCACGCGCTGGGTCCCAGGTGCGCTCCCGGCTTTTGGCGGCGGCGAAAGGGTTCCCGCAGGAAGCGACACCCCGGCCGCCCTGCCTAACTGGCAGCAAACGTTCGGGGTGATGGAATGGCAGCTATGGATGCTGACTTTGCTCACGTTTGGATTGTTGTCCATCGCGCTTCTATGGCGGCGTCAAGACGAGACCTAAGATCAGGCTCCTAACTTGGCCCCAGCTTCTCCTTGAACTTCTCACGCATCGCCCTCTCCACCTCTGGCGGAACGAGATCGCTGACATCCCCATGGAAGCTAGCGATCTCTTTAACGACACTGGAGCTTAAATAGGAATATTTCGGATGCGTCATCATAAAGATCGTCTCGACTTCACTGTTCAACTTATGATTGGTAGACGCCAGCTGCAGTTCATATTCAAAATCGGTAACGGAGCGAATGCCCCGTACGATGACATGGGCCTTTTTATAATCCATGTAATTAACCAGCAGATCCCGAAAGCTGTCGATTTCCACGTTCGGCAAATGGCCGGTAACCTGTGTGAGCAGTTCCTTCCGCTCCTCGACGGTAAATAACGGCTTCTTGCTCAAATTGTTCAACACCGCCACAATCAGCCGATCAAACTGGCGCGAGGCCCGTTGGATAATATCCATATGCCCTTTCGTCACGGGATCAAAGCTGCCTGGATAAACCGCTACCCGCGGTTGCCGCTGTTCGTTCATGTTGTTGCTCCTCCTTGATCGTCGGTTTGAACCGCGTCCGTCTCGGAATCGTAGGTATAAATGGAAACGGCCGTTTCTCCATATTCCGCTTTGCGTATCTGGTTAAAATGCCCAAACCGCTCAGGATAAGCATACGACGATTCGTATTCGAGCACGATCGTTGCCTGCGGTGCGAGCAGCTGCAGCTCGTCCATTTGCTCCATCAGCGCATCCCCATTCTTCATGCGGTAAGGCGGATCCAGGAACACCAGATCGAACACCACATCTCGTTTCGCCAGGGCTTTAAGCGCCCTCTCGGCATCGTTTTTGTACACTTCGGCTATCGCTTCGAATCCAGTTGTCTTCAGGTTTTGACGGACCGTCTCCAAGCTCTTGAAGTCTTTATCGATGAAAACAGCCTTGTCCATGCCGCGGCTTAGGGCTTCGATCCCGAGACCTCCGGTACCCGCAAACAAGTCTAACGCTGCGCCCCCGTCAAAATAGGGCCCAATCATGCTGAATATCGCTTCTTTGACTTTGTCCGTCGTCGGCCTTGTCCCCATGCCGGGAACGGCCTTTAACGCTCTGCCCCTGGCAGTGCCCGAAATCACTCTCATTGGTTTTGTTCACACACCTTTATTATGCCTGGAAAATTCCTGTCGATATCGTACCATAATCCGCCTGGGATTGAAAAACGAAAAAAATCATACGAAATTTTGCGCATCTGAGGTATAAAACCCCACGTCCCGGACAAACTTAGATTATCGACATCACCAAATGTCGTAGACAACCGCGGAGAAGACTTACGTTTCCCCATAAGCTCTTCGTCCGGTTTCTCCTCTCCCATGATGGGCGTCCCGCAAGGGATGCCCGGACAAAAGCCCTTGTAGCTGTTATTTCTACGAGGGCTTTTGTCCTTTTTTTAGTTTCGCTAGAAGTTCCAGCGCTTCTTCTCCGGACGTGGCGGGCGCTGCCAGAAGTACTTCCGCTTCGGAGTATTGCGGGTTTGTAAGCTCAGGTGGAAGATCGGATTGCGGCATAAGCCATACGAGGCGACCCATCCCTTCATCGTAATAGATCTGCCCGAGACGAATCAGGGTTTCCCCCTCATAACGACTAACCAGGAAACCACTTGCAAGATAGCAATCGGGATATACCTGTCCGTTGATCCGTATGGTACCTCTAAATAGATCGTCTCCCTGGTCATAGTAACCGTCCAGAGAAATTTGAATCGGCGGGCTGTACGTCGGGTCTTCCTCCAACCAAGCCACTCCCTCAAGGGTTTTCGTCATTTTAACCGGAGATACGTTTTCGATATACCACCACGTATACATCGCCGCCAGCAGTGCTAGCCCGGCAGTCGCAGGAATCCATAAACTCTTCCGAATCGAAATCCCTCCTTGACGCAGTCCCTTAATCTTCCAACCCATCGTACCACCGCAGCCACTTGAAAACAACAGAATGGGGTATGCCGCGCCCCCAAATCCGGCTCACTAACTCTTCTTATCGAACAACCCCCGCCGGTGCATCACGGTAATGATCCGGTAGAAGTCAACGCTGCCCTGCTCCGGGTTTTGCAGCAACGGCTCTTCCTTGCTGTAATTCACGGCCGCATTCACCGCTTCCTTGGCCCAAGCAGGAATGCCTGGCCGAATCCATTTCTCCAGGTCGGCGATCTGTTTCGCTTGGGCAAGAACCGTTTCTTGAAGCGCTTCGAATTGCTTCCTCTCCTCCGCCGTCATCGGTTCATCTCCTTTCGCTTCATCATATTGAGTCAAGTTATAGGAATCCATTAAGCGGATCAGTTTGTTCGCATACTGCGGGTCTGAGGCGTATCCCGCTGCGGCTACTGCCCGCGCCGCTTCAGCCCCAATCTTTCGAAGCACCCCGGTATACCGTTTAGCCGATAATATTCGGGCGTGGTCCGCAATGGATTCCGCCCAAGACGGGTACTTACGAAAAGCCGCGTTTACCGTTACCGCTCTTCCACCTCGGTATTCGGTTGTGGGCAGAATCAAGCTTCCTACCGGACCGCTGCCCTTAATACCAAACAGATTATGAGCTTCGGTGGCTAATCGACTGGCTCCAAAGTTCGATTCCAAAGCCGCCTGGGCAATCGTCAGCGAGGCCGGAATGCCGCTTTCCTCCGCGCTGGCGACGGCGAGCGGAGCGATTTTCTCGATAAACTTGTTTTTGTCCATTCGCTTATCACCTCCACCTATAGTTTATGAACCCGTTCGGACGAGGGATTGGACCTTTACCTTCTCATCATCCGAAAGATGCATAGCCGAAAGTCCGGAGGGTACCCTAACCATGGTTTCACAACCTAACCTATCTTGAGGAGGTTTTTCATCTTATGTACAACAATGTCAGTCAACAAGTCCGTGAAATTGAACAAACGATGCGCCAATTGGAACAGCAAACCCGCCAAGCTACAATGATGTACCAACAAATGCTGCAGCAGGAGCAGCAAAACGCGATGCAGCTGGAGGAACTAGCTCAGCGCGAGCGCAGAGCGGTTCAAACGATTCAAACCGCCCTGCACGGGCATCAAACCGCAATGCAGCAGTTCCAACGTGTAGCGCAAATTGCCGGGCAACTGGAACATAGCGTGAACTCGATGTCCGGAATCGGAACCAGCTATACTCAGCCTAACGTCGGACAAACCTCCTATAGCACCCAAGGCATTGGTCAAAGCAGCTACAGCGGTGGCAGCATCGGAAGCTTTGGATCGGCCATGAACACCCACATTCCAAGCTCGCCAAGCCCGGGATCGTATAGCCCTATCGGCTCCGGCTCCACAGGTGCTATGAGCTCGATGAGCTCACAAGCCACAGGTTCGCTTGGCTCCGCAAGTTCAATGCGAAGCTTCCAATAACAAGTATCATTACACGGCCGCCTCCAGGGCGGCTGTTCTCTTGTTCCCTCGTCCTCCTTACATTGTGATATAATTGGAAATTATGATGTCATGGGTGGAGGATTTGAATGAGTAAGGTATTCCTGTTTCTGTTCTTATCATGGCTGCTGGGCAATCCTTTTCTCGCCATTATTGTCTTGCTTTTCATCGTTTACTTCATCGATCGGCGTTATGTTGGTTTATTCCCGAGCCTGAGCAAGCCATTGAAGCGCGGCCGCAGCATTTCACGGCTTCGCCAGCAACTGGCCGCCAGCCCTTTCGACGTTTCCGCCAAACGCGAGCTTGCTCGGCTGCTGCTGGAGCGCAAGAAGTATGCCGAGGCCCATCGGCTACTGGAAGAGGCTAAGGAGGCTTCCGAGACGTCGGCGGAGTTTTGGGACGATCTAGGGACAGCCTGTCTGGGACTCGGACGGATCGAGGAAGGCGAGGCCCATATGTTGCACGCCTTAAGCTTGAACGAACGCGTCAAGTACGGACAACCTTATCTGCGGTTAGCTTCCGCCTTCCGTGAGCGCGACCCGCAGAAAGCCCTGCAATACGCTGCCCGTTTCGGCGAGATCCAATCCTCTTCCAGCGAAGCTTATTATTTGCTGGGCAGCCTTTATCAATTGTTGGGCAGCAAAGAGGAGGCCAAGCAGGCTTTTGACGAATCGATCGCGATCTATCGCTCCTTGCCGAAATATAAGAAACGTCAAGAGCGGAGATGGGCGCTACGCAGCTTCCTCAAGCGAGGGACGTTGGGTTAAAATCTGTTAAACACAAAGAACGCCGGCTTCTCTCCTGTTGGAGAAGAAGCCGGCGTTTTTTGATATTCAATTTACTGATTTACGCTGTTTCCTTGTTCGGAGTTCTTGCCGATACGGCGATGGAACGGCCACCAGTTACCTTGCCCGAACATCTTCACCATGACCGGGATCAGGAACGGCAGGACGATCACCGAGTACAACGCCAAGCCGGAAAGCACAAGCGTGGCGATTTGCAGCATCGACATGACGCCGGACGGATACATCGAAGCCATCGTGCCGCCAAGAATAATCGCAGCGGACAAAATGACCGTTCCCATGTTGCGCATCGAATGCAGAATCGCATCGCCGACGTTCCACTCCTTATTTTCGTTAAAGCGGTCCATCAGGAAGATACTGTAGTCGACGCCCAACGCGACCAGCATGACGAACCCGAAGAACGGTGTCGCCCAGCTTACGCCCGAGTAACCGAAGATGTCGACGAAGACCCATTCCGTAAATCCGATCGAAGCGTAGAACGTCAACACCAACGACAGGATAATGTATACCGGCATAACCAGCGAACGAAGCAGCAGCACCAGGATAATGAAGATCCCGGCCAGCATCAGGATCACCGTGCGTGTATAGTCATTGCCCGAAATGTTTTTGAGGTCATTAAACGTACTGGATACGCCGCCGATCGCAACTTTGGCGTTTTCCAGCTGCGTCCCTTTGACTGCGGTCTGTACGGCGGATTCTACCTCACCGATCCGGTCGATGGCTTCCCGACCGTAAGGATTGCTGGAGAAGACCACTTCCAGTTTCATGACTTTGCGGTCTTCGGACAGGTACGTATCAAACACCTGAGTGATCTGTTCGTTCTCAAGCGCTTGCTGCGGAACGTACCAGCCATCCAGCCCATTATCTGTGCTGCCTACCTCTGTCAGGTAATCCTTTGCGGTGTTTAAACCGCCGGACACCTGCTCCAACCCGTCTACGCTCTGGTCCAAACCATCGGTTAATTGCGTGATTTGACCGGAGAACTGGCTGAACCCGGTTTGAATCTGTTCTTGCCCATTTTGAATTTGCGCCAAGCCCGATTCGACCTCCGGCAATTGACCCACGATCTTTCCTTGCCCGTCAGCCGCCTGTACGAGGCCCGATTGCAGCTTCGCCAAACCGGCGACGATCTGGTTCAGACCGCCGGCTAACTGTTTCCCACCGGCCGCCGCTTGAGCATATCCTTGGTTGGCTTGGTTCAGTCCAGCAGCCACTTGCCCGAGCTGTTGTTCCGCTTGCTGCAATCCGGCAGTCAATTGGCCTAAGCCTTTGCCGGTTTCTGTAACCGTACCGCGAATCGTTAAATAATCTTGATCGGCGGCCAATTCAGGGAACTTGCCCTCCAGGCTTGCGAACCGCGCGGTCAATGCGGTTAACCCCTGCGAGGCCGCGCCCAAAGGTTCACGGATCTGCGTGAGACCACCGCTCAAGCCGGAGACGCCTTGAGCTAATTGCTGATACGATCCCAGCAATTGCTCATGGGCGTTCGCCAGATCCTCGGCGCTTTTTTGCGCTTGCTGCAGCCCCTGCTTCAGCTCGCCTGCACCAATTGAACCCTCACGGATCCCTTTCTCGATCGCGGTTAAACCGCCGGAAAGCTGAGAAATCCCGTCCTTCAGCTTGGCGGTACCGTCTACCAGCTTGCCGGTGCTATCCGCGGCTTCCTTGAGCTTTGGTGCGTTTTCGGACAGCGCCTGACTAGCTTCGGACAATCCGTTTTGGATTTTTCCTAGGCCTTCTCCGCCCTCACCTAGCCCCTCACCAACCGTCTTCACCTGATTACTCAAAGCGAAATCCTTGAGGACCTCGCCCGTCGGACGGCTCATGCCGCGAATGCTTGCCACCCCGTCCGTCTTCTCCACCTCACGGCTGATCTTCTCGGATAACGCCATATACTCTGCATTATCCATACGTTCGTCATTTTTGATGACGATAGTGGACGGCAACGACTCGCCAGGCTCGAAGCTCTCGGAGATAATGTTGTAGGCCTTGACCGATTCGTATTCATCGCCGATTTCCTCCATGCTGTTGAAGGAAACGTTGCCGCTATAGGAAATCAGAAACGGCACCGTCACTGCCGCAACGATCAATAACGCCGCCCATGGACGTTTCAAGGAGAAACTTCCAATCGCGCCCCAGAATCGATTTTCCTTATGCTCCAGCGAACCACGCACCGGCCAGAACAGTTTCGTCCCCAGCACTGCCATGAAGAAAGGAACTACAGTTACCAAAGCCAAGAGCATGACCGCAATGCCGACAGCGACAGCGACCGCCGAGCGGTACAGCATAAATTGCGATAAGCCGATCGTCGAGAAGCCGACCAAGACCGCCAGTCCGGAGAAGAACACCGTTTTCCCCGCCTTGCGGTACGTCTGGATAATCGCTTCCCATTTGTCGTCCGTATGCTGCAGCTCTTCCTTAAAGCGGCTGATCAGCAGAATACAATAGTCGGTCCCAATCCCGAACATGACCGCGACCATAAAGATCTGCGTATACGTCGAAATCGGGAAATTGACCGAATCCACCAGAAACGCGACGATGGATTGCGACACCAGATAACTCAGTCCGACGGTTAGCAGCGGAATGAACGGCGCTACCATCGAACGGAAGACCACGAATAGGATCAAGAGAATAAAGATGACCGTAAAATATTCCGATTTCTTCAAGCCCTGCTCCGAGCTGACCACCATATCCTCGTTGATCTGCTTTTGCCCGGTCAGATAATGCTCCACCTTGACTGAATCCAGGCTTTGGTGAATATCCTGTTCGATCTCCTTGAGCGGACGCTGCTCGTCGAGCACTGACAAGGAGGTCAACACTGTATTTCCGTCCTTCGAAATCAGCTTATCCTTCGCTTCCGGCGTGCCAAACGGATCGGTAATCGAAGCGATGCCGATGTCCTCCATATGGTCACGCAGTGTAGTAATTCCTTGTTCAATCTCTTTCTGGTCGGCATCGTCGATGCCTTGTTTGTCATGAAAAACAAGGGCGATTTGTGTCTCTTTCGCTCCGCCTTTCATCTCGGCCACTTCTTTCAAAATAGCGGAGGCTTCGGAAGAGGAATACCCCTCCGGAACGGTAATTTCCCCATTCTCCCGCACCAAATCCCCCATGGGAGGTGCCGTTAACATCAATGTGGCCGCTAAAGTGATCCACAGCAGCAAGATCCACCATCTTGCCTTCAGTATGAATCTCATTTCCCTGTACTCCCTTCGCCGATCAGTCTGGCTAATTTCTCAAAAGCGCTGATAAACCCTTCCACCTCATCCGCATCGAAATGGACTAGATACGTCGAGACCGTGTTCATGATTTGCTCCTGAACAACGTCGTAATTGCGTCTTCCCTGCTCCGTCATGGTCAAGTAAACGACACGCCGATCCTCTTCATCCCGAGTCCGGTGCAAAAAACCTTTATCGACCATCCGCGTGATCATCGCGGTGATGGAACTTTTTCCGACGGCAAACGTATCAGCCAGTTCCGTTGAGGTGCACCTGCCACGGGGGGCGATATACTTCAAAATTTGAAATTGCTCCATGGTGATATCCTCTTGAATAATATCGCGGATTTGCCCGTTTAGTCGTTTGGTAACCTCGAAATAAGCCGCCATATAACGCTCGATCAGCTGCTTCGACTCCAGATTCACCTCCCGAATCCCCCCTGTCTTGGAACAAGAAACTCGTCCTGTTAGTTCTATAGTAAAATAGTTCGACAATGAAACTATAGGCGATTGCCCACCGAAAGTCAAATATCTTTTTGATTGAATTGTCCCCGCAATAAAGAAAGGCTACAGGGTATAACCCCGCAGCCTTTCGAGTCTATTCCTCGTCGTCTTCGTCCACTTCATAAAAGCAACGAAATCGTTCTTCCCCGGATGTTTCATCTTGAAAGCCGGTAATCTGAAATCCGATGCTGCGAAAAAAATCCGCCCCTGCTTCATCGGTAACGGCCTCCATCCGCTCCGGCCCGGCTTCCGTAAGGGCAAGCAGAACTAAGGCACGTCCAAATCCTTTCATCCGCTGTTCCGGATGGACGGCGAGATGCTCGATTTCTAGCGTTCCAGAAGCGTTTACGCGAAATCCGATGATGCCGGCAATCCCACCTTCTTCTTCATAACCGTATAGCTTATAGGTATCGCCTTCCCGGTACAAACGGGCCGCCGTTTCCAGCGCATCCGGATCGAACAAGACCGCGCATTCCAACAACTCCCGAATCGCCGGCTCGTCGACCCTCGCGTTTATGGGTTTAAACATGGAGCCTCCTTAATTTCCGTACGACCGTCTTCATACCCGATCACGACCGTTTGTGCGATTCCGACAAACAATCCATGCTCGACTATTCCCGTCATTGCTTTCAATTCCTCGCTCAAGCGGGCGGGGTCGGCGATTTGGCCAAAGGCCGCATCCACGATGTAGTTCCCGTTATCGGTGACGTACAGCTGATCTCCTTGCATCCTCAATTCGAACGGCACGTCATAGCGACTCTTCAGCTCCCGCAGCGTCCATTCATAGCAAAAAGGGACCAACTCGATCGGCAGCTTGAAACGCCCTAGGTTAGATACCATCTTCCCCTGGTCGGCTATAACGATAAATCGATCGCTATTGATGGCTACCAGCTTCTCCCGAAGCAAAGCTCCGCCGCCGCCTTTAATCAAGGCCATCTGCGGATCAACCTCATCGGCCCCGTCAATCGCCAGATCCAGCCTGTCCACATCCCCTGCTTGAATCAGTGGAATCTGATATTTCTTGGCAAGCTCTTCCGAAGCATTGGAGGTTGCAATCGCACGGATCCGCAAACCGTTCCCTACCCTCTCGCCGATTTTCTCAATCGCATAATAAGCGGTTGACCCCGTACCGAGGCCTACTGTCATTCCGTCCTTGACCCATTCTGCTGCGCGGTAACCCGCCGCCTGTTTGGCATTCATGTCTACCCCTCCAAAATCATGACGATTCGTTCCTTTATCCGCTGAGCTACTCATCTGTCCAGCGACACTCAGCTCCTATCATACCAAAAAAGCCCGGACAATAGAACAGCAGCGTGCCCCTGAAGGGACCGCTGCCGCGAAGGTGCGAGAGTCGGGTTCTGCTCAGCCTTGATGCAAGGGTCTCGCCACTTTGGGACGTTTCCGGGGCTCCTTCGGCTTCGGCTTGATTGCCCCACCGCGCCCTGATTCCGGTTTGACCAGGGTCAAGAGCAGGATGACCGCCACCAACGATACGCCAGCGATGACGAAGAACATCGTCATGTGACCGGCCTTCATCAGCAGCGACATCACGGGCGGTCCCGCAGATACTCCGATAAACCGCATGCTGCTGTATAACGAAGTAATCGTACCGCGCATCTCCTTATCGATTCCCTCAGTGATCAAGGCATCCGAGCTCGGCAGCACGATGCCGATGCCGGATCCGCAGACGATCAGACAAGCGATTACAAAATAGATATTACTGAAAAAACCGATACCGAACAAAGCGCCTGTGGACAAAATCAACCCGGCAACGCCGGACCATTTCATCAGCTTTTTGTCTTTGCCTATCTTTTTTCCAGTAATAAAGGAGGCTAGACATAAAGCTGCCAGCGGAATCGCCAGCACCAGTCCCTTGATCACTCCGTTCAGACCGTGCTTCGTCTCCAATTGCTCGGAGAGATAAAACAGGACGCCAAACAGCAGAAACATGGAGATACAGCCAATTGAAAATATGGCATACAACCAGCGTCCCTTCTGCTTTAAGACCTCTTTGACGGCGGAAACGAACTCACGCAACGGTTTGGCTTGCTCCCGTTTCTTGGGTTCATGCACCAGAAAGAGCACAAGCAATACCGAAATGAGGCAGAGTGCCGGAATGGACAAAAGCGGCGCGTACCAAATCCAAGCGCCAAGCAGGGCGCCTAAAATGGGGCTCAATACTTTACCGAATGTGTTGGAAGTTTCAATCACGCCCAGATTGTGGCTGACTTCTTCTTCGCTTTCAAACAGGTCGCCGACAAGCGGCAACACGATTGGAAAGGCGCCGGCCGCACCGATGCCCTGAAGGAAACGCCCCCCCAGTATCAGCCAATACACAGCTAGCCCATCCGCGAACCAATCCGCTACCCCCGATACGCAGCCTCCGATTCCGGCGATAATCAGGCTGGGTACGATGATTGCTTTACGGCCGAATTTATCGGAGAGATAGCCGGCTATCGGAATCAGCAAGATGGCTACAACGGCATATACGGTGATAAGCATGCTTACTTGAAAGGAGGTAACGTGAAGCTCGCGGGCAATTTGGGGTAAAATCGGAATCAGCATGGAGTTCCCCAGCGTCATAATAAGCGGTATGGATGCCAATGCAATCAAATCGCCACGTTTGCCGACCATCTAACCATCAGGCCACCCTTCACGAAAGAAGTTTAAAACAGACCCGGTTAGTGTGATTCATTTTGCCGAAATTATACCGCTCGTTACGGAAGCAAAGTATAGGTCGATTTTGCCGCTTCCCGGATAAATCGGCTGGGTTCACCGATCGAATAGACTCGCAGCAGGTGCATCGCTCTCGTGCAGGCCGTGTAAAACAGCTTTCTTTCGGCTTCCCTCGTGTATTTACGATCGGACCCGTCATAAATCAGCACCGCGTCGAATTCTACGCCTTTGGCCAGATATGCCGGAATCACATGGACACCCTTCTCGAAGGATAAGGTCGTTTTCTTGATCAGCTTAGCCGGCAGCTTGGCGCTCAGCCGCTCATAAGCGTCTAGGCTTTCCTCCGCCGTTTTACAAATGACAGCAATCGATTCGTACCCGTCCGCGCGCAGTTGACCGATGGTTTCCTCCAGTGAAGCATGAAGCTCGGTAACATCGCCAACGAGGCGAACCTCCGGCTTCGCCCCCTCCCGGTTGAACGGAAGAATCGCTTCCCCGCCGGGAATCATTTCTCGGGTGAACTCGACGATTTGACGCGTGGAACGGTAGCTTTGCTCCAGCGTAATCAGCTCGCTCTCCTCCGCTCCATATAAGTCGCTGAGCACGGAGGATTGCTGCAGCACGGAGGCATGGGCATATATGGCCTGATTCAAATCGCCAAGCGCCGTCATTTTGGCCCTCGGGAACAATCGCTTCAGGAAGAACAGCTGGAACGGCGAATAATCCTGCGCCTCGTCGATGATCACATGACGCATCGAGGTGTTGGATCGGAAACCGAGCAGCAGCTCTTTTAAATAGAGGAATGGCGTAATGTCTTCATAAAAAAGCTCGCCGGCCGCAATTTTTCGCAGCGTTTGTTCGCAGATTTCTTCCCAAAGCTCGGGCAGCCCTTCCGGATTGACCTCGCGAATCATGGACATGTCGCTAAACAGCTGCGTATACAGCCGCGTCACGTCTACGAACCGCAACGATTTGACCCATTTGCGAAGTGGCTTGAGACGGTCGCTGACCACCATTTTGGCAAGGATGGTCTTCTCATCCTCATAGTCACTAAACGAGGTACCTTTCCCTTGCTGCTGCCGCCGCATGCGTTGGTAAGCCCGCTGATAATCCTCCGTATCCAGCAACTGAATTTGTTCTTCCACCCAAGGCTGATCTAGCTCGGATTTCCCGAAGACAGCGATTTCCTTCAGCAACGACTCCTTCAGCAGCTCGCAACGGTTCGCCAGTCGGATCGCCGGATCAAAGGCATAAAATTGCCGGGCAATTTGTTCCGCGCCAACGATTTCCCTTCCCTGGAAGCGCAGCGGTTTGAAGATCATACCTTTCTGCTCCAGCATCTCCTTATACCGCGTGATCGCATGCAGAAACTGCACCGACGATTTAAATCGGATGCCGTTGACCCGCGCTCGATAAGCTTCATCCTCCGGCGCGGAAAGCACGTATTCAATCTGAACGAAAGGATCCTCGAGCTGGAACTCTCTTCCCAGCCGGTGTTCCAGATATTCCTGGAACGTCGTTTGCTGCATGTTTTCCTCGCCTAGTTCAGGAAGCACCGTCGATACGTAACTATTGAACATCGGATTGGGCGAGAACAAAATCATCTGGTCGGCTTGCAGCACCTCCCGGTGCTTGTAGAGCAAGTAGGCGACCCGCTGCAGGGCGGCTGACGTCTTGCCGCTCCCGGCCGCCCCTTGTACGATCAGCATCCGGCTGCGATCGTTGCGGATGATCTTGTTCTGCTCGCGTTGAATCGTTGCCACGATGCTCTTCATTTGCGCATCGGAGCTGCGGCTTAATACTTGCTGCAACAGCTCGTCTCCAATCGTGACGCCGGTGTCGAACATCAGCTTGATGTTGCGACCGTGAATCACGAACTGACGTTTCAGCGACATCGTCCCCGTGATCGTGCCGGATGGCGTTTCATAGGAAGCCGGCCCAGGTACACTGTCATAATAGAGGTTTGAGATGGGCGCACGCCAATCATAAACGAGGAACGTTTCATCCCCCTCCTCGAGCAACGAAGCGATCCCAAGATAGATGGCCTCTTCCGGTTCGCCATCTTCAGCGAAATCAATCCGTCCGAAATAAGGGGATTGCTTCAGCCGTTTCATCTTTCCCAATGCGATGGATGCATGCTGATGGCTTTTCTCCCGCTCCGCAAGCACCTGGGACTGCTGCCGCAAACTGGTGGACGTTTCGCCGACATCGTCCGCTTCACTGAAGTTCACCGTTACCTCGTCCCAGAAATCTTTCCGCATCTCTACAACGTCTCCGCGAACACTGCCAACCTCCCGCTCGAGCTTGCGGATCCGGGCATCGATCTGATCGGCCACGTACTCCACGCGACGTTGTTCTTCCTGCCAAGCCTGATCTGTATGATCCAATTGAATCGCTCCCTTGAATGGCATCTATAACATCCACATACGATATATTGACAATCAACAAGAAATGTGGTAAAATTGACTCAGGTTGATTGTATCTACGAATAAGTAGAATGCAGTCTATTTTTTATTGTATCAAGAAGATCATTACTTATCAATCTATGTTTGCACGATAGGTGACATGAAAGTCCTGCCCAAAAGGCAGGACTTTTTCTTTTGTATCGATTAATCGCCTGCCCCTGCCGCGGAATGGTCGGCTAGCCGGTTAAGACGCTCCAATTGGTGACCATATTCGTACATCTCGGCCGACACGATGGATAAGCGCAGGACGCCTGTCCGCTCTGCCGCATACCGGTCCAGCATCCGCCGCAGGAACTCGTCGTTTTCCGTTTCAAATTGCATAGATTCGCTGTAGCCTGGCTTCAGTTTGTCATCGAACTTCAGCATGACATGCTCGTGAAACTTGGTCAGCTTCTCCAGATGCTCGTCGAATTCCTGGTTTAACTCCGGCGTACGGGCTGCTTGGAAATAATGTTGCTCCACCGCATCCAGCACTTCGAACCCTTTGCGAAGCGTGCGCAGCATCTGCTTGTACACGACCAGTAAACGATGATCGCTAAATTTCGGAGCCTTGATTTTTTTCTGATCTTCCTCCATCAGTTTGTATTTCTCTGCCAGTTGGGCAATCGTATCCTCCAGATCTCGCTTATCGGAACGAAAGACCGCTTCTTTGATCTCGTCGGAAATGGCCGTTCGCAACAACAGTGACAGCCGATCGAAGGTTTGCCGGACTTGCTGCTCGAATTGCACCTTCGGTTTAGGCGGAAACAGAACAATATTGATAATAAAAGCGGAAAAAATACCAATCAAGCTAAGCAAAAATCGGTTCAAAGCAAATTCCCACTGGCCTGATGCCTCCATAACGGAAACGACCGTAACCAGCGTAATGCCGATCGTATCCCCCATCTTCAACTGCAGACAGATCATGATAACCAGAATGCAAACCAGACCAACGGCGATCGGTTCGTTGGAGAACACCATGCCCCCAAGCATAGCCAGGATGGCCCCTAACGTATTCGTCTGCAATTGATCGATCAAGTAACGCCAAGAACGATAAATCGTTGGCTGCATGGCAAAAATCGCGGCGATCGCCGCGATGACCGGCGAAGATAACCCCAGTAGAACGCCAGCGTAAAGAGCCAGTGTAACCGCGACCCCCGTTTTCAGCATTCTTGCACCAAATGTCACTTCCATTCCCCCTACGTTCCACGACACATTCCATTATTTTAAGCGAATTTTTAAGAAATATTAAGGTTCGTTTCAGATATCCTGCGATTTTTTGGTCAAGACTGAAGAAGGCAAGGACCAAATTATTCTAAACGAAGAGGTGAAAAATGTCCATGTTTATGGAGAACTTGAAACCAATAGCCGGCAAATTGACCCTTGCTCTCCTGATTGCTGCCGGATCAACTGCCACGGCAGGCTCCGTGTATGCGGAAACGGGCGCACCGGCGGATCAGCCACCGCAGGCGAATCCAACTCCGTCTCAGATGGAAGCGAATCATCGTCACCCGCACGGTCATTTCCGCGGCGGTCATATCGTGAAAGATACGGCCGAAATGCTAGGTATTGAACCCAAGGCGCTGGTAGGGCAATTGAAGCAGGGCAAAACGCTGCTTCAAATTGTACAAGCCCAAAAAGGCTGGAGCGAAGCCGAATACTTGAAGAAGCTGACCGAAACGGCGAACCGCAATATCGACCAAGCGCTTGCAGAGGGGAAAATCGACAAGGAGAAGGCGGACAGAATCAAGTCCAAGCTCCCTGACAAGCTGAAGAAAGTCATTAACCGCTCGTGGAAGGACCGCGAACCGGGACAGCCTACAGCGGATTACCAGAACAATCAGGTTAATTGGAGCCACCTGCCCCATTGACCCAAAGCATAAACTACGGTTGATCCGCAAAAAAACCGCTGGGCTACCTATACGGTCAGCTCAGCGGCTTTTACGTTTATCAAATCGTTTGAACTTCGCTATTTATTTCTCTGCCGGCGGTTCCGGTTCTGCCGCAATCTTCACTACCGCAGGGGGATGGACCCCAACAGGAACCTCGACGATATCCAGCATAAAGATAAAGATCGGAACGCCGACTATTAATCCCCAGATCCCAAGGAAATGCTCGGAGACCAACAGGATAAGGAAGGTGAAGAAAATCGGCAAATGGGTTTTGTTGGACATGAATTTCGGATTCAGGAAATACGTTTCAACCGCATGAACAACGGCGACCATAATCAGCACATATACGATTTTGATCAATCCGCCGATTTTGAAAGCGATCGCGCAAAGCGGGATCAACGAAATGATAACGCCCATGACCGGAACCAGCCCCAACAGAAAGATCATGATCGCCAAAGCAATCAGGTTCGGAAATCCTAGAATCCATAGGAAGATCGTCGATAAAGAAGCATTGACCAGAGCAATTAAGAATTGAACCTCAATGACTTTGCCGAAGGATTGAACAAACTTCCGTCCAAAGTATTCCAGCTCCTTGAACAGTCCGCCGATCCGACTTTCGCGGAACAGGACTGTAAAATTGGTCACCTTCTCTTTTTCCAGCAACAAGAACAAGCTGAGCACGATGGCGATAAACAGATTCAAACTCCATTCGCCGATATCGGTCAGCGTACTGAGCAAGAAGTCAAAACCATTGTTGATATAAGCCGATAGATCGATATCTTTCAAATATTCAACAATGTAGTTCAGGATCGGGTTATCCATCAGCACCGGAGGATTAGAATAAAAGGATATCACCTGGTTAACCAAATCGGTTAGTTCGGTGAGCAGCACCGGCATATAGTAGTAGATTGCATAGCCAAGCAGTGCGATCAACACGACGTAGATAAACAGGACGGTTACGGTTCGGTTGACGCGAATCACCTTGGCCACATTCCGGCTGATGAAATTGTGCAGCCGATTAATTAAATACGTCAGAATAAATGTGATTAGCAGCATATTGAGCATACTTCGAACGAAATACAGGACGATCACGACAAACAGCAGGGCTAACACCCTACGGAATCCCGCCATTTGAAACAATTCCCTAAAAAACGTCATGAGTCACAACCGGCTCCTTCATGTTTACTGAATAAAAATCCCCTGCGTTAATCTTATGCGAGCCTCTGGCACATTGCAAATGAATCCTTTTAGAACCACACCGGCTTCACGCATACCGGCTTGGATACAGATACGGTCCTGTCGGTAAACGTCAATCGTCCGCTCTCCGGCTCTACCGAAAAAACCGCCAGCAGATTGTCATCCCGGTTCGCTGCAATCAGATACATCCCATCCGGGGTGAGCGAAAAATGCCGTGGATGTCCGCCCTCGCTGGAGACGTGTTCAACGAACGTAAGCCGTCCGCTCTCTGGGTCGATCGCGAACTGCACCAAGCTGTCATGGCCACGATTGGAGCCATAGAGATGACGACCGTCCGCCGAAATAGCCACCTCCGCCGTTGTATTCTCCCCTGTGTATTCAGCCGGCAAAGTTGGCACCGTGTCCTGTAGTGCCAATTTACCGGTCGCCGCATCGTAATGAAAAAACGAAATCGATGAATTCACTTCATTGATGGAATACAACCATTGCCCGTTTGGATGAAAGGCCAGATGGCGCGGACCCGCCCCCGGTGGAGTAGAAGCTTCGCTCTGGTAAACCAGCCGTCCGGTTTCCGGTTCAAACGAATACACCACAAGGCGATCCAATCCCAAATCAGCAACCAACGCGAACCGATTGTCCGGGCTGAATGCCACCGAGTGGGGATGCGGACGATCCTGACGCACCGGGTCGGCACCTTGGCCTTCGTGCTGACGCTCGTCGACCAAGCGGCCCACCGATCCGTCTGCTTGAAGCTCCACAAGGCCGACATTACCGCCGTGATATCCCGACACAACGGCAAAGCGACAGCTTCGGTCGAGCTGGATATGCGAAGAAGAAGGGCGAATTGTAACCTCACGATTCAATTCGCGCAGCTTGCCCACGGCGTCGACATCAAATGCGATGACCTCGCCGATTCGCTCCCCTTCCTTGGTCGTTTCGGAAATGGCGTAAACCTTGCGGTGTTCTGCATCTACGCCAAGAAAGGTGGGGTTCTTCAACCCGGTGGCTTGATCCAGAAGACGAATCTCCCCATTGACCGAATCCATTTCATATACATAAACTCCAGGATCGCTTGTTTCGGCGTACGATCCTACAAATAACAGCAATCGAGGTTGTGAAGC
Organism: Paenibacillus sp. FSL R7-0216; assembly: GCF_037969915.1. NCBI lineage: Bacteria > Bacillati > Bacillota > Bacilli > Caryophanales > Paenibacillaceae > Paenibacillus > Paenibacillus sp. FSL R7-0216. Next base: position 2,169,066 of record NZ_CP150222.1, on the reverse strand, counting down.
TGACAATTGAATATCCTCCTTCAGGAAAGCTCGTTTGGAATAACATCCTTTATATTTTTTCGTAAATGGACTTAAAAGTCCAGTCTCAACCGAAAAAAGATAAAATTTTTAACATGAATCGGTCACCTACCCAAATTGGTTAAAATATGATATACTGTAAGCGCTTCCGAAAGCATCTTCTAAAGGGGGATTTGGAATGATGAACGTCGGACTCGAAGAAAGGGGTGTCTATGAGGACCTCAATCCTTACGAGACGTATTTCTTCAAGATCGGAGCTCACGGACTGGTTTGCTTTCATGGACGGAATTACAGTATTAAACAGAGATTATCCGCCGAACAGACCTCGAAGCTGATCTCAGACCCTCGCTTTTACCGCATCAGCACAAACTGCTATGTCAACCTGTCCCAGGTCTCCGAAATTCGCGACAATGTCGTATGGTTCCGGGATGAACGGCACGGCATCAAAACGATTCATGTGCCCAGACGCAATCTGGAGCAAATGAAGCGGCTGATCCCGTCACTGCGCGGCAAGGTAACTGCCGGGGTCAATTAACTCTCCGCCCAATGGGATCAGGCCTAACGGCCAAAGAAAAAGCAGCTGACTCGCGTCGTCTCAGACGGCCGGTCGGCTGCTTTTTTCATTGGACTAAGTTATTTCACGTACAGACGGGAGCGTTCCTCCCAAATCTCGCCTGGAAGCAGGCTGAACAATCCGATTTCTTCCGCCGGCAATTCCGCCTTCGGCGCATTCACCAGATTGATTTGCGGCTCTGGGCAGAAGAAGCCTTCCGTAGCGCCGTTATTCCAAATCATCCATTGCTTGTAGGAGGTTCCCACGTCATAAACGAGGGTTTTTCCTAGTTTCGTGTCGGTCAGCTCCATCCGATTTCTGCCGTTTTGCGGCACGGCCGTATAGTGATTATCCATAGAAGCGAAGAACGGAAACACACCCTCCCCCTGCATCTGCAGCTCTTCAGCCGTAAGAGGTTGATAGGATCCAGTTGGGAGCATCCGCTCGCTCATTTGCCAACGCTGTCCGATCGTCAGCTTCACCCGGTAATCCTTCGCTGTACTCTCCGGCGCAAACGGCGCATTCACCGCCGTATGGAAAGCCAACAAGCAAGGCATCTCCTTGTCGCCGTCATTGCGAACGAACACCTGCTGGGCTAAGCCATCGTCGCTTAAAGTGTACTTTAAACGGGCGGTAAATTTGAATGGCAGGTAACGGTACACCTCATGGCTCTCGTTAACGGTTACCTTAACCGTGACATAGCTTTCAAACGGCGTTTGGCCGAAATCCTCGACCTCCCAGGCCGTCGTATGTAAAAATCCATGCAAATGGTTGTGAGTTGCCGCCTCGTTTACCGGAAACTTCAGAACCTCGCCTTTCCATGGGAACAATCCGTCCTCATAGCGGTTTGGGGGAAACAGCACCGGAATACCGTGTACACCCGGGTTGCTCTTGAAAGCTTCCATCTCGCTCTCGCCAGGTTCGCGCAAAAAGCGGTAACCGCTTTCGACATCGCGGAAAGCAATCAAATTGCCGCCGATTTCCGGGAGCATGATCGCCTCATACCGCCCGGATTTAAGCCATACTGCTTTTTCACCTTGATAGGTACCTTCGTAAGCCGTTCTTTGTGCCATGTATGATAATCTCCTTTCATTGCTTAGCTGCTCAACTTGTAATATACCTTAAAGCGCCTCCAAAAGTCACCCCTGTCCGTCACAACGATGCCCCATTCCGCTGGAATCGTCGCCCTCACACATCGCGCAAAATTCGCCGGCCCAAACTCGCGGCCAACACAATCATCGCCGCCCCCACGGCCAACTGCATACCAAACACTTGCGTCCAGGTCGGCCAACCTTCGATCCATTCCAGCACCTGACCGCCTACTAGCGGGCCAAAGAAAGAAGCGACGCCGGTAATGGCCGAGTACATCGCCATGTACATCGGACGTTCTGATTTGGGGGTGTCGCCGATCATAAAGTTAAAGGCCAGTTGGTTAAAGCCGCCGACCCCTACCCCAAATATCATATGAGCGAGGAAGAGCACGGGCAGCATCGGCAAGAAGGACAAGCCGCCCCAGCAGAGAATCGCTAGCGCAATGATCGGCAGCGTCCAGAACAGCAGGCGGCGATTGCTGTAACGCGCGTTCAGGTTCCCCCAAACGTAAAAGCTCGCCATCATAAATACCGTCTGCGTCACATTCAGGAGCGAGATGGTCTGGTAATTGATGTGCAGCAATTCCAGCATCACATACGAATAAAGCGGAACGACGAGGTTCTGCAGGAGCAGGAAACCGGCCAGGAACAACGTCGCCTTCATGAAGGCTCCATCGCGCAGAGGTTTACGCAGCATCGGGAGAAACTTGCTTTCCGCTGAACGCTCGAAGGCCATGTCCGGATAAAACGAAAACACGACGATATTGGCTATAGCACTGATCCAGATCACGATATACAAATAGAAGAACCCTTGTGCCACCGGATAATGATCCAATACCATCCCGCCCAAAAACATGACCAGTGTGCTAAGTGCATTGAGGAACGTATTCCGGATCCCGAAATATCTCCCTCTAACCCGTGCCGGTACAATATCGCTTATCAGCGAGTTCCACAGTATCGCGCCAACCGTATTGAACATAAACGCGACGATATACAGTCCGATAAATCCGGTAACCCAATAACGATGCGGAAAAACAAACGGAACCAAGCCCGTCGCTCCCCACAGAATTCGGTGCATCCCAACGAACAGCACCAGCGCCCATTTGCGGCTGGTTAATCGTTGAATCAGGAAGGCGACCGCGATTTGGGCAATATTCACAAAGGTCGTAATCGCGAGGACGAAGCCGATTTGGGCGGAGTTCGCCCCCAAATATAGCAGAAATCCGGTCAGGAACTGACCGCCAAGCAAGGTTTGAAAGATCGTGGAAGGGACGCCCTCCCAGGTCGCGATCGCCAGGTTGCGGCGCTGGCGTGACGGCTTGCGCTGCACTTGCGTTCTTTGCATGAGGCTGCTCTTCATGATGATGGTAGCTCCTTTAGCTCCTGCCCGAATAGTTCTATCTCTTTTTTTACATACTTCAAGTGTCTCGCTAATCTGAATGAATGGAGTGCTTCTCACCCTATGCGCTATACCTTGAAGTTTGGATTGTTCCTTGCTTGTATGGCCCTGTCGCTCATGCTTGTCACCTCATGCGGCCAGCCGGACCGGCTCCGCTCGAATTCCGTCCCTCCTTCCGATGGATCGCCAGTTAGAACGGAAGCGGTTACGGACGCGGGCGGCACGAGCTGGGTTCCGCTGACGCAAGTGGCTCAAAGCCTGGGCCTGCGGTTGCAAGAAACGGGCGACACGGCCAACCTCGGTTTTTCCGATGTGATGTTTACCGTTCAGCCCAGTCAAAGACATGCCATTTCCTTTGGACAGCCGATTTCCCTGCCCCAGGCGCCAGTGCGCGAAAACGGCCAATTGTATATGACGATGGATGCCGTATCGGCCTTGCTGCAAACGAAAGCCCAAATCGATTCGCGTACGGGGGCTTTGACGTTTGACCGCATTTCCCCGGCGGGTGGCCGCATTCCGCCGCAAACCGGGACCAGCCGCTACGGGATTCTCGGAGTCGCCGATCATCGCGATGAGATGGTCGCCTATGCCAAGCAGTATTTGGGCGTTCCTTATGAATTTGGTGCTTCTCCTTACGAGCAGTCCAAAACGTTCGATTGTTCGTCCTTTACCCGCCATGTCTTCAAAAAATTCGGCCAAGACCTGCCGCGGTTGGCCCGCGATCAAGCCCAAGAAGGCATATCGGTGACGCGCGACCAGCTTCAAGTCGGAGACTTGATCTTCTTCACCGTCCCGGGCCGGTTTAAATCCGACAATGTCGCGGGTCATGTCGGCATCTATATCGGCGACGGCAAGTTCATTCACACTTGGGGCGCCCCGGGCGTTCAAATCAGCCCCCTAGATAGCGGCTATTGGAGTGACGTCATCATTTCCATGCGCCGGATTCGTTAGCAGAAGGGCTTGGGCCCTCCTAATCATAGGCCGGGGAACTGATGGGTTCACCCGGCTTTTTTTATTGTCGACAAGCGATTTCCCTTCGTTACAAATACAAAGTATAATAAATGTATGCATCACTTTCCATATAATATTTATACATCAAAACCCGATGGATTCAGAGGAGAAAGACGATGGACAAGGACAATTTAAAACAGGATTATGAACTGCTGGGGTTACCCGAAAACGCTTCCCGCGAAGAATTGGAGAAGGTATTTGACATTTTGCTCCGTAAATCCCGCTCCCGCCATCCAAGCCCTGGCGAAGCCGAGGAAATCGAACGAAAAATCCAAGCCTACAAGCGGATCGTGGAGACGGAGGAACAGCGAAAAATCGCGGAGTTAAACCAGAAGCGCTATGCGAAGTGGGGCAAATTGGCCGGAACTGCCGAGAAGGTCGACGATTTTTTTCGACTTTACCGAGCTTATGTGATCATTGGACTTATCGCTGTTGTCGCCATTATCTTCGGTACGAACGCTTATCTTGATCACCGCGAAGAACAAAAACGGCTAGCCGCCCTGCCCCCCATCGACCTATCGATCATGATGGTTGGCAATTTTATGACCGACGACCAAAATGGCGGTGTTGACGCCCTAGAGCAAGCCATGACGGCACAGATCCCCGGCTTCAAGCGGGTGGAGATTGAGAATGTGTATTTGCCGCCTCAAGGGGAAGCCGGCGCGAGTTCGGCGGATATGGCCTACCAGCAAAAAGCGATGGCTGTTATAGCTACATCCAGTCCGGATATTTATATTACCGATGCCCCGACCTTCGATTGGCTGTCGAACGGCGGCGCTTTTCTCAGCCTCGACGACGTGGCGAGCGGCGAGCTTAAAGATCTCCTGACCGATGACAACCTCGTCAAGGATGTATCCGACGAAGACAATAACGAGCACGTGTACGGGATTAAGATCACCGACAGCACCCTGGTGAAGGAACTTCCGCTCGGGATGACGGACATGATCATCTCCCTCCGTTCCGACACGAAGAACAAAGACAAAGCGATTCAAATGATGAAGGAGTACTTGGAGAACATCCCTAAGGCGGCGAAATAGCCGTCTTTTTTTCGTGCATTTTTCGGAATTGATTAATTTCAGAGGATGCTATAAAATAACCCTATAAACGCGCGTTTACGAAAGTGGGGACCAACCTTATGCGCAGCGAAGACATAGCTAAACTGGCCGGGGTGTCCCGCAGCACCGTTTCACGGGTAATCAACAATTATCCGAACGTTCCGGAAGCAACACGGGCCAAAGTGCTCCGCGTCATCGAGCAGCACCACTATGAACCTAACAGCTTTGCCCGGGCTCTGGCCGGTAAACGGACGGATACGATCGGCCTGTTCGCCATCAGCATGACGGAGAAGGAAGACACCAGCCGCATCTATCAGAACAGCTACTTTGCCCCAATCGTCGACATGGTCGTCGATACGGCCAACGCCCGCGGCTTCTATGTGCTTATTCATACCGTTTATTCGCCGGGTGATTTTCAGAAGGTAAAGCAAGCCTTCCAACAGAAGCGGATCGACGGCGGGATTCTGGTCGGCACCCAAAAGGACATCGAGCTGGTTCGGGAAATGGTGGACCAGGAAGCGCCGCTGGTGCTCGTTGATTACGACATCGCGGAGATCATGGCGGAGCGGCTGAACAAGAACCACTTGGCCGTCATAAACTCCAATGACTACGAGGGCACGGTCCAGGCGATCGAATACTTGATCGAGCTGGGGCACCGGGAAATCGGCATCTTGAAAGGCAGCATGAATACGTTTTCGGGGCGTGAGCGATACTTAGCCTATGAGCACACATTACAGAAGCACAATTTGCCGTTGCCCGAGGCTTTTATCCTTGAAGGCGAGTTCCTGAAGGAGAGCGCTTATCGCGAAACCCGCAAGCTCATTGAGCAAGGAACCTTACCGACAGCGCTGTTTTGCGCCAACGACGACATGGCTTTTGCGGCGATGGAAGCGTTTGCGGAAAGCGGGGTTCGTGTGCCTGAGCAGTTATCCGTCATCGGCTTTGACGATGTCCAGCTAGCCTCTCGGATCACGCCCAAGCTGACCACTGTTCGACTGCCCGTCGACGAGATGGCAAAGGCCGCCGTAATAAAGGTGCTCGAGCTTTGCGAAACGGAGCAGCCCACGTTCAGCACGGTCAGCTTTCCAACCCGCCTGGTGATCCGGGATTCCTGCCAGCCCCCGGCGGAGTAAGCCGGCGCACCTCCTCCTACAATACGATCAACGATTGTTGGGAGGAATCTTTTTTCAACGAAATAAACGCGCGTTCACAAACGAAGGGAGAGTTCCTATTCATGAAATTCGGAGCATTTGACGATCAACGCAAAGAGTATGTGATCAATACGCCGCAAACCCCTTACCCATGGATTAACTACCTTGGCAATGAGCAATTTTTCGGATTAATCTCCAATACCGCCGGCGGCTACACGTTCTACCGGGATGCACGCCTGCGTCGGTTGACCCGGTACCGCTACAACAACATTCCTCTCGATACCGGCGGACGTTATTACTACCTCCGCGACCATGACAACGGCGATTTCTGGACACCGGGCTGGATGCCGGTGAAGCGCGAGCTGGATTTTTACGAATGCCGTCACGGTTTGGGGTATACCTCGATTACCGGGGAACGCGGCGGGATTTCGGTAACGCAGCTGGCGTTTATTCCGCTTGGCTATAACGGCGAAGTGCATCGCCTGACGGTAAAAAATACGAGCAACGAGACGAAGAAGGTCTCCCTCTTCTCTTTTGCCGAGTTCTGCCTTTGGAACGCCCAGGACGACATGACAAATTTCCAGCGCAACCTGAGTACCGGCGAAGTGGAAGTGCTGGATTCGGTCATTTACCACAAAACCGAATACCGTGAACGCCGGAATCATTATGCGTTCTATTCCGTCAACCGTGACATCGACGGCTTCGACACGGATCGCGAATCCTTCGTCGGACTATATAACGGCTTACACGAGCCGCAAGTCGTCGTGGCTGGCAGAGCCTCCAACTCCGTGGCCAGTGGCTGGTCGCCGATCGGCTCGCACGAAGTGACGATGAAGCTTGCTCCAGGTGAAGAACAAAGCCTGATCTTTGTTCTCGGTTACGTTGAATTGCCGGAAGAAGAGAAATGGGAAGCCCCAAGCGTGATCAACAAAAAACCTGCGCTTGAGATGATCGACAAATTCGCCACGGACGCCGACGTCGACCGGGCCTTGGCCGAGCTGGCTACGTATTGGGACGGCCTGCTGTCCAAATACCAAATCCAAAGCGGCGACGACAAGCTGAACCGCATGGTCAACATCTGGAATCCGTATCAATGTATGGTAACCTTCAACATGTCGCGTTCCGCTTCCTATTTCGAATCCGGAATCGGCCGCGGTATGGGCTTCCGCGACTCCAACCAGGATTTGCTCGGTTTTGTGCATCAAATTCCGGAACGTGCCAGAGAGCGGATTCTCGACATCGCCGCGACCCAGTTTGAAGACGGCAGCGCGTATCACCAATATCAACCGCTTACCAAAAAAGGCAACAACGAGGTCGGCAGCGGCTTCAACGACGATCCGTTGTGGCTGGTGTCCGGAACCGCCGCTTATATTAAGGAAACCGGCGATCTCAGCATTCTCGACGAGCAAGTGCCATTCGACAGCAACCCGGATAACACCGCAACGCTGTTTGAGCATTTGAGACGTTCCTTCTACCATGTCGTACACAACCTGGGACCGCATGGTTTACCGCTGATTGGCCGCGCGGACTGGAACGACTGCTTGAACCTGAACTGCTTCTCCAAGGAGCCGGGTGAATCGTTCCAAACGACCGCGAACATCGAAGGCCGCGTCGCCGAATCCGTATTTATTGCCGGCTTGTTCGTCTTCGTAGGCCCGGACTTCGCTGAAATTTGCCGTATGCGCGGGCTGGACGCCGATGCGACAGATGCGCTCGACTGGATCGAAAAAATGCGCAAAACAACGCTGGAGCACGGCTTTGACGGCGACTGGTTCCTGCGCGCTTACGATCATTATGGCGAGAAAATCGGCAGCAAGGAAAACGCGGAGGGTCAAATCTTCATCGAGCCGCAAGGGATGTGCGTCATGGCTGGCATCGGCGTTGAAGAAGGTTTGGCAGCTAAAGCGCTCACTTCCGTTGAAGAGCGTCTCGATACGAAATACGGTATCGTGCTGCAGCAACCGCCGTATTCGAAGTATTATCTGAACCTGGGCGAAATCTCCAGTTACCCGCCAGGGTACAAAGAAAACGCCGGGATCTTCTGTCACAACAACCCGTGGATTATGATCGCTGAAACCGTATTGGGCCATGGCGATCGGGCGTTTGAGGTCTATTCGAAAATCGCTCCGGCGTACCTCGAAGAGATCAGCGAAGTCCATCGGATGGAGCCATACGTCTATTCGCAAATGATCGCCGGTAAAGACGCGGTACGTCACGGCGAAGCGAAGAACTCCTGGCTCACCGGCACGGCAGCCTGGAACTACGTGGCGATCACGCAGGCGATTCTCGGTATTCAAGCCGACTTCCGCGGCCTGAAGGTTGATCCTTGCATTCCATCCGCTTGGGATGGATACGAAATCACCCGCGTCTTCCGTGGCGACACGTACGTGATCCGCGTGAGCAACCCGAACCATGTGGAAAAAGGCGTAGCCCGCATCACGGTTGACGGCCAGCCGATTCAGGGTAACGTTATCGCCCCGGTTGGCGATGGCGGCGTGCATCAAGTTGAAGTTGTTCTCGGATAAAAAACTTACTACTTTTTCCGACCCAAAAAAGGTACAACCGCTCAGAAATCCTGAGCGATTGTACCTTTTTGATTACAATGAGAAATCTAAGCCTTGGCAGGCTTCATGCCGTTTTCCTCATTCCCCGAGTCCTGACCTTCTATATTTACCTGGACTTTGCGAATAAAGAACGCCAAAACGAAGGCGACCAGCGTAATTCCCGTCGCCACGACGAAGGCAAAATCGATTCCGTTGATCGTCGCGTCTCGGGTGATCAGAGCCACTTGCTGCGCATTAGACGGATCCTTAGGATTGATCCCGGCCGTGAGGATCATCTCCGTCGCCTTCTCCTTGGCGCGAGAGGACATGATTGTCACCAGGAGCGCGGTGCCCAGCGCTCCTGCAATCGTCCGGAGCGTATTGGACATCGCCGTACCATGTGCGTTAAGCCGCGCCGGCAGCTGATTGAGGCCAGCTGTCTGGATCGGCATCATCAGCATGGACATCCCGAACATTCGGGCCGTATACATCAGAATGAGATGCGTATAGGTCGTGCTGTCGGTCAAATTGCTGAATTCCCATGTCGTCACCGCCGTAATCCCCAGCCCAACCACCGCCAGCCAGCGCGCGCCGATTCGGTCGAAGATCATCCCGGTAATCGGGGACATGATCCCCATTAGAATCGCCCCAGGCATAAGTAAAAGACCCGATTCGAGCGGCGAGAAGCCGCGAATCTTCTGCAGGTAAATCGGCAGCAGAATCATTGCCGCGTACATCGCCATCGTAACCACAACGTTAATTATCGTAGTTAACGAAAACATATCGTATCTAAACACGCGGAATTCCAGCAGCGGTTTATCCGATCTCATTTGGCGCCACAGGAATACCCCCAGGGAGACGACGCCGACAATCAGGCTGACGACAACTTCCGTCTCGCCCCAACTGGTGCTGCCGGCTTCGCTAAAGCCATACAAGACGCCGCCAAACCCAATCGTCGATAAAATGATCGACAGAACATCCAGCTTCGGTCGGCCGACTTGGGTTACATTTTTCATAAAGATAAAGCCTAGAAAAATGGACAAAATCGCAAACGGAAAAATGATCCAGAACAAGACGTTCCACGGATGATGTTCAATCACCCATCCGGAAAGCGTTGGACCAACCGCCGGGGCGAAGATCATGGCGATCCCCATCATCCCCATCGCCTGACCGCGTTTCTCAATTGGAAAAATCGTCAGGAATACGACGGTCATCAACGGCATCAGTACGCCGGCTCCGGCAGCCTGGACCAACCGTCCGGCGAGCACTAGCTCGAAGCTGGAACCGATACCGCAAATAAATGTACCGGCCGAAAACAAAATCATCGCGGAGATAAACAGCATCCGCGTCGTGAAACGTTCCATCAAAAAGGCGCTGATTGGGATCAAGACGCCATTCACCAGCATAAATCCGGTCGACAGCCATTGGATGGTAGTTGCTCCCACACCCAAGTCGTCCATCATCTGCGGTAGGGCAACGTTCATTAAGGTTTGGTTCAAAATCGACACAAACGCCCCGATCAGGAGCGCCATGACGATGGGCCATCTCTTGAAATTCGCGTCCTGTACAGCCGCTTCATGGTTCATGGGTTTCTTCTCTCACTTTCTCTAATGACTCTATAATTTTGTGATGCGTTTGCAGCATATGGTCGATGTCTCTCCCGGATGTCTCCAGAACGGTTGTGATCGCCTTCGTATATTCAAGGTCCGTCAGCTGATAAACCTCCATCCCTTTGTCCGTAATCTGCAAGGCAACCGATCTTCGGTCGCTATCCAAACGTGCGCGCACCACCAGTCCTGCTTTCACCAGACGATCGATCACTCCGCTGACCGTACTGTTCCCCATCCGCATCTGATCGGCAAGCTCGGTAACGCCGATTTGCGGGTTGTTCTGAATCCTTTTCAACACCATGAATTGGATACCAGTAATGCCGAAGGGCTCGGCCTGTTTGGATAACAGTTGATAAAACGCTCTTTTCACCTCGCGAAAGGATTCCACGATCTCATGCATGCGTTGCTTTTGATCCAAGCAGCTCTCATCCTTTAAATTTTTGTTTTATAATTTAATATTTCGTATACGAAATATTTCATGACTATATTTAACAAAGGTTCAAGTTTATTGTCAATAAGAAAATTACAAGCCCCAAGGTTCGGCAAAATAAGAACTTTTTCAACTTTGGGTTAGCATTTCTCGGAATATTTCGTCCTATACCCCTGACGTCATGGATGATATAATTATGGTAGAATTCACCTATTACTTAAGGAGGACATGAATCTCATGACATGGTTCAACAGACTTCCCTTATCCGGAAAGATCTCCGCCGCGTGTTATCTCGTGGCTGCGCTCTTTGCCGTCCCATCGCTGATCGTCTTCATCCTGCTGGGACACATCGTCATCGGCATCTTAATGATCGCCGTATTGGCAGCGCTTACTTTCCCGCTTTCGCGCTATCTCCAGAAAGCGCTTACGGGTTCGTTCGATGATATCACCAGCGCTTCCGCAAAAATCGCCAAAGGCGATTTTACCAGCCGAATCTCGGAATCCGGAGGCATGGACGATCTTAGTCGCTCCTTCAACAGCATGGTGGACAAGCTGCGCAAAATCCTGCAGGAGACCTCGGATATCACTCGCAAGGTAATGGACTCCAGCCGGAGCATTTCCGACCGCAACCAAGAGCTGATCGAAGTCATGACCCAAGTCACCCACTCCTCCAGCGAGCTGGCGCTTGGCGCGAACGCCATCTCCGAAGACGTCAGCGGCATGAAAGACGCGATCGGCGAGATTGAACAGAAGGTAAGCAATTACACCGATTCTACCCGTGAAATGAATCAACGGTCCGACGAAATGATTCAACTGGTGGAGCGCGGACGCGAATCCGTCTCGCGGCAAGCGAATGGCATGCGCAAGAACATTGAAGCGACCGAGAAAGTTGCCGATTCCATCGAAGCTTTGGCCAAAAACGCGCAAGGCATTACCAAAATTACCGCGACCATCTCGGAAATAGCCGAACAGACCAACTTGTTGTCATTGAACGCCTCCATTGAGGCCGCACGGGCAGGCGAGCACGGAGCCGGATTTGCAGTGGTTGCCCACGAGGTTCGTAAGCTGGCCGAGGAATCGACCGCATCGACCAAGGAGGTATTCAATCTGGTCCGCAGCATCGAGCTGGATGTGAAGCAGGCGGGGCAAAACATCAAAATCAATGAAGAGGTCGTCCGGCAACAAAGCGAAATGATCCGCGAAGCCGAGCAAATCTTCCAAGAGATCGTCCAAAGTGTTCAATACATCAGCGGGGAGATCGCTGCGTTCTCCAGAGAAAGCGAAGCGATGCTGGAAAGCGCACAGAATATCTCCTCTTCCATTCAGAACATTTCCGCCATTACCGAAGAATCCGCGGCGGGCACTGAACAGGTATCGGCATCCATGAACGAGCAAATCACTTCGATCCGGGCCATGGCCGAGGAATCCGAAGCGATGAAAAATGCGGTGTTCCAGTTGCAAAAGACGATACATATCTTCAAGTTCTAATCGATCACTGCCAAAGCCCAGCCCTTCACTCAAAAGGGGGCTGGGTTTTTTTCTTTTTTTCGGTAAGATAATAGATAGTGAATCGCAAAGAACGGAGGATAGGCAACCATGTCGACGTCTGCCCAATTGGCTCAGTATTATCAAGAATACCGCCACTCGATGACCGCCCTCTCATACCGACTGACCGGATCTTGGTCGGAAGCAGAGGATATCGTGCAGGAAGTGTTCACCGACCTGCAGCAAAACATACAAGCCGACCGTATTCGTCAACCAAAATCCTATTTGATGCGTTCCGTCGTGAATCGTAGTCTAAACGCATTAAAGTCACCTCGTTTGTCTCGAGAGCTTTACACCGGACCCTGGTTACCCGAACCCGTCTTTGATCCGCTTCCGGAGACGCACCTCGACCGCTTGTTGCGGGAGGAGCAAATTTCTTACGCGTTTATGGTGTTGCTGGAACGCCTGACCCCCGACGAAAGAACCGTGTTTGTTCTAAGGGAATCTTTTGCCATGGAGTACGAGGAAATCGCCGAGATTCTGGGGAAAAGTGCGGTAGCCTGCCGGAAGCTGCTGAGCCGAGCTCGGAACAAGATCAAAACCGACCGGGATGCGGCTCCGACTCCTGCTGATGAAAAAACCGTAGCGAAATGGACCGGCGAATTTTTGAAAGCGGCAAAGACCGGAGAGTTTGGCCCGCTCCTCCATTTGATTCGGGAAGATGCGGTACTGATTTCAGACGGAGGCGGCAAAGTACGGGCAGCCATCAATCCCATCCTGTCCAAGGAGCGCGTTATTGCATTCTGGCAAGGGATTCAGGCCAAAGGTTCACTGCAGGGTGAACTGGTTCCTACGCGGATCAACGGGGAAATCGGACTGGTCCATTACCGCGATGGACACGTTATTCACGTGATTCTGTTCGAAGGCGATGCGCACGGACGTATCCTTCGTTTCTACTTGATCAGCAATCCCGATAAAATCTTCAGAGCTCCGTCGGTTTAGTTGTCACAACTCGCTCCCTCCCCTTGTCTTACCTACGTAAGAACAAACAACATCCAATGGAGGGATTCGATATGAAAGTCAGAATGGACCACTATCAAGCCAACCCGAACGTTTACCAGGCGATGAGTCGGTTGGAACGGCAAGTGACCGAGAGCGGACTTGACCGGGTTTTGTACGAGCTGATCAAAATACGCGCATCGCAAATCAACGGCTGCGCTTATTGTCTTGATATGCACACGACGGAAATGCGCCAGCTCGGTGAGAGCGAACAGCGGATTGCCCTGGTCAGCGTTTGGCGGGAAGCTCCTTGCTATACCGATCAAGAGAAAGCGGTGCTGGAGTTGACCGAAGCCGTAACCCGAATCGCCGATGGCGGCGTGCCGCAGGTGGTTTATGACCGGGTCCGCAGCTTTTTCAACGAGAAGGAAACGATGGATCTCATCTTCGCGATCAATGTCATTAACTGCTGGAACCGCATCGCCATCACTACCGGCATGTTTCCCGGCTGCCGCGATGAAGGTTAAACAGTTAAACGCAAAATGCCGATTGGCGAACAAAAAAGACCTGAAGGAGTGAAGCCTCCTTCAGGTCTTTGCTTATGTTATCGCTTCGCTTTCAGTCGAACCATCTTGCTGCTAAAGTCGCCGCGCACCGAGGCCATGGACAAGCCGGCACTCATCAAGCGGTCACCGCCGTATACCTCACCGCTTCCGGCCAACTCATAATCTTTAGCCGGGTCAAGCCCTTGCAGTTTGACGCCGCGCAGTGGGCCGTTGGGTTCTGCGAGCACCCGGAAATAGAACAAGAGCGCTTCCTCTTGATCCGGGCTGACGAACATCCAAGCCGTTTCGTTGCCTTCGAACGGGCTTTGTAGACGATACAAATCACCTTGTTGAACCAATCCGCGAATTTCTTTGTACATCGCGATCTGGCGCTTGGCTGTTTCCTTCTCTTCGTCCGTAAACCGAGTGAGATCCAATTCGTAGCCGAAATTGCCGGACATCGCCACGTCCCCTCGGAACGTCAGCGGAGTCGTTCTCTCCACTTGATGATTCGGCACGGCGGAGATATGCGCCCCCATTGTGGATACCGGATAGACGATACTGGTGCCGTATTGGATTTTCAAGCGCTCCGCCGCATCCGTATCGTCGCTTGTCCAAGTTTGCGGCATGTAATACAGCATACCTGGGTCAAATCGGCCTCCGCCTCCGGAGCAGCTCTCGAACAGGATATGCGAAAATTCGCTCGTCAAGCGTCCCAACAGTTCGTACAGACCCAACATGTATCGGTGAGCTACCTCTCCCTGCCGTTCGGCCGAACTAGCTGCTGATCCGATCTCCGTCATGTTCCGGTTCATATCCCACTTGACGTACGTGATCGGCACCGTGGAGAAGATATCGCTCAGTCGGTCGTACAAGTACTGGCGCACATCGCTGCGCGACATATCCAACACCAGCTGATCGCGCGCTTCCGTGCGTCGCCGCCCCGGGACGTGTAAGCACCAGTCGGGATGGGCCCGGTACAGATCGCTGTCCGGAGAGACCATTTCGGGCTCGAACCAAAGGCCAAACTGCAGTCCGTTGTCCTTGACACGATGGGCTAAGTCCGCCAACCCGTCGGGCAGCTTGCGGCGATCCTCGAACCAGTCGCCCAGCGAGCTGTTATCGCGATCGCGCCGGCCAAACCAGCCGTCATCCAGTACAAAGAGCTCAATGCCCAGCTTGCTGCCTGCTTTGGCGATGGCTTCAATTTTGTCCGCATTGAAATCGAAATACGTCGCTTCCCAGTTGTTGACGAGGATAGGTCGTTCCTGATCGCGGAATTGCCCGCGGCACAACCGGGTCCGATACAGCCGATGATAGGTGCGCGACATCCCTCCAAGCCCTTCGGCGGAATACACAAGCACCGCCTCCGGCGTTTGGAAACTCTCCCCCGGCGCCAGCTTCCAAGTGAAATCAAACGGATTGATCCCGATCGAAACCCGGGTTGTCCCAAACTGCTCGACTTCCGCTTCGGCGGTAAAGTTCCCGCTATAAACCAGGCTGAAGCCGTAAACCTCGCCTTGCTGCTCTGTGGCATCCGGCCGCAGCAACGCCAGGAACGGATTCTGTTGGTGGGAGCTTGAACCGCGGCGGCTGCTGATTCCGGTCACCCCCGGAGCCAGCCGTCTGCGCTGCACATGGCGTTCGCGTGCCCAGGCACCGGACAGGTATAATGCATCATAAGAAGCGTCCGGGAAATCAACTGAGGCGCTAAGTGCACGCTCCAATTGGATCGGTTCACCGCTCTCATTGCGGAGCCGGGCCGATCTGGCGATGGCGTCAAAATCCGCAAACACCGTGTAGCTTAACACGACGGTCAGGCCGGAGATGCGATCCTCCAGCTCCAGCTCCAGCGTTTCCGCCTCGCGATCCTGCTCGACGTAAACGGCAGGAAGCCCCTCAAGAAGCGGCTTCCCCGGGACGATTCGATGGGAGCGATACGTCAACTCCGTCGCCCGGGTGCCATTGGCGAGCCGCACTTGGTAAGCCGGGCGACGGAAGTCGCTTGTCCCGTATTGCGGATATTCCTGCGGTAGGGAGTCCAGCGAGATCGATTTATCCTCCGGGATGGGATTCGGGCTGAATGATGCACGTTCCTGGAAGGTTAACAAACCTTCCAGGTTGCTGTCATGACGAAGCTTGGCACCGAAATACGCATGCGCGGGATACCCGTGTACCAACTGAATCACATAACTCGTATTGCGGGATTGTAAATGGAAAAGGCCTTTCGCTTCATCGAAAATGATAGACATTTCGCGATCCTCCTGGTAGGTTCTTATCTGACTTTATTTGCATTCATCTTACTCCATTCTACTATCATACCCAGGAGGAGTAACGAGAATAAAGTGATCTTCTATATGGATTTTTGTGATTTAATCACGTTTAACTCAATGAGGCCTGTCGCTCATCAAAGTCTCCGTGGCACGTTGAGTTTGGCGATGATAATAACGGTACGACAGCAGGATGCCGATATGCAGCAACGCCAAAACGAAATAAATATTGGCGAACACGGCGGAGCCCTCAAATGGATTCAACGGGTTCCAATGGGATGCGGAGCCGTGGTCTACCGCCTTGCCGTAGAGGCTGGTCGAGACCGCGCCGGACAAAAAGCCCAGCATGGACAACAGCCCCATGCCCACACCGGTCTGCTCCTTGGGCAGGGTGCGGGAAATCGTGTTGGACAACGCCAATTGCATGAACATTTGCCCCACATTGCCCAGGATCAGAATTGCCGCTATCCAGCCTGCTGCCGCCCCGGACACCACCGAAATCAGAGCAAAGCAGCTGATCAGCAGTAGGGACGCTACATAAACAACGAAGGAATTGCCCTTGACGTCTGCGAGCTTCCCCCCTTTACGGCCGAGGATCGCCGATGCGACAGCCCCTGGCACCATGGCAAACCCGATCCAACCGGGAGGAAGCCCGTTCACTTCCGCCAGCAGCTGGGGCGTCAGGAATGGCAGCGCATAACCGATCCCCAAGACGAGCACCGACAGCACTAGCCCGTACGAATAGCTTTTATTCCGAAATAACCGCGGATTCACGAACGGCTGCGAGGCCCCTCGGATTCGCCAAAGAAACAAGAGAAACAGGATCAAACTGCCTAAGTACAGCTCCCACCGCCCATAGGTAACACCGAGCAATAACAACGTGACTGTACTGCCAAGCAGCCCCCCGCCAAGCCAGTCGATCCGAACGGTCTGAATCGGCTCGTCGCTGAGGTACTTACGGTAGAACGGCAAGGTGAACAGCATGAGCATAGGAATACAAAACAACCATCGCCAATCGACCAAACTGACCAGCAGCGCAGACACGACCGGACCCATCGCGCCACCGATCGCGAGTCCCGTGGCTGTAATCCCCAGCGCATACCCGCGGCGCTCGGCAGGGAAATGCCGTACCGGAATGATCATCGCGGCCGCGGGCACCACTGACGCTCCGGCTGACTGCAGCACGCGGCCTAGCAAGACCATCCAATACGCCTGAGCCGACAGTCCGGTTAATGAACCTACACAAAACAAGATTAACCCGAATGTCAGCAGCTTCCTCAACTGAAAAGCATCCGCCAGCTTCCCGTAAATCACGGCCCCGATGGCGTAAATCAAAGCATATGCCGTTGAAACCCAGCTGACCTGGGTCACGGACAAACCGAATTCGCCTTTGATTTCGGGGAGCACGATATTAAACATCGTTGCCCCCATGGATGACAAGATCATCGTAAAAGCCAAAACACGGATCAGTTTCTCGCTCGCCTCGGATGAAACGGCATTTTTCATCATGATCGTCCCCCTGTCGATTTCCTCACAAGTTATTGTATGATTGAATATTAATAATGAAAAATATATATTAATTTATATATTCATAACCTTGAGGATATCGATTGATCGAATTCAAAATAGAGGGGAGTAATCATGCGCATGGAATTACTGCAATTGGAGTATTTCCGCACGGTCGCTCATATGGAGCATATGACCCGAGCCGCCCAAGAGCTGCACATCGCCCAGCCGGCGCTCAGTAAGACGATTGCCAGGCTCGAGGAAGACTTGGGAGTACCGCTGTTCGATCGGCAAAATCGTCAGATTCGGTTAAACGCCTTCGGCAAAGCCTTTTTGAAAAAGGTCGAGACCGCGCTTGACGTCCTCGATGAGGGGCGGCAGGAGGTGGCGGATCTGGCGGGATTGGAGCGCGGCAGCATCCACTTGGCCACAAATACGCTGGGGCGTATTACGACCGCGCTTGGGGCCTTTCGCGAAACTTACCCAGAGGTAAGCTTCCGCATCCTTCAGACTTCGCCGGCATCCGTCGAGGAAATGATCGAGCTGCTGGAAAAAGGCGAGGTCGATCTCTGCTTCACCGCTTCCTCGCTTGATCATCCGGGAGTGTGCGAGCAGCCGGTGTTGGATGCCGAGGTGTTTCTCGCCGTCCCGCCCGGCCAC
The DNA here is from genome assembly GCF_037969915.1 of Paenibacillus sp. FSL R7-0216. Lineage (NCBI taxonomy): Bacteria > Bacillati > Bacillota > Bacilli > Caryophanales > Paenibacillaceae > Paenibacillus > Paenibacillus sp. FSL R7-0216. The sequence goes on along the minus strand of NZ_CP150222.1, from coordinate 2,150,740 downwards.
CGCTTGGAGGCAAACAAAAGCGTCCGCCTCGAAGACGTGGCGGACGAACCTTTTATCGAATATAAAGCAGGCCACCCGTTTCGCAAAATGAACGAATCGTTCTGCCTGACTGCGGGCATTCGCCCACGCATCGTCTGCGAGGTGGACGAACCGAACGCGCTTGGCAGCCTCGTCCAGGCCGGATTAGGCGTCGCCTTCGTACCGGCATGCCGGAAGGACGAACGCCCTCCCTACCCGATGCTGCGGATTGAAAGCCCGGAGTGTCGGCGCGTTTTCTCGGTCGCTTGGCTGGAACGCCGATATTTATCCGAAGCCGCACGTCGGTTTCGGCAGTTTCTCGGCGAATATTATAGTGAGGCGTAAAATCGCTTATTGCTTACTTCTGCGCAGCGGTCGCTTAAGAACGCCCCACCCTGCCAACGCCGCGGTCACGAGCGGCAAATACTTGATGCCTCTCAGCCAGGAGAGATCGCCTCTAAACCAAGTGACCGCGGAGATCGCGATGATTTCGCTGAGGACCAATCCGCCAATCAATCCGCCAATCAACGCAGCGATAAACCAAAGTGCTTTTTTCATCGTAAATTCCTCCTAAGAATAGAAAATGACTAATCTTCCGTTTAGTCTGGCAGATTACCGGATTTGGTTCCCACGCGATACGGTGTGGTCAAACCCTCGTAGTTCACCATCATCGTCATCCCGTTGGCCGCATGGCCCAGATTGTGGCAGTGCTCCATCCACAAGCCGGGATTATCCGCTTTGAAGGCCACTTCATATTCCTCTCCGCTGAACAGAAGAACACTGTCCGCATATACGGGACTTCCCGTCAACGGTTTGCCGTTCTTTGTCAAGATCTTAAAGAGATGTCCGTGCAGATGCATCGGATGCGGGCCTCCGAAGGTATGCTTGAACCGGATTTTGATCCACTCTCCTTCCTTCACAAGAAGCGGAGGAATTTCGTGAAATTTCTTACCGTTAATGTCGAGGAGTCCGAGCTTCAGATCATAAACTCGATTGAATTTCATATCAGCGGTGATTCCATCCGCGAGCGGAGTTCCATAATCCGTGAAGTCGAATTGCGGCGCGTCTTTACTCAGCGGCATTGGAAGCGGACCGCTCCCCAACCTAACATTCCAGGCTTTGTGCTCTTTACTGTATACTTCGACCTGTCCGCTTGACGGCATTGTAAACAGCACGTCGTAGCGCTGGCCTCCGCCGATCGGAATCCATTGTTCCCGGAGCATCCCCGGGCCGTGTAAGTCCTGTCCGTCGATTGAGATCACCCGGAAGTCCACACCGGCCACCCCCATCCACTGCACCTCACTAGAGGCGTTGATCAGTCGCAGCCTAACCGTTTCTCCAGGAGCTGCGTCGAGATGCAAGCCACCGGTGAGCCCGTTGGTCAGCTTCAACTTCTCGTTCAGCAATTGCAGCGTAACAGCGTAATCTTGATCGTATTGAAAATCCGACAGCTTCGGCTCGACGATCAGCCGGCCGATCAGCCCTTTACCCGCCTGTTCCGAACTTTGCTGATGGGAATGATACCAGTAAGTCCCCGGATGTCGGGCGATGAATTCATAAGTAAAATGCTCCCCCGGCCAAACGGCATCTTGCGTAACGCCGGCCACACCGTCCTGAGAGCAAGGCAGAATCACCCCATGCCAATGGATCGTGACCCCCTTGTCAATGTCCCGATTGGTTAAAGTTACTTTCACCCGCTCTCCTACCTTGACCCGCAGTTCCGGACCGGGCGAAGTTCCGTTGAACGTCCAGGCCCCCGTCTTTTTCCCGTTTTCCAGGTTTAGAACGGTCTTTGCCGCGGTCAGATCAAAGCTTCTCACCTGATCCAGCTCCCCTTCGGTGGATTCAACCTCCTTCAACTCGGTGCAGGAGATCGCCGCGGCCGATTCGCCGGCTCCAGAGGTTTCGTGACCTTCGCGGCTTTCATGGCCGATAGGATTCGGGGCATCGCCAATTTCGGCTCCATGATGCATTTGGCTCATATCCACTTCCTCCGGATAACGAAGCTCATTGTAGCCGCATGAAGTTAAGAGTAGCAGGGCGCCGAAGCACACACTCCAATGTTTCAACTTATTCAATTTCAAGCCGATTCCGGCCATCTTGTTTTCCTCCTCCTTGTTGGTACGCCCTCATCATATCCGTCAAATGTTGAGAACTTATGACGATCCGTTACGGTTTCAGTGAAATTTCCCGGGTGGGATGGAAAGTGGGTAGAAAGCGGATATAATGAAAAAAACAAGCATGGGAGGACGAACCACAATGCCGCATACCTTACTGCTTGTCGACGATGAGCGTCAAGTCATTGAATTTATGGAACCCTTTTTGCAGCAGGAAGGATTTCTAACCCTCACGGCCGCGACAGGGCGTGAGGCGCTGCACAAAGCCGCTTTGCATAAACCATCGTTAGTTGTGCTCGACTGGATGTTGCCGGAAATGAGCGGAATTGAGGTTTGTCGGGAGCTGCGAAAAACGGGGACGGTCGGAATTATCATGGTAACCGCACGTGTAGAGGAAACCGACAAATTAATAGGACTTGAGGTGGGCGCCGACGACTACATGACCAAGCCGTTTTCTTTGCGCGAGTTGGCCGCCCGTATCCGCTCGGTGTTACGACGGATCGAAGGAAACTCGGGGGTTGAGCAGCTGCTGAACTACGGAGAACTGACGATTTCCGAAGCGCAATGCCGCGTGTGGAAGCGGGACATGGAGATTGCCTTGACACCAACGGAATTCAAGCTACTGCTGACACTCGCCGCAAGACCGGGTATCGTCTACAGCAGGCTACAATTGCTGGCCGCGATGGAAGATGACTTCGCCAATGACGAGCGCACGGCAGACGCCCATATCAGCCGCATCCGCAAAAAAATCGAGGATGATCCGGCCCACCCCGTTTACATCAAAACTGTATACGGGTTTGGTTACCGGTTTGAAGCCCCGCAGCCATGACCGTTTCCCGCAAACTTTTTCTCGTCATCGCCGCTTTTATTTTTGGGGTCAGTTTGATGTTTATGTTTTTCACTTATTTCACGATCCGGGACTCTTTAGAGGTCATGTTGCAATCGTCTAGGACGGAGGAACTGAATCAACTGGAGGAGGAAATCGAGGCTTATTATGAGAAACACGGAAGCTCATGGACCTCGCTGACACCCGCGGATTTGGCACGCCTTGTGCCGGAGGGGAGACTCGCGCCCAGCATCGGCTTGATGGATGCCGAGCGTCGGATGCTGGCGGTCAGCGACGACTTGCCGGTTCGATTGCTCGAGCGACTGGGAATCCACAGAGAGCTCTCCATGGAGGGAAAAACCATCGGTTGGGTTTACTACTACGATTCCGATGTGGCTAATTTGTCCAAGCTGCGAATCGGCACTCCCATCTCGGTCGTTTTCCTTGTTGGAGGCGGGGCGGTTGTTTTTATGCTACTCTCGCTAGGGGCCGCCTTTTTCGTCTCGCGATGGCTCACTTCCCCGTTGCGCCGGCTGGTACCGATCATCGATCGGCTGGGCCGTGGCGAATTCGGGATTCAAGCACCGGTGAACTCCAAAGACGAATACGGCAAGGTTGCGCAAGCGATCAACGGCATGTCTGAGCAGTTGGCGCGAGCCGAAGAAGTTCGCCGGAATCTGGTCGCCGACGTCGCCCATGAGCTGCGTACGCCGCTCACGATCATCCGCGGGAAGCTGGACCTCCTGCAGCAAGGCGGCGGCCAAATTCAGCCGGAGCATCTGCTTCCGATCCAGGACGAAATGATCCGACTCACGCGACTCGTCGGCGACCTGCACCAGCTGTCGTTGGCGGAGGCGGGCAAGCTGCCGCTGGATCTTCGGCCAACGGATATGGGTAAACTGCTGCGAGAAGTCGTGGAGCGAGTAAGCTGGGAAGCGGAGGCCAAGAACATCACGTTGTCCATGAAGGTTATGGGCAACCGCTCGATCGTCTCGGCTGATGCGGAGAGGATGATGCAGGTTTTTCTTAACCTGCTGCACAATGCGATCCGATATACGCCGGAAGACGGACGGGTCATGTTAACGCTGCGGGATGTGGACGTCGCTTCGACGGTCAACCCTAGCCCGAGACCGATGCTGCAGATTCGCGTTCAAGACACAGGCCCCGGCGTCTCCCCCGAACACTTGCCTTATTTGTTCAATCGCTTTTACCGTACGGATGAAGCGCGTTCTCGCCACGCCGGAGGGATGGGGCTGGGACTGGCCATCGCCAAGGAGTTCGTCGCAAACCACCTAGGCACCCTGGAAGCAGAAAGCCGCCCCGGAGAAGGAACGGCTTTTATCGTCACTTTGCCTATTATTGAACGGGAGCACGCCTAATTGTTGGAAGGTTCCATGAATCCGTATATTAGCGTTTTACACGAACCCTCCCATCACGAGTCGGCTCCTTCAACATGATAGCATGACCGGTACGGCTGATTTTTTCGTAGAACAACAGCGGCTCCTTCCGAAAGAAACGTTTAGCGACATGGATGAAGAAGCTCATGTTCACGCCTAGAACGAGGACGGCCAACAGCACCCGGAACAAGCTCGGCATGTCGGCCGGCGGGAAAACTAACAGGCGGTTGAGGCCAAACACTCCCCAATAGAGCAGCCCATAGCGGACGATCAGGGGAAGCAGGCCTACGGTTTGCCGCCCCGCCTTTGTGGCGGACAAATATCGCTGTACGGTTGCGACCAAGCTGCCGGTTGGCTTCTGCTCCCCCTCGTCCGCCGGAAGTCCGACCAGTTGGATCCTTACCATCCACTTGCCAGGCGTCTTCCCGCCGGTCAAATAAGGCATCAACATGAAATATAATCCCGTGGACACGAAATAAGCTTCCTTAACCCCTAACCGATAAATGACGGTCATCAAGGCACCCCAAATCAGATAGTCGAAAAATAAGGCCAGCCCGCGCCGGGTATAGGTCACCCGTTTTGTCGCCAGATTCACCCCCCGGTCCAGATGTTCGATCCGCGGCAAATACCGGGACAGCCATACGGCCAGCAAGAAACCGATCATCCCCCCAAGCGTATTGGTCATCAAGTCGTCGACGTCGAAGACGCGGTACGGATGATCATATATTCCATAGATTCCGGTCAGCTGTGTCACTTCAATCAACAAGGAGAGCAGGAACGACAGGATCAAACTCGTGATCGGGCCTGAGCGAAAATAATACCGAATCAGTATTCCGAAGGGTACGGTCAAGGCTACGTTAAAGATCACCTGCAGGAAAGCCCGCTCCTGAAGAACCCGCCAATAGGTTGACGGCTCCCCAGGAACGATCGCGGTTTCTTTGACAATGTCCTGGAAAAAGTGAAATGGAATCAACTGCAACGCTCCGTCGCTAAGCGGCAGGTTATGGCGACTCGCGGGCAACGGCAGCATAACAAGGAATAGAGCATTCAGCAAGTAAAGCAGAAACAAGTACAACACGAACGCTCTAACCTTATTGACATAACCGTGCCGCCGGTATTGCACGACCAGGAACGGTAAGGTGAACAATAACGCCACAATCGGAAACGCACCGAAAGCATACGTAATGGGAAATAAATAATTGTCTAACATCAAAAGTCAACCCTTTCAATCTGGGTAGTTTGGTTCATTCATCTTAACATAGAACGGAATGCATCCCGTTTAAGTTTAGTTTAAGAATTGGGAAGGATTATCCTATTTCCTTACACGCAAAAAAAAGCAAGCCCTAAGGGCATTCCCTTGGGCTTGCTTTTACATTCATCCGGGGCCTAATTTTCTTCCGTTGAGTCCCCATTCTCTTCCACCGGGTCCGGCTTCGTCGGCGTCACGGAACCGGCCATCGGTCCTGCCGCCTGGTCCGCCTGAAGCTGTGCACGGCGTCGCTCCCGCTCCGCCCGGTTCTTCCGGCGCGCCATCCAGATCGGGATCACGATCAAGGCTGCGATGATGAGCAGCGGCAACGCGCCGGCTGCAAATACGACCAGCCACTGGAAGAAGAGTGACAACACGTCGATGCTGCCTGTCAAAGCCTTTTTCATCCGCTCCAACAGCGGAGTATCGCCGCTTGCCGCCGCTGACAGCTGCGAAACATCGGGCTGGTACACGCGAATCTCAATCGTCGAGAAGGACACATTGCTGTCGATATACCGCATTCTCCCTTTAATCTGCTCGATCTCCGTTTGAATTCGCTCCAGCTCATTCACGAATTCAACCAGTTGCTTGGTTTGGGTCGCTTGTTCGACGAATTTCAAGTACCTCGCTTCCATGGCCTGCTTGACCTTTAAACGGGATTCCAGATCGACATACTCCTCCGAGACATCCTGTCCTAGAATGCTCCGCTGCAACGATTCCGGCTTCAGTCCCTCCAAACGGTCCAGGAACGAGGAGAAGCCTGCCGCCGGGACCTTCAGCACGAAGTTGCCGCCTTGTTCATGCTGCGATTGGTTCTCGGAAAATTCGACGATGTACCCGCCCGCCAGCATCACCAAATTGCGGATCTCCGATTGCGTTTTGGCGTAATCCTTCACTTCCATGACAACGCTCGCCCGATAAATGAGTTTACTGCTAATCCCTGCATCTGAGGCAACTTGTTGAAATCCTGGGGCGGGATTCACCGCCGTATTGCTGCTCCCGCTGCCACCGTCCGCTTTCAGATCCTGTGCAGCGGGCGCTTCAGCCGTATCGGCAGCGACCGCCGCGGTGCTTCCCCCATCCATTTCGCTTTCGGCCGAGCTGGTTGCCTTATTCGCCGCCCCGCTATAGGCTAACGAATTCGAGGCCGCATCATTGCTAGCGCTTCCACAGCCGCCCAGCAACAGCAGAATCACTACGACGATACTCCAAACGGCAACCTGTTTTCCCCTCTTGCCCATAGGTATGACCCCCTACTGTTTCAGGTTTCAAGACTCCCGCACGATGCCGGCTTTGTCGGTTCGCTTTATCTGTTCACCGTGTAAAGTCGTCTCTTACCATCTTAACGCTTCAAGGGTCAAGAAAGTTGCCCGTCCTGCAAAATAAATAACCGTCCCGAAGGACGGTTCGTTTCCAGCTTATTCCTGATATTTACGCAGTACGATCACGGCGTTATGACCGCCGAATCCAAACGAGTTGGACAACCCGATCTCAAGATCGGCCCGGCGGGATTCATGGGGGACGTAGTCCAGATCACATTCCGGGTCAGGATTTACCAGGTTGATGGTCGGCGGGATAAGCCCTTCCTTCAGCGATTGAACCAAGGCGATCGCTTCCGCACCGCCGGCCGCGCCGAACATATGGCCAATCATCGATTTGTTCGCCGTAACTGGAATACGATAGGCGTGTTCGCCAAACGCCTTCTTAATCCCTTTCGTCTCCCCAAGGTCGCCGACATGGGTGCTTGTCGCATGGGCGCTGATCACGTCCACCTGATCCGGCGTAATCCCCGCCGAAGCAAGCGCCCGCTTCATCGCCTGGTAAGCTCCGACGCCTTCGGGATGCGATGCGACAACGTGGTAAGCATCTGAGCTTGCGCCGTAGCCGATCACTTCGCCGTGGATACGTGCTCCCCTCCGCAACGCGTGCGTCAGCGACTCCAGCACGACGATCCCCGCGCCCTCGCTCATCACGAAGCCATCGCGATCGGCGTCAAACGGCCGGCTAGCCTGCTCAGGAGAGTCGTTCCGCTTCGATAACGCGGTCGCATTCCCGAAGCTGGCCAGCGCGAGGGGATGCACCGCCGCTTCCGTACCGCCGGCGATCATCACGTCGGCTTCGCCGCTGCGGATTAAACGGAACGCTTCACCGATCGACGAGTTGCCGATCGAGCAGGCCGTAACCGGCGATAGGGTTTCGCCCAATGCGCCGAAGCGGATGCTGATCTGCGCGGCGGCCATATTGGAGATCATCATCGGCACCAGGCTGGGACTGACCCGGTTCGGTCCGCGCTCATCCAAGACTCTAACATTGTCCGCCAGCGTTTCGATCCCGCCGATGCCTGAACCAACGTATACGCCAAATCGCTCGCGATCCAGTAGTTCCGGTTGCAAGCCGGCATCCTGAACGGCTTGTTCGGCGGCATACAGTGCGTATTGGCAGAAGAGATCCATCTTGCGGGCTTCCTTCCGCCCGAATACCGTCTCGCCGTCAAACCCGCGGACTTGCCCCGCAATCTTGGTGCCAAACGCCGTAACGTCAAAACGATCGATCGGTGAAATCCCGGACCGTCCCTCTTTTAATCCTTGCCAAAATGTATCGACATCATTTCCCAGCGGAGACAAGATCCCCATCCCGGTAATTACAACCCGTTCCATTCGTCATCCTCCTTCAGGTATCGCGACCAGATGCTGCGTGTCGCCAATAAACCTCTAATGTTTTCTATTGTAGCCCCAAAGTATCCTATTACAAGTTTTTAGTTATCCTAGTATAATAGATAACACACTAACGATGTATCCAAGGAGGAGGACATGAGCGGATGAGCACAGAACCGAGATTAGAAGCCTTATCCGAATTTTTAAAAACACAACGCGCCAAACTGCATCCCCATACGGTAGGTTTGCCGGCAGGTTCGCGCCGACGGACACCGGGTTTGCGGCGCGAGGAAGTCGCCCAGCTCGCTGGGGTAAGTACGACGTGGTATACCTGGTTGGAGCAAGGCCGGGATATCAAGGTGTCTCCCTCCGTCCTCGATGCGATTGCCGGAGCGCTTCGACTGAACGCAGACGAGCGTAAGTACCTGTTTGACCTGGCGTCTGACAGCGGTTTTCACCCGGATTGGGTTGAAGAGAAGGATCCCGTGATCAACCCGTCGCTCCATAAAATTTTGCAAGAGTTGAAATATTGCCCGACAATTATCTCCGACCGTCACTGCCATATTGTCGGATGGAATCCCGCCGCCACCCACGTATTCGTAGATTTCGAGCAGATCCCGGATGAGGAACGCAACTTGATCTCCCTCCCTTTTGCCAAGAAGGAACTGCGCAGCCTGGCCGTCAATTGGCCGCATTTCGTCAAGGGCTTCTTGGCCATCTTTCGCGCTTACTATGGACAATACGTCGCAGACCCCTGGTATTCGCAGTTCATCGAAAGAATGTCGCAGCGTTATCCGGATTTCCAGGAGTTGTGGAACCAGAGCGAAGTCAGCGCCGCTCCGGAAGTCATGATTGAATTCCGCCATGCAAAAGCCGGCAAAATGCTATTTAACTTGACCTCGCTTCAAGTACAGGGCGATGCGGATCTACGCTGCAGCATTTATACCCCAATCGAAGGAACGGCGACGGAAGCCAAGCTCAAGAAATTACTAGAGGGAACATGAAAGGATTAGTATTGACAAACTTCGAAGAAATTCGTATTGTGATTCATAGTGATACTGATAATCATTATCATATAAATCAGTGACAAGGAGAATCACGTATGAAGAAGCTGTTTATCCCTTTTATTTTGGCCTTCGCCGTCCTGGCTGGAGCCTGCGGTAACGAATCGGCAAGGCAGGATTCTGCGGCCAATACCCAGAGTAATGCGGCGGCGTCAAATACCCAGGCCGAGAACGCCGCAGGTGGCACGAACGGAAACGACTCCGCGGCAACGGATTCGGCTTCCGATACGGTTACATATCCATCGGAGAACGGTCCCATCGAAATTCCCGCCAATCCGAAACGGATCGTAGCATTGACGAACGCTCCGAACATTGTGGCGTTGGGTGGCTCGCTGGTCGGTGTGGACACCTGGACGATGAAAAACCCGCTCTTCACCGACAAATTAAAAGACATCGCTGTCGTATCGGAAGAGAATCCGGAGCAAATCTTCGCCTTGGAACCCGACCTCATCATTGCCGGGTCGCATATGAAAAATCTCGATAAACTAAGCGAAATTGCGCCGACGATCATTTATACCTGGGGTAAGCTGGACTATTTGGCGCAGCAGGTGGAAATCGGGAAAGTGCTGAACAAGGAAGCGGAAGCTAAAGCCTGGGTCGAGGATTTCACGACCCGTGCCAAAGCAGCAGGCGAAGAGATCAAAGCCAAGATCGGCAAGGACGCCACCGTCTCCGTTTTCGAATATGACACGAAGAACTTCTATGTATTCGGGAACAATTGGGCCCGCGGTACGGAGTTGTTATATCAAATGATGGAACTTAACATGCCGGAAAAAGCGAAGAAGGATGCCTTGGGCCCCGGCTACTACACATTATCGAATGAAATCCTGCCTGAATATGCCGGAGATTACATCGTGCTGAGCCAGAACAAAGAAGCCCAAAACGAGTTTTTGCAATCCAATACGTGGAAGAACATTCCGGCCGTCAAAAACGGCCATGTCATCGAGATCGACACCGCCGCTTCGACATACAGCGATCCGGTCACGCTGGAGTATTTGTTGAAGATCTTTAAGGACGGATTCCTCTCTCTGCCTTAATGCCTCACGCTAAATAAATCAAAAGGGATGAGCCCTTGCTTCCGAACGGAAGGGCTCATCCCTTTTTCATTTATTAAATGAACTCGATCCAGCCGATTTCCAGACCCGGCTTGATATAATCAAACTTCAGCTCGTAATCGCCTTCTGTAAGCTCGATGCGGAGCTGCTTCTGAGTGACCCATTTTCCAAAGGTGCCATTCGTCTGCACGGTGGTCAATAGCTCGCCATTCAACAGAAGATTGCAGGCGGATTGCGACAGGTTCATGGCTTCGTATCGAATATGCGCTGTCACCGTGTACACCCCGGCTTCCCGCACCTGCACCACCACGGTCTGTGCACTGGCCAGAACTTTGGCGCTTTCCGAGCGGGACAACGAATAGACTTCTGTGCCTTCCCCGACAACGAACTTACCGTCTTGTACAGCCTGGATTGAGCGGACCTCGTCAGCCGATTTCGGTTCACGGGCAAATACCGGCGCATTCATCAAAAACCGGCAAATATTCATGGCGCACCGCTGCAATTCGCCGACCGTCAACGATCCATTAGCCAGAGCTTCTAGCGTATTATCCCCCAGCGAATTGATCTCCGCGCCATTGTTGTTCACGACCATATACAGATCGTTTTGGGCACGTACCATGAAGGATGTATTCTTCGCATCGGCCGGTCCGCCTTCTACGCAGTCGTTCATGACTGCCCACCAGTCCGTCATGACGATGCCCTCGTAACCCCATTCGTTTCGGAGAATGGTCGTGTTGAGATCATAGTTGGAAGCCGCCCAATGACCGTTGACCGGATTATAGGAGGTCATGATCGAAGTCGCTTCTCCTTCTTTCACCGTCATTTCGAAGCCTTTCAGGTAGATTTCGCGCAAAGCCCGTTCAGAGACAACCGTGTCCACTTTCGAACGCGCCTGCTCCTGGTTATTGCCGGCAAAATGCTTCACCGTCGCGGACGAGCCGCCTTTCTTAATCCCACGCGTCATGGCCGCCGCGAAACAACCGGTCAAATACGGGTCTTCGGAGAAATATTCGAAATTCCGTCCATTTAATGGGTGCCGATGGATGTTGATTCCCGGGCCCAGCAGGGTGTCGATTTCATTCTGCAGAAGCTCTTGTCCCTCCAGCACGTATAACGATTCTACCAGACCAACATCCCAACTGGAAGCGAGCAACGTGCCGATTGGCAGTTGAGTTGCCTTCAAACCGCTGTCCATGCGAATGCCGGAAGGGCCGTCGGCAGCACTAGCCACCGGGATCCCGTACTCCAGCAGATTGTCCCCTACCCCGCCAAAAGCGGAAGCCGTTCCCGGCGTGACCTTCGGGCTGCTCATGCCTTCGCCGCGCACGATTGTGGCCAGATCCGCGTCGCTCAGTTGAGCGACGAATTCCTCTAGGCTGGAATTACCGGCTTGAACGTCCTTCAGCATGATGCCACGATGGCCTGTTTGCGGATACGCTTCCGGTAATCTGCTTTCGATGCGTTCTCTGAGCGAAATCGTTCGCTGCGGGACTTCCTCGCGCACGATTTCATACGTGCCGTTCGCCTTGCGGGTCCCCGGCTTCATCCGGGAAAAACGTTCAACCGGAGCCGCCGCTTCCTCCAGCCGTTCAACAACGGCCAGTTCAGCAAGATGGAACGCCGCTTTCCCGCTCACGGCAACCCGTTCCGTGTTTCGGATGCTATTGCCGACATAAAGCTCGTAATCGCCGGCTTCCATTACATAACAGGATTTATTCCCCGTAAAGCCGCCGTCGTCATAGGAAGCCATCCGCCGCACCGGTAATTGCAGCGTCAGCACCTCGGATTCGCTAGGCTGGAGCAACTTGGTTTTCGCAAAAGCTCCGAGCGCCCGGGCCGGTTTGCCCAATTGACCTTGCGGCGCTTCATAGTACAGCTGAATAACTTCTTTTCCGGCAAAATCCGCTCCGGTATTCGTCACCGCAACTTTAACTTCAAGCCGGGCATCGATGCCAGCTCCTTCGAGCTTCACCCCTTGCACGCTCCAGGTGAAGGATGTGTAGGAGAGTCCATAACCGAAAGGAAATAGGACCTTATCCGGACAGAATGTTTCAAAATAACGGTAACCTACATAAATATCTTCCTCATAGAAGTTCCGCACTTCACTGCCAAAGTTGGCTGTGGACGGGTAATCCTCGATGTGATAAGCGACCGTATCCGGCAGCTTGCCGCTTGGCGTGACATCTCCCGACAGCAGGTCGGCCACCGCATGACCGCCGATCATTCCGCCTTGCCATACGAACATGACCGCATGGATTCGGCCTTGGTGTACCGGATCGTTAATCCAGCTCATGTCGATGACATTAGCAACGTTCATGAGTACCGCGACCTGTTCAAAATGCTGGGTGACCGTTTCGAGATTCAGCCGTTCCTGCTCGGTTAAGCGATAGCTTCCCTCGGTATCGGCATTATCCTTATCCTCGCCGGCCGTCCGGCCGATGACGACCACCGCCTTGTTCGTCACCTTCTTAGCCTCCGCTACGATTTCGTCCGTCAGCGGCATTTCCTGCTGGCACCAAGGCTCGGCAGCCCAACCGCCGCCGCCGTTATCAAACGGGTTCTCGGCAATCCATTGCTCATATTGCCCGGCCAGCTGCTCATTGACCTGAATGCGTGGATTGGCCCGGAGCCCGTCCAAAATGCTGACGACATAAGGAACGTTCACGGCGCCGCCAGACCCCGTGCCGCTTCGGTAGTAATCGATTTGACTTCTTCCGAAAACGGATACAATTTCATTTTCACGAATCGGAAGCATAGCGTTTTCATTTTTCAACAAAACGCCGCCTTCGGCTGCCGCGATTCGGCTGTACTCGGCGAAACCTTCCAAAGGAACGCCCAACATCGATTTGCTCATTATCTCTGCTCTCTCCTATCCGTTAGTAGATCCCGTTACGGGATGCCTCATAAGTAGTAGACCTAGCTATAACTATACCAAAACCAACGTGAAGTTGGATAGAATAACCTGCTTCCTGCAAGGGGAATTCATGCGAAGATATTGGCGTAGATGATGATCCCTATAAACGGCACCACCCAAAGCAAAGGGAGCAGATTCCACCATACCGCTTGTTTGTATTTGCCTTTAGCGAAGAAGGTCCATCCCAAAATCAAGCCTAGCAGTAGCCCCCCGGGATAAGCCTGGAGGTAGGCAAACAACCCTCTGATCCCTGGATTCACATCGCCGGAATCTCGAAACAAATACGCAGAAATGCCCAGCACGACAAGCCACGAGATAGAAAACATCAAATACACGAGCTGCGACAGGATCAAGAAAATCAAAGTTTTGCGTTTGGATAACATAAGGATGACCTGCCTTCCTTCATCGGGTTAAGTGTGCCTAGTCAAGCCATACTTCAGTTTCGTGACGAAGGTCGAATAAACGTTCAATCTGTTTCGAGGTGTTTCTCCCCGTGGACAATGGCGGTAATTCGTCCCGGCCGAAGAATCCGACCTCCAGCGTCTCCATCCCGGCTTCCGCTTGCCCTCCGGCGATCTCGCACAAAATGAACAATTTGTAGATATGGTAAGCTTCGGGAGGATGCTCGTGGAATTTCTTGTCCAACACGGCAAGCAATCGCACGGGGACAACAGTAAGACCGGCTTCTTCCTTCACTTCCTTGACAACGACTTCTTTCGGCGAAAGACCGATGTCCGCCCAACCGCCGGGAAGCGCCCAAGCCCCGTCAATTCGTTCTCTGACGAGCAAAATCCGGTCTTCTTGGAATACCGCGCCGCGAACGTCAACTTTTGGGGTGGCATACCCGCTTTCTCCGGCAAACAGGGACTTAATTTTCTCCGTCTCAACCTCCGTGTAACGGGCCAGAATGTCCACGCTGAGCTCGCGAAGCATTTCAAAACGCTCAAGGTCGTACATATCTTTAGAATAGGCCAACCCGGCCTGACTAATCGACTGGATTTGCTTCGCCCATTCCAGCCATAACCGCCGTGGAATCGAGTCCGACATCGTATCGCAACCTTTCGTGTAGAAATGCTCTAGATCCATTGAACCGCTACCGAGATCAAATAGGCTGCTGGCAGAATGATTGCTTGTGCCGCAAGCGTCCCCAGAAATCTGGCACCCATCAATAAAATATAGATCTTCCCGAGTTGTTGCCGGGATTCTTCCTGATGTAGCGCCCGTTCCGTAATCAGCCCGAGCTTTGGATCGATAAAGATCGTCAGCAGGATGGTAGCGACGCCGTTAATGATGCCGGACGCTTGTGAGGCCGTCGTGGCCAGTTCCGGCACCAGATAAGCAGCGTATAAAGAAGCCAACACGCCAACCGTATAGAAAGCGGTCACCGCGATATTCAGCAATATAAAGCGCTTCGGAACTCCCATGAGGCGAAAGGAACGAAGACGCAGGCTGGGCTTGCGAAAATAATGCCGGACGTTTTTGAGCTGCGGGATCGATACGCTCGTGACCAGCTTGGGCAGCGATCCTGCCACCTCCAGCTTGGCGATCACGCGTTCAAAGAGATTTACACAGGTAGGAAATAGAAGCATCGCCAGCAGCGTTCCGGCAGAACCGGCCAACAGGATGATCCGCAGCGTGTCCATCACCTGAAAATCGGGATACTTCCTGGCGTGATCGATAAATGTGGCCGTCATCGGTGCCTGAAGCATATTCGCTGTTCTAGATACAAGCACGACGATCCCGGTCAGAGACAACGCAACAACGATTTTGTTCAATTTCACACCGGCATAACGGATTGAATACGATAGGGTCTCTGCTGCATGAATAATCATCGTTAGGATACATACAATGGCCAGATTGGTGGTCAATTTATTCCCATCTCCACTTAACTTCCCTTAGATTCATGGCCTTGCCTAAATGCGTTTCACGTATTTGGCCATCATCGTTCGATAATCGAACAATACTTCTTCCTTCTCTTCGGTATACACGAACCCGTTCGATTTATAAAAAAGCGTACCGATGCCGTTCTCGCGTTCACACCAGGCATAAAATTCCTTAATCAAGGGGTTCTGGCGAATCAGCTCGTTCAGCAATTGCTTGCCGATGCGCTTACGCTGATGCTCTTTTAATATATATAGTCGAGTCAGTTCGCTAACTCCCTCATCCGGCTCCGACAATTGGCCGAAACCAACGATTTCCCCTTCCCATTCCGAAACCAAAAACTTGCGCGACGATTGCGCCTCATCCAACGTAATGCTTTGTTCCAGGCTGCTCTTGGCATAGGCATGGGTCAAATACGTCGCAATGAAATGCTCCGGATAAATCGTTTCGTACGTGCTGTTCCAGGTTTCCACGGCCACCTCGCGAATGCCGTCGATATCGTTCAGACTTGCCGGACGGATCAGCAGTGAATCCATCAACTTCAATCCTTTCTCTGTCTAAAATAACTGAACCCAGCCTTGGATATGGGCGATCTCCAGCCGGGTCGTATGTTCAAAAGTGATATAAAGGACATTTTACAAATCTATGATACACTGTTCGCAACGGGGAATGCTACCCCTAATCATGAAATCGCTTTCTTTCTAACAATGTAATCAACGAACCCTTGTCTGATGCGTTCTCCTTCATAAATTCTTTCAAGCACCCTGTCCTCTTTATACAAAATCTCCATATCGCTCAGGAGAGCATCTGGCTCCCCCGGCTCGTAATAGGAATGAATCACCGGTTGGTCATCATCAAATTGCTCGTGTTCATGATTCCCCACGTCGGGACCTTGCCCGCATCGGAAGTCATTTGTCGTCAGAAAATTAACGAACATCAGCCCGCCCGGCATTAAGACGCGCTTTAACTCCACAAGCGATTGTAGGACCTCTTGTTTACGCATATGAAATATCGAATTGTACGAGTACACAAACCCCATCGATTGATCTGGAAAGTCTAATTTGCGCATATCCCCTTCACGGATGTTCAAGGATTGGTCTTTTTGCCGGCCATACGCATTAGCTCGGTGGCATTGCTCCGGATCCGCATCGATGCCATAGGTAGTAAAGCCGTAAGCGCTAAACAGGCTCAAGGGAGGCATGTCCCCGCCAGCCCCGCAATCGAGAATCCGTCTTGGAAGGTTCGTTTCCATACAATAGGCCAGAAAACGGTACAACGGTACTTGCTTGAATATTTCTTGCAAGATCCTCACACTCCAATAGGTATGTATTTTCGTTCACAAACATTATATTAGAGAACTGGTGATAGATATAGGAAAAACCTTATTCTGAGGTTAACACTGGGATGAAAAACACGTGCTAAGCTTGTCATGGGATCAAATGAGATAAGAGGAGGCAATCAACATGCTGGACAACAGTGCCAACTGGCGGGAGTTGGCCTTTCATCATATCCCGCGCATGCTCATCGATGAACATGAGCCGTTCCGTCCCATCCGGGTCGGCGTGACGGTGCTTACGGAAACCGGGCCATCCCCTTCGTTCAAACGAATGCTGGAGGTTGATCACAAGCGCGTTGGCGCCGTGATCGAATATGCGGTCTATTGGGACTACGATATTACGCATCTCTACGATCTGGAACATATGTGGATCTTCCTGTCGCCGCAAGGGGCTGTCGTCGATTGCGAGGCCAGCTTCCACGGGACGTACTTGAAAGGCATCGCCCCCAGTAAAACGAACGTCGGATCTGATGGAAGCATCAGCTTATATTGTCAGCCGGGAAAACACGCCTACTCCCCGCTTCGTGAGCTGTTCGATCTACTGCCGAACTTGCATCTGGCAACCGGCGAGCATGCGGGAAAACACGGCGTACTGGAGCCCGACATGCTACGCGGTACGTATAAGACACTACCCGATGCCGATGAACTCGCGGCCAAGCATCTCCGCAGCTTCCGGTTTGACATCGCCGGCACTTATATGCCGTTCGATTGGACGCCCGACATGCTGGTAACCTGGGAGGAACTGAAGCGAGAAATCCCGGCCCGCATGAAAGATTTGCTGAACCAGCTGCGCGAACAAAGGCCGACCAGTGCCTTGAGCCAAGAATCGATCTTATAGCCATTTCAAAAGCCTTCCAGCGGCATCAGTGCGCGACCGGAAGGCTTTTATTTTTCTCTGATTTAGGGATAAGTCAGCAGTAAGGGTTAAAGAACGTAATGGCGGGTTTGTGATTTAAGACCTACAGATAGTCCCAAAATTCACAGCGTCGTTGTCCGCTAAGACTTCACCCAACGTTTGCCCAGCTCATGGCCGACCATCACCAGCGGTACGACGAGCAACCCAACCGGAACGCTGAGCAGAATCTCGCCCCAGGTTACCAGGTTATCCGAAAGCAGACGGTCAAACAAAACCAACGAATAAGGAAGTACAATCAGAACGGCGGTGACGACGCCCGGCGTGTACATTTTCAAATAGAGCGACTGGGCCACATGAGTAAACACATGCAAGAAGAACAATGAGTTAATGGATAAGAAGATAAAGAACCTTCCTTGCTCCGCCGCCATCAGCGTAAACGGAACAAAGACGATAAATTCCAGCAGAACGGCCACGGCGAATTGGCTGCTGTTGATGGTAAGTATCTGCGTTAACGAACGCCTCATACGAGCCGGGACCGCAGCCACCGCCTTCTGACGATTTCGCTTCGCCCATGGCCCGACCCAGATCATCTCCTCCATGTCATGGATGACAAACGCTACGAGAAACAGCCAGACCAGAGATGAAATACTTAAGTCGTCCATCTACTCCCCCCCTCTCGAACAGATCCAATCACAACAACCTCAGTCTTCCCCTCATTCTCCACATCGGCTTACCCTGTCACAACGCCAATGATCGTCCACACGCCGGAAACCATGATCAGCCATAGGGCAACTCGTTTAAACCGCTGCTCATCCAGCTTCTTCAGCGCACGAATGCCGACGAACACGCCGATCAGCATGCTCGGGACGAACCAGCCTGTGTAGTGAAGTGTCTCTCGAGTCAACAATCCCCCGTACAGGTAGGTCAAGATCGTCACGATGTTAAGGAAGATCCCGTATACCGAAATATTGGCACGAAACGTCTCCTTGCCCACTCCCTGGTTGGATAGAAACAAAGCGACCGGCGGACCGCTCATCGAGATGCTTCCATTCAGCAGCCCGCTCAATGCGCCGATCGGCAGGTACGCCAGCTTGTCCCGCTTGACCGGAAACGATTTGCCCACCAGTTGAAGCGCAGCCACAAGGATAATGAGGGTGCCAGTAGCCAGCTTTAGGACATCCCCGCTTAAAAAGAGCAAAAGATAGGTCCCCAGCGGAGCAGCCAACAAGCTAGAGAGGATCAGGAGCCAGATCTTACGAATATCGGCGTGTTTGTAGCAGCCAGCGAATACAATCACATTCGTGCATAGGCTCAACATGACGATGATCGGAACCGTTTCCTGCAACGAAATGATCTGACCTAGGATCGGCGTCGCGATCAGCGCAAAACCAAAACTGGTTAGTCCCTGTGTGAATCCGGCTGCCAAAATAACGATGATACCAAGCAAGATAAGGACGGACGACTCCATGAGAACGGGCTCCTTCTGGGGTGATTTTCCTGTAGATATACTCCGTCTACTTTACCACCATCGGCCGGTTCCTTCTATGCCCAATCTCTCGAACCGGCCGAAGAGCCGAAGGAGGAATTCTAGCTACATCGTCGGTTGTAAATAGAGATGAAACCACGCCGAAATTTCCTTCAGTCGGCGAATCCGGTGCACCGGTTTTCCCGAACGGGACAACTCGTGGTTTTCGCCTTTGAACAGACATAACCGCGACGCCACGCCATGCATTTTCAAAGCGGTAAACATCTGCAGTGCCTCCACCTGCCAGCAGCGGAAATCTTCGTCGGAATGAAGAAACAGGGTCGGGGTTTGCACGCGGTCCGCATACTTTAGCGGGGACTGCTCCCACATGTGCTCCGCCCCGTCCCACGGCGTAGAAGCGGTTTGATCTACAGCGAAATAGTAGCCGATATCGGTGGTACAGCACATTGAAATCCAATTGGAGATGGACCGCTGAGAGACGGCGGCGGCAAAACGCTCGGTATGCCCAATGATCCAGTTCGTCATAAACCCGCCGTAGCTTCCCCCGGTGACGCCCAGCCGCTGCGAGTCGATCGCGGGATAAGCTGCCAAGGCCCGATCCGTGAATTCCATCAAATCCTCATAATCGATCGTGCCATAGCGCCCCCGGATATCAGCAAAATCGTCCCCGCGTCCGTCTCCTCCTCGCGGATTGCTGTATAACACAAAATAACCATCATTGGCCCACAGCTGCATTTCATGGAAAAATACCGTTCCGTATACGGTTTTCGGACCGCCGTGAATGTTCAGGATGGCCGGATATGTTCGGCTAGCATCATAATCCTTCGGCAGCAGCACCCAGCCGTCGATCTCCACGTTGTCCTTGTTTACGAAGCTCAGCGGCTGCGGGACCGCAACGTATTTTCCATGCAGGACCTGATCGTTGAAATTTGTAAGTTGAATTTCCTCCCCGGAGGACAGTTCTAGCTGGTAGAGCTCTTGCAGCCGTTGCTCCCGCATCCCAATGAACACAACTGTTTCCCCGCTCTTGGCGAACACATCCATAGAGCCTTCGGCTTGGCTGAGAAACTCGGTATGTCCATCATAGGTGATTTTACACAACCGGGAGCATGCCCGGTCGGTCACAAGACAGTAAATGCCGTCCTTCTCCGCCTTAAACCATCGTCCTTCGCCCAAGCGGCAGTCGCTACCTACCGTGTTGCCCACGGAGAAGTCCGGATCGGCAAACCGGACGATCCGCCCTTCCGGGTCCAAGCGCGAAAACGTCGGGTTTTCGTTGATCGTATATTTTCTGTGCTCCGAAGCGGCGAATACGATATCTTGCCCTAGAAACTCTGCCGAACGGAACTGATAAGTGCCGGCCGGAATCCGTTCGCGCGCTTGGGCTGTGCCAAGATCCAAAGTCCAGAGCGAATCGGTCAGTTCCATTTTGTCAGAATAATCTACCCCTATGTACATGAGCTGCGTTCGAGTATCGTTCACTTTCATCAGGGATACGTCAAAAGACGGAGCGCTTACCGGCGTCAAGCTTCCGTTTGCCGCATCATACAAATAAATTCGATTCCGCTTCTTATTGGTGATTCCCGCGCCGTTTTGCCAAAACGGAATTTCGTCCAAGACCGTGTAATCCTGCTCTTCATCGTAAGCCTTCCGAGCTTTGGCCTTGTCTTCCTCCGTCTGTCCCGTGATTGTCGGATTGGCGTTGTCGTAAGAGGCACGTACCGCCCATCGGCTGTCGTTCAGCGGCAAGATTTCCGTTACTCGCAACGGAAGGGTAAAAGCTTTGAGCGCTTCGCCTCCATCCAGGCGCAAGGTATAGAAATGGGTTTGGGGCTCAAGCGGATGCGGCTCCTTGTCCAGATGCTCCCGGTCTGCCTGAATGAACAGAGTATCGTCATCCAGCCAACGAAACGACCCTACATCTCCCATTCCCGTATACTGACGGGTTTGCCCGTCTCGAACTGACGTGATCCATAAATCGGAGAGATACCCCAGCTTCTCTGGATTGCTGATTTTCACGCCATAGGCGGCGTAACTTTCGTTTGGTGAAAGCTGCACGGCCGACAGGAAACGATACCCGGTAAAATCCTCAAGCTGCAACGCTTCCATTCCTGACCCACTCCTTTTCCGGCATTTTATCCCATTCTACTACGCCGAGATCCGCAACAGAAGAAGAAGTCGCTATGAAATCCATAAAAAAAGACCTTCCCCGATCAAGTTCGGAGTAGGTCTCTAGAAATTGGAGGAAGTCACGCGAGATCAGCATTATTCTTTCGACTCAGATGTGGGGCTTTGCGCTTCGCCATCAGCCTCCCGGATTCCCCTGCCGCCGGTCATCTCCTCCGCCGCTTCCATCAGCGGCGTTGTGACCCGCGTTGGCAGGGTCCGAACAGGTTCACGGGATCTTCTCTGTTTCACCCAGTAGATCCCGGCAAGCAGGGCGACCAAGCTCAAACCGACCACCAGCCCGGCGCCTTGTCCGGAAATAAACGGCATACTCGCGATGATCCCGACCATGCCGATAAGGCCAGCCCAAGACGTGTAAGGATATCCCGGAAGCTGGCAGGCGGCTTCGGGAGAGCAAGGCGTCGTTCGCCGCCAGCGATAGTGCGATGCCAGAATCATAAAATAGGAGAACAGCAGCGAAAACCCGCCGCAGCTGACCAGGAAGAGGTAAACCTGCTGAGGAAGCAGGTAACCCATGGCCAAGCCAAACAGCATGGCGGCTCCAGAGAACAAGATCCCCTTATAGGGGATATCCTGCCGGTCTTTCAGCCAAGCGGGGGCATGACCTTCCGCTGCTAGGGAACGCAGCATCCGGGCAAGGCCAAACGTGGAGGCCAGCATGGTAGACAAAATTGCCGTTATCATCACGATATTGATCAGCATCCCGGCCCACCCCATTCCCCAACGGGTTAAGGCCAATACCAGCGGACTTTGATCCGCAATCATGCCTTGCGTCGGATACAGCATAAGGACCACGGCGATGGCGGCAATATATAACGCCACCAAGCTAATCAAGGTCATGTTGATGGCCCGGGGAATCGTTTTCTTGGGATTCTCAACCTCGGAAGCGGCCAAGCCGATGACCTCAAATCCAGCGTAGGTGAAAATCACAATCAGCATGCTGCCGGCAATTCCCGTGAATCCGCCCGGAAACCATGCAGTTCCCCGCAATTCGCCCACGCCTGCGGCCGGGGTTCCGGGTACCCAGCCTGCGATCAGGGCTAGCCCAATCACGATGAACCCGACGATCGCCAGCAACTTGACTGCGGCAAGACCACTTTCCAGCTTGCTTAGGTAGTTGGCCCCGAGCAAATTAAGCAAAGTGATCCCCACAATGATGATCATACCCATGGCGACCTCCGGGAATCTCGGGAACCACTCCCTCAAAAATGTTGACGCGGCAATCGATTCGCTGGACATCGCCAGAATCAAGCCGATCCAATATACCCAGCCAGTTACAAATCCGGCGCCCCGCCCAAAGCTGCGTTCGGCATACGTGCGAAAAGAGCCCGGCACCGGGTCGGCTGCCGTCATTTCCGAAAGAGCATAGAGGATGACGTAGACCAGCAAACCACCGAGAATATATGAAAACAAGATGCTGGGACCCGCCGCTTTAATCGCTACGCCCGAACCGAGAAAGAACGAGCCTCCGACCACTGTGCCAAGCGCCAGCATCGTTAAATGAAACGTGGAGATTCCTTTTTCCCTTGCCTTGCCGTTACTCACATCGCCCGCCTCCCTATTCGCTTTAGTAACTATAGGGAGTATTGGCGTATTATAACGAAAATATGTTACATAAATGCGATGCAAAGGCCTACAAAGCCGCTTCTTCGCGCCACCGCTCCGCTTGTTCCCGTACCATAGAGACGAATTGCTCCAAAGCCGGAGATCTCCATTTCTTGCGGTGTAAGGCTAACTGGGTTGCAACCCGCTGAGATTCGTCGTTCCAGTTCAGCCTCACCAGCTTGCCTTCCGTAAGTTCGCTGCGCACGGTGATCAGGGGCAAGAAGGACAAGCCTAAGCCGGTTATCACGCACTGTTTGATCGCTTCAACGCTCCAGAACTCTAAGTTCGGATCGGGGAAAACGCCATGACTGTTCAAATAGTGCTCAAACAAGGTACGATAGGAACAGCCGCTTTCGGTGTGCAGGATCGTTTGATCCTTCAACTGGGCCGGAACGACTTCCGGCTCCTGGCTTAAGGGATGGTCAGCCGGAGCGACCAGTGCCATCGGCTCATGAACAAGCGTTTCAATGTGCAGTCCCGATCCTCCACCTCCGGCTGTAGTAGAAAAGCCACATCCAGTTCCCCTGAACGAACCAGATCCCTTAATTCCCAGCACTGTCCGGGCTTCAGCACGATCTGCACTTGAGGATAACGCTGCCTGTAATGACGGATGACCTCCGGCAAACGAAACGCGGCCAGCGATTCCGGTGCACCGATCTTTAGGGATCCGGCCATATCCGCTTCCGGACGCAGGGCGTTTTTGGCCATCTCGTGGATCTTGGAGATCTCTTGGGCGAAGGGGAGCAATCGTCGACCCGCATCGGTTAAGACGATCCTTCTGCCGATCCGGTCGAACAGCGGCAACCCGATTTCTGCCTCCAATGCCTGAATTTGTGCCGTAACGCTGGACTGCGCATAATCGAGCTGCTGCGCGGCCCGAGTAAAGCTGCCAGCCTCGACCACAACCAGAAACGTAAATAAATGACGGGACTCCATTAGTTCACCTACTTCCATCGGAAATTCGAATGGATAAAATTCGATAATTCTGTTTTTCCTATGGATCTATTATCTGATACGCTAGAAAAAAACACAATGAAAGCAGGAAACCTCCATGAAAGAAACAAGCACCAAACTCCAAAAAGGGATTGGCCTGCCGCAGGCTATCGCATTATACATCGGCGCCGTGCTGGGCTCCGGCGTCTTGATCGTACCCGGACTGGCGGCGGAGACGGCCGGCCCGGCTTCCTTGCTCGCGTGGGGATTCATGACTTTGCTTATTTTGCCGATGGCGTTGTCGATGGGACTGCTTTCAGCTAAATATCCAAATGCCGGCGGGGTATCTCACTTCGTAACCTTAGCTTATGGGAAGAAAACCGGAACGCTCGTCGGCTGGTTTTTCCTGATGTCAGTGCCGATCGGTGGACCTGTGGCCGCTTTGACCGGTGCCGGGTACTTATCCGCGGCGCTGGGCTGGGGAGAAGGTGCCAAGCTGACGGTTGCCGCAGTGATGTTGGCCGTCGGCCTGCTGACGAACTGGGTCGGCATGCAGCTCGCCGGCAAAATCCAGATTGCCGTAGTTATTGCCATCGCCTCCGTGTTAATCTTCGCTTTCGGGGCGGCATTACCGCGAATGGAAAGCGTTCATTTTACCCCGTTTATGCCGCATGGCTGGCTCAGCGTCGGCCAGGCCGCTTCCATGCTGTTCTGGTGCTTCATCGGCTGGGAGGCGGTATCGCACATGTCCGAGGAGTTTAAGGATCCGCAAAAGGCGGCAATCAAAGGGGTGACCGCCGCCGCAATTATCGTAGGGACTTTATACTTTTTGTCGGCATTAGCCACGGTTGGCACGCAAAGCTACCTGAAGGGCGGCTCAGAGTCTTCCATGGTCTGGATTATCAGTCAGCCGCTGGGTTCATGGGGCGGTATCGTCGCCGGGGTTACGGGGCTGTTCATTTGCATGGCCGCGATCATCGCCTATACCGGAGCTGCCGCTCGGGTCGCATACGCCATGGCTCGCGAAGGCAGTGCCCCGAAATGGTGGAAGGGGTTGTCTCCACGGTTTCATACCCCCACCGGCTCGCTCTTATTCCTCATGTTCTGCTTTGCGGCAGTGATGATGCTTTACGGAACCGGGACGGTATCCCTAAGTACGCTGATCCAGTTTCCGAACGCGACCTTTATTCTGACGTACATGGGCGGCTGCGCCGCGGGGATTCGGCTTCTGAAAGGCAGCCGCACCGGAGTTGTCCTTAGCTGGATTTCTTTCGCCGCCACGGCCGTCGTGTTTCCGTTCACCGGCTGGGCCATGCTGTACCCGCTGCTAATCACCCTGTTGTTTCTCGCGATCCAGTTACGCATCAGTCGGCGGAAGGCGGCTTCACTGGAATCCTAAACCAATATCGGAAAAGGCCTGCCGAGAGTTCGGCAGGCCTTTTTGATGTTCAAATCTCAGATACGGCCTTCGTCAAAATACGTGACCTCCACACCCTTCGTCACGATAGAACTAATTCCTTCGGGATAATAGGGCATCCGTTCATCGGCATGCTGCACATCCACCCACTCGATAGCCAGAATTTCGTCCGGCCGGGTAATCTCCAGGTCACCGCTGACGATTTCCGCCCGGAATGTCAGTAATACCACATGTTCATCTTTGTCCGTATGTACGAATTCGTTCACGGCCACGATCCCGAACACCTTAACATCCAGTCCCGTCTCCTCCTTGCCTTCGCGAATCGCCGCCATCTGCAGCGTCTCTCCAAGCTCTACCGTGCCTCCCGGCAACGTCCAGGCTTCATTTTCATTCTGCACCATGAGCACTTTAGTTCTAGTCTCATCGGTAATCAATAGATACACGACATCCGTTCGTTTCATCGTTAACCTCCAAACAATAAATCCAGAATGGTCGAGAATTTGCCAGACGGGTGTCCTCGAAGTACGTCCGGGTCATAGATTTCCACATGACCGCAATGCAGGCAGGAGACAAAGAGGTAATGGTTGTGCTGGATGTCCATCAGTTGACTCAGTCCGGTGCCGGTCATCGCCACCTCTTTCACCGTTGCCTCCCGGTTCCCACACTTGCCACATTTGAACCGGCGCTGCAGCACTTCTTCCAAATTGAAGTAATCCATGACCCGAGGGGGTTCGGTGGGATCGCCAGGTTCCGGGCCGGGCAATCCCTCCAGATGCTCCGGAAGCACCTCATGTCTGCATTCGGGACAAACGTCTTGGACCAAAACGACCCGCTCTCCGCACCAAGGACATTGAATCATGGCCTCCGCCTCCTTAGAGATCAAGCTTAGAAAATTTTCCCCATATAGTACTCGTCGACGTACATCCCATCCATCCGAATGGAATTTCGTTTAACCCCTTCGATTTCAAAACCCATTTTCTTATAAAGCGCAGCGGCCCGTTCATTCGGTACCATCACCGTTAATTCGAACTTGGTGAGCTCGCTCTCTTCGCGCCACTTTTCGGCCGCATGAAACAGCGAAGTCCCCAAGCCACTTCCTGTATAAGCTTCAATAATACCTATGACGATGTGACCGATGTGTTTCGTTTTGTTCGCATTCCCGCCGAAGATAGCCAGATAACCAACGAGCTCGCCTATCTCCTCCGCTACTAGGATCGTGGAGCGTCCATCCGCCAGAATCGCTTGAATCCGATCCCGCTGAAGCTCTACTGTCGTGGTTCGTTCTCCTGGTTCATAAAGCATAAATTTCGTTTCCTGATCCAATCGCAGACAAAGGCGCAAGAAGCACTCGGCGTCGTCCTCTCGAATCTCTCTAATTAGAGTCATCCCGTTCTCTCCATCTTGAAATGATAGATATGTTGCAATCCCACCGGACCTAATCGCGTTAAACCGCGGTCTTCAAACCCGACTTGGAGGTATAGCCGCTGGGCGGTAAGATTCCGTGCGTTTACGGCAAGCACGATTTCATCGACTTCGGGGAAATGTTCCCTTACGAAAGCGGGAAGCTGCAGCATTGCCGCTTTGGCATACCCTTTACCCTGTTGCCGGAAGTCAACCGATAAGGCCCGTAAGAGGATGGCCCGCGGGTTATCGACCAACAAATCCGAACCCCCATTCAGGTGCAACACGAAGAATCCGACCGTCTCCCCTTCCGCCGATTGGATGACCACCGGATATCGGTTTGGATCCTGGGCAGCCACTTCCAAAGCCTCGCCAGGCAGCGCAGTAAATTCGACTTGCTCGGAGAGGAGCTCAAACCCTTGAAGCGTTTCAAAATCCTCCTCCTTAGCATAAAAGCGAAGTTGCGATGGACTGTTATTCATTCTCTATCCCGCGCTCCTTGGCCGCCCATTTATCTGCAACCTGATCCTCGCCCTTGAAATAGTCCACTTGGTCAGCGCTATCGTAAATTTCCTGATAAGGCAAAATATTAATTTTCCCCGAGTCCGGATATTCGCAGACATCCAGCCCCACATTCGTGCGAATATCCAGATACTTGCACGGCTTTTCCGTATGATTAAGCAGCTGGTGTGCTCCTGAAGGGCCCGTCTCGAAGAAGACGACATCCCCGGTTTGTAATTCCTGTTTCCCTTCCGGCGTACGGAGCAACGCGCTTCCCTCCAGAATAACGAAGAGTTCCTCGGCATTGCGGTGAAAATGATACGGATAAGAGTATTTCCCCGGATCCAACGAGCGGATATCGAACGTCAAGTGTTTGGAGCCGGACAGCTCCGCCAAGCGTTCGCTGGTGTGCCAAGCAAACTCCGGAATCGGTGATTGCTTCAGATGGTACGTAACGCGGTCCGCGTGATAAAGATGTGCCATACCTCTCCCCCTAGATAAAAAAATGCCCGGCCGCCGATCATCTTTTCCTGGGGCCGGGTCATGCGTTGGTCTCTCCATTATACCTAATTTCGGACCGTTCGGATGGTTCTTGTTCTCTTATAACGAAAAGGTTTGGGCCAGAACCTCGTGGAAACCAGGCAGCCCCTCGATTTCCACGCTTTCGATCGACTCGACGAATGTGATTCCGTGCTGCCGGTAAATCTTCTTCCAGAAAGCAACGGCAATGGCGTTATTCTGCAACTGTTCCACCCGAATGCGGCCCGACAAGCGCCGCAGGATTTCGGATACGGCCTTCTCTGCCGTTTTCTGCCCGCGATATTTATGTAGAATAAACATCTCCTGTACCGTAAAATCGATCTCTTCAGGTACAAAAGGCGGTGCGCAAACCAGTAGGAAACCAGCCACCTTCCCCGAACAATAAATAAAATAAGGATGCAGTTCCTCCCGCTCCAAATAGAGGTACGTGTTCGCTAGGTCGAATCTCCCGTCATCACCCGGTTCCTCGCCGGTGAAAGCCGACAAATCATGCAAATACAAATTAAACAAATTAAAGAACAGCGCCTTCTGAGACGGTAAAATGGTTGCGATTCGAACGTCCATGTAGAGCCCTCCTTGGTTTCGCGAGTTACCGTCCTCTTTGGTCACGGAGATAAATATCCAGAGCTTCAATGCCCCGGCGGGCAAGAGCTACCCGTCAGTGGTCGACTCCGGCCAGCATTATGAGTTCCGCCAGGCTGCGAATCTCGTAAGTCGGCTTCAGGCCCAGCGTATTCGGGCGATGGAACGGGTTAAACCAGCAGGTGTCGATGCCGTAGTTTTGGCCGCCCCTCATGTCAGAAGTCAGCGAATCTCCAACGATCAACACTCGGCTTTTGTCCGCCTGCCGAAGCCCCAGTTGCTCAAAAGCATAATCGAAAATACCCGGATGCGGCTTCTGATATCCCGTATCCTCGGACACAATGATTGCCTCAAACATCCCCGACAATTCCGAACCGGCGATCCGGTTTGTCTGCACCTTCTTAATCCCGTTGGTGATGATGGCCAGGTGAACACCGGCTTCGTTCAAACCACGACAGATGTCGTAAGCGCCGTCGATTAGATATATACCTTCTCCGAGCAACTCCAGATAACGCTCGCTGATCTCTGCCACCTCGAAACGGGGAGTCAGACCCAGCTCCTGCACCAGCCGAGCAAACCGCTCCGTCCGAAGCGCAGCTTGCGTAACAAGCCCTTGTTCAAGGTCGCGCCATAGCTTCTGATTAATCGCTTGATAGGCTTCCATCACCTCATCGGTGCAAGCAATGTCTGCCTCCGTAAGCGTCCGGGTTAAGGCATGGCTCTCCGCCTTCGGATAATCGTATAACGTATCGTCCGCGTCGAATAAAATATGCGTATAAGTCAATGGAGCTCCTCCTGTTGCGTTCTAAGTTATCGTAAAGCATCGCCTAGCACTGGCAGACCATCAGCAGATTTCCGTCGGGATCCTTGAAATTAAACCAATGATTATGCTCGATCCCCGTAACCAATTCCACGTTCCGCTCCTTCATATAAGCGTAAGCTTCCGTAATGTCATGGGTGTTGAAATGAAACGCAGGAACGCGAAACGTCTTGTCTTTGGCATAGATTTTGCTGTCCAGCACCAAGCCAGCTCCCTGCATCGGCAGCACGTATAAATGGCCGTGCAGAACTTCTCCGTCGACCGGCAGCCCTAGTAAGCCGCAATACCAGTCCCGGGCCTGTTCAATGTCGCTGACCGGAAGAAACACCGCCCCGATTTGATTGCTGATCGGATTCAAATAAACCTCTCCTTTCACGCCCTTGTTTTGATCGGAATGTATAAGTCCACCTTGGCCTTGCCTTCGGGATCCTGAGCCGGATCGTTCATGCTGAACTCTAGGCAGTACCGGTCGTCCGGGTCATATTCGCTGTCCGGCAGCCAGTTACCGAAAATGCTCTGGTACAGAAGCGCAAGCTTATCCGTTGTATCAAAGAAATAAAACTTGGCATAAAGTCCTCCCGGCAGCGTCTGGAACTGAATCTCCGGCGGCGTATCCGTTTGGCTTAACCCTTCTGGAACGGTCACACAGGCATCGTACCGGCATTCCTCTTCCTCAGTCACTGCGGGATCGTCCAGTGAAATGCCGATATAAGATTGCCCCGGCGGAAACAGACGATGTTCCGCGGCCCACATGCCTAATTTCGCCCAAGCCCGATAGGTTTCCAGATAACTGCCCACATGCCTTACGTACGCTACTTCCATCAAGGGAAGCTCTTCAATGGTTGCTTGCATTTGCCAAACCCTCCTCAATAAACTGTGTTTTACAGTTTGATCATATCGGATTGGCGCTGCGGCGACTTCATCGGGATTGCGGAACGATTGCGAAATATTGCGATCCTGCCGTGCTTGTTCGCGCATCTCGGTTGGTGTTTGGCCGTAGTACTTCTTAAAAGCCGCATTGAAGTTTGAGGCCGACTCAAATCCGCATCGCAGGGAAATCTCCAGCACAGGGAGGGGAGATTCCCGCAGATAAGTGGCAGCTTGGACTAATCGCTGCTGAGCGATATACGCAAACGGCGTACGCCCTGTAACTGAAGCAAATATCCTCGAGAAATGATATTTGGAAAAATGGGAGACTTCGGCCAATTGATCCAGACTGAGCTTCTGATCCAAGTGCGCATCGATGTGTGCGCAGACCTGGTTAACTCTTTCCTGATAATCGTTCATCCCGCTTCAATCCTCCCCGGAGCCCCCTCCCAATGGGAGGGCCGTTGGAGGAGAGGCGGTAGCTTCGTAGCCGAGTCCCCTTTAGCCGCGTTGATTTGAGCTTGGGTAAGGAAGAAGCTCTGAGACAGATTGGCACCTCTTAAATCGGCATCCCGCAGATCTGCACCGATCAAGTCGGCACCGCAGAGGTCCGTTCCCCGCAAATCGGCGGCGATCAGATAGGCGCCTCGCAGGAGGGCACCACGTAAGTCGGCCCCCCGAAGCTTCGCGCCGATCAAGTCAGCGCCGCGTCCAAAGTTTCTGCGGCGTCCAGGTGACGACTTGGCCTGTCGGAGCGCTTCGGAACGGACGCGCTCGCTCACCTCCAGCAGCAGCTCGTTGACTTTGGCACGATGAGCTGCCGGATCACAGGCGAGCAGATCGTCCGCACCGGCGTAAGCGAGCCGTTCAGTCTCGTCATAGGCGAAGCGCAGCTGATCATGCAAATCATTCACCTGGGATAGACTTAACGCTTCGTCCAGGTACCAGAGCAATTCGTGCAGCTGCCACATCACCGGGAACACTTCGAACATCGGCTTAGCAGATCCCGCCGCTTGACGCCAACTCACCCCAGCGAAAGTCACCTGTGAGACCTGTTGCCCTGCGCCAAAGCAGTCATAGACTGTACAGCCTCGATAGCCCTGCTCCCGCAGTCTGCCATGAATCCCGCAGCGAAAATCCTCCCGCAAATGTCCGCAAGGCTGTCCTGCCACCTTATCCGCAGCGAAGTCCACCGATGCGGCGAAGGGCAAGGCGGCACAACACAAGCCAAAGCAATTGTCGCAGTCGGCTCGCAGCGATAATCGGCGTTGCCCGTAAGCTGTTTCCCCGGTCGTTAAGTTCTCAGGCATAACGAAATTCCTCTCTTTTCTTCTTCAAGGTTGTGTATCTAATATAAACAAGGAACCGGGAAAATCAAAGGAATTTCCTAGTTTTATTCCCTTAACGAATATCGCGAATTTGTCTGAGATGATGCTCCGCATGCCGGATATAATCTGCAAATAATTCGTCAAGTGTTAGCGAGGTACCGTCGGTGAGCACACATCGTTTCGCTCCATCCGATTCGGTGGCACTACGCAGCGCATTCAGGATCAACCCGTTAAGTTGATTCCACAACAGGAGAAGCTCCTCACGGTGATAGTAATGCTGATAGCCGTGGCGTTTCACCCAATCATCCTGCGCGTACCCATCAATTGTGATCGGCTCATCCGTCGTCAGAATCCGCATAAACCGCACATGGTTATTTGCCGCCGAATCGCACAAATGCCCGAGGATCTCCATCTTCGACCACTTCTCCGGCGACGGTTTATTCACAAAGCTTGCCTCGTCCATGGCGCTCACGACTCTCGAAAACTCCGCCAACAAAAGCTCCAATTGATCAAACGATTTGATCATCCCGCTCCCCCTCCTCGATTCGATAACGTAACCAATAACTCCATATTAGGCCAGAATACAGCTGGAAGTAAATGCCGATTTGCTAACCTTTGCCTAATCAAAAGAGGCCTGTCGTAACAGGATGAACTCCTGCTCCGACAGACCTTCCGAGATCCCTAAAGAGTTTATTTCAACTTCGCAACAGTGACGGCTACCTTCTCCATCTGGGTTTGGCTTATTTTGCCATCCGGCGAGCTTAGCGTCACGAAACGGTCATCCAACTTGAAGGAAAGCATCGGCGTTTCAGACGGAGTGTACCATTTCGCTTGAACATCGTTCGACAAGGTGATCGTTTTTCCCTCGTATTCGTAAGCATAATCCCGCGGGGATATCGAAACCGTCATATGATTAAAAATCAAGTTCACGCCATCATCCGAGGCGCCCACCAGCTTAAAGCCATCCCCTTTAGCCATTTGTTGGGGCGCATATGGCGTTTCGAAGGATTCGAATTTGGCGAACGCTTTGATGATCTCCTCCAACTGGGCTTTTGTATAGTTTACAGTGATCAAGTCTGTATTGGATTCAGGGATTTCCGGGGTTTCCGGAGCTTTGCTCCCGATTTGCACCTGATGGCGGGTAGCGTCATAATTCACCGGAACCTTCAGCACATCCGCCAATGCCCGTACCGGCAAATACGTCGTTCCGTCGTAAGTGATTGGCGCCAACTGACGCCCTTGCCCGTCAACCGGGGCGTAGGTTTGACCGTTAACCTGGATGCCGATTTGGTGATTCAAATAAGCGGTGATTTTCTGCAATTGCGTTCCTGCGAAGACTCCTGCGGCTCCGGTAAAGGTCATGCCCACTACAGCGAAAGCCAAGATCGATTTTTTCATGTTGTTGTTCATATGGTTATTCCTCTCCTCACAATGTTCTTTTCAATTACTTAAACTCGATGACTTGAGTGACAAGCAGCGATTTTGGATCATCCACCGTAATACCCAGCTGTTTACCCGATGGACTCCAGCTTAATGGGTATACCGGATGGGGGAGCGGCTCCGTAGACGCGTAATAGGGAGCGAGCGGCGACACTTGCCCTGAACCCGTGTCGAACAGATACACCCCGTTCATACCCGGTTTCTTCTCGGTATACACGTCGAACGCCAGTTTGTCGGACTCCGGAGACCAAGATACGTAGGAGATCAGGTCACCTTTGCCGATAAGCGTACCCTGGAGGGTGCCGGCCGAGTCGTAGATCAGCAGTTCGCTGCCTTGAAACGCTCCCGATTGGGTAACCGTAGACACGGATATATATTGGCTGTTCGGTGAGAGTTGGAAATCCCATACGTCGCGAATTAAGCTGACCGGCTTCGTCTGCCCCGGATCAAACACCTTCAATACCTGGTGGTTGTCGGTATAGTAGATTCGGCCGTGACTGACGCCAAACTGCGTAAATACCTCAACGTCAGGATCCTCCAGCGGAAGCTTCGTCACTTTCCCATCCGCTGCAGAGATTTGCCGGATCTCTCCGCGCCCACTCATAGAACCGGCGGCCAAAACATACGTATTCTCGTTAAGCCAGCCACCCAGTTCCAAGTAGTTGTCCCCGGGGATTTGAATCGTTTCGCCCGTCCCGCGATCTTTCACGAAATTGTCGGCAGTATATTTGTCCTTCCATTTTTGAATAAAGCTGTACCCCCCGTTTGGTGACAAGGTCTCTTTCACGAGCATGTAGCCGTCCATTTGCTGTCCCTCCTCTCCCGCGGGTTTGCGCGTTTGGCCATTCACCAGGTTCAGGATTGAGGTCGCGTACTCGTATTGAGGTTCCTCAGTCGCCGTCCCGGCTTTGACGAGTCGGATCGTTTCGATTGCCACCTCTTCTTCTGAAATCCAGGATTGAATGCTCGCGGCTTCAATCTTATGCGTTCCAGCAACGGTTACCTCTCGGCTAGCCGGTTGCCCCGGCGTGTGAACTACCGTTAACTGTCGCTTGGCTTTGGCTTCATCCGCTCCACCTCGGACGGGCGTCTGCTGCCCGGATTGGCGAGTGGCACCAGGGTCCACGACCGTCAGCCGGTCTCCGGTTGCTTGACATGCCGTTAAGGCGATGGACAACAGCGTTGCAGCCAACAACGTGAACCCGTACTTCCCAGGGTGATGCTTCATTACAGGTACCTCCCGCGTTAGTGCCACAGGAGCTCCGAAGCGTTTCGGTTTCCCCTGTTGACCTAAGTATAGAAAAGAGTTATCACGTAAAAATATCCGACTTGTAACGTTCTTGTAACGTCTTTGCTAAATGTGAAAGTGCAGGCGATATGCACACGAATTTCGGTAAGTGGCCTTCAGATGCAAAAGTGCAGGCAATTTGCCCGCGGATGTCGATAAATCGTCTTTCAGATGTAAAATTGCAGTTTATTTTTGCCCAAAACGTCCTTAAAGTTAGAATCAGCTCCTACCGGATGCACTTTTACATTTGACTAGCTCGAAACTGGCACTGGGGCTAGAAATCAAATGCACTTTTGCAGTTGCTCCTTTCACCTTGCCGCCGGACCCGACGACATGCCAAACAGCCCGGACCTCGATTAAGTCTGGGCTGAAACCGGCTGAATTAGCCGCCATCCTGAGGATCAGGACGCTCGAGCGGCAATTCGATGACAAACGTCGATCCCTCGGGGCCGGATGCGGTTAGTTTCACCGAACCCCGTTGCTTCTCTGCGAGGCTGCGAACTAGCGGCAGGCCAAGGCCTGTCCCTCCATGAACTCTGGCTCTGTCGCTGCTGACGGTAAAGAACGGATCAAAGATGCGAGGCCACGCTTCCGGTGGGATGCCGATGCCGGTATCTTTCACCGTAATTTGCATCCGCCCCGGACCGCCCGGTTCTGAGATCGCTTTATTGGATAGAAATACTTTGCCGCCGGGTTGATTGTATTTCACGCCGTTATCCAAAAGATTCATCACCATATGCATCATGTTATCCGAATCGGCCCAGACCTTGCCATCCTGCAAGGTTGTGACCAGTTCGATGCCTTGCTTCTCCGCTTTCGCTTGCAAGCGTAACGCCGCTTCCGTAAGCAATGGCTTCAGGTCGACCGAGGAGGCATGAGTTTCAAACTCGTAGACGTCCATAGAAGAAAGCTTCAACGATTTCTCAACAAGCGCGTATAATCGCTCGGCTTCCATCCCGATATGCCGGGCCGCCTCCTCCAGGAGCGCCGGATCGTCCCGATACATGTCCAACAGATCGGCGTAGGCGAGAATTGAGGTCAGCGGGGTTTTCAGTTCGTGACTGATGTTCCCGATGAACAGTTTCTGTTGCTGCTCCAGCTCCTGCAAACGGGTAACTGCCTCGAGCAGCTTGCTTTTCTCATCGGTCAACTGGGCGTGGGTGGTCGCGATTTTTCCGCTCATTTCATAGATCCCCTGCGCGAGTTCCCCAAGCTCATCCTTCCGTTGGACAGTAGGCTCACGTAGGTACTCCCCTTCTCCTATCCGCGTTGCGGCGCGATTTAACCGCGTGATCACATGAGCTTGTCGCCAGACAAAGAGGTAGCCGAGCAGAAATCCCCCAACCAGTACCGTCACACCCGCGAGCCAGAACAACCGCCGAATCCGCTCGTAAAAAGCCTGCTGTTCCGTGAGGGACACATGAAATTGCACCGTTCCCACCGATTCCTGATCAAATGCATAAAGAGGCGCTAAATACAGTAGCTGATCGCCTTCCGTGATATAGGCAGATCGCCCTTTGGCTGTATAACTTAGCGCATCCTGGACATCCACCTTGGGCTGAAACGGCAACGAGGTGCCCGCAAGCGACCCGTCGGTTTTATAGAGTGTGACCGGCAAGCCGCTTTCGGCACCCAAATCGACGGCAAGACCTTGGCCGCTTTGCTCCATGAACGCATCCGGAGCGGGCGAACCGCTCGTCAGCACTTCCTGGCGAACCCGGAGATTCGCGGACTCTGCCTCTGCGGCCAACGTTTGCTCTAGGCGCTCGCGCTGGTCCTCCCGGATGCCTGCCAACACCAGGACGCTAAGGACGGCGATGACGGCAGCCAGCAGAATAGCGAGAAGCACCGCTGCCTTCCCTTTGAGGCCAAATCGCCAAGTCCGTCGTTTCATGGCTGTTGCTCCGCGCTTTTATAGCCAATGCCGTACACGGTTTGAATCACATCGTTCCACTGACCCAGCTTCTTGCGCAGTCGCTGCACATGCATATCGACCGTTCGCGTGCCTCCGGCGAAATCCATGTCCCACACTTGCTCCAACAGCGCTTCCCGAGAATACACCCGTCCGGGATGTTCGGCGAAGAGCGCCAGCAAATCAAATTCTTTTGGCGTCAGGTCAATTAGGGTACCGCCAGCATAAACCGTCCGATTGAGTAAGTGAATCGTAAGTTCACCTAATCGAACGAGCTCCCGATCCTCATTGGGAGTCCCGGGGATTGTCTGTAAGCCGCGTCGCGCAAGCGCTTTAACTCGGGCGACAAGCTCTCGCATATCAAACGGCTTGGTCATATAATCGTCCGCCCCAAGCTCCAGGCCCAGCACTTTGTCGACAATGTCGTTCTTAACCGTCAACAAAAGAATCGCCGGCCGCTGCGGCCGGCCTTCCAGTCTGCGGCATACCTCGTATCCGCTTAGCTTGGGCATCATGACATCAAGTACCATGACCTCCGGTCGGAACGAATCGACCCGGTCTAGCGCCTCTTCCCCATCCGCCGCCGTCTCCACCGTGTACCCTTCGCGTCGCAGTGCGTAGGACACTGCTCCGGAGATGCCCGCTTCGTCATCCACTACAAGCACTTTGGTCATGCGACAACTCCTTTTTGTACTACAAGCTTAGAAAGTAATGGTAAAACTCCGTATCCCGCTCGTATCCACTTTGTTCATACAATCGCTGAGCCCGGGCGTTGGTCATAGCCGTCGACAGCTCCAGGCCTTTAGCATCCGTATCCCGGGCATGGGATTTTGCTGCTTCCAGCAACAGCTTCGCCGCGCCTTGGTTCCGATATTCCTCCTGTACGTACAAATCGTTTAAAATCCAAATTCGTTTCATCGAAATGGACGAAAAGGAAGGATATAGCTGCGTAAACCCAACTGCCTTCCCACTGAGCGGCTCGACCGCCAAGAAAACGACGGATTCGCTCCGGCTTAGCCGGCTCTCCAAAAACAGCCGGGCTCCTTCCAGGTCCGAGGCTTGTTCATAAAATAAGCGATATTCGTCAAACAGCCGGGCTAATTGCTCCAGATGTCCGAGTTCCGCTTCATAAACGCTGACGGGTGTATGATTCATTGGTGCATCTCCTTGTTAGATGATGAATTCAATAGTCTAGCAGCCGGCGAAGCTGCCACTGCCGCTCCAGCTCAGTTCTTGCCTTGGCGGTGTCCGCATCGTCCGCGGCAAGAGCCAATGCCTTGGCGGCATAGGTGGCGCTATGCGGCGCATGCTCCGCCACATGCGCGGTCGCCGCCGCATGACCGGCGGCTCGGGCCGCTGCACTGGCGGAGGCATGGCTGGCTTCGCGGGCCGCGTTATGCGCCGCAAACGCTGCCGCACGCGCCGCGGCCATGCTCACTTCGCCGCGCACCCAGGCGCGGGCCGCTTGGATCGCCTGGCGTGGCCGCAAATCCCCTGGCCGCTCCGCCTCGAAGCAGGTCAGCACGCGCTCCGCGCATTCCGCTGCCCATAACGCCAACGTCCGCTGATCCGTTTGCTCCGCATGATCCGCGATGGACCGCTTGATTTTCGCGTCGACAAACTTCCTGGATTTCAACGTGGCTTTTCTCCTTTCCCCAAACACAGCTAGTTGAACAACCCCCAATAGAAAATGAAAACGAGCGCCAGAATCACTGCAGCGGAGATGACCAGCGTTTGGATGAGATTGCCGTATATTTTTTTGAGATGAAGTTAGGATTCCGTTAGGATAAAGAAACCGGCAAAGATCGTTACGACCATACCCAAACAACGAACAAAACCGAAAATGAAACGAAACAGAAAAAAATCCGAGGCCGCAAAAGGAACCAGGCAAAATCCAATGCCAACCAAAAAGGCGTATAACAGGCTTTTTTCCTTATTCAAATCACATCACGTCCTTCGCTTATTCGGCTTCATTAGTATCCTGTCATATAATTTATATATGCCAAAGCCCAGCATAAATCCCGCCGCGTTCAGAATCAAATCGTCGACGTCGAAGCTGCCTCTCTTCAGTACCAGCTGCAAGATTTCAAGGATCACGATTCCCAGCAAAAAAAGAGAAATCTCTTTCCGCAGCTTCCCTCCGAACACCATGGGCATCAGGAGACCAAAAGGGATAAACACGCCGATGTTCCCGATCATATTCACGAGCCATCGGGCTGACATAAAATCACCTGCACGAAGAAATTGGCGGATCGTAAATAAAGGCTTCAAGTTGTACCTATAGGTATCATGCGGTTCTCGGCCGAAACCGAACAACATCCAGTAAATCAGCAGCAAGGAATATCCGACCAGCGCGAAGGCAACCCACCGCCTATCCTGAGGTTTCACCATGCGCTACCTCTTTCCGATCTGGTCAAATAACAATTGATAGTACTCGTCCGAATTGGGCGTAAAATCCGTTAGACGCCATGTGGCCTGTTCTTCCATCAGGGTCCCGCTGGGGTCATCCACGTAAACTCCGGTTGACGTCAGTTGGTCGCGATCCCCACAGCGCAACTCCTGAAAGTCTCGCAAGCTAACCCAATAAAGCCCCGTCAGTTCCTCGGCCTGGATGCGGTAATCGACCAAAGGCTGTTCGCTTTCGTAGAGAAATACATGGTTAAACTCACGGTCGATCAAATGGGGGGAAATTAGATGCTCCTGAGCTACCTTGCCGATATAGGTCAGATCCTCAACCGGTACCGCTAGTCCGAGCTCCTCTTCCAGTTCGCGGACTCCGTCCCTTGCTTCTTCTCCAGCTTGGAGATGTCCTGCGCAGGAAGTATCCAGGAGCGAAGGGAACACGTCTTTATTCACATGACGCCGTTGAAACAAGAGATCGATTTCGCCCCTGGTATCCCGTTTCATAATCCAGCAATGAAAGGTTTGATGCCACAAACCTTTTGTATGTACCTCTTGTCTGGAGGCGGTGCCCAGCTTCCTCATCTCTATGGTGTAGAAGTCAAAAATTTCGGTTTCGCTCATGTTGTCCTCCAAGTCGATTCGTTCTCATGCCTCTGTTCTCATGGCCGATGTTCCACCTCGCGAAACACATCCTTGTATTAAAACCCGAACATTTCATGCGTTTATCTCTACATTTCAATGAGAGGGGAACTTCAACACGATTATAGCTGAAACCGCTCCTGGATGATTCTTGCCACCTCGTCCGGGGAACAGGCGGTATTGTTGATTTTGATGTAATTAGCTTCTCCTATCTCGCCGTCCAAGGAGTTCAATCGATGTTTCTCCATGGTTTGAAGTAGATCCCTTTCGGAGCGCGCCAGATTTCTTTTACTTGCCTTATGCAGCAGACGATGCGGATCGCGGTTGCGGATCAGCCGTTCCTCCAGATCGGCCTCCAATTCAACGTAGAACACTTCACCGCCCTGGGATTCAAAAATCCGGCGGATATGTTCAACATATTCCCGGTCAGACGGGAGGTCAAACGCCCAGACATAGGTAAAAATCAGCCCGGGCAAGTCACTTTTCGCTACCTCTTCAAAGATTTCCTCCCGAAACAAACCAACCAGCCGTTTGCCGGCGGGAGACCCATAATCAAAAAAATGCGAGACCAGCTCAATCGTCATATGATTATGAAATAACTTCAGTCCAGTAAGCTTCTCCAGCTCCTGGCCTACCGTCATCTTTCCTACCGCCTGCGGGCCAAATATAATCACAAGCTTCATCTGCACCATCTTCCCCTCCGTATAGAGTTCGACCCGGCTCGTCGCACACAGGAAGGCCGGGTCGTCTTGAAGTACTATGGGATGTTAGTTGCGTCGGGGCAGCTTGGCATCCAGATAGGTGGTCTTGCAATCGCTCCGCAGCATTTCCATATAAATCTCATCGAAGTACGTATCATTCATATAATAGCTTTGCGATCGGCGGCCGAAAACACGGAACCCGGCTTTTTCGTAACATCGGATGGCCGGTTGATTGAACTCAAATACGCGCAGCATGATATTGTTGAGATTCAAGATTTTGAACCCGTATTCGCAAATGAGCTGCAACGCCTCGGTTCCGTAACCCTGCCCCCGTTGCTCCTCATCTCCCAAGAAGATCCCGACCTCCGCGACCCGGCGAATCGAGTCCATTGCAAACAAGGAACAATTTCCCAGCAGTTGGTCATCGTCCATCCGAACGATCGCAAAATTTTGGCCCTCTTTGACCATGTCCTCCAGCAAGCCTTGTTCTCGTTGCAGCCCAAACACTTCTCTGGAATTCCCCAGTCTGACAGACACGGAAAGATCATTGATCCACCGGGTATAGGTCTCTACGTCTTCTGGATTCACGGGGGACAGATACAACCTGGATCCCTCTAGCTTCTTGAAATACTTCATCGGTTATCTCTCCTTCTCTCCACTCTTTCGATCACTTTCGTGCCGGCGACAACGTCGTGGAAGGTCTGGTTTCCCTTAGTGGAAAATAATATCACAAGATAAATCAACAGGATACCGTTAGGCAGGTAAATCCAGCCTGGGTGGGCCGGTATTTCCACACTCCACCAGGGTTCGGGCACCAGGATGATCCCATGGGTCATTTCCCAGGGAAACAGACGCACCGCCGTTCTGACCAAAGCCTGCCCAACATGGATCGGCTTGCCTTGATCGTCCGTGACGCGCAAACCCAGACATTTTTTGCCGAGCGTCTGTCCATAACGTCGCTCCATCAGGATGAAGTAACCCCATACGGGCAAAGACATCGTACCCAGCACCCAGAGCTCAACTTCGATCCCCTTGTCGAAATAGGCAAAGGGAAAGCCGGAAGACACAGCGTTCACCAGCCCCTGCAAAGCGACCAAAACGGCAGCCAGCAGCATGAAATCAATCCAGTAAGCCAATAATCTCTTTAAGGCGAGTTTCATGTCTCACCTTCCGATTCATTTTTTATACAAGATACGCTTTACGTTCTTCGATTTGACTCCGATGATGCTGATCATGCCAAATAAAATCGCGCAGATATGATTCAAACGTAAACTCCCCGTAGGTTCGGTTAAGCATCGCCTCATCCATGCCCTCAATCGCCTCGAGGATCAAGCAGCGATAATACACGGCAAGCTCGATTAATTCCGATTTTGATTTCGCATGCCCAAACTCCACGGCCTCACGGTTAAATTCGTCAAAATCCAGCTCCTGCAACGAAAGGGGCTGATCCTGTGAGATGGGCTGGATAGCCCTCTCCCAGAAATATTTGTCCCACATCATCAAATGGCTGACCAACCCGTGGACAGACCACTTCCCTTCGTTAACGGGCTTCGCCCAATCCAATGGCTCGATGTCCCGGACATAACTTGTCCACGCGCGGAATTGGCTCAAAAGGTCATCTTTGACTGCTTGCATTGACATCCCCGATCCCCCTAATCAAACTCTCTTGATAAAATGGAATACTGATACGAATCCCGCCAACTTCCCTTGTGCCAGCGATGTTCCCGAAAATGCCCTTCATACTGCATCCCGAGCTTTTGCATCACTTTAGCGGAACCCACATTATCCGGCCGACAGGTCGCATAGATCCGGTGCAGTCCCAGCTCGCGGAAGCCCATGCGTACCATGAACTTGGCCGCTTCCGTCGCGTACCCTTCCCCCCAAAATGTCCGATTGAAGCAATACCCGAGCTCGGCTTGCCTGTACCCCTCCAGGAACAAGCCGCACCCCCCAATCAATTGACCGGTCTCACGGATGACTACTGCCAGTTCATACGCTACCCGCGGCAGTTGCTCCTGCTTTTGGATCACTTGTCTCAAATAATCCTGCGTATCTTCCTCCGAATTCGGTCCCCAGAGCATATGCTCCACCACCAATGGATCAGAAGCATAAGCATGAACCGCCTGCTCGTCCTCCCACATAAATTCCCTGATCTGCAGACGTTCCGTGTTCATTAGCATCCTCCGTCCCCCATTCAGTTCAGTTTTAACGCCATATAATCCTCGTCATAATACTTGCCGTCCCATTTCAAGGCTCTTCGCTCGGTTCCGTAGGTCCGAAACCCTATCGATTCGTAGAGTTTGAGAGCCCTCCCGTTTGTAGATACGACCGCTAGATTGAGCTGTTCCAGCCCATCCAACTGCTTAGCTCTCGATAGGAGCTCCTGCATCAGCACCTGACCTATTCCTTGGCCCCGCATTCCGGGCGTGACGTACAAACCGAATACAGTTCCTTTATGCCGTGCTTTGGGGGAGCTTTCCCGAACAAAGGTAACGATGCCCGTTAACGTCCCATCTTCGTCGAACGCGCCCAGCACGAATCGGTCTTCGCTGGGTTTGATGCGATCCGCCACCGTGTCAGTCGAAAAAGCCGATTCCCGCTCGTAAGTTGATCCGAAAGCTTCCGGATGATCCTGCAAACCTCTCAAACGAAGGGTCTGATAGATCACAGCATCTGACGCCTCCAATATCCGCAGCTCCATACGATTCCTCCCGTTCTATCATGGGTTGATACAAGAATAACAGAACCATATCGATTTGAAAAACCTTCCAAAATAGGTGTTGTAAAACTAACCTTTAAATGGTAATCTATGTAATGATAGCGCTATCATAATAATCGAAACCGGTTTAGTATGAACATCGCACGTGGCAGGTTAGCCCAAACCATTCAATTTTTGAAAGGAGCGAATTCATGATGCTAAAACGCGGTAAACCGATTCTCCTCTTTCTGCTGCTCACCCTCTTGGTCGTCTTTGTGCCTGCACCCCAAATCTCAAGCGCGGCTCCAAACTGGAAACTGGTCTGGAGCGACGAATTTAATGGTTCCTCTCTCAATCGTGCTTACTGGACACCCGAAATGGGCACCGGTACGAACGGTTGGGGAAATAACGAACTCCAGTATTACACCGACCGTCCGCAAAACCTGCAAGTTACCGGCGGCAATCTGGTGATCACCGCCCAGAAGGAAAATTACGGAGGCAGAAACTACACATCCGCGCGAATCAAAACCCAAGGCTTAAAGAGCTTCACTTACGGCAAAATCGAAGCCCGGATCAAGCTTCCGACCGGACAAGGCCTTTGGCCGGCGTTCTGGATGCTGGGCGAGAACATCACTTCCGTTAACTGGCCTTATTGCGGCGAAATCGACATTATGGAACGCGTAAACCATAACGCGGTTGTTAACGGCACCGTGCATTGGGACGCGAACGGATACGCCTCTTACGGCCGGACTTCAGGCAATTTAGATTTTTCTCAATACCATACGTACACCGTTGAATGGGACTCGAGTTATATTCGCTGGTTCGTGGACGGTATCCAATATAATGAGTTCTATATCGCAAACGGAACCGGGAACACGGAAGAATTTCAGAAGCCGTTCTTCCTGCTGTTGAATCTTGCAGTCGGCGGCAACTGGCCGGGTAGCCCGGACGGGTCCACGCCATTCCCCGCGCAAATGCTGGTGGATTATGTACGCGTCTATCAGGACCAGGTCGGTACTTCGCCTACCCTTGAGAACGGCGCAGTCTATACCCTCGCTTCTAAAGCTAGCGGTAAGGTGATGGATGTGGTTGATGTCTCCACTGCAGACGGGGCCAAAATACAGCAATGGACCAACTATAGTGCCAGCAATCAGCGTTTCCGTCTGGATAGCACAGGCGATGGATATTACAAGCTGACAGCCATCCACAGCGGCAAGGTGCTGGATGTCCCAAGCGCAAGCACAGCCACCGGCGTGCAGCTGCAGCAGTGGACGGATAATGGTACGGATGCTCAGCGTTGGCGTATCGTTGATGCGGGCGGCGGATATTTCAAGCTGGTATCCAAAGCCAGCGGTTTGGTGGTGGATGTGTCCGGCGCTTCGACGGCGGACGGAGCAGCGGTGCAACAGTGGACGGATAACGGCACGGACGCGCAGAAGTGGATGTTTACGAAGGTGAATTAAACAGAAGCTTTAAAGGGGCGGCCGAGCTTCCGCCCCTTTTCAGGTTAGTTTATTTTCGGGAGGGAACGTTGGCTTCGGATGCTGGCTGGTATATGTCCGATCCCGAAAATTAGGCTGCAAGCCATAAGAGGATAAGAATGCAGCAGAAGTGAGGCACTCATGAAATACAGGACCGGCATGACCGCCATCGGCACCGGAATCCCCAACATCGACGTGTATAAGTAACGATACTCCCGTTCATTCCGAAGGTAGCGAATCCAGCCGCTGGCGTAAAACCCTAAGCTCAGGAGCATCATCACGAGAGCGATCCATTCAAGGCTCCCTTCCAAGCGTATCGCCGAGAACAAAGGGAGAACCACGACACCCACTCGTCCGATGCCTTCAGCGATTTGATAAATGTGGCTTTGTTTGGTTTCTTTCAATCCGGGTATGGGCTGCGGAGGCCAAACCACAAACAACAAATTTGGGAGTAACACCGCTGCCGGGATGAGTAAACTGGACATATGCACCATAGGATAAGCCTACCTTCTCTCCCCTTGCTTTTCACCCAGCATAGCAAAAAAAGATTTCCGGCGATGTGACTTGCCTCCCTTCGCTCAAGGGCTATCAACAATTTGAATGGAGTGATTTCGCCGAATCAGCTCTTCGATGAATCGCTTTTGATCCGCCGGTGAGATAACGACGCTGCCAAGGACACCGGTTCGGTAGTGGATTTCAATCGCATCACGCGAGGAGATGAGTCGATACCCTAACCAGATATTCGGATGGTACGTAATCCGAGTAATCTCCTCGAATCGAATTTTGGAACGGAGCATGCCTCCCTTAACGAGCAGCACATCCTCTTTGATCTCGTAGGAGATACCGATCGCGAGCCACCCCAGCAAGGCGGTCACGAGCACATCGGGTACGATTAGCCCCACAAGTCCTCCCGACGTTAATGCTTGCGGATCGAGAAGCAACGGCCATAGAATCACCAGATTTGCAACCAAAATCAATGCCGTCCAAAGGACAGTGAACAAAGGATCTCGTTTCGTTTTGAATCGCATAGCAACCCTCCTGCAATACAGGTTGAATTCATTCACTCGAAACTCCGCCGGGTTTACCTGGTAGTCGGTTTTCTCATTCGAATCAGGAATTTCTATTTATATCCAAACCTTACCCTCCTCATAACCGATTGCCATGAGATAATGGCAGAAGAACCGATTACATAGGAGGTTATGGATTGATAACGTACACGATTCGTCAAATGCGAAAACCGGACGATTATGATGCGGTCGCCGAACTAATTAACTTTATAGCATCA
This sequence comes from Paenibacillus sp. FSL R7-0216, assembly GCF_037969915.1. Classification (NCBI taxonomy): domain Bacteria; kingdom Bacillati; phylum Bacillota; class Bacilli; order Caryophanales; family Paenibacillaceae; genus Paenibacillus; species Paenibacillus sp. FSL R7-0216. The sequence continues at coordinate 2,105,859 of NZ_CP150222.1, read as the reverse complement.
GAGCCGACGTCCGGGAAGTTGTTAGAGGAAGATGACGCCAAAATTCCGCCAGGCCAGTTGGACTATAACGAAGAGGGGAAGCTTACGGGCTGGGATCATCCCAAATGGGTTGCCGAAGATACGCAGGGTCAGATCGCCGCTTATGCCCATGTTTGGCGCGCTCCTTGGACGGAGCCGGGCGAGCTCATGTTCACCTTGGTGGTGCGGCCGGAAGTGCGAATGAACGGCGTTGGCCGTGCCATTTACAATGAAGTTGAACGTTGGTCTACCGAAGTCAAAGCCAGTCGCCTGACTAATTATATGAGGGATAACGATGCCGCTTCCTTGGCTTTTGCGGAACGCAGAGGTTACGTCCGGGAACGCCACACGTTCGAGTCTGTACTGGAGCTGGCGACATTCGATGGCGGTAATCTGCTGGGCGCGATTTCAGCAGCCCAGAACACCGGGATTGAATTCGTTACATTGGCGGATGAGCCCGGTGAAGCTAACGAACGAAAACTGCATGAGCTGTACCGGTCAACGCACCTGGATATCCCCGGATTCTCCGGAAGTTTTCCTTGGTTCGAAGAGTGGAAAAAATGGAGTATCGACCAACCCGGCGTTCGTCCCGAATGGATCCATATCGCCAAAGACGGGGAACGGTACGTTGGCGTCGTGACGCTGCAGCAAAACGAGCAAACGCAGGCGATGTACCACGAGTTCACCGGCGTGCTGCGGGAATACCGCGGCCGCCATATCGCTCTAGCCTTGAAGCTGCTGGCGATCCAGACGGCGGTAAGCTGCCGAGTGCCTTACTTGCGGACACATAACGATTCCATGAACGGTCCGATGCTGCGCATCAATCGTGATCTGCTTGGTTTCCGTGCCGAGCCTGGGAGTTATAAGATGGTATTGGAACGAAGTTACTAGTCGAGGAACTCTAAACCCGAGCAAAACGCCCCAACCTATGGATAGCTCTATCAAGGTGGGGCGTTTTGCAATTGAGTTTGTTACTTTCTATTTTACGATCAAGCCAAGCAGTTTGGCAAAGCCGATGGCTTGCTCTGGTGAAACCGTACAGCCTGCTAAAGCATAGGTGGGAATATCCGCACGTTCAAACGTGCACGTACTGATATCCATACCCTTCAGAGTGGTTTCATTAAAATCGGTCTCATTCAGATCACAGCTCAGCAGCTCGACCTCCTTGAACTTGGAGCCGTAGAAATTCGCATTTTGGAGAGAACAGTCCTCAAATCTGACCTGTTTTAAGGAGGCCTCCACCAGGTCACTCAAATTCATGATGCAATGTTCGAACGTCACCGAGCCCGTATTGGCCTTGGATAGATTCAGTCCCGTCAACTTGCAGTCCTTGAAATGTACCCGATGGATAATCGCCTTCTCCAGCACCGCATTGGACAAATCGCAATTTTCCAGCACGACATCGGTCATGTCCATCCGCTCGAATACGGTGCCGGCAAAAGAACAACCACGGAGCACCACTTTGGATAGGATGCATTTTTCCAATACCTCATGTTCGTAAGACGCACCCACCACCGTTGCTCCAACCAATTCATGGTCCTCATCTTTCAACACTTCATTCCAATTGGCTTCCGTTAAATCAGCCGTGAGTTGCGGGGCGCTCATTTTCGACTTTGCGGTCATCAAGATTCCTCCCCGGTTGACGTCTTCGCTAATTCATTTACCTCATCCAACAAGGTTCGGAGTTCGTGGATGCTTTCGCGGATTCCCTTCGGGTCTGGTCCTAGCTTTCCGTACATCAGATCCAATCGATCTTTGTAACTTTCCGGTCGGATGTCAAACGATTGGATGTTACGCACCGCCTTTTTCTCGTTCAAGCAATAACGGCCATTTAACGCATAAAGTGCTTGATTGAGGCTCGACACGCTTCGAAAAGCATGCCCGGTTACGTATGAGATATCGTCACGATCGGCACTTGATTCCATAAGCATCAGGGAAAAACCCGCTTCAAACAGAAACTGCCGCAACATGCCCTCTCGTAATAGAGGCGGGTACGGATGGGTCTGATTTTTCAGCCGGGTCAACCGGTCTTCCCGCTCCCACAAAATCCGGCATACGGCTACCTCCCCCATATAAATGCTGTTCAAGAAAGCATGGGGATGCCCCGTTTGGTACATCATTTGGACAATTCCTTCACAGCAATCCTCAACTGCCTTTCGGACTACGGTCATATCCCGATACAGGAAATCTACGTGATAACCGCCGATGACGAGCCAACCGCCACCGTTAACCCCCGGGCCCCATTCGCCGATCCCCGTTAACAGATCGTTTCGGTGCTGATCGTCGAGTTCCGTCGCGATTTGACCCAACCCGGTGATATCCAAACCGTTTTCGCCTTCATAGTACAGGCCGATGTCGATATCCGAATCGGGACGATGGGTGTTCGTCGCCCGCGATCCTCCCAATACGATGGCCTGAAGGCCTTCCGTTCCCTGCAGGCGGTTAACGATCCGCTCTAGGATGTGTTCAATACTCATGGTCGCCCTCCTCTATTCGTCTGAACTGCCCGAAGGTCATTCACTTGGCTTCCCTGCCGCTTCCAAAGCCTCGGCCAAGCCCTTTACATCGAGACCGTCCACGGCAAAAGCTCGCCGTACCAGCTCAGGCGGCATAAACTCATCGTACTTGCCTAGATAAGGAGCCTCCGATGCCGCCAGCAGCGCCTCCGGATGGTCGACGGATGCGAGTTCTGCCCGAATGGCGGACAGAAGTTCCTTGGCGCCCGATCTCCCTGCCACAACCATATAATAGGGTTCCATCGGCACCACCTGACGCAGCCCCATTGGGTCTGTCAGATTATGCTTCAGCAGACGTTCCAGCGTGCGGAATTGCTTGCTCCCCGCCCAAGGCAAAATAAACAGTGAGTCGCCCCCCGCCGGAATCACCGGGCTGTTCAAAAGCCCGCTCTCCCGGGCTAACCGCCGCGCCCGCTCCAAGCGATTAGCTGCGCCCGGAGCGAGGTACGGGTACAACGTATGCTCCTCCAACACCTGGCGCATTTTCTGCATGACCCGGCTATGAACATCTCCTCCGGCGCCGAGCCAGAGCGTATCCACCTTGCCTCGGGAGGATTTCACGTACACCGCTTTATGCTTGCTGTCCACTTCCTCGACCTTCCACATCTTCCCGGCCAGCGAGAAGCAATAGCCGGGCGGCGGCACGGTGGTGATGCTGCCGATTTCCTCGGAGCCGTTGTAGACGACATGCTCCTCATCGTCCTTAAAGACGGCATAGAAGCGGAAGTTGTTCACGACCTTCTCCCCGCCAAGTCCGATGATCAACGTACCTTCTTCGGTCTGCTGGATGTGGTCGGTCTGCAGCAAATACTGCAGCATCCCTTTGTACTCCTCTGGCTCGACGCCGCGAAACGCCGGCAACGTCAGCACGGCCCGGGCCAAATCGGTCGGTTCCGCTTCACCGATGCTCTTCAGCGTGCTCATCGTCTGATGGTATAACACGCCTATCGGCTTCTTTCGCAGAGCTACGGGTTCTACCCAGCGCTCACGGACGTAAAGCTCGATGACGGCGATGGCCCGCAGCAGCATCCATGGCATCCGGGCAGGCAATTGGGCGTCCTCGTCCTCTTCCTCCGCACAGAGGAACATCATCTCCGACGCCTGATCTCCGCGCCGACCGGAGCGGCCCAGCCGCTGCACGAAGCTGGAGCAGCTATATGGCGCGCCCAGCTGGATAACCCGCTCGAGCTCACCGAGGTCGATGCCGAGTTCCAGCGTCACCGTCGCTGCGGCGACCGCCGGGCCGGGACCGGAGCGAAGCGCGGCCTCGGTCTCCTCCCGCAGCATCGCGGAGATGCTGCCGTGGTGGATATGAAACACGTCGCGCTCCTCCCGCTTCGCCGCAATCCGGCGCAGCTCCAGTGTGGTCAGCTCGGCGTCAGTGCGGCTATTGGTAAAGACGAGCGCTTTTTTGCGATGGGTGTTGTCATAGATGAAGTTGTAATAGTTCTGCTTGGCCAGCTCCAAATGCTCCGCTTCCCGTTCGTCCCGGGCATCCGGGAAGGAGAAGTGCTCGACCGACAGCTTCAGCTTCCGACCGCCCTGCGGAGAGACGACTTCTACCGGCTGCGGCGTACCCGCCCCAAGCCAACGAGCGGCGATATCGTAATCCCCAAGCGTAGCCGACAAGCCGATTCGCCTTGGCGAGCAGGAAGCCATTCGCTCTAATCGGGTCAACTGGCTGATCACCTGAATCCCCCGGTCGGCTCCCATAAATGCGTGCACCTCGTCGATCATGATATACCGCAAATCATGGAACAATGCCGGGATCGCATTCGGGCGGTTCATCAGCAGCCCTTCCAGCGATTCAGGAGTAATTTGCAGCACGCCGCACGGGCGCTGCATCAGCTTGGTTTTCTCCGCTTGCGCCACATCGCCGTGCCAATGCCAGACGGGGACCTCCCCGTCCCGCAGCAGTTCCTTGATCCGCTCGAACTGATCGTTGATCAGCGCCTTCAACGGTCCGATGTATAGAATGCCGACGGATTCCGAAGGCCGATGATAGAGCTCTGTAAGCGCAGGGAAAAAGGCCGCTTCCGTCTTCCCCGACGCGGTCCCCGACGCGATCAGGAGATGATTAGGCGTGTCGAACAACACCCGGCAGGCTTCTACTTGGGCATCGCGCAGCGAATCCCAGTGTTTGCGGTAAATGTATTCCTGGATGAACGGAGCCAACCTAGCAAACGGATTCCCCCCGCTCATAGCTCAAACTCCGCCAAGAAATCGTCCAACTCGTCGGTGCCGCCCTTGTTCTTGGAACCCTGGTTCCCGGATGCCGCATACTCCTGCTCCCGTTCGCCCATCAGCTCCTCGAAAGACAATGACGGCTGCTGATGCAGCAGGTGCAGCACATCCATGAAATCGCGCACGACCTCGCGTGTCGTCAGCAGCTCCTCGGCCCCAAGCCGATTCACCGCCGCCTGCATGAAGGCGATCAACTGTTCATCGGCCAAACGCATTTCATAACCGAAATGCAGCGCGTGAATCTCCCGCAGCTTCTGCAGCAAAAGCAGGATCTCTTCATGAGACAGCATGTCCAGCTTCAGAATGGGCGAGGTATACGAACGGCGCGTCCCGCTGCTGTAACGCCCGTCCATCAGCCGCGTGCGAAGTGCATCGTAGCTAAACAACCCGCGGCGTTCGTCCTCGACGAACTGCGGTGTCCCGCCTAAGTAGATGCCCAGGTACTGTGCCTTCCCTTGCATCGTGTCGTTAAACATCGTCAGAAGCTTCTCGTAATTGCTTTGACGGGAGACGCTGTTCGTGATTTTGTACAGGTTCACGCCTTCGTCGATAAAGAGCAGCAGCCCGCGATACCCGATGCGCACCGCAAACTCCGCCCATAATTTCATATAGTCGTACCAATTGTCGTCATCGATGATGACGCCGACGCCCAACTCTTGGCGTGCCTCCGTCTTGGTTGGGACCTCTCCCCGCAGCCAACGCAGGGCGGCTGCTTTCCGATCATCATCGCCAAGCTTATACCCCGACCAGTAGGCGGCCAGGACTTTGGCGAAGTCGAATCCATGCACCAGACTTTGCATCTCGTTCGTCACCGCATATATCCGCAGTTCTACTGCATCATGCAACTGCGGATCGCCGGGACGCAGGCCGGTGGCCTGCATTTGCTCCTGCTGAAGGGCGGCGATCCACTTCTGCAGCATCGTCTCCAGTGCGCCGCCGTCCGGCCGCGTTCGGGTCGACAAATGCATCATCAGTTCCCTGTAAGTCGCCAGGCCCTGCCCTTTCGTTCCAACCAGCCGGCGTTCCGGAGACAGATCGGCGTCGGCCACCACGAAGTCGCGGTCCATGGCATAATTGCGAATCATCTGGAGCAGGAAGCTCTTGCCGCTCCCATAACGTCCGGAAATGAGGCGAAAAGCCGCTCCGCCCTCCGCAATATTGTCCATATCCTGCAGAATCGACGCTACCTCCGGTTTACGCCCGACCGCAATATGCTCCAGTCCCACCCGCGGCACGACCCCGGCCGTCAAGGAATTGACGAGCGCCGTGGTCAACCGCTTCGGAATTTGCATCTGTTTCATCCACCATCACCTCATCGTTCAAAACTTATCCTCTATGTGATCAGCGCTGGATTAACGCCCTGTTATCAGCCACTTGCCAAGCTCCACACGGTAATCCTCCAAGATTTCGTCCCCATCGACCAAGAGATCCCCGATCCGCTCCATCGCGAGTTCGTTGATTTCATCGACCAGCAGCTCAGGCATAGAACCGATTTGCTCGGCGATCATTTGGCGTTCCGCAGCGCTCTGCCCCTGGAACAAAGCGGCCAGCATTTGCGCCTGAGGCGCGGTGAGACTCGCGAACAGCTCCTGCCATTCCTCCGACAGGGTTACAGACGCCTCTCCTTTGGTCTCTAGGGTCTCGCGCCGTTCCTCGATCGGCGGCAGAAGTACCTCTTCCGGCACCTGCTCATACCCCCGCTCAAAATCAAAGGTCGGCTGCAGCGGTTCGGCGACTGATATCTTCGGAGAACTTGCGACCTTCTCTGGCGGCAGACCCGGTGCTTCCGGCGCAAACGCCAGCGTCTGCTCTTCGCTCAGCAGCATGTCCCTCACTTCGTCGGATTCCTGCTGAAGCTTGCGCAATTTGGTCGCGTTGATTTTCACCTTAGGGATCCGGGCCTTCGCTTCTTCCGCCTTGCGACGATCGAACTCCTTGCTCAGGAATCGGTCGACCAACTGTTCAATCTCTGGCCCCACGTCGATTCCTCGAAGCTTCCCCTTATAACCCAACTGCTCTCGCAGCTTGTTCTCCGTCAGACGAACGAGTTGGGTCAAGAATGCGCGCAGCGGCGGATGCCCGCTGTAAGGCAGAATGGAGACCGGCTTGGTTCGACCGTATAGATCATGGTCGTACACGGCGCTGCGGAACAGGAAACGGGATACTTTCTGTTCCATCGGCTTATGCAGCTCCAGAATACGGCTTCCCTTGCTCTTTAAGAGATAGCCGTCCACCAATGAAACCACCTTCGGCACATAGTTTCGCAGTTCCTTACGTCCCTGCTCCAAATAAAAGCGGCTCTTCTCCACGTCATAATCAATCAACGTGAGGAGCAGCTCCCAGCTCACATCCAGCGGATCCGCGGTGAACCTTCTGCGCCATTCCAGCTCCTTCAGCTCCATCGACAAATTGCGCGGGAGCTTGGCCATCGGCTCCGCAGGCGGCATCTCTAAATCGAACACCAAAGCCAGATCATACAACCATTCCCGAACATAAAGATCCAGCTTGGGATAACGCTGTCGATACCCTTGCCAGACCCGTTCCATTAACGTGTATCCCTCGGCGGGTTCCGACCAGCCGACCCCATGGATCAGCTCGTACAGGTAGATGAATAGGTACGATAGGTCGGTGTCCGGATAACGTCCGGAGCGAACTTCATTCCGCCAGTACAAATACCATTTCAGCTGCCTTGGCTGCATTTCTTCATAAGTCGGCCAATACGTCTGAAAAGGGACAAACTCCGCCGTTTCCGCTACAGCCGTCTCCAGTTCCTTCGCTTTCTGGACGAACAGCTGCTCCCGCGAAACATAACGAAAATCCTGGCGCCAATCCATATCGCGCTCCCAAAGATCCGGCGCTACAACTCGGCTCACGGGCTCCGCCTTGCCGTTCGCCTGCTTCGTGGCGTCATCCACATCCAATTCGGCGAACGTCAATCGAGGTTCCGTTCCTGACCGCCGCTCTCGATCTCTATGTACATGTAGGCCGAAAAAGCCGTGTTTTTCGTCCGTTCCATCCTTCATCGTTCCAAAACCTCCGTCACGACCAGTCTATCATCGAACCGAAAATTTGTTCGCCTTTTGAATACTATTTTGCCCTCCCTTATAATGAAAAGCAACAGCAAGTTGCCAGGGAGGGCGAAAGTTTGATGAATAAATGGCTGAAGGCCTTATTATTTTTGATCGGGGCGGCCGTTTTGACCCGATTGATCCCATTCTCTGATTGGTTCCGCATGCTAGATACGATGGTTCATGAGTTAGGCCATGCCATCGTCACATTGTTTGCGTCCGGACAGGTGCTCCGTATCGAATTGCATCCTGATCACAGCGGCGTTACCTATTCGGTACTGGCTTCAGGCTGGAGCCAATTGGCGGTATCCTTGGCCGGTTATATCTCAGCTTCGCTGTTTGCGGTAGCGATGTTCTTCGGTTATTATCGGCAAAATCAAGCCGCCGGCCTTGTCCTCATCAGTATCTTGGCTTTGGCATCGTTGCTGTTGTTCGTACGATCGGGATACGGCCGGGGGTGGTTGATCCTGTTTGTGCTGATCAATGGGGCGTTCTTTCTACTAGGGGGGCGAATACGCAATTTCTATTACTTGCTGCTGGCTTTCTTATGCCTGGAGGAGTCGGTGATGGGGCCCGTCACGCTGCTGTTGAATTCCATCGTTTCTCCTAGCCAAGCGGGTGACGCGACCAATCTGGCCCAGCTTACGGGAGTTCCCCCTCTGGTCTGGTCGTTGATATTTCTAGCTATCTCATTGATTTGCGCCTTGTCCGCCTTGCAATTGTATTGGAATGACCGCAAACGGAGTCGGGAGAAGAAAAGAATGAGCGGATCGAGCTCGCTAAGCCCTTGAAATCGGCCTCATTTGTCCTTCACAATCGTACATCTCAGCACGTGGACTTCCTGATTCTCACGAATCATCGCATCGACATCGTCGCTGGATTCCATATGGTCCTGCACCTCACATACTGCTGATGTTAAAACGATTTCCGTCCGGATCATAGAAATGAAAACTGACCAACCCTTGAGTCAGAAACCCGCCTATGCCGGAGGTTTCGATCCCGCGTTGTTTCAAATAATGATGATATTTGAACAAGTCCTGACGTTCTTGAATCCAACATACCGGCTGGACTTGACCGTCCACTTTCCCCACATAAGCCTCTTTGTTTTTTTGTTCGAGCACCCAAAGCGACTTGTTCTCCGAATGATTTAGCTTTAGCTCCATCACCGCGTAGCCGCCGGCTGGATGATGCTCAACGCACTTCATTCCCAAATGCTGCCCGTACCATTGAATCGACTCGTTTAACCGGCTGACCCCCAGCCTGACCCAGGAGGGCGCCAAATCGGAGGAAGGCAGCGATCGATCCTCTTGGAGCGTTAACCGGATCCCTTCGGCGGTAGCCCAGACATCGAAATACCTGGTTTTGGGGCCCGAATACACGGTGGATACCCGCACTCCATCGGTCACAAAAGCGCGCCGCAAGCGATCCAATTCCCGGGTTCGAAAACACAATCGAAGATCGGGATCCACGGTCCCGCGTTCGGCATAATGATGAGGGAGCCGGGTTCCCGTAAGATAAGTAACCAGCCAGGTCCCAAAGTCCATCTGAGTCATTTTGCCCTCTGAACAACGGGGATCGACCTTCCCATTTTCTTGCCGAAGCACCTTCCACCCGAAATACTTCTCGAACCACTCCACGACCTGATCATGATTATCCCACAACACATCGATCGTTTGACCGTCAAAATAAAGCTCGGGGATCTCCTTGCCCGTTGCCATAGGGGAACCTCCTTATATCCAGCTGTTTTCAACCCTATTATCCCTGAACCCGTCCGAATGATAAAGGAAAATATTTGCAAGATGCGCCGCTTCCATCTGAAACTTTTGTTCATATAATGCGACTGGATATAACAAAACAAGTTTAAAGTATGCCGATTTTGAGGTAAGATGGTATTCGATGTTTCTATGAACTAGGGATTGGAAAGGAACGGTGCGATGGACCGGCAGCAGCAAATCATTAAACAAGCCGAACAATTCGTGCAAGAAGTGCACAGCGGTGATGGGAGCGGACACGACTGGTGGCATATCCACCGCGTTCGGAATACGGCTCTTGCCATCGCTCGCAAGGAGCAGGCGGATGTATTTGTTTGCGAGCTTGCGGCTTTGCTGCACGACGTGGCGGATGAGAAGCTGAATCCGTCCAAGGAAGCCGGGATACTGCGTGTCCGCAGCTGGCTGGATGAACATGTGAGCGATTTGTCCGTTAACCAAGAAGTCATGGAGATCATCTCCACGATGTCTTATAATGGCGGCAAAAATCCTCCGATGTCTACGCTCGCCGGACAAATCGTTCAGGATGCGGATCGGCTTGACGCCATCGGGGCGATCGGGATAGCCCGAACGTTTGCTTTTGGCGGATCCAGAGGCAGATCCATGCATGAACCAGGCCAAGATTTCTCGGATCATGACTATCGCAGCCGCGGAAAAACGACGATCTATCATTTCTACGAAAAGCTGCTCAAACTGAAAGATTTGATGAATACCCGGCATGCCCAAAAGCTGGCCGAATCGCGGCATGAATATATGCTGCGTTTTTTGGAGCAGTTTTACCGGGAATGGGATGCCACCGATGAACATCAGGACGAACAAACCACAACAAATTCAGGTGATATGAGTGAGAATCGCATTTTTTGATTCAGGCATCGGCGGCTTAACCGTGTTAACGGAGGCCATGAAGAAGTTGCCGAAGGAAGATTTTCTTTATTTTGCCGATACGCTCCACGTGCCTTACGGGACCAAAACGCTGCCCGAAGTGAAGCGATACGTTCAGGAATCGGTTAGTGTCATCATGCGAAATGACATTAAGGCTTTGGTCGTAGCCTGCAATACAGCAACCAGTGCCGCCATTGAAGAACTTCGGCGCATGTACCCTATTCCGATCATTGGAATGGAGCCGGCCGTCAAACCGGCCGTCAAGCGAAGTCAAGCTGCCGGCAAACGAGTGCTGGTGTTTGCGACCTCTTTGACGTTAAGCCTATCTAAATATACCGACCTGGTAGCTCGGGTGGACGACCACAAGGTGGTGGATTCCATGCCTCTGCCGGAGTTGGTGCAATATTGCGAACAGCTGCAGTTCGATCGGGAAGAGATCGAGCGTTATTTCAGCCGCAAGCTGTCCGGCATTGATCTTGGGCAATACAGCACCATCGTACTCGGCTGCACGCATTTTCCTTATTACAAGACGATTCTGCAGCAAATTTTGCCGCCTCATATCGAGCTGATTGACGGCAGTCACGGCACGGTAGAGCGGTTGTGCTCTCTGATCGGCGGTTCGACCCTCTCCACTCAGGGGTATACGGGACATATCGAGTTCAGATGCTCGGACGAAAACCCGGCTTATCTGGACAAAATGGCGCGAGCACTGGATTACCTGCAAACGCAATATGCACGATAAATGAAGAGGCTGCTTACGTAAAAGTCTTGTCCAGGCGATGAATCGCTCGGGGCAGGACTTTTTTCGCGTGGGCATAGGGGTTGGTTTACTCCATCTCCTCATTCAATAGAACCATATGGATATGATCTTCCCACTGCCCGTTGATCTTCAAATACTTTCTGGATGTCCCCTCATTCTGAAAGCCCAGCTTCTGGACCACGCGAAGCGAGGCCTGATTTCTCGGCATGATGTTCGCTTCAATCCGATGCAAGCGCATTTCGTGAAACGCATGGTTTACCACCGCTTCGACGGCTTCGGTCATCAATCCTTTTCCTTGTTCCTGCTCATCGATCTTATAGCCCAGATGGCAGGATTGGAACACGCCTCTAACGATATTGCTCATAGCTACCGCCCCAATGATTCTACCATCAAGGAATAACCAAAATTTACAGAGCGATCCTTCTTGGTTCTTAGCCGCCTCGTCCCGCAGCAATTCCTGTTGAACCGAGGAAGTGTAGAAGTCCTCCGTTCTTAGCGGTTCCCACTCCTCAAGATAGGTTTTATTCCGAACGGCAAACGCTAAGACCTGATCCGCATAGGTATCATCGATCATTTGGAGCGTCATGCGTTTCGTAGTGATTTTGTTTTTCATGGGTAACCTCTCTCTATTCGTTAGTCGTCATTCTTAATTTGGAACTCGATATTATATCGTTGCCTTAGAGAAGTGAATATCTTGCTTTACCCTGACGCTGGCTTTATACGCTTCGCTGAATCCTAGGGTTTCGATCTTTTGCTTCAAGATATATCTCTGTTCCAGGGTTGTCATTAGTTCCTTGGCCAAAAGAGACGGGGTTAACCGGATTTCTCTAGCATTGATCCACCTGGCTTCACATCGCTCCCCTAGTAACGTAGCTTCAAAGCCTTCCCTAAACCAAGGATGTTCCTCTTCTTTGGAAACGCCGGGTTCATTCAGGCAAACGTAAAGCGAGATGTCGTCACATAGTTGCAACAGCATGAAATGCCGTTGGATGACCTCTTGAGGAACGCTTAGTTTGTCGGTGATCCGACGCTGCCTTTCTAGCTCATGTTGGTAGAATCGAGCGCACGCCTCGTCTAGCGAATCCCTGATATGCATAAAAGAAGCATAGTGGAGACTGCACAACAAAGCCGCATATTCATTCATGTTCTCCACTTCGTCGATGCCTCGCTGATATTTATCAATTTTCGGGGTTAGCGGATAGTCCATGAAGGAATACGGCGCCCGGCTCTCCGTATTCCAAATTGGCGAGGCATCAAGCGCGATCCAGCCTCGGTCATGCTGATCTATGGCTAGCAAAGCACTTGATAGAAACTCGTCATTCAGAAATAACTCCTTCTCCAAATGGCTGGCGATTTCACCCGCCAAGCGCGCATGGTCATGCTGGGTGATCATCACAAATTCCCGCTCCGTCTCTCGAATAATCATAGTTCCACCGCCTTTTTCGTTGTGCATCTATCATTTATTCCGATATCTTGGTACTGATAGTCTGATGATCCGCTTCTGCTGTCAACTTAAACTTTGTTCCCTGCTCTTCAGGAAGAAGTTGATACCAGAACCGGACATTCCGATCCCCCGTTGCCTTAATAGACGCAGTAAAGCTCTCCTTTGTCGCATAGCTATAAACCTGGATCGAATCGATTTGCGAGTTTAGGATCACACCAAATAGAAACGGAGATGGAAAATATTGAACCGTCCAGTAACTGTCGGGATCTTTGTCATGGATTGAAGGCAAAGTGTGACCCCCACCATATCCCCATTTCCACCCAAGTAACGGCGTTTTTCGGACGTATTCTGCATTGATCGTTTGCCCGTTTTGGAGATCACGAAGAATGAACAGAATTTTGCCTCGATCCGTCTCGGCCTCGTATAAGAGATGTCCCTTCATCTCATACCTAACCTTTTCGACCGCCTCAATCGGAGTAGACGAAAAAAAATGGTTACTGACGTAGATATAGCCGAACCCCACAGTACCTAAAATCAATGCAAGAATAGTTAGCTTTTTCATAGATCCTCCAGAAAATGATCTCTTGCTTCATTATAACGGAACGTAGGGCCGCTATTCGAACATTTCCAGGTTATTTCCCATGCTAACGGAACCATAAGCCGCTATTCGGCTAAAAATGGAGCTGACGGGGTCTATTTCGACCCAATAAAGTCTTCACGTTCCGTTAGAGTTCACAGTCTCGTGTTTGCAGCCAAATAGCGTCCCTCAGTTCCGTTAACACTCGACCCACCTTCCTGCGAAGGTGGGTCGAGTTAAAACAAGATGATTAGTAAGACGGCAACTCCACCCAAACCCCGGACGTTTCCGCCGCTTTCATCCCATACTCGATCACGGCGATCACGGCGACGGTTTCGGCAGGGTCGACCATAGGCTGGCCGGTTTCGAAGAACGTCACCATATTCCTGATGAACGGCTCGAAGAAATTTGAGATCGCGGAGGCTTGCGTAAAGGTTCCGTTGCCGTATTTGATACCCAGCGTAAATGGGCAATTGTCCCCTAAATGGTGGATCGTGGCACGGCGACCTTCCCCGAAATCGATGAGAAGCGCGGGAGAATCTGCCGTTCCAGTATACATGACCCGCTGCGGATCGGCTCCCATCAGCCGAATGATGGGCTCAATTTGATGGATCGAATAGTTGTCAAATGCGCCCGGCCCCCAGCTGCTGATCGTTTGGATTCCGGCCGGGTCGATCTCCGCATATTCGCTGGCAAAGCGGAGCGCAGACGTTGAATACATCGGTGTATCGTGATGTGCGGCGAGCTCGAATAAGCGAACCGCTGTCTCCCGATCCGGAGCAAACGTCTTGTCGATGTAAGTCGGCTTGCCTGACTGGAGCGGCAGCTGGGACAGTTCTTCATGAAATTCCGGGTTATCGGGAGACAACACGATCAAGTAATCGCTTCGCTCGACGACGTCTTGGATGGTCGTCAGCAATTCGATCCCGTTCTCCTTACACCAGGCTTCGTTCGTGCGTCCGTTCTCCTTGTCTCTTTTCCCATACGCATACGTCACCTTCATAGCGCCATCTGTAGCCTGCTCGATCCACCCGGGATATTTGTTGGCGTGGAACTGGTCGAGGTGAAGGTCGATAAATCCGATTTTTTTCATGGGATGGCGATTTCCTCCCCTTTGTCGGATGAATCATAGATAGCCTGGATAATCCGGGAAGACAGAATAACGGTATCAATATGCGAGGGCTGCTTCTCCCCCGTTTGGATACATTCCAGAAAGCTATCGATTTCCTGCTGATACATATTGCCCGAGGTGAATTTCGGCGTCGTTTCGGTCAAAGCGCCGTCTGTTGCCGTGTAGAAGGTAAAATCCCCTCCGTAGTTCAGTCGAATGCCGCCCTTATCGCCCAAAAAGTCGATAAACATCTCCTCGACCCCGATGTTCTGGGCCCAAGCTCCGTTTAAGGAGATCGTGGGGCCTTCGGTGCGGATCAGAGCGGTCACGAAGTCGTCGACATCATAGGTCCCGTTATAATCCGGCGGTCCTGCCCACATTTTGAGATAAGTATAGTTCGCCATCTCTTTCCCCAGCTTGGAGTAAGCCTGCCCGGTGACGGTTTGAGGTTTCGGATCGCCCGCGCAATACATGACGATGTCGAGGAAATGAACGCCCCAATCGATCAACGCGCCGCCGCCAGCAATGGCCTTTGTGGTAAAAGCGCCGCCCAAGCCTGGAATCGATCGGTGTGAACGGAAGCTGGCATAGACATGATACAACTCGCCGAGCTCGCCGTTTTGAATCATTTTTTTGATGCGGTTCACGCTTTCGTTATACCGGTTGACTACCCCGATATTCAGAATTTTGCCCGTCTCATGCTGAACCTGCTGCATCTCCAGGGCTTCTGCGTAAGTGCGGGCTGCCGGTTTTTCGCACAGGACATGCTTGCCTGCCCGCAGGCATTCAATGGCGATGGAAGCGTGTGAAGCATTCGGCGTACAGATGGATACCGCATCGACCTCCGGATCTTCTACGATCTGCCGGTAATCCGTGATGGCTTCGCCGCATTCGTATTTGGTAACAGCGGCTTCCGCCCGATCCATCAGAATGTCGCAAAAATACTTGATTTTCACCTGCTTGTGAGCTAAGTAGGACGGGATATGGGCGTGGTTCGCAATCGTGCCGCAGCCAATCACGGCAATGGTTACTTGGTTCATCGGCTTACCTCCTACAACGTGAAATAGTCGCTTCAAGAAAGTCTATGATGATTCCTAGCATACCAGATCCATCGCGAATTGAGATGAGGTCGAGAGCGAATGCACATCAGATTACCATAAAAGGTCACCCGCCTCCCGTACCGTTCTCGTGCTGATCCATCTACAATGAATGCAATCATGGACATTCTGACGCCTAGCTCTTAAAACCAAGCCAAAGGAGAATACATGCGATGAAACGCGAAATGCAGGCCGATATCGTGATTCTAGGCGGCGGGACCGGTGGAACTGCGGCGGCCCTGGCTGCCGCGGCTTCGGGCAAAACCGTCATCATGACGGAAGAGACGCTCTGGATCGGCGGACAGTTGACCAGCCAAGCCGTTCCGCCCGACGAGCACCCGTGGATCGAGTATTTTGGTTGTACGAGAACGTACCGGAACTTCCGCGAAGGCGTCCGCCACTATTATCGGGAGCATTTTCCGATGACGTCGGCGGCAAGGAACCTGCCCGAGCTCAATCCTGGCGGCGGCATCGTCAGCCGGATCAGTCACGATCCGCGTGTCGGCTTAGCCGTGCTGCAGCAAATGCTAGCTCCGTACATTCATAGCGGAAGGTTAACCCTACTGCACAATTACCGAGTACGACATGCCGAGACCACCGGGGACGTGGTGAACAGCGTTACGGTACGTCATCTCGGCACCCGGGATGAGCTCGTGCTTCAGGCTCCGTTTTTTATCGATGCCACCGAGCTTGGCGATTTGCTACCGCTGGCTGGCATCGAATACGTGACCGGCGCGGAATCCAAAGCGCAGACCGGGGAACCTCATGCCGTCGACGGCGAACCGGAGCCACAGAACATTCAGGGCTTTACTTATTGCTTCGCTGTGGATTACGCGGAGGGAGAAGAACATCTCATCGACAAGCCCAAGATGTACGATTTCTGGCGGCAATATCGAGCGGATTTCTGGCCGGATCAACTGTTAAGCTTAACCGGCGTGAGGCCCTCCACGAACAAGCCGGTCGAGTATGAAATTTTCCCGGGTCACGGAGGCAAATTTCCGCTGTTTCAATACCGGCAAATCCTTGAGCCCACTCATTTTGACAACCGCTTCGGTTTTCGTCCGCTTTCTCTGGTCAACTGGCCGCAGAATGACTATTGGCTGGGCTCCATCATCGACGTCCCGGAAGAGGAAGCCGCGCGCCATTTGCACCAGGCCAAACAGTTGAGCCTGTCGCTATTGTATTGGCTGCAGACCGAAGCTCCCCGGCCGGACGGCGGGCAAGGTTACCCTGGTTTACGCCTGCGCCGCGACGTCGTCGGAACGGAGGACGGACTCGCCATGGCTCCCTATATCCGCGAGTCGAGACGAATTCAAGCGGAGTTTACGGTGCTGGAACAGCATGTTGCTACAGCTTCCCGTCCGGACGGTGTAGCCGAAGTGTTCCCGGATACCGTCGGAGTCGGCTGTTACCGCATCGATTTGCATCCGAGTACAGGCAACCAGCCGTATATCGACATTTCCTCCCTGCCCTTTCAAATCCCGCTGGGTAGCTTGATCCCCAAACGGGTCAAAAACGTGCTGGCGGCAGGCAAAAATATCGGAGTCACCCATATCACGAACGGCTGCTATCGGCTTCATCCCGTAGAATGGAACATCGGCGAAGCGGCAGGAACTTGCGCCGGCTTCTGTTTGGACCGCAACCTCTTTCCTACAGATGTTCGCAATCATGAAGAGACTTTATCCGATTTTCAGCAGCGCCTCCTCGATCAAGGGGTTGAATTGCAGTGGCCAAAGCTGCGTCCGGTCTAATCCGAAAAAAGATCATGCCAGCCTGCGGATGACTTCATCCACAGGCTGGCATTTTACTTTCTAGCTCGTTTACGGATTGATTAGCCCCGCCATCCGCAGCATTCGGGCGAGAACCGTCGCCGCCTCCGCACGGGTTGAGGAGGCTTCGGGAGCAAATACGCCGTTCTTGCGCCCCTTCATCAAGCCCGAACCCACCGCGGTTGCAACGGCTTCTTCGGCCCACGCTCCAATTTGGCTGCGATCCTCGAAACCGGACAGCATGGAATTCGGATTTCCAGGAGTAACCTCTGCACCCGCCAGCTTCAAGGCTCGAACCAGCAGCACGCTCATCTGTTCCCGGGTAATTTGCACATTCGGACGGAACTCCCCACCTGTAAAGCCCTCAATCAACCCGTGTTCCACCGCCGCCGACACGGCATCTGCATACCACGCACTGGAGTTCACATCCGTAAAGTCTGATCGCGGACCCTGTCCCTGCCCCGTTAATCCGAGGGCACGGACGAGCATGGCGGTAAATTGAGCTCTCGTGATGGGATCATTTGGACTGAAATCGGTGTTAGAGGTGCCCTGGATGACCGTTTTGGAAGCTAACATCGCAACCTCGTCCGCTGCCCAGTGCGCGTTCATGTCCGTAAAGGTCTTCCGGTGCGAGATCGCCGCATACGTGCCGCTTTCCTTCAACCGGAAGGTGATCCGGGACTTACCACCCTCTTCATTGAAGACTGCAGGTACGAACGCATAACGGTTCAATGAAGGTTCCAGAAGCAGAACGGTCGTTGTATCGGCATCAACGGTTCCTACCAGCGATGTTGTCGTCAGCTTGGCATCCGTTCCCTTAAAGACCGGCAAGGAAGTCAAAGCGTTCCCCTGCCCCCAGAAGAAGGCGACCTCCAGCTTAGGCCCGAGCAGGCTAGCCTGCTGCGGCAACAAACCGTTTAGCCGAGTCTCTTGCTCTTTCTCGGGAATCCCCATGCGAATGAGCAAGCGATCCGCCGTCCCTCGTAAGTTCAAGGAATCGCTTAACGCCTTAACAGGCAATTCCAGCCTTCCTAACGAAGACTCCAGAAGGATGACGCCTTCCGGTAACTCCTTCACCACCGTCTCCACTCCGTCAATGGGCAGGTGCAAGGCGATGACATCTGCGGTTTCATCGAAGCTGTATTGCAACTGCTGCGATGGGATCGGCTTCTCGCGAAGGCTCTTCACCTCTTCGAGCATCCGCGTCAGATCCGCTTTGACGTCAACGAGGTGTTGCCCGTTCTCCGTTGTTTTCTTCTGGATGCTCAACCGTTCCGGCTTCGCGGGCCTGGTGGACATGGACGGCGAACCGCTGCTGCTGCCGCCGGATGAACCGGGTTGGCCGGGATTCGAGCCGCCGTCTCCGGTGGAGGTACGAATGATTTGCACTGAATCGCTATTGGTCTTCAGATCATCCACATACACCTCCACTTGTACGAAATTGATTCCCGTCGTTAAAGGTACGCTTACGGTAAAAGTACCAGTCTGTGATATGGAAGCCGCCTCTCCGTTCACCTTGACGGAAGGCGTCCCAGGTCCAAGCACTTCGATGGTTCCTTCCAGCAGATATCGGCTGTCCCTTGTTTCCCGCAGCTCGTCGTCCATCAGACCGCTTAATACGGCCGCTCGAACCTCATCGCCCACCTCGTAAGCATTCGCTACGAGCTGGCGGTTCGTTCTCGTTCCCGAAGGATCGATGGTCGAGATGACGAAGCCGCCGGACGGAATGACGCTATTGTTCTCTTCCGGCGCCCCCCAGCTCCAATTGATCGCCTGTTTCCGGTTTGCGACACGAGTGACGATTCCCGTATGGTCCACGACCACCTCTACGCCGAAATGATTCGTGCCGGTCGTCGTTCCGTAGGCATCCGTCATCACGTTAATGTTGCCCTCTACTCGGTTCACATTGTAGTAATGACCTTCCAGGAACGTGTCGGCACTGTCTGGCAAGCTCATGCCAAGCTGATAATCCTTCACCCATTCGAGGTCCTGGAGTGCCGCCTTGGCGATCGCCCAGTTGATCTGGGAAGCATCAAACAACATCAGCCCGTTGGTCGTTTTCAAGCCGGCCTGGAACACCTCCCGCTGAACGGCAGGGAGCTGCACATTATTTAACGCAATTCCCGCATACAGCGGAATTTCTCCATTCGTGACGATGTTCCCGAGCGTAATATACTTCTGGATCTCCTGACTGGTCGTCTGATAAGCGCCGATCATCAGAAAATCCAAGTATTCGATATATCCGGTATCGTAATACTCCGGTGTATAGACGGACTCCATCGGAAAGCCCAGAGAAGGGTGGACGCGGAAATTCTTGCTTCCCCAGTTCACTCCGTTGAGATAATACGTCTCATACCAAGAACCCACATAGGAAGATACCTGGATGGTTCTTCCCGTTTGAGCTTCGTAGGAATCCACTAGCGATTTGACTTCGCCGAAGAAGCTCTGGATGATGCCCGAACGGAACTCCCACCAGTCCTGAATGAGCGGGCCATCCACTCTGGCGTTATTTTCGTAATAGAAAATATCATTCGGCCAATGGTTCAACTGCTTGCCGCGCTGGAGCAAAAACTGCTCGAACTTGACCCTGGTCTCCTCGCTGAAATCCGCGCCTTCGTTGTCATACCGCCCGCGGTCGTGAACCACGCCGTCTACGTCATAATTTTTGATGATCTCCTCAAACGTCTTGAGCTGGTACTCGCGCACCTCATCGTTCGCTGGATTGACGAAAGCCACCAACCCCTGCTTCGCGCTTTCCCGCAGCCGTTTGATCTCGCCGTTGTTCTCCGCGTAGTGCACGCGCTCCTCCCAATCCAGGTGATCATTCAGCACGGCGAACTCGTTATAGGCAATCGATCCTTCGGCAAACACGTTGATGGCCGCATGAATCTCCAGCCCCAAAGCGTGGCCATGATCGATGAACTCCTGCAGCAAATCTAGGTTGGGGCTGGCTCCCGCCTTCTCGGGAGCTTGGATCTCGCTGACGTAAGGTCTGCCGGTCAAGTCGTTCTTCTTGTACGAGACATACCCTTCAACGCCTTTCACATCAAAAGCGATAGAAGTAACCCCACTGTCCTTGGCCTTTTGAAGAAAAGCGCGCACCTGCTCGCTGGTTTGGAACTTTTTCGCATTCGAGGCCTGATCTACCCAAAGAATGACTTGTTTCTCCTCGGATAAATTGTCCCGGGCAAACACCGCAAGGTCTCGTCGATCCTGCTCGATTCCGTTCTTCAGCACTTTGATTTCGATATAGTTGGTGCCTTTGGCTAAAGCGTAGGTATAACTGAACGCACCACCCGGATCCAAAGGGATAGCACTCTCATTTACCAGCAGTTGGATCGCCGCAGGATCGTCGATGTTCTCGATCGTCCCCAAGATGACCGTGCTGTTCTCCGTCACCGTGTACATCCGCTGATTGTTCAGTTGAAGCCGAGGGATCAGACCGTTTCCGCCCATCAGATCCCGAACGGATACGACTTCCCCATTCTTGCGAAGCTTGATGACATCTCCAACCTTGAAATTTTCCGCCAGGAAACGCTTGATGTAATTGCCGGCATAACTGTTGTCCTGCGCCATCAATACGTAACCTTCCTCTGGGATGTCAAGAGCTGTGGGCCCGGACCATACCGGAGGCTGGCCATTGATGGAAGGATTGACCACCTGCAAGACCCGATTGTTGGCATCAACCTGCACCGCGACATTCGTCTGGGGAATCACGAGGGAGGCACCGTAATCTCTCGTAAATAAAGCTACGATATTCGGCACGCCCGTGACGTCTTTATCGACATCGTCGATCTTGATTCGCGGTCCATCGATGTCAATCGAGATGTCCTTCGGTGCGGCTTCGACTTCGATATAGTCCTGATTCTCCAAAGGTTCATACGTAATCGTCAGCGTGCTCGTTGCGATCTCCTCCCCAGTCTGGAGCAGCCTGATCGTAATCACGTTTGCTCCAGAACTTAAGTACACATTCTCGCGAAAAACGCCTTCCGCCGATAGCTCGGCCGTGTCCCCGTTCACCGTAACGGCAAGATCCAGCTTCTCGTCATAATTCGCCACAAATCCAGCCACTTCGATGACAGGGATGTCCACGATGGTCTGGTCCTCCGTAATCATCATGAGCTCTGGAAGCTGTGGCTCCGGGTCAGGATCAGGTACGGGTTCGGGGACAGGTGGAGGCTCAGGCGTGGGTTCCGTTTCCGGATCTGGCGATGGAGGAAGAAAATCCGCCGTCGTCACTTCCACTCCCGCTCGCATCAGCTTCACGCGATCCCCGGTATGATATCGCCCGAAAAGCGTCTGCCGATAACTCGACTCCTCCCAAGTGATGCTCCCTCCAGCCAGTACGATATACCCTCCATCCGGAATCAGGAGCATCTGCTCCTCATCCCAGGTTGTCGGGGGATCGTCTAGTGGGCCAACGACCTCCTGCACAAGACCCGCTGCATCCACAGCGACCGCAACATGCCGTTCTGGAACTCGAACTTCCAGGGTGGTATACGCAGCGTCGGTTACAGTGGCTCCGCTTGTGTATAAGGCGAGATAATCGACCTTTTCCTCGAGCGAAGCTTCCGTCACATTCATATCCGTGAATTCAAGTGAGGTACTACCGTCCTCGGTGACAAACTGCACCGGTTCCCTTTCAACCTCTTTAACGCTCGATGGGTCCTCCACCCCGGCGGCCGAGGAGATCATCGGCGCGCCGGGCCAGAACAACGCCGCGATCAAAGAGAGACACATGAGCCCGGCCATCCGTTTCTGCAGCGTACGCTTCATCCGCTTCCCCCTTTCCATTCAAAGAGTGTCTTCACTTAGTTGACTGGAACCACTCGTTCGCCGCAGCAACCATGTCGGCTCCGCCTTCCGCTCTCCATTGCGCCAGGAATTGATCGTATTGCTCGATTGGCTTCGCCCCCGAAATGAATTGCAGCACGTTATCATCCAGCAACGTCGTCAGCTTGAGGAGATTTTTGGATACGGCTTCGATTGGCGGTGCCGTCGACATCGGATCCACGACGATCAAGCCTTCCGCGTTTTTCTGGAATGCTTCGAAATGAGCTTGTAGCACCGGATCCTTCCGTACGCGTGCCTGCCAGTAGATCGGGTACTTCTCTTCGTCAACGCCGGTCATGAAGCTACTGGCATTGTTTAACTGATCGTTAAAGATCGGGAGAATCGGATAATATTTGTCGTCCTTCACTTCATAATGAACGCCTTCCTGGCCGAGGGCGATGCCTTTGAAGGTCTCCGGCTCCAGCTTTGCGTTCAGAAAATCCATCGCCGCTTCTTTATTCTTGGAGGATTTCAGAATGCCGATATACCAGGTCGTGTTCGCCTTTGCGCCAACAACCGCTTTCCCATCCGGTCCCTTCAGATAAGGGATAATGGACGTTTTGGCTTCGGGGAAGTTTTTCTGGAGCGCAGCGATCGTTGATCCCGCGTTCCACCAGGCCAGCTTATACATGGCCGCATTGCCGCCGGAGAACTTCTCGATCGATTCCTGGGCGGTGTTCAGCGGGGTTTCGGTATCCAGCAGACCTTCCTTATACAATTTGCTCATGTAGGCAATGTACTCTTTCATCTCCGGCTGCTCCGCCCGATGCACCAGCTTGCCGTCCACTTCCTTCCAATCCGTGTACACGCCAAAGGTCGTAGCGATGTCCCCGTAGATGGAATCCTTGCTCATCGTCAGCGGGATGACATTTTTCTTCTCTTTGATCGTTTTCAGCACGGTGTACAACTCGTCTCGATTCGTTGGGATGGACAGCCCTAACTCATCTAGCCAATCCTGCCGGACCACAAGCTCCTCGCCGATGCTCACGCCTGCCCCGGTCTCGGGAATGCCGTAGATCTTCCCGTCGATCGTTGCGCTGGCGAAAGACTCCGGCTTGATCGACTGTTTGATATAGTTGCCATGGGCCTCCAGTAGCTCATCCATCGGTTCGAGCGCTCCCGCCGAAGCCAGATTATAGAACTGGGCCGCATTCAGCTTGGCGATATCATAATTCTCTTTACTGGACACCATTAAGTTCAGTTTCTCATCCGCATTCTCCGCAGGAAGCAATTCATAATCCACATGGAATCCGGTTCTTTCCTCAATGTATTTCGCCACATATTCGGTTTTCGGATCAAACAGCCCGTATTGCATGATCATCCGCAGGTCCGGTTTACCCGAATTGTCCCCGCCATTTGTTCCTTCCGAGGTTGCATTGGTTGTATTGCCCGAAGGCTCAACCGCATTAGGTTCCGACGTTCCGCCTCCTCCGCCGCATCCGGATAACACCAACGCGAAGCTTAGAATGGCGGTGAGTACCGCCGATGTTTTCATCTTGAAAATCATGAATAACCTCCTTAATAAGCTTTTTTTATGGGGGTAGCACTGCAAGTCGAGCGCATCACCTCCTTCAGGAGCTGTTCTCATAGAGCCGACCTGAGCCGACCGACTCAACCTTTAATCGAACCGACCAGCACGCCTTTGACGAAGTATTTTTGCAGGAAAGGATACACGAGCAGGATCGGAATAGTTGCTAGAAGAATCGAGGAGGCTTGAATCGACTGAGGTGTTGTGTTAATCGCGGCATCGACGTTATCCTTGAGGAAATCGCCGCTGGAGGACACGAGAAGCTCCTTCAAGTAAAGCTGCATCGGCTTGATGGCCGGGTCGCTGATGTAGATCATGGCGGAGAAATAATCGTTCCAGAACGCCACGGCAAAAAATAATCCAATGGTGGCAAGGACCGGCAACGATAAAGGGAGCATCACCGACGCCAGGATCCGGATATTCCCCGCACCGTCCAGTTTGGCCGACTCCTCCAACTCCTCCGGAAGGCCTTCGAAGTAATTTTTGATAATCAGCATGTTGTACACGTTCACCATTGCAGGGAGGAATAGGACCGGAAAGGAATTGACCAGATTCAGGTTCTGCATCAGCAAGTACGTGGGAATCAACCCGCCGCTGAACAACATGGTAAATACGAAGATCAACAAGAGCCCCTTCCTGCCGCGCAGCCGAACCTTCGACAACGGATAAGCCGTCAGCGTCGTCAAGAACAGACTGCAAACTGTCCCAATCACGGTGAGGGCGATGGAGACTTTGAGCGAATTCAGGAACATGGAGTCTTGGAGCACATATTGATAAGTCTCGAGTTGAAGGCCAACCGGAAGCAACCCCACCCTTCCTGAGATCACGGCGCTCTCGCTGCTTAAGGACTTGGCGAGCAAATTAACGAAAGGCAGCAGCGTCGTCAGCCCCAACAAGATAAAGAAGATGTAATTGAGAACCGTAAAGCATTTCTCGGAAAACGAGGTTTTCATCGTCCCCCTTGGCGCTGGTAATCCTTCCAAAGCCTGTTTCGGTTCCATGCCTTCCTTCCCCCTTCCTTACCAAATCCCGCGCTGCAAATATTTGCGGCTGGCTGCGTTCCCGGCAATCACCAGCGTAAAGGAGATGACCGCCTCAAAGAGCCCTACCGCCGTTGAGAAACTGTAATCCTGACTGCCAAGCCCTCTGCGGTACACATACGTGCCGATGACATCGGAAACCTGATAGACCACAGGATTGTACATTACCAGAATTTGTTCGGTTCCGGCTTCCAGTACGCTGCCGAGCCGCAAAATAAACATCAGGACGATAATCGGCGCGATCCCCGGCAAAGTAATATGCCAGAGCTGCTTCCATCGGCCGGCTCCATCCATTTTCGCCGCTTCATAGAGCATCGGATCAATCGTGGTGAACGCAGCCAGGTAGACAATGGTGCTCCAGCCGGTCTCCTTCCAACCCGCCGAAGTGATCAGCACGCTTCGAAATACGCTATTATCGAGAAAGAAAGCAATCGGCTCCATCCCCATCGAGGCCAGTGCCTTATTGATCATCCCACCGTTCGTCGACAACAGATCCATAAATAATCCGCCAACGATGACCCAGGACAGGAAATGCGGGAGATAAATTACCGTTTGCACCGTCCGCTTAAAGATCATGTTTCGCATCTCATTTAACATGAGAGCAATGACGATGGGTAAAGGAAACAGAATTACAATTTTAAGAAAACTGATAATCACCGTATTTTTGAACACTTGGGCAAAGTCCGGCGACGTAAACAGCTTCTCGAAATGCTTCCAGCCGACCCAAGGGCTGTCCGCAAACCCGCTGAAAATGTTGAAATCCTTGAAGGCAATACTTATTCCGTACATCGGCGTATACTTGAACAGCAAAACAAACAATATCCCCGGCACGAGCAGCAAATAGAGATCCCATTCCTTCCAAATGTCGTGCCCCAGCCGGCTCCAATAGCCGCGTTTGGGCTTGATCTTCCTGGCCGATTCGGGCCCGGGCCCGATATTCAATTGCATCCGCTTGCCCCCTTCCCCTGTATTCGTCCACTTGTGATAACATTGTAAATTTGGAACGGGTGGGCTGAGTAGGCGAGAGCAATTACTATTTGTGGTAATATGATGGTTTATCAACCTAATGAAGGGGTAAAAAAAGAAGCCTTGCGGCTTCTATTGATGTGGAGTTTATAATCCGATCAATCGACATGGGGAGTACGATGAAGGTTAAACATGAATGTGCCCTGTAGGCTCCGAGCTCAAATCTCGCTAACGCTTGCCATGGTGCTTATTTCGGTAAAATAGAGTGATTTCCCATTCTAACGCTTGCCAGAGAGCTTATACGTGGAAAAACAGCTCCTTTTCCGCAGAAAACCGACAAATAAGCTTTCTAATCAGCGTTAGATTGACAACCACGCCATAAAGACCCAAATAGCGTTGCTCACAAGCGTTAAAGTTCGCTAACCCTTACACTCCCCAGGATTTACCCCCCAATACTTGCGGAAAACCTTGGTAAAGTAACTCACATCCCGGTAACCCACCGAACGAGCAGCGTCGTACACTTTATGTCCTTCCTGCAGCAGCGATTTGGCCCGCTCCATTTTGCGTTCGAGCACGTAATCCGAGAAGGCGACCCCCATCTCCTGCTTGAACAACCGGCTTAAGTAAGAGGAATTGATATACATGCGGTCTGCCACCGTGTGCAGGGTTAATTCCTGATCCATTTCCTCATTCAACAACCGCAAAATCTCCTTCACCACCTGATGGCTGTTCGCTTTGCGTTGCTCCTTCACGTAGACCACAATCCGGTTAACGATTCTCGTCATATGCGCCCAGGTCTGCGTTTGAGTGCTCAGTAAGCTCATGTTCTGGATATACCTCGCATCATCACCAAGCACCTGTTTGATCGTCCAGCCCCGCTTTTGAATCATTCGGGTAAACAGGCCATGCACAAAGAACACCGACTCATGAAACTCGTCCGAAGTCTCCATCTTGGTAACCTGTTCATCCCATATCCCTTGCAGGGCTTCCATGGCTTTGGCCTCGTCCGCGGTCTCCATCGCAATCTCTAACTCCTTCTCCAGATTGGGTTGGATCGCGAAGGGCCGAGCGTACTCCCTAGCTGTTTCCCGATACGGGATGATAAGATCATGCCCGTACACGACCCGCTCCTGCAGGGCATGGCTAGCCTGCCGGTATAACGAAACCAGGTGCTCTAGTGGGCCCGCCCCTGCGCTAATGCCAGCGCTGGCAGTTCGATGCAGCACTTCTTTAATCCGGGAGAGCAGCTGGGACAAGTCCGCATTCATCCGTAGCATCGCCTCGCTCACCTCTGTCTCTGGCCCAACCACGAACACCATCATCAGATTCATGTCCGAGTCGGTCGCGATCCACCAGGTCGGAGGGGGTAACAGTTCTTTGGCCAGAATTTGCAACGTAAACTTCTGAATCTCCGCCTTCTCCCCCTCCTCTGGAGATGGGTCCAGTTCCATCACGGCAACCGCGATACGATCCTCTTGCCGCAGCGGGATTTGCAAATCCATGCATTTGCTCAGGATCTCCCCGTGTCCAACCTTGCCGCCGGCCCACTGAAGGAAGAACAGATTTTGCAAATGTGGCAGGTTGGACAACCACTGCTTCTCTAACGCCGCCTGGTGCCGCCATTGTTCTAACTCGTGCTGCAGCTGTCGCCGGGCTTCCAGCACGGCTTCCAAAATTTCTTCCTCGCCCGCGGGCTTCAGCAAATATCGTGAAACCCCATGCTTCAGCGCAGTTTGGGCAAATTCGAAATTGTCGTGTCCGCTCAAAATAATGATTTTCATCAACTTCGTGAGCAATCCACGCTCTTTAAGCTCGCGCAGCAGAGTCAGTCCGTCCATCCCCGGCATTTGTACGTCGATCAGCATCAGATCCGGCTTCTTCCGTTCCATGAGCTTCAACGCATCCAGTCCGTTTGCCGCCGTGCCGATCATATCGATTCCGTGTGACTCCCACAAGATATTATAGGCAAGCGCCTGGCGCAGCCGGGGCTCATCTTCCACAATCATCAGATTCATCCCGTTCCCCCTCCCATGGAATGGATAACAAAACAGCTGTTCCTTCTCCCCATACGCTCTGAACCGTCAACCTCGCTTCCGGTCCGTAATACAATTTCATTCTGCTCAGCACATTGCGCAGGCCAAACAAATCCTTCGCCTGCTCTTCTTCCTGCAAATAGGCGGAAACCATGCGGGGATCCATATGGTCCAGCTCCTGCTGGATATAATGGAGCCGCTCTTCCTCCATTCCCGGGCCGTTGTCCTCCACGCGGATAAACAACGTCCGCTCCTGTTCAACCCAACTGGAGATGACCAGACAACCGTCCGATTCTTTCCCCTCCATGCCATGGATAATCGCATTCTCCACGATCGGCTGAAGCAGCAGCTTTAACAACGGAATCCGCTTGCTCCGCTCCGATATCCGATACTCCACACGGAAATTGTCCATGAAACGAAGCTGCTGGATACGCAAATAATAATTCAAGTGGACGATGCTCTCTTCGATTGTGAACACCTGCCGACCCTTGTTTAGGCTGAGCCGGAAGAAGCTGGAGAGGTTCATCACCATCTCGCTGATTTCCTCTGCATCGTAATTTTTGGCCATCCAGTAGATCGAATCCAGCGTGTTATACAAAAAATGCGGGTTGATCTGGGATTGCAGAAAGCGGAGCTCCGTCGTTTTCAGGCGCAACTGCTGCTCATAATGATCCTCGATCAGGTGTTTCTGCACCATGGCCATGCGATTAAAGGATTGGATCAAAAATCCAAACTCGTCCTTCCGATTCGTAGTGACATGGATCCCCAGTTCCCCGTTGCCGAGTCGTCTCATCCCCTTGGCCAATTTCAGTACGGGAGAAGCGATTCCGCTATACACGACCCAGGATACGGTGAAGGCAAGAATCAGGCTCAGCCCGATAATAGCAAAGGTAAACAGGCGCAATTGATCGGTCTCTTGATACAGCTCGCTTTTGGGCTGGACCATGGTCAGTCGCCAGGTCGAATAGGAGGAATCCATCGTGACGGTCATATCCTGATCCGGAAGATGGGGGGGCGATGGTTTGCCAACCTCAAGCAGCACTTCCCCCTGTTCATTTGATAATGCGATTCGGCTGTTTTCCGAAGGCAGCAAGGTTTTGATAATATTCAACAATTTATTCTTACTGAACGACACGACGAGCAGATTCGCTTGCCGATCGCTGTTGTACAAATCCATCGCCCGCAGAAGCGAGATGCTGTCGGTGTTCGTCAATTGCCCAAAAGTCACCCCGTCCGTAACCGCATAGTCCGACTTCACATAAGAGATGCCTGTCCCGTTATGGCGGGCGGTCTCCACGAACCATTCCTTCTGGGCGTCCCCTGCCAGTTGTTTGCCTCCGTAATGGGTGGAAATCAGCATCCCTGAGGCGGGATGATAGACGGAAATTTGTGAGATATATCGGTTAACCGAAACGGAGTTCGACAGTTGTTCCAAAATATAAGAGAAAGCCATGATCGATTGCGGCGAGAAATCGCTGCCGTTCTCGTTCAGCAGTGCATTCATGGCGGGGTCCCCGGCGATCAGCGTCGAAATCTCCTCAACGTTCTGGAAGACCAGGTCCAAGTGGTTCATCGCCGAGGAAAGGGCCGTTTCGGTCCGATGCA
The DNA here is from genome assembly GCF_037969915.1 of Paenibacillus sp. FSL R7-0216. Taxonomy (NCBI): domain Bacteria; kingdom Bacillati; phylum Bacillota; class Bacilli; order Caryophanales; family Paenibacillaceae; genus Paenibacillus; species Paenibacillus sp. FSL R7-0216. The sequence continues at coordinate 2,076,599 of NZ_CP150222.1, read as the reverse complement.
CCGCCTGGTTATAAAGGATATCCCGCGATCTCTCCACCGCAAACAGACTAATCAGGACCAACGGAAGCAAGATGAGTATAAAATATCCGGTCAGCCGGAATTGAATATGGTGCGAAAAACGGTTCTTGATCCATCGAATCACCGTACTCCTCCTCCAAGCGGTGCGGCTCCGCGATTACTTCCTGCTTTCGTACCAGCGATTGACTTCTTTCGTTATTTCACTCCCTCCATCCGCTTTCCATCTCTCGACATATTGATCGAACGCATCCAGGGGTTCGATCCCTAAAATAATTTTGACAAATACGTCCTCCAATCGAGTCAGGTTCTTGCTGTATTTCCCCATCGCCGGCGTCGGAATCCCGTAAAATGCGTTAGACATAATATTGCGGTGAACGGTTTGGATATTGTTATATAGGTTAAAATCGCCAAGCGAGTCGAGGCGCTGCTTAAATAACGTTTCGTCGGGAACGTCCACCAAGGACTGATAAATCCCCCGGTACAAGCTCTCGTCATGCAAGGCGAAATCCGTAACGATCCGATCTCCTTCCCGCCGCCAAATTTCATTTTCAAAACCGAGCTTCAATGTCTTATAGTCACTCGCGATAAAATCCAGCAATTGAATCACTTCAACTGCATGCGGGGAATTCGCCGGGATCACGTTATAGCCGCGAATGAGATCAATGCCGTTTACGCCTTTGTCCCCTTTGGGTCCCGTAGGATATTCCAATGGAATCCAACGAGCGTCCGGGTCCCGTTTCATATTGGCAGCGATCGGTCCACGCGTATCGTACCAGGTTGCTGAGAATAACCCCACTTTCCCGTTCTCGACCTTCTCGAACAAGTTTGTCTGAAGGTTTAACGGAAACTCTCGTTCCAGCAGCCCTTCTTGGTACAACCGGGCTAGAAAGCCAAGCGCTTCTTTCGTTTCTGGCAGAATATTTCCGTAAACCAAATGACCGTCACGTTCAAACCAGGTGTCCAGTTGCGTACCGTAGGCGCCGAAGAACGGAGAGGAGCGTCCAAGCTCGGCCGTGAACGTCAAACCCACGGTGTCCTGCAAGCCATTGCCGTCCGGGTCATCCCGGGTGAAGGCTTGAATGACTTTGTAATAATCGTCCAGCGTTTCCGGAGGGTCTAGACCCAGCCGGTCCAGCCAATCTTTTCGCGCATACATCAACTCGATGCCGGTCACTTCGTTTAAGCTAGGCACGGCATAAATTTTGCCGCCGTATTTGACTCTATCCCATACTTCGGGAGGAATTTTCTCTTTCAGGTGAGGGCCGTACCGGTCGATCAGATCATCCAAGGGTAACAGTGCCCCCTGTTTGACATAATTGTCAAACCATACGGGCTCATAGGCGTGCAGCATGTCGGGGTGGTTCCCCGAGGACATAATGACGTCCAGTTTTTCGTCATAGACCTCGGTGGGGGGCGTGTTGACCTGAATGTCCAGGCCGGTCTGCTCTTCAATATAATTCAAATAACGGTTGTCGTTCTCATCCATGCCCTCGGGAAAAGTCATGCCCAGATCGGAGATGACGATGCTGACCTGGGGACGAGAACGCTGATCGCCTCCAGTAGGCAGGTCCTCGGCTTGTCCGGGTAGGCTGCATCCCGTGAGCTCCGTGGCAATTCCCATAATCAACGTCAATAATAGCAGCAACCGCTCGTTCCTCCGGAGCAGAATAGATCGTATTCTCATTGTGTCCATGTCCCTCCTACTCCCCTCAATCTAGCTTGCATATCCGATCAGACCCGTTTATCCCTCTCCTATAAACCAAATTATACATAGCGACGCCTAGAGAATTTGTCGAACGTTGATAGCGGTCATCTAGAAAAAAAAACTAAAACTAATAGGGTGACTCGGGTTTGAATAAAACAAGATCAGTCCCAACCCGGCCGTTGAAAATGAATCCAAGGCCGGATTGGGACTGATCTGATCCCGTCATCTTCCAAACTCATCCTTATATTCATCGACCGGGTCCCATTTGGACCAGGCTCCTTCAAGGAGGTTCCCCTCCGGATCACGGAAGTAGAAATACTTCGCTTCCCCGTTTCCCAAGGTCATCAAGTCTTCTACTTCAACCCCTTTATTCCGTAACATCTCATGCGTGTATTCGATATTAGGACAGTTGATCGCCATGATCGGAAACGGTTTTCCGTTGCGCAGGATTTCTAGTCGATTGGGACTTTCCGTCTCAATCAGCAATAACGCAATCGAATGTTGATGCGGGTGATGCAACACGGCTAGATTAGATCCGCGGTCTTCGAATTTGTTTATCAATGTAAACTCTAGATTGTCCGTATACCACTGAATGGACGCGTCGATACGGGATGTCGGTACATACACATAACCAATCCGCGAAAATTTATAGGGTTTACTCATCCGGGGAATAACCCCCTGCCTATCAAATTGGCCGTTACCGGCTTCTTACCGATTTCTCGTGACCATACGGATAATTGGCCGATATGGTGGATCTCGTGGGCGATCACGTGCCGCAAGACTTCACCGTAAGTATGGGCTTCCCGCTCTCCCTCATCCGTGATATCGATCATCACGCGATCTTCCAAACTATCCTTCCAATCATAAATAAATGGTGCAAGCTCCCTGTGACAGCGGTCGGAAAAAGCCTTGACCTCAGCTAAGCTGGCCACTTCCTCGAAAGGAGGGAGATTGACCGTTCTCTCTTGGATGCCACCAACGATCCACCCATATTCGACGGCCACAATATGATACAACGTAGGAAGGATGCGTCCGAGTCCTCCGGTGCGTTTCTTCATCAATTCTTCCTCGCTTACCGTCTCGCACCAGTCAAACCAATCGCGGCGGACTTGCCAGTTATACTCGAATAATTTCAACATCCCTGATCCTCCTTCAAAATCTCTGAGTCACAACCGTGTTCCACATCCAAATAATTAGACGCAATAGGCAATTTTCCCTTCCGATGGAACAAATGGATTTGGAATAGACATGCCGTTTTTTTCGGACGATATACGGAAGTATTCACTTAATCCTAAAGCGCTTACAATGGTGGAAAATGTTTCTCTATTTTAAAAAGGAAGTGAGGAGATTCAGATGTTTGTGTTCCTTGCTAAGCGAAAAGATAGGTTCTTCAAACTGCTCGCCGCCCTATGCATCGCTTCTCTTCTTCCGCTTCTCCCGCTTGGCCCCCTCCCAATGGTCTCAGCCGCTTCCCTCGTAACGATTGACACCCCTGCCCACGGTGATGAAGTGGAGGTAGGAATGCTTACCGTATCAGGCCAGTACACGGAGGCGTACAACGTCGTCCTGATCGTCAATGGCACGGAGCAACTGCCGACCCGGACGGACGGCGAAAACGGCGAAGCCTCAGGCATTTGGAGTGCCGAGCTGGACACCAGCCGATATGACGGTGAGATCACGTTGCTTGCCAAAGGAACACAAAGCACGACCCGATACGGTGTATCGAGTCAACCGATTACGATCCGTGTGGATAACCCCAAGGTGACGAAACCCGCCGTTTCCATTACGAATCCGCTGGATGGGGCGCAGCTTAGAGGGAAAACCACCTCGATTCACATTTCCGTAAACTCCAGGAGTCGCATTCAGTCAGTGGAAGTTCGAATCAACGATGGAGCCTGGCAGAAGGCCGTTAAGTCCGGAAAGCTTTACAAATATACCTGGAATACCAAAGACCTTGGCGATAAGACCTCCAGTCTGGAAGCCAGAGCGATCGATGAATTTGGGAATATCGGCCGCAGTATGACCGTATATGCTTCCACGGGAGGAGGAACCCACGAACCCGTGACGGTTGAGAGGCAGGATCGTGCCATGTGGATATGGGAAAAAGCTGCCTACAATCTGTTCCTGAACCCCGGATCCAAATCCGCTCTAAAAGCTTTTGCCGAGGACACGACCACCTTTGATTCGGATCCAATCACAACCTTCTACATCGGCGTGTTCCCTTACGGCGGAGTCGATATTCTCGAAGAGTATCCCGACAAGGTACGCGATTTTGTGAGCTGGGCGCATGACAACGGCTACCAGGTTCAGGCCTGCATTGCCGGTGGGACAACGCCGCCCTATATGGGAGCGCTAGCCCCTTATCATGAGTATGCCGTCCGGGAAATCGAGAAGGTCATCAACTATAATATCGCGGCGACTCCAGCCGAACGATTCGATGGCGTGAACGTGGATATCGAACCGTATATCCTGCCGGAGTTTAACGCGGAGAAGCCTACGGTTCAACTGCAATACCTCGATGTGCTGCAGAAAATGATCGATCGCCGGAACGCCGCCGGCATTGACTTGCCCTTCGGACCGGCCATTCCGCGCTGGTTCGACAGCAGCGAAGGCGCCAAAGAGATTACGTGGAACGGGGAAACCAAATGGCTCTCCGAGCATGTTCAAGATCTCAGCGATTACATCTCTATCATGGATTATCGCGATGTGGCGGATGGGGGCGTCGGCATTATCGCCCAAGCGCAAGGCGAACTGAGCTACGCCAATATGATCGGAAAGCCGAATTCCGTCGTGATCGGCGTAGAAACGCTGGATATCGCAAGCAGCGGCGATCCGGAAACGATCACGTTCCGTGAAGAAGGGCGCACGTATATGGAAGCTGAGCTGGATAAAGTGTATGCGGCGTTCCAATCCGATCCGGCCTTCGCCGGCATCGCCATGCATCATTACGACTCGATCCGCTGGCTGCCCTCCACCTGGGGACCGGACGGCCATCTCTGGCGCGTCGATCCCGCTGATACGGAGCCGCCTTCCGTCTTGCCGGATCCGCCGCTGGCCTCGGCAGCCGGTTTTCAGTCGGTGCAGCTAAGCTACGGGCGAGCCACGGACAATTCCGACATCGAGCATTATCTGATCTATCGCGGTACGGAACCCGATTTTTCGCCGGATGACGCTCATTTGGCCGGGACCTCCAGAAATTTGACGTATATGGACACGGGATTACTCTCGAATACGACCTATTACTATAAGGTCGCAGCCATGGACATCAGCGGCAATATCGGGCCGGCGACCTCTCCGGAGGCATCCGCAACGACGGCGACCTCCTCCACGTACCTGAAACCGATGATCGTCGGAAATATGGAGATTACCTTCAACGTGACACGCGCCGAAGTCCGCTTGGAAATCATCGATCTTGAAACCGGCCAAGGCGTGCCCGCCGCTGTGTATGGGCGATTTACCCAGAGCGGAGGGCGTTACATCGAAATGTCCACCGATGCGAATGGGTACGCCAGCGGTTCGTCCGAGGCGTTAACCTCCCCTTCCGGCGAAGTTGGCTTCTTGCCCCAGCGGATCGTGGCTCCTGGATACTATTGGGCGTCGGCCTATGACCTGAACCGGAACATCACCGCCATCTGGCCGCAGCGTTAATCCCTGGCGCGGGCTAATACAATCGATACCGTTCAATGGCCCGGCGAAGAGAAGCGATCTCCTGCCGGGTCATTCTGTAGTCGGCGAGGTCATTCGCGGCTTCCTCCGGAATCACGCCGGACAGCGCAAGGCACCCAAGCATACGCAATATATATTGATCCATCGGGCGGATAAATGTACTCTCGGCATAGCCGTCCACCCGGGCGGATAACGCCATGAACCTTGCGTAGTCTCCATCGGCATACGCCTGCATCAGGTCATGTTGAATGTTCGGGAACGCGGCGCCTAGTCCAACCAAGGCGCCGCGAGCCCCGCGCATCAGCGAATATCCGAACATCCGGTCCTCTCCGGTAATGAGCAGCTGCTCCGGGAATTCTTCGGACATGAGCGTGGACACGTCCTGCAGCGTCATCACGCTGTCGAGCGTCGCCATTTTGATCCCTACTGACATCTCAAGGGACAACAAGGCTCTCAGCACTTCAGTGGAGTAGGCGATTCCCCCGGCCTCGGCATATAAATAAAACAAAATGAGAGGTTTCCCCAATTGCCCTAACGCTTGATGATAGTCCACAATGGCTTGATTCCGTTCCGTTTCCGGGAGCTCATGGAGAATCACAGGTGGAAATACGAGCAGAGCGTCCGCTCCCCCCTGAACCGCATCGGCAGCCATGGACAAGCTGTCCTGCTTCCATCGATCTATCTTGGCCGCACCCAGCAAACGGAAGTCCGGGATCGCTCCAACGCCCGCTACCAACAGCTTGGATTCTCCAAGCGCCGCTCTCCACGTCTCTAGAACCGAAATTCGCTCCGAACGGTCCATATGTAATCCCCGTCCTGTATGTGCCCAAACGGCCGCCCCGGCGATGGATTGTGACGCAAGATACCGAGCATAAGCTTCCTGCGCTTGCTCATGGATCTGGCCCGTAAGGTCGCGTGGGACCGGAACGGCCGGGACGAGTCCCCATGCCAAGGCTTGTCTCACCTCGGTAATATTCATTCGTGATCCCCCTTTACGAAAAAATCGCGTCCCCGCTCCCGATACCAAGTGGTCACCTCGCGGAACGAGGCGATTCCCTCCCGATGTCCGATTTCCCCAGTTTCTCTTAAGTGAAGCATCCAGGTGACCAATCCGTTCTCCGGATGAAAATACAGCTCATGCAAAGCCCGCTCCGTTTTGCTGCCAATGGTCATGCCATACGCGCTGGAGGGCAGCTGAAACAAGGTGTGCATCTGCAAGCTTTCGGTGCCGCGCAATGCGTATTCCAGCGCCATCTTACCGGAGTGCACATCCCCTGTCCCCGAAATGCCGGGAACAGGCACCGTCAGCTCTCCCTCAAGCTCCAATCGGCGCAGCGTGGAGAGAAGCCGCAGATTACGGCGACTCAGATCCGGCCCGCCATAGGCGGCCCCGCGCTTCTCGCCATCTTGACTCGTCCGTTCATAAAGCCGATTCGCGTAGACGAGATAATCCGGCCGAACCTCACCTTCTTCGATCAACGTTCTAATCGTCCGCAATTGAAAGTCATCATCAAACACCGTATTCATCAGTTTAATTCCCAGTTGAAGCTCGTCCGGCGGCAAGGCCGATTGGATCAGCCTGGGCACCTCTCGATACCAACGAAGGATGGCCTCCTGTTGCTCCGCCCGGTCCGATCCGGCTAGCGTCGGGCTAAAGTCTTTTTCCAATTGGAGCGGACCCGCTTCGCCGGCCTTCCGCCAAACCTGGGCCAAACTCTGCGTCGTATGGCGATATTCGTCTAACGCAAAATCGTCGTTTCCCGCCGGCAAGTGATATTTGCAGGAAGGCACGACGACGGTCCCCCATTCGGACCCATGGCGCAGTGAGGCTGCGAAGAAGCCCAGGTATTCCGCAAACGAACCATGCCACCCCCGTCCATGCCAAGTAACGTTCCACCCCCTGTCGCCTGTTTCCTTCCCGGTGATAGGCTCCACCTTCATCCGCGTATCCTTGACGGCCCAAGCCTCCATCCCGCGATGGCCTTGTCCGTTTTCCGCGATCACAGTTTTTAGGACGACAAATCCCAGGCCGGCCTGCGCATCCGTACGAACTTGAGCTTCATTCAGCGACAGCTGGCCCGCGGCTTTGCCAAATGGGTTCTTGATCGGAGTAAGTCCATACCTGGAAGCGACGTCGATGCCATACGCCTCCATCAAATAAATCTCAAGCCGCTTCGGAAGACCCGTATGTCGGAACCGTTCGTAGTCGCGGCGAATCCGGACCCCCTCCGTATGGCGGTGGCTGGGAACGGCGGGCAGTATCAGGCGGTTCATTGGCTTCATCCCCTTTTGAATAACGCTATATCCTGATTTGTATGCCGAATCCGCCCCCGTTTTGTCCTCCGAAACGCCTATTTTTCCCCGATCAAAAGAAACCGTCGATGTGCAGCGCGTAAATTTGTCGGGGTCGACCGCGGCCCACCGGCTGCTCCTCCCCCACGATGGTGGCTAATTCGTATTTCTCCAACGCGGCCATGATTCGCCGAGCGCTGCGCAGGGTGATCCCGAATCCTTCCGCCAGTTGCGCTGCGGTTAAGGCCCTAGTGTCCAGCCTGCGACATAGAGAGATTAACCTGTTCAGCGTTCCGACGCTGAGACCGGCCTTTTTGGCCATGGAGATCAGCTCCGGGTCTTCGCTTCGTGCCGAATATTTCAAAGTCAGCTCTGATCCCATCGGCCCGTAGACCTGCCCGTCCTGCATCATGAGAAAACAGTTGCCGCCCCCGCCCGCTTTGGCTTTTAGCAACGCTTCCCGCGCTTTTCCTTCCGCCTCGTTCGCCGTTCGACCGAGGCCGATTCCGATACTCGCCTTCCACTGCAGCCGCTCCATCACCTCCAGCAGCAGCGGGGCTTGCTCGAATTTGCGAGTCGCCTGTTCAATGATCCCCCGCGTGGTGATGAAGGAGACCTCGCCCGAATCCGTCCAGTTGATCAAAGACTGCGTCTCCTCCCCGAAATCGATCAGGATTTGCTGAAGGATGATTTTTTTGCGCTGAACCTCGTAGTCGGAAGCCGCCTCCTTCACAACCCGTTCGAAATGATCGATATTCAGAATGCCGATCGCCATTTGCGTGCTGGATAAACGAAGGCTCTTCCCCTCGAGGAGCGCGCGGTTCAGCACGTCCCGAATGGACGATTGCGTAGGCACGACGCGAAAAGCGGGAACGCCCAGCTCAACGAGCTGCTGATACACCGAAGTGACACAAGTGACGGTGGCCGCGACGAGCCCCTGGCTCCACAACTCGTAGTGAAAGGCGACCAGATCTTCGTGGCGCGTACCGGCGCTGTACGGTTTGACGTAAATTTGCCGGCGCACCAGGCCAAGCTCGTCTAGCTGCTCCTCCAGTTCATGCCGCAGGAGCACGTCCACGCTGATACGGATTTCCCCATCCATCTCTAGCAGCTGGGTGCGGTAGAAATCAAACAACACCTTATACAACGTAGTCCCGGAATATTGTACATGCACCATCGGCAGGCCAGGCTCGCTATCGAGTGCGAGCTGATAGGGAATCGGACCCGTAAACAACAGGATGTCCGCCTGCTCCCGAACGCGGGCCACGACTTCGAGCGTATCCTGCTCATGTGGATAGGGGGCCGGGATCATGTTGAGCTCCTGAAACACGCTGCCGACTTCCACCACCTTATCGACCAAGTCGCTTGGACCGATTACCGCCACATTGAGGTTCAAGGACGATCGTCACCTCCACCGGACAATTCCTGGGTCACTTCGATGAGGGAAAGTTGCGTTAACTCCAGGACCCGATCGCCGAAATATTCAAACGAGAGAAATCCGTCATACTCCAGCTCCGCCAGCTTTCGCAGGATTGCGCGATGGTCACTGTCCCCTTGCAGCACGGGAACGGGAACGCTTTGGGCCCAGTCCTGGTGGTTCCATTGATAGTTCTTGAAATGAACGTGGGGTATCCGGTTATAGAACCGATCTAGGGCAGGCAAGGGATCTTGGTGATCAACGAAAAAATTAAACCCGTCGAAGATCAATTCCAACTCCGGGCCAACTCGATCCAGCAGCTTGGAAATGTCGTCTGTGGTATCGGCCAACGTATTGTTATGCATTTCAATGGCCAGTCGAACTCCATCCTGCTCACAAGCTGCGGATGCAGCCGATAGACCGGATACTACGCTATCCCATAAAGAGGGGGGCGCCTCACGGGACGATAGATGCCCTGCGAATGTACGTATCCTTGGGCAGCCCAGTTCCTTAGCCCAACGGGCTGCCCTCTGGACCTGCTGGAGATCGGCTGCTTCGTTTTGGGAAAAGGAGGTGTACGTACTGATTGCCGGGACACTGAGACGATGTTCGGATAATAACCGCCGAAGGTCGTGAGTCGTGCCGCCGCCATCTAAATACTCCGCAATGTGGCCTTCCCATAGCTCAACCCCATCAAGCTGTAACCGGTTAGCTGCCTCCAGCACTTCCTTGAGGATCATCCCTTTGAGTCCGGTGGAGCAGATACTGAACTTCATCGCGAGGGTTTTCGGTTCAGTCGACAACCTGTTCCACCCCCGTAGCCTGTGAACGGTACACCGCCTCTAGTACGGCGATCACCGACTTGGCGTATTCGCCGGAGCATTCCGGCTCCGAGCGATGCTCGATGGCATCCAGCAGATCATGTAGCTGCAAGGCAAATGGAGATTCGGCGCCTTGGGCATCATCACCTTCCACCGGTTCGTACTCCCCGTCGCTGCTGATCCATAGGCCTTGGCGGGAAATCAGCCTGGCCATTCCTCCAGTAAAAATCAACTCCGTTTCGTCCTTCGCCACGCCCTCATAGCCGGATTGGACGATCACCGCACCGATGCCGCCCTCCGTCTCCGCCAGTACGACGCCGCTGCCCTCCACATTGCCGATCGGCGCTTCATAACTCAACACCGCCTTGACCTTCGTCACCCGGCGACCGGTCAACCATTGGATCTTGTCGATCGAATGAGCGCCCAAATTCATCAGGATGCCGCCTCCGGCCTTCTCCTTCTCGAGGAACCAGCGCGGACGTTCTTCTTCGAAATAGGCTTTGTGCCGAGTGTCATGAATCGCCACTAGCTTGCCCATCCTGCCGCTTTCGATCAAAGTCTTCGCTTGCCGGTTCGCCGGCAAATAATGCTGCGTATGCCCGACCATCAGCGCTATCCTGGCTTCCTTTACCGCGGCCAGAATCGCGTTGCAGGACGCCGAGCTGATCGCCATCGGCTTCTCCAACAGCAGATGGCAGCCCTTCGCTGCGCAGAATACGGCGCATTCCTCGTGTAGATGATGCGGCAGCGCGATGATGGCGATGTCCGGCTTTTCCCGAACGATCATTTCCTGGTAGCTGGGATAATAGGCGAGGCCATATTGGGCCGCGACATCCCGCCCTCTAACGCCATCGGGATCCGCGACCGCCACCGCGGTCAACCGCTCCGGCCCCAGTTGCCGAATCGCGTCCAGGTGGTTACGCGAAATGCCGCCGGCCCCGATCATTACAACCCGATAACTCATGATCTTCCTCCTTTACCGCCTCTACTTAATGCCGGCAGAATTGTTGCCTTGGCACAATCCCACCGTCTCTACTTAATGCCGGCGGAATTGCTGCCTTGCACAAAGTATTTCTCCGCGAACAGAAACACGAGCAGGATCGGAATCAAGCTCATCAGCGCGGCGGCCACCATATACTGCTCATTGCCCGACCATTGTCCGGCCATGGACAAGATGCCGATCGGCAGCGTAAAGTTCTCCTTCGACGTTAGGAAGATGGCCGGAGACAAAATCTCGTTCCATTTCGTCATGAACGTGAACACCGCCAGCGTTGCGAAGGTCGGCTTGCACATCGGCATAAAGATCCGCCAATAGATTTGCATCGGATTACAGCCGTCTAACCGGGCTGATTCCTCATAATCTCGCGGGATGCCCAGAAAGGCTTGTCGCATGAGAAAAATGCCAAACGGCTGGGCCAACCATTCGATGATCCAAAGCGGAGTCAGCGTGTCGAGCAGATGCAACGACTTAAAGATTACGAACTGCGGAATGATCAGGACGACCGGCGGAATCATCATCGTGCCGAGAACGACGAGGAACAGCGTATTTTTGAACGGAAACTTCAGCCTGGCAAACGCGAAAGCGACCATGGAGCACGAGATCAGCGCACCGATGACCGACAGCACGGTAATGATAACGCTGTTCATCGTATACTGGCCAAACGCCCCAAGCTTCCAGACCTCAACGTAATTGCTCCACTGCACGGGAGAAGGAAACCACTCTGGAGGAACTTTGGTGTATTGAGCGTAGCTTTTCAAGGAATTAAACACCGTCGTAAGAAAAGGCAGCAGCATGATCAGCGAGCTGCAAATAATGACCGTATAACCGGCGATTTTTTTCTTTCTCATTCGTAATGCACCCACTTCTTCTGCAACGTCATTTGGACGACCGTCAGCAAGAACAGGATCACGAACAGCACCCAGGCGATCGCGGAGGCATACCCCATACGCAAGAACGAAAATCCCTCCTGATACAAGTAAATCATCAGCACAAGGCTTGCTTTGTTTGGCCCTCCTGCGGACGAAGCGTCCATCGCCCCGCCGGTCATGACGTAGATTTGCTCAAACGCCTGGAACGTCGATATCGTGCTCATGATTAGCACGAGGAACGTGGTGCCCGAGATCAGCGGCACGGTGATGCGGCGGAACTTCTGAAGCGTGCCCGCGCCGTCGATTTCGGCCGCTTCGTACACCTCGGACGGGACATTTTGCAGTCCAGCCAAATAAATCACCATAATGTACCCGATGCCCTTCCATACTGCAATCAGCACGAGCAACGGAATGACGAGATGCTCATCCTGCAGCCACTTCTGAGGATCCAGGCCTAACGCCTGCAAGAGCGAGTTGGCAAAGCCAAACCTCGGGTTAAACACCGCGTCCGACACGTACATGATGACCGTCCAGGAGGAGATGACCGGCAAGAAATGCGCGAGACGGAACATTTTCAGCGCCCGCAGCTTCTGATTTAGCGCCACCGCGAGTACGAGGGCAAAGAAGGTCTGCAGCGGCACGAACAAGATCGTGAAATAAACGGTGTTCCCCAGCGCCTTCCAGAATACCGGCTCGTTCAGCAGCTTGGCGTAATTGTCCATTCCGGTCCATTTCGGCGGGTTCAGGATATCATATTCAGAGAAGCTGAAATATAAGGAGGCCAAGAGCGACCCGAGTACAAATACGAGAAAATGAATGAGATAAGGGGTCACCATCAGGAGCCCCCATTTGCCATCGTGATGCAACCGACTTCGTTTTTTGCGGATCGGGGAAGACCCGGTATGAGCCAGGTCTCCTGTCCGTAGATCTGCCGTTTTCCCCACCATGTTCATCACGCTTTCTTATCGATTTGGTCATCCGCCTCTATTTCTTATAAAATTCATCCAGCACCTGCTGTACCTCTTTATCTGCTTGGGTTAAGGCCTCGTCGACGCTAATCTCGCCTTCAAAAGCCCGGTTGATGTTGTCCCCAAACTTCCCGACCCATTCGCTCCAAACCGCGTTGACGTCTAGCGTGCCGGCGAATTCAAAGCTATCAAGGAATGCCTTCTTGTTCTCCGGGTTGCCGCTTAAGAATTGCTCGGAGTTCGCCACCGATTTTTTGACCGGCACCGCTTCTCCCAGGGCCGCCCATTCATTTTGCGCTTCGTCTTCGGTCGCCCAGTATTTCACCCATTCCCAAGCCGCGTCGCCTTTCGCCCCTTCCGCCTTCTTGTTGATGACCCAGGAGTTCGCGATGACCGGGGAGAACCGTTTGCCGTCCGGCCCCTTGGGCAGCAGGGTCACGTCATAATTCAACCCCGCTGCATTCGCATCGATTGTGCGGGCATAGATCCCGATGCGCATGGCTGCGGCTTTGCTAGGAAATGGCGCCATGTTGCTTTGGAAGCTTTTCAAATCAGAAGGGGTTGTTAACAGTTCACGCTGCATACCGTCTACGATCCATTCCATCGCTTGCTTGTTCTCTGGCGTATGGATGATCGACTTCGTCAGCGTTTCGTCCAGGACGCCGCCGCCGTACGATTTCAGCACCGTCATCCAGCCTTCGGTAATGCTGAAGAACGTTAAGCCGTATTGCGCGACTTTATTTTTGTCAAAAGCGGCATCCGTCGCATACGCTCCGTTCGAATCCTTGGTCAGCTTCTCCGCCGCTGCCTTGAGATCGTCCCAGTTCCAATCCTCTGTTGGATACGCGACCTTAGCCTCGTCGAACATGTCCTTGTTATAGTAGAGGACGGCGATTTGAATCCCCTGCGGGACGCCCCAGTATTTCCCGTTCGCATCTTTGTTGAAGTCGAGGCCGTAATAGTCGTCCTTCTTCAAGTCCCGATCAATCCATTCGGTCAAATCCTTTAATACGCCGCGTTCCGCGTATTTGGGGACGAGCACGCCGTCGGACAGCCAGAGATCAGGCGCGCTTTCCGCCGCAATCTGCGTGTCGAGCTTTTGGAAGAACTGATTGTAAGGCGAGGATTCCGTCTTGATCGTGATATTCGGATGCTTCTCCTGAAACTTGGCGATCAGCTCCTGCATCTTCGCATCGGTTTGTGCCGAGGAATAATAGCCTAGTCTCAACTCCACCGGCTTGTCGGCCGTTTCTTGCGGTTGATTTTGCTGCTGCCCTTCCGCCGTACCTCCGTTCCCTCCGGTCCCGCCGCCATTCGTGGACGGAGTCCCGTTCCCTCCCCCGGAACATGCCGAAATCAACAACACAAACGTCAAAATGACGATTGCTCCGATCCCTTTCCGTTTCATGCCCTGACGTCCCATTTCCATCCCCCTTGCTTATTCCCCACCCCATGTAAGCTATTTCAAGAAGGTCGATGGGAGTGGTGTTGTGATTATCTTCAAAGTAAAGGACCCCGAAATAGAGTTCAACGTCCTTAAATCGCCCCAAAATCGCGCGCACGCTAAACATTCACAATATACGTTTGAGCGAAAGGCGCTGCGGCGTGAGCTCGGCGAACCAGCAGCACATCCCCGCTAAGGTGCACGTTTGCAAACTGGTACCCCCGAGGCCCTTGGTGTGAAAATAACACCGCATCCTCCCCGCTCTCATGTGTGACCGACAGTGCCGTCGCCAGCTCCCTTGGAACCGGGCGGCCGTAGCTGTCCAGCACGTCCAGTTGGCGGATGGCCGGCGGCGCCTCGCTCTGCCGCCGGGCTGGAACCAACACCGTGACAAACTTCGTAAACCCTTGCCCGGATTGCCGAAGGACGACTTTGCAGGCGGGCGTCTTCTCGTTATAGTTGCGCGAGACCCAGCTCGGTTCGACGTCGATTTTCACAGGATGAAGCGGAAGGATTCGAAGCACCGGTCCCCCGCTCCCGATGTCACCGGCGTCTCCGATCACGAGGCGATTCTCGGCTTGAAACCGCACCTCCAGCCCCTCGGCTAAATGAAACGGCAGCGCGTAGGCGTGTTCCTCGTCGCCGTGGGACAGGCAGGTATCGACGACAACCCAATAATCCGGCTTCACGAACAGGATTTGGCGCATCACCTGAACCGGATGGTGCAACCGCCAATAGCCGTCATGTCCCCCTTGGGCATAGTCGTAGCCCGGGGCGGTCTGCCACACGCGACCGAACGAACGAGCCACGTTCCTCCACTTCCAGGAATCCACGTAGTCCGATATCGTCTGTCCGTCGACGGAAATCGTATTGTGTTGGAGTGATTCCTTGAAATACTGGCGATCACGGGTTTCCATGTAGGTGCACCGTCCCGGATCGACCAGAAACTCGCGGCCGTAAGCAAACAAACTGATATGCAGGGCATCGTCATGTCCGTGGGCCCGAATCACGTCCATATGCCCGTTATCGAACCAGAGATAACGAGCCGTAGGCTCCCAATCGCTGCGCATAAAGGCATACCCGCCTTGCGCCAGCTCCTTGGAGACGAACTCCGGCACCGTTGCTTCGAGTTTCTCGTAGAGTTCGAACCCTCTTTGTCCGTAATACCAGATTCCTTCGTAATCCAGCGATCCATAGGCTTGCGATTTCAGATCGCCTCTCCGATACAGCACGGCCCCTCTCGCGAGCACGTCCCGGATATCCGTACTGTCGCTGTCGCTAAAATTCGGCTGGCGTCCGTCCGGTTGGATGATCGCCAGCGAGGCGGTGTACATTCGGTTTAGAGTATCATGGAGGGTGGGCGGCAACGCGATGCCGTTAAGCTCCGCAAGCCAAACCGATTCGAACAGGCAATGCAGCACCTCATGGTGGTACATGCTGCTTTGTTCATTTTGCAAGCCGTCCTCAAAAACCTGTAACGGGCACATCTCCACCAAGCGCTGGACCGCGGTTTGCCGCCATTTTTCCGCTTCCTCCAGATCGGGAAATAGCAGTGCCAATTGAAACAGGCCATTCGTTTCGAGAAATCCCCAGTTGCTTTGCCGGTCATGCGACGTATAGGCGACGCTCAGGTACATCCCATGCCGTCGGACCGCTTCGAGGAATACCGTCTCTTCCTCCGTCCCCCAATGCTTCGAGCCGCGCACGCAATAATAGCCTTTAAGCCAATGGGTGATTCGGATGCCGCTGTCCAGCTTGCGCCAAGTATCCTTGACATTGAAGCTGCGATCAGCGCTCTCCAACACTTCCGCTTCGGTCAGCGGGTTTTGTCTCATCCAATCCTTCAGCAGCCGGATATACGCCAGCGCATACGATTCTTGGCCGGTTAACCAATAGGCTTGCCCCAACTCGCCCATGTATCTCGCCCGGTTCAGCATGACGAGCCATTCCAGATCCCCGTTATGCCGGTAATACCAATCAATGCCGTTCGGGAAAGCCACCTCCTCTTCGCAGCGCTCCATATCCCAACGATGGGTGAAAATAAACGTGTTTCGCGCGGCCAAATCAGCCCGGTGGAGCACCTGCTTCACTTCTTCGGGCCAATGCTTGCGGCAGGCATCCACAATAAAGGGTCGTTCCTCCTCAATCCAGTAAAAACGCCGGGTTACCGGGTTATCATCCTCTCCTAACGCCATTTGCTTTGCTAGCCTCCTTCATGACTCATCCATCGGTCCACAAGGCATTTGATTTCCCATGTCGTCTTCAGTTAAAGCCCCAGCCACTCTTCCAACCCTTCTTGGACAAACCGATCATCGTTAAGATCAGGATATGCGCGATAAACGCGTTCAATTTCTGCAATTTGTCCGGGCGACAGCTCTTCTTCGGGATCGAGGCACCAACGTCCGGCCAACAAGCCTTGGCGGCGCAACACTTCATGGATGCCCGGAAGACAACCTTGAAACCCGTTAGCCGCATCAAAAAGGGCTGCGTTCGCATCGGTGATTCGCATGCCGCGCGTTAGCAACTCCGCAGGGATGGGGGCGCCGCTCTCGCGGAGAGCAATGATCTCCTCCAGCAGCTCCACCGCTTGGGACGTCCATACCGCCCAGTGGCCCAGCAGTCCGCCGACGATCCGCTTCTCCACCGTTTCCCTCGAGGTTGTGCGGTAGCTGAATACGGTGAGCAAATCCGCGACGATGTTATCGTCGTTTCCGGTATAAAGCGCAATCTCGTCCCGGCGACTGGATTCGCATACGGCCCGCACCACGTCCAGCGTCTGATAGCGGTTAAAGGGGGCAATTTTGATCGCCTTGACCCCCGGCAGCTCGGCCAGATCCCGCCAAAACGCGTAGCTAAGCCGCTTCCCGCCCACCGCCGGCTGCAAATAAAACCCGCAGACGGGGATCACCGCGGCGATCGCTTCCGTGCGGCGGATCAGCTCCGCCTCGCTGTCATCCGCCAGCCCGCCGTTGCTGACCAGGCCCAGGTCATACCCGAGCCCGGCGGCCAGCTCGGCTTCGCGAACCGCCTGCTCGGTTGGGCCGCAGATGCCTGCCACCTTCAGGAACGGGCGCTGTAGCCCGGCGGCTTCCACCTCCTCGGCGGCCAGGCGGAGTACCGGCTCAAACAAACCAATTTCAGGGTCGCGGATCTGAAATTGCGTTGAGTGAACCCCTACCGCGATCCCGCCGCTCCCAGCGGCGATATAATAACGCGTTAACGCGCGTTGTCTGCGCTCATCCAACCGGCGCGTCGCGTCCAGCGCCAGCGGGTGCGCGGGGATCACCGTTCCCCGTTGCAGCAGCTTGTGCAGCTCGGGTTTCAACTGCGGTTGATTGCCCATCAGAACACCCCTCCCCTTTCCTGAAAATGGGTAGGTTTCCCTAACGTATTTCCGCCAATCTCGACCCAATCCGCGGTCCAACACATCATTTCTCGGAGTGAAACCCGTGGATACCCCAATAAAGCATGCGATGCGGAAGCATTGCTTAATAACGCCGTCGCCTGTTCCTCCCCGGTGAATACCGGCCGGATTCCGAAGGCTTCGCCAAACCGTTCGGCCAGCCAACGGATCGATACCGTCTCCGGCCCAGTGATATTGAACGTCTTCGGCGGCGAATCGCAATGCAACAGCGAACGGATCGCCATCTCATTGGCGTCCCCCTGCCAAATGACGTTTACCAGACCCATGTTCAGGTCGATGGGCTCCCGTTCCTTCACCGCCTTGGCTACCTCCAGCAAAATGCCATACCGCAGATCAATCGCATAATTCAGCCGAAAGTTGACAAGCGGGGTACCGTTCTTACGGGAAAAATATTCAAAGACCCGCTCCCGCCCCAAGCAAGATTGTGCATATTCGCCGATTGGCGCGGGGGCGGTTTCCTCCGAAGCCCCGCCCTGGGTAACCGCCGTCAGCGGGTAAATATTGCCGGACGAGAAAGCCACGATCCGCGAGGCTTTAAATTTCTCCGCCACCCGCCCCGGGAGATAGGCATTCATAGCCCAGGTATAATACTCGCGTCCAGTCGTCCCGAATTTGTGGCCGGCCATGTAGATGACATTCCGTGCCTCCGGCAGACGCGACAACGCGGCTTCTTCCAGTAAATCCGCCGAAACGGTGCGGATGCCCGCTGCCTCCAGCTCCTCCCTCAGCGTCCCCGCGGAGAACCGGGAGACGCCGGTGACCCTGGCGTTCTTCCCTGCGGCGGCCAAGCCCCGGGCAAGCAGTTTGGCCAAGCTGGGGCCCATTTTCCCGCCGACACCCAGAATCAGAACATCGCCGTCCAGCCCTGCAAGATCCCGAACCAGCCGGTCTGAGGGCTCGCTCAAACGCTGTTCCAGCTCAAGAATCGTTTTCATCTCTCATCACCTCATCTGGTTTTCCCCTTTATGGTAGAAGCGTCAGGAATTCCAGACAACGACCTTATATCGTCCTAAAAACAAAGCAGGAGGGAACCGGCCGCCGCCGATTCCCTCCTATAAATCTATGCTATAGCTTTTTGGACAAGAGAATTTCAAGAGGATCCTTCTCCTGCAGCAAACACCCGACGTCGACATATCCAAGCTTCCGGTAGAAATGCTGCGCATCCTCGTTGGATTGCGTCGAGGTCATTACGACTTGAAAGCCCTGCTCTCTCATTTGCTCTTCCCAGTGCAGGACAACATTCTTGCCAAGTCCCTGCCCCCGATAAGGTTCGTCAATCCATATGAGATTCATAAACGGCGTGTTGTCCCAAAAATAATTGAACCTCATCCAGCCGATGGCTTGGTTGGATTCCCGAAGGATGTAGATTTCCCTCGCCATAATCTTGGTTGGAATTAGCGTCCTTGCGAGATGTTTGTCCCTTTCGCTGATATAATCGATGTCTGCTTCGGTGGCGAACTCAATGTTCACTCTTGCTCCCCCCGTTCGTTATCCATGCAGAGATCCCGGATCTGCCCAAGGATTACAGGGAAGTCGCGCGGATCCTTAATGACAAATAAATAGTCCGCTTCTTCTAGTCCCGGTTGATCCTGTTTCGAATCTCTTTGTCGATCCAAAACTTCCGAAAAACTAGACGCATTTCGAAAGATCTTATTTTTTCTCTGCGTCTTTTCCACGCGTTCCTCTAGCAAATGGAAGGGCAAATCAAAGTAAACCAGAATTCGCTTAAATCCCTTCTCCTGAAAATAGCGAAGCACATTCCTTCGCGAGGGTTCATGCAAATTTGAATTACTCAGAATGATGTGCATGTGACTGTGTTCTACCGCATACGCCACAATGGTATGGGTGATGGAGAACTTTAACGTATTTGGCCCTTCCGAGGGGCGCAATTTCATATAATGCGCGTTAATGAACGCAGCATGATTGTCCTGATCAATGACCACCGCATCTTGCTGCAAGACTTTTTCCAGCTCTGTGGCAAATGTCGTTTTTCCGCTATGCGTCATTCCTACCGTCATAATTACAAAGCGGCCCCTTGGCATATCTTCCATTTAGCCAATCTCCTTCATAAACGCTACGATTCTACCGGCTTCCCTAAATCCAATCTTTTGGTGAAACGCTTGGCTTACCTGGTTATCCCATCCTGTGTCCGACCCCAACTCTTTACATCCCAGAGATTTCGCCCAAACTTCCCCCGCCGCCACCAATTGCCTCGAGATTCCTTGATTTCGATGATTTTCGTCTACGTAAATTCCTTCTACATACCCGACCGGACTTGAACTGGAGCCTTCTACATAGTCAAATCGAAGGGACATATGCAAGAATCCGATATAGTTACTATCAATGGCAGCCAGAAAAACCTTATCTTTCTCGGATGCTAGTACATCTTCGAACTCACCTCGTAGTTCCGACCATTCATGATCCGGCCAAAGCTTCAACGCCAAACGAGTTACATCATCCAGATTGGTTGGATTGGCATGTTCAATCATCATTCGTTCTCCCTCTAAGCGTACTCAAAGAATTTTTCGTCCCATCACAACCCCAAACATCCCGATCATTCCTTCGTGATCGTTAAGCCCATATTGACGATAGAACGCTTCCTTTCCCTGGGACGCAAACAAGCCTACGAAAGCTTTTTCCGGTGCATTTTCTTTTAGGTAATTCACCAAAGCCTCCATGATCTGTCGTCCCACGCCCTGTCCTTGATGATCGGGATCCACAGCAACATCCTGTATGTAAAAATAAATCTGACCATCCCCTACGATCCGCCCCATCCCGACCACTTCACCCTTCTGCTCCACAACAACGCTGAATATCGATTGGCTTAAGGATAGGTCGGCGACCTCAAAGTTCATAAACTCTTTCCAACCTACGACGGTGCAAAGTTTAGTATATTCCTCCAACGTAGGTACTCTATGAATTACGGTGTATTTTGCGCTCAACTTATTTTCTCCTCAACGTAAAATAGAGTAGTCCTTCTTTTAACTCACTTTCTTGGTGAAACCCCAACTTCTGAAGCAGTCTCTGAGATTGGAGGTTATCGACTTCCGTCGTCGCCTCAATATAGTCCAGCCCCATAAGCTCAAATCCGATACGGATTAATGGTTTCATGGCCTCCTGCATGAGTCCCTTACCCCAATAACCTGGTGCTAAATCAAACCCGATTTCTGCTTTAGTTCCCGGATTCCCTTCGGTGTACCAGCAATGGTAACCGCAAGTCCCGATGAGCTCCTGGGTTTCTTTGCTGAATAATCCGTATCGGCATCCCGTGTCCTGGATATGGAAGGCGATGATCTCTTCGGCCTCCTGAAGATCTTTACAAACCTCAATATCCATAAATTTCGTGACCTCCGGTACCGAAAAATGCCTCAATACGGCGGCTGCATCTGCCAAAGTCAATTCTCTCATGAATAGTCTTTCGGTTTCTATGTTCGGATAATTCATGTTATACCACCTTCAAAAAAGTTGTTCTGTCCAATCCTCAAAATGCTCCTCAAGAAATCTAATTTCCTTCTCGTAGTGAGCTAAATGGCCTTCGTCAACAAGCTTGATAAATGCCGTGTCTCCGGATGCGGCACGCTCGGATAAGGTAGTGCACATGGTTTGGATTCGAGAAATGACCCAATTCTTGAGGTCACCCGGGACTTCCATCCCATAAGATTGGAAGAACAGCTCAATCCTATTTTTCCGCCGAGAAGCATGCTTCTCCCGGTCATAAGGAACAACCTCGTGATCCACTTCTCCCGGTGAAAAAGCAGCAAGCGGAACGGAAGTATACAAGGTGTAAGCGATATCCCACAACCGCGGACCGGGGCCGGCCATATCGAAGTCAATGATCCCTACTGGCCGATTGTGATCAAACACAACATTATATAAAGCTGCGTCGTTATGACAGACCACTTCATGCAATGCTTCATCTGGATAACTATTAATCGATTCCTGGGTGGTTACAAATCCTACAGTGGCATCATGATAACTTCTCAAGAGCTTAGCCAACTCGGTAAGCACGCTGTCCGACCACATATATCGTTCAATTTCGGGGTAGTCGTTCCCCGGCACATCGCCTTCAAGATAAGTTAGCATTTCTCTCCCCTGTTCATCGCGCCCCAAAAATCTCGGGGAATGAGCAAACCCTTGACCTTCAAGGTGTTTGAGAAAATCATACACATAAGGGTTGGGCTCTGCCTTTCTTCGTACGGTTCCCCCCACTTTTACGACCTGATTGATGTTACCGCCGTTCAACATTTCTTCGTGTTCGGACAAGATGTAAACCTCCCGTCGATGGTTCTACTTCGGTTCATGGTTTCTTTACGTACTATCGGAATTGTATTCGAAATTTCATATCTAAATTGGCGCTGGCAACGAAAAATCCGAATTGTATTCGGTTTTTCATATAGATTTAGGCCAAAACACTTGAAAGTGTGCATATCTATATGAATTTTCATATACATTGCGATAAAACCGACGAAAACGCTAAAATGTATTCGATTTATCGACCAAACTACTTCCAAAGACGCTTTACATCCATTACCTTATCCCCGGTAAACCCCAGCTCATAAACATCCGGATTCGTAAGCCGACTCCATGCCTCAAACCCAAATGAATCATCAAAGTGTTTCAAGATAAGAGCCATTAGATTTCCGTGCGTCACCACAGCGATATTCCTTTCTGGCCGTTGGATGAGGTCTTGGATGGCAGCAACTCCCCGGGTCATCGCCTCACGTGAGGATTCACCACCCGGTAACTTCAAATCGAGATCATCAAACGACTTCCTCAGTTTATCCATCCAATCTGGCATCCCCTCTGACGACAGGACTCTCTCACGAAGACGATGATCCATATGTATAGGTAAACCTAAACGTTGGGATAACGGTTGGACTGTTGAGACCGCTCTTTGATAGGGGCTGCTCACCATCCAGTCTATGAATCTATCATGTAAAAAATCCGCCAGTTGCCCCGCCTGAACTTCTCCTTCCTGCGTTAACTTCGCCGAGGCTTCTTGACCATTAGCCTTACAATGTCTGATTAGATATATCCGCTTCAAAGATATCCCCCCTTACTTAGGATTGGATTGGTAAGGATAACATTTCTCCTGTTTCATTTCATTCTACAATGAGAGAATCTCTTTATTGCAGTATGCTTTCCAGTGTAAATATAGTTGATCCATGGTCGTATCCAGGATTGTCTCCAAGGCTAGAGGTTCTCTAATGATTTCATTTAACGATTCAAGTCCATATTCATCGACAATGAACTGGATCATTAAGCCGCTATAGAAATAAGCTGAACTTCCGTAATCATCAAAGAAGGTGGGACTATTTAGCTGTTCTAGTGTTGGAATCTCGCGAAAATGATGTTTCTGATTCAGTGCGTCCTCAAGCTGCAATGCAGCGTAAAATGCCGTGCCTTCATCCAGCCACTTCACACTTCCAACCGCCGGATGGATTTGTTGGATTATGGCATGAATAAACTCATGAACTAATTGATCCGTATATTCGGAATGTAAAGAAGGAACAAATCGTATTTGCGGCGGGGTAAATACCTTAATAATGTTATCTTTGGCATCGTATGTACCTTCGGTTTGACGACCTATGATATTGTAAAATTGCTCGCGATCCGTATACACATGAACCCTCGTTTTCTTAGATGGACTAAATTGGAACATGGTCGTTAATCGCTCATAATTGGATTCGTAATTTAGGGCAAGCTCTTGAATAACTTGTTGAACATCATCATCTTGACTCGGTGAGTAGAATTCCCCATGGATAGTTTCTTGGATTAGGTAGAGTTCATCTTCATCTCCTTGCTTAGTCAAGGAACAAGATCCTAAGAGTAGCATCGTGACCATACTCCATATCGTAAATTTATGCCTCAAAAATCTTCCTCGCTCTCTTGTCAAATATTAGGTATGCGATACACTTTATCGTATAGAAGCGACTTACATGCCAGGAACTCCTGCTCTGTGAGTGGCTTGGGGTAGCTCATGATTTTCAGTGGTAGATCTTGTCCCCCGACCCTCAACGGCGGCTGAACATAGGGATACTCATTAAGGTGGAATCCCAGTCTCTCGTAAAACCGGATTCGACGACATGAGATGATATCTTCCGGCAGTTCCACCTCGAGAACAGTCAATTTGTCCGACTCGCCCAAATAATGACTCATCAACCGATCCCCGATTCCGCCTCCTCTCATAGCTGCATCTACTGCAAAATGCTCAATAAAACGGAATATCGGAAATTCCCAAACCGCCAAAAAGGCGATAATCCGTCCCTTCTCATCCGACTCGGTGATCAGCCGATATTCAGGATGCCGCAACAGCTCTTTTTGCCCAAATTGGGTTCGGTATTCGATCTCGGGAAAGGATGCCGACATGATTTCATACACACGCTCAAAAACATTCATTCCGCTAACACTTCCTCATTCCTCAAATTACGCTTAACTAGCTAATCATACGCTTGTTTCCCAATCCTCTTTTAGCAGCCCATAGACCACCTTATTCGTCTATTCTTCTCCGCATAGAAGAACCTCCCACGAATCCACTTACAAAACATCGAGAGAATTTACGATCCCTTTGGTGATCTGGGGATACACCACAGTCAAGATGACCGATGCAATGAACATAATAAGCAGGGTTTTAGGATATTTCCCCCTCAACCAACGAACCGTCTGGTACAAGCAAAATAATAATAGAGGAATTGCAATCAAGGATGTAATATGCCAGCCTAACTGCCCCTCCCTCGTCCAACTACCAATCCCTATGAACTCCAGGAAGCTGTCCAATAAGGAATAGCCGTAAACGTGGTTTGTCGCTAAGATCAATAATAGGAAATAGCCCATCAACCATAGCCAACCTTTGTTCACCCGAAGACCTTGTTTCAAACTCCAACACCTCCGCTACTCAACACGACCGAGGTCTCGATTTGCCTTGCAGGCACATTCCAATAGGTACGAAGTAATTGATTTTTCTCTTCGGGCGACACCAAATGAAAGCCATTCTTGACATAGAAGCGGATGGCCCAATCCGCCGATGCCCACGTTCCGATCAAGATCGGTTTATTGGTCAAAGCCATGAGATGCGTGAGAAGCTTCGAGCCAATTCCGCTCTTCCGTTGCAGAGTTCGAACATAAGCATGACGAATTAAAGAAACCTCCCTTTTATCCTGAATCCCCATAACTCCAAGCAATTGGTTATCTTCTTCATATCCCCAAAATACGACGCCTTGGTTGATTTCATCTAATAATTCATCCCACGTCATATACGGTTCATGATACCTGTCCTCAGGGATGATCCCCTTATAAGCTTGCGCCGCATCGTTAATGATCAGATAAATGTCCTCCCTATCTTGATCCGTACATAATCTAAGCATGGGACTTCCCTCCTTGGTTTTTACGCTTACCTATCTTTTATTCGTATTCGATCTTCATTTCCTTTACGAATACCGCGGTTCCTCTAATGGATATCTCCAAATCCTGATCTTGTTCTCCTCTTGTGGCTTGCACGAACACTCTTCCATTTCTCCCGATTTCCATCCCTTGCTCTACTAGAAATTCAACCTTCCTCACTACTTGATTCATATAGGTTAAATAATACGCTCCCATAACACCTGAGGCCGTTCCGGTAACCGGATCCTCTAGGGTTCCTGAATACGGAGACGAGAAATGTCGTGCATGCATAAATGCACCCGGGTCGTGCGTTTCCATACAAAAAGGATGGATAGAAGCTCTTGGGTTTTCTTTCAAGATGTCAGGAAATATGCGATTCTTGGGGGCCATTTTCATAAATGAGGATAACCTTCGAATGGGGACTAACAAGGTCCAGGTTCCTGTACTTCCATAGACGATGGGGAGGGAGATGTCGATTTCGCTGCCAGTCAAACCCAGGGATCCCGCTAACTGATCAACGTCTCCGTGATATGAGATGAATTGTGGGCGATCTTGCCTCATTTCAATCTCCAGCGTAGGATCCGCCGTCTTCAAAGAAACCGGCAAAACACCGGCACGGGTTTCAATCGTAAGGGAGGTTTTATTCTGCAAAACCCCTTTTTCCTTCAAACAATGGATCGAGGCAATGGTGGCATGGCCGCATAAATTGATCTCGTGCCCGGGAGTAAAATACCTCAATCGCAGATCGGCTACGCTGGACCTGAGCACAAATACGGTCTCGTTAAATCCCACGACGCCAGCGATCTGCTGCATGTCCGCATCACTTAAGGAATCCGCATGGAGAACGACGCCGGCCGGATTTCCGTAGTTCGGTTTGGTTGAAAACGCATCGTAATGATAAACGGTAATCCTATTCATCCTCGAACCCACTTTCATGTTTAGGTTGTACCCTTCCATAATTATACTTCTGATCATTAGGGGGCGGAAGCTACGATTCTGTTATAAAAAAAAGCCCCCGCTTACGCGGAGGCCTTCTATGCACACCTAATTCAATTATTCCATCATAGCTTCGCCTTGATCTCCGGGACCGACATCCCCTCGGAGCGCAGTTGCTTGATCCGCGAGATTCTTTCCACCGTTTCTTCCCGTCGGTACCGGCGCGTCAGATTCTCTTCAGCCTGCTCGAACGGCAGCATGCCTTCCTCCGTGTAGAACTTCAAGGTGCTGTAGCGGGTCGCCGTCAGCCGCGCCAGTTCGCCGATCGTCACGAACTCCGAGGCCAGAATGGCTTCCATGGTACGTTGTCTGGACATAGGGGCAGGACTCCTTTAGATCGGGCGTTTCGGAAGCAGCCGTACCCCTTGGATCGGGATGCGCACCGTGACAAAATGAGGAACCGCTTCATAAACTTGATTGTCGATTTTGATCGTGGGGATCTCCCCGTCCTTCAACACGGTAAATACATGGCCTTGGGCCTCAAGCCGCTCTTTGACGGCCTCCAGACGTTGCTTGGAGTTAGAGAACCAAGCCTCCGTCTCAATAAAAACCGCCTGCGTGCGATCCAGCAAGGGAAACAGGAAGAGCATACCGGTGCCGACCGAAGTGCGCACGAACGTTTTTTTCATCCGTAAAACATGCTTGATCGCGAATTCCCATCCCCGATAGATTTCAATAGTAAAGATCGTATGAGCCAATGGATTGCTGGAGTCCAGCCCGATCATGCGAGCCGCCACAAGGTCCAGTTCATTTCGTGAAAAGAGGTCCGGCAAACAGCCGCTTTCCCGCAGCAACCACAAGAGACAAACCGTATCGTCGCTGACCGGTCCATCCTCCAGAATCTCCGCCCGGAATCCCTCCGTTATCCGCGTATATTCATCGATGGGGCAGCGGTATTCTTTGATCGATACGCCGGCCGATTCGTAATACATATCGCACCCGAGTAAATTCGGGATCTCCTCCAAGCCCCCGAGATCCGACAGCGTCTTCGCCATAGCGAGCTCAAAACGGGCCAACTTCCTTTTGGACAACGAAGAAGCATGCTTCAACCACCAGGACAAGTCATGTTGACGGCCGCGAGCTTTCGAACTAACCCCGTTCAGAATCAGCTCTCGGTATGCCGATACCTTGCTTGATGCATTCTCCCCCGTCCTCGTTACAGGCTGGATCTTGCCATTTGTTCCAGTTAACCCGCCGTCCAGATAGACCTCCAGAACAACGGCAGCCGCCATCGCGCGAAGCGATATCTTCTTGACGGTCGTTATCATGTTACTTCGCTGCGCATTCAGCGCGATCATCGAAAAACGCTGGGCCAAGGTAAACTCCGTTATCTCTGCCATCGCCAAACTCCCCCATCGGTCTGGAATCGAGTGACCTTCTTCTTCGTCAAAAACCACTTACTACTTACTGCTTACTACTTACTACTTACCACTTACTATTTACACCATATTCCTTTTGGGATGTTTTGTCAATTGAGATTCCGCACTTGCTCGAAATCGGGATCTAGCCCCCTTACTCCTCGACCAGCACCAGCCCTTTGGAGATTGCCGGCTCCATAAACGGACTCGCCGTCCCAACGCTAAACAGCTGTAAATGATGCATCGCGCGCGTGCAGGCCGTGTAGAACAACCGTCGCAAGCTCTCTTCTCCATAAGACCGCACCGAGGCATCGTAAATGATCACCGCATCAAACTCGATACCTTTGGCCAAATAAGCCGGAATGACCACCACGCCCTGCTTGTATTCAATTGAATCGCGGGTCACCAGCTTAAGCTCGCGGATTCGTTCTCCCCCCAAAGCGGCATAAGCGGCTGCGCTTTCTGCCGCCGACCGACATACGATGGCGATCGTATCCGCCCCACGCGCTTTCAATTCGGCGACCCTGCGTTCAAGGCAGCGGTGCAGCTCCGAAAGATCGGCCACCTGCGTTAACTTTGGCTTCTCCCCTTTACGCTCGAACGGTTCGATATTTTCGCCGCCAGGGATCAGACTCCGCGTAAACTCAACGATCGGTCGGGTCGACCGATAACTGCGGCGTAGTAAAATCGTTTCGGTAGCCTCTGGCCCATAAAGGCGAGTCAGCCCCTGGAAATCCGCCGTACCGGCAGCGTGAGCGAAGATCGCCTGATGGAAGTCGCCTAGTACCGTCAGTTTCGCTGCGGGAAACAGTCTTTTGATAAACTCGAACTGAAGCGGAGAGTAATCCTGCGCCTCATCGATCAAAACATGACGGATAGACACGTTCGCCTGGAACCCCAGAATCAGCTCGTTCAGCAGCAGAAATGGCGTTGCATCCTCATAGTACAACTTGCCATCCTTCAGGTTCTGAATCGTGATGCGGCAAATATCCGGCCAAGCTTCCCGTAATTCTGGCGCCTCTACTTCCAACCAGGAGCCGGTACCGAGGGTTGGCGTCTCAAAGAGCTGTTTATAGATACCGGCAAGATCGATAAACCGCAGCTCGCGGATCTGTTCCCGCACCGGCTTCAGCTTCCTGCGCACGACCATTCGTGCTAGCTCTCTCGCCAAGCGTTCGCCCTCGATCTCCTCGTCCGAATCTTCGTTTAGGCCATGCTTTTTGCGAATCTGTTCATAAGCCCGTTCATATTGCTCGTTGCTCAGTAACTCAATTGCCTCCTGCACCCACGGCTTGCGGCGTTCCAGCTTCTCGATTTCGCCAATCCGCTCCTTCAACCATGTCGTCAGGCGATCGATTCGCCCGGACAAACGTAAGTGTTCGTCTCCACCGTAAAATTGCTCCGCCATTTCTTCAGCCGTAATCAACGTGCCCCCGCGAAACTGCAAAGGCAGGAACCGCATGCCGCCTTGCTCCAAGGAAGAACGATAAGCTTGGATCGCCTCCAAAAATGGCACAGACGCCTTTAATCGAATCGCGGCCATACGCGCCGGATAATCCGGATTATCGTTCGCCGTCAGTGCATATTCCAACTGCGCGTAGGCATCCTCGATCTCGAAAAGACCGCTAAGTCGATGATCGAGGTATTCCTGGAACGTCACCTGTTGCATGTTCTCCTCTCCAAGCTCGGGGAGCACGCCTGATACATAAGTCTGAAACATCACATTAGGCGAAAATAAGATGATCTGATCCGCCGTCATCCGTTCGCGGTATTTGTACAGCAAATAGGCGATCCGCTGTAAAGCAGCCGATGTCTTTCCGCTGCCGGCAGCGCCTTGGACGATGAGCAGCCGGGCGCGGTCGTGCCGAATGATCCGGTTCTGCTCCTGCTGGATCGTCGCCACAATGCTGCGCATCTGCGAATTGGCCGTTTGACCAAGCACCTCCTGCAGCACCTCGTCCCCGATCGTCAGTGAAGTATCGAACATCGATTCGATCTGCCCCCGGCGAATCAGATATTGCCATTTCCGCTTCAACTCCCCATGAATCGTCCCGCTTGGCGTGGAGTACTCGGCAGGCCCCGGGGCGTAATCGTAGTAGACGCTGGAGATTGGAGCCCGCCAATCGTAAATCAGGAACCTCTCCCCGCTGGGATCCATCAAGGACGAGACACCGATATAGACCCGCTCCATCCCCGGCTCGCCTTCTTCGGCGAAATCGATTCGCCCGAAGTAAGGATTCTCCTGCATCCGTAACAGCGCGGCCCGGCGTTTAGCAGCTTGGCGATGGCTGCTTTGGCTTAACGACAACACTTCGGCCTGCTGCCGCAGGCTGATGACCGTTTCCAGAAAGTCGTCGAAGTTATCCAGATTGACCGTAACATCTTCCCAGAAATGCTTGCGGAACTCGACGACTTCATTTCTTCGCCGCGAGGTGTCCTCCTCCAGTTCGCCGACGCTCTCCGCGAGGACCTCCATCACACGGTCCAACCGTTCCTGTTCCCGCTTCAGCTCCTGATCCATAATCAGCACTCCTTTTCATAAAAATGGGGGTTGACGCGAATTGATTTTTTGTGTACAATAAAATTAGGAAAGCTATACTCATAATGGTTACCTTCGACACATGCTATATAAATATAGCATGTTTTTTCGCGTTAATCAATCACCCCACATCATAAAAACCCCGCCAACTCCGCAATCTGCGGATAAGTTGGCGGGGCTTTCATTTTAGTAACCATTAAGCATTGCGTTGTTTAATCCATTGCTCCAACGTGTCTTCCAACGTCATATTCGCAGTAATGTGCTCAGTGCCTTCACGCTCGAAATCAATCCATCCCGTATTGAAACCGTCCAGCATAGCCATCCGGCCATGCACACGATCGGCAGGGCCACCTTGGTGGACGAAAACTTCTGCCCATTCGTCACGCGGCAGCGCAATAGCTTGAACCTCACGATTCAGTAATCCCCCCCAAATTTCAGCAATGTCATTCGGAGAATAAGGCTCCGGTCCTTGCAGCTCCAAGTAACGGAGCCCTTCCCAGCTCTGCCGCAGCGTTTTCGCAGCAATTTGCCCAATATCCACCGTGGCAATCATCGGGATTTTGCGATCAAGTGGCTGAAGGAATCCAACAACCTGCCCTTTATCTCTAGCGGACTCGACATCCCAGATGGAGTTGTCCTGGAACCAAGCGGCCCGAAGGAAAGCCGAAGGCATCGGCAAGCCGGACAACTCCTGCTCCAGAATATGCAGCGATTCGATAATGCCGAGCCCGTTCGAGCGATGTGCTCCGACGGACGACAACGCTACGAATTTCGGTACCCTGGCGCCAATAAGCGCTTGGGCGACCGCGGCAACCGTTTCCCTTGTTTCCGGAAACCCCTCTGATGGATAGAAAACAGCCGGGTTCATCACAAATACGCCCTCCGCGTCAGTAAAGGCAGCTTGTAAAGCCTCCGCATCGCGATAATCGGCGAACACCGGCTCAGCACCGTTCTCTCTCCAGATCTCCGCTTTCTCTTTGCTTCGAACAACCACCCTAACCTGCTCGCCTTGCTCTAGCAACGCCTTCGCAGTGGCTCCTCCTACTTGTCCCGTTGCTCCCATGATCACGTACATGATTATCGCCTCCTCTATTGGATGTGTATATCCTATCACAGAGGATTACAACTTACAATATACAAATTTATTTTCTTGTAACTTGAAACAAAAGAAAAACTCCTTTGATCTGACCCAAAGGAGTTTCATTATTACCTCGTAAACAAACCGTTGGAGATCAGATGCCAGACGGCATCGAACCTTTGATCCCCATCGGGCAATTCCCATTCTGCGGAGTGAGCGACATGGTGAAAGGGAGTCGTGGCCATGAACACGGCCATCGCGGTCGTCCTTGCTTCTTGCTTAGCAATGGCCCCTTCCTTTATGCCATCCTTGATCATCGTAGCCAACTGATCCAGTAAATGATTGCGATGTACTTGAATAGCTTCAGGCGCTTCTGTTACGAGTGACGAGTACATTTCGAACAATTCAGGGTCCTGGCTGGCGCGGCTCCGTTTAAATTTACGGAGTGTATCTAACCAACGATACAACTTATCGGCGGCAGGTGCCGCCTCCTCGACGACGGCCTGCAAGGGAGGGAGGGAACGCTCTAACCAACGCTCAACAACCGCCTCCTTCAAAGCCGCTTTATTATCATACAACCGGTATAACGCCGCGTGAGTCACGCCAAGCGCCCGAGCGATATCGGACATATTCGTTTTGGCCGGGCCGAACTTACGCAGGATCGCCTCGGTCGTATCGAGAATCCGTTCTTTGGACAAGACTTCTTCTGCCAATAGAAGCACCTCTTACTATGAAATGGCTAGGATAATACCTTCATTATAACCGAAAGGATCCCTGTTTGACGATAAGAGTGCTTCATCCTCTAAGCGCGAGGCGCGAGAAAATGCTTAAGGCAAAACCTTGGTTTTGGCCGAAATCGGCATTCTCGGCTTCGCAATCGGTACCTCTGCCGGATACCCAATGCCGAATACCCCTATTACCTCGTACCCCTCCGCCACGCCGAGAAGCTCGCGGTTATGAGGCAAGCCGCCGATCGACGACCAGAATGTGCCGACGCCGGCCTCGTGGGCAGCCAACTGGAAATTTTGCGCGAAACAAGCGGCCGCCATGACATTCTCATCCCGCTCGATCCCCGTGGCTCCGGGTTTGGATACCAACGCGATAACGACAGGGGCACCCCAGAAATCGCTCTTATGCTTCAGCTTTGCCCGCGTTTCCGGTCCGATGCGAAGCAACTCCCACGGTTCGTTGCAACGATGATTCGGTGCGAAGCTTGCTGCTTCCAGCCAGCCCATCAGCGCTTCTTCATCGATCGGATCAGGTTTGAAAGCCTTGATATTTCTCCGGCTTTTGATTAATTCAATTATGTTCATGCTCATCTGTAGCTACCTCCCTTAACTCAAACGAATGGATAAATTCTTGAATGATTTCGTCAACCGACCTCAAGTGTCGTTTACCAATGTATAGAATAGGTATTTCAAAGTCAAGTTTATCCATCCCGGTGCAAAAAAAAGACAGCCCCTCATAGAGAGATCTGCCTTTTTCAAATAGGCCAAACAGTCAGGTACTAATACAACCGCTCTTCGCCGGTAACCGGGTTCTGGAATGCCGATTGGATATCGCTTTTCGTCAACTCCTCGGCAAACTCTGTATCCTGAGTCGGTTTTAATTTGGCCGTTTGTTTCGCTTTCGGGGCTTTCTCCCGTTGATTGTCCATTTGTTTCGAATCCTTCTCCATCGCCTAGAGCACTCTCCTTTACTTGCGTAAAAATAGGGTATGCCTAGACGTTAGAGTGCGGCTCGGTTCCGCTTTTTATGCAGAACTGCCAGTCGTTAGGATTAATAAGCTGTCCAGCCGGCGTCCGCGGTAATCGTGGTGCCGTTGATAAAGCTTGAATCGTCGGAGGCCAAGAACAACGCTACTTTCGCGATATCCTCAGGTTTTCCAAGGCCTGGGTTGATGCCCATCCCCACTTGAGCCCGTTCCATGCCAAACGGATTGACCGCCGTGAGCGTCGCACCGATATTCGTTTCCACCGCCCCCGGGGCAATTGCATTGCAGCGAATCCCGAGCGTGGCGTACTGGAAGCCAACGTTCTTCGTCAATCCAACAACCGCGTGTTTAGAGGCGGTATAAGCCGCTCCTGCCCGGGAGCCGAACAAACCGCCGGCTGAAGCGATGTTCACGATAACCCCTGCTTTTTTCTCTGTAAAAATCGGAAGTGTCTTGCGAATCGTCCGCATCGGACCTGTCGTATTCACGGCGAAGACCTTGTCCCACAAGGCATCCGTGATATCGGCGGCAGGAACGAAGTTATCCATAATGCCCGCGTTGTTAACCAGGATGTCCACCGTACCAAAGCGGCTCACGGCACTGTCGATCAAACGCTGTACGTCTTCTTCTGAGGCAACGTTGGCCGCGATCGCGATTGCTACTCCGCCTTTTCTCTCAATTCCCTCCACCACTTTGCTGGCATGCTCCAGGTTGAGGTCAGAAACAACCACTTGGGCGCCTTCAGCCGCAAACAACTCGGCGATCGCTTTCCCCATCCCCGAAGCTGCCCCGGTGACAACCGCTACTTTCCCATTTAACTTCATATCATTTATCCCTCCGCTTTTATGATAAAATGTACATATGTTGATTAATAATCATCTGTAATTCAAGTATAAAAATCACAGTAAACGCTTGCAATCAGCAAATTACGCTGCTTTGTTGATTAATGGACAAGCTTGACCTTTTTGTTTACGAAACTTAGGAAAGAGGGTGTAACGATGCCCCGGACCACGTCAAAAATGGACCCGAGAATCCTGCGAAGCAAATCAGCGCTGCGCACCGCCTTGCTTCAGTTGATGGCGCAGCAACCGTTTCACGCGATCACGATTACGGATATCGTTAGGCAAGCCGGTTATAACCGCGGGACGTTCTATGCGAATTATGGGACAAAAGAGGAATTATTAAACGATATGATCGAAGATAAAATCCAGGATCTGCTTCTTGCCTTCCGGGCGCCATATGAGAAGATCGATGTATTTTATCCGCATGAGCTCCATGCGCATTCCGTGATGATATTCGATCACGTTGCCCGGAACGCCGATTTTTATACCGTGCTAACCCACAGCGAGGTTCTTCCGGCACTCCGCGAGAAAATCCTGGTGTCTCTAAAGCAAATCATCATGGAGGACCTGCGATGCGAAAGCTGCGAGACTCAAGTGATCGACACGGAACTGATGGTCATCTATTCGCTGCATGCGTTGCTCGGGTTGATTTTTCATTGGATCGAAAGTGGATTTGTCCACTCCCCATTGTACATGCAGGAGCAACTGGTACGGATTATTCACCAGCAATCCGGCGTAAAACTGGAGGTTAAGAGCAAGCATTAAACAAGAGCCTGCCGGATTGTCGGCAGGCTCTCTTGCGCTATCGTGGCTGATGACTGATGACTAAAACAGCAACCTCTTATGAGCTTAGCTTGGCCGCTTTCAGTTTGGCCAATTCGGCCTGCACTTCATCCTGTTCCGACCAATCGGCCAAGCGAAGCCCGTCTTGATCCACCGATCGTACAGCCGATACCTCAGCCTCTAACCGCATTACTTTTTGCTCCATGCGATCAAATCCGCGAATAATTTTCCCGGTGTCTCCTGCCGTTATACTTGCGTTCGTTGCCCGCAGCGTAGTCATGGCATTTTTGCGTGCAAGGAGGAACGTTAGCTTGTTACTGAGGTCCTTATGCAGCTCTACCAATCGGCCAATTTCGCCCTGCAGGGCTGCCGTTTGTTTCCGAATGACCTCGCGTTGCTCCAGGTACGTCTGCTGCAGCTTCTCCTGATGCAGCTTTTCCTGAATCGCCAGCTTCGCAATGTCATCCTGATCGCGATCGACCGCCAATCCGGCTTGACGGGTGCGTTTCTCAATCACTTGTCCGGTTTGGGCAACCAGCAGATCATAATGCTGCTCGGCAGCAAGCTGGTTTCTTAAAGCTA
The DNA here is from genome assembly GCF_037969915.1 of Paenibacillus sp. FSL R7-0216. Lineage (NCBI taxonomy): Bacteria > Bacillati > Bacillota > Bacilli > Caryophanales > Paenibacillaceae > Paenibacillus > Paenibacillus sp. FSL R7-0216. The sequence continues at coordinate 2,041,703 of NZ_CP150222.1, read as the reverse complement.
GGCGGGCATGATCGATCTGATCCTCTAGCTGCCGGATATAATATTTAGCCATGCTGACCGGATCCTCCATACGATCCAGCAGATGGTGCGTATCCGCCGCCGCCATGTCTTTCATTCTTCCGAAAATCCCCATATTATTCTTCCTCCTTATATTGATTGCGTTCCCATTCATCCAGGAATCGGCCTCGGTGATGACCGATATCGATCGGATACGGAATCACGATAGACTCTTGCGGAATTGCATTCTGTTGATGGTTTGTCCATTTTCGGTACAAGAAGTAACCCAAGATGACAACGATCAAACCCCACAATGGGGTTAGCAAGCTCATTGCGCTAATGACGGCGAACCCAGCACCCGCCCATTTCAGCATCCCGCTTGCTTTAACAAACAACGCGGTACCGCCGATCCATGCAGCCAATTGTAACAGACTCAGCCATAACGGCTTGGCGCTCGCCTCCGTCCGGCTGTCCGATTGCATCATCATCGGCATCCCATGTTGTTCGTAGCGAAAGGAATCCTGCCACGCTTGATGGTGACCCATGTGGGCACTGGCCGTCGTCACGCCGAACAGTTGGGTGCAAATGATGGCCGTAAAAAGGACAACCGCCATAACGGCTATCCCAGCCGTGATGGAAGATCGTTTCACGACACTCACCTCCTTCCTCGGATGTCTTTGTCTTGATGAGATGAGCTTAACGCGCGAACCTTTAATGAAACTTAACAAAAAGCATAAGCACAAAAAAAAGCGAAACCACCACGTGGTTTCGCTTGAGCCCCTCTTTAAGCCTGTTCCCCGTTTTCGATCACGGCGGCCAGCAAAGCGAGAGTTAATCCCTGCCCCCAACCCTGCGCCCATTTTCGATCGATGTGAAGATAACCTTCGATATCCTTCATCACGGCGGTCCCGCCGGATACGTTCAGAACCCGCCCGTTATCGGCGATGTTCGCCAAAACCCCGTCCAACGCCCTCTGTACATATTTGGCGTGCAGCGGATTGCCTTGGGTGATCATCGCCGCCGCGATCCCCGCCGTAGCGGACACTTCGCCGTAAGCGTTCGGGTAATCGAGCACGGTGCCCCACAAGCCGTCTTCATGCTGCAGCTTCTTCATCGCGGCTAACTGGTCGCGCAAGGAGCTCCAAAGATGCATCATCGGCGGATACAAATAGGCCTCCGGCAATCCCTTGGCCGCGCGGGCCATCGTATAAGCCGCCCAGGCGTTGGCACGCCCCCAGTAAATGCCGGACATATGATCTTGGTTGAGGTGATTGTACCCGTGATACCATAGGCCCGTGTCTTCGCTCTGCAAATAGTTGATATGCCAGTAGAACTGATGGAGCGCATCGTCGATCCAAGGCTTCTCGCCTAGCATCACCCCGGTGCGGAGCATGAAATACGCCGCCATAAACAACGTATCCGCCCAGCATTGCTCAGGGAAATCATTCCCCGCCGACACCGTATGCTGCAGAACCCGGTCCCCGAACCGCGGGGCCTGGTTCTGCAGATAATCGATTTTGCTCAGGATCAGGTCGAGATATTTCTGCTCCTTCGTTTGTTCATACAGCGTGAGCAACATATGTCCCATCGCGCAAGCATTTACCGTCCAGACCGGGAGCCCAGCCTCGATGTACTCCTCGCACCATTGAACCATCCGCTCCACATAGGCCGGTTCCCCGGTCGCTTCAAACGCCCGGCTGATCCCGTAATAAGCCACGCCGCATGGCCAATCCCAGGTCAGATCCATCCCGAAAGTATACTCCGCAACGCGTTCGATAATCGGCTTCAGTTCGGAAGGGGCCGTGTTTAGCTTCAACATCTCTCCATCCTCCTCGCCCTTTACTCTATTTGTAGTTCCCGGCATCGATTGCTTCTTGCTTCTCGTCGAGAACTTCCTGATACCCCGCATCTAGATACGTTTTCTTGGCCGCTTCGTACGTAGCATCGAACTCGCTCTCCGACGCAATCGCGATCTTGACATACAACTCCTGGAACAGCGAATTCAGATCGGCCTTATATTCATTCACTTTCTCGAGCACCACACTGTACAGGGCATCCGGCGTACGGAATTCCGCATACTTGTCGTAGAAAGCCAAGGAGTCTTTAGCCAAATTCTCATATCCCGGTGGCGACATGCTGCGCAAATAGGCTTCCCGCATTTTCTTCGGATCATCGTATTTCACGGTTTCGACAACGAGGCACCAGTAGTCCTTGTTGTTGTTCTGAGAGAGGACGGAATCTCCTTTAAAATCCGCGTTTTTCACGGCGATGCCATCGGCATCCAGCGTATAGTTCTCGCCCTCAACCCCGTTTTGCAGGAAGAACAGATTCTCCGGCTGGCTCATCCATTCCAGGTACATCCACACGGCGGCGCGTTCCATCTCGCTAGACTCATAATTGATGCCCATGATCATTCCAAAGGGCCAGTAAGCGCGTCCCTGCGGCTTCCGCCCCTCCGGCACGCCGGCTTGAGCATCCAGCACAGCAAATTCCGCATCCGGATTGTTCTTCAGCGTCGAGGTGATCACGTCGGTATTGCTGGAGAGATAGAAGCTAAAGGTCCCGGTTTTGCCTGCCACAAATTCTGCCTTGGCCTTGTTCTCATCATCGCGCAGATAGAATTCCTTATCGATCAAGCCGTTGTTATATTGATAGTTCAGGTTACGCAGGTAACGCTCCGTATCAGCGGTAGTCAGATCCGCCACGCCCAGGTCGGAATACAACGCGCGGTATTTCTCGTCGATCGGCCAGTCGCGGAACGCGTAATTAAACGTGTAGTTGTTCTTTTTTAACGTTTCGCCGCCGGCACCCAGGCTCGCTTCCTTCCACTTGGCTAGCAGCTCGTTATATTTCTCCAGGGAGGTGAGATCCTCCATCTTCATGCCCACCTTCTCTACCCAATCCTTGCGGATCAGCGTCGTGAAGCTGTCCAGGCTTGGACGCTCGCCGAAGAAAAACACGTTTTTCTTGTCGACCGCCCCATACTGTTTTATGGTGTCCCCCATCGTTTTCCAATAGGTCGGTGCGTAATGGGCAATTTCGTCCAAATCCAGCTCCTGCATCACGCCTTCCCCATAGTAGGCCAAAGCCTGAGGCATATCATAATGGTAAATAATATCCGGTGCCTTATGCGATGCCAACAGTTGCTCATAATCCGTTACCTCATTGCTGCGGGTGATCGGGATGAACTTCACGGTGACGTTATGCTTGTCGCCAAATTCCTGCTGAATCCAGCGCGTATAGTAGTTATCGGTGACATTCCAGCCCTCGAAAGCCCTTTCATAAACAGGAAGCTCAAGCGTGACCTTCTCAGGAAAACCAGCCGAATAATCGGCGTACTTACCGTCCGCGCTCTGATTCGCGGAAGGGCTCGACTCGTCCGAGCCCTTGTTCGAATTGGCGTTCTTGCCGCTTCCGCCCGTACAACCTGACAATAAACCTACAATAATCATCGAAACCAGGATCCAGGTAAACTTTTTGCCCATTTCTCGATTCCCCCTAATCGATAATAACTACTCCTTGACGGCCCCAAGCATGACCCCCTGAACGAAATACTTCTGGATAAAGGGATACACGCACAGAATAGGCAGAGTGGCAAATACAACGCACGAGGCCTTCAACACCTCGGGATTGCTTAGCGAAACCTGCGTGGCTTCCAGTTGAAAGCTTTCGCTCGCCTGAATGACCAGATAATACAATTTCAGTTGGAGCGGCCGTAAGTCTACTCTTTGTTTAATGTAAAATAACGCATCTTGATACGCATTCCAGCGTCCGACCGCGTAAAACAGCGACAACGTCGCCAGGATCGGCTTGGAGAGCGGAAGTACAATGCTCCACAAGATCCGGAAATGCCCCGCACCGTCGATCCGAGCCGATTCCTCGAGACTAACCGGGATGCTGCTGGAGATCGCCGTCTTCATGATCAGCAAGTTGAACGCGCTGAACGCCTGCGGCAGAATAAGCGCTGACCATGTATCCAACATGCCGAGATTGCTGATCAACATGTACTCGGGAATGATCCCGCCGGTGAAATACAAAGTAAACATAAAGAGGAACGTCAGCGTGGTTCGGCCCTTCAATTGCTTGCGAGACAGCGGATATGCCGCACAGATCGTGATGATCATGCCGAGTACGGTGAACAGAATCGTGACCACCACCGACACGTACAAAGAGCGCAGAATACTGGCATCGGCGAAAATTTTGCTGTACGCTCCCAAAGTAAACCCTTCCGGCCACAGAAACACCTTGTTCGCAATGACAAACGCATCATCGCTTAACGATTTGGCGATGACATGAAGAAACGGCAGCAAGCATACGAGCGAGGCGAGGATCAACGCGAGATGAATCAGGACGTCCCAGACGTCGTAGCGATGTTTGCGGCGGAGTCGCAGCGTGTTTACGGATGCTTTCATGGTTCGCCTCCTTTCTTAGAGCAGCCCGTCTTCGCCTAGTTTCTTAGCCACCCGGTCGGCCAGCAGGACGAGTACCAGCCCGATCACGGACTGGAAGAGCCCTAGCGCCGTAGCACGGCTAAAGTTCCCGCTCTCGATCCCCCAGCGGTACACCAGAACGGGAATCGTCGTCGTGAATTCGGTGGTCGCTTTATTTTGCAGGGCAAAAATCCGTTCGAACGAGCCTTCCATCACCCGGCCTAAATTCATGATGAGCAACGTCACGATCGTCGCGCGAATCGAAGGCAGCGTCACGTTCCACACCTTCCGCCACCTTCCGGCCCCGTCCACGGTCGCCGCCTCGTACAACTCCGGGTTTATGCCGCTCATGGAAGCCAGGTAGATGATCGTTCCCCAGCCCATGCTTTGCCAAATGCCGATCGCAAGATAACTGACCAACCAGTTGTTGTCCTCTTGCAAGAACGGGATCCGCGTGCCGCCCATCATTGCGATCAAGTTGTTGATGACTCCATTGCTTTCGCTCAACAGCTGATAAGCGATCGCTCCAATAATGATCCAGGAGAGGAAGTGCGGCAAATAGAGCAGGGTCTGGTTGATCCGTTTGAACTTGACGTTCTTGATCTCATTGAGCAGGATGGCGAGCAGGACGGGAATCGTGAAGCTAAAGACCAGGTCGAGACTATTCAGCAAAAGCGTATTGCGGACGGCGCGGCCGAAATCATGTTTGGCGAAAATCTCGGCAAACACCTCGAACCCCACCCATTCGCTGCCCCAGAACCCGCGGGCGATTTTGTAATCCTTAAAGGCAAGCACGAGTCCTGACATCGGCGCGTATTTGAACACCAATACAAAGGACAAAGGGATCAATAACAGGAGATAAAGTTCCCAGTCCCGCCGGAAATGGAATGCAGCCCCCCGACCTAACGCCGGGTCATTTCTGAATTTAGGCTTCGATTTTGAAGCGCTTTCAACTTTCACAACATTCACCTCCTCCACAGTCTGGCCTGTCTCGGTTCCATCACGGTTGTTTCAGCGATGACGAGTTTGTGTCACATCATACCCCCACGTTTAATCCGCCGTAAATCATGAGTTTTGATCTTCCTTATCACTTTTGATCGTTCCCCTTGCAGTAATGGCGATTGCCGGACTTTATGATCAAATCTGAAGGGTTGAAGCAAAAATGGAGCCGCCTCCTTCGGCTAACCCGAAGCAAAGCAGCTCCCACGAAATTTAACCCGAGCTCCGCAGCTTGCTAGCCTTGTAACTACTCGGCGGCATCCCTTCATACTTTCGAAAAAACCGATTGAAACTCTGAATGTTCACGTAACCGACCTCCGCTGCAATCTGTTTCACCGTCATCCCGGATTCCAGAAGCAGCCCCTTGGCTTTCTCGATCCGCCGCAGGTTCATATAATCGATCAAACTGGTTCCTGTCATTTCGAACACGATTTTGCGCATGTAAGAGTAACTGATCCCAATTTCCTTAGCCATGTCCTCAAAGACGATTTCTTCGCAGTAATGCGCATCCAGATAACGGAGGATTCGTTCCCCGTGCCCGGGTTCACTCTCGGGTCTACGCGCAAGGTACTGGAGAATATCGCGGTAGAACTCACGCATATAGTGATCCAACTCATCCAATGTGTCGATGGAGGCGATAGCGGAATAAATGTTGCCCCGACCGGCGAATATCCGCGTAGGATTCATCTGATTTTCCCGCAGTTCCTTGATCGTGACACCAACCAACTGGTGATAAATAAACATGATATTGTCGTAGGAAATAGAGGGTGCGGATTGGATTTCTACGCGGATCACAGTCAATTCCTCTAAGAGGCGCTCAAGGTTCCCCGCCTGTAGGAAATTCAGAATTCGCCTCTCGCTATCTACAGGATAAAGATAAGGCTTGCCGCGTTCCTCTTCCTCGCTCCAGAAGGAGATCCCGCCGCCTCCGTCAACCATCCGCTGCTTAATGACCTCCATGGCCTCCGCCGCGCGATCTTGAAGACCGGCGTTTTTCTCCGTCCGGCTGCTGACCCCAACGGTTACCGTATGGCCAAGCAAATCCCCCGCATATTGACTCAACGCCTCAAGCGCTGACTTAATTCCTTCGTAATCGCGATCTACCTCCTCCTGCCCGAAGTTGATCACGACGGCAAAGCAGCCCTCACCTTGATAAACGCATCTCGCAACAACTCCGGGAGGGAATAAGGTCTCGCCATGTGTCACGATTAGATATCGGTGGTAGCTTCGGGTTTCCGGGTTCGTCATGTCCGCGTAACTTCGGTAACGGTCGATCGAAAGGACGCCAACCAAACTATAGGGTTCAGGAAACAGCTCCGTCGCCGGCTGGACCTCTTCCCCTCGCAGCAAACGGTGAACCGCCAAACTGCGGACATCCTGCTCCCGTTCCTGAAGCAGCTTATAGAGCTGCTCCTCTTCCTCCTGCATTCGTTTAAATACAGCATCGAGGAAGGTCAATTCATTTTTGTCCGCTACTCCTCGGCTGCCACTGGACCTAACGGTCCGGACCAGCCTTCGCAACGGTTTGGATAGCCAGGTCGCGAGAAACACCGTCAATACGGATCCGGCAAAGATCACGGCAGCCGTCAGCCAAACGATATTATGCTGCAGCTTGTTCGTTTTGGCCATCAACGCATCCATGGAATAAACGTTTACGTTCCACCATCCGAATAAATCTGAACGGGACCAGGTGTACAAAAGCCGCTCGCCATGAAGCTCATGAAAGGAATAACCTTCCCGCGCCTGGCTTTCTAAGATCTCTTGCATGTTCGGTTGCTTGGTTCCGTCGGTAAACAGCACCGCCTTGTCATTGTGCGAAATGATCAACCCATCCGCTTGCATAAGCAGATAGCCGTGGTCGGCCGGCTCGGCGGATCGCAAATATTCTCCGATTTGGCTTTCCCGCAGGTTGACCACGATCGTCCCGCGTGTCGTCGTTGATAACCGGTTCAGGGGCAACACGTAGGAGATCACGGTTTCTCCCGAGCTCAACCTCCGAGGTACCCACACGCCGCTAATCCCTCGTCGTCCCTCCAGAACCTTCTCCATCCAACCGATCGGTTCATACCGGTCCGTAGTCGTAATGCCTTTGTCGGTCGAAATCACATAATCCGCACCGCTTAAGTAAAAGAAAGAGGAGTACACTCCGTTCACCCGGTTGTTCAGGTTCACCAGTTCCCGAAGCACCGTCAATGCCTGGCTCACATGATTGTAATCCTCTTGCAGCTCTCGGTAATTCTCAAATGGACGGATGCGGTCAAAGACCCTGCTTGCCGTGAGCCGTACTGTATCCTGAGCCAAGTTATTCAGCGCATTCTCGTTCAACCTTCGGTTTGCGTCTAATCCCGCCAAGGAAGATTCCGCAATCGCCTTCTCGGAGTAGCGCAAGATTTGCGTACCGCTGAACAACGTCAGAATAATCGCCGGAACCGCCATGACGCAGAACAGGATGACTGCCAATTGAAGCATCATTGGAATCCGTTTCATCTTCCCTTTCATCCCCTCCGAAATGGGCTTTCCGCAGCAGATTTCTGGGTGACTGATCTAAAGCGCTTACATAACACACTTGGATAAATTATACATCAGTGCCAAGTCAGGGTCTATTTCTATCATTTTAAATTTTCACAATTCGGTAAACGCAAAAAAGCCCGTACCTAATAGGTACGGGCTTAGCAACTCCGAACTCCTGGCTTCACTCCTCGTCCATGCGGGTGTTCGCTCCAGCGGTCCAGGCGCTGCCGGCCACCAGCTTATCGCGATACTCCTGAGGAGACACGCCCTCCAGCTCTTTGAAAACACGAGAGAAATGACGGGTATTCTCGAATCCGACGGCATTGCTGATTTCCGACAGCTTAAGCGAACCCTTTCCGACCAATTCCTTCGCTTTTCGGATTCTTACTTTTTTCAGATAGGTCACAAAGCTTTCGCCGGTATACGCCTTAAACGCTTCGCTGAAATAGGAGTAATTCAGCGATACATGGTTGCTGACAATCGCCATATTCAGTTGACGGTGGTAATGGTTTTCGATATACGCCACCGCTTCTTTCATATCTCCGTGCTCACTATGGGCGGATCGAACTTCCTTGATATATTCGTCAAGGTCTGAGAGCAGCTGTTCCAGCGATCGGAAATAGTCGTGAAAATGGCAGAAGTTCGACATATCCCCCACTTTGCGGTAGAGCTTCAGCACGTCGACGGAAGCTTCGCCATAAACGCGAAACACTTCATCCAGCACCTGTTCGTTCATATGCCGGCTGACCGCCTCCAGGTACGACATATCCAACTCCGGCAGTTGATCAACCCGGAAGATCTCATGCAGGAGCGAGCCGATTTCTTTTTCCCGATTCGTACCTAGGATATTCCCAAGCTTGCGGATGGTCTCCCTCGGAACAGGATAAGACAACCGCTTCATCTGCAATTCCTCATACCAGATCAATCGAGTCTTCGGATAAATAAAAGTATATTTCAACGACTCACACGCCTGGCGATAGCATAGGGCCAGATCCGTGAGCCGGCTTCCTTCTTCGCTCACGCCGATCAACATCCCGTCAAGATCCCGTTCCGCCGCCAGCAGCGAAAGTTCCTCAAACTTGCTGCGTGGACCCCCGACTAAAATCATTCGCCCCTCGCGATCCAACAAGGAAGCGTTGAGTACGCCGTCCACACTTTCGAACATATGCAGAGCAAGCGACTTTAAATCCTCTTTCTTCATGCGGCTCCCATCCACGTTTTTGTAGGTCAAAGCCGCGATCGTAAAGGGGAATGCATATTGATCGAAACCGATTTCGGAACTCCAGATGCTAAGGTCCTCCCCGGCCAGCTCCTGCTGCGTCTGCAGGAGTTCCTGCAGACGCACCGATTGAACCTGCAACCGATAGCTCTCCGTAGCGGCTAATTGCTCAACCATGTGCGAGCGTTTCGCCAGATTATCCTGACACTTTCGCAGCGCCGCGAACAGTTCATCCCGGCGGATCGGCTTCAAGAGATAGTCGACGGCCTGATACCGGATGGCTGCTTTGGCATACCTGAAGTCTTCATAACCGCTTAGAATAATAATTTGCGGCCGACCGGCCTGCCCTTCCGGCTGCGGACCTTCCGACACATTCTCAATCAAAGCGATTCCATCCATGATGGGCATCCGGATATCCGTTATGATGATGTCTGCACCTTGGGTCCGGTATAGCTCGATGGCTTCCGCCCCATGAGCTGCCGTAGTGAGATCGTATTGGCCCGGGAATTCACGTTCAATCATAGTCTTCAGACCAAACCGAATATTCTTCTCGTCATCCACGATCAATAGTTTTGTCATCTGTGCCAACCCTCCCTGTTAACAGCACCTTCGGCATGATCATCACAACTTGGGTGTACTGTCCTTGCTCGCTGAAAAGCTTCAGACCGTACTGTTTTCCGTAATATAAACGTATGCGCTCTTGAACATTTCGAAGGCCAATACCGTAATGATTCGACGGTGCAAAATTTCCTGGAATCTTATCTGTCAAACCAACTCGGTCTAATTCCTGGTTCAATTCAAGCAGCGAGGTTTCATCGACCCCTCTTCCGTTGTCCGTCACTACGATTCGGATATCGCTTTGCGGCAATTCCAGAACCTGAATCGAGATGTTTCGCGCTCCCGTTTCATCCCCGGTCCAAGCATGCTTCACTGCGTTTTCGATGATCGGTTGAAGCGACATCTTGAGCATCTCCATATCCAGAAGATCATTTGAAATATCCAACTTCAGCTCAATCGGTTCATCAAAGCGAATATTCATCACTTCGATATAGTTTTCGATGTGGCGGATTTCATCGCGCAGTTTCACGTATTCCCCGGACCATTTGAAGTTATACCGCATCATTCCCCCGAGGGAAGTCAGCGCATCGGAAATTTGCCGTTGGTTTTCGATTTCAGCCAGCATTTTGATGTTCTCTAACGTATTATACAAAAAGTGAGCATCGATTTGGTTATGAAGGGTTCGCAGCTCCGCTTCCTTCGTGAGCGCTTCCTTGTAAACGGCCTGGGCCACCAGCGTATTGATCGTGTTCATCAGCTTGGAGAAATGATGCGCCAGTTCTCCGACCTCGCCCCCACCGTGGATCGTGATACCGCTGTAGGTCTCCCCACGCCGCACCTTCTTCATTTCTTCCGTAAGCACACGAAGATTCTTCAGAATAAACGCATTAAGAATATAAGCAATGACAGTAACCAACGTAATAAACCCAATATTGGCTCCGATCAAAATATTGCGCATATGTGAAATTTCCTTAAGCACGCCGTCCATGGACACGATATTCAACAGATCCGCATTGATCCGCTCAATGGGCTTATGCAGCAGCAGAAATGATTTTCCGTTCTCTTTGTAATAAATATCCCAAACCCCGGTTTCTTTATAACGTATCAGTCGCTCCCGGATCGCTTGCTCCAGTTCCGGATTCGTACGAAGATACGAGCTTGGGTCGCGGGTAAAAATCTGGGCTTCACTATCCACAAGCAGCATTTGCGATTCGCCGTTCTGGAAGGTGGAATAGGTTCTTGGGCTGAATTTTTCCAGCAACATGTCGACCTGAACCATCCCGACGTGATGGTTTGTCGGAATGCTCATTTCTCGAAGCAAGGACACCTTTGGCGTTGCCGCTGGGGTTTGCCCTTTGTAGCGTTGCATCAAATCCGGATCATTGTATTGAAAAGACCAGGATTCCGTTCCTTTCATTTCCTTCGCTTTTTGAAACCACGGCTCACTTGCTACACGGGTTTCCCGGAAGAAAATCGGCCAAATTTCGGTGATGTTACTGCTTGAGAAGAGCCGCAGATGCTCCACATTCGGGTTTAAATACTGGATTCGCGTTAAGCTTTTAAACGTATAGTAGCTGAAATTGACGAGTTCACGAGCACCTGTCTCGCTCGCATTCGCTAGATAATCCTGTACTTCCAGATCGTCGTAGGAGACTTGCGCTGCCCGCGCCATCGACTCAATCTGGGTATCGATATGCTGGATTTCCATCTCCAGCAACGAGGTATTCTTGTCCTCGGCATCACGGACATACATGTTATTGATGGCTTGATACGAATAAAAGGACACCAACGAACTGGGTCCTAAAATAATGAAAATATAAGAAGCAATCAGGCGGCTCTGAAGTGAGCGGCGCCCAAACCAATATTTAAACGAATCCCACCATGCTGCCCAGGGCTTCCTTCTCTCCATATGCCGCGCGACTCCTTTTCATAAACGCCCAAAAGCCCGCGATTCGCGGGCATTTTTTGGGCAGAACGAGGATTATTCCATGCCAAGTTTCTTCTTGTTCTCTTCATACTTAGTTTGCTGGAACGCCTGCACTTTGGCAAGTCCCAGATCTTCTTGTTTCTTGATGTAATCGGACCAGATCTTATCGAATTCTGCGTCAGACGGTGCCATCAGCAACTTCGGAAGCGTCTTGCTGCGCAGATCTTTAATCTTGCTCAGGATAATGCCTTCATCCGAATTGGCCAACGGATCGATCAAGTCAAATTCGGAGACACTGACGGTTTTACCGCGAGTCCAGTCTTCCAATTGTTTGTACGGTTCAACCGATTCAGGCTGCCATTGCTGGGTGATGTTAGTGTTCTGCATCATCCAGAAGGTAAAGGAGGAGCCGTATTGTTTGTCGAATGCAGCCCGGTCTTTATTCATGAGATCAAAGGCTTCCGGTTTGAATTGGTCTTTGCCGTCAATCGTGTCATAGCTGACGCCTTTTTCACCCAGGTAAAGGTCTTTTTGACCTTCTTCACTCATCAGGTAGCTCAGGAATTTAATGGCGCGAGCTTTATCCTTCACATCTTTAGAGATCAATGTTACCGTCCAACCGGAAATCGAAGGACCGTTCAAAGTAGGCGGATCCAGTTTGGAGTTCGCCGGACCGTCAACCGCGATGTAAATCTTGTTTGGATCTTGTTGGTACAGAGTGCCCAATTGCGCTGCAAAGTCGGTGCGTTGGTACAGCATCGCGAAGTAACGTCCTTGCGCGATCTTCTCTTCCATTTGAGCGCGTTTGTCGATGAAAATATCCTTCGCCAGCAAGCCATCTTCGTTGGCTTTGCGCAGCGTTTTCAACCACGTTACATATTCCGGATCGGTTTCACGGTTGTACAGCTTGCCGTCTTTTTGTCTCGGAATTGCCAGGAAGTTCTGCAGATATTGTTCCAAGGAGTCATTACCGACAGCTGTAAATTCATGCAGACCCAACGGAATCAGCGGTTGACCGTTGATTTCAGGGAATTTCTCTTGAGCTGCTTTCAGAGCAGCCACGAAGCCTTCCGGTGTACGCATATCAGGGCTGCCGATGGCTTCATAAATATCTTTACGTACGACGAAGGTTTGGTTGGATACATACGTATCGCCGTATTGCTCATAGTCTTTAGGGGACGAGGAAGAGTTCGGATAACCGTATACATTCCCGTCTGGCTGCGTGTACCAGCCCAGTTTGTCTGGGTCAGCGATTTTGAAGAAGTAAGGATCATATTGTTCCGCCAATTTGTTCAGCGGCTCAACAAGTCCACCTTCGATCATTTTCTTCACGCCGTCTTCATACCAGCCCAGCGTAATGAAATCAGGCAGCTTGCCGGATGCGATTAGCGTGTTCAGCTTTTCGTTTTCATTCCCGGCAGGAACGATGAAGTTGATGTTTACACCCGTTTTCTTCGTTACATATTGGGAAGTCGGGTCAACCCCCCATTTATTCGGGAACCAGGCAAAGTTCAGGTACCAGTCGAAAGTGATTGGAGACGTATCGGATTTCCAACCTGGTTCATCAGCCGATGGTGTTGCGGCCGGCTCGGTCGATTCTTGCGAATTGGTGTTGGCAGGCTTGTTGTTAGCGCTTTCCTTACTCGCATTGCCATTACCGCCGCAAGCAGCCAGAGACAGGACCATGATGGCCGCCATCAGCAGCATCATCATTTTTTTGGACTTGCTTTTCATGCCCATGCTTTTTACCCCTTTTCTCATTTGGTGTGATTCCTTTTATGTGCAACTCCAAAGCCGCCGAGAAGCGGCTCGGAGGAGTTACCACGAACGTGGTGAGTCGGCCTATACCGCTTCTTAGCCTTTGATCGAGCCGATCATCATCCCTTTAACGAAATAGCGTTGCAGGAACGGATAAGCGAACACGATCGGCAGGGTCGTTACGACCATCGTTGCCAGTTTGATCGATTGGGAAGTGACTGTCTTAGTCACCGCGCTGCCCTGTACGGCCGTCGTCATGATGTTGGAACTGGACTGGGCCACAACCCGGTATAGAAACGTCTGGATCGGCTGCAGGTTCTCGTTGTTGACGTAAATAATCCCCGTAAAATAATCGTTCCATTGATAGACCCCGTGGAACAAGGCGATCGTTGCCAATACCGGCATTGAGACCGGGAGCACGACTCTCAAGAATACAACCCAATCGTTCGCTCCGTCGATCCGGGCCGCTTCCTCCAATCCATCGGGAATTTCCCGGAAGAAGGTCATGAAGATAATGAGGTCAAAAAAGCTGAACAGCACTGGAATAATGTAAACCATGAAATTATCAAGCATATGCAAATCCCGGATGAGCAGGAAGGTTGGAATCAGCCCCCCTGAGAAAATCATCGTGATTGTTCCCAATAGGATGTACAGCTTCCCTCCGATCAGCTCTCTGCGGGAGAAGGCGTAGGCGACCATCGCGGTAAAGAACACGTGCGCGACAACGCCAATGACGGTCTTGGCTACCGTAAGTCCCATCGCGGTCATAATGCCCGGATTATCAAATACCGCCTTGAAATTCTCGAGGCTGAAAATCCGAGGCCACCAGTAAATCCCCCCGAGCATGGCGTCCTTCCCGTCGTTAAACGCATTGATCAGGACGTACCAAATCGGATACAGCGTGACGAAGCAGATCAGCAGCATTCCCAAATTATTCAGTGTATCGAAGACGACTTCGCCTTTCGTTCTGCGGCTTAATGAAAACATGTGCAGGTCCCCCTTGGCCTAAAACAACGAAGTGTCGTTGAGTTTTTTGGATACTTGGTTGGCAATCAGCAGCAGGATGAGCGCTATGACGGACTTGAACAATCCGATCGCCGTAGAGAACGAGTACCGGCCCGAAGAAATCCCTGTATAGTAAACATAGTAATCTATAACATTACTTGCACTATCGTTCAAGGAGTTACGCAACACCAAAATCTGGTCGAAGTTAGAGTTCAGCACACCGCTGACCGCCAGGATGAACAAAATACTGATCGTAGCTTTGATTGCCGGAAGCGTAACGTACCACATTTGCTGGAACCTTCCGGCTCCGTCAATGGTGGCCGCTTCATACATTTCGGGCGAAATGCTCGTAATCGCCGCCAAGTAAATGATCGCGGACCATCCGAGCTCCTTCCAAATATCCGAAGTGATCACGATCGTCCAGAAATATTTCGGCTCAGCCAGGAAGGAAATCGGTTTATCAATAATGTGGAGCGCCATAAAAATATCATTGACGATACCCACGTCCGACAGCCAAGTTGCCAGGATCCCCCCCAGCACAACCCAGGACAGGAAGTGAGGCAAATAAGAAATCGTTTGGATCGCTTTCTTGTACCGAAGCGAACGAATCTCATTTAGGAATAAGGCGAATACGATCGGTAAAGGGAACATAAGCAACTTCAGCAAACTGATCCCAAGCGTATTTTTCATGACATTGACGAAGTTCTCGTCCTGCAAAAATTCCTTGAAGTGCGTAAGACCCGCCCATGGGGCTTCCGAAATCGTTCGAATAATGTCGTAGTCCTTAAAAGCAATGATGACACCGTACATCGGAATGTAGTTGAAGATGATCATCCAAGCGATGCCGAGCAGAGCCATAATTTGAATATGTCTTTGCGTGTACAGTTTCTTCAGCCATTTTCGCCTTGACGAGGGCGGCGTTTCTATCTCTTGCATGGCTGCGGGTTGCGTTGACGGCTGCATTTCCATCCCCTCTGACCTCCAAGCTGTTCTAGTCTAGTATTGTAAGCACTTTCACCTATCTGTATCTATTGTACTTGGGATCGAAGCATAGG
Source organism: Paenibacillus sp. FSL R7-0216 (assembly GCF_037969915.1). NCBI lineage: Bacteria > Bacillati > Bacillota > Bacilli > Caryophanales > Paenibacillaceae > Paenibacillus > Paenibacillus sp. FSL R7-0216. The sequence goes on along the minus strand of NZ_CP150222.1, from coordinate 2,026,244 downwards.
GATATGCTCCAGATTTCGTATCGATGTATTCGTTTTTCGGCTGGCGATCACGATTTTTAGAAAACAAATACCCGTACCGGGAAGATACGGGCAATAACGCCTACTTCATGATCAATTCGGTTGGTTGAACACCGTATGGTGCCCTCGTCCCTTGAATGACGTCCAGCATTTCCGCGTGGGTGGCCTTGATTTCCTGCACAAAGTCCTCATAAGGCCGATGGCAGACATCGACGATCCCGATCTGGTAGTTCTCCCCGTCGAAACGGCCTAGCGTGGCTTGATCATTCAGTATAAAATAATGCGTCCCCACCAGGTACTTCTGACTCGCTGCAAATTCCGTGTAATAGCGGTAGGCTTTGCCACGGTCGGCCTGCGTGTATACGCCTTTCAACCCCGGGCTTAGCAACCCTACATCCGGAGCTCCAAAATGGAATTCGCCGATCAGGATCGGTTTACCGGTGTGTTCGTAGATCGCGCGGAGGTCGACTTCATCCGGTCTAAACTTATAACAGTTATAAGTGAAGACATCATAGTACTCACTTCCCTCCAGAACCAGTTCCGAAGAAATAAACGCATAACGCATTCCGAGATTTAAGTGATGGGGATCGATCTTCTTCAACGCTTGAGCCGGGATGCGGACATACTCATGGGCCATCCGGCGGGAAAAATCCAATAAATCCGCATCCGCGGCATCGGAAAATTCCTCATACCCCAGTTCACGGATCGCGCCGAAATCCACCACTTCCATCCCCCACGCCGCACTTAGGGCATCCGGCCGGCCTTCATATCGATCCTCCAGATAGCGAATCAGCTCTTCCTTACTTGCCAAGGAATATCCGCTGCGGAACATTTCCCGCGCCAGATTCACGCGATCCCCAAACGCCCAATGCGGTTCGTTCGTCATAAAGTATCCGATGAGATAGCGGTCCTCTTTAAACGGCTCCAATTGCGCGGCATACCGCTCCGAGGCCTCTCGATACTCCTGGCTGAATACGTCAGGAAAATCCCGATACACGGTCTCTTGGGTTGTAGGAAATCCGGCCAACGGCATGACATAAGGCAGCTTCGCTTCTTGGGCAAAGTTCAGATCCGACCAGTTCCCGATCGTATTAAATCCCCAATCGATCAACCGAGAACGAGTCATTTGGCTCCAAGTCTCATGATAATTCTCGCCGAAGGCTCGAATCAGATTGCTTACGGCATAATTATAATAACGATGACCGTTCAACGTCTCTCCTGTCTGGAAAGCAGGTCGGAAAGGTCCTTCCTCTTCCGGGATCCACTCCAGACAAGGTTCAATGCCGTCGATCCGTCCCGCTTCCCCGGAGGAAACCACATCCAGCCCCTTACTGTAGAAAGCGTATCCCTCCGGATCCACCAGCCAGAATCGGTCCCCCTGCTGCGCGACATGAAAGTATCCTGTAGGTTCAAAAGGAATGGATTTATATCCCCCATAGGTACTGTATTCCGGTCCAAAATGCGCGATCGCGCCGTCTTCTGCCTCTTTCTGCAAATAACGGACAAGCTCCTCTGCCGATTCGGTTTTGCCGCCCCAATCCTTGATTTTCAATTGTCCCAGCTCATCAACGATCGGCTCTACCTCCTGTCCCAGGCTGCAATCTGGCTTCTCGTCCGCTAGGTACAAATCGTGCAGGATAAAGGAACGATGCGTATAGAACGGCAAAAAAATCATTTCGAAATGCTTGACTTGCTCCGGTTCCATGGCGGTTCCTTGCAAAAATGACTTCAGTTTGCCCGGCGTACGCTCCAGAAAGATATGCTGGGCATCTAAATGCTCAAGGTCAAAAAACGTTCGAACCCGAATCTGAGGCAGGAATCCCGTCATGCAATACAAGTCCGGTATACTCTGCACCGAACTTGGAGTTCGCTTCGAAAAACCAAGCGCCATCTGAAACTCCGTGATCGATTGAACGGTTAGCTCCAGCACAAGATGCTGGCCTTTCTTAAACTCCAAGCCGGCGAAATGGAGCCTCCCCCCCTCCGGGGAAATTTCGATCAAACGCCCGCCGTCCGGAAGCGGTTTCATTTCAATGCTGCCGCTTACGTTCATCTCTGTTGGTCTCATTGGTTCAGTCGCTCCTTCGGATTGGTCAATTCGTAAAAATTATACGATATTTCGAAGAGCTTCCTTCCGTTTTCCGAAATTGTGTGACCAAGCCCGAAATTGTGTGACCCTTCCGAAACCGTCGAATAGACAGAACGCGCTTATTCCAAGGCAAACGAAGCCAAGTCCGCGCATCCGTTCCCGGTATACTTGAAATATAAGGCCTGTATGCCGTCCGGAATGGCAATGTCTGCGGTGTATTCCGTCCAAACGTTCGTGAAGTCAACCGGGATGGTTCCGAGCGCCGGCCCCTCCCAAGCCGTTTGGATCTCGAAAGCACCTTGGCAATACCCGCGTACTTTGATCTTAACTTTTTTGATGCCATGACAATCGAAATACTTGAACCCGGCCGTGGCAGAATCCGTCATGTTAGCGATATATCCGATCTCCTCGTCTCCGTCTTTCCCGTCTTGAGTGATTTTTGGAAACCGGCTGTCCATCCAGGCTCCGGAGCCGAAGCCGCCGGTATACGTCGCCTCGTCTTTGCAAAACAGATGGCACGCCAGATAGGCGGGATATTCTCCGTGCCCTACAAGCGGACCGCCATTCGGGCCGCTGGAGGTCATCTCGGCTTGAGCGATCGTTCCGTCCTCGCGGAAGTGAATCCGCTCGATGCAGCCCTGCCGGCAGAACGCTGTACCGTTGGTATGCCGGTGATAGAAGACATACCATTTCCCATTGATTCGTTCGATGCTGCCATGGTTATTTCCGCCGTAGTACATCGGCTTGTCCGCCGGTTTGTAGGAATCGATATGAAGATCGTTGTTGCTGATGAGGACTCCTTGATAGACGAAGCCATGAGTCGGAAATGGACTGGTTGCGTAACACAACTCATGCATGACGATCGAGGAGTAGATCAAGTAATAAGTATCGTCTTTCTTACGGATCGAAGGAGCTTCAAAAAACGCATGTCCTTCAAACCCGCTCCCCTTGCTATAAGGCTCGCTTGGCGCGACAAAAACCGGTTCCTCCACGATCGTGAGCATATCCGGGCCCAGCACCGTAACCATCGCGCCGTGTCTGGATCGATCTCCGGCCGCACAGAATCCGGTATATAAGTAAGTCCGCTCGCCCTCCGTCAACACCCCGGGGTCAAACTGAGGTTCGTCGCCGGCTTTTTCTCCCAAACGCGTGCCGTCGGCATACTGAACGTACCCGTAGAATTCAAACTCCCCAGCCGGAGTCTCGCAGACGGCGACAGAAACGATCGGAACCTTGTCGAGCACATAATACAGATAATACCGCCCATCCGGTCCGACGGTAACGTCCGGGGCATAGAGACACATCCTGCCGTCCGGATTCAGCGGGTCATCGGTTTTCTTGTAGATGACGCCTTCGTATCGCCAGTCCCCCAAATCCTCTACCGGAGCCGACCAGCACACATAGTCGTTTAAGCAAAATACATGGCCGTTAAACCGGTCATGCGACCCGTATACGTAAACCCTATCGCCCCAGACATGCGGCTCCCCGTCAGGAACATACTCCCAAGACGGCAGATATGGATTGAATCCTTGCTTTTTCATCGGCGGCTCCCCTCTCCCGGTTCATTTCTGAAAATCCGCTGAGAAAACTCGCTAAGGCCGTTTCTCCATACAGGCCAGTCGTGGCCTCCCTGCTCCTCCACCCAAATGTGGGGGACCCCCTGCTCAGCGAAGTAAGCATGTGTCCGGTCGCTGACGTATTTCAAATTGTCCTCATCACCGCAAGAGAGCCATAACAGACTCATTCGCGTCGCCGCCTCCTGCGGATTCGGGGCGAGCTGTTCGGGAGTCTTCGTATTGGGGGCCGGGGAAAATGCGCCGATCCAGGCGAATTGATCCAAATGGCTTAATCCGATGTTTAAGGACTGCCCGCCTCCCATGGACAAGCCGGCGATGGCGCGGCTCTCCCGCCCGGTACTGACCGGATAGGTAGCTTCTACAAAAGGGATCAGGTCATGGAGTAAGTCCCATTCGAAACGCTCGAACGCCTCAAGCTTCTCAGGGGCAAAAAGGTCGCCCTCGGCCCGATCTTCCGGCATAGCGCGGCCATTGGGCATGACCACAATCATGGGTGCGAGCTTCCCATCCGCATAAAGCCGATCCAAAATGAGATGCGGCTCGCCATGCTCAAACCACTCGTGTTCATCTCCGCCAATGCCATGTAATAAATAGAGTACCGGATACGTTTGATTCCGGGAAAATCCGGGAGGGGTATATATCCTTGTTTTGCGCTGGGTTCCTACGGTTGTGGAGCGATATTCCACGACCTCGATGCTTCCGTGGTGCAAATGGCTGGATGCTTCCGAAACTTGCCGATCCATGATCTTCATCCTCTCCGTCATTTAGATAATTGAATTATAGCGCTTCCAAAAAAACGCTCGCTAGGCTGAAAATAAAGAACTCATCCGTATTTCTTTAAACAAAAGAAGCGATCGATCCAGTTAGTTGCCCAACTGAATGATCGCCTCTTTGGCATAGAACAACGTGCTTATTATGCGGTAAAGCCTAGTGCTTTCATCATCTTTGTGAAGATTTCCGTATTTTCGAAGGCTCCGGTGAACAGATTCGCGTTCTTGCCCATCGCCGTAACCGGAATATCGACCGCCGTATGGCCGGACGTCGTCCAGTCAACAATGAATTGCTCCTTGGAACCCGCGATCGCAAACGGTCCGTCTTCCTTGGAGATCGCATCTCCGGATTCATCCTCCGCATCAACCGACTCGATCGAAAGGCCGCCGGTTTCATGGTCGGCCAGGACCAATACGAGCGTATCCGGGTTTTTCTTGGCGAATTCCTTGGCGACTTGCACGGCTTTATCCAGCTGTTGACCGGCTTTAATGGTCAATGCGGCGTTGTTCTCATGCGCCATCTCATCGGTCGCCTCCTCCTCAACCATGAGGAAGAAACCCTTTTTGTTTTGGGACAACGTGTCGATCGCTTTCTTAGTCATATCCGGAAGAGAAACGACCGGGTTATAAATATCGCCGTCCCCTTCTTCTCTTTGCTGGAACATCTCTTCATTCGCGAACAAACCGAGAAGCTTGCCGCTTTTTGCTTTTTGCAGATCCGCTTTATTGTTGACGTAGGTGTAACCCAGTTGTTTGGCTTTGTCGACCAGGTTGCCTTGGGTCCCCTTGCTCTTCTCGGAAGGATCCTCTGCCGGCTCGTCTTGGAACGCGCCCGGGTTACCGGCCGGGAACCAGAAATCCTCGCCACCGCCCAACAGCACATCCACTTTGCTCTTCGTCAAAAGTTGGAGCGCGATATCGCTTTGCGCAGAACGATTCTCCACATGGGCACCAAAAGCCGCTCCGGTCGCGTCCGTCACCTGGCTCGTCGTAACGACTCCCGTGGACAATCCCGCTTGTTTCGCGTATTCCATAATCGTTTTGACCGGTTTCTTGTTGGCATCCATTCCGATTGCGCCATTATACGTTTTGACCCCGCTGGCATACGCCGTAGCGGAAGCTGCCGAGTCGGTTACCGCCGACGTCGAGCTCGTATGTACCAGACCGGCATAAGGCATGTCGTCCATAGCCAGTTTGCCTTTCTCTCCTACCGTAGCCAATCGAATGGCGTTGCGTGCTGCATTCCCCATTCCGTCCCCCACGAACAGGATCACGTTCTTCGTCTTTGAGGAGGCTGCCACTGCCGGACTCGGGGTCTGTGCGGTCAGAATGCCGGTCACCGCTACCGCTGCCGCAGCAGTCACCACAAACGCTGTTCTTAAACGCAAGCTTTTTGCAAGTTTCATAAAGTACGAACCTCCTAAATGTTTTGAGTTTCGTACTCTATGATAAATACCATATATTAAGGAGATGTATGGCGTGTGTAAAATAATGTTAAATGGAAAGCTGCACGCTGCGCCAGCCACTTAATTCGCATTGGCCGTATCTGTTATCCCCGGTAGCGACCACCGTTCCGTCCGACTTTAAGCCAAGGGTATGAGCACAACCCGCAGCTACCGCCACAATATCTTGCCAGCTGCTCACCTCACCTTGGCCATGTTGATTCGATCCCGCCGCCACTACGGTACCGTCTGCTTGAAGTCCGAGGGTATGGTAGCTGCCAGTGGCAACCGCCACAATATCTCGCCAATCACCGATCTCGCATTGATGATGTCTGTTCAACCCCACAGCCACCACGGTGCCATCCGATTGAAGACCGACGGTATGAAGATACCCCGCCGCAACCGCCACGATCTCACGCCAGTTGTTTACATTACATTGGCCATAACGATTATTTCCCGCCATTATCACCGTACCGTCAGATCGGAGTCCGGCGGTATGCCAATCCCCTGCGGTTATCGCTACGATTCCCTTCCAATCGCTTACTTCGCATTGCCCTTCCGCATTCCGCCCCACAGCCACCACCGTACCATCCGATTGAAGGCCGAGGGTCCGGCGCCATCCCGCGGTGACCGCCACGATCTCGCTCCAACCGCTCACCTCGCACTGATGATGCTGGTTCCAACCTGCCGCCACCACCGTACCGTCCGCTTTAAGCCCAACGGTATGCGAATTCCCCGTGTTCGTCGCTATATGTACATTCCCTGCCGCCACCGCCACGATATTACGCCAGTCCTCAACCTTGCATTGTCCATGTTTAGGATCGCCGACAGCGATAACCGTGCCGTCCGAGCGAAGACCGACGGAATGCCGTGGGCCTGCCGCCAGGGTTGCTTTATATAATGTAGGGTCCATGTCTTACCTCCTTGTGTCATGGATTCCGATTGAATTCATCATACGAAAAGCTTCTGAAAGAAATCAAACAAAATCATAAGATTAACGTCTCGAACCCGAGGGCAGCCGAAACTTATGATGAGAGTGTGACATAGCTACCTGCCCTACAAATCGGGTACCCCGGGGGTGATGTATGAATCAACCTGCGCAAGTCGTTCTGATTACGGACGCCGACCATCCCACAGGCAAGGCCATGATCCGCCGCTTCGCCGAGGATGGCGCCTATTTCCTGTTGAACAGTTTGTCTGATGGCACGCTAATTGCCGCCGAGATCGACATGGCTAAAGCGTCTGGATCCAAAGTGATCGTGAAGAATGTCGACCTGAGCGCCGGCGCGAACGCAAGTGAACTTGTTCTGCTGGCCGAGCGGGAGCTCGGTGCGCTTACCGTCCTGATCCATAATAACGATCGGCTCGTCTCTATTTCCGTCGAAGACGGCTCCGAAGCATCGTTTCGCGAGGTAATGAACACCAACGCAAAGTCGGCCTTTTTATGCGCGCAAGCGGCCGGAAAGGCCATGGCGGTACGGGAGTCGGGCAGCATTATCTTCGTCTCGTCCATTCATGCCGAGAAGCCGACCGGCTCCTCCTTCGTCTACAGCGCATCCAAGGGCGCCGTCAAGATGCTGGCCAAAGAAGCGGCCCTGGAGCTCGGGCGGCACGGCATCCGCGTGAATACGATTGAGGCCGGTCTGATCGAAGGCGACGGTGAACGGTTCCGCAGCTCGCTGACGACGCTCTACCGCAGTCACGAACTCAAAGTTCCGAGCGCTCGGCTAGGCACTGCGGAGGATATCGCAAACGTCGCCCACTTCTTGGCTTCAAGGGAGGCGGGATACGTGAACGGCGCGGATATCCGGCTGGACGGAGGGTTCCTCCTGCATTATATGGATCACAAAATGAAACGGCCAAGGAGCGGTGATTCGCCATGAGTCTAACGGGCAAGGTCGCACTCGTAACAGGAGCCGGTACCGGCATCGGCCAGGGCATCGCCATCGAGATGGCAAACAGAGGCGCAAGAATGGCACTCCACTATAACCGGAGCGAGGCCGGCGTTCTCGAGACGAAGAGACGAATTGACGAAGCGGGTGGAAGCAGCTTCATTGTCCGGGCGGATGTCTCGAACCAGAAGGAGATCGCCGCGATGGTTCGCCACATTGAAAGCCGTGCTGGCGATATCGATATTCTGGTCAACAATGCCGCTGTACAACTGAACTACGACCTTTTCAAACAGGATGGCGAAACGTTCGACCTCATGTTCGATACGAACGTAAAGGGCTACTGGCAGTGTATCCAAGCCGTTATTCCCGGCATGAAACGAAAGGGAACCGGACGAATCATCCTGATCTCCTCGGTACATGCCAAGCGGCCGACGGATTTCGATCCGATTTATGCCATGACCAAAGGCGCGATCCGCATGCTCGGGCGGGAAAGCGCGATCGAGCTGGCACCGTACGGCATTACGGTGAACACGATCGAGCCGGGAGCCGTCGATGTGGGCAAATACAACCTCATCTCACCGGACGATCCGGATGCAGAGAAGAAACGGGAGGCGCGGCGCAAGCACCAGCTGGAGAAATTTCCGCTGGGGCGCGTAGGACTCCCGCTTGATGTCGCTCAGCTCGCCTGCTTTATCGCCTCGGACGAAAGCGAGTACATGACAGGCTCCGCTATCCGACTTGACGGCGGAAGCATGCTGCTGTAACGAGGCTGCAGCACACCAACCGATTAGGAGTGATTTCATGGTAAACAAAGAAACGTACGAACAAACGCTGGCCCATGTTCGTACTTCCTCCAGCCCTTCGGAGCTGCGTATCACCGATATCCGCTTCACGGATATCGTCGGCGGTCCGTTTCACAGCAGCTTGATCAAGGTATTCACGAACCAAGGGTTGGTCGGTTTCGGGGAAGTCCGCGACGGCGCAGACAAGGTCTACGCCCTCATGCTGAAGAGCCGGCTACTCGGAGAGAACCCGTGCAATATCGACAAGCTGTTCCGCCGGATCAAGCAGTTTGGCGGGCATGCGCGTCAAGGCGGCGGCGTCAGCGGAATCGAGCTTGCGCTCTGGGATCTGGCCGGCAAAGCGTATGGCGTGCCGATCTACCAGATGCTCGGCGGCAAGTTCCGCGATCGGGTTCGCATGTATTGCGACACGGATGTTGTCGGAAAGGACACCGGCAAAGCGATGGGCGAAGCGCTCAAGAAGCGGATGGAAGCCGGCTTCACCTTCCTCAAGATGGATCTTGGCATCGGCCAGCTCATCAACGAACCGGGGACGCTTAGCGCGCCGCTTGGTTTCCTGGAAGAGATGCGGGAGATCGCGAAACGCCGCTACAGCCGCGACAAAGGTAATCTCACCGAACAGGAGCTTCGTGAAATCAAAAACCGTCACTACGATATTTACAACATCCCTCATCCCTTCACCGGCATTCATGTGACGGAAAAAGGCCTCGACATGCTGGAGCAATATGTCGCGGATGTCCGGTCGGTTATCGGCAGCGAAGTGCCGCTCGCCATCGATCACTTCGGCCATATCGGACTTGAGGACTGCATCAAGCTAGGCAAACGTATCGACAAGTTCAATCTGGCCTGGATGGAGGATATGATTCCGTGGCAGTATACGGATCAATATGCCCGTCTCTCTCGCGCCGTGACGACACCGATCTGTACGGGTGAAGACATTTATTTGAAGGAGAACTTCAAGCCTCTCCTCGAAGCCGGCGGGGTGTCTGTCATCCATCCGGACGTGCTGACGACCGGAGGCATCCTCGAGACGAAAAAAATCGGGGACATGGCGCAGGATTACGGCGTCGCGATGGCGATCCATATGGCGGAGAGCCCCATCGCCTGTCTCGCCGCCGCTCACGTCGCCGCGGCGACGGAGAACTTCCTAGCGCTCGAATACCATTCCTGTGAAGTGGATTGGTGGGACGACATCATCATCGGCAGCCGACTCCCGGATAAGCTGGTCCAGAACGGCTTCATCACCTTGACGGACGCTCCCGGACTCGGGATCGACGATCTGAACGACGAAGTATTGGCTGAGCATCTTCATCCCGAAATCGGCGGTCTCTGGGAATCAACGGATCAATGGAATCATCATTATTCTAACGACCGGCAGTGGAGCTGAGGCTCCTCTGCTTTTTCTTTCACAATAAAAGGATCGTCCTGACGGCGCAAGCCGATCAAGACGATCCTTTTCATTCCTCTTACAGGGTGGCGGAAGCGCGGTTCATCTTGGCCGCCGCCTCCATTAAGCCGGTAATATATCCTACGCCAAACAAACGGCCAAGCAGCTCATACCCCGGGTTCTCATTGTCTTCGCCTTCCATCGTCGGCACGTGGTCCGGCCTGGCCGGGCCGCTAAAGCCAACCTCGTAATACGTCTTCATCGCTTCGAGCATATCCGTCTGACCATCGTCATGGAACGTCTCCTCGAATTTTTCCGGCGTGCCCTTCACGTCACGGAAGTGGACGAAGAATAGCTTCTGCTGGTCAGCGAACTGCCGAATGACTCCCGGTATATCCTCACCGGCCGTCGCAAGAGTCCCCTGGCACAACGTGATGCCGCTATAGGCGCTCGGCACCAGATCGATGGCCCGCTGCAGCGCCGATGCGTTCCGCAAGATCCGCGAGACGCCGCGGATTGGCGTAATCGGCGGATCGTCCGGATGAAGCGCAAGCTTCACCCGGGCGGATTCCGCGACGGGAACGATTTTTTCCAGGAAATAATGGAGGTTCTCCCACAGTTGTTCCTCCGTCACAATTCCGGCTTCCGTGGGCGGCACTTCCGCCATCAGGCTGTGATCGTAGCTGGAGACGAGCGCTCCCCCGCGTGTCCGGGTTGTCGTTGAGGTGCGGAACCAGTTGAATTGAGCCATAAAGTTATAGCAGAGCACGGGAATGCCGGCGGCCCCCATATTGACCAGGAATTGCTGAAAAATCTCGATTTCCTCATCACGGCCGGGCGCTCCCAGCTTAATCTTGTTGCTTGGCGGCATCGATTCGATCACGGACAACGTTAGACCAAAGTCGGCATAACGCTGCTTCATTCGGATCAGCGGCATCAAATCCCAAGGTTTCTCCGTTTTCTCTTCCCACGGGAGCCCGCTGACCGCGTAATTGACGTTCATCTGTTTTGCCAAATGCCATAGCCGGCTTGGCTGGGATGGAAGAAATTCCGCAAGCTGCATGTCGTTATCCGCCTCTTTCTATCGTTTAGTTGCCTGCCTTGGCGACCAGCTCCTTACCGAGCTTATCGATTTTGTTGAAAGCTTCTTCAATGGACTGCTGACCGAACGTCACCGCGTCCATCTCCTTCTTATAGGCATCCACCCATTCCGTAAATCCCGGTGCCGGCGAATAGAACGGCAACGCCTTGTCAACGGACAGATCATAAATTTCTTTACCGAGCTTATCCTTCGCCTCCAGATTCGGTTCTAGCTTCTTGTAGATATCCGGATTGATCGGAATCCCGCGGGTCAAACCAAGCGCATCCCCTGCGGCTTCATCGGTAATAAACCATTTGACGAATTTCTTGGCTTCTTCCTTGTTCTTCGAATTGGTGCTGACGCTAAGGAAGATCGTCGATTGCGCCCAGCCTCCGCCCGCAGGGCCGGTCGGCATATTCACGACGCCCACCTTGCCCGGCATGAGCTGCTCGAGCGCGCTGACCGAGCCGGTTGTTGCGCCCCTCGTCATCACGACCCCGCTTGCCATCGGGTCGGCCTGCGGATCGTTCTCGAGGAAGGCGGCAGACTGCTCCGCCGGAGGAACGATTTTATCCTTGCGGAATTGTTCGTAGGTTTGATAGAACTTCATGAACAGGTCCTTGTCGAGCGTAAACGTCTTCCCGCCGTCAGACATGATCGGCGGTTTCCCCATCGCCGTCTGGTAATAGTTGTAGAAATCCCAGGTTGTCGTGTCGCCGATCGGGTATTTGCCCTCCGGCAGCTTGGCGCGGGCTTCCTTCGCCCATTGGAAGTACTCGTCATAGGTCCAATCTTTATGCGGTAAAGGGATGCCATATTGCTCGAGATCCGCCTTGTTGAAGGCGGTTCCCTGCGCATTCTGGCTCAGCGGGATGCCGTACAGCTTGCCGTCGATCTTCAGGTTCTCGATGACGCCAGGATCGACGATTCCGGTCAGGTCGATATCCGACAGGTCCTCCAGCTGTCCCCGACTTACGTATTCTTGCAAGTAAGCCGCATCCATCTGCAAGACATCCGTCATCGTTTTCGACGCCGCTAACGTCGGCAGCTTCTGCCAATAAGCGTCCCATGCCATATGCTCGGGTTTGAATTTAACGCCGGGGTTTTGCTGCGTATAAAGATCCAAGGCTTTCTGCGTCGCTTCGTGGCGTGCGTCCGTCCCCCACCACATGATGCTGAGGGTCTTCTCTCCGCCGGAGTCTCCATTTCCACCGCTCCCGCCGCCGTTTCCTCCAGAATTCCCACCGGAATTTCCACCTGCATTTCCTCCGGCATTGCCTCCGCCTCCGCCGCCGCAAGCCGTCATTACAAGAAACAGGGCCAGCAGGAGTGCGGCTGCACTCATCCATCTCGATTTGCTCATTGTCGATTTCCCCTTTCCATTTCTCTTAATCAAGCACTTGACTTCAATGGGTAACGCCAAAATCAACCTTTCAGCCCCGTCGTTGCGATCCCTTCCACGAAATGCTTCTGTGCGAACAGGAAGATCAGTGCGGAAGGAAAGACGGACAACAGCGACATCGCGAGCAACTGCCCCCACTGAATCTCAAACTGGTCGATGAATCCCCGGAGCGCCAGGCCAACCGTAAATTTATCAACCGAGCTAAGGTACAGCACCTGCGAGAAGAAATCATCCCAGCTCCAGATGAAGGTGAAGATCGCAACCGTCACGAGTGCCGGCTTGATGAGCGGGAAGATGATCCATACGAAGATGCCATATACGGAAGCGCCATCGATCTTGGCCGCCATGTCCAAATCGCGAGGGATGCCTCGAATGAACTGGACGAGAAGGAAGATGAAGAACGCGCCTCCGCCGAAGAAATGCGGCAGAACAAGCGGCACGTAGCTGTCCACGAAGCCAAAGGAGTTAAACAGGATATACTGCGGAACGACCGTAACTTGGCCGGGCAGCATCATCGTCAGCAGAAGGACCGAGAACCAGAAGCCCCGCAGTTTGAAGTTCAGTCGGCCGAAGCCATAGGCTACGACCGCGGCAGTCAACACACCGCCAAATACGTTCCCAACCTCCATCAGAAGCGTATTGCCGAAGAAATGGGCAAATGTATAATCGCTGGAGTACTGCCACCCGTTGCTGTAGTTCTCCCATAACGGCGTTTTCGGCCAGAGCGTCGGCAAGCTCAGCTCCTCCGTCTTCTTCAGCGAAGCGCCAACCCACCAGATCACCGGATAAAGCATGAGGAGGGAGAATAAAGTCAGAAGCAGATGATTCGTCAGCTTGGACCTAAGCTTCATTTCGACCCTCCCCCTTCCGATTCGTAGAACACCCAATAGCGAGATGCGGCAAAGTTAATGACGGTCAGCAGACCCACGATCGCAAGCAAGATCCAGGCAAGTGCCGAGGCATACCCCATCTGGTAATGCTTGAACGCCTTTTCGTACAAGAACAAGGCGTACACGTACGTGGAATTGACCGGTCCCCCTTTGGTGATGATGAAAGCGGAGGTGAAGGTTTGGAAGGAGCCGATCACGCCGAGAATTAAGTTAAAGAACATGACAGGAGACAACATCGGCAGCGTGATGCTGAAGAATCGGCGGAACTTGTTTGCGCCGTCCACTGCCGCAGATTCATATAACTCCTGAGGGATCTGTTTGAGTCCGGCCAGGAAAATGACCATCGTCGAGCCGAACTGCCAAGTATTCAGCAGAATGAGGGTTCCGAGCGAAGTGTCCGGATTGGTGATCCACCCCATGCCCTGGATGCCAAACCAGGCGAGCACCTGATTGATGTAGCCGTCTAGTCCGAACATATTGCGCCATAAAGCCGCAACCGCAATGCTTCCGCCAATCAGCGAAGGGAAATAAATGGCCGTTCGATACAGATTCATCCCTTTCAATTTCTGATTGAGCGCCATAGCGACGAGAAGCGAAAAAAGCAGCTTGAGCGGCACGGAGAATAGGACGAACGTGAAGGTTACGGTGAGAGATTTCGTAAAGGTTGAATCATTCGTGAAAATGTTGACGTAATTGCTCGTTCCCGTCCAAACCGGATCCTCCAGGAGCGAATAATCGGTGAAAGACAGGTACAACGATTGGGCGATCGGCCATAACGTCAGCAATAGAAAGCCGATGAGCCACGGGGAAATAAAAATATAACCGGCTAGATGGTTTGCACCGGTCTTCGCGCGCTTTCGGACGGCGCGTCCAGCTTTTCCAGCTTCGTTAATCGTATTGGTTTGTGCAGCCATCCTTTTCGATTCCTCCCCTCTTGCGATACACCTTGTGATAAATGTTGTAGTAGTACTACTGTATTCGAAGGCGGTTTCACGATTAAAGGTGACGAAATTATGATATTGTTTGATTTTTTAGAATCCGTGGGTCCCACGGGAAGCGCCGACGACAGCGGTGGAAAAAATTATGATGGGGCGGGGAAATGCCTTAAGAAAGTCGCATCGACAAAACGGCGGCCCTCCCTAACAATAGAGTCATGTTGAACAAAGAGGAGGCGCTTCAATGAAATTCGATAACCCGGAAGATCTCATTCAATTGACTCCGCTGTGGAAGGGCGAACGGTTCGAGAACGGGCGACCTAAGGTGCCGGAAGATGTCCTGCGAAGAATACGAAAAATTACATTGGAGGAAGCATGGGGGCCACTATGGCACCGTGGCTATACGTTTCAGTTCGAAGGCGACTTTAAGATCGTCCATCCCGATCAGGTGATGGTGGGACGGGCCGTAACGGCCGTTATGGTGCCCAAGCGGCCCGATCTGCACGAGACGCTGCTGAATTACGGGCATGAGCAGGAAGGGCGAAGGGGCTTCTTCAACCAGTGGGTCATCGACTCCCTAGTCGAGGATGACGTCGTTGTCGTCGATATGTTCGACAAGATCCATCTCGGCACCTATGTGGGCGGAAACCTGTCTACGGCCATCTCGACCCGAACAAAGCGGGGCGGCGCCGTGATCTGGGGCGGCATCCGCGACAATCAGCAAGTATCCGAGATCAAGAACATTAACGTATACTACCGCGGTAGCGACCCGACGGCCATCGGCGATGTCACGATGGTGGGGATGAACGTGCCGACCCGGATTGGCAAGGCGATTTGCCTTCCTGGCGATGTGGTTCTCGGAACCCCGGCGGGTGTGATTTTCATCCCTCCCCATCTTGCCGAGCTGACAGCGGAGCAGGCGGAGAAATCACAGGTCCGCGACGTGTTTGGCTTCATTCGGTTAAAGGAAGGTGTCTATTCCACCGCGCAGATCGACGCATCCTGGCCCACCGCGCTGTGGGAAGACTTCATCCAGTGGTTCCAGAACGACGAGGCGGCTGCCGAATACCGCCATTTATCCTGGGAGAAGGAGCTTGAGGAGGCGCGCCGGAACGAGCAGGACGGACACCGTTCCGACGTACGTTTATAAGGGCAGAACCAAGAAACAGGAAGCGGACGCTGCGCCGCTTCCTGTTTTATTTGCAAATCGACTCCCGATACTCGCTCGGCGATACCCCAACCTTCTTCTTAAAGATTTGGCTGAAGTAACGGGGATCCTGGTAACCGACTTTCTCAGCGACTTCATAATTTTTCAAATGGGTCGTCCGAAGCAGTTCCTTCGCCTTGTCGATCCGAATATCGGTCAAATGCTCAATAAACGTCTTGCCAGTATTCGTCCTGAAGAGCATGCTCAAATAGGTTGGTGTCATATACACTTTCTGAGCAACGCTCTGCAGCGATGCGCATTGGCAATCCTGCTCCATGTAGAGGATCGTCCTCTTAATGATGCTGCGATGGTTCTCTTTCTGGCCAGGCGAGACGACCTTCCACATCCCGGTTAGAAAAAGGCAGACGTAGTGCTTCAGCTCTTCCAGCGTGCTTAACCTCACAAGCGACGTCGCTTCAAAGGATCTGTAAGCGCCTACATTTTCTTCATCGGCAAGGACCCTTCTTTCCACACCGACCAGCAGTCGGATGGTCAGCTCATACATGCTTTTGACGTCGACCGGCCCCTGCTCCAGTACCGCAAAATAAAACGACTCTACCGCCTCTAAGATTTCCTGTTCCGAAGCCGCCGAGCGGAAACTCTCAACCAACTGTTTTTCCCTCTCTACCGGGTAACGGTCTATCGACTCCAGATGGCGAAGCTCGCCGAAATGGATCATTTGGCCGGTTCCGCTGTAGAACTTGTTCTGTAACGCCCATGAAGCCTGCCGATAGGATAAGTGGATATCGCCCAAATGGCTGCAAGGCTTCCCGACCCCGATATTCACGGGATGAGCGAATTGTTCCAGAAGTACAGCCCGCAGCCGTTCAAGCACCTCCTTGGATACCCACGAGAACAGCAGCCCAATCCGTCCGTCCCCGTCAAGAAAGGCGATACCGTTTGCCGGCATCCGTTGCTGAAGGCTTTCTCGCATGCTCTCCAGATAAGACAGCTTGTCGTGTTCATGATCGGCGGGGGCAGTTGGCTCCAGCAGCGCAATCGTAGGGAAAGTATAGTAAGGATTCAATTGAAGCTTAGCCAAGCTCTCCTTTAAATCCGCCTTCGCATCTGCCGGCCCGGATACAAGATATCGCAGAAGGCGGTCTTTCATCCATGACGTGATCGCCTGGTGGTCCAACAATAGACGTTCATTCAGCATACTCCTTTTCCCCCTTTGGATAGAGAATGACAACTGAAATCCTGGCCTTAATCGAGATGAATGATCTTGTACGCATGCATGTGCTCAATAAATGCTTCCTCCGCAACGTCGCCGTCCCCCGTCCGGAGGGCGTCAATCAGCATCCGGTGCCAATCGGCCAGCATTTCTGTCGTCGAATGCCGATTGGAGATGGCCATGAAGCGCATTACCTTCGTCCGCATATGGTTCCATAGCTCCAAGATGGCTTGATTATCGCAGCGCTTGTAGAAAAAGCCATGAAAGTCCATATCCATTTCCAAAATGCTTAGCGTGTCGCTCTGCTCGACCGCCTCCTCCATCCTTTGAATAATCCGCTCAAGCGCGGCGTAATCCGCCTCTGTAAGCGTTGACATAGACGCGCGAACAGCGAACCCCTCTATGATTTCGCGGAGGACAAACAGATCCCGAATCTCCTTGGATGTAATGTTGGATACGACCGACCCTTTATTTCGAATGCCGGTGATCAATCCTTCCTGCTTCATCCGCTCCAGCGCTTCCCGTACAGGCGCCTGGCTAACCTGGAAATGTCCCGCGATATCCAGCACGATGAGCCGGGTTCCCGGGCAAAGCTCGCCCGTGAGTATTTTTCGTTTGAGCGCTAAATAGATTTGCTCGCTAATGGAATTCACCAGCGGGACGATATCATTGCTCGGCATCCTTGTTTCGTCTCCATTCGCGATAATCGATTATCGATTATCGATAATCCATTTTTTTCTATTGTATGAGGGCACCCGCGCATCTGATACCGGAAATCAATAATTCGTTAGCAAAAAGATCCGCGAAGCTTTCGCTTCGCGGACCGAATGGGACATTCTTTATTTCACATTCTTACTCCTGATCAAAATAGACAATCTTCCCCGTCTCGGCGGATTGATAGACCGCCTCCAGGATCTGAGAAACAATCATCGCTTCCCTCGGTTTAACCAAGGGTTCGATGTCGTTCACGATGCTGTGAATCCATTGTTTGGCTTCATACTCGAAATCGGACATCTTCTCCCCACGGAAAAGTTCCCTTGCATTCGGATCCACATCAAGCTGATTCAAGAACAAGCTTCCGTCCCGCTCGCCGTTAATCCGCAATTTATTGTGGTTGAAATCCGCGCCCCCCTTCGTTCCGCAGAGCAGATTGCCACCGCCGTCCGCAATGTTCAGGGCCCAGCTAGTTTCAATAATGACGGTAGCCCCATTCTTGAATTTCACATATCCGAACGCGGAATCTTCGACCTCGAATTCATTAGGATCCCAAGATCCCCATTCGTTTGCGGCATTTTCGGTATCCTTCAGTTTATGGAAGACGCTGCCGACGACGCTTTCCGGTTCATAGTTATCCATCAACCACAGGATGAGGTCGAGGGAATGGGTTCCGATATCGATCATGGGACCGCCGCCCTGCTTCTCTTTATCCAAAAACACACCCCAGGTCGGTACGCCTCTTCTTCGGGTAGCGACAGCTTTGGCGAAATAGATCTCACCCAGTTCCCCGCCTACGATCATCTTTTTTAACAGTTGGCTTTTGGCGCTGGACCGGCTCTGATACCCGACGGTTAGCTTCTTGCCTGTTCGCAAGTGGGCCTCGTACATCGCTTTCGCCTCCGCACCGGTGACGGCCATCGGCTTCTCGCACATGACATGCTTGCCGCTTTCGAGCGCATCGATGGATATCGAGGCGTGAGAACGGTTCGGGGTTAGCACATGGACGACTTCGATCTCTTCGATCGCTAGCAGATCCTTGTAATCCGTGAACACCTTGGCTTCCGGCGTACCGTATTTTTTCGCCGCTTGCTCGGCTCTTTCCGGGATCAAATCGCAGAAGGCCACCATCTGCACATTCTCCAACTTCGCTAAACTCGGCATATGTTTGTCATTCGCTATCAATCCGCAGCCGATGATTCCTATTTTGACCGTTCGCATCGAATTTCCCTCCCTTGTGTCATTTGAATCATTTGAACTCTACCGTTCGGTTTTCCTGATGGGCAATGTAGGCTGCTTCCAAGAGCTCCGTCAATTTCGTCCCCTCTTCCAGTCCGAAGGGCATTGGTTTATCGTCAAGCACGGCATCCACCCACTGGAGGATCGGAAGCGGTTGCTCTGCTGGGAGTTGTTGAGGTGAAATCCATCCGCCAAAGGGTAGATCGAGCTTCTTCGAAGTGACTTTCACAGTATGATCCGAGATGATCAAAGTGCCCTCGGTACCGTAAATTTCAAGCGCAGAAGGCGTTCGGAACGTAACCAGGCTGGTTTCGACCAGGGCGACCGCGTTATCGGCGAACTCGATAGAGCATTGCGCATTATCTTCCACGGCACGATTCGTGAAATAATGGAACATGGAGTTGATTCGTTTGGGCTTCCCCAAATACCAACTGGCGAGGTACATCGGATGACAACCTAAGTCCATCATGGCCCCGCCCCCGGCTTGCTTCTTATCGTACCAGTACTCCGGGAGCCAATTGTTCAAAGCCCCGTCGTGGCCGTTACGTATGCGCAGAAGCGTAACGTCTCCTAAGATTCGGTCATCGATCAGCTGCTTCACGAACAATTCGTGCGGTCTCGTGCGAGCAGGAAATGAAATGCCGAACTTGACGCCGGCTTGGCGCACCGCTGCCGAAATCCGATCGCATTCCTCCGTGGTAAGCGCCATCGCTTTTTCGGTAAAAATATGTTTACCGGCCTGAGCCGCAGCGACCATGACGTCCGCATGCATACTTGTAGGGGCATCCACCACGACGCCATCGATGTCTTCGCGCCCGAGAAGAGTATCCAAATCCGCCTCAAAATCCGCACCCAATTGGGTTGCCCATTCCCTTCCGCGTTCGGGTTCTTCATCCCAGACGGCCGTGATCTTCACCTTCCCATGGGATTGCAGCTTTCTGGCGTAATCCTCCGCATGCACATGCCATTTACTTAACATTGCAACGTTCAACATATCGTGTCCTCCTTCGTCTTGAGGATGAGTCGAGTTAGAACCCGACATCATCTCGTTCTGCCGCCTTTTGAGCCACAAACTCCGCCATCTCATCCACACCGGCAGCTTTAAACTTGTCTTGCACCTCATGAAGCATTTTTAAAGCTTCTTCATCAGACGCGGCAAACAATGCCTTCTTAAATTCCTCATCAAAATTCAAGCTGCTGGTTTTATCGATGAATTCCTGATAATTAGGCCACTCTCTCGCAAGATAACTGGCACTGACCTTGTCGATGATTTTGATCGGCAATTTGGCCGAAAAGCTCTCCTCCAGCTTTTGCCACTGCGTTTTTTGATCCTCTGGCGTAGGCCAAGTGACGGTATCGGAGAAGGCACCAATGAATCTTCCCGGAAGGTAATTGAGCCCGGCATCTCTCTTCAAATCCGGATTCTCATCGAATTGTTTCTTCACATCCGGAATCCATTGAGGAATCCCATTCTCCAGCGTGTAGTGCGTTCCTTCAATCCCGAAGTACGATAGCAACCTTCCTTCCTCGCTGTTGACATAATCAATGTACCGTAAGGCCGCATCGGGATCTTTGATGTTCGCGCTTAAGAAAAGGACCGGGAAACCGGAACGGCCGGGTTTTTCCACTTGCGTCCGAATTTGTCCGCTCTTATTCTTCATGGGTCCCAGCAGCTCATATTGCATATCCGGATTCGTCTTATACAGCGTTTTGGATAAATCAGGCAACATCGGTTGAGCTCCGAATACGGCGAGCTTGCCCGTAGTTAGCTTCTCGTTTGCGGTTGTGCTCGTATTGCTGAAAGCTTCGAGATCAAACAAACCTTCCGTTAATAACTTCCTCATATATAGCAGTCTATCTTCATGATCCTTGGTTTGCGTCCAGTGGATCAGCTTTCCGTCAACCTCACGGTAGTCCGAAATGTTGTAATCCGTCCAACCCGCAAGGAATTGGCCATAATCCCATCCATTCCACATCGTTCCGGCAGGGATCACCGGCTTTCCGGCAATATCCTTGAACCCGCCGTCTCTGATCTTGACCAATAAATCATAAAGTTCCTCTTGCGTATCAATATCTTCCGCTTTCACATTTAACGCCTTGAGAATATCTCCCCGAGCAAAAAGGCCGTAATTCCAGTTATGAATGCTCTCTGGGGTTCCGTCCGGGGTTTCCGTAGGGATGAGATAGGTTTTCCCTTCAAAATCCGGGCTGTTGAGATCGAACTCGTTGAAATCCTTCGCTATCCCGGTGGTCACAAGTCGTTTCACATTCGGGTACTTATCCAGATAAGGAGTGAGATCCAGAAGTTGCCCTTCCATCGCGGCCTTCTTGATGACTTGCCCTTCTCCCCCTGTGGTCGACCAGAAGGGGGCGTTCACAATATCCGGAACCGTACCGGAGGCAAAGATGGTATTCAGCTTTTCGACCTCGCTTGTCGTGATGGACTCCAGTTTTAAGGTCACTCCGGTTTTTTCCCGGATTTGACTAGCTACGGGGTTATTCTCCTGATCCTGCGGGAAACCGGCTCCGCCCCCGTTCCAAGCACTAAGGAAAGTTAAGGTGACCGGCTTTATTTCCTCCGTGCCCGATTCCTTCACAGTACCTGGCTCACTCGGACCCGTGTTCCCCGTTCCCGCTTCCTCCTTCCCGCCTGATCCCGTACAAGCCGTCAAGGTTGCAAATAGAAGCAAAGCGATCAGCGGAATGCCAAGGACACCCCTCAACTTGTTCTTTCTCATACTACACTCCCCTCTCATTGAACATTTTTATATAAAAGGCTTGGCCTCTTATATCACCTACTCTTTAAGGGAACCTACCAATACGCCTTTCACAAAATACTTCTGCAGAAACGGATACACGCAAATGATCGGTGTCGTAATGATAATGACGAAAGTCATCCTCAACGCTTCCGGAGTGACGCCGCGTAGCTCCATCTGAGATTCGGTCATATTTTGAATCGCAGATCCGCTATTTCCCGACGATGACGTCATCGATTGGAAAGACGCTTCACTGATCATTTTGTTCAGGAACGTCGCTGCAGGCTGTAATTTCTCGTTCTGGATAAAAAATTGTCCGGTGAACCAGTCATTCCACACGCCCACCCCGACAAACAAGGCTATAGTAGCAAGTACCGGCATCGAAAGAGGCAAAACGATTCGGGCGAACACCGATAACTCGCTGGCCCCGTCGATTCGGGCTGATTCCGATAAGGCTTCAGGAATCCCATCGAAGAAGGTTTTCATGATAATCGCATTAAAGAAGCTATACAGGGAGGGCAGAACCAGTACCCAAAACGTGTTCAGAATGTGTAACTGCCGGAACAGGATAAAGGTCGGGATCAGTCCCCCGCTGAACAAGGTGGTAAAGAAAAAGAAGAACACGATAACTTTTCTTCCCGGCAAGCCTTTCCGCGAAAGCGCATAGGCTAACAAAGCCGTCAAAAATACGGATCCGATCGTGACCACCAGGGTTCGAGTAACCGAAACGTAAAACGAATTTAAGATAAGCGGGTTGGTAAACGCCTTTGCATAGTTCTCTAAGGTGAACACTCTAGGAAAAAAATAGATTCCGCCCTTCATCGCATCGTAGCCGTCATTGAATGAAAGGGCTAAGAAATAAATAAAGGGATATAACGCCGTGGCGCAAAAGATTAACAACACCGAATAATTAAGCAGCATATATATTCGATCCGCCGGCGTCAGCCTTTTCGCACCCATGCACACACCTCCTTATGCTCCTCGAAGCCCCTTACCATAGCGATACCTCGCTCACACGTCTTGAAATATGATTGACAGCCACAATAAGCAGTAACGAGATCGCGGATTTAAATAAGCCGATTGCCGTGGAATAAGCGAGTTGCCCTTGTTGGAGTCCTGTTTTCAACACATACGTGTCCAATATCTCGGAAACGCCTAAGGTAGCTGGAGTTTGCATCAGCCAAATTTGGTCAAAGCCCGCGTTCAGGATTCCGCTGAGGGAAAAGATCAGCAGGATCGCGATCGTCGGCGTTAGGCAAGGCAGCGTAATTTTGAATAATTTACTCCATCTTCCCGCCCCGTCGATTTCCGCAGCTTCATACAAATGCGGGTCGATATTCGTTAACGCGGCTAAATAGATGATGGAGCCCCATCCTACCCCTTTCCAAACGTCGGAAATGAGAACCAAAGGATAGAATAACTCCGGCTTCCCCATAAAAAAGATCGGATCCAAACCCATTTGATAGCGAATGTCATTGATCAGCCCTACGTTCGGAGACAGAATTTTTTGGAGTAAAGTCACGACGACAACCCACGAAACGAAGTGCGGCAAATAAGAAATCGTTTGAAACACTCTTTTGATTTTTTCGTGCATCACGG
The DNA here is from genome assembly GCF_037969915.1 of Paenibacillus sp. FSL R7-0216. Classification (NCBI taxonomy): domain Bacteria; kingdom Bacillati; phylum Bacillota; class Bacilli; order Caryophanales; family Paenibacillaceae; genus Paenibacillus; species Paenibacillus sp. FSL R7-0216. The sequence continues at coordinate 2,003,269 of NZ_CP150222.1, read as the reverse complement.
CATTTAACATCAAAGCCAAGATCAATGGAGCTGGAAATCCAAATACAAGTTTCAGGGCACTGATGGACAACGTATTGCGGAGGACTTCGTAGAAACTGGAATCGTGTAAGAACTGTTCGAAATACTTAAAGCCTGCCCACGGACTCCCCAATATGCCCAGGTTGTATTTGAAATCTTTGAACGCTATCAAAATGCCGTACATCGGATAGTAAGCAAAAACCAGAAACCAGATGATAGCGGGAAGCAAAAACAAATAGATATGCCTGAAATACCATACTTTCCTTAATCTATTGGGTACCATGCTCCGATCACCTCCTAGATCATCATCAGGTCGATTCTATAGAACCGCCAATCCATAAACCGGTAGCCTAGTGTTCCCACCCCTCTCTTGCAAGCGGTTTCATTTGGTTGATTATAAATATTCGATATAAATGAATATATTCAATATACTATAAGAAAAATTCCATCATTCTTTGTAAAGCGAAACCTAACACGCGAATTATTACGGAAATTTGGTACTAAAGACCCTCCAACAACCACAAACCATAATGTGTATATTTAATATATACATCGGAGCCTAAGTGTGGCAGATTACCGTCCTGTAGTCGTTCATCCGTACCAATTCATGTTATTATTAATTGGTTTATATAGCTTTCCATAATATTGAATCGACTTCTCTCTGTTGGGGTCATTCCGGAACAAAATACCGTTTAACCAGCAAGGTATTACAACCTTGCCGGTTAAACGGTACGGAGTTGACAGCTTTATACGGTTATATGCTTATCGGTATTTCTTCATCATCCCTGCCCGTATCCGACAAATAGATGGGATAAGTCCCACATGAAGTTAATTATAATTTTTCGCAATAGTTTCCAAATATTGCTCAATCGGAACCGAGTTCCGAAGGGCCATTAGATTCTTGCCAGCTTCACCGACGATTGTCCGGAATTGGGTGCTTGCCCCTGTTGCTTGTGCTGCAATGGCATCCACGATAGTTTGCGGATCGTCCAACTGACTTGGATCAGGATTAGACATCATCGCTTGAACTTTGTCCATATAGTAATCATAGTCTTTAATTCGCTCGTCCTTGTTCCATCGAATGCTATGAGTAAAGTTGTTACCCGTAGAACCGCCTTGTTCAATTAGCCGAAGCTCGATGTTCAGGGGCTTGAGTTCGTAATACAACCCCTCCGTCAAACCCTCAAGTGCAAACTTCGACATATTGTAAAGTGAACCCAGAGGAACTGCCGTTGTGATGCCCATAAAGGAACTGATGTTGATAAACATCCCGCCGCCGACGGCTCGAAAATGAGGCAGGAATTTGCGCATTACATTGATCGGTCCCCGTGTATTCACTGCAAACTGCCAATCGATCGTATCCTCTGTAGCTAACTCAAGTGCTCCGTAAGAACCCATCCCAGCATTATTAACTACCACGTCTACCTTCCCGAAGGCCACAATAGCGTCATTCACGGCAGAATCCACTTCAGCCAAATTCGTAACGTCAAGCTTGAACAGCTTGATATTACTATACTGGGTGAGCTCGTTTTCTTTCTCGGGAGTACGCATGGTTGCAGCGACTTTCCAGCCCATCTTGGCAAAATGAATAGCGGTCAATTTCCCGAGTCCCGAGCTGGTTCCTGTAATAAAAATCGTTTTCGTTTGCATGTAAATTATCTCCTTAGGTATAAGTCCACGCAAGAATTCACGTTGTACTTGGTTCTACTCTTATAGCGAGGCAGTGAAGGGTGGTTGATTGAACTATTTCCCCCATTCCTCTGCGTCAAACTTCAAAGTATTTTTAAATCGTGAATTTATTTCCTGTTAATTTTTCACTTAATTTCCATAGCCGCTCAGCGTCTGCGGGATTGACTGCCCACTCAAATACGCCAGGAGTGTGGGGTTTGTCAGTAATAACCGCAATATCTCCATTCTCGCAGTATACACCGCCCTTTCCGTCTAGTTGAGGATGAACCGCGCACCAGATTAAAGTGGCAGCTCCTTCTTCAATCGTTTTGATTTCATCGTTGTACTCCGTAAAACCGCGTTCTCCTAGTTCGTTTAAAGCGCCCATTGCACGTAATTCGTCATCAGTCAAATGACGGGCTAAATCCGTGAGGATCGTTCCCGGATGAACGGAAAATGCCCGAACACGGTGTGCCTCTCCGCGCATGTCCATCGCTACGGCGAACAAAGCGTTAGCTGTCTTCGACTGTGCATACGCAAGCCATTTGTCATATTCCCGCGTATTGAAGTTGGGATCTTCAAAATGGAAGGCACTTAGTTGTAAGGCGCGTGAGGATACAGAAACAATTCTGGCACCTCCCGCCTTCTTAAGCGCTGGCCATAACTTCGACACAAGCTGGAAATGTCCTAAATGGTTGACCGCTAGATGGGATTCAACCCCTCGCGAATCGCGAGCAAGTGGAGCCGCCATAATGCCTGCGGCATTGATTAAAATGTGTAAAGGACGTCCAGAATCGAGAAATCGACTGGCAAATTCATCAATTGAAACGGGATCAATAAGGTCCAATTGTTCCAGTTCCACACCAGGAATTCCGTTAAGCGCGGCTTGCGCTTTTTCCGGAGTGCGGGCAGGTACAATAACCGTTGCTCCTGCAGTTGCAAGAGCTCTTGCAGCTGCAAGGCCCAGACCGGAATAACCGCCGGTCACGATAGCGATCTTACCCGTCAGATTCTGACCAACTAATATTTCTTTCGCCGTCGTTCTTGGTCCAAAACCAGAGGAAATAGGCCTTTGTTGTTCGAAATGATTTTGCAACTTCATATCTTTAACCTCCATGATGGGCCAGACCACCGCTAATACCAGTCTGCCTAATTACACTACTGTTCTGTATTAGTTTTCCGGGAAATCTGTACTGCGAGAAATGGTTTCCCAAGCGCTGTACTCCGTCTTCAAGTCATCAAGTTTCTGCATGATTTGGTCAAAGGCAGCATTCCCAAGTATAAGTCGATTAGGCTTATCCTCCAGTTCAACCGTCTTTATAATCACCTTGGCTATTCTCTCTGGATCACCCGTCAGTAAGCTATCCCCTTGCTTTTCCAGAAGATCCCTCACTGCACCTGAAGTTTCCGCATAGGCCGGATTACGGACGCTCTGACGGTTCTTCTGCAAAATTCCTGTTTTCATACCTCCTGGCTCCAGTAGCAAAACCTTTATGCCTAGTGGCGTTACCTCTTGCCAAAGAGCTTCCGTCAATCCTTCAACAGCGAACTTGCTCGCGCTATAGTAACCAAGCGATGGCATCGCTACTACTCCACTATTGGAGGAGACATTAACGATTGTACCTTGTTTCCTTTCACGCATGCCCGGAAGAACGGCGCGTATCATTGAAGCGAGACCAAAGAAGTTCGTTTCGAAAAGAGATCGAATCGCATCATCTTCTCCCTCTTCAATTGCGGAACTATAACCAATCCCCGCATTATTCACGAGAACGTCAATCCGTCCAAATTTGTTTTCTGCTTCTTCAACCACTTTCAGGACCTGCTTGGGATCAGTTACATCGAGTGCGGAGCGTGGGCCGTATCCGGAAAACGATCCGCAAGATCCTTGAGAGATTCCAGGTTCCGTGCCGTCAATACAACACGATGACCATGATTCAAAACCGCTTCTGCTAAAGTCCTCCCAACGCCGCTGGAAGTGCCCGTAATTAGCCAAACGGGAATGTTATTTTGTTCCTGCATCATTTGAATACCTCTTTCCGTTTTTTTGGCTTGGTTGCCTCGGTGTTACTATAGCAGTTCTGTTTTTTCATATAAGAAGGCACTTTTTTTAAACATGCTTTAGAAAAATAAAGCCTGAAATTATTGCGCATTGTTTTGGTTTATATTAATGAATGACTTATTTTGTTAGCTGAATCAAATGAGAAGTTAATTCTTCCGAATGCGAGAAGAATGGCGAATGATCTGAATCTATGGTGATAATTCGTTCGCATGGCACCTTAGAATACATTGCTCGTTGTAATCGAATGGGAATGGCTCTGTCTTTAAGCGCCTCGATGTATACACGAGGTACGGAACCAAATTTCTCATCCGTGAGTTGGACAGGCGTAATCGACGGGATCAGCGGCTCTAGACAAAGCTTTTCTTTTGCATAGGTAAAGTCATCAAACGTACAATCTGCAAAAAAGTGGCTCCGTATCTCTTCATCTCTAAGTCCAATATATTTTTGTTCTTCATCGATAAATACAGCCTTAGGAGCTTCTGGCCCTAGATCTACACTGCCGAATGCATCAAACAAGGTCTGACCGCTCTCCGGAAGAAATGCGCTTAAATAAACCAGCTTTTCGATTTTATGGGGAAGGTACTCCGCAGTCTGGCTAATGACGACCCCCGCCATGCTGTGTCCGACTAAAATAACCTTATCGATCTCCTTCTCTAAAATAGCGCATAGGCGATCCGTATAACTTTTCAAATTAATCTCGGAATTCAGTGTATAATCCAGACCATGACCTGGTAAATCAAACACAATTACTCTATGCCCCTCTTTTTCAAGCATAGGAATAATTCTCTCCCAACACCAAGCACCATGCCACGATCCATGTACGAGTACAAATGTACTCATTTCTATCACTCCTAATAATTAATTACATCAGTTCAGTGTCTTTCTTCGTTCCAAGCTTGCTGCAGTACTTGTATGAACACCTCCGCCGATTGAGCTCCGCTGATCGCATATTTGTCATTAATAACAAAATAAGGAACACCGTGCAATCCTGTTTTCTTAGCTGCATCTTCATCTGCCCTTACCTCTATACTAAATCGATCGCTAGCTAACATCTCTGCTGTATCTACAGCATCCAAACCAGTCTGAACCGCAAGGTCAAGTAATGTAGACACATCTCCAATATGCATCGAATCCGTAAAATACGCCCGGTATAACCTCTCGATCATCTCATCCGCTTTACTAAATTGCTTCGCAAATTTCAGCAGACGATGTGCATTAAATGTGTTAGTCATCTTAGCTGAATCGTAGTTGAATTTAAGACCATCCTGTTCCGCGCGCTTTGAAATTTCCCCAAGCAATGATTTCATATGTTCACGTGTAGATCCATTTCTCGAAGCAGCTATCCCGTAAACATCATCCAACGGATTAATCTCCATGTTTGGGTTCATTTCAAAGCTTCGATAAACGATCTCTACTGCGTGGGGATTTGCAAGCTCATCTAATCCTGTTTCAAGACGACGTTTACCTATATAACAAAATGGACATATCATATCTGTCCAAACTTCTACTTTCATTTTCGCACCTCCTTTGCTTCACGTTGCCTCGGGGTCCACTATATCAGGAATTAATTTCTTGAATAAGAAGGCAATATTTTTTTATATACTTTAAAAAAATAAAGCCGCGGTGATCCGCGACTAATTTTTTCTTAGAATACTGACCATCCCTTACACTTTAATTTAATAAAGTATATTAAAAAAAGTTGCCTTCTTACAATAAATAAAAACTGCTGATATAGTTGTCCTCGGGGCGATTGAAGCTCTAAACTTACAAGAGAGGTTGTTCAACGATGCGACACAAAACATTATTCATCCACCTGTAGTTCATCTGGATCATATCGAATATAGTTTTTGACCACATGTCACTTAGAAAAAGAAATATGCTGTGACGAAAAAAATTCAACTAAAGGACGTGTAACAATGCTAACCAATAAAAAGTTTTTTATGAGTCTAGTTGTTTTAGGTGTTCTGATTATTTCCGGATGGTCCGCAAAAAATAATCAGGAGCACGTTGTTCACGCAGCAGATCAAAATCTTCAAGAGCTGCAAGCAAAAATTAATGAACTTGAAGAAAAATATCAACGCTTAGAGGACATTGAGCAAATCAAGCAGGTAAAGGCACGTTATTTCCGTTTTGTAGATGAAAAAAAATGGACGGACCTTGCAACCCTCTTTACAGATGATGCTAAGATTATAGCTGATGGAGCCGAATATCCTGGCGGAGGACCGGCATTTGCTAAGATGATCGGAGATCTTGTAGGTGATGCACCAACCGTTCATCATGGTCATATGCCTGAGATTGAGATAATTGACAAAGATAACGCGAAGGCGGTTTGGGCTATGGAGGATTTATTGACCTTCCCTGATAAAAAAGGTTCTCCTCCAGGGCACAACGGATACGGTCAATATCATGAAACTTACAGAAAAGTGAATGGTGTCTGGAAAATCAGCAGTATGGAGCTGACACGGTTCCGCATGGATCCCCTGAAAAACTGGGATCCCAACACGGACCCTGTAACCGGTAAGTAATATACGATAGCTGAGTGATCAAACGAAACCCCGACAACACTTTTTACGAGTGTTATCGGGGTTTTGCTAAACCCATTTATTTGGTATCTTTCTCAAGGTCCCAATGCTCGAGAGGGTCCATCCGGAATCGAGTCAGGATCAAACTGCTGATTTTCCAATCTCCGTTCACACGACGATAAGTCTCTCTATATTGACCATAACCGTTATGGCCTTCAGGTACTCCTTCTTTGTTTGCTGGGAATGTAAACAAATCCTCCATTGCCCAGATTCCTTGAGCATTATCATCGTCGATAAATTCAATTTCTGGCATATGACCATGGTGTACCGAAGGAACTGCTTCAACCATACTATTAATCACAGAAGCCATCTCTTGCGAATTTTTGAATAGATAACCATCTGGGTAAATATTGGCGTCTACTGTGAACAGATCCGCAAATCCGGGCCAATTCTTTTCATCAACGAAGCGGAAATAGCGAGCCTTCAGTTTTTTGATTTCTTCAAGATCCTCTAAACGTTTGTACTTCTTTTCGAGTTCACTGATTCTATTCAGAAGAGTATCTTCTTCTTTGATTGACATAATGTCACTCCCTTTTTTATTTTGGTTCTTTCGCAAAAGTAGCCGAACCTTGCATTTACTTTAACAGGTGCGTTTTTTTTTGTAAGGAGGCATATTTTTTATACATGCTGTAGAAACAGGGCACAAACTGTAAAAAAATAAAGTTATCCAATTACGAAAATACGGAAGTTGTCCTAAGCATTACAACATAGCTTTATTTTTATAAAGCACGTATAAAAAAATATCGTTCTTACAAAAAAAACTAACACCTGCTATTGTTTTTGCATGGAGATGGACTCCACGAAATAAATGCATAAAGGAGATGGAGCTTCTTGAGAACTGGTGCTCATCAATGAGTGCTATTTTTCCTCAGATTATATCTGAGAAGGCGGATATCCTCTTAAATAATAAAAAGGATGTTGATCAAAATGACAAAAGCAAGCAATACGAAACCGATAGTCTCACGAGTCGAGAATCTTGAATGGTTTAATACCATGCCAGGAGAAAAAATGGCTATTCGCCTTCACAGCAACCTAGTTGGAGGAACGCTAAGCATAATAGAGGCTAGGGTTCCTGCCTTGATGGGACCTCCAAAGCATATTCATAATGAACGTGAAGAAACATTTGAGATACTAGAAGGGACTTTTCGTTTCCAATGCGGTGACGAGGACTTTATTGCTACGCCTGGGACAACCGTCACTGTTCCACGCGGATTACCACACGTATGGGCTAATGTTGGAACCGAAACGGGACGACTCCTATTCATTTTCACACCTGGCGGGATCGACGATTTTTTCAAAGAAATCAGCAAACACTCACTTGAAGCAATCGTTGACGTTGCGGCAGATAACGATACGATCATTATGGGTCCCCCATTACTTCAAACCCAATAATTAATTTGCATTCAATATATTGGAGGTTCCTACAAATGGATATCGAGACAAAGAAAAAAGAGCTAATCGACGCTTATTACTTCCGTCATGCGACCAAAGAATTCGATACAACAAAGAAAATTTCCGATGATGATTTCCAATTCATTCTCGAGGCAGCACGGCTTTCACCGAGCTCAGGAAATAATGAACCATGGAAGTTCCTTGTTATACAAAACCCTGAATTTAGAAAAGAGTTAGCTCCACTTGCATCAGGTGCAATTCGGCAGTTGCCGACAGCAAGCCATTTCGTTCTCATTTTAGCTAGAAAAGGACTCACTCATAGTAACCCCTATCTTGTGAAGCATTTAACAGAAGATAATGGGATGCCATTAGAAATTTATCAGAACTTGGCTCCAGCTTATGCTCAGTTTTACAATGACCTTCATCTTGATACAGAGCGGGCATTATTGGACTGGTCATCCAAACAAACGTATTTGGCAATGGGCAATATGATGACCGCAGCGGCATACATCGGTATTGATTCCTGTGCCATGGAGGGTTTCGATCTGGATGCCGTAAATGATCTCCTCAGTAAAAAAGGATTACTTGGAGACGACGAATTTGGTTTAAGTGTCATGGTTGCCTTTGGTTATAGGAAAGAAAATCCAAAGCGACCTAAAAGAAGGCTTCCTCTGGAGGAAATCGTGCAGTTCATTTGATATCAATAGATAAATATCTTTATATCTTCTTATGTGGGGAGGAAAAAACGTGAGAGTAGAAATTTGGTCAGATATTGTTTGTCCGTTTTGCTACATCGGTAAACGCCGATTTGAAGCTGGATTGCGTGAATTCGCCCAACGCGATGAAGTGGAAATCGTGCATCGAAGCTTCGAACTGGATCCATCGATTACTATTTATCCTGAGAAGACTTTGTTTGAGATCGCAGCAGCGAAATACGGCACTACGCCGGAGTCCACTAAAAAGGATAGTATAGCTGTTACGGAGCGTGCAAAAAAAGAAGGTCTGGTCTTTAACTACGAATCGGTTAAGCATACTAATTCTATGGACTCGCATCGGCTAATTCTTTTCGCTAGGGGTTTCGGCAAAGAAAATGTTGTTCTTGAATTGTTGTATAAAGCTTACTTTACCGATTCCCTGCACATTGGGGAAAGAGAAACGCTATTGTCGATAGCAGAACATGCCGGTCTCGATCGACTTGAAACAGCAAACATGCTTGATAGCGATCGTTATCACGATGCAGTCAGGGAAGACGAGCGTACAGCGAGTAAATTAGGAATTAGTGGAGTCCCGTTTTACCTTGTAGATGGAAAATATGCGGTATCCGGAGCCCAGCCGGCAGTTGTCTTTACCGAGGCCCTTCAGAACGCTTGGGAAGAACGTGCCAAGGTAAAGAATAAGGCTGCTGAGGAAGATGTAGGTATGTGTAAGGACGGATTCTGTTAATCAACAAGAGGGTGCCCCAGGTCAGGCTTTCGACCCTTGGGACACCTTTCTGTATTTCTCAAGACATAAAGTGCATCCGTCAAATAAAGATACGTTAAAAAGACAATAATACCACTAAGGGATGAAATGTGGGGTGAATGAATTTGGATACGTCAAAGTTTGAGATAGATTGTGTTGAATCAATATCGGAGGTTTTACATTTTCTATCTGGAAAGTGGACATTTTTGGTGATAACAGAACTTTTGAAAGGTCCACAGCGCTTTAATCAATTACGGAGAAATCTTGGGAATTTAAACACAAAAGGCTTAACTGATACCTTGAGAAATTTGGAAGAACACCAAATGATTAAACGCACCGTATTCCCTACTGTCCCCGTGACGGTTGAATACTCGATAACTGAGAAAGGACTCGCTTTCTCCGAAGTGTTTCAAAAAATCAATCACTGGAAACAGGAATGGGACTCTCCTCATTCCACTCCGATAACCCCAAGGAATGAACAAACTCAAAGGACAGAGCCGCAATAACTGTGGTCGTCAATAATGCAGGAAACAATTGAGCATATCGACCGATTATGAGTCGCTCCGCTTGAAGAGGTAGGTGACCCATAACAACAACGGAATAATGATTACGCATATCGGGACTACAAACATGCTCCATATTTTTAGGAAAACTCCCATGTAAGTCGGCCCATGTAAGTTCATGGAAATAATCATAATAATGGGTACGACAAACCAAACCATGGGCTTCCAGTTTTTTAGATTCAGCCATTTAGACATCTCATAGCTCGCCACAAAAGCATAGGAAGATAATTTGATAACGGTACCGAATATCGCTATAAATATAAAGAACACATCCAGATTCTGAATGAAATCCATAATATCAATTGCTCTTATCGTTACAAAAATAGGAGTATTCAGTTTCATCGTTAGTTCAGGTCCTAAAACGACGATACACATCACCACTGACATTACAATTGTAAAGGAAGCAATTCCAGCGGCAGCCACCGCATGCGATGGAACCTGTTTGGGATCGGTCATAAAAGATGATAATACCAACAAAACAATCGCTTGTCCCGCAAGCAACGGTGCAAAAGGAACCATCCCTTGTACGATCTCCAGTCCTCCGTGATCAACATAAACGGGCAAGAGCCTCTCCAATCGGATATTCCCCCAATTTAAGATAAAGCTCAAAAAAATGAGAAAGTAGAAGATTGGCCCCGTAATTTCACTAAATCGGCCAATATTCGTAATCCCACCCAGAGTTAAATAAAAGGTTATGCTAAATAATATGATCATAATTGCCCATGTTGGCGTTCCGTTTAATAGTATACTTTGAATAAAATCAACCTGTGCACGAACAACGACGGAGGTAATCCCGATAAAAGCGCAGAAATACGGCAGGAAAATGATTCTCCCCAACCACTTCCCGAGAAGCTTCCAACATACCTGAAACAAGGATTGATCTGGATGAAGGAGAGCTAACTTTCCAAGTAAGATCGTAATAATCACTCCTGCTGCTCCGGAAGCCAGCAAGGAGATCCATGCATCTTGCTGCACGATGGATACAGTCGGAGTCAACACAACCCCAATTGCCATAACAATATATGTCGTTGCAAGTATCCAAAAAAGCTGTGACCCTTTTATTTTCACCGTTTGTCTACTCCTCATGATTTCAACCAAGGTTAATATTTCATCGATGTATTGGATTGCCCAGGGTCATCGCATCGAACATTGAAGTTTATTGATACTTGGAGTTCAGGAAAAATGCGATCCCACTCCTCTTCATATCCCTTCCATTGCTTAGGTAACTGATGATGTACTTTCTTCCCGAAGCCAAAGATGTCGGTTCGATATTTGACTTGTACAGTGGCAATAAGCTTCGTGACCTCTTGCTGCAAATTCTTCTTCAGTTCCTTTTCGATGATTTTTAGATCCGCAGCTTTTGTGGGATCAAGTTCCGTATTATTCTCAACGATACTCCCTTTCCCCGTGAGTTGGATATGGATTTGAATATCGTCCCCGGACATTTTGGCACGGATCTGACTTTTCAAAAATTTCAGAATCACGCTTATATTGTTCTCTTTCTCCCGAATGAAGAAGTCGGATACAAGACTGTCTTGTCTATTCGAAATCCAATTCGCATAGGCAGATTCCTGACTGCCCAGGAAGCCGACCAATTTCAAATGGTTATTACTGTTTAAAATAGCCGAACCGACGTAATGAGGCTTCGAAGAAGGCGATAAACTTATGGCTGGCACCATGGGGTGAATCCCGCGACTTAAGGAGTCCGCCAGCAAATCCCGGAAATAAGTATGTCTAATATGTAAGATCTCCTCTTGGCGCGTCAGTGATGTTTGAGTATATGGATCAAAGATTGGATCCGTAGTAAAAATATCTTTGGCTCGTCCGTCCTTCACAACAAATACCTTCGATCGGAGTTCTGATTTGGGATTACGGACGATTTCATCGAGGAGTTTGTCTATACCGTGTTCTGCCATTTTCTGTCCGATCAGCAAAACCTCTCGATGTCCTACAAATATCTCTCTAGATAGTTCCTTTTGTAAATTATGCAAACTATCATAAAGATTCGTACCGCTTGCACTCATGGTTTGAAAAGCCCTCTTCCCCTCCCCTCCCCCACCAGCATCCAGTCCGCCTGAATTTGCCGGTATTGCGATTTGGGTTGTAACTAGAACATGTCTGTTGTCCTCGATATCCCATCCATCTCCCAAATTAAAGGCGAGGTGGTCAGGTTCATTCAAACTCCAGCAACCGGTTATTAAACACAACAAGAACAGGGGTGAGCTCATCTTCAATACTATTTTCATGCGGATCCACCTATCATTTGGCTTTGGACTTTGTAAGTTTACGAGGGGCACGTACTAACCAATCTTTGATCCATCCATGAACCAGCGGAGCCACCGGGGTGAGATATGGGATTCCAAACGGACTTAACCGAGTCAGATGCGCTAAAATGGCGATCATTCCCGCTGCCAGGCCAAATAAACCAAACATGCCGCTTAGAATGATTAACGGGAATCGCAGCATCCGAAGTGGAAATCCAAATCGATAACGCGGAACGATAAAGGAGGCGATACCGGCAAACGATACTACGATTACAATCGGCGCGGAAATAATTCCAGCGCGTACTGCGGCCTCCCCGATGACAAGCGCGCCAACGATACTTACAAGCGGACCAATCGTTTTAGGCAAGCGTATGCCAGCTTCCCGTAACCCTTCAAAAACAACTTCCATCATAAAAACTTCAATGATGGTTGGAAAAGGCGCATGTTCTCGAAGGGACGCTATGCTGATCATCAATTTTGTTGGAATCATCTCCTGATGATAATTGGATAGCGCTATATAGAGAGCTGAGGTGGTGGTCCCGAAGATGACAAAGACAAAACGAAGCAAACGGGTCATCAATACGTACATAGAGCGTTCATAATAATCATCTGGCGCTTGCAGCCCCGTCCAGAAAGTCATCGGAACAGACAACGCAAATGGAGTGCCATCGGTTAAGATAGCTACTTTGCCCTCTAGCAATCCGGAGGCAATAACGTCAGGTCTCTCGCTATTCAACATTTGCGGAAATGGAGTAAGATGCGTATCTTCGATCGCTTCCTCGATATACCCGGATTCAAGAATTCCATTGGTATCAATTTGATTTACGCGATATTGAACTTCCTCCAACAGCTTAGGCTCTACTACTCCTTCGATATAGGAAATGACTACTTCCGTTTTCGTTAAAGTACCAATCGTAATGGACTTCATCTTGAGCTTTGGTGTTGTAATGATTCGGCGAAGCAACGTCGTATTCACGCGGAGGTTTTCCGTAAAGCCTTCTCTAGGCCCCCGCAGTGTCGGTTCAGCAGAAGACTCTTCGATACTGCGGGTTTCGACTTGTTTAATGTTGGCCAAGCATGCGGTAGCATCACCATCGGCTAGAATAGCGACGCTTCCTTTTAAAATACTTTCAACAGTTCCATCAAAATCGGGAAGTCTAGAAATTTGCATAAGAGAAAACAGCTTTTGTTCGCACATATTGGCGATACTGTCGATGGTACCAAGACCCTGAGGAACCCCTTCATAGATTAGCGGCCTAAGCACATTGGATTCGAAAATTTCGGTATCGATCATCCCATCGATATAAATCATGAGGAGCTTGGTTTGTCCACTGATCATTAACTCACGATAAACGACATCTGAACAATCCCGGAATATGGTTTTGAATACTTCATCGTTCTCATTAATATCTGGACTAAATTTCTTTTTTTCCTGTTCTACCGACAATGTATGATTTCGTTGCTGATTTGAGTTTAATTTATGCCAGCTCATGGTTGGAATGACCTCTCCGTTCATCTTTAAACTGCTTTAGCTAAGGGTCATGCCCTTCCTCGCTTTTTTTTACTAGCGTTTCCATTAGCATGTTATTTCAAACAATACGGCACACAGTGTACATTAGGAATTCATTCCGAGGAAAATAAGGACAAAATGGACGGTTCTTATCCGTGACAATCACACCACAATTAACTATACTTCTTGATGTAGCTTTACTTTTTAGTCTGACTTCAAAAAAGGAATGTGAGATGATAAGAGTGATGGAATCCATAAAGTTTGAAAATAGCTGTATAGAGTCGATCTCGGAAACTCTACAATTACTCTCCGGTAAATGGACATTCTTAGTGATTACGGAGTTGTTAAAGGAATCTCAGCGTTTTAATCAGCTACGTAGAAACTTAGGGAACGTAAATACCAAAGGCTTAACAGATACCTTGCGGAATTTAGAAAATCACCAAATGATCAAACGCCAGGTTTACCCGACTGTCCCTGTGTCGGTGGAATATTCAATTACTCCAAAAGGCGAGGCCTTTTTGAAAGTTTTTAATGAAATTAATCTGTGGAAAACCAAATGGGATTCTCCTGATGTAATCTGAGATTTGATTCAAGATTCATAACAATGCTGTCTAACGATTTGTTCTGTCAAAAAAAAGTCCGAAGCAGTAAGTATCTGCTTCGGACTTTTAACCTTTATCATCCCCATATGCATGAGGGAATTCTCCCAATATTCAATGCAAATCTACGAGCACTTACTATATCCGCAGTTGCTGCAAGTCTTGCAGCCCTCGATGTTGATGAGCGAGGCCGAGCCGCAGGACGGGCAGAGGTCGCGGGAGGTGGCCGGCGCGCTGCCATGGCTGTGGCCGCCGTGCGAGCCGTCCGCGGTACCATGATCTTGCGCGGCTTCCTCGTGATGTGCGATCGTTGCTGCCACCGGCGCCGGGTCGTGGTCGCCGTACGGGCCGTTTTGCACGTGCGTCTCTAGCGCTTTAGCAACCGCGTCCGCGATCGATTCCACGCGGTTTGGACCAAAGCCGATAGCGCCTGTACCGCCGATGCCTTTGAGATGCTTGATCAGCAGCTCCACCTTCTCGCCGTGGTCGCCGTAACGCAGGAACAGCGAGCAGACGCGGCCAAGCGCTTCCGCCATCGCAAACACGTCGGAACCGGCTTTCCCTACGTTCAGGAAGATTTCACCCGGAATACCGTTCAAATCGTTGATCGTGATATATGCCATGCCAAACGGCGTGTTGATCTTATAAGTAGCGCCATGGAGCACTTGCGGGCGTCTCTTGTACTGTTCCGCCGTTTTCGGGCTGCTGGCTTGAACCGGAGCGCTTGCCGGCTGTTCCGTTACGGCTACCGTTGCTGGTGCTGCCGCTTCTTCTTGTTTCTCTTCCTTCTTCTCCGTTTGCAGGACTTGTACGTCACGGCTACCGTCGCGGTAGATCGTTACGCCTTTGCAGCCAAGGTCGAAGGCCAGTTCATACAAACGTTCCGTTTCTTCCACGGTAAAGTCGGATGGGCAGTTTGCCGTTTTGGAGATGGAGCTGTCGACCCAACGCTGGATCGCGGCTTGCACGCGGATATGATCCTCCGCCGACAAATTCATCGCGGTCACGAAGTAATCCGGCAGCTCTTCCCCTGGATGCGCGTCCATCCACTCTTGCGCGATCGGCACGAACTGCTCGTCGAAGCCGAGACGGCTTTGACGGTAGTATTTGAAAGCGAAATAAGGCTCGATCCCGGTCGAGGTTCCAACCATCGTCCCTGTGCTGCCGGTTGGCGCCTGAGTGATGATCGTGACGTTGCGGACCCCTTTGGTGCGAACCGCTTCGCCAACTTCCGGATACACTTCCGTCATCACTTTCATAAATCCGCTTTGCAAATATTTGTCCGCTTCGAAAGCCGGGAAGGAACCTTTCTCTTCCGCGATATCTGCGGAGGCCAGGTAAGCTTCCTTGGCGATAAAGCCATATAATTTGTCGAGGAATTCCAGCGATTCCGGGCTGCCGTAACGGATGTTCAACTTGATCATCAGCTCGGCCAGGCCCATCGTCCCGAGGCCAACGCGACGCTCTTTCTTCTGGTTCTTCTCGTTTTCTTCAAAATGATAAGGCGTTTTGTTGATGACGTTGTCCAGGAAACGGACCGAATAGCGCGTCGTTGTGGCGAGTTCGTCCCAAGCGACATCGTGTTTCTCTTCGTCGTAGAACTTGGACAAGTTCATCGCCGACAGGTTGCAGACGCCCCAACCCGGCAAACCTTGCTCCCCGCACGGATTCGTACAAATGATCGGGTTAAAATACCAGCTGTTGGACATTTGGTTGTAATATTCCATAAACACAACGCCCGGTTCGGCGGATTTCCAAGCCGACTCGATAATCGTGTGCCAGATCTCACGCGCTTTGACAGTGCGATAGTGGATCACTCTGCGGCCGTCCGCTTTCCACTTCTCGAGATCGCCGTCCCACACTTCGTTGTAGTCCTCGTAAGTCGTATCCGGGAACACCAATTCCCAATCGAGGTCTTTCTTCACCGCTTCCATAAAGCTGTTGCTCACGCAAACCGACAGGTTCGCGTTCGTAACCTGGCCCATCGTCTGCTTGACGGTGATAAAGTCCATGACATCCGGATGCCAGTCGTTGATCATCAGCATCAGCGCTCCGCGACGGCTGCCGCCCTGCTCGATCAAGCCGGTGGTGTAGCTGAACAAACCTCCCCAAGATACGGCGCCGCTCGAAGAGCCGTTTACGCCTTTAACAACCGCACGGCGCGGACGCAAGGAACTGAGGTTAATCCCCACGCCGCCGCCGCGTGCCATGATCTCGGTCATTTCGGACAAGGTCTCCATGATGCCGCCGCGGCTGTCTTTTGGCGATGGGATCACGTAACAGTTAAACAAGGTCAACTCGTCACTGGCGCCGGCACCTGCGGCAATCCGGCCGCCCGGTACCAGCTTCCAATCGTCCAGGATATAGCGGAACTTCTCTTCCCATTGCTTCTGCAGCTCCGGCGTTTCCTCTACGGAAGCCATCGCTTTAGCAAGGCGGTCCCACATTTCTTCAGGGGTTTTCTCGATATTGAGGGTCAGCTTCTCCACGTCGGACTCGACCAACTCGCCCCGGCGTGTCTTCACCGTAACCTTACGACCCTTACGCGCAACGACTTCGCCAACTTCCTTTGTTGGGAATTTGGGATCATCCTTCGTCAGAACGAGGACGACGTCGCCGACTTTGGCGTGACTAGGGTCCGCATCTTTCCAGGCGTACCGGTCCAAGAAGATTTTTTCACTTAGCCCCTCAAGGCGCTGTTTTGGCACAGTTTTCAAAGAAAACACCCTCCTATAAGTTTGGATCAAAGATTCGTAAATATATCGGTCATTCGCGCCGGATCTTGAAGTCGAAAACGGGCGAAAAAAACGAAAAAAGCGTTGTTTCAAGCCGATATTCGCCTGCCTGAAAGCCGCTACGCACACCCTATAAACCGTATTATCATATGTATGAATCACAATATATTGTGTGCGAATACCATTATACTATACAATATCTCGTTGTCACAGCGGGACAGCTTGAAATTTTAGGCTTTTTTCCGAATGCTGCTGGCCCAAACACTCGTTTGCTCCGGTTCTCTCAATTTTTCGGTCTTGAATCTATGAAACCGCCATGTAACCATTTCCAACCCAAGCTATAAAACGGAAGAGCTGCCTCTGGAGGCTTCATCATGCGATTATCCCTTTCGTTAAGGGAGCAAGGTCGAGGTCGAACGGTTCATCTAAATCGCTTTGATCTGAGCAAACGGGATCATCATGTAAAACGGTCAACCCAAGCAATATCACTAGCTGATGCTCCGTTTCGCTCCCGCTCCCCTCTCCAAAGTTATGAACTCCTTCTTTTTCGTCCATACTACACCTACGTCTGCAAGAAGCACGCGGTATGGACTGATTCGGATCCTTTCGTAGCCGCAATAGAGCTAGTCAAATACGCATCAAATGGGAGGTTTTACATCATGAATCCTCATCCCCCCGGCCCTTCCCCCAATTCGGTCGTCCCGCCGGAATGGAATCTGCAGATCCCCGTAGACTTCGACCGAAGTTGGTTCAGCGACTTGGAATCGAGACATCAAAAGGGCGGCCCCTGGGACGATTGGAAGCTGTTTAACCTTGCCCTTGAGGCCGAAACTGCTTCGCTTGTCACGAGCTTTGAAGAAATGCAATGTTTGAAGCATCTGCAAGGCGTCACCCCTCTGCCGCACCAAACCGAAACGGCTCGAAAGGTCCTGTTCGAAATGCGCGGGCGTGCGATCCTCGCCGACGAGGTGGGTCTTGGGAAGACGATCGAAGCCGGTTTGATTTTAAAGGAATACATTGTGCGCGGATTAGTGAAGAAGGTATTGATTCTGGTGCCTGCATCCCTGGTGCTACAGTGGGTTCGGGAACTGAATCAGAAGTTCGGCATACCGGCCGTAGCGCAGAAGAAAGAGCATTCCTGGCACAACGACGTCGTTGTCGCCTCCATGGACACGGCCAAACGCGACCCGCACAAAAATATTCTGCTCAATAATGAATACGATCTGGTCATCGTAGATGAAGCCCACAAGCTGAAGAACAAGAAAACGACCAACTACCAGTTCATGCTGCAGCTGCGAAAAAAATATTGCCTTCTCCTGACTGCCACTCCGGTGCAAAACGATCTAGGCGAGCTGTTCAACCTGATCACGCTGCTTAAGCCGGGGCAACTGGGCGGGCAAAGCGAATTTGCCGCCAATTTCGTCGTCGACAAACGACAGCCGAAGAACGAGAATCAGCTCAAGGATGAGTTGGCCAAGGTGATGATCCGCAACCGGCGCGGTGACGGCGAGCTGGAATTCACGAAGCGAATCGTCCGCAACATTGACGTAGAGCTGTCCGAGGAAGAGAAGAACCTGTACAACGGGGTTACTTCCTTCATTAAAGACCAATATAACGCCGCTGGCGGCGACCTCAACAGCATGCTGTCCCTGGTCACCCTGCAACGCGAGGTATGCAGCAGCCGGGATGCGGTATTCGTCACATTGGTTAATTTATCTAAGAAGCTTGCCCCTGATTCCCCGATCCGTGATCGGATTTGGGATCTTGTCGACCTGATCCGTCAGATCAAAGCGAACAGCAAGGCGGAGAAAGCGATGGAGCTGATCCGTGAAATGAATGACAAGGTGATCGTGTTCACCGAGTATCGGGCTACGCAGGAGTATCTGCTGAAGTACTTCCGTGACCGCGGAATGACCGCGGTTCCGTACCGGGGTGGGATGAACCGAGGCAAAAAAGATTGGATGATGGACCTGTTCCGCGGCCGGGCCCAGGTGATGATCGCGACCGAAGCGGGCGGCGAAGGTATCAACCTGCAGTTTTGCCATCAGATGATCAACTTCGACCTGCCCTGGAACCCGATGCGAGTGGAGCAGCGGATCGGCCGGGTGCACCGGCTGGGTCAAACCAACGACGTCAATATTTACAATCTGTCTACCAAAGGCACGATCGAGGAGCATATCCTCCACCTGCTGCACGAGAAGATCAATATGTTCGAGTTGGTCATAGGCCATCTTGACGTGATTTTGGAGCGTTTCGAAAAACAACATTCACTGGAAAAAAGCATTTACCAAATCATCCTCGAATCCGGCAGTGACGAGGAGATAGCCAGCCGCGTCGATTCGCTGGGACGCGAATTCCACACCATAAAATCCGAGCTGGATGCAGAAGCCGAAGGAACCGAAAGCGAAGGCGGCCTGCAGCAGCTGTTGGGAGGTTGATCTGCGGTTATGTCCATGACCTCTGAACAGATACGCGAGTATGTTCTGACCTATCTGGAAGCAACCGAATGTCAGTTCCTTGAGAAATCGCCACATCACGTCACCGTGAAACTCTCTCCTCGCGCGGACCGGGACTTAACGAACCGTCCCTATTACTGGGGGTTCATCGAACGGACCGGAGCGGAGCCGGAAACGATGTCGTTTTCGTTTATTTTTGAACCGGAGGCGCACCGGGCGGCCGAAGAAGCGAAGGCCTCCCGGGAACAAACGGGACCCGGGCAGCAGCAGATGGAAGCCGCACAGGAGGACACGCTGCTCGGCCGCTACTTTGGCGCGGTCCGCCCGCTCCCGGTACTCGGTCCGGGACGGATTCAGCGCGAGGAGCTCACATTTGGCAGCCCGCGGCTGAAACAGATTTTTGAAGCAGCGCGTAGAGGCGGCCGTTATGTGTATTTGTTCGAGGAGCCGGGGCAACGTCAACGGATGGCCTTGCTGCCCGCCGCCTATGAGCCTTGGCTGGGCGTCTGCTTCAAGGTGGAATTCTGCTGCGATATGAAACGCGAGGAGCTGCATTATTACGGAGTTTCCCTGCTGACGGGCGCCGTCGATGAGTCGTTTCAGACCCGAATTGCGGCGAAACAACTGGTTCCGCGCTTGCCCGAAAACGTCCATATCGAACCAACCAAGCTGTCGTTAGATGCCGGACGCACCGTGCTTGAGCAGCGGCTTGCCGATCAGATTGCCGCTTATGACGACCGCTGGGCCCAGGAGGCCCGCGAACGGTTGAACGACGAGTTAGCATTGATCGACGCTTATTACAAGGATCTCGTGAAAGATCCCGAACCCGAGCGGGCTCAAGGCGCCAGCGAGCAATACGAAGCGAGACGGGATGAAATCCGCTGGCAGTATGAGCCGAGAATTGTCGTATCCGCCTTGGGCTGCGGCATCTTTCATCTGCGTTCGCAGCGGTGACGAGAAATCAGACTGATCTCGCTAAAAGACCGCAAAAATAGAAGCCGTTTGCCGCAATGCAAAGCGACAGGTTGCAACATCCTTTTTGGGGCGGCTTCGGTACAATGGACAAGCAATCGAAACCAGGCCTGATGAGGCCTGACGAATGGCTAGGGAGGCGATACCATGCCGGAAGCACGCAAACCTCAAAAGATATTAACCACCACTTGCAAAATTCTCTTATGCGCAAGCATCTTATATAGCGCATCAGGCGCCGGTCTACCGCTGGCGGGCGGCTACGGCGGCCTGGGCACGGCGGAAGCCGCCGGCGAGCGAACCGGGCAGGCCGCGTTGGCGACGCTCGGGACGGCAGCGGATGCACCCGCGCCTGAGGCGCTGCGGCGCTTCGCCGCCGAGGCCGTCGGCCAGCTGGCCCAGGTCGAGCCGTTTACGGCATGGGCCGGCGCCGACACCGCCATTGAGCCGCTGGGGCCGGGCACGCACAGCTGGCTCGTCACGGTGGCGGCCGCTGGCAGCGGCCAAGGCGGCGCAGCCGGGGTGCCGCCGGGCGCTTCAGCCCCGCGCGGCTACCTCATTATCTCCGCAACCGAGAGCGGAGATTACAAGCTGGTCGAATACGGAATGGGCACCTATTCCGTATTCGACCCGGCGCTGCTCGAGGCTGCGCTCCGGCAGAGCGGCCTCGGCGCAGCCGCTGCGGGACGGGTGACCGCCGTCCCGCTCTACGCCGGCCCGGCATTGGCCGCGTGGAAGGTTCGCCTGCCGGATGGCGGCGAACCCCAATACGTCAATGCCGCCGACGGCGAATG
The DNA here is from genome assembly GCF_037969915.1 of Paenibacillus sp. FSL R7-0216. NCBI lineage: Bacteria > Bacillati > Bacillota > Bacilli > Caryophanales > Paenibacillaceae > Paenibacillus > Paenibacillus sp. FSL R7-0216. Next base: position 1,982,199 of record NZ_CP150222.1, on the reverse strand, counting down.
GCTGCCCGAAACGACGGGCAGCTGGGACAAGCAGGCGGGCGGCTACGCGCCGCCGCGGCTGGCTGCGAGCAGCCGCGCGCCATTATCGCCCGCCCCTATCGTCTACACGTCATCCCGCTTCGATCCCTACGACAACCTGTTATGGATGACGGCCAAACCGCTGGCGCTGAAGTCGGATGCCTTCATCGGCAAGCTGAAAGCCAGCCGGCAGCTTGTCTATGCCGCTTCCGGTCCTGAACGCACTTATTCCTTTCCTCTTCCGGTCTACGGCTATCAAACCTGGACGAACAACAGCCCTTTGGCAGAGCCATCCGCTGAAGCCGAAGCCGAGGCCGTTTACGTCATCACTGGCACCGATACCGCCATTCGGCTAATCGCGCTGGACGCTCTGATGGAAAGTGGAAAATTCGTCACCTTCTAGTTTTTTAACCAAATGGCGAGTCTCCGGAAGCACAACTTCCATCAGACTCGCCTTTGCTGCGTTGACTCTACCGGACCTTTTGGCCAACCGCCCCCGGCCCGCCTGCAGCGCCTGAAGTCAACCTTGCCGATCTGCGAAACAGTTGGCGCAAGCTGTCCAGATTGGTCAGCACCGTGCCCGCGATGATCGTTACCCCGCCCAACACCGCAAACCACCCGGCCGTTTCCCCGTAAAACAGCACGCCGATCGTCATCGCAATGAGCGGCGATACGTACAGCCAAGTCGACGGAAACACCGGGTTGGTCTTGGCTACCAACCAATAAAACAGGCTGTGTCCCACCATCGAACCAACCACGATGAGATATAACAGAGAGCCTAATGCGGACGGCTGCAGAAGGTCTTCGGCCGTCACCCGTTCGGTGAAGCCCGACAGGATGAGCAGTAACAAGCCCCCGAAGATCATTTGCGCAGCGTTCAGCGCAATCGGCGACACCTCGGTGTAACTCTGGGTGACCCGTTTAGTATACAGCGCGCCAATCGAGTAAAGCACTTCCCCAGTCAAAATCGCCGTGCAGCCGATGACCCAGCGGGATTCGGCCTGGACCGAGGTCAGGTTGGGCAGAACGAGCAGCATGACGCCGGCCAATCCGATGATTATGCCCAGAACGGCTCGTCTCGTCGCTTTTTGCCGCAGCACGATCATCTGCATCAGCAGAATCATCAGCGGTCCCGTAGCCGATAATACCGCGGCGATTCCGGAGGTCACGTATTGCTCCGCCCAGTACAGAAAACTAAACGTCCCGAAGGTCAGCAAACCTCCCGTCACCAGCATTTCCTTGCGCAGCAGCAAGGCAAAATCGGCCTTTTTTCTCCAAACCATCCACAGAAACAGGATCGCCCCGGCCGCGAGGAAACGGATCCCCGCCGAGAAAAACGGAGGCGCCGCGTGGTCCACCCCGATCTTTATCGCTAAAAAAGTGGTGCCGAATATGAGACATACGATCAAATAGTTGATCAGAATCATCAAGATCTTCCCCTTTCGCCTATTGAACTGTATCATACAGGAAAGGAGACAGAACAGATTTACCGATGCAGAACAGATGCTTCGGCTTCTCGCGTAAAATGGTTCGTGTTGCAAGAAGGGAAGGCGATGTACCCGATGACGAAAAGGGCAGAGCCCGGGAAGATCCTCTATACGCAAGCTTATGATTATATCTTGAACCGGATTCGCCGGGGGGACTGGAAGGCGCACGACAAGCTGCCTTCCGTGCGTGCGTTGGCCGGGGAACTGCAGCTCCATCGGTTAACCGTATTCCGGGCATACGGGTTGCTGAAGGAGCATGGGATCGTTTACGTGAAGGAAAAATCCGGTTATTACGTTTCCGAAGGCACACCCTATGAAGAACCCGCTGGAGCAGGCGGATATGCGTCTGCTACCGCCCCCCGACACGAGGCCGGACGTCTGCAAAATGCCCTGAGCGAGATCCACCGCATTCCGGCCGACTATTCGTTCTCCCAGGCGCTCATCGATCCGAACCTGCTGCCGAACCTGTTCCTTTCAGACCACGTGAAGCAGGTATTCGACCGCTATCCCAAGCTGCTTGGCACTTACTCCTCTGTCCAAGGAGACGAGGAGCTGCGGGAGCTCCTCAGTGCAGATTTGCAGCGGAAAAATAAGCTTCAGGTCTCCCCCGACGAACTGCTGATCACGACCGGCGGCCAGCAAGCGATCGACCTGCTGGCTGGCGTTTATCTTCGTCCCATGGACCATGTCCTGGTGGAACGCCCAACCTACAGCTCGGCGCTTGACTGCTTCCGTCAGAGGGGCGCTCGTCTCTTACCCGTGGAGATTCGCAGGGACGGGTATGACCTGGACGTTGTCGAAGCTTACCTGAAACGCCATAAACCCCGGATGTTTTATATGAACCCGACCTTTCACAATCCGACGGGATACACGGTGCCGGCCGTCCAACGCAAGCAACTGGTTGAACTGGCGGAGCGCTACGGTTGCTTGATCGTCGAGGATGACGCAGTTCATGACGTTTACTTCGACGCACCGCCTCCCCCGCCGCTCTATTCCTACGATACGGAAGGCTGGGTCGTCTACCTGCGCAGCTTCAGCAAGTACTTGGCGCCTGGTCTGCGCATCTGCGCCGTTGCCGCGCGAGCAGCCGCGATGGTTCCGCTGCTGACCGCCAAGTCGCTGGCCGACAACGGGACGCCGCTCGTCAACCAGAAGCTGTTCCAGCACTGCTTCGAGTCGGTACGGCTGCAGCTGCACCTGGAGAAGCTTCGTACGGCGCTACAAATTCGCCGGGACGTGATGGAGCAAGCGCTCGCTTCAGGTACAGGCTGGCAGTGGTTCCGTCCGCAAGGCGGCTTGAATCTGTGGGTCCACCTCCCTGACGGGCTAAACGCCAACCGGCTCCTGACCGAAAGCATCCGCCGTGGGTTAACGTTCGTCCCCGGAACGATCTGCGATCCCATGGGTGAAATGAACGACCAAATCCGGCTCAGCTATTCGTTCATGAATGAAGCGCGGATTCAAGAAGGCGTTCACCTGCTGGTCCGCTTGGCCGAGGAGCTGGTGCAAAGCGAATGAAGCACGCGATGAATGATGGGAACGAATTCGATACCCGGGCAAACCTGAAAAAACAGCCGCCTTCTCCCTTGCGGGACGGAAGACGGCTGATTTCGCTTGAGGCTCGGCCAAGTCACACTCCGCGGGAACGGGAGGGATGCTCTTTCCCCCGGGATTCCTTCTTCTTCGGTTTGGGAATCTGCTCGGCCCACAGGGAGATGGAGAACGGGATCATCCCGAACCATCGCCGGCTCCACGGTTCCTTGACCTTCGAGCGCTCACGGCGGACTTCCCGCGGCGTTTCCACGTAATCCACCACCCGCTCCGTGATGTATTTGACCAACTCGTCGCCTTTCGCCATTGGAGATAGCTCCTTTCCAGCTTAGTCGTTCTTCGTTAGCTCTAGTTTGTGCCGAATCGCACCGCATTAAACCCGTACAACCCCATGGCTACCGGCAAATCGCCAATGCATGATTTTCCTTCCGCTGGCTCACTCTATAGAGGTAGAAAAGCCCGAAAGGTGAGACACATGGGAAAGATTACACGATGCCTGCTAGCCATAATGAGTTCGATCCCCATAGCATTCGGTTGGGGGATCGCCCCGGCAGCGGCTGACGAAGGTAAGGATCTTCGACATGCCTTCCCCGAACCGGTGATTCTGATCGATGCCGGTCACGGAGGGATTGACGGGGGAACGTCTTACGAACAGATTCTCGAGAAGGATATCAATCTCGAAATTGGGCGGCGGCTTTATGTCGTCCTGAGAAGCCACGGCTACCGCGCAATACTCAACCGGACGGGGGATTATGCCCTAAGCGACGACAATCGCTGGCTTCACAGCCGCTCACGGCACCTGCGGGACCTTGCCCAGCGTAAGGAACTTAGCGAGCAGTTGCCCGCTTCGATCGTCGTCAGCCTGCATGTCAACTGGGGACGGAATAAATCGAAACGCGGTCCGCTTGTACTCCATCAGAACGAAGGACGAAGCGTGGTACTAGCAGACTCGATCCAACGGTCACTGGAAAGGTTCTATCAGTTGGAAGCAGCTCGAGTTCCGGAACACGGGAAGCCGTTTTATTTGCTGAACCATATCGATTGCCCCGCCGTCATTGTGGAGACGGGATTTCTCAGCAATACCGAAGACCGCGCCATTCTCACGAACGGGCGCGGTCAGCAGAGGATTGCCGAAGCGTTGTATCGAGGCATCTCCGAATATTTTACGGTAATGTAAACCCCGGTCCCGGCTTCACGCCGGGACTAATTTGTTCCCGCGCCAATTCGCTGATTCCGATGAAATGGATGCCTTCCGCCTGCAGCATCGGGATATTTTTTCTCAATGCAGCCGCTGTTTTCTTGCCTTGTACACCCACATGCCCAATGGTTACACAGCTGCCTCGGTTCTCCTTCTTCAACAAGGCAAGGACTTGCCGCAGTTGACCCGAGACGTGCTCCACGCTGCCCACATCGTCCAGGAAAATGTCATTTTCAAGCCGGGGCAGTCCCTTCTCTTCGCTTAAGCGAGGAATGACCGACCAATAATTGGTTTTGCTATCAACGAAGAATAAACCGCGTTCCCGGCATACCTCCAAAATCACCGACATCACGCGCTCATCTCCGGTTACCTTCGAGCCCATATGGTTGTTCATACCCACGGCATAAGGCACTTGTTCAATCGCGGCTTCCACCCGCCGACGGATCTCCCCGTCCGTCATGTTGGAGAGGATGGCCCCGGGTCCCAGCCACTCCGGTCTTCCTTGCTTCGGCTCCATCGGCAAATGGACAATCACATCGTGCCCGTGCTCGTGCGCCCGTCGCGCATCCTCCTGAGTGGTTTCCAAGAAAGGCATGACTGCAACGGTCAATTTCACAGGCAAGTCCAACATTTCGTCCGTCCCGTCCATCCGATTGCCAAAATCATCGATAATCACCGCAAGTTTGTGGGTAGACACTGGTTGTTTGCTATCCACTGCCGGATCTGTCTTCTCTCCTCCAGCGCCGACCGGCGCAGCTCGTCCGCTTCCGGGTGTCATCAACAACAGCGCGATCAAACAACTGACAGTCAGCACCGGGAACCATCGAACCGGGTTGCGGAAAATCGTCAAATTCGCTTCCTCCTTTACTCATCCCCACTTGGATTTAAAATCAAGCTTCCCCGAAATTCCCGTCGCCGCGTCAGGCAAGTCCACACCAGATCGGCCGCAAGCAACAGCAATAGCAGCGGGCCAGCCACGGACCACACCGAGGAAATGCTTTGATACGCTTGTTCCACCAGCGGGTGCAGCACTTTGAGCATCACCGCCGACAGAAGTCCCCAATACAGTGAAAATCGCAGGCAGACATGGCCGCCAAGCTGAAACCGTAGCCCAGAATAATCCCACCATCTTCGCCCAAACATCGTGAACAGCAAATATCCGCTGATCCCTTCAACGACGGTTGGAATGATGAGACATAATAGAGCCGCTAGCAGCGGGCGTACTCCTTCTCCCTCCTGCAAAAATATCAATAGAAGCAGCGGGGCTACGCCGTACATCGGCTTAAACGGGCCCTTCATGAACCCCTCCTTCCAGAACACTCCCTGCGTGAACAGGCTGTATACATTTTCGAGCAGCCAGCCAAAGAGTGAATACAGCAGAAAATAAAAACCGAGTTCTCCCGCCGTCATGAACACCATCCTCCTTTCTGCTAGTATGACTGTCCCTGTCCGGAAACATGCGCAAACGGTCCGCTGCGCACCAGAGCTCACAAATAAAGGTAAAAAATACCCTTACATCTGCGAAAAGGCCCCTTTTGAACAAAATAGCGGTATTTGATGGCCTTATTTCTCCGCAGGAGCCCCAAATGGGGCGGTTTTGTCCCTATCGAACCGAAATAAGGCCATTTTTTACCGCTATTTGTTCAAAAAGAGCCATATCACCGAAAATAAGGTGATTTTTTACCGTTATCTCTTCCGAGGCCGGCGAAGTCCATGCCTTACCCATTCGGGCGTAGCAGGGCTACCGTGTCCGCCCCATACCAAAAACCAGCCCCCACTACCAAGCAGTGAGGGCTGGTTTTACTTGTGTTATGCCGTTGTCTGTCTTCGCCATCCATGGGCCAAAACTCGTTACATTCCCAGCACCGGATGGGGGACATACGGTTCTTCCAGTCGAGCAATTTCGTCCGGCGTTAACCGAAGCGACACCGCGGCAACCGCGTCCTCGAGATGATGCGGTTTGGTCGCACCCACTATCGGCGCGGTGACCGGGGATTTCTGCAGCACCCAGGCCAAGGCGACTTGCGCGCGCGGCACCCCGCGCTGAGCCGCGACCTCAGCCACGCGCTCGACCACCTTGCGGTCAGCTCCCTCCGTGGCCGCGAACAGACGTTGGCCGAACAGGTCGCTTTGCGAACGCTCACTTTGTTCATCCCAATCGCGGGTTAACCGGCCGCGAGCCAGCGGGCTCCAAGGAATGATACCGATGTTCTCCGCTTCGCACAGCGGCAGCATCTCACGTTCTTCCTCGCGATACAACAGGTTCAGGTAATTTTGCATGGAGACAAATCGGGTCCATCCGTGCCGCTCAGCAGTATGCAGTGCTTTAAGAAATTGCCAGGCATACATCGAGGAAGCCCCGATATAACGGGCCTTGCCAGCCTTGACGACATCATGGAGCGCCTCCATCGTTTCTTCGATCGGCGTCGTGGGATCCCAGCGGTGAATCTGATACAGATCGACGTAGTCCGTCCCCAAACGTTTCAGGCTATGGTCAATTTCCGCCAGGATCGCTTTGCGCGACAAACCTCCCCCGTTCGGACCGGGACGCATTCGCCCATGGACCTTGGTGGCAATCACGATCTCGTCGCGGTTGGCGAACGTTTTAAGTGCTCGCCCGACGATTTCTTCGCTGGTCCCATCGGAGTACACGTTGGCCGTATCGAAGAAATTAATGCCAAGCTCAAGTGCCTTGCGGATAAACGGACGGCTTTCTTCCTCGTTCAGCGACCAAGGATGCGCCCCGCGGTTCGGTTCGCCGTAGCTCATGCAACCTAGGCAGATGCGCGATACCTCAAGGCCGGTTCGTCCCAGCTTCACATATTCCATGCTTCATTCCCCTTCCGCTCGCAATTTGAATATCCTTATCTACTCTCTTATTATAACGCAACCGGCGCCTGCGCCTAAATTTCCTTCAAAGTACGAACGCGTTCTTGAATCAGCGCTATGAATTCCCGTGCTGCCGCGCCAAGATATTTATCCTTCAGGTGAACGATCCCTACCTCCCGGGTCAGGCAGGGATTTCGCAACGGGAGTTGGCACAAATCCCGCAAATCGTACATATCCAGCAGCGTCTTGGACAGGATGGTTACGCCTGCGCCGGAGCGGATGAGTCGCAGCAAGGAGTCGATAGTGGTCGTTTCGATTTGGGGTTGCAGCGTAAACCCTTTGACTGCGCAAGTCGCATCGACCAATTGGCGGCAGCGATGCGTCGGAGGAAACATAACCACCGCCTCTTCCACGATACGTTCGAAATCGATGGAGGTTTGCCCGGCCAGAGGATGCGCAGCTGGTGCGACGAAATAGAAATCCTCCTTGTACAGGGGGATGGCAGCGAATCGTTCGTCCTCCTCCTGCGGCAGGATCGTCACCGCAAAATCGGCCTCCTCCGACACCAGGTACTCGATTACGTCTTCGACCCCAAGCAATTTGAGCTGCAAGCGGGGATGCCGGGGGTAGAATTCCCCAAGAAGCCCGGATACGAGTTCGTTTAATTCCCCGATCAGCGCGGCCACCGCCAACTCGCCGCGTTCCAGATGATGCAGCTCGGAAATTTCCTCGCGAACCCCCGCCAATGAGTTAAAAATAGCGGCGCTATATTTATGCAAAATATGACCCGCCGGCGTCATCGTAATTTTTTTGCCGATCCGATTGAACAACGGGACGCTTAACTCGTCCTCCAGTAGCTTGATTTGATAACTGAGGGTCGGCTGCGAGATGTTCAAGCGTTCGGCCGCTTTCGTAAAATGCAGCTCCTGGCAGACCGCTTTGAAGCATTCCAGTTGTCTTAGTTCCATATGAACTTCATCCTCCCCGGTTTACGGATAATGATTTAATCTATCTATCATTATGATCGAAACAATCATATTGATCAATGATAATTTTGAACGATACAATGATCCTGAAAACGAATTGAATTGAAAATTTAGGAGGAACCCATGATGCCGAATTCGATTGCCGAAATCAAAATCCCCGACAGCAAGCTTGCTTTTGAAGCCGCCGAATTGCTGCGCGAATACGGAGACGAGCTGCTGTGGAACCACTCGAACCGCGTATTTTTATTCGCCGCCCTACAGGGGAACCAAGCGAACGTGAACTATGACGCCGAATTGCTTTACATCAGCGCCCTGTTCCACGATTTGGGCCTCACCCCGCATTACAGCAGTCCGGACAAACGATTTGAAGTGGACGGCGCCAATGCAGCCCGCGAATTTCTGAGAAGCCGCGGTGTCCCGCAGGAATCCATCCGGTTAGTGTGGGATGCAATCGCTCTGCATACCACCATCGGCGTCGCCGAATACAAAGAACCCGAAGTCGCCTTGCTCTACTCCGGGGTCGGTTATGACGTGATGGGCGAGAATTTCGAACGGATTTCGGAAGAGGTCCGCCAAGAGATCGTAGCCGCCTTTCCTCGCAACGATTTCAAGAACCGCATCATCCCTGCGTTTTTTGAAGGCTTTAAGCACAAAACGGATACCACGTTCGGGAATATTAAGGCCGATGTGTGCGCCGCCATGATCCCCGGCTTCCAACGGAAGAACTTTTGCGACTGCATCCATCACTCCCCTTGGAAGGAATAAATCGCAATCCGCGGCGGTCACAAATCAGCTAGAGCCCGGCTAAAGCGGTGAAATACGTCTCGATAAGCGGGGAATCGCAGTTGTGGCCCCTAGTGGAGGGGGCCGAAGTCGTTAAGACGGACCTTTCGGAACTGCGAATGCTCGCGGAACGAGCGGGCATGTCGGAATGGGAGGATGACGTTTTGCCGTGGGACCTTCTCGGCGGTTTGGGTCCTCTATCCGAAACGGAAGATCCCGAGGACTGGTTTCCGCCGATCGGTCCCACCCCGTTTGATGCCGCCGGCCTATTGGCGATGGGCTGCCGGTTGGCCAATATCCTCTTATCGACCGCGGGAAGGTAGGATTCCTAAGCTCTTGATCTGGGCTCTCCGTGGTATAGTAGAACAAGGTAAGGACTAAGGATAACACCGGACATGCTAGTTGTGACGGGGATGTCTGATCAAGGAGGTTTTCTTGAAATCATGTTTAATCAAATCACCTGCGCGGATAACGTTGGGCTCGAAGCCTGGGCTTTGGAAGAATTACAAAACTATTCGAAGCAACCCATCATTCGGTTTGATAAAGATCCGCAAAGCAAAGATGAGTTAATGGGAAGAATCCAAGGTGCGGATTGCGTATTTGTATCCTGGAGAACGAGGATTGATCAGGAGTTGATTGCAAACCACCCGTCGATTCGGTATATCGGCATGTGCTGCAGCCTGTATGACGAGCGATCGGCCAACGTCGATATCGCCGCGGCGAGGGCGCATGGCATCGAGGTAAGGGGAGTTCGTGATTATGGCGATGAAGGGGTTGCCGAATTCGTCATGAGCGAGCTCATCCGCTTGCTCAAAGGTCTGGGCCCGCACCAATGGCTAAGCGAACCGGTCGAGCTGCAGCAGCGCAAGCTGGGCATCATCGGGATGGGGGCGACGGGCAAGATTTTGGCGCATCGGGCTTCCGCTTTCGGCATGCAAGTCCGTTATTTCAGCCGGAACCGCAAACCGGATTGCGAACAAGCCGGGTTTGAATATGCTCCGCTTCGCGAGTTGCTGCATACCTCGGAGATGATCTCCATGCACTTGCCCAGAAACACCCATCTCCTCGGACCTGAGGATTTCGCCGCTTTGGGCCACGGCAAAATTCTGGTGAACACCTCCCTCGGAGCGCCATTTGATGCCGCTGCCTTTCGGGAGTGGATCCAAGCAAGCGGAAATTATGCGATCTTTGACGCTGACGGTGCAGGGGAGTTCAAAACTGAGCTTCACCGCTATCCCCAAATCATCTATACTCCCAAAGTGTCAGGTTTCACCCGGGAAGCCAGAGGAAGATTATCTCGCAAGGCATTGGACAATTTAACGAGTTATATGGACACGAGTAAATAAAAAAAACAGCCTCGCAACCGCTCCGAAGAGCAAATTGCGAGGCTGTTCTACTTAAGGATGCGGTCGAGAGGACTCGAACCTCCACGGGGGGTTAGCCCACACGGACCTGAACCGTGCGCGTCTGCCAATTCCGCCACGACCGCGTTTCTCGGTTGATGCATTGTTTTGCAGCAACGAATCATATAATATCATTTATTTATCGAAGAGTCAATAAATGAATCTCTGGAAATCCCTCCTCCTTCCCGTTATACTTGAAGGATATCCCGACGAATTACCTTGGAAATGGAGTGCCTTATCGATGTTGACTCATTCCAATCCTTTTATTAAGAAGCAAATCTATGATCGAATCTCGTTCCTCGGCACCGTCTCCAAAGCCGACCTGATGAGCGAGTTTCCGCTTACTAGCAGCAGCATGACACGTTTACTGGAGGAGATGACCTCCCGGGGGCTAATCGTCATCTCCGGGCTGGGGAGCTCGACCGGCGGCCGAAAGCCGATCCTGTTCCAGACGAATCCGAAGCACAGATTTGTGTTTGGGCTCGAAATCTCCCGGATCTACTCCGTACTTGGTCTATATGATCTGCATTTAAACCCTTTGTCACAGGCCCGCTGGAAAATGGACGATCGCATGACACCCGATGTTCTGGCGGACTCTGTTGCCAATACCGCGAAGGCGTTTCTTACGGAGCACGGAATCACTTCCGCCGACATTCTGGGAATCGGCATCGGTGCGGTTGGCCCGCTGGATCATCGCAACGGAATCATCCTCGAACCCGAGTGGTTTCCCGCCCCCTCCTGGAGACACGTTCCAATCTGCACTATGCTCGAGGAGCGGTTAGGGATTCCCGCCATGCTCGATAACGGGGCCAACACGGCGCTCATCGGTGAGCACTGGGCGCTGCGATCCGAAACCGTTCGGCACGCCTTATACGTGCATGCCGGCGTAAACATCCGCTCGGCCGCCATGTCCGAGGGCCGGATTCTTCGAGGTGCCGCCGATACCGAAGGGGCCATCGGGCAAATGATCATTCAGATGGATGGACCAAGGCTCCGTAATAAAGGCAACTCCGGAGCGTTGGAGGCCTTCGTTTCGGTTCCCGCACTTGAAGAGCGGGTTCGCTCCGAGCTCATAGCCGGGCGCCTCAGCGTGTTGTCAGGCGAAGCCCCGGAACGTGTGAACTTCGCCGCCCTAGTCGACGCCTTGTCTCAGAACGATCCACTGGTAATGGAACAATTCACGGAAACGGCCGTCTGCCTCGGAACCGGACTAGCCAATCTGATCAATGCCTTACACCCTGAATATGTTGTTCTGGGCGGTCCGCTTGTCAGCGCACACCCGCTTGTCTTCGATATTGCAGTCGAAATCGCGAAGAAAAATGCATACCATTATCCCGAATACAACCCGCTGTTTACCCAAGGTCAGCTGACCGATACTGCCGTAGCTACGGGGGCGGCGCTGATGGTGCTGCAGCATTGGCCAATCGATTAAGAAAGAGATTGGCCCAAAGGTGGTCCATTTGAAAAGTTCCCTTGATGATAAAAATAATCGGCCAGGTATCAACCCACCTAGCCGATTATTTTTCATTGTTGGCAGAGTTGCCCAACTTTCAGAAGATTATGGGCATGGGAAAGCCCCCTGATTTCTGATTCATACGTGCACTGTACTGTCACCGGCAAGAATGTTGCAGATAGTGCAACATTCTTGCCGATTCCTTCGTATACGCCCCAAAATCCTGCACAAAATGCAACATTCCGGCCCCGCAGGACAGTTTGGGGGTGGAATTGTTGCAGGAAATGCAACATTTCACCTTCACAGGCCCGTTTCCCCGCCCAAATCCTGCACGAAATGCAACATTTCCGTGATCGGATCCACTTACCTTCCGGGACGAACCCTTTGCTTATGCACCGCCGGAAGTTGTTGAGAACCGACACGCTCTCATTCCTTCCCGATCCCGCTGCGGTATTCGCTCGGGGACATCCCGGTGGACTTCTTGAACTGCCGCGAGAAGTACAACGCATCGTTAAAGCCAACGGAGGAAGCGATTTGATCGACGGTTAACGAGCCGGTAAGCAACTCCTTTGCTTTATCGATCCTCACCTTCGTCAAATACTGTTTGGGCGACAGTCCGGTCCGTGCCTTAAAGGCGTTAAACAAATGGGCCCGGTGGTAACCGAGATTTCGGGACAACTCCTCAATGCCGATTTGCTGCGGGTACTGCAGCTGAAACCAGCGGATCGCCTGCTCCACCTGCCGGTCGATCATCGCCGGCTCCTTCGCGGCGGCACGGGGGAGGATGTCCCGATTCGCCAATCCGAAATGGTGAAGCAGAAGCGTCATCCAGCCCGTCGCCTCAAGGTTCTCCAAACGCGGGTGGTCAGATTGCCGAAACGATGAGCGGAGACGGGCGTAAAGCTCCCGCAATTCCTCGGGTTCCCTGGAGCTTACGACGGGTTTATCCGGCGTGATGCCGACGTCCTTTAACTGCCGAAGGACGCCTGGTCCTTTTAACGCGACCCAGGCGTAATGCCACGGGTGCCGGGAATCCGCTTCATAAGTGAACAAGCCGTTCGGAAAAATGACGAAGGTGTCCCCCGGCCCGCAGGAATAAATGCGTCCGCCCCAGGTATATGTTCCTTTCCCCTCAAATACCGTGTGCAGCAAATAATGATCGTGCACGGACGGCCCGATGCGGTGATTCGGATGGGGACGGCCTTGCCCGCTAAACAAGACTGTCACATCCCGTTCCCGGTCATCGGGGTTCATGTGGACTTCAAATAAGTCATGTTCGGGAATCATCACTGCCCCCTAGATAAGCGTTTTGGCCTGCTCTCCCTAGCGTAAGGGATAGCAGACCAAAATACAACATTCCTCCATACTTCCCTTCCATTCCTCCATACCTTTATTTCAGGGCGAGAGCTATATTGAGGAAGAAAAAGGAGGAGATAGGACATGTCCAAAATTACATTTATCGGGGCTGGCAGCACCGTATTCGCCAAGATTGTACTGGGCGATTGTATGCAAACCCCAGCCTTGCAAGGTTTCGAGCTCGCTTTATTCGATATCGATCTCCAGCGGCTGAAAGATTCGGAGAATATGCTGAACCATTTGAAGCTCAGCAGCGGCAGTACCTGCGTCGTGAAAGCTTACACCAACCGGAAGGAAGCGCTGAAAGGGGCGAAATACGTCATCAACGCCATCCAGGTCGGCGGCTACGATCCTTGCACCATAACGGATTTTGAGATTCCGAAAAAGTATGGGCTGCGCCAGACAATCGCCGATACGGTGGGAATCGGTGGGATTTTCCGTAACCTGCGGACGATTCCGGCGATGCTGGACTTTGCGGCCGATATCCGCGAAATGTGCCCGGATGCCCTGTTCTTGAATTACACAAACCCCATGGCCGTGCTGACCAATGTCATGAATACGTATGGCCAAGTCCGTACTGTCGGGCTTTGCCATAGCGTGCAGGCTTGCATTCCCGGCTTGTTCGATAGCTTAGGGATGGACAAAACCGGAGTTCAAGCCAAAATCGCTGGCATTAACCATATGGCCTGGCTGCTGGAGGTGACCCGAGATGGAGTCGACCTCTACCCGGAAATTAAACGCCTCGCGGCCGAGAAGCAGCAGCAACCACATCATGATATGGTGCGCTTCGAAATGATGCTGAAATTCGGATATTACATCACGGAGTCGTCGGAGCATAATGCCGAATACCATCCTTATTTCATCAAGCGGAACTATCCTGAACTCATCGACCGTTTCCAAATTCCGCTGGACGAATACCCGCGCCGCTGCGTCGAGCAAATTTCCAACTGGAAGCGCATGCGGGAGGAGCTCGTTGGCAACCAGGAGCTCAAGCACGAACGCTCTCACGAGTATGCTTCGTATATCATGGAGGCCATCGAGACCGACGTTCCGTTCAAAATCGGCGGCAACGTGATGAATTCGGGACTGATTCCCAACCTCCCGGCGGAAGCCTGCGTGGAAGTCCCCTGCCTGGTGGATGCCAGCGGCGTAACTCCAACCTATGTTGGTAATCTGCCGCCGCAATGCGCCGCCTTAAACCGGACGAACATCAATACCCAGCTCTTGACGATTGAAGCGGCGATCACCGGCAAGAAAGAGCATATTTACCATGCAGCCATGCTTGACCCCCACACTTCGGCCGAGTTGTCCATCGACGACATGGTCGCCATGTGTGATGACCTCATCGAAGCCCATGGGGATTGGCTGCCGACCTATCGCTAAACGGAAAACTTCTGCTATTTGACCGATCCGATCATCCCGGCTACGAAATGCTTCTGCATGACGAAGAAGACGACGGCCGTCGGGAGCGTCGAAATGACGATAGCCAGCATAATTAATCCGTAATCCGGAGAATAGCTGGAGCCCAACGTTGAAATCAGCAGCGGTACGGTCTGCTTCTGCGGCGTTTGCAGCACGATCAGCGGCCACATGTAATTGTTCCAGCTGCTCATGAACGTGATAATCGCCGCCGCGGCATAGGTCGTTTTCATCGTAGGCACGTATACGCGGAAGAACATCCCCAGCTCGGATAAGCCGTCGATCCGGCCTGCTTCAAGCAGCTCTTTCGGGAACATCTTCGTGCTTTGCCGGAAGAAGAAGATCAGAAACGCCGTCGTCATGGTTGGGAGCACAACCGCGGCCAGCGTTTCGATGCCAATCAAGGGAACCAGGTTGGTGATTCGACCGAACATACGGTAAAGCGGCACCATCAAGGCTGCAAAGGGCAGCATCATCGATAACAATAGCACGTTAAATACGATGTCCTTCGCCTTGCTCCGGTAGATCTCGAAACCGTAACCGGCCAGCGAAGCGATCAGCATAGCAAGTAACGTCGTGGAGACGGAGACGGTCAGCGAGTTTTTGAGCGCATTCAAAATATCAACGGAATCCAGCAAGCTGCGCAGGTTCTCCATAAAGTGGGAGCCTGGCAGCAGCTTGCCCCGGGTCACGTCTACCGATGGATTCGTGGAGCTGACGATCATCCATAGAAACGGAAAGATCGAAACAAACGCCGCTATGGTGAGGAACAGGTACATAGACAGTCGTTTCACCCTATGCATCACGATCACCTGCCACTTTAAATTGTACAATGGACAAGATGACAATCATCACCACGATGGAATAAGACACCGTTGCCGCATACCCGAAATTCGCTGCGTACTTGAAGGACAAATTATAAATGTATTGCGAGATCGTCGAGCTCGCGTTACCCGGACCCCCCTGCGTGATGTTCATTACTTCGTCGAATAGCTGCAACGTGCCAATCGTCGAGGTGATCGAAGTAAACAAAATAATCGGTTTCAAGAGCGGAATCGTGATTTGGAAAAACTGTTTGCTCGCCGACGCTCCGTCTATTTTGGCTGCTTCGTAAACCGAAGGATCGATGTTCTGGATGGCCGAAAGGTAAAAGATCATGTTATACCCCGTCCATCTCCAGGTAATCGCAATAATGATCGTAATTTTAGCCCAAAACGGATCGGTAATCCACGGAATCGGTTCCGACACAAGGTGCAATTGCAGCAGCAGCATATTGACCAGACCGTCGCCCGCAAACAGGTATTTAAAAATAACGGAATAAGCGACAAGCGAAGTGATGCAGGGCAGGAAGATCGCCGTGCGGAAAAATCCCTTCCATTTCAAATTCCGGTCATTTAACATCACGGACAAGATTAACGCCAGCAGTACCATGATCGGAACCTGTACGATCAGGTATATGAACGTATTCTTGACCGCCGTCAGAAACATCGAGTCCGTAAACAATCGCTGATAATTGCCCAGCCCGTTAAAGGTCAAGTTCGAGCCCGTACCGGTTTGCAGCGACAGAAGCAATGCCTGGATCATCGGATAGAAGTAAAACAGTGCGATCAGCACCACGGCTGCTGTCACAAACAACCAACCGACTGCGGAAGCCTTCCAGCGCAAAACAGAGCCAGTTGCTCTCATCATTGCAATTGAGATTCGGCTTGAGCCTGGGCGTCGCGGATGACGCTGTCCACGTCTTTGCCATTCAAGTAGTTCTGGATTTCAATGGCCATAATGTCATCGATTGCGTAAGTGTGCAAGCCGTAATTGACCTTAGGCACCTCTTCGGTCCATTTGGCGAAATCGGCATAAATCTTCTGACCGCCGAAGAACTCGTCGGCTTTATCGTAAGCCGCTCCGCTGGATGCAGCCTTCAGCGAGCCGATCGCGCCGATTTTCTCCAGCAGCAGGGAATATAATTCGCTATCGGAGCCAAAGGTTTCCGCCAGGAAATTCGCAGCCGCGTCCTGACCGTCCATATTCATCACATACCAGGAGCTCCCCCCTAGATTCGAGGCGTTCACCGATGCTGCGCTATTCGCCAGCTTCGGCGTCGGCACGACCGCCCATTTACCGGATTGGGAAGCCTCCGCTTTAACAGACGGCGTAATCCAGTTGCCGGTTGGGACAGACGCAACATCTCCGTTGTTAAACGCCGCCAGGAATTGGCTCCAGTCCGAATTTAATTTCACGATATTGGCGTCGAACATCGCTTTATAGGTTTCGAGGGCTTCCTTGATCACCGGATTGTCCGCCAGATTTGGCGTTTTACCGTCTTCCTTCAAGTACCACGTTCCTGCCGACTGCGCCATCACGCGGATTAGCCCGATGTCATTGGGATCTTGAGTCAGCATGTCTTTGCCCGTAACTTCCTTGACCTTCTTGCCGATTTCGATGTACTTGTTCCAATCGATATTGGTTACATCCTCCACGGTATATCCCGCTTGCTCCAGGTAATCCGTTCGCACGTAAAGCGCCGTAGCCCCGGAATCGAACGGTACGCCGTATTGTTTGCCGTTATAGCTCGTCGGTCCGATTTTGTACTCTGCGAAATCCTCCGGTTTGATGAGATCGGACATGTCGCGAAACGAATCGGGATAAGCCTGCAAGAAATTTTGGGCCCGATAATCCTCGATCAGCACGATGTTCGGCAGCCCTTTAGTCGTTCCTGAGTTCAGCCCGGTGTTCAGCTTCTGGACGATGTCGTCCTGCGCGTATTCTACGATGTTCACCTTGACGTCCGTGTGCTTCGCTTCATATCTTTCTTTGGCCAAATTTAATGCGGCGATATTAAAGTTCGGATCCCAGGCCCAAACGGTGATCTCCTGAGCGCCTTTCGAGCCGTCCCCGCCATTCCCTGCAGTCGAACCCGCAGTGTCCCCCGTACTCTCCGAGTTGCCGGAATTGCCAGCGTTTCCGGAACTCCCGGAACAAGCGGACACCACCAGCGTCAGCACTAGACTGACCATCAATAGCATCAAGCTTTTTCTCATTTCGGTTCATCCCCCTGTTATCGTGATGGGCAGCGCCTCATTAAGAAAGCGCTTCCTTTTATCGCTTTTAGGATAGCATTGCGGCGGAACGGCCCGTTAGGAATATCTTTGTGCGGTTTGGTGATTTTCTTGTCCATGTCGAGTTTACCGCAAGACGATACTGGTCTTTTTTTTGGAAAATAGGAAAATCTTTAGACCGCATCCCCGGTTACCTCAGAATCCTCAATCAGTGGAAGTACGATGCGAATTTGCGTCCCTTCTCCCTTCACGCTGGTGATCCGAACGCCGTAGGACTCCCCGTGCAGCAGCTTAATCCGGTGATTCACATTTTGAATGCCAATCCCCGTTAATAGCTGGCTGCGGTTCTTCGGATGATCGGGAACCCAGTCGTTCGGGTCAAATTCCATACCGTCCCCGTTATCCGCCACTTCGCAAACAAGGGAATGATCCGTTTTCGAAATCAGGATGTAAATCGTTCCTTCGGTTTTAACGTTAAAAGCATGAAAAAAGGCGTTTTCGATAAAGGGCTGCAGAATCAGCTTGGGCAGCTCGCACCGGATACAGTCTGGAGATACGAAATAGCTCACCTTGATCCGGTCGCCGTAACGGACTTGATTGATAAATACGTAGTTTCTCAGGTTCTCGAGCTCCTGCTCAACCGTGATCGTTTCGTTGGCATTGCTGATCGTATTTTGCAGCAGGGAAATCAACGCGTTAATCGTCTCGGCCGCGGTTTCCTTGCTGCCCTTCTGGACCAACAGCTTGATCGAGGCTAAGGTGTTGTACAGGAAATGCGGATTGATCTGCCGCTGCAGTGCGGCGAGCTCAGCGTTCCGCTGTTCCTTCTGCGTTTCTAGCAGCTTGTGAACGTAATCGTTTAGCTCGTCCAGCATGTAGTTAAACGCTTTGCTCAGCTCTTTGACTTCATAGCTGCCGCTGACCGAGATGTAGTTGCGGAAATCCTTCTTCGTGATGGTCGACATCAGCCGGACCAGACGTGTCAGCGACAGCGTTAACCGGCGGGAAATCACGAACACAAGGAGCAGCGCAGCTCCAATAATGACCAAACAGATCAACGCGACTTGGCGAATGTTGATGATTTGCCCGGCGGTGTACTGCCGATCGATCAGGTTCACGAGATACAATCGATAGGGCGGCAGGTCATTCGCCAGAATGATCGCTTCTTTGCCAAATGCCGTCCCCTTCAAGTAATCCAGCCGGTCGCGCTTCAACGTCTCGACATCCCGAAGTAACTCAGACGACTTGCTACCGATCAGCTCCGTGCGGTTGCTGGAGACGACAACGCCGGCCGGGTCAAGCACGAGCACATCGTTTCCGCTACTCGTAAAGTTGGCGAAGAACCGGCGAAATTCCGTTTCTCGAATCGCGATATACAGCATCCCATAACTAAGCCCGCCCGTACGATCCACCAACGCTTTGGAGGCGACGATAAATCGCTCCTTGCCTGCTTTACCGTCCCGCTCGTCATATTGATACAACACCCGTCGCGGCTCCGCAGCAGTATAACGGGTTAACGGATCGTCAGCAAGTTCCTGAGAAGACACCGGCCAGTAGTTCGAGTCGGTCGAGTAACTGCGCCCATTCACCCCGATGATGGTGACCGCCACATCGTAAGCCCCCAGATTGGACGCGATCTGCTCCATCTGCTCCGCCATGCGGTAATACACCTTCGACATCGCCACCGAATCCGTGTCCCCGCCGGTCAAATACGTCTTCACCGAGCCGCTTTGCGAGGCAAAGGTGACCGCGTTAACGACGGAATCGTTAAACGACTCCATCCCGGTATTGATCTGGTTCAGAACTTTCCCGTTGGTGATGCTGAACGTTTCGGCAAACAACCGCTCCGCCATGCGGATGGTGATTAGCGAGGTGAGAAGGCACACCGCGACGATGCTTACCGTCATGACGACAAAGAGCTTGGAGATGAGATGGCTGCTGCGAAACTTTTCGATTAAATTCATCCGTTATCCCCTCTTGGCGAGCTGCTGCCGGCGATATTCCCGCGGCGACAACCCCGTTTGCTTTTTGAACACTTTGGTGAAATAACTGGGATCCGAATAACCCACTTGGCTGCCGATCTCCCAAATGGGCAACACGTCGGTACGGAGTAGCTCCATCGCCTTGGCGATACGGATCCGATTTAAATATTCGCTAAACCCCTCATCGTTGTGAGTGGAGAAGTAGCTCGACAAATACGACGGATTAAAGTGAAAATGCCGGCTGAGTGAGCTTAAAGAAAGCGGCTCTCCATAGTGTTCATCGATATACTCAAGCAGCAGCTTCATGTTGCCGTCGCCGGGCAGCGGGACACGGGCCGATATCAGTGCTTCCGCTTCACTCAAGAAAGCGTGGAACGCCTGTAAAGCACCGGCTACGTCCTGCGCTTCATCAATGGCTTTAAAATAGGTGAACTTCGATGCTTCCAGCTCTTTCGCTTCGCGGTGGAGCTCCAAGGCTGCAATCGTCACGTGGAATACGGCGTTCCCCAAGAACGATTTGAACTCAAAGGGCGTTTGCCGATAACTCCCGGCCGCTTCGGCAGCGAGTCCTCGCAATCTCCCGAACGCTTCCTCCGCCTGCCCCTTCTTAATTCCAGACATCAATTCCTTCATGTCGAATGTAGGAAGCGCGGTAGCCGGGGGTAGCTCTTCTGTTTGCAGGACGGTCTTTCCAGGAAAATAAAACCGAAATTCCAACAGCTTCTGCCACTCTTCCCGGTACGCGTTCCCCAAATCGCGAAGCTCCGCAAATTCGCTGCCGATCACCCACGTCAAATCCGGCATCAGCGCTGCTTTGGCCAGCGCGTATCCGTACACAGCGTCAGTCACTTCAACTCTGTGCTGACCGGGAAAATTCAGCAACATTAACAGTTGCCTGCCTTCGGAATAGATGCGCTGAATCCGCATCGAAACGGTCAGCTCGTACAATCGGCTCTCCAATCCTGCCGCAAGACCGGATAGATACCCATCCGGTTCCCCCGCTATTTGGCTGGCATCCGTACCGGTCAGCAGAAACCGATCATACGGAAAAGCTTCGGACAGCCGTTGATCCCGTTGATCCCCCTCCTCCGATTCGTATCCGTCGATTAGACGCTCGAGCAGGCGTTCCAGTGGCAAGTCCCCGCGTTCGATTTCTCCGAGTGAAAACCCAGGAATTTTGCGAGCGGTTCTTTGCAATACCTGCAAGAGCTCCTCCGTCTCCAGCTTTGGCTTGAGGATATAGTCCGCGACACCGCTTTGGAACGTGGAACGCACATACTCGAATTCCCCAAAGCTGCTCAGCACGATCACCTCCACCTGCGGGTAGCGGGCTTTCAGCACGCGAGTCAATTCCTCCCCGTCCATCACCGGCATGACGATATCCGTAATGACGATATGAGGCGACAACGGTCCCATCATCTCCAGCGCTTCCTTGCCGTTTGCGGCCTCGCCGACAATGCGGAACCCATGCGTCTCCCAATCCAGATGGTGCTTGATCCCCTGACGCACCAACAGTTCATCATCAACAATCATTATCCGGCAGAGCTCGCTCATGTCTTTATCCCCCCAGGATCCAATCAAGTTCCGTTCGATATGTTAGCGTTTACACAAAAGAGCAAAACGGCGGTCTCCCGCCGCTTCGCATCACTGCAGATCCAGTCGGTAATTCACCGCATACTCCGCTTCTTTAAACCCTTCCTGAAGATATAACGCTTTGGCCCGTTCATTTTCCGCGTTAACGCACAGGATGACCCGGCTATATCCGATTTCCCAGCCAAACTCCATCGCCCGACGAAGCAGCAAGCGGCCGAGTCCCTTCCCTTGGTATTCAGGGAGCAGCGCGAGAGGCCCGATGTTCATGATCGGCGCATCCACGTATTCGTCGTCCGCGCAACGTACAATGCCAATCGGCCGATCCTCATGGACCAAGAACAGCATACCGCCGTTCAGATAATCCAATTCTCCGGGATACTTCGCCACCATGTCCGGCGTAATTGGCGTTTGGCTGCCCTTCAGTTGAGCAAATCCAGCATTCCGTACGACGCACCAAGCTTCCTCGTCCTCCCCAGGGCGGAACGCACGGAAGCTATAGCCTTTCGGAAGGTCATACGGCGCGGGGTTCAGCGGTTCGTTCACCAGCAGGAAAGAATATCTTTCCACCTGGAAACCAAGCTGTGAAACGATCTCCATCAGTCCGGGATTAACCGACGGCACAAAGATGAACATCTTCGCCAAGCCCTCGCCATGCTTCACGATTTCAGCAAGCAAGCGATGGTAAACGGCCTCATCCCCGGTTTCGCTGTGCAAAATGCGAAAACGCGCCTGCTGTCCCTTTCGCTGGTAAGCATCGGCGATGATCGAAGCCGCGCCGATCAGTTCCCCCTTCTCATTGACGGCTATGTAAGTGGGATGCTCCTCATGAATTTGGAACTCAGCCAAATCCTCTTCATACAAGAAGGAGTCGTCCACCTCTTGGCGATGCTTGCGACAGTATGTCTTAAAGTCCTCCATCCGCTCCGGACTTAAGGGCAAAATTCGAATGTCCATGTTTGCTCCTCCTTTTAGATCAATAGAAATTAATGATGCGCTATGCTAGGATATCGTTAATTAGGATGGAGGTGGTGTGGATGAGCCTTTCCTTTACAGAGGCTTTACACCTTAACGCGCTGGATGAATTGAAACGCATACCGAAAAGCGATTTGCATAGTCATGCCGGGCGCGGCGGCAACATTTCCTACATTGAAGCCTGGTCCGGTGCTAAAATCGAGCCCCCCGGCCGGCCTTTCGACTCTCTCCTGGATATGCA
Source organism: Paenibacillus sp. FSL R7-0216 (assembly GCF_037969915.1). Lineage (NCBI taxonomy): Bacteria > Bacillati > Bacillota > Bacilli > Caryophanales > Paenibacillaceae > Paenibacillus > Paenibacillus sp. FSL R7-0216. The sequence continues at coordinate 1,959,872 of NZ_CP150222.1, read as the reverse complement.
AGCCTGGTTCGAGTCCAACATCAAAATCCATTGCCGCGGCCTCCAAGGATACTTAAAACGGATCGAAGCTTCCTTCGCACAGGCGCAGGCCGACCGAATCGAGGTATTGGCACTTAGTTTCGGCCTGGATGAAATCTCCGCCTTGGGCGGGATGAAGACGTTTATGGGGATCATAGAAGAATTGCACAGATGTTTGATTCCCGGCACGTCGTTTTTCCCTGAGCTGTCATTAGGCAGGGAAAGCCGGATCGAAGATATTTTAAAAGAGATTGATGAGGTATTGGCATATCGTTGGTTTGCTTCCATCGACATTTGCAATGATGAATTCGCCCAGCCGATCCGCCATTTCAAGCCGGTCTACCGGATTGCCAAGGTAGCGGGGCTAAGGCTTAGAGCGCATGTCGGGGAGTTCGGCTCACCGGACGATGTTCGAGAAGCTGTGGAGGAGTTGGAACTGGATGAGGTTCACCACGGCATTGCGGCGGCACGATCCGTCTCCGTAATGAAATGGCTGGCTGATCATCACATCCGGTTAAATGTCTGTCCAACGAGCAACATCCTGCTATGGGTAGCGGACAGCTACGCGAGACATCCCCTGCGCAAACTTTACGATTACGGGGTTCCCGTTACCATAAACACGGATGATCTGTTGATCTTCAACCAAAGCGTCTCACAAGAATACCTGAACTTGTATCAATCTGGGCTCATGACCGCGGAGGAACTCGATTTCATCAGGGTGACCGGGTTAAGTTATGTCGGATCACTACATAAACATCATTAAGATCAACACAACTGCAAGAACACCAACGGCATACATCACGCCTAGACGTAGCCAATTCCGGCCAGTTTGTTGGGTGTAACGCGGATTTTCTTCCCGGTTGCTTTGCGATTGCCCGATTCTTATCGTCGCGATCAAAGCAAACGCCAAAATCAAAATGATGACTAGGATTAACCCTGCCATACAATCACCTTCCTAAAGAAGTCGTTGTCCCTATTATAATCAGCCTGGGCCAATCGCGCACTATAGCATCTTCTTTCTTCGCTCTTAATATATTGGAATCAGGAAGGCGAAGGGGGATGGATCATGGAATTAAACCAGGCTCAAGTCCAGCGCGCGTTGTTCTTGGCGGCGGTTTGCGGCCAGACCTACGCGCAATTCACGAATTCGGACGGTACGTTTGTCCTCCCGCCGCCTTATTCACTGTATGAGACCCTCGAAGCGAAATCCCTGATCGGCCAGTGGGAACGCTTCGGGTTTATATGGCATTCGGCGGACGAGATCGTGATCGCCTTCCGGGGCACTAGCTCAACGTCCAACTGGATTGCCGATGCCATCGCCACGCAGCAGAAGTTCAAATGGGCCAAGGATGCCGGCGCCACGCACCGGGGATTCACCGGCATTTATGCATCGGCCCGCCGCCAAATTCACTCGGCGCTGCGCCGGCTACCGGAGGATAAGACGCTATATCTAACGGGCCATAGCCTCGGAGCCGCCCTGGCAACGTTGTGTGCCATGGACATCGCCGCTAACACGCCTCGCGTGCCCATCCTGTTTACGTTCGGATCTCCTCGTGTCGGGGATCCGGATTTTGTTAACGCATTTACCCAGTACGTCCCAAACAGTTATCGGATTCACAATGAATTCGACGCCGTGACGCATATCCCCCCTACGATTTTCAAGCTGCCAAAACTAGATAAAACCTACTATTACCGCCATGTCTCCGTTTCCTACCCGCTGTATTTCGCCGACACCTCGTTATCCTCCAATCATGTCATCGACAGCTATTTCGCAGAGTTGGCTAAGCTTGATTCGGCATACGCCGATTATTTATCCTCCTTGAGCCCTTCGTTTTGCCCGAATCTGGGCTAACATCGTTGAGAACCGAAAAACCGCTAGCCGTCAATGCACGGCTAGCGGTTTTCTCTAAGAGAAATTATTGGCTCAGATGAATGCGGAACACGTCTCCGGGTTGCCCTCCAAATACGATTTTCCCTCCAGCCGGCAGTTTGAAGGCAGGCGTCTGACTAATGATCGACGAGTGAACCAGCAACCCTTGTTCGTCATATACGATGATGCCGCCGCTTCCTTCCGTTTTCACGGTCATCGTCCGCTCTGCCAAGGACGGCTGTATGTTAAACCATCTTGCCTGGCCGCTTGGTAGAATGGTGATCTTCGATTGCGCTCCGCCGTAGAGGTTAGGAATTCCATCCTCACGGATAAAGGTTTGACCATTTACATCCAAAATCTCCGCGCCACTCAACTCCGAGAATTTGAAATCAAAAGCGTCCCGGCTGTTCATATTCGGAATTTCCATAATGTTCACCGCCTGATTGGCATCCACGATTTTAGCGCCGTTGGCATAACCATGCTCAAGGTCAACATTTATCGTTTTATTGAGTATGGCCGTGGACATGTAGAACAGGGAGTTGATTTTTTCATCCAGCGCGTAGTACGTTTTGCCGTTTCTGGTCTCCCACGTCTCTTTCACTTTTTGACTCAGCGGCTGGGTTTCCAGCTTCTGATATTCGTAGGATACCATATGCATTTGGCTAAGCCCCGGGAAGTTCAAATATGCATCCAGCTTCAAATAGGTCTTGCCGTTGGTCTCCTTCACAAAGCTAACGTTGGCCGTGCCATCGCTGCTCGTAAACCGGCCGTTGCCCGTATATACATACGTTTGTGCCGGAATTAAACCGCCCATTTGGGCTGCCAATTCCATTTGCCCTTGTTGAATGACAACCTTCATTGTTTCGCCGACCATTCCGTATAATCCGGAATAAGCTTGCAGCTCCTTAGGCATTTCCATCTTAACGGGAGCCTCGAAGGTCGGAGTCGGTTGAATCTCGTCAATCAGGCCTTTTTCGTCCAAATACTCCAGCAATACCCCGGCGGCGAAGGCACTGTTATAGAACGAGCTTCCTCCCGAAGAAAGCACGGCGATCGAGATATGCTGCTCCGGCAAGACGATCATTCCGGCGTGATACACGATCGTATCGCCGCCTTTCGATAAAGCGGTGATGCCGTATTCTCCAAACGGAGCCAGCTCTACAGCATCCCAGCCCAATCCGTAGTTAAAAATATTCGTTTCTTCCTCCACCCAAATTCCGTTGCGATATTCGTGGGCTTGCATCGATTTCGACGCAGCCTTGGAAAGCAACTCCGGCCGGTCTCCCATCAGGACTTCGGCAAATTTCGTTAATTCTTCAGCAGTAGAATAGATGCCGCCCGCACCAAGCACATTGGCATTTTCCACAGGTAAAACATGATCTATTCCTGGAAAATAAGTTTTGGCCAGCTTCTCTCGGTCAAACGTATCGAGTGGCGTTTTGGTGCTTCCGAGTCCCAAAGGCTTGCTAAAATGTTGATCCAGGTAATCTGAATAGCTGACACCACTTACGCGTTCCACCAGAATCTCCAGTAGCGTAAAGCCATCATTGCAATAGACGGAATACGCGCCGGGGTCAGATTTCAGGTGATCGGACCGCAGCTTGCTCAGCAATTCGTCATGGTTTTGCGTGTCGTTATCATCAAATAACATGCTGTTCTCGTAGTGGGAACCATACAAACCCGATGAATGGTTTAACAACATCCGCGGCGTAATTTGGCGATACCTTTTGTCCGCCATTTGAAAGTCCTTGACATACATCGTGAGCGGTTGATCCAAGTCCACGAGCTTCGCATCGACCAATTGCATGGTCGCTGCGGCGACAACCATTTTGCTGACCGAGCCTATTCCGTACATCGTCTCCCGGGTGACGGGCGCACCCGTTTCCTGATTAGATGCTCCGGCGCCGTCAGATAACGTGATCGCTCCATGATCCCTAATGGCGTATTGCAGGCTGGTTACGCCATAATCCGAGATGACGGTTTGAGCCAGCGTTTGCGCTTTATCCTTTACCGGGTTAGCACTTGCCTGAACGTTTCCTTGACCCGCCGGCATGATGAGCACCAGCAACAACGTAAGGAAACCAATCATCCATTTGTTCATTTCCGATTCCTCCCTGTATCTTTATCTATTGGATACAGGTCTTATCGTACATGAAGGAAGAAGCGGATGAAGGCCACTCGTTCTGAAACGCAAATATCAATCCCCGAACGGCAGGACCACCATATTATTAAAGGACTTACTGCCCGTCTCGATGGTCATGTTGCCTCCGTATTTATCGCATATTCTGGAGATATTGGTGAGGCCGATCCCGTGAAACTCTCGATTTGGCTTCTGGCTTTGTAAACGAATCACCTCATGCTCCGTTTGGTTCTTAATCTGAATGGACAGAGCAGACTCGTCCGAGCGGATGCGAATCAGGATATAGCGATCTTCTGCGATCTTGACTTTCTTGGAAGCTTCCAAAGCGTTATCCAGCATATTGCCGAGCACGACGCAAAGGTCGTAACGATCGATGTTCAGATCCTGCGAGTAGAGACTCAGCTGTGTGTCGATTCGAATCCCATTCGCCTCGCCGATATTCAGTGCGTTTGTGACAAGGGCATCGATTACAAGATGGCCCGTATTCACTCGATGATAAGCGTCTTCGACTTTATTTAGCGTGACTCTTATATGTTCTAATGCCGCAGCCGGGTCCCCCCGCTTGATGCACTCCTCAACATACAGAAATTGCTGGTTCGTATCGTGGATGATGCGTTTGATGGATTTGAAGCTATGCACCGTTTTTTCATAGTTCGCGTCTTGGTAGTCCATCTGTCGCTGCAATTGAAAATTCTCCTGTTGGAATTGAAACTTCTCCATCATCGTGTCGAACATATAGATCACCAACACATTGAGTAACAACAGTCCGATGACCCAAATAAAGAAATGCAGGTTTTTTTCGCTAAACGCAGCCAACCTATTTACCTGATAAATGCTGAACACGGGGACGAACAGAAATAGAAGGTAGTATGAAGGCTTTAACGGATACGTTCGACGTTTGGCCATGAGTCGGATCAGCTGAACTACAACAAACATAAACGTGCAGGAGAGCAACAGAGTTTTGGCGGACGCCGAAAAGCTCGAAGGTTCAAAATTCCGAAATTCGTCCGAATTGAGGGTGTAGAAAACAAACAAAGAGAGCGAATTGACGATGGACATCAACACCGCGTACAAGACCGTATACATCAACTTGTTTTTGAGTTCAACCTGGTAGGAGTCCGCTAAACTGTAAATCAGCAATAAGGCTACACCGGAGGCGGCGCCCCACCCCATGTCGACAGTCAAATAGACCGTGCTCACCAATACGAATACGATAAAATGCACGATCCGATGCGGTTTACGAGCCGACCGCCCAAACACCGAGTCAAAATATAGGAGAAGCTGGTAACCTAGCACGAATACGATGCTGATCAGAATCGGAAGATGAAATGGAATCATAAGTTGTCCTTCATTACCTTGAATTTCGTATAGAAATCTTTCACTTCTTTGATTTTCGATCGTCCGATCGGCATTTCCAATCCGTTTGACATCTGTACGACACTCCCAGCAAATTTGTTCACATGGTTCATATTAATGATGATTGAGCGATGAATCTGCAAGAACTGACTGTCTTTTAGAGACTCCGCATACTTCGAGATCAGTCCTTTACTTTCAACAACTTGAGATACGGTTATGAACTTCAACTTGTTCTTCACTGTTAGGCTCTTGGCGGATTCAATCGCGATAATTTCATCATGCTTGAGCACCACATCTTCATAGCCGGATTGAACGATCAAGAACTTCTTCTCCTGCGCTTGAAAATAACGGCACAACCGAATGACCTTCTCCTCCAGTACCGACGGCGCGACAGGCTTGATCAAGTATTGAAAAATAAACACATCAAAGCTCTCCACCATATATTCGGGATAACTCGTCAAAAAGATGATTTGCTCATCCAGATGCTGAAGCTCCCTGATTCTCCGGGCTACGGAAATCCCGTTTATCCCGCTCATCTCCACATCCAATATGAGAATATGGAACGGCGATTTCTCCTGTTCATAATGGGACACTAACTGTTCGCCGGAGGGGAACAATTCGATTTCAAATTCGATATTGGCTTTAAACGATAAAGCCAGCAATATCTGCCGCAGTTGGTCTCGTTGCTGCTCATCATCATCGCAAACCGCTACTCGAAACATCCTGCCTCACCTCCGTTGCTTTCTTCTCATTGTTCCATTATAACGCAACGCAGGGTTTCCCTCCTCTTGCTCGCTTCTTTGCACGATTATCCCCTTCACTCAGGGAGCAGAGTAGAGTTGAGGGTTGGGGCAGAGTTGGGCTTGAGCTGGGTGGAGATCGAGGTGGAGATCATAGAACGGACGTTAATCATGCGCCATGATTCACTTACTAGCATCTGATCCAACGGGATAATCGTGCAAAGAGCGAACAAGTACGCGTATTGAGCTAACGGATGCGCGCTACACCGCTATTTCCGAGCATACTAACTAATATAGCGAGCAGTTATTGGGAACTATTCATGTTCTGATTCTGTAATCGAATCAGTACTTTGCCAAAACGTCCGCCCTCCTGAATGACTACTTTGCCGGACGGATATGCTTGATCCAAATAGTCAGCAATGATATTCCGATTCCGCTCATCTACTGGCAGACGGTGATGGCCAAGCCAAGACATCGTTTCCTGCATTGCCGTTTCTCTGGTGACCTCCTTTGTTTTCTTTTCCCATGTGATTAGCGATTCATAAGCATAACCTTTAAGATACAACAAATGCAGCAAGTATCCCATTTCCGTAGGTTTCGTATGAAAAGGCTGACCCGTGAGGAGAGGCCAAACTTCGTTCACAAGGCTATGCTCTGCAGGAATTATCGGCATACTGATATAACAGAACTTCCGAGCGCACTGGAGAACCTTCTCTACGCTCTGCCAATCATGAATGACCGGACACATCGAGACAAAGACGAGATCAAAGGCTTGGTTCCAGCCCTTGGCCTGAACATCTATATCTTCAAACTTTTCGGGAACAATCTTCACCTGATCCTCGGCGAGGTTCGAGATGTTCTTTTCGAGTAATTCTATCAGTGGAGGAGAAGTTTCTACGGCGGTTACTTGAGCTCCATGCTCCGCAAAAGGTACTGAGAATACGCCCGATGCAGCGCCAACATCCAAAATGGTGCTGGTATCAAATTGAACTCCTTGTCCTTTCAGCCAGTTCATGATTCGTTGGGTTCGTTTTCTTCCCTCATCGCTAAAAGATTGTTCGTTGAAAGTCTTGGCCTTATGGTCAAAGGATCTAGCAGGATCGATCCCGGCTCTTCTCATCATGTTTACGATGGTATCGGAATCGTCTTTCCATGCTTTTTCCCAAACGGATGCATTGTAAAAATCGTTCATGATCCTCCCTCGCTCTTTCCTTTTAGTTTATGGACTCCCCTATTTCTGCTTCCTGTTCTAGTCCCGGCGACTTCCCTTTACGAAGAAGGAGACCAAGTACAAACGCAACAAGGGCGATGACGCCGCCGAAAACAAACGCATTGTTGATGCCCGCTGCGAGCCCGTTGGCAATTTCCGCCGGAGCCTGCGGATCGCTCACCCCGCTCAAATAATGCTTTTGTCCGCCCGACATAATACTGATGTACAGAGCAGTGCCGATTGCGCCGGACACCTGCTGCAGCGTATTCAAGATCGCTGTCCCGTGCGGGTGCAGATGGTTTGGCAGTTGGTTGAGCCCCGCCGTCTGTGCGGGCATCATGACAAGCGCGGAACCAATCATCAGTGCGACGTGAACGGCGACGAGGAACCCCGTGCTCGTCGTTTCATCGAATCGGGTAAATTGCCATAATGAGATGGCAACAAGGGCCAGGCCTGGGATGATCGTTATGCGAGGTCCAAACTTATCAAACAGCTTGCCTGAAATCGGAGCCATGAGCCCATTCACAAACCCTCCAGGAAGCAGAATCAAGCCTGATTTAAATGCCGTTACCATGAGTACACCTTGCATAAATATTGGAAGCATGATCGCCGAGGAGAAAAATGTCATCATTAGCACAAGCATAAGCGCCACGATAAGCGTAAATGTCGGATACCGGAAAGCACGTAAATCCATAACAGGTTCCTTTAACAATAACTGCCTCCACACGAACAGCAATAAGGAAATAACGCCTGCAGCGATCGTCCAGACGACTGCCGGTTCCGACCAACCGTGTTCGCCGGCATTACTGAACCCATAAACGATTCCGCCGAATCCGATCGTTGATAACACGATGGATAGGAGGTCCACTCGCGGCTTGGTAACTTTCGACACATTCTTCAACACAACGGCTCCTATGATAATGGAGAGCAGCGCAAACGGTAGTACAAGGTAAAATAGCCAGCGCCATGTTAGTCCGTCAATGATTAATCCTGATATAGTTGGGCCAATTGCCGGGGCGAACATGACGACGAGCCCAAAAATGCCCATTGCACCTCCGCGCTTTTCTGGCGGATAAATGGTCATGATAACGTTCATTACAAGCGGCATCAGCATGCCGGTTCCCATTGCCTGAATGATCCGCCCGACCAGCAGCACACCGAATTCCGGCGACACCGCCGAGGTAACCGTACCGACAAGGAATAAACTCATCGCAGACAGAAATATTTGCCGGGTCGTAAACCATTGCTGCACGATTGCCGTAATCGGAACAAGCACGCCAACAACGAGCATATAGGCGGTGGAAAGCCACTGACCCGTTGCAGCAGACACACCAAACGATTTCATAAATTCAGGAAGGGCATTGCCCATTAAAGTCTCATTCAAACCGGCGACGAACATGCCGATAATCAGAGCAAACAGGATTGGGCCGCGCTTTATTTTATTTAAGTCGATCATCCTTTTTTCCCCCAAGCCTCTATATTCAGGTAACCGTGCCACACATCGAAAAGTTGTTTTTCCACAATAAATATATCCTCCATAGATCTTCAATATCCACAATTAGAATATATGAAATGCATTGCTTGAACGCCTTATCCCTGTTTCTCCCCCTCCCTCAATAACATTACAATTATAGATCTACGGTGTCCATAATAAAGGATTACATTCCTTTTTGCAATAACATTCTTTGAACTGCGCAGATTTCGATTCCACGGTCTTCGGCATAGCTGAGCCAACCTAATGCTGGCAAACAGTGTAAACATGGTTAGAAGCAACGCTTTGCAAACCACCCCAATCAAACAAAAAGCTCCTGAACCGTCACAAGGACAGGTTCAAGAGCTAGTTCATTCTTAAGGTGGTGCGGTCGAGAGGACTCGAACCTCCACGGGGGGTTAGCCCACACGGACCTGAACCGTGCGCGTCTGCCAATTCCGCCACGACCGCTTGGTGTCTAAAATCCGCGAAATCCATAACCCGTTTTTCGCGGCGACAAGATATAAAATATCATGCGCCGCGAAAAGAGTCAACCCTTTTTAGTCCACCGCGATGGAATGCAAGTCGATACGTCCACCTTGCACGCTCACAACCAGCGTGGAGGCGGCAGCCGAAGTCAACTCGGCGCTAACGCGGCGCAGATCACTGCCCGGGGAGAGCGTTATGCATGCTTTCTCCACCCCATCCTGCATGACGGTTACGAGCGCAGCCTCCTTGCAAATTAGCTCCAGCGTCGCCGTATGACCTGCATCGATGCCGCGAAAGGAGTAGGCTGCAAACTCGCCGTCTGTTAACTCCAAAGCGAGGTTCTGCCAGCCGCTGTCGAACCCAAACTTCTTCGTTTGGGGCTCGTCTACAATCGGGACGATTTTCATCCCCGTTTGGGCCCGGTACTTATAGATGTTCCCTTCCGTACGGGTTCCGCTGTAGGAGACACCTCTCCCCGGCAGTTCATCGTAATCCGTGCCGCGAACCCGGCAGCCCGGAGTACGGAACACCGCCGCCGTCACCTCCGGCCGCAGGGTGCAATTCTCTACCTTGATATTCTCCAGATAGGCATCAAGAATTTGCTGCACGCGTTCATAACTTGGCCGTGCTCCCCCTTCTGTATAAGCAAGAAACTCGTCCCAGCTCTCGGGCTTGTTCACGGTATAAGGCGATGTCGCGCGCTCCATCTTCTTCCATGGCCATAAATTGTAGCCGATTCCCAGCGACAAAGCGAGCGGATACATCGCAGCAAACCACTCCAGGTCGTTCTCCCCGGTCTCGCCCAGCCATAAGGGCAGATCCAGCACCTCGGAAAGCGCCAGGAACTCCTCATACGCCTCTTTGCCGGGCTTGCAGGCATACCGATGGAAATGAATAACCATGTTGGGGTCATAACGTTTATAAAATATGGCCGTATTCGTCGCCCAATGATGCCCCTCCACCGATAGCAGATGCCGGTTATCGATTTCCCGAATGGCGGCGATCGCTTCCTCATAAAAGGCCGCCAACCGTCGAACGAGGTAATCCTCGTGTTTTCCCTCCATCAACCCTGGTCGTACCGGCTCGTTCAGCAGGTCGTAACCACCTACGATCCAGCGATCGCAGTACCGTCGGGCGAGCTCCTTCCACAGCTCGATCCCTTTGTTCCAACTGTCTTCATCGGTGAATAAGCGAGGGAAATCATCAACCGAGTCGTCGATGTTGGCTCCGGTCTGCCCGCCGGGCGCACCGTGTAAGTCCAAGAAGGCATAAAGGCCAAATTCCTCGCACCAATCCAGGCAACGGTCGATCAGTGCAAAACCGTCCTCTTTCCAACGAATCCCCGGCTCGTCCTCCATCAGAATCCGCCAACCGAAAGGAATGCGAACCGAATTGTAGCCCTGCTCCGCCATCAGCCGAATATCCTCGCGAGTCACATAGTTTTCTCGGAAACGCTTCCAGAACTGTTCGGCATAGGAACTGCCGGCAACTTCCCGAATGACCGCTTCGATTCGCCGTGGGCGGTCAAACCGGGGGTTATGGGACAACCACATGTACCCTTCGCATAGCAGCCAATTTCCCAGCCCCCAGCCTGTGAGCAGGATCTCCTCTCCCTCGCCGTTCACGATCCTTGTTCCCTCTGCGCGGAGAAAGCCTTTCACCCGCGAGCGATCCGTTTTTTCGTGCATCGTTAGTCTCCTCCCGCTGCTTATCGGTAATCTCGATTAGATCAATGAATCGGAACCATTATAGCATCCGATTCCCTCGAGCAATCGCCGTCCCGATATTTGTGACCACGACCCGAAAAACGTGCACCTCTCCATTGTTTCGGTTATTCTGGCAACTCCCCGGGGAAGCTTGCTTCATTCGACGGGATTGTCACTCGTTCCACCAGCTTTTCCGGCTTGGCGGTCCCCTTCGAGCGGCAAGCTGTCAATTCGATGTCCTCCCCGTTCTCGATATAAAAGGCGGGACCTTCATGATTTTCGATCGCCACCTGGTTAAACCTCACGTCCTGCACATTCCCCAAGTAGAATCCTCGCCGCGCCATATCCTCAATCCCGGCCATCATTGCGGGGCGGCCGGGAATCGCGTCCTTCGCCATCGAGATTTCGATGTGATCGAAGGTAACTTCCGAAATATACCGCTCTGCTAAGCCGTATAGAAACCCAGCGGAGGCATGAACCTCACGAGCGGTGATGTCGGAGAAATGAATCCGTCGAAAATGCGGCGTCTCATCCGTGACCGGATAAGGATTTTTGTCCCACACGTATTTTTCCTTGCCGCGTGGTCCACAGAAGTAATAGAGATTCATGATAAACGGACAAATCACGTTTTCCATGACGATGTTGTTGATCCGGATGTCTTCGACGATACCGCCGCGACCGCGTCGGGACTTGAGCCGGATGCCACGGTCCGTTTGTTGGAAGACGCAATTCGAAATCGTCACGTTGCGGATATTCCCGCTCATCTCGCTCCCAATGACAACGCCGCCATGCCCATGGATCATCGTGCAATTCGTAATCGTAATGTTCTCGCAGGAAACCCGCTCCGCCGTCTCCTCGGTACCTGCCTTAATGGCGATGCAATCGTCTCCGACATCGATATGGCAATTACTGATTCGCACGTTCGAGCAGGATTCGGGATTAATCCCATCCGTATTGGGCGAATCCGCCGGATTCAGAATCGATACGTTGTCGATTGTCACATCGCGGCAACGAATCGGATTTACTGTCCAACTGGGGGAATCGACCATCGATACGTCCTTGATCGTCACCCTCCTGCAGCGGTCGAAGCTAATCAGCTTTGGACGCGGATACTGAAGCTCCTCCGGGCGGTTTCGGTGCTTCTCCCACCAAGGCTGCCCGTTCCCCTGCAGGCAGCCGCTCCCCGTTACGGATACATTCTCGAGATCCTCCCCGTAAATACAGGAGGCATGAACCTCTCTTTGAACTCCTTCCCACCTGGATTTCACCATCGGATAATCGTCCGGATTGGTGCTGAAGGATAACACCGCCCCGGGACTTAGCCTAAGCTCGACATGGCTCTTCAGGATGATCGCCCCCGTCAAGAACGTCCCGACCGGCACGACCACCGTGCCGCCCCCGGCTTCGCTTGCGGCCGCGATTGCAGCGGCGATGGCCGCGGTTGCCGGAGCTCCGCTGTCCTTCACCGCACCATAATCGGCGATATTATACATGCACATCGGCTTGATTCTCCATTCGGCTGATTAACGTTTCCATTTGCGTGCAGGCCATCACGAACGCGCCGACGCCGTGCAGATCGTTTTTTACCTTAGGGCGGGCGGCGTAATGGTCATAGTCGCCGGCAGACGTGCCAATACAGATGTCCGGCACCACCAGACGGCCTAGTTCATCCCATTCCACGACCCGGGTAAGCCCTTCATACCCCCGCATTGCGGCTTGCCCTGCTTCCTCGCCGGCAATGCCCAGCTGTACTGCTTTAGCCAGAGTATAAACAAACAGACAAGAGCCCGATGTTTCCAGCCAGTTATCCGGCCGTTCGCCTTTATCGACGACCTGATACCACAGCCCGCTCTCCTTGTGTTGATAACGGATTAGCGCGTCCACGAAACCGGACAGCGCACCCGCAAGCTCCTCTCTCCCAGGCTCCTCTGCCGGGAGCAAATCGAGAAATTGAGATACGGCCAAGCCATACCAGCCAAGGGAGCGGCTCCAAAATTCCGGAGAACAGCCGGTCTCCGGATCAGCCCACGGCATCTGCCGGCTCTCGTCCCAGGCATGGTACAGCAAGCCGGATTTTTCGTCCCGCATGTATTTCCGCATCAGCTTCTCCTGTCGGAGCACCTCCGCCCGGAGCCCCGTTTCTCCGAATGCATTCGCATATTTCAGGGAAAATACACCCGCCATATACAACCCGTCTAGCCACATTTGATACGGATATTTATCCTTATGCCAATAACCGCCCTCGGACGTGCGATTTAACGTCAGCAGCTGGTTTCTCAGCTTGTCGGCCGCAATCCGGTATTTGGCTGCCCCGGTTCGTTCGTCTAACGTGAACAGGAGCAATCCGGCCTGCACGGCATCCAGCTCATCGCGGGCGAAGTACAGGTTGCCCCGTTCATCCACCAGATCATCGACATATTGTTGAATGTACCTGATGTACTTCTCTTCCTGAGCGACCTCCCACAACTGCTCCATGCCGCACAGGAAGACACCTTGATGGTAATGCCAACGATGCGCAGGAGGCAAGCTTCCCGCGTCGGCGTAGGTGTCCATCAACGAATCGCAAGCCTTCCTCGCCCATTCGAGCGGTGTGTTCGGACCATGCATCGTCATTCCCAAGCCCCTTCCGTCTCAGAATTGGATTCCCCTCGATTGAATCCCCTTTGCCCCGTTTACCCCTTCATCGATCCCAACAATGCCCCTTTGGCAAAATGCTTCTGCAGATACGGATACACGAGCAAGATCGGCAGGGTTGCAACTACAATTACCGCCATCTTGATCGTCTGGTCCGGCGGCGGAACAGTCCCGTCCAGCTCGGCACTGTGGTCCAGTCCGCTCGCCAGCACGACGATTTGCCGCAGCAACACTTGGATCGGCCATTTCGCGCTGTCGTTAAGATACAAAATGGCCGACATGTACGTGTTCCAGTACGTTACCGCATAAAACAGCGAGATCGTAGCGATTGCAGGCATCGAGAGCGGCAAGACGATTTTGAACAGGATACCAAAATCATTGCAGCCATCAATGCGGGCGGACTCCTCCAAGCCCTCCGGAATGTTCTGGAAGAAGTTCTTGAGGATAATCATGTTAAACGCGCTGATCGAGGACGGAATAATCAGGGAGGCGAACGTATCGATCATCCCCAGTTCCTTGACGACCAGAAATGTGGGAATCAGCCCGCCGTTGAACAACATCGTGAAGACGACCAAGAAGTTGATCGTTCTCCGGCCATCGAGATCCTTGCGCGCCAGTCCGTAAGCCATCAGCGCCGTCAGCAACATGCTGAACACCGTGCCGATTAGCGTCACGCCAATCGAAACGCCCATCGCCTTAAAGATCGTATTGGTCGAGAAAATAAATCGATAAGCTTCCAGGCTCCACACTTTAGGAATCAGCACGAATTTATTGGCCGCGAGCTCGGCGTTCGTCGTAAACGAACCGGCCACGACATGAACGAAAGGCAACACCGTAATCAACGCAATGATGGCCAGCAGCGTAAAATTGAGGGCAGCGTAAATCCTGCCGCTGACAGATCGGTCCTCCACCATCAGTAAACGCCCTCCTCCCCGATTTTCTTGGATAGTTTATTCACCAGCATCACTAGAATCAGCCCGATAACGGATTTGAAGAAACCGATTGCCGTGCTGTAGCTATATTGGCCCTGCCTTAGCCCCGCGGTATACACATACGTATCGATGATCTCGGCGACTTGTCGGTTCATGGAGTTGAGCAGCAGATAGACATGCTCAAAGCCCAGATCCAGCACATGCCCGATTTTCAAAATAAACAGCGTAATAATAACGCCCCGGATCGACGGTAACGTAATATGCCACACCTGGCGCATCCGGCCGGCTCCATCCATCCGCGCCGCTTCATACAATCCCGGATCGATGGCCGCCATGCCTGCCAGATAAATGATCGTCCCCCAGCCGGCCTCCCTCCAAATGACCTGGAGGATGTACATAGGCCGAAACCACTCGGGATTCAACAGGAAATTGATTTTCTCAAGACCAAAGTACACCAGCAGCTCGTTGATGATCCCGCCGTCCATCGTCACCATCACGTAGGTAATCGATACGATGATGACCCAGGACATAAAGTGCGGCAAGTAGACGAACGTCTGGAACAACCTCTTAAAGAAGTGGCCCCTGAGCTCATTCAACATCAATGCCAGAATGATCGGTACCGGAAAGTAGATAAACAGGTTCAGCGCAAACAAGATCACCGTGTTTTTCAAAATGATCATGAAATCCGGCTCGGTAAACAGCCGTCTGAAATGCTCCAAACCGACCCATTCGCTGCCTCGGATGCCGTCATACGGCTTATAATCCTGAAAGGAAATGATCAACCCGTACATCGGGAAATATTTGAAGATGATGAAATACAGCACGCCGGGCAGTAGCATCAGGTACAGCCATTTATTTCTCCATAGTCGCTTTCGGAGAAGTCCGGTCTTCGTGCGTCTCCCGGGCGGAGTCTTCGGCGTGACGGAGGATGGAGCGGTCGCTTCACTCATACGTATCTTCCTCTCTCCAATGAGGTCCTTCAAAAAGTTCATCTTTCCATGACGAAGGAGTTCAAGACGTAGATTCGGCGTCGAATCTTGAATTCAGCCGGGCCCTCCGTTGCTCACGTACTCTAAAGTACGCTCCGCTACTCAGGCCCTAGCTTCATCCAACCTTCTTGATCCTGAAAACCTGACTTTTTGAATTTTAATTAATGGCCGCGTTATATTCCTCGATAATCTTCGAACCGCCCCGACTCTTCCATTGCTCAACCGCTTTCTCGAAGCCGGCCTTGTCGATCTGGCCGTAGATATATTGATAGGTGGCGTCCGTAATCAATTGCTGCAGTTCTACGCCTTTATCCGTAAAGGTTTGCGAATCCAGCGCCGCAGTCGGATCCGGAACGCCTACCTTCACGTTTTCCTTGATCAGCTCTTCAGCATGAATTCGGCCCGGCAGCGTATTATAGCTCTCATACATGCCATTCGTTTCGGCTTCACCGATGACGCTGTCCTTGAACGGCTTCACTTCGCGTTCGATCAATTCCTTATCGTCCGCAACCTTGGCTTTGCCTTCCACTACGGTATAATGTGTGCCTTCAATGCCCCAGTACATCAAATTAGCCACTTCCGGCGTCATCATCTTGTCGAAGAACGCAAGGATCTTCTTGAGCTCCGCTTCATCCTTGACCGCCGATTTCGGGAACAGAATGATATTGTTGTACCCCGGAATCATCCATTGAGCGAATCCACCGTCTGGTCCGGCAACCATGCTGTGCGTATCGAGTACGGCATCCGGCACGTTCTTAATCAAATCCTTATTCAGCGAATCGATATCCTGCATGGACCCGCCGATGTAGAGACCAGCCTTCCCGCTTGTAAACATATTGACGGCATCGGTTTTGCTTGTCGCCGCAAAGTCTTGGTTCATGTAGCCGTTATCCCGCAGCTTCTTGAAGAAGTCCATCGTATCGATGTACTGCGGGAACATAAATTCCGGCTGAAGCTGACCGTCCTGCTCGCCCCAGTTATTAGGCGTGCCGAACCAGGCGGATACTGTCTTGAATGCGCCGTAAACCAGTTCGTTTCGGTCGGCGAGGCCGGTCGTATCTTTTTGGCCATTGCCGTCCGGGTCTTTCTCCGTGAAGGCCTTGGCCATTTCAAACAAGTCATCGACATTGGCCGGTGCGGAAAACCCCAGCTTATCCGCCCAATCCTTGCGGTAAATAATCCCTTGACGCGCCAGCGGTCTGCCGATATAGAGGGAGTACAGCTTCCCCTCCACCTTCGTATTGTTAAGGATTTCCGGTTTCAATTTGTTAAGGTTCGGGAATTCGGTCAAGTAAGGGCCAATTTCCCAAAACTGCCCGTCCTTGATCGCTTCTTTCATTTGAATGAACGTGGTCTGGTTTTTGAGGTAGGTCACTTGGGGTAAGGAGCCTGTGGCAAACGAGGTGTTCAGCTTTTCTTCATACGTGTCCGCCGGAAAAAACTGATAGGTCAGCTTCGTGTTCGTCAGCTTCTCCAGCTCGGTTTTGATCGTATCGGGGGGTGTTTCCGACGTATTTAGCGGTAACATAATCGTGATTTCTGTCGGTTTCTCCGCCTCTACAGGCGCGTTCCCGCCGTTGTCCGTGGTGGACGCAGCAGGTTCTGTTGCCGCCGGGCTGCCGCTCTCCCTATTGTTAGCGCTTCCACAACCAGCCAGCACAACGCTAAGTGATAACAGTACAGTCAGGATGAGGATGAATGATTGTTTCTTCATACCTTTGGACCTCCCATGGTTTGGATTGCTTACCCTTCCACGGTAACCTTCCAAAGGCATAACGGAAACAATCATTTCCTCATAACGGCTACGCCAAGCGGCGGACCTGAACAAATGATTATGGGTGTGATAACGCATCCTCGAACTCGCGGATGACCGCTTGGCCGCCGCTTTGCTTCCACCGTACTATCTCTTGCCGAAAACCTTCGGCATCGATGCGCCCCAGGATGTAATGGTACGTGGCATCGCTAATGATCGTTGACAGCTCTGCGCTCTTCTCGTCGTACGTCGGCGAGCTGAGCCGGACCGTTGGATCGTCAACCAGGAACGCTTCGTTGTCTTTACTGAGCTGTTCGGCGATTTGAGTCAAATGCTCTTTTTGCGCGACATCCATCAGATTGGGGTTGCCGATATCCGCAATCATCAGCGAATAGAGCGGGTTTACCTCATTCACTCGCAACTGCGAGGTCTCCTCCGGCAAGATGACCTTCCCGTTTTCTATCTTGTAGTGCCTTCCTTCCAAGCCGTACATCATCAAATTGGCGACATCCTTATCCATCGTCCGGTCGAAAAAGCCCAGCGCGACCTTTAGATCCTGCTCCGTTGGGATCATTTTCTTGGAAAACAAATAAAGTCCGTTGAAATTAGGAATCGACCATACCTTGTAACCGTACGGACCATTAATCCGGTTGACCAGGGTGAAATCAGCGTTTGGGTTCATCGCCCGCGCCTCAATGGAGAGGCGTTGTACATCGGTCATGCTTCCGATCAATACGCCCGCCTCACCGCGAATGAACCGGTCGCGCTGCACTTCTTTGCTCGTGAGCGGGAAATCCAGATTGATCAGCTTCTCGTCGTACAGCTTTTTCACATAATTCATCGTATCCATATATTCGTCCGTCATAAATTCCGGAATGACCCGGCCGTCCTCGACTTTCCAATTGTTTGGCGTGCCGAAATAGGAGCTTAACGTCTTGAAGATGCCGTAAACCAGATCGTTCCGGTCCACGATACCTAGTGTATCCTGCTTCCCGTTGCCGTCCGGATCACCGTATGTAAATTGTCTCAACACCTCATAGAGCTCTTCAAGCGTCTGAGGTTCTTCTAAGCCGAGACGGTCCAGCCAATCCTTGCGCAAAATGAGGCCTTGCCGCGAGGACGGACGCTCGGTGTACAATCCGTAGATCTTTCCGTCAACCGCAGCCTGATCCAAAATTTCCGGATCCAGCTTGCTTAAGTTCGGAAACTCTGCCAGGTAAGGTCCGATTTCCCAGAAAACATCCGAGCGGATGGCGTTCTTGACCAGATGGTAATCGGAAAATTTCACGAAGCTGACCTTAGCTAAGGAGTTGGTCGTCAGCCCAGTCATCATTTTGTCGGTATAGACGCCCTCAGGCACCCACCTGAGATCCAGCCGAACCTCGGTCTTCTCCTCGATCTCCGCCACAATCTCCTTGGATGGCGGCTGCGGAAAATGCAGCGGCGCTAATATGGATAAAAAAGGCCGGTCCACGCTTGTCGCCTTGAGCTTCGTTTCCCGGTTCATACAACCGCCAAGCAAGCAAACGACGATCAGGAGAAGGATAAGCACGGAGAAGCCGCGCTTCCCGCTTTTTGTACTGAACATTCGTTATTGCCCCCCACATCGAAGAATAATACAAAATGATTATTGCCACACGAGATGATTATTGCTATTATTTGACAGACGCTTTACACTTGAACATAACGACTTCTCATCGATAAGGTCAGGTGCTGATTTTGGTGAAACCCTTAAGCTTCTTAAGCAAACTGATGATTTTTACGATCGCCGTGAGTACACTGCCCGTCCTGTTCATCGGTTCCTTTTCGTATTTGACCTCAACCCGTGAGATCCAAAAAAATGTCAACCAAAGCAAAATGGAGCTGATCTCTCAAATCAACTCCAATGTAGAGCGTAAATTAACGACTGTCAACCAAACCTTAAATCAAGTGGTCAACTCGACCGTACTGAAAAAGGCTCTTCAAAACCCGTTAAGTGAAAGCGATTTCAAACTATACAACGATCTGCGAAACGAAATCCGGAACATGCAGTCCTTCGATACGAAACTGGAAGATGTCGTATTGATCAACCTGCAGCAGGACTGGATGGTAAAGAATTCGGGCTTGTACCGGATGAGTGAGTATAAGGACCGCGAAGGGCTCGAACGGTTGATGAACACGCCTGACGATACCTCCTGGATTTTAACCCCGTCCTCCTGGTTTTACAGCGAGGAGAACGCCAATTCCGCGCCGTGCAGCTACAGCATCAGCCTGATCAAGAAGCTGCCGGTCGCTGGTTTGCACAAGTACGGATTGGCGCTGGCGAACATTCCGGCTTGCAGCCTGCAGGATGTCGTGGCGACCGACAGCGAGCGTCCAGACAGCGTAATCATCGTGAACGAACGCCAGCAAATCCTGATGCACCCGGATCCATCGCTCATCGGCCGGCAGTTGAAGGAATCCGGATGGGGAGATACGTCCCTGATCGCAGACGAAGCGCAGCCTGCCGGACAATTTCAGACATTCATCGGCAAGCAGGAATATTCCGCCACCTATTTGCGTTCGCAGTTGAACGGATGGGTATATCTCTCGGTGACCTCCATCGGCAGCCTTACCCGGGAGGCGGGGAAAATCGGGCTTTATACCTTCTATGTTTGCCTGTTGATGCTGATGTTGTCGATTGGTTTGGCCTGGTTCGGTTCGCGTCGAATGTATTCGCCGATCGAGCGTCTTCTGCATCTGATCGGCCGGCGGAAGACCGATATCCGACGGCGTCATGCCAATGAATTTGAGTTAATCGGCGAAGAATATCACCGTCTCTTTCAGTCCAAATCTCAGCTTGAAACAGAGGTACACCAACATATTAGACAGGTGCGTACCTTTTCTTTGATCGAAGCGTATCAAGGGCATTACACCAAACGCCAATTGCTCGAGAAACTTGAACAATACGGCTACAATGAGCAAATCGATGCCTGGCAAACGATGGCGGTGTTCACGTTGGCCCTTGATTTTACGGATGATTCGGCTTACGGAAAAAAGGACCTCAACCTGCTCCTGTTCGCCGCGCAAAATATCATTGAAGAGTTGCTTGATCCCCAAAGCCGGTTCGCTCCGGTGATCATGGATCAAACGATTGTGACGTTGATTGGAAGTCCAGACGGGGAGCCCGATTCGTTTCACCAAACCGTGTATGCCTGGACCGAGAAGCTGCAACATGAAATCCATCAGTGCCTGAAGCTGCAAGCCAGCATTGGCTTAAGCTTGCCTTTCCAGGCGATCCATAAGCTGTCCATCGCCTACCGCGAAGGGATTGAGGCGCTGAAATACCGGATTAAGCTAGGCACCGGGGTCATTATTCAATACGAGAACATCAACTCCGGAAAGCATGTGCTGAACGTAAATTACCCGACCCATAAAGAAAATGACTTATTGGACGCGATTAAGCTGGCGGAGGTGGAGAAAGCGAAAGAACTCACCGGACGGCTATTTCATTCCTTATTCGGTCAAGAGCTCTCGCCGCAAGAATATCAAATCCCCTTAACCCGCCTGCTGAATAATCTACTGGTGACGATGCAGGAAGCGGGAATTGCGTTGCATCAAATCCAGCCTACGGGCGGTTCATTGTTTGAAGAGATGCTGGGGTTACATACCAAAGCCGAAATCGAAGATTGGTACTGGACGACGGTCATCCACCCGATGATCCGTATCTTCAACAACCGGCAAAATGCCCAGTACCAGAACATCTCGGAGAAAATCATCGATTTGATCCAACACGAATACGACGCCGATCTGACCTTAGAGGCCTGTGCCGCCCGCCTTCATTACAATGCGAATTATATCAGCAGCATCTTCCGGAAAGAAACGGGGTACTCGTTCAGCGAATACCTCACGATGTACCGGTTCAAGATGGCTAAACTTTGGCTGCGCGAAACGGAAATGCCCGTCAAGGAAATCGCGGCCAAGCTCCGCTACAACAACTCGCAGAATTTCATCCGCTCCTTCCGCAAAGTGGAGGGAATGACGCCGGGGCAGTTCAGGGAGACCGCCGCAACACATTTGCCGGGTAAGGTTCGGGAAACGATCTAGGTCTCTGACAACGCTTCTTGCGCTACTCGAACACAAAACGCCGCGACTAGTCCTGCTAGGCGGCGTTTTTCATGATTATCCCGTATGCTCAGGTGATAGATTCTCTGCCCCTGGTTTGGTATATTTATTCGAAATCTTGCAGCACCACTTTACCCACCGAACGTCCCGTTTCCAGCATCGCATGGGCTTTTCGCAGATTAGCCGCATCAATCGGAGTTAGCTTTTCAGCCACCGTCGTGCGGATAATCCCCCGGTCCACCAAGCCTGCCAGCTCGTTCAGAAGCTTATGCTGCTCGATCATATCAGCCGTTCCGAACATCGGACGGGTAAACATCAGCTCCCATACGAAAGTGACGCTTTTGTCTTTCAGCATTGTCAGATCAAGTCGTTCGTCCGTCTCAACAATCGAGCAGATTTTCCCCTGCGGCGCAATCGCGTCCGCCATGTTCTTCCAGTGCTTCTCGGTACTGTTCAGGCAGAAGATATAATCTACATTCGCAAAGCCAAGTGCCTTCAACTGAGGAACGAATTCTTCGTAATGGTTGAGGATATGATCGGCGCCAAGTTCCTTTGCCCATGCTGCCGATTCCGGACGGGAGGCGGTGCCGATCACCGTAAGCCCCGCATATTTGGCCAATTGGGTCGCGATCGAGCCAACGCCGCCAGCGGCCCCGATGATCAGAATCGTTTTCCCGGAGTTAGCGTCTTCGACGGAAGAAAGGCCCAGACGGTGGAACAATCCTTCCCAAGCGGTGATCGAAGTCAAGGGCAACGCTGCTGCCTGCGCAAAGTCCAGCGTGCTCGGCTTCAGGCCGACGATCCGCTCGTCAACGAGATGGAATTCACTATTTCCGCCCGGCCGCGTGATGCTCCCGGCATAATACACTTCATCTCCTGGTTTAAAAAGCGTGCAATCCGGTCCCGTCTGCTCAACAACGCCGGCCACGTCCCAACCGAGCACTCTTGGCTTGCTTTCCGTCCGGTTCTTTGGCCCCCGTACCTTCACATCTACCGGATTGACGGAGATCGCATGAACCCGGACTAGCAAGTCTTGGCCAGTTGGCGTAGGCTTCTCGATCTCCACATCCAATAGGCTATCAGGATCATTGATGGGTAAATACTTGGTTAAACCGACTGCTTTCATCTTGTTTCCAGACATTCGATTTCCTCCTTTGGAATTCGTGGATCTTATGTCCGTAAGTATATCGTTATGGAAACCTATCCGTAAGTACGCACATTCGTGTTATATAGTATCCTTTTTTATACTTATAAAGGTTACTTTAAAGGAATAGAAATATACTCGCTGTATTCCGATCTCACCTGTTCGGGGTCCTTATCTTTCGATTCGATATAAAACTGCATGATCTCAAAAGCAGCTTCGAGCTGTCCCCGGTTCTCTTCCGAAGTGAACATACGTACACCCGGAGGCAGCAGTTCCGCACAGCCACTCGTACAAAAGGCGGTCAACTCCAGATCCAGCCCTCGGGAAACGTGAGCCACAAACGCACCAACGAATTCATTCAGTACCACCCCGCAACCGCCTTGATGCCTCGCCAAAAAATCCGGCAAGCGGTCCGCATTGTCTGCCGTCAGCACGAAGACCGATTCCTCGTTGAGCTGAGCCGCGTCAACAATGGCCTTCACCGTACCCTTGTTAGCAAGCGTATCCAACACAAGAAAGTGCCGTCCACCTCGATCGGCCGTTTGCTCTCTCCATAACTCGAACGCTTGTCGATAATCTATCACGACCTTGTGAAACAAAGGATCATCGATATGGCTATCCAGCAGCACGATCGGTACCCCGATGCTGAAGTGGATCGAGATATCCCGGAACGTTTCCTTCTTCACGCCGGCCAACAGCACCCCGTCTACTTCCCGTTGACGGATGATTTCCGGAGTTGGCTTCTCAGCGTCCATCCCCAGGACGAGCAGGTGATAGCCTGCCTGTTTGCAGAGCTCGTCCATTCGTTCGGCCAGCATGCCGTAATAGAGCTTCTTCCATAACCCGTCTTGCTCGCTGCGGCTGAAGAGCAAGGCCACCATACCGGACTTACCGCGGACAAGCGAACGTGCCGTTAGACTTGGGATATAATTCAGCTTGTCAGCGGCTTCGAGCACCCGGCAACGCGTCTCGTCCGTGATCTTCTGATTGTCCACCTTATTCAGAATATAGCTGACCGTCGCCACCGATACCTTCGCTTCACGGGCGATGTCTTTCATCGTCGTTTTTTTCACAGGAAGTCCTCCCACTCCTCCACGATGAACTGAAGGCGAACCGGCGTCGAGGTATTAAACCGTCTATTCGTATCTCTTCGTTCATGAAAACCAAAGCCCCTTGATACTTTCACAACAAATGCCATATCTCTTGGCAGCAAAAAACATCCCTGATAAAAGCCGTCCCGAACTTTCGGAATTTCGAATCCTGCATGGATTCGAGCGTCTGTCGGAGTTGTCGGCGGAACGGTCACGCTGATTTCAACCCGCACGTCATCTGGCAATTCCGGGACGATCTCGAAGCTCGTCGATCCGGTAAGGTCACGATAACGTACCGCCACCTTGGCCTTCCCTTCGATTCGCGGAGTGACCCTGCCGTTAGAGTCAACCGTTAAAACCTCCGGACGATCCACCGTATAGTCGGCTGCCAGCAAATTCATTTGGAAGCCGGTGTCGTAAGTCACCTTCGGATTCAACTGCCCTTGGAGGCCCTGCAGCCCGATTGTCCCTGTAGCAGCCAATTGCAGGTTATGAGGACGTCCAATCTCGCCGAACAGATACAACAACGGGCAATGCAACCGCCCCGCCCAATCCGCCTGGGAATGGCCGGCCGTCTCATCGAGCAAGAACATCAGATCTTCCCCTGGCTTAAAGCCGACCTCAATCAGTTCGTCGACGAATGCCCGTACATGTCGGGGCATGATTAGCCCTTCCGCTCCGCCGACATCGACCCAAACCCGCAGCTCCGCCGGCTTAACCGGGAAGGAGTGATATAGTTTTTGCTCACGAAGCGGTTCCTGTTTGTTCGTATCGCCTCCTTGTTCATTCACCACCGTATGCACCAGGAATGGCGACATGATCGCCACCTGACCAAAGACATCCGGTCTGCGAAACGCAATATGATACGAGACAATTCCGCCCGCGGACGAACCGATTAATGCGGTATGCTCCCGATCCTTCAAAGTGCGAAATCTGCCGTCGATCATCGGTTTCAATTCCTCAATGAGAAACCGTTCGTACAGCTCACCCTTGCAGGATGCGTGGAACGCTTCGCTTACGCTCGGATGCTCGTGAAAATATTCGGATGCCCGTTGATCCGAAATCGAGGAGACGGCTACGATAATCACTTCTCTCATTTGGCCTTTCCTGCTTAGCCGATCTGCCGTCAGATGCATCTCCCACGAGCCTCCCATCCCATCCGATGCAAACATATGCTGTCCGTCCTGTGCATAAAGCACCGGATACCGGCGATTCATTGCTTCTTCATAAGAAGGAGGCAAATAGACGTAAATATCCCGTTTGTTGTTCAACAGCTTGGAGTAAACGTTGGAAAGTGTGATGATTTCGGCGCTCATTCGATAACCATCCTCCTATGGGTTAATACCACTTAATCGTTTAAGTTAAGTTGATATTAGTTCAGCCTTCAACTTTTGTCAACGAGATCCGCTACGTACAAAAAACAAAAAAGCTCCTCATTCGCCGTAGGCGAATCAAGAGCTTTCTATGGATAAATCGATGCGGTCGAGAGGACTCGAACCTCCACGGGGGGTTAGCCCACACGGACCTGAACCGTGCGCGTCTGCCAATTCCGCCACGACCGCAAAATGGTTATCGTGCAAAAATCATATTTTGCAGCGACAAGATAGATCATACCATGCGCTGCATAGAGAAGTCAATGTAAAACTTTCAAGATACACCCTTGATTAAAAACACGAGCCTGGGGTATGATAAGAACATAAGTTCGCATAAAGAGGTGTTGACCTATGGCCGTTCCCGGCATTAAGGAAGAGGAACTATCCCTCATTAAGAGCGCGTTACTGCTTGGTTTTTTGCAAAAAGTGTTTCAACGCGATGCCCGAATTCTCGAACAAAGCGGGCTGCTGAAGAGCCCCGAAGCTTACGTCGACCTCATCCGCGGCGGCGAACGTCGCGTTGCGCTTGTTCTATCGGAAATACACGGTAAATTCCGCGAGCGGAACATCGAAATCGAGCGGATCCACCAGGATGAGAACGGGATTCAGGCCGAATACCGCTGCAGAGGGTACCACGGGAAGATGCGGATACTGTGGGCTGGCCTACAGAGGGAGGTGTCCTCCCGGATGCGCGCATATTTGACTGGCAGTACCCCCGCGCCTAGCTCCCCCCGGGAGCGAACAGACAAAAGGAACCTCAAGGCGATCCGCTTCCTTAAGGTTCCCTTCTCCGGAGAAATCTATTGAACTGGCGGGACGCTCAACGCTTCCTGCACCCGAGTGACGCCTTGGGATAACGCATTCCCGGCCAAGGCAGCCGAAGCGACGGCGACCGTCTCGAGAATCTCCGCATCGGTCGCCCCCTTGGACTTCGCCTCCTCGGCATGGTAGAACGTGCAAATTTCGTTGTTCGTCGAAAGCGCGACCCCAAGGGCAATCAACTGCTTCGTCTTGGCATCCAGTGTACCACTCGAGAGGCTTTCGCCGGTAAACGTATGGTACGCTTCGGTTACCTTCGGCAGGGCTTCCCCGAATCGGTTAATTTCGTCCTTGTAAGCTCGTATTTTCTCGCTGACCTGCGACATGCGAAACATCCTTTCCTAGCTATTGTACCCGCACCTATACGATGTCCCGCCCGGTCAAAAATATGCTTAATCCACCGGCGAAATCCGTGGCTCCTTCGCAGGCTGGTAAATGTAATTACGATCGAGCTTGACCACGTTGCGGTTCGGTTTGCGGATCAACACCTGCGTGTCGTCCCAAGCCACTACAATCCCCCGCACGTCGTTCTCCGGAATACCGTCGCGTACGACGCGAACCTTTTCTCCGGACAGCCGGTATTGGTCCAATGTTTCGTCTGAAATCATACGAATACGTCCACCTCCTGGATTTCATTATACAATAGTTGGGGGTTAGGTCCATTATGAGCCTGCTCCGTGCAAAAAAAGCCCCGCCGGCGAACCAGCGGGACTTTGTGATGACTTTTGGATGCCTAAAGCAACCGGTGCGGTACCGGATCTAGGTCTGGCCGCATACGGAAACCGTACAGTTCCCTCTTATCGAGAAGCATGTTCTCGGCTGTCATTCGTTTCGAACCAGAAATCAAGCACTTTCGCCGACATGACTCTCTGTTCCAAATACCCTACCTGTTGCGGACTGAACTCTTCCTTCCAGGGCACATCAAGCTCTTGGCACAGCCCGGCTATCGTCAACAATTGCGACCATGCTACATAGCGTTTGTACCAGAAAAACTGAGGATGTTCAAGCATATAGGGATAAAGGTCATCAAACTCGGTATGTTTGCAATCCAGGGCACGTTCAAAAGTAACCTTCGCTTCGGACAATTTCGAAAGAAAAAACTCCGCGTCTACTGCCAATTCTTTCCCCATTCTTTAAGCCTCCTCTCCCTAGTAATCCTCATTATAGCGAAAAAAAGGGGGCCTGCAAAGGATTAACCGAAATTTGGCTGGTTTTTCTTCATTCGTTTGTCCTAGTCAACGAATGTAATCCGGCCGCCTTCCAGAGATGCGATACGCGCCAGTGTTTCAAGCCGAATGCCTTGCTCGCGAATCGCTTGAGCGCCGGGTTGAAAGCATTTCTCGATGACGATTCCCGCTCCCACCAGTTCCGCGCCGGATCGGGCGATGATTCGGATCAATCCCCGAGCGGCGTCACCATTGGCGATAATATCGTCGATAAACAGCACTCGATCCTTCTCCCCAAGGAAATCACGCGATACCAGAATATCCGTGACGATGCCTTTCGTAAACGAGGGCACCCGCTCGCAAAGCATGTCCGGCTCGGCAAGCAACGTCTTCTTCCGCCGCGCGAACACGAGCGGCACACCCAGCTCATAAGCGGTGGCGAACGCCACGGCGATCCCCGACGACTCGACGGTGATGACGCGGGTAACCCCTTGATCGCCAAACCGTTTGGCGAATTCCTTGCCCATCTGCATCGTCAGCTGCGGATCGACCTGATGGTTAAGCAATCCGTCAAGCTTCAGCACTTGGTCTGAGACGATAACCCCTTGCTCTACGATCTTTTGTTTTAATAACTCCATGTGATTTCCTCCACAGATCAAGATCAATATTTCCGTTCAATAGTCTGTTTCAAGTGTTCCTGAGGTTTGGGTAAACATGCGGCGGAGCGGAGCGTAACGGAACGTAACGCCCTTATTTGCACATTTCCCGGATATTTCCCGCTGTAACGGAACACAGAGACCTTATTAGGCCATTTTAACGGTCAACGAGCAAGAAATCCCCCAAATAGGATCTCCTCGTTCCGTTAGCATGTGAATCCGCCTATTCTCCGGTCAATAACGTCTCTGGGTTCCGTTAGGTTGACGAACTCCATGATTCCACTTCGTGATCGAAAGACGACTTTTGGGACGACCGGTTCAATAAAGGTCCAAAAAGGCGGTTTTCGAGCATCGAGAAGGTTGGATGAAGCCAGGGACTGAGTAGCGGAGCGTAGGCAGACCTACGTGAGCAACGGAAGGCCCGGCTGAATTCAAGATTCGACGTCGAGTTAACTCCATGATTCCACTTCGTGATCGAAAGACGACTTTTTGGACGACCGGTTCAATAAAGGTCCAAAAAGGTGGCTTTCGAGCATCGAGAAGGTTGGATGAAGCTAGGGACCGAGTAGCAGAGCGTAGGCAGACCTACGTGAGCAACGGAAGGCCCGGCTGAATTCATGATTCGACGCCGAGTTAGCTCCATGATTCCACTTCGTGATCGAAAGACGACTTT
Source organism: Paenibacillus sp. FSL R7-0216 (assembly GCF_037969915.1). NCBI lineage: Bacteria > Bacillati > Bacillota > Bacilli > Caryophanales > Paenibacillaceae > Paenibacillus > Paenibacillus sp. FSL R7-0216. Next base: position 1,931,559 of record NZ_CP150222.1, on the reverse strand, counting down.
TTGGACGACCGGTTCAATAAAGGTCCAAAAAGGCGGTTTTCGAGCATCGAGAAGGTTGGATGAAGCTAGGGACCGAGTAGCAGAGCGTAGGCAGACCTACGTGAGCAACGGAAGGCCCGGCTGAATTCAAGATTCGACGCCGAGTTAGCTCCATGATTCCACTTCGTGATCGAAAGACGACTTTTGGGACGACCGGTTCAATAGAGGTCCAAAAAGGTGGCTTTCGAGCATCGAGAAGGTTGGATGAAGCCAGGGACTGAGTAGCGGAGCGTAGGCAGACCTACGTGAGCAACGGAAGGCCCGGCTGAATTCAAGATTCGACGTCGAGTTAGCTCCATGATTCCACTTCGTGATCGAATGACGACTTTTTGGACGACCTCATTATTAGGTTTAAGTCATGTCCCGTTGTTGGACAACATACCCTGTACTATATATAGCACAAGAACCGGGGGGAAAACCATGAAAAATGCCGTAAAAGTTCTGCAGATCGCTTTTACCTATATCGGCACCGTCGTTGGCGCCGGTTTTGCGACGGGACAGGAAATTCTCCAGTTTTTCACCCGGTACGGCAAATGGGGCGTCTTGACGATCCTATTGTCGACAGTGCTGTTCGTATGGCTCGGAACTAAAATGATGCTGCTCGCCCGCGACATCAAAGCCGCTTCCTACGAGGACCTGAACCGCCGTCTCTTCGGCGAAAGGATTGGCCGGGCGTTGAGTTTATTCACTTTGATCGTGTTGATCGGCGTTAACAGCGTGATGCTCGCGGGTGCCGGCTCCGTCTTTATGGAGCATTTGGGGCTTCATTATCAGACAGGCCTATGGATCACCCTGATTTTCACCTATTTACTGTTGGGACGAGGGATAAACGGGGTGCTGCAGCTGAACTCCATCGTTGTGCCGATGATGTTAATCCTGTCACTTGCGATCATATCAAATACCGCCGGTACCCCGGGAGCAACCCGTTTTCTGACGATGGAGACCGACTCCGCGCTGATCGCCGCCTGGACGGCGCCGTTGATGTATGCCGCGTTCAACCTGTCGATGGCCCAAGCAGTGCTCGTGCCCATCGGCAGCCACACCGAAAGCCGTCGCGTCATTGTTCTGGGCGGCGTTCTCGGCGGTCTGGGGGTTGGTTTTATGTTAATGGCCGGTCATTTTGCTTTGTCGGCCTACATGCCGGGGATCGTACAGTATGAAATCCCGATGGGCAGCATCGCTCAGCAGCTCGGGACAACCATCCAGCTGATCTATGTCCTGCTTATTTTCATGGAAATCTTCAGTACCTTCGTCGCCGATGTTTATGGCGTGACCCTCCAGCTGCAGCAGCGGATCAAGGTGCCCCCCATGCTGATTTCGGTCACGATTTTGTTTATCTGTTATATCACCAGCCAGTTCGGCTTTAGTTCCCTACTGTCCGTGCTGTATCCTGTGTTTGGCTTGTTCAGTTTGTTATGGGCGCTGATGCTGGGCTTATATCGGCAAAAAGAAACCCCCAGAGGCTAAGCCCCGAGGGTCTTCTGGCAACCGCGGCTCCCTGTGTGTATCTCCTACATCCGCACGATGTTCGCAGCCGGTAGCAGCGTTTGAACTCGCCGGACAACATGCTCGTGGCAAGTCATCATCATAATCTGCTGGCGATCGGCAACCTTACGCAGTACCGACAAGGCCCCTTCAAGGCGGCCTTCGTCAAAGTTAACGAACAGATCGTCCAGCAATAATGGCAGCGAGCCTTGCCCCGACACGGCTTCGGACAAGGCCAGCCGCATCGCCAGGTACAGTTGTTCCGCCGTTCCCCGGCTGAGGAGCGTGCTCTCGAGCGGCCCAAGTTCCGTATGCTCGGCCATCAGCTCCTGGGTGCCCATTTTCATGACGATGCGCCGGTAAGTGCCGCCGGTCATTTCCGCAAAGTACCCCGAAGCCGCCTGAAGCACCGCTGGCTGTCGCTCTTCTTCATATACCCGGCGCGCACGGCCGATCAGCTCATGGCAAACGGCCATGACCGCATACTGATCGAGACGGTCGCTAAGGGCTGCCCGCTGTTCCTCCAACTGCTGTACGAGATCGTCCCGCCGGCAGCGGGCTGCTAAATTTTCCTGCTCCTGCAGCAGACGTCCTCGCTTCTCCTGCAGTTGCCCCAGCAACACTTCCGCTTGCTGCAAATCCTGCTCCGACATCTCCAACTGCTGCCGGAGCTCTAATTCCTCCATCGTTTGCAAAAGCCGCTCCAGCTCGGCTTGCTTGGCTTCGTCAAGTCCAGCGAACAACATCAATTCCAATTGACGCAGATCGCGTTCCAAAGCATCTCGCCGTTCCCGAGCCGCGTCCAGGCGCAGCAGTTCCTCGCCGTCTCCAGCGCCGGCTTCGGCGAGCAGAGCTTGCTCCGATTCAAGCACCTGGTACAAACGATCGTCCAAGCGCTGCCCCTCTTCCTCCAGCGGTTGCAGCTTGGCGGATAGCTGGTCCAGTCGGCTTTTCTCTTCGATGGCGCCGTTCAGCCGGGCCAATGCTTCCCGCAGAACCGTAACTGCCTGATCAGGTTTCCCTTCGCTTCCATAAGCCAAGCATTCCTGCTCAAACTGCTCGTTTTCCTGCCGCAAGGCCGCCATCTTGGCCGTCAGTCCATCGAACCGGGTTAACCCGTCCCGCCCTTGCTCCGCCAAGCGGAACACGTCCGACGCTGCCTCCGGGGATAGATCAGCGGACAATCTCCGCTCGACCAACCAGGCCTCCCACTCTCTCGCCAGCTCGTCAAAGTCCGCTTCGCGCCGGGACAACTCGCGCTGGGTAGCCGCAAGCTCGTCCTGGACTGCGGATGCCTGTTGGAGGGCGACGTCCGCCTGGCCCTCCAACGCGGCGTGGCGCTGATCCCACAGCAGCCACGCCTCCATCAGCCGGCGCAGCTGCCGCTCCTCTTCGTCCCAGTCCATCGGACCGGACGAAGGGGCGGCCCCGCTGCGCGACCGGGAAGCGGCCGCGGCGCTTTGCGGATGGCGGACGAGCCGGGACAGCAGCGCGCTAAGGCGCGCTTCCGGGCCGGCGTCGTCTCCGGCGCCGAGCGCGGCCGAACCGCGGCGCAGCCGCCGCTCGCCGGCAGGCGGCGCGCTGCGGAAGGCGGCCAGCGCCAGGGCGGCGTCCAGGCCGAGCAGCGCGGCTGCCGCGGCCACGGCGCCCCACGGCGCCTCCGCCGTGAGCCACAGAATGACGGGCAACGCCATCGTCAGCACGCCGCTCCCGGCGAGCAGCTTGCGGTACAGCGCCCGCATCTGTTCTGCGGCCAGCGCCCTGGCGTCCGCCGCTCGTTGCTCGGATGCCTGCCGGCCCGCGCCCTCCCGCCAGCGGTCCATCTCGCCGCGCAGCTCGCTCCAGAGCGCGCGGATTTCGTCCGGCTGCTGCGGGACGAGCATGGCGAACTGCCGCCGCCCCTCCGCGGCGCTGGCCTCAACCCGGGCGACCGCCGCCGCGCCGGTCTTCTCCGCGGTTGCCGCAGCTCGTTCCAGCTTGGAGCGCTCGCTCCGCAGCAGCTCCATCTCCTTGTCGTACGCGGCAAACCGCGCCGCAAACCGGCGAACGCTCTCCCGTTCGCCCACCGTTCCGGCAAAAGCGCGCAGTTCCTCCGCGCCCCATGCCGGATTAATGCTGCGCAGGCACTCGGCCAGCCGCCGCTCGAGCTGGAGCGCTTCCGCCGCCAGCTCCGCAAGCTCGCCCTGCCGGGCCTCGTAGCCCGGCAGGCGGCCGGCCAGCTGCCGCAGCGCCGGCTCCTGCGCCAGCACCGCCGCATCCGGGCGGTGCCGCGCCAGCTCCGCCTGCAGCGCCTCCCGCCGCCGGGCCCATTCGCCGCGCTCCAGCGCCAGGCGCTCACGCTCCGCTTGCAGCGCCTGCCAGCGCGCCGCCCCCTGCGCGGGGAAGCGGGCGACCGGCGGCAGCGCCGCCAGCTCCGCGCGGATGGCCTCGCGCTTCAACCAATCGGCCCGGCTGGCCGCCGCCTTCTGCAGGCGGGCGGTTTCCCGGCCCCTCGCCGTGCGGGCTGCTTCGGCTTCCGCCAGCTGCGCCGCCAGCCGCTCCAGCTCCTCCAGCACGTCGTTGTACCGCGGTAGCAACGCTTTAGCGGCCTCGGCCTCGCGCTCCAATCGCTCTACCGTTTGAAGGAGCTGGGCGATTTCCTGCGTCCGTCCGCGCGGCCGATAGAGTTTGTCCATGTCCTGGACTAGTCTTTTCTCCCCGCGCAGCACCGCAGCCCCACCGCCGATACCCGCGTGAAATAGGTATCGGCTGAGCTCCTCCGACTGCAAAGCTCCCACTTCCTGCAGCTCGGTCAACGACACGGCAAACAGCTGCTTGAACATCGCTTTCGACATGCCTCCGAGCAGTTCTCGCTGCATCTCCTCCTGCGTCGCTTCCCGCACTTCCCCGTTCGCATCGCTGCGCGTGATCCGCAGCCGATCCCCGCGTGTACCGGGTAAATTCCGACCCTCCGGCGGCTGCGCGTAACGCTCGATCAGCCAACGGGCCCCGTCATCGCCAAGGACCGTCAACGCCCCGCCATGCGCTCCGCCCCGAAGCGGCTCATAACGCTCGGCGGCCAATGCCCGAGAAGGAATGCCAAACAACAACGCTCGAACGAAACCGAGCAGCGTGCTTTTTCCCGCCTCGTTGGGACCGTACAACACCGTCACTTGACCGGGAAGCTCTACGTCCAGTCCGTTCAGGCGACCAAAGCCGCTGACCTGCATGCGTTCCAGCTTCATGAAGCCCCTCTCCCTTCTCGCGGAAACGGCGTATCCTCGTTCAGCAGGGCAGCCGCCAGTTCTTCAGCCCGTCGCAGCAGGTCCTGCTTGGCCTCCGGATCCTGCTCCTGCAGCAGCCGCCGCAGTTGACGATTGTCCGAGAGCGGTGCCAGCGCAGCACGAACTAGTTCATCCACATATTCGGGTTCCGCCGACGTTCGCTCACCCAGTCGAAATAGCTCGCCGAGGAAGCTGTCCTCCGCCATTAGGCCCTCGCGATCCAGCTCCACCCCGGTCTCGAGCTTGAAGCCTGCCGGCCAAACGATCCCTTCCCCTGGCATCAAGCCTCCCGCATCCGCCGCAGCGAAGCCGGCTTCCTCGAGCCGTCCGCTTTCCTTGCGCCGCAATTCTTGCAGCAGCTCGGCTGCTTCCGGCCCGGACTGCAGCAGCGTATGCAGCGGTCCCCGTCCGGTGAACGTGAGACGAGCCACCGTGATTCGTCCAGGCTCGGCTTCCCGCAGCTCGTCCAGCCATTCTTCTACGCTTCCCTTCCAAGCTTCTTCGGTGGTCAACCCGTCAATCGAAAGTCGGCTTTCCATCCATAGCACTTGATCAAGTCTCCGAAACGTTAACCGAGCTTCCCCGTTCTCCGCCACATCTACAAGATAACAGCCCTTCGGGCCGGTCTCCTTGAGGCTGCGACCTTGGATGTTGCCAGGGTACACCACCCACGGCGACTCGCAAAGAATCTGCCGCTTATGGATATGACCCAGCGCCCAATAGTCGTAACCCGAGGCCTCTAGATCGCGGAGCGAACACGGCGCGTAAGCGTCATGCCCCTCTTGACCGTCCACGTTTCCATGCAGCAGCCCGATGTGATAGAGCACCGAACCCGGCTCGCGCCGATACTGCAACGCCAGGTTATCATGTACTGCCGGAGTCGGATAAGAAGTCCCGGTCAGCACCGCTACCGGCTCCCCATCGTGCCGCCTTACTGCGGTGACGCTTTCCGCGCGGGGACCAAACTCATAAACATGCCCAGGCAGCGCCAATCTTAGCCGTCTACCAGATAAGGGATCATGGTTCCCCCGAATCATATAGACCGGGATGCCATGCTCCCCCAGCTTGTCCCAGCCTTCGCGCAAGCGTAGCTGCGCACGCAGTGAGGAGTCCGAAGCATCATAGATATCCCCGCTGATCACGACAAAGTCGACGGCTTCCTCAATCGCAAGCCGGACCAACCGGTCAAAGGCGGCGAAAGTGGATTCCCTCAATAACCCGCGCAGCCGATCCGGCACGCCGGACATCCCCGAAAAGGGGGTATCCAGATGCAAATCGGCCGCGTGAAGAAAACGAAAGGCTTTCATTCGTGCAACAACTCTTTCCTTATTTGAATTGCAAGTACAGCTTCTTCAATTCATGTACAACCCGGTTTAACGAGTATTGGGCTTTGGCTTTCTCCGACCCGCTGCGGGCCAGCTGATAGCGGTAATCCGGATCCATGATGACCTTCTCCAACGCTACGGCCAAAGCTTTCGAATCTTCAGGCGGGACCAGGAGACCGTTCACGCCGTCCTCGATTTGCTCGGCAATCCCGCCGATCTCCGTCCCGACGAGCGCTAGGCTGCAGAGCGCCGCTTCGGCGAACACCGAACCGAAGGCTTCCGCCCGCGACGGCAGCACAAAAATATCAAAGAATGGCATGAATTCCTCCGGATGCAGCGTGTACCCGTAAAATATCGTCTCATCATAAATGCCCAGACGCTGCGCCAGTTGCTCCAGCTCTTGGCGGATCGGACCGTCGCCGATGATATGCAGCACATAGTTATGTCCGCGTCTTTTCAACTCCGCGCAGGCCTGCAGCAACGTATCCAACCCTTTGGCAGGCACGAGGCGGCAGACGGTGACCAACTGGGCGACTTCATTATCATGGGGGATCGGCTTAAACCGTTTCTCGTCAAACCCGTTTGGAATAATGCCGATGGCTGCGGCATCGTCCACATAAGGCGTCAAGTAATCGGCAAAAGATTGCGAAACGGTATACATCCGGTCGGCGCGATGCTCCAGCTCGCGGTACAGCGAAGTAAGAAACCGGTGCTCCGGCCCGTTCTCCCGGATGCGACCGTTCAAGATGAGTTCTTTTTCATAACTAGAGTGAATGCTTTGGATGACCGGGGTTTGCGGAAACACTTCCTTCATCGCTAGTCCCGCGATCGGATGATGGGCATGGATCACATCGTAAGGCTGCTTCAACCGAAGCTTCGTCCACCACAAGTAGTCGCGATAGGTTTGAACGTATTTTTGCACGATCGGGCTCTCCCCGTACTGCTGCCAATCAAAGGTATGAAAAATAACGGGATCGCTCCCCTTCGAACGGATCCGTTTCGGCAGAGAAAATAATTCCATCTCCCAATGGGGAGGATTAAACCGGTCTTGCAGGTACGGAATCATCGACGATACGCCCCCGGGTTGTTCCGGCGGGAAAAATAAAGCCTGCAGCAGTTTCATTGAGGTTCTCCTTTGCATGTCGTTTACGATTGTGCGATAAAACCCGCTTCTTTTTCCATTATGCCATAGGCAAGAAGGAACATCCATTCCCCTTTTGAGAATAAAAAGCGATATGATAAACTGCTGAAGTGACGGATAATCCGTTTATTCGGAAGGAGCAGCAATCATGACCATTCCATCCCTGCCGGCCGCTTATCAGGAAGCGGTGACGGCCATGCTCGGCCCGGCCGAAGCGGAGGCCTTTCTCGCAAGCTATGCCGCCCCTCGCGCCTACGGACTGAGACTGAATACACTGAAAATGAACTCGTCTTCTACGGCAGCAAACAAGCTCGCGGAGCTATTTGATTTGCGTCCGGTGCCTTGGTGCGGGACGGGCTATTATTACGAAGAGTCGACCCGGCCGGGCAAACATCCCTACCATGCCGCTGGACTCTATTATATTCAAGAGCCGTCCGCGATGTCCGCCGTGGAGCTGCTGGATCCGCAGCCCGGTCAAACGGTGCTGGATCTGGCCGCCGCCCCCGGGGGAAAAACGACCCAAATCGCTGCAAAAATGGCCGGACAAGGCCTGCTGATCAGCAATGAGATCCATCCGCAGCGGGCGCGAATCCTGGCAGAGAACGTCGAGCGCCTCGGCATCCGGAACGCCGTCGTAACACAGGCAGCGCCGCCGGCACTGTCGGCCCGCTTTCCGCTCGCCTTCGATCGCATTATGCTGGACGCTCCTTGCTCGGGCGAGGGCATGTTCCGCAAGGATCCCGAGGCGATTCGCGAATGGTCGCCGGATTCGGTGGAGTTATGCGCCGCACGGCAGTGGGACATCCTGCAGGACGCCGTGGCGATGCTGAAACCCGGTGGCCGCCTTGCCTACTCTACCTGTACGTTTAATCGCCGAGAGAACGAGGATACCATCGCTCGCCTGCTGGCGGCGTATCCTTTCCTGCGTCTGATCGCCGAGAAACGAATCTGGCCGCACCGTGAGCAGGGCGAAGGCCATTACGTCGCCCTGATTGAGCGGGATAATGCGGAAAAGGACGGCACGATGGACCCCGGCAGTGCCGGACGCGCAGACACCGGACGCAACAATGTGCGCGATCGTGGACGTGCCGCCCGTGGGGGTCGCTCCGGCCCAGCGGAACGTAGCGCCGCTGCTGCCTTAGAAGGCTTCCGCGCTTGGGCGGCGGACGAGCTCCCGGCTTTCTCACTTCCCGTCGGAGGCACCCCGCTTCTGTTCGGCGAGGCGCTATACCTCCTGCCGGCTAGCGACGGCTTGGCGCTAACGGCGGAACACCTGACCGGCCTGAAGGTCCCACGCGCCGGGCTGCACCTCGGCGATGTCCGCAAAGGCCGGTTCGAGCCCGCTCATGCGCTAGCTGTGGCGCTTAACGCCGCCGAAGCCGCCCCGCGAGTATGGACGCTCGGCGAGGATTCTCCCCTCGCCGCTGCCTTCCTGCGCGGCGAGACGCTGGAGGTGCCAGCAACGTTACGCGGCTGGCACCTCGTGACCCTCGCCTGCGGCGAGGGCCAATACCCGCTGGGCTGGGGCAAAGCCAGCGGCGGACAGTTAAAGAACCACCTGCCCAAAGGCCTTCGGCATTAGGCACCCCGCCCAATCTATCCAATGTGGACATTAGTCCAGACCGCGCCCTCCCAGGCAGCATACAATACACTATCTCGTGATCAACGGGAAACCTATCCTGATGTAAGGGAGGAATAACAATGGGTGAAATCTACGGAGGAGGCTTCACTTCAACGGGAGCTATTTTGGTGCTGTTCATCTTGCTCGTTATCGTTTCCCGTACCCTTTTAGTTTAATGCCACGACATGCCTGAAAAGCGGCTGGAATCCTGCATGGATTCCACCGCTATTTTTTTTGCCTCCCTTGACAAAGGAAACCAGCGCATGGAATAATACGATCATCTAATTATACAAATATCGAATTAGTGAGGGATCAGAATGCAGCTGGACCGGTTGGTCAATTTCCACAAAGCGGTGGGCGATGTCACTCGTATCCGCATTATCGCACTGCTACAGAACGGCCCCCTCCATGGTCAGGCCCTAGCGGGGAAACTTGGGGTCACGCCGCCGACGATCACGCATCACATGACCAAGCTGCGAGAAGCCGACTTGGTGTACGAGCGCCGGGATAAGAATACGATCTATTTTTATCTGAACGAAAAAAGCCTTGCCCTTCAGGCTCAAGCGATCCTGAATATCGGCAAGGCGCTCCCAGCGGCCGAGGACAAACACGAAGAAGCGGCGCGTAAAGCCGCGGTGCTGGACAACTTCTTCAACAAGAACGGCACTTTGAAGCATCTGCCGGCCCAACGCAAGAAAAAGCTGATCGTTCTTGAACGCCTCGTCAAGGGGTTGGAACCGCACCGCAAGTATAAAGAGAAAGAAATCAACGAATACATTCTGAATTACCACGAGGATTACGCCACGATTCGCCGCGAGTTTATCATGAACCATTTCATGTACCGCGAAAATGACATTTACGAGTTGAACCCGCCGGAGCTTTGGGGTAAGAGCTCATCCTAATCGCTAGCGGATTGTGCCGGTCAAGCAATGAGGCATCGCTTATCGCCTCGTTGCCTTTTTTTGCCCACTAAATTAGATGATCATTTAATTAGATAGTTATAACACTACTGTTGTTTTCTCTGAAAAGGAGTGATCTCATCCCATGAATTCCTTACGAATCCTACGCCAGGAACCCTCTTACCGCCGTCTGTTTGCAGCCGGACTGGTCAACGGCATCGGCGACCGGTTCAGCCAAGTGGCCGTCCTCGGCTTGCTATTATCGCTGACCGGCTCAGGCCTAGCCGTCGGCATCACCTTTGCGGTCCGCCTGTTTCCATACCTCGTCTTCGGACCGCTCGGCGGACTGCTCGCCGACCGTTTCTCCAAGAAAACGATCATGATCTTCACCGATGTCATTCGTTTGTTTTTTGCGCTGACCCCGCTACTGGTCCGCAATCCTGGGGATATCTGGATCATCTATGTCAGCGCGTTTGCCTTGTCCGCAGGGGAGGCCATTTACGCCCCAGCCCGCATGTCGCTGATCCCCCGGCTTGTACGCCAAGATCACCTGCTGGCGGTGAATAGCCTGGAACAGGCTATGGTCGGTTTCGTGCTCATCGGTGGATCTGTCACGGGGGGTATCCTTGCTGCCGTAGTGGGCGGACAGGTGTCTTTCGTACTCAACGCGTTGTCCTTCCTGATCTCCGGCTTGCTGCTCCTCCGCCTTGATCCCGCCAAGCGGTCGGCAGCCGCAGAGATCAATTCCGGCAAGCTAATATACACGCCGACGCCAGCGCCGACGCTCGGGCCCCGCCAAACCGCTGTACTCCGACGGTTGCTCACTCAATCCTTCTTTTTGCGGATCATGTTGATCGCGTTCGCCGTTTGGCCGATTGGGGACGGGATATTTAACGTACTGATTAGCGTATACGCCACCGAAGTTTTCCATATGGGAGATATCGGCATCGGATTACTCTATGGAGCGCTGGGTGCTGGGATGCTGGTCGGCTCCGGACTCACCGGCAGAATGGCCCGCTATATGCGGACGGCCGCTGTCCTGACCGTGTTGATTGAAGGGGTTTTCCAAGTGATGATCAGCCAATCGCCTTCGTTTCTCCTGATCATTTTGCTGTTAGCCTTATCGGCAGTCACCACTAGCGTGGGCAACGCCTGCAACGAAACGGTTCTGATGCAGTTGATTCCAACCGAATGGCAGGGACGGTTCTTCGGCGGATTGGCCACCTTGCAAAACACCTTGATGGGTATCGCCATGCTCGCCGCCGGTTTCTTGCTTGAAGTGGTGACGCCTAGAACCTTGGGGCTCGCCGGAGGATTGTTTCTCGTCTTGCTCGGTCTCAGTGTAAGCCTCGGCTGGCTGCTGCACCGTCCGAGAACAATTGAGCACTCCTTGTCCGATACCGAGAAGAAGACCACCCTCTCACCCTGATGGAACATCTCCTAGAACATACTTTACCAGCGCTTGCCTCACGCCTTCCTCGTTGTTTGAGGCGGTCACGGCATTGGCCGCCGCTTTCACATCCAGCGGAGAATTGTCCATAGCTACGCCTAACCCGGCATAGGTGAGCATCGTTAAGTCATTATAATAATTGCCGATCGCCATGACGTTTTCGGCAGGGATTCCGCGCTTTTCTGCCAGCTTCTGCAGGGCTGCCCCTTTGGAAGCTTCTTTATGCATTAAATCGATGAAAAAGTCGCCGCTGCGCAGCATATTGAATTCCTGTGTCCATTGGCTCCAATCCGAGTACACGCGGTCCAGCTGATCCATCTCGCCGGCGACAGTGAATTTCACGATCGGTTCGCTGAAATCGGCCCAACCCGGCATATCTTCCGGTTCCATCAGAAATTTGTGGTACATGTCCAGTGCTTCCTTCGTGAGCCCTGCCGCATTTTCCACATACAGCGCAAAGGTGGTATTGACGTCAAAATGAACGTGATTCTTTCGGCAGTACTCCATATACGGCTCAAGTCCATGCGGATTCAACGCGAATTCGTGGACGATCTCCTCGGTCCGCACATCCACCGTGGCTGCCCCGTTATGGCTAATCACATAGCCCTCCAACCCAAGCTCGCGCATATAGGGAATCGAGCTCCGCGGAGCCCGGCCGGTGCATAACACGAACTCCGTGCCTTGCCCCGCGATGGCTCGAATCGTCTCGATCGTTCCCGGGGTCAACACGTGGTCGTCGGTGAGCAGCGTGCCGTCTACATCTAATGCGATCAGTTTGTATTTCATGTGTGGTCTCCTTTCTTGACTCAACCCTCCCCATCCCTCCCTTACCGTAAGGGAGGGGGCCCGAGGGCCTGCTGCCCTCTGGTCTCCCGCAAAGGGGAGGAACGTGGGAGTGCATGAGGTGCTCCTGCACGCTCTCCCCTGCGGGGATTCGCTTAAGTTGGCTCGTGGAACGCTTTTCCCCCTTCGGGTACGTCTTACTTTAGGCGTTCCCGTTCAACCTGGTAAACCGTGCTGCTCATCCCTACTTCTGTCGGCTCACCTGTGCAGGCAAACGTGCTACAAGCCGCTTGTCGCCCTACGGGCACGCTCTACTTCGGGCGCGCCTGCATGGCGGTGACTGCAACGTTCGGCCTATATCCTTCAACTTCGTGCTGTTAAGGCGCTCTCCCTTCGGGAATCGCTCACTGTTGCACAAACCGCTGGTTAGTTGGAGCTACGGCGTGCTGCTTGGCTTCATGCCAGCAAACCCGGCGCTCTCCCTTCGGGAATCGCTCACTGTTGAGCGAATCACTAGTTACCCTTTTGAAGCTCCAGTGCCTTTGTACGTGCGCAGCGACTCCAGCTCGGAGTCGGTCAGCTCGCGGAAGGCGCCGAGCGGCAGAGACTCATCGAGAAGGAGAGGCCCCATCGACAGGCGCTTCAGGTATGTGACCCGGGAACCGACGGACTCGAACATCCGCTTGACCTGGTGGAATTTCCCTTCCGAGATGGTCAGTTGGATGCGGGAGATGCGGGTTCCGTCCGCTTCGGCTCCGTGTTCCAGCACCTCTAGCTCGGCGGGTAAGGTGACGTAGCCATCGTCGAGCTCCACGCCCTCCCGGAAGCTCGCGGCTTCCGCATCGCCCACATGGCCGAGGACGACAGCCTCGTACGTTTTGGGTACATGCTTGCGGGGGGATAACAGGTCATGGGCCAGCTGACCATCGTTAGTCAGCAGCAGTAGGCCCTCTGTATCTTTGTCCAGTCGCCCGACGGGGAAAGGCGAGAATACTTGAAAATCCATCGGGAGCAAATCGAGTACGGTTTTCTCCCGCCGATCCTCCGTAGCTGAGATGACACCAGGCGGTTTATGCAGCATCAAGTAGATAAACTCCCGATAAAAAATCCGCTCCCCATCCAGCTCCACCACATCCGTTCCAGGATCACACTGGATGCCGCTGTCCTTAACGACCGCTCCGTTGATCGCGACTCGGCCTTGTTTGACGTATTTTTTGATTTCCGATCGGGTTCCATAACCGAGATTTCCCAGAATTTTATCCAACCGTTGCGTTTTCTTGCCGGCACTCATCTTACGTCCACCTCCACCCGGCGGGATATTCGTTCTTCAGCATTCCATCCTGCCATTTGCCCCAACCCAGCGAATAGCCGTCGACCGTGATCAGCACGTATCCTTTGGGGCTAGCGTTCTCCGAGCATTGAATCCTCGCCGCTTCCACCTGCAGGGTTTCTCCCTTCAGATAGCGAATTGCCTCGCCGTCTGAAGCGGACAAATCCAGCACCCTCACCGCTTCCGATGGAGACAGTGCTGTGGCCAAGGGCTGCCCTGGTATAAAACGCCCATTTTTCACGCTCCCGACGTACCAGCCAGGCCGGACAACCTTCAACCCGTCCAGACGCTCCTTGGTAAGCGGAGACAGGTAGACGTTGCCCCCAAAAAGCAGCGGTTCCCCCGGTAGTTCCGCCTCATTGAGATGCTCCCGGGAAAAAGCCCGCCAGCTCTCTAACAACTCCCTCTCGTCCACGCCTTTGGCATCGCGCCCAGTTCCCTGGCGGCCCCGGTGGCCTTGACGGGATTCCCGTTTACTGCGGGATTCCCCCTCCCATTCCGAGGGGGAATTACCCAATCCTATGGTTTCCTCCTGGGGTTGTCCTTCCCCTTGTCGCTCCAGCACGGCGAGAAAATGCCCCTCACCCTCCACCTTATGCGGCCAAAGTCGGCCGCACATGGCAGTTTGCGCAGCGACTTTCGCCGGATATATCCGGCCTTCCTCTCGCTTGGCTAGCCATTCCAGCCACTCCGGACGTCCAGGGGAGATCCGGGGATCCCACTTGAGCGGTACGACCTTAAACTCTGGATGCTCCAACAGGAAATCCGCGATCGTCGCCTCGTTCTCTTCCGGCGCAAACGTGCAGGTGGAGTATACCATTCTCCCGCCCGGCGCCAACAGAGCCGCCGCTGACTTCAAGATATCCCGTTGCATGCCGGTATACTTCCGAATCCATTCCGGTTCCCATAGCCGGGCCATATCCTCGTCTTTCCGGAACATCCCTTCCCCCGAGCAAGGTGCATCGATCAGAATTTTATCGAAAAAATTCGGGAACGCACGTGCGATTCGCTCCGGTGTCTCGCCGAGCACGACCGCGTTACGTACGCCGTACAGCTCGATATTTTTAGCCAAGGCTTTGGTCCGTTCCGCGTTAATATCATTGGTTACAAGCATGCCGCTTCCGCGCAGCTTGGCCGCGATTTGCGTCGACTTTCCTCCCGGGGCCGCACAGAGGTCGAGCACTCGCTCCCCGGGCGCCACCTCCAACAGCTCCACCGGCGCCATAGCGCTTGGCTCTTGGATGTAGTAGAGCCCGGCGTGATAATACGGATGTTTGCCCGGCTTCGTTTGCTCATCGACATAGTACCCCGTTTGACACCAGGGAATCGGCCGCAATTCGAACGGCACCGCTTTCCTGAAGGCCTCGGAATCAATTTTTAGCGTATTGACGCGGACCCCCGCAAACCGCGGATTGTCGTAAGAGGCACGGAAAGCCGCATATTCTTCTTCTCCCAACAGCTCCTGCATGCGCTCCAAAAATTCTTCTGGTGGTTGTACCGCCATGCCTGTCCCATCCATTCTTCGATTCAGTCATTTTGCTTCGTACCGCAAAACGCCCGTCTCCCCTACAATGGGGGACGGGCCGAAATCAGCCTTGTCAACGCGCTTTCCTTTGATCCAACTTTTGCTGCCTTTCCTCATGCTTCTCACCGCGCTGCGGTGTACGCCGCTGCGGATTATTCGGGGCGATGTTCTCCGATGCCACTTCCACCATGCGGACCAGTTCCGAATCTAACAAACGGATCGTCAGATCGTAAAAGGCAAAATCCCGTTTCCCCTCATCTGCTAGCTCTCTGATGTACGCCTCCGTCTCCCGCAGCAGCTTGCCAAGGTCGATGCCAAGCGACTGTTCCGGATACGGAGACAGCTGTTCTAAGGCCGAAAGCAGCATTTTCCGCCCCCCGGACAAATTGCCGCGCCGGGCATGGAACAAGCCGACAGCGATCTGAAGCAACCCTTTGTACAGCGGGTCATGTCCCCGCGCCAACCAAAGCTCCTCGAGCACCTCATGGCACTCGAAGTAATCGCGGTCTCGGTTGAAGTAAACGAGGTACGCCACAAACAGCGGCTCATAGCTCATCCCCGGGCTCCTCTACTTTTTTGTGCTGCTTGATGAGGCCTTTCACTTCGCCCATCAGTAGCTTCATCCCTTCGAAATCCTTCGTTTCCCACAGCCGGTTGAACCGCTCCTGCGCGTCAATCGCTTCGGACACAAGATGGTAAAAATACAACTGATGAATCGACGCAAGTACCGAGGAGACGATGTTGGAGTCGTCCTCGAAGCTCTTCTGCGCAACCAAAATCTCCTCGCGGATGCTGGACATTTCGTTATCGAGTACGAAGGCGGCTTCCGCGGCCTTTTTGAGCCGGCCCCGCATCTCCTCGGGCAGGCTCTCGCGATACTTGTAGTTCAACGAATGCTCGATGGTAGCCCAGAAATTCATCGCCAGCGTGCGAATCTGGATTTCGGCTAGCACCTGCTTCTGGCCAAGCGCGGTTTGCACCGGATATTCCACGATCATATGAAAGCTGCGATACCCGCTTTCTTTATAGTTGGTAATGTAGTCCTTCTCGTAAAGGACCTTAAGATCCTTGCGCATCCGAATGTACTCCGCCACCCGGCGGATATCTTCTACGAACTGACACATGATCCGGATGCCGGCGATATCTTCAATCCCGGTCTCCAGATCCTCCAGAGCCACGTTGTACCGCTTCGCCTTGTCTAGAATGCTGGATATTTTCTTGACCCTTCCGGTCACGAATTCGATTGGCGCATACTCTTCAAGTTTCTTCAGTTCGGAGCGCATCGTCTTGAATTTGACCTTTAGCTCCTCAACGGCTTGTTCATATGGAAGCAAAAATGTTCCCCAATCTCTACTGTCCATCCTTATGCCTCCTGTCTTCTATCCCCCCGGCTTGGCTTCAGCCGGCCGCTTATCGGTGGTCCGCCCCAACCGCCTCGGAAATATGGCGATAGCCGTCCCGCCGCAGCAGTTGCCGCAGTCCACGGTGCAGCTTGCGGTTAATCTCCGGGCCTTCGTAAATCAGCGCGGTGTAGATTTCAACCAAGCTGGCACCTGCCTTGATCTTGGCGTAGGCATCGTCCGCCGTGAAAATTCCGCCCGAGCCAATGATCGGCAATCGCCCGCCCGTTTGCCGATAGACCCGAGAAATGATCTCCGTCGATCGCATACCAAGCGGTTTGCCGCTCAGGCCTCCCGTTTCCTGGGCGTTCTTATGCGTGATCCCCTCTCGGGACAACGTCGTATTCGTGGCGATAAGACCCGAAACACCACTGTTTTGGATCGTATCGACCATATATTCCAGCTCATCAAAGCTGACGTCTGGCGCAATTTTGACCAGCACCGCCTTCGATTTACCGTGTCGCTCCGCCTCTTCCGCCATCCGGTCGATCACGGCGGTCAACAGCGTTGCCAGCTCGTTACCATGCTGCAATTTACGCAGGTCCGGCGTATTTGGTGAACTGATGTTTACGACGAAAAAATCAGCGTATTCGTATAATGCCGAAATGCATTTCTCATAATCGCGAAAAGCTTCTTCATTTGGCGTTGTTTTGTTCTTTCCAATATTGACGGCGACCGGAATCGGACGAAGCTTCAGCGCCTGCAAGCGCTCTGCCATCGCCTCCATCCCGCGGTTATTGAACCCCATCCGGTTGATCAGCGCCTCCTCGGGAGGCAGCCGGAACAACCGGGGACGATCGTTGCCGGGTTGGCCCAACGGCGTCACCGTGCCAACTTCCATAAATCCAAATCCGATCGCGGAAAAACCTGGCACCGCGTCAGCATTTTTATCAAGACCGGCGGCTAACCCCACCGGGGAAGGAAAATGAATACCGAATAAGTTCGTCGCCAGCTCCGGCGCCTCCGGCACGCCGTACATCCCGCGCAACATCGATGTCATTCCGGGAATAGCAGCGGCAGTATGTAATCCATTGATAACGAGATGATGGGCATCCTCCGGATCCATCCGGAAAAACACCGGTTTTCCCAATGCACGATACAACACGTTTCTCTGTTCACTCCGATCCGATGCTTTGCATGATTTTGCTATTATCAGTTTAGCCTTTTCCGTTGGAAAAGAAAAGTTAAACGGTGCGTGAACATAACAACAAGGTGATGGAATTTTATGATGAAAGCCGTTACAATAAGGGGGAATGCACCTCCATTATCGCTTCAGACTAGGTTAGAGAGGGGAAATATTCATGTCAACCAAACGCAAACCGCCTACATTCCAGCAAAAAAAGGACGAAGTCAACAAGAAAGCGCTCATCTGGTCGATTTCCATCGTAGCTGCGCTCGTCGTCGTGACTGCCGTCCTTCTGATCGTAACCTAAACTAGTCCAACCAATGGTATGTGCGGTGGGGATTGGTCTGATCCTGTCTATCGCCCAGGGCGAAACGCTCCGCCGGGACGTTTTTCAGCTTC
Organism: Paenibacillus sp. FSL R7-0216; assembly: GCF_037969915.1. NCBI lineage: Bacteria > Bacillati > Bacillota > Bacilli > Caryophanales > Paenibacillaceae > Paenibacillus > Paenibacillus sp. FSL R7-0216. The sequence goes on along the minus strand of NZ_CP150222.1, from coordinate 1,913,773 downwards.
GGTAAGATCCCCTTTCCAATCTCCACCTTCGTTCCCTTCGGGGCGAGATCGAACAGCTCCTCCACATCCTTCTTCCCCATTCGGATGCATCCCAGTGACTCATCCTTCCCGATGCTGTCCGGCTCATTTGTTCCGTGAATCGCGTAATTCGTATCCGACAGCTGCATGCCGCGGCTGCCAAACTCTCCGTTATCCCTTCCGTTCGGGTTCATCACTTTCTCGGAAATCGCAAATGTGCCCTCCGGTGTTTTGTCACCGCCCAAGCCAACCGGATAACTCCGAACTATCACATTCCCACTAACCACGGCCAGTACATGCGCTTGTGTATCGACGATAATCTCATATGGCTCGGCAAAATACGGCCGCTGCCCCGGAGCCATTCCCTCCGCGAGCACCGCTGTCTCATTTTCTTTTCCCGTCGCGGCGATACCTTTATTTTTCAGCTGCGCCAACAGCGGGCCGAACCCCTGCACCATGGTCGGATCAGTCCCCGCGATCCAATTGTCAGGATACGGCCCAGTTAGATCCTGCAGGCTGGAAGGCCAGGCTCCCTTGGCCTGCTTATAATGGGTCATCGCTGAGGCCAGCACGCCTAGCGATTCCTGCTGCGGAATCCACACCTTCGCGTGCTTCTGCAGCTCTGTTGGATCCGGCGGCGTACATTCGCAGGCCGCCGGATCATAGGCTTGGAGCGTCGTCCGACCGTCAGCCGGACTTTGCTCCAAGCCGAACACGACTGGCAGGTCGTCCGACCAGACCAGCCAGTCGCCAGCCCGCTCCATGCCAAGCGCCGCCGCATGGAGCGGGCTAAAATCGGTTTGCCGCTGCAGCGCGAGCAAACCGCCCACGGCCTCCGCCTGCGTCCCGACGGGATCGCCGGCGTAGCCGATGGCGGTGAACGCCGGCCCCGAGAAGGCCGGCGCCACCGGAGGCGCACCGCCCTCCGCCTCATCCTCGGCGAGTGGCGGCACATCGGCCGGCGTCTCTCCGAGCTCGACGCCAGCTGACGCGGGCACGATCGCCGGCCGATTCCCCGGCGCATCGGCCGAGGGAATCCACATCAGCAGCGCGATCAACAGCGCCAGGCTGAACTTGCGTAGGAACCGGCTTCGTTTCTCCCGCCGGTGCGTCTCCTGCATCAGCCCTTCCTTGTAGCCGGACAGTACCTCTTCCGGAAGCGGGATTTTGCTGGATTCAAACGCTTCGTACACGTTGCCCGCCTGAATATAGCAATAGTGGGCTTTCCCCGCTTGCCCGTTCAATTCATATTCCTTGCCCAGTAAATACCAGGCCATTTTATTGTTAGGATGGTTTTCTACATATTTTTTAAGATAAGCTGAGTTTCCCATCAGTTCCTCCATGCCAGGTAGTCGAGAAATCACCATTATTTACTTATATCGGCAGAGAGATCAGGGATTCTAACCCATTATTCGCCAATTACGCATTTTTGCGACTTAATACCTAGCGTAGGTTTAGAAGCGGGTATACGGGATTAGAGGTTATGCGGGGCGATGCGAGGCGATGCGGGGCTACGTGCCTCTGATCGCCTCTTTGCACGATTATCCCCTTCGATCAGGACGTGGTGGTGGCGAGAAAAAGAGGCTAGAGAAACTTTGTAGATAAATGATTTTTTTGGAAGAATTTTGGTTGTATTAGGAACGTATGTTTGGTATAATCAAATTAACGAACGTATGTACGTATATTAATAGTGAGGGAGGGAAGCCGACATGGAAGGTGGTCATCCGGAAACGATTCTGCCACCCCTGAACTGCTGCTGTTATACTAGTGAACAGGATTGTGTGGAGGCACTGATTGCATTGAAGTGGCCAAACGGGTACATCTGCCCACGCTGTGCTCACCCCCATTGCAGCCGTCTGACCACACGACGCATTCCTTTGTTCGAGTGCGGTAAATGCGCGTATCAAACGTCACCTCTGGTGGGTACGATTTTTGAAGGAACCCACCTGCCCTTATTAAAATGGTTCCAGGCAATGGAGTTGTTCTTGCTTCCCGACGGCATCTCGGCTATGCGGCTGAGCCGGGTGATCCACGTTACCTACAAGACCGCTTGGTTGATGCTGCACAAAATACGCCATGCCATCGGAGAGTTTGATGCTCGTGAGTTGTTGAGTGGAGACGTAAAGGTAAATAGTGACCTGTACGGATTTGATCCGTCCCGCGGCCAGCTTTTATATTCTCGTTCCTCGGCAGTCGTGGCAGGATGTACAGTAACGGATGCAGGCGAGCCTGAGCATGTCAAAATCCAACTCGTCCCGCAAAATAGAAGAGAGATCCGTAGGGCAAACCGCCGCGAACTCGCCGCCTTCATCACTGAGAATGTGGAGATTCGTACATCGGAGATACAGTCGTTTCCTATTGCCTATCGGCTGTATACACCCTTGCGGAAAGTGGTAAGAGAGGCGTGGGGATCGCTGAGAAGTACCTATGTGGCCTTAGGACGGAAGTATCTGCAAGCGTACTTGAACGAGTACACTGTGCGTAGGCGTCTACGCTTGTCTGGAGGGAAAGCGACGATGTCGCATAAGTTGCTGTGTATTTGTGTGGCGATTCCAACCATTTCATACCATCAACTGATTGCGCGTACACCGAATCCGCCCCTTGTAGCTGCAGCTTAACATATATTACAGGATTTCTTGCAGTTCTCTAAAACCTGCTTCACTGTTCCGAGGCACTATTCTTTGATAATCCTGTCTTATTTAATAGTTATTTTTTCACATAACTTTTCTCGCCCACCTAATTATCTGAGTATCTGAGTAACTGAGGCGCTCTGTTTCACTCTGCGTTTCTGCGTTTCTGCCTTTCTGCCTTTCTGCCTTCTGTATTTCTGCATCTCTGTTCCTCTTTACTTTTTCTGCCTGATCAAACGGGATAATGGTGCAAAGAGAGAGGACAGGGTAGTACGAGTTAGGCTACCGCCCTCCCCCATACCATCCTGTCCTCAAGTTAAATTATTCTTAATCGCGGCTTGCCAACTTCGCCAACAGGCGGACGAGTTCCAGATACAACCATACCAACGTCACCATCAAGCCAAAGGCGCCGTACCATTCCATATATTTCGGAGCTCCCCGCTGGGCACCGTTTTCGATAAAATCAAAGTCCAGCACCAAATTCAGCGCCGCGATAACCACGATTACCAGCGAAATACCGATGCCAATCCAATCGTTACTGTGCAGATACGGGATGTTAATGCCGAAGAATCCGAGGATAAAGCTAGCTAAATACACCAACGCAACCCCCGCGGTTGCCGCAAACACACCCAACTTGAAATTCTCCGTGGCTTTGATTAAACGCGTTTTGTAAGCCAAGAGTAACGCCAAGAATACGGCCATCGTCAACAAAGCAGCCTGAAGAATAATGCCGTTGTACAGCGTTTCGTAGGTCGCGGATATTGCGCCAAGGAACATTCCTTCCGCTATCGCATAAAGAGGAACCAGATAGGGCGACGTCCGGGGCACAAAGCTAACGATCAGAGCCAGGATCATGCCGATAATCGCACCGGCTACCGCCATGCCGCCCACGCTATAGCCGTCAAAATAAAGCATCCACGTGCTGAACGCACTACCTAGAAGGATAATCAGCGTGATAAACGCCTTGTTAACCGTACCTTCAATCGTCATTTGCTGCATCCCGGAGTACGAGTCCGGACGATCAAAGGATGAATCGCGAAGAGTAGGATTTCCGCTTCTACCGATCAAGGAATAACCACCTCGTTTGATGAATTTGTATTCAGTATTCATTCCTATGATCATATCACATTCTACTCCCAAGAAGAATAAAAAAAGAACGCCCCCGCCGAAATCGGCGTAGGGCGTTCCTTGAACCAGTTATTCCAAGGTTTAACCTTCTTTATTAAACGGCTCATCCGCAATTTTGATGGAATCCGTCGGGCAGCCGTCGCAAGCGTCCTGGAGATCGTCGTGCAAATCATCCGGAATCTCCGTTACCCCGCGATTGCCGTCTTCGCCGTAAATCACTTCGGCCAAACCCTCATCGTCATAATCGTAGATATCCGGTGCTGTCGCGCCGCAAGCGCCACAAGCGATGCAAGTGTCTTTCTCAACCCAAGTATATTTCGCCATCTCTTATCTGCCTCCTGAATAAACGGTACGAGTCCGGTGCGTTTTATATCACCATGACCAATATAATATAAATAGTTTGCAATTTCAATGCGTTTTCCGTATTATACCAATTCCAAAAGGTGATCATTCCTTGATCGTTCATTCCTCGATCGAACGAGGGCCGTCCGCATTTTCGTCACGCTCCTCGCGAAGGAAATCCGTCTGCAGCGAAGTCCCGCGAATCCGATGATTACGGATCAACGCCGACGGATCGTCAGTCAGCATGCCAGCGGTCAGAACTGCGTCTTCACCAAACTTGTCCCTTAGCATATCCATCGTACGGGTTAGCGACTCTTTTTTGGGCTGGCGTTCGTAATCGAACAAATCCAACTGCAACGCAGACTCCTCTTTGGGAACCAAATTTTGCAATGTAATCCCAAGCAGTCGTACCGGCTTGTCTTCGCTCCAATGGCGACGATACAATTCACAAGCTTCACGGTATATCTCCTCTGCCTGCTCGGTTACCGTATCCAGACTCTGCGAGCGGGTGATTGTCTTCATGTCCGGGGTGCGGATCGTAATCTGAATCGTTTGCGCCATCAGATTCTGTCGACGTAACCGACGCGCCACCTGGTCGGCGACGTTCAGCAACACTCGCTGCACGTCCTCCATCCGGCTAATATCGCGCGGAAGCGTAGTCGTATGGCCGATCGACTTGTTTTTTTCACGTTCATCATTAACCGGCGTATCGTCGATTCCGTTCGCCGCCCGCTTCATCCAGGATCCAGCCACTCCAAATCGCTCGATGAGCTTTCGTTCCTCGGCGGCCGCTAGCTGGCCAATCGTATAGATCCGCATCGACTTTAGTTTATCCGCGGTCTTCCGGCCGATGCCAAACAAGTCGCTGCACGGTTTATCCCAAAGTAACTTCGACACATCACGTATACGCAGAACGGAAATGCCATTCGGTTTTTTCATATCCGAAGCCATTTTGGCCAGCAGCTTATTCGGGGCAATGCCAACCGAGCAGGGAAGGCCTAGCTCGTGCCGAATCCGCTGCTGGATTTCGTTTGCGATCTCGAGCGGGGTGCCGAATTGTTTGGAGCCGGAGATATCCAGATAACATTCGTCGATGGAGACAGCCTGGAGCAGCGGCGTGTATTCATATGCGATATCCATGAACGCCCTGGAATATTTGCGATAGAGGTGGAAGTCCGGCTGGATAACAATAAGCTCGGGGCACTTCTTCAGACCTTGGCTGACGGTCATCCCTGTCGACACTCCTAACTTGCGTGCGGTATACGAGCAGGTGACGATCACGCCCTTTCGCAATTCCACGCTTCCGGCCACCGCTGTGGGTTGGTTCCGATATTTGTCGGGCTCTTCCGCCTCATGAACCGAGCAATAAAAAGCGTTCATATCGACATGCAAAACGACTCTTCCCCGGGCAGGGTAAAAATCAGCAGTATCTCTCACTTTCTTCCCCTCATTTATCATACGTTACTCCTAAGTTCAGCATACCCGTCCCCGGAAAGACGGTCAATATCGGCACCAACCATTTTCTCAAAAAAGCGTGTTACATTTAAAATGTAAGTGTTATAATTATTAATTAAAAACCAAACACACGGTGAGAGCTAACCACCCTCATACATTGCCAAAGGGGGATACTTCGATCATGTCAAAGCCAATATCCATCTTCGACACCACCTTGCGCGACGGTACTCAAGGCGAGGGCATCAGCCTGTCGGCGGACGACAAGCTGAAGATCGCCAGAAAGCTGGACCAGCTTGGGGTTCATTACATTGAAGGTGGAATTCCGGGCAGCAACGGGAAAGACATTGAATTTTTCAAGCGGGTCAAGGAACTGAACTTGCAGGCCAAGATCACCGCTTTTGGCAGCACGCGTCGAAAAGACAGCCTAGCTGAACACGACGCTAACCTTCACCGGATGGTGGAAGCCGGTGTTCAGGCGGCGACCCTGGTCGGAAAATCGTGGGATTTTCATGTACACACCGCCCTGCAGACGACATTGGAAGAGAACCTCGCCATGATCTTCGATTCCATCGCTTATTTGAAGCAGAAGGGGCTTGAGGTTGTTTTTGACGCTGAGCATTTCTTTGACGGGTATAAAAATAACCCTGATTACGCTCTCGCCGTCATGCGCAAAGCGGAAGAAGCCGGCGCCGACTGGTTGGTGATGTGCGATACGAACGGCGGCACGATGCCGCATGAGGTGTTCGATATCGTCAGCACGTTGTCCGGAGCGATCTCCGGCTCAAAATTGGGGATCCATACCCATAACGATTGCGAGCTAGCTGTTGCCAACTCGATCAGCGCCGTCCGCGCCGGAGCTACGCAAATTCAGGGTACGATGAACGGATACGGCGAGCGTTGCGGCAATGCCAACCTTTGCTCGATCATACCAAATCTACAACTCAAGCTTGGTTACGATGTGCTCGAGGCGGACCGGTTGAAGCAACTCACCAACACCGCCCGCTATATCAGCGAGATTGCCAACGTGCATATGCAGGTCAATCAGCCCTACGTCGGAAATGCCGCGTTCGCTCACAAAGGCGGCATCCATGTCTCCGCGATCCTTCGCGATTCGCGAACGTACGAACACATCGCTCCCGAGCTCGTGGGCAACCGTCAGCGTGTGCTCGTCTCCGAATTGGCGGGACAAAGCAACATCCTCTCCAAAGCGCAGGAGATGGGCATCGATTTCGATCCGGAAAACGAGAACACCAAGCAGGTCATCGCCAAGATCAAAGATTTGGAGCATCAAGGATATCAATTCGAAGGCGCGGACGCTTCTCTCGAATTGTTGTTGCGCCAAGCTAACGGTGATTTAAAGGAACTATTCATCTTCGAATCGTTTAAGATGCTGGTAGAGAAAACTGCCGACCGGCCAGTCGTATCCGAAGCTTTCGTCAAGCTGAAGATTGACGGGGCTAGCATCTACACCGCGGCGGAAGGCAACGGTCCGGTTAATGCGCTGGACAATGCGCTCCGTAAAGCGCTGATCACGTATTACCCGGGCTTGAAAGACATGCACCTGTCCGACTATAAGGTTCGTGTACTCGACGACAAAGACGCCACCGCTTCGAAAGTGCGCGTACTGATCGAGTCCCAGGATTTCCACAATTCCTGGAATACCGTCGGCGTCTCGAGCAACGTGATCGAAGCCAGCTGGGAAGCGCTCGTAGACAGTATTCGTTATGCTTTGCTGGGGCAAACCAAACGCGAGGGTTATGAAGAGATCCCTTCCGCCGGTCGGGGATTAGTCAACCACTAATACCAACAAACGCCATATTCATAAGAAGGCCCGAACCACCGCTATTACTTGGTGATTCGGGCCTCTTCACGCTAAATCAAGTTTTTGATTTTGGCTTCCAGTTCTTCCGGTGGAATGACTCCAACGATAATATCGCGTATGACACCCTGTTCGTCGATCAATACGTTGGTCGGGAAGGCGATACCGTTAAACATCCGATAAGCCTCTTCTTTTTCATCCAACAGCACCGGGAAGGTATAACCATATTCCTTAACGAAAGCCTTCGCCTCATCTAGCTTATCGTATAGCGTGACATTAACGGCATAAATATCCAGGGAGTCTTTATATTTCTCAGCCAGCGCCTTCAACTCAGGAGCTTCTTCCTTACACGGATCACACCAGGAAGCCCAGAAGTTCAGCAACAGCACTTTGTCCCGCTTGCCTCCAACTTCGTATGTTTTCCCATCCAGTCCCGGCAAGGAAAAGGCCGGCGCAGCCGTCCCAGGCTTAGGTGCCCCCTCCGCCGCCATAGCACTGAGGGAAGGTTCCTTCTCACTTCCCTTGGAGTCGCCGCTCAGGCTCGAAAACCAGCCGTCCTGTCCCCCACGATCTAGCAAGGCGATCGCCAGCAACACCAATAGCGCAGCCAAAATCCATCGATTACGATTCATCGTATGTCCGTCCTTTTATGCCCTCAATTGTTTTAAGATTACGTTTACCGTAAATATTGTACCCTTTTTTAACGATTTGTTACAATGGAGCGTGAAAAAGGTGAACCTTTGAAACTTAATTCATGGACAGGAGTTCGCAAAATGAATCAGTTCTGGATGTTGCCAGCGAAAATTCGGGACGAAATGCTGCGAGATGGGCTACAGCGGCACCCCGAGGAGGCTTGTGGCCTCCTGTTCGGTACGTTTGACGGCCGCCAAGGAACAATCCAACGTTACCTTTCCGTCGCCAATCACTCCAAGACTCCGCAGCACGCTTTTGAGCTCGATCCAGCCGTGTGGGTCCGAAGTTGCTTTGATCCGCAATTGATCGGGCTTTACCATACCCACCCCAGCTCACCACCACTGCCATCGCCGGAGGATCTGCGTCAACTGCCCATCTTCGCTGCCCAAATTCGCCTCTACCTGATTGGGGGCAGGGTTTCCTTCGCAAACGATAAGCCGCCCAGCGGACCGGACGGCTTCAGGATTCAAGCTTATGGGATCGATTCGAACGGCACGGGGTATACCCTTTTGCCCGTACATCAGGAAAATCAGAATGGTGAATAAGTACAAGCCGATAAGAGGTTACGTTACGTTTTACTCAAAAAAGTATACAGATCACCTAAGGTTAAGACGTTTTGTTCTCTCAACCGGTCGATTAACGCGATCCAAAGACGAGCGGTCATTTTGGAATCCTCCAATGCGTGATGACGCTGGGTAACCGGGATCCCATATACAGCCAGCCATTCGTCCAGCCCTCCCGAGATGCGGCGCTCCGGTTCCAGCTTGCGGGCAATCATCATCGTATCCAGCACCCGGTGCCCGAGATGGGCTTTAGTTGTTTTCCATAACGCCACGTCCAGGAAGGCTTTATCATGTGCACTCCCGTGCGCGACGAGCACCCGGTCATCAACAAAAGCCATGAATTCACGCAGCGCCTCCAGCAAAGTGGGGGCAGATTGGGCCATATCCGGCGTAATTCCGGTTAACTCGATAATCCGTTCGGGAATTTGGCAAGCCGGTTTAGCGAGGGAATAATACACTTCTTCGCTGATGCGCTCCCCCTCCACCTTAACCGCCCCAAAGGACAAAATTTCATCACCATAATGGTAATGAAATCCTGTCGTCTCCAAATCGAAGACTGCCGTTCTTAATTCACTCAGCGGAACGTGAAGCGTCTCGGGACGACGCTGCCCTTTGGTCAAAGAACGAACGAATGCGATTTGCTGCGCGCTGGGCGCGCCAAGCATCGAGGCGATCCTTGGCGACACTCCGCCGCCCTTGAAGGCATCCCAAAAACCACCGTTTCCCTTCATCGGTTCTTTCATAACCATTTCCTTTCCGCATACCGGTGCTGCCTTTGGAGAGTGCGGTACATGACCTTGACCGTGCTAAGTGATTCCCGCAGTTCGCGCCGGAGCTCTTTCTGTTTTAACATCTCTTGAGGCAAATAATGGGTTCCTGTCAGCAACCCGTTGTCCGTTTCCGGGGGAACAAGGGACCTAAGCCTCACCGCCGTCTCAAACGCCCGACTACAGGATTCCAGCCAACGGGTAGGAACCGCCTCAAGCTGAACCAGCTGAGAAATGCGTTCCCAAGTTGACGAGGATTCGACCCCATATTGCAAAGCCAAATAACGAACGGCATTAACAATCGGAATGTACAAGCCGTACTTGACGTCAAAATCACCGGCATGCTCGCCGCTCTGTTCCGTTATCACCTGACCCAGAATATTTAATGCTGCTTTGTGACGGACGGTATTTCGCAGGATCGCTGCCACGACATCGCGATCGTTGCCTTGATCTTCTTCCATGACGGTCTTCATCTTTTTGCGCAAAGCGGCTGTCAGCGCCGCATCACCGTTTACATGGCGCAAATCAGCGGCAATCATCAAATAGCGAACTTGTTCCCAGGCTAGAATATTTCGCCACTCTAGCAACTGTCTCTCCCACGAAACTAGGTTGCCTCGCCATAACTTATTAGACAACATGACGCTGCCAGGGCACGGAGGATAGCCGACCTGCTCAAGAATCGCTGAAAGCTTGTGGCTGAATCGTTCAAAATAGAGCTCCAACTGCTCTACGTCGCCCTCCCCGTAGATCAATCCGTTATCCTGGTCGCTCCATAAAGTCGGTTCCGCTCGACCAGCGCTTCCAAAAGCAATAAAGGCATAATGCGAAGGAGGAGGGCCGTAGCCCTCCCGGATCATCTCTTCTTCGCAGCATCGGCAAGCTTGGGTCATGACAGCATCATGCAGGTCCGAGACCTCCCGGTTCCATGCTTGAATCGGCATCGATGTCAGCTTGCCGTATAAGCGGTTCTGCTCATCGACTCGGGCCGCCTTTAGCATAGCGGGAGTCGCAGCGGACCGGATCGCGTTCAAGCTTGCGTTGTTCATGGCCGTGTCATGACTCATGGCCCCCAACTTCCTTTCCTCTCTCTTATTCGGCAGGAATGCCGGACGAAGTATTCTTGTTCAGCAAGTTCATTTGTTCTGGATAACCGTAAGTACCATGCTCGCTGATATCCAGACCCATTGTTTCTTCTTCCTCCGTGACACGTAGCCCAGTCGTCCACTTCATGATCCCTAAGACTAAGAAGGAAACAACCAGTACGAAGGCGAAAGTACCGATCACCCCAAGCAGCTGTACGCCTAATTGTCCGAAGCCGCCGCCATAGAACAAGCCAGCTTTGCCTACGCCCGTCTTCTCAGCCAATTCCGGCGTTGCGAACAAACCGGTGGAAATCGCACCCCATACCCCGGCGATCCCGTGTACGGAGAAAGCGTAAATCGGATCATCCAACCCAGCGCGTTCAAACCATCTTGCCGTAAAGAAGGTCAAAATCCCGGCAACCGCACCGATGATAATGGAAGCCCAAGCGTCAACGAAAGCACAAGAACCGGTAATTGCTACAAGAGCGGCCAGCACGCCGTTCAGCATGCTCGGAATATCCGATTTGCCCATTACCGCCCAGGAAATGAGCAGTGCGGCAACCGCACCGGCGGCTGCGGCCAGATTGGTTGTCATCAGGACATAACCAAAGAATCCATCGTTCAAAGGAGTTAATGCGCTGCCCGGGTTGAAACCGAACCAGCCGATCCACAGGATAATGACGCCGAGTACCGTCAACACTTGGTTATGGCCAGGAATGTTGTTCGGTTTCCCATCTTTATTGTATTTACCCAGACGTGGTTTAAGCAGAATAGTTGCTGCAAGAGCCGCTGTAGCACCGGTTAAGTGAACAACCGTCGAACCGGCGTAATCTTGCATCCCCAAATTGCCAAGCCAGCCGCCGCCCCATACCCAGTGAGCAACGATCGGATAAATCAGGACAATGAAGATCGTACCGAAGATGATATAAACGCTAAGTTTGGCGCGTTCCGCCATCCCGCCGCAAGCGATCGCGAGCGATACAGCCGCAAACGCCATTTGGAACAGGAACATCAAATTGAGCGGTACGCCAATTTCGGAGAATACGCTAAAGGAACCGATATCCCCTTCGCCGCCGAACAGGAACCCGGTCGTACCCAGGAAGCTGTTCCCGTCGCCGAAAGCGAAACCGAAGCCAAGCAGCCACCAAGCAAGAACGGATATTCCCAGAGTAAGGACCGTTTTGCCGGCTACGTGCCCGGCGTTCTTCATCCGAACGGTACCTGCTTCAAGTAAAGCGAAGCCGGCTTGCATAAAGAACACCAGCATGGCTGCGACGAATACGAAAAGCGAATTCAGGCCCAGCTCCAGAACCGGGGCAGTAACCTCTCCCTCCGCTGCGAATGCCGAGACCGGAAAAGCAAATGACGCGAGAAAAATGAGTCCACCATAAAGCCACTTCTTCTTCATCTTTAACACTCCCCTAATGTTAAGTTTCCTTACACAAAATGAATTGTTAAAGTGATTATAAGACGAAAGGCGCAGGAATGACAATAGTTTTTTGAAAAAAAATAGATTTACTACATACTTTCTAACATACTACGTTAGGTTTATGGTTATATCGTCTTATAGTTACTGATAAAAATAAAGCATAACGTTTGACTGTATGCTTGTTGTTAAGTATCATGAGGATAAATAAAATAAATATAGAAGCAATCTTTTGGATATGTCGGAAGAGGTGATGGAATTGGAGTAAATAAACTGTACCGGATCGGAGAATTGGCTAAAGCCGCCGACGTCAGTGAGCGGACGATCGATTATTACACGAAACTAGGGCTGATCTCCCCGGAGAAGCGCACCCAGACCAACTATCGTTTATACAGTGCTGAAACCTTGACCAGGCTTGAACGTATTAATCAAATGAAACAGGAGAAATATACGTTGGAAGAGATCCGCGAGAAGCTGGACCAATGGAACCGGGTGACTCACGAGGTACAAGTGACCGAGAAGTTGAGTTCGCTGGAGCTCCATATGCAGCAGTTGGAACGCGAGGTCAAGGAGCTGGAGCCGCTCATTTCCAGCTTACAGCCGAATCAGGCCAAACGCGCATTCGCGAATTTGTTACCGCAAAGCTTAGCCTGTATGGAAGCGATCCGGCTGTTAATGAACCACGGGCCTTTTTCCTAACCTATATTTCTAATCAACCTCTGTTTGCATCCTTGACAACTAAATCATATGGAGGAATGATTCATGTATTCAGACGTGATGCTTATCCCGATACTGATCGCATTTGGGCTCTCGCTATGGGCGCAGTTTCGGGTCAAAGGCACTTTTAACAAATGGGCAAAAGTTTCAAACCTTTATGGTTTAACTGGTCACGACGCAGCAAGACGTATGCTCGACGCCAACGGCCTCTATGATGTCCCGATCGAGCCGGTACGCGGTGCCCTGACAGACCACTATGATCCAATTCACCGTGTAGTCCGGTTGTCAGAGCCGGTATACTACGAGAGTTCCATATCCGCCGTCGCCGTCGCCTGTCACGAAGTCGGACACGCAATTCAGCACAAGCAGAAATACCCCATGCTGGTGCTTCGCCATCGGATGTTCCCGCTGGTGAACTTCGCTTCCGGAGTTGCCCCCTTCCTGCTGTTGGCCGGTTTCCTCTTTGGCGCGCTGAACTTGATCGGACTCGGGATTATCTTCTTCTCCGCCGCCGTCTTGTTCCAGATCGTCACCCTGCCGGTCGAATTTAACGCCAGCAGCCGAGCTCGAAAGGTGATGCTCGAGCAGGGCTTTATCTCTCCGAATGAATCGCGCGGAGTCGGCAAAGTGTTAAACGCCGCGGCTTTAACTTATGTGGCTGCCGCTTTGATCTCCATTCTGGAATTGCTTCGCTACATTCTGATTTTCACGAGTAACCGCGACTAATCAACTTCACGTAACAAAGGCTGCACGGTTTCCGAGTCCATCGGCTCGGAATCGTGCAGCCTTTTTTTTGTTTTCAGCCGATTCAGCAAACGTTTACATAACAATTCATTCACGGATTTGGCAGCGTATCGACCTGAAGGCCAAAGTATTCCAGCAGGAACATCCGGAACGATTGCGCCACAAGCGGCAGCTTCTCGTCGGCACGGTGAATCAATCCGATCGTGCGCGTCACCTTCGGTTCGGAGATCCGTACGCGGATCGGCTGGAGCGTAAAGCTTTGAAACAACGCCATCTCCGGCAACAAGCTAACGCCCATGCCGGCGGCAACCAATCCTCTTATCGTATCGGTTTCTTCGCCTTCGAAAGCGATTTTCGGCGTAAAACCTGCCTCCAGACAGGCATGCCAAACAATCGGTCGCAGCGAATAGCCCTTGCTGAACAAAATGAACTTCTCATCCTTGAGTTGGCTTAGCTTGATGCTTTGCTCGCCAGCCAATGGATGCCCCGGTGGAAGAATGCCTACCAAATCCTCCGTCAACACCACATTACCGGTGACTTGATCATGATTTTCTGGAAATGGAGAGATAAAAGCTAAATCAATTTCCCCGGATACGACATCGCGAATTAATGTAGGATAAGTGCCTTGTCTAAAACGAAACTTCACATTGGGATACAGCTTGCGGAACTCCGCCACTACGCTGGGAATCATATGAATCCCCAGACTGTTCGGGAATCCTAAACGGATTTCCCCCTGCTCCGGATCAAGAAATTCGTGCACCTCGCTCACGGCCCGGTCGAGATCCTTAAGAATCATCTCCACTCGGCTGCAGAACAGTTGCCCAACGGCGGTGAGATGGAGATTCCTGCCCTTCTGCATAAACAAATTAACGCCAAGCTCCTGCTCGAGCTGGTGAATTTGCCGGCTTACCGCCGATTGGGCGACGTGCAGCTCCTCGGCAGCCTGAGTCACGTGCTCTTTTCTCGCCACTTTCACAAAATACTGCAGTTGTCTTAATTCCACGAATCTGATCGCTCCATTTCGCATGTGCTCGAACCTATTCTAAATTTAATGTACCATTTACACTCTTTAGGTTCAACGCCGTTTTAACAACCGGATAATCAACCCGTAGATAAAGAAACCACCAACGAGTCCGCCGAGATGAGCTGCCAGGTTGATCTGTGGAACCAATACCGAATAGATCACGCCGATAATGAGCAGGCTGTATAGCGTTTTACGCGAGCTTTCATCCATCAGATTTCGCTGCAGTAAAGCAATGTAGAGAAATGCGCCATAGACCCCATAGACGGCGCCTGAAGCCCCTACGGAGATATGAACATCCGCACCAACCTGATAGATTCCCATGCTGATGAGGTTCCCGACGAGCCCGCTCCCCAAATAGAGCAACGCGTATCGCCACCAACCCAACAGACGCTCCAGCGGCGGCGCAAACACCAGGATCGCAAAGGAATTCGAGAACAGGTGATCAAAGCCCCGGTGCAGGAACATGGAGGAGATCAATCGCCAGCTCTCGCCGGCTAATTCCGGAATATTGGTCAACGCTCCAAACTTGAGTAGTGTATAGGGATTCGTCGATCCTCCATTCACCGCCAACACGATAAACATAATGATGTTGGCAGCCAGGAGCAAGCAGGTCACGGGATAATACCGCAGATAACTTCTCCAGTTTTCGTATCTTATGAAAATCATCGGAACCTTCCTTTACCTTGGTTTTTCCTTATGTTGGACATTTTCTTTTCAAAACGATTATAATTAAATTTGAGTGAATAAATCCATCTGTCTAGGAGGAAATGAACATGGCCCAAGAACGCGCAAATGTAGCTACATTTAAAGGCAATCCGATCACGCTGATCGGCCCGGAACTCAAAGTCGGCGATACGGCTCCCGATTTCCGCTTGAATAAAAACCTGCTTGAAGAAGCAACACTGCAGGACTACGCCGGCAAAATCAAGCTGATCAGCGTTGTACCTTCGCTCGATACGGGTGTCTGCGACGCGCAAACGCGCCGATTTAACCAAGAGGCCGCTGGCCTTGGCGAAGACGTGGTTATCCTGACCGTCAGCGCCGATCTTCCATTTGCCCAAGCCCGCTGGTGCGGTGCCGCCGGCGTTGATCGGGTGGTCACCTTGTCGGATTACAAAGACAATTCCTTCGGCAAAGCCTATGGCGTGCTGATCAAAGAGTTCGCGCTCGACATGCGTGCCGTGTTTGTACTGGATAAAGACAACAAAATCCAATACGTGGAAGTATTGAAGGAAATGACGGAGCATCCGGATTACGAAAAACCGGTAGCTGCCGTTAAAGCGCTGCTCTCTTAATTCCAGAGCCCAAACGAAAAGCGAGTAGGAGAGGATTCTCCCTGCTCGCTTTTTTTTGCGTTGCTTAACGAATTTTACAAGTTCGAGGACACTTTGTGAGCTGCCAGCTTCTTGTCCAACACCGAGAAGAGCTGGAGGATGTTGCGATAATTCGCGCCTAGGTCTCCCATCGATCCACGTGTCGCGGAATAAATATCAACCGCGCTTCGTACCGGGCCGGTGGATACGATCGATACGGTGATATCCATCACGCGCCCAAGGCTGGTCCGTTTCTCCAACGTAATCTCGCCAACGGACTGCACCTCGTGCAGAACTTTATAGCCGGGGATTTTCTTCAAAGTCGAGGAGACTTCCTCCCAGCATTTCTCTTTGGACAATGAATAATACCTGGTTTTGAGTTCGGGCACTTTCGCGCGGTCGCTGGTTCCTTCCTGGCTGCGGAAAATGCCGGTAAGTGTTCTCTTGAATGACAACGGTTCTTCCTCCTTCACGTTCCTGACCCCATTTGCATGGGTATGCGTTTTCTTAATTATTAGTTTAACATTCTTGGATGACAAACAAAAGCGAGCATGCGCATTTCGGCGCAAACAAAAAAAGCACCTTGTCCCTTTTCTTTATGAAAAGAGTACAAGGTGCCGCTCACATGTTTCATCATAGACCCGCCTATGCCGTCCGATTACATTATCTCGAACCTGCACCCGCAGGTGGGTGACCGCAGCGACGTTTTTGAAGTCCCCGCATCCAATGGATAGGGCCTTTCAGCCATGGCGCAATATAGGTCTCCCGAGATAACCGTCATTGGTTCAAAATAACAGAAATCGAAACGCACATCGCAGGACGTAAACCTATTATACGGCTTCGTTAAGCAATTGTAAACTCACCGGGCAAGGAAGATGATGGTAAAGTCAGGCCGCAAAGTCAATCCTTTTCCTTCTCCTCGCTTGTCGGCAAATCCAGGGCCAAATCCTCGTCGTCCTGTGCCGAATTGCTGACATTCGACGCATCTTCAGATTGGCGCATCCGCTCTACCTTCTCCTGTATCTTGTTGTAAGCAATATAGAAATTGTAGAACGCAACGAATGCGGTCAGGCTGCCAAAACCAAAGAAGATCAACCAGCCAAAGCGTAAGGTCAGAAACCCAAGTACGCCCGCACAAATGAGCGTGGACAAGGTTCGGAACGGCCGGAGAATGGTGAACAGGATTGCATTTTTGATCAGTTGAAACGCTCCAAGATGGTAATGTGCAACAAGCGAAAAGAAGTTAAACAAAGACAGGAACAGAATCAACAGGAAGAACAGCATCACCATGCCGATCATCTGCAGATTGTTCATCTGGTTCATGTAGACTTCATAATCCACGTACATAATCGCAAACAAAACCGTATAGAAAATGCCGCCGATCATGCTCTGCTTGTAGTTTTCCTTGTATCCTTTGAAATAGACTTTGATGATGCTCAAATCGCTTTCTCCCATCACCCATTTCCGAGTCACGGAAAATAAAGCGGCGGTTGCCGGAAACAGTGTAAACGGTGCCAATATACCCATAATCCAAATCGTCAACGTCTCCGGCTGAGGAGTCGGCGACTGCAGCACCAGCAACAGCTTCATCGCAAGTACGATCATAAACGGCGACGAACACAGCAGCCACAACAGGTTACTGCCGGCGATCCGCATAATCCATTCGGTGATTCTATAAAATCCACCCATAAAACCTTTGTATTCCAAGTAAAGATCTCCTCTCAAGCATTGTATAGTGCAATAGCTCTGCCTATATTAACTATACATGATTCGTCCAACTCGTTCCAGCGCCTAATTTGCTCTGCTTTGGGTAAGCGTCTAATCTAAGAGGGCCCCTGTGCCATAGTATATACCGTAACTTCAAAACTTCAACATCATCAAAGGAGGTTATCACTTGTCCGGTGTAGGATATGGCGGAGGTTTCTGGACCTCTACGGGTACGATTCTGGTATTGTTCATTCTGCTCGTTATCGTGAGCCGTACGATCCTTCTGTAATGAACAAAAACGAAGAAGACGGAGATTCCTCCGTCTTCTTTTTGTTGAGATTATGACAGACTCACCTTAGTTGTCGAACGAAGGGTTGTCATTGTATTTGGAAGAAGAAGGTCTGCGTTCTCCGCCCCCCGAACCGGTCCGTGGCTTGCGGTCGGAAGAACGGTAGGAGTCGCGTCCACCATCGCGGCTATAGCCTCCGCCTTTGTTGTAACCCCCGCGGCTGCCGCTTTGGGAATCGCGGCGGTAGCCCCCGCCTCCGCCTCCGCCCGTGCGGTTGCCGTAACCCGACGGCTTCCGTCCGCTGGAACGGATATCCGGATTGCGACGTTTCACGCGAATCGGTTCTTCCGGCGTCAGTTCAACATTGGTTTTCTCGTTCTTGTCCCCTGTAATCAGCTTGAATGCAGCTGCCAGCAGGTTCACCGAATCGTATTGCTCCAGCAATTGGATCGCGATGCCTTTATTTTCGTTCATTTCATTGTTCTCCACCAGCTCAATCAAACGCTCAGCAATAATGCGCTGTTTGCCTTCAATCGCTTCAGCGATGCTCGGCAGCGGCTTGCGGGCGATCTTATGGCGTGTAATCCGCTCGATAAAGCGCAGGTGATCGATTTCGCGCGGCGTCACGAAGGACCAAGCCGCCCCTTCTTTGCCGGCACGGCCGGTACGGCCGATCCGATGCACATAACTTTCCGGATCCTGCGGCAGGTCGAAGTTCACGACGTGGGTCACGCCGGATACGTCCAAACCACGTGCGGCTACGTCGGTTGCTACCAGCACGTCGATACTTCCGTCACGGAATTTACGCATCACGTTATCGCGCTGGTTCTGCGACAGGTCGCCGTGCAGACCATCGGCGGAATAGCCTTGTTTCTGCAAGGCTTCGGACAATTCGTCGACACGGCGTTTCGTCCGGCCGAACACGATCGCGAGCTCCGGCGATTCCATGTCAAGCAAACGGGTCAAAGCGTCGAATTTCTGGCGTTCTTGAACCTCGATGTACGCTTGGTCAATCAACGGGGCGCTAACTTGTTTCGGAATGACCGACACATGCTCCGGATCCTTCAGGAATTGTTGGGCTAACTTCTGGATATTCGCCGGCATCGTTGCGGAGAACAGCATGGTTTGACGCTCTTCAGGCACCAGCTTCAGGATCGATTGAATGTCCTCCATGAAGCCCATATCCAACATTTCGTCGGCTTCGTCGAGAACGACGGTTTGTACATCGTCAAGTTTAATCGTTTTCCGGTTAATGTGGTCAAGCAAACGGCCCGGTGTGCCGATAATAATTTGAGGCTTCTTCTTCAAAGCGCGAATTTGGCGTACGATGTCTTGTCCGCCGTAGATAGGAAGAGAACGCGTACCTTTAAAACGGGAGAGCTTACCGATTTCTTCGGCGACCTGAATGGCCAGCTCGCGGGTTGGCGTCATAATCAGTGCGACGATACGATCTTCTTCTTTAGGAATTTTGTTAATGAGCGGCAAGCCGAAGGCTGCGGTCTTTCCTGTCCCGGTTTGCGCCTGTCCGATCATGTCGCGCCCTGCCATAGCGATCGGGATCGATTTGGCCTGAATCGGCGTCGCTTCTTCAAATCCAAGTTCCGTAATGGCTTGCAATACTTTAGGCTCTAGGCCGAAATCTGTGAATGTGTTCAATGTATCATGCTCCTTCTATATAGTGGACATTCCACCGGCTTAACGGTATTCTTAAGTAGCGTTTAAAAGGTTGTTCAAAAAACATCTTTTGAACTTCAATTTAATCGTTTATAGGCTGTCCAATCCGCCTGTAAATTTTACATAGGTCTAGTCTGAAAACTGGAAAAGAGTACCTACTCAAGAACATCTCAAGTATTATAGCACAAAATATAAACGGAATACCAGCAAGCGGGTTGGGATACTTCCTTTATTTTCGTGAGGTGAAAGATTGTGTTTAAGGAAATTAGGAATGCAATAGTCATTGTGCTCGGGGCTGCCATGATCGCCGCGGGTTTTAATCTGTTCCTCGTACCGCTCCATTTGCTCAGCGGCGGAGTGTCCGGTTTGGCGATGCTGACCGCCTATTTTTCTCCGCTCAGCATCAGTACGATGTATCTGGCATATAACGTGCCGCTTTTAATCGCCGGATTATTCTTGCTGGGGAAACGGTTTATCGGTTTAAGCATCTTATCGGTTGCGACCACGACCTGGCTCATTGCCCTGATTCCGACACCGGACAAGCTTTTGTCATCGGATACGCTGCTCTCGGCAGTATTTGGCGGTGTGCTGGTGGGCATCGGCAGCGGCATCTCGTTCCGCGTCGGGGGCTCGTCCGGCGGATTCGACATTGTGGGTTCGATCGTAACCCGCTTTCGCGATTTTCCGGTCGGCAACGTCATTGTCGGACTTAACGGCATCGTCATTCTAGCGATGGGCTATCTGGAAGGGAATTGGGATCTGGCGTTGGCCTCGATGGTCTCCATCTATATTTCCGGCAAGGTCGTCGATCTGATCCATATCAGCCATATCAAAGTGACGTTGTTTATTATCACCGACAAAACGGAAGTGATGCTCGAGCGGCTATTGTCGCTGCCCCGCGGCGTGACATTGATCAAGACTCAGGGCGCTTTTTCCCATAAAGAAAAAGATATGCTGATGACCGTCACAACCCGTTATGAACTGGCGGAACTGCGGGAAATCATCAAACAAACCGATTCCAGCGCCTTCGTCAATATTGTGGAAACCGTCGGGGTAATGGGCTCGTTCCGCCGTCGTTAAGCGTTTTCCTGAAAGAAGCGGCCGTTTCCAATCGGCTGCTTCTTTGTTATAATAATCACAGCGGTTCCTTTGTAACTTCAAAGGGTTCAGCTTTACCCCGTATTTCACAGGCTTTTTGCTTTTCCGATTTAGGATTGATTCCGCAGTGAATGATTCTGAAAGGAAAGGGTGATGGATGTGGAAATGGAAATGGAAACGGTAAAACTGGAACAGATCGTTAAGAAGTGGTTTCCGGATATGTTGCTATTTCTGAACCAAAGGGAACTGAATTCGACGATCCTCCTCCGGGATGGCATGACCATCTTGGAACCGCAGGACGCGCTGGAGATTATTCAATTCAGCATCTGCGAGCATCAAAACCCGGCGTTTCTTCATTAAATATGTAACGCTTACAAGCACGACGGAGTCGTTTCTTTTGCTTCGGCAAAGGAAACGACTTTTTTGCGTTTTTTTCTTCTATGAATCTCTGAAACTTTTTACCAATTGTGACATTCCTGTTCCTTCTGAAGGCCGTTCTTCCGATATAATAAGTAGCGATTGCAAACAAGGGAGAGATATCATGAACATCATCTGGACACTACTACTTCTGGCCTTGAGTACAGGCAGTGGAGCAGCGCCGCAGGAGCAAGCCGCGGGGATGGAACCGGCGAACTCCATGATGGCATCCGTTACCCACACCTTCTCGGTGAATCTAGCGGAGGGGCGCCTGGACAATCCTATCAAACCATCCGATCTGAAAGAAGATCCTCAGGTCGACGCTCCCAAAGTCAAAGGCATTTATGTTACTGCATACAGTGCCGGGGGATCCCGTATGAGCCAACTGGTCGATCTCGTCGACAAGACCGAGCTGAACGCGATGGTGATCGATATCAAGGATGATCTGGGTTATATCACGTACAAGACGGATAACGCCGAGCTGAATAAATTGGGGAAACCGCAGCCATTCATCCGTGACATCGATGCATTAATGGCTCGCTTGCAGAAGCATGATATTTATCCGATCGCCCGAATCGTGGTGTTTAAGGATACGATTCTGGCCAAGAAGCATCCGGAGCTCTCGTTCCGTCACAAGGATGGATCCGTGTGGAGCAACGGCAAAGGCGACAGCTTTGTGAATCCCTACAGTAAAGAGGTTTGGGACTATAATATCGCCATCGCCAAGGAAGCGGCTAAGCTCGGCTTCAAGGAAATCCAATTTGACTACGTTCGGTTCCCCGAAGGCTTTGAGAAACGGGCGGATAGTCTGAGCTATACAAAAAGTGAGATGAGCCGCGTCGACGCCGTCTCCTCCTTCGTCAAGTATGCCAAAGATGAGCTCGAACCGTTAGGGATCCGGGTTTCGGTGGATATCTTCGGATACGCGGCATCGGTGCCAGCGGCCGAAGGAATTGGTCAGGATTTCGTGAAAATCTCCGACAATGTCGACGTGATTTGTCCGATGATCTATCCAAGCCATTACACAACCGGATGGTTTAATGCCAAGGATCCCGACAAAGCCCCTTATCAGACGATCAAGGGCGCGGTACAGGATACGCAAACAAAGCTTTCGGAGCTGGGAGAAAAGCAGCCGATTATCCGGCCTTGGATTCAGGACTTTACCGCCAGTTGGCTGGGAAGCGGACATTACATCAAATACGGCAAACATGAAGTGGAAGAACAAATCCGGGCGCTGAAGGAAATGAAGGTGGATGAGTTTCTGTTGTGGAACGCCTCCAACCGTTATACTTCCGGCGTCGCTTATGAATAATAATGCTGCAAAGCCATCAAACCCGGGCCTTTCTGCCCGGGTTTGGTTTCGCTTGAACGTAAAGTAACCCTTTGAGGATCGGAGATATGTCGGCTTATGAATCAAACATACACGTTAAAACAAAAATATGGGCAATTTTTACGCATTTTGATCCCCATCCTGGTCACCCAGGTGACGATGTCCCTGATGACCTTCTTCGATACGATGATGTCCGGCCATGCCAGTCCGGCTGACCTTGCGGGTACGGCCATCGGCTCAAGCCTTTGGATCCCGGTACAAACCGGACTTAGCGGTATCCTCATGGGCATCACGCCCATCGTTTCGCAATTGGTTGGCGGCGGTCAGAGTAACAAGGTCGGCTATCACGTCATCCAGGCAATATGGTTGTCGGTGGCCGTGAGCTTGGTCGTGCTGCTCGTCGGGGCATTCTCGATCTCTCCCCTGCTGAACACGATGGACCTGGAACCCAAGGTGCATCATGTCGCCTTCTATTTCCTAGTGGCGATTTCCACGGGAATTGTTCCGTTGTTCGGCTATATCGTACTGCGCTCGTTTATCGATGCGCTGGGACAAACCCGGATATCGATGATGATTACGCTGATCTCCCTCCCGCTAAACGTGGGCGCTGGATACTTGCTTATATTTGGACACGGCGGCTTCCCTCGTCTTGGCGGCATCGGTTCCGGAATCGCCACGGCCTTTACGTATTGGTGCATCTTTCTAATCGCTTTGTGGATCGTACATCGGCAAGAACCGTTCGCCTCATACGGCGTCTTTCGCAAGCTGCATCGCATCTCGCTGGCCAAATGGCGCGAACTGATGAAACTGGGTGTGCCGATCGGCTTCGCGATCTTCTTCGAGACGGCCGTTTTCGCCGCCGTAACGCTGCTGATGAGCCGATTCGACACGCTGACGATCGCTGCTCATCAAGCGGCGAACAATTTCGCCTCGACGCTATATATGATCCCGCTCAGCATCTGTCTGGCGCTAACGATCCTCGTCGGCTTCGAGACCGGCGCTTCCCGGCTGAAGGATGCCCGGCAATACGCGGCCCTTGGCATTGGGACTGCCGCGGCCTTGTCTTTGGCCACCGCCGTCCTGTTGCTGTTGTTCCGCCAAGGTGTCGCGCAGCTCTATTCGAGCGAACTCGAAGTCGTCTCGCTGATCAAGCACTTCCTGGTGTATGCGATCTTCTTCCAGATCTCGGATGCCATCGCCACGCCAACGCAAGGCGTGCTGCGTGGGTACAAGGACGTTAGCCCCGGCTTCTGGATCTCTCTGTTGGCCTATTGGGTCATCGGGCTGCCGTTTGGCTTCGTCCTAGCCAACTACACTCCTCAGGGCCCATACGGCTACTGGATTGGCCTCATTACCGGCCTAGCCGTAGCCGCCGTCCTGTTGCTGTATCGTCTGGTCGTGATCCAGCGTCGGTTTAGCAGCCGACAGATTCGTCCGGCGGATGCGCAATAAATGATGAGAAGCCCGTGACCGATGGAAGGTCACGGGCTTCTCTTTTTAACGCGGCATGCTGTCGGTTGCCACTACGTAGCCGGCCCCGGGCGCGATCCGTTTCTTCTCCACGATCGACAACTCCGTGACTGCGGGTGCGGGCAACACCTGCCGCTGCAAATGCCCCTCGGCTGCGGCAAATGCCTTCTCCTCTTCCTCGGAGGCGATGACGATCACGAATGCACCGGCGGAGGTTTCCGCCTCCAATCGATACAGATACATATGTACCTTCCCCCTTCATCAGCTATGCGTTCGATTGTAGCAGAAGCGGGAGGGTTCGCCTAGACTGAGCTTTTCCGCTCCGAACAAATTGATCATGTTGCCTAATTTGCAACATTTCCACCCGAAAAGGTAGAGGCTCCGCCATACTCCAGAACAACACGCCGAGCCGGGATTCCTCCCGGCTCGGCTCCTCTAACGATCTAACTCATCTATTTATTGCGACAAACGCGATGCCAGCTCGTACAGCTCCATGTTAAACGGCTTCTTCGTGCTGACAACCTTCTCGATGTCGGTCAAGATCATTTCGCCGCCAATCATGCCGCAGGCTTTGTTCGACTCGCCGGCGATCAGGCTGCGCACGGCGAAGTCGCCGAGGCGGCTGGCCAGGTTGCGGTCGAACGGCGTTGGCGATCCGCCGCGTTGGATATGACCCAACACGGTTGCACGCGGCTCCACGGAAGGCTGGCGTTGCTTGATCGCCTGCACCACGTCCTCGCCGCTGCCCACGCCTTCGGCTACGATCACGATGCTGTGGCGTTTGCCTTTTTCAAAGTTCTGCTTCATGCGGTCCGCTACTTCGTTCAGGTCAAACGGCACCTCTGGTACGAGGATCGTCTCCGCACCGGCAGCCAACCCGGCATGCAATGCGATGTCGCCGCAATGACGGCCCATCACTTCCACAACCGAAGCCCGTTCATGGGAGGACATCGTATCACGCAGCTTGTTCACTGCATCCACCACGATGCTCACCGCCGTATCGAAACCGATGGTGTAATCCGTAAAGGAGATGTCATTGTCGATGGTCCCTGGCAGCCCCATCGTTTTGATACCGAGCTTGCTCAGCTTCTCGGCACCTTGATAAGAACCGTCGCCGCCGATAACGACCAGGCCATCGATCCCGTGTTCGCGCAGAATCTCCGCGCCCCGTTGTTGGCCTTCCGGCGTTTTGAACTCCAGGCAACGTGCGGATTGGAGAATCGTCCCCCCACGTTGAATGATATCGCCGACGCTGCGGATGTCCATTTGAAAAATATCATTGTTGAGCAAACCTTGATATCCGCGTTGAATGCCGTACACTTCCAGGCCGTAGAACAACCCGCTTCGTACAACGGCGCGTAAGGCCGCGTTCATGCCCTGGGAGTCTCCTCCGCTGGTAAGGACTGCGATTTTTTTAACTGCTGACATGATAATTCCTCCTAATTCGGTTGTAAGTAAAGTTAGCATTGCTCCAGTTTTCTAAAGATGCTTGCGAATCCACAGGCTGTTAGCGAAGAAGAACAACCGCATAAGCGGGCTTCGCCGCATCAACCGTTTGGATACCTCGCGAATTTCGTCCTGCTGGCTGACCTTCGGGTCGGATAAATAGAGGGCCAGCAAGCCTTCAATGATCATCCTATGAAACGAGGAAGCGGGCAACTTCCGAATATCCTGCCGCGCTCCCTCGACGATCAACGTGATTCGGCCCAACATCGTTTCCTTGCTATCGTAGTAACTGCAAAAGTTCAAATCCCCGCCAAGCTCATCTTCCGCTTGATCGATCAGATAGTCCAACATAATATGTAGCCCGCAAACATGCGGAAAATAAGCGTCGTGGATCGTTTTTGCGCTTTTCTCGTCCAACCCGTCGTGACTTGCCGCCAAGAACAACATAAACACCCCGAGAGTTGAACCCGTCGCTGCCGCGAACTCGTTCCATCGCAATTGCGGCGCACGATACTCGTGGTTCGCCCACCAGCTTAGCAGCTTAGCCTCGCGCTCCTGCGGGTCGATGTGCTTGTACACCTGCAGATCCGTATAAAGTCCTACGAGGTCAACGATGTACGGCATCGCCGCCGGGTATCCGCGGAGCTCATCGATGTTCGCTTGGCAAGTCCCAACCAGCCGGTGCAGATAACCACCATCGTCCTGCTCCTCGCGAAGGGCATAGTAGTTCCGCAGCGCCGCATCAGGGTCTACCGCATCCAGCATACTCTGGTGCAAGAGTCGGAAATCCTCAGGGTCCTTGGAAGTGCTTCGGTCGCATAAATTGTCCAAATAATCGCTGATGGTTTGGAACGCAACGATGAGAGGGATCAATACGTGGCGCATCCGCAAGTTTGCGGCCGCATATACGGCACCGCCCTGGCAATGGAACTCTTTCGTGGCGATGCTGGCCAAAGCTTGCCGCCGCAGTTCAGGATCGGGGATCTCTTCGGCATCCTTCCTCCAACGATCCAGCTCCTGACGGACATCCGGCAAAATAAACTTATAAACCCGACTCATCAGCCGGATCGGCTCCTTCGGGAATTGGTTTCGGCTTTGCTCAAGTTCAATCAATGGCCTGCCTCCACTGCGTTGTTAAAAAACGGCCTATCTGAAAACCATTCTATATTATAATATGATCCAACTTTTAGCACAAATAAACAAAATCACAAATGCCTTTTGACGGAGGGCTCATCCTGGGTTGTCCGGTACCAAATATGCAGATCGTTAATTCGGCTGGCCAGCTCGGCGATTTCGCCGTTGAGACGACAGCTGCGCTCGAAATCGGACTCATTACTCATCTCGCCCAGCATGTGCTCAATCGACCGTTCCAGCACCATGACTTTGCTTGGAATCCGTCCGCGGATCTCTTCCCAATAGGCGATCATCGCCAGCCGTTCCTCCCGCTCGTATTCGTCAAAGGGACGCTCCAGCACCGGCACGTGAATGCCCAGGCGCTCATCGTAAACAAAACAATCCTTCATGGCGATAACCTCCTAGAGATCAGTATAAGGGTTTTACATAAACGGAGCGTAAATTTGTTGCCGCCGAACCTCTTAATTTCTGGTATACTTGCAAGCATACTAACCATAACCGCACTAAGCGCACAATGATCTGACTGCAGAAACGGAGTACAGAACCCCATGAATCGGAAAACTACGGTCAGCCCCGATATCGGATGGCTACGAGCCTTTACCTTTACAATATACGGAACAAGTGTCCTTGTTTCCTCCTATTTCCCACTATTTTACGCCCAGCTTGGATTTTCGACCAGCCAAATCGGTTTGCTATACGCCCTAGGCCCCATGATTTCGCTTGTCTCCAATTTACTGTGGAGTATAGCCAGCGACCGTTACCAAACGATTAAGAAGATCCTGCTCATCTTGCTGGTCGGCCAAATCGCGTTGACGTTTATCTTATCCGCCTCCACCTCATTTTCTATCATCATGGCGGTTATAACCGTATTTTACTTCTTCTTCTATCCGGTCTTCCCGTTGTCCGACACCATCGTGATCTCTACGGCCAAGCAGCACGGCATCCATTTCATCTCCATCCGCCTGTTTGGTTCGTTCGGATACGCCTTCTTTGCCTTACTTATCGGTTACGTTTTGACCCGGGTAGGCTCCTCAAACACGATGTGGGTATCGATCGCGATCGCCGGACTCGCGCTGGGGTTCATCCTGTTCGTGAAGGACCAGCCTACATCCGTAGCCAAGATGGACCTGTCGGGCATTTGGGCGATCCTGCGTCAAAAAGAGCTTCTTTGGTTCTTCGGCTGCGTCTTCTGCCTGGCCATCGGCATGCGGATGAACGAAGCGTTTATCTCGATCAGCCTGAAGGAGCTCGGCGCGAGCGAAAATCTCATCGGCTGGGCGATGCTCGCCTCGTCGCTGTCGGAAATCCCTGTGTTCATCTACCTCAGCTTCCATGGGGAAAAATATAAGGAACTGCCGCTCCTACTGCTAGCCAGCCTGCTGTTCGCCGTCCGGTTCCTGTTGATGGGACTAACCGGATCCGCCTACGGCATCCTCGCCATCCAGGCGATGCACGGCGTAACGTTCGGCATCTTCTATGTCACGGCCATCCGCATGCTCACCCGGCTGATCCCCGATGAATTCCGGGCGACCGGCATGGCCTTGTACACCATCGTATGGTCCAGCTTGGCCGGGCTTCTTAGCGGCACCTTCGGCGGTGTGATGTTCGAACAGCTTGGCCGCCAGCCGTTCTACCTGACCGCGATGGGCGCGGCAGCGGTCGCGTTCATCGGGTTCGGTAGCCGATATTTCCAGAAGGGGCCGGGAGCGAACAGTCCCTCGAAATTCGAACATAAGGCTTAGCTTAAGAAATGGAAAATTCGATACGATGTTGAATTATATTCGATTTTTCATATCCAATTTTCCGCTGAAGCCCATAAAAGCAATTTCTATTCGATATTTCATATAGAATTCCGACCACCGTCTTCCTTGAACACAATTTTAGATGAAATTTCATACTCATTCTGCCGAAATCGCCTGAAATGTCGACTTCTATTCGATATTTCATATACATTACTCGCTTAAGCTTTTTCGGTACCCGGATTGGTCAACTGAGTCCACGCTATGCGGATCTCCCTCCCCAAATATGGCTTTCTCATTCACCAGGCCCTACTCTAACTCTATCTCTGTTCAAAGGACATATCTTCCTATATAATAGTTACTATCAGATGATAGTACCTGGTATTAAATATGAAGAAGCAGGTGAAAACGCATGGATTTCGCTTTGTTCCGGGACATCTTAAAAACCCGCCGCAGTATCCGGGAATTTACCGAAGAAACCGTCAGCCTCGCCGATATTGAGGATCTCATCGATTGCGCCCGTTATGCGCCCAGCGACACGAATTCGCAAACCTGGGAATATATCGTCGTTAGGAACACCGATAAAATCAAACAAATCGAGGACTTCACCTGGGAGAGCCTGCATGAAACCGCAGCGCGCGCCGCGGAGCAAGGGCTGGAACGGGAAGCCAAGCTATTGGTGAAGTCATTTGGCCCTTACGCTACCGCCTTTTCCGGTGCGCCGGCGTTAATCGTGTGCTTGTCCACCCCGTACACGTCCAAGTTCCGGGAAAGAATTTTTGACCCGATTGCCTTCGTGGCTCCCGAGGTTTGGGAAGAGGAAGGACTGAAGAGCAGCTGTCTAGCCGCCCAGAACCTGATGCTCGCCGCGCATGCCAAAGGCCTGGCCACTTGCCCGATGACCGGTCCAGTGCTGCTGGCGGAAAAGAAGCTGCGCGAATTCCTCGACATCCCCGCTGACCGTGGAGTGAATATGGTGATCGCGCTGGGTCATCCGGCGATTTCGCCGAAGCCGGTGCCTCGGAAGGAAGTCGCTGATATTTTGCGGATCGTTGATTAGGCGTTAACCCCAAGAGGCTCCTTTCAGCACTCAGCTGAAAGGAGCCTCTTTTTTCTGTTGCGCTTAGGACAACCGACCGTAAGCCTTCAGTATCTTCAAATTTTCCACGGTTAGCCAGCCACGCCATTCCTGCTCGGCAGCCGGACTCGTCCCCGGGAAAGTCAGCGCCCATCCGCCATCTTCTTGCTGCGTGCTCAGCAACCAATCCAAATGCCGCTGCACCTCCTGATCCGAGACAAGCTTGGCCGCATAACTGTCCGGCGTTGGCGCGTAGTCCAGCACCTTGTGGACGTAGCCTTGAGCCAGCGGATCGGTTTCGATTCCGCTTGGACCTGTCAGCCACTCATCCAACCTAGATCGATGTGAGGCCGCCCGCTCGCGGTCAGGAACCTGCTGCAAGAAGGCGATCCACTGCGCAGCGTCGTGATAATCTCCGGGAAGCCCCTGCTCCACCTGGTTCCACAAGAAATTAATATGGCTTTGAAACCAATCCTCGCGAATGAAATCCGTTCGTTCCTTTTGCTCCAGCAACATGCCCACGATACTTCCGGTCGGGTTGATCGAAGGAACCCCGTCCTCTTCAGTGACCCACCAAGGTGCATGCGGATATCGGTTCACATTCGTCGTTGCCCGCGGCAGGCCGCCACCCGGAAGCGTGATGCTGCGCAAATATCGGATCACCCCGTCCAGCAGATCCGATCCAAAACCGCCGACCTCACGCATCACCAGCAACGCCGTTTCAGTGGCCACCGGCTGGCTGTGCGGGCCGCGCATATCCGCCTCAAGCGCATGGCCGAAGCCGCCATCCTCGTTCTGGTACGGTCGAAGCGCACCCAGCACCTCCTCCGCAGTCCCTCCATCAAAATGATAAGCAAACCGTTTGCGATCCAACAACCGGGCATTCGAATAAATGAAAGTTGCGGCCCGTTCCAACACTCCCCGTTCACTCATAACCCTCTTCCTCCTCGCCAATTAAGCTTCGAATATCCACTCGGGATTCCAGACAACCTCCCACAAATGTCCGTCCGGATCTTGAAAATACCCTGAGTACCCGCCCCAGAACGTATCATGGGGAGGAACGGTAATCTTGGCCCCTGCCGCTTCAGCTTGCTCCATGACCTGATCCACTTCCGATTTGCTCGCCACATTGTGGCCTAGCGTAAACTCCGTGGAGCTTGGAGCATGCACGATAAGGCCGGTATCATGCGCGATACTTTCCCGTTTCCACAACGCCAGCTTCAGTCCCGCCTGCAAATCGAAAAAGGCGACGGCCCCGTGCTCGAACTCCTGGCCCACGATCCCGTCGGTCGCCCAGCCGAGTCCATCCCGGTAAAATCGCAGCGCCCTTTCCAAATCCTCCACACCGATCGTCAATACCGTCATTCTAGGTTTCATCATTCTTGCTCCCTCCAGTCTTCTCGTATCCTACGTCCGTCTCACGGGCCGGAGTAACCCGGCCTGTCCGGTACAGCTCGGCCAGCTCCACAGCCCGCTGATGAAGCTCCTCGCGCAGAGCCAAAGGCTCAAGCACTTCCGCATCATGACCTAAACTGAAGAAATGCGATACGGCCCAATCCCATTCCGAGCCTGGCAGGATGCAATCGAGTCGCCATTCTTCCTCTCCTATTTGGTGCACCTCCTGGCCAAAATGCGGATCCTGCTCCGCCAGCAGTGAGCCCCGGTACGTCAGTTTTACAAGGAGTCGGAAGTCCTCCCTTGGGGCCCGTGTTAGGGGTTGCCTCTGCATGGCGGCCTCTCCCCTTCCCGCACCCGCATCCGGTGGGGGAGACGTCTCGTCGACCTCTACGAACCGGTCGACGCGGAACGTTCGCTTCTCGCCGTGTGCAAGCGACTCGGCTTCGCAATACCAGAACCCGTGCGCGGCGTACACGCGCAAAGGTTTCAGCGTCAGCTGCCGGCGATAATTCACCGAGCGATACTCCGCTCGGATCCACTGCCCGCCGGCGGCATAAGCCATCAAGGCGCTGAGGAACGGCGCCTGGGTCCCGCGCTCCGGCACCTCCATCTCCACGTGCCGGAGCAATGGAGCTATTTGCCCTAGCATCTGCTCGGGCAAAGCGGAGCGGATCTTGTCGGCGACGGTCCATTTCGCCTCGCGGAAGGGACTGCCGCTGTATTTGCCCATGCCGTCCAAGGCCAGCAGGACGGTCAGGGCCTCGCCGGCGTCAAGCTGCAGCGGCGGCAGCCGGAAGCCGTCCATGAGGCGGAAGCCGCCGCCAGGGCCTGAGAGCGCATACAACGGAATGCCGATCTCAGCCAGAGCCTGCATATCGCGGAGCACCGTCCGCTTGGACACCTCCAGCTTGTCAGCCAAGGACTGAGCCGTCTCCGGCCGCTGCTGCAACGCCATCACGATCGCCATCATCCGATCCATCCGCTTCATCGCTTACGTCCCCTCCCGTTAAATCCACTTTAACAAAGCAATGGTGACAACAGAATGTCACCCATTGTCCTATGTATACAAAAAAACACAGCCCTATAAAGAGCTGTGCCTTTCATTATCGCGCTTGGAACCAAACTATATAAGTGATCCGTTAAACGGAAGTGATCTTATAATTTGATTACGTTAGCAGCTTGAGGACCACGGTTACCGTCAGTGATTTCGAACTCAACGGCTTGGCCTTCTTCTAGAGTTTTGAATCCGTCGCCTTGAATTGCGGAGAAGTGTACGAATACGTCTTCGCCACCTTCAACTTGGATGAAGCCATAGCCTTTTTCTGCGTTAAACCATTTAACTGTACCTTTCAAATGAACAACCTCCTAAAAATA
Organism: Paenibacillus sp. FSL R7-0216; assembly: GCF_037969915.1. Taxonomy (NCBI): domain Bacteria; kingdom Bacillati; phylum Bacillota; class Bacilli; order Caryophanales; family Paenibacillaceae; genus Paenibacillus; species Paenibacillus sp. FSL R7-0216. The sequence continues at coordinate 1,881,898 of NZ_CP150222.1, read as the reverse complement.
ATCGTCATCTTTGACGAATACCCATATTATACTCTATGCCCAACGACAATGCAACGTGTCAGTTCGCCCAAACTTTACGGTCCAAAACCCGCGTTAGAACGTACGGTTTCATTTGCTTTCCTCGGGGGCGTGAGTTATCATTTTACATAAAATATTACCATTAATCCGCGGGTTTCATACCTGCAAACCGAAGCCAAAGATTGGAGAACGCCTGAGATGATCAAAAAGCACGAAATATACAAAAAAGACAAATGGAACATGATGACGGTAGAGGTTCAAGGCAAGTACATCGTACTCCGTGAAATTTCCGACCAGTGGGGCGAGGAGTCGCATACGTTCCTTAGCCGTCCCGCGCTCATGGATTGGGTGAAACGCCGGTTTCCCAAGGAGGAATACGCGGGTAACGAGACGGAATGGGATGATATCATGAACGCCTTTAAGCAGGTTTAACCCGTCCCTCCGGACCATTCCAGTACGAAACGGAGTATTAATTATGATGGATAGTTCCAACCTTCTTATTTTTATCATCTGCGCGTTTGCGCTAGGCGTCGTGGTTGTCCTAAACAAGGATCGCCTGCAGCCTCGCCTTCGGCGCGGCCTGGCCCTAGCCTCCGTCATTATGATCGCGGTGGCGTTTGGGCTGATGATTTACAGCTTCCTTGCCTGACAATTCCCTATATTTCCTGCAGCAGACGGCCATACTAGGAAAATGCCCAAAGCCAACTGGATCATGAGATCCAGCTTAACATCGGGCTCCCGACACGAATAAGGGAGGTTTTCCGGTATGAGACACAAGCGCACCCCACGTGCGATTCCCCTGCTGTTGACCGGTTGCCTTCTGGCAGCCGCATTCCCAGGCAGCGCCGCGATTGGTCAGCCTGCCTCATCATCTTACCCAACCCAAAGGAGGATTCCGATGAGCACCGTATTGAAACGTTCAGAGGTACCACAGGAGAATACGTGGAAGCTGCAAGATTTGTTTTCCGACCAAGCCGCTTGGGACAAATCGTACAACGATCTTAAGACGCTGAAAGACAAAGCCGCCGAATTCGAAGGCAAGCTCACCAATGCGGAGAGCATCAAAGCCGTATTCGAGCTGGAAGACGAGTTATCGTTGCAAATTGAGCGGCTTTACGTTTACGCCCATCTCAATCACGACGAGGATACAACGAACCCTACATATCAGGCCCTTGTGCAAAAAGCCAAGAAATTAAGCGTGGAAGTCAGCGAGGCCTTGTCTTTTATTACCCCGGAAATTCTGGCTTTGCCGGAGCAGGAGCTCGACAAGCTGATTCAAGATCCTGCCCTTGCGGACTACAAGTTCACCTTGCAGGAAATCAAACGCGAGAAAGCGCATGTGCTGAGCAAAACGGAAGAAGCGCTGCTCGCCCAGGTTGGCAATTTGTCGCAAGCGCCGCAGCAAATTTTTGGCATGATCAACAATGCCGATATGAAATTCCCGAAAATCAAGGACGAAAACGGGAACGAAGTAGATTTAACCCACGGCAGCTACATTCAGTTCCTGGAGAACCCCAACCGCGAAGTACGCGAGCGGGCATTCAAAGCCGTTTACGAAACCTATCGTAAGCAAAAAAATACCATCGCCTCCACGCTGAGCGCGAATGTGAATAAGAACATGTTCTATTCGCGGGTCCGCAAATACCCTTCTGTCCTGGAAATGTCCCTATATGGCGACAACATTCCGAAGGAAGTGTATACGAACCTGATCGATGCCGTCCATGAGAGCTTGCCGCTCCTGCAACGCTATATGAAGCTGCGCAAGAAGCTATTAGGCGTCGACGAACTTCATATGTATGACCTGTTCGCCCCGTTAGTCGAGGAATACAAGTGGGATATCACTTATGATGATGCGAAGAGCATGGTCGAGGAAGGCCTTCAGCCGCTGGGTGAGGATTACCTGAAGGTGCTGCGCGAGGGCTTCGAGAACCGCTGGATCGACGTGTACGAGAACGAAGGCAAACGTACCGGCGCATACAGCTGGGGCGCCTACGGCACCCATCCTTACGTGCTGCTCAACCACAAGGACAATCTGAACAGCATGTTCACGTTGGCGCATGAGATGGGCCACGCGCTGCATTCTTATTTTTCGGACGAAGCTTTGAAATACCGGGACGCTCAATACACCATCTTCCTGGCCGAGGTCGCTTCGACGACCAATGAAGCGCTGTTAATGGATTACTTATTGAAAAAATCAACCGATCCGAAGCAAAAGCTGTACCTGCTGACCTACTACGCCGATCAGTTCCGGACGACGTTATTCCGGCAAACGATGTTCGCCGAATTCGAGAAGCTCATCCACGAGCGCGCCGAAGCCGGAGAATCGCTGACGCCGCAAGAGCTGTCTGAGATTTACTACGAGTTGAACATAAAATACCACGGTAAAGACATGGTCGTTGACCAAGATATCGAAATGGAATGGGCACGTATCCCCCATTTCTATACGAGCTTTTATGTGTATAAGTACGCTACCGGTTTTTCCGCAGCGACGAGCTTCTCTAAACAAATCCTTGAAGATGGCAAGCCGGCGGTTGAGCGTTACCTCGGTTTCCTGAAGAGCGGTGGCAGTGACTACTCGATTAATATTCTGAAAAAAGCCGGTGTCGACATGTCCTCGCCGGAGCCGATCCGCGAAGCGATGAGCGTGTTCGAGAACGTCATCGAGCAAATGGAACAATTGACGAAGTAACCTAGGCTAAAGGCTTCCACAAAATCCCTTGCCCCAAGCGGACAAGGGATTTTATACTGTTCTAGAAGGAGGTGTACCCTCATGAAAATTCAATGGTCCTTGATTTTAGCTCTGATCTTCGCCTTGATTACCGCTGTGTTTGCCGTGATCAACGTCGACCCGGTCCAGGTGAATCTGCTGTTTGGCTCGGTTAGCTTCCCGCTGATTTTGCTGATTCTCGGCAGTACGCTGCTCGGCGGCATTATCGTCGGGTCGTTTGGCATATACCGCGGTTACCGGCTGCAACGCGAAGTCAAAGGCTTACATGCCAAGCTTGTACATATCCAAGAAGCAACCGGCTATGTCTTCCCGGAACCTGAGAAACCGGAACGCGGCAGGAAGAAGAGAACTGCCGAAACCGACACGGAGACCGGAAATGGTACCGAGTCGGCAGAGGATTCCAACCAGCCGTAATCTGTTATGGAGCACCACGGACTAAACCCCTGAAGGAGGTTTCCCATGAATATTCAACCAAATGAAACCTATATGTTAAATTTACTGAAAACCTTGCTGGATACGCCAAGCCCAAGCGGGTTCACGCGTGGGATCATGTCGCTGATTGAGCGTGAAGCCGAAGCGCTGGGCGTGCCTTGCAGCTTTAACGAAAAGGGCGGTGCGATCTTGACTCTGCCCGGCCGTGATTCCTCCCGGCGCATCGCCCTCAGCGCCCATGTTGATACGCTCGGCGCCATGGTGCGCGCCGTCCGCTCGAACGGGACGCTGGCAATCACATCCGTTGGCGGATTTATGATGCACAGTATCGAGAACGAATACTGCCAGATCCACACCCGCAGCGGCCAGGTCTTTACCGGCACAATCCTGTCGACCCATCCTTCCGTTCACGTGTACAGCGATGCGCGTGACTTCAAACGCGAGGAGAAGAACATGGAGGTGCGGATCGACGAGCTCGTGGAGAACAAAGACGACGTATTGAAGCTAGGCATTGCCGTTGGCGACTTCATTTCGTTTGATGCCCGTGCCGTAATGACACCCAGCGGATACATCAAGTCCCGCCATCTGGACGACAAAGCCAGCGTGGCTGCTCTGTTCGGCCTGATGGAATCGAGCCGCCGAGAAGGCTGGACGCCGCGGCACGACCTCGTCTTCCTTATCTCCAACTATGAAGAAGTTGGGCATGGCGCCTCCTGGATCCCGGACGGCGTGAATGAAATGATCGCCGTCGACATGGGCGCGATGGGCGATGATTTGAGTTGCAAAGAGACCGATGTCTCTATTTGCGCCAAGGACTCCACCGGCCCTTACGACTATGACATGACCAGCCGGTTGATCGAGCTCGCCCGAGGCCTTGGCATCCCGCATGCGGTCGATATTTATCCGCACTACGGTTCCGATGCCTCGGCAGCGTTGCACGGTGGTCACAATATTCGCGCCGCATTGATCGGGCCGGGCGTGCATGCTTCGCATGCCATGGAACGGACCCATAAACAGGCGGTCATCAATACAACCCGCCTGTTGGCCGCGTATGTGGCCGATTAATTGGCGGCGCTGGGGGATCGCCACGGCTTCGGCTGGGGCGATCTTTCTCGGTATCCTGCTGATGATCGGCTGGGGCAGCCGCTATTTGCTCCCCCATCATTATGAATATCATAAGCTTACTGCGGTGAACGGAGTCAAGCTGCATGCCTTGGTCGTCGATCCAGAACGGATTGAGCTCCGAGCGGCGGATCAACCGCTGGGGCGTTACCGTGTGTACGGCATCAACGGCGGTTTTTTTTACAACGATGCCGTATTGTCGATCGCGGTGAACAATGACCAGCCGATTCAAGGCACGGCTGGCGCTTACGGCTCCGGCTGGTACAACGCCAAATACGCCCGCGGCACGCTCGTATGGGACGGCGCCACAGGCGGCTTCTCGGTCCAGGTGGCTTCCGCCGCAGACGAGCTTTCCGTCACGGATCGCTCTTGCTATTTCGCTCAAGGCGGCGTTAGCATGAAACTACAGGATGCTGCCGGCTGGCGAGCGGCGGTTGAGGCGGAGCATCTGCCAAATCCGGATGAAGACCGGCTCCGCTCCGGACTCGCCTATGATGCGGACGGTCAGCTATGGCTGATCGTCACGCCTACGCGCTGCACGGCCGAAGCGTTCCGCAGCGCCGTCAAGGCGACGCTCGCGGACGGCCAGCTCGTCGATGGTATCTTCCTCGACGGCGACGGTTCGGCGCAGCTCAACGCTGCCGAAACCAAACTGAACGGCGATTCCCGCGATTTGCGGCAGATTATTGTGATAAGGTGAACGAAAAAAGACGCCGTGTGGCGGTGTCCTCGGTAGGTATCCTTGATGTCCCTCTTATGCTGCCTTTGCGCGATTATCCCTTTTATTCAGGGGGGACAGGGGACCGGAGTAAGGTGGGCTCTTCTCTATTTCTCGGTAATATCTGATCAAAGGGGATAATCGTGAAAAGCCCCCAAATTATATACTTCCTGATATCTTGAAAAAAACGCCTATTCGTTATAATTAAACGAATAGGCGTTTTCACTTATGTCCTCTTATGTAGATTTTTATGCGCCACCATTTTGACCAAAGGCAGTGAAAATTGGTTGATCAACATTAATCGTACCGGGAGTAGTAAAGATTAAAGAAAAAAGAACCGCTAAAACAACAACGACTTTAGATTTCATAAACTCCTTTTCACCTCACATACGATATTCTTATACTTCTCACATATATCTATTGTAGCAAACTGCCTATGATGTTCTAATAATATCATAAAATCAAGAAGTGTTTCCTTATTATTCATTTTAACTGAATTCTCAAGTCCTTGCATCAAATAATTAAACCCCAATGTGAAATCATTTTGGTGTAGATAGTAATAAGTCAGATCGTACAGAAATTGATTGTACTTATCAAGTAGAACCTGGTCTTTATACAAGTCGTTAGTTTGTTTACGGTTTATGTATGCTTCGATCTCCGAATTAAATTGAAGTAATATATGATCTACATCAATATGGTGTCGGTTAGCTGCAGACATAACGTTTGAAATCGACGATATTACTTCATCAGGATTTTCTATCATAAATGATACGTAATCGGAAAGATATTCAATTTCACCGCTCATGAGTCGATTGACATAGATATTGGCACTCGACCATTTTTGAAATAACCTTAACCAATATAGAGTATCCTCGTCCTCTTCCTGTACCCAACTTAAATCGGCATATTGATAAGTGTATTCCAAAGCTTTAGCATAGTCTTCTCTACCCTCATATACTTCTGCACACAATAATTTGGCATAAACAATGTATACAAACATCGGTCTGCTAAGGCGACGTTGCATTTCGTGAAATTCTTTTTCCGAGCGTCTGGTACTGAAATAGAGGAGGCGCGCCTTACGTTCCATCTCGAGAGCTAAAACCTCAAGCCGATCCCAATTACGAAGTGAACGGAATAAGTTAGCCAAATCCTTGAGCGCATCCAGCTGCAGAACTTCATCCAACCGATCCACATAAGGTTCGAACTGATAGGCGATTTTGAGGTTATGGGCCTGATCCGTTCCGATTCGGATCTTGAACAGGCGATACTGGCATACCGCGAGCCGCTCGGAATATTGCCTGGTTTCGCTCATCGCCACATTCTCATACAGGATTTCTGCGGCAGCGTACAGCCCTTTCTCATAAAACTCCTCCGCCAGTTCAAATAACGAGGTGGAGTACATCAAATTATCCATAAGTAAGCTAATCGTTCTTCGTATACAATCCAGCTTGTCCAGTTCGGCGCATTTGCGTAGGAAAGGGCCCACTCTCCGCCAGTCGGGATTCCTCTCCTGAAGATAATCATGAATGTAATTCTCGTAATAATGTCCTATGGGTACGCCCATGATCTCCGAAATCCGGTCCAAGTGATCCATGGTTAAGGTTCGGTTCCCGTTCAGCAAATAACTCAGCGTTCCCACGTTAATATTTAACCTCATCGAGAATTGACTCAGATTCAATTCATTGTCTTTCATAAAGGAATGAACTTCCTCCAGGATCGTCGATGTACTCATTCGTTATCACCACACATTCCTTTGATACACGAGGTCTGGAATTATATGTATAAAGTTAATATATCTTCTTTTCATACTGCGGTCAATTAACATTCTAAAGCTGATGAAATATAGAAGCCCTTGCCCTCTCCGTTTGAGGAGGGGGCAAGGGCTTGCTTGCTTACCCTAACTTGCGTTTAAATGCTCTGCTTGCAAAGATGTACGCGAGGAACATGATTCCGCAGCACCAGCCAAGCGCGATCCAAATCTCGTTCCCCACCGTACCTCCGTAGAGAAGGGTACGAACGGCATTCACGATGGAGGTGACGGGCTGGTTCTCGGCGAATGCACGGATAACTTTAGGCATGGTTTCGGTAGGAACAAAAGCCGAGCTGATAAATGGAAGGAAAATCAGCGGGTACGAGTAGGCTGTCGCTCCTTCCATCGACTTCGCGGTTAATCCGGGAATAATCGACAACCAGGTCAGCGCCAGCGTGAACAGGCCAAGAATCCCAACTACCGCAAGCCAATCCAGGAGCGGAGCGCCCGAACGGAAGCCCATCAAGAGTGCGACAAGGAACACCACCACGAGAGTTAACGCATTGGAAAAGAGCGAGGTCAACACATGAGCCCACAGCACCGATGAACGCTTGATCGGCATGGTGATGAAACGCGACATCAGCCCGCTTTTGATATCATTAAACAATCTTAAGGAAGTGTAAGCAACGCCGGAAGCGATCGCCATCAACAGGATTCCCGGCAACAAATAATTCACATAGTTGTTCGTACCTGAATCAATGGCTCCGCCAAAAACATAAGCAAACAACAGCATCATCATAATCGGCGTGATCGCGACCGTGATGATCGTATCCGGGCTGCGCAGGATGTTGCGCATTAATCGACCGAGCAATACCCCTGTTTTGTTCTTCATTTATTTCTCCTCCTTCTTGCCGATGATCGCGAGGAAGATTTCCTCCAAGCTCGGCTGCTTCTCGATATATTCTACTTTCGCCGGGGGGAACATCTCTTTGAGCTCTGTGAGCGTTCCGGTCGTAATGACCTTACCCCCATGCAGGATGGCGATTCGATCCGCCAATTGTTCGGCTTCTTCTAGGTATTGGGTCGTCAGCAAGATGGTTGTACCGCTCCCGGCGAGCTCCTTGACGGTATTCCATACCTCAATCCGAGCTTCGGGGTCAAGCCCTGTCGTCGGTTCGTCAAGAAAAATAACGGCCGGCGTACCGATCAAGCTCATGGCAATATCCAGCCTGCGTTTCATTCCCCCGGAGTATTTATCCGCCCGGAGGTTAGCGGCATCGTTTAGGCTGAATCTGGCAAGCAGACTGTCGGCAACTTGTGCCGGCTTCGGGACTCCGCGCAGCTTAGCGATCATCACCAGGTTCTCCCGACCGGTAAGCATCCCGTCTAAAGCGGCGAATTGCCCCGTCAGGCTAATGGTTTGGCGAACCGAATCCGGCTGGCGCTTCACGTCGAAGCCACTGACCGTCGCTTCACCGTCATCCGCCTTCATCAGCGTCGATAGGATGTTAACGGTTGTCGTCTTCCCCGCTCCATTGGAGCCCAGCAAGGCGAATATTTCACCCCGCTGCACCTCAAAGTCCACCCCTTTTAACACCTCCTTGTCTTGAAAAGATTTTCTAAGTCCTTTGACAGAAATCGCTGCATTCCTCATCCTTGTTCTCCTCCTATACGTTAGTATTTAGTGTGACTGGTAACCCGTATTACTTACTACCTGGTGAAAATAAAACTGAATAGCAAGGTGGCGATTCACCTAAGTTACCGGCTATTCAGTCGTGAACATCGATGGGGTGACATTAATTCGACTTCAAGGCGTTGATTTTGGACGAGACAAAATCCCACTTCTCCCAAAACATTTCAAGCTCTTGGCGGCCTGCCTCATTCAGGGTATAAAATTTCCGGGGCGGTCCCATATCCGACGGTTTCTTCTCGATGTTCACTAGGTTCTTCTTCTCCAGTCGTACGAGGATGGTGTATACCGTCCCCTCCACGACTTCGGCGAACCCCAGCTCGTTCAAGCGGCGGGTAATCTCGTACCCATAGGTTTCACGACGGCTGATGATTTCCAGCACGCAGCCTTCCAGCGAACCTTTTAGCATTTCCGTTAAATTGTCCATGATCTGCACCCTTTTACTTCATTTTTTATGGATAGACTTGTTCACGGCTTGATTGACTTTTTGGTTTACAGATTCTTGATAGACGTCGGCGTAAGTTTTGGAGTCTTTGATGAGTTCGTCGCTAAAAGCCGCAACGTCGCGGCCTGTCACTTCCAGGACCCCTCTCCCCAAGCTTGCTCCCTCTTCAAAGAGATCCACAATCCCCGAGAGTAAGTCGATCCCATCCATGAGTTCAGTTGGACCCACCTTAAACAGATATTTCTGAATCTCGTTATAGACGATTTGATAATCCTGCGGAAGTGCTTTAACCCGTGCGACGTGAGCCCGCCATTCTTTTTTGCCTTGGAGTATTTGTTGAATATTCATGTTATCCCTCCTACTTCCCTAATTTTTTGGCGACATTTCTGTTGAGCTGCTCGCGCCACTTGTCACGAAGCGACTTAGCCCCTTCTTCACCGGCCAGCGCGGAACAGAAGCCTTGGATATCGTCGCCCAGCACCTCTTGAACACGTTGACCGTCCGCCGCTGTTTCTTCAAGCCAGCTAAGCGCTCCATCCAAAATGGGCATAAGGTTGCGACCGGTGAAATCGGAGTGCTGCCAGAGATTTGATTTAATCTCCTCCCATGCCGCTTGATAATCGGGCGGCAGCTTGTGGGCACGCGCCTCAAACCCTTTAAATTCCCTTGTCATGTCGTTGCCCGTAATTTTGTCCCAAAAATTCATGACGCTCTTCTCCTTTATCTCGAAAGTTCGGGGCAATGAAAGCCCACTATTCTGTCTGACTAATATTCTGTATAACTTAGTACCTGGGAAAAAGGAACCGAATAGCTTTCTGAGTACCTCACTCCCGCTATTCAGTATTGCTTATTACAGGTACATTGTAACACCGAGTAGCAGGGGTGTCAACTGGATTTCTCAAATAAACTTTTCGCGGCTAGCGTACCCCGAATTTCCTTGTCCTTATTACATTTTTAATATTCGGGGGTTCCCACCCGGTGATATGGTTTGAATATAAAGCTTTACGGTAAAAGTTTTTTGTCTGGGGAGGGTAGGAATCGTGATGAAGGAGCATCAGGAAATGTGCATCGGAATCTGCGAGACGACATTGGATATCGCCCACAGTATGGGTCGGTTGTTTTTTAACGATGGGGAGCAGATATTGCCTAGCAAGTTTTTTATCTTACTCGCGGTTTACCGGAACGGTAAATCGACGGTAACCCAAATCGCCGAGCAGGTTGGTTTATCGTCCAGTGCCAATACGATCGCCATTAATAAAATGGTCAAGGAAGGATTGCTGGACCGGGTTCGGGATACCGTGGATAAACGCATCTGCTGGATCGATTTGACGGCGAACGGCCGCTTGGTCCTTGAAGAGATGATAACCAAGCGTAACCATCTCTTTCAAACGATCCTCGGCGATTTTCCTGAGCAACAACTGCAGGTGTTTTTGCAGTCTTTGCTGACGATTCGGGATAAATTTGCCGTAGGAATTACGGAGACGGAGGAACATCATGTTGCTGCAGATCGGACTTGATATCGGATCCACCACGGCAAAAATCGTAGCATTGCGCGAAGGGCGCATCGTGCACCGGGCGTATGTCCGCCATTATTCGGATATCCGCAACGCAGTACCGGCATTATGGCGGGAAGTCATGGAGCGCTTTCCTAACGCGGAGGCCAGCCTTTGCATCAGCGGCTCGTCCGGGCTAAAGCTGGCGGAGTTGACCGGCATTCCGTTTCTGCAGGAGGTTGTCGCCTGCACGAAGGCGATTCAACGGTTGGCACCGGAAACGGATACTGCGATCGAGCTCGGCGGCGAGGACGCCAAGATCATCTATTTGCGTGGCGGCATTGAACAGCGCATGAACAACGCCTGCGCTGGCGGAACCGGCGCGTTTATCGACCAAATGGCCGCGCTGCTGGAGACCGATCCGGCGGGGCTGGACGAATGGGCTGCCCGCTGCGAAACGATCTACCCGATCGCCTCCCGCTGCGGGGTGTTCGCCAAAACGGACGTCCAGCCGCTCCTGAACGAAGGAGCGCGTCGCGAGGATATCTCCGCCTCAATCTTTCAGAGCATCGTCACGCAGACGATCAGCGGGCTAGCCTGCGGGCGCCCGATCCGAGGCAAGGTGGCTTTTCTCGGCGGGCCGCTCACGTTCCTGCCGCAATTGCGGAAGCGTTTCATTGAAACTCTTCAGCTCGCGCCGGAAGATGTCGTGTTCCCGGACGATGCCCAATATTTCGTGGCGATCGGAGCCGCATTCCAAAGCTCCGGCCCTTCATCTCTCCTGCTCAGCGATTGGCTGGAGCGCATGGAGAATGCCGAATGGACGATTGCTCCTGACGGCGAGAACCGGCTTGCCCCCCTGTTCGCGGACGAACAGGAGTACACCGACTTCCGGAAGCGGCACGATGCGGCAAGCGCATCCCAGGCGGACTTGGCAAGCTATAGCGGTCCCTGCTTTCTCGGCATCGATGCCGGATCGACCACGACCAAGCTGGTATTGACCGGCGCTAAAGACCAAATTCTACATACGTTTTATCGTGGCAATAAAGGCAACCCGCTAGCTTCCCTAGCGGAAGCGCTGCAAGAGATGTATGCCCGGTTGCCGGAGAATGCGTATATTGCTCGCGCCTGTGTTACGGGTTACGGCGAAAGCTTGATGAAGGCCGCGTTCCGCGTGGATGCCGGCGAGGTCGAGACGGTGGCCCACTATAAAGCGGCGGCCCGCTTTATGCCGGATGTCGACTTCATTCTCGATATCGGCGGCCAGGATATGAAATGTATCAAAATCCGCGGAGGTACAATCGATAGCCTACTGCTAAATGAAGCCTGCTCGGCGGGCTGCGGTTCTTTTCTCGAGAGTTTTGCCGGGGCGCTTGGGCTGGGTATCGAAGAGTTTGCCTCCGCCGCCCTGAAGTCGGTCCATCCGGTGGATCTCGGCTCGCGGTGCACGGTGTTCATGAACTCCAAGGTTAAGCAGGTGCAGAAGGAAGGTGCGTCCCTGCCCGACCTTTCGGCTGGCCTGGCTTATTCTGTCGTAAAGAACGCACTGCAAAAAGTAATCAAAATCCGCAATCCTGAGGAGCTCGGACGGCGCATCGTCGTGCAGGGCGGAACCTTCTACAATGATGCCGTGCTGCGCGCCTTTGAACTACTTACGGGCAGGGAAGCCGTTCGCCCCGATATCGCCGGCATCATGGGCGCTTATGGTTGCGCGCTGCTAGCTCGCGAGCAATATGACGGAGTAGGTTGCAGCAGCCTGCTGCCTTGCGAAGAGCTGCATTCGTTCACCTATGAGGTCTCGCATGCCCGCTGCTCGTTATGCAGTAACTATTGTGCCATGACGATCAATCGGTTTCCCGACAAGAGCTTCCATGTCAGCGGCAACCGCTGCGAACGCGGCGCGACGCAGAAGACGTCGAAGACCGGTCTTCCCAATCTCGTCGAATCCAAATACGAGCGGATGTTCAGCTACGCCTCGCTCCCTCCGGAGCAGGCCACGCGAGGGACAGTCGGCTTACCGCGGGTGCTGAATCTGTTCGAAAACTACCCGTTTTGGCACACGTTTTTTACGCAGCTGGGGTACAGGGTTGTTCTCTCGCCGAAGTCCTCGAAAAAACTGTACGAAACCGGCATGGAGACCATTCCGTCGGAGTCCGTCTGTTATCCTGCTAAGCTGGTGCACGGCCATATTGAAAGCCTCATTCGCAGCAAAGTCGACTTCATCTTCTATCCTGCGGTCATTTATGAGAAGAAGGAAGACGCCTCGGCCGACAATCATTTCAACTGTCCGGTCGTCGCCTCGTATCCCGAGGTCATCCGGACCAATATGGACCGGTTGAGGGAGCAAGGCATTCCGTTGATAAGTCCATTCCTGAACATCGATCATGTGCCGGCTTTGAAAAAAACACTGCAAACCACGTTTCCTCGCATTCCGACAGAGGAACTGGAGGCGGCGGTTGACGCGGGGCTGCAAGAAGCAGAGCGGGCTCGCGGCGATATCCGCGCTCAAGGCGAAGCGACGCTGAAGCTGCTGGAGGAGACGGGAGCCAAAGGCGTCGTGCTCTGCGGCCACCCGTACCACAGCGATCCCGAGATCAATCACGGTATCGCCGATCTGATTGCCGGGATGGGGTTGGCGGTGTTGACGGAGGATGCGGTGTGCCATCTGGGCAGCGTCAAGCATCCCCTACCCGTCGTCAATCAATGGACGTACCATGGGCGGATGTACCGCGCGGCTTATTTCGTTAGCGGTCGGGCCGACCTGGAGCTGGTGCAGCTCACTTCGTTTGGCTGCGGGATCGATGCGATTACCGCGGATACGATTCAGGAGATCTTGGAGCGTCACCATAAGACGTTCACCCTGATTAAGATGGATGAGATCAGCAACCTAGGGGCGGCACGGATCCGGCTGCGCTCGCTGCTCGCGGCGATGAAGGAACGGGAACCGTCGCAGAATACCGCCCGGACGGTGTCCGTACCGGTTTCGCCGGCCTCTTTTACCAAAGAAATGAAAAGCGGATACACGATTCTTGCCCCGCAGCTCTCGCCGATCCATTTCGAGCTGTTCGAAACGGTATTCCGCGGGGCCGGTTACCGGCTGAAGGTGCTGGAGAAGGCCAGCAAGCATTCGACGGAGGAAGGCCTGAAGTTCGTAAACAACGACGCCTGCTATCCAGCGATCATGACGATTGGGCAAATCATGGCGGCGCTGCGCGGCGGCGACTACGATCCGGAACGAACGGCCGTCATTCTGACCCAAACCGGGGGTGGTTGCCGGGCGACGAACTATATCGCTTTGCTGCGCAAGGCGCTGAAGGAAGCGGGAATGTCGCAAATCCCGGTTATTTCGTTAAACGCGACGGGGATCGAAAGCCAGCCGGGCTTCAAGCTTAATTTAAAGCTGATCAACCGGTTAATTGCGGCAGCCTGCTACGGCGATTTGCTGATGCGGCTCTTGTACCGCTTCCGGCCATACGAGCGCAACTCTGGCGATACCGAGCTGTTGTTCCGCAAATGGATGGTACTATGCAAGCATTCCCTGCGGGAGTTCTCTTCTCAGGAATACAAGGGGAATATCCGAAGTATGGTTGCGGAGTTCGAAGCTCTTCCGCAAACGGGGGCTACCAAACCACAGGTTGGTATCGTCGGTGAAATTCTGATCAAATTCCATCCCGATGCCAATAACCGGATCGTAGAGGTGATCGAAGCCGAAGGCGGCGAAGCGGTAGTGCCCGATTTTCTCGACTTCATGTTCTATTGCTTATACAACCCGATTTATAAGGCGGATCACTTAGGGAAGAGCAAAATGTTGGGTTTCCTGAACCCGATAGTGATCCGATATATCGAAATGTACCGAAAACCGGTGAAGCAGGCGCTGGAATCCAGCCGTTGCCTCACCCCTCCGGAGAGCATCTACACGCTGGCGGAGAAAGCCGGACGCCTGCTGTCGGTCGGCAACCAAATGGGCGAAGGCTGGTTCCTTACGGCGGAAATGATGGAGTTGCTCGATCACGGCGTGAACAACATCGTTTGCATCCAGCCGTTCGCCTGCTTACCGAACCACATCACCGGCCGCGGAATGATCAAAGGGCTGAAGGAGCTATATCCGGACGCCAATATCGCGGCGATCGATTACGACGCCGGCGCCAGCGAGGTGAATCAGATCAACCGTATCAAGCTGATGATGTCGATAGCCAGCGGCGTGTTGTGCTAAGCAAGTAAAAAACCTTTAAGCCAAGACCTGCCCAGGTGGGCCGGTGTGAGGCTTAAAGGTTTTTTATGCGATAAATCGAATAGAAATCGCCGATTGGGGTATTTTTGACGACATATATATGAAATTCCGAACAGATTTAGGCTCCCGAGAGAGCAAGTGCCAGTTTCTATATGAAAAATCGAATAAAATCCGAATCTCCCGACGCAATTGGAAATTTGTATGCGAAAAATCGAATACAAGTTAGTCCTCTACCAGCCGATGCCGGTACCACTTCGTTCCGCGGAAGCGGCGCAGGAAGATGAGACCGCGGATTCCCCATTCGATGTCCATCGCCAGCCAGACGCCAACGACGCCAAACGGTAGCACCACGCCCAGAATATAGCCAAGCACGACGCGGAACAGCCACATCGACAGCATCGAGACGACCGACGTATATTTCGCATCCCCGGCGGCCCGCAGCGCCGAAGGCGTGATGAAGCTGATCGCCCACAACGGAATTTGCGCGATCGTATTGATCAGCACAATCGTGAAGATCTCATCCACGATCTCTGCCGGCGGGTGAAACAGCGATACCAGCGGATGGTACAACGGGAGAATGAGGAGTCCCATGATGACGAAGGTTGCGGAGGAGAGCCACAGGAATGAGCGCGTCAGCTTCCGGGCGTCCTCGATCTCCCGGCGACCGATGCACTGTCCCACCACGGTCACGATGGCGATCGACAGCGCGTTAGCCGGGATTTGAATCACCATCGCCAGCGATGCGCTAATCGCGTTGGCGGCAATGGCGTAAGTGCCCAGGCTGACGATAAAGATCTGCGTCAGAATTTTGCCGCCGTTAAAGAACATTTGCTCCGCGGCAAACGGCATGCCGATGGAGAGGATTTTTTTGAGCATCGTCCAGTTGACCTGAAGCATGTCCCGCAAACGTACCCTCAGCGATTCGTCCATCTTGACTAGATAATAAATGGCGCAGGCCGCGGCTAAGTATCGGGAGACATTCACTGAGATGTTCATCCCCATGATGCCCATATCCGCCAAGTTGATGAGGACAAAGTTCAGCGCCACATAGGTTAGGTTCATGATCAGCGACAGCATCAAGGAGGCTCGCGACTTCCCGATCCCCCGCAGCACCCCGCATACCGCTTCGACGATCGCAATCCCGCAAAACGACAGACTGCTGCCGATCAGATACGATTTGGCGTTCTGAAAGACATCGGCCTCCGCCGAACCGAACAACAGGTTTAAGGTGGGCGAGTGCAATGCGATGATTAGCAAACTAATGGCGAGCGCTAACAGCAGAACCGAGGACACGGAACCGGAAGAAGCCTTGGACACCATCGCGTCATTTCGGCTGCCCTTGTACTGTGCGACCACGACGGTCCCCCCAGTCGCCACAGCCACAAATACGTTGATCAGGAAAATATTCAGGGAATCGACCATATTCACTGCGCTCACCGCCGCTACGCCGGAGGAACTGATCATTGCAGTGTTAACCAGGTTCAAGCCAATGATAAACGCCTGGTCGATCAAGATCGGAATAATGAGTGCGATAATTTGCCGGTAATCCATCGATTGACCGGAGAAATGCCGATCCAAAAAGCGATGAGTTGATGCTTTCCTAGCTGCGATTACCACGATATCAACTTCTTTTTCATCAAATTTATGCAAAAGAAAGACTCTTCGCCAGGCGAAGAGTTTGCAGGTCTCGATTATATCATAAATTCATAGATTGGAGCGCTACACCCCAAAAAGTTGCATTTTGTGCAACATTTTGGAGGGTGCCGGCCGTTGCAGGGCAAAAATGCTGCATGTCGTGCAACATAATTAGCTTAAAAGCCCATCAACTCGCCCAAATGTTGTAGAAATTACAACATTTCATCCGACCAGCGGTTGTATTTGGTGCATTCAGGCTGCGGCTGAAAAAATCAGGCCTCGGACTCATCCTCACCTCAGCCGTGCTTCACAAGTTCCGCTGGGCTTCGATCTTCTCCGCCAGCTCGTTCAGATACGTCCAGCGCTCCATCAGGCGTTCCAGCTCGGCTTCCGCTTCCTGCTGCTGCTGCATTAGCTCCTGCAGACGGACGGCGTCGCTCGCGGCGGACTCCATTCCCTCGGAAATCGCCGCAAGGCGCTGTTCGGTCGCTTCGATGGTGGCATCGATCGTTTCGTATTCGCGCTGCTCGTTATAGCTGAACTTCAGCTTCTCTCCGCGACCCGGATCCCGGCTGCCGGATGGAGTTTGGGCTCCGCCGTCGCTCTGGTCAGTCCGGTCGTTGCCTTGTTTCCGGGAATCCGAGGCGGTTTGTCCACTTACATTCCCTCTCCCGACGCCACCCGCCTGCAACCGCTCCTCATATTCGCTGTAGTCGCCCACGTGCACGGCGACCACTCCGCCTCCCTCAAACGCCATGATCTTGTCTACGGTCCGGTCGAGGAAATAGCGGTCATGGGAGACGACAAACACCGCGCCGGGGAATTCATCCAAATACGCTTCCAGTACCGTCAGCGTCTGGATGTCGAGGTCGTTCGTCGGTTCGTCCAGCAGCAACACGTTTGGAGAGCCCATCAGCACGCGCAGCAGATATAACCGCCGCTTCTCTCCCCCCGACAGTTTACCGATCGGCGTCCACTGCATGTCCGGCGAGAACAGGAACCGCTCCAGCATTTGCGCCGCGGTAATCCGTGAGCCGTCCGCCGTCGTGACAACCTCCGCCTCATCCTTGATATATTCGATTACTCGCTGCTGGCTGTCCATTTCCTGATGTT
The DNA here is from genome assembly GCF_037969915.1 of Paenibacillus sp. FSL R7-0216. Taxonomy (NCBI): domain Bacteria; kingdom Bacillati; phylum Bacillota; class Bacilli; order Caryophanales; family Paenibacillaceae; genus Paenibacillus; species Paenibacillus sp. FSL R7-0216. The sequence continues at coordinate 1,864,523 of NZ_CP150222.1, read as the reverse complement.
CCTGGGTAAAATAACCCAGCTTCACCGTCTGCCCAAGCACGATTTCGCCGCGATCCGGCTCAATCCGTCCGGCAATCATGTTCAGCAGCGTCGATTTCCCGCTGCCGTTAGGTCCCACGATGCCGACGCGGTCCCCCGGCACCGCCGTATACGTCAGCTCCCCGATCAACACCCGGCCTTCGATCGACTTGCGCAGCCCATCGATTTCCAGGATTTTGCGGCCCAGCCGCGTGGAGGCAACCGAGATTTCGAGATTGTCGTTCTTATATTCCGTCTTCGCCGACTGCAGTTGCTCGAACCTTTCGATCCGCGCTTTTTGCTTCGTCGAGCGGGCTTTGGCTCCGCGGCGGATCCAGGCGAGCTCGGTCCGCAGCAGATTTTGCCGCTTCTGTTCGGACGCGGCTTCACGCTCCTCGCGTTCGCTCTTCAGCTCCAGGAAACGGCTGTAATTCGCCTCATAACGGAACAGCCGGCCGTGATCCAGCTCCAGCATGACGTTGCAGACGCGATCCAGAAAATAACGGTCATGCGTAATAAGCAGCAGCGCCCCGCGCCGTTTCTGCAAATAAGTCTCCAACCAGGCGACGGAATCATTGTCGATATGGTTGGTGGGCTCGTCCATGATCAGCAGCTCAGAGGGAAGGATTAACGCTGAAGCCAACGCCACGCGCTTGCGTTGGCCCCCGGACAAGCTGCCCATATTCTGGGCGAAGTCGGTGATGCCTAGCTTGGACAGAACGCTCTTGGCCTCGCTGACCAGGGTCCACGTTTGCAGTCGGTCCATCTCCTGGGACAGACGCGCCAACTCCGCTTGACGTCCGGCATCTCCCGGCTCTCGTTCCAATGCTTCCTCGGCCTCCATATAAGCCGACACGACCTGCAGCTCGGACCCGCCGCCCTGGAAGACGCCGCGCAGCACGGAAATGTCCGGGGCAAACTCCGGATTTTGCGCCAGAAACGTCACCCGGACGTCCCGATTGATCGCAACCTTGCCGGAATCGGCTTGTTCCATGCCGGCAATCACCTTCAGAAACGTAGATTTCCCTGTTCCGTTGACGCCGATCACGCCGATTTTATCGTTTTCATCCATGCCGAAGGAAGCGTCCTGAAATAGCACTTTCTCCCCATAGGTTTTCGTCAGATGTTCCACCGTCAGTATGTTCATTCGCTAACCCCTACTTTATCCTATCATCCCGATTCCCCACGCCACGAACCCGGCTGCCAGAGAACTGAGTAAATTCACCATATCATTATCCATCCAACGGTAACCCCGCAAATGGACGGTAGCTTGGTCACAATGTACCGCCACCTCGACCTCTTTGCCGCACACGGTACAGCGCTGCATGTCCTGGATGGTCGCGCCTAGCCAGGAATCGGCGAAAGCCCCAACCAATCCGGAAACCCCGCCGATCAACCCCCATTTCACCAGCGCGAACAGCGCGGGAACAACTTCGTTATACGCATCGTCTCCGGTCCACAGTCGGAGCAGCCAAGCGGCGCCGCCGATGCACGCCGCACCGGCCAGCGCTGCGGTACTCCCCAGCAGCGTCACCCCGCCCGACGTTCCCGGAGGAACCCGGCGGCCGTTTAAGATGGAACGCGGCTCGCGTTTGCTGAGCCCGCCCCATTCCGTCGCCCATGTATCCGCGGTCACCGCGGCCATCGTCCCGACGAAAAAATACGCCCACGCCGGATCTGGCCAGAACAGGTTGCCGAGACAGGCCAACATGCCCAGACCGCCGTTCGCCAACACCTGGCCGGCGTCCCGACGTCCGCTTTTGGCATAGGATTTCTCCAGCTCGGCCTTACGGTCCCCGCGAAAATGCGAGAAAGCCGAAGAGCTGACGAAAAACAACAGCAAAATACCAAACCAGAACAAATTGCCGGCCCCGTAATATACGGTCCCCATGACGAATGCGGCCAACGTGCCGGAGAGGGATAACGATTTCTTCTTGTAAGCCGCTCCAGACACGATTAGGGCGCCAAGCGCCCCAATGATCCAATCGAAATTCATTTTGCCGCCGGGCCGGAAGCTACCGTGCAGCTTCCCAGCACCTGGGAGCCATAGGACAACTCCAGCTTATCTCCTTGAACAACCGGGCCCACCCCTTCAGGCGTTCCGGTAAAAATCAAATCCCCTTCGCCCAGACCGTAATGCTCGGCGATATAATCGACGATTTGCTGCAGCGGGAAGATCATCCGACTGATGTTGCCGCGTTGCACAACCTCTCCGTTCTTGCGCAGCACAAAATCTTCGTTTGCCGTTTCCGCCGCGCCAGGGAAGGCAAGATAAGGCGTGATTGGCGCCGACTGGAGGAAACCTTTGGCCGGTGTCCACGGATTGCCCTTGTCTTTGACGATGTTCTGCACGTCGCGAAGCGTGAAGTCGATTCCAAACGCGATCACGTCCACCAATTCGTCGACCGTTATCCCCGGCTTATAATCACGGGCGATACGCAGCACTAACTCGGCTTCATAATGCACCGAACCGCGGTCCGCCGGAAGATCAAGGCCCCGGCCGTCCATCGTCGTCACCGCATGCGACGGTTTCAGGAAGATCATCGGCTCAGTTGGCACCTCGTTGCCGAGCTCCTCGGCATGTGCCCGATAATTCCGCCCAACACAATACACATTAGCGATCAATTTGTTCATCGTCATCTTCTCCTCCTGGGGATTGTGGTTTCACAATCGCATGATTCGTTTTCCCGCTACCGATCGCCTCACGCCATACATCCGGCCGGTTTGTGCAAAGCAGAATGTCGGGGTGCAGCGCCGCCGTTTTCCGCAGAGACCTCACATCGTCCATCGTCCATGCCATCACGTCGATGCCGTGCTTGAATGCTTTCTCGGCTAGCTCTGCGGTTAATGCGCGATAATGTATCGATAAAAAAGAACAATGCAACAGCTTCAGCCGCAGCAGCAAATCCTTCGGCTGCCGGTCAATAATCAGACCCGTGCGGATGCCGCGGCCAATCTCCTTGATTTTCGCCAGGATCCGCGGCTCAAACGAAGTCAGCACGACCTCGTGTTCCATATGCCGACGCTTGACGGCGGAGATCACCTTTTCCTCCAAGCCGGGGTACCTATTCCCTTCCGTCTTGATTTCCAGATTGGCGCGCAGCCGTCCGGCGATCGTGTCCAGAAACTCATCCAGGCTAGGCAAACGTTCCCCACGGTAAGCCTTAGCTTTCCAACTGCCGGCATCCAGCGCCTGCAGCTCCGCCCACGTCTTGTCCTTGACCGGCCCCCGACCGTTTGTCGTACGGTTTAAGGTAAAATCATGAATCAACAAAGGCACGCCGTCCTTTGAACATTGTACATCAACTTCGATCCAACGGACATCCTTCTGCTCCATAGCCAGTTGGACCGCGGCCATCGTGTTCTCCGGGGCGATCCCGGAGAAGCCACGATGGGCGACACATGGGTTACGCAATCTCTCGCCTCCCTCCTAACGGAAACGATCCTTTCCTTACGCGCGATGATCCGCCAGCAGCGTTAATCCGGGCTCTTTCGTCCTGCCGATCCGGGAAGTGCTCACTTCGCCATCCTCAGAAATCCGCACTCCCGGCGAGAAGCTCTGGATCTCCTTCAGTAACTGGCTTCCGTCTTGAGGGCTCATCGGCACGGGCTGGCCCAACTCGGTAAGATAAGGGATCAGCTTGAGCTTACAATCCCCGCTGCGTGTACAGGAAGCCGCAAATACCGCGGTCTCCCACGTCTTCGGGTCCTTCGATTTCGTAAAAATAAAGTTGCCCGTGCTATAGGCAATCCACTTGCCTTTGTATTGCTCCAGCCCCTGCATTACATGAGGATGGCCGCCAATGACCAGGTCAGCACCGGCATCGATAAACGCGTGGGCCAAACCCTGCTGATGTTCTTCCAGCTTGTTGGTCCGCTCTTTGCCCCAATGGGTCATGACAAGCACCAGATCGGCATTCTTGCGCGCCGCCTTAATGGCGTTCACTGCAGCTTCCGGCGCGTACGCCGAGGCGACTCCCGGTTTGTTCTTTCCGGCAACCCATCCCGGCTCCGGCACTACCCGGCTGAATCCGAACAAGGCGATCTTGATGCCTTTGCGTTCGAGATAGACCGGGGCGTAAGCTTCTTTGCTGTTCTTGCCCGCGCCGACATACAACACGTTGTGTTGCCGCAGGGCTTTCATCGTATCCTGAAGACCGGACACGCCTTGGTCCAATACATGGTTGTTCGCCAAATTGACCGCGTCCACGCCGGCCTGGGCCATCGGTCCAATCGCCTTCGGCGGCGACTTGAAGACAAAGGTCTTATCAACCGCCGGGTTTCCGCCGGAAGTCACCGGCGTCTCCAGATTCAATACGCTTAAATCGTCGTTCTGGAACAACCCCCGCACGTATTTGTACGGAGAATCGTATCCTGCTTTCTCCAGCCGCTCCTCAACCTTCCCGGAAAAAATCGTGTCCCCCGCAAAATGAATCAGCAGCTGCTCCGCATCGCCGCCATTCTCCTTGCCCGAACCAGTGCCGGATGGCGGATTGGCTATGCCAACCTCGCCTCCGTCGGGTGCATCTCCATCCCCTTCTCCGGGCGTGGTGTCCCCCGCTTCGGAGTGATCCGTACCGTTCCCTTTCTCCGTCCCCGTTGGTGCAGCACCGTCGTCCTCCGACTGTGGAATTGGCGTTTCCTCGGCACTTGAATCGCCGTCGTCCGGTACACTTTCACCCGAAACGCCGGGCAACTGCCCCGTTCCCGCCTCCGGTACAGCCTGCCCGGTTCGTTCTTCCAAATAAAAGTAAGCTCCCAGCACGAAAATTAAAGTGATGAGAGTCATGTTAAGCAGGAGCCAGATCCGGTTTTGACGCCGCCTTTTTTCCTGCTGCTTCTTTTTGTTTTTTTCCGACCTCGGTGGATACATGACGGACTCCTTTTTACTTCGATCTATCTTTTCAGTGAACCTTCGATGTCAGGTTTTGAGCACCGCCGAATCCATCTCTCTGAATACGCTTCGTGATCAAAAGCTGACCGTTTGATTTTATTATATCAGGTATCCGAAAATAAATAGAACCCCTCACCTATTTTGCGGGCAAGGGGTCAAGAAGTCCTAAGTTGGGTTGGGTCACTGAGTCGGCTCCACTTTAAGCCTGGGCGACCTTCAATTGATCGGCCATCTGCTCCGCCAGCTCCTTCGCCTGCTTGATACAGTCAGGCAGGCCGACGCCGTAAAACGCCGCCCCGGTTGCATAGACGCCAGGCAGCGATCCCTTCAGTTGGCGGGTTAACTCCGCGACCTGCTGCAGATGTCCAACCGGATACTGCGGCATCGATTTCGGCAACCGAGTAATTTCCGTGAACAACGGCCGGGCCGTGATATTCATCAACCGCTTCAGATCCCCAAGCACGAGCTCCGTTAGCTCCTCCTCGGGCAGAAATGCCTTCTCCTCATCGCCGGAACGGCCAACGTAGCAGCGCAACAGCATTTTGTCGTCCGGGCTCGTATGCAGCCACTTGATGCCGGTCCACGTGCAGGCGGTAATATTCAGGCCTTCCTTGCGCGGTACTAAGAAGCCCGAGCCATCGAACAAGCCAGTAACATCCTTGCGATCAAACGCCATAACGACGTTAGCAACGGACACGTAGTTGATCGCATCCAGCGCGGTCACATCGACATGTGGCCGGAGCAACTCCGCAGCGGCAAACGCTGGAACGGTGACGATCACATCGTCTGCCGCCAGCCCTTCGCCTGACGCAAGCACAACCTCGTACGCTTCCGGTCCCGTACGGCGGATTTCCACCGCTTCGGTCTCCAAGCGGCAATCTACATCCGACAGCGATGACACCAGTCCGTTCACCAACGTCTGCAAGCCTTTGCGGAACGTCAGGAACGCACTGCGCTTCGTGCCTGTGTGCGTTTCCACCGGCTTCTTGCCGGTCATCATACCCTTGATCAAACTTCCGTAAGCCCGCTCCACCTCTCCGAATTGCGGGAAGGTCGATTGCAAGCTGAGCTTGTAGGTATCGCCCGCATAGATCCCCGCGAGCAGCGGCTCGGTTACGTTCTGCAGCACCTCGGAACCCAGCCGGCGTTCGATAAACATACCAAGTGATTCGTCCTCCTCGCTTTGCCGCGGCGGCATCACCAGGTCCAGCATCGCCCGGGCTTTGCCGCTCCAGGAGACGAGTCCGCTGCGCAGGAAGGGGCCAAGCTCCGTCGGGATGCCTAACACCAGCCCCGAAGGCATTGGATGCAGCTTGCCTTCACTGACGATGTACGTCTTCTTGGCGTCCGGGTTCATTGAGACAAGCTCGTCTTCCAGTCCCAGCTCCTTCGCCAGATCGGTCATGGCCGTCTTGCGGGCCAGGAAAGAATCCGGACCTTTCTCAATGACGAAATGGTCTTTCTCGAGCGTTTCGATTTTACCGCCAAGGGTGTTGCCTTTTTCCAGCAGCGTAATTTGCGGGGTTAAGCCCCTCTCCGAATAGAACTTGCGAACGTAAAAGGCCGCGGACAGCCCGGTCAGCCCCCCGCCGATAATGACAACCTGACGTGAAGAATCACGCATGTCCTCTCATCTCTTTTCCCAAGATTTGATAATGACGTCGCCGAGCGCCTCCATGTATAAAGGTTCGGTGTTCAGCGATTCGATCCGTTCCAGTCGCATATCCAGTTCTTTCGCGATCGTTTTGGCTTCGATGTCCAGATCGTACAGCACTTCCAGATGGTCCGATACGAACCCGACGGGAGCGACCAGCACATCCTCCACTTGTTCTTCGCTCAAGTCTTTTAACGTATCTAAAATATCCGGCCCCAGCCACGGATCTGCCGTACGGCCCGCGCTTTGCCAGGTGAACTGCCAGTTGGTCACGCCAACTTTGTCCGCCACGGCCTGGGACGTCTCCAGCAATTGGTCGCGGTAGGGATCGCCCATTTGCAGGATCTTCTCCGGCAAGCTGTGGGCGCTGAACAGCACTCGAACCTGATCGCGCAGTGCGCCGGCTTCCTCAAATTGGTCGAGCTTGGCGGACACCCGAGCGGCAAAAGCCTCGATCAGCTTTGGATGTAAATGATAGCTCTCCACGAAGCGCATCGAAACTCCTAGCTCTTGCGCCTTCGCCTCCGCCCGCTTGACGTAACCGCCGATGCTCATGACGGAATAATGCGGTGCAAGCACGATGCCAACCGCTTCGCGGATGCCGTCCTTCGCCATTTGCGCCACGCCGTCCTCTATAAAGGGATGGGCATGCTTAAGCCCTTGATAACAAACGAACTCCGTATCTTGGCCCGCGGCCATGCGGTTCAGCGTTTCCTGCAATGCGGCGACTTGCTTGTCCGTATTGGCGCGCAGCGGAAACACTCCCCCTACGATCGCCTCATATCGGCCGACCAGCTCCTGGAGCTGTTCCGCAGTTGGGGGATGACCACGCCGGATATGCGTATAATACGCTTCGACTTGGTCCAGACTTTGCGGCGTGCCGTAAGACATCACCAACACTCCGATTTTCGATTTCACGATTCCAGTTCACCTCTAGTCGATAATTGAGTTGCACTCATATATGTGGTTTAGCATTACGCACGCGGCGTTGATTGATGCAGGATTGCTTCGGCGGAATACGCATGTACGAATTCCGTTAGCTCGCGCAACTTGTCGATGGAAGCCTCAGGAAACAAGCCGTGCCCCAAGTTAAACACAAATCCCGGGGCCGCTAGGCCGTCGTCAACAATTTTTTTAGCCTGCTGCTTAATGACCTCCATCGGCGCGGTCAAAACGTAGGGATCCAAGTTGCCCTGCATTGCGAACTTTCCATTCGTCCGACGTCGACCTTCCGCAATGGATACGCGCCAATCGAGCCCTACCGCGTCGGCAGCGATATCGGTCAACGTCGGAAGCAGCTCTCCTGAGCTTACGCCGGGAAAATAAATTTTCGGTACATCCAAATCGCGAAGTTCGGTAAAAATACGGGTGATCGTCGGGAGTACATACCGCTGAAAATCATTTGGAGCAAGTGCTCCCACCCAACTGTCAAACAATTGGAGCGCTTTACCTCCGCTTTCTACATGGGCTCGCAGATAAGCGATGACCATATCGCCCAGCTTGTCCATAAGCTTAAACCAGGTTTCCGGTTCGCCGTACATCAAAGCTTTCGTATGGATATAGCTCTTAGACGGCCGTCCTTCGATCAAATAGCTGGCGATTGTAAACGGCGCGCCGGCAAAAGTAATGAGCGGAACGTCAAGCTCCTTATCCAGAATCGCTATCGTCTCCAAAATATGCGATAAATCCTTATGGACGTCGATCGGCTTCAGTCGCTCCACATCCGCCAGCGTCCGAATCGGCTGTTCAATAACCGGCCCGATATTTTTGACAATATCAAACTCCACGCCAAGGGAAGCAACCGGATTCATGATGTCGGAATACAAAATAGCCGCATCCACACCAAGCTTGCGGACGGGCATCATGGTGATTTCTGCCGCCAGCTCCGGCTGTCGGCATATCTCTAATAAGCTGTACTTTTCTTTAATTTTCCGGTAATCAGGATCATATCTGCCCGCCTGGCGCATGTACCAAACCGGAAGACGATCCACCTCTTGCTTCCGCAGAGCCCGGATCAAACGATCGTTGTAAACCAAGCCGCACGCCTCCAATACTCGTAGAAACCATTTTGATGAAAAATCATAGCTACACTATAAACATTCTAATGTACATTATGCCCTACTTAAAAGTAAGTAACAACTATCACAACGGCCAAACGCATGGCGAACCTATGACAATCGAATGAAGATGCCATGAAGAATGCCTCAGACCAAGCATTTCCAATAGTGATATACTAGGATCACTTTGTGAAGTGAGATGCATCCTTAGACCCTGCGAAAGGAAGTGAAAGCACATTGAACACCTGGAAGGTCAATCTCATTGTGCTTTGGTTCGGACAATTTCTGGTCAATGCCGGGATGACGATGATCACGCCGTTTCTCTCGCTGTATCTAGCGCGGGATTTGCACGTGCAGGGAGAGCATGCGATCGGAATGTGGGCCGGGATGATTTTTGCCGCCAATTTCGCGACTTCGTTTATTTTTCAGCCCATCTGGGGAAAGCTTGCCGACAAATACGGTCGTAAGATCATGTTGCTGCGCTCCGGCTTCGGCATGGCCATCGTCATTACGTTGATGGGCTTCGCTACGCAACCTTGGCATCTGCTCGGCTTACGATTGCTGAACGGGACCATCTCCGGCTTTAATCCGGCCTCCGTGGCGCTGATCTCAGGCACGGCGCCGAAGGAGCGAATGGGCTTCGCGATGGGTACGATTCAGTCCGGCACCGTGGCCGGTACAATTCTGGGGCCCTTGATCGGCGGATTGATGGCGGAGTGGATTGGGTTTCGGCCGATTTTTTACATTACCGGGGTGCTGTTATTTATCGCCTCCTTGCTGGCGCTTCTGTTCGTGCGCGAGAAGTTCGACCGCGAGGAAGCGTCGCATACGCCACAGCCTTCCGTGCTGCAGGGCTTCCTGGAGCTGAACAAAACGCCTCAGCTGACCGCGTTGTTCGCCGTGACGTTCCTGCTGCAATTCGCGATGCTGAGCCCGATGTCGCTGCTGCCTTTATACGTGGAGAAGCTGCACGGACAGACCGCCGACGTGGCGTTCTGGGCCGGTTTTGTCAGCGCCGTGACGGGGATTTCGAATATGATTACCTCGCCGGTTCTCGGCAAGGTCAGCGATAAGCTGGGGGCTCACCGCATCCTGACCTTTTGTCTCATTGGAGCGGCGGCCACGCTGATCCCGCAAGCGTTCGTGCAAACGGTGTGGCAGCTGATCGCCGTTCGGTTTTTGATGGGCGTATTCATGGGGGGGCTGTTGCCAAGCGTCAATGCGCTGATCCGGTACTACACCCCGGATGGCATGGAGAGCCGGGCGTTCGGTTTTAACAGCAGCACACTGGCTCTCGGCAACATGATGGGCTCGCTGATCGGCGGGTTCCTCGCCGGGTATATCGGCATCGAAGGCCTGTTCGTCATCTCCGGCATACTGCTGCTGATCAATACGATGTGGGTCCGGCTGAAGTTGTATGCGAGACCGAAGCCGCGAATGACGGCGCCGAGGTAGCAGGAATCCCTCCAGTTATTTTCAAGCATTCGTACGCGGAAAAATGAACCGCTGTCTCCAGCGGCTCATCGTTTTATCGGACTAATACGAGAGTTCCCGCACTGACAGCGGCAATTCTCCCTATAACAACGCTTGTTTGGCAAACTCGTAAAAAGCCAGCGCCTCGGGCCGACTACCGAAGCCGGCCTGCGCCAGCTTGTCGCTGCCGCCGCCTTTTCCGCCATATGCGGCCAGATGCTCCTTGAAGAATGCGCCACAGGACACCGAATGGCTGCCGTTCTGAGCCAGCACCACCTTGTGCTCGGATTCGGTCGCCAGCAACACTGCCGCGTCACATTGCGCGGTGAGCTTCTGCGCCAGGTTCTGCAGCTCTCTTAACGTCTTGTCCGCAAAAATGTGAGCGATCCGCCCGACTTCCTGCTTGGCCAACAGCTGGCCTACCGTAATCTCGTCCATAGCTTCTTGTAATGCGTCCAATTCGGATTGCAGCCCCTTCTGCTCGTCCTCCCATTTGTCCAGACGCTCCAGGATGCCGTCCCGGCCTGTTTTCAATCTGGAGGTCACCGCCCCAAGCACTTGTTGCTGCTCCCGAAACTCGTTTAAAGCCCGGTACCCGCATTTGAAAAAGATCCGTACATGGCCCTTCTGCTTCTCGGTCTTCAGCAGCTTAATCATCCCGATCGCGCCGGTCGCCGCGACGTGCGTTCCTCCGCAACCGTTGTATTCCACGCCCTCCATCTCGACGATACGGACGCGGTCTACCGCCTTCGGCGGTTTTACCAGAGGCAGCCGCGAGGCTTCTTCTTCAGTGACAAAGTAGCCGGAAATCTTATGATTCATATAGATATGACGGTTCGCCTCGTGTTCGATGGCAGCAAGCTGCTCTGTCGATACCTCCGTCCGATCTACGTCAATCGTGCAGTAGTCCTCGCCGAGATGGAAGCTTAGCGTCATCGCCCCATGCTCTAAGCATACGGCCGACAACAGGTGTTGCCCGCTATGCTGCTGCATGTGATCAAACCGGCGGTCCCAGTCGATTTCACAGCGGACCTCCCCCTCTCCCGGGAATCGCTCTACCTTATGCAGCACTTCATCGCCTTCACTGATCACGTCAAGTACGGGAATGCCTTCAATTCGCCCCGTATCGTTCGGTTGCCCTCCCCCGTGCGGGTAAAAGGCGCTTTCTTCCAACACGACGTAAACGCCGTCCTCCCGTTCCATCTTGTCTTTGACGCGGGTTGTCCAACAGGTCAAATAAGCATCGTCAAAATAGAGTCTTGTCGTCATTGCTAACTTCCCTCTCTTTGTATCTTTCCTTAATCTCAGTAGAAGTCCATTTCTTCCCTTTACTATACCTGAACTCGGGGGTACTTCGCACCATCGTTACTGAGTTGCCGCACATGGCTCTCTTCCTCCTCTCATATAATGGGGTGAGGTGACAAGGAGGGAGCAAGGATGGCGTACAACATCGCCGATATTCGGAGAGAGATTCACCGATTGTCTGAGGAACTGATTCAGCGGCAGGAATCGGATGGCACTTGGCGGTTTTGCTTCGAAAACGGCATCACCCTTGATGCATGCACGATTATTCTGTTTCGCACGTTAAATGCGGACCGGGAGGAGCTGATCCGGCAGCTGCACGACCGCATCTTGGCCGCCCAGCAGCCGGAAGGCTGCTGGCGATGGTACCGCGACGACGATGAAGGCCACCTGTCCGCCACGGTTGAGGCGTATTATGCCCTGCTGTTCTCCGGGTACAGCCGGTCGGAGGACGAAGCGCTGCAAAAGGCGAAGCGTTACATCTTGGAACGCGGCGGCATCGGGCAGGCGAACAGCCTGCTTACAAAAGCGATCCTGGCAGCCACCGGGCAGAGGGCCTGGCCCTCGTCCTTGTCGCTGATCCCGATCGAAATCCTGTTGTTGCCCGAGTCGTTTCCGCTGAACTTCTATGATTTCTCCGGTTACTCGCGGGTTCATCTTGTTCCGCTGCTGATCATGGCCGAGCGGAACTTTCGCGCCAGGTCCATGCGGACGCCCGATTTGAGCGAGCTGTTCTCGGACGACCGCGGTCCGGAAGAAGAGGCGCTGCCGTTGTCCCGCGAGAGCCGGGAACCGCTTGAGCAGTTCCAATCGGCGTTGGGCCATTTGGTCGGTACGCCGCGGCGCATTCGTCAGGCCGCGATCCATAAAGCCGAGCAATATTTGCTCGAAAGGATCGAAAACGACGGAACGCTATACACCTATGCCAGCTGCACGGTGCTGATGGTTTTTGCTTTGCTGGCGCTTGGTTATGAGCCGCAGCACCCGGTCATCCAACGTGCCGTCGAGGGTTTAGCCAATATGAAGTTTATGTTGGACGGCGACGGCCTTGGCGAAAGCGGTTATGCCACAATCCAGAACTCCCCTTCCACGGTCTGGGATACCGCGCTGATCTCCTATGCCTTGCAGGAAGCAGGGACCCCGCCTTCCCATCCGGCCGTTCGCCGGGCCGCCGATTATTTAAGGGAACGTCAGCATCGAAAACCGGGCGATTGGCAGATTCATAATCCGGGCACCGTACCCGGGGGCTGGGGGTTCTCGGAGACGAATACATTCGTCCCCGACGTCGACGACACCACGGCCGTCCTGCGCGCCCTCCACGCCTTGCACGCTGACGATCCCGCTACCCTCGACGCGTGGAACCGCGGGCTGAATTGGGTCTGGTCGATGCAAAACGCCGACGGCGGCTGGCCGGCTTTCGAAAAAAATACCGATAAGGTCATGCTTACCTGGCTGGCCATCGAAGGGGCGAAATCGGCGGCCACCGATCCATCGGAAGCGGACCTGACCGGCCGGACGCTGGAGTACCTGGGGAATTTCGCCAAGTTGGGCGTACGTCACGATTGGGTCGCGCGTGGGGCAGACTGGCTGCTAAGCCATCAACAGGAGGACGGGTCCTGGTACGGTCGATGGGGGATCTGCTACATTTACGGTACCTGGGCGGCATTAACGGGATTAATGGCGGTAGGCATGCCCGCCGACCATCCGTCCATCGCGAATAGCGCCGAATGGCTGCGAAATATCCAGAACGCCGACGGCGGCTGGGGGGAATCCTGCCGCAGCGATCAAGCGAAGCGATACGTGCCGCTCCGCGCCAGTACGCCCTCGCAGACGGCTTGGGCGCTAGATGCGCTGATCTCGGTGCATGACCGGCCAACGCCCGAACTCGAACGCGGCGCCGCCCGTCTGATCGAACTGCTGCACGAAGACGGCTGGCCCGCCTCCTATCCGACCGGGGCCGGGCTGCCGGGGTATTTTTACGTTCACTATCATAGTTACCGGTATATCTGGCCGCTTCTGGCGCTCTCGCATTATGCGAAAAAATATGGGGACGAATCGGCGGATGATCCGATCGGCTGACGTCCGCCCGCTCCTGTTATTTTGCGGAGCACCGGGACGTTCAGGCCGCGATCCGCGGGGGATCCGGTGTCGTCCCCCCGACCTTACGACCGCATGGTCCACGACGTCGATCGGGGAGACTTCTAGTTTTGCCAATAGTTTCCGGTAGCTGTTCTGCGATATGTTCAAACCGCATCACGCGATGTATAATGGACCTAAGACGAAGAACGTCCCGATCCATGCATTTGGAACCGGGGCGTTTTCTTATTTTTTGGGAGGGATGGGTCCATGGTTTCAGAGATGGCGTTTGAAAAAGCTCATGCCGCATTTATGCAGGCGCATCTACAGTCGAGGACGGGAGAGCGCAGAGGGCGTCTGGAGCGCGGTCACCGGGAGGCGGAGAAGTTATTCTGCCGGAAAGTTTGGTGGGAGGTGCAAGGGAATTTCGATCGCCTGCATCCGGAGTATGAGGTTGTAGATTGGCGAGGGCACTCTTATTTTTGCGATTTCGTATGGTTGGCTGGACCCGTGAAGCTGGTCATCGAGATCAAAGGGTTTGGTCCGCACGTCAGGGACATGGACAGGCAAAAATACTGCAACGAGCTAAATCGGGAAACTTTTCTGACCGCGATGGGGTTTCAGGTGATTTGTTTCGCCTACGATGACGTCGCGAACCGGCCGGAATTGTGCATCACCTTGCTGCGCATGGTGCTCAATCGGTATTTGCCGGCGAATTCCCCAGCGGATGCCCAATCGATTCAAGAACGGGAGATCTTGCGACTTGCATGCATGCTGGCCCGGCCGCTGCGTCCCGTGGACGTAGAGACCCACCTGTCCCTTAACCATCGGACCGCCGTCCGTACTCTGCTATCGTTAAAGGCTAAGGGAGTTTTGACCGCAGTTTCAGGTGCGGAAGGCAAACACGTCGTAAAATACGAGTTGCATAACGACGCCGTTTATTGGTTTTGAGGGGGGAAGGGCCTACACCGGCAAAGAAAAACCTGCATAAATACAGTTTTTTGAGCGCCTTTTCTTCAAATCGAGCAAATGTCTGCAAATATACAGTTTTTTGTGGTGATTACCGCGATATTAGCCTTTCCGAGGTAAAATTCCTGCACTTTTGCAGGTTTTCGCCCTAAATCGGTAATTCCGATGAAAAAGCCTGCACTTTTGCTGCTTTTTTGGGAGTTATCCTAAAGAGTACATATACATAGGCACCCCCTCATCATAGTGATATGATGATTGTGACGATAAAGGGTTGCCTTACACTTATCTTTAGGGAAGGAAGAGGGAAACATCGTGACCGAAATCAGAGAGGCTGTACTGGAGGATTTGCCGGACCTACTGGCCATTTATAACGAGTCGGTGCTGAACTCCGCGGCCACGTTTGACTTGGAAGCACAGACGCTAAAGCAACGGAGGGTCTGGTTCGACAACCACGGCGGGCGGTTTCCGCTGATCGTGGCGACGGTGCAAGGGAAAGTGGCCGGTTATTGCTGCCTGAGCCCGTTCCGGGCGAAACCGGCATATGCCCATTCAGCCGAGCTTTCGGTGTATCTCGCCGCCGAGTTCCGCGGCCAAGGCATCGGCTCCGCCCTAACCGCCGACATTTTGCAACGCGCAGCAGCGCTTGGCTATCACACCGTCATCAGCGGGGTGGTCGGCGGCAACGAAGCCAGCCGCAAGCTGCACGAGAAGTTCGGCTTTGAATACATCGGTTGTTTCAAAGAAGTGGGACGCAAATTCGGGAAATGGTGGGACGTCCATTTCTATCAATACATAACGGGCGCCGGCCATTAAGCCGGCGCCCATCGGCAAGCCTGTTTTCGTCTAGCGAACCGCCTATTTCCGCTTCATATAGGAGTAGATCGGCAGTCCGATCAGCGTGATCCCAATCCCGATCAAGGATTGGAGCGGGCTGCTAATGATCGTGCTCCCCAGGATATATATCCCGCCTACGATCCCAACTAGCGGCGTCACAGGGAACAGCGGCACGCGATACTGCCCTTTCGGGGAGGATACATTCCTCCGCAGCAGAAACACGCCAAACACGCCCATCGTAAAGAAAATCCACAACACGAAGATCAGCAGGTCGGTTAACGTATCAAACGTCCCAGAGAAGATATAAACGACTGCCAGCACTCCTTGAAAAATCAACGCATTGGCCGGCGTCTGAAACTTCGGATGGATTTTGCGGAACACCGCGGAAAAAGGAATTTCTCCTTTCTCGCCCATAGCCTGCGGAACCCGCGCCGCCGTCATCAGGTATCCGTTTAGCGCGCCAAGCACGGAGACGATGATCCCCACGGTGATGAACATTCCCCCGCCGCTGCCGAACAAAGCTTCGGCCGCATCCGCGCCGGGAGCTTTGGAGCTGACGATCGCGTCATAAGGCAAGATTTGAAATATCGCCAGGTTAACCAACACATACACGCAGATAACGAAAATCACGCCGATGGAGATCACTTTGGGCAGCGTTTTTGCCGGATTTTTGATTTCTCCCGCCATGTTGGTCACGCCGATCCAGCCGTCGTATGCCCACAACGTCCCCAAAACTGCTACGCCAAAGCCCGCGCCGGTAGCAGCCCCATGCACCCCCGAGAATCCCGGCGACGAGCCGGTGAACAGGCCAAAGCCGATGATGCCGACGATCGGGATCAATTTGCCAACCGTAGCCAGCGTTTGAATGACGCCGCCATATTTGGTGGAGACCACGTTCATCGCTAGGATAAAAGCAAGGATTGCCACGGCGAGCAGCTTTTGCTCGAACCCGTTCATCGGGATAAAATACCCGGAATACGAGGCGAACGCGATGGCTAAAGCCGCCACGGACGCAGGATAGGAAATCACCGTTTGCACCCACCCCAGCAAGAAGCCCACCGTATTACCGTATAGTTCGCCAAGATACGTATACAAACCGCCGGATTTGGGAATTGCGGAGGCGATTTCGGCGACGGATAAGGCCGAAGCCAACGTGATGATGCCCCCCGTCACCCAAGCCAACAGACTCATCCAGGGAGATCCGGCATGGGTTAACACGATCCCCGGTTTCAGGAAGATCCCAGATCCGATAATGACGCCGACAACGATGGCAAGGGCTTCGACGAAATTCACCGTTTTACGGATAGGCCGGTGTTCTTGCCGTTCTTGTTCGATTGATTTCATAGGTCGTTCTCAATTCCTTTTGGTTGTCGTATTTTCGTAAATGGGAAGCTGGTCCGCAAATTACCGCATCATTATACTGTACCGGCCTTTCCTTAAGCAATCGATTTTTTGTGAAAAAAGGAACACAATCGCATGAAGTTTGAGGACTTCCGCTCTATCTCGTGAACCTGTGCTAATCCCCTGCTCCATCCCGTACATATAATTTCAAAGCCGAACATAAATATCAGTAGAAGTGATAGCGCCTATACGTAGGAAAGGCAGGGAACAACCATGGCGGTTTCTTACATGGATTTCACATCACCCAACGCACAGTTCTCGTTCGACGTCAACCGGAACACGACGGTCAGAAAGGACCAACGCAACTTCATCAACGAATTGTCCATCCATCAGTTAAATACGCTCGGCAATATGTCGTTTCTGGACACATACCTGGACAAAGGCAATGTCATCGAAATGCATATTCACCAAAACGCCTCCGAGCTTGTGTACTGCCTGTCGGGGGAAGTCGTCGTCTCGATCATCAACCCGTTCACCAAAGAGCTGCGGCATTATCCGAACCGTCCCGGTCAGGCGACAAGCATCCCGCAGGGGTGGTGGCACTACGATACCGCGACCATGGACGGAACGCGTTTTCTGGCGATTTTCGATCAGCCGATTCCTGAAATTATCCCCGCGTCCGATATGCTGCGGCTGACTCCGCCCGAAGCGTTCGCGCATACCTATTGCCTGGATGTCGACAAGGTCCGGGAAGCGTTCGCTCCGCTTAATCAAACGGTGATCATCGGCCCGCCGCGGGGCTGTCATCAGGAAAACCAACCAGCCCCTTTCCCTAATCCGCAACAGCAGGCTTATCCGCCGCATCCCCCTCATCCTCCCTATAACCAAGGTTATGGGCTTCGGCCATATCAACAGAGCGATGGCAATCCCCGCCGCCCGCAGGTCATCGGAAACGGTTGGGCCCATTTATACCACGATGGACCTTGAAGATAAGAAGTAGCTGAGGAAATCGAAAGAACCCCAAGCTCGGATTGGGGTTCTTGATTTTTTTCCTTATTCGACTTTAACAATGCTCACCCTCGCCCGCAATTCATCAATCAGCACACGCTCAGCCAAATCGTCGGAGAAGGCGGTTGCGCTTCCCGAAGCGACGCCGGCGCGGAACGCCTCCATCAGGTCTCCCCCCATGGCAAGCGTTCCCGAGAAGCCGGCGATCATCGAATCGCCGGCGCCCACGGAGTTGCGCACCTTGCCCGGCGGAACATTCGCATGATAAACCTCGTCGCCGGTGATTAACAGAGCCCCTTCACCAGCCATCGAAATTAATACGTGCTGCGCTCCTTCTTCAAGCAACCGGCGACCGTAAGTAATTAGCTGTTCTCGTGTTTCTATAACCACGCCAAACAGCTCGGCTAGTTCATGATGGTTCGGCTTTGCGAGCAGCGGCTGATACGCCAACGCCCGGCGCAGCGGTTCGCCCGTGGTGTCGATGACGAATTCGGCTCCTTGCAACCGGCATCTACGGATCAACTGCTCATAGAAATCGCCGGGAAGCGACGGAGGCAGGCTGCCGGCCAAGATAACGAGGTCGCCTTTCCTGAGGAGGGACAGCTTCTCCACCAAGGCATTGGCTTCTTCTCCCGTAATGGCCGGGCCCCCGCCGTTAATCTCCGTTTCCTCGCCATGCTTGAGCTTGATATTTATCCGGGTATCTCCGTCGTCGATGCGTACAAAATCGGCGTTAATCGCCTCATCCCGCAGAAATTCCTCAATGAAATCACCGGTGAATCCGCCGAGAAACCCCATGGCGGTCGTGTCCGCCCCAAGTCGCTTCAGAACGCGCGAGACATTAATGCCTTTCCCGCCGGGTAACTTCAGGTCTCGAGTCATGCGATTCAATCCGCCAAGCTGCAGGCCGTCTACTTCCACGATATAGTCGATGGAAGGATTTAGGGTGACGGTATATATCCTCATGTGTTTACCCTCCGATAAGGTTTGTCATTTCCGCGATCGGCTTGCGCCAACGTTCCGGAACTTGCTCCGCGATGAGTGCCGCCTTATCCAGTTCCATGATCTTGGAGAAGGCGACGTGCCCGATTTTACTGGAATCGGCAAGCACATAGGTTAGCGAGGAGAGCTCACTCGCACGGCGTTTCAAAGCTGCTTCCTCTGGGTCCGGCGTCGTGTAACCCGCATCAGGATGAACTCCGTTCGCCCCGAGAAAACACCGGTCAAAACGGAACCCTCCCAGGTTATCCAAGGCCAAGCTGCCGACCAGCGCTTTCGTGCGTTTCTTGGCTAAACCGCCGAGCAAATAGCTTGGAATATCGGCCTCCAGCAGCGCATCCGCCTGTGGCAAGCCGTTCGTCACGACGGTGATAGATTTCTCTTTCAGATAAGGGATCATTGCCAATGTCGTCGTTCCGGCATCTAAATAAATCGCCTCTCCGCTTCGTACAAAACCGGACGCCATCTCGGCAATCTTTTGCTTTTGGGGGAGGTTTACGGCTGATTTCTCCGCCATTCCCGGCTCAAGCCCCCCGGACAATGCTGGCAACGCCGCGCCGCCATGGACTCTCCGGAGCTGGCCTCGCTCCTCCAGATCCTGCAAATCGCGCCTCACGGTAGATTCGGACGCCTCAAGCATCGTGCAAAGCTCCTGGAGCTTGACGATGCCCTTCTCCTGCAGCAGCCGCAGAATCCGGCGATATCTCTCTTCGTTTAGCATCATTCCCCCTCCTAACTAAAAACATCGTATCATAATTTCCGCAAATATCAATCAAATACATTCATAATCGATCATTTTCAATCATTCAACTTGTCATAGCATGAAAAAAGAACCCTGTTCAATTCAGAACAGAGTCATCTTCTTCAATTCTATTGACTTGGCGCAATGCCTTTGACCAGCAGTTCCGTCCATTGGGCGGTATAAGGGAGAATCTTCGAGTAGATATGCGGGCTGGATATCCCTTCAACCAAAGCTTGGAAGTAAATCAGCAAAAATTCATCCGAATATTTCAGATCCACCTTGCCTTCTTTACGCCCGCGATGGAATAAATCCAGCATCATGCTATAGCTCTCCTTGACATATTGCTGCATGATCAACGATAAGCCGTCATCATCCTTCTTCGTAAAATAATCCATTAAATCCACATAAAATTGCTTATTGATTTTATCTAAATAATTGATTTTGTTCAGGCTCATAGCAATGATTGTTTCTTCGAAGGGCTTGTTTTCGGCCATGATGGCTCGGGCCGCATCCCCCATTCGGGTTAAAAAATACGTAAAAACCTCGTGGATCAAGTTTTCTTTGCTTCCAAAATACTTAAAAACCGTCGTTTTACCGACATTGGATTGTTTCGCGATCTCATCCATCGTTAGATTTTCAATCCCGTCATCGGAGTTCATTAAGTTAAACGCCGCTTCCAAAACTTGCTTTTTCTTCTTTTGGGTCCTCTTTTCAAAACCGTTCATTTCTCATTCCTGCTTTCCAACCGTGTTGAATTAAAAATATTTATGGTCTTCTTAGTTCATAATTTTCCTACTTATTAAGTATATACCGAATATTATGAATCATCAAACAAACCATAGTTCTAAATTTCGTTTTTTTAAATTGACTGGGTAGATAAAAAGGCTTATAACTGAATCTGTAAATGAACTTTGGTTTAAAACAAGGGGGATTATCGCAATTATATGAACTATTATCACATTATTAGTTCTTTATTATTCGAAGTTATCCTTGGTATTTAAACTGGAAAGCACGTTACTAAAACTGTGAAGAGGGAGTTTTAGTGCTATGACGGAAATTGTAAAAGTGCAGGGTTTACAAAAAAAATTCGGGAAATTCAAAGCTTTACGTGACGTGTCGTTCACGGTAAACGCCGGGGAGGTCGTCGGCTTTATCGGGCCAAACGGTGCGGGGAAATCAACCACGATTCGCACTTTGCTTGGCATCATTAATCGGGACGCCGGAGAGGCTAGCATCTTTGGCAAAGATGTTTGGAACGATAGCCTCGAGATTCATAAACGAATTTCTTATGTTCCGGGAGATGTGGCTCTTTGGGGCAGCCTCACCGGCGGCGAAATCATCGATTTATTTATTAAATTGCACGGCGGCGGAGACAAAAATAAGCGCGATTATTTGATTAAGCGTTTTGAGTTGGATCCTAAGAAGAAGGCAAAGGGCTATTCCAAAGGGAACCGGCAAAAAGTTGGCTTGATTGCGGCTTTGTCCGTCGATTCCAATTTGTATATTTTCGATGAACCGACTTCCGGTTTGGATCCGTTGATGGAAGCAGTCTTCCAAGAAGAAGTCGAGAAAATCAAACATGCGGGAAAAGCCATCTTGCTGTCCTCTCATATATTGAGCGAAGTGGAACGTCTGGCCGATAAAGTCGTGATCATCCGCCAAGGCAAAGTGGTTGAAACCGGAACATTGGACGAATTGCGTCACTTAACCCGTTCTACGGTCACGATGGTAACCGAAGGCGATTTGGCCCGGATGGCTTCCGTTAATGGGGTCCATGATTTCAAGCAAACCGGGAATCAAGCGACCTTCTCTGCGGATAATGCATTTATCAATGATATTTTGTCCGAAGCGGCAAAATTGGGCGTCAAGAAGTTCGAATCGGTGCCGCCTACGCTTGAAGACTTATTCATGCGTCATTACGAAGTCTAAGAGCGGGAACGGAGGATACGATCATGCAGGAGAAATTTGCACGTTGGGACACCTTATTTATTCAATATTTGAAACGGGATTGGAAAAAAATCGGGGTCTGGATTTTGGGGTTAGGCTTGTTTTCGGCTGCTTATATCCCGGCTTTTGAAGAAATCGGAAAAGGGCAAGGCTTGCAGGGAATGTACGAGACCTTACAAAATCCGGCGATGATTTCTATGGTTGGTCCGACACCGGTTGAGACCGCGGCGGATTACACTTTAGGTGCCATGTATGCGCACGAAATGTTGTTATTCTGCGGTTTGTTCGCGATGATTATCGCCGCTTTGCATGTGGTAAGCCACACGCGCAAAGAGGAGGATTTGGGACTTACGGAGCTTGTCCGCTCCTTCCGAGTAGGTCGACAAGCCAATTCTTTTGCGGTGACTTCCGAAGTCGTCATCATTAATATATTACTAGCTCTCGTCATTGGCGGAATCATGACCAGCTTTGGCGTAGACACGATCTCGGCCGGAGGATCCTTTTTGTTTGGCGCATCCATTGGGATGGCAGGGATCCTGGGGGCGGTGATTGCCTTGGTTATGGCGCAAATTATGCCGACCTCATCCGCCGCAACGGGAGCATCGCTCGGGATTGTAGGCTTACTTTATATTTTTCGAGCCGGAACGGATGTGTCGAACGCCGACTTCTCTATGATCAATCCGATGGGTTGGACTTATCTGACTTATCCATTTACGGAGAACAATTGGGTACCTCTCATTTTGGCCGTGGCCTTCAGCATCATTGTCGTGATCATCGCTTTTGTCCTTGAAGGCCGTCGGGATATGGGGGCCGGTTATTTACCCGAACGTGAAGGTCGGGAGTCAGCAAAAAAATCATTGCTGTCCGTCCCTGGCTTGTTTACCAAGCTGAACAAAGGCGTAATGATCAGTTGGCTGATTGCTTTCGTCGTCATGGGCGCAGCTTATGGTTCGATTTACGGAGATATGCAGACCTTCCTTGAAAGCAATGAAATCATGAGCCAAATGTTTACGATTTCCGGCGTTTCCATCGAAGAAGCCTTCACCGGGACCATTATGATGGTCATGATCGGATTGGTTTCCATTTTGCCGATTGCCATCGTGAACAAACTTTTCGCGGAGGAATCGCGGCTGCATTTAAGCCAACTTTATGCGACAAAAGTGACGCGGGCTAAGCTCTATTGGACGAATGTCATTTTGGCCATCGTTGCCGGAATCATTGGCATTTTGCTGGCTACAAGCGGACTTGGCGGAACGGCCATTTCTGCCATGGGCGACAGCTCAACGATGGATATGGGAGATTTCTTTGCCTCAAGCTATAATTTCCTGCCATCCGTGTTGTTCTTTACCGGACTTGCCGCTTTGGCTTTAGGTTGGGCGCCAAGACTTGGCAAAGCCGTTTATGCTTATCTTGGTTATTCCTTTGCTTTAAACTACTTTGGCGGCATTTTGGATTTGCCGGAATGGTTCTCGAAAACCGCGGTCCAAAGCTGGATCCCTCGGATGCCGGTAGATCCGTTCGATGCGGCAACCTTTATTTCGCTCTCGGCAATCAGCATTGCCATGATGGGAGTTGGCTATTTGGGATACCGTAAGCGGGATATGGTTGAAGGAGCATAGCCGTCAAAAAATAAGACGGGTCACTTGATTCTTGTCAAATGGCCCGTCTTTCTTTATTTCACCATCGCCAGCGCCAGTCCGTCATACGCCGGCAGCAGCGTGCTAATCAGCCGCTCGTCCCGGGCGATCGTCTCGTTGAACCTGCGCATCGCCTGTACCGACGGCCCGTTTTTGTCCTCGTTCAGGGTCCGTCCGCGCAGCAGGATATTGTCGCCGGCAATCAGCGCTCCCGGATTCGCCAGTTTGATGGCGTATTCGAGATAGTTCGGGTAATTTTCCTTGTCCGCATCGATAAAAAAGAAATCAAACCGTTCCCCCCGCTGCTCCAGGGTCTGCAAACTATCGAGCGCAGGTCCAACCATGTACCCCGCAACCTGCTCAAATCCGGCTTCGTGCAAGTTGGCCCGAGCCAGCTCGGCGTTCTCCTCCTTCAACTCCAGCGACAGGAGCCGCCCGTCCGCAGGCAATCCCCGCGCCAGACAAATGCCGCTATACCCACCCAACGCACCGATTTCCAGCACGGCTTTGGCACCGGCCAGCTTGACCAGCAGCGTCAGCAGCCGACCGTACCCCGGTGCGATCGACACGTCCCGCATCCCGCTGTCCGCGATGGATTGGGTCACCCGCTCCAGCACCTCGTCCTTGGCATATAGTTCATCACCGTATTGTTCCGGTGTCAGCATCTCGATCTTCCTTTCATCCGTTCATTCCTTGATAAGAACCGTTTGTAACTTACAGAACATTGGCCTATACTGAATTGTATGGTTTTTCCGTTATTCTCACAAGTCTATGCGAAGCTGGAGTGATTGACGTAATTATGGCTGGACCTTTGCAATTGATCGCAACCGCCCCAATGGGCCTGGAAGCCGTGGTGGCGCGCGAATTAAAAGAATTGGGTTATGAAGACACGGTCGTGGAAAACGGGAGGGTTCATTTTACCGGGGATCTGATCGACATCTGCCGATGCAACTTGTGGCTGAGAACTTCCGACCGGGTGCTCATCAAAATGGGCGAGTTTACCGCTGTTACGTTTGATGAGCTGTTCGAGGGCACCAAAGCGCTGCCTTGGCAGGACTTTATTCCGGTTGACGGGGAATTCCCCGTGGAAGGCCGTTCCCACAAATCGCAACTCAGCAGCGTACCGGCTTGCCAGGGGATCGTCAAGAAGGCGATCGTCGACAAGCTGCAGCAAGCGTATCATACGGAGTGGTTTGAAGAAACCGGACCGCGTTACGTAATTGAAGTGATTTTACTGAACGACAAAGCGTTGTTGACGCTCGACACCACCGGCCCGGCGCTGCACAAACGCGGCTACCGCAAGCACGCGACGGAAGCGCCGCTGAAGGAGACGATGGCGGCGGCGATGATCCTGCTGAGCCGTTGGAACCAAAACCCGGCGCGTCCGTTCTACGATCCCTGCTGCGGATCGGGCACGCTGCCGATCGAGGCGGCGATGATCGCCTGGAACATCGCGCCGGGCCTGCGGCGTACGTTCAACTCTGAGCGCTGGCCGGTCGTGCCGGAGGAGCTGTGGCAGCAGGCGCGCGACGAGGCGATCGACGCGGTGCGGGACGACGTGCCGCTGAACATTACCGGCAGCGATATCGATCCGGAGGCGATCGAGATCGCCAAAGCCGCTGCTAAGAGCGCCGGGTTAGCGAACGAAATCAAGTTCGCTTGCCTGCCTGCGGTGAGGGTCCAGCCGGAAGGCGATTACGGCGTGATGATGACGAATCCGCCCTACGGGGAGCGGATTGGCGAAGAGAAGGAAGTGCGCAAGCTGATCGCCCAGCTTGGGAGAGTTATGGCCGGGTTGCCGACATGGTCCTTCTTCGCGCTCACTCCGACCAAGCAGTTCGAGCACGATTTCCAGCGCAAAGCGGACAAGCGCCGCAAGCTGTTTAACGGGCGTATCGAATGCCAATATTTGCAGTACCTCGGGCCCCTTCCTCCGCGCCATTAAACGTGGAGGGAGGGTCTCTCCCTTTTTTTATACATGCAACCGCAAGCAAGGAAAGGAGCTGACACTACGTCATGCTGCGTCTGACCTCGAATCGCGGCCTCGGCAGCCGCTTTTTCGTCTATATTTGGTTTATCGCCGCGGTCTTCATGAAACTCTACGTTCTTCATGGTAACCTGCACGCCCGTTATATTGACATGAACCTGCTGGACGATCTGATAGCCATCGGTTCGATTATGCTCGTATCGTTCTGGACCTTATGGCTCCCCCCGCGTGGAAGAGAGGTCGCTTTAGGCATATTGAACGTGCTGCTCACCGTGCTAATCTTCGCCGATTTGGTCTACTATCGGTATTTCGGCGATTTTTTGACGGTACCCGTGTTGCTGCAAGCCGGACAAGTCGGGGAACTCGGCGGCAGCATCCGAGAGTTGATCTCCCCCGCCGATTTATGGCTCATCGCCGATTGGGTCGTTTGGGCCTTACTGATGCTCGCGCTTCGGTTCATGCGTGGGGGCAGCGGCCTTCGCGAGAGCCGGCTTCACGGCTCGTTGGGGGGCCGGACCTCCAGTCACGGCTTTGGCGGAGCCTCCTTCTCCCCCGTTTCCTTCGGTTCGGGAAGCCGGAGAAGCGGCGGACGCCGGTTCGGACGCCTTTTTTCCGGGATTGGCGTCTTTCTGCTCGGCTTTGTTTTGACGATGGGACCGATTCGTTTCTATACTCAGACCTGGGCCGTCGGGTTGTTCGAAAACAACTGGTGGAACGTCTCCTTATACAACGTGACCGGCTTGCTTGGATTTCACTATTATGACGCCAGCCGCTACCTCAAGGAACATCTCGGAAGCGGACAACAGGTCAACGCCGAGGAGCGGGACGAAATCCGTCAGTGGTTTAACGAGGCCAGCCAACGCCGCCAATCGGACAATGACCTGTTTGGGGCATATGCTGGGAGCAATGTCATTGTCATTCAGGCCGAGGCCTTCATGAATTTCACGATCGGTAAAACAATCGGCGGCCAAGAAATCACGCCGAATTTCAACAAACTGATGGACGAAAGCTTATATTTCTCGAACTACTATCATCAAACGGGTCAAGGACGAACTTCGGATGCAGACTTCTCCTCGAATAGCTCGCTGCACCCCCTGCCGACGGGGTCGGTCGCGGTCCGTTACCCGAATCATGCGTTCGACATGCTCCCGCAGATTCTGAAGTCGCAAGCCGGTTATACGGCTGAGGCTTATCATGCGTATGAAGGCAGCTTCTGGAATCGCAACAATATGTATCAAGCGATGGGGTATGACCGGTTCTACAGTAAAAAAGACTTCCAGCTGGACGAACCCCTGGGCTGGTCGTTGGGGGACAAATCTTTTTTTCGGCAGTCGTTAGAGGTGATGTCTCAGGAGAAGCAGCCCTTTTATTCCTTCCTGATCACATTATCCAGCCATCATCCATATTCGCTGCCGGCCTCCATACAGGAGCTGGACACCGGCGAGTTTAAAGGCACGATCTTCGGTGATTATTTGCAAGCCGTGCATTACGTGGACGCGGCGCTTGGAGAGTTCGTAGAGGGCTTGAAGCGGGAAGGACTGTGGGATCGTACGATCTTGGCATTTTACGGGGACCATGACAATTCGATCACCGACAAAGCGGGGTATGAGCAGTTCCTTGGCAAAACGCTGAGCGATTTAGACATGCACCAGATCATGAGTCAGGTGCCATTGCTCATTCATCTGCCTGACGGTGGACATGCCGGCGTCTATCCGGAACCCGCCGGACAGCTTGATCTGACGCCGTCGCTGCTGCATTTGCTGGGCATTGCCACGGATTCCTACTACATGATGGGCAATAACCTGTTTGCCTCCACCGGGCCCGACCGCCCAGCGGACCGTCTGGTCGTTCTGCGTTCCGGCGCCTTTACGGACGGCAAGCTGTACTACATTCCGTCCGCCGACAACCTGTTCACGAACGGCACCTGTTACGATTTGTCCAGCCGTACGCCTGCCGAGATCGAACCGTGCCGGGCTCCCCACGAGGAAGCCATGAAGCGCCTGCGGATCTCCGACGAAGTGATCGCTACCAATCTGATTGCGGACTTCCGCAAGGAAGATCAAGGGGTGAGGCGGTGAGAAACACTTGAATCGCGGACAACCAGCTCAGGGAGCAGTTTGACATTTTCGATGGGCTGGTTGTACCCGTTCATGCGGCGAACTAGCATTTCTGCCGCCGTCCGTCCGATTTCCTCTGCCTGGAGGGATACCGAAGTTAATTTAGGATAAGTGCGGGACGATAGGCTCAAATTATCCATTCCGGCGAGTAGCAAGTCTTCGGGGACGCGAATCTGTTTCTCTTCACAGGCCCGCAGGAAGCCGTATGCCATCAGGTCATTGGCGCAGATAATAGCCTCTGGCAGCAAATGGCTGCCGTCGAACAGGGATAGGCCAGCCAAATATCCACCTTGCTCGGTATAGTCGCTTTCTCGAATCCATTCGGCGCGCAGCGAAAGCTTTGCCTCCTGCAGTCCATCACGGTAGCCTTCGTAGCGTTCACGGCCGGTTTGTTCTTGCAAACGGCCTCCTACATACCCGATGCGGCGAATGCCTTGACTCGCGAAGTGGCGTACCACTTCTTTGATCCCCTCCTGCGTATCGACCCAGACATAATGGAAGTGATCCTTTCCAACCGGCGAAATATATTTGTTCGTTAGCACGACCGGCGCTTGGAGGCGATTCAGCAGATCGATATTTTCCTCGCAAAAATGGAAAGAGACCATGATCATGCCGTCGGCGTATTTTTCCCGCAGTAGTTGGATCGCCCGTTTCTCTTCGTCAAGCCGATTCTTCGTATCCATCAGAATCAGCAAATAACCGTACGGGTCCAGCACATCGTTGATCCCCTGGATCATATCGAAATAAAAAGGATTGCACATATCCGGAACTGTAAACAATACTTTGTTGGACACCCGCGTTTTCAGCATTTTTGCCGATTGGTCAGGGGCGTAATCCATCTCTTCTGCCGCCTGCATGACCCGCTTCCGGGTTTCTTCCTTACAGTACCCTCGGCCAGACAAGGCGCGCGATACAGTTGACGGGGAGATGCCCAGTTTTTCCGCGATATCGTAAATTGTCGCCAAATGATCATCCCATTCTATGAAATCGCTATCAACACTTACTCCTATTTTAGAATAGAACCCCTCATTGAATCAATCGACGGGTTACACAAACAAGCGGCCATCCCTACGGATGGCCGCGATGTTTATGGATTTGGGTGGGCAAATTGCTGTCGATTTGATTCCTCGTCGAACGGCAGGATGTCCGGCAGTGGCATGCGGTCTTTAACCTTCGGCATAGGCGCAAACGGCAAATGCGGCTCGGATTGGTACCAATAGGCCGTGGACGAGAGATCGTCGCTGCGGTGGTTGTTGTGCCCGTGTTCGATGGTTACTTTGATGCTTTCGTCGAACATGACCGGGTCTTGAATATGGTAACGATACACGGAAATTTTCCCGCTCCAGTTAGGTCCTCCGCCAAGTATGATGCCGTGATACGGCGTGCATACCTCCTGCTGCGGGCACCAGGCCGTATTGAAGTAATCCTCCGTTCCCGTTCCGTGCAGGGAAGGCGGCCACGACTCGCCGTCGATAAAGATCATGTCGTCGCCTTCGCCGTACCAGTTCCACTCCCGGGTCTCCCGCAGGTTGTGGATGTTCAAATTGCAGCCGACGTAATGGCCTTTGCCTTGAGCCTCCAAGAGGATGTAGTTGCCGTCCCCGGTCGTGTTTTTGCCGCCGAATTCAAATAACGCGTTGTCAATATCCTTGTCGGGAATCCCTTCCGTTGGACATTCGCGATGCCATTTGGCATGAAAGCGCAGTTCATCTGCCGGCAAGCTTTCATACTCTTCGTAATCGACATAAAAATAAAACTTGATCGTCTGCTCTGCTTCACTTTCCACGGTGATCCGCGCTCCGGAAGCAAAAGGCATCGGAAAATAGCTGATGAATGCCTTCCCGTCCTCCGGGCTCATCATCAGGCAGGCGGAGGTATAGTTTCTTGTAATCCCATGGCCGAGGCCAAAGAAATCGCCGATCGGCGCTTCCACGCTAGGTTCGGTTTCGTCGTCCCAATACATGCGCAACACGATTTTGCGCGGCAGGAACGTTTCTTCCACCGGAGCATCGGTCGCCATCGTCATCCAGACATGCTTGATGCAACCCGCACCGGGGATCCTGCAAATTTCGACGTTGTCCCCGGGTTTAATGCTGAAGTAGTCCTTGTTGCCTCCCGAGCGGTCGTAGCTGGACGCACGCTTGCTTTTGCCTTGACGCTTGCGGGAGAGACTTGACAAATTTTGCACGATCTCCATGTTGTGATCCCTGCCTTTATAAGTTTGGTCAGCCGATATCGGCTATGCAAGTTGCTAGATTCTGCTTTTGAGAAAAGCCTCCACTTCCTCACGGCGGGGCAGCGAAGGAATCGCCCCTCGCCGGGTGACGGTCAATGCGCCTACCGCGTTAGCGAACCGCACGGCTTGCGGGACCGAAGCACCGCGCAGCAACTCTACAGCCAGGGCTCCGTTAAACGAGTCGCCGGCCGCCACCGTATCGACCGGCTTCACCGGGAAGCCTTCCACGCTCGTAAAGCCATCGCGGCCGGCGATCAACGCGCCTTTTTCCGCGAGCGTCACGATGACATAACTTACTCCGCGATCCAACAGCATTTGCGCGCCTCGCCGGACGTTCTCGAGCGAATCGGCAGGTATGCCTGTCAGTAAACTCAGTTCGCTTTCGTTCGGCGTCAAATACGTAACCTTGCGCAACAGCTCATCACTCAGCGTCCGCGCCGGGGCTGGGTTCAGGATGCAAGGCACGCCATACTTCCGGGCCAGCTCCGCGGCTTGCTCAATGACGGAAATATCCATTTCCAGCTGCATTACGAGCATTTGCGCATTTCGAAGGAGCGGCTCCAGCCCCCGAGTCTCCTCCGGCGTAAACTGGAGGTTGGCTCCTGGGACGACGATAATGCGATTTTGTCCGTTGCCGTCCAGAACGATCGAACCGACGCCGGTTGGCGCATGTGCATCGGTCAAGATATGACCGATATCGATCCCCTCTCGCTCCAGCACCGTTCTCATCTCTTCGCCGAACGGGTCGTTGCCGAGCTTGCCCGCCATCGCCACTGAAGCACCGAGCCGGGCGGCCGCGACCGCCTGGTTGGCTCCTTTGCCTCCCGGGAACCGATCGAAGCTGTTGCCGATAATCGTTTCCCCGCTTTCCGGAGCCCGGTTGGCCCCGATGACGAGATCCATCATGAAGCTGCCGATCACCATAATGCCCATGCTTGCGCTCCTCCTTACGAATGGACGTCCGAACCTGTGTTTTTCCGGGACAGTTGGTCACCCAGGCTACCTCCGGGGTGAAACAGATGGAAGCTTTCCTGAGTGAAGCCTTTCACTTTGCATAATGTAACGACCAAGGCGTCGCCGACGGCCAGTTGCAGGAGGGCGCTCGTGGTCGGCGCCAGTCCGAGATGATCGGCTTCCCGCTCGTAGTTGTAGGACAAAACGGCGTTACAACGACGGCCTAGCGTGGAATTATGGTTTTTGGTGATCGCGATGCAAGGCGAGCCGATTTTTTCGATGATTCCGAGTACGTTCAACACCTCGGCCGTTTCGCCGCTATTGGACAGCAGGATCACCACATCTTTCTTTTCGATCATCCCGCTGTCGCCGTGTACCGCTTCGGCGGAATGGACGAAAAATGCTGGCGTGCCCGTACTGGATAAGGAAGCCGCGATTTTTTTGCCGATATGGCCCGACTTGCCGATCCCTGTGACGACGACCTTGCCCGTGCAGTCTTTCAGCATTTCGACGGCCTTCACATATTCTTCGTTGACGTTTTGGCTGGTCAGATAAAGCGCGTGGGCTTCGTTCTCCAGCGCCTCCCGCACCCATTGATCGATCATAGTATCTTTGCTCCTTTCAACTAACAGAATCGAAAACCTTCTCTTGCCGGTTATGGAAGGTCCCTCCCCGTAATCCGGTGCTTTGCAGCATTATCCCGTTTGTTCAGGCCTCGAAGCCGTGAATAGCACAACCCCGGGAACGAAACGATCGGGCGGAGAATCTTATTCCCTCGTGTTCCCTCGCCCCGCTTCATCTCCCTTACCCAAAGGGATAATCGTGCAAAGGAACTTACAGAAATTAGCATGGTCTCTTTAATCAAGGTTCAAAAAGCCGGGTTATCAGCACTGTCTTACTTAATGCCGGTCATTTTGATGCCTTCGACAAGATAGCGCTGCGCCATAAAGAACAACAGCAGCGTCGGCAACGCGGCGATCACCGCGGCGGCCAGCACCACGTTCCACGGCGTGTAATACCCGCCGCCGACGAGGTTGGCAAGCTGTTGCTGCACCACCCACAGCGATTCGCGCTGCGTGATGATCAGCGGCCACAAATACGCGTTCCAGTTGGCGACGAAGAACCCAATCGTCAGCGGGATAATGATCGAACGCGACAGCGGCAGCGCGATCCGGAAAAACGTTCCGGCCACCGACAAGCCTTCGATATAAGCCGCTTCCTCCAGTTCTTTCGGAAAATCGCGGTAAAACTGCCGGAACAGGAAAATCCCGTAGGCATTAAAAATCGACGGTATGATCAGTCCGGCATAAGAGTCCAGCATGCCGAAGCTCTTCGTAATCAGGTAGAGCGGGATCGTAATCACCGCAAATGGCACCATCAGCGTGCTTAACATCCAGGCGAAAATATACTTCCGCCCGGGAAAACGCAAGCGGGCTAAAGCATATCCCGACATCGCGTGAAACAGCATGGCGACGACGGTGACGGTGATGCTGACGACCAGCGAGTTGCCGATCGAACGCAGCAGATGCGTCGTTTGGATCGCTTCGGTAAAATTGCTCCACGCCAGTTCCATGGGAACCCACGTCACGTCGAGCACGTTCTCCTCCGACCGCAAGGAGCTGATCACGAGCAGGTAAATCGGAAACACCATCACCAGTCCCAACAGGACGGCAATCACATTCTGCGGCATTCGCTTCCATGTTCTCACTTGGGTCACCTCCTTAATCTTTGGCGGAAAACAGCTTCATTTGGACGAGGGACAAACAAAAGATAAGCAGGAACAGGACGAATGCCAGCGCCGACGAGTATCCCATGTTCAATAGCTGGAAGCCTTGCTTGAAAATATAGACGACGCTCACCTCCGTGCTGCTCGCCGGCCCGCCTTTGGTCATGACCATGATTTGGTCGAAGACCTGGAAAGAGCCGATCGTCGTCACGATGAGGATAAACGTATTGGTTTCTTTGAGCAGCGGAAACGTAATCCTCCGGAAAATCTGCCAGCGCGAAGCCCCGTCGATCGTGGCGGCTTCGTAATAATCCCTGGGGATTTCCTTAATCGCCGACAGGAAAATAATCATGTTATAACCGACGTTGATCCACAGCAGGATCGCAACAATGCTGTACAGCGCCTGCCCAGGAGAGCCGAGGAATTGCTGCGGCTGACCGCCAAATAACTTGATCACCTCATTAACGATACCGTTGCGCGGATCGAGCATGTACATGCCAATGATCGCGGAAATGACCGAAGTAATGGCATAAGGAATCAAAAACAACGTCCGAGCCGTCGAGACGGTTTTGCCTCTGAGCGCGTTCAGCATCACCGCCGAACCAAGCGATAGACAAAACAGCAGCGGAACGTAGACGACGGTAAACTGCAGTGTTTTTCCGACGGAGTGCCACCAGTCCGCATCCTTGGACAAGCTGACGTAGTTATCAAAGCCGATGAACTTCATCGGGTTCAACGCGTCCCAATCATGCAAGCTGACGTAGAACGCGTAAACGATCGGTAAAAAGACGAAGATGAACAAGCCCAACAGATCGGGCAACAAAAAACAGTAGGCCGTGATTCTTTCCTGCCATAATCTAGTACGCCATTTGCGCGGAATCACTTCAACCCCTCCTCCAAAGAAGATTCGGGGGAGGCGAGCAACCGGTAAGCAACACCCGCCCAGCCCCCAATCCGACATATGCCTAGTTTCTTTATTTCATTGCTTCGTTGATTTTGGCGTCGGCGTCTTTGGCGGCTTCCGCCCCTGTTTTGTTGCCGAACATGACTTGCGTCATCGCATCGCCGATCGCTTCGACGACGTCCGGGTTATACACCGGCTCCGGAATGGCCGATTCATAAATTTCGTTCGTGTACACTTGGCGCAAGCCTTTGTTGTAGATTTCCTTACCGGCTTCCACTACCGATTGGCGGGCAGGGTAAGCGAACTTCGTTTCCGTCGCCCATTTCAGCGGACGGGACGTGTCGGCGTCGGCAAAGGCCCACATGACGAACTTAGCGGCTTCCTCCAAGTTTTTGCTCTTAGCGTTCACGGCGAATTTCCAGCCTCCAGCCGTCGTTACTGATTTGCCCCCGTCAGGAATCGGCAATGGAGCGAGCTTGATCGGAACATCGCCATAGACATCCTCGATCCGGCTGACTGCCCAGGTTCCGCAAATTTGCATGGCTGCCGTCAGCTTGCCCAAATTATCGATCTCCCAAGGGCCGTACTGCAGCTTGGAAGGCGATAGTTTCTCCTGGAAGAACGTGCCCCAGAAATCGAGCGCTTTCGCCGTCTCCGGCGAATTGAACGCCGACGTCTTCCCGTCGTCCGCCAGCACCTTGCCTCCAGCTTGCCATAGGAACGGATAGAAGTTGAAGTTGAAGTAGGCGCCCTTGTCCGGAGGCAGCACGAGACCGGCCACTTTGTCCGTCGTCAGCTTACGGGCGGCTTCCAGCAGCTCATCCCACGTTTTGGGCACTTCGACGCCGGCTTGCTTCAGCATGTCTTCGTTGTAGTAAAGGCCCAGAAGCTCCATCTCGTAAGGCAAAGCCAAAATTTTGCCGTCCACCGTTACCGCATCCAGCGCGGAAGGAAGGAAGTCCTCTTTGATCCCTTCCGGGAAGTACGGCGACAAATCGGCCAGATACCCGGAATTGGAGAATTTCATGAAGTCGCCGGGGCTGATCATGTAAATGTCGGGACCATTGCCGCCGGAAAAGGCGATCGGCAGTTTCGTCGAGGTATAATCAGCTTGATTGTAGGTGGAGTATTCGATTTCCACGTTCGATTGTGAAGCGTTGTACGCTTTGACGAGATCTTGAAAATACTTCTGCTCGGCTTCGGTGTGCATATCCCAGAATTGCAGCTTGACCTTTTCCTTCGTCCCTCCGCCATTTGCGGCTGGAGCTCCGTTCGAACCGGCATTTTCCGCCTGATTGTTCGATCCGCCCGAGCCGCAGCCGGCCAGGAGAAGGAGTAAAAGCGCCATGAGAGCGGGCAAAACGATCTTCCAACGAGTCTTCTTCATCTCTTATGAATCCCCTTTCATTTGTGGTCGACTTCAGTATAGTCGCCGGGGATTCATGCTCGTAACGGGAAATAATTTCGGAGGGTGGATTATTTTTCGCTGTCCGTCAGGTTGTCGGTAATTTGCCGATAGGTGCTGGCAGCAAGATCATCGGGCAGCGCTCCACCGTACAGCAGACGCTGGAGCGAATCCGTGAAAATGCCGCTGATTTCCGCTGGATACTGTGGCTCCTGCCGCTCCGTACCGTAAATCTGCTCCGTGAACACCTGGCGCAAGCCTTTTTGGTACAATTCACCGCCCGCTTCCATAACCGATTTGCGTGGGGAATAGGCAAACTTGACCTCACTGACCCACTTCAGCGGAAGTTCCGGTTCGCCGGCAAACGCCCACATCACGAATTTCTTGGCCTCGTCCGCGTTTTTGCTGAAATGGTTCACGCCAATCTTCCACCCTCCGGCGATCGTGACCGGTTGTCCTCCGTCAGGCACGGGAAGCGGAACGACGCCGATCGGTTTGTCGGCGTAAATCGTCTCCAGCATGCGGATATTCCAGGTGCCGCTGACCTGCATCGCCGTTTCGCCGCTGGCTAGGATGCCGATGTCCGTCGTTGGGCGGGACGGGTGCATATTCAGCAGTCCCCGATCCGCCATGTCGCGGAAGAACCGGAACATCTTGTCGGCGCCGGGAGCATCCAAACCCGAGGTCCGACCGTCTTCCGACACCAAATCCGCCCCGGTCTGCCACAAAAAAGGGAGCCAGGCGAAATTTTGATACACGCTTTGGAACGTCTCCATCGTCAGCCCGCTGACGCCCGGCGACTTCAACGCCTGAGCCGCTGCTTCCAATTCCGCCCAAGTCGCCGGCGGTCGAATCCCTTTCTCGCGGAACATCGCTTCGTTGTAGTACAAGCCCAGCAGTTCCGTTTCGAACGGCACCGCGTAAATTTGCCCGCCCAGCGTTACCGATTCCAGCGCCGCATCGTTGAAATCCTGCCGGATCTCCGGCGAGAACTCCGCGGTAAGCGGCTCCAGAATCCCAGCATTCTCGAACCGCCGGATCGTTCCCGGGGATACGAAAAACACGTCCGGCCCATGCCCCGAAGCAAACGAAGCCAGCAGCTTGCTATCAGTAAAGTAGTCGTCGCTCGAGATGAAATCGACCTGGATTTCCACGTTCGGATGCTCCCGCGTATATTGCTCGCCCAGCCATTTCCAGAACTCGAACTCCTGGCCGGTATGAAAGCTCAGCAGATGCAGGACGATCCGGTCCGGGTCGGCCTGCGTGACTTCCGGATGATCCAGCAAAATATCAAGGTCCCCGCGTTCCGCCGAAGGCTGCGGCGACGGCCGGCAAGCGGCAAGCAGCAGCGTTACGGCCATGACCGGCAGCAGCCAACGCCAAATCGCCCTACTTTTCATCGTCCTCGTCCTTCCGGTAGAAAAATTGCCGATACTCTCCCGGCGTCACGCCCTCCGTTTTTTTGAACAGCCGCGAGAAGTATTTCACGTCCTGGTACCCGACCATCTCCGAAATGTTATACAGCTTCAGATCAGGGTCCATCATCAGGTTTTTCGCCTTATCCATCCGAAACTGGGTCAAATACTCGATTAACGACATCCCCATCTCCTGCTTGAAAAAGGAGCTGAAATAACTGCTGCTCATGCCTGCCTTGCCGGCCACGTCGTTCAGTGAAATATCCTGCATGTAGTGGCGATGGATAAAGCCGACCGCCGTTTCCAGCGTCCGGTTGTGCTTCTGCTGCTTTTTCCATTCCGCCTTGTCGATCGCAGCCGCCGTCAGCTCATCGACGAACCGGATGAACTCGTCGGCGGAGAAATTCACCTGAAACCATTCGTAAGGCTTAAGCTCATCTTGGAAGACCAGCGCGGTGATTCTCTGCTCGTGCACATAGCGAACGACGGAGGATAATAACTGAAGGCAATACCCGTGAAAGACCGGGTAAACGACGTTTTGCTCCAGTACCGTGCCGACGAAGCGGCGCAGCGTTTCCCGCGCCCGCGCGCCGTCTCCTTCGCGAAGCGCTAACACGAGCGCCTCGTCCAGTTCGCTCGGATAGCCGGGGGCGTTCCCGTTTCCTTCCGTGTTCGCCAATTCCCCATGCTCATGCACGAGACCGCTCCCGTAAATCCAACGGTTCAACAACGCTTCGCGCGCTTCAGCAAAGGCGTGGGGCAGCTCGGCGAATTCGCCCGCGCGGCCGCTGATCCCCACCGAAATGGAGATCCGCACCCAACGGCGAACCTCATAAATCATCGATTCATAAACGTCCCTTGGACAAGGCCCGCCGAGCAGCAGAAAATAGATTTGCGACGCGCTCGCAAACAAAAACCGGCTGCCCAGACCCTCCCGGTTTTGCAGAATTTCGTACGCGACATTCCGTACGGCAAACACCACCAGCTGACGGTCTCCCCATTGGTCTTCGGTCACCAGCTCGTCGAAATCCTCAATATCGATCGCGATGACGCAATAATTCTTGACGCCTTCGGGAAGTTGGCCGCGCAGCCGGTCCAGATGGTCGGCGGAGTCCTCGATGCCTAGCAGCCAATCCTTCCACAACTTGGCGTAGTGGAAGTCGGCGGAAATCGCCGAAGCGCCGGTTACCGGCTTGCTGATTTCTTTTTTCAAACGACCGAGCAGATCACGAACTTCATCCGGTTTCAGCGGCTTGAGCAAATAGTCGAATGCCCCGAACCGGATGGCGGTTTTGGCGTATTCGAAGTAACCGTACCCCGACAAAATGACGACCTGAACCGGATATTCCCGCAGCACGTTCAGCAAGTCCAAACCATTCATGTTCGGCATACGGATATCAGTAATCACGAGATCGGGCATATCCCTGCGCACGAGCTCCAGCGCTTCGTTTCCGTTCTTGGCTTGGCCCACGACCGTCCATTCGGCGTCCAGGGCGGGAATCAGCTTGGTGAGTCCGCTGCGGACCTTCGGCTCATCGTCGACGATCAATGCTTTATACATGTCATATCCCCCTGTTTGATTGATCTAGGTTTCGCCTTATCAAGCGATTGCCGGAATGACGATCGTAATCGTCGTTCCTTGCCCGTAAACGGAGTTGACCTGAACGCCGAACTCCGGCCCGTATTCCAGCTTCAGACGGTCGTTCAGGTTATACATCCCGATGCCGTGCACCAACCGGTCGCGAATCATTTGCAGCTTTTCCTCGGAAATCCCGATGCCGTTATCCTGGATGCGGATCAAGATGGCCCGGCCGTCCTCTTGCAGCGCCATCGACACATCAATGCGCCCGCCCGATTCCATCTCCTCCATCCCGTGTAAAATGGAGTTTTCCAGGTAGGGCTGTAGCAGCAGGCGTGGCACTTTATAGCCGTAAATGGACGGATCGACGTCAAACCCGATTTCGAACCGTTCCTCAAACCGCATCTCTTGCAAATAGGCGTAATTCCTTGCCCATTTCAGTTCCTCTTCGATCGTGACCAGCGGAGCGCCCGGCCGGATCGCGTAACGCATGATATCGCTCAGCGACGTAATCATGCCGCTGATCTCCGGCTGTTCCTTTTCGATCGCGATCCAGTTCATCGCGTCCAGCGTGTTGTAGACGAAGTGGGGATTGATCTGCGCTTGCAGCGCTTTGACCTCCGCTTCTTTTTCCTGTTCGGAGATGACCTTCACTTCGTGGATCAAGTCGTTGATCCGGCTGCTCATGCTGTTGAAAGAGCTTTGCAGCAACCCGATTTCGTCCTCCGACTGCGCCTGTAGTCGATATTCGAAATTGTCTTTCTGGATCCGTTTCATCGCCACCGCCATCTGGCGGATCGGTTTGGTGATGTAGTGGGTCGTCAGCCAGGCCAGCAGCACGAATAACAACGCGAAGACGCATAACGTAACGATAAAAAAACGCTTCAGCGAACCTGATTCTTGCCCAACGTCCGACTGTGGGATTAACGAAAAATAGTACCAGCCATTGTAGTCGGAGCGCTCCATGCCGATGCGGTAAGGCTTCCCGTTCAAGTCCTGCCGGGATAACGCGTCCCCGCTTGCGACCATCTCCTTGAAAAAGGCCTGATCCGCAAGCTTTAGCCGGTAGGCCTCGTCGTTGCCGTGCCATACGATGTTCCCGTCGCCGTCCGCGATCAAAATGACGCCCTGCGGACTCACGCTGACGCCTTTCACGATGCGATCCAGCGCGGAAATTTTGACGTTCATCATCAGCACGCCGATATTTTGCAAGGAATCCGTCACGTCTTTTACCAGCATGCCTGCCGGGATGTAGTAGGTCGAGTAGTTGAAATAGTTATTCGCGGGCATTTCGTACGTCGGCAGCCACGTAATTTGCCCCGCCCTCGCCTCGACAGCCCCCGTCCATTCGGGATGCCGCTCCAGGATCGGCCGGAACACGCCGGAGCCCTTGATGTCGGCAAAATACATC
This sequence comes from Paenibacillus sp. FSL R7-0216, assembly GCF_037969915.1. Taxonomy (NCBI): domain Bacteria; kingdom Bacillati; phylum Bacillota; class Bacilli; order Caryophanales; family Paenibacillaceae; genus Paenibacillus; species Paenibacillus sp. FSL R7-0216. The sequence continues at coordinate 1,825,838 of NZ_CP150222.1, read as the reverse complement.
GCCCCATTCCTCGCGAGCAGGTAAATCGAGTCGATGTCCTCCTTGCCGCGCAGCGAATCGCGCAGAAACCGATTGACCTTGTCTTCGGCGTTCGGCTGGACCCCTTTCGAATTTCGGCCGTCCATCCGGCTAAGCTGCTCGATGAGCGGCCCGTTGTCGTAAATCGCGAGCATGCGGTTTTCAATCTCCGACAGCAGCTGGTCAACGTTGCTCCGGACCAGATGAAGCGACTGCAGCGCTTCGCGGTCGGCCCGCTCGGCAGCGAAATTGCTGGAGCTCCGGTAGAAAATAAATCCGGCAAACACCAGCGGCGTCAAAATAAACAGCACAAGCATCAGCATCAGCTTGTTCCGGAGTTTGGCGTTTTTGAGCCTAGTCCACATCAGGGCGTTTCTCCTCCAGTCATAAAGCGCTTACATGATGGGAATTCCAAATTGTGGGATCGATTGCAGATCTCTAACCAAAGTATACGACCCCGTTTCCGTTTCGGCAAAAGAAATCGGATTCATCCCTGAAATTCCCGGTTTCAGCCGCCCCATTCCAGCCTCAAATGTCCAATTCCGGATGATGCGCTTTGATTCGCAAGTAACTTTCCGCCGCTGCCCCGTTGCCCCAATCGAAAATCGTAAACTCGCCCATCCCGACTCCCTGCTCGTTCACCTCCCCTCCATGCCCGTAGTTTTCCATCATAAAACCGTAATCCCGTTCCCCGAAAAAAGGAAACGCTTCCTCCCATTGCGCTTTCGTCTTCGGATTTTCCGGGCAATACATCATGACGAAGGAGGCCTTAAGCGCGGCCAGCCCGCGTTCGAGATATTCGGTTCTGCCCAGCTCGCGGCCGTACTCCAGAATCAGCTCGGCGAACAGGCTTTGCCGGGAATCGTTCCATTCGCCGTCGGCGTTCATGACCCCGAATCCTCCCAATACATCGACATGCAGGTACGGGGGCTGCCAAGAGGCTTGCGTCATCAGCATTTCGTCCAGACATCGCTCCCCTGTCGCTAAATAATGCGGTTCCCCGGTACGTCGGAAGCATCCGAGAAAAGCCTCCGCCGCCCAAAACATCGATAAATTGCACTGCTTATACATATTGTTGCGCGCATACTTCCGGCCGACATGATCCTTGCCGCCAAACCCCGAGCAGGACCAGTACGTTTCGAAATCTTCCCAGCGCCCCTCGGGTACCACCTGCTCCGCGACCGCCTTCGCTGCCTGCAGCGCGGCTTGAGTATAGCGGGCCTGGCCGGTCATTTCGCCAAGCTGGAGCAAAAAAGTGACGGTAACCGCCGTTTCCGGCGAATCACGCAACGCTTCGAGCGGTTCCAGGGTATGCCAATCCAGCCAAGCGGGAAAAAAACCAAGCGCATCCTGAAGCGCGATCAACGCGTCCCCGTAACGAACGGCATAGGCCAACAACCGCGGGTCCCGCTCCAGCTCCCCGTACCACCGGAGCATCCATAGCGCCGTCCAGCTCATATCAGCGATATGATAAGGCGCCTCTTTGATCCGTCTGTCCGACAGCGGATTGCGGTCGGAATTTCCCCAATACGCAGTGTCCCAACCTTTGGAGCGGCGGACAAGCGCGCCTCCGAGTTGGACCTGCTCCATCTCCGTGGCGATCACCGACGGAAAAAAACCACCGCGCTGCGGGGCGGACAACGCCAGCTCCTTCGTCAATCTGGCCCGCCGGATCAGGTCCGAGTCATTCTGTTCCCGGCCATAACGGAACACGCCCGCTGCTGAGCGAAGCGAACTGAACCACGCCTGATTCCAGATGGAGCGGGTTTCCCGTTCGCTTGCCGGTCCGGGGAAGTTCGGGCTTTGCGTAACGTTGACGATGAACGCCGGGGCCCCTACCCGGGTCCCGTTCAGCTCGAACTCCTGCCACACCTGCCGTTCCCAATGCTCGAACGCCCAACGGTACGCGTGACACACGAACGATTCCAGCGGCGCGGTTAAGGGAGCCCCAGTCCGGTAAAGCGGCGCCCCCCACCGCTCCCAAAGGAACCGCAAGACCGTTCGCCACGGGTTGGTCAGCGCCTCCGGCGCATCGCTGACCATCAGGTAAAAGCCAACCTTCACGCTGCCTGCGGCGTAACTAGCTCCGGGCTTTCTTTCGTAAAGCACGTGTTCCTTTACCCGGCTTTCGCCCATGCCCAGCACAAGCTCGTTTCGGGAAGCGTCATTATCCATGTACCAGCGGACCTGCGTCCCTTCTCCCAGCACGTCGAGGTCGGGAATCAGCGCCAGCATCCGCCGGTTATCCCGGACGATCAACGCCGGAGAGCGGAAGCTGTGCTGATCGATCACATGGCAGTCGGTCGGGGTCAAATGGGGCGCCCAATGGAAAGAGGGGGCAAAGGCCGGTATGACCTTTACCCTCCAATCATCCTGCCGGACCGGACGATCCAGGCGAAACGTCAGCCCAAATCGGTACACGCCGGGTTCCGGCTCGCTGCCATTCACCTCCGGCTCCTTACCCCCGATGAAATCGTACGCGATTGACGCTACGAATTCCGACAGGTCCGGGCCGAGCGAGATGTTGCCTAGCATGTCATTCCCTCCTTGGATTCGCTTAAATGACTTCCAGCCCGTCGTTATCCGGTAGCTGCGGATAAGCCGCATGCGGCTCCGATTGATACCAATAGCTAACGGAGGCGATGTCGTCCTGCAGCGGTAAATACCGGCCGCCGGAACGCCAACCGAGCGCCTGAATCGTGACGCGCAGATCGCTTTCGAACCGGATCGGGTCCATCACGTGCCAGCGGTACATGCCGAAGCGTTGCTGGCTCCGATACAAGCCGTCCGGCTTAATGATCTGATGGAGACCTAAGTAAGCCGTAGAAAAGGAGGCGTATTCTCCTTTCGGCTGCTCGAAATTCCAGGCACCGCCGAAGTAATCTTCCGTGCCCGTGCCGCAAATGGTCGGATACTCCTGATCCCCGTCCATGTAGAACTTGATCTCCCCTTCGCCCCACCAACCGTTGTTGTTCACCTGCCAAGCCAGATAAGTGCCCACGTAGTGGCCTTTTCCGCGGACGCCATCCAACAGCACGTGCACGTCCTTATAGCGAAGCGGATTACTTCTTCTCCATTGGGCATGGAAATAAGCGGCATCGTCCGGGACCTCAGTCAAGGTGTAATCGATTTGATAATACAAGACGACCGACGACCCCATCCGGTTTTCGACCGTGATTTTGGCTTTTTGTCGGAACGGCATCACCCAATAGCTGTTCATCCCGCCGGCTGGGTTCACCGCTACCGGCAGCGAGTTGACGTTGCTGCGCTCGCACCAGCCGTTGCAGAAGAAATCGCCCAGTGGCGTTTCCACGCTCGGCTCGCTCTCGCCGTCCCAGTACATCCGTAAAATCAGATGTCGCCAGCTGTCCGGGAAGCAGGTCAGCCAAATATGCTGAATCGCTCCCGGCCCGTCAATGTCCGCTACCGTAAAGGTCTGCCCCGGCGCGATGTTCACCGACGGCGATATTTTCCAGCCCTGGCCGAGGTCGCGGGCGCATTCCGCCCCCGTGCCTTCGGTGGCCATGCCGCCTTGGCCTTTGGTGCCGGTAAAATTCTCAGCGCTGATCGAGCGCGTCTTCGCCGGCGACATCCGGTACAAGTTGCCTAATCCTAGATCTAGTCCGTTAAATGGGTTCATGGTCATCTCTCTCCTTGTTAGATGTTGTTCATTCGAAAATAGCGGAACTTTAGGGTCTTATTTCCCGAAGTTGCCCCTTCTCATTACCAATAGGGGAACTTTTGGGCCTTATTTTTCAATTCTTCCCTATACTTTTCACTTGCCGCCGTCTCTACCAGTAATCTAACGGACCCCAGAAACGCTATTGGACCGCATTTGGGCAGCTTCCAATTCTAACGGAACTAGGTAACCTTATTTCGTTCAATACCGGCGTATGAGTCACCAAAGGGGGCCAATAAGGTCTCTCGAGTCCGTTACAGCGGGAAATAGCCGGGAAATACGAAAATAAGGTCAATACGTTCCGTTACATTCGTTTCGATCCGTTGCGCCGTTGCAATTTGGTACGCTCCGTTGCGACCGTTACGAGCCGCACTTACTCGCGCCACGGATGTCTTGGCTACTTACGGTTCAGGGATGCAGCAACGCTTCCAACAAAACGACGCTACGCGGCGGGATCGTCAATTTGAGCTCCCGTGCAATCGCCTGGACGGTTTCGGATTTCCGATGCTCCGGTCCCGGCGAATACACATGGCAACGCATCTCCGTGACAAGTTCGGACACGGGAAGATCGCCCGGGCATACCGCCACCTCCCGAACTTCCTCGCCTATATTGGCGAAGAATAACCCGACGCTTTCGTCGCGGTATTTCCATACCGCATGAACGATCCTCTCCACGCTTAAGCTCCCCGCATCGTTATACTCCGGGGAACCGATCCCGTGGTTGTAGTGGAACCAATCCAACGTCACCCGGCCGGAATCTAGGGGAAGCGGCGGCAGCATTTCGCCGTAAGCGAGATACTTATTGCCCGCGCCGGTTCGCAAAGCCGCAAATAAGCCCAGGTAGTCGGCGCGCTCCTCCGCAAAAGCATACCCCCGCGGCTCGAACGCGGCGTAATGCTCGTCGCTCCCGTTCTCCACGCCGTCCAGTTCTTCCATCGGGCTGTATTCGTAATTAAGCTCGTACAGCCCACCCCACAAATACGTTCGCGCCACCGTGAAATAAAACAGGTCGCCGATTTCCGCCGTCAGCTTGCCCCAGCCGTCCAGCCTGACGGGACCGTACTCGTGGTACACGTAGGCAAACAGCGGAACCAGCTCCGCGTCCCCCGATTTCAGCAGGTCCCGGAACGGGTAACCCTCCAATGGAGCGGCCGGTTGACCGCCGGCGCGGGCCTGGTAGAAGTCGAGCACGTCCAGAACCGTCTCGTTCATCATCTCCGTGCCCATCGGCACATATCGTCCTGCCACTTGCCCCATCGCCGCTTTCGTCTCCGCATAATTGGTCCGGTAAGCCTCGTTAATCGCTTTGCCCCCGCCGACCGGGTGCCCGTGACTTACGTCAAGGCACGTCTTCAGGATGTTGTTCGCCGAAATGTCGTAGTAAATCGCATCCACGTCCGCTTCCCGTTGAAGCGCTTCGTCCCGGCGCCGATGAAACTCTCGGGTAAAGGGGGCTGCCGGACAGAGGAAAGGGAACCGGTAAGCATCGATGCTCTTTTTGTCCTCCGGAAAACGTTGGGCGGCCGCTCTGGCCCGTTCCCCGTCCGCCCCGCCGAAATTGAACAGATAATCGAATTCGAACGGAGCAAACCGATCGCCTTGCTCGCGGATACAAGCGATGTTGTCCGGGTTGAAGCGGGTCGGGAACCAGTCATCATAGCCACCGGGCACTCCCCGACCGAACGTCTGCGGCGCATTGCTCCAATCCGGACCGAGGATATGGAATAGCGGCGTCCCGATCCGCTCGCGGTACTTACGCAGCCACTTCGTCCGGTCGTAGCCGGCATTGATGCCGAACGTGGCCGCGCCCGCCTCCTCGTACAACCAGCGGAACAACTCCACATCGCCGCGGTCCCGCCGCTCCGCCAAAGTTCCTCTCGCGCACCACGGCTGTTGAACTGCCCAAGCCTTATAGAGACCGGCTGCTTCAGGCCAACCCCGGCCGCGTAGCAGCCGCATCTCCATCGCGTAAGGAACCTCGATACCTTTGCCGGCACCGATATCCTCGCAGGCGTGAATGAAGGACGCTTCCAGCCGGCCGCAATCGTTCTTGTAGAAGTTGAGCCACTTGGCATAACCCTCCGGATCCAGCGCCGCAAAATACAAACCGCCGCGTCCCTTGCCATAATAGGCAAAAAACTGCATCGCCGCGCCGGAGAAGCTCTCCGGATAAGGCATGTAGCGGAAGCCCATTCCATCCTGCCGGAAATGCTTTAACGGATTTCGGACCTGAAATCCCGTGGCAAAGCTGTGGATGACAACGTCGTCCTCGCCTCCGTCCGTGATCGCCCCGAGACCCGAAAGGATCGGATACTCCAAGCTGATGACAGGCGGTCCGTCTGCGGCGTTATCCACCCCGCAGCGAAATTCCAGCTGATCCGCATCCTCCTGCAACCGGATCGTTCCGGTAACCACCGGCCCTGCCTCGCTTTGCCAGCGGAGCAGGCACTCCCGATATCCCTCACCTTGCCGGACTTCGTAAGTAAATCCGCGAAACCCGCCCGAAGTACCGGCTTCGGTCTCCAGCCGAAAGACGTCGTCCCCGAGGCGTCCCGCTTCGACGTATTCCCGTCCATTTGAAGGATCGCGCAGGGAAACGATCGCGCCGTTCTCCTCTCTGAGTCCCACGTACAGATGGGAGTTTTCCAATTCGATCACTCAAACTTCCTCCTTTCGCCGTCGTTACTTCAACCCGGAAATTTTGATGCCGCGAATAATGTATTTCTGGAAGATCAGGAAGAGCACGATCGTCGGCACGGCCGCCAGGCTCGATCCGGCCATCAGCATCCCCATCTCCGTCCCGCGCTCCGAGCGGAAGGTGGCCAGATACTGCATGATTTGAAACAGGTTGACGTTCGTAACCGTCATCGTCGGCCAAACGAAGGAGTTCCAGTAACCTAGATACGAGCCGATGCCGACGATAACGAACACCGGATACGACATCGGCAAGAAGATATGCGTGAAAATTTTGAAGCGTCCCGCTCCGTCGATCAAAGCCGCTTCCTCCAGCGCCAGCGGAATATTGAGGTAAAACTGGCGAATGAAAAACATGTGTCCGGCAGAAGCAACGCCCGGCAGCACGAGTACCGCCAGCGTATCCAGCATCTGCAGCTTGGTCACGACGATAAACGAAGTCACCAGAATCGCCATGCCGGGGATGAACATCGTCATGATGACGTACACCCATAGCACCCGCTTGAAGCGGAACTCCAGACGGGCGAACACATAAGCGGCAGAGGCGTTAATCGCCAGGCTTAACGCGGCGAATAACACCGCCCCGCCGAACGTAATGATCATCGATTTGAGAAACATGTTGTCCTGCAGTATGGAGATGTAATTGCCGACCAACCACCGCTCCGGGAAAAACCGGAACGGCGTGGACAGCACCTCCGTTTTGGCCTTGAATCCGGCGATCGCCATCCACAGCAAAGGAAACAATGCGATACAGGCGACCAGAATGCCGGCGGCATGCAGGACGATTTTGCCGAACAACGCTTTGTTGTTATTCATCGTCTCTTAGTCCTCCATCCGGGTTGAATTTAACCGTCCACCGCTTTATCCGAATTCAGCACCTTGAAGATGATCGCAGAGATGCTGCCCAGCACGAGGAACAACAGCAGCGCCGAAGCGATGGAGTGACCTACGAGCACGTCGTTCCGGAAATGGTTGAAAATGTACAGGTTCGGCGTTTGCGTCTCGTTGAGCGGTCCGCCGCCGGTCATGACGAGTGGCAGCTCGAACTGCTGAACGGCCCCGGTGAAGCCGGTGATCAGCAGGTACAAAATGACGTTTTTCAGCAGCGGCAGCGTTATCCGCAGCATTTTCGTCAGCCCGCCGGCTCCTTCCAGTTCGGCCGCTTCGTAGTAGCTCTCCGGGATGTCAAGCAATCCGGCCAGCATGATCAGTGTCGTAATTCCGAAGCCGAGCCATACGACCGGCACCGCGAGGCTCGCGAGCGCCGTCCGGATGTCGGCAATCCAAGCCAACTTCTCCAGCCCGAACAACCCGAGCAGGTAATTAGCCAAGCCGGCGTCGTAATCGTAAATAAACGCGAAGACGATCGAGGCGATGATGCCGGAGATGATCGTCGGAATGTAGATCGACGTTTTCACGAACCCGGACCAGCGTCTTCCCATGCCTTTGATCACGTGAGCGAACAGGAAGGCCAGCACCAGTTGGGCCGGAACGACCATCAGCGAGAAGCGAAGGCCGATCAGGATCGACTTCGTAAACAGCGGATCGGTCAATACGTTCGCGAAATTGCGGAACCCGACGTAAACCGAATCCTGATAAAAACTCCAATCGTAGAAGCTGACCTGGATGGCATACGCGAACGGGATAATGACGAATACGGTGAGCAGCGCCAGAATCGGCAGCAGCATCGCGTACGCCACTTTGTTCTCATAACGATGCTTGGAGCGATGCATCCTTATTCACCGCCGTTAGCTCTCGGGTTCGTCCCTGCCAGCTTCTGCTTCTCGATGAAATTGTTGATTTCTTTCTCCGCGGTCGCGAGCGCCTTATCGACGTCCTCGCCTTTCATGGCCTTTTCGATCGCAGTGGCAAAGAACATGCTGATGTCCCAAGGATACACCGGCTCCGCTTCGGAATAAGGCACGATTTTCTCGGAAATCAGCTTGCGCCACTCGTCGTTTTTCGCGTCTGGATCCTGGTTCATCGCTTCGTCTACCGATTTGCGCGGCGAGAATTTGGAGAATTGGCTCGTTCTGAAGAAGTCGATCATAATATTCGGATCGCCGGCCAACAGCCAGCCGATATATTCCGCAGCCGCTTCGGGATGTTTGGACTTACCGTCGACGACCAGCGTCCAGCCGCCCAGTGTAGCGGTCGTTTTGGTCTGATCTCCGTCGATCGAAGGCATCGGGGCGACGCCAATATTGTCCAACATGTTTTTGTATTCGTTGCGGAACAAGCCGATCGACCACGATCCACTGATCTGCATTGCGGTCTTCCCTTGCCCGAACGGCGCCGCATCCGCGTAACCGGCCAATTGCTGCTTCGGCATGATCCCTTCCTGGTACAGCGTCTTGTAGAAGTTCAGCAGCTCCTTGTAGCCGTCGACCATGACATCCGCTTTGGACCAGTCGTCCGTGATCGGAAGATGCCCGGCTGCGTTATATTGCAGGCCCCAACTCGACCATCCGAGGTCACCGGCGGTTTGGGCCGTCGATAAGCCGTACACGCCGTTTTTGGTGAGTTTCTTTCCATAATCGATCAACTCGGCCCACGTCACCGGCGGCTTAGCCGGATCCAGCCCGGCGGCTTCGAATAAATCTTTCCGGTAATACAACACCGCCGAAGGCTCAACCAGCATCGGATAAGCATAATACTTCCCCTCCACCGTGACGAAACCCTTGACATTGTCGTGCAGGTCATCGATCAAGCTAGGGTCCAGATAGTCGTTCAGCGGCAAGATCTGGCTTTGCTTCGCCGACGGCGCGAGATTGCTGTAGTTCATCGTCATCACGTCGGGCGCCTTGCCGGCCGCTTGCGCCGCTTTCAGCTTTTGCGCCCAGGCGTCTCCCGGCACGATCGTCAGCTTGACTTCGATATCGTCATGTGTCTTGTTGAATTCGTCCGTCCATTTCTTGAACCAGGCATCGGTCGTCTCCTCGAACTTATTAGCCCAAAACTCGATCTTGACCTTCTCCTTCGGAGCCGCGTTATCGCCGGTCGTCGTTTCCTCGGCGGCGTTTCCTCCAGCCGTTTCCGCATTTCCACCCGAAGCGGCATTCCCGCCGTTCCCCGCACCCCCGCAGCCGGTTACGAGCATGGCTACGATCAGCAGCAATCCCAATGTCCACGACAATCCTTTCAAACGACGCTGTTTCATTTGGTTAACCTCCCTTTTTTATTCGGCAAAACTTCTATTTAAACGCCTTCAGGCGCTTAAACCTTAGCGGAACACCCTTATGGGCTCAATCGCCGGGGCCGGATTCTTCCAGCGTGGCTTTGAACCAGAACACGTTATACGGATCCCAAAGCGATAAGGTAAAATAGATCGTCCGCCCGTCGTCCGCAAGAAACCGGTCATTCATGAAAGGCGCGTACAATCCCGGATAATCGGCAGCCGGAACCAAATCAAGCGCGTCACCCCACGGCCCCCAGGGGGTTAAGCCTTCCCGGAGGACGACGCCCTGGCCTTCCTTCAAATAAGTCATCAGCCACCGCTCCACCCCGGGGTTCCAGATCACGGACAGCTCCCCGACGGTGTCGTCCACCACGAGCTTGGCTTGGTCCATGTCCTTGCTCCATCTCGGTTCTCCTTGTTCGTCCTCGCCCGCAAAATATTCGTAGCTGCTGAGGTCCTCGAGGTTTTGTTCCTTGACCCGCATCAGCTTAACGCCGCCGAAACGGCCCGACGGGATCGTCCAGAAATAGATTTCTGCTTCCTCGCCGTCCCCGGTCTTGAACGGGCTCACCTGGATAAACCCGCTGTCTCCCGGCCACTGGAGCCCTTCCACGACCGACCAATGCTCCCCGCCGTCTTCCGATTTAGCCACTCCGGAGTGATTGACATCCCATGTTCCGGGATCCCCCCAATGTTGGACCGACATATAGTAAAGGTACATGGCTTTGTTTGCGGCCAAACCATGCGTAGGGATCACGGTCATCTCGTCGTAATCGAGCTTCTTCGACGGGATCAGTTCTTTGGCCAGCCCGACCTCATCCGTAATCATCCCGTCGAACGTGATCCCGTCGGTCGGATCGGTGTCCGAGCTGTAGGCCATGACGTTGGATCTCCAAAAGCTGCCGCCCCCTCCCGTCATCCCATCCGGCCTTTCGCCAAACGTATCGCCGAAGACGAAGTAGGTTTGATCCCCCATCGTGAACATCGAACCTAAATCGGTTCCGTAAACGGCGTACCGAACCGTAGGGTTCAGCGAATCCTTGCCGGTCAGCTGGGCGATTTGCTGCAGATTGGCAGTGTTCTTTAAAATAAACGTTTCCCCCACGGGCGCCGTCGTCCGAGGGATTCCAGACGGCTCCTTGCCGCAGGAAGCGGTCAATAGGAGCATCGCGGAGAGCAACATCAACGACAAGCTGCGCAACGGTATTCATCCCCTTATCGTCGTCCCCTTAGGGCGCTTGAAAATGGCTTTCTCGCTATTCTGCAATCGATTGCAGATTGTGGAAACATGCTCCTTCGCCTGGGCGAAATCGTTGGCTTCGCTTCCACCACGTTAAGCCCCCTTTCGATTCGGTTTTAACCATGATATATTGAAAGCGATTACATATTTGAATTTTACATGATCCTCCCGCCTAGTTCTATGTTGGGATTTGTGATTTTTTATCCATTCTTGCTATTGTGTCCCAATCAAGATCTCATCTCTAGCAGCGACCCTATCAAATTGCGGAAATTCTATATATGATTAGAAGATCATTTAGTTTCCATGGATGGAGGATTTGTTTCCAATCTTGCTACACAGGAGGAACGGATGGACAATCAGCCAATGACGCTTCAGGACTTGATTCATCGTTTATCGCCCAACGTTCGGAGAGCCTGGAATCACCGGGTCGACGAGATGACGCTGGCGCCTCGCATCATTTTTGACTACGAACTGCTGTATATGGAAAAGGGGGAGCTCACCATCCGCGTGGAGAACGAAACGTTCGTCGCCGAGCCCGGGGATATTCTGCTGTTCAAACCAGGACTGGAGCATGCGTTCGTGGAATCGCGGGGAGAGTGCTGGATGCCGCACATTCATTTTGACGTGCTGTATTACGAGGATTTTGAACAGGTGCCGATCAATTTCAAAAATCGCAGCGAATGCACCGAAGAAGAGTTGGCTTGGCTCCGCCCCGACATCCTGGGGAGGGCCTTCGGATTTCCCAACGTCCTGCGCATCGGCAACCATGCCGAGGTGCACAAAACGCTGATGCAGATCATTCATGCCTACGAACGGCGCGACGCCGACTATCCGTTAATGCAGAAATCGCTGGTGCTGCGCATTCTTTATTTGTTGCAGAAAGGGCTGAAGGCGAACGACAATGCGCATCTTGTCATGCACCAACGCGCGATGGAACGGGCGGTCACCTATATCATGGAGCATTACAACGAGACGGTCCCGCTGGAGACGTTGTCCAAGATCGCTTGCCTCAGCTTATTCCATTTCTCCCGCATCTTCAAGCAGACGTTCGACCTAACGCCCCATCAGTTCCAAATCCGCTACCGGATCGAGAAGTCGAAGGAACTAATGATGTTTAACCGCTTGTCCTTGTCCACGATCGCCGAAAAGGTCGGTTACAGTAATGTATACTCCTTCAGCAAAGCGTTCAAACAGACCGAGGGTATGTCCCCCCGCCAGTTCATGCGCACGAATTCAAAATCGACCTAAGCCAGACTGGCCGCCCGGCAAGTCGTACGCCAGGCAGCCCGAGATGGATTGGAGGCGAAAACATCGTCCCACACCACTTAAGGACGCAAATGCTCGCGCAAGAAGGCATAGGCTTTCAAACGATGCTCGTCGGGCCCTTCCTCGTGCCCCATGAACGGGTAAAGCAGCAGCTCCTTGCCCGCTGCGGGGTTACGGTTGTAGGCGGCAGCGATTGTTTCCGGCCAGCAGATCAAATCCTTGAAGCCCGCCGAGTATAGCACGGGAACCTTGATTTTCTCGGCTAAATTCAAATTGTCGAAATAACTCAGCGTCGTAAGTACCTGCTCCAACGCTCCCGGAGTTCGGGCTACGAACTCGGCGATTTCCGAGACAGAACCGGTCGAATTCATCAACGCGAATTCCAGGTGGCACAAGTTCGGGACATTGGCGACGGCCACGCGGGGAACTTCGCTTAGCGCCGCCATCTGTAACGCTAACCCTCCGCCTTGGCTCGTTCCATACACCCCGATCCGCTCCGCATCAATCTCGGGTTGAGCGCTCACCCATTGCAGTGCTTTCCAGGCGTCAATCGTCATGGCCAATCCGTAGAAGTTCTCCGGTTCCAGCACCCCTTGAGTCATCCAACCTTTGATAGTACCTCGGGCAGAGGACAGATGATTCCCCGTTTCTCCGGTCTGTCCCCGTGTATCCACTGCAAAAACAGCATAGCCCATCTGCAGCCAAATCGCATAATTCTCCGGATTTCCCCGGTGACATTGGTACCCTTGGTAAATCACCAGACAGGCGTGCTTACGCCCTTGCCTTTCCGTACCCTTTGGGACCAAATACCAACCGTGCAGCGGCGTATCGTCGTACCCTTCAAACTGCACGCGCTCCGCGTCAACCCCCTGCATAAACGTGGCAACTGACTCCCGACGGTCGTGCAGCGGCTTGGCCACAACCCGTTCCAGGGTCCGGCTCCAAAACTCGTCAAAGTCCTCCCTGGCCGTACCCTCCGCCCGATAACGTGCCACATCCGCCATGCGTTCCTGAATCGCTCCCATGATCCGCCTCCTTTTGTGATGGATTAAATAGGCTGGTTTTATTCTACCAAAAAAATCCGCACCCGAGACATGGATCGTTAGATCGCCTCGAGTAGCGGATTTTTACGTCTGTTTATTCCATCATTTCGGTTTCTTCACAAACGGTGCAGCCTTCTCCAGCACCTCGTCTTCTGTCGGTGCGCTGACGTATCTGCCGTTAATATATACGAACGCTCTTTTGCCGCACGGACCGCAATACGATTTGCAGCCGACTTTGATCTCGGCGTCCGGCGCGAGCTTTTGCAGCTTCGGTACAAACGTCTTCATGCGGATATGATTGCATTTATCGCAAATCCGAATATCGTTAGCCATGCCTGGTCCCTTCTTTATCGTTAGCTAAAGCTTAGTGATCCCCGTGATTGCCTTTGGATGGGTTGGTGATAACGAAACCTTCCTCCGGGAAATACAAGTAATCGATCTTCACGCCGTCAAGTAACGGATCGGTACCTTCCACGATCACATCGATCTCCTTGTCGGTTTTGACGATTTGGTCGGCGTCGGCCGGCTTGGCCAAATCCAGTCCGTAGTGGGCATGGTCGCCGTGAGAATGGGTGATGAATACCTTCAACACCATTCCTTGGTTCTCTTCCTTCGCCAGTTCCTTTTGTATCACTTTCGCCGCATTGCGGGTAATTTTGACGTTCATATGATCTCTCCTATCGCACAAAAATATCTTCCTCTAACATTCCTATTGTAAAGAAACGCCGCCCAACAAGCAAGGCCAAACGCTAAGCCTTTGGGATTTTACGCTCCGCCCGGGTGACGAACCAATCCATCAACAGCATCGTCACGGCCATGTCGTCGATGGGAATCCACGGAAGCACATCCGGCAGAACCCAATAGAGCAGCGCCGGTACGACCAACAACAACTTGTCGGTAAACGGTATTTCACCCGAAGTCAACAGCGGGAGAGTCCGACGAAAAATATGGGACCAATGACGAAGCGACCACCAGCTTTTCCATTTCATCTCCATCCCTCCCTGTCATCAGCTAGTCATTTCTATCCCCTTTAAGATACCCTATTTTAACATGTTTCATGGCACAAAAAAATCCGGGTCATCCCCGGATCCTTCTTTCGTATTCCCTGGCTCCAACGGTTACAACAGGTACACAAGCAAAGCCAATACCACCAAATGCGCAGGATAGAAAGCCCTCCATACCCATCGGGGAAGCCGCCAGGTTTCGAGTTTTCGCCACAATCCCGGTCCATATGCAATCACGATCGTTGGCAGAATGCTGGCCAATTGAATCACCCATCCATAGGCGAACAAGTAGACAAGGTTCAAAAGCAGGTGCATCGTCACTGCTTTACCCTGTTCGGCATATTTGAAAATCAGGACTAACAGCAGCCCATACGCTCCGTAATCAAACGGAAGCACTTCCATCATTACGCAGACGCCGGCGATGATCACTGCGGATAGCGGTCCCGGTTTGGCTGCATCAAGCATACGTATAACCAAGGAGGAGACAAACAAGGTGGCCACAACGTTTAACCCGTTCGTATCGAAAGCCAATTGATAAGGAATTTGCGATAAGACAGCGAGCAGAAACAAACGAAGTGCGTATTTCCGGTAATTGGAGGTATGCACATGACCCTGGACAAGCGCATAGGCATAGATTGGAAAGGCAATCCGCCCGATAATACGCCACAGCACTTCTCCGGGAAAAAACAGCAGCCCGACATGGTCGATCAGCATGGTGATCATGGCGATCAGTTGCATGGCCTACACTCCTTTCGTCCATCCAAGAGGTTTACAAAAATTTTGATTTTCATTTATTCAAAACTTCAGTAGACTGAAATTACGCCGCTATGGCGCTTCCAACATAGATAGGGGAGTCATCATGTATTTGTTTATCGTGAATCCAAATGCAGGCAATGGCGAAGGCCGCCGAGTTTGGAACAAAATCAGTAAACTGCTGCGCCGACGGGGGATCCCTTACGAGCATGCCTTTACGGACAGCCGCGAGCAAGCGCATACATTTCTTCGGGGCCGATTGTCCGGCCAGGAGACTTGGAAAGCGGTGGGCGTCGTTGGCGGTGATGGCACGATCCATAGCCTGCTGCCTTCGCTGCGACACTCCGGTGTACCGTTAGCCGTATTCTCGGCTGGCTCGGGCAATGATACCGCCCGTGGATTTGGGATCCCGCGTCGTCCGCGTGCCGCGCTCGAGGTGATGCTACGCGGACGATCGGTTACAGCCGATTTGATTACCGTCGAGGATCGCAGCACCTTAACCGCACTGGCCGTGGGCTTCGACGCCGAGGTGGCCCGGAACGTGAACCAGAGCCGCTACAAGAAAATATGCAATGCCCTTGGACTCGGCAGACTGGCATATATTATCGGCATCTTTCATACCCTTCTCACTTTCCGTCCGGGTCCATTGAATATTGACTGTGATGGGATTGCTTATCATTTCGAGTCAGCCTGGCTGACGGCCGTCAACAATGTGGACAGCTATGGCGGCGGACTGTCCATCTGTCCTGACGCCAAGCCGGATGACGGCGTTCTCGATCTCTGTATCGTGCATGATTGCTCGAAATTGAAACTGCTGCTATTGTTTCCCACCGTATTATTCGGTGCTCATACCAAGTTTTCGTTCGTCACGATGCTGAGAGGCCGGAACATTACGGTGTCCAGCCCGATCCCGCGCCTAGCCCTGGGGGACGGTGAAGATGTTGCCGCCACGCCGCTTAACGCATCGGCGGATCCGGGTGCCATTCAAATTCTGCGGCCCGTGCCGGAAATGAGCTAACACGTCCGGTCTGTGGTCAAAAAAACCTTTGGACGGGGCAAAGGACCACCCGCCAAAGGTTTTTTTATGGCTTACCCCGCCGGGCTGGACACCTGCCATACGACCGGTGTCAGCTCGATTTGCTCGCCCAGCCACTGGCGGGCGATCTTACGAAACAATTCCGCATCCCCGCTGCAGAAGAACTGGTGTACGGGTACCCGGTTGCCTCGAGCCAAACAACCGCGCTGATGTAGCACGGTACTGATCTCCCTTGCGGTTTCATCCGCTGAACTGATTAACTTCACTTTATTCCCCATCACCTGTTGGATGGGATCTTTTAGAAAAGGATAATGAGTACAGCCAAGGATTAGACAATCGATAGGGTGTTCCTTCATTCCCCGGAGCGACTGCTGTACCACTTGCAGCGCTTCTTTCGTTTCATATAACCCATGCTCAACTAGGGGAACAAACTCGGGACAAGCCTCACTGATGATTTCGGTTTGCGGATTAAGCTCTCGCAATGCAGCGGTATACGCCCCGCTTCGGATCGTCCCCAATGTTCCGATCACACCGATTTTACCGGTTTGGGTGGCGCTGATGGCTGCTCTTGCCCCGGGGTGGATCACGCCGATCACGGGGATATCCACTTTCGCTTTAATGAAATCGAGCGCGGCCGCCGTTGCCGTATTACAGGCGATTACGATCAATTTAGGTTGAAATTGAATCAAATAATCGACGATTTGCTCGGTAAACAAGCGGACTTCTTCAGGCGATCTAGGACCGTAGGGAGCTCGGGCCGTATCTCCGAAATAAATGATCTTTTCTCTGGGAAGCTGTCTCATGACTTCCTTGCAGACGGTGAGGCCTCCCACTCCCGAGTCTAGTATAGCGATGGCTTGCTGCACGAACATACCGCATCCTTCATGTTTTAGTTTAATTCCCTCTCGTTAATTTATGACTCCGTTCTGCAAAGGGTACCTAAATCTTAACTCAATTTGCAGTGTGGAACAAGAAATCCTACTATGATGGGAAAAAAAGGAAAAAGACCCGGAGCGGGCCTTTTTCGGGTGATCGTGTACGTACGAGTTATTTGTCTTCTTCGCTTTCGCTGGTTGCTGCCGCTTCTGAAGTTGCGACTTCCAGCACGTCGGCCTCAGTCGTTTCTTCCCCCGCTACAACGCCGAGGACCACCGTCTCCTCATCGGCCACGGACTCCTCATCCGCTGCAAATTCAGAGACTTGAGCCATGTTCTCTTCCTCTGCATCCTTCGCAGGCAGACGGCTTTGAATTTCGCTGATCAAGCCTCCCGCCGCTTCCTTCACCTTACCTACTAGAACGGTGCTCTGCTCCGACACCTTACCGGCAACCTCTTGTGTCTTCTCGCCAACCTGACGAGCACCGTCGGCAATATCCTTGCGTAGTTCTTTCCCGGCTTTGGGAGCAAACAGCAGCGCCGTTACCGCACCGGCAACCGTACCGATGGCAGCACCCCATAACCAACCCTTATTTCCTTTGCTCACGACTCATCTCTCCTTTTCGGCATCTCTCCGCGAATGCCTATATCGATAATGCATTATAAGCAGCGACGGCCCGTCTGGTCACACCTGTATAGAATTATTTTTGGGCTTGTCCAAACCGGATCAAACACCTTCCTGATCAAGGTACTTCAGCACTTTTGCCGAGAAATCCTGCAAGACGTCGGGCAGTCGCTCCCTCAACCCGATCACCTCCTGCCGGTCCCAAGCGAAATAATCCTGCACTAGCGGTTTCCGCAGACGAACCAACTCAATCAGCGTGGCATGCAGCGTGGCACCTATCACTTTCTCGTCCAGCAGGATGTCTACGATATCTTCATAACTGCTCGCATCGCGCATGATGAAGCCGTCGATCAAATAGCTGCCCACATCCGTTACGATCTCGATGGCTAAATGCAGCGCTCGTTCTTCGGCATACCGCCCCAACAAGGTCGAAGCGGACAACGCGGATTCATGTAACGCCTGCAGCAATTCCGGTAGCAGCACCAGCCTGCGTTCGATTTGTTCCCGGTTTACATAATACACGGGTATTCCCTCCTCCGGCCCAACCTAGAATTCGAAATCGACCGCAACCTGGCTTTCACGTACCTCGTTCATGTGCTCAATGACTTTTTTATGCTCCGGATGAACCTGGTAACCGTCCAAATCAGCGAGCGAGTCAAAGGTTGCAATTAACGCAATGTCATAGGAACGAGGGGAACGGATCACATCCGTGCCCACCTCCAGGCTTCTCAGTTGCTCCACTTTGCCCTGCAAGCCACGCAGCACCTCAACCGTACGTCCAACACTCTCCGGCGACGCATCTTTCAGTTTGAACAAGACGATATGTTTGATCATGGATGAATCCTCTCCTCACGTAACTTTTCAGTATCTATTTTCAGCATAACATAAAGGATACCCGCCGGAAAGTAAGCCCCACCCGAACTCTATCAAACTATTTTCATATGATATATTGTCTCTTTGACTAGAGATGAAGTCTGATTGAAAAGAGGTGAAATGGATTGACGATCCTGCGTTTTCTGCTGCACGAACCGCTGCGAAGGCGAATTCGCCTGCTGCAAGCCGAGCTTGAGCTGCTGGCCAGCCGGGTGGAGCATCTGGAGCAAGCGCTCGAGGCTGCCTCCTTTCCGGATTCCGATACCCGCCAGCGGATTGAATCCTCGATCGGTCTTCGCATCACGATCGAGACGGCCGGATCCGATATTAACGGCACACTTGTCGCGGTTCGCCCAGATGCATTGGAGTTGATCGATGAATCGGGGCGACAAGTTATCGCACCGACCGCAAAAATCACGGCGATGAAGGTGTAAGCGATAGTGTTATGCCGGGTTCCCTTTCCGGCAACCCTTAGTTGCCGGAAATTGGGGGGCCGCATTTTTTTGCAATGGGATATTGACAGCCCGGCCGCATTTTAATAAAATGAAATAGTCGCTCACGGGGCCTTAGCTCAGCTGGGAGAGCGCATCGCTGGCAGCGATGAGGTCAGGGGTTCGATCCCCCTAGGCTCCACCATACATAAAGTCTAACAGCTCATTTGGAGCTGTTTTTTTATTTATACCACGTGTCAAAAGACGCCTCGGATCCTGATCTCCAATCAGGTTTTCCTGGGGCGTTTTTGTATCTGACTTCCTCACTACGTGCGAAGATCTTCCATTTCAATCACCTCGTACAACCGGCTAAGTGCTTTCACCTGAGCCAGAAGCGTCTTGTTTAAATGAGCGGACATCTGATGGGCATATGTTAAAAACTCCTCGACCTGATGGGAATTTATTCTTTTCAGCGAACGTCTAAGCGCTACGGTTTCCTCCGAATAAACGCAGCTTTGCAACACCTGCATCAACCTGATTTTGAATAGAAGCACCCCGTCGTATAAGCGATATCCGTTCGCGGGATTTCGTTCTACCGTAAGAACCCCTTCCTTTTCCCAATATCGAATCGTTGATTTAGGGACTCCCGTTTTAAGGGAGGCTTCATAAATATTGAAAAGTTGTTCCCGGTCAAATTCTTTAGTTCCGTCGATATAAAGCTCCAATTCGCGTATGAGTCCGGCTAATCTCTCTCTTTTTTCGTAGAGAATGATTTCCTTTTCCCTAACGATCCAGAGTGCGATGTCCCATTCGTTTTTTTGCAGGTGGATGAGTACGGTTGTGGTTACTTCCATTCCAAATGCAACAGACATCGCTTGGATGCATGCCAAATAAGCTTCATGCCACTCTGTATAGATGCGATATCCATTGGCTGAACGCGCAGAAGGAGGGATTAACCCTTTCGCTTCATAATTCCGCAATGTACTGGCGCTGATATGAAACTTATCCGCAGTTTTTCGAGGACGCAAAGTCACGGCTTCACCTCTTAACATTCATAGACTTATAAGGTTTTAAGTTAATCATGCAGTGATTTCAGCACTTAATTATGCTTAACCTTTCAATTTGCTTCTATGTTATACAATGGCTTTAAACAAAACAAGGAGGAGATGTAGATGAACCCGCAAGATCTACCCCTTTTCTACCCCGACATGTCGATCGAGGAGATTGGCGAAGAAGGGAATCGGTATATCGGCACCGTATGGAAGTCTCTTTATGACTCAATGCATGAGGAGCTAACGAAGGCTTTTCTCGAAATCGAGGATGCGGCATATGCGCTATATTTAAACCAACTGATGCCGCCGTTGTTCAATCGCTTAATGGAGACCGGGTTCGAGGTTATAGCCCCTGTGGAAGATGATGATTTCGTCATCGGTCAATGCTTGATTTTCAGAAATTCCCTTGAAAAGTGGGGCTCCGAGGAGAACAGATCGAGAATATTCTGGAACGTTATCCATCGAAAGGGGACGCTTCCCCTCGGGACTTTGTTAACGGAAATTCCCCATTCCCATTTGAAATTCGACATTCCGGAAACTCCGAAGCTTTATACGTTGAGGGAGAGCGTTAAAGATCGTATTTTGCATGGAGTTCGCCACATCAAAGACAAATGAAATCGTTGCGGGAGGAAAATCATGATCACAGGCCCAAACCCTAATGTGAAATATCCGATCCCTGGAAATTCCAATCTGCAGTTTATTAAAAATACCATTACCAAGCCGAATATTATTGCTGGCGAGTACTCTTATTATGAAGCCTCCAACGGGGAAGCGTTCGATGATCAAGTCTTGTACCACTATGAAGTTATCGGAACGAAGTTGATCATCGGCAAGTTTTGCTCCATCGCTCCTGAAGTTCGATTTATGATGGATGGAGGAACCCATCGAATGGATGGATCGACGTACCCTTTTAACCTTTTCGGAAACGGGTGGGAAGCATTTACTCCTACCTTGGAGGATTTGCCGATTAAAGGGGATACGGTGGTCGGCAACGATGTTTGGATCGGCAGACACGCGACCATTATGCCTGGAGTAAAAATTGGCGACGGGGCCATCATTGCCGCCGAATCCGTCGTCGTTAAAGATGTGGACCCCTATACGATCGTCGGCGGCAATCCTGCTAAGGAAATTCGCAAACGCTTTGCGCCTGAAGTCATCCAAGCGTTGCTGGACATCCGATGGTGGGATGCCGACATTCAGGTCATTAATTCCTATATCGGCGCCATCGTCAGCGGGGATATCGAAACGTTAAACAAGATGAAATACGCTCCATAAACTCTACATGAAGGAGGGAAATTCCAATAGCGCCACTTATCGCATTAGTAACGTCCTTCGTGATATTCCGTTCGGTCGGTTTGCTAGGTTGGACCTACTTTGATAGTTGGCACTCCTCGCTGCAAGCCGCAGTCGTTGTCATGTTGTTGCTTGCGGCTTCTGCTCATTGGGGAAAGAGGCGCCAGGATCTCAACCGTATGGTTCCTCCCAGCTTTCCCAACGCCGCTTGGGTGGTATCCGCAACAGGGGTTCTGGAAATCGCGGGGGCTATCGGAATCCTGATTCCCTCCCTTTCTCTCCTTGCCTCCATTTGCTTGGTTTTATTGTTAATCGCCATGTTTCCCGCCAATATTTATGCGGCAAACCAAGGGATAACCATCGGCGGACAGCCCGTACCGAAGTTGGGGGTACGCAGCTTGCTGCAGATTGTATTTATCGCAGCCATCCTCTTATCCTCACCGATCTTTGGGTAGTGAGACGGGGAATGGCTCCGTTAGGAAGAAAGAGGTTGATCCGTAGGGATCAGCCTCTTTCTTGAGATGTACTGTGGGTTCGCAAGCTGCTGTTCAAGGCTTAAAGCTCATAGTAATTACCGCGCCTTTACCATAGCGTTTACTTTCCCTCAAAAGCCCGTTGCAACTCCGCAAGGTCAAACTTCTTCATTTTCAAAAAGGCCTGCGTCACGCGATTGCGTTGCTCCAATGTTCCCTGGTTCATCATCTCGTCCAAGTCGGAAGAAGAGATTTGCCACGAGACGCCGAACCGATCCTTGAGCCAACCGCATTGTTCAGCCTCGGGAACGGCAGAAAGATTTTCCCAATAATGATCGATTTCCTCCTGCGTTTCGCAGTTTACCATGAGAGAAATCGCTTCGTTAAAGTTGAACCCATGGTCATACGCGCTGTCCATCGCTGCGAACCAGGCGTTCTCCAACCTAAAATCAGAGAACATCACCGCCCCCTCTTGGTCCGGTTCTTGGCCGGGGCCATACTTGACGATCGTGCCCGGTTTCGCATTCCGGAATACGGAAAGATACAATCCACGTGCTTCTTCCGCCTTGCCACAGTTATCCCCTATGAACATCATGGACGGAACAATCGCTGGACGCGGCTCCCCCTCCGGATTTGTTAACATCAACTGCCATGTGAACCCATACTTGTCCTGAATCCAGCCATACCACTCGCTGAAAGGGTATCGATCCAACGGCATAAGCGCAGTCCCGCCGTCAGACAGCTTGTTCCACACCTCATCAAGCATCTCTCTGGCGTTAGGGTCTCTGGAGGGGTCGAAATTGACGATGCACGAAATAGAAGGATTCGGTTGGAAGAACGGGCCTGCTGAGATCGCCATAAATGGAAACCCCCAAACCGTGAACGAAACCAACTCCGAATCACCCGAAGGGGTATCGTATATCGTCGTAGCACCCGTGATTCGGGAATCCGGAAATACAGAGCAATAGAACTCCGCCGCTTCTTTCGCCTCTTTGTCGAACCATAGATGCAAGGTGATGGATGAACTCATCTTTTTCCTCCTTTGCATGAATAAGGTTATTCTTCTTCATTCTAGCACAGTTTATTCTCCTTGGCCTATGGTTGCTAGTGGGGCCTGGGGGCCAACGTTTGCTTACGTATGCCTACGTTATCTTACGATTGCTTACGATTGCTTACGATTGCTTACGTTGGCCTCCTTTTACCCCCGGGTGTCTGCGGATGCCAACTATTAAGCCCATCCATCTAGTTCATATGCATCTAGCTCATCCATCTAGCCCATTCTACAATCCGCTAACGCTTGCCACTGATCTTATTTGCTCCAAAAATGGCACTTTACAATTCTAACGCTTACTACAGAGCCTATTCCCCTATTTCACTCCCATTTTTCTCGATTTTCGCGTTAATAGAGTGTCTCATCGTCGCTAGAATTTTTCCGAGACCAAATTTGCCGAGATAACGTGGCTCACAAGCGTTAGAGTTAGCAAGAGGGGGGCAGCTCGCATCAGCGTAGAGTAGCATCACCATTAGAGTAACATCACCATTAGAGTAACACCTGCATTAAAATTAGAGTTAGCATTAGCTTTAGCACCGGAAGTTGAGTTAGAGCTAGCCTTAGCCTAAGATCTCTCCTGCCATCCGTACTCCTTGCCCCTAACGGGCATTCGGAAGCCGGAACGTACGATACCGTTGTCTACCGTCCACGACTTCCAGCATCTTTCGGTCATACATAGCATGTAGAATGGCTCGTGTATGTTGCTTGGATAGAACGAGATGATCCGCAAGCTCTGCCGGAGTAAAGGGACGCAACAGTCGTCTGGCAAACCTCAAGGTTTCAGCTTCTGCCCAATGAAGGTCGGAAGAGGATATGGCATTGGACAGAAACTTGCCGACGAAGGATAGGACCAGCTGCTTGCAGACTCCCGGGTCTTCCCGAATGGATAGATAGGCAATCGGAAGGAACAACCAATCGTCTAGCGCCAGCAGAGCTTGCTTCATACACAAATCCTTAAACCGACCGGCTTCGATATCCCGAGCATGGCTTCGATAATCCTGAATCTCGATACAGCCTTTGGCGTTGCCCGGCCTATAGGCTAAATCGAGGTAGCGGAAGCCATTATTAAAGTCGCGAACCTCATACTCAGGATAGAGATCGTTGAAATTTCCGATGGCGGGATACCAAATGAATCGCAGAAAATCCGTGGTCCCCCGGCTCAATCCCTTTTGCAGAAACTCCCTCCTTCTCGGATTGGTTTCCTCATCGATCTGTCGTTCCAACCACTCCAAATAAACATCATCGAACTCACTCATCATTCACACTCCCTTTCTGAATCAACAAAAAAACCGCCTAGATCCCTCCTTGCTCCAAGAGCAAGTCTGATCCAAGCGGTATGTGCTTCATACCAAAACATTCACTATGGGAAATAATGTATCATAAGGAAGGGAAGTCTTCAAGCAGGACATTTCCCGATTTTATCTCGCGGCAAGTCCCTCCAAACATAACTTCACCAAATTTTCAACGTAGCTTTCATCCAACCCATCGCTGAGGATCAAGAGTCTATAAAAGATCGGTCCATAGATTTGATCCAGGCATAACTCAAGATCGAGTTGGTCCTTCAATTCTCCGCGTCGGATTCCCCGTTCAATAATCTGGCTTGCCTCAATCCGCCGGGGCTGAAAGTACCTAGAGCGATAAGTCTCAGCCAATCCGACATTAACCTGTCCCTCCCCAACCAGTTCCTTAATCACACTTCCTTCCCGGCTGGTCATAAACTGAACCAATCTCGTGACATGGATGATCAGGTCCTGGGATACCGAACCCGTATCTGGTACCGGAATTTTAGCCGTAGATGCCGATAGGAACCCATCCATAACTACTGCAGCTTTGTTGGGCCACCACTTATAGATCGTGGCTTTGCTGACTCCGGCCCGCTCCGCAATTTTCTCCACCGTGACTGATCCAAAGCCTTGTTCCAGCAACAATTCATAGGAAGCCGCAAGAATGGCGTTTTGCGTTTCCAGATTGCGCGGACGTCCTCTTTTGGTGTTCACTTGAACCTACTCCTTTACCGCAAAAAAACTATACGTTCATTATACTAAATATTCATCCTAGATCGAAAATATTTTTATTTACAAAACGATACGTTCAGTTTATTATTTGTTTATCAATAATTAGTGAACGATACGTTCAGTTTATTATTCAAGGAGGAGTTTTTATGATCATGGCGCACCAAACCCCTGAAAGAAAGCCGATTTCAAGCTGGATATTATTCTTGTTAGCCGCCGCTTGCGGACTTATCGTTGCCAATCTATATTATTCTCAAACTTTGATCGGACCGATCAGTGCCGCCACGGGGTTAACATCTGGGGCATCCGGATTCATTGTCACTTTAACGCAAATTGGGTATGTGTTAGGTCTGTTGTTTATCGTTCCGCTCAGCGACATCGTAGAAAACCGTCGTCTTGTGACCCTATTCCTGATCGTAGCGTTCTGCGCCTTGTTGACGGCATCCTTTGCAGTGAGTGCTCCCCTGTTCCTCGCTGCTTCCTTGTTTATCGGTCTGGGATCCGTGGTAGCCCAAATCCTTGTCCCCTATGCGACTTATTTGGCATCTGGACCCAATCAGGGCCGGGTGGTGGGAAATGTCATGAGCGGACTCTTGCTCGGAATCATGTTCGCCCGCCCTGTGGCCAGCTTCATTGCCGGCCTTTGGAAGTGGCAGGCGGTATTCGCCTTGTCTGCCGCAGCTATCGCACTTTTAACGATTGTATTGCACCGGGTACTTCCCGAACGCAAGCCGGAGCCCATCTTAAGTTACGGTAAGTTGATCATTTCTTTGGGAACTCTATTGAAACAAACGCCAATCCTCCGTCGCCGGGCCGCTTATCAAGCTTGTCTGTTTGGCGTTTTCAGTCTCTTTTGGACCGTGGTTCCACTCTATTTGGCGGACGAATTCGGCATGACGCAGCAAGGGATCGCCTGGTTCGCGTTGGCCGGCGTAGGAGGCGCAATTGCCGCACCGATTGCGGGCAGACTCGCAGATAAAGGCTGGACCAAGTTCTTGACGGGATTGGCCATGACCGTTGCCGCCTTCGCTTTTGTTATGACACATCTTGTTCCCGGTCATTCGATGACCTCCCTCGCCCTGCTCGTTGTTGCTGCGATTCTGCTGGACATGGCCGTTTCGGGAAATTTAGTCCTTGGACAGCGGGCAGTATATTCCCTTGGCAATGAAGCCAAGGGACGTCTCAACGGATTATTTATGGCTATCTTTTTCATTGGAGGAGCTGTTGGGTCGTCCGTTGGCGGCTGGTCTTATGCCCGTGGCGGCTGGAGTTTCACCTCCCTGATCGGCGTTATCGTACCACTGCTGGCTCTGGCTTACTTTTTTACTGAGAGTAGAGCCAGCCTCAAGGTGGGCTCCGCTCCTCGCTCCACGGATAGAAGGCCGCAAGAATGACCCAAGTTCCAAATTCGACGTTTAGGAGAGTGGCTGTACTCCAGAGTAGCTAATCATGCCGTTCGACAACAAGAGTCGTACCTCTTGCACACAAGCCTTCGTCTCTTTAACAGAGACGGAGGTTTATTTTTATTTTACGAAGAAGGGAATCCCATACGTTTGTTATTCACGTAAGTTGCTCCATCCACTCCCCCCTATCGTTCCTCCGGCACATTCCCTTCATATGACCTTAGCCTCACTTTCCCTATGATCCAAAATAGAATCGGAAGTGCGATTCCGAAGATCATGGCGTACATTGGCCAAACCTGCATAAACTCGATCAGAAAGGCCATATTGGGCCAGATCATGCCGGAGAAAACGATGGCGATCAGTACCAGCGGAATAATCAACGTATCCTTGCTCCTTAATGCGAAGGCTTCGGACAGTCCTTGAATGGATACCTGCAACAAAAAAACCAGGCGGAAAAAGATCGAAGTGTACCAAAAAATCGTAATTACAATCTCGAATCGTTGAAAAAAATCGCCGATCGCGATCGTTCGTACCACGAAATAACTGGCAAACGTCAAATTGGCCATGACCCCCTCGCTGAGCGCCGCCGTGGTTATTAGCATCATAAGCAAGTACATGGTGCCGCTAAGGGCGGAACCCAAACAGACCGCCTTTCTCCAATTTACGGATTCGGGAATATGCGGAACTAGAAATAGAAACAAGACGGTTTCCAAGTAAGGAAAAGCTAACAACGGGAAGGAGCCTAGCAGTATCGGCTTCCAGCCATACTCCAGGAAAGGGGCTAGATTATGCCAATGGGTCTCGGACAACAGCGAGAGGGCAACCAACAAAAAAATCGCAGGCAGGAACAAGAATAAAATTTCCGAACTACGACCAATCGTTGGCACTCCCGACCTTAGGGCAAATACGACAGCAACAAGCATCAGCGCCAACAGAACGTAAGGAGGCGTTAACGGCATAACTGACGTCGTGATAAAATCGCTTAAATTTCGCAACGTGAAAATAAAGATTAAGTAAGGAAACAGAAAAACAAACAAGATCGACAGTACGGAGCCCGAGGTGTTGCCGAACAAACGACGAAGGTATTGGACAAATGAGTTCCCTCGCATTTGCCCGGTAAGTGCCGTCAGCAACGGGACGAGCAGATATTGAATACCTATGGCCACCACGACGCAGAGCCATGCATCGTGTCCCGCAACTGTGGCAAGACCCGATGGAATGAGGAGATAAGCGCTACCGATTTGATACATCGCCATCCACAATGCAAATTGCCGTACGGTTAAACCACGGTTGTTCATTCCGATACCCCTCAAGATAATAAATTGGCGAGCAGCTTGCCTGCCGGTCCGAATAAGGCTTGAATCGCCAGCGTTGGTGACGGAACTTGAATGTTAAGCAATTGAAGAACCAGGAGGACGATGCCTACACACAGGAATGCCGCATGCACCACGATGTCCTTGAAATATTTTTTACGGTACATCCTACGGTATTCCCAGATCGATATAGCCACAGACGCGAATAAAATGGCGTAAAGCACGTTTTTCCTCACTCCTGTTTATTCTGCTTCATCCCGAAGGGACTGATGATTTTCCCGTTTCGCTGTATTTCCATATTCACGCTCACGGTAACATCCATTTCTTGAAACCGCCTGTCCCAATCGCCTTTCCATTCGTGCCATTTTGCCGGATAAGCCCGATGAAAAGCTTCGCCGAACCCAAAGATGTCCGCGCCCAGCGATTGCGCTTTCTGTATTCCAAGATTTAAGGTGTCCACAAACTGGTCTGCAGCTAGTTTCTGTAGCTTCAACAGGTCATCTTCTTTCTTGAGATCGATGTTATTGCAGCCCATCTCGTGAATATTGCTGACGATTTTGATCGAAGCCTCAAGGACCGGATTGTCGTTGACGACCCTTGGTTGAAGATTCGCGTTCGCATCAATGATTTCCAGCGTATATTGGAAGTTCGAATCCGGACAATCGATTTTATTAACACTGCTGACCACATGATTCGTCAAATAGTTATAGGCTCGACTTTCCGATTCATTCATCCACCCAACCAGGTGATCCTCCTGAAAAACACCTATGCCGCTATAATAATAGTTCGCATGCTGCGTGGATTTCTTTACATTATCCATCGTTTGCGCCCTATCGATCTGACTGCCCAGCTGTAATCCGGTAATAACAGGTTCGATCCCGTCCTTGCTTAAACTCTCCAGGAAATCCTTAGCCCGGCTGTATACTGTCGGGGCCCAGCTTTTGTAGGACAACTTTAATGCCTTATGCATATCCAGGGCAGGAAGAAGTTCCGTGGAGGTCACGAAGGATAACGCGTCTTTTGCCGTATGGTCCCTGACAATAACCAGGTCAAAGACAGGCCGTATTTCATAGTCGCGCAGCAGCCAGTCCATCGGCTCATTAATCCCTTGCTTGGCCGTGGCCTCATCCAAGAACAAAATTTGCAGATGGGACGTATATAATTTCCGTGATGACATGCCCGCCGTTTTTCGCAAGGCCTCACTGATGGATTCCGCACGTACCGAAAGTATGGACGTAGGCGTACGATCGGACGATCGGGTCCGTGACATCTGATTGGGATCAACGACCTGGAAGCTGACCTCATAATGGTGATCATCCATTTTATCGATCCCGATGGCTAACACGATAGAGAGTTCATTTAATTCATTGTGGTTCCAACAACCTGAGAGCAGCACGATCAACGCGAGGGATATGGGGAAGAGAACAAATCGTTTTCCCTGACGACACACGGGGATCATCTCCTTGGTTTCTACGGTCCTTTGGTTCCAGAATGATAGGGGAAACGGAGAATGGCATCCGCTTGCTTTCGCGACTTGAAGGGGGCGAAGGGCGATAAATAAGGAATGCCAAAGGAGTGGAGCCCGCTTAAATGCACGACAAGCATGATAAAAGCGACAGTCAACCCATAAATTCCAAGAGTTGATGCGATCGCCATGAACCCGAAACGCAGCATCCGGATCGGGATCGACATGGAATACGACGGAATGGCGAAACTGGAAATCGCAGTTATTGCAACCACAACAACCATGACGGTAGAAACGATGCCCGCTTCGACTGCGGCTTGTCCAATCACGATCGAACCGACGATGGACACGGCTTGTCCAATCGTTCTCGGCATCCGTAGCCCGGCTTCCCGCAAGATTTCAAACACCACTTCCATGATCAGCGCTTCGAGGAAGGCCGGAAACGGGACCCCTTCACGTTGTGCCATCAAATTCAATAACAACACCGTAGGAATTAAATCCTGATGATAGGTAGTCAACGCGATATACAGGGCAGGAGCTAATAAGCAAATCAACAGGCATAAATAGCGCAGTAACCGGGTAACGCTCCCGTATAGATACGATTGATAATTATCCTCGGCGGATTGAAGAAAATCGACGAACAAGGTTGGTGCTAGGAGAACGAATGGGGTTCCGTCAATAAAGAGGGCAATTCGGCCTTCCAATACACCCGCCGCGATCGTATCAGGACGATCCGTGTTGTACATCATAGGGAAAATCGTAAGCGTATTGTCCTTGTTCAGCGTTTCCTCGATGTACTCGCCCTCCAGAACACGATCAACCCGGAGGTTGCTCAGTCTATTAATAAGTTCACTCACGAGCTGTTGATCCGCTAATCCGTGCATGTACATAAGAGCTAAATCCGTTTTGGTTTTACCGCCTGCCTGAATCGAATGTACGCGAACCCTTGCATCCTTCACCCTGTGACGTACCAAGGAGGTATTCGTGCGTATCGCCTCCGTAAATGAGTCCTGAGGCCCTCGGATAATCGGATGCGCCTTCGATTCGGCAATCGCACGTTCCTCTAACCCGGGAACCGAAACTAGCACGCCTTCGGCATACCCATCGATGAGGATCAATGCTTGGCCAGATAACAATCCGTCACACGTATCCTCATAAGTGGTCACTGAGCTAAGGCTACCTACGTTTAAGACCGTATCCTTGAGCCGTGATGGCGTCGCCTTCTCGTCGGAAGAGGCTTCCAGAATCGGACGTATCACATCCTGTTGCAAGCGTTGACTGTCGATTAACCCTTCGATATAAACTATAGCGACTTGCGTATGCCCGGATGGCAAAAGCTGGCGAAACACAACATCCGAACTGTTACCAAGAAGTTCACGAAGTCCTTCCAGGTTTTTTTGCAACGTTTCGAAGAACTCGACCGTTTGATGCATGTTCGCTAGCCCCTTTGTTCTGGTGAAGTAGTAAAAGTATTACCATTTTTTTCATCTCCTACTCGGGCCGGAAGGAGCATTCGAGGGTTGACTTTCGGAAAATGCCGGATATACTATTACAAAATAACCCAAATTCGACGATTGGGAGAGTAGCTGTTGGTTCTAGTCCTAGCGAGCCGGGAGGGTGGAAGCCGGTACAGGGCATACAGCGAAGCGGACCCATGAGAATGGTTGCTGAACGTATACGAGGTAGGCAACCACGGCAAACAGGCCGTTATCCCTAGAGTGGTTAAACATGGAGTTTAACAACAAGAGTGGTACCGCGAGCGCGCAAGCCTTCGTCTCTTTGAATGAGACGGAGGCTTATTTTATTTCCTATGGAGGGGAATCCCATGAACAGTAGGTGGATGAAAAAACACATTGAAGCATCCGTGCAGCGCGTTTCAGCAAGGCTTGGGCATATCTCCGATGAGCTTCCGAATGTTGTCATCGAGCGCCCCGCTCGTCCGGAACACGGTGATTATTCGACGAACATCGCGATGCAACTGGCCCGGACGCTGCGTCTGCCGCCGCTGCAAATCGCTGCGCTTCTGAAAAACGAGCTGGAGGAGTCGGGCCGGATAGAAGGTCTGTTGCACCGGATCGAAACCGCACCGCCGGGGTTTCTGAACTTCCATATCGATTGGAACGTATGGGTTCGCAAGGACTTTCGCCTCTCAGATGCGGGCGGAGGAAAAGTCGTTATTGAGCATACCTCCATCAATCCGAACAAATCGGCTCACATCGGTCACCTGAGGAACGCCTGTATCGGTGACTCGTTGGCACGATTGTTGAAAAAAGCCGGGTATCGGGTTGAGGTTCATAATTATATTGACGATTTGGGTAATCAATTAGCCGATACCGTCGTGGGGCTGCTGAACGTCAATCATCAAGCGGAGCATCTGAGGTTCGGCGATTACTGCTGGGAACTTTATGCTCGTACAAACAAGGAATACGAGCAAAATCCCGCGCTTCTGAAGCAAAGAACTCGAGTGCTACGGGCGTTGGAAGACGGGGACGGAAATGTGGCTTGGATCGGTATACTTACGGCGGAGCGCATCGTTTGTGAGCATCTGGAAGAAATGAAGTCTTTCGGGATTGATTACGACTTGCTGGTGTGGGAGAGCCGTATCGTCCGGGAAGGGTTTTGGGATTCGGCCTTTCGGTTGCTTCAGCAAACCGAGCAGTTTCAAAGGGAAACGTCCGGGAAGCTGGAAGGCTGCTGGGTGCTGAAACAGCCGGTGCCCGATTCAGAAGCGGAGCCCGATACCGAACATCAAGCCGATAAGGTTCTCGTTCGGTCTAATGGAATTTTGACCTACACAGCCAAGGATATCGCGTACCATCTCTGGAAGTTCGGTTTGCTGACGAACGATTTTCGGTATAAAGGGTTTGCGGATGGGCTATGGTCCACGCATGCAGAAGGGATCGCCGCCGATTACGGCAAAGCAGACCTCGTGGTGAACGTGATCGACCGCAGGCAGGAGTACCCGCAGGCGATGGTAAAGCAAGCACTGGAGGTCCTGGGATTTGAAGCTTCGGCGAAGAACCTGCGCCACGTCGGCTATGGCGTTGTTTCACTAAGCCCTGGTGCGGCAAGGGATTTGAGTATCGACACCTCCGACGGCAAAACCGCATACGCCATGTCCGGACGACAAGGAATCGGTATCAAAGTGTCCGATTTGCTGTGCCTCATGGAAGCGCAAATCGAAAGCAAGCGCTCCGATCCCGAGGGGTTGTCCAGCCGCTTGATCGCGGCTGCAGCAATCCGTTACTACTTACTGCGGTTCGCATTACCTACCGAAGTGGTGTTTGATATTCAACAGGCTACGGAGACGACAGGCAATACCGGCGTATATCTGATGTACGCCCATGCCAGAGCCGCTGGCATCCTGACCAAAGCCCAAGCAAACGGGCTCCTGCGAAGGGAGTCGCTCCCGGAAGACTTCACCCCGTTGGAACGGGCTGAACATGCCTTGCTTAGGCAGATCGCGGCTTGGCCGGATACGCTGAGTGCGGCTTGCGAGGAACTGTCCCCTACGCCGATCTGCCATTTTGCCTATGAGCTCGCCACCTTGTTTAATCATTTTTATACGGCTTGTCCAATTCTGAAGGCCGAGCCGAATCGGCAACCGTTCCGGCTATGGCTCACTGCCAATTTTAAGAATACAATTGCCGATGTACTGGATGTGATAGGGTTGCCGGCCCCGGATCGCATGTAAACGGCAAGAACATCGGCGAAACGGACCAACCGATCCCGAAGCGGCGCGGCCGATTATCCGGCCGCGCCGCTTCATGGGCAGAGGTCTGCCTCTGCCGTGCAACGTTTAAACGTTTAATTCTCTTTTGCGATATGCCGAATAAGTGGCAAAGACCAGCACCGCCACCAAAATGACGGATAGAGCGGCAATCCCTGCATGAATCCCTTCTCCCTTTACGATGCGTTCATAGCTGAAGTACTTAAAGGGAGAGAGCACGTTTAAAGCATCCAGTTCGTCTGTCAAGTCGGTGATTTTGGAAATGACGAAGCATCCCAGCAGGATCCCTGTGGCAATGGAGCCCGCAGTTTTAGGCCGTTTCAACAAGGCTGAAAGTGCCGTTCCCATCGATAGGAAGATGAACTGAACCAGCAACAAGCTGGTCATGAATTGCAGGATTTCCCCTGTGATGGCCTCTCCTTTATTGTAGGCGGAGACCATCACGAGCGAGGAGACCAGGGTGACGAGATTCAGAATCACCACTTGGACCAAAGCGGCCAGCAGTTTGGCCGTAATGACGTTTCCCCGCGACACCGGCTTCGCCATAAGGAATTCGACCGTTTTATCCCGTTCCTCTTTGGCGATGATCCCGCTCCCCAGCAGCACCGCATGAATAGCCACTGTCAGCTCGATATACAAAAATAACATGGCAAAGAATCCGCTCATTTGCGTGACATCAAACGACCCGATTCCAAGCAACGCCTTCATCGTTTGCGGTAAGGCATCAAATACCTCGCTGCTCGCGCCGCCGGCAGAATAGGCCGAATACTTGCTCATCCCGCTGACGACCAGCAAGAACAGGCACACGCCCCAGATGATCAGGCCCTTCCGGTGCGCCTTGAGTTCCCTTCTGAATATATTCATCGCAACTCCTCCGTTCGATCGAGTCCAAAGCGCAGTTTTTAGCTGACGGCATGGATATCTTTTTTCAGGTATACCGCGTAACTCAACGCCATCGCAACCACAACAATAACGGAGCCGGCGATTAGGTAAGGCGTCTCGTAACCGGCATGGGCCAGAATGTAGGAAGGCTCGAAATATTTAAAGGGCGAGACAAAACGTAAAACCTCTTTGTCCTCCCCGGTCGCGAGCAAGGCGCCAATCAAATATAATCCGAACACAACGCCCAGCGATAACGGAAGGACGCTCCGGAGTTTGGTAAAAAACACGGAGGACGCCATGCCGATCGCCAGGAACATGAGCTGAACAAAAAGTAGAGTCAAATTGATCATCAAAAATAGCTTTTGGCTGAAATCCTCTATTTTGACTCCGTTAGCGATAAGCGACGTTGCCGCGTAGAAGACGATATCCATCGCCGCCAAGATCAGCAAAGCTGCCAACAGTTTGGAGTTGACGACTTGCGCTCGCGACACGGGTTTGACCAGTAGAAAATCCGCTGTTCTCTCCCTCGACTCCTTGGTCAGAATCGATACACCAAGGTTCATTGCCTGGATCGCACCACATAAAGCGATAAAGGAGAAAATCATGGAATATAGCCCCAAGATCGAGGTGACCGTATCCAAATCAATGCCCAGCATGGCCTGAACGGATTCCGGGTAACTGCCGAGCAGCTTTTTGAAATCCAACGCATCGCTCGCTACGCTGGGATAAATGGACAAGTAGAGCGCAGCCAAGGCGATCATTGCGCAGGTCCAAACAATCGCCGATTTCCTCATTGATTTCAGTTCATGCAGTACCATATTCATGGCAGCTATTCCTCCTTCACATAGTAATGCATGAAGATTTCCTCCAAATCAGGCTCCACGATAGAGATGTTGGTCAGTTCAACCTCGGCAATTCTTTGCATCATCGCGTTAAGGTTGCCTTTGAAGATGAAGCTGGCCGCAGAGCTTTTCAACTCAAGATTACTGACACCGTCCATTTGGAAAGCAGTCGGATCGATCGCGAACTTTGCCTCCAAGCTAACTTTCTTGTAACTGTTGTCCTGCAGGTCGCTTATCTTCTCTTGTTTGATGATCCGCCCTTCCTTAATGAAGGCGACGCGGCTGCACATCTTCTGCACTTCACTGAGGATATGGGACGAGAAAAATACGGTCGCCCCTTTCCGGTACTCCTCCGCGACCAGTTCAAAAAAGGTCTGCTGCATCAGCGGATCCAGCCCGCTGGTTGGCTCGTCGAGAATAATGAGTTTCGGCTCATGAAGCAGCCCCTGCACAATTCCAACCTTCTTTTTATTCCCGAAGGATAGGTCGTCGATTTTCTTCTTCAGATCCAAGTCCATTCGCTCTGCCAGTTCCTTGATTCGTTTAGTGCAATCCTTCTTGTAAAAGCTTGCGGAATAGTTGAGTAAGTCGATCACGCGCATGCCATCATAATAAAAGACTTCCGAAGGCAGATATCCGAGCTCCCTGCGGATCTCGGGGTGTTGAATGCAGCTCTTGCCAAACAGGGTTGCACTGCCGCTTGTCGGGTAAATGAGTCCTAACAGTGTCCGAATCGTCGTCGACTTCCCAGCCCCATTGGGACCGATAAAGCCGAAGATCTCCCCCTCTTCTACCTGCAGGTTTACGTCGGTAATGCCTCTCGAATTCCCATATTTCTTTGTGAGGTTTTTCACTTCAATCACGCTCATGGTACGCCCTCCTTCTCGAATAAACCGCCGCCACTTACAAATACTCCGGCCGATAAAACTGCGCTTTCAGCATGTCGATGCTACGGAAAAACTCCCTTGCAATGACCTCGATATCTATTTTGTTCCCCCTGGACATCTGACTGGTAAACCCCTCCGCCATCCAGGTCAGCATGTTCATGAGAAGCTGCAGATCGATACCTTCCTTAAACTTCGATTCATCCACACCGGACAAGGCGATCCGATTCCGGATGTCCTCCCCTTTGGCCAAAATCGCCGTAATGTCCTGCCGCACTTCCTCATTCGTTTCGAAATACACACTGGTCAAAAAAGACAGCACTGCCGCATGCCTCCCGATTACAGACACTTTAATGTTCGTGGCTTGCTTAATCCTTTCGAAGAAATCCGTCAGTGTTTCATCGAACTTCGCATTGATTTCGTTCATCACTAAATCGCTGCAGTAGTTGATCAAATAGAGATACAACGCTTTCTTCGTGCCGAAATAATGGAAGACCATCGCCTTAGAAATCCCGGCCTCCGCGGCGATGTCGTTCATCGACGTCTTCTTGTACCCGTTGGTACCGAAACACGCTAAAGCCGCATCGATAATGCCATGTTGTTTTTCCAAGGGCAAACTCCAAAATTTCTCCATATCTTCACCTCCCGTGCACCATAAACCGAATCGGTCGATAAGATCATACTGCCATAAACCGATTCGGTCAATAGTTTTTCGAGGCGATTCCTGAATAAATCTTTCTATCGATAAGTATGTTTTACTGGAAGGCATGAAAGCGGATACAACGTAATGTCTTTCACAACCTGAGAGGAGCCAAACCCAAAGAGGATACGAAAACAGGGAGGGAACAACATGTCATTCATGAAAAAGAGAAGTTGGGCCATCGCTTCCGTTTTGTTGTGCACGGCCTTGGGCGGGACACTGCTAGCCGGGTGTTCCGGGTCCGGTGACAAGTCGGGCAGTTCCGGAAAAACAACGATTACCGTGACGTACCGGGATGACGGAGCCGGAGAGAAAGGCTCGCTGTATCGTTGGCTAACGGAAATTGCCGCTGATTATCCAAATAAGGAGGTCGAGATCAAACCGGCGCCGATCCAAGCATCGGAAGGTGATTATTTTGCCAAGATTGCCTTGGCCTTAAAGTCCAAAGATACTGCGCCGGATATCGTAACAGAGGATACGTTTATCCTCAATTCCGACGCCAGTGCCGGCTATCTGGAACCGCTGGACGAACGGTTGAAGGGCTGGGAGGACTGGACGAACGGTTCGTTCATCGAGGCGATGAAGAAGGGCGTAACCGCCAGCGACGGCAAGGTGTACGGAGTACCGTATAATACCGACTCACGCGGGCTTTGGTACAACAAGCAAATCTTCAAGCAGGTGGGCCTCCCCGAGGATTGGACACCGAAGAACTGGGAGGAAGTGCTTGATGCGGCTCGCACAGTGAAGGAGAAGGCGCCGGACATCGTTCCAATCTGGATGAACATGGGAAAGGCGACCGGGGAAGCCACGTCCATGCAAACGTACGAAATGCTCTTGTATGGTACGGGCGAACGGCTGTATGACGATGCAAGCGGCAAATGGATCATTCAAAGCCAAGGGATCTTGGATGCGTTAGGGTTTGTTGAAACCGTGAACAAGGAGAAGCTTGGACCTCCGCTCTCCAAAGTCCTGAACGGGCAGGCCGGCAACACCGCTTCCCGCGAATATTTGCCACAGGGCAAGCTAGCCATCTCCCTCGACGGCTCCTGGATCACGGGAAACTATCTTGATTCCGGAGCATCCCCTTGGCCGGAATACAAGGATGTGTTAGGCTTTGCCCCCATGCCAACCAGCCAAGGCCAGGCACCGGGTTCCATCACCCTTGCCGGAGGCTGGGCCTTGTCCATTCCAAGCAACGCCAAGCATAAAGACGAAGCCTGGGAGTTTATCAAATATGCGCTAAATAAGGAAAACAGCCAAAAGCTGGTTACCGCTTCGGGTAATATTACCGTCCGGGCCGATGTCGCCAAGGATCCGGGGTACACAAAAATGCCGTTTAACGAGATCGCTACGGAATACTTACAGAACGCCGAGTTCCGCCCGGCGCAGGACAAATACCCGGAGGTATCGACGCAAATCCAAACGATGGTTGAGTCGGTTGCCACAGGTACTTCCCCTTCGGATGCAGCCCAAAAGTATGCCCAGGACGTGACCCGCATCGTAGGTGAGAACGGAGTCATCCAAAAATGAGCAGCATGGCGGCGGAAGGTTACTCCAGAAAACGAAATTCGTACGCATGGCTGTATTTCATGCTCCCTTCGATTGCAATCATGCTGGTATTTTTTATCTATCCGGTCTTTCTGACCTTCTTTTACTCGTTTACGAACCTCGCCTTAACGGGGGAATCCGCCAGAGAACTGAAATTCGTCGGTTTCGACAACTATCTCCACATGTTCAAAGACCCGACGGTTAAGATCAGCATATGGAATACGCTCGTCTTTCTGTTTGGCTCGGCGGTCATCGGGCAGCAGGTGCTGGGCTTTCTCATCGCCCTGCTTATGAAGCATAAGAATAAGACGTTCCGCCGGGTCATCGGCACGATTGTCCTGGCCGGTTGGGTCACCCCGGAGATCGTCTGCGCATTGTGCTTGTACAGCTTCTTCGGTGACGAAGGCACGCTGAACTCGATCATCACCTCGCTGGGAATTCCAGCCGTTACTTGGCTGTATACCGTTCCGATGCTGACCATCATCCTCGCCAACATTTGGCACGGCACGGCCTTCTCGATGCTGGTCTTTCAAGCGGCGTTGGACGATGTACCAAGCGAGGTGGAAGAAGCCGCGGTTGTTGACGGCGCCTCACGGTGGCAGGTCCTGACTCGGATCATTATCCCCTACATCAAGGAGACCTTTACCACCAACATGATGCTGGTCACGCTGCAGACATTGGGCGTCTTCGGGTTAATCTACGCCATGACCGGCGGGGGGCCGGGTACATCCACGACCACGCTGCCAATCTTTATGTACAACCAAGCCTTCGTGAACTATCAACTCGGGTACGGCACCGCGATCTCCTTACTGCTTCTGTTAATCGGGATCGTGCTCAGCTTGTTCTATACCCGCTCGTTGAAATAGTCCAAGTGCAAGGAGACTTCGTTATGAGCGCAAAACAACGGAAAATCATCTACCGAATCATGCCCTATGCGATCCTCACCTTCATCGGGATCTGCTTCGTCTTGCCTTTGTTATGGGTCGCGGTTGCTTCCGTCGACGCCAATGCAATGCAAACACTGAAGCTGCCGAAGGCGGTGACGGCGGACAATTACATCGAGGTCATCACCAGCCGCGAGAACCAGCGCGCATTCCTGATTGGCTTGATCATGTCGCTGGGGCAGGCGGTGCTTGTCGTCATCTTGGCGCTGCTCGCTGCCTATCCGTTGTCCCGGTACCAGATGAAGTACAAGAAGCCGTTTATGCTGACCATCTTGTTCATGACTTCTCTGCCGATCACCGCGGTAATGGTCCCGGTTTATCAGCTGTTCCTTAGCCTGAAGTTATATGACCAGATCTTCGGCGTGATCCTGTTTTATGTGGCTTCTTCCATGCCTTACGGCATATGGATGCTGAAGAACTTCATGGACTCCGTCCCACTGGATATGGAGGAAGCGGCTTGGGTAGACGGGGCCTCCGTGTTTATGGGGATCCGTAAGGTTGTTGCGCCACTGATGGTCCCGGGGATCTGTACGGTGGCGATCTTCACCTTCTCAGGCAGCTGGGGGAATTTCTTCGTCCCTTACATTTTGCTGCAAAATCCGGAAAACTTCCCGGCTTCCCTAAAGCTGTACCAGTTCTTTGGTCAATACGGGATGATTGAATACGGCAATCTCGCCGCTTTCTCCATTATGTACGCAATCCCGTCCATTGTGCTGTACATCTTATCCCAACGATTTATGTCCAAGGGGTTCGGTTTGCAAGGGGGAACGAAAGGGTGATGCGCGGACCTTTGCTTACCCTTCCTTGCCTTCTGTGCTACGCACCTGCATCTGTTGATAATGTTCAGCCATCGTCTGGCTGACTTCCGCCATGCGTTTGATCAAGACGTCAGGTTCCATGATCGTTAGAGCTTTCCCATACGGTAGCAAGTAATAAGGCACATAGGTGAGCAAGGAGGCGCTTTCCATCCGGAAAACCGCCTCCTCTTCGTTTCGCTGAACTAAGGTGTGACCAAACATCCAGTGACGCTGCAGCTCGTTTAAGGCTCGTTCGTGGCCTTGGATTCTCACCGTGAGTAAGGAGGCATCCTCCAACGACTCCGGCAACAAATTCCCTAACAAGAACGCTTTGGCGGAAAAATGGGACGGCCGTTCGAACCGCTCCTCGCTACGTTCCAATCGTTTGATCCGGTCGACCCGAAAACTGCGAAGCCGCTGCCGCAACCGACAGTAGCCGACAGTATACCAGCTCCCCTTCCAGTGTACGATGCCGTAAGGATCGAACACACGGTCGACGGCGGCCTCATCTTTACCTCCCCGGTACGCCATCTCCAGCGAACAGCCTTCAGCCGACGCCAGTTCCAGAGTTTGCAGGAAGGACTGCTCCCTTTCATCCACCGGCGGATAGATCACCGACATGCCGCGACCGTGGCGTTCGATTTGCTCCAGCTGTTCTTCGTTCGTGTACAGCTTCAGCTTGTCCACCGCGCGGATTAACGCCTCACTAAACGGATATCCGGCTTCCCGGGCAAAAATCGAAGCATGCACCAGCGCCTTCTGCTCCTCCGCGTCAAACATCAGCGGTGATTCCGCAAATCGGCCGAGAATCCGGTAACCGCCGCCCGGCCCGGCATCGGCCACAATTGGCACGCCGCTGGCACAGAGCGAGTCGATGCATCGGTACACAGTACGGATATGAACCTCCAGCTCGTCGGCCAGCTGACGGGCGGTCATCTTCCGGCCAGACCGAAGGAGCCATAGAATCGACAACATATGATCCGCTTTGGACATGCGCATCACCCTTTCCGGTGAAATGTTGCTTCTATTTTAACCGCACTGACCGCTTTAGGCCAGCGGCTCCATTCCTTGTTCGATCCAGGACTCGTAAGTCGGTCCGTAGACATCGGGTAGACGAAGTCCGGCCTGACGCATCAATACGGTCATTTGTCCCCGATGGTGCGCTTGATGCATGAGTGTAAACCGGAGTGAGGCTCCGTTCGGCCACGGTTCACCCGCGATTTCCGTCGTTGCCAGCAGCTGTTCGTCCGTCCACTCAGATCGGACCGCCTCGATGAGAGCCTCGCTGATGCGATGGTACTCCTCCGCAATCTCTGCCGCTGATGCAGGAACATGCTCACCGCCAGCCGGGCCAGCGAAATTCAAACCGCAATGGGTCATGTAATGGATCGATCCAACCAAGTGCCAAGCAATCTGCCCTAAAGTTCTGCGTCCTTCCACAATCGGCTGGGATAATGATGCATCGGTTAGCGCTTCCATGATGCGTTCCTTCAATTTACTCTCCTCCGTCCAGGCTTCAATAAACTCTTCGATTTTGACAAACATCTTGTTTCCTCCCGCAAAATATAGTTTTGACTTGAGTATAGCGGGGAAACACTGACAGTTACGGTCAGTGTTATAAAAAAAACAAAGGCCCCGCTGCAGCAGGGCCTTTGTGGAGGTGTACGCCTCAATTATACGATAAGCGCTCTGGAAACGATGACCAACAGGATGAACAGAACCAGGATTGTACCCGTAGAAGTCCAGAAACCACCGTAACCTACGTTGCCTACGCCATTTTCATATCCCGACATTGATTTTTCCCTCCTTTTTAAATATAGAACATCATATTACGACCTGCTTGCGAACGATCGGGACATTCGCGGAGTTCAGCAAAAATGGGTTTATCATGCCAGATTGTCTAAATAACCTGAGCTTCAGATCCGGTCCATTGCAGCCGCCTAATCACGACTTTTGCTCATTGCATATGATGAAACAAGTCAATCTTAAAAGCAGGTGGTGTTCTTGGGAGGAAAAAAAAGACGTCAGTACCAAAGACTCCAAGACAATGATATCTCCTCGGATGACCTGGCGATTATCGGAGCCGGGTTCACCGTGCTCGGGGATTTTTTCGATTTGCTCTCCCTGTTAAAGCTGAAGGAAGAAAAAGCAGGGAACGGCAGCGGCACATCCAGCAGCGATACCGAGGAAACGCTGATTGACGAATTCATGCTGCTCCGAAGCAAACCCGAAAATAAAAAAAGTCGAAAGAAATAACAAGGGCGCAGGATCAACATCCTGCGCCTTTTGGGTATTACCGGGATAGTTTGGCTATCTTCAGCCTCCATCGCCGCCACTTCATATACACGAGCAGCACGAGCAGCGCCCCCAACCCCATAAAAAAATACTTCAAATATTTCTCAACCAGGTCGATGGCGACCTGCCACTGTTCGCCAAACACAAATCCAATGCTCACAAAAGTAACGACCCAAAGAGCTGCCCCGGTGTAAGCATACAAAGCGAAGGTTCGAAATGGGATGCGGATAATACCGACGAAATAACCGAAAAACTGTCTAACACCAGGCACGAAGAAACTGATCAACAGCATCTTGTTGCCATATTTCTCATAGACTCGTCTTGTTTTGTCCAAATGCGAAGGTTTTACCAGAATCCACTTTCCGTACCGTTCGATCAGCGGCGCGCCAACCCGGTGTCCGATCCAATAGGTGATGGTCACTCCGATCACCGCCCCTGCGTATCCGGCCAGCACAGCCGGCAGAAAATCAAGGAGGCCCTTATAAGCCAAATATCCGGTATAGGTCAATGTCGTTTGACCCGGCGGTAGCGGCAGCGCGATAAAATCGATGGGAAGTCCGAGCAGCAGGACAAAATAGCCGTATTGCTCAAACATCCTTTCTATCCAATCCAGCACGTTCATGATCTAATCTCCTTTAGTCATTCCAGGCGCTGCCAACGCCACTTGTGTCCTTTCTTCCATGTTATCAGTATATACGGAGATTTTCCAATCTAAAAGGGACCCCGGACGGGGCGAACCCCCGCCCCGGGTCCGGTATTGTCCCCGAAAACGAGAAGAAGGCCAGACCGGAAAGGGAGTCCCCGGTTTGACCTGTTTGTTTGGTGAATCCAGCAGCCGGGCTTAACCGAACCGACCGGAAATATAATCGTCCGTCCGTTTCTCGGACGGATTGGTGAAGATCTTGCTCGTATCGTCATACTCGACCAATTCCCCCATCAGGAAGAAAGCCGTCTTCTCTGACACTCGAGCCGCTTGTTGCATGTTGTGCGTCACGATGATGATGCAATAATCCTTCTTCAGATCAGCAATCAATTCTTCGATTTTGGCACTGGACACCGGATCCAGGGCTGAAGCCGGTTCATCCATCAGGATGATGCTCGGACTAACCGCTATCGAACGGGCAATGCAGAGGCGCTGCTGTTGGCCGCCGGATAAAGCTAAGGCGGAGGTATGCAGTCGATCTTTCGTCTCGTTCCATAGCGCCGCTTTGATAAGCGATTCCTCGACGATTTGATCCAGCTTCTTCTTATTCCGGATCCCGTGGTAACGCGGCCCGAAAGCGATATTTTCATAAATGGACTTATGGAACGGGTTCGGACGCTGCCAGACCATGCCGATCTTTTGCCGCAGCAGCACGACATCCGTCTTCGGAGCATTGATATTGTCTTCCCCGATCCAGATTTCTCCCGTGATCTTTGCTCCGCTGATGAGGTCATTCATCCGGTTTAAGCTGCGCAGAAAGGTGGATTTACCGCAGCCGGAAGGACCGATCAATGCGGTAACTTGCCGGGAGGCAAAATCAAGCGATATATTCTTAACGGCTTGCTTCTCTCCGTAAAAAACACTTAAGTCTTTCGTTGATAATTCGATATTAGGCACTTGGCTTCGTCCTCCTATTTCGTCGCCGTAAATTTCTTGAGCATCACGCGTCCGAGCCAGCGGGCCAGCAAGTTAAATGCCAGCACGGTCAATATCAGTACGGCCGAAGCGCCGGCGGCGATTTCGGGTGCGTCCGGTGCCAAACCTTCGGAATTGATCTTCCAGATATGAACGGCCAGCGTTTCCGCCGGACGGAACGGATTTAGCGGTGACGTCGGACTAAGCGGATTCCAGTTGCTAAAGTCAAGCCGCGGACTGCTCATGCCGGCGGTGAACAGCAGCGCCGCAGCTTCGCCAAACACGCGACCTGCAGCCAGAATGGTCCCGGTCAGGATAATCGGCGTAGCGATCGGGAGCATGACCGATTGGATCGTTTTCCATTTGGACAAGCCCAACGCCAAACTGGCTTCCTTCTGAGCCTGCGGCACGCTGGCTAATCCCTGCTCCGTGATCCGCACCATCAGCGGCAGATTGAAAATCGTTAAAGCCAATGCACCCGAGAACAGGGAAAACCCAAATCCGAATACATTTACGAGTACGAGCAGACCGAACAAACCAACGACGATCGACGGAAAAGAGGATAACACTTCCACGATCAAACGGATAAAATCGGTGATTTTCCCCGGTTTGGCATATTCGCTCATATAGATCCCTGCCCCGATACCTAGCGGTACGGTGATGATCATCGTTAAGACCAGAAGGAATAAAGAGTTGAATAATTGCGGGCCGATCCCGCCGCCTTCCTTAATCGTTTCGGGCGGTGACGTAAGAAAGTCGAAGCTGATATGCCCCAACCCCCGAACTAAAATAAAGCCGAGTAAACCCGCCATAATGAGAACGATCAATCCGGCCAAAGCGACAATGACGGCCGTTGCGATTTTGTCTACAGTTTTTGCGCTCATCGTTTTGCTCTCCTTTCCAGCCACCGGACGATAAAGACGAATATGAACGTCATTAGCATCAAGATCAGCGCCAGCGTCCAAAGGACATTGTTTTGCGTCGATCCCATCACCGTATTCCCCATACTCAGCGTAATCACGCTGGTCAAGGTGGAGGTGGATT
Source organism: Paenibacillus sp. FSL R7-0216 (assembly GCF_037969915.1). NCBI lineage: Bacteria > Bacillati > Bacillota > Bacilli > Caryophanales > Paenibacillaceae > Paenibacillus > Paenibacillus sp. FSL R7-0216. The sequence continues at coordinate 1,781,777 of NZ_CP150222.1, read as the reverse complement.
CAAAGAGAGAACGCGGAATATGCGGCGCATTCCCGATGACCATCTGTACCGCCAGGGCTTCCCCGAAAGCCCGGGCCATGCCCAATACGACCCCAGTTAATAAAGCCGGCATGGTTGTCGGCAAGACGGTCCGATACAAGGTTTGCCAGCGCGTTGCGCCGAGTGCGTAAGAACCTTCTTTCAAACCGGGAGGCAGAGCAGCTAGCGCATCGGTGGCAATCGAAGTTATCGTTGGCAAGATCATAATCGACAACACGGTCGCTCCGGCCAAGATACCAAGACCTTGTCCCGGGAAAACATCCCGGTAGAAAGGCACGATGACGCTGAGCCCCACAAAACCATATACAACGGAAGGGATCCCAGCCAGCAATTCGATGACCGGCTGCAGATATTTCTTCCCGAACTTTGGCATAATTTCGACCATAAATAAAGCTGCGCAAATGCCGAGCGGGGCCGCGATCAACGCCGCCAAAATCGAGGTGCCGAATGAGCCCAAAATAAACGGAAGGGCACCGAATACCGGAGGTTCCCCATCCGGTTTCCAGTTCGTACTGCCGAATATTTCGCGAAATGCGATCCCGTCTTGAAAAAAGGTGCTTAACCCCTTGGTTGCTACGTAATAAACCATCGAGAAGATGGTGACGACCAGCAATACGATACAAAACGAAGCGTAAATTTTGCCGGTCCATTCCTCGACGATATGCGGTTGTATTTTTTTTCTTCCGCCGGACTGAGCCATGAAACCTCTCCCTTTAATAACAGCACAGAAAGAGGCAGAACAGTCCGCCTCTTGCCGCGCCGATATGATGTTATCGAGTCCTATTGGTTACTTCTGTGTGATCTTGCCATCCACATCGCGTTGAACTTGCATTTTGCTTGCCGGAATATAACCAAGCTCTACAACGTCGCCGTTGTCGCCTTGTACGTCAGGGGAAACCATGAAGTCCAGGAACGCTTTAACAACTTCGTTTGGCTCGCCTTTGGTGTACATGTGCTCATAGGCCCATACCGGATAAGTTCCGTTTGCTACGTTCTCTTCTGTAGCTTCAACGCCTTCGTATTTCACAACTTTGACGGAATCGTCAAGGTAGGACAAGGCAAGGTAACCAATCGCCCCCGGCGTTTCGCCGACAAGCTTCTTAACCGTACCGGAGGAATCCTCTTGGATCGAACCTTGCAGGTCTTCCGTTTTTGTGCCCAAAGCATATTTCTCGAACGTTGCGCGAGTCCCGGAGCTCGAAGGACGGTTGACGATTTGAATCGCTTGATCGGGACCGCCAAGGTCTTTCCAGTTCGTGACTTTACCCGTGAAAATTTGTACCAGTTGGTCTTTTGTCAAATTGTCGATGGTGATATCCGGATTCACGACGGCAGCCATCGCCACGACTGCAACTTGATGGTCAACCAGTTCGCTGGCTTGAGCAGCTTCCAGTTTCTCTTCCGCGAAAACGTCGGAGTTCCCGATGTCCGCCTGTCCTCCGGAGACCTGCGTCAGACCCGTGCCGCTGCCTCCACCTTGAACTTGTATAGAAACTTTAGGATTTTGATCCATGAATTTTTTCGATACTTGGTCTACCAAAGGTTGCAATGCCGAGGAACCTACCGCCAGGATCGACCCGGAAAGTTCCGACGTTGCTGCGTTGCCGCCGTTGTTCGCGGATGCTTCATCCGTAGTGCCGCCGTTCGTTCCAGCCGTGTTGTTTTGTGCCGCGTTGTTGTTTTGACCACATGCCGCCAGCGTCAAGCTCAACACCAATGTCAAAACCAATAGCATACTCTTTTTCATTGTCTTAGGTATCCCCCTTATGTGTTTTACAATTTGATTATAGAAAGCGAAGATCAATCCTGTGTTTTCGTTTTGTAAACTTTGTGTAAAATGATGAGACATACCTCCTCTAGTTCTGATTATTCTGTGCAAAATATAAAAAAAACACTCTCGCGCTTAGCAGCGAAGAGTGCTTTAGTAAAAGAAACTATTCCGTGACCCCCGTATTTTTGGAGAGCAGGCCCTTCAGTTCTTTCATAAACATATTGATATCTTTAAATTGACGGTAAACCGAAGCGAACCGGACATAGGCCACCTCGTCCACCGGATATAACTGCTCCATGACTAATTCGCCAATCCCCCGGCTTTCAACCTCTGCGTTGGCCGAATGGCGCAGGGAACGTTCCACCTCGGAGACGATCGATTCCAGCTGCTCAACGGAAACCGGGCGTTTCTCGCAGGCTCGGATCAAGCCTCTCAGCATTTTCTCCCGACTAAATTCCTCGCGACTTCCATCCTTCTTAATCACGATCAGCGGCATTTCCTCCACCATTTCAAACGTTGTAAACCGACGACTGCATTTCTCGCACTCGCGGCGACGACGGATCGAGCGGTTCTCGTTAGCCGGCCTTGAATCCAGCACTTTCGTCCCTAAATAATCGCAATACGGACATTTCAAGCTAGAACACCTCCCCTCTAAATGCCGTAATGACGGCCTTTTTTACTTAATGGCAATAAATTACTTTAGATTCATCGGATTGAAGTTGATAGTCCGGCACATAATACTGTTACCAACCACAAGGAGGTGAACAATCATGGCCCAAAATAATAACTCTTCGAACGACCTGGTGGTTAGACAAGCTTCCGGAGCTTTGGATCAAATGAAATATGAAATTGCTCAGGAACTTGGCATCTCTTTCCCACAAGACGGATATGCTGGTAACCTGACCTCTTACGAAAACGGTTCGATCGGTGGTTTCATTACGAAACGTTTGGTGACCTTGGCTGAACAACAGCTGGCAGGTCAATTCAAATAATCCGATCACCAAAGGAAGCATTGACTGGCAATTAGCCGGTCAATGCTTTCTTTATATTTTCGCAATAATCCACCTAAAACTCGTCGTAAATCTTCACATACTGCTTGTAATAATGCGAGACCCGCTGAACGTAATGCCTAGTTTCGCCAAACGGAATATTCTGTGCCGTCTCCAGCCGGCCATCCCATCGTCCGCTCTTCAGCCAGTTCTTTACATTCGTCGGCCCGGCATTATAGGCGGCGATCATAGCGATCGGGTTGCCTTCGAATTGCTCGGATAACGACCCCAGGTACCACGTGCCGATCCGGATATTCGTTTCGGTCTCGTTGCGGATGTCCTCTAACGTCGTATCGGGCAGCTTCGCTTTGGAGATGACCCACTCCGCCGTATCCGGCATAATCTGCATAATTCCAAGCGCACCTTTTCGGGACTCCGCCCCCGATTTGTAATTGGTCTCCACCTTGATAATCGCCGCAACGATAAACGGATCGAGACCGTTGTTTTTGGCATGCAGACGAATTTCTTCTTTATAATAAATCGGATAAAATAACGAAAGCCAGGTGGAATTTAAAAAGATGAGGCCCGTGAAGCCAATAAACAGGAGAAGCAGAACCCTCTTTTTGCGAAGCCACCTCATTTTAGCCCCTTATCCCGCCAAAAGACGTCAATCTGCCGCTTTGTCTCGTCTAGTCCACCGCTGTTATCAATCAAAATATCCGCCCTCTCCTTCTTTACTTCGATGTCCATCTGGGCGCTTAAACGCTGTTCGGCCGCTTCCCGAGATAACCCGTCCCTCTGGATTAATCGAGACATTTGAAGCTCCCGGGGTACGTATACGACCATAATTTCTTCATATAACGGATCGAGACCCGATTCGTAAAGCAAAGGGATATCCGCCACCACCAGTCTGTGCGGATCCTCTTGTTCCAGCTCGTCCAGACGCCGCTTCATTTCGGAACGGATGGCGGGATGCGTCAACGCCTCCAACGCCTTACGCTCCTCCGGATGAGAGAAGACGATTTCGCCGAGCTTTTTGCGGTTGAGCGTTCCATCGGGGTGAAGCACCCCTTGTCCAAAGCGTTCGCGGACGGCCGCCAGCACTGGATAGCCCGGCTCCATAATCTCCCTGGCGATCAAATCCGCATCAAGCACAGCGGCGCCAAGGTTGGCTAGCATGCGGGAAACCGTGCTTTTCCCGGTGGCGATGCCTCCGGTGAGTCCGATGTTCATTCCCAATACACCTCACTGTTTTGACTTGGAGCTTCGACCTAAATTTCATCTATCGTTTGTTTAGCGCCTCGCGTCTTATGACTTGTCCGGTATGCAGGCTGACATTTCGGGCAATAATGCGTTCCCCGTCCCCCTACAACGGTCTTCACCACCGGCTGTCCGCAATTTAGGCAAGGCTCCCCTTGTCGGCCGTACATCCGCAAGGAATGTTGGAACATTCCCATCTCTCCCTGTCCATTGACATAGGACTTGATGGAGGATCCTCCAGCTTCCACCGCTTCTGTCAGCGTATCTATGATAGCGGTGTGAAGTCGCTCCATCTGCCGCTTGGTTAGCTTGTCCGCCGGATGTTCCGGGTGGATTCCCGCCCGGAACAGGGCTTCATCCACATAGATATTCCCCAGACCCACAATGTATTCCTGGTTTAGCAGCGCAGGCTTGATCTTGGTAGACCGCCTGGATATCACCTCTTGAAAAGCCTTTGCCGTAAAAGAGGCCTCCAAAGGCTCCAACCCCAGTTTGGCCAAAGGCTTCTGCGCAAATTCCTCTCCGGGCAAGAACAAATGCATGGTACCGAACTGGCGCACGTCCTTGTAACGGAGTTCGGATCCATCTGTAAACCGGAAAATCACATGCGTATGCTTCTCCACCTCATCGCCGGTCTGATAAACGCCGTATCGCCCTTCCATCCGCAAATGGGAGACGAGTACCAGCCCATCCATGATGATGCGCAGAAATTTCCCGCGGCGGCCAATCTCTAATATCGTATGTCCGGCGAGCTCGACTTCAAACCGCTGGATATCATCCGGCCGTTGGATGATTCGCGGCAAGGAGACGTGGACGCTTTGGATCGTTTTCCCGACGATCAATTGGGTCAAGGTCCGTCGGACCGTCTCGACCTCCGGCAATTCCGGCATATCCTCTCACCTCATTCTAAGTTGTAATCCCAAGAACCTACTTCGCTTCGTACCAATTTAATCCGCTGGACACTTCGGCCTTAAGCGGCACGGAGAGCTCTAACGCTTTCCCCATCGTCTCCGGCACGAGCTTGCTCATGATCTCCAACTCTTCCGGCGGTACCTCGAAAACCAATTCGTCATGGACCTGAAGCAGCATACGGCTCTTGAGCCCGTGCTTGTGCAGTTCCTCGTCCATCCGCACCATTGCCAGCTTGATGATGTCCGCCGCGGAGCCTTGAATCGGTGTGTTCATGGCCGTACGCTCAGCGAAGGAGCGCAGGTTGAAGTTCGACGCGTTGATCTCTGGCAGATAACGGCGACGCTCCAACAGCGTTTTGACGTAACCGTCGCGCTTCGCTTCCTTCACGATGTCGTCCATATAACGTCGGACGCCTTGGAAGGCGTCGAAATATTGATCGATGAACCGGGCGGCTTCCTTCCGCGTAATGTTCAGGTTCTGGGACAAGCCATAGTCGCTGATCCCGTAGACAATCCCGAAATTGACGGCTTTGGCCGAACGGCGCATATTGGAGTCAACCTGGTCCGGTCCAACGCCAAACACATCCATTGCCGTCTTGGTGTGGATATCCATATCGTGCAGGAACGCTTCCTGGAGCCCCGGATCACCAGAAATATGCGCTAATACACGAAGCTCAATTTGCGAGTAATCCGCCGCCAGAATAAACCAACCTTCCTCTGAAGGAACAAAAACTTTGCGGATTTTGCGGCCCTCCTCGAGGCGGATCGGGATGTTCTGCAAGTTTGGATATTGGCTGCTCAGGCGTCCGGTTGCGGCGATCGTCTGCCGGAAATACGTATGCACCTTACCTGTTTTCGGCGAGATTTCCTTCAGCAGGCCCTCGACGTAAGTCGATTGAAGCTTGGCCAGTTGGCGGTATTCCAGAATAAACTGCACGATTTCATGGTAAGGCGCTAGCTTCTCCAACACTTCCGCATCCGTCGAATAACCGGTTTTGGTTTTCTTGATCACCGGCAACCCCAGCTTATCAAATAGGATTTCTCCTAATTGCTTTGTTGAATTGATATTGAATTCCAGACCGGCGATTTCATAAATTCGCGTTACCAATTTATTGATCTGGGCTTCAAATTCCACGCCGAGCTCTTTCAAGGCCTCCTTATTGACGGCGATGCCTTGCTTCTCCATGTCGGCCAAAATCCGGGATAACGGCATTTCCAGTTCGTAGAACAGCCGCTCCATTTCATATTTCTCGAGCTCCTGCCGCTGTAGCGGCAGAATGCGCAGCAGGGCGTCCGACTTGCGGGCCAGATGGCGGCTTAACGCGTCCGGCTCCGGCACCTTAAATTTGGCGCCTTTGCCGTATACCTCATCGTCGCCGGGCACCGCCGGCAACTGGTATTTCGCCGCCAGGCCGCTGATCGTCTGGTCGCTTTCCGTCGGATCAAGCAAATAGGCGGCCAGTTGCACGTCATGTTCAGCTCCGGCAAACGCGACACCTTGCCAGAACAGCACCAAGTCCGCCCGGTGCAGATCGTAACCCCGCTTTGGCACGTGCTCATCCGCCAACCAGGCGCGCACTTCCGCTGCCGCCCCCTCTTGTAACACGTCAAACGGCAGGAAATAATGACGGCTGGCGGTGGACAACACCATGCCCATCATTGTAGCTTGATGCGGATTGTCCCCGTAGGATTCCACAATGATCCCTTCGATGTTCGCCAGATCGGCGTTCAGCTCGGACAGGTTCTCCAGGTTAACCGCGGTGACCTCAATCTCAACCATCTCCGCGGGAGCCGCTCCCTCTGGATTCCCTCCACCGGCAAAGGACATCCGCTCGAGCAGCGACTTAAACTCCAGCTTGCGCAGCATCGGAACGGCCGATTCCTCCTGGATGCCGTCAAACTTCATCTCCTCCCAAGAGCGTTCAACCGGAACCTCGCGGAAAATGGTGGCCAGCTGTTTGCTCATGCGGGCGTCCTCTGCGTGGTTCACCAAATTTTCCTTCATTTTCCCTTTCAATTCATCGGTATGGGCCAGTACTTCCTCCACAGAACCGAACTGGTGCAGCAATTTCAGGGCTGTCTTCTCCCCAATCCCCGGCACCCCCGGGATATTGTCGGAGGTATCGCCCATCAGCCCTTTCAAATCGATGATTTGCAGCGGCTTAAGCCCGTATCTCTCCTCGATTTGCTGCGGATCATAAGGTTCGACCTCACTGACACCTTTGCGCGTTAATGCCACTTTAACCCGATCGCTGACGACTTGCAGCATATCCTTATCTCCGGTCACAACGAGTACTTCTTGACCGGCTTCCTCGGCCCGTTTGCTCAAGGTGCCGATAATATCATCGGCTTCGTACCCGGCCAATTCGAACCAGGCGATGCCGAAGCTCTCCAGGAGCTCGCGCATCAATGGAAACTGCTCGGACAGCTCAGACGGGGTTTTGTCGCGTCCGCCTTTGTACTCCTGGTAGCCTTCGTGGCGGAAGGTCACTTTCCCCGCATCAAAGGCCACCAGCATATGCGTGGGGCGCTCTTCTTGGATCAACCGCAGCAGCATGTTCGTAAAACCGTAAACGGCATTCGTATGCAAGCCGCTGGAATTCGTGAGCGGCGGCATGGCAAAAAATGCCCGGTAAATAATGCTGTTCCCATCTATAAGTATCAATTTTTCCATACGACACCTCGTCCACAGTTTTCTACCTTTTCTTATGATAACACAGGGGCCTTCCCGATAACACCAAAGCTCGCCTTGGAAAAGAAAAACCGGCCGCCGCTCGCACAATTTCGCGAGCGGCGGCCGGTTGACCGCGGGGGAGCAGGAATTATTCGTTTAGGTCCGGACGATGGCCGGTCACCAGGTAAACGGCGCTTTCGCCAATATTTGTCGCATGATCGGCGATTCGTTCGATATACCGACCCACCAGCGTCAGCAACATCGCTTGCTGGAGAGATTCCGGATTAGAGATCATAAACGCATACAGCTCATGGATCATTTGGCTGTACAAGTGATCGACTTCATCATCATCCTTCGCCATTTTATAGGCTAAATCGGTATTCTCGTCCAAATACGATTGCAGCGATTCCCGCAGCATCAGAATAACAAGCTCGGACATTTTCGGAATATCGATCAACGGCTTGATAAGTGTCTGACCTTCCAGCCGCGTAGTGACCTTGGCAATATCGATGGCCAAGTCGCCCATCCGCTCTAAATCGCTGGAAATTTTAAACGCTACGATGATCCGGCGCAGATCCTTGGCCACCGGCTGCTGGGTCACGATCAGACGCGAGCCGATCTCCATGACCTGCTCTTCCATTCGGTTCAGCTCCGCATCGCGCTTCACGATCTCTTTCGCTTTGGCCGAGTCCAAAGCCTGCAGGGCGCTGATGGCCTCCGCCAAAGCGTGCTCGACATGCTCGCCCATTTGTCTCAGCAGTTGCCGCAAATCCTCCAGGTTCTGATCAAATTCCTTTCTTTGAATCATCTTGCTGCAGCCTCCTTATTATCCGAAACGACCGGAAATGTAATCTTCAGTGCGTGGATCCTGCGGCGTGGAGAAGAGCTTCTGCGTATCGTCCGCCTCTACGATCTCCCCGTTGAGGAAGAACACGGTCCGGCCCGAAATACGCGCCGCCTGATGCATGTTATGCGTCACCATGACAATCGTATAACTATCTTTTAATTGCTGCACCAGTTCCTCAATCTTGAGGGTGGAAATCGGGTCCAGCGCTGAAGTGGCTTCATCCATCAACAGAATATCGGGCTGTACGGCAATGGCTCGGGCAATGCAAAGACGCTGCTGTTGCCCGCCGGACAAGCTGAGAGCCGACCGTTTCAGGAAATCCTTGACCTCGTCCCACAGCACGGCCTGACGAAGACTCCGTTCCACGATTTCATCCAAAGCCGCTTTGTTCTTGATGCCGTGCAGCCGTGGGCCATAGGCGACATTGTCATATATCGATTTTGGAAAAGGATTCGGCTGTTGAAACACCATGCCCACCCGTTTGCGCAAGGCCTCCACCTGGACATCGTCGCCGTAAATGTCACTGCCGGCGATTTGCACGGTGCCTTCGATCCGTGTCCCAGGAATCATGTCGTTCATCCGGTTCAAGGTGCGTAAGAGCGTTGACTTCCCGCAGCCGGAAGGCCCGATGAAAGCGGTGATCGCCTTTTCCGGAATATCCAGAGAAACGTCCTTAAGCGCATGGAATCGGTCATAATACAAATTCAACTTTTGAATCCGGATAATGTTATCCATCTCAGTTCTCCTTCACAAATAAACATCTTTGCCCCGGCCTCAGGGCTTATGCCAGATTGACCGAGGAAATGGCGGGCAAACTTGAAGCACGGTACCCGCCTTCCCAGCGAGCCCGTGCCGGCGTTTCAGCTATTGATTTAGTATGCTCGAATGAGGAATTATTCCATGTAAAACAGTTTCATTTTAGCGCACTTATGTAAAAGTACATGAGTCTAATTGTAAACGTAGTGTAAAATCTTACGAAAGTGAGGCCAACTGCCGCAGCTCGCCTAACACGGTTCTCGTGCGACTGGCTGCCGTTTCCGAGGAACGGAACATCTCTTGGCCGCGCTCCTCTACGGTTCGGGCTGAATCCACCAGCGCTTGAAACGTCCCATCCGCGTTGCCCACTCTACCGTGGCTTTCCGCCATTTCTCCCGCAGTGGAGGAAGCGGTGGACGCCGTTTGCTGAATTAACCGGTTCACAATACCTAGCGTTAACCCGATTTCTTCGGAAAAGCTCTTCGTCTGCAAGGCAAGCTTGCGAACCTCGGAAGCCACAACCGCAAACCCTCGTCCATGTTCCCCGGCATGAGCCGCTTCGATCGAGGCATTCATGGCCAGCATGCCGCTTTGGTCCGCCAGGCTGCGGATATGATCAGCGACCGATGAGATTTGTTTCGTCCGTTCCAACAGCTCCGCCATTTGTTTCTCTTGGGAGCGAGTCATGTCTAGCACACGGGCGAACGACGCCTTGACCGCTTCCAACTCATGACGTCCTTCCGCCGACAATCCGTTCATCCGTTCCGATTCCAGCAGGCTTCGCTTCGCCGACTCCGTCACTTCAGCAATCGAGCGTTCGATCTGTACAATCCGATCGCGGCTCTCAAGGACCGCCGCCTGCCTGGCTTCGTCCGCTTCCCGCTGCAAATGCCGGGACATCTGCATCAAATCCTGAACTGTCAGGATTCCGTAATATTTCCCCTGATCGGTTAAGATCAAACCATCGTAGAAAGAGGCCCCCTCCCGTCCTAACGCTTGATCCAACAGTTCCCCGGCCGGTGTATTCAACTCGCAGATTAACGGTTCCCGCTGGGCAAAACGAAGCGCCGATACCTCATAAAATAGATCCGCAGCAAACCGACCGGCCAAATGGCGAAAGAAACGATCTCGCATCAACAGCCCGATCGGCTTGTGATCATCATCACAAACCACGATACATGGAAGCTCAGGTTGCCTCTGGAACTGCCCCAACACATCTCGGCAGGAAACCTCCGATCCGATCACCGGAACCCTATGGCTGTATGAGTGAACCTGTACCGCCGCAACCGCCACACCTTCCGTCGAGCGACCGTCTGAGCGGCCGTCTTCCATCAGCAACGATTCCCCGTTATCCCCGCCTTCGACGTTCGCCGCCAAGTTCTCTGTCTCTTCAATTGCAGCACGCTCCAATACTGCGATGGCCTGATTTTCCAACCTGAACCACTCCCCCGTATTTATACGTTACGCACGATCTACTAGAATCATAGAGGGAGAGTGTTAGTACATTGTTTTCGGGACTTTTGTCCTATGTAAAAAAAAGAACGTCCATCACGAAATTACATGATGGACGCTTTCTTCTTATTGACAACCAGTTTGTATCCGACGCCGCGGATGGAATCGATATGCACCGACTGCGGATCCAGTTCGAGCTTCTTGCGCAGCGAGCTGACGTGCACATCCACGGTCCGCTGCCCTCCGATATAATCGAAGCCCCATACGGCATTCATCAGATCGTCCCGGGTCATCACCACGCCGGGCTTGCGAGCCAAGTATAGCAGCACCTCGAACTCCTTTGGCCGGAGCGTGATCGCTTCCCCGTTCAACGTGACTTCGTATTTCTCCGGATAAATCGTCAAGGCGCCCAACGCGATTTGAGAGTTCTCCTGCTGGACCGGTTTGTCGCGTTCCTCCTGACCTGTCGATCGGCGGAGAACGGCGGCGACGCGAGCTAGTAGCTCAGCCACGCCAAACGGTTTCGTGATGTAATCATCGGCGCCGGACTTCAGGCCCTGCACGACTTCCTCCTCCGCATTTTTTGCGGTCAGGATAATCACCGGCGTCATCACGCCTTCGCTTCGCAGCTTCGACATGATTTCGAAACCGTTCATGCCCGGCAGCATCAAATCGAGCAATATCAAATCAAATTCTTGCTGCAGTGCGGTTTCATAACCGGTCTGCCCATGATCCTCTACGACAACTTCATAGCCTTCGCTCGTCAGATTGTAAGACAAAAGCCGGGATAACGTCGGTTCATCTTCGATAACCAATAGACGTTGTGTCATAGTACCCCCCATTTATTCGCGGTACAAGTTCATGCTTTGAACCAATATCACTTTGATGACAAGCCCAGCATATCACGGCATTGTTAACGCGGTGTAAAGTTTTTCAAAAAACAGTTTACACTTTATTGGTATGTTCCCAGGACCGATCTTAATCATCCAAGGCATGCATCAAGGGGAGTTCCAAAATAAACGTCGTTCCTTCACCGACTTTGCTCTCTACGCGGATAGTGCCGTGATGCAGTTCCACGAGGTGTTTGACGATGGACAGGCCCAGACCCGTGCCGCCCGAGCTGCGGGATCGCGCCTTATCGACCCGATAGAAGCGTTCGAAAATCCGCGGCAGATCCTTCTTAGGAATGCCGATCCCCGTATCGCTAACCGTAAACCGGACCCTCTCCTCGTCTCCGCCTTCGCCAACTATGATTGCCGATACGCGTACTTTTCCGCCTTCCAGCGAATAGCTGATCGCATTGGACAGCAAATTCATGAAGATTTGCCGCAGGCGATCCTCATCCGCCTCGATGAACAGATGCTCCGGAACGTCATGCGACATCGAGATTGACTTTTTGCCGGCTGCCGGAAGAAGGACTTCATACACGCTGTCGAACAGCTCTTTCAACTGCACCGGGGCGTATTCCAGCGGCACTCGCTTCGATTCGATTTTGGACAGCTCGAGAATGTCGCCAATTAATCGGTTTAACCGGTCTCCTTCGTCATAGATGATCTGCAGGAATGAGCGCGCGGTTTCCTCGTCCTTCACCCCGCCAGCCATCAGCGTTTCGGCAAAGCCTTTAACCGCCGCGATCGGCGTCTTTAACTCGTGGGACACGTTGGCGACGAATTCGCTACGTATCCGTTCCAGCTTCCGAATTTCGGTGACATCCTGTAACAGGAACAACATGCCGCGGTAGTTACCGTTGTCTTCAAACATCGGCACGCTGTCGAACAGCAGGATTTTTTCCTCGGGATCGTAGACGTTCCGTTCCTCCTGAACTGCTTCCTTGCGGGCAATGCCTTCTTCCATAAATTTGATGAACTCATAGTTTCGTTTGAGCACCTGATACGATTTGCCGAGCAGCAGCTCGCCTTTCATATGCAATATCCGTTCCGCTTCCCGGTTAATTAAGGCAATGCGCTCCGCAGCATCCACCATCAGAATGCCGCCGGTCATGTTCGCGAGCACGCTCTGCATCAAGTCCTCGTTATCCCGGATCCGCTTGAGCTGTTGCTGCAGGCTGTCTGCCATGCCGTTGATGGCAAGGCCCAATTGACCGATTTCGTCCTTGCGGGCCAGCTTGACCCTGGCGTCGTAATCGAATCCGGAGATGCGATGGGCGACGCGGGTGATCTGCTCCAGCGGCTTAGTCAACCCGGCGGCCACTCGGTAACTTACTAGACCCGCTATGAGGAATAGGATAAGCAGTCCGCCGAACATCCAGATCCACCCTTGGGCAAGCCCCTTCTCCACGGCTGCCAAACTCATCGAAAGGCGGATATAACCGTCAAAATCACCGACCGTTACGCGATGCGCTACGTACAGCATATTTTCCCCGATCGTATCGCTGTACCGGATCGCACTGCCCACGTTCCCGCCTACGGCAGACTCGATTTCCTGCCGGTGGGCATGGTTATCCATTCGCTCCGGGTCGGACTCGGAGTCGCCGACGACGATACCGTTCAACGTAATGAACGTGACCCGGGAATCGGTCAGCTCTTTTAGCTGTTTCGCCTTTCGTTCGTAATAAGCGCTGGCCTCGGAATTCCCTTCCACGGGAACAAAATCGAAAGTCGCCTCAAGCAGATTAATTTCCCGGGCCATATTATCTTCCAAAGCCCGGATATGCGAGTTCTTAAACATCTGGGCCATCGTGATGCCGGCCGCCAGCATCGAGAGCCCGAGTAGAATCATTAGGATGAGTGTTAGGCGCGAGCGAAAGGTCTTCATGTTTATTTGAACACCGGATCCTTAAAGGCAGCCAGCTTCATCAATGAGTCCTGCTCAACGCCTTCATGTAGGCTGTCCCCATGCGAATCCATCGTTACGATTGCAGCGAAGCCTTCAACCTCCAGATGCCACATGGCTTCCGGAACTCCAAACTCCATAAAGTCGACGCCGTTGACCTTCTTGATGCATTCCGCATAGTACTGTGCCGCACCGCCAATCGCGTTCAAATACACGCCGCCATGCTCTTTCAAAGCAGCCAGCGTCTTAGGGCCCATCCCCCCCTTACCGATGACTGCGCGAATGCCGAACTTCTTCATGATATCCCCTTGATACGGTTCCTCGCGAATGCTCGTCGTTGGTCCGGCCGCCTTCACGTGCCAGCCTTCGTTGTCCTTCAGCATCACCGGCCCGCAGTGGTAAATGACCGCTCCATTCAAATCCAACGGGGCGTCATGATCCATTAAGTGTTTGTGCAGCGCATCTCGGCCGGTATGCATTTCTCCGTTAATAACTACAACGTCGCCAACCCGAAGGCTGCGAATTTGCTCCTCCGTCACCGGTGTTTGCAGCACGACTTCCCGGTTGGCGGGGGCCTGAGTTTCCTCGGATGCCGCGCCCGTTTCGGCTGTCTCAAGATCTCCTACCGGTACTTCGCTTCCGCGCTCATAGAGCCATCCCCGAATGGCGCCGGTAGAAGGATCGATGTCCACACCCTGGCGGCGGAACGCCCAGCAGTTGTATGCAACCGACACAAAGAAGCTGGCCGGAAGCCGATTTATCGCTCCGATCTTACAGCCCAGCAAAGTCACTTCTCCGCCGAATCCCATCGTGCCAATTCCCAACTGATTGGCCGTATCCATAATATACTGTTCCAGCCGGTCCAAATCCGGATTCGGGTTGACGTCATCAAGCGGACGGAATAGCTGTTGTTTGGCTAGCTCGTACCCCGTTGTGCGGTCGCCGCCGATGCCGACTCCAAGAAACCCTGCACTGCAGCCCTGCCCTTGTGCCTGATAAACGGCATGCAAAATGCATTTGCGGATCCCGTCGAGATCTCGCCCCGCACGGCCTAACCCTTCCAATTCGGTCGGCAGGCTGTACTGTATATTTTTATTCTCGCATCCGCCGCCTTTCAAGATCAGTCGGATGTCGATCGTGTCTTTCTCCCATTGTTCGAAATGAATGACCGGCGTTCCTGGGCCCAAATTATCACCGCTGTTCTCTCCCGTTAAGGAATCTACGGAATTCGAACGCAGCTTGCCTTCCTTGGTCGTCCGCTGCACCGCGGCGTAAATCGCCTTCTTCATCTCAATCTGATTCGCCCCTACCGGCGTATGCACCACAAAGGTCAACATTCCGGTATCCTGACATATCGGCGAAACCTGTTCCTCCGCCATACGGATGTTCTGCGCGATAGTCGACATGGCCAGACCGGCCCGCGTCGCTCGGTTTTCCAGGGCCCGCCCCCGGTTTACCGCACGTCGTACGTCGCCCGGTAACCTTGTTGAAGCTTCCACAATTAATTCGTATACGCTTTCTTCAAACTGGTGCATGATCCATGAATCCCCTCTCCCTGTCATCTTGTGTAAACCATAACCCTATCGCATTCTTCAGATTTATAATAACATAAGAACTAGTTTAGGTTGACAATTTGTGTCCAAAATCCACTTCGATAAAAGCGAGGTTTCTCACTGATGAGCTACCCTTTCTCTGCTTATCTATACCGCCTGCGTTCGATTCATCGATGGAGCCTGATGCGCAGCACCGCCCCCGATAATGTGGCTGAGCATTCGTTTCATGTCGCGTTGCTGACTCATCTGCTATGCGAAATTGGGAACGCCCGGTTCGAACGGAGCTTAAATGCGGAACGCGCCGCAACGTTAGCGTTGTTCCATGATGCAACCGAGGTGTTCACCGGCGACATCCCAACACCGGTCAAGCATCATAATCCACGGCTTCTGTCCAACTTCCGCGAAATGGAGGCTATCGCTGCGGAACGTTTGCTCTCCATGGTCCCGCCGGAACTCCAGAACGTTTATACTCCGTTGTTATCGCCGGGACAAGCGGAGGGCTCATCCGAAGATGCCGCTTTAATGGTGTATGTCAAAGCAGCGGACAGCCTGGACGCCTATTTGAAATGCGCCTGGGAGCTGACGACCGGCAATCGTGAATTCGCCGTTGCCAAAACGCAGCTTCTAGATAAGCTGCAGCGGTTGCAGCTCCCGGAAATCACATATTTTCTAGAACATTTGGCGCCCAGCTTTGAAATGACGCTTGATGAGTTATCTGAGACGGAGCAGCACGAGAGCGATTAGATGTTTCAGAGATAGAAGAACCCCCAAGCTTGCTCGGCACTGCCGAAAAGCTTGGGGGTTCTTTGTTGGAGTCCGTTTCGATCCCATGGTTAACCGTTAACGATCTCTCCACCGTTGATGTGCAAGACCTGACCACTCATATACGAAGAATCGTCCGAGGCCAGAAATACGTAAGCCGGTGCCAGTTCCTCCGGTTGACCGGGGCGTTGCATCGGCGTTGTTCCCCCGAATTCGGACACTTGCTTCTCATTGAAGGTTGATGGAATCAGCGGAGTCCAAATCGGGCCGGGTGCCACCGCATTCACCCGAACGCCTTTGCTTCCGACCACATTCATCGACAAAGCCCGCGTGAAGCTAACGATAGCCCCTTTCGTTGCTGAGTAGTCAATCAGCTGCGGGTTACCCTTATAGGCCGTTACCGAGGCCGTATTGATAATCGAGCTTCCTTTGCGCAAATGCGGCATCGCCGCCTTGGTCGAGTAGAACATGGAGAAAATGTTCGTCCGGAACGTCTTCTCCAGTTGAGCAGCCGTAATCGCCGTAATGTCCGGCTGCGGATGCTGTTCGGCTGCGTTATTGACCAGGATGTCGAGGCGCCCTAACTCCTGCACCGTTTGCTGCACCGCCTGCTCGGCAAAGGCCTCATCGCCGATGTCGCCAGCGATCAGTAAGCATTTGCGTCCTTCCTGCTCGACTTCCTGACGGGTCACCTCCGCGTCATCATGCTCATTCAAATACATAATTGCGACATCGGCTCCCTCTTTCGCGTAGGCTACGGCGACGGCCCGACCGATCCCGCTGTCACCACCGGTGATCAGCGCTACTTTGCCCATCAACTTGCCCGCAGCCTTATAATCTCCCTCATATACCGGGCGCGGGTGCATCTCCGCTTCAACGCCGGGTTGATGGTTTTGATGTTGGGGCGGTAAGGTCTGCTTTGCTTGTCCGTTTCCTGCCATTGCTGCATCCTCCTTCGGGTAATCCGTGAATTAGGTGCGATGGCACCTGAACGTTCCCTTCCCCTAATAGGATGACCTTGACGCCTCGGCTTATCCCTCTTCTATTTCCATTGGATCCCGAATCGTTCGGTAAACCACCTCACATCATGTTTGCGAAGAGAGTCATTTTTCTCCCTCCGTGCCAAAGTCAACTCGCTCAGCTTCGCATCAGTTATCGGCTCTCCTTCATACGCGCAGCGCACCAGTTCTCTGCAAGCTGAGACTCCTTCGTCATCGAAATGTAAATAGGCAAGGCTCATCAAGTCCTTTCCCCATTGATCCCCGCTGTTGTCATAAGGGAAATTCTGCCGAAACACTTGAATGAGTGTCACCTCCGGCACGTAGCGACAGCTCCCACCCTGCAGCCATAACCTCAAGGAAAACTCCGCCGTTTCCAGATCCTTGCCGATAAAACCGTCTTCCATCCCGCCCATGTCCCGAAAAGTATCCCGTCGAACAGCAAAGCATTCCCAAGACATCCAGGGGATCTCGTTCTCACCCGCGAACCGAATCGGATACCCGCGAACCGATCCCACCACCCCTCCGACATTCCTCCCTTTCGGAGCAGGGGAGTGCTTACCCATCTCAAAGGCTGGCGACACGCCCTCAGCTTGTCCACGCATCAACGGTGCCAGTAACCGTTCCATCCATCCGTCATCATAATATAAATGTGACCCGCAAAAAATCAGAACTTCTCCAGTGGCATAAGCAGCCCCGAGATTGCGTGCCGAAATTCCCGGATCACCCTTTACTCGCTTAAAAGGTCGGTCGAATCGGTAGCTCATCAAAAAGTCACAACACCCGTCAACCGAACCTTCGTCAACGATAATGACTTCATAAGGCAGTGTTGATTGCGACACTTTTAAAGATTCCATCGTGGTATACAAATCGATCCCATTGTTCTTGACCGTAATGATGATTGAAACGGAAGTAGATTCGGAAGACATACTAGATCTCCTTAAAATTGGTTATATTTAATAATTGAACCATTTCAGTAAATCCTATGATTCCATAATAACCCAATTCGTACTTGCAGTAAATACAAACAAAACCTGTAGTTTATTATCTTTCATTCGGCTTCTCACTAAGGTAAATACAGGAGGGGTGTTATGGATTACGAGGCATTGGGGAAAAGGCTGCGTCAAGAACGGCATAAAATGCACTTGACCCAGGAAAAACTCGCCGAACGCATCGAAGTTTCGGACGCATACATAGGGCAAATCGAACGGGGAGAGCGTAGCTTGTCCCTGGAAACACTCGTCAAACTGGCGAATCAATTAGGCGTTACCGTTGATTATTTACTTCACGATTCGATTGTGATCAGTGATGACCATTTTATGGACCAGATCCAACAGATCGTCATGAACCGGTCGCCGAAAGAGAAACAACTGGCGCTCGATATTATGAAATTAATGTTTACCCATTTGGACGATTTAAAAAAAGAGGATACCAATCTTTCCTAGTAAGAGACTAGCGCTGCTTTGCCGCGCACAGCATGAAAAAGACCTGTCGGCTTTAATGCCGACAGGTCTTTTGGCTTATGTCTGAATCAAATAATGGTACTGTACACCATGAAGAAAACGATCAGCAATACTGCAACGGACAATAGGGCGCTTAATGTGCGCAGTTTCCCTTCTTCCGCTGTTACGGTTTTATTCTGGCGAATCCCTTCCTGCGCCAAACGCAGCGGTTTAGCCAAGATACCGCTAAACGCTCCAATCGCCAAATACAAGATGACGATCACAATCATCCAAGGCACGGAGTAATCGCCTTGACCAATCAGGTAGCCGCCCGTCAGCAATTGGATGATGAGCCCGATTTGGGCATATCGGTTCAAAGAGATCACGGCTGATACCGTTCCTTCCTGAGCCGCGAGCGACAACTTGCCGATTCGGCCGAGCACAAACGGCAGGACCAGATAGAAGCCGAGCGCCAGTGCGCCGATAATATGTAGGAATAACATGACTTGGTACATTAACATAACCGTCCTTTCTGCGTCAATTACATTTATTATAATCTATTATAACTTTGGATGGAAATAAAAGAAACGTCTGTTGGGGCGAGGCAAGTAAATTGTGATAAGGACCGGGGGCAACGCTAGGAAATGTTCCTACGATCGCTGTTGCTCGCGGGTTTCTTGATCTTACAAATTCATGCGAGGTTGAAACCCGCTCACAAAGGCGAACGCTCCGCTTCTTCGGAATCATTTCCCGCTTATGCCCTCTCCCTTATCACGATTGAAGAGCAACGCCCGCCCCGAACAGACTCGGGCAGGGCAGAGGAAACAACTGGATAAGGACCGAGGGCAACGCTAGGAAATGTTCCTACGATCGCTGTTGCTCACGGGTTTCTTGATCTTACAAATTCATGCGAGGTTGAAACCCGCTCACAAAGGCGAACGCTCCGCTTCTTCGGAATCATTTCCCGCTTATGCCCTATCCCTTATCACGATTGAAGAGCAAAGCCCGCCCCGAACAAACTCGGGCAGGCAGAGGAAACAACTAGATAAGGACCGGGGGCAACGCTAGGAAATGTTCCTACGATCGCTGTTGCTCGCGGGTTTCTTGATCTTACAAATTCATGCGAGGTTGAAACCCGCTCACAAAGGCGAACGCTCCGCTTCTTCGGAATCATTTCCCGCTTATGCCCTATCCCTTATCACGATTGAAGAGCAAAGCCCGCCCCGAACAAACTCGGGCAGGGCAAAAAAGACCCTCCCTATGAACGCTAGGGAGGGTTAATGTTAACGGAGGTTGCATATCCAAAAGGTTAGAATTAGCTAATTACATGTTTTTGATGACATGGTCGGCAAACTCGGAGCATTTCACTTCCGTTGCCCCATCCATCAAACGGGCGAAGTCGTAAGTGACTGTTTTATTGTTGATTGAAGTTTCCAGACCCTTATAGATCAGGTCCGCCGCTTCTTGCCAGCCCAGATGCTCCAGCATCATAACGCCGGATAAGATAACGGAGCCCGGATTTACCACGTCAAGGTCAGCGTACTTCGGCGCCGTACCATGCGTTGCTTCGAAAATGGCATGCCCCGTTACGTAGTTGATGTTGGCGCCCGGCGCAATACCGATGCCGCCAACTTGCGCTGCCAAAGCGTCGGACAGGTAGTCGCCGTTCAAGTTCAACGTAGCGATAACTTCGAAATCCGTTGGCCGCGTCAACACTTGCTGCAGTGCGATATCGGCAATCGCATCCTTGATGATGATTTTGCCTTCGGCTTCCGCCGCCTTTTGTGCTTGGTTTGCTGCGTCAGCGCCGGATTGATCCTTGATCCGGTCGTATTCGGCCCATGTGAAGACTTTATCGCCGAATTCCGCTTCCGCGACCTCATAACCCCAGTTCTTGAAAGCACCTTCGGTAAACTTCATGATATTGCCCTTGTGCACTAAAGTGACGCTCTTACGGCTATGTTTGATCGCATATTCGACCGCGGCGCGGACGAGGCGTTTCGAACCTTCTTCTGAAACCGGCTTAATGCCAATCCCGGATGTTTCTGGGAAGCGAATTTTGTTGACGCCCATTTCATTTTGCAAGAATGCCAGGACTTTCTTAACTTCCTCGGAGCCTTCTTTATACTCGATGCCGGCATAGATGTCTTCGGTATTCTCACGGAAAATCACCATATCCACGAGTTCCGGACGTTTAACAGGAGAAGGCACACCTTCGAAATAACGAACTGGACGAAGGCAGACGTACAGGTCTAACTCCTGGCGGAGCGCTACGTTTAGCGAACGGATGCCACCGCCGATCGGCGTAGTCAATGGTCCTTTGATGGCCACAATATATTCGCGAATCGCGGTCAGCGTATCAGCTGGCAGCCATTCCCCGTATGTATTGTAGGCCTTCTCGCCGGCAAACACCTCGTACCAGGCAATTTTCTTTTCCCCGCCGTAGGCTTTGTCCACGGCGGCATCCAATACGCGTTTCGAGGCTTTCCAAATATCGCGGCCCGTACCGTCACCTTCGATAAAAGGAATTACAGGATGGTTAGGCACCTGAAGCTTCCCATCCCGAATCGTAATTTTCTCGCCTTCAGTAGGAAGATCGAACTTTTCCAGTTTCAACATTTTAACGGTTTCCTCCTTCAGTCTGTTTGCTGCATCTCACGGTCTCCATTTTACCACAATGTTCCTTGGAGCTCCCGCATGGCTGCTTATCTTAATTCAATGGGAACGTATTTCTGATTGGTGACGCCCGTATATTCCGCACGCGGACGAATCAAGCGGTTATCTTCCAACTGTTCCAAAATATGCGCCGTCCATCCGGACAACCGGCTGATCGCAAAAATCGGTGTAAACAGGTCGCGCGGAATGCCCAGCATCGTGTAGACGGAAGCGGAATAGAAGTCAACGTTGGGCTTCAGCCCTTTTTGACCTGTGACAAGTTGCTCCACTTTAACGGAAATATCATACAACGTGGAGTCGCCTTTAAGAATGCTCAACTGACGCGACATATTCTGCAGATGTTTCGCGCGTGGATCGCCGTTTTTGTAAACACGGTGACCAAAGCCCATGATTTTCTCCTTGCCTGCCAGCTTCTTCTGAATGTAGGGCTCCGCTTGCTCCAACGTGCCGATCTCAGCCAGCATATTCATCACCGCTTCATTCGCACCGCCGTGAAGGGGTCCCTTCAAGGTGCCGATCGCCGAGGTAACCCCGGAGTAGATATCGGACAACGTCGCAATCGTCACGCGGGCCGAGAACGTCGACGCGTTCAGCTCATGGTCAGCATGCAGAACTAACGCTTGATCCAAGGCGCGAACCGCAATCGGATCCGGTTCTAAGCCGGTTAGCATATACAAGAAGTTGTGCGCGATCGATACGTCCTTCAGCGGGGCGATCGGTTCCTGGCCTTCCCGAATTCGGGCAAACGCAGCAATCAGGGTCGGAATTTGAGTCTGGAGCTTAATCGCCTTCAATTGGTTGTTTTCTCGGGAGTTGTCATTGGCGTTCTCATCATACAAAGCAAGAGCCGATACGGCAGTACGAAGCACTGCCATCGTGTTGGCAGTCTGCGGATACAGCTTCATCTGTTTCAGCACCGCATCAGGAACCGCGGCATAATCGCTTAATTGCCGCTGCAAGCGTTCCAGTTCAGCTTGATTGGGCAATTTGCCGTACCATAACAAATAAGCCGTTTCTTCAAAACTCGCACGTTCCGCCAAATCATCGATATTAATACCACGATAGGCGAGTACGCCATCATGAATGGAGCTGATCGAAGAGGTTGCCGCAACAATGCCTTCCAGGCCTTTCGTAGCTGTCATGAACCATCTCTCCTTTGTTAACATTTTGTGAGCAAACAAGCCCCTGAAAACATTTTCAAATTGAAAGTTTTAAATTTTCGAAGTCATGCAATACCGGGCCTATAATTGCAGAAATATTGCTCCACTGCTTACTTCTTCATCATACTGGATTTCCGAAAACATGGGAACCGCTTCAGCACTGCCGGGTACATTAAATGATTTTATCACAACAATAAAGAAATTTTGTAAACGATTGCAGTTGTGCAATGAATTATATCACATTATTCGAAAGATGTTTGAGGCGGAATACTCGCGGCGGACAAATAATAGAGTAGAACTAGGACATGTATTGGGAAAAGGGGAAATGCCACATGGATCACGTGATCGTCAAGCGCGTGCTGCGCGGCAGCTGGATATGCGTCGTCCTCATCAGCTCCATCTTGGCCGTCTACTGGCTGCTCCCGCTGGTTTATCCGTTCTTGATCGCCTGGCTGATCTCCTATGCGATGCATCCGTTTGTCCTGTGGCTCCAAAAGAGTCTACGGGTACCAAAGTGGCTGGCTGTAACGCTCTCGCTGCTCATTTACTTTGGAAGTGCAGGGATTATTGTGTCCGCGGCGCTAACGCGCCTCGTTAAAGAGTTAATCCATTTGGCCGAATCCTTCGATTTGCGCATTGCCGAGTGGAGAAACCTGTTTGTTTCATGGACGCAAAGCGAGGGCATCCAATCGATCATTACCGAGATCAACCGATTTATCGCCGATAACCCCGGTTACGAAAATACCATCCATAAAAACATCGACAACACCGCCGAAAGAGTTGGATCCTTTGTTTCTCATTTCGTCAATAATGTGCTGGAAACGATCGTCACCTTGCTCTCCTCCCTCCCCAATTTAGGGGTCATTCTCGGCGTGATCCTATTGGCTACCTTTTTTATCAGCAGCCACTGGGAGCGCGATATGCGGTTCTTGGCTAACTCCATACCTACACCGTTTCGCAAAACCGTAGGCGCGATTTGGCGCGACCTGCAGCGAGCTCTCTCAGGTTATCTGCGCGCCCAATTCATCATGATTTCCATCACCGCGTTTATCGTATTACTCGGCTTACTTATTTTGGGCGTCGATTCCGCCTTTACCTACGCCCTGCTGATTGGACTTGTCGATTTATTACCTTATCTAGGCGTCGGAACGATCATGATTCCTTGGCTGATTTATGCCTTCGCCACGGGCGACGTCACGCTGGGGATCGGACTTTCCGTGTTGTACGGGGTCATCCTGCTAGCCCGCCAACTGATTGAACCTAAGGTACTGGCCAGTAGCGTTGGACTGGATCCCTTGCCCACGTTGATCGCGATGTTCGTCGGCCTCAAGCTGTTTGGCGTGTTAGGACTGATCATCGGCCCGGTTACGTTGGTCATTCTAGGTGCCGCCGTCCGTGCCGGTGTCGTCCGTGATTTGCGAAACTATATTGTACACGGCCGTTTTAGATAAAAAAAGGGCATCCCGTCTTCCAAGACGAGATGCCTTTCTAAAATAAATCCGTTAACGGCGGAAATACGTGATCGTTCCGTCTTTCATCTTCTTGCTGACCCATTTCATGAGCGGGATCCGATACAGCACACGCGTTAGCGGGAACACCATCGTAAAACCGATGAGATCGGTAATGAAGCCGGGGATCAGCAGCAGGATCCCGCCGGCAAACACGCATAATCCATCCAGGACCATTCGCCCCGGAATTTGTCCGCCGCTCATTTGGGCTTTGGCATCCGCCAACACTTTACGCCCTTCAAATTGCATCATCAACCCGCCGAGCACGGACGTTGCCAGCGTCAGAAAGATCGTTTTACCGACACCCAACCTCTCGCCGACGTACATATACCCCAAAAATTCTACGATCGGAATCAACACAATGAGAGCGGCTATCCATTTACGCATATCAGGACTCCTTTATCACATTCCTGTACTTGTATTTTACCGCCTCCACGCCGGATAATCAAAATTTACGATTTTCGGGCTTCCTCCAGCGCCGCATACCATTCCGGAAATACCTTCTTGAACTGAACCGGTTTGAAGTTCTCGCGGCGAACCACATAGTGGGAAGAAGAACCTTCTACGCAAAGCGTGCCTTCCCCATTGTACACCTCATAACCATAAGCGGTTTTGACGCCGCTGTTCTCGATGACCCGTGTCTTGAGCAACACGGTTTCCCCATAACGGATTCCGCGTTTGTATTCTACCTTCATTTCGTGAACGGGAGAAATATATCCGGCCTGCTCCATCTTGACATAATCAAAGCCAAGATTTCGGCTCAACTGCAGCCTCCCCAGCTCGAACCATTCCAGGTAATGGGCGTGGTAAATAATCCCCATCATATCGAATTCCGAATATTTCGGCTCAATCACCACTTCGCATACGTACACTCGATTCGCTCCTTTCCGGGTTTCCCGCCAATCTATCGCATGATGGTTTTGCGGCAAAAAAAGCAATGGTCCCGAGCGGGCCCCATTGCCTTTTGTTGTGACGATAAGTCAATCTATTTATTCCTACGACTACTTGCGGATTTGCCCGATTTTCACCAGGTTGGTCGAACCGGAACGTCCGAGTGGTACCCCAGCCGTAATCACGACGAGGTCGCCTTCCTTCACGAGTCCGGAATCTAGGCCGCCCTTCATCGCTTTATCGAACATTTCGTCCGTCGTGCTGGCCGTATCGCCTTTCACCGGCGTTACGCCCCAGTTCAGGGCCAGACGGCGCAAGGTTTGATCTTCGGTCGTCACGGCGATGATCGGTGCTTTCGGACGGTATTTGGAGACCATCCGTGCCGTATAACCGGTTTCCGTCGAAGTAATGATCGCTTTGGCATTCAGCTCCAATGCCGAGTTGGCAACCGCTTGGCTGATCGCTTCAGTAACCGTCGTTTGTTGTGCATTACTTTGTTTAACGAAGATTTCACGGTATTCCAAAGCGGATTCCGCTTTCTCGGCGATGCGGGACATCGTCAATACCGATTCCACCGGATATTTCCCGGCAGCCGTTTCGCCGGACAACATGATCGCATCGGTACCGTCGAAGATGGCGTTCGCCACGTCACTTGCTTCGGCGCGAGTAGGTCTAGGGTTGCGTTGCATCGAATCAAGCATTTGCGTCGCCGTGATCACCGGTTTCCCTACGCGGTTACATTTCTCGATCATACGTTTTTGTACGAGAGGCACATCTTCCGCTGGAATTTCTACACCGAGGTCACCGCGGGCAACCATCAGGCCGTCGGAAACTTCCAAGATTTCATCGAGGTTGTCAACGCCTTGTTGGTTTTCGATTTTAGAAATGATTTGGATATGAGCTGCGTTGTGTTTCTCCAGCAATTGACGAATTTCAAGCACGTCGCTCGCTTTACGAACGAAGGAAGCGGCAATAAAATCGATGCCTTGCTCGATCCCGAACTTGATGTCGTTAGCGTCTTTCTCGGTGATGCCTGGCAGGGAAATGTTTACGCCTGGAACGTTAACGCCTTTTTTGCTCTTAATGGTACCGCCATTGACGATACGGCATTTGATTTCCGTACCTTGAATCTCGACGACCGTCAAACCAATCAGACCGTCGTCAATCAGAATCGTCGAACCGACTTCCACGTCTCCAGGAAGTTCTTTGTACGTAATGGAGATCCGTTCCTTGTCGCCGAGAATTTCTTCGGTCGTCAAGGTTAGGAATTCGTCCTGTACCAGCTCGATCGGTTCTTCTTTCAGCTTACCGGTACGGATTTCAGGACCTTTGGTGTCCAACAGTATGGCGATAGATTTCCCCAGCTCTGCACTCGCTTGACGGATCGTCTTGATCCGGTTACCATGCTCCTCAAAATCACCGTGGGAGAAGTTCAAGCGAGACACGTTCATTCCGGCCATAATCAGCTTCTTGATGTTTTCTAACGATTCACTGGAAGGACCGATAGTACATACGATTTTTGTTTTGCGCATTTGGGTTTCCTCCGTTTAAAATAGTTCTCTCTATATAATCTTTTCCAACAACTAAATTTACTACAGTTTTGTCGATTTGTATAGGAAGTTTATCATATTGTAACGAACATTCCTTCAAAGCATGCAAAGTTACTCGATTCACGCATCTCATCTTGGTGCCTAAATTTGCATTATTCCCTGAGTACAGCGAAAATAACCTTGCCGTAGGTCCCCATAGGTTCCACCCGTAAGGTTATCGCTTTGGATCTTAACTTTTCTCGGCGGTATGGGCCTCAGAGGCAGCTGCCGATTCGCCAGACGCATCCACAGGAGCCTCATCCTCGATCACGCCAGCAACTTCAGCCACGCTATCCGATGTGGCCGGAGCCTCCGTCTTGCTGGCCACTTGAAACTCGCCGATTTTGCGGAATTTCCGGTATCGATCTTCCACGAGTTCATCCGGATGCAAGTTGGATAGTTCCTCCAGGTGTTGGAGCAGCGATTCTTTGATGGCTTCCGCGGTCGATTCGTAATCCCGGTGTGCTCCACCACGCGGCTCGGGAACGATCTGTTCGATCACCCCCATCTCCAACAGGTCTTGAGCGGTAATCTTCATCGCTTCCGCCGCCTGATCGGCCTTGGAAGCATCCTTCCAGAGAATGGAGGCCGCTCCGTTCGGCGAAATGACGGAGTAAATCGCATTCTCCAGCATCAGCACGCGGTTACCTACGCCAAGTGCAAGCGCCCCCCCACTGCCGCCTTCACCGATGACCAC
This sequence comes from Paenibacillus sp. FSL R7-0216, assembly GCF_037969915.1. Taxonomy (NCBI): domain Bacteria; kingdom Bacillati; phylum Bacillota; class Bacilli; order Caryophanales; family Paenibacillaceae; genus Paenibacillus; species Paenibacillus sp. FSL R7-0216. Next base: position 1,755,009 of record NZ_CP150222.1, on the reverse strand, counting down.
GCAAATCACGGGAACCCGCAGCATCGACATATCCCGCAAATTGCGAGCGATCGCTTCCGATTGCCCGCGCTCCTCTGCCGTAATTCCCGGATAAGCGCCTTTTGTGTCAATAAATGTAATGATTGGGCGCCGGAACTTGTCCGCTTGCTGCATGAGCCGCAGCGCCTTGCGGAATCCTTCCGGATGCGCGCTGCCGAAGAAGCGGGCAATATTGTCCTTCGTATCCTTCCCCCGCTGTTGTCCGATCACCGTGACCGGCATTCCGCCAAGCTTGGCCAATCCCCCAACAACGGCAAGATCGTCGCCAAATACCCGGTCCCCGTGGAGCTCAATGAAGTCCTCAAAGATCAGGCCGATCATATCGAGTGACGTCGGGCGTTGATGATGCCGGGCCAGATGCATTTTTTGCGAAGGGGAGATGTTGTTGTAGATCTCTTCCTCCAGTTGCCGATAGCGCTCTTCCAGACGTGCAATTTCTTCTGTAAAATCGATGCCCTTCTCGCTGCCAAACTGCTCCAGTTCCAAAATCTTCTCGCGCAGCTTCACGAGAGGCGTCTCAAAAGGCAATTCGCCTGCCATTTATGCTCCTCCCTTCACGCCGTGCAAATCTAGCAACTTCGCTAGCGTCGACTTCATGTCCTTCCGATGAACGACAAGATCGAGCTGACCGTGTTGCAGGTTGAACTCGGCCGTCTGGAAATCGTCTGGAAGCTTCTGACGGATCGTCTGCTCGATGACGATTCTTCCGGCAAATCCGAATACGGCACCGGGCTCGGCCACAATAATGTCGCCAAGCATGGCAAAGCTAGCCGATACGCCGCCCGTCGTTGGGTCCGTAATGACCGAGATGAATAGTCCGCCATGTTCGCTTAATCTAGCCAACGCAGCGCTCGTCTTGGCCATCTGCATCAAACTGAGGATGCTCTCTTGCATCCGCGCTCCACCCGATGTTGAGAAAATGATCATTGGCAGGCGTTTCTCCGTAGCCGCTTCAATCGCTCGCGTAATTTTCTCCCCGACAACCGAACCCATGCTCCCAGAGAAAAAATCAAAGCTCATCACGGCAACCACGGCAGGAAAGCCCTGAATTGTCCCCTCGCCGGTGACGACCGCTTCGCGTAGACCCGACTTCAGGGTTTGCTGCTCCAACTTGCTGGCGTAGCCCGGGAATTCTAAAGGATCCACGGAAACGAGATCCGCATCATATTCCGTAAAGCTACCTTCATCGAAGGTATAGCGAATCCGCTCCAGCGCGTTTAAGCGCATATGATGTCCGCAAGCCGGGCACACCATATAATTCTTCTCCAGCTCTTTACTGTACTGAATCGCGCCGCAACGGCCGCATTTATTCATCAGACCTTCCGGAATTTCGCGTTTCGGACGATCCGCCTGCGGCGTGCCCTCTTCGCTGCCAGTTCGTCCGGAAGGAATGGTCGCGTACTTCCTCTTCTTCTGAAACAAATCTTTGAACACAACTACACCTCTTCAGCCGTTTATTTATCGTGGCAGATCCAAAAGTCTATAAAGCCCAGTCGACCCTATGAACCCGCACTTCCAGGCCTTATCTGCAACTAGGAATCTCGAATCCCCTGCTAAGGATGCAAAATCGAATTCAACACTTCTTGCACTTCTTCCAATTCCCCGGAAGGAACCAGAATCTCAAACTGCTGTTTGGATAAATTAACAGGACGTGTTTGGACGAGAAAGCCTTCTTCGGTGAGTTTCGTCTTGATCATATCCGCAACTTTTGCGGTAGGCGCGATATACATAACAGTCCACATGCCCTTTTCAAAGCCCCCTAACCTAATCTTTGAGCCCGTATAATAGAGTAATGATAACATAATTTTCAAATTTCCCGCAACAAAAGGAAAACCGCGCCGTAAGCGGCCCGGTGCAGGGAATTGCCGCAGGGCCCGGCGCTTCTTGTAGAAGGAGCGCGGGCCTATCGGCGGGGGCTGGGCGCTGTTTTCTTTTTCTTTTTCGCTTAAGAGGAACTAGGAGGGTAGGTAGCGGCTTGCTCGTGCTTATGGGCAATTCGGGCGGAGGCGGCGGCCGCGAGACCCGCAACCAAGTCGTCGAGAAAGACGTGAATGGAATCCCCGCGATGATTCAACTTCCCGATGATTTCCGGTTTGACCTTGTCCAAATAACCAAAGCTTGTAAGTCCGATCATCCCGAACACGCTCGTAATGCCCAGCGCCATCGTCTCATCCACCCCGTACAGCGGCTCGTCGGCCTCCATGATGGCTTGCAGCGGTTCCGGAAGCTGCTTCTGCTCAGCCAGCTCGTCGAGGGCAATCCCGGTGAATAAAGTATATTGGACTTCTCTTTTTTGCAGTACGGCCTTCACGCTCTCCAAACATTGGTCCAATGTCAGATCATCATGATACGCGGTTTGCAGCGCATGAACAATTTGAGCAATATCCTCTAGCTTCACTCCGCGGCGCAGCAGTTGCGCTTCCGCCAATTCATAAGACATACGCATCTTCCTCCCCTGATTCCGAGTACAACGCCGCTGCCTGTTTAGATTCGATGCCTGACGCGCTGCCGGAATCCGCTCTCGGGCGTTCTTGCCCGGTTCTTGGTTTTTCGTGTTTCTAAGTGTATGCACGATCCTTCGAAAATGTTCGTTCAAACTTGTCCGGAACCAAATGCAGTGATCCCCTGGGCTATGTTTAAGTAGGCCGATCGACAATTGTTGGCGGAGGAATATGTGGATAATGGAGGTGTTGGTCGCTGGCGCTAGCGGAAGGGGCCGATCGCTGGTGCTGACGGATGGTACTGATCGCTAGCGCTAGCGAACGTGTGGATCATCGAGCTCTAACGGACCGTAGCGACGCTATTTGACTATTTCCCGGTTATTTCCCAACGTAACGGACTCCACAGCCCTTATTGGGCACGATTCGGGAAAGAGCGGGCGGTTTGCGGGGAAATAACGTCTCTCAGGTCCGTTATTTTGACTAGTCCGACGTATCCAAAGAAATAACGTCGCTGGAGTCCGTTACAGCCATAAAAAAACCGGTCCTGCAACAAGTGCAGAACCGGTTAGGCATGGCGCAAATCATCTAATCTTGACCGTGTCGGAGCCAAGCATCCGCTCCATTTCTTCGATCAAGGCGGGCGAAGGCTTGATGCTGTAGCGCTCCGTCAAGGCCAGCAGCTTACCGGTGCTTTCGTAGAAGAGCACCGTCGCGACCGGGCCGGGATGCTGTTCCAGCAGCAGCTTGAGCCGCTCGAGCAGGCGCGCGTTCTCCGCCGCGGCCGTGATCTTGATGAAGACGCGCTGCGCCGGCGTCTTCTCCTGCTCGCGCCGCGCGCCCGGCGCAGGCGCGGATGGCGGCGCCGCCGCGGCCGGCGCAGGCGCGGATGGCGGCGCCGCCGCGGCCGAAGCGGCCGGCCGTGCGGCGGCGCCTGGGCCTGCGGCGCTGGCGGGACGTTGCCCGCCCGCAGCGCCCGCAGGCGCTCTCTCGGCCGCGCGAGGCCCCGCGGCCGCACCGCGTGCGCCGCCTTTGCCACCGGCAGCGGCGGCGCCTGCCCCGCGCCCGCGCGCCAAGCCGCGGCGCAGCTGGGCCAGGCTTTGCTCGCTCAGCGGTGCCACCTCGTCGGCCAGCAGCTTGAAGCCTTCGTCCTGCTGCTGGACGACGCCGCGCAGCGCGAGCAAAGCCCCTTTACTGACGTGGGCGGCCGAGCGCCGCCACACTTCAGGGAACAACACGACCTCGCAGCGTTCGATCTGGTCTTCCAGCTCCATGAACGCCATCGCTTTGCCCTGCTTGGTCGTGATCGTCTTCACGGACACGACCATCCCCGCCACGACCGCGCGGGACTCATCAGGCGCTTCGGCCAAGTCCATTAGCCGTTCTACGCCGTCTCCCTCCAGAAGAGCATCGAAATCATCCAGCGGATGGCCGGACAAATACAGCCCCAGCAGCTCACGCTCCAGGTCCAGCTGCTGCCCGGCCGTAAACTTCGGCACGTCCGGATATTCGATATCCCAATTTGGCGACTCTACAAAATCAAACAGTTGAATCTGCAAATCATCCCGTTCTTTCCGCCATTTCAGCGCCGCTTCGACTGTCTCGTCCAGCATTGCCAGCAATTGCGCGCGATGACCCGGCAAGGCATCAAACGCCCCGCCTTGAATCAGCGACTCGATCACCCGCTTATTGCAGGTCCGCAAATCCACCCGCCGGCAAAAATCGAGCAAGCTGTCGAACGGACGCTCTTTCCGTTCTTTCAAAATACTTTCGATCGCCTGGGTCCCGACGTTTTTGATCGCGGCCAGGCCAAAGCGGATCACGCCGAGGCTCGGAGCCTCCGGTTTGGCGGCACCGTCCTGCGAACCGCCGCCGACCTCTACGACCTCAGCGGATCCAACGCTTGCCCCCGCCTGCGGCGTAAACAGCACATTGCTCTCGTTCACATCCGGCGGAAGCACGACGATGCCCATCCGACGGCATTCCACAATGTATTCCGCTACCTTCCGATGGCTGCCGGTCACGGCGGTCAGCATCGACGCCATAAACTGCACCGGGTAGTGCGACTTGAGGTACGCTGTTTGGAAGGCCAGCACGCCATAAGCAGCCGCATGGGCGCGGGGAAAGCCGTAGTCGGCAAATCGGACGATCATGTCGTATACCGCGTTCGCCTCGGCTTCACTATAGCCCTGCGCCACGCTGCCGACGACGAAATGGCTTCGCTGCTCGTCGAGCACCTCGCGTTTTTTCTTGGACACCGCCCGACGCAGCAAATCGGCTTCACCCAGCGAAAAGCCCGCCATTTTGGAAGCGATCTGCATGATTTGCTCCTGGTACACGATGATGCCGTACGTATCTTTCAGGATCGGCTCAAGATCCCGGTGCGGATATTCCACGCCGATCTGCCCATGCTTGCTGGCGATAAATTTGGGGATGAACTCCATGGGACCCGGACGGTACAGCGCATTGACGGAAATGATGTCCTCGAATGCCGACGGCTTGAGCTCCTTCAGCACCCGCCGCATGCCCGTGGACTCCAGCTGGAACACGCCGGTCGTCTCTCCGCGGCCCAGCATCTCGTACGTTGCCGGATCGTCGTCCGGAACAAGCCGGAAATCGGGTGCGCTGCCCGCCTGCTCCTGGACCCAGTTCATGCAACGCTCGATAATGGACAAGGTGCGCAGCCCCAGAAAATCCATTTTAAGCAGGCCGATCGCTTCCAGGTTCTCCATGGAGTATTGCGTAAGCGCCGTACGCTCGCTGCCCGCCTGCAGCGGGACGGCATCGGTCAACGGGTCTCGCGAAATCACAACACCGGCGGCGTGAGTCGAGGCGTGCCGCGGCATGCCTTCCACTTTTTTCGCCATATCCAGCAGCCCCTTGACCCGCTCGGACCCGTCATACATCGCTTTCAGGTCCGGGCTTTCCTTCAGTGCACGTTCAATGGTCATCCCTAGGTGTCCCGGAATCAGCTTCGCCACTTTATCCACTTCACCAAAAGGCACATTCAGCGCCCGCCCCACGTCGCGGACCGCCGCGCGAGCCGCCATCGTCCCGAAGGTAATAATCTGGGCGACATGCTCTGCCCCGTATTTTTCGACCACATATGCAATGACCTCATCCCGCCGCTCATCGCTGAAGTCGATATCGATATCCGGCATCGTCACCCGCTCCGGGTTCAAAAACCGTTCGAAAAACAGTTTGTATTTGATCGGATCCACATCGGTGATTCGCAGCACGTAAGCGACCAAGCTGCCCGCGGAGGATCCCCGGCCCGGTCCGGTCGCGATCCCATTACGGTGAGCAAACGCGATAAAATCCCATACGATCAAGAAATAATCGGAGAAGCCCATATTGGCAATCGTCTCCAGCTCGTAACGCAGCCGCTGTTCCAGCTTCTCCCGCTCTGCCGGATCTTGCCAAATGTCCAGTTGACCATAACGTTCAACCAATCCTTGCTCACACAACTCCGCCAGGTAACTTCCCGCGGTTTGTCCCTCCGGAATCGGACGGTATGCCGGTAAAATATGCCGGTCAAACTCCAGCTCCAACTCGCAGGAATCGGCAATTTTCGCCGTATTGGCATACGCCTCCGGCAAATGGGGAAACAGCAAGGCCATTTCCGCGGCAGTTTTCAGATAAAGCTGATTGGTATGCATTTTAAGCCGGTCTTCGTCATCCACCGTTTTACCCGTACCCACGCAAATGAGCACGTCCTGCACCTCTGCGTCCTGTTGGCTCAAGTAATGTGCGTCATTGGTGACCACAAGCTGCGCCCCGATTTCCCCGGCCAATTGGACGAGTTGCGGATTCACTTTCTTCTGCTCGGGGATGCCATGGTCCTGAAGCTCCAGGTAAAAATCCTCGCCAAACGCCGCCTGATACCGGAGTGCGGCTTTTTTCGCTTCCTCATAATGGCCTCTCAGCAGATGGAAAGGGACCTCTCCGCCTAAACAGGCACTAAGACAGACCAGGCCTTCACGATGCCGTTCGAGCGCGTCCCAGTCGATTCGCGGCTTGTAATGGAAGCCCTCAAGGTGACCAATGGAGCTGAGCCTCATCAAGTTGCGGTACCCCGTCTCATTTTTGGCCAGCAAAATCAAGTGATGAATCGGCTGGTCCTGCCGGCTTCCCCGTTCCTTGCGCGAGCCTGCCGTAAAATACACCTCGCAGCCGATGATCGGCTTGATGCCGTGCTTTTTACACAATTTATAAAAAGGAACCGCGCCGTACATGACCCCGTGATCCGTCAGCGCCAGCGCCTTCATGCCGGAGGCCGCGGCCTTGGCAACGAGGTCCTCGAGCCGGGCGGCCCCGTCCAGCAAGCTGTATTCACTATGTACGTGCAAATGAACAAAGCTGTCCATGCGATCCCTTCCTTTCGGATTTATTTCACAAACTAAGCCAAATCAGGTTCAACCGTCGACTTTTGAACTACCTTTATTGAATATTTTATCATACATGGCTAGGCCTCGCCCATAGACTGGTAGAAAGACCGGACAAACCTCGGAAAGGGGCAAACGCGCATGAGTACGTTTTTGACCAAAGCGGTGATGGATTTCTTTATCGCCTTCGGGATCGTGGTGGGGGGCGCCATGGTGGGCGGCATCGGTGCCGTCGTTTCACTCCAACCGCCAACGCACACGATGCTGGACATCGCCGACCGCATTAAAATATGGGCGCTCGCCGCTGCCGTAGGCGGCACGATCGACCCGATGCGGGTCATCGAGAGCAATTTTTTTGACGGGAACCTGTCTCCGGCCATCAAACAAATCTTGTACCTGCTGTTTGCCTTTCTCGGTGCGCATATGGGTTCGGAGCTGGTGCGTTGGATGTGCGGGGGAGGCCGAGGATGACCGAAGAGGCGAAACAGCCGAAGCTTACGGGCTTCCGCAGGTTTATGCAGTTTACCGCTGTGTTTATCCTCGGCATGGTCATGGGCAGCATCGTCTACAACGTGATCTATCAGACAAGCTACAATTTGCTTTGGATCCAGAACAAGGATCTCACGATCCAGCTGCATCAGGCAGAAGAGGATATCCGGACATTAAAAAAATACAACAACCGCTCGACCGTCATCAAAGAGATTAAGGTTCGCGTGGAGGAACGAGATCCCCCGCTCGATTCGCTCGCGGTTAAAGAGGTGGCCGAGCAGCTTCATAACGAGTTGGAGGTGCTGCGGGGCCGCAATATTTTCGATATCGACTCCGATGCCAAAATGGCCCGAACGCTGTTGAACCGCAAAATCTATGTCGTGCGCGATAAGGAGTATAGTATTCAGATCAAAACGATGTTGGTGAGCGATGGGGTGCTGCAGGTTTGGGTGGATATGAGGCCCTATATTCGTCTCTAGCAAATCATGCTAAAATAGAGGTAATCTTGGATTCACCATTTTATATGATTTTTCATATAGAAATGGGCCAAAATTGTTAAAAAGACCAATTCTATATGAAATTTCATATAGAATATAGATATTTTGGCTTTTGAGCGCGAATATATATGATTTTTCGAACACAATCCTGCGGGGAGGCTATCCCCCTAACATTATGTTTATAAAGGAGCTAGTTGAATCAATGATCCAAACCATCCAATACGTTCTTTACGCTATCCTGATCATCTGCTGCGTGGGCTCGGTCTTCTTCAGCTTCAAGTCGCGGCGTTCGCTCGATCCGCAAACGCGGGGGATGGCGGCCGCCAAAATGAACATCTTTATGGGCGTGATGCTGATCATTCTGGCCCTCATTCAAATGTTCATGTTTAGCGGTTCGACGCTGCGGGTTGTCATCGGCGCCGTGTTTATGGTGCTGGGGGCATTCAACATTTTTGCCGGCATCCGCAACCACGGCTTGTATGCAAGGCAGAAACAGGGATAACCTCGGCCGCTCCGCCGTTAGCTATCCCCGTCCCCTGTCGCTTACCTATCCCAACCTCACGCGTGGTCGATCGACTGCAACGTCATGACCGCCTTGGAGATGAGGGAGTCCTGATACGTCAACATGATCTCCAGCTTACAAGCCCGGCGGCTCATCTCCAGCAGCACAGGAGTGATGACGATCGGGTTTTCAATTTGCACCGGACGCACGAAATAGGTGGTGATATTGTCGACGACAAAGTCGCCGCCGCTGGTGTCCTTGGCCGCGCGAAGCCCCGCCTGGGTCATTAGCGAAGTCAGAACCCCGTGCGAAATCGTCCCCAAATCGGTGGACATCTGCGGCGTAATCATTCCGCGGAAAAATAACTTCCCCTCTTCGTCCCGCTCCTCGGCAAACCCATTCCACATCAAATGCTCAAACGTTTCGCCTAGCTGCGGCTGATTGCGCACGTCCCGCATGGCCTGCAGCACCTCACGACGCGTCACCGACGAGACCAGCTTCCGATTGCGGTCGACAACGGGCAAGAAATCGATTCCTTCCCATACCATGATTTGCGCGGCGGAAGCCAGCGATGTCTGCAGGCCGACGGTAATCGGATGGCGAGTCATACATTTCTCGATGGACTGGTCGCCGCTAAGCTCCTCGACATTCTTTCGGCTGACGATCCCGATGACCCGATTCCATTCATCCACAACCGGAAAATGCTGATTTCCCGTCTCCAATGACAACTGGTCAAAATCGGAAATGTTGCTCGTCGCCTTCAGCATATTCACCCGCGGCTTGCGGCTGACGATGTCTTCCACGAGCATGATTTTCTTCTTGATCAAGCGGTCAAACAACGCGCGGTTAATCATGGAAGCGACGGTAAACGTATCATGACGCGATGAAATGATCGGCAAAGACAGCTTGTCCGCCAAAGCCTTGACCTCGCGGCTCGTCCCGAAACCCCCGGTGATCAGCACGCCGGCGCCTTGCTCCAGGGCCAGCGAATGGGCATTGTCGCGGTTCCCGATAATCAACAGGCTGCCGGCGTCGATGTATCTGGCCATGGCATCGATTTTCATCGCACCGATGACGTATTTGTTCAGCGTTTTGTCCAAACCTTCCCCACCGCCGAGTACATGGCCCTCCACGATGTCCACCACGTCGCCAAAGGTTAACTGGTCGGAGATGTTCCGCGGCTTCTTCTCTACGCGAACGGTGCCGATCCGCTCCTTCGTAATGACGATCCCCAGGTTCTCCGCTTCCTTTACCGCCCGGTAAGCGGTGCCTTCGCTGACGCTCAGCGTTTTGGCCAGCTTGCGTACGGATATTTTCGTCCCGATCTTCAGTCCTTCGATATGCTGGAGCAGCTGTTCGTGTTTTGTGACGCTTTCCTCCGGTCCCTCCAACTGTTATACCCCCCTGCCCGAATCTGTACTATTCTGTATTCATTATACACCTTCAAGCGTAGGTCATCCAGACGGCGGCAAGAACGATAACAGAATAGACAATTTCCAGCATACCGGACGGTTTCGCGGTGATTCCTGTCCGTGGGAACCAGACCGCCCGTGCCAGCAATACCACTGCAGCCAGTCCCAATGCCGGAGACAGAAGCCAGAGCCCCAGAAGCGCCAGGACCAGATGGTAGGCTACGGAATAGGCATAGAATCGCTTGTTGTTCCGTTCGCGGATAATCGTTTTTACATAAAAGGCGGTTCCGATGAAGTACGCCGTGCTGATCAGGAACAATTCCATAGCCAGCCGGAGATCGGTCCCTCCTCCAAGTTTGTAGGAGATAAATACCATCAGGCTGAATTGCACGATAGCGGCAATATCGTTCAGCAAAGCGCGTTCTCGCTTTCGCTTGGCATAGAGGGCATTAATCGCAAACAGCGGAACGAAGAGGAGCGCCATTAGCAGAACGATGGGACGGAACAGAACCAAAGCGGCCGCCGCAGGGACTAACAGCGCACCATAGAACAGCACCGGTTTGCGGAAGCGGGCCGCTTTTCCCGTCCGAATCCACTGCAACAGGGGAAACATCAGCAAATAGATCAGAAGCCAGCAAACAAACAACAGTCCGTGAATCGCCCCGGGGGTAGAGGCGAGCATCCCGAACAGAAACGGAACGACCAGCATCGCCCAGGCTCCGTGCTGATTGGGAATATAATCTCGGATTCGCACGTCATTGGTTCCTCCTTCATCTTCGAGTAAAGCCTAAATTACGGACATTATAATCAGTTGGCCTAAGCATCCCAGTGACAGGAATCACTGGAACCATGGCGTCTTCCGGACAAATCCAAACAGAAATTTTCACCGGCAATTGACTTGTGACTGATATCACAATCATTCTGCTTCCCGTTGATATAATGAGGTCGAATCGTTAAATTTTTAACTTTAGGAGGACTTCACATGAGTCAATTCAAAGCTACTGTCAACGCTACCGAATATCCGCCGCAGCTCAAGCATAAGACGATTTTTGCCGCTTACAATTCCTTGGAGCCGGGGGAAGCCATGCTGCTGATCAACGACCATGACCCGGTGCCGCTCCGTTTTCAGTTCGAAGCGATGCATCCCGGCGGTTTTACTTGGGAGTACATTGAGCAAGGGCCCGAGATGTTCCAGGTGAAAATCGGTAAAAATTAAAGCAGGGGGAATGCCCTATGGCTACGATTACGGTTATCGATGACAAGACGATCCAAATCGCCGTGGAACTGGAGGATGCCTTGCGCATGATTCAGGAAGCGGAGAGCAACCTCGAGCGGTACGCGGGTGAGATCCTCACGATCGCCGAGAAAATGCCGGAATTTCAATACACGTATTTCTGTTTCTACGCCTATGACACCGCCACCTTGTTTGAAAAAATGTTAGGGATCGATCCGAAGCAGTATTTGTCCTTCTCGCTGGATGCGCCGGACTCGTTCTTCTATACCCTTTACGGCGGCATGAAAGGACTTAGCGGTGCGGCACGGCTGTGCCAAGCGTTTGCAACCGAACGGACCGACGTGGAGGTGAATGTGTAAATGGCAGACCGCATTGTTGAACTCGACGTTCGCCCGTTTCTTCGCCGAGGCGAGGAACCGTTCAGTGTGATCATGGACACGGTCGGGAAGCTGGAAAAGGGCGAGACTTTCGTTCTGCACGCCACCATGAATCCCGTCCCGCTTCTAAAGGTGCTTGAAGGTAAGGGCTACAGCCATGCTTCCGAGCAATTGGCTGAGGATCATTGGAAAGTGACATTTGAACCTCTTCCATCCTAATGCCCATCCGTTGGATTTACAAGAATGAAAAGGAGGCCGATCGGCCTCCTTTTTTGCATTGCGTGATTTTGCTCACGGTTGATCGTGACTGTTGTAGCCCCGAGGAATGTAGGAGCAGTACGGATCGCTTTCCAAATAATCGCCGGTTACCGCATAGGCCCTTGCCCTGGAGCCGCCGCATAGCTCCTTGAATTCGCAGGCTCCGCACTTGCCCTTAAGCAAGGATTTATCTCTTAACTGCTGCAAAATCGGCGAATTTCGATAGATTTCCACCAACGAAGTATCTCGGACATTTCCGCAATTCACCGGCAGAAAACCACTCGGATACACCTCGCCAATATGGCTGATAAATACGAATCCGTCTCCGTCGTTTACGCCTTTAGGCGATCGGCCGAGTACATCCTTTCGTTTGGGCGTTGCCGAGCCCCCCTCTACGGAAGCGGCGATTCGCCTCTGCTGCTGCATGAATACCCGGCGGTAATGGGGCGCTTCCGTCGCTTTAATGCCGTAAGGCATCTCCCGTTGCAGGTTCGCCAGCCAAATCATCACCTGCTCATGCTCTTCCGGTGTAATCATGTCTTTCGTCATTCCCCGCCCCGTTGGTACAAGGAAGAACACGCTCCAGAGCACCGCCCCCATCCCTTTGACCGTTTCCGCAATTCGCGGCAGATCGTTCAGGTTATAACGGGACACCGTCGTGTTGATCTGAATCGGAATCTCCAGCTGTTGTAAATAACCGATCCCTCTGGTCGTCATCTCGAATGAACCCGGTGTGCCGCGGAAATGGTCATGGATCTCCGCCGTCGAGCCGTCTAGGCTAAACGCCCAGCGAGAAAGACCAACCTCCTTGGCTTTGCTTACGGCGGAGAAGGTAACCCTCGGCGTGGCACTTGGGGTCATGGAAACGGGCAATCCCTTCTCATGGATCGCATACCGCGCCAGGTCAAACAAATCCGGTCGCATGAGCGGGTCTCCCCCCGTAAATACAAAAAGCGGATCGTCCATTTCCGCGATTTCGTCGATAAGCTTCTTGCCTTCTTCGAAGGTCAGCTGTCTGGGATCGGGGTGATATTGAGCTTCCGCCCGGCAGTGCAGACATTTCAGCGCACAGGCTCTCGTCACTTCCCAAATGACGATAAAGGGATTCACGTTATAATCTTTATGCTGAATCAGTTGCATTTCGATTCATCTCCCAACCAAGTTAACACCGCTTCCGCCGCTTCCTTCCCTTGACGAATGCAATCGGGGATCCCCACTCCGCCATACCCCGCTCCGCACACCATAACGCCGGGCATCACCTGCTCCAATTCGGCACGAAGCTCCTTCAGATGCTCCACATGACCAACCGGGTACTGCGGCATCGACTCCGGCAAAGCCGACATTTCGCAAAAGAGCGGTTCGGCTTCGATCCCCATCAGATCCTTAAGTTCAGCAGCCACGCGTCGACGGATCTCCGTCTCCGGCAGCTTCGTCCAGGCCTGGTCTCCCAAGCGGCCGATATACGCACGGAGCAGCACGCGTCCTTCCGGTGCCGTGTGCAGCCACTTGGAGGACGTCCACGTAATTGCCGTAACCATCCGCCCTTCCCCGCGCGGAATCAACACGCCGGAACCGTCCAAATCATGCTGGATCTCTTGTCGCCGGTAGGCAAAAGCCAGATTCGCGACCGAGACGTAACGGATCTTTTCCAAATAGGCCGCTGTTCGAACCTGATCCTGAAGTAGCCGGGCCGAGGCATAGGCCGGGGTTGCCAGGATGACGGCGTCCGCCTCCAAACGTTCGCCCCCAGATAGCTCCAATTCGTAGCGTCCCGCTTTCTTACTCATCCCGTCTACCGCTTGTCCCGTTATGACCTGCTCGCCTTGAAGCGCAGCGGCTAAACCGTACGTAAGCACGTTCAATCCGCCCTCCAGCGTCAAAAACATGCTGTTATGCCCCCCCTTAGGCATTTCCTCTCGCGGCTTGGGGGAAGGTTGTTTTTTGCTCGCCAAGAGACCGAGAATCAAACTACGATGTTTACGCTCCATCTCCATAAACTGGGGGAACGTTGCTTCCAGGCTAAGCTCCGCCGTATCCCCGGCATAGATGCCAGCTAGCAGCGGCTCGGTCAGGTTCTCCAGCACTTCACGCCCCAACCGTCGGTGAATGAAGCCGCCAAGCGATTCATCCCCGCCGCCGCGTCTGGCTGGTAGCACGAGGTCTAACGCGGCGCGCAGCTTGCCGGCCGGCGACAGCAGGCCGGTCTTCACCAATGGCCACATTTGCGTAGGAATACCGAGCATCAGCCCTGGCGGCATCGGGTGAAAGCGGCCATGATGCACAATGTAGTTCTTTTTGGCTAGCGGATTCGTTCCCACCAGCAAATGCTCTAAACCCAATTCCTTCGTCAACTCCAAAACAACGGTTTTCCGCGCGATGAATGAATCGGGGCCTTGCTCTATCGTAAAACCGTCCCGACGCAAGGTGCGAATGTTCCCGCCTAGCCGGTCCGTTTGCTCTATAATCGTTATTCCGGCGTCGATCCCCCGTTCGCGAAGCCACTTCCGGGCGTAATAAGCCGCGCTCAACCCGGAAATCCCCCCGCCGACCACCGCAATGTTTCTGCTCATGATTAGGTTTGCCCTCCTTTGAGCGGCGTGACTCTCCTGCGAGTCCAACCGTCTCATCATTGAATTCCTAGTAATCGTAACCCCTTGATCCGCGCCGTTTTATGACTGGAATCACTCCAAATGCAAACCCCTCGCGATAAAATGGTCAAAATTCCACCGGGAGGTAAGTTTAAATGAACAACATCCATGAAACCAAGTTACCCACCGCCAAAAACGGAGCGGAGCTGCTGATCGAGTGCTTGCGTGCGGAACAGGTCGACACGATCTTCGGATATCCCGGCGGTGCGGTCATTCCGATCTACGATGCGCTGTACGATTGCCTAGAAATCCATCATATTCTAACCCGGCATGAGCAAGCCGCCGTGCATGCGGCGGACGGATATGCCCGAGTCACGGGACAGGCCGGGGTCGCGCTCGTCACCTCCGGGCCAGGGGCGACAAATGCGGTCACGGGTATCGCTAACGCCTATATGGACTCGGTCCCGATGGTTGTGCTGACGGGTCAGGTTTCCACCGACCTGATCGGTCGGGACAGCTTCCAGGAGGTCAATATTTACGGAATGACGATGGACGTGACCAAACATAATTATTCCGTGATGGACATCCGCGATTTGCCTCGAATCGTCAAAGAGGCTTTCCATCTCGCGGTCACCGGGAGACCTGGGCCTGTGCTTATCGATCTGCCCAAAAACATCATGACCGCCCGTACAGACCAAAGGCCCGCCATCGAAGTTCATATTCGCGGATACGAACCCCAATCCGAGATCAGCGAAGAGGCCGTGCGGCTCATTGCCGGCAAGATCGAGTCCTCCCGCCGCCCGGTCCTCGTGGTAGGCGGCGGCGCAGCGGCATCCGGCGCCGCCGAGCAGCTGCGCCAGCTAGCGGAAACTGCGCAAATCCCGGTTGCCACTACGCTGATGGGCATCGGCGCCTTCCCGTCCCGCCATCCGCTCTATCTCGGGATGCTGGGAATGCACGGCACCTATGCCGCGAACCGAGCGGTCCATCATGCGGATTTGCTGATTTGCCTCGGCACGCGGTTAAACGATCGGTTATCCGGCAATGCGAAATCGTTCGCCCCTAACGCCTGGAAGATTCATGTGGACATCGATGATGCCGAGCTGGACAAGAACATTCCAGTGGAGCTTAAGCTCTGCGGGGATATCGGAAAGTTGCTACGGAGGTTGAACGCTTACGTGAAAGGGCCCGAGAAGACCGATTGGCCGGAGGAAACGGCCGGATGGCAGAGGAAGGTGCCGCATTATAGCGATGAGGCTGCAGGATCGTTGAATCCACAGGAGGTCATTCGGCTGATCGATAAGCATACCCAAGGTAACGCGGTGGTGGCAACCGATGTCGGGCAGCATCAAATCTGGACCGCCCATCACTACCGGTTCTCCCGCCCCCGATCCTTCCTCACTTCGGGAGGTTTAGGTACGATGGGCTTCGGCTTCCCGGCTGCGATTGGCGCGGCCATTGCCCTGGGCGGGCCCGCCGCCCCGCCGGTCGTCTGCATCACTGGGGACGGCAGCTTCCAAATGAATCTGCAGGAGATGATGACGGCCGTCGATTACGGCTTGCCGGTCAAAATCGCCATCCTAAACAATGGCTATTTGGGGATGGTCCGGCAATGGCAGCAGTTGTTCTATGAACGACGATATTCCTCCGTGCACATCACATCCCCCGATTTTGTCGCTTTTGCCGGCGCATACGGGGTTCCCGGGCTCCGGGCGCAGACGCCGGAAGAAGCCGATGCGATCATCCAACAGGCGATGGCCCTCCCCGGCCCCGTTCTGATGGAATTTAATGTTCGGGAAGAGCAAAACGTGTATCCGATGGTTCCGCCGGGAGCAGGCAACGATCAAATGCTGACCGGCGACGGCGAGAATTAGTGCCCCCGGCAAGTACAAACGTAAAAAGGGACTGTCCTGGAAGAATGGTGATCTTCCAAGACAGTCCCTGTCCATTTTCTGGCCAGCCGTCAGTTCCGTTGCCTGCCACTTATGCATTTTCGCCGCGTTTGCCGTCCTCCTGCCATTGGAGCTCCCATTCACGGTATTTCGCCCGCCGGATTCGATCCAGCTCGCGTTGCTTCTCCTCCCCTACGCCTAAGAGGAAATGCAGGTGCGCCCCGATCACGAGGAACGCAAACCCTGCCCACACCGCGCCAAACAGCGACACCCAACCAGCTCCAGGTTCAAAAGAAATCATAGGCAGCGCATATATGAGCATCGCCAATGCCAGAATCAGATAAACGACATGCTTCCATTTGCTTGGTTTTTTTACGGTTTTCATCTTCCGCAGCTCCTTTATTTCATAGATTACGAGATATGAGATTCGGTTCGTTGTACCTTGTCTCTTCTATCTCTATGAACGGAGCTGAAGGAATATGATAGAAACTTGCAAATGGAGGATACGAACGGAAACGGGGATTTAGATCCCCGAGCCGTACAAGTGAGCTAGACTATCCGTAATAATTTTGTTGACGTCCTGAATGATCACACTTAGGCGACGTTCGGCGTCAAACAAACGACGGATATTAAGGTTCAAGCTCAGCACCTCGAACTGTTTCTCCATCCGTTCCATTTCTTCCTGCGACGGCATTTCTCCAGTCATCATTCGTTGCTGCACTTCATTTTGGCGAACCCGGAATTCATCCAGCATCCGTTTGCTCTCGGGATCAGCATCCACCAGCTTCATCGCGGCTGTAATTTCGTTAACCTCTGGGCTATCCTTCAAGGCAGCCGCCAGTTCATGCGCTTTGTCGTAAATGTTCATTGATAAACCTCCAAATTTTATTTTAGGGTATAAGCAGCCTTAGGGCAGGCCTGCTCCGTACTATATTGGGCGAACGATGTAACACCCTGGGCTAATGTCGCAACAACAACAACAACAACAACAACTACTACTACTACTACTTACGCTAACGCTGATCAGGATGCTTATTTGCCCAATAATCAAGGGTTTCCACATGTAACGCGGATCAGACACCTTATTGGGTTGGAACGACCCCCGTTTTATGCAAAAATCGGGAAATAAGCCTTACAGCAAGCGTTAGAATTTTCTTTTCCTCTTTTCGGCTCAAATCGCGTTCCTCATAAGCGTTAGACAAAAGATTCGTTGTTGTTACATTGTCACTACTACTACGCACGCGCCATGGCAAGCCCGATCTTGCAGCCCGGGCGGTTCAACAGGCAGTTTTCCGCCCTATCCCCCTATCCCATCCACAGCATCAGCAGCGACTGGAATAAACCGATAATTCCGCCAAGCAATACGCCGAGCCAGGTAATGGCGCGAAATTCCTTGCCCGAGACGCTGAGGATAACCTCCTCCAGGCGTTCCACCGGAAATTTCTGCACCTGCTCCTCGACGAGGCCCGGCAAATCAACCGCCTGCATCGCCGCGGGAATTCCCTTGGCGATGAGGCGCAGCAGCCGCTCCGTCAGCACCGGAACCATCGCGATGACCTGCGTTTTCCACGGTTCGATCAACGAGCGGAGCGGCAGATTCTCCGCCTGCTCCAGCCACCGTTCCAGCGGCAGCTGCTCCAGCTTGCCGCCTAACCAATGAAGCGCCTCCTCGCCGGTCAAAGCGGCTAACAGTTCCGCCACCGGCTTCTCGCCGTACAGCTCCAGACGGGATTCGATCGCCCGGGCCGTTTTGCTCACGGCCTCTTCGCCGCGCAGCGCTTGAACGAGCGCCGGGGTCATTTTTTGCACCAATTTATCCTCATCCATAAAGATCGCGGCCATCGTACCGAGGAATCCGCCCGCCTTGTCCATCATCCCTGCCGCCATTCTCGACAGCATTCGCTGTCCGCTGGCAGACAACAGTTCCTCCTCAACAACGCCCAATAATGCTCCGGCCAGCGCGGCGCTCCAGGCCTTACGGTTCTCTTCGGACCATCCGGGAACAAGCCGCTTTAGCGGCAGCTCCCCCAGTTCCGAATGTTCCCACAGTCGAGTCAAACCCCGCATGGCCGTTTCTCTAACCCCGGTCGCCAAGCGAGTTTTCAGCGCTTCATATTCCGCCTCGCTCCATACGCGCATCGCGGCTTGCCGCAGCGTCGACTCGCTGGAGCCTAGGCGTTCAACGATGCCGCGCAAGGCGTTATCCGCCTTGCTCCGGAACTCTGGGCGCTGCACCGTTTCCTGCAGCCCTTCGGCTGTCACGAGATACTCCGCCACGACCTGACCAAGTGACTCGGCGATATCATCGCGGCGTTTCGGAATGAGTCCCGGCGTAAAGGGGACGTGAAACTTACCAATATGTATGGGGTTGCGCGGATGGAACAGCATTTTAATCGCAAAGTGATTGGTGACACCGCCAACAAAAGCTGCCACTGTAACGCTTACCAACACGTAAAGCCAATCGGGCATCCTTCCTCCACCTTCTTTCTCTTAGGCTGCCGCCCTAACTATCTCCCGCGAAATCCGCCCTCGGACCGCGCCCGGCAAGGAAAAGGACGGTTCATCCCTTCGCCTTAGGGCCGCCGAAAACGGGCATAGGTTAATCACCAAGGATTCTATGTCCTCATATGATGCATTACACGCATTTAACGCAGATGATCTTTACTTGCATCCAAGACTCTAGCTTAGCTTGGAAGGAGATCCGCATTCATGCCCTCCAAAAAAATTACGGTACAAATCATGAGTCCGGGCATTCTTGAAGACGACATTCTCGTGCTTGGAGACATGCTGATCAAACAATGGAAAATCCCGACGCATCTTCCGCTTCTGCTCACCTTCGGATCATTCCGGCACCGCGTCAAAGTTATTCCTTTATCCAGATCCGACGGAGTTCGCATGAGTTCCAGTCTAGCAAGCAAAATGGGGATCCCGCCGCGATCGTCGCTGCGTCTCATCTACCGGCCGCATTCCTCCACCCTTCAATTGGGTCCGCTGCTAGGCATACTGCTCAGCCAGGACTTCCCCGGCAATCCGGAAAGGCCGTTTGGCCAGATGACCTTGTTCTGTAAGGAGCTCGTTAACGCCTGCTCGCGCCAAGGGGTTTTCGTTTACTTCTTCACGCCTAAACACATCGGCACAAGCACAGGTCAGGTCTCGGGCTGGGTCTATGGCAACGGGTGGAAGCAAACCCATCTGCCTGCCGCAGACGTCTTCTATAACCGGCTGAATTCGCGGAAATTGGAGAATAAACCTAGCGTACAGCATTTTATGAAAGAAGTAAAATCCCGCTACGGGAGCCATTTTTTCAACGAAAAATATCTCGACAAAACCGAAGTGTTCGACGCCCTGGGTCGAGACACTTCCGTGCAGCGCTACTTGCCGGAATCCCATCTGTTCCGTAATTACGCCATGCTGAAAGCAATGTGCGCCAAATATCCGGTCGTCTTCCTGAAACCGATTAAAGGAAGCCTAGGCAAGGGGATCATCCGCATTTCGCGGCTCGAAGGCGGAGCCTTTCAGACGTTAACCGCCCAGGTTGGCGGCACGCGGCGGCAGGTTTACCCGAATCTCAACAAAGTATTTACATCGCTCTCCGGCAAAATGAAGGCGACCCGCTACCAGATCCAGCAGGGGCTTCATTTGATCGAGGTGGATCATCGGCCGGTGGATTTTCGTGCGCTGGTTCAGAAGAACATCTCCGGCAAATGGAACACGACCTCCATTGTGGCACGGATTGCCGGAAGTCAGCATTTCGTCTCCAACCTGGCCCGCGGCGGTACCCTCAGCACGGTGAAAGACGCGATCGCCCGCAGTTCGCTGCCGCAAGGGGTTAAAGGTAAAGTCGCCGCGAAGCTGAAGAAAGCGGCCCTGGATATCGCCCAGAGTGTCGATGCGCAAATTCCGGCCCACTTTGGGGAGTTCGGTATCGATTTGGCCGTAGAAACAAGCGGCCGGGTGTGGCTGCTGGAGGTCAACTCCAAGCCATCCAAAAATGACAACACCCCAATGGGCGAAGGCAAAATTCGACCTTCGGTTAAGCAAGTGATTGAATACACCCGTTATTTGTCCGGCTTTTAAACGTAACCCTTAGGGCCTCTTGGAAGGAGGGATTCCGCATGAACAAGACACCACAAGGGACCATTGGGATCCTAGTCGCCGAAAGCGACGGGCCATATCCATTCGCGGAAGCCGCGTTCTGTCGCAGATTATGCCATATCGGTGAAAAGCAGGGCCTCTCTGTAATGGTCTTCTGCTTAGGCTGGATCGCATCAGGGAATGCCGTTGGCATTCCGTCCTACACCTTTGAACATGGGACCTGGATTCGCAAATGGTCCCCCAGGCCGGACATTATTTACGACCGCTGCCTAACCCATGACCGCAAACAACAGCTGCGCAAGCATCGCCTGCTCGAGCGGTTGGCCACCGAGCATCCCTTCGTCTACCTGGCCCGAGGGCTCGCGGGCAAATGGGTGGTCTACCAAGCCCTGCTCGAATGTCCGGAGGTCGCCGAGCATTTGCCAGAGACGGTGCTTTATCAAGGGCAGGTCCAGCTGGACAAATGGCTGCAAACCCATGACGGTGAAGCGTTCTTGAAACCTCGTAACGGAACGCATGGAAAACGGACGATGCATGTCAAATGGCTTCCGCCCCGCGATGAAGTCAGGGTGATGGGCCGGAGCGGACGAAATACGATGTTTCGGCGCCGTTTTCTCACCAAACAAGCCGGGCTCGATTGGGTTGACCGATTTACCGGAAGACGCCCCTTCCTGATTCAGCCGTATTTGCAGCTGAACAGCTCAGAAGGCGAGCCATTTGACGTGCGTGTCCTCATGCAGAAGAATGCCAAAGGCGAATGGAGCTTGACGGGGATGGCGGCACGCGTCGGTCGTAAAGATTCGCTTACCTCCAATCTGCATGGAGGGGGTACTGCCCACCGGGCGCTGCCTTTTCTCATCCGAGAACTCGGAGACCAGGGCGGCAAAGCCGCTGAAGCAGCGATCCGCAAATTGTCACTCTTGATTCCGGCCTATCTGGAGACCCGTTTCGGCAGGCTGGCGGAACTGGGCCTTGACTTCGGCGTAGACCGCCAAGGCTGCGTTTGGGTGCTGGAGGTCAACTCCAAACCGGGGCGCTCCTCGTTCTTTCGGATCGGCGATCCGGAAACCGCCAGAAGGTCGCTGGAGAATCCGATTGGCTATGCCCGCTATTTACTGCTGAGCAAACCCTGATCACTTTTAGGAGGATAAAATCCATGAGTTTGACTTTTTGCAACGTCCATTTCACGCAAGCCCCCGAACGGGTGGTTTACGTGTCAGGGGCTCTAATGAAGAATCTGAAGCTGTCCGGAAAAAAGTCGCTGCATCTAAGACTCGGCGGAGAACGCGTTCCCGCCACCATCAAACGAATTAATAAAGCGGGAAAACATCTCTATCTGGCCAGCGGCGTACGCAGAGGCATCAAGATCCCCAAGCCCGGCGGCGTCTACCTCCGAAGCCTTCAAGAGGGGGAAGTGCAGATCGGCCCGCTCATCGGCGTCTTGTCCGATGGCCCGGTGTCCTCGCAGACCAATCCGTTCGGTTCACGCACCGGTTTCATTAAACAACTGCTCAGGCAGGGAAGCAAGATCTCTTATATTTTTGCGTTCACCCCGCGGGACATCCATTGGGAGGACGATACCGTGACCGGGTACTTTCTAAACGAGGCCGGCCGATTCACACGGAAACGGGTGCCGCTGCCCGACGTTGTATACAATCGTCTTCCCAGCCGCCGTGCCGAAACAACAAGCTCGATCAATCAGCTGCGGGAACGGTTCGTTCGCCGGAAGATCCCTTTTTTCAATTGGAGCTTCTTCAATAAATCCGATATCTACCGCTTGCTGGAGAAAGACACCAGTGTCGTCCGCTACGTTCCCGAGTCGATCATGAGCCCGACGCCCGAGCAAATTAAGGAGATGCTGGATAGGCACTCCCTCGTTTATTACAAGCCAAACAGCGGCAGCCTTGGCAATGGGATCTACCGCCTTTCCTATATCCCGAGAAGCGGTTACTACGCCAGGTATCGGAAAAACGGACGCAACGCCTTGCTGCGCTTCTCTTCCTTCGCCAGCTTGATGCGTACGCTGCAAGCCAGACACGGCCGGGCGCTCCGCGGTTACGTGGCCCAGCAGGGCATTCGCCTGATCGAAATCGACAGCTGTCCAATCGATTTCCGGTTCCACATGCATAAGAATGGGAGAAACCAATGGGTCGTCGTTGGGATCGGGGCGAAAAAAGCCGGCAAAGGCAGCGTCACGACTCACTTGAAGAACGGGGGCTCCCTGCTTACACCGGATCAAGCGCTCAGCAGAGCGTTTGGGGCGCGCGCCGATGAAGTGCTACGGAACGCCAAGTCCGTTGCGATCACGCTAGCCGAAGCGATCGAATCCCATCAACAGCATCTGATCGGCGAGATTGGTTTTGATATCGGGATCGACCGGGAGGAGAAGATATGGATGTTCGAAGCCAACGCCAAGCCGGGGCGTTCGATCTTCAAGCACCCTTCGCTCCGGGCGGAAGGGAAGGCGTCGGTGGACCATATCTTGGATCATTGTCTCTACTTGAGCAAATTCCGGAGGAGGGATGGCTCATGAGCAATCCGCTCTTGAGCGAGAAGAAGCCGGTCGTCGCCGTGTTAACGGTGGATGATAACGACAAGCTGTTCCGCGGAAACCGCAGCAACTTCAGGGATCTCGTCAAAACCGGGCAGGAGCTGGAATATCCCGTTTATGTCGTAACGGCCAAAGACTTGAAGCTTGGCTCCAAACGTGTTCAAGGCTATTTTTTCCATCCGGAGGACAAAGCGTGGAAGAAACAATGGTTCCCCTTGCCCGATGTCATCTACAACCGCATTCCGCTGCGGGAGGATGAGAAGAAACCGGAGGTGCGCCGTAAAATCGACGAGGTGATCCAGCACGAGTCCATCCATCTCTTTAATCCCTTCTTTTTCAATAAGCGGCGCTTATTTGAATGGCTGAAGAAAGGTCGGTCTACCAAGACGCTTGTGCCGGATACGAAGAAAATGATAGGTCCCAAAACCCTGGCCGCTATGCTGGAGAAATTCGGTAGCCTATACCTTAAGCCGGAAAGCGGCAAAGCCGGCAAGGGCATTATGCTGTTGCGGCTGGATGCCAACGATATCAAGCCATACCGTCTCACGATTCAAGGAAAACGACGCCGAAACGTCGTATATAAGACCGCCAAGCTCCCCCTGTTATGGAGAAGAATCAAGAAGGAGGCCGGCGATACACCGTACATCATGCAGGAAAGCATTGAACTGACGTCCTTTCGGGGCCGCCACTTCGACATGCGCGTGCTCGTGCAAAAAAACGGCAAAGGCATCTGGATGGTGACCGGGATTGGCGCTCGTCTGGCCGGGCCGAAACGGATTACGACTCATGTCCCTCAAGGCGGCAGCATCGAGGATCCGGAAAAGATGCTTCTGCCGGCTTTCGGGCCCGAGATGACGGCACTCCTCCTAAGTCGGATCAAATCCAGTGCCCTCTTGATCGCCAAGCAGATCGAGAAGGAATCCAGCTACCTGCTCGGAGAAATGTCCATGGATTTAGGGGTCGACACAGACGGCCGTCTTTGGTTCTTTGAAGCGAACGCCAAGCCGATGAAGTTTGATGAGCCGCATATCCGCAAAAAATCGCTGGAGCGGATTTTCCAATATAGCCAATATTTGTCCCGCCAGCCGAAATCCAAAGCGTAAACGTGAAAAAATTCTACCTTATAGGAGGTCGGTAGTGGTGGAGATTAGAGCCGTGACGCGGGAAGCCGGAGTCCCTTGGGAGCTGCAGCACGGCGAAATACTGGCTTTCGTTCGCAAATACGGCTCTGGCCGCATCTCGCCCTCCGTCCTCCGGCGGCTTCTCCGGCTGACGCCCAGCGATCTTGACCGACCCGGTTGCTCCCTGTTCGTCGCTCGGATCCGGGCGGAGGACGGGGAGCGGTTAGCCGGCATTTCTTGCACTGCGGATTACGGCCGCAAGCTATGCGTGGTTGTCGTGCACCCGTTGTACCGGGGCCGGGGGATCGGCGCGAAGCTGCTTCAGGCCCAGTTGACCCGACTGAAGCAACTAAGCTGCAGGGTTTCGCTAAGCCAGGTCCCGGAGCTGCGCTTGTGCTTTCGTGCTGGGTTGTACGCTTCCGATCTGATTCGGGACCCGAGCGGCAAAACGCTGCTCCTCCTGGAGTCGCGGCCCATTTCCCCAGAGCATAGAGAACCGTCCGCCCATTACAGCAAGGAAGGTGATATCGTTGTCACACCCCGTCCTGGGCATCCTGACCTTGTACCTCAATGATAAGAAGCAGTTGGAGGAACGGCATATCTACCAGCGCATGATCACGGAGGGACAAAAAATCGGCCTGGACATTTTCGTGTTCACCCCGATGGACGTTTTCGATCAGAAAAAACAGATTTTTGCTCTCGAGTATAACCCGAAAGCCAAGAAATGGTTCCGTAAATGGCGCAGCTTCCCGGATTTGATCTTCGATCGTTGCCGGATTCAACGCAGCAAACGGTTCGAACAGCTGCTGCGGTTCCGGGCCCGTTACAGTCATTTAACCTTTCTCAACCGGCCGTTACGGAATAAATGGACGATATATCAAACCTTGTCCCGCAAAAGCCGATTCCGATCCAACCAGCCGGAGACCGTGTTATTTCAAAGCAGCAGCGACGTGATGGGCCTGCTGAAGAAGTATTCCGCCGTTTATGTCAAGCCGATTAACGGTACTGGCGGCCGTGGTATTCTGCGGGTTGAGCGACTGGACGGCGATCAGTTCCTGATCCAGGGACGACGTCAGAACCGGAGCATCATCGCTCCCCAGAAAATTCACAAATCCCGTCTGAGCGCCTTCCTGCTGGGTTGGAAGGGGAGCGGCCGCTTCATCGCCCAGCAAGGTATTCAGATCAAGCTGCCGAACGGCCGCGTCCACGATTACCGGATGCTCGTGCAGAAGAACGGCCAAGGCAATTGGGAGATGACCGGTTGTGCCGGCCGCGTAGGACCTCCCCGCAGCGTGACTTCCAATCTGCATGGCGGGGGCCATGCAGTGGCCATGAATACCCTGCTGAAGCAATGGATCCCAAGCGAGGAACGGCGTCAAGAGGTTCGCCGATCGGCCGAGAAGCTCAGTCTCGAGGTCGCAGCCTACCTGGAGGATACCTTTGGCGCCTTGTGCGAGCTTGCGCTTGACTTGGCGATCAACCGCCATGGCCAAATTTACTTGCTTGAGGTGAACCCCAAGCCCGCCCGCGAGGTGTTCAATCAATCGGGTGATTCGCAAGCGTACCGCGCAGCGATCGTGAAACCGCTGGAATACGCGCTGTGGCTGCATAAGCAAAAAGTCGCTTCCCCCTCCAATTAGGAGGGAAAGCGGCTTTTTTTACGTATCTCAACAACCCAAGTTTATGCTTCCCCCGCCTGATCGTAAAGGGATATCAGCTCGTCAAAGGAGCCGATCAGGACGTCGGAACCAGCCAGTTCGCTGCCATCGCCGAATCCGGCATAGGCACAGCCGATCACCGTTAGCCCGTTCCGCTTGCCGGCTTCAACGTCCGAAGAGCGGTCGCCGACCATCCAGGCGTGGGAGACACCGTGCCGATCCATAAGCAGCTTGACCAAAGCAACTTTCGTTGCCGTTTGGTATTCGCCTGCACTGAATATCCCTTCGAACAGCGGCAAGATCCGATGCGCTTCGGCAACGCCTTTGACGTAATGCTCCAGCCCGTTGCTGGCAACAAACAGCCGTACACCACGCCGCTTCAACTCCTGCAGTGTTTCCTGCACTTGTGGATACAACTCCGTGTTTAGTTGTTGTAACCCTTCCAGTTCAAATTCCAAAAGCAGATCATCGGCACGGCGATGCACGGCTTCGCTTTGGTTTGGGAGAACTCGGCGCCATATATCCGGCAGCAGCATTCCCAAGCAGCCTAAGATCAGCTCTTCCGGCGGCGTTTCCCCGGAATAAAGTCCTTCCTCCCGCAGCTGTTCAAACACCTTATGAAAAACCGGAATCAACAGCGTTTCCGTTTTGAATAGCGTTCCATCCATGTCAAAAATCATCGCTTCTGGCTTAGGAAATTCGTCTGTCCTTCTCTCCATCCCCACATTCCTTCCGTATGTATGATATAGCCCCATGATATGTCAAAGCGGCATCCCTTGTAAACCGAAGTCGTTATCCGGACTTCGCCCGGCGGGCCGACCGCACTTTGATCTCAGCAATCAGCAGCAAAAGCACGGGGAACACAACCTGAAATGGAAATGCGTAAAAAGGGTATATTTTTGTGGCGAAAAACTCCATATCCATAATATTGTCGAACAAAGAATAGGCCAAATACGTGGTCAGGAGACCCGTTTGAAGGACCACGCTACGATAACTGCTCAGGCGAAACAACTTCGCGATGCCTTGGCTTGCGGCCAACAAGCATACGCTGAACTTTACGAAGACGCAAATCACGAAGATAATGGCTACCGTACCTTCGATGCGCTGAATAAAATCCCCGACGTTAATCCGTCCTATGGCCGCATAGGAGGGGAAATACACGTTGCTCATCGTATAGGTCCCCAAGACGAAGATGTTACGTAACGAAATGAACAGGATCAAGGCTCCGCCGATCAATAACCCGAAGAGGAAAATGCGAACAAACGACTTGCGGTCCCTCACTCCGCCAAAAATGGCGGTTAACAAAAAGGCTTCGGCAAACGGGAACGAAAAGGTGGAGAAGGCACCTTCCCAAACCGGCCCCCAGTTATGATCCAAGATCGGAAGGACGTTATTGAACTCCATTCTTCCGATGGTGAGGAACAACACGAGCAAAATCGTCACCGTGCAAATGTTAAAGAGCAGCCGCACACTTCGTCCCAACGTTTCAATGCCGTGCAGCACGACGAACACGCTGAGCGCGCACACGAACAGCATCGGTACGAGCATCGGTGTTTCCGGCATCGCTTCGGACGTCATGAATTCCCCATAATTTCTGAGCACCAACGAAGCCAAATGAACGGCATACCAAACGTACAGCAGGATGAACAAGTTCCCCAGGACTTTGCCGAACACGTTCTGGCAAATGTCGAATAGATTTTGCCCGGGATATAGCGTGAGCAGTCTAGCGGAAATCAGAGCGACCGGGATAGCCAGGCCGATCGCGATCAGAATAGCGATCCAAGAGTCTCTTTTGGCCTGCCCAGCCGCTCCCAGGATCATCGTACTCCCCATGATGAACAGGATCAAAATCGTTCTGGCTTCGCCGCCGGTAACCATTTCCTTGTTCATTGCGAATTCCCACCCCCCGTGTTATAGACCGAATAGCAAACCCACCAATTGTTCGATCGCCTGCGTCGGACTCGGCAGCTTAGCGCCTGTGGCCAGTACCAGAGCTGCCGCGAAGGACGGCAGACCCATGACGCTGCTGATGACAAAATCCTTTTTATATCCGTTTTTGTAGGTTTGGACTTGATCCAACAACACGATGAAGGCATAAGCGATGATCGTAAGCAGGATCACTACTCTTCACCCCCTGTCTTGATCGGTTTTCTAATCGATGCCGTGCCTTTAATATCAACCTTGGCTTGTACGGACACCTTCAACCTGGAAAATTTCTCGTCCCAATCGGGTTCAAGCGACTTCCATACCTTCGGCATCTTCTTATGAATCCGGTCACCAAAGCCGAAGATATCCTGTTTATACCGCTTTTGCGCAATTTCGATCACGTTCTCCATTTCTTTGACCAATATGTCCTCCGCCATTCTCTCGATTTCTGCTTGCCCCTTTGCCGTATAGTAGTCGACATTTTCTTGCACCTCGTCAACCGCCGTAACCGTATGGGTTTTAACCCGGATTTCGACCTGACCGTCCACCAGCACCGGTTCCACTTTGGTTTTGCTCTTAAAAATCTCCAAAGAAATTCCTGGTGGCCGGTTGTACCCGCCCAGCGTCAGAATTCCCCCTTTAATTTCGTCCCGAAGAAACAAAACGAACTTGGTATCGTGGGCATTCATCCTTCCCAGCATCTTGTCGATATCGAAAACGGCCGATCCGCGGATGGAAGCCGTCTTGGCCCCCTTATTCTCCGAAGAATAAACCATCGGCAAGATACTGCTGATGCCGGGGGTATTGATCGTATCCGCGAAATCAAAGATCTCTGTCGTGGGGGAGTTCGATACGCTTGTTTCATTTTTCAGGATATCATCGATCCTGTAAGATAGCGGTTCGCCCGATTTGCCATCGCTGGTGAGCACTTCCTCGGCCGTCTTCTCTCCGGACACCAGAATATGGATATCCGCCCGTGTTTCCGTATCCCTGACATACCAGTCGATAATTTTCGCTGCCCCGTCCCGTGCGATTTCCTCGCTTAAAATGATCGACTTGGCATGAGCCCAATATAATCGGCTACCGGACTCCGTAATCATTCTGCGAACGATTTCAAACATCGTCTTTCCGGATAAACTGATCCGGGACGAACCGACGCTCATCGCGTCCTGCCCCCCCGAGCCGTCGACTACCTCGACGGTCAGTTTGATTTGGCCGTCTTCTACTCCTTTATCGATGGCAATCCCGGCGACGGTCGTCAATTTATCGACTTCCCGGTAATTCCAGCAGCCGGATAACGTGAAAACCGTGAGGCTGCACAGCATGACGGCCAACCGTCTTACGCGTGCTCTCTTATCCATCTAGCGTTACCTCATGACTTTCCGAATCCGCTGTTTGGCCTGCGCCAGGGGAGCCCCGACCTTTTCTCCCCACCAAGGAAGCCGGATCACCGTATCCCTGATGTCGGACTCCTTGAAAGAACCCACCGTCAGCATGTAAGACACCCCGAAGCTACGCAGGCTCATCAAATGAATGACCAATCCGATCATTCCGAACAAGTAACCGTAAAGCCCCATAAAGGAGGACAAAACCAGCAGCATGAAACGCGTAGATATCGAGGCTGCTTTCATCTTAACGTTAAGCAGCGTTGTAATGCCGGTAATCCCAACGACGATGACCATGGGGGCACTCACGACTCTCGCATCGACCGCGGCTTGTCCCAAGACCAATGCGCCCACGATGCTGACCGCCTGGCCGATCGAATTCGGAATTCGGGTCCCCGCCTCCCGCAGGATTTCGAAGACGACTAGCATGACAAAACATTCCGCCACCGTCGGCAAAGGCACGGATTGCCTTGCCGCGGAAATGCTGAGCAATAGCGGCGTGGGCATCATTTCTTGGTTGTAGGTGACCAAAGAGACGTAAATAGCCGGGACGCTGACGGCCAAAAACTCGCCGAGAAACCGAATCATCCGGTTGAACGAACCAAAAAAGTAATTGCTGTAATAGTCCTCGCTCACTTGAAAATACTCCACGAATAGAAAAGGAACCGTCAGCACAAACGGGCTTCCGTCCACCAACACGGCAATGCGTCCCTCCAAAATCTTGCCAGCCAGGGCGTCGGGACGTTCCGTATTGCCCACCGTTTCGAACGGCGTCAAGGTGTGATCGCGAATCAATTCTTGCAGTTGCCCGGAATCCAATAAGGCGTCGATCTCCAGACGTTCCAACCGTTTGATAA
Organism: Paenibacillus sp. FSL R7-0216; assembly: GCF_037969915.1. Classification (NCBI taxonomy): domain Bacteria; kingdom Bacillati; phylum Bacillota; class Bacilli; order Caryophanales; family Paenibacillaceae; genus Paenibacillus; species Paenibacillus sp. FSL R7-0216. The sequence continues at coordinate 1,725,305 of NZ_CP150222.1, read as the reverse complement.
GCTGGTGCAAAATCTTTTTGGAAACGACATCCTCGACATAACAAAGGCAAACCGATGTGTTGGTCGTTTTCCCGATCTCCAGAAATTCAAATTTCAGATTCTGGCTTCTCACTCTTCGCCGGATGAGAGACAAATTGATGATCAGCGATTCGGTGAACCCTTCCCTTGGTCCGATCACCGACTTTTCCGTGCCCGGTTCCGACACAGCCCGAGTTTGCCACCCCCGCGTCCCAACGATCAGGGCCTGATCATGCCCCTGAAGCAGAAGAACCGTATTGCCGCTCAGAAGTTCATTCAGGATTACATTCATATCATCCGATAAACTGAGTTCGCTGACCTCGATAATGCCATCCATCAACTGCTGCATGAAAGGAATATCATCGGATTCCTTGGATGTCTGGAAGCTTAAGATCGGCCGAATGATGAAGTTGCTTAACGTCTCGGTGCTTACCATGCCTTCAATATGAATGAGGCAGCCGGAAAAGGACTTAACTGAAGGATGCTGGAATGTGCGGAACTTGATGGTGGAATCCCCGGGAAATAATCGTTTGATCAACGCGATGTTTTCATCGATTGATGGGTACAGGCTTTCCTGGATCGGCAAACCATTCCCTCCTCGCTTTATAGCATGTGGATATGTTATTCCCAAAATGGGTAAATTCTATCAGCTGATCCGTTTGAATTTTGGAAAAAAAACAGCAGGGTCGCTAAACGCTCCCTGCCGCCTTCATTTGATCTTCGGGCATCTGGCTGTTGATTGATCAGCCAAAAAGCCTCCCAGGCGCCCCCGACCTTGTCGCGGTTAGCCACCAGTCCCGCCCCGTTGTCTATCTCTAACTTAAACAATTAATGTAAACGCTGTCAATAAAAAGTTAGTTTCATAGATTCTTCAAATTAAAATTATCTCTTCCAGCATATGCGCAATCTGAGTCGAGTCGTTGGTCTCTATCCATGTCTGCGGAATCGACCTATGCCTGCAATCGCTGCTATGCAAATAACGGTAGATAATTCGGTCTTCGTCGATTTCATCGCGACTTGACTTACCGGCCAAAGGGAGTCCCGCTTTGCCGAAGCAGGCAAGCGCCTTATCGGCAAGTTCCTTGGACAAAGCCGTATGTGTGGCTTCGGACAGACCAAATTTCTGGCTATAGAGAATTTGATTCCTCCGCAACAAGAAGCATTTGGCTTCCTGCTCATTCAAATGCTCCAGCACCACAAGGTTCCGGTTCTGCTCAGCGAAATCGGCGATCTCCTCCTGTTTGGCAAACAGATCGATGGCGTTCAACGCATCTCTAACTTTAGCCGCTGCTTCAAAATCAAACCGGTCGGAAGCCTCCTGCATCCGCAGTTCCAACTCCTCCCGCAGGCCGGAATCAGTTCCGTCCAGCAGCGCAGTAATTCGAGTAAGGCTACGATTGTTGATCTCGATCGCTTCCCCACCCAAGCAGGCTCCGAGACATAAACCAAGCGAATGGTTCAAGCAGGGGGTCCCGATGCTGGAGGAACTGCTGCGGCTGCAGGCGATATGCAACGCTTCACGGAGGCTACGGACCGCCTGCTCCACGGTATGCCGACTAGCCGTGTAAGGCCCGTAGACATGGCGAAGCCCCGGATCCTCTGGCTCATCCGCGACTTCCAAGCCCCAAATTCTCTCATTGTCCCGGATGGCTATATACGTATAACCCTGCGGGCTTTTCATTTTCTTGTTATACATCGGTTTCAACTCGCGAATCAGCCTGCACTCCAACATCAAAGCTTCGAATTCAGTGTCGGTGAGTCGGATCTCCAAGTCTTTGATGTTATGCACCAGTCTCTCCACCTTCTTGGAGCGGTTGCGAGAGATGTGGAAATAAGAGCGAACCCGTTGCTGCAGGTTTTTGGACTTACCGACATAAATCACGTTTCCCGCCGCATCCTTCATCAAATAAACCCCCGGTGAAGCTGGGAGCGTCCGCAGCTGATGTTCTATTCGTTCGTTTATCATGGAGCGAATGCAATCCGTTTTACGGTCTCACCGGCGAAATCCTTAACAAGAAACGTTCCCGCCTCCAAAATGCCATAAGAATTCGGGAAATTCTCTTTCGGCAAAGCGATGGATCCCGGGTTCAACACATAAACGCCATCCTTGCGGTCGGCCACCGGGATATGGGTATGCCCCTGAATAAATACGTCGCCGGGCGCCAGCGGCGGAAGCTGCTCCATGTTAAATCCATGCCCGTGGGTGACGTAAATTCGGCGCCCTTCGAAGAAGAGCATGGCGTAATCTGCCATCATCGGAAATTCTAACAGCATTTGGTCTACTTCAGCATCGCAGTTCCCGCGCACGGCGATGATGTGATGCTTATGCCCGTTAAGCGTTGCCGCGACCCGTTTCGGATCGTAACCCTCCGGCAGTGGATTCCTTGGCCCGTGGTACAAAAAATCCCCTAACATGATGATTTGATCAGGCCGCTCTTCTTCCACTTTTGCCATCGCCCGATCCAGCCAAGCGCTCGACCCGTGGATATCCGAAATCAACATCAGTTTCATAGGAACCAACTCCTTGTCCAATTCGTTCTAGTATAATAGAAAGACGCTCAATCGCTTGAACGTCTCTAGCGTGCTATTCTTCGACTAGCGTATATTGCCCGTCCGTCACTTTAAAAGTATCCTTGAGTCCCGATGTGACGTAAATTTTATTGTCCTTCGTGATGAACATCGCTTCCGTCTCATCGTTCAAGTCCTCGATATACTTCAAGCCTTCCGTAAGACCCATCACATAAACGAAAGTCGACAGCGCGTCGGCATCCGTTGCATTATCCGCCAGAATCGTCACGCTCTTCAGATTGTTTTGCGACGGTACCCCAGTTCTCGGATCAAGAATGTGATGATACATCACACCGTCCTCGATGAAATATCGTTCATAAATCCCGGAGGTATCGATCACCTGATCGCTTAAGCGAATCGTGCCCATGGTTGTGCCGCGCGAGCTGTCAGGATCCTGAAGGCCCACGTTCCAGCTGTCTCCATTGGGCTTGTTCCCGATAACGATGATGCTGCTACCGCCAAGGTCGACAAGCGCGCTCTTCACGCCTTCCGCCCGTAAATAAGCGGCGACCTCGTCCGCCGCGTAACCTTTCCCGATGCCGCCGAGATCCAGAACCATCCCCGGCCGTTTCAGAAACACGGTGCTTTTGGCCTCGTCCACGACGACATCCTTATAACCGACCAGGCTGAGTTCCCGCTGCAAATCCTCCGGCGCCGGGACATGGGCCCCTTCATGCCCGATATCCCATAGATCAACCAAACCGCCGACGGTGGGATCGAATAGCCCGTCCGTCTCTTTGGCGTAGTCGAGTGAACGTTCCAGAACCTTCATCGTATCCTCTGATACCTCAACCGCCTGTTTGCCGGCTTCCTGATTCACTTTGTAGAGTTGGCTCGTTTCTAACGTACGACTTAGCTCGATATCCAAGGTTTTCAGCATGTTGTCGATATGGTCCAGATGCTCCTCCGCCTTGGGGTCATCAAACAATTTGATGTTAACCACCGTATCAAAAATATAATATTGTTTCGAAACCGGCTCCCCGGCCGTAGGATTCTCCTTCGTTCCCGTGTTCCCCCCGCAGCCGGAAAGAATTGTCATCAGCATCGCCGTCAAGCTTAGGATCACGGCTCTTGTACGCCATTTCTGTGCTCGTTGCATCGTTTCACCTCATTTGAAATTCCACGCATCTAGTGGTTAACATATCGTATTGTATAATTTACACAACCGATTAGTCCAGTAAGTACATCACGATTAGGGTTTGGAGGTGCTTGGGGTACGGATGCAAACGAAATAGAAGTGAGAGTCCTCTCGCTTCCAGCATTATCCGGTAAGTAAACGTGAAATGATCGGTGGCAAATCCGATAACGATTCCGGGAGATTGGCGTCGCGCCGCTCGACTATCGGAAGGAGAACCGGTAGAAGACGCGGGGACCGCTGTAGTTAGCGGTATCCCTAAAATGAAGCGCAAAATAGGGTTGTCCCGTAGACATCCCTCATTCGTAATCCATCCTTCCCGATACGGCCAACCTCGCGAAATACTGGATGGTAAAATCGCGGAACTGGACCGCGATCTGCTTCAGGTACCGATCCTTTGGCCAGGACAGGGAAATCGATCGTTTGCACCAGCTTTCTTCGAGTCGTAGCAGCCTGACGTCCGGCCCGGTAGATCCGCTCCAAGTGATCGCCGGCAGGAACGCAACGCCCTGTCCCGCACGAATCAATCCTCGTACAGTAGCCGGATCATCGCTCTCGAACCGAATTCGAGGTGTAAACCCGGCCAACCGGCAGAAGGCATCCGTCGTTTCGCGCAAAGACTTGCCGGAAGGTAGCATAATGAAGCGATCCTCCCTTAACTCACTTAAGCGAACTCGTTCCCGGTGTGCGAGAGGATGATCGGCGGGAACCGCAACGAGAATATCCTCTTCGAGCAAGGAGACGGCCTCCGTCCCAGGGGGCGGCACCGCCCCGTCCGAGAGGCATAGATCGAAGTTCGTTCGAGGGTCCAGCGGTGATGCATGCTGCAGCAAGTTGAATTGGGCATTTGGACATTCCGTACGAAAAGCGGCCAGTATGCCCGGAAGCAAATGCGAGGATACCCGAACATCCAGCGTGACCATAGGAGAAGCGGATCCGTTGGTATCCCGCAGTCGCTGCTCGCCATCCTCCAGCGCTTCCAACGCGAGATCCACATGCTGGAGGAACATCCTGCCTTTTTCGTTCAGGCGGATCGTCTTGCGCTCCCGCAGAAACAGCTCGGTCCCTAGCTCGGCTTCCAGCGCCGCAATCATCTTGCTGAGCGCCGGTTGCGAAATATGCAAGCTGTGGGCGGCTTTCGTCATATGCTCCATGCGGGCCACCGTCTGAAAATACTTCAGTTGCAACAACTCCACGCGGAATGTCCCCCTTATTTCATAACCTATAGGTTATGATCTTTATATTCAAATATATATTATGGTTCATGAAATCAAGCAAGATATAATAATCACAACATCGATAGAACAGGAGACGATCATCTTGATTGTGCAGACGTTGTCAGGCAAAGTCGAGGGCTTGAAAATGGAGGGAGCCTACGTATTCCGAGGCATTCCCTATGCCTCAAGTGCGGGGGGATCGCGAAGATTTAAACCGCCGACCCCTCCGCTTCCGTGGGAAGGCGTTAAACGATGCGACCGATTCGGCGCTATCGCACCTCAGAATCCGGCTCAGGAGGGGATCCTGTCGGAACTGGCGCAGTCCGAGGATTGCCTAAACTTGAACGTATGGACGCCGGAAGACTTGAGCAATGGACCAAAGCCCGTCATGGTCTATGTCCACGGCGGGGGATTCGTTGGGGGAACCGGGGCAGAATGCGACGGTCTCAGATTCGCATCCGAAGAGGGCATCGTCTATGTGTCGATCAACTATCGGCTGGGTGCGTTAGGTTTCTTGAATTTAAGAGAGTTACTAGGTGAGGAATACGCGACTTCGGGCAATAATGGAATGCTCGATATTGTCGCTGCTTTGCAGTGGGTTCAGCACAATATCGCCGCCTTTGGCGGCGACCCTTCACGCGTCACCGTCATAGGAAATTCAGCAGGGGCCAAATGCGTGGCGTCCCTTTATCTCATGCCGAAAGCACATGGCCTGTTTCACCGTGCGATTGCGCAGAGCGGAGCAACGCAAGCGGTTCGGGATCCGCAGACCGCGGACGTGACAACTCGGAGGTTGCTGGAGAAGCTGGGACTGTCCCCGGCAAACTCGCGCCGTTTGCTCGAGCTTCCCGCAGAGAAGCTGATTGAAGCGCAATCGGCTGTAGGCTTTGATACCTCGCATGGCTTGCATATGTTCGGTCCCGTGGCCGACGGCCTTGTGATCCCTCAGGATCTGCTGGCGACCCTTAAGCACAGTCAAGGGCTGCCACCGCTCTTGATCGGGTTCAACGAGGAGGAGGCAGCGATCTTTATTCAGAATGATCCGCGGCTTCAGTCCCCGCATCTGGAGGTACTTGAAGGATTCTTCGGGAAGAATGCCGACGCCGTGTGGAACGCTTATCAGCATTACAGCAAATCCATGTCCCCTGACGTTGCTTGGACCCGAACCTTAACGGAGCACTTGTATGGCATCGGGGCGATACAGTTCGCGGAGGCCGTATCCTTCTCCGGTGCACCGGTTTGGATGTATCGGCTTCGATGCGGCGGCAGGCTGGGGGCGATCCACGGATATGAAGGCAGCTTGATTCAAGCGGCACTGGCCGCAGGCGACTCCGGCTTCATGACTACGCCGTCTTTCGATGACCCCTATGCTGTGACGCCTGAAATGAAAGAACTTGCGCGAGGGATGAGGGCAGCCTGGAGCGCATTTATCCGGAGCGGAAATCCGAACACCGAGCTTTTACCGGCTTGGCCTGTCTACGGGGAAGAGCTTGCTACCATGGTGCTGGACCTGGCTAGTTCCGTGCGTAGGGACTTACCGGTCCCGGTCGGGGCTCTTGTCCCCCACCAGGTTTGGAGGATGGATTGATCCCGCTCGTTGAAGTTGCCCTGGTCATGGTGGCGCTCGGCTTCCTCCTCGGCTTCGTAGGGGCAGGCGGATCGGGATTTATCATCTCGATTCTTACCGTCGTTTTCGGTTACCCGATTCATACGGCGCTAGGTACTGCGCTGGCCGCCATGTTCTTCTCGTCCTTCTCCGGTTCGATCAGTCATTACCGCGAAGGAAATATGGCGTTGCGTTCCGGGGTGATCGTCGGCTTGACCGGTGCGGCAGGGGCATGGATTAGCTCGGGCTGGTCGTCTCTGATCCCCGAAGATCGTCTGGGGTATCTGACTTCCGGCATGCTGTTTGCTTCCGGATTGGCCTTGTGGTTTCGAATGGTATACGTTTCCCGACGCCCGAAAGCGCCCGACGATACGACGCTCGTCACAGTCAAAGGCGTTCGGTTCTGGTTGCTAGCGCCGCTCATCGGCTTGATTACCGGCTCCTTATCGGGATTGTTCGGCATCGGGTCGACGCCTTTTATTCAACTGGGACTTATGCTTCTCCTGGGAATGTCGATGCGGTACGCTGCCGGCACAACGATGCTGGTCATTATGCCGATTGCCCTCGCCGGAGGGGCCGGCTACTTCACCATCGGTTACCTGGATGTTCATTTACTCCTCGCGGTTGTGATCGGAACGATGTCCGGCGCTTATGTCGGAGCCAAGTTCACGAGACGTGTGCCTGTTGTCTGGCTAAAAACCTTCATGGTACTCACCCCTATGATGGGCGGCGCGATCCTCTTATTGTAGCTGCCGGTCTTTGCCGACCCCAAAAACGGATCCTCTGATGAGGGTCCGTCGTTTTTGAGGTGGTTCAGATTAGCTGAGTTGCAACGTCGTGATACACGTTTGATCCCCATCAAACGTGGAGATTTCCGACTCGGCCGTCTTCCCGTCATAGCTAACCTGAACAAGATAAGTTTGCTCGCGCGGCAACCACAAGTCGATAAATCCGTTAGCCTGGGACGTCATTTTTTGGTCCAATACGGTATTTCCGTTCGCATCGGTGACATTCACTTGGAACTCCTGCTCGCTCATTTCGCCGCGGCATCCGGTCAAGCTGTGGATCTCGCAAGGATGCGTTTGGTTCACGTAAGGCGCAATCGAGACGAAAAATTCGTCCTTCGGCAGATCATATGTCTTCGAATCCGCCGTATCGCCGTCCACGATCAGTTGGCTCGAAGTAATCGATGCGGACTTGGCGCTTAATTTTCCAACGCTGTAGTCCTGGACCATCTGCTTGATGCTCTGAGCGTCTATAGCATTCGATTCTTTTTGCTTATCGGCTTGTCCTGCGATCAGAAAATAACTTCCCAGCGCGGCAACCGCAATGACTCCGATTGCCGTCAAGATGGTTTTCCGTTTCATGCCTGGCACCCTTTCGCACTAGCTTGGTTTCTTCGATACAATCGAACAACCCGATTATAGCATAGGTTCCGGGTGCCTTCATTCATTTAAAGATATTGGAAAGGTTCCTTGGCGTCCACGAAAGAGACCGGGGTACCGCCCACCAGCGGTTGCAGCCAATCTGCCATATGCTTCAGGGTACGAACCACTTCCAGCGAATAGATGTTGCTGAGCAATAATACCGTAAACAAAATGGCCAGAATGAGCGTGAATGGAACGAAAAACCTGAATACGATGCTCTTTCCAGTAAACAATCCTCCGGCCTTCATCAAGCATCCTCTTCCTTTATCTGGGCGATGGTTCGAATAAGGGATGCCCCCGAAGAGGAAGCAAACCGGCCGACAGGCCGCAGCTCTCTTCAGGGGCATATGAAGCAGAAGACGATTTTAGGTGACCGAATCTGGATCGGTGACAGCCCACTCTATGGCCGGGCCGATATACTCATTCCAGAAATTCCAGTCATGCGTCCCGGCGCTTTCCTTATAGCGATGAGGAATTTCCTCTTGAGTTAAATAATCATGGAACCGCCGGTTTACGTCAAGCAAAAAGTCCTCGTTCCCGCATGCCATGTAAATCTCCGGAATATGCGCGCCTTGTTCCTTCAATTGCTTAGCTAGCGCTTCCGGATCCTTGTCGCTTCCGAGAAGCTGATTCAGGTCCCCGAAAACGCGCTTGTAGTAATTATAGTCAGCGATGGCATCCTGATAGCCCGGGGACAACCCGGCGATGGTGTACGGAATGAGCGCGGAGGAAAGCGCGATGATCCGGCCAAACTGGTCGGCATATTTCAGACCGTTCCGAATCGCTCCGTACCCGCCCATGGAAAGTCCTCCGATAAACGTATCCTTTCGGTCTGCGGATAACGGGAACATCAGGCGTGTGAATTGGATCAGTTCCCTCCCAAGGAATTCCCCGTATAGCTGACTCTTGTCCTCATCGTCAAGGTAGAAATGGTTTTCCCCCGAAGGCATAAATACGGCGATTTTGTACTTATCGGAGAGTTCCCGGATGCGGGAGAAATGGATCCAATCCGTATGATTTCCGGAATACCCGTGCAACAGATACAACGCCTTTAAGGGCTTGGCCTCCTCCACGGGTTGACCCGGAATCGGCGGCGTGTCCAAGGGAACCAGCGCGCTGAGTGCGACTTCCCTTCTCAACGATCGAGAGAAAAATTGGATCTGTAACATGGCCATGTTGTTATTCCTCCTTGTTTTTTTGAAGAAATCAAATCCGATATTCGGTCAATAGACCGTGCTCGTCGATGTATTCGATCACCGATTGGTTCGTATTCAAATCTACGATAAGCAAACAGCTCTTGTTTTGCTGGCTCCAGCGCATGCGAATTTCATTGTCCGTCGATCCCGGCACCTGGAACTCTCCGTCAAACGCCGGATAGGTGTTGCGGAAACGAATCAACTGCAGCAGCCGCTGTACAGCTTCTTCCCCCAACGCCAGATCCATCTCCTCTACGGTATAATTATGACGGTTAATCTCCCTGCCTTCCCCCGTCTCCTTCACGCGGTCCATGTCGTTCGCTCCCGCAAACAATCCCGTATAATAGACCTGAGGAATCCCGGGAGTGAAGAATTGAATCGCTCTCGCGGCAAGATAGGCATCATCGTCTTCCCCTAGCGCGCTATAGTAGGTACAACGGATCTGGTGAACGTCAAAACCATCCTCCGCCTTATGCTCGTCGGACAGAATCAGACTGAGATTCGCGCCTCTTTGCACACAGATCTCCACGAGGTTTCGCGCTGATTTGGTGTCGATCAGCTCATCCAGGTCCGGCTTGACCGGGATCCCGTCATGGCAATCCAGCATGGTAAATTGCTTATGCGGCCGAATGTTCAAATAATGGGTAAGCTCTGCGGCATTCTTCGTAAGAAGCGCTTCAAGAATACGATAAGGCAAGATGAAATCGTAAATCCAGAAGCCGCGCTCCGCCAGTTTGAATTGCGTCGAGTAATGCGCATGAACTTCCGGCAACAGCTCGATGTCGAGCGAATCCGCCAACGCTTTGATCTCGTCGAGAAACTCGTAGATGTCCGGCTCTACGAAGAAACAGCTGGTTCCCAGCTTCTTAATGACATATCCAACCGCGTCCAGTCTAACGATCTTGACGTTCTGCTGCTTGAAATTCTCAAAGAAGGCGCGTAGGAGCTGACGTGTCTGCGGTGAACGAATGTCCAAATCGATTTGCTCCGACGGGTCCGTCTTGCCAAATGTGGTCCACACTCGTTCCTGTTTGCCGCCGGCTTCAAAGGTCGAGTAAGGCAAAGGGCGGCGGAGAAACATTTTGTCGATATCCTCCTGAACCGGCTCCCCATTCTCCCATACTTTATCCAGCGTAAGAAATAAATCGGCATACTCGGACGACCGGCCCTTCACCAGGAAGTCCTGAAAATAGGGCGATTGCCTGGAAATATGATTCACCATCAAGTCGACCAAGACATCGAACTTCTCCCCGATTGCTCGAATGTCCTCCCACGTTCCGAAGCCGGGTTCAATCTCCAGATACGTTAGCGGCGCAAAACCGCGATCTCCGGAGGAGGGGAAAGGGGGCAGGATATGAACGCCGCCCGCAAAGATATCGGAGAAATGCTTCGTCAGCATTTCGCTTAACGTCCGGAGGTTCCCACCCATGGAATCGGGATAGGTGATCAATTGAACTTTATTTTTCAGCGACATGCTTTAAGTCCTCCTATAATCCAAACTGAGCTTTAATGACTTCAAGCTTCGGCAAGTCGACCACAGCACCTAAGTGTTTCAATTTGTAAGCACTCACGGCAAAACCTAAATTCAACGATTCCCTGACGGTGAAATTCTGAAGCAAGGCGGCATAAAATCCGGACCAGAACGCATCCCCGGCTCCCGTTGTATCTACAACCTCAGTAGCGAGTGTCGAGAAGCTGACCGTCTCATTGCCATTCGATACGATCGCCCCTTGTTTCCCGAGCGTCATAATAACCAGCTTAGCACCCAAATCTAAGAATCGGTCGATCTGCTTAAACGGATCCGCCATACCGAACAACCGCTCCGCGTCATCCTCTGAAGGCTTCACGATATCTACTTTAGGGATGATCGATTTCACGTATTCCACACCGTCTTCGCCAGGCTGCCATATCATCCGGTGATAGTTGGGGTCGAAACCGATCAACAACCCCCGCTTCCGGGCCTCCTCCATCACTCGCTCGATGACGCGCCGAGAGGGCTCCCGTGAGATCGGCCAACACGAGAAATGAACCGCTTTGGATTGTTCCAGGGCTTGCCCCAACTTTGCATCATAAGTTAGGCGATAATCAGCATCCCGATAGAAGATCGGGATCGGCGAAGCTTGACTCTTCGTCAGCACGACCAGGCTGGTCGCCGCATCCACTCGCTGAATTCCATCCGTATTCATGCCGGCGGCTTCCAAGCGCTGGGTCAAATACGTACCCAGGCCATCTTGTCCAACGGCGGAGACAACCCGGGAGCGAATTCCCAGCTTGCTGGCATTCATCGCGATGTTCGAGGGAGAGCCGCCGGGAAACCGGGTATATCCGTCTCCCCGGGATTCCTCTCCGTATTCATTGGCTATCATGTCCACGAGCAGTTCGCCGATGGTCAAGAGATCATTGGGCGCAGCTTCAAACGTGAATCTATCTTCAAGATGTATCATGCTAGTTCCTCCCTGAGTTCCGTGTTAGCGCCGGAAAGCCCTTGCCAGAGCATTTAGGTAACCGTCCTTGGCGCGCTTGCTTACTTCCGCTTCGGGCACCGAATGCTCAAAAGCGTGGTAACCTCCCGGATACAGCTGGAATTCCACGTCAACGCCGTCCTGGGCCAGACGTTTCACATAATCCAGCGTCTCGTCCCGGAACGGGTCCAACTGGCCGACACAGGTATAAGTCGGAGGGAGACCCGCCAGGCTCTGAGCCCGGCTTGGCGCGGCATAAGGAGAGATCTCCCCGTTTGCATGCTCGCCTAGATACATCTTCCAAGCGGCCTGATTATTCGCTCGATTCCACACGGCCGGATAGGTGATCTCATAGCTGGACGGGGTGACGTTACGGTCATCGATCATCGGGTAAAGCGGCATTTGAAAACAGATCGCAGGACCGCTGCGATCGCGTGCCAAGAGTGCTAACGCTGCCGTCAACCCTCCTCCGGCGCTTGGCCCGCCGATGGCGATTCGCTGAACGTCAATGCCAAGCTCGGCCGCATTCCCGGCGATCCAGACTAGCGCAGCATATCCGTCTTCAATTCCCGCAGGATACGGATGCTCCGGAGCCAGGCGGTAATCCGGTGAGAAGACGATGCAGCCCGCGGCTTCCACGAAACTTTGGCAGATTCCATCATCCACGCCGGGATCGCCAAGCACATAACCCCCGCCGTGCAGCCACAGCAAGGCGGGGAGGGCTTCCTCGCCTTGCTCCGCCGGCTCGTATACCCGCAATAACATGGATTGCCCATCCGCACCTGGAATTTGACGATCTAGGATCCGTACGTGTTGGGATCGAGGCGCATCGTTCGGAGGAATCATCCGAGCCTTCGCCAGGTCTTCCGGCAATCGAAAGGGCGGATTCAACGTTAACCCCTGCTTCAACTCTGGAGCTACTCTATCTATAAAGTTCATCTTCATCTCTCATTTCTCCTCAACGCCGCTAAATTCGTGTTTCAAAGGGATAAAGCTTAAATGCTCATGCTGCAGGCTTGCGCCGTTCCCTTGGAATTGAAAAGCTAGCCGGTCGTAATGCGGGGAATCGGGAGGGTAGACATAAATTTCAAATCGGCTGCGATCTAACCACACGCCTCGAACCGCTGCTTTATCGCCTCCCCGGTGATTAACATGCCATTCCCCGATGCCGGCGATCAACTGATGCTCCCCTCGATGATCCCTCCATTGGAAGACGCAGCGATTCTCCGTAAACGTCAATCCGATCCGCTGCACACCTTGTTCATTGCTTTGGATCGAATAACGCTTCTGGGGGGGATCCCAAGGCAAACTCTCCAAGCCGCCTTGTTCTCCAAGCTCCAGCGAGTTCAGTTTGCTAGCAAGACGGTCATTTGCGATCGAATCTGATGCCAGGCAAGGTTCATTCATAGAAGGCAGTAAATGCCGCCAGATGGCGTCCATCACCCCCTGCATATCCGGTAAGCCGCCATTTATCGCGATGACGGCGTCCTGATCGGGCAGGACGATGCAATACTGGCCAAATGCCCCATCTCCCCGATAGGCGTTATGGCGGCATCTCCAGAACTGGTATCCATAGCCCTGGATCCAGTCGATATTGATCGGCTGCCCTTCCGGGTTCGCAATCGGCCTGTTATCGACCTGGCGCGAGCCGGCTTGTTCGATCCATTCGGAAGCGATCAGCCTCTGCCCGTTCCATTCGCCCTTGTTCAGAAGAAGTTGGCCGAACTTGGCGATGTCTTCGGTGCATAGCTTGAGACCCCATCCCCCTGTATTTTCGCCGTGAGGCGCTTCCTCCCATGACAGCCGGTCGATCCCTAAAGGCACAAACAGGCGAGGTTGTAAATAGTCAACCAGACGGCTTCCCGTAACCCGCTCCACGATCGCTCCCAACACATGGCTTGCTCCGCTGTTGTATAGGAAATGAGTACCGGGAGCCTTGGTAACGGGATGCTCCATGAACCCTCTTACATAGTCGCGGTCGCTTCGGTCGCCCACTCGTGCTTCCGTTGTATGCTGCAGGAAGTCCGGGGTAGCTCCAAATCGAGCCGTGTCGGTCTCATGCCCCGTTGTCATCGTCAATAAATGCCGAATGCTCATATCTCTAATATTTTCGCGAATCGCGCCGTGATCCATCTCCGGAAAATACGCAAGAACCCGTTGATCTAAAGAGAGTCTGCCCTCTTGGACGGCAAACCCCGCCGCGAGCGAAGTAAAGCTCTTGGTCAGCGAGTAGACGGCATGGGGAATCTCCGGATGATACGGTTTCCACCATCCTTCGGCCAGAACATGGCCGTGCCGCAATAACATGAATCCGTGAAGTTCCAGCTTTCGCTGCTCGATCTCCTCTAGGAAAGACAAGATCGCTGAGGAAGATACGCCGTAGCGTTCCGGAATACTTCGCGGTAATGAATTCGTGACTGTCATAGGAGTTTCCTTTCCTGTGCAGATAATATGATAACCGGTTGACACATCGGATGAAATAAAAGCCGCTATCGCAATGGGCGGCTTCATCTTGAATGTTAACTTCTTGCAGAAGATCATGCCTCGCCTGATCAAGTCGTCTCCCGTTCAATCAAATGTACGGGGAACGAATTCACTTTGGGCACTTCCTCCCCTTCCAATTGCTTGGCGACCAACTCGATGGTGCGTTCACCCATCTCACGGATCGGTTGCCGGATGGTGGTTAGCTGCGGCGAAACCAACGTAGCCACTTTAACATCATCGTAGCCGATGATTTTAATGTCATTAGGAATGTTCTTATTTAATTGACGGCAAGCTTGAATCGCCTCGGCCGCGATGACGTCGCTGCTGGCAAAAATCCCGTCAACTTGTGGATGTTCGCTCAAGAAACGAACCACCTCGCTCGGATTACTAGGCTGATCGTCGTCCGTAATTTCCAGTTGCAGATGAATCGGGTTTAGGCCGGCGGCGGCTAATTCCTCATCATACCCTTGCGCTCTCGCATTGGCTAATAAGGCCCCATGATGCGGTCCGCCGATGCCGCGATAAATGTAGACGGGATGGTGGCAGCCCTTGTCGATGAACAACTTGGCGGCGAGCTTCCCTCCGAGGAAATTATCGGAAGTGACGAACGGAATATCTTCAGCCACCGTGCGGTCAAAAGAAACGATGGGCAAATTCAAATTCAAATAATGCTTAATATCCAACACCGAGCTGCCCATGATAATGGCGTCTACCTGATTTTTCTTTAGCATTTCGATATATTTTCGCTCTTTGGCAATATTTCGATTCGAGTTGCAGAGCAGCAGCTTATACCCTTTCTGATCGGCATAATACTCTAAGTAATAAGCCAATTCGCTGAAAAAAGGATGGGAAACCGCTGGAATTATCAACCCGATCATATTCGATTTTCTGCGAAACAAGGCGCGCGCCATTTCATTGGGCTGATAGTTTAACTCTTTCATTACCTGATGCACTTTATCTCGCGTCTTCTCGCTGATATATCCCCGATTATTTAGTACACGGGAGACCGTGGTTACGGAAACCCCCGCTCTTTCCGCAACATCCTCTATTCTGGGCATGAAATCCCACCTTGCCGTTTTTATTAACAATTATAACCGGTTTTTTTCGTTTTTTCAGCCAGGGATTGCCATTCGCCTATTTCAAGGCCCCTTCTGTAATCCCCTTAATGATCTGCTTCTGAAGGAACAGGTAAAGCACCAATACCGGGATGACGGTCATGATCAATCCGGCCATCAGCGGCGCAAAGTCCACGGAATAAGAAGAGAAGAAGTTGAACGTGGAGAGCGGCAATGTCCGGTGCGCCGGAGATAGCAGGACCAAGCTGGGAAGCAGGTAATCGTTCCAGATCCACAGGATGTCCAGGACGATCAACGTGACGAATACGGGCTTCAGCAAAGGCAATACGATTTGGAAGAACGTCCGCAGCCGGGAGCTCCCTTCAATAAATGCGGATTCCTCTAATTCAAAGGGAACGCCTTTGATGAAACCGTGGAACGTGAACACGCCAAACGGTACGCCAAAACCCAAATACATAAACAATAAGGTCACTTTCGAATCTAACAGGTCCATATTTCCGTACAGCATGACCAGCGGAATCATAAGCACCTGAAATGGAAGCGTGAGTGAAGCTAACATCACAAAGAAAATGAATGCGTTCACCTTCCATTTGAATCGGACAAACAAATATCCTGTCATCGACGAGAAGATCAGAATGATAAAGACCGCCACGACCGTGATGATCAGGGAGTTCAAAAAGCCGTGTAAGAAATCCATTTTACCAATCGCGCTCGAATAATTCCCAAAGTGGAATTGGGTCGGCAGGGATAACGGATTTTCGACGAACTTCTGGGTGGTCTTGAACGAATTCATGACAATTAACAGAAATGGCGTCAGAAAGATAAGCAGGAAAATGTAAAGAAGCGCCGTTTTAACCCCTGTGGCTATTGATCGTGCCTTCATTACGATTCCACCTCCAGTTTCTTGAGTAGGTAAGATTGGGTCAACGCAATGATGGCGACCACCGCAAACAACACCACCGCTTCCGCTTGGCCTATCCCGTACTGGTTGGACAGAAAGGCCTTTTGCACAATATGATAAGTCGCCAACTCGGTGGAGTTAAACGGCCCCCCCTTGGTTAAGGCCAAGTTGATATCGTAGGTTAAGAAGGAACGCGAGATGGAGATAAAGATACAGATGATGGTGGCCGGGATAGATAGTGGAAGAATGATCTTCCGAATGACCGCCGACCGACCGGCACCGTCAATATTTGCAGCCTCCAGCACATCTCCCGGTACGCCGGAAAAACCGGCAATGTAAATAATCATCAGATAACCGATCAATTGCCAGGCCGTCGCGATCACCAGCGCCCAAAAGGCGGTATTCGTGTCTGTCAGCCAGGAAGTCGAGAATAAGGACCAGCCATATTTATTGCCTAGATAAGGGAGCACCTGGGAGAATAACGTTTGCCACAAGTAACCTAGGACAATCCCGCCGATCAGATTTGGCGTAAAGAAGCCGGTTCGCAGCCATTGCTCCCCCTTGGCACCGGAAGTCAATGCCAGCGCAATGAAGAACGCCGCCCCGTTGGCAATCAAGACCGTAAAGAACACATACTTCAGCGTAAACCAGAGCTGGCCCAGAAACACTTTGTCACTAAACACTTCGTAGTAATTTGCAAATCCAATGAGCTCACTATTGGCCGTTCGAACATCCCAATTCGTAAACGTCAGATACAAGCCGACGAGAAAAGGAATCACGACGACGGCGGCGAAAGCAAAAATGGAGGGCCCGCCGAACAGCAGGAACGTTCCGGCATTGGATAATACGTTTTTCTTCTTCATGTTGCCGCCCCTTTAAGTAAACCGTTTATTTTTGACCGATAAATGAGGCGGGCCGAGGCTAGGCCCCTTCCCGCCCGTTCTTGTGTCCAATCCAACGACTTGTTATTTTCTTCCTTGATATTCCCAATATTCCTGAACCTCGTCCGCAAGGCCTTTGCGATCGACTTTATCGACGAGGTACTTTTGCATCGCCGCTCCAGTCTTTGCCCAGTAATCCTGCGGCAGGTAATTGATCACGCCGATATTCATCACTTTACCTTGATCGACATATTGAGATACCGCATCGGAGATGATGTTGCTGCCCTTCACTTTGACATCCTTATATGGCATGGACAATCCCATCTGCGAAATGATCGCTTCTTGTCCCTGATCGCTTGTGACCATCCATTCGATAAACGCCTTAGCCGCTTCTTGTTGCTCCGGCGTCGATCCCGCGTTATCGATGGCAAACAATTTTGGTTCACTGTATGCGATTTGGCTGTTGCCGTAGTCGTCCGGATTGTTGCTGATCGGAACCGGAATCACGCCGAATTCCTGATCGCGTCCTTCAAGCGGTCCAACTACCGCCCAGGTCCAATCCCCCATGAAGTAGAAGGCGGCATCGCCTTTAGCGAAATCTGCACTGTCTTTGTTGTAGTCCGCCACGAGCGGGTCACTCTTCCGGGCGTTATATTTTTTCAACAAGTCAAAGGTATCCATCAGGCCATTAAATTGCGGGTTATCCATCAATTTAACTTCGCCACTCTGTAGGGACTCCATGAATTTCCGGTTGTCCTCGACATTAGCGGACTGCAAGGAGTAGGCCAGCCCCAAATAATGCGACCCAAGCGACCAATCTGCTCCATGGATCATAACCGGTGCTTTGCCTGCCGCTTCAATCTTTTGGAACAACGCTTCTAGATCATCGCGGGTTTTGATGGAAGCCGGGTCAAAGGCGCCCCCGATCGCTTCCTCAACCGCCCGTTTGTTGTAAAGCAATCCGTAGCCTTGCGCCGTCCATGGAATGCCGAGGAATTTTCCATCCAGCAGCGCCCCATCTACAGCACCGGGTTTGGTCAGCCCTTCATATTTGGCCTTCTCCGATTCCAAGTCCAAGAAGGAATCTTTATACTGCAAAATAGTTCCTGCATCGAGATTGGCGATGGTTGCCGGATTGCCGGAAGCTAATAGAGATTGGAACTTCTCGATTTGCGCCCCGCCGATCGGCGTAGGAATGAGTTCAACGGTAACGTTCGGGTGAAGCTCATGATACGTTTGGAACAGCTTCTCGAATACTTCATTCACTTCAGCCGATGTGTTAAAGAAGGTTAGCTTGACTTCCTTTTCCGTTTGTTCCGTTGGTTCTCCGCCCTGATTGTTTGTCGCGGCTGGAGTATTGCTGCTTGCGTCGTTGCCCTTCGAACATGCCGCTAATAGAGAAAGCAACAAAACCAGGCATAACGTCATTTTAAACCCTTTCAATTTGTTCAAGATCCTTCCCCCTAGTCATCGTTTTGTATGCGCATTCAGGTTCTGCGCATCTTTATGATAACCGGTTGACATAAAATATGTCAACCGGTTATCATAAATTGTTTTTTTAGTCCCCCTTCATTACAACCCTCCTCACTCCCGCCCTAATAAAGAACCGGCCTAAGCGATATTACCATCACCTAGGCGGTATCATTAAGCTTCGTTCCTTACAACGTTTCCCACTGTGACCTTAGAAACAGCTTATAGAGCCGCTTCCAGGCGATTTTGATCAGCATGTAGACCGGGATGACGACCAGCATGCCAATAATGCCGAACCAATTCCCGCTTCCCAACACAAGCAGGATCGTCGTCACCGGATGGATGTCCAACTTCTTGCCAAACACGTAGGGAGAGATGACATTATCCTGAATCTGCTGCGCCACCAAAATAATGACCAAAGCCCATATGCCGGTAGATGGGGATTCAATGAGGCCGATAATGACAATTGGAATAGCGGAGATGATCGCCCCGAACAATGGGATGAAATTCAGAATCACCGCAATCGTTGTCAACAACAACGCATACGGCAGCCCGATGATTAAGAAGCCGATAAACATCAGCACGCCTAACGCTGCGTTCACGATCACTCGGCCGATAATATAATCGTTTAGCGCTTTGTCCATGTCACTGGCAGCACGATACACTTCCCGCCGATAGCGGATCGGCGAGAGTTTTACTACGCTGCGTTTGAAGCGATGTCCTTCCTTCAGCATATAATAGAGCAGGATCGGGAACGTAAATAACACGATCGCAAATTGGGATAGGAAAGAGAAGAAACCACTTAGGTAATTCGTCAGGAATGAGATCCCCTTGCTTAAATATTCCGTGAAATTCGTGGCTAATCCGGAATCCGATGGAATAATCGACGCGAGGAAAGGCGTTTCTCCCCACTCCTTCAGTTGCGCATCCAGCAGATTCACAAATTGGGGAATATTTTGTACTAAATTGACCAATTGGGTTTGCAACAACGGCCATACCCCGGCAATAAATCCAATGGCCAAAATCGCCATAATGACAAATACAATCAGGATGGCGAATCCCCGCTTGATCTTATGCTGTTCCATGTACTGGACCACGGGGCGGAGCAAATAGTAAAAAAATCCGGCCAACATTAGCGGAATCATAATAGCTCCGATTACGGCCTGCATGGGAAGGAAAAAAGGCCTCACCAACGAAAACACATAAACGATGACCAGTAGAATCAATACAAACTTCGCTCCACGGGTCCATCTTTCCAGCAAGTTCATTCTCATCATCACCTAACTTTATATATTCGTGTGCATAAATAAGTTCTCATTCTATATTATTGGTTTTCGATCCAAAAATAAAATAGGAGCTAAGCGGCATCCTGCCGTTTCGCTCCTATAGGTTAGCCTCGCTTTGATTTGTACTTCAGCTTACCCGCTGACCCGCCGCATCAATTCTTGCCTGTGAGGCGCTATCGCATTTCTTGCAAACTTTTAGTTGTTGTCCCGTACTCGTGTTTTTGGTATACAGCAGCTTGATGCGTGTGCTTCCGCACACCGGACACGTTCCGCGGCTGCGCGACGGCAGGTGCCAGAGCGATTTTCCACGTTTATTTTTGGCCATAACCTATCACCTTCAACGATAGAATGAGTTCATTTCAACAATTAGAAGAATTTCTTATGCTCCCGATCCTCTTTCAGGATCTCCACCGCTTCGCGGAATCGCAAGCTGTGCACGATCTCGCGCTCGCGAAGGAACTTCAGACTGTCCTGGATATCGACGTCGTCGGTCATGTCGATGAGCCACTGGTATGTAGCCCGCGCCTTCTCCTCGGCCGCGATGTCCTCGTACAGGTCGGCGATCGGATCTCCTTTAGCCTGGATGTACGTCGCCGTAAACGGTACTCCGCCCGCGTTCTCGTAAAAGAGCGCCTTATCGTGGTTCACGTAATACGGATCCATACCCGCTGCCTTCAACATCTCCGGCGTGGCATCTTTGGTCAGCTTATAGACCATGGTTGCGATCATCTCGAGATGGGCGAATTCTTCCGTCCCAATATCGTTCAAAAGCCCGATCACCTTGTCGGGGATCGTATACCTTTGATTCAAATAACGCAGCGCCGCCGCCAACTCGCCGTCCGCGCCGCCGTACTGCTCAATCAGCAGTTTGGCCATCCGCGGATCGCATTTGCTGACGCGAACCGGGTATTGCAGCTTTTTCTCATACACCCACATATCGCCTATTTAACCTCCTTTAGCTTCCCATCACGGATTGAAGGCAGGTTGCTACACCTGCCAAGGCCAAGGGCTCTGCGACCATTCCCACGGGAATTTTGAATAGGCTCGCCCGAAATTTTGTAGCGGTCCGTACAGCTGCTGAAAATGGTTCGCATGTTGCGTCCGTTCCTGGGTCAGCTGATTAAACTGCTGAATTGCCGCCAGATCGTCCGGATGCGTATCGAGATACAAATTCAGCTCCACCAGCGCAAAATCAAGTGCCTGCAGCTTCTCAAGCTTCTCGTAATACTCCTGATCGAACGGTTGATTGTTGGGATTTGTCGTCATGGGATCACCGTCCTTTTCCCCATTTGGATTCATAAGGACTGAACAAAGCCGGCCATAATGTGCCGTGTCTTAAGGCGTCCATCGGGCTAAACTGCGGTAGATTCGGGGGCTGGAAGTGGATAAACAGCTGCGGAGGGGTGCTGTAGGTTTTGTGCGTAATCGGCGGACATGGGTCGAATGGGCCTATAAAAGGGGTCCACACACGTTCCTGAGGATGGCTCAAAGAAACTTCCTCCTTCTTCAAACATGGTCATGCAGGCGGATTCGCCAATTTTTCCCTGCATCCTACCACTAACATATGACAATCGCCCAAATAATGAACCGGAGGAGGCGCAATTTCACAAAAAAATAACGCCGTCCCCCTAACCGGGAGTTGCGGCGTTATGGATCAACGGAACTTGTCCGCCTTATTCTTCTTCGATTTCTTCATCCGGCTCCTCGACTACGAGGCGGATCACTTTGACGCGCGTGATGCGCAAACGGCTGGCTTCCTCGACTTCGAATAAGAAGCGGTCGAGCTGCTTTCTTTTCCCTTTCGCCGGGGTTCCTTCCAATTCCTTAAACAACCAGCCTCCGATCGAATCCACTTCCTCGTCTTCGATTTCGCTACCGACGAGGTCGTTCACCTCTTCGATCCGCAAGCGTCCGTCTACTGAATAGACTTCATCTGATAACTTCTCGATCTCCGAACGTTCGTCCTCGAACTCATCATGGAGATCGCCGACGATTTCCTCGAGAATCTCCTCGGCCGTTAACAAGCCGGCTGTTCCGCCATATTCGTCGACGACCAGCGTCACCTGAGAGTGCTTTTTCTGCATCAAGCGAAGCACCTGACTGATTTCCATGGACTCCGGTACATTCAGGATCGGACGGACCATTTCCTCCAAACGAAGCGGTTTCTCCGGATCAGGCAGCAGCAGGTCGGTAATATGGACGAACCCGATGATCTGATCTTTATCCTCGACCGCAACCGGGTAGCGAGAATGCTTCGTGTTCGCCACAATCTTCATGTTATCTTCCCAGCCGAGATTCGTGTACAAGCAGTCCATATCCGTCCGCGGCAGCATCACCTCACGAGCCAGCATATCGGAAAAATCGAAAATATTGTCTACGAGCTTCATCTCGTCTTTGTCGATAACGCCGCTCTTGGCACTTTGATCCATTAGAATGCGAATTTCTTCCTCGGAATGGGCCGCTTCGCCTTCGCCGGCCGGTTCGATGCCAATCAGCCGTAACATGCTGTTCGCCGCCGTATTCAGTAGCCAGATTACCGGAAGGAATATCCGGTAGAACATCAGCAGCGGCCACGAGAGCCATAGCGACGCCGCTTCCGACTTTTGAATCGCCAATGATTTCGGCGCCAGTTCGCCCATCACGATATGTAAAAAGGTAATAATCGCGAAGCCAACCGCAACCGAGATCGTCGAGATCAGCGTTGGGTCCGTCGCGCCCATCTTATGCATCAGCGGTTCGATTAACAACTCGGACACCGCCGGTTCTCCAACCCATCCTAATCCCAACGAAGCTAGGGTGATGCCCAGCTGCGTCGCCGACAGGTAAGTATCCAACCGCTTATTGACCTTCAGCGCATAATTCGCCCGTCGGTTACCTTCCCGAGCCAACTGGGTAAGCCGAGATTGGCGAACCTTAACGAGCGAAAACTCGGCAGCCACGAAAAACCCGTTCAAGAAGACGAGAATAAGGACGAGCAGCAGATTCCAGACCAGCTTGCCTATTTCAATTTCGGTATGACCATCGGGTGACACAGGCATGCAATACGCCTCTTTCCTATATTAGTTCTACCTTTATAAAGTAGCTGCTTTGCGCGTTTTAAAATTCGTATCCGGATAATACATGTCCGCAACCAGTAGGTTCGGCCCGCAGCAACCGGCTGCGTCACAGTGACAATTCACCTTCTGGTTCAGAGGATGTTCCGTCACCCAGCGGCCGAAAATATCATCCAACCGTCCTTCCCGCACATTACCGAAAGCCGGGATGGCGGCAAAATCCGTGACGTATACCTCCCCGGTGAACATATTCACATTCACGCGATTGCGTCCGTCCGGGTCATTGCGAACCGTCACATTCGGCTCTCTCCGCAAACGACGCAGCAGTTGCAAGTCCTCCTCATTCCCGTTGCAAGCAAAGAACGGCAGTGTACCGAACAGCATCCAGAGCGCTGGATCTCGTTCGTCCAACAGCGAGTGGATCGCCGCCCGCATATCGCCAAGTGCCAATACCGGCAGCCCTTCGGCAAAATCGGCCGCATACATCGGATGAACCTCATGCCTTTGGCAGCCCATCTCGACGATCATCCGGTGAATGTCCGGCAGCTTCTTGTGCGTGCGGTAATTAATCATCGACTCGGCGGAGATGAACATGCCCGCTTCGCTGAGCCTACGTGTATTCTCCATCATCGTATCGAACATTTGGTAGGCGACTTCCGGCTTGACCGGGTGCCCGCTGCGAGCGAATCCGATCTCATGGAAATCGTGCCCGCTTGTATAGTTGAACGAGATATGCATGACATCCAAATAAGGAAGCAGCTTCTCGTAACGTTCGTAGTCCAACGTGAGATTGGAATTGATTTGCGTGCGGATTCCCCGTGCCTTGGCATATTTCAGCAACGGGATGATTTTCTCCTCCACGGTTTGGCGACGGAACGTCGGCTCGCCGCCGGTGATGCTGATCGTCTGTAAATACTCGACTTCATCAAGGGACTTTAATATGAGCGGCAGAGGCAGCTGCTCAGGCTCCTTCAGCACAAGGCTATCACCTACCGCACAGTGCTCGCACCGCATATTACACAGATTCGTCACCGTCAACTCCACGCTAGTTAATACGTGGCGTCCGTAATCACGAAGCGATCGGATCGGATCCCACGGATCATAGCTTGGGCTGATCGGACTTCTGGTCCTATCCATCGTTTTTGTCTGTTTATTCATCATTCACCTACCACCATTTCCATTCCGTCCACTTCCGCAATCACGATGGAGAGCTGGGCGGACAAATCTACTTCGTAAGGCGATCGGATATCCTCGCCTCGCGGGTCCGTCAGAACCCGAACAACCGGCCGCTGCGGCATATGACCGGGTATCTTCGATACCACGCCCGTCTCGCCCGTACTTAATCTAACGGTCATCCCAATCGGATAGATCGCGACCCGGTCGCGAAACAGCTCCAGCTTCGGCTTCTCGTACCAATGCCCGCAACCGGTATACAGCACCTCCAGCGCTTGATGCGGCAGCATCGCATTGCGATAAACCCGGTGCGTCGTCATCGCGTCGTAAGCATCCGTAATCGC
Organism: Paenibacillus sp. FSL R7-0216; assembly: GCF_037969915.1. Classification (NCBI taxonomy): domain Bacteria; kingdom Bacillati; phylum Bacillota; class Bacilli; order Caryophanales; family Paenibacillaceae; genus Paenibacillus; species Paenibacillus sp. FSL R7-0216. Next base: position 1,701,008 of record NZ_CP150222.1, on the reverse strand, counting down.
GATCCAGCGAGCGTATTCGTGAATATCGTTGCCGCGAATACCTCTAGGATACCCGCTGCCGTCCATTTTCTCATGGTGCTGGTACGCGCAATGCGCCGACAACAAAGGGATCCCTGGCTCATCTTTCAACATTTTAAATCCAAGGTCCGGATGCCGCTTGATCAATGCAAACTCCTCATCTGTTAGCCGCGACGGTTTAGTCAGCAGCTCAAGGGGGAGCTTGGTTTTTCCGATATCGTGCAATAAGGCACCCAGGCCCAGTACGGTCAATTCGTCTTTCGTATACCCGTGGAGTTGCCCAAGCAGCAGCGTATACACGCAAACGTTCAGGGAATGACGAACCAAATAATGATCCATGCTGTTCATGTTCATCATCATGATCATGGTATCGTCACGGGCGCTAAGATCGTCTAGAATCGATTCGATCAAACCGGAGAACGTTTTGCCTAGATAAGGGTACGATACGTTCTTCACATTCGGTGCGGCCCATTTACGGAAGTTCGTCCGGATTTCGCCGAGCGCGCGGCGTCGCGTTTCTTCTTCTATCATTTCAGGGATCACCAGATCGTCCGTGCGGGGGTCGGCCACGTAAATAAAATCCAAACCGTGGGATTGCAGCCTGCGTATGATCGCATCGGACAATACCGCATTTTCGGACAACAGAATGATCCCGTCCTCATTATAAATCTTTTTCCCTAATTTCATTCCAGCCTGCAGCGAGGCGACTGGGATTAACCGCATGACTTCCACTTCCGTCTCTGTAAGGTTTCTTTATGTATCTGGAATCAGCGGTCGATACCGAACACCACTTACTTTTGAAGCGGGTTAACGCATGATGAAGATCCAGAACAACGCAGCTAAAATAAAACGATAGTACGCAAAATGACGAAGCTGCACCTTTTGGATGAGTTTCAAAAACGCCAGTACGACCACATAAGCTACCACGAAAGCAACCACAAATCCAATAAGAAAATAGCCGATCGTATCGGACGTTAAATACCGGTAGGAATCCAACATTTCATAACCCGAAACCGCGCACATGATCGGAATCGCGATCAGGAACGAGAAGTCGGCCGCCGCTTTATAGCTGGCGCCGCTGAGCATCCCCCCAGCGATCGTCGAACCGGACCGGGAGAAGCCGGGCCACAACACGGAAATACACTGATACACACCGATCAGCAAGGCTTGCTTATAGGTTAACTGGTCCATTTCCTGGGCGGTGATCGTCGCTTTATTCTTATTGAACCACTCGGCGAAGATCATGAAGATACCACCAACTACCAGCGCCCACAACACCGTCTGAGAACTGAACAGGCTTTTGATGTAATCGCGGAAGAAAAAACCGACGCCGAGCGCCGGCACGATCCCGAGTAGAATATGAATCAAATTGAGGCGGCCTCTCGGAGCATTCCGGTCGACCACCGTTACTTTTTTGCTCAATCCGAGAAGATTCAAAATCCGCTCCCGGTAGACCCAGGCCATCGCCAGAATGGCACCTAACTGGATGACGATTTCAAAGGTTTTCATTTCCGGCGACTGATCGTCGTATCCCATCAGCTTGGCCGTTAAAATCATGTGCCCTGTGGACGAAACAGGGATAAACTCGGTTAACCCTTCTACTATGGCTAAAATAATCGAGACAATTAGACTCATTTGTTCCTCCTGATCGAGTGTGACTTTGCGCTATAGCTTATTCTACTTTTTTCCACCGGGATTGAAAACAGGATTCCACTGCGCCGGCGGTTTGCAATTCGATGCGGAGCAGGTCGCGCAAAAATTCAGGAAGCATGTAGCGCTTCTCCGTTCCCCGCTTCAACCGTTCGTAACCAACGCCAAACGTAAACATATCCAGCGTGCCGACGAGATAGGTTTGCTCTTCCCGCAATGGCTCGCCTGCCACACTAGCCTGGATGATCCGTTTGTATGGCGGAGCAGAGGGATCGTATTCAATCTCCAAGCCGTCGACGCATATGCCGCCTAGTACCTTCCCCCGAAAGCCAAATCCCATAATGGATTTGCCCATCTTCTCCTCGAGCAGCGACTCCTCCAGGCTGACCAAAATATCTTCGCCGGACAACCGCATCGTACAGGGATTGATCGGTGAAGGGCAACGCTCGTGCAGCATTCCCTCGCTGATCTCGCCGGCCGGCAGGCTCGCAAGCAACTGCCCGCTGTTAACCAGAGAGAACTCGCTGCCCGTATGGCGGCGAACCGCCTGAGCTAGCAGATTGCCAAACGGGGATTCGGCTTCATACGATACCGGCAACTCCCGATCCGTCACGACAACGGTACGATTCAGCCGAACCATAGCAGCTTCCCGCTGTGAGGCGATGGCTGACTCGACCTGCTCCTTCTTGGGTCCCTCCACTACCGGAAGACAAATTCCGTCCATTCTAAAACGGCCGGTAATGGAATCCCGACGAACGACAACCTTCCCCAGGTAATTGCCGAATTTACCCGCTGCCGTTACCATCGTTGATCCGATTTGCAGCGGCTCCTCCAGCAAGTGATGCGTATGGCCGCCGATGATCAAGTCGATGCCCGGTATCTTCTCCGCCAGTTGCCGATCCATCGGAAGCCCTAAATGAGACATGACGATGACGAGATCAACCTCGCTCCGCAGCATTCCTACATCTCTTGCAATCGTGTCCAGCGGGTTGAGTGATTCCAGGCCAAGCAGCTCATAGAACTCGGCAAATGCGGCCGTCGCCGCCACTAGTCCGATCTTGAAGCCCTCTTTATGCACTACCAGCCGGCTTCGCATCCATGCCGGCGGTTGTCCGGACCGTAACTCTACAATATTGCCGCAGACTACGGAGCTATGCAAGCTGGCATAGGCCTGGCTTAGCAATTCCGGCGTAAAGGTCAGCCCTTCATTATTGCCGATCGTGATGGCATCGTACCCCGTCAGGTTCAGCACGTCCACATTAACCTGTCCCAAGGTCCCTTCGGTTTCGATCGCCGCCCGGTCCATATGGTCGCCGATATCGAGAAGGAGTGTGGTGGCCGGTGATTCGGCCCGCAATTCATCCATCATCGCCGCAATGCGCCCCATCGTTTCGAAATGGCTATGGATATCGTTGGTGTATAGTATCGTTAACGTTTCCTGGTTCGTTTCCGGCATCAAGAACTGCCTCCTTGCTCTCTCAATCTATTCGGCCTATTCTAAATTTTAGAGTTCATTGTGTATTATATACCTTAAAATTGATCGTTGTCTTGTTATAATGTATATTACATACAAACCATTCCGAGGAGACTCCTATGAATATTCAAATCGCCCTTTTTGCTGGATTGGCAGACCGAATCGGCACGTCCAGTCTTAGCTTTGCCTACTCGCATCCTGAACGGCCTCTCACCGCCGCTTCATTAAAGGAAGCACTGGCGGAAACCTATCCCTCGGCGGCAAATCTCATCTCCGCTTCTTTCGTCGCCGTGAATCAGGAGTATGCCGCCGGCGATACGCCGATCACCGAGGCAGACGAAGTCGCGTTGATCCCGCCGGTTTCCGGCGGGGAACCCACGTCCGAGCTTGCATCGGGCGGGGCTGACGCGGACCTGTTTATCATCACCGATGAACCTCTGTCCGTGGAGGAGATCACGGCCAAGGTCATCGCCCCCGATCACGGAGCGGCGTTGACGTTCACCGGGACGACCCGGGAATGGACGCAAGGACAGCGCACCGTCCATCTCGAATACGAAGCCTACGTCCCGATGGCCCTAACCAAACTGCGTCAGATCGGTGTTGAGATCGCCGAACGCTGGCCGGGCACGCGCTGCGCCATCAGCCACCGGATCGGTCATGTGGACATCGCCGAGATCAGTGTGGTCATCGCCATATCGGCACCTCACCGGGCCGGATGTTACGAGGCCAGCCGTTATGCGATTGAGCGTCTGAAGCAAATCGTACCGATCTGGAAGAAGGAGATTTGGGAAGACGGCTCCGAGTGGAAGGGCCATGGACTTGGGCCTTGGGACCCTCGCGTTCCAGGAGAACACCTCCTTTCGGATGATTGACATCTAACAAAATTCATTGTCAGTCCAATTATTTCCTGATATGATTAAGGAAAATTGGAAGATTATGAGGTGTCATCGTCCTTGAAAGTACATATTATGGAACTCAGTCCAGGCGACCGTCTCCAACATGACGTATTTAATCATTTCGGCGTTTTCGTTTTGCAGCAAGGCTGCGAGTTGACCAGTGATGCTATCGTCAAATTGATGCAGCACGGAATTGACTATGTTGATATCGAGCCGCAAACCCTTCACGCCGAGTTCCCTACAGATCCTGCCTTCCGTGCCAAGCCTTATTTAAACGAAGCCGTAGACGGATTTGAGGAATTGTTCTTGGAAGCGCTAACTAGCGGGAGTATCGATGAAGCGAAGGTCGATCGGCTCTTAGAGCCTATGATTTCCGAACTCGATACCCAGAAGGACGTTGTCTCCTTGCTGCTGATGATCGGCGACGATGACAATTATACCTACCATCATTCCATGCAAGTCGGCATGCTCTGCTATTATATCGCTTCCTGGATGGGGTATACCAAAGAAGAAGCCTATAAAGCCGGGAAGGCCGGCTATTTGATCGATATCGGCAAAAGCAAGATACCGCAAAACATCCTGACTAAACCCGGCAAGCTGACGCCGGAGGAGTTTGAGGAAGTAAAGCGCCATACCGAATACGGCCATGAGATCATTCTCAGCTCGACCGGGGACGAGCTCTCCGCGCTGGTGGCGCTGCAGCATCACGAACGGGAAGATGGCAGCGGTTATCCGCATGGCCTGCGCGATAAACAAATTCACCCGTTGGCCAAAATCGCCGCCGTGGCAGACGTGTACTCCGCGATGACCTCTAACCGCGTGTACCGCTCGAAGCAAGAGCTTCTGTCGGTCTTGCGCGAGCTCAACAGCCTTAGCTTCGGCAGGCTGAGCCCGGAACCTACGCAAGCGCTAATTCGCCACCTGCTGCCCAACTTCATTGGCAAGAAAGTCATGCTGAATTCCGGCGAGTTAGGTTCCATCGTCATGACCAACCAAACGGACTTCTTCCGGCCGCTCGTCAAAACCGACTCCAGGTTCGTCGACCTGTCCAAAGAGCGCGAAACTTCGATCGAAGAAGTTTATTTATAATCCTGGCATGATTACCGGGTCCGAAAGGGCCCGTTTTTTTATATCGTTCACCGGTCCGTGACAGCAACCACTCCCACACAGCCCGACTCCCTCCGCCTTCGCCCAGCCACCCCCTGCATATGGGTCATACACTAGCAATAAAACGGAAGGCTGGTGCAGATCATGCCGAATTACCGCATTATCGTTGATTTATCGGATCGAATGCTCTATTTGCTGGACAATAACATCGTCGTCCGCGGATTTCCGGTCGGAATCGGAAAAATGCTCACGCAAACCCCTGAAGGATCGTATACGATCGTCAACAAAGCCCCGAACCCCGGTGGGCCGTTTGGAGCCTATTGGATGGGCTTGTCCAGGCCCCATTACGGGATCCACGGAACCAACGACCCTTCCTCCATCGGCAAGGAAGTATCACACGGCTGTATCCGCATGTACAACACGGATGTCGTCGAATTGGCCCGGATCGTACCGATCGGGACGAGTGTAACGATCCGGAAATAGGCCGGATTCAGTCCGAAGTAAGCGATTCTCTCACTCCTCTTTACTTCCCAATTTGAGAAAAGTGCTGGAGACGTAAAAAGCTCGCCAACCCTTAAAGGTTGGCGAGCTTTCCCCTTGCGTTCAATCTTACCCGATACTGCCTTCCATTTCGAACTTGATCAAGCGGTTCATTTCCACCGCATATTCCATCGGCAGCTCTTTCGTGAACGGCTCGATAAAGCCCATGACGATCATTTGCGTTGCTTCTTCCTCGGTCAGGCCGCGGCTCATCAGATAGAAGAGTTGCTCCTCCGATACTTTCGATACGGTCGCTTCATGCTCCAGCGTGATGTTGTCGTTCATGATCTCATTGTAAGGGATCGTATCCGAAGTCGACTCGTTATCGAGAATCAGCGTATCGCATTTGATGTTCGATTTCGCGCCTTCCGCCTGACGACCAAAGGATGCGAGACCACGGTAAGTGACCTTACCGCCATGTTTGGAGATCGACTTCGACACGATCGTCGACGTCGTATCCGGCGCCAGGTGAATCATCTTCGCACCGGCGTCCTGAAGCTGGCCTTTGCCGGCAACAGCGATGGACAGCACGCTACCTTTCGCGCCGCGGCCTTTCAGGATAACGGCCGGATATTTCATCGTCAGCTTGGAACCGATGTTCCCATCGACCCATTCCATGTTGGCGTTCTCTTCGGCTACCGCACGTTTTGTAACCAGGTTATAGATATTTGGTGCCCAGTTTTGGATCGTCGTGTAACGGACACGCGCGTCCTTCTTCACGATGATTTCAACGACCGCGCTATGCAGCGAGTTCGTGCTGTAGATCGGCGCCGTACAACCTTCGGTATAATGTACGAAGCTGCCCTCGTCGGCGACGATCAGCGTCCGTTCGAACTGCCCCATGTTCTCCGAGTTGATCCGGAAATAAGCCTGCAGAGGCACTTCACACTTCACGCCCTTCGGTACGTAAATGAAGCTGCCGCCGGACCACACCGCGCTGTTCAGAGCCGCGAACTTGTTGTCCGCCGCAGGAACCACCGTTCCGAAATACTCCTTGAATAGTTCCGGATATTCACGCAAGGCGGAATCCGTATCCATGAAGATGACGCCCTGATCTTCCAGATCCTTCTGAATGCTGTGGTATACGACCTCTGATTCGTATTGGGCGGAGACGCCAGCCAGGAACTTCTGCTCAGCCTCTGGAATCCCCAGCTTATCAAAGGTTTCCTTGATTTCCGTCGGAACCTCTTCCCACGTTTTGCCTTGTTTCTCAGAAGGTCTAACATAATATTGAATATCGTTAAAATCTAGCTCGCTCAAGTCACCGCCCCAGTTAGGCATTGGCATCTTCTCGAACTGCTCGAGCGATTTCAGGCGGAAATTAAGCATCCAATCAGGCTCGCCTTTGATCCGGGAGATCTCCGTCACGATTTCGCGGGTTAAGCCTTTCCCCGATTGAAAGATCGACTTGTGCTCATCCCGGAAGCCGTATTTATACTCTTCCATTTCCGGTGCTTTCTTGGCCATGTTCGGCTACCTCCTTAGGGGATTAGTTATCCGCTTGGATTCCTTTTTTCAGCGCGTTCCAAGCTAACGTAGCGCATTTGATGCGGGCAGGAAATTTATTAACGCCAGATAAGGCCTCAAGATCTTCATAATCGTCAAAGTCCACCGACTCGCCAATCATCAACCGGGAGAACCGTCCGGCCAGGTCCATCGCTTCATCGAAAGTCCGGCCCTTGACGGCTTCCGTCATCATCGAAGCCGACGACATGCTGATGGAGCAGCCTTCCCCAGTAAAACGGGCGTCCTTGACGACGTTATCTTCCACAATGAGCTGCAAGGAAATACGGTCGCCGCAAGTCGGATTGTTCAAATCCACCGTCAGCGCGCCTTCCTCAAACTTCCCGCGGTTGCGCGGGTTCTTATAATGATCCATTATGACTCGGCGGTACAGATCGTCCAGTTGCATCACCCAAAATACTCCTTTGTTTGGATTAAAGCTTCCGCCAGTCGGTCGATATCCTGTTCCGTATTGTACAAATACAGGCTGGCTCTGGCCGTTGCGCTCGCTTCAAGCCAGCGCATAAGCGGCTGGCAGCAGTGATGGCCCGCCCGGATGGCGATGCCGGAAGCATCAAGCACGGTTGCAACGTCATGCGGATGAATATCCTGCAGATTGAAGGTAATCAAGCCCACTTCGCGCTCACGCGGTCCGTATAGAGTCAGCCCTTCAATTTCAGACAGGCGGTTCATCGCATAACCGGCGAGTTTAGCCTCATGCCGGTGAATTTCCTCAAGCCCGATACCTTCCAGGAAATCAATGGCCGCCGCCAGCCCAACTGCGCCAGCGATGATAGGCGTCCCACCTTCGAATTTCCACGGAAGCTCCTTCCAGCTTGATTCATACAGCCCAACATCGTCGATCATTTCCCCGCCGTATTCAATCGGCTCCATGGATTCCAGCAGTTGCTTCTTCCCATATAGTACCCCAATTCCAGTAGGCGCGCACATCTTGTGGCCGGAATAGGCATAAAAATCCGCGTCCAGATCCTGTACGTTGACCTTCATGTGCGGGGTGCTTTGGGCGCCGTCGACGACCATAACTGCCCCATGCCGATGAGCGATGGCCGCGAGCTCCTTGATCGGATTCACGACGCCAAGAACGTTGGAAACGTAGGCCGTTGCCACAATCTTCGTCTTCGCGGTGATCGTCTTCTCCGCATCCGCCAGATCGATATGACCGTCCGGTTGCAGCGGAATGTATTTCAATACTGCTTTCTTCTTTAATGCTAGCTGTTGCCATGGAATGAGATTACTATGATGCTCCATCGGAGTAATGACGATTTCGTCCCCTTCACCGACAGCTGCCGCCCCGTAAGAGGAAGCGACCAGATTCAACGCCGTAGTGGTACCGCGGGTAAAGATGATCTCTTCCCGGCGCGCTGCACCGATGAATCGAGCTACCTTCTCGCGTGCGTTCTCGTAAGCATCGGTCGCCCGGCTGCCCAGCGTGTGAACGCCGCGATGCACATTCGCATTATCCCATTCGTAATAATGCTTGATTGCTTCAATTACGACAGCCGGCTTCTGTGAAGAAGCCGCACTGTCGAGATATACGAGCGGATGCCCGTTGACTTCCTGCTGCAAAATCGGGAATTGTTTCTTGAGCTCTTCGGCGTGAATGCTCATTGTCCCAACTTCCTTTCCACCAGGCCCTGCAGTTGCTTCTGCAGCTGTTCCAACGGAATATCCGATACGACAGGAGCGAGGAAGCCATAGATGACTAGACGCTCCGCATCTGCACGGGAAATCCCACGGGACATCAAATAATAGATTTGCTCCGGATTGACTTGCCCTACGGAAGCCGCATGTCCTGCCGTGACGTCATCCTCGTCAATCAGCAGAATCGGGTTCGCGTCTCCACGCGCTTTCGGGCTTAGCATCAGCACTTTCTCGGTTTGCTGACCATCCGCTTTAGTGGCGCCTTTCTCAATCTTTGTAATGCCGTTGATGATAGCGGTCGCCTCTTCCCGAATGACTGCACGGGTGATCATTTGGCTGGTCGAGCTCTTGCCGTAATGGACTGCCTTCGTCGTGTAGTTCAACCGTTGTTTCCCCGAACCGACGGCGATCACCTTAGCATCAGAGGTCGAACCGTTCCCTTTCAAGATGGACAGCGTTTCGCTCGCTGAATCGCCGCTGTTCATTTCTCCGATAATCCATTCGATGCTTCCGTCGTTTTCGACTATGGCGCGGCGGTACGTCATATCTGTCGCTTGCTCGCCCAAATGGTGAACCGTGGCAAATTGAACCTTGGCACCCGGTTTTACCACCACTTCGGCCGCACCGTTATGCACAATGTTTCCATTCAAGTCCACAGAAATATAGTTATCCACGTAGGTCACTCGGCTGTTCGTATCCGCTACGATCAATACGTGCGGCGCAAACGCAGCTCCCGCATTGTCCAACAGGAAAATGCTCTGCAGCGGCGTATCAATCACCACGTTCTTCGGAATATATAGGAATACGCCGCCGTTCCACAATGCTGCATGCAAAGCGGACAAACGGTTTTCGTCCGGCTTTACGACACTGTGAAGGTGCGCCTTTACGAGGTCGCCATGCTCACGTACTGCCGTTTCCAAATCCGTGAAGATGACCCCTTGGCTAGCCAATTCCGGTGCCAGACGAGTAAATACCGTATCTGCATTACGCTGAACAAGCAAATTGCTCTGCTCCGTCAAATCGACTAGCGATTGAATGCTGTTGGGAAGCTGCTGCGGATTTGTGTCGTGGGTCTGATCAAGCTTTCCAAAATTCGTTAAATCCCAGCGGTCAATCCGCGTCTTCTCCAATTTAGGCAGTTCCAGTTCCGTCGCCAGCTGCAGCGCCTTCGACCGGCTGTCCGTCAGCCAGGCCGGTTCGCCGCGCTTCGCGGAAAGTTGTTTCAATTGCTCCGCTTCTACCGGAAGTACGGTTTGTGTCGTCATTCTCTACTCCTCCTTCCGATTAGGCTTCTTGACCAACCGTTTCGTCCACAATGCCCAGCTCTTCCTTGACCCAATCATAACCTTCGGCCTCCAGGCGTTCGGCTAGCTCAGGACCGCCGGATTTCACGATGCGACCTTGCATCATGACGTGAACGAAGTCCGGTTTGATATAGTTTAACAAGCGTTGGTAGTGGGTAATAATCAGGAAACCACGGTCTTCGCTGCGCATGGAGTTCACCCCATTGGCTACGATCCGCAAGGCGTCGATGTCGAGACCAGAGTCGATTTCATCCAAAACAACGATCTTCGGATCCAGCAGCAGCATTTGCAAAATCTCATTCCGTTTCTTCTCGCCGCCGGAGAAACCTTCATTCAAATAACGGTGCGCAAACTCTGGATTCATCTCCAGCACTTTCATTTGGCCTTCCATTTGGCGAATGAATTTAATCAGGGAAATCTCGTTCCCTTCGTCGCGGCGGGCATTAATTGCACTACGCAAGAAGTCCGAGTTCGTCACGCCTGCGATTTCACTAGGATATTGCATCGCCAGGAATAGACCTGCGCGTGCGCGCTCGTCAACGGCCATCTCCAACACGTCTTCACCGTTCAGCGTCACTTTACCGTCCGTCACTTCAAACTTCGGATGGCCCATTAGCGCAGATGCCAGCGTACTTTTCCCGGTCCCGTTAGGTCCCATGATAGCGTGGATTTCCCCGCCTTTTATCTCAAGATTGATCCCTTTCAGGATCTCCTTCTCCTCGATTGTCGCCTTAAGTCCCTCAACTACAAAATGCGTTGCCATGTAACTGCTCCTTCCATCCACAAATATTAACGTTATTTGCTCAGGGACGCCGCCCTTGTTGTTGCCATTATATCATAACAATTATCACATTAGAATGATTCTAAGTGATTCTCATTGATTCTCATTTCCATTCTAACCTACTTTATTGGCATAAGCAACGTATGCCAGCGGATATAAACCCGTATGCTATACTCTTTGTCACAGACAAGTCGAAATTCCCATTGTTACCCAAAGTAAAAGGACCCGGCCCTTGCTTACGGCCAAGCCCTTGTGGAAATGCCTCACTTGTATGAACTTGTAACAAAGCAGGGTTAACCCAAATAGGCCCGGAGCATCCACATCTGCTTCTCAAGACTGCCAACGTAGCCGGTCAACAGATCGCTGGTGGCATGATCCTCGGCCTTGTCAGCCAGCGCAATCCCTTCGTTGTACGCCTCGGTCAAGGTTGCTAAATCCTCAAGCACGTGCTGCACCATTGCCTGCGGCTCCTCCTTACCGCCCGCCTCCTGGATGGTGGCAAGTTCCAAGTACTCCTTCAGCGTTGCTGCCGGGTTCCATTTTAGCGTCAGCATCCGTTCAGCGACGGCATCCATTTGCTCAGAAACTTCATTATATAATTCTTCAAATTTGGCATGCAGTCGAAAAAAATCGCTCCCTTTCACATACCAATGATAGTTGTGCAATTTCACATAAAGCACATTCAAGTTGGCGACCTGTTCGTTCAACAGTTGCTCCAGGCTCGATTTCTTCGTTTTTCCTGTAGATTTCGTTTCCGAATTGGCCATCCTCATCCCCTGCTTTCTATATAGAATAAGATGTCATTATCTTACCCGAATTCAAGTTAAGCGAAACAGAAAGATGGTGGACATCCAGTTTACGTTCCGCTTGTTTGCTGCGGCAAACGCTTTCTTTCGGTTTCCAGCAATGCTCAGTGTTTTTTTCATGAATTTGGACTATGATTGTTGTATTAGTGGTGCTATGATTATTTGGGTATTTTCAACATAAAAGGATAACACGCAATATTTGGGGGAATTATGGACAATCACACTGGTCAACATCATGAGGAAGAATTGGGTTACTTGTTCAACGTCGAAATTCTGATCAAGGGCACGACGAACCCGTTGGCATTGCAAGCGCTGCTGAAGCTGCTAAACGGCAGCTCAGACATCATAGATTTCCGCATTAATTCCGGAATAGAGTTGGGACAAATCATTGAATCGACCTTAGCTTCCCGCAAGCAGTCCCGTATTGATAAAGCCAGAGTCGCCTCAACCAAGAATAGCGCCAAACAGACGCCACAGCCTCCGGCTGCGGCCGAGAAGAAGAAAAACGAACCGGCTGCCCCGGCTTCAGGAAACTTCAAAGATATTGCGGCCAGCGAGGAATTCCAGGCTTGGATTCAAGGCTACATCACCGGGAACAAGTTGGTCCGGCTGTATGTCAACCGAAACGGGAAGCGAACGAGCATTCCCTGCCGAATTCTGAATTTCCTTCCGGAAACCTACGCTCTAAACGTATACCACGTCGACGAGAAGCAGGTCTATACGTTAAAACTGAGCGAAGTCATCGACTTTCTGGATACTTAAACGGTTCACTGGATCATGTCAAAGGGCTGACGTTTCCTGCCAAGCAGGATTCGCCAGCCCTTTTGATTCGATACTCAAATCAGGCGGGTTTTTTAAGCCCCCGCCCGAGAAGTACCCTTCCAGGCCTCAAGTGCGAGCAGCAACCAACCTCCCAGAAAAGCTACGCCGCCAAGCGGCGTCACCGGACCAAGCCATCGGAAGTCCAATGTGGATAGCCCGTATAAACTGCCCGAAAATAGAATCACACCGATCAGAAACAATCTTCCGCTCCACAACAGGCGCCGGGATTCTCCCCATTTTCCGGAAAACAAAGCGGCCACAAGCATCGCAATGCCATGGATCATCTGGTAATGAACCCCGGTCTCGAAAGTCCCTATGGCCGACTCGCCGATCCGTTCCTTCAGGATATGAGCGCCGAAAGCTCCAAACGCCACGGCTAGAAGCATGACAATGGCACCGATTCCCGCATATTTTCGCTGCACGATCGCATTTCGCCCCTCTCTGAGTATGTCCACCGTTTTCATGTCCATCATACCGCAGAGCTTCGTCTATTTTCCACTGCAATCCCTCCTCCCCAAAAATGTCCTTGCAATTTTCGGAAGGATATTTAAAGATGTTCTTGAATAGGTTTACATTACCGTATTAAAGGAGTTTTCAAATGGATTATCGCCAATCAGAGCAAGAACCCGTATCCTCTTACAATGCGCCTTTTGAGCCCGCCTATCGGATGAAGTTCTCCGGACCAGGCATCGCTTCATTCGTACTCAGCTTACTTGCCGTAATCGGCTATATCGTATCGCTAGCGCTGATTACGTCCACGGTACTAGAGATCATGGACCAGCCAGCAAACGTGATCGCTGAAGACCTGCTGCAGCGAACCGGCGCTTTGCTCGGCATTTTACTGTTTCTCGTATCCGGTTTGCTGGACCTGATCGCACTGATTTTGGGCATTATCGGCCTAGCGGTCAAAAACCGACGTAAAGTGTTTGCGATTTTAGGCACGATTTTCTCAGCGTTATCTTTGTTGATGCTCATCATGTTGTTCGTTTTGGGCAGCCTTACCGCCCCGTAATAATGGCGGCTTGATGCCGCCGTTTCAAGCCCCAAGCCTCGCGGGTACGGTGACGCGGACTTGGGGCTTTTCCTAGTCTCGTTCTTTTTGTTAGAATAGTGAGAAGTTGCTTTTTTCATCTACTAAGAATTCGTATCAACTAACCAAGGAGACTGCTTATGTCTAATGTGAAAATTTTCGCGGATAGTACCTCGGACCTTCCAGCCGGTTGGGCCGAACGGCATGAGATCGGACTGGTCCCGCTTTGCGTCGTATTCGGTGATGAGACTTTTCGGGACGGCATCGACATTACCCCGCCCGATATCTATCGCCGGGTGGAGGCCGAGGGAAATCTGCCTAAGACAACGGCTCCGTCCCCGAAAGACTTTATGGATGCCTTTGGCCCTTATATCGATCAAGGACGGGACATCGTGTATATCAGCTTGTCCTCCAAGCTCTCGTCCACTTACCAGAACGCGCAAATCGCTGCCGCGGAATTTCCCGAGGGCCGGATCCATGTCGTTGATTCCCTTACCCTATGCAGCGGTATTGGATTGCTCGTTATGAAGGCCGTGCAGCTTGCCGAGAAGGGCTTTGAAGCCGCGGAAATCGCCGGACAAATCGCCGCGATGCGCCCTCAGGTGGAGACCCAATTCGTTATCGATACGCTGGAATATTTGTATAAAGGCGGACGCTGCTCCGGGATGCAAAATTTCATCGGCAGTCTGCTGCAAATCCGGCCGGTGCTGAAGCTTGTGGACGGAAACATCATCCCGGCTTACAAGGTCCGGGGCCGCAAGGAGAAAGCCGTGCAGCAAATGCTCGACAACGCCCTGGCCGATAAGGATAAAATGGATCAGGATTTAATCCTGGTCGCTCATACCCTTGCCGAGGAAGAAGCGCAGCGGCTGGCCGTCATCCTGCGGGAACAGACCGGTGCGCGCAAAGTCGCCATTGCGGAAGCTGGTTGCGTCATATCGAGCCACTGCGGACCGCACACGGTCGCAATCATGTATACAAGAAAACAACCGGCTTCCTAAGTCCCATAGATAACCAATGAACTTTTAGGAGGATTCATATGGGTTCCATCAAAATTTTTGCGGACAGTACCTGCGATCTCCCCGCGGATTGGATTACGCAGTACGACATCGGCATCGTGCCGCTGTACGTCACGTTCTCGGAACAGACTTATAAGGATGGCGTCGATTTGACGGTGCCTGAGCTGTACCGGAAAGTCGACGAAACGGGCAAGCTGCCGAAGACGGCAGCACCTTCCCCTGCGGACTTTATACAGGCGTTTACGCCTTTTGCCCAGGAAGGCCAGAGAATCCTATATATCAGCTTGTCTTCGGAACTATCCTCGACTTACCAGAACGCGCTGATCGCCGCAGAGGAGTTTACCGAAGGTACGGTTACCGTGTTTGATTCCCTGAACTTATCGACTGGCATCGGTCTTCAGGTCATGAAAGCCGTCGGGGCTGCGTCGGAGGGAAAGAGTGTGGAAGAAATCGTTCGCTTGCTGACCACCGTACGTTCGCAGGTCGAGACCGAATTTGTTATCGATTCGCTGGACTATCTCTATAAAGGCGGACGCTGCTCCGGGATGCAAAACATCGTCGGCAGCCTGCTGAGAATACGCCCCGTCATTAAGGTTGAGGACGGAAAAATGACCCCGGCTTACAAGATCCGCGGAAGCCGCGAAAAAGCGTTAGATCAGCTTCTAAACAACGCGCTTAGCCGCCTGCCCGAGATGGATAACGACCTTATCTTCGTCACCCATTCCTTGGCGGACGAAGACGCAATCATGCTGAAGGAAGCGTTGGAGGCCAAAACAAACGCCCGACTCGTCGCGGTATCTAATGCCGGTTGCGTCATTTCCAGCCACTGCGGCGCCAAAACGATCGGCATCTTATATACGAAGAAGCTCGCCTAACGAACGCACTAGGAGAAAAGGGAAGGCAAGGGACATTCGCCCCTCGCCTTCCCTTTCTTGCGCTTACGGCTAACAACACCCTTATCGCCGCTTATAGCTCACCCGCGAACGGTACTGCTGCGGGGCGCGTGCCGGATAGCGTACCGGCAGAGAGAACATATGCACCAGCTTCGTGAACGGGATCGAGGCGAACAGCAGAAAGGCCGTCAACACATGCAACTGAAACAACAGCGGCACCGTATCCATCAGATGATAATCGGGATGGAACGCAAGCAGGCTGCGGAACCAAGGGCCGATCGTCGTACGATATTCATAAGCCACCACGGTCGTATTGTAAACGATTGTCATATACGTCCCGTTGGCAGCGACGATCAGCAGCAGGACGACGGCGAAGTAATCGGCAAAGCCGGCATGGGCCCGAACGCGCCGGTTCAGGATTTTGCGAATCAATAGCAGGACGAGCCCTAATACCACCATAAGGCCTGCCAGCCCGCCGCCGACGATCGCGAAGAAATGATACGTTTCATCGTGAACGCCTAGGGCGTGATAAACGCTTCGCGGGATCAACACACCCATCACATGGCCAACGAAAGCGAAGACGATGCCGTAATGAAACACCGTCGACCCGACCCGCAGCCATTTTTTCTCGAAAATTTCCGTCGAGGGAGCCGCCCAGCTCGCCTGCCGGAAGGCAAACCGGTACAGCAAACCGAGAATCAACACCGTCAATGCGATGTAGGGATAGACTACCCACCAGAATAATCCGGTCATTGCGGTTTTCCTCCATTCATTCAGTTGCACATTTTGAATTGCGTCGGATCCGTCCCCGTGCGGGCTGTCCCATCCATTCCGTAAAGGATCGGGTAAGGAAGTTCGTCCAGGTCGGCTTGCTCCCGCTTTGCTTCCAATCGGCGGATGTCCTCTTCCGAGGGCTCGCCGAATACCTCTTCCATCAGGTAGGCGAACACCTCACGGTAAGGGCTGTCCTCTGGGAGATGATCGGCAACGCGCTTCGTCGCCACGGCCAGCCGCAGATCCAGCGCCCGTACGTGGACATGATCCGGGCGCATCGCCAGCAGCTCGTAAAGCAGCGGCATATAATCGGCCAGTTCGCCAGCCGCCGCCACAAATCCGGCATCGCCGATAATGTGCTGCAACAGAATCAATGCAGCCCCCCGTTCGCGGCTGTCTCCAAGCTCGTGCGCGGTGAGATAAAGCCCGGTTTTTTCCTTCCAATCAAAGGTCCAGACGTACTGCTCTCGCAGCTCCCGGAGGGGGAGGGACTGCAAAGGCCGAATTGCCGTTTCCAATCGGCTCCTCAACGTAAGATCCTCCACTTCCGATACCGCCTCAGCCGTCTCCCTCAGGATCTCCGGATAAACGTCGTCAGGGTATCCAAGCAATTTGGCGGCGACGGCCAATCCGATGCGTTTTGCTTCCATGGCTTCCACCATATCGATCTATTCCCCCTTGGCAAAATACTGCGACATAAAGCCATCCTCCGGTGTAATTCCCTCCAGGCTGCAAGCGCCTTGGCGATAATGTAATCCGGCTTCCCCGATCATTTCCCGCCGCGCGGTCGGAATGACAAACCGTTCGTTATGCTTGGCGACGGCAAACAAACGGGCCATCTCCTCGATTTCCTCAACGGTTGTTCCCGCTTCCTCCAGCAATCGGCTGCGTCTCAGCTCGTCCAACCCTCCGACGGCGCGATCGCGCATCATTACGCGCATGGCCGTCATTTTCAACAAAACCTTCCGAACTACTTTCGTATCCCCCGCCGTCAGTAAGGAAGCCAAATATTCCACCGGAATCCGCATTTGATCCACCGCCGGGATATACATGTCCGTCTGCAGCTCATCTTCCTCGATGTGGTTCATGATCGGGCTGAGCGGCGGCACGTACCAAACCATCGGCAGCGTCCGGTATTCGGGATGAAGCGGGAGCGCGACCTTCCATTTCATCGCCATTTTATAAATAGGTGAACGCTGAGCGGCATCGATCCACGCATCCGTGATTCCCGTTCTTCTCGCTTCCTTAATGACTTCGGGATCGTTAGGATCGAGGAATACGCCCAACTGCGCTTCATATAGCTCCTGCGGATCCTCCACGGCTGCGGCGGCTTTGACCCGGTCCGCATCATACATCACAACACCGATGTAACGGATCCGTCCGACACACGTCTCGGAGCAGATCGTCGAGAGTCCGGCCTCCGTGCGCGGATAGCAGAAATTGCACTTCTCCGCCTTATGCGTGTTCCAGTTGTAATACACCTTGTGGTAAGGGCAACCGTTCATGCAAAACCGCCAGCCGCGGCAGGCTTCCTGGTCGACGAGCACGATGCCGTCCTCGTCCCTCTTGTAAAGAGCACCGGACGGACAAGAGGCAACGCAAGACGGATTGAGACAATGCTCGCAAATCCGTGGGAGGTACATCATAAACGTCTTCTCGTATTCTAACGCGATGTGCTCTTGCAGCTTCTTCACGTTAGGGTCCATCGGGACGATTTCGCTGCCCCCGGCCAGATCATCGTCCCAGTTGGGGCCCCATGTCGGCTTGTCCATGTATTCGCCCGTAATCATGGATACCGGCCGTCCGACCGGCAAGTTCTTGCGTTTCGGGCTATGGAGCAGGCTGTCGTAATCGTACGTCCAAGGCTCGTAGAAGCTGTCCAGATCGGCCATATCCGGATTGTAAAAAATATTCGCCAGCTTCGCGATCGGCCCACCGGCCCGCAGCGACAGCTTGCCGCCGCGCAGTACCCAGCCGCCCTTGTATTTGCGCGAATCTTCCCATTCCTTCGGATATCCCGGTCCCGGCCGGGTCTCCACGTTGTTGTACCACATATACTCCGTGCCGGGGCGGTTGGTCCAGGTGTTCTTACAGGTGACCGAGCAGGTATGGCAGCCGATGCACTTGTCGAGGTTCATCACCATCGCGACCTGTGTTTTAATCCTCAAGCCAATTTACCTCCTTCAGCGGACGGATGATCGTCATCGTATCCCGTTGATTTCCTGTCGGCCCGTAATAATTGAAGCCGTAACTGAGCTGCGCGTAGCCGCCGATCATATGCGTCGGCTTGAGCGTAATACGGGTCACGCTGTTGTGCGTGCCGCCCCGCTGCTTGGTGATTGAGGTGCCGGGCACGCCAAGCGTACGGTCTTGGGCGTGGTACATATAAGCGATTCCCTCGGGAATCCGGTACGTCAGCACCGCCCGCGCCGCCACGACCCCATTCCGGTTATATACCTCGATCCAGTCGTTGTCCTTTATGCCGATCGAGGCTCCATCCTTCTCGTTTAGCCATACGACCTGCCAGCCGCGGAACAACGTTGACATCTGGTTCGTATCAGTAAACATCGTATGGATGCCCCACTTCTGGTGGGGGGTCAAATAACGGATCGTCAGCGATTTCCCGTTCCCCGGCACCTCCCGTTCCCCCTTGAGGAAAGGAACATGTTCTAGCGGCGGCAAATACAACGGCAGTGCCTCCCCGAAATCAAGGATCATTTCATGATCGAGATAGAAGCTTTGCCGACCGGTTAACGTCCGCCACGGAATGTTGTATTCAGTGTTCAACGTAAACGGGGAATACCGGCGGTTGTCCTTCTCGAGCCCGCTCCAAACGGGTGCAGAAATGGCTTGGCGCGGCTGGGCCGTGATATCGAACAAGGTAAAAGCTTCCTCTTCCCTTGGTTTGGCGATGTCCGCAAGCTGCTTCCCCGTCTTCTTCTCCATGTCGCGCCAACCTTCGACCGCACGTTCTCCGTTCGTCGCCCCCGACATTAACAGGATGGCTTCGATCGCTTGGCGATCATCGTACAAATCCGGCTGGCCTTTGCCAATGCCCTCCCGTTTGGAGATCCCCAACCGTTCCTTCAGCTGCTTATACACCCGTTCACCCGGGATCTTGACCGCTTTGGAACTATACCCCTTCTCGATGTTCGGACCCAACGTGATCATCTTCCCATAGACATTCGGGTAGTCGCGCTTGACGATGAGGAAATGCGGCATGCTCTTGCCGGGAATCGCTTCAATTTCTCCTTTCCGCCAATCCTTGATCTTCCCGTGCACCTGAGCTACTTCATCCGGGCTGTCATGCCCGAGCGGCGTCATCATGACGTCCTCACAAGCGGGAAGATGCTTCTCGGCCAACTCCGAGAACGTCTTGGCGATTTCACGGAAAGCATCCCAATCGCTTTTACTCTGCCATGGAGGAGAGATCGCCGGGTTAAACGGGTGGATAAACGGATGCATGTCCGTGCTGCTCAGATCATGCTTCTCGTACCAGGTCGCCGCAGGCAACACGATGTCCGAGAACAGTCCGGAGCTCGTCATACGGAAGTCCAAGCTGACGAAGAGATCGGTCTTGCCCTCCGGCGGCATATCGTCGGTGTGCACGTCCTTCGGTCGCCAGGACTGGGATGGGTCGGTTAAGACCTGGTTGTCGGCACCGATCAGATGCTTGGCGAAATACTCATGTCCCTTGCCGCTGTCGCCCAGCAGATTGGAACGCCAGTTAAAGAACACGTGCGGGAAGTTACGTGGATCGTTCGGATGCTCGATCGCAAAGTCCAGCTCGCCGTCCTTGACCATTCGAGCAACCTCCTGGACGGCTTCCCGGTCATCCGTCAGGCCCTTCTCGCGCAACTGCTTCGCCACTTCCAGCGAGTTCTGGCTGAACTGCGGGAACGACGGCAGCCAGCCGAGCCTTGCGGCCATCGCATTGACGTCGGCCGGGTGCTGTTTGCTATAGCGGCCTCCCCATGGCGTAACCTGCTCTTCGTTTACCGGAGCTTCGTACCGGAACTGCTCTGTGGCGAAATAAAAAAACGACGTGCCGTTTTGCAGCCGAGGCGGACGAATCCAGTCGCCGGCAAAGGCGATTTGCTGCCAGCCTTCCAGCGGCCGCACCTTTTCCTGGCCGACATAGTGAGCCCAGCCGCCGCCGTTCACCCCCTGCGCGCCGGTTAATAACACCAGGTTCAAGATGGCACGGTAGATTTGGTCGCTATGGTACCAATGGTTGGTCCCCCCGCCCATCGCGATCATCGAACGGCCCCCCGTCTTGGCGGCATTGTCGGCGAACTCACGCGCGACCTGAATACAATGCGATTTCTTCACCCCGGTAATCGCTTCTTGCCAGGCCGGCGTATACGGCTTCTTATCATCGTAGTCGGTTGGATAGTCGCCGGGCAGCCCCCGAGGAACGCCGACATGAGCCATCATTAGGTCGTATACGGTCGCCACCTTCAGGGTCTCGCCTGACGGGGTTTGCAGGTGCTTGACCGGCACGCCTCGCTGCACGGTTTGCCCTTCTTGTTCCGCGAAATAAGGAAAATCGACCAGAGCAACCTCATCCGCGCCCCCAAGAAAACTCAGCTGCGGATCGATGCGTGTGCCGTCCGGCTTGTCCAGATCCAGATTCCATCGGCTGTCTTGATCCCAGCGGAAGCCTTCGCTGCCATTTGGCACTTCCGGTTTCCCTGTAGCGGCGTCCCAGAGCACCGTCTTCCAATCGGCCAGCTCCTGGTCGTCGCCGAGATCCGCCGCGCGCAGGAACCGATCCGAGCGGAAGCTTCCGTTCCCCTCTTTCAAGAGGACGAGGAAGGGAAGGTCGGTAAATTTTTTCACATACTCCTTGAAATAAAGGGTCTCTTGATCGACGTAAAATTCCTTCAGAATGACATGCGTCATGGCCATGGCCAGCGCGGCGTCCGTGCCTACTCTAGCCGGCAGCCAGATATCGGCAAATTTCTCGTATTCCGAATAATCCGGACTCACGCCGACGACCTTGGTCCCGTTGTAGCGGGCCTCCACCATAAAATGAGCGTCAGGGGAACGGGTCTGCGGGATGTTAGTGCCCCAAATAATAAAGTATTTCGTATTGTACCAATCTCCGCTCTCCGGCACATCCGTCTGATCCCCCCACACCTGCGGGGAAGCCGGCGGGAGATCGGCATACCAGTCATAGAAGCTCAGTATCGTTCCGCCGATCAGCGAGAGGAACCGAGTTCCTGCCGCATAGCTGACCATCGACATTGCCGGAATCGGGCTGAAGCCAACCACGCGGTCAGGCCCGTACTGGCGGATCGTATGAATGGTTGCAGCCGCGATCATTTGGCAGGCGACATCCCAATCCGCGCGAACGAAACCACCCTTGCCCCGCGCCTTAACATAGCGGGCGCGTTTCTTCGGATCGTCCACGATATTCTTCCAGGCGATCACCGGATCCTTAACGGCCGCCATCTCCTCGCGCCACATCTCGTATAGATCCCCGCGGATGTACGGGTACTTCACCCGCAGTGGGCTGTAAGTGTACCAGGAGAAGCTGGCCCCCCGCGGGCAACCCCGCGGTTCGTATTCCGGAAAGTCCGCGCCCGTCGTTGGGTAATCGGTCTTCTGCGTCTCCCACGTAATGATGCCATCCTTCACGAACACGTTCCAGCTGCAGGAGCCCGTGCAGTTGACACCATGTGTGGAGCGAACGACCTTGTCATGCTGCCACCGGCCGCGATACAAGCTCTCCCAATCCCGGCCGCGGGGGCTTTCCTCGGTCCAGCCGTCATTGATGCGCTCCCCGCGCCGCAAATATTTCAAAGACTCGAACAGCTTGTTCTGCTTATCGCCCACTTAACTATCTCCCTTCTGATCAAATGCCGTTTGCGAAACCGGATTAAACCGCTCACCGGTCAGCTTGAACGCGCCCTCTCCGGCGCGCAGCTCTTCTGCGAACACGCTCCAGACGGGGGCATTGCAGGCGGCCAGGATCAAGCGCTGCAGCTCGTCCGGTTGATGGATGGAAGCGATCTTCGCCTCGACATCGGCCTCCGGCACTCCGAATCGCATCTGCAGCACCGCAAGCAGATCTTCCCGGTCCTGTCTAACGATTAACTCAAGCTCGCGTGCTTCCTCCAACTTCCGTCAACTCCTTTTATAGTAATCCGCGATCAATGCCTGTTTGACTCGTTCGGCGGCTTCCCGCAGGAATCCCCTGATTCGTTCGTCATCGTGCTCAATCCAATCCCAAGGAATCACGCCGCTTTCCAGACGTTCAAACCGCTCGCCGTAGCGCACGCGAACGGCAACGCCCCGTTCATGGAGCTGCGCTCCCGCCTTGACGTCATAAGGGTGCAAACCCAAGCGCGCGAGCTCGTCCGTCAAACGGGAGTAAAGCCGCGGCTCAGCCGCGCGGAGCGGTTTATCCGGCAGCAAATCCGCCAATTTCGGGGCCGGAAGATGCGTCATGACGTACCGCCTCCATTTCTTTTTCCACCATGTCTTCTTCATACCGGTTATGCAGCTGGTCAACCAGGATTAGCGCTTGAAAGCGGTAGACCACTTGATCCCCGACCTCTCCCCGCTCCAAGCAATCCCTAATTTCGGCCACCAGTTCCCGCAGCAGTTGATGATCCCGGGTTAAAGCGGTGATGACATCCTTCAGCTGCGGCTTCAGTTCGAGCGCCTCGACGTACAGCCCTTCTTCCTCGCTCTGTGCGTGTTGAAGCGTGCGCGATTCCCAATGCTCCACGGCGATCCAGGCGATATCCAGCGCCTTCTCCGTTTCACCTCGGCTCAAACAGCGCGCGAGCAGCTCCGTGAGTTCCTTGGCCTCTTCCAACACCGCTTCATGAATCAATGCATGGCTGTCCACATTTCTTAAGGAGGGTCCCGATCTCATGTTTTCACACCCCTTTTATGGCTAATTTTTACTAGGGTTCGCTTTAAAATTCCGAATTATACCACTTTTTGGGCAGAAAAAAGCCCGAAGCCTCGCTTTAACGCAAGGCTCCCGGCAATATCATGCATGCATATTCAAAGTAACGTTCCTCCCATGAATCCGTTCGGTCAGCGGCCGAAGCACATATCCCGGCTTCTTAAACCCTTCTAACTTCGATTCGGCTTAACGGGAGCCTCCGCTTTTTTCCAACTTTAATGTTTCCAAACCGGCGTAAGCTCCCTCACATATCGCCCCTCCCCGTGAATATACTTTATTTACATCCACAAATATAGCGTTCCGGGAAATCCCGATATGGAGGTGTTCATCTATGCCAACGCCTGATCGATATAACTTTGTCGTCTCCAAAGAGGATTGGTCGCTGCATCGCAAAGGGTATCAGGATCAACAGCGTCACCAGGAGAAAGTGCGGGAGGTCATCAAGCAGAATCTGCCTGACCTCGTCACCGAAGAAAATATCATTATGTCGGACGGCAAGCAGATCATTAAGGTTCCCCTCCGCAATTTGGAAGAGTACCGCTTTATCCATAACTACCAAAAACATAAGCATGTCGGCCAAGGTGACGGAAGCAGCGAAGTAGGGGATGTGCTTGGCCAGGACAGTCCCAAGGACAACGGAAAAGGCGGGAAAGGCGGCAAGGCCGGCGATCAACCTGGCTATGATTACGTGGAGGCCGAGATCAGCATCGAAGAGTTGGAGGATATGCTGTTCGATGAGATGGAACTGCCCTACATCCAGGAGAAAGACAAAGAAGAAATGGAAACCGAATCGATTCGTTTTAACGATATCCGCAAAAAAGGCCTGATGTCCAACATCGATAAGAAACGTACCATTCTGGAGAACTTGCGCCGGAACGCAACTGCCGGCACCCCTGGCATCCACGGCATTTCGCCGGATGATCTCCGCTACAAAACGTGGGAGGAGATCATTGTTCCCCGCTCCAACGCGGTCATTCTGGCGATGATGGATACGTCGGGTTCGATGGGCGCATTCGAGAAATACTGCGCACGCAGCTTCTTCTTCTGGATGACCCGGTTTTTGCGGCGTCAGTACGAGAAGGTGGAGATCGTCTTTCTGGCGCATCATACCGAAGCGAAGGAGGTCAGCGAAGAGGAGTTTTTCAGCCGGGGGGAAAGCGGCGGCACCATCTGCTCTTCGGTTTATCAAAAAGCGCTGGAGATCATCGATTCCCGTTATTCGCCGTCCAGCTACAATATCTATCCGTTCCACTTCTCCGACGGCGATAACCTGACCTCCGACAACGAGCGCTGCGTCAAGCTGATCGGTGAACTGATGAAGCGCAGCAACCTGTTTGGGTACGGGGAGGTCAACCAGTACAACCGCGGCAGCACCTTGATGTCCGCTTACCGGACGATCAAGCAGGAGAAATTCATGTATTACGTCATTAAGGAAAAGGGCGAGGTTTATAACGCGTTAAAGCGGTTTTTCCACAAGCGCGAAGGGGGTGCGGCCAGTTGAGCAGCGAAATGGAACAGCTCGAATACGCCATCGCGGAAATCATGGAAATCGCCGACTCCTTCGGGCTTGATTATTATCCGATGCGGTACGAAATTTGCCCCGCCGATATCATCTATACGTTTGGCGCCTACGGCATGCCAACCCGCTTCTCGCACTGGAGCTTCGGCAAAACATTTAACAAGATGAAGATGCAATACGATTTTGGATTAAGCAAAATCTACGAGCTCGTCATCAACTCGAACCCGTGTTACGCCTTTTTGTTGGAAGGCAATTCGCTGATCCAGAACAAACTGATCGTTGCCCACGTGCTGGCACATTGCGATTTCTTCAAAAACAACATGCGATTCTCCGCGACCAACCGGGATATGGTGGAGAGCATGTCTGCGACCGCCGAGCGAATCAGCCGATATGAATTGGCTTATGGCGCGAGTACCGTGGAAAGCTTTATCGACGCCGTGCTCGCGGTCCAGGAGCATGTAGACCCGCAGTTGATCAAGCCAATGCGGTACGACAAACGCCGACAAATGGAGGAGAAGCTTCGCCGGGCCAAGGACGGACGGTATGGGCAGGTGAAGGAGGGCGCCTACGACGATCTGTGGTCGCTGGACGAGAATCCGAGCGGACGCTCGGCGGAAGCCAAAGAAAAAGCCGTCCAATTTCCGCCCGAGCCGGAGAAAGATCTCGTTTGGTTTATACAGGAATACTCGGAAGCGCTGGAGGATTGGCAGCGGGATATCATGAGCATGCTGCGCGAAGAAATGTTGTATTTCTGGCCGCAGATGGAAACGAAGATCATGAACGAGGGCTGGGCTTCCTACTGGCATCAGCGCATTATCCGCGAACTCGACCTCACCAGCGACGAAACGGTCGAATTCGCCAAGCTGAACTCCTCGGTCGTCCAGCCGTCGCGGCAAAGCTTGAACCCGTATTACCTCGGGCTCAAGATCTTCGAGGACATCGAACGCCGCTGGGATCACCCGACCGAAGAGGAACGCCGCCGCTTTGGCCGCGAGCCCGGGCAAGGCCGGGAGAAAATCTTCGAAGTGCGCGAGCTCGACTCCGACACTTCGTTCCTCCGCAGCTATTTGACCAAAGAACTCGTCCGCGACCTGGATTTGTACATTTTCGAGAAGCAAGGCCCGGAGTGGAAAATCACCGACAAAACCTGGGAGCATATCCGCGACCAGCTGGTCGCCTCCCGCGTGAACGGAGGCTCCCCGTACATCGTCGTCCAGGACGGCGACTACCTGCGCTCCGGCGAGCTGCTGCTGAAGCATCAGTATGAGGGGCTTGAGCTGGACCTGAAATACCTGGAGCACACGCTCCCCCACGTTTACAAGCTGTGGGGCCGCCCCGTACACCTGGAGACGGTGGTGGAAGAGAAGCGCGCGATGTTCTCCTATGACGGGCAGAAGCATGTGAGGAAGATGATTTGAGTTAGATCACCTTCAGGCTGAAATAGAAATCACTTTGACCTTGATCCAGGAACCATTCGCAATGGATGCGGTACAGGTAGATACCTGTCACTTGAGGAACCTTATAAGGGTCATTGAGGGCTCCGCCTTCCGGGTCCGTCCCCGTTAGCGTGAATTCCTTGATGCCCTCTGGAGCCTCGGTATCGATCGGAGCGCCTCCCGGAACAACGGCTGCCTTTAGTTCGGGGAGGCTGGCATCCACGCTGACGCAGCTGCCTTCGCTGCTAAGGACTGGCGAGCACCAAGAGTAACTGGCCCGGGCAACCTCGATGGCGGTTCCTTGTACGGTAACGGTGGGCGAGGGTGGGGTGCCTGCGATGACCCATTTGGAATGAATGGTTTGCTGGATGTCAGATGGATCCACAGGCTCGTTCTGCCGTAAGCCAACCGAATAACCCGCCCAGAAGGTACACGCTACTATCGCAAGTGCAACTACGGTTAACATGAGTTTGTTACCCTTTTCCATGGAATCCTCCCGCATTTGTTTCTTATAATAACGTTGCCGTTGAGTTGGATGTTTCAATTCAAAAGTAGAGCCGCCTCGATCCTATCGATCAGGCGGCTCTTGTTCTGCATGCGGAACCCGTCAGGACAGCAAAGCGATGACCAGCAGTTCGTAAAGCACCAGCGTCAAGATCATCTCATCGCTTGGACTTGGGCCCCAGAAGGGTGCGCCAAAGGCCCGCTGGCCCCCGTGCCGTGGAACGGCCAAATGCATCATCCCGCCTTGGCAGCTGACGATCCGGCCGACATGCACATGACCGTCCATCGTCTCAATACGGACTCTTTGATTGACATGCTGACGGCAGATACCTTGCACTCGGTCGCGGATCGATCGCAAATGCTGCGCGGATTGCGGGTCCGCCTGATAAACGATGCGTTGTTGAGGGTGCCCCCATGGTTGAACACTCATTCGTTATTCGCCTCCAAGGTTTCAAGTTCAAGTTATCGTATGCGGATACCTAGAGGGCGGTGAGGCGGGACGATGGGGAAATCGGAATTCGAACGGCCTTCTCGCTCCAAATTAACGGTAGAAAATCCAGTTAAACTCGACACGTCGGTTGGAGACGCGCTGGGCATAGCAAATAACGCAAAAAAAGGGGAGGGTTTCCCCTCCACCTTAACTTTTTCAACTTATTACCGGTTTAACAAACTGCCCACATATCGCAGCAGCTCGTTGGCGCAAACCGGGCAGTAGCCATGCTCGTCGATCAGCCGCTTGCTGACCTCGTTGATGCGTTTGAGTTGGTTTTCGTCCGGCGTTTTGGTCGAGGTCGTGATCTTCACGATGTCCTTGAGATCGGCGAACAGCTTCTTCTCGATCGCTTCCCGCAGCCGGTCGTGGTGATTATATTCGAATTTCCGCCCTTTGCGCGAGTACGCGGAGATGCGGATCAGGATTTCCTCTCTGAACGCCTTTTTGGCGTTTTCCGAGATGCCGATTTGCTCTTCGATCGAGCGCATCAGCCGCTCGTCGGGATCCATCTCCTCATCGGTGAGCGGATCGCGGATTTTCGTCCAGTTGCAGAACGCCTCGATATTGTCGAGGTAGTTCTCGAACAAGGTGCGCGCCGATTCCTCGAACGAGTAAACGAACGCTTTTTGTACTTCTTTTTTGGCGAGCTCATCATATTCCTTACGGGCAATGCTGATAAAGTTCAGGTAGCGCTCGCGTTCTTCCTTCGTGATCGAAGCATGCTGGTCCAGGCCGTCCTTAATGGCCCGCAAAATATCCAAGGCGCCCATGCAATGCAAATCCTGCTTGATTAGCGCGCTGGAAATCCGGTTGATGACATACCGCGGATCGACGCCGGACATGCCCTCCTCCAGGTACTCGTTTTGCAGCTCCTTCAAATCGGCGTCTTTGTAGCCCTCGACCTCTTCGCCGTCGTAGAGGCGCATTTTTTTCACCAGATCGACGCCTTGCTTCTTCGTCTCCTTCAACCGGGTCAAGATGGAGAAGATCGCTGCCGCCCTCAGGGCATGCGGGGCAATATGGATGTGACTCATATCGCTTTGGCCGATCAGCTTGGCGTAAATTTTCTCCTCTTGCGACACCTTGAGGTTATAGGGAATCGGCATGACGATCATCCGCGACTGCAACGCTTCGTTTTTCTTATTCGCGATAAAAGATTTATACTCCGCTTCGTTGGTATGCGCGATGATCAGCTCATCCGCCGAGATCAACGCGAACCGCCCCGCCTTGAAATTCCCCTCCTGCGTCAGAGACAGCAGGTTCCACAGAAACTTCTCATCACATTTCAACATTTCCTGGAACTCCATCAGACCGCGGTTGGCTTTGTTCAGCTCGCCGTCAAAGCGGTACGCCCTTGGATCGGATTCCGACCCGTATTCCGTGATCGTGGAAAAATCGATGCTGCCGGTTAAATCGGCGATATCCTGCGACTTCGGATCCGACGGGCTGAATGTGCCGATCCCAATGCGGTCGTCTTCGGACAAGAGCACCCGCTCGACCTTGACGTTCTCGATGTCGCCGCCGTATTCCGTCTTCAGCCTCATTTGGCAAATCGGGCATAAATTGCCTTCGATCCGGACACCCAGCGTTCGTTCCACGTCCGGACGGAGCTCATGCGGAACCAGGTGAAGCGGGTCCTCATGCATCGGGCAACCCGCGATCGCGTACACCGCCCCTTTATCGGTCCGAGAAAACTTCTCGAGTCCGCGCTTCAGCAGCGTAACCAGCGTCGATTTGCCCCCGCTCACCGGTCCCATCAGCAGCAAGATCCGCTTGCGCACGTCGAGCCGGCGGGCGGCGGAGTGAAAGTACTCCTCGACCAGCTTTTCGACGGCCCGATCGAGCCCGAAGATTTCTTGTTCAAAAAATTTATACCTTTTCCTGCCATCATCCTCTTCTATGCCATAGGACTTAATCATTTCATAAACCCGGGCATGGGCGGTCATCGCCGGCGAAGGGTCTTTGGCCAACAGTTCGACATAATCTTTAAATGTGCCGCTCCACGACAAGGAGTCGCTTTCCGCCCGGTAAGCCGCTAAACGCTCAAAAATGTCCATGTTAGGTACCTCCTGTACTCCCGCTTTGGGGGTTCTCCCGCGTCCCCGATCTTTAGAACTTGCCTGACCAGTGTATGGAGCTTCCACGATAAAAAGTGTATTACATACCTATGCGCGTGAATGGGAGAAGTTGACCTTTTTTCCGACGAAAATATTCGGATGGAAAAAGTAGGAATTGAGGTTTGTGATATACTTTTTACATGATCATGGGAAGGAAAAGGGGATCGTCATGGCGGTACAGCATGAGACGGAATTGTACGCTCCGCTGAAGGCTTTTTTTGAGGAGCGCGGATATGTGATCAAGAGCGAGGTGCGGCATTGCGACCTGGTTGGCGTTCGGCCGGGCAGCGATGAACCGCTGATCGTGGAAATGAAAAAGACGTTTAATCTTCCCCTGCTGCTGCAGGGTTTGGAACGCCAGCGCCTCAGCCCCGAGGTGTATTTGGCTGTAGAACGGAATCGCGCCAAAAAAGGGGCGCACAACCAGCGTTGGAGCGAAATCACGCTGCTTTGCCGCCGGCTGGGGCTGGGACTGATCGCGGTTACTCGGTATAAAACAAAACCCGCTTTCGTGGAGATCCTGTGTGCGCCGGGGAACGAGGCCTTGTACACGCCGGGGCCGAAAGTGGTCAAACGCCGGGCGGAGAAGCTGCTGCATGAGTTCCACGAACGAAGCGGCGACTACAACGTTGGCGGCAGCACCGGCACCAAGCTGGTGACGGCCTACCGCGAACGGGCGCTGCGCATCGCGCTCGCCATCGAGGAGGGCGGCGGCGAGATGTCGCCGAAGGACGCGCGTGACCGCAGCGGCGTCGGCACGGCCGCCGCGATCCTGCAGCGCGATTACTACGGCTGGTTCCGCCGCGTCGTCCGCGGGCGCTACGCGCTGACGCCGGACGGCGCAGAGGGGCTGCGTCAGTATGCCCACGTCGTCGACGGGTGGCGCCGGGTAGCGGCGACCGCGGAGCGGGAAGGGGAGCGCCTCTAGGAACTGGCGGGATGGTGATACGCTGGTCTATCCTAGACCCATGGAATTAATCCTTGGCCCGCTCAGCTCTGATCTTTATCCCGTTGATCTTTAGGTTCCGGGATTTGATTCAGACCTCTCATGAATAACAGATACACATAGACGGCCAGACCCAGGCCTGCCATAAACAGAACGAATTTCCCTATTGCCCATAACGTCGCCATCGTTCTACCTCCCTTATTGCGATTCGGGCAGCCTTCATTCGTCCACGGAGCGCGCCGTGAACTCGGCGAGGGCGGCGGTGAGACGCGCCAGCCCCTCGCGCAGCCGCGCCGGTTCGTGCGCGGCGACGGTGAGCCGGATGAAGCGATCATCCGGCTCTTTGGCATAGCACAGCGTCCCCGGCAGGAACGCTGTGTCTTCCAGCAGCGAAGCGCGCAGCAGCGCTTCGCTGGAGACCCCGGCGGGCAGGCGCAGCCAGAGGTACAGCCCGCCGCCGGGGTCTTCTACGCAGGCGCCGCGCCAAGCGGGCGCCTGCAGCAGCTCCAGCGCGAGCGCGCGCCGCGCGGCATACGCCGCCGCAGCCTCGGCGGCGGCGGCGCTCCCGCGCCCCGGCGGCTGGGCGAGCCAGGCGTGGAGCCGCCCGGCTCGCTCGGCCACGGCCGCCCCCGCGGCGCTGGAGCTGCCCAGCGATGGAACGCGGCGCAGCCGTTCCATCGTTTTCGCATCGCCGCGCAGCCAGGCCAGCGGCAGCTGCGGCGTCAGCGTCCGTTCCAGAGAGCCGAGGCTGACGATCTCGGCTCCCCATAGGCCCGCTTGCTGGCGCAGCACATCCAGCGACGTCGTGTCCCCTTGTCCCCCGTTTTCTTTCAGATCCTTGGATAGGTCCTCTACTTCTGTTCCCGCCATCTCCTTAGCCGTACCTTCACACTCTGTCCCCGCCGTCTGCTCCAGTAAATCCTTGCTTCCCTTCTCTTCCCTATCGGTTACCGGATCTCCCACTTCGGCGAAGGGCACCAAGCTCGCCGTATCATCCATAACGATCGGCAGGCCCAGCCACTCGCTGAGCTCCAGCAGTGCCAGCTTGCGCTGCCGGCTCCACACCCGGCCGGACGGGTTCGAGTAATGCGGCGTTACATACGCCATAGCCGGGCGCCCCCCGGCCGCCTCGCATTTCCGCCGCAGGTCGTCCGGCAGCATGCCATCCCGGTCGCAGTCCACCGGGACCGCCCGGATGCCGCGGCGGCGCATCAGCTCCAGCGCCTCCGGTGCAGCCGGCGTCTCAACGAGCACCGTGCCGCCGCCGGGAACCAACGCCCGCAGCAGCAGGTCAAGCGCCCCATCGGCGCTTTCGGCCAGTATCCATTGCTGCGGTTCCTTGCTAATGCCTTCGGCTTCTTCGTATGCCGAAGCCAACCAATCCAGCAGCGTGCGAATCCCCCTGCGCTCCGCCGGCTCCCCCTCTTGCCCATTGTTGTCCACGCTATATTCCCGATCCAGGCGTGCTCCGACTCCGTTCCCATGCGGCCCAGCCAGCGAAATCAGGTTCCCTTCCCGCAACCGATCTTCGATTTCCCGGGCGAAAGCCGGCGGCAGTCGGCGCTTCAACATATCCAGACCCGTATCCACAAGCACACCCCGCTTTCATCTTGTATAAGCGATTGTACCTCAGGACAAATTTCCCAGACAATGGGGACTTAACTGCGCGTCATGCCTGATTTTGACGAATCATTGGCAAATCTATCATTTTTGCGAACCTAGTGTCGTCATGATAGAATGAAAACTGCATCATGACAACTTTTAATATTACTTATGAGGTGATTTACCATGTCTTACTCTACGGAACCTGCAACCGTCACCGAAACGAGTCGCAGCAGGAAGTCACGGCGGCCTTCCGTAGCCATGATCTTGTTGATTTGGGTCCTATTGATCGGCGCCGGGGTTACCGCGGCCTACATGTATAGCAATCATTTGAAGCAATCGATGATCGACCAGTTGGACATCAAATGGCAAAATGAAGCCGAACAAATGAAGGCGGATTATACAGCTCAGCTAACGGCTTTGTCCGGCGAGGTGAAGGATTTGCAAAGCAAGGTGGAAGCGTTCAACGAATTGCTTGAATTCACGAAAGACAACAGCAGCGAAAAAACGGATAACAGCAACAAATTGTATTCGCAATTGAGCGAGGTCAAGCAGCAGCTAGCCGCGCTTCAGAAGAAAATGGACCTGCTCAAATGATTACGCCGGTCAAACAAATCAACCGTTTTTTTCTGCTGACTACCGGCCCGTTGATCGGAATGCTGATTGCACTCTTCATCAGCGGAGCCGCCATCGAATGGAACCGAGCTCCCCATCCCATCACGCATGACGCTGAAGTTTTCCAAACCACGGCTTCGATTTTGGAAGGATTAACCAAGGCGGAGAAAGATGCCAAAACGACGATCTCCTCCATCCGCCAAACGGCCGAACTTTACCAGAAAACAACCCAAACGATGAGCACCATCGTCAAAACGGCAAAAACGACGGCAACTCGTCCTGAATCCATTTATAACCGACGTATTACGTCCAAGTTAGGTTCCCCCTTTGAGACCATTCAAAGTGACATGATTCGCATCGAATTGTACAAGGTTAACCCTGGCACTTATCGAGGGTATGCGATGAAGATCCGACTCAAGTCGCCGGACGCCATGAAAATGACGTTAGGGAAGGACCGTGTGGGTGGGGCGGAGACGACGAAGCAAGCCGTGCAGCGACATGGCGCGGTCGCTGGTATTAATGCCGGTGGATTTGCAGATTCCCGCGGGGAACGCTACCCTTTGAGCACCACGATCATGAACGGTCAGTACGTTAACGGCTTCGAGCCGACATATAAGGATTTGTTTTTTGTTGGAATGAATCGGTCGGGCCAACTGGTCGGCGGCAAGTTTCAGAGCAAGGCGAGCCTCGACAAGCTGCAGCCCAAGTTCGGCGCCTCCTTCGTGCCGATCCTGCTGCAGAACGGTGTGAAACTCCCGATCCCCCAAAAATGGAAGACGTCCCCGCTGCGCGCACCGCGTACGGTGATCGGGAATTACAAGGATGATCAGTTGCTTGTGCTAGTTGTCGACGGCGATAACGAAAAGGGACGTTCCGGTGCTACACTGGAAGAATTGCAGAACAAGCTGTGGAAGATGGGGGTACAGGATGCCTATAATTTGGACGGGGGTGGCTCTTCTACCCTGGTCGTCAATGGCCGAGTGATCAATAAACCATCTGATGGCGCACTTCGCCCAGTGCCCACTCATTTCTTGTTTTTCAAATAAGCATTGCGCCTCCACGCGATCGATTTGTCTATGAAATATTTCACATTTTGGATTTATTTTTGGGCCATCGCCGGGTATAATAGGATAAGGAGTACAACGTGGAGGTGTTCGGCTTTGTCATTCTCTTTAACGTTCTGGATTATTACTATCGTTTTGGCTATGTTTTTGTGCGGGATTTTGACTGCAGCCTATAACGAAGATAAAACCAAAGGCCTTTAATAGGTTAGTCAAAAAGGCGGCTTCCCATCACGAAGTAGTTCAATGAAGAAGGCTCGGCGTCGAATCTTAGGATTCAGCCGGGCCTTCTGTTGCTCTCGTAGCTCCTAGCTACGCTCCGCTACTCCGTCCCTAAGCTTCTTCCAACCTTCTCGATGCTGAAAACCCTCCCTTTTGACTTTAGATTGAACCGGTTAGTCAAAAAGGCGGCTTCCCATCACGAAGTAGTTCAATGAAGAAGGCTCGGCGTCGAATCTTAGGATTCAGCCGGGCCTTCCGTTGCTCTCGTAGCCCCTAGCTACGCTCCGCTACTCCGTCCCTAAGCTAACGGACACCAGAGATGCTATTACACGCATTTTGGGATCCGCCAAACTCTAACGGACCCAGGAGACCTTATTTCGCACAAAAAGGGCTCAAACGCCGCTCGAAGGTGCCGATAAGGTCTCTGGAGTCCGTTACAGCGGGAAATAACCGGGAAATCGGCAAATAAGGTCGCTACGGTCCGTTAGCGCTGACTGCGGCTCTGCTGCATTCAACCTCGAGGCCCTCAACAAAGACGATCTGCCACAGTCGGTGGCATCTTCCACTAGAATCATTCTGCGACGCATCGGCCACTAACCATCATCCTCCCCTGCGCTTAGCGCATGCGTCAGACAGAAATCGACGCAAGCCGACAAAATAAATAAACTTCCCGCGAGGGAAGCTTATTTATTGTTGTGCTCTGGTGCTGCTAAACGTATCAAACGTCCTGAAATGGATCTAGGACAGTTGGCTCATTTCGACCAGGCATTGATTGCAAATGGAACGCTCTTTGAAATCGCTCACGCCTTCCATCGATCCGCAGAAAACACATTTCGGCCGGTAACGCTCCAAAATGATGTGATCCCCTTGCACCAAAATCTCGACGGGATCTCCCTCGTTCATTTGATATCTCTTGCGAAGCGACTTGGGTAACACGATTCTCCCGAGTTGATCCACTTTACGGACCACACCAGCAGGTTTCATAAAATTGTACACCTCTCCTGAAAAATAGTTATGTAAAAATAGAACCAAATACCTAATCTATTATATTTCGCTATTTTTTTCAGGATTCCTGCTACATTTCCACGTTTTTAATTATTTTCGCAGGATTGCCCCCAACAACGGCTCCATTGGGCACATCTTTCGTCACGACCGCACCCGCGGAAATTACCGCGTTATCACCGATGGTTACCCCGGGAACGATCACGGCCCGACCGCCAATCCATACGTTGTTACCGATGTTCACCGGTTTGCCATATTTGGCCCCGGAGTTGCGTTCAGCCGGATCCAGCGGATGGGTTGCGGTATAAATGTGTACCCTTGGCGCCATAAAGCATTATTCCCCGATCCGCACCTCGCACACGTCCAAGGTCCTCTCTCTTTCGTCACTAAAACTTACTGCATCCCCGGAAAATCAAGCTGCCGCAGTGCCTCGTACACAATGATAGCCGCAGAGTTCGACAAATTGAGCGATCGGACCTTGTCGGTCATCGGCATGCGCATGACCGTTTCGGGATGGGCGGCCAAAATTTCAGGTGCCAAGCCTTTGGTTTCTTTACCAAACACGAAGAAATCTCCGTCCTGGAACTGAAAATCCGTATAACGCTTGTCCGCCTTTGTTGTAGCAAAGAAGAACCGGCTACCCGCATACTTCTCCTCTACTTCCTGAAAAGAATCGTGGTATTCGATATGCACCGCATACCAATAATCCAAACCAGCCCGCTTCATCGTAGCGTCGTCTGTCCGAAAACCAAGCGGACGCACCAGGTGCAGATGGATGCCCGTCGCTGCGCAGGTTCTGGCGATATTTCCCGTATTGGCCGGAATCTCCGGCTCCACCAGCACAATATGTAAGGCCATGATGATCGAACTCCTCGTCCTAAATAATAAAATCGGCCCATCAGAGACCGTACTTGTTTCATTATAGCAAATTTTGTCCGCAAAAAACCTCCAACCCTCACCTAGCAACAGGCGGGTTTGGAGGTTGCGGCGTAACGGAGCGTTCCGAGGGAAGCCCTGCTATACACTTTATCCGTGCGTTTTTTGAAATTGATTCATGAAATCGACAAGCGCTTGAATATTCGCCTTCGGTACCGCGTTGTAAATCGATGCGCGCAGGCCGCCAACGCTGCGATGGCCTTTGAGCCCAACGAAGCCTTCCTTCTCGGATTCCTTCACGAACAGTTTCTCCAGCTCCTCGCTCGCGAGACGGAAAGTGACATTCATCGTCGAACGGCTTTCTGGACGTACGCAACCCCGGTAGAATCCGCCGCTTCCATCAATCGCTAGATACAGCACATCAGCTTTATCTTGGTTCTTCTTCTCGATGCCTTCAAGCGCCCCTTGCTCTTCGATCCATTTCAGCACTTCATTCACCATATAAATCGAGAAGGATGGCGGAGTATTGTACAGCGAGTTGTTCTCGGCATGCGTATCGTACCGGAACATCGTCGGCAGATGTTTCGGCGACTCGCGCAGCAGCTCCTCGCGGGCGATCACCACGGTTACCCCCGATGGTCCCAGATTCTTCTGTGCGCCGGCATAAACCATTCCGAACTGGGTCAAATCAAACGGACGGCACAAAATATCGCTGGACATATCCGCGATCAGCGGAATGCTGCCGGTGTCCGGGAAATCGCGGAACTGCGTGCCTTCTATCGTTTCATTCGAGGTTACATGCAGATAAGCGGTGTTATCCGGCAGACGTAGGCTGCTGACGTCCGGGAGCGACATGTACTTGTCTTCTTCCGAGGAGGCCGCTACGAATGTTTCACCGATGAGTTTAGCTTCTTTTAACGCTTTCGTAGCCCAACTGCCCGATTTCACGTATCCAGCCGTCTTGCCTTCCGTAAGCAGGTTCATCGGCAGCATGGCGAATTGAGTGGAAGCCCCGCCCTGCAGGAACAACACCTGATAACCGGATGGAGTGCCGAACAGCTTCAGCAGCCGGCTGGCCGCTTCATTATGGACCGCTTCATAAACGGCGCCCCGATGAGACATCTCCATAATCGACATGCCTGTCCCGTGAAAATCAACAAACTCCGCCTGCGCCCGTTCCAGGACCTCCAGCGGCAACGCGGCTGGGCCCGCGTTAAAGTTATAAGCTCTGTTACTCATTTCTCCCCATCCCTTCCCTTTACAATCCATGTCTGGTTTCGAATATAATTAACGATTATCATAGCAACTATTCGATCTCCCAGCAAGCCGTTATTTCGCAAAAATTCACTATTTTGCAGAATTGACACATTAACGCTTCATTAAGGGAAAGGAGTAATGGGTTTATTCAACGCTAAATTCATAGATCCGTGTCCAGCTTTGTCGTTCTCCCGGCGCCACATGAACCGCGAAGAACATTTCCGGGGAAATGACATGTCCGTGTCCCCAAACGGCAGCCGAGCTTAACGGAAGCTTGCTCAACTCGCGTACGGTCAGGCCACTGGGATGGTGCGTCAATTCCCACAACCACGGAACCTCACGTCCGTCAAAATGGTCCATCCGGAAATAAAAATCCTTCTCCGGACGCCGCTCCCAGGTTACGTGATCCCCTTTAAACTCTAAGCCCTCTAGCGTCTCTGGTTCGTCGCTCCAAATTTTCGGAACAAACGGCAGCTTCAGCACGTAATCCGACCCAACCGCATATCCATCGATACCTAAAAAGTTATGACTGTATTCGTCAGTCAAAATCGTTCGGTTTCCAGTGTTCTCCACTGTATAGGTGACAAACAACTGGTTACCCGAAATTTCAATATTCTTGAGCATGCGCACGGCATATCCCCGGCATTCTGCCGGTTGGGTCGTAAAGCAGATCTGCTGCGCACTCTTTTGCTCTATTTCCGTCTCAAACCGTCTGCAGGCATATTCCCGGTAGAACCGGTATTCCGCTTCGTCCGGTCGGGTCAGCAAACCCACGCCCAGCTTGGGAAAAAGCTCGCCTACACGGGCATCCTCATACCCGATCGCTTCTTTAATGCCAAATTCGCTGCACAACCCGATCCCGCCTGTACCTGTACCCGGCGTCAGGCTTTCCGGCACGCAGAACTGGTGCCGTCCGTTCAGCTCGATACCGGTAATAATTCCGGACCCGTCGAACCGGGTCCCGCGGTACGCTTCGCCGAGTTCGGCAATTTTCACGCTCAATCGGTCGTTTTGTAAATGATAAGCCATCGACAATTCCTTCCTATCCGTTACGCTTTCAGCGTAATTTCTATGCGGTGAACGACTCCTTCCGGCAGTGTCTCGATCGCCTGACGCGGAATGAGGCAGACCTCACGATGAGAGGGGCAATCCAGCGCCTTGTCGTTTAAGGCAACTTCTCCGATTCGATACTGTCCATATTCGGTATGCTGCAGGTTTCGGTAAACGATCTGCAGTTTCCGACCGGCGAAACTGGTGATCACGGAAGCTTCTCCTTCCGCATCGAATTGCTCCAAAGTCAACTTCGGCTCCAGACGCAGATCACCGTAATCGCCTTTCACCCCGTATACTTCTGTCAACAGCGTCAACAGCAGCCAGCTAGCCGATCCCGTTAAATAAGTATACATGCCGCGGCCCCGTTCGTTAATATATTCCGGAACCCCTGGATACATCCGGCTCCGTTCGAAATCGGCGGACAAGCGGTAGACGGAATCCAGCACCTGCTTGCCGGCCTGAACAAATCCGCGTTTATACAGCGCGTTGGCGTACATCACGGTCATGTGACTGAACATCGCCCCGTTTTCTTTATGGCCGAAGGCAAATCCGAACGCCCGCCCCAGGTTTTGTTGGATTTCGCCAAACCGTGAGTTCAGGCGGTAACCGATTTGCTCATCCTTGAGGTACCGATCAACCGCAGCCGTGATTTTTCCGACTTGCTCCTCCGTCGCAATGCCGCCCATGATCGTAAACACTTGACCGGTTAACGTCATGCGTACACCGTTTGGATGATCTCCTTCCACCCGCACGGCATCGTTGTTGTAATATCCGTTAAACCACTCGAACCCTTCCTCGCTGCGAATCCATTCCTGCTTCCGCAAATGTCCAAACGCCCAATCCGCTTTCCGCCGAAGGTCCTCGGACACCTGTTGAACGTTTAACTTCCGCTTCCGCCCGCTGACGGCCGGGACAACAGAATCGAAGTAACGGTCCAGCAAC
Source organism: Paenibacillus sp. FSL R7-0216 (assembly GCF_037969915.1). Taxonomy (NCBI): domain Bacteria; kingdom Bacillati; phylum Bacillota; class Bacilli; order Caryophanales; family Paenibacillaceae; genus Paenibacillus; species Paenibacillus sp. FSL R7-0216. The sequence continues at coordinate 1,662,159 of NZ_CP150222.1, read as the reverse complement.
TCCTGTTTAGCAGGGATACTCTCATAGTCGACTGGCGTTTCTAGGCTATCCAACAAAACGGCGATTTCTTCGGCGATCTCAATCGTGTCCGTTCCGCCTGGCGCATGTTCCAATCGTGCGATCAACTCGGAAAGTTCTCGCAAATTGCTGGCGTAGAACGCCGTAAAAGCGACGCTCTCCCCGCGTGCCGGTGCCAAATCAAGGCCGTCGTTCCAGTCCGCACCTTCCAGCTTAATATTGCCGTGTTCCCCAACGTTAAAGAACGGCACGATATTTTGGAGGAGGATATGCTCTAAAATGGTCCCTTCGTAAATGCGTCCGTCGTCCGAGTGCAATTTGTTTCCCTGATCCGGTGTCCAAGTGAGATCGCGCTCCCGGCATCGTTTGGTGAAAACGTCGCGAAAATACGTCTGCGGTTTCAGCAAGAATCTCAGATCCCCGCTTTGGTGGATGTATAACAGCGTTGTCAACAGCGGCCAGGCACCATGATCCATCCATACCCGTGGAATATTGTTGCGGTCGGCGATAAATTCACCCGGCTTTGCACCGATAATTGTCGCGTTGCTGCCGTCGATCCGAACACCGGCATAGTTATTGTAGAGTAAATGGCCAACTTCGTCCGGCTCCATAACCAGCAATGCCAAACAGTCTTGCCACAAATCTCGCCAGCCCCGTCCGCCGCGTCCATAGTCGTGATACGGGAGGAAAGAATTCCCGTACATGCGTCTCAAAATGGGCTGGAGCGTGACCCATTTCATCCAGAGATCCTGTTGTTCGTCTCCGGATTGGAAGGAGAGCGTATCCAGCTTACCTAACCAATAGGATTGGTTTTGCTCCAGCAACTCGTTGAATCGCTGCTCTGACAAATACTCTGCGGCAACACGCTTGGTATCCATACGGTCGTCGGCGATGATCATGGCTACAATATAGGACACCGATGCTCCCGGCGCCAGCCGGACCGTGTCGAACCGCAACGCGCCAACCGCCTCGTATCCCTCTGCAACAGCCCCCGCTTCGACGTCCGGGCGGCGATTGGCGACCACGGCCTGCGGCCAGTCCAAGGCCCCGCCTTCGCCGATGAAATCCTCGGTTACCGGGAAGAAGCCGACTGGGGCTTTACCGTCCTGCGTCGCACCAAAAACGCCGTAAGTTGTTTGGTTGACACGATGCCCGCGCTCATCGAAAGACAGCGACGGTTGAACCTCAACGCCGTGGACGGAGGTATAAATCCGGTGAAGCAAGGACGTGACATGCCGGTGATCTCGCAGGTCGTCCGCCGAACGCGCATACAGCGGAATCGCGGCAGTTGGCGTGAATATGAGTTCCGTGTTACCTGTATTGGTCAGCCGAACCTTCATCAGTTCGATTTTGTCGTCCGTCACGGGTACGAAGCTGGTCGTTTCTGCCCGTAGGTTCAGAAGGTTATTCTCCCGGGTCAACTTATGCCACAAGAACCCTGCCTCCAGCGAGGAATGCTCGTTCTTCTCCGAAAACAACGCGGCGTTTTGCCGCGCCGAGTTTCCGGTAGCGGACCAAGCCCCGTACCCTTCGAGGTAGACCCAAAAATTCCGCGCCGCTTTGGAGTTATGCAGGCTCTCCACCGAGATCGGCTCCAGCAGAAACGAATTATGCCCCGTTGTCGATTGCCCATGCAGGGTTGGAGACACCGAGGACATCATTCCGGCTTCGTTCACCAAAGGAAAATACAAATAACTGCTCAACTCGGGCTGTTCAAGCCGAAACACGCCCTCTTTCCCCTGAAATTTCCAACCACTTGTCGCCATAAAGCTACTTCCTTTCCATATTGTATTGGCATATTCCGAAAATTTTCGGCCACTCAAACCATTATTGTGATAAAAACCAATTCCAGGACAAATACCCGAAACCGGTTTCGGTAACTCCATTATCCTTGCTATCCTCCAGTTTGTAAAGGGTTTCAACTCTTGATTTCCGATGAGTTATTGACGATGACGTGAAAGATCGGTATGCTAGGTTCACGAAAATATTTTCGCTAGAGAGAAACGGAAGGCTGAAGCGTATGAATATGAAACAGATTGCAGAATTAGCCGGCGTATCGGTGGCTACCGTGTCCAAGATCGTCCACAATTACAGCGATATTTCAGAGGAAACTCGAGCCAAGGTGCTTGAGGTCATGCGGCAAACCGGGTATGTTCCCGCCCACACGGCAAAGACACTGGCGCAGAAGCAAACCCCGATCATCGGAATCGTCTTCGCCGGGAGACGGCATGCGGATTTTGCCCATCCTTTTTTTGCGGAGGTATTAAACGCATTTCAGAAGCAGGTGGGGTTGTTCGGCTACGACTTGCTGTTTCTTAACCCCGATCATAAGAGCAGCGGAAACGCCGATTATTTAACGCGTTGCCGACAGTATCGGACGGCTGGATGTTTTATCGTCAGCGGGCAAGAGGTGGGTACCGAGATCCGTGCGCTGGATCAGAGCGAAATTCCTTGCATCGGCATCGACATCCCGTTGCACGGGCGAAGCTCTGGCTATCTCATGTCCGATCATGCCAACATGTCGGCAAAAGCGGTGGAGCATTTCTATCTGCTGGGTTATCGGGAGCTTGGGTACATCGGCAGCACGGTCGAGTCCGATATCTCCAGGGAGCGGGAGCAGGGATATCGAAATGCCCTGGAGAGCTACGGACTCCCCCTCCGTGAGGAATGGTTCGCAGGCGGCGACAGCTTCTATGAAGCCAGCGGTTACGAGGCCATGACCCGCATGATCCAGGCCGGCTCTTTGCCTAAGGCGATTTTTGCAGCCTCGGATTTGCTGGCCATCGGCGCTTTGCGAGCGCTGAGAGAACACGGGCAGCGTGTTCCTGAGGAGGTTGCCTTAATCGGCTGCGATGATATTGAAGCCTGCCGTTACGTAAGTCCTTCCCTTACGACCATTCGTCAAAACAAGGAGAAGTTAGGTCGTCTAGCCGCTTCTTTGCTCTTCGATCTGATTCACAACCAGTCGGTAGCCAGCTCCGTTGTCGTTGAGCCTGAGCTGGTTGTGCGGGATTCATGCGGAAGCAGGAGCGCTTAAGTAGATCGTGAATTCAAAAAAACTCCCCATCCGTTGGATGGGGAGTTTGTCGTATGATAGCTAATTCAGCTTTACAGATCGTAATAAAGGCCAAATTCGTAAGGATGTACTCGCACGGCGACAGCTCTCGCTTCGGCGCGCTTCAACTCTACAAAGTTGTCGATGAACGCCTTCGTGAATACACCGCCTTGGGTCAGGAACTCATAATCGTTTTCCAAAGCGCTTAGCGCTTCGTCCAAGGAACCCGGAACACTGCGAATCGTCGCTTTCTCTTCATCGGACAATTCATAGATGTTCTTGTCGAACGGTCCGTAACCCAGTTTGACCGGATCGATTTTGTTCTTGATGCCGTCAAGGCCTGCCATCAGCATGGCAGAGAAGGCCAGGTACGGGTTCGCCGTGGAGTCCGGGGTACGGAACTCAATGCGGCAGCCCTTTGGTGTTACCGCGGCTACCGGGATCCGGACGGCAGCTGAGCGATTCCCCTTCGAGTAAACCAGGTTTACCGGAGCCTCGAAGCCAGGAACCAAGCGTTTAAACGAGTTCGTGCTTGGATTCGTAAACGCAATGATCGCTGGAGCGTGGTACAGGATGCCGCCGATATAGTTCAAGGCGATTTCGCTCAGGTTTGCGTAAGCCCCTTTGTCGTAGAACAGCGGAGTGTCGCCGTTGAAGATGGATTGATGCACGTGCATCCCGCTACCGTTGTCGCCAAACAGGGGTTTCGGCATAAACGTTGCCGTTTTCCCGAACTGAGCGGCGGTGTTGTGCACGATATACTTGTAAACCATCAGGTTATCCGCGGTTTTCAACAGCGTATCGAAGCGGAAGTTGATTTCCGCTTGACCGGAAGTCGCTACTTCGTGGTGATGACGCTCCACGCGGATGCCGGCTTCTTCAAGCAAACGGCACATTTCGCTCCGGATATCCTGTTGCTTGTCGGTTGGCGCTACAGGTACGTAGCCGCCTTTGACCGGTACTTTATAACCCAGGTTGCCGCCTTCTTCCGAACGCCCCGTATTCCATGCCGCTTCCTCGGAATCTACCGAGTAGTACGTTTTGTTCATGCCACTTTCAAAGCGGACATCGTCGAAAATAAAGAACTCGGATTCCGGGGCAAAGAATGCCGCCGTGCCCACGCCGCTTTGCTTCAGGTATTCTTCTGCACGCACTGCAATGCTGCGTGGATCACGCTCATATCGGTCGCCATCCGGCGTATAAATGTCGCAAAATACGTTCAACGTCGGATGCGCGGTAAACGGATCGACGAATACGGAACCATGGTCCGGCATCATGACCATGTCGGATTCTTCAATGCCGCGGAACCCGGGGATCGAAGATCCGTCGAAAGCTACGCCGTTCACGAAAGTTTCCTCATTCACTTCTTTAGCCGGAAGGGTAATATGATGTGCCCGTCCCGATAGATCAACAAAACGGAAGTCTACCCACTCAATTTGCTTTTCCTTGATTGTTTTTAAAACGATCTCTGCTGACATACTCTTTCCTCCCCAAATCACGAACATTAAATCTTATTTTTGCGATTAACGTTCATCCTTTAGTATGATTATGTCGTCATTATAGGACTGTGGGGGCGAAGTCGTCAATACTTATGTAAGGTATTTTTACATCCGAAATAAGGTATTATTACGCATAGTACAAATTTATCTACAAAAAGTATAAAAGCCCACTCGCCGCAGGGCGAATGGACTTTAAGTCATTCTATGTTACACGTGAAGTGCGGCCTTCGGGGTATCAAAGCGTTTCCCTACCAGTGGGGCCAATTTCTCCAAATCTTGCAATAAAGCGGCGAATTGGTCAGGGAACAAAGACTGTACGCCGTCACCGGTCATCGAGTTGTCCGGATCGGTGTGCATCTCGATGATCAGACCGTCTGCCCCGGCGGCCACGGAGGCCTTCGTCATCGGTTCCACGAGCTCACGACGGCCCGTGCCATGGCTCGGATCGGAAATGACCGGCAGATGGCTTAAGCCCTGGAGCACCGGAATCGCGGACAGATCCAGCGTATTACGGGTGTAGGTTTCGAATGTTCGGATCCCGCGTTCGCACAGCATCACGTTCGGGTTCCCTCCCGCCAGGATGTATTCCGCCGCGTTCAGGAACTCATCGTAGGTGGCGCTGAAGCCTCGTTTGAGTAATACCGGCTTGTTGCAGGTGCCCAGCTTGCGCAGCAAATCAAAGTTCTGCATATTGCGTGTTCCAACCTGCAAAATATCGGCGTATTCGGCGCAAACATCGACGTACTCCGGCGTCATCACCTCAGTAATGGTCAGGAGGCCATGCTTCTTGCCCGCTTCCGCCATCATGACAAGGCCTTCCACGCCAACGCCTTGGAAGCTGTACGGACCGGTACGGGGCTTAAACGCCCCTCCCCGCAATACTTGCCCGCCTGCCGCCTTCACCAAACGAGCGATTTCGTCGATTTGTTCCGGCGATTCTACTGCGCAAGGGCCGCCCATAACAACCAGCTCGCCGCCGCCGATCTTGACATCACCGATAGAAATGACCGTATCTTCCGGATGAAAATCTCGGCTAGCCAATTTATAGGACTTCGAAATCTTAATGACATTCTCGACGTCCTTCATTTGGCGAAGATGTTCGGCGAGCTTCGGTTCGATCAGGCCGATCAAACCGATGACGGTACGATCCTTCCCGCGGGAAACATGGGTCTGCACTCCTTCCTTCTCAATCACGGCGATAATTTTCTGAACGCGCTCCTCAGGGGTTTGGTTTGATGTAATAACGATCATTCCGATTCCATCCTTTCTTAATAAGACGATTGTATGCAGGCTAAAAACCATTATTCGAACGTACAGGCACTATTTCGCTTGTACGCTTGTGTGCTTTTAAGCTTTTATTCACTAAAGTAACTATAGCTGAATTTGTCTCTCCCGTCAACCCCAATGGTTATAGGCTAGTGCTTAAATGACGCAACGCTCGGTCCATCACGCCTTGTCCGGACGTTTGCATGAATATCCCGTTAAGTCAGATCGTAGATGGCAGGTTACTTAGTTGGAAACACACCCCCTACCTTACTCCTGAACAAAAGGGATGATGGCGAAACGGACCGTACAAACATTGACCCCCGCCTTTTCTATACAGCGAACAAATAAAAAAAGACCGGAGAATCGTGCTCCCCGGCCTTTCCTGTTTATGAAGCTATTTATCTCCCAACAAACTCCTGTGCCCAATATCCGTTATAATAGCCGACACCGATCAGATTGTAATTGGCGTTCAAGATATTGGCGCGGTGGCCTTCGCTGTTCATCCAGGCGTTGACGACCTCAGTTGGCGTCTTCTGCCCCATCGCGATATTCTCGCCCGCATAACCGAATTGAATGCCGAACTTCTTCATCATGTCAAACGGCGAACCATAGGTTGGAGAGGTATGGCTAAAATAGTTATTATCGCTCATATCCTTCGCTTTAGCCCAAGCCATATTGTTTAACTCTGCATTACCTGTGAGCGGCTTGAGGCCCTGTTTCGCACGCTCCTGATTCACCAGGGTAATAACCTGAGTAGCAAATTGCGACTTGTCGGTCGTTGCGCTTTGCGTAGTTCCTTGTGTCGTTCCTTGTGTCGTCCCGGTTTGCGCTTTGTTGCCTGTCGTGCCTTGGCTGCCGCTTTGTACCGGTTGCTGAGGTTGATAGTATTGATACCATGGAATCGTATAATAATTCGTCCAAGTGTTCGCGCCATAGGTTGTATAAGTCTTATAGGTTGAATAAGTTTTATAAGTCGTCGTATTCGAGGCTGCCGAGGCCGAAGCCGGTACAACGATTGCTGCGGCTAACATTGCGGTTAGTCCACCCGTCACCAAACGTTTCAGTCGATTCGATTTCATCCTGTCATCTCCTTGTTGTAGTTGATAGGTTAGTTACATTTTTGTAACCTTTCTACAACGAGTATAACATGAATCGAATCGTAGGGGACCCCGCAAATGTTGGTAAATGGACGAAAACCGCGGCACAGCGCGGTTCCCCCCCCATGAATCTATGCTTTTATTCCTCTTTACTTTTAGCTCCGACTTTAACTGGAGGCAATAATTTCGCTAGATTAACCGTTCGGATGATATCCCAGGTTGTCGGTTCTTCCGGGTCATATTGCTCAAGATAATGAATAACTTCCTTCGTAATTGGCGTTGGCGTCGACGCGCCTGATGTCACCGCTACTTTGCCGATGCCATCCAACCACTCGCGCTTGAGCTCCGTAACGTCTGCGATCCGGTACGCTGTAACTCCAGCGATCTCTTCCGATACCTGGGCTAACCGGTTAGAGTTGTTGCTCCGGGGATCGCCGACGACGATCACGAGGTCCGCCTGACTAGCTTGTTCCGCTACTGCCTGCTGGCGCATCTGGGTCGCTAGGCAAATCTCGTTGTGCACCTCTGCACCTGGATACTTCTCCAGCAGTTTTTTCATAATATGCTTAATATCCCACTGACTCATCGTCGTTTGGTTGGTGATTACGATTCTGTCAGCGGAGAGGTTTAGTTGCTCGATCTCCTCTTCTTTCTCGATCAGATGCACCTTGCCTGGCGCAACGCCTACCGCGCCTTCCGGCTCGGGATGCCCTTTCTTCCCGATATAGATCACCTCATACCCTTCGGCAACCTTCTCTTCGATGAGTACATGGGTTTTGGTGACGTCCGGGCAAGTGGCATCCACTGTTGTTAGCCCTTTGTCACGGGCCAGCTTACGGACCTCCGGAGATACCCCATGCGCAGTAAAGATGACTGTCCCGCTCTCCACCTTGCTCAAAATATCCAGGCGATTCGGGCCGTCCAGCGTAATAATCCCTTCATCCTCGAAAGAATTCGTGACATGGCTGTTGTGCACAATCATGCCGAGTATATATATCGGCCGCGGCAGATCGAGGTTCTTAGCCGCCTGCCGGGCCAGAACCATCGCGTCCACGACACCGTAGCAGTAACCGCGCGGCGAAATTTTAATCACTTCCATGAATCGTATCCCTGCTTTCTCGTCCCCCAGTTTTCCCTGACGGAGGGGAGCCTCTCTATTATAAACTATTCCGGGAGGGCGTTAAAGATCGCGGGAAGCCAGATGATGAAAGTCGTCCCTTCGCCTCGCTTGGTTAACACTTCCACGGACCCCTCATGCTCGTCGATAATCCATTTGGCAATCGATAATCCCAGTCCGGTTCCCTGAATGACTCCGCGGGACGGGTCGGCCCGATAGAAGCGTTCAAAAATATGAGGGACTTCGCTTCGGTCCATCCCGATACCCGTATCGGCGATGCGAATGCCAATCTGCCCTGCCGATTGAACGGCATCGATCGTGACGCTACCCTGTTCGGTATATTTGAACGCATTTTCAATAAAAATAAACAGCATCTGCTGCAGATAATCCTTGCTGCCAACAACCGACACACCCTCCAGCGCCTGTAAATCGCCCTGGATCCACTCCGCTTTTCGCGGCAAGAAGTGCGCCCGGCGGGCCACCTCCTCCACGACCGGAGCCAGCAGCAGCGGCTCCTTCGTTAACGTTTGCCCGGCATCCGCCCGGGCCAGCGACAGCATATCGTTCACCAACCGGCTCATGCGCTCAGACTCGGCAGCGATGTCGCTCACCGCCTCCAGCGAAAAGCTGCGTACCTGTTCCTCTTCACCGGGATCACGCCGAGCTTCATCCTGCGTCCACATTCGCTTCAATAAGTCAACGTTGCCGCGAATCGTCGTGAGCGGCGTTCGCAGTTCGTGGGAGGCATCCGATACGAACCGGCGCTGGGTCGAATAAGCTTCATCCAATTCTTTATAGAAGCCTTCGGTACGTGCCAGCATGTTGTTGACAGTGCCGATTAATTGACCGATTTCATCGTTGGGCCCTTCGTAATCAATCCTTACGCTCAAGTCGTTTCCGGTCTGAATCCCGTTTGCCGCCTCAATGACCTTTCCGATCGGTGCCATCGATTTACGCGCCAGAAAGAGGCCAAGTGAGCTGGCGGCCAGAATCGTGATGATCGAGCCGAATAACAAGACCGTGCTCATTCGGTTCATCAACTTATCTTCTGCGCCGGTATAGGCCGCTAGTTGAATTAAGCCGATCAAATTGTTATCGAGCGTAATCGGAAGCTGATACAGCAAGAAAGACTGATTATACAGCTGAACCTTCTTGAAGCCCGCGATCTTGCTCAACGATCCGGCGTCAGGAACGGGAAACTTCATGTTCCAACTCAGCAGATTTTGCGAATACCGCGTGTTTCCATCCGTATAATTGTGGATCTGCACAAACAGTTGGGCATCCTCTAACCGGTTCGCCTGCATCGGATCCAGATACAAATCCAGTCCCTGGGTGATGCTGTAGCTTTGGGAGTTTTTGATACGATTGGCCTGATCCTCCAACCGGTTCTTCACTTCCATATAGGTGTTGTATCGAACAAAGGCATAGATCGAAGCGCTGAACAAGATCAGCGTAACGGCCAAAATCCCGGTATACCATGCAGTTAGCCGCAGCCGGATCGACATGCTTAAGCCTCTCCTCTCAGGATGTAACCGGCCCCGCGGATCGTCTGAATGATACGCTTGCCGCCGTGCTCCTCCGTTTTTTGCCGAAGCATGGCAATATAAACCTCCAGCACGTTCGACTCCCCGCTATAGTCGTAACCCCAAATCTTATCCATGATTAGATCGCGGGTCAGCAGCCGTTTCGGATTTTGCAGGAACAGATGGAGCAGCTCGAACTCCTTGGCCGTTAGCTCCAAACGCTGCCCCGCCCGCGTGACCTCGCGGGAATCGAGATCCATGACGATGTCCTCAAAAATGAGGCGCTGGTTGCCCGCGTCTCCCGCCGAATCCTTGCGCCGGAGCAATGCTCGAACCCGGGCTAGCAGCTCCTCCAGGGCAAACGGCTTGACGAGATAATCGTCCGCACCCAGATCCAGACCCTTCACCCGGTTCTCGACCTCATCCTTCGCGGTCAACATTAGAACCGGAACAGTGCTTCCGCCTTCGCGCAATCGCCGGCATACTTCGAACCCGTCTACTTTAGGCATCATGACGTCTAAAATGATCAGATCCGGGTCGGCACTCATCATCATCGACAATCCTTCCGCCCCATTTTGGGCCGTATAAACGTCATACCCCTCGAACGCCAGGCCGCGTCGCAGCATCGACGTGATTTTCTCATCATCATCTATGACCAAAATTGCCGATCTCACGAACAATCTCTCCTTTGCCTTGCGCTTGCCTCAGGCAAGCACCACTGTCTCCATTGTACCAAAACGGATATCCCACCCGCATCCGGGTACCAAAAAAGGCGGCAGGCTCTATTCCTGCCGCCTTCGCCGCCCTGGTTACTTCCCGTGCGTATTAGTTCACGTTAGAGAACTCATTTTTGTCGCCAACCGTGACCTCGAGGTCGAGGTTCTTCCCGTCGCGCACGATGTTCATCGTCACTTTCGTTCCCACCTGTTGCTTCTGGATGAATTCAATCAATTTCTCCTTGGTGGCAAATTTGGTGCCGTTCGCCCCAGTGATGATATCGTAAGGTCGAAGGTCGGCATTGTAAGCCGGCGATTTAAAGACGATGTCCGTGACGATCGAACCTTCCTTCACGTCGGTTTGCATTTGCTTCGCCACTTCTTCCGTCATTGTCATCAAGGTAGCTCCGATGAACGGTACCGGTTTTTGCGGAATTTTCTCATTGTTCTTCAACTTGTCGAGCACTTCGCTGATTGTACTGGTTGGAATCGCAAACCCGATACCCTGTGAATCCGAGCTGACGGCCACGTTAATCCCGATCACTTCGCCGTTCAGATTCAATAGCGGGCCGCCCGAGTTGCCGGGATTGATCGAAGCGTCCGTTTGCAGTAAATGCTCATACTCACGGTTTTTCTCGCCATTCTCGCCGGCAATCGTGATGTCGCGTTCCTTCGCGCTTAATACGCCAGCCGTAACCGTATGGTCAAAGCCCTGCGGATTGCCGATCGCTACCATCCATTCCCCGACTTGCGTGTTATCGGAGTTGCCGAGCGGAATCGACGGGAAGTTGCTGTCGCCTTCGATTTTCAGGACAGCCAGGTCAAGCTCATAACTCTTACCTAGCACCTTAGCTTCATAAGGTTTTTCTGTCCCTTGCACCGTGACCTGCACCACATCGGCATTATGAACGACGTGCTCATTGGTTAGAATGTAACCCGTTTTATCGAAAATAAACCCGGACCCAATCCCCGTCGGTACCAGTTGGCTCGAACCGGAGGAAGAACCGTTACTTCCGTCCTCGCTGCCGTTGTTCCCGCCAGAGCCAAACGCATCATCGCCGAAGAAATAGCGGTAGAACGGATCGCTGCTGTACGGATTGTTGCTGTTTTGCTTGCTGGCATCCGTCAATGTTTCGATTTTGACGACGGCCGGTCCGGCTTGGCTGACGACTTTGGTCACTTCTCCGGAATCCGTTACCGGGTACAACGCGGTTGTCGCTTTGCCCGTCGATTCGACGCCGCCGCTATTCGACGCGCTTCCCGATGCTGGCACCGATGCGGAAGCCGCCTGATCCGACGTAAACAGATTGGCGCGGTCCGCAAAGACCATAGCTCCGGTCATGATCAACATACCGGCCAATACACCGGCAATCACCGAACGTACCGAAGATTTTTTCGTCGGTTTGCTATTGTATTGCCAATTGCTGCTTTTTGCCGCCGGCAAGTTGTTGCGCCCGTCCCCACTAGAGCCGTTCGTAGGTTCAACCGTGCTGCGAATCACATCGTAGGAAGAAGGAAACGGTTTAAGCGGCTGCGGTTTCGTCACTTCCACCTCTTCAGGCTGGCTGCGTTCGTAGTCTGCACCTTGGCCTGGTTCCTCGTTTGTTTTTCCATAGGATTGAAAAGGTCCGTAAGAGTAATAATAGGAAGAGCCTGACTCCGAAGATTCCTGACGCTTCGAATCGTTTGCGTCTTCGTCAAAGGGTTGGCCCGATTTGTTCTTTTGATTGTCCATGGTATGATTGACCTCCTTCCCCTGCGTGATTCAGGGGTAACTTGTTTTCTTGTTTTTATTCTGTACCAGAAACCTTAAACGTACATTAAAAACAATTAAAAAGGAGATAAAAGCTAGAGTTCCCCTATTAACGCGTCACCCAGCCTTGTCGGTGTGCATAAATTGCCAGCTGTGTACGGTCTTCCAGTTCACATTTCATCAGCAGGTTGCTGACATGGGTTTTGACCGTTTTGATGCTGATATGCAGCTCCTCGGCAATATCCTTGTTACTTTTGCCCTCGGCAATCAAAAGCAAGACTTCCTTCTCCCGCTCGGTCATTCCCGAGTCATCACCTTTTACGGTTCGTTGTCTGAGGCCTCGCGTGAGCGCCTGGGCGACGTCGCCCGTCATCACCGGCATCCCACGGAAAGCGCCTTGAAGCGCATAAATCAGTTCTTCGGCGGAGACCGTTTTGAGCACGTAACTGACCGCACCGGCTTCAACTGCCTGGACCACGAGATCATCCTCTAAAAAGCTGGTCAAAATCACGATTTTCATGCCCGGAAACCGACTCAACACTTCCTTAGTCGCTTCCGCCCCGTTCATGTTCGGCATCATCAAGTCCATCAGAATGATATCCGGCGGCCCCTCCGGAAGCCCGCGTTCCAGGACTTCCACCGCCTCGCGTCCGTCTCCGGCTTCACCGATCACCTCGAACCCCGGATCCAGCATTAAATATGTCTTTAATCCCATTCGCACCATGTCATGGTCGTCGACGATCATCACCTTGATTTTGCTCATTCGCGGCTTCCCCCTTTACCTTCCTCGAACTTCGGAATATGCACCCGAATCGTCGTTCCCGCCCCCGGCTTACTGATGATTTCCGCGTTGCCGCCTAGTTTCTCGGCTCGCTCCTTCATCGTCGTTAAACCGTAAGAACCCTGCTTCTGGTACGTGCTGCTGAAGCCTTGTCCGTCATCGCTGATGCTGAGCACAACTTGGCGTGGGCCTTCCCGCAACGACAAGCTAACCATGCCGGCTCCGGCATGCTTCACGATATTTGCCATCGCTTCCTGGATGATCAGGAACAGCTGATGCTCCTTCGCTTCCGACATGTCCCCTTGGATATCCATGTCCTTGATCCCCTTTAGCCCATTTTGCCGGCAATAATCGGGAAACCATTGATCCAATGCCTCCGCTAAGGATTTGCCCACTAGCTCCATCGGGCGCAATTGGGCGATCAATGCCCGCATCTGTTTCTGTGCGGTATTCGACATCTGAATCAGTTGATTCAGTACCGTTTCCGCCTGGGCCGCGTTAACCTCCAGCACCTTTGGCAAGGACGAAGCCGCCATATGTATGGCGAACAACTGCTGACTGACGGTATCGTGCAGATCGCGGGCGAGCCGTCTGCGCTCCTCAAGCACCGCTTTTTCCGTCGCCTGCTCCTTCTCGATAACCTCCTGCTCGCCAAGCTGTTGCAGGAGCTGCATCTTTTTCTCCATCGCATCAATCATGTTATTGAATTCCTGGTATAACCCGTTAAACGTCTGGTCTGCCGTCTCCGGCATCCGTACCGATAAATTGCCTTTGGCCACTTGGAGCATGTTCAAGTGCAAATGATCGATCTTCCCCTGAATGCGCCGACCGGCAATATACCCGATAATCAGCGCCAAAACGACGATGCCCGCCATATCGTAAATCCACACCCAGGGATCGCTGACAACGATCACCCCGGTATTGGTTCCGATATAGAAGGCAACCGCCGTTAGGCTGCCGGTAAGCAAAAAGTAGCACAGCAACTCCCACTTCGTATTCTTCAATATCCGCTGCACGATCATGGGATCAACCTACCATGTTTACTTTGACGTCACCTACAAATACGCTGACGATCAGCTTAACCCGCTTGTTTGCTTCGCCGTAATACGGAGATTCGGCCGTGACGCTGCTCATAAATCCGCCTTGCTTCTGCGTCAATACTTTCAGGTCGCCGATGAACGCACTTGAGGTGGCCACGATGCCGATATCCATATCTTCAGGGACGAACACCTTAACGTCGCCAATGAATGACGATACGTTAATTTTCGTTTCGCCGTACGGAATTTGCGCCTTGGTCAAGTCGATGATCGTATCGCCGATAAAATGTGAGATATTCATCGGTTTCAACTGAAAATAGTCCTGGCCCAAATGCACGTCGCCAATAAATCCCGACTTTTGAATCACGGATCCATGATCTCCCGGAACGCTTCCCCCGTGATACGGGTTAAATTTCGGGTGTTCATAATACGACTTCTCCTGTTTTGCCTGCTGCTCCCGCTCCTTCTCTTTCTCCTTCTCCATCGAACCGAAAATCGAATCGAGTGGCGACTCCATCTCCGGATGGAACGTTGGCGGAGGAGGCGGCGGATCAAGCGGCGGCATCGGAGGAGGTGGATAATCCTCATGCCGCTTCCGTCGGTGCGGATCGCGTGGTTTGAACAATACGTATAACCCGCCGATGATCAGCATCATCGGGAAGAAGAATCGGAAAAATTCACCTGGACTTAAATCGATCAAATTCAAGTTGCGGCCCAGGAAATAACCGCCGATTAGAATTAATATGGCACTGCCGATAAAGTTACCGCCCCGCAAGCCGCTGTTGCTGAGGTTCACCAATCCCCCCAGAATTAAAAACACGGGCCAGTACGTAGAGAACATCTCGCCGATGCTGAAATCGGTCACACCGAGCTGGTTCAGAAGAAAAACCCCCCCGATACCAATCAGCACCATCCCGCCTATAAACCTACCAAATAAGCCGTTTCTCATGTCGTTACCTCCAATGGACTGCCTCTTTCTAATGTCAGTTTACCTGAAGCCAGAGCTGATGAACAGCGGCGCGGGATGGAAAGGGAGCTCGGTCCCGAGACCGAGGCGTTTGGAGATATATGTAAAAAAGCGTCCCTGAGGGACGCTCTTTGCGCTTCACGCTATCATTATTGTTGTTTGTTCACAGGAGTCGTTGCATTGCGAGAAGCTTTCGCTTTCTGAGCAACGGTAGCCGTGCTTTCCTCAGCAAATTCCTCATTAAACTTCTCATTAGGTGTTTTGTAACCTGGAGAAGCGGCTTTCTTTTGATTTGCCATGAATTTCACCTCCCTCTCGCATACGCCGAATCGTGAATCACCGGCGTTTCACGTGGCCCTCTCGTTGTTGACCACGAAGCTTATTATGCGAACCGGGAAGGCGAATTATGCGAAGGGTTAAACCGAACTTCAAATCGCCTTTTCCCACAGGTTTTCGGGAATTTCCTTGCTCACTTCCATCACTTTGCCAAGCTCCCGCAGCATCGCTTCGGTCAACTTGCCGTCTCCTTTACGGACCACCTGTACCTCGACCTCTTTTTTCCCCCACTCCTTATAAACCTGCTTAATGGTGTCAAAATAAAGATCGATTTTGTGGCCGCGAATTGCCGAGCCTTTATCGGCGACGACTCCGTAACCGTATCCGGGGATATAAAGGATGGTGCCGAGCGGAAAGATCTTCAAATCGGCGGCGATCGTCGAGACGGTGTCTTTGTTCCGTCTCACCTTCACGCCCGAATAAGTTATGCCGTATTGCGGATGGCTTGGCTTTTTGCCGGTTGACTCGTAACCGGCCGTATAACCGGTCGCTAAGACTTTGACGGTTTCGACTTTCTTGCGTTCAGGCTGGGCCTGTTTATGTTCCGGGTTCATAACGTTGACCCGCTGATATTGGGTTTGCCGTGCAGCCCTTTCTGCCTGCATTTGCTGCAACTGCTTAAGGTCCAACCATTCAGCTAAATTCCGGGCTTGCCGGTTCGCGTTTAAGTGTTGCGAATGAATGCCGCTGGCTGGCAGATCCGCTGCCATCGTAAAAACAAGCAGTCCTGCAAGCAAACAGCGTTTGCTTATCTTTTGCCAGAAATGAAATTGGCGCATGAGAAAACCTCCCCCTTATCCGAAAGGTTTTCCACATCCGCCCAATTCTATACCTATTGGCTTTCCAGCACGAAGTTAACTCGAGAAGCGGGGGTCGGCGTCGAATCTTGAATTCAGCTGCGCTCTCCGTTGCTCACGTAGCCTCCAGCTACGCTCCGCTACTCGATCCCATCTTCATCCAACCTTCTTGGTGCTGAAAAGCCAAAGTAGCAAGCAGCACGAAGTTCCATCGAGGAGGCTTACTCTGCATCGCTCACGTGCAAAATGTTGCATAAAAGGCAACATTTGCTCCGCAGCGGAGCACGGGATTTATAGCGTCGCGCGCCAACTAAATCACGTGATTACGAATTTCTTCCTGCAACTGAGCGACCACTTCATCCACCGGTTTAGCGCCAAGATCGCCCTCGCCACGCTTACGCACGGAGACGGTGCCGGCACTTTGCTCGCTTTCGCCGACGACGAACATGTACGGCAGCTTCTCGAGTTGAGCTTCACGGATTTTATAGCCGAGCTTCTCGTTGCGCAGATCGCTTTCGGCGCGAATGCCGGCAGCGCGCAGCTTGTCTTCCACTTGACGTGCATAGGCGTCGAAGTTGCCGGAAACCGGAATCACCTTCGCCTGAACCGGAGCCAGCCACAGCGGCAAGTTACCCGCGAAGTTCTCGAGCAGGAAGGCGGTGAAGCGTTCCATTGTGCCGAGGATCCCGCGGTGTAATACGACCGGACGGTGTTTTGCGCCGTCGTCGCCGACATATTCCAACTCGAAGCGTTCCGGCAACAAGAAGTCGATCTGAACGGTCGACAGCGTTTCTTCTTTGCCCAGCGCCGTTTTAATCTGCACGTCAAGCTTCGGTCCGTAGAACGCCGCTTCGCCTTCCGCTTCGAAGAACGGCAGACCCGCTTCCTCTACAACTTCGCGGAGAATCCGCTGTGCTTTATTCCACATCTCATCGTTTTGGTAGTATTTCTCCGTATCCTGCGGATCGCGATAAGACAACCGGAACCGATACTCATGTATGCCGAAGTCATTGTAAACCTGCTTGATCAGCTCCAGCACACGCGTAAATTCTTCCTTGATTTGATCGAAGCGGCAGAAGATATGGGCATCGTTTAATGTCATGGAACGAACGCGGTGCAAGCCAGTCAAGGCGCCGGACATTTCGTAGCGATGCTGCATTCCTAGCTCGGCGATCCGGATCGGCAGATCCCGGTAGCTTCTCATATCGCTTTTATATACCATCATATGGTGCGGGCAGTTCATCGGACGAAGAATAAATTCTTCCGTATCAATTGCCATTTTAGGGAAAATATCATCCTGATAATGATCCCAGTGTCCCGACGTCTTGTACAAATCCACATTACCAAGCACTGGCGTGTATACATGCTGATAACCCAAACGTTCCTCGATATCAACGATATAACGTTCCAGCGTCCGGCGAACCGTAGCTCCCTTTGGCAGCCAGATCGGCAAACCTTGACCTACCAGGTTATTGAACGTGAAAATATTCAGTTCCTTACCCAGCTTACGGTGGTCACGCTTCTTGGCTTCTTCCAACATATGCAGATGCTCATCCAGATCGGCTTTCTTCATAAACGCGGTACCGTAAATCCGCTGCAGCATTTTGTTGTTGCTATTGCCGCGCCAGTATGCGCCTGCCACGTTCAAGAGCTTAAATACTTTAATCTTCCCGGTGGAGGGCACATGAGGCCCGCGGCACAAGTCGAAAAATTCGCCTTGATCATAAATCGAAATGACGCTATCCTCCGGCAAATCGCGAATGAGCTCCAACTTGTACGGATCGCCTAGCTCGGTAAAGATCGCCACCGCTTCCTCGCGGCTCACTTCCCGGCGGGTAATCGGCAGGTTTTCGCCGATGATGCGTTCCATTTCTTTTTCGATCTTTTGCAGATCTTCCGGATTCAGCGGGTGTTCCAGATCCATGTCATAGTAGAATCCGTCTTCGATCACCGGACCGATCCCCAGCTTCACTTCCTTGTTGCCAAACAGGCGCTTCACCGCTTGAGCCATCAAGTGGGCGCTGCTATGGCGCATGACTTCCAGGCCGTCCTGGGAATCCCCCGTAATAATCTCAACTTTGGCGCCATCCACCAGCTTCGCGTTCAAATCAACCGTAACGCCGTTGATCTTCCCGGCCAACGCATTTTTGCGCAAACCACTGCTGATTGAAGCCGCCACATCCTCCAAGCTGCTGCCTTCCGCATACTCCCGAACCGAACCGTCCGGCAAAATAACCGATACTGCCACTTTTTGTTCCTCCCTAGTCAAAATGTTGTTGGATTTACCGGTGCGGACAAATCAAAAAACGCCCGTCCCGGAAAGGGACGAGCGTCATATACCCGTGGTTCCACCCTCATTCGGCCTCTCCGCAACACCAACAGCGCATTGCATTCGGATATGACCCTTAATTCGGCATTCGATAACGGGAATGAACCGGTATTCCCTACTTCATGAAGGTTCGGGAATACAGCTACAAAGGGGTAAACCAAAAGCGAAACCGAAGGGAATTCCAGCCAAGTTCCCTTTCTCTGTACGGCTCAGGCCATCTGGCTCATGTCTTTGTCAACGCTATTAAGGTTGTTCAATAATCAGCTTTGGATCACGAAGCTCATCCTGATACGAATTCGACTTCGAATCTTTAACTTGCAAGTAATTATAATGCTAACCTTTCGAGCCGTCAAGAAACCAAAGCTTATCTGCCTTGATCCAGGCGGCGAAACTCCTGATGGAATGGCTTGCAATGCGGACAAAGCAAACACAACTCCACACGCTCTCCGAAAATCCGCGAGATGGTCGTAATCACCTGAGCATCGGGGTCCTGCGTATGAATCAGGATTTTATCCGGGGACAAGGAGATCAAGGTGCTGACGATCACGTCTTCCATCTGCATCTCCTGATCGGCTATCCGGGCAACGACCCCGCCGGAAGCTGGTACGTGGACCGGTGTAAACTGCTCGTTCAAAATCGCGAATTCATGGCCCTGCTTATGCATCAAATGAACCAATGGCGTTAAGGGCTCCTGAAAATATACGAAATACTGCAGCAGCCCAATAAACTCTTCATACTGCTTATCAAGCAAGTATTCATCCACGGCAAAATCCACGATTTCCCGCAGCTTGTCCTCGTATGTCTTAAGGCGAAACAAGGCGAATCCATCCAGATGAAGATCGGAGGAAGCCTGCATATACCCGCGAAGCGCCTTTTGGACCAACGCTTTTCGTTCCTCTCGCGAGCCCCCGGTTTCCGTGCCCTCCGCCAGCATCCGGTTCACCATCTGCTGCACCTGAAGCGCTTCTTCCCGGGATTCGAAGCTGTAGTCCCGTTTCATGACTCGAGCAGCCAACTCTTCTTCCTTCACGTCCACGAGGTATTCCGCGAATTCGAGCGATAACAGATCGATCAGTTGTTCCGGGTGATCTTGTCCGCCGTCCTTATCCGACCGACCAACTATGACAGCCTCCAGCATTCCGCCTCCAGCCGCTTGAAAAGTAAGCTGAAACTCGCGGTTATGTAAGCTGTTAACGGCATCTTGTATCATGCTTTTGAACCGTTCCTCCGATTCGGCGGAACCGCATTTAACGCGTACGGTAAAAAAATCCATGAACCTGGCCCCCTTCCGCTTCCTTCTCCAAGTATATGGTGGGAAGGAAACGGATATACGGGAACCGTTCATGGAATGAAAGGTAGTTCTTCCAATAAATTGCCAACAAAATCCTGTTAGTTTTGCATAATAAAATCGCGTTCGACCGTAGCTTCTTCGTCGAAGACACGCAAAATTTCATATTTCGTATTGCGCTGAGCCGGGATTTTACCTGCCGCGCGAATGATGGAGAGAATCGATTCGATATTGACCTTATGCGTCGCTCCGGCGGACGATACGACGTTCTCCTCGATCATCGTGCTGCCGAAGTCGTTGCAGCCGTACTGCAGCGACAGCTTGCCGACTTCCGGTCCCATGGTCACCCAGGAGGATTGCAAGTTCTTGATGTTATCCAATACAATTCGGCTGATCGCCACGGTTTTTAAATAAGATTCCGGCGTCTGGCGTTCGGCTTTCAGATTCGTATTATCCGGTTGGAAAGTCCATGGAATGAAAGCCAGGAACCCTTCCGAGGCATAGCCGTTTTGGATGCATTCATCTTGCGCTTCACGCACGCGCAGCAAATGAAGCGCCCGCTCTTCCATCGACTCGCCGAACCCGATAACCATCGTGGCCGTCGTGTTCATGCCGATTTTGTGCGCGGTTTGCATTACATCCATCCAGTCTCTCCAGGAACCTTTCAGTCGACTGATTTTCCGGCGTGTCCGATCGTCCAGGATCTCCGCTCCGCCGCCCGGCAGCGAATCGAGGCCCGCCGCGTGAATTTCGCGTACCACTTCCTCCAGCGAAAGACCTTCCGACACTTCCTTCATTTTCATAATCTCCGCAGGAGAAAACGAGTGCATCGTAATGTCCGGGAACCGCTGCTTGATTGCTTTAAGCAAGTTCGTATAATAGCTAAATGGCAGGTTAGGGTTCGTCCCGCCCTGCATCAGAATTTCCGTTCCGCCTACATCGATCGTTTCCTGAATTTTTTGGAAAATCACTTCGTCCGGAAGCACATATCCCTCATCCGAACCCGGTTGGCGGTAAAAAGCACAGAACCGACAGTATACGTCGCATACGTTGGTATAGTTGACATTTCGCCCGATGACGAACGTCGTAATCGGTTCGGGATGCTTGCGCTCCATCAGAATGTTCGCGGTATGTCCCATCTTCTCGACTTCATCGGACTCGTACAGCCGTATGGTATCTTCCAGATCGAGGCGTCCACCCTGCAGCGCCTTGTTTAATATATCGTCGATTGCAGTCATAATCACTGCCTCCTTAGAACAATAAATGAATACCTAAGAATACCTGAAAATTGAAATGATAGTTCAATCGTAACACAGGTACGCCCAGAAAAACAGCACCCGATTTGCAGGTACAAATGACAAAAGGCCGCAAATGCGGCCCGAGTTGATTCAGGTAGAAATCATTAACTATTCCGAAGCGCCTCGTCCAAATCGGCGAGCAAATCGTCGATATCCTCGAGTCCGACGGAGAAACGCAGCAGACCGTCGGTAATGCCCCGTTCCGCGCGAACCTCCGGCGGCATCGAGGCGTGTGACATCATTGCCGGATAGGAGAGGATGCTCTCGACTGCGCCTAAGCTGACTGCGACGAGCGGCAGCTTCACGAGGTTCAGCAAACGCTTCGCCCGCTCGCCCGAGCCGACGTCGAAGGAGACGACCGCGCCATAGCCGGTCGATTGCTTCTCCTGGACCTCGCGGCCAGGATGGTTCGCTAGGCCGGGGTAGAACACCGCGTCGATATCGCCGCGGCGGCTCAGCCAATCAGCCAGCTTGCGGGCGCTGATCTCACTATGCGCCATCCGGGCTCCCAGCGTTTTCATGCCGCGCATCAGCAGCCATGAATCTTGCGCACCCAGGACGGTGCCCAGTCCGTTCTGCACGTATTTCAGCTGACGGGCCAACTCGTCCGTCCGCGCCACCGCTAAACCGGCCAGCACGTCGCTGTGACCGCCAAGGAATTTGGTCGCGCTATGCAGGACGATATCCGTTCCAAGCTCGATCGGGCGCTGATAATACGGCGTCATAAACGTATTGTCCACGATGCTGAGCAATCCCTTTTCCCGCGCCCAGGCGGAGATTTCCGCGATGTCAGTGATTTTCAGCGTTGGGTTGGAAGGCGTCTCCATATAAACAGCTTTCGTATTGGCTTTTAATGCGGCCTTCACCAACTCCGGCTGCGTCATGTCCACAAACGTCGTCTCTATATTCATCCGAGTCAAAATATTCGACAGCAACCGGTATGTACCCCCGTACACATCTTCCGTCACGATAATATGGTCGCCGGCAGAGAGCAGCATCAGCGTCGTTGAAATGGCCGCCATCCCACTTGCGAAGGCAAAGCCCTGCACCCCGCCTTCCAGCACCGCAATATAATCCTCAAGCGCTTGCCGCGTCGGATTGCCGGAACGGCTATAATCATGCTGCGGCGGATTAAAAATATCGTGGTGATGAAACGTCGACGCCTGATAGATCGGTACGCTGGATGCGCCCGTCGCTTCGTCTACCTCACTGCCGAAATGGATTAGCTTCGTTTCGAATTTGTTTTCCCGTTTCTCCTGCCCGCTCATGCGCCTTGTCCCCCTTCGACTTCCTGTCGCGCCGCTTCCAGTGCTCCGCTCAAGTCGGCGATCAAATCATCAACATGCTCGATACCAACAGAGAATCGCAGCAACCGGTCGTCCACGCCAACCGCTTTTCGAATCTCCTCGGGAATGTCCGCATGCGTCTGGACCGCCGGATACGTCATGAGCGACTCCACGCCGCCAAGACTTTCAGCGAACGCGATCAAGTTCAGATGGCGCAGCACCGGCTCCACGTAACGGGCATCCGTGACCTTAAAGGCAAAAATCCCCGTGTTCCCGCTCGATTGCTTCCGTTGCGTCGCGTACCCCGGATGATCTTCCAAGCCCGGGTGAAACACTTCCGCTACCTGCGGATGCGACTGCAGGAATTTCGCGATGGCGAGTGCATTGCTTTCATGCCGTTCCATCCGAAGCGCCAATGTCTTCATTCCACGCATCAATTGGTAGGAATCGGAGGGGCTTAGTACCGCGCCAATCGAATTGTGCAGGATCGCCATTTCCTGCGACAGTTCTTCCCCTTTCGTTACGATCAATCCGGCCAGGACATCGTTATGGCCACCTAAATATTTCGTCGCGCTGTGCACAACGATATCCGCGCCAAGCTCGATCGGCCGCTGAAAATACGGGGTCATCAGCGTATTATCTACGACCGTTAGCAACCCGTGGGTGCGCGCCCATTTCGATACCGCTTCAAGATCGGTGATCATCATCAACGGATTGGTTGGCGTTTCGATGATCACCGCTTTCGTGTTGACTTGGCGGGTCTTTTCCAGCGCATCTAAATCATTCGTATCGACATAAGAAGCGGTTACGCCATATTTGGACATGATCCGCTCCAGCAAACGGTAGGTCCCCCCATAGAGATCCAACGACACGATGAGGTGATCCCCTTGCGAAAACAACGTAAACACCGTCTGCAGCGCCGCCATTCCAGAACTACAGGCAAACCCCGCGTCACCGGATTCCAGGGTGGCCGCCGCGTCTTCCAGCACTTTGCGGGTAGGGCTCTTCGTTCGAGCGTAGTCAAACCCCGTGCTTTGCCCAAGGCGCGGGTGGCGAAACGCCGTTGCTTGATAAATCGGGTAGTTCACCGCACCCGTAACCGGTTCCTCCATCGATCCGATTTGCGCCAGTCTGCTCTCGATCCGCCATTCCTTGTTCTGCTCCCCCACCTGCAACCCCTCCACTTTAGATCTCATATACAAAGTCGGCCGTTAGATCGATATCGTACGGCGTTTCTTGATACACATAGTAGTTTAGCCAATTGGAAAATAATAAGTTTGCATGGGCCCGCCAGGAAGAACGCGGCGCTCGGGTCGGATCGTCATTCGGATAATAATTCACCGGCAACTCGATCTCCATGCCTTTGGCAACATCTCGATCATATTCCCATTTCAACGATTCCGGATCGTATTCCGAATGGCCGGTTACGAAAATATGTCTACCATCCCGAGTGGCCACCAAATAAATTCCGGCTTCGTCCGATTCCGCCAGAATTTGCAACTCCGGCACCCGATCGATGTCCGACCGCTCTACGTCGGTATGGCGGGAATGCGGCACCTGGAACACTTCATCAAACCCTCGCAGAAGCTTCACCTTCGGATCGTTTACCGTGTGGGAGAATACGCCAAAGCATTTTTTCGCGAGCGGTACTTTACGAACCCCGTAATGGTAATATAAGCCTGCCTGCGAGCCCCAACAGATATGCATGGTCGAGGTCACATGGGTTTTGGTCCATTCGAAGATTTCCTTCAGCTCTTCCCAATAATTCACTTCTTCGAAGTCCAGCTGTTCCACGGGGGCTCCGGTCACGATCATGCCGTCAAAGCGGCGGTTCCGGATCTCGTCGAACGTTTTGTAGAACATCTCCAAATGCTCAGCTGGCGTATTCTTCGAGGTGTGGGAACTGGGGTGGAGCAGGACGATTTCAACCTGGAGCGGCGTATTTCCAAGTAAACGAAGGATTTGCGATTCCGTCGTTTCTTTGGTTGGCATCAGGTTGAGAATGGCAATCCGCAAAGGACGGATATCCTGATGATAAGCGCGGCTCTCATCCATAACAAAGATGTTTTCGCTGGCCAGTACATCCTTTGCCGGCAAATGATCCGGTACTTTAATCGGCATGTGGTTTCACTCCTTTTATCGTAGCGTCATTAAGAAATCAACATCCGTTTGAGGGGCCATGTAAACAGAATGACCTCTCTCACGGGGAGAAAGGTCATTACGTATCCGGTATGCGCCTCTCTCATCTCTCAGAAGCCGCTCAGCGTTCGAAGCTGACAGTTCTGCAAGAATTAGCACCGCTGCGATTTTTTAGGAAAATCGCCGGTTGCCGGGTATCATCGGGCTAGTCCCTCCACCTGCTCTTGATAAGATTTCGCTATATTTAGTTTAGTTAAGGACCTCGGCTTCGCGCCTACTCCTTGACATTCACTTTAAAGGATCTGGCGGCATTCCGTCAAGAACCTGAGAGAAAAATCACACGAATATTCATGGACCGCTTTGAACCGGCTCACATAGTATACTTTTGGGTTGAAACATTTCATTCGCTGGCGTTATACTAGACAAGTGCCTTTAGGCCCAGACGGCCCTAGGGTTTGACGAATGTTCAAACAACCTGAAAATAGCGAGGTGAAACCGAGAATGGAAGGCGACCCGAGTCCGCAGAGGACAACCCAGGAATACCAATCGCATAGGAAACCGACCCGCTGGATGCCTGCGGAACGCTTAGGGCACTTTCTTTTCCCGGTGTTTGCATAAACGCCTTTTTCATCGTTCCGGGCAAGCCACGGTTGGTCCCTTTCCTATGCTTCAACCAAGAGCATCCCAGGCCGGCAGGCCCGGGGAAAGGGAGTGAAAGCTTATGAAAATCCGTCATGTCCAAGCCGGCGTATTTACCCCTGTAGAAGATGTGGAACTGACGACCACCGCTCCGGAAGAAGGCTTCTACTGGATCGATGCCGACGTCGATGATCTCGCCCTGCTGCAGCCCTTATTTTCGCTGCACGATCTGGCTGTAGAAGACTGCTTGAGCGAGGAAGAACAACGTCCGAAGATCGAAACCTACGATAACCACTATTTTATCGTGGTGAACAGCATTCGGTATGATGATGAAGAAATTTTTCTGCGCGCGTTAAACCTCTTTTTGGGACGGCATTATATCATTACGGTTACTAAGCAAAAAATTAACGAGCTTCGCGCCGTGAAGCCGATTCTGTGGGAACAGGAGGTCAGCGAGCCCGACCGGTTCCTGTACCTGCTGGTCGACCTGGTGGTCGATAACTACTTTACCGTCGGCGACCGGATCGAAGTAAAGATCGAGAAGCTGGAAGAAGATATCCTGATGCATACCAAACGTTCGCATCTGAACGAAATCATCGGGCTGCGAAGCGAAATCCTGTGGCTGAAGAAAGTGCTTGGGCCGCAGAAGGAAGTCATCAACATTCTGAACAAGAAAGACCTCCGGCTGATCGACGACCAGTTGCAAAAATATTTCAGCGACATTTACGAAAACGCCGTGAAGATCTCCGAGAACTTCGATACGTTCCGCGAGCTCGTCGGCAACTTACGCGAGGCCTACCAGGCCGCCATCGCTAACCGAGCCAACGAAATCATGCGCGTGTTTACCGCGATTACAACGATCTTCATCCCGTTAACTCTGATTACCGGCATCTACGGTATGAACTTCGACCATATGCCGGAGCTGCATTCGCAGTACGGCTACTTTATCGTCCTCGGCATCATGCTTGCCTTGGGTTTAGGGATGTTTTATATATTCCGGAAAAGGGATTGGATTTAGAGGAACGTACACATTTGAACCATGAGGCCAACTTGGACGATAAGTCCTCGTTGGCCTTTTTCGATGGATGAGTGGACGTATCTGAACTGTAAAAGTCCAGTTATTTCGCCACAAAATACTCAGATTGTGCCTTTCAGCTGCAAAAATGCAGTTGATTTCGGGATAAATATGTATTTTTCCTTATATCCCCCACAAATGAACTGCATTTTTGCAGTTCATTTGTGTTTTAGCGGCAAAAACGGCCGAACGAACTGCACTTTTACAGTTCATTCGGCCGAAGGAGGGCTCAACCCTCCGGCTGAAGCTCGAGTAGGTCCTCAGACAGTTGCCTTTACTGCCTTTACTGCCTTTACTGCCTTTACTACCTTTACCGTCTCTACTGCTATACTCCGTTCTTACTGTTCCAGCTACTTTTACTGCTGTTACTGGCGTTACTGCTGTTTCCGCCGTTTTACCCCGCGTGCCGAGCGCTCTCCCGCTGGCGGCGGTACCGGATGCGAATCAGGCGCAATCGTTCATATAACGTATCGAGACTGCTGCCTTCTGCGGCTTCGGTCCCGTACACTTTGTGCAAGACCGGCTTCAGGAGTGCATCACCCAGCTCTTCGTAAGCATGCCAAACGGCCTGTTGCTCAGCTTCAGACATCTCTTCTAGCTCTGCGCTCACCAAATCATCGGTGTTGTAGCCTTCCTTCTCCAAATTCTCCAGTAACTCGACCGCATCCCGCCGCTCAATGCCCGTCCGCATGCAAATATCCTCCACCTTTAGCCCTTCCGCCAACGCCTCCAGCGCAGCCCGTCGGATGCTGAACTTCTCCATCTCGGCCCGGTATTTGACTTCCTTCTGTTTATACAGCCAGGTACGGAATACCTCGCCATCAATCTCCTGCTCGACCCAATCCAGCGGGAACGTCCGCTTCCGCTCCACCGCTTTCGTGATTTCGAGCAGCTCAGCGCCGTATTCGCCGGCTTTGTTCTCCCCGACACCCGGCAACTGTAGCAGTTCATCCGCCGTTTGCGGCAAAAATACGCTGATCATCCGCAACAATCGGTTGCTGGCAATCAGATAAGGCGCTTTGCGTTCCGCTGAAGCTTTCTTCCGGCGCCATGCCGTCAATTCGTTGTAAACCGGCTCGTTACCGTTTAACTCGCTATAGCAAAACAGCTTCTGCGCCACCATGCCGCGCCCGGTCACCCCTTCCTTCTCATCCCAAATGCCTTCCATCACGGGGCGAAATCCCTCGCCCAGCTTAGCGGCTAATCGATGGCGATAAACATGCAGCATCTCCGACCAGGATGACCCTTCATACCACAGATCTTCACTCTGGCCGTCAGCCAACAGCTCATTCCAGCCCATCCGCCAAATGCCTTCCTCCTCTCCAATCCACACCTGCGCCCCCTGGATCATGGCCCCGCTATCCTTCTTCTCCAAACTGTTTAAAAATACGATTCGCATCAACCTGTCGCCTCCTTAAAATTTCAGCTACGAAGGAGTATCTTACATGAACCGCAAACGCAAAAAAGCACCTCTTCCGCGAATTTCGCAAAAGAGGTGCTTCCCCCAAACGTAACCTGTTATCCCTAATAATACCATGTTTAACCAAGCTGTCAATGCGGATTTTTTCATTGTCCCATCGCTTCACGTTTTCCGGTATAATAGCGAGAGACATTCCCAATTCAAGGAGGCATACAGAATGAGCGACCCGCATCAAGAACTCGATTTCCTGTCCGACAGCACCGAAAGCACCTCGACCCGATTCGTTACCTTTATCGGAGGATCCCTGAAACGCTTTGACCTCGCGGTCACGACCACCAATCGTTTTTATGGCAAGAAGCTGGTCACCGACCTGCATAACGGACGCACGGCCATTCTTGGCACCGACGATTTGGACGAGGAAGGTTACCTCGAGCATATTTATAACCTGACCGAAGAGGAAGGTTCCGAGCTGCGCACGTTCCTATATCAAGTCCTGGGAGAGCCGTACTTCACCGATTAAAGGGATGAATTCAAGATTCGATGTCAAAAAAACTTCTCGAATCACTTCCGTGAAACCGGCTTTTCAGCACCGAGAAGGTTGGATGAAGCTAGGGACTGAGTAGCGGAGCGTAGCTGGAGGCTACGTGAGCAACGGAAGGCCCGGCTGAATTCAAGATTCGATGCCGAATCCGCTTCCTGATTCACTTCGTGATCAAAAGTCGGTTATACAACGCCCATCCAGGCGCTGACGCTGGCCATCTCCAACTCCTCGAACTTAGAGACCACTTGCGCTGCGTTCAACTCGAGCCGGCAGGCTTCTACCGCACACTCCAATTCGATGTCGCAGCGGATGGTGGCTAATTGCCGGGAGAGATGCAGCATGTCGAGATCGGCTTCGATTTTGGCGCGGATCGATTTGGAGAGCTGATCCAGGTTGGCCAGGATCCCTTCCACCGAGCCGTGCTCCTGCACCAGCTTCAGGGCTGTTTTCTCGCCGATGCCACGCACGCCCGGATAGTTGTCGCTCGTATCCCCCATCAAGCCCTTCAGATCTACGATCTGTCCGGGCGTTAACTGCTTCTCCTCCATCAAGGCCTCCGGCGTATACACCATGTAATTGCCGTGGCCTTTCTTCATGATGATCACGCTCGTCCGGTCACTGACCAGCTGCAGCATGTCGTGATCGCCCGTCAGCACCAGCACGTCCATCTCCTGACCAAAACGGGAAGACAACGTCCCGATACAATCATCCGCCTCGAAGCCCGGCGAGCTGACATTCGGAATGCCCAAGCTGTCCATCACCTCGCGGATCATCGAAAACTGCGGGATCAACTCCTCCGGGGCATCCGAACGATTGCCCTTATAGTCGGAGAATTGCTCCGTCCGGAACGTTTTGCTTCCCAAATCCCAGCAGCAGGCGATATGCGTCGGCCCAAACTTCTGTACGGCATCCCAAAAATACCGCATAAACCCATACACCGCATTGGTTGGAACGCCCGCCTTCGTACGGCGGATATACCCCGTGGCAGCCGAAGCGTAAAAAGCACGGAACATCAGCGCCATGCCGTCCACCAGCAGAATCGTATCTTTACTGCTTTGCACCAAATTCACGATAATCCCAAGCCACCTTTCTCTTCAGAATTTATTTGCTCCAAACCTGCTCGTAGGTTTCTTCCTTGTACCCGACGGTCACATTTTTGCCATCAGTCACGATCGGGCGTTTAATCAGCATCCCGTTCGAGGACAGCAGCGCAAGCTGTTCTTCCCGCGTCATCCCCGCCAGCTTGTCCTTCAAGCCTAATTCCTTGTAAACCTCGCCGCTGGTATTAAAAAACTTCTTCAATTCCAACCCGCTCTGCTTCACCAAATCATCCAATTCAGAGGCGCTAGGCGGCGTTTCCTTGATATGATGTAACTCCAATTCATGCCCTTTGGACTGTAGCGATTTAATCGCATTTCGGCAAGTCCCGCATGGCGGATAATGATATACAGTCAACTTGCTCACGTTGGTATTCCTCCTAATCATTTGCAGAAAAAAATAATCTGTCTCCGCGCAGAAGCTCCTCGAGCTTCCGCATATCCGCGGGCAGCTTCGACTCAAAGGTCAACGCTTCACCGGTAAGCGGATGGCGAAAGCCTAGCTCCGAGGCATGCAGCGCCTGCCGTCCGATGGCTCCGTCTAAACGTGCGATCGCCTCGCGCGCAGGCTCCGGCAGTTCTGCGAGGCCCGGCAGCCCGTAGAATTTATCGCCGATCAGCGGATGGCCGATCGACGTCATATGCACGCGGATCTGATGCGTCCGACCGGTGCCGAGGCGTAGCTCAGCCCGTGCTCCCTCCGCATACGCTTCCGCCACCTTATAATAGGTCAGCGCCGGATAACCCGACGGGGTCACGATCCGGCGATGAGGTTCCTCCGGATCGCGGTCAATCGGACCGTCGATCATCCCTTCCGGCACCGACGGACAGCCATGCACCAGTGCCGTATATTTCTTGGTTACCTCACCGGCGATCAACTGCTCGGAAATATGTTGGTGCACATACGCATTTTTGGCAATGGCGATCAAGCCGCTTGTCTCCTGATCCAGCCGATGCACCGGACGAAACCGGAACTTCGCGCCTTTCTCCTGCCAATAGTGCACGACGCCGTTCGCCAGCGTACCCGTATAGTGGCCATGCGTTGGATGCACGATCACTCCTGCCGCCTTATCCACAATGAGCAGCGCTTCGTCTTCATACACGATGTCAAACGGGATCGGCTCTGGCAGGATATCGGTGGACGTTTCCTTCTCCAGCGATACGCTCACTGTGTCTCCGGCTTTGACCGGAACGCTGATGAATACCCGCTCCCCATTCAGCATCACTCCGCGCTCCGTCAACTTAATCCGGGACAGCAGCTTCCGAGATACGCCTAACCGGCGCTGGAGTACGGTTTTGACCGTCCACCCTTCTTCCGTGGCAGGCACTTGATATTCAATCGGATCATAATACTCGGATCTCACTTGTTGCCAAACACCTTCCCGCTCCGCACGTATTCGATATCCGCAACCTTGGCACGGTGATTGGCGTTACGGGCCGCTGCGAAGAAATAGTCCGATAAGCGATTCAGATATTTCAGTACCTCGGCATTGATCTCCTTGCTCTTACCCAACGTGACCACCCCCCGTTCCGCGCGGCGACATACCGTTCGACAAATGTGAAGGACCGCAGCCAACGGTGTTCCGCCCGGCAAAATAAACTTCTCCAGCGGCGGATTCTCCAACTCATACCGATCGATCCAGGCCTCCAATTGCTCCGCCAACTCCGACGTGACCTTATAGCGGCTTTCCGACAACTTCACGTACGCAAGATCGGAGCCGCAGTCGAACAATTCCTGTTGAATTTGCAGTAGCTGCTCGTGAAGCTCACCAAAGGTTTCCTCGTCCGACAAACAGACCGCTTGGCCAACAAAACTATTGAGCTCATCGATCGTACCGTAAGCCTCCACCTGCGCATCGTCTTTAGTCACTCTACCGCCGATGACCGAGGTCTGACCCTGATCACCGGAGCGCGTATATATCGACATTCAAATTCCTCCCCGTGGCATACTCTCGTACCATCTTACCATAAATCGCAGCCCGGCTGGTCATGGAACTACTGGAACCGCAAAAGGGGACCCGCATGCGGGTCCCCTTCCAAGTGATAAAGACAGGTTATCGTCTATTTGATTTTGGATTGGATTTCATCGTTTTCATGAATTCATTGATCTTTAGGTCCAATAAGCTGCTGATTTCAATCACAATATCCGATGTAAAGGATTTTTCCTGCAGGAAGAGCCGTTCCATCTTGCTGCGCAGCAAGTGAATTTCGTCCTCCAGCGTTACGGCTTGCGGTGAATGCGGCCGATCCTCTTGATCCATCCATGGGTGCATGTCGCGGCCTTCAGCGATTAGAGCATTATCGTATGGCAAGTTGTACTCACCGCGCA
Organism: Paenibacillus sp. FSL R7-0216; assembly: GCF_037969915.1. Taxonomy (NCBI): domain Bacteria; kingdom Bacillati; phylum Bacillota; class Bacilli; order Caryophanales; family Paenibacillaceae; genus Paenibacillus; species Paenibacillus sp. FSL R7-0216. The sequence continues at coordinate 1,630,756 of NZ_CP150222.1, read as the reverse complement.
AAAGAAATCCCTCCCTGAGAAACTAAAACCTTCTTCCAAAATCAAATTATACCATGTATATAAAACTTAAATCAATTAGAAAATGAAAGAAATGTTAATTAACTCCAAATTCCGAGGGTTTTCGAGTTTTATCGTCAGCGAATCAGCCTTGTTTCAATTTATGGACAAATTGCTCCATACGATTAAGGGCTTCGTTCAGTTGGTTCACTCCCGTCGCATAGGAGCAGCGAAGGAAACCTTCCCCGCCGGCGCCGAAGACGTTGCCCGGAACCGCTGCGACCTTGGCCTCAAGCAGTAAACGTTGGGCGAATTCCTCCGAGCTCAGTCCCGTTGAGGCGATGCTCGGGAAAGCGTAGAACGCCCCTTGCGGTTCATGGCATTCGAGCCCGATATCGCGCAAGCCCTGGACGATCAACCGACGGCGCTGGTTATAGGACTCTACCATCTGGTCTTTATCCGGAAGCCCGTTCTTAAGCGCTTCGAGTGCGGCGACTTGCCCCATAACCGGAGCGCACATCACCGTGTATTGGTGAATTTTCAGCATCGCATAGATCAGATCAGGATGGCCGCAGGCATACCCCATTCTCCAACCGGTCATGGCAAATGCCTTGGAAAAACCGTTGACGAGAATCGTCCGGTCTCTCATCCCCGGAATCGAAGCGAAGCAGACATGCTTCTGCCCGTAGGTTAGTTCCGAATAGATTTCGTCCGAAATGACGATTAGATCATGCTCCTCCACGAGTTTGGCGATCGGCAGCCAATCCTCGTAGGTCATAATACCGCCTGTCGGGTTGCTCGGATAATTTAAAATAAGAACCTTCGACTTGGGCGTGATTTTCGCCTTAAGGTCTTCAGCTTGCAGCTTGAATTCGTGGCGGGCATAAGTCTCGATTTCAACCGGCACTCCTCCCCCGATCGAAGCGATCGGCGAATAGGAGATATAGCAAGGCACCGGAACGAGAATTTCGTCGCCCGGTTCGATCAACGCCCGCAGCGCAAGATCGATCGCCTCGCTGCCGCCAACCGTAACGAGAATTTCATCTTTGGGATTGTATTTCACGTGATAACTCGTATCCAAGTATTCGGCGATCGCTTCCCGAAGCTCAGGCGTTCCCGCGTTTGACGTGTAGCTCGTATATCCGCGTTCCAGCGAGTACACGCAGGCCTCCCGCACATGCCATGGCGTAATAAAATCCGGTTCTCCTACGCCTAACGTGATAATATCCTTGCTTCCGCTTGCCAGGTCGAAGAAACGGCGGATGCCGGAGGGTTGAATCTCCCGGACCCGCGGGGCCAAATACGACGTCATCGTTTTATCCGGTTGCTCAGTACGCTGTGATTGAATGCTCATAACATAACTTCCTTTACGGAGATATCAACAAACGGCGATCTTCCTCGGGATCCTCGAAAATGATACCGTCCTGCTTGTATTTTTTCAAAATAAAATGAGTTTTCGTCGACAACACCGACTCCAGGGTGGACAATTTGTCGGAGACGAAGCTCGCTACTTCCTTCAGGTTGCGGCCTTCCACTTCCACCAGCAGATCGTACGCGCCGGACATTAGAAATACCGATTTGACTTGGGGAAACAGGTATACCCGCTCCGCGATCGCTTCAAAGCCGCGCCCGCGTTCGGGCGTAATTTGCACTTCGATCAACGCCGTGACCTTCTCGTCATCCAGCTTGCTGGAATTCACCACCGTCGCGTATTTGACGATCACATGGTCCTCTTCCAATTCCCGGATCGCTTCCGCCACTTCTTCCGAAGACACGCCTAGAAGTGTCGCCAATAAGTTCGCATCCCGGCGGGCGTCCTCTTTGAGGAGGTCCAGCAGTTTGAGCTTCAATTCGCTTAGTTGTTTCATCCCTCATCCTCCAGCGATGCTTCCACAAGCCCCTGAAATCCAAGGGGCCTGCAGAACAAATTTAATACTTATATTACATGAATTTTGTGCGTCTGCATAGAAAAACCGTCCACTCCAGGTGAGCTTTGGGAATGGACGGTTCTGCGGTTAAATATAGTAGGGCGCCTGCACATTAGGCCGATGCGCTTCCACGTTAGCCGGATGCGCATGGGGCGTCCATCGGGAAGTTCGGCGCTCGGTAAACTGACGCAGTTCCTGCTGTTTATATTCCGCTTCCTGCAGCTTACTGTCCAATATTTGACGTGGCGCTGGAGCTGGTGCCGTATAGATCCCCTGATGTTTCATCAACTCATATAGCGTCCCTTGCAATCTCAAGGTGCTATTCGTCAACTCCGTAAACAGCTGCCGGACGGCTGGACACGAAGACTCCGTTGTTGCTGTTGTGTATTCCCGGACCGTACGCCGTAAATCGGCCAAGATAGATTTCAACAAATCGTTCTGAGGTAGAAGCTCTTGATTGTCCGTCTGATTCATCGGGCTGTTCCTCCTAAAGACAAGTGGTTAATGGTTTGGCGTCGGAGCCACCATTTGATGTTGTCGCAGCGAATCCGTCAATTGGTGGAGATGATGCTCATGTACGCGAATGTGCTCCAGCATCGCCTGCTCGATTTCAAAGTTTTGCGAAACGGCAGCGGCTGCCGCACAGAGCTTGCTTAACATTTCCTCATTAGAGATCGAATCGGCGATATAGTCCAGTTCTTTCATCGACAACGGTTGCATCTGAGAGTACATCATCGGGTTTCCCTCCTGGTGAATGATCCTACTTTCGGTATTATGCCCTGCCGCTGTGAGGATATGTTTTAGATGAAAACCTGACTTTTTGAACATGCGCTTATAGAGGGAGGATTCGCCGTTTTTAGTTCATGGCGGTTGGATATAATGATGGAATCCCTAACGATTGAAAGGATGAACCGGCATCAATGAAACTTCATACCGGCAAACTTTTTTGGCCTTCTACGCTGCCTGTTGTGGCTGAATATCCCGTGCTTGACTGTGATCTTCACTGCGAAGTGCTCATTGTGGGTGGCGGTGTCAGCGGTGCGCTCTGCGCTCACTTACTGGCAGAGCGAGGAATCGATGCGATCCTGGTGGAACGGGATCGGATCGCCGAAGGAAGCACGATGGCTAGCACGGGCTTACTGCAATATGCCAGTGACAAAACACTGGCTTCGATGATCCGAACCTTTGGAGAGGAACCGGCCGTTCATTTTTACCGGCTCGGCCAAACGGCTCTGGAACGGTTAAAGGAGATCTCCAACAGACTTGAAGGCTCAGCACGTTTGACGGAACGCAGCAGCCTTTACTTGGCGAGCTCCGAGCAGGACGTTAAAGCGCTTCGGGAGGAATGCGTCACGTTGCAACGCTTCGGGCTTCCCGCTATATGGTGGTCGGCTGCCGATCTCGAGGAAAGATTTCCGTTTCGTTACCCCGGTGCGATATACGCGGGAGGAGATGCGGAGATGAACCCCTATGCCTTCGTTCATGGCTTGGTGCAGAAGGCGGCACAGCTAGGGGTGAGAATTTTTGAACGGAGCAACATGAACGGCAGCGAGCGAACTGAAGGCGGACGGATCCTCTGCCGCTGCGGCAAAGGGAGGGTGACGGCTAGGCACGTCATTTGGGCAACCGGTTATGAGACCCAACAATTTAAGAAGGAGAGTGGCGCTCATTTACGCGCCTCTTACGTGACCGTTACGGAGCCGTCGGCTTCTCTGAACGGTTGGTTCGAACGGTGCCTGATCTGGGAGACGGCCAGACCGTATCTCTATATGAGGACAACAACCGACGGACGGATCATCGCCGGCGGGCTGGATGAGCTTCTGCCTGGCGGTAAGCTGCCAGAGGGTCGAGAGATCCGTCAATGCGAAAGGCTGCTGACAGAGATTCATCGGCGGTTCCCGGATCAGGAGGGCTTGACCGCTCGCTTTGGCTGGGGCGCCGTATTCGGGGAATCCCGGGACGGCCTTCCTTTTATCGGGCCACACCCGAATTATCCGAACTTTTATTTTCTGGAGGGTTACGGCGGAAACGGGACGGTCTGCAGCATGATCGCAGCGGAGATGATCGTGGATGAACTGACCGGAATCCGGCGGGAGGACATGGCCATGTTTTCGCTAATGCGAAGTTCGAAACCCAAGCCCGTGCCTGCACGGCTGCAGTAGGTCCTTTAGGCGGCCTTAGTCCCCCGTTTTAACAGCCGACGCAAGGCTAACCAGCTTAGCACCGGCGTAGCTCCCAAAGCGAACATTAGCCAGGTGATCGTTGGCATTCGCGGAATCATGGAATAGACGGTAATAAACAACAACGTGCCCCCCAAACGGCCAACGGTCATGCTAAGCTCGCGCAACACGATCAGCTCAACCCGCCCCTCGACGCTTTCTGGACTATTGCCAATCAAGTCGAAGACCGAGGAGATGACCGGTATCAGGTAAAGCGGCAAAAACAATGACGTCCCTACCCCCATCACCATGAGGGTGGTGTAATTGACTTTCCAGAGCAACGGAATGATCACCACGGTGATCAGTAAGGCTCCGACCAACATCCCGTGGTAGCGTGCACGGATCTTCAACCATTTCCCCACCGCCCAGAAGCTGACCAGAGAAACCAAGGATGTGACTAGGGAAAATTGCCCGATCCGCCACTCTGCCGAAGTACTGATAAAGATCAGCAGATTGATCAGGAATGAAAACACGCCCTCGCGTAAACCATGAGCTGCCGAGGCCGGAGCAGCCTGGCGCCAGGGGCTGCCCTTCTTCATGTAATGGACCGGGGCTAACCAGCTGTATGGCCCGCCTGTTTTTCTTTTTTTCAACCAAAAGCTCAGCAGGATCCCAACCCCATAAACAATCAAAGAAATCGTGAAGATGAGTCGGTATCCGGCTTCACCCTGTTTCATGGAGATGAGCCAACCGGATACCCACGGGCCGAAGATCCCGATCACCGAACCCAGAATTCCTACCCAGCCATTAAATCGATCCCGAGTCTCGACATCGGTGACTTCGAAATAAACGACGTTGAAGGACAACCAAAACAATCCCGAACCGGTCCCGAACAATAAACCAAGCGGCCATATGTAGTCCACTGTCTGCTTGCCTGTCCAAAGCACCAGCAAATAGAAGATGCCTGAAACGATGATCCCGAGCCGCAGAAAGATCATTTTATCGCGTTCCTTCACCCATTTCCCGGCAATCCAGAAGACAAGTCCCAGTGCCAGCTGTTGGCTGAACGTAAACCAAGCGATCAAGTTAAAATCCGGTTTGACTTTCCAGATGTAGACGTTCAGGAACGTGCCCGACAAGGCGCCGGCAAGCACGAACAGACCGTTCACTGCCAACAGCAGGATGGATTGGCTGTTCAGCTGTTTTTTCATGAATTTGCTCCCCCGCCAAACTTCGAGTTTCCCCCTGTAAGAGGTTGTGCAACTGTAAGATACCCAAAAATGGCCGAAGCATGAGACGTTCCCGGGAAGCCCGAGGACCCTTGGAAGCCAAAAAGCCCCGTCCGTAAAGGACAGGGCGTATCACTGCCAATTATTTATAGCTTACTCATTGTCTTCCTCGCCGGAGATGGTGCGGATCATGGCGATCCGAGAGGCTTCATTCAAAAACCGGCTGACGTGGAAGCAGGCGGAGCATACATATACGTTCATCTCAGCATCCTCCGATAGGAGCGGGCGGTCGCCTCCGGCTGGGATAGCTGTTACAAACCCACCATCCAGCGCGGTCAATTTCTGCTTCCCGGCATAAACCATATATTCCCGACAATGCGGGCATTCGGGTACCTCATCCTGTCCGTCAAGCAGCTTCTCGACGCCGGTTTCGTACTTCAGCAAATCCCCGCCTGAAGCCGTAAACGCCTCGATTCGGCGGACGGCGCCTAGATGCACTTCCCCTTCTTCCTCCCAAAGCGAATCGCTATCCATTTCCTCGTCATCTTCGTCGTGACGATGCTTCCGATCTTGAAAGGGATGATCATTCTCCTCGTCCTCGAACTCATCATCCTGGCCAAGCGAGATGTTGACCGTCCGATAGCCCTTCAATTCGTTCTGGCAGTGAGGACACTCCTCCTCCGGCCCCAGCTCTTCGTCCCAAACGATTTCCGTTTGGCACCATGGGCAAATCGTCGTTTCCATACCATGTTCGTCCTTTCGTTATCAAAATATTAAGCATTCCACAAATAAATAATGCCCGCGGCCAAAAACAGAATAGAGGCGATAAATAACACCTTGACCAGGTTTTTCACGTCGTTTCTACTCCTTCAGTTTAGATCCCTAACCGATACAAGCGCCGATCAAAAAAGACACCGCCACCGAAACGGCCATGGCGATAAAACCGACGCTCGAGTTACCCGCCGCGATTTCTTCGTCGATGCGGAATACCGGCGTTAAGAACTCGAATAACAAATAGGCAGCAAACAGCAGCAAGGCACCGACCGATGACCAAATCATGAAATCGTAGATGGACGGATGTGCCGCCGCATAACGGATGATGTTGGCTAACCCGAATATTTTGCCGCCGGTTGCCAGCGATGCGGCCATGTTGCCGCGCTTGATCTCCTGCCAACAACGGTACCTTGCAAACAGTTCGAAGCAGGAAAGAAACACAATCAATTCCAACACCGCTACGGAAAAATATCCGATCATCAGCCCCAGCGGTTGCTCCAAGAGCGGATCAATGCTTTCCTTCATAGCGCCCTCTCCCCTTTGCCATGAGGCTATACGTTCTTACTTCAGCTCGGCTACCGTCACACCGGTACCGCCTTCTCCGTAATTCCCTAGGCGATAGCTCTTGATATGCTTATGCTTGCGAAGATAATCGGAGATCCCCGTCCGCAAGATCCCTGTACCTTTCCCATGTATGATATAAATTTGGCCTAAATTACTTAAGTAAGCTTCGTCGATGAAGCGGTCGACCTCGATTAACGCCTCCTCCAGGTTGGCTCCGCGTAAATCCAGCTCGCTGCGAACGTTCTCGTCGCGCGTACGCTTGACGTTGGCTACCGTCCGTTGGACCGGCTTGCTGGCCGGGGCCGCAGCGATCAGCTCCATGTCGTCCAGGCTCACCTTCATCTTCATGATGCCGAGCTGCACAACCGCTTCTTTGCTGCCGGAAAGCTCCACGACGTGGCCTTTCTGATTCAAGCTGTACACCATCACCTCGTCGCCCGATTCGATCTGACGCGGCGGTTTCGCGGCCTTGCGTGCTGCCCCGGCTTTCTTGCGACGTTGCGGCTCGGCTTCATCCAGCTCCTTACGGGCAGCGATCAACTTATGCTCCTTAACGGCCGCCCCTTCCTCCAGCGCCAGTCGACGCAGATCCGCGATGATCCGCTCTGCCTCCTGCCGTGCCTTGGCGATGATCGCCGATGCTTCCTCCTCCGCTTTCTCGAGGCGTTTATCCCGCTGCTGCTCCAGCTTCTCCAGCTCCGTCTCGTGACGTTTGCGGAGCTCTTCCATTTCCCGCCGCAGCTGCTCGGCCGTTTCCCGCTCCTGCTCCGCACCGAGGCGGTTCTGCTCCAGCGAGGCGATCATATTCTCGACGCGCATATCCTCTTCGGTCACTTCGCCGCGGGCATACTCCAGGATTCGCTCCGACAGGCCCAGCCGCTCAGCAATGGCGAACGCATTGCTTCGTCCGGGAACTCCTACCAACAGGCGGTAGGTCGGACTTAACGTTGCAACGTCGAACTCCATGCTGGCGTTGATGACGCCTTTCCGTTCGTAGGCATAGGCTTTCAATTCGCTGAAATGGGTCGTCGCGACCATCCGGCTGCCAAGCGAATGGATATGCTCCAGAATCGCGATGGCGAGCGCCGATCCTTCGGCCGGGTCGGTGCCCGCGCCAAGTTCATCCAGCAATACAAGGCTCTTAGGCGTCATCCGGCTCAAAATCGAGATGATGTTCGTCATATGGCTGGAAAACGTACTCAAGCTCTGTTCGATGCTTTGCTCATCCCCGATATCGGCGTAAATCGCGTCAAATACGCAAAGCTGACTGCCGTCTTCGGCGGGAACGAACAACCCGGACATCGCCATCAGGCTAAGCAGACCGATCGTTTTCAAGGTGACGGTCTTCCCGCCGGTGTTCGGACCAGTTACGATAATCGTCGTGTATTGATTCCCCAGCTCTACGTCGATGGGTACGACCTGTTCCGCCGGAATCAGCGGATGACGGCCCTTCTTCAACTTGAGGTAGCCGCGGTCGTTCATGCGCGGAAGCGTTCCCTTCAACTCCCGGGCCAGTCGGGCTTTGGCGAAGACAAAATCCAGTTGGCCCAGCACGTCGCCGTCATACAACAGTAGTTCGGCTTGCTCGCCGACGAGGGCGGTAAGCTTCTGCAAGATAACCTCGATTTCGCGTTCCTCGCGCAGCCGCGTCTCGCGCAGCTTATTGTTCATCGCCACGATCGATTCCGGCTCAATGAACAATGTAGCGCCAGATCCGGATTGGTCATGCACGATCCCGCCGAAATGGGCGCGGTATTCCGCTTTGACAGGAATCACGAAGCGGTCGCCGCGAATCGTAATCAGTTGATCTTGCAGCATCTTCGATACTGACGACGAACGAATCATCGCGTCAAGCTTCTCCCGGATCCGCACTTCCCCGCCCCGCAGCTCACGGCGGATGCTGGCGAGTTCAGAACTAGCCGAATCCAGCACCTCCGCGCTTTCATCAATGCAGCGTTTGATCGCGTCTTCCAAAGGCTTCTGTTCGCTTAAAGTATCGCTTAAGTTGAACAGCAGCGGGACTTCGTGCTCTTCATGCATCGAAGCGATATACCGTTTGATCCGGCGCGCCCCTTCCAACGTGGTCGCAATGCCTAGCAGCTCGTGCGGATTCAGCGTCCCGCCGATCCGTGCCCGTTTGACCGCCGGAGTGATGTCTACAATCCCGCCGAATCCGGGCGCGCCTTTGAGGCGATCCACCTTAAAAGCTTCGTCGGTGGCTTGCAGCAGCCGCTTAACGTCTTCCAAATCGGTGACGGGCTGCAGCGCTTCCGCCGTTTTTTTCCCGAGCGCCGTTTGGGAATAGGCTGTCAATTGATCTATAATTTTTCGATATTCCATGGTTTTAAAAATTTTCTCGTCCAAGTACGTTCACAACTCCCCTCGGGCTATGATCTCATTATAACGAAACCATTCATTTTTCGCCATTTGCCCCACCGGACACATAAGAATGCGAGTCGCGGAACATGCTAATTGCGTATAGCCAAACGTACTTACTTCTAAAAGGAGGCTATGTACCATGCATTTTCTGGGACACGTCGTGCGATTCATCGTCTCCGCCCTGGTTCTGCTGGTTGTGGGGTGGCTTGTACCGCAATTCAGCGTCGGCGGATTCGGCAGCGCTTTGCTGCTCGCCTTGGTCATCGCCCTGTTAGGCTGGGCCATTGAGGGCATTTTCGGAACGAGGGTTACCCCGTTCGGGCGTGGAATTGTCGGTTTCCTTACGAGTGCGCTCGTGATCTGGCTCGCCCAGTTCATCATTTCCGGCGTATCCGTGTCCGTTATCGGCGCTTTGCTTGCCGCATTGGTGATCGGGATTATCGACCTGTTCATCCCTGTGGCAACACCCTTTGACGCAGGTAAAGACAAAGCTAACCGTTAATGGCGGTGCTCCAGGCAAGAGGCCTTTCTTTCGCAGATACAACCCTGCGGAGGAACGGTCTCTTTCTCATTGACACGGACACGAAACCATTTGACGGCGGGTTGCTCACGACAACTGTTCTTGCGGAAGTTCAACAATTCTTCAAACCTTGGGTATTCCTCCCTCCGCAAAATACGGTATGCTATTCTTAAAATTGTCACAAATATACTGTATCGCGAGGGATGATTGTGAAAAAAAGCATAGCCATCGTCGCAAGTTCCGTATTATTGCTTCTTGTTACCGCTTGCAGCAGCGGGAATGCGACGGAGTCCGGCGGGTCTACTGCCGAAAGTAATCTCAAACCGGAAGCCGAATTGGTTATCGAAGCCAGCAATTATCAATTTGATCAAACCGAATACCATTTAAAGAAAGATGTTCCGGTTAAAATCGTCTTTAAGAATGCCTCAGGCAATCATGGTGTCCTCATTCCGGGCCTGAAGGTGCAGCTCGACCGCAAGAACGACTCCGCCGTGATCGTCCCCACCGAAACGGGCGAATTCGAAATGTCCTGCTCCGTGATGTGCGGCTCCGGCCACAGCGGCATGATTTCTAAAATTATCGTCGAATAAGCGAATCACTCAAGCAACAAGAGCCCTCGGCGCCTGCCGAGGGCTCTTGTGCATGAAGCGATCCTTGAACCATGTTTACGATGGATCCTGTTCAAGCAATTCAATCCATTCGTTATATTCCGATTGGAGCTTCGCATAATCGTCCTTCAGGCGTCGATATTCCTCGTCCCGCTCAGCCTGCTGCTCCTGCTCTTTCTCCCGTTCGAGCTGTAGGAGACGGAATTGATGGGAAATCAGCTCATAGCTGTCCGTGACCTCCTGCAGTTGCTCCGCTAATCGGCGTTTATCTTCCTCGATGGCCTCTACATCGCCGGCCATCGTCAATACCCGTTCGCTGCCGGCTGCGCTTTCCTGTTGCCATTCTTCCAGCTGCCGCTGGAGCTCGGCTTCCTTCTCGCGCCAGGAGCTGAGCTCGCGTTCGGCCGAAGCCCACTGCTTCCGCCACTCCTGTTCCCGCTTCTCCGCTGCCTCGCGGTAGCGATCCAGCTCGGCTTCCAACTCAGCAACCGTCTTGCGACCGTCTTCGAGCTCCTGCAATCGCAGAGTCAACTCGTCCCGTTCTTGCTCCAGCTGCCGCTTCTCTTCTCCGGCGGTCTCTACCGCAAGACGGGCTTGTTCCCGCTCATCGGAGGCCCGCTCCAATCGGGAACGCAACGAATCCAGCTCAGCGGCCAATGCGTTGGCCCGGTCTCGCTCGGCCTGTAGCTCCCCTCTTGCTTCCTCCAGCCGGCTTGCTTCGACTGCCTGCTGCTCGGCGAGCCGTTCGCTCTTGTCGGCGGCCTCGAGCAAGCTGATTTCCACGCGACTTAATTCCTCGTTGCGTTTCTCGGCCAGCTTCTGCCACGACTTCTCGTTCTGCTGCGCCGCAGATACATCGGCCCGGAGCTTATCCTCCCGCTCCTTGGCTTCCTGAAGCTTCTGCTGCAGCTGCTTCGTCTCCGCTTCCGCGGTCTGGAGCGAACCCTGAAGCTGCTTCGTCTGCTCCTGAAGTTTGCCGCTTTGCTGCAGCGCCCGCTGCTCGGCCGCCTTGGCGTCTTGCTCCCGCCGCTGCAACTCGCTCACCTGCTTCTGCAGCTTAGCGGCTTCCTCCTTCTCCTTCGCCGTCTGTTGCTCGACCTGGCGCAGTTTGGTCTGGAGCTGCGAGTTGCTGCCACGCTGCTCCGTCAATTGGCGCTCCAGCTCCTGCAACCGGGTACGCAGCTTGCGGGATTCCTCCTCCTGCCCCAGCAAAGAAGCTTCCAGCTTTTCCGTTTGTCCAGCAAGCTCGCGTTTTTCGTTCTTTAGCTGTTGCTGTTCCTCCTGCAATGCCTTATACATGTTTTCCTGTTTCGCATGTAAATCCTGCAGGACGGAATTTTCCTGAAGCAGCACCGTTTTTTCCTGTTTGGCGTTCTGCAAATCGTTCTGCAGCTGGTCCACCCGGATCGCTTCCTCGGCCATGCGCACTGCCGCCAGTACGGCTAGCCGCGGCGTGTCCAAATGGGGGTAGGCCTGGGAGATGCTGCGCATATGTTCATCCACGCGGCGCGCCACCTGTTTCATATACTCCGAGCTGCTGCCGACGATTTTATAGGAAGTTCCGTAGATTTCCACGTTTACGCTAATTCGGCCTTGGTTATTCAACGCTATGTGCCTCCTTCGGTCCTGTGTGTCGTCTCTAAGATGCTGAAAATTACACGAAAGTCACATCGAATCGGTCGTCTTTCAAATGATTCGATGTGACTTCGCGTAATTCCTGCTATTTTCTAAGCTCAGCCGCAAAAGTTTGCGACAATCCATCGACCACCCGGTCGTGAACCGCTGCCACTTCTTCGTCTGTCAGCGTCCGTTCCATGTGACGATACACGAGCGATAAAGCCACGCTCTTCTTCCCTTCGCCTAATTTGGATCCGGTAAACACATCGAATACCTCCACCGACTCCAGCAGCTCGCCCGCCGTTTCGCGGATCACCCCGATCAACGAACCCGATTCCACTTCAGAGCCGACGACGACGGCGATGTCGCGCTGCATTGCCGGATAACGTGGCAGCTCTTGATAGACGTAAGCTTCGCCGGCATAACGGTACAGCGGTTCAAGCCGGAGCTCTGCAACATAGGTATCGTCGAGATCCATCTCACGCTGCAGCTCCGGATGAAGCTGACCCAGCGTCCCGATACGCTCCTTCCCGGCTGTCCCGTTCAAGAAGACCGAAGCCGAACGGCCCGGATGGTAGCCTTGCGGTCGATCCGCTTCAAACGAAACTCGATCAGCTAAGCCGAGGTATTGGAGCAGGCTCTCCAGCGTGCCTTTGAGGTCAAAGAAATCGACTTTCTCCGCCGGTGCATTCCATCGTTTCTCCGCCCGATCGCCTGTCAGCAGCAAAGAAAGCACAGGCAGCTCGCTTGGCTGTTGGGTCAGTTTCTCTTCCGAAGTCCCAAAAACACCGCCGATTTCAAACAACGCCAGATTGTCCTGCTTGCGGTTGCGATTATAGACAGCGATGTCGATCATCCCCGGAAGGAGGCTGCCGCGCAGCACGCTGCGGTCCTCGCTCATCGGCATGGCCAATCGGATTTCCCGATCCCCTTCACCTAGTTGCGGGAAGCTCGCGCTCGCACCTTCACGGATGAAGGAGTAGCCCATCACTTCCTGCCATCCGCCATGTCCGAGCAGACCGCGAATGGTACGGCGCAACGCCTGCGGCTTCGTATAGCCGCCGACCGTTGTGACTCCTTCGATCATCGTCGTCGGAATGTTGTCGTAGCCGTACAGCCGAGCCACCTCTTCGATCAAATCAACGTCGCGCGTAATATCGCCACGGCGTGTCGGCACGCGAACCTCGATCACCTCTTCGGAGCCTGCGCTTTCGAAGCGAAGTCGGGTCAAAATGGCTTTGGCTTCCAGCGAGGAGATGCTCGTGCCCAGGTAATCGTTCAGCTTTGCAAGGGATAGGGCGATGACCTTCTCTTCTGGCTCGCGATGAACGACTTCCACGATTCCTTGGGCCACATGGCCTCCGGCATGGGCAGCCATCAGCGCAGCCGCACGATCCAGTGCCGGGAGAACGGCCGCCGGATCCACCTCTTTCTCGAATCGCTGCGAAGCCTCCGAGCGAAGCCCCAATATCCGCGATGTTCTGCGGACGCTCCCACCGGCGAATTTCGCCGATTCCAGCACGATATTGACCGTTTGATCCGTCACTTCCGTATCCAGTCCGCCCATCACGCCGGCCAAAGCAACCGGACGATCCTCACCGTCTACGATCAACAAGGCGCCTGCTTCCAACTCACGCTCCTGGCCGTCCAGCGTCACCAGCTTCTCGCCGGCTTTAGCCTGGCGTACACCGAGCGTACCGCCCGCAATCTTGTCGGCATCGAACGCGTGCAGCGGTTGCCCATACTCGAGCATCACGTAGTTCGTGATGTCGACGATGTTGCTGATCGGACGAATCCCCGCCGCCATCAGCCGATTTTGCATCCAAAGCGGCGAAGGGCCGATCTTCACGCCAGCGATGTAGCGCACCGCATAACGACTGCACAGTTCAGGCGCGTCAATCTTCACTTGAATCCGCTCCTTGGCCGATTCGCCTGAGCCAGCAAGCTCCGGCTGCGGCAGCTTCACGTCGCGGCTCAAAATCGCCCCAACTTCATAAGCGGCCCCGAGCATGCTCAAGCAGTCGGAACGGTTCGGCGTGAGGTCAAAGTCCAGCACCTTGTCGTCCAAACCCAGCAGGCCAGTGATCGGTGCGCCGATCTCCGCGTCCTCGGGCAACACGAGAATGCCCTCCTGCTGTTCCTTCGGCAACAGCTTGTCGTTCATACCAAGCTCCTTGGCCGAACAGATCATCCCTTGCGACAAAACGCCGCGCAGCTTGGCTTTCTTGATTTCCAGCCCGCCCGGCAGCTTCGCGCCAACCAGAGCTACGGGGACCTTCTGGCCAGCGGCTACGTTCTTCGCGCCGCAAACGATTTGCAGCTCTTCCTCCTGCCCGGCGTCGACAAGGCAAATGTTCAGCTTGTCGGCATCAGGATGCTTCTCTTTGCTCTTTACAAAACCAATCACGACATTGGTGACGCCTTGATTACGGTTCTCGATCGAATCGATTTCGATCCCGGAACGGGTGATTTGCTCAGCCAGCTCTTCAATGTTAACCCCGTCCAGGGAAATATAGTCGGACAACCATTCGGTTGATACTTTCATTGTCAGTTCCCTTCCCTCTTTACGATAAATTAAACTCTGGCAAACTGCTGCAGGAAACGCAGATCGTTATTGTAGAAGTAGCGGATATCGTCGACGCCGTACTTCAGCATGGCGATCCGTTCTACGCCCATCCCAAACGCGAAGCCGCTGTATTCCTCGGGATCGTAGCCGCTCATCTCCAGCACGCGCGGATGCACCATCCCGCTGCCGAGAATCTCCAGCCAGCCGGACTGTTTGCACACCCGGCAGCCGTCGCCGCCGCATTTCATGCATGTCACGTCAACTTCGACGCTTGGCTCGGTGAACGGGAAGAAGCTTGGACGCAGACGGATTTGTGTGTTTGGTCCGAACATTTTGCGTGTGAACTCCAATAAGGTACCCTTCAGGTCGCTCATCCGGATTCTTTTCCCAACAACCAGCCCTTCGATTTGATGGAACTGGAACGAGTGGGTCGCATCGTCGTCGTCCCGCCGGAATACGCGTCCCGGGCAAATAATCTTGACCGGCACCTCGCCTTGCATCGCTTCCATCGTCCGTACCTGCACCGGTGACGTTTGCGTGCGCATCAACAGCTCCTCTGTCAGGTAGAAAGAGTCCTGCATATCGCGGGCCGGATGGTCCTTCGGCAAATTCAGCGCTTCGAAATTGTGGTAGTCGGTTTCCACCTCGGGGCCTTCCGCAATCCGATAACCCATGCCGATGAAAATATCCTCGATCTCCTGGATCACCTGGTTGAGTGGATGAATGCTCCCTTGCTTGAGCGGACGGCCGGGCAGCGTCACGTCCACTTTCTCGGCAGCCAGCCGCGCTTCGGTCTCTTGACGCTGGAAGAAGGACTGCTTCTCTTCGATCACCGCTTCGATGGCGCCTCTTACCTCATTACCTACTTGGCCGATCACCGGACGCTCCTCCGCGCTTAAAGCTCCCATCCCGCGCAGAATTTCGGTCAACGCACCCTTTTTGCCCAAATATTTGACCCGCAGGTCGTTCAAATGCCCAGCGTCCGTTGTTCCCGCCAGCTCTTTGAGCGCCTCTGCTTTAAGTGCTTCAAGACGTTCTTTCATGAATAGCTCCTCCTAAAAATGTTATGCCTTTAAAGACAAAATAAAAAGGCCTTCTCTCCCGTAAGGGACGAAAAGACCGTGGTACCACCCTTGTTAGCGCGCCGCATAACCTTCCTCAGCTTCAAGGCACATAGATTGTACGCCGCTCTCACTTGAACGAAATAACGGCTCGTAACCGGTATCCCCTAATGTGCCGACCAGCCCGATAAACCTTGCGGCGTTACCGTTTGCAGCGACAGTTCAAGGAACTGCTCCGAAGCGAACTTCAGCAGCACCGTCTCCCTAGCGACGCTCTCAATCTTTGGCGTCCCTTCCCTGTTGGTCGGTTCTCTGCTTACTCTTCTTCATCAACGCATTTCATGTCATAATTATCTGCTATTATATGCTAAACCGGCTGCCGTTGGCAAGCCGCCGTGAAATTATGGTATCTTAAAGAGGTTATTTGGATCATCAACCTAAACGCCAAGGAGGAACACACTTATGAACGGCAACGAACGAAAGAACATCGCGCCTGGCCTCACCGTGGACATCGTATTAAAAAAAGATCAGCCCACCGGCAAGCTGACCCGCGGCGTGGTCAAGGATATCCTGACCAATTCCGCTACCCATCCGCATGGCATCAAGGTCCGGTTGCAGGACGGTCAGGTGGGCCGGGTGAAAACCATCCTCCCGGGCCAAACCGAATAGGCAAGGCGGCGATAAAGCTATAGCCGCTTTACCGGATGCCTCAGCACGGTTTTCAGCTTCTCCGGCGCGGTTTTACGCGGGTCCGACAAATAGATTTCGTGATGTTTGCGAAGGTCATTGAAATTCTCGGTTAAACCATTCGCCTCAAGAAACGAAGTCATCCGGGCCACCGATTCCGGTTCGGTCTTAAAAGGGCCGATATGCATCATTTGGACGCAAAGCCCCTCCTCGAAGACGGCTAATCTTACGTCATTCAAATCGAGCTCGGGTTTCTTCTTTGCCGTCCGTTCCTTCACCCGGTAAAGCAGTTCCTCAGTAACAAAATCGGGCTGCCGGATCATCGAGGTCCAAACCCACTTGTCCCGATTCGGATCAAACCCGACCTCTTCCGAATCCCATAATCCCTCCAGCGGAGGAACGACATATTCGAAGTATCCGGTCGGCTTGTCTTCTCCCATTTTGCTCATTTTGATTCCATACGATAAGGTGTATAACTTCTGCACAGCCAATGGATAGCTCTCTCCATCGGGATCACCTTTACCGTCCACCATGAGGAACCGCATCGGCGGCACCTCAACCAATACCGGATCTGTCCCCGGTAGATACAGGTCCTTGTATTTCTTTTTGAAATCCAGCTTATCTACCATGATCCCACGCTCCATCCTAGTCTTGCTTCCAGCGCTTCAGCGTCGGGAACCAAGCCAACATAGTCTCCTTAGCCTTGGCTTTATCCGCAAACATGCCGGAATCCCCGCCATACTTCAAGCATTGCTCTATCATTTCCTCCATCGTGACCTCGCTCGTAAACTGTCCACCGTCATAGCAATAAACGCAATACTCCTGATGTTTGCTGCCATCCCCGTTTGTTCCCAGCAATTCTTCGTTCGAGAGCGGCATCCCGCAGCTTTGGCAGAACGTTTCGTTCCCCATCTGATTCATATTCATAATCAATCCCTCCTTCTTAAGATGCCCTCATTGTAGCAAGGTGAATTTGACATCTGTCTGTCATATTAAGAAGGATCGGAATACATTTCGGCTATTTTCTTTGCTTTGCTTCCTAAAATATCCCGGATATGTGACGGTGAGAGGACTTTAACGTCCTCGCCAAAAGACAGCAGATAGCCATATACCCAATCATCCTCCGGGTAGCTGGCCGTAACGAGGTAATGGCCGTCCTCCTGCTTGCGAATGCGGGTCCGCTCAAACTCATCAAAGATTCTGTATGCTAGATGCGGCGGAAACAAGAGCTCAAGGTCGACATAGGTGAAATGATCGTCCGACGCGGCGATATCCACAGGCATTAGTTGAATATCCCGCCGGAGTTCATACAACCTATCGGTGGTCTCAAGCTCCTCAATCCGGCTGATTTTAAACGTGCGTAATTCCCGGCTCTGCAGGCAATAGCACTGCAAGTACCACGAGCGGTTCTTAAACTGCAGCTTCATCGGCTCGACTTGCCGCTCCGTCCGCTTGCCGTAAGAGCTATAGTAAACGAATTTCACAACCCTCTGCTCCAGAATGGCCGTCTTCAACTGTCCAAATTTGCTGCGCTCCACCTCCCCACTGTTCCAGCCGGAGAAATCGACGTCGATCCAATGGACCTCGTCCTTTCGAAAAAGAGTGCTCAATTTGGACAACACCTGGCTCGTTTGCAGGGCGTTCGTCGCTTCCAGGCTCTGCAGACCAAACAGGATTTCCTTCTGTTCGTCTTCGGACAGCAGCGATTTATTTAGCACAAAGTCGGGCAGCAAGCCGATTCCTCCGCCTTTTCCTTTGCTGGCGTATACCGGGATGCCCGCACCGCTTAACGTATCGATGTCGCGGTAGATCGTACGGGTGGATACTTCGAACCGCTGCGCCAGTTCGGCGGCGGTCATCGTTTTGCGCTCCAGCAACAAATATACGATCTGGAACAGCCGGTTCATCTGCACGTGTACCCTCTCCTTTGAAATCAGTATACCCGAGAAATGAGACATATCAATGTCATATTAACAAAAAGAAGAGCTCTCAAGGAGAGCCCTTCTGATTGGTTACTGTTCGTTACGCCGTGCGTTTTACGTTCAGCGGTTGTTTAGGCGCCGGGGTTTGCGTACCGGCATCGTCTTTCTTATGGAACAGCTTGCGGAGGTAAGGAAGTACGTAGGTGTCGAGGCCGATTTTGCCGGCGTTGGCGGCGGCGACGAGGACCAGTACTTCAAGAATCAACATTTGCGCGTTGGTGCTTACCGTACCCGAGAAGAGGAACGCGGCGTTCATCACGAAGCCCATCAACGCGGCGAAGGTGGTGAAGGTACCGAGAATGAGCCCGATGCCGACCAGGAATTCGCCGTAAGGCACCATCACGTTGAAGAGGTCGACGTTCGGCAGGGCGAAGTGTTGCAGGAAGGTCGCCCACCAGCCTTGCACGGCGGGATGGTCACCGGTGCTGTTCGCAATCGCTCCGGTCAGGAAGCCTGCGGCGTCGAAGCCGCCGGTCAGTTTATGATAGCCGGCTTCGATCCATTGATAGCCGAGGTAAACGCGGATGACGGTCAAGAGCCACATTGCCACTTTGTTTGTTCTAAGGAAATTGTTAAACATGATTCCCACTCCTTTGGTTTGTCGTTCGATTTTGTTTTTCGGATGATCATCTTTGATGTCTTTATTATATGTGATTTTTTTCACTATATATGTGATTTAAATCACATATATTAAAAATTGTGTATTTAAATTTTGAGGGACCTCTATTTCTTCTTTAATACGCAAAAAAATCCTTACCAGAGTAAGGATTTCGACTTCTTCATTATGGAGCGGGTGATGGGAATCGAACCCACGCTACCAGCTTGGAAGGCTGGAGTTCTACCATTGAACTACACCCGCATATGACCTGCTATAGATTAAGAATCATGAAAGATCGGGACGACACGATTCGAACATGCGACCCCCTGGTCCCAAACCAGGTGCTCTACCAAGCTGAGCTACGTCCCGATGTAAATGCAGGCCCCTTTTGGGAAGGCAAAAATTAATATACCACGTTTCGGGAGGCGAAGCAAGCGGGAATTCCTGGAAACCTTCTGAGGAATCTATTCCGCGAAGCCCTACAAGACAAAAAAACCTTAGCCGGCAAGCCGGCTAAGGAACTCGCTTTCCAGCACGCCGGCAGGTACCGGCTTGCTAAACAGATATCCTTGTCCTTCGTGGCATCGCTGGAGCTTGAGGAACTCCAACTGCTCCTCGTTCTCCACGCCTTCAGCCGTCACTTTCAGCTTTAAGTGATGAGCCATGGTGGTAATGGTGGAGACGATGGCCGCGTCATTCCCGTCGTACATGACTTCTTTTACGAAGGCACGGTCGATTTTCAAGCGGTCGATCGGCAGGCTTTTCAAATAATAAAGGGAACTATAGCCTGTGCCAAAATCATCGATACTGATATGTATTCCCAAACGCTTCAAGCGATGAAGCTGATCCAGGGCGGTTTCAATATCGTACGTCATACTTTCCGTTACTTCAAGCTCCAGGTAACGAGGGTCTAACCCGACCTCGCGTAAGATCGCGTCCACGTGCTCAGCCAAATTATATTGCCGGAACTGTCGCATCGATAAGTTGACGGATACGCAAACCGGTTCAAAGCCGTCCAACTGCCATTTTTTATTGTGCAGACAAGCCGTTTTCAGCACCCATTCTCCGAGCGGAACGATGAGGCCGCTCTCCTCGGCTAGCGGTATGAATTCGCTTGGCGGCAAAAGCCCCCGCTTCGGATGGTTCCAACGGACCAGCGCCTCCATCCCGACCATTTTGCCTGTATTCAAACTGATCTGCGGCTGAAACTCCAGGAAGAACTCCTCCCGCTCCAGCGCCTTACGCATATCGTTCTCCAATTCCACCTTGGATTGGGTACGTTGCTTCATGGCCGCATGATACCGCATAAAGTCCACGCCTTGTTCCTTGGCATGATGAACTGCCATATCCGCATATTGAATCATCTGGTTCACCGAATCCCCGTCATCCGGGAATACGGATAAGCCCATGCTTAGTGAAATATGATATTCAGTATCATCGATCAGCACCGCCGGATCTACAGAAGCTAACAGCTCCTTGGCCCGCTCCTCGGCCGCCGCATCATCCGGCAGTTCTGGAAAGATCACGGCAAATTCGTCTTCGCCCATTCGGTACACTCGCCGCTGCGTTCCCCCTAGCGCCGACAATCGACTTCCCAGCTCGGTCAACAGCTTATCTCCCGCACTGTAGCCCAAGGAATCGTTAATCGCCTTAAACCGGTCAATATTAATCACCGCAACGCCGGTACAAGCTTGAGAAAACGCAAGCAATTCGCCCAACTGCTCTTTCATTTGCCGCAGGTTCGGCAGACCGGTTAAATCATCGTGGTAAGCCATATGCTTCATTTGGGCTTCCGCCAGCTGCTTGCCGCGCATCGGCTCTTCAATCGTCAGCCGGTAGACGCCTTTAAGGACGAAATAATAAGAAATGCTCATAAACCATTGGCCCGCCGCCTGCGCCAAATCTCCGCCCTGCCCCGGTGGGGAGGTCAGAAGAACATGCCCCATCGCCATGAACAACAGCGCTCGGGTTACCGTCATAATTGCCGGCGGACGCTCTGATCGATGCCGGTATAGGACCGCTATAGCGGCGATGATGTACAATAACGGAATACCAGCTCGCAGGATGAACTGCCCAATCTCTAGATTGAACAGCGAGGGAGGCTGCTTTGGTACCGGTTTAATCCCAACAACCCCACCAGGGTTAACAGGCCTGCTCCCGTAAACATGACGATTTTCTGGCGTCCGTTCACCTGCTGATCCTCCGTGGCAAAAATCCGCAGCATCCCGAGCGCCCCCAGCGTATGTGAGATCGCCAAAAACCAGGTCGCCAGGCTTCCGCCCGGTTTAAAGCCGAGCAGCATGATGTCACCGTACGAAGCGGCGTACAGAATATCCAAGATCCCGATCATTGTAAATAAAACGGCCGTGTATAGCCGCTGCTTGGAAAGTTTGTCGATGAACAGAATCCATCCCTGTGCAAATATGGCAAACGAAACAGCCAGGCACATCAAACCGGCCAGGAGATGCATCGTTTGAATGAGCGTGTCCGTTCCTGGCGGAAAATCGTTCCCCGCCGACAGCCGGACCACCCCGACCATTGCCGCCAACCCGATTACCCCTTGGATGATTGTCGTTTGTTCCTCTGCCCTAATCCTCAATGCGTATCAACCTCCGGAGGTAAGTTCTGTCTTCCGTCATGAAACTACTAATTCAACATATTCCGCTTATTTCCTGCCTTTTCCCCAAATTTGTCGATGAAAAAAGAAGCCCGGCGAGGCGCCGGGCTTAATATCCTTATTTTTTTGTCCGATTTACCGTCGTCTCAGGCGTCGTCAGCTTATCGTAAAAATCGACGGCCTTATCCTTGTCCTCTGATGCCCGAAGCGCCATCGCGGAGCGTGGATGCTCGTCAAGCGTCCCGGTGATCATGTATGGGATCAAATACCCCCACTCCTCTTTTTCACGAAGCGGAATCAGCAGTTCTTCCAAAACTTCCAGAATAGGGCGCAACTTGTAACTCGTGTTCTTCAGATGAGTTACAAGCAATTCGGTTGGGCAGTTGCCGGCCGCGCGCCCCATGCCGTACACGGAAGCGTCCAGCAGCTCTACTCCGTGATCGGCAGCCACCAGCGTATTGGAGAACGCCAGCTGCATGTTGTTATGGGTATGCACACCTAAGCGTTTACCCGGAAGATGAGTTTTGAACTTATTGACCAAATACTCCATGTCTTTATAGTCGAGACTTCCGTACGAATCGACGATGTAGACAACGTCAACGACGCTCTCCTTAATCATCTCGAACGCTTCCAGCAGCTCGTTCTCCATTACATTAGACAACGCCATAATGTTCAGCGTGGTCTCGTAACCTCGGTCATGGAACAATTGAACCAATTGCAATGCCTTATCAACATCTTTAATGTAGCAAGCGACCCGAATCAAATCGAGCAAGCTTTCGCTGCGCGGTAAAATATCGTTTTCATCCACCCGACCGATGTCGACCAGCGCGGATAGTTTCGTCGTTCCTTTTTGAGGAATTACCTTGCGCAGGAAATCGTCGTCCAGAAACCGCCAAGGGCCGGCTTCATCAGCGCCTTTCAGCAGCTTGGGCGAGTTTTTGTAGCCGATTTCCATATAATCCACGCCTGCCTCGTTTAAGCCTGCGTACAATTTTTGGACAAATTCTACGCTGAAGTCCCAGTTATTCACCAGTCCTCCGTCACGTATGGTGCAATCGACGATTTTGCATTGGTTGGCTTTCATACCCGCATATTCCTCTCCATCGTTTTACTATCCATCTTACTAAAGGTTGTTCGAAAAGTCATCTTTGAATCACGAAGTAGATCAAGAAGTTTGTCGGCATCGAATCTTGAATTCAGCCGGGATTTCCGTTGCTCACGTAGGTTCGCCTACGCTCCGCTACTCAATCCCTACCTTCATCCAACCTTCTCGGTGCTTCAAACCTGACTTTTCGATCTTTCATTATATCGGTTGTTCGAAAAGTCATCTTTGAATCACGAAGTAGATCAAGAAGTTTGTCGGCATCGAATCTTGAATTCAGCCGGGATTTCCGTTGCTCACGTAGGTTCGCCTACGCTCCGCTACTCAATCCCTACCTTCATCCAACCTTCTCGGTGCTTCAAACCTGACTTTTCGATCTTTCATTATATCGGTTGTTCGAAAAGTCATCTTTGAATCACGAAGTGTAGTTTAAAGATGCATAATCGGCATAGAATCGATATGAAGTAAATCACAGTGCAGTTTGCCTGTGCATGATATATTACATTTGAATTCAATTGAGATTGATTCTCAATACCAGTCGTTCAACTAGAACTTAAAGCCGTCTTCGGCTTACATACATGACGTTACAAATGATCCATTTGATCAGGATAAGGAGAGAAAATCCCATGACAACCTGTCGATGCTGCCTGCTTGGATTGAAGCCCGGAACCTCTTGTGCCATCACGCAAATCGGAAATATGGACCCTGTCCTGAAACGGCGCCTCGCCGATCTCGGGATTCGAGAGGGGACTCACGTAGTAGTGAAGCGTTACTGCCTCTGGGGCGGTCCGGTCACTTTGGAATGCGCCGGTCAACTACTGGGCATCCGCCAGAAGGAAGCCGCACATATCGAGGTGGCGGTCTCATGAACAATGCTGCTTTGATCGGGAACCCGAATACCGGGAAAACCTCGCTCTTTAACACCTTAACCAGCTCCTACGAATATGTCGGCAACTGGGCTGGCGTGACGGTTGAGAAAAAGGTGGGGCAACTGCGAGGAAAAGCCGGCCAACTGACCGATCTGCCCGGAATCTACACCCTCCGCCCCCTCTCCCGTGACGAAGGCGTTGCGGCGGAATACTTGGCTGTGGAGTCCCCTTCGGTGCTGGTGAACATCGTTGACGCCTCAAATCTGGAACGCAACCTTTATCTGACGCTGCAACTTCTCGAATATGGTAAACCGGTGATCATTGGGCTAAATATGATCGATGTCGCCAAAGCTAGCGGGCTTCAGGTCGATCCGGAGAAGCTGTCAGCCCGGCTCGGAACTCCGGTTCTCCCCCTGATCGCCCGCACAGGGAAAGGCAGCAAAGAGCTATTGCGGGCGATTGAACAACAGCATCCCGGAGAGGCGGACGTCCCGCATTTTGCCATTCATTATGGCGAAGCGATCGAACGGGCCATCCGCGACATCTCCCGGGAGCTTGCCGCCGGCTGGGAGCAAGGGCGACCGGGCTTGCGCTGGATCGCCTTACAGGTGCTTGAAGATAATCCAGCGGTGATCGCTGTGCTCCCGCCTCAGACCAATCTGAACAAGCTGAAGGCGATCCGGGCTGAAGCGGAGAAGCAGTTGGGTGCAGACGGGTTCGACTCTTCCGTAGAAGAGCACATCCGCACCGTCCGTATCGAGCGCATTCAAGCAATCTGCAGCGAGGCGGTCGACGCCTCCCAGAAGAAACCCCATACGATGACCGAACGCATCGATCGTATCGTCACCCATCCGGTTCTCGGTATCCCGATGTTTATGGCCTTCATGTTTCTTACCTTCCAGCTCACGTTCGACTGGCTCGGCAACCCGCTCTCGGACCTGCTCGACGGTTTCATAACCGGACCGCTGACTGGCGGCGCGGAGAGTCTGCTGACGAATGTAGGGGCTTCAAGCTTCACGCATGCGCTAATCATCGACGGTATCATCGGCGGTGTCGGCGGCGTGTTGGTATTTATCCCGCAGATTTTCATTATGTTCCTGATCATCTCTTTCATCGAGGACTCCGGTTATATGGCCCGGATCACCGTCATGATGGATAAACTGATGGAAATCGTCGGCTTAAACGGCAAAGCGTTAATCCCGTTTATCTTAGGCTTCGGCTGCAACGTCCCGGCCGTCATGGCTTCTCGCAGCATCGAGCAGCCAAAGGAGCGGATGTTGACCATGCTGCTGATTCCGCTGATGTCCTGCTCTGCGCGGCTGCCGGTTTACGCTTTGTTTGCCGGTATCTTTTTCGCCGAGTCGCAAGGACTGATCGTCTTTTCCTTGTATATGCTTGGCATCGTGCTGGCGCTTGTGCTGGCCAAAGTCTTCTCGCTGTTCCTGTTTAAAAACGAACGTTCCTTTTTTATGGTAGAACTCCCGCCTTACCGTATGCCGCAAAGCGTAACCCTGTTCCGCAGTACCTGGGAGAAAGGCAAAGGCTTCCTGCGCAAAGCCGGTACCTTCATTCTTGGCGGTTCGGTGCTGATATGGCTGCTTACGTACCTCGGTCCGGGCGGTGTGGCGGATAATATGGATGACAGCTTCCTGGCTGCGATCGGCGGTTTGTTCTCGTCTGTCTTGCAGCCGTTAGGCTTCGGCACCTGGCAATCCGGAGCCGCTTTAATTACCGGTTTTATGGCCAAAGAGGTCGTGGTGTCGACCATGAACATCATCTACCATGCGCCGGATATGACCGGCCTGCAAGGCCAAATTGCCGCATCCTTCACAGGGCTTCAGGCCTACAGCTTTATGGCCTTCGTTCTGCTCTACACCCCGTGCCTTGCGACGGTGGGCGTCCTTCGCAAAGAAACGGCTTCTTGGAAATGGACGTTCTTTTCAATCGCCTATTCGTTGACGCTTGCCTATCTCGTATCCCTTCTCATTTATCAAGTCGGATTGCGACTAGGTTTTGGTCTGGCTTAAGGAATGGATCTGAAAACGAAAGGAGCAATCCATCATGATCGATATTGTGATCGTCGCCGCCATTTTCGGCTACGCTGCCTTTGCGTTATACCGCGGCTTCAAGAAAAGCAAAAAAGGCGCCTGCGCCTCCTGCTCACTGCAGAAATCCTGTTCTGCGGCTTGCGAAAGTCACGCGGCGTCCTCTTCGGTTTCTCCGGCCAAGGGCCCTCAAAATGAATAAAACTACAAGGCCAGCGGGAGCGAGATGACAAAGATCGTTCCCGCTCCTTTTAAGCTATCCACGGATATATTTCCTCGATGATTCCGGATGATTCGGTAACTCACCGATAATCCCAATCCGGTTCCCTTCTCCTTCGTCGTAAAAAATGGATCAAACAATCGGCTTAGCATTCCCTTGTCCATCCCGCCGCCGTTATCCTGCACCGAGATATTCACCGATTTGCCTTCCATCTCCGCACGGACATCAATCACCCCTTGGTGGTCACCGCCTACCTCGGCGATCGCGTCCATGGCATTCTTGATAATGTTCAGCAGCACCTGCTTAATTTGCTTGACATCGATGGAAACAAGCAACTCCTCCATCGGCTCGTGAAGGATCATTTGGCACCCCTTCATCAGCGCCTCGCTTTCCGTGAGGAGAACGACCTCTTTCAGCAGAGAAGAAACGCTGACCGTCGATTTCTGCGGGGCGGATGGCTTCGATGAATTGAGAAATTCGTGAATAATGTCGTTGGCCCGGTCGATTTCCGTCAAAATAATTCGAGCGTACTCATCTTTGCCCAACTGGAGCAAATGAGGCCGAAGCAGCTGAATGAACCCGCGGATGGCGGTAAGCGGATTCCGAATTTCATGGGCAATCGCCGCCGAGATCTTCCCGAGCATCGCCAGCTTATCGTTCTGATAGGCCGTTTGTTCGATCCGCTTGAAATCGGAAACGTCCTTGACGCTCAGCAGAAAGTCTCCATCCATTTGATCCCCGTACGTGACCGTGATGAGCCAATGCCGGCCGTATTCGTCGATTAACTCATGGTACTTTTTTCGGTGAAAAATCGTCTCCCGGTAAATACGCAAAATCTTGCGCTTCTTAAATTGGTTGAGATGTGGATGCCGCAGCATCTGAAGCAAGTTACAGCCGATCAGGGATTGGCGTGGCATTTCGAGCAGCTTGGCCATCTGTACATTGATAAAGGTCAGAACCCCATCGCTGTCAAACAGCATAATTCCGCTGTCCAGGTGTTGGAGTACGTTCTCATACTTGTTTTTAACGAGTTGGGTCGATTGGTATGCTTTGACGGACTGGAGCAATGTCTCTTGAAATTCACTCAACAAGTGTGGTTCCCCCTTTACTCAAATGATCATACGATCACTACCTAGAAGAACTTACCCTGACTCGGCGCGTTTCACTCAACTTTCGATGCGATCTATGGCTTATTCGTACAAAGACGATGGATGCATGTCCACAAAACAGATCAGATAAGTCAAAAGCCACCTGTTTCAATCATAGTCAAGTTTTCCAAATACCGTCAATCAGAGATACTGTCGAAAAAAGTTGGATGAACGCAAAACGACTACCATAGTCCTAAAAAAGTAAAAATAGCCTCCCTTCCGGAAGACTATTTCTGTTCATTCAACTATTGTTGTGTTGAAGCCGAGCTCTACGTCGGCTCATGACCGCCAGCCTTTTTTTGAGCTCCTCCGTCCATTTCTCATCGCCGATTTGTTTGGCTACGGACAGAAGGTCCAAGGAAATATCGATTTGGCTTTGCACGATCACCAGGGGATCTTCATCCTCCCGATTGACGCAGTTCCCAAAAATGGACTCATCGTCTTCCATCACAAAATCCTGAAAATCAATTTCCGAAACTCCGTCGCCATGCGCGTATTCCGCTAGAATTTCGTATTCATTCTCCACTTTATAATGAACCTCAACCCGATGGCACACCGGGCAAAACAACAGGGGTACATTATGTACCTGCGTACGATAATGCTTTAAAGTCCCCTTTGTTCCCAGCATGCTGGCTCCGCAGCAAAAACTCATTCCCCTTCACCCTTTCTCGCGTTCGGTTCATTAACGCCTCCCTGCCCTCCCAGGCCGGGATTTCAACTAATTTATTCGTGAGGCTTGCTTCAAATTCCTGCGTACAGAATGTAAATCCTGGGATTCCAGCCACTCCCCTACAGGCGTTGCTACTGGGCAAAAAACCCCCGATTTGAGCTTTGCTCAAATCGGGGGTCCATCTTCTTATCTTTATCACATGGTAACATCGGCCATCTTCAAAGTCAATTTTCTTGCTCGCTGTGCATTACTTCTTGATTGCAGCAACGATCAAATCGCCCATTTCCTTCGTACCGACCGCTTGGCTCTTGTCGACGGCGATATCGCCGGTGCGGTGACCGGCATTCAGTACGTCGGCAACAGCGGCTTCGATCGCGTCAGCGGCATCCGCATAACCGAAGGTCATACGGAACATCAACGCTACGGACAAGATTGTCGCGATCGGGTTAGCCAGATTCTGACCGGCGATGTCCGGCGCGGAACCGTGAACGGGCTCGTATAACCCGAAGCTGCCTTCACCCAGGGAAGCCGAGGACAGCATTCCGATCGAGCCGGTAAGCATAGCCGCTTCGTCGCTCAGAATGTCGCCAAACATGTTCTCCGTCACGATGACGTCGAAGCTGGCCGGACGGCGGAGCAGCTGCATCGCGCAGTTATCGACAAGGACGTGCTCCAGTTCTACATCCGGATAATCCGGTGCGACCCGGTTCACAACTTCGCGCCACAACCGTGAGGTCTCCAACACGTTGGCTTTATCGACCGAAGCCAGCTTCTTGCGGCGCTTCTGAGCGATCTCAAACGCTTGGCGAACGATACGTTCGACTTCGCTGACGTTGTACGCGCACGTATCAACGGCTTCCTGACCTTGCTCCGTATCGCGGCGGTACTTCTCGCCGAAATAAATGCCGCCGGTCAGCTCGCGCACGACGATGAGATCCGTACCTTCAAGCACTTCCGGTTTAAGCGTTGAAGCATCCTTGAGACAGTCGAACACGACCGCCGGACGCAGGTTCGAGAACAGGCCTAGCGCTTTACGGATGCCCAGCAATCCGGTCTCCGGGCGTAGTTCCTTCGGATTGTTGTCCCATTTCGGACCGCCTACGGCCCCGAGCAATACGGCGTCGGCCTTTTGGCACACCTCCAGCGTTTCTTGTGGAAGTGGTGTCCCCTTCTCGTCGATAGCGATGCCGCCGAACAATGCATGTTCCGTTTCAAACTTGTACCCGAACAGCTCCTCCGTCCGTTTCAACACTTTCTCCGCTTCGGCTACCACTTCCGGTCCGATGCCGTCGCCCGCGATCACCGCGATTTTTTTGACTTCTGCCATTGCTTCCAGCTCCCTTTCGTGAACATCCTCTTCTTCTGTTGTAACACACCGGGTTAGGATAAACAAAGATATAGAATCTATTAAGGTCATAGGTATTAACTATAAGCAGGCAAAAAAACAGCGGAGCTGAATGAATCAGCTCCGCCGCAGCCGTCTCCCGGTTCGGTTATGCCCGAATCGCAGAGTTCGAGTTTCTCTTCTCAATCAACCGGTTGAGGGCATCGACATAAGCGCGAGCACTCGCTTCCAAGATGTCGGTGCTGACGCCGCGGCCCTGCACGGATACGCCGTTTTGAGTCAACACGACGTGGACTTCCCCTTGGGCGTCCTTACCATGGCTCACCGATTTGATCGAGTAATCGGCCAGTTTGACCTCTTCGCCGGAAGCCAGGTCAATCGCGTTATAAATCGCGTCAACCGAACCGTTGCCTTCGGCTTCCTTCTCGATAATATCGCCAGCAAGCGTGACCAGACGGATCTTCGCCGCTGGGGTCGCCTCGTTGCCGTAAGAGACGAAAATCGTCTCGAGACGGAATTCCTCCGGCGTGTCGATCAGCTTCAGCTCGACGATCGCCAGCAGGTCCTCGTCGGTGACTTCCTTCTTCTTGTCGGCCAGCGCTTTGAACTTGGCAAAAGCTTCGTTCAAACGCTCGTCATCCAGCGTATATCCCATATCCACCAGCTTCTCGCGGAAGGCATGACGACCGGAATGCTTACCCAGCACGAGCTTGCTCTCCTTGAGCCCGATCGTTTCCGGCGACATGATTTCGTAAGTCGTTTTCTCCTTCAGCATGCCGTCTTGGTGGATACCTGATTCATGAGCAAAAGCATTCGCGCCAACGATCGCCTTGTTCCCCGGCACCACCATCCCGGTCAAGCGGCTGACCAGCCGGCTCGTACGGGCGATTTCCGTCAGCTCGAGCGACGTTTTTGCACCAAAGAAGTCGAAGCGCGTTTCCAGCGCCAACGCCACTTCCTCCAGCGCGGTGTTGCCGGCCCGTTCTCCGATTCCGTTGATCGTCCCTTCGATTTGGTCGGCGCCGCCTAAGATCGCAGCCAGCGAGTTCGCAGTCGCCAGACCCAGATCATCGTGGCAATGGGCGCTAAGCTGGATCTTCTCGATGCCGGGCACCTTCTCCTTCAGCGTACGGAAGATGTTGCCATACTCCTCGGGATATAAATATCCGACCGTGTCCGGAATATTCACTACCGATGCGCCTTCACGAATCGCCATTGCCGTCATTTCGCACAGGAAATCCAATTCGGTTCGACCCGCATCCTCGCAGGAGAATTCGATCTTCGAAAAATACTTGCGGGCATACCGCAACGCGGCCTGCGCCGTTTCCAGCACCTGATCTTTGTCCATCTTCAATTTATATTTCCGGTGAATCGGACTCGTAGCCAGGAACAAATGAATGCAAGGATCCTCGGCCCCTTGCAGCGCTTCACGGACCGCATCGATATCCTGCGTACGCGAGCGCGACAAGCCGATCACCGTCGACTTCTTCACCGCACGCGCTACGGCATTTACCGCGGCCAAATCCCCGGGCGAAGCTGCGGGAAAACCCGCTTCGATTCGGTCGACCCCAAGCTTCTCCAGCTGATAGGCGATCTCCAGCTTTTCGCGAGTATTCAGGTTGACTCCAGGGGATTGCTCACCATCCCGAAGCGTCGTATCGAAAATGTAGATTTTGCGCATTCCAAGCACCTCCTCCGAAAAGCTCCAATGCGGCTCACACAAAGGGGCGGCCGCATTGGGTATTCAGGTTCATTCTTATCTTACGTTGGGTCTTATCAACGATATGCCGTTATTTCTTGATCCAGTGCATCAAGCCGCGAAGCTCTCTGCCGACCACTTCGATCGGATGGTTTGCTTCATTGCGGCGAGTTGCCGTGAGGAACGCACGGTTCGATTGGTTCTCCAAGATGAAGTCGCGAGCGAATTTCCCTTGTTGGATATCGGAAAGCACAGCTTTCATCGCTTTCTTGGTTTCTTCTGTCACAACGCGAGGCCCTGTTACATAGTCTCCATACTCCGCTGTATTGGAAATGGAGTCACGCATCGTTGCCATGCCGCCTTCATAGATCAAGTCAACGATCAGCTTCATCTCGTGCAAGCACTCGAAGTATGCCATTTCAGGAGCATAACCCGCTTCAACCAGCGTTTCGAAGCCGGCTTTGATCAGGGCGGTTACGCCGCCGCACAATACAGCTTGTTCACCGAACAAATCAGTTTCGGTTTCTTCACGGAACGAGGTTTCGATAACCCCTGCACGTGTACAGCCAATCCCTTTTGCGTAAGCGAGGCCGATTTCTTTCGCTTTGCCGGTAGCATCTTGATGGATAGCAATCAGACCAGGAACGCCAAAGCCTTCCACATACGTACGGCGAACCATGTGACCCGGCGACTTCGGAGCAACGAGCAATACGTCGTTGTCCGGGGATGGAACGATTTGACCAAAATGCACGTTAAAGCCATGGGCGAACAACAATGCAGCGCCTTTTTTCAGGTTAGGCGCGATTTCGCTGTTGTAAACCGCAGCTTGAGTCTCGTCCGGCATCAGGATTTGCACGACATCTGCACGTTTGGTCGCTTCCGCAACGGACAATACTTCGAAGCCGTCTTCCTTCGCTTTGTTGAAGGATTTGCCTTCCCGCAGGCCGACAACGACATTCAGTCCGCTTTCGCGCAGGTTTTGCGCATGGGCATGTCCTTGGCTGCCGTAACCGATGATCGCGATCGTTTTTCCTTTCAATACGCTGAGTTCTGCATCTTGTTCATAGTACAAAGTAACTGCCATTTCTTATGCCCTCCTAAGATTTGCGGGACAGTCAAGCTGTGCCCTTAATTAAAATAAGTATGGTTTCCTCCGCCTGTGACGAGCGGGTGTTTCAATGGACCGACGCCTTGAAGCGATAAAGTGGCATCTTGACAAATCGATCCCCTCAAACACCCGCCCGTTGTCTGGCGGAGGGGTGAAGCCGCGGGTAGCGGCAAATTACGTAACAGTTTGAGCGCTTAAGCGTTCCCGCGAATCATGGCGGTAACGCCGGTACGCGAGAGCTCCCGGATGCCGTAAGGACGAAGCAGCTCGATCATGGCGTCGATTTTCTCGGTATCGCCGACGACTTGGATCATCATGGTGTTCGTCCCGATGTCGACGACCGCGGCGCGGAACGTTTCAACGACGCCCATGATTTCCGGGCGCTCCGCCGGCTCGGACTTGACCTTGATCAGCGCAAGCTCGCGAGCGACCATCGGTCTGGAGCTAAGATTGACGACTTTGATGACATCGATCAGTTTATACAGCTGTTTTTCGATTTGCTCGAGCGTTTTGTCATCGCCTTGGGTGACGATGATCATCCGGGACAAGCCTTCTTCCTCGGATTGGCCCACCGTAATGCTTTCGATATTGTAGCCGCGCCGGCCAAACAGGCCGGCAACGCGCTGGAGAACCCCTGGCTGGTCGTTAACTAATACGGAAATCGCATGGTTTTTCATCATCATTCACTGTCCCCCATCAGCATTTGATCAATGGTGGAACCTTGGGTAACCATCGGATATACGTTTTCCTCTTTGCTGACCACGAATTCCACCAGAACCGGTCCCGGTGTGTCGAGCGCTTCCTGCCATGCACGTCTGGCTTCTTCCTTGTTCGTTGCCCGTAGACCCTTCACGCCATAGGCTTCGGCCAACTTGACGAAATCCGGACTGCCTTCAAGATTGATATGGCTGTAACGGTTGTCATAGATCAATTCCTGCCATTGACGGACCATACCGAGCACTTGGTTGTTGATCACGACGACTTTGACCGGGATCTTGTTGATGGCACAGATCGCCAGCTCCTGGGCACACATCTGCATGCCGCCGTCCCCATTAATCGAGATGACTAACCGGTCGGGATGCCCCATCTGCGCGCCGATCGCCGAAGGGAATCCGAAGCCCATCGTACCGAGGCCGCCCGAGGTAATCCAGGATCGAGGCTGGTTAAATTTGTAATACTGCGCCGCCCACATTTGATGCTGGCCAACGTCGGTCGTGACGATCGCCTCTCCGCCTGTCGTGTCATTGAGCAACTCGATCACCCACTGCGGTTTCAGAACGGTATCCGAATCGATGTATCTTAGCGGCTTCTCGATTTTGGAACGTTGGATTTGCGCTCTCCATGCATCCGCTTTGTCCGCCCGCGAAACGATCGGGTTCAGCATCTCCAGCACGGTTTTCACATCGCCAACGATCGGAATGTCTGCATGAACGTTCTTGCCGATTTCCGCCGGGTCGATGTCGATGTGCACGATTTTGGCCTTCGGCGCAAACCCGTCCAGTTTGCCGGTTACCCGGTCGTCGAACCGTGCCCCGATGTTGATCAGCAAATCGGATTGCTGAATCGATTGGTTCGCCGTATAGGTGCCGTGCATACCGGGCATTCCCATCCACAGCTCGTGGCCGCTTGGGAAAGCACCCAAGCCGAGCAGCGTTGTCGTAATCGGAATTTGCGTCTTGTTCACAAATTCGAACAGCTGCTCATGTCCGCCGGAGTAAACCACGCCGCCGCCGGCGATAATGACCGGACGTTCGGCTTCCTGAATGGCCGCTGCCAATTTGTCCAGCTGCAGTCGATTCGGCACCACCGTCGGATTGTAGCCGCGCAGGTTGATGGTCTGGGAAGGCTCGAACAAAGCCTTGTTCGCGGACACGTCCTTCGGAATGTCGATCAGGACCGGACCTTTCCGACCGGTGTTCGCAATGTGGAACGCTTCGTGGATAACACGAGGCAGATCCTCAACATTCCGAACAAGATAACTGTGTTTTGTGATCGGCATCGTGATGCCGGTAATATCTGCCTCTTGGAACGCATCGGTTCCGATCAGGCTGGAAACGACGTTCCCCGTAATGATAACGAGCGGAACGGAATCCATAAACGCCGTGGCGATCCCCGTCACCGTGTTGGTCGCTCCCGGTCCGGAGGTGGCGATACATACGCCGACTTTGCCAGTGGCTCGGGCGTACCCGTCCGCCGCGTGGATGGCGCCCTGCTCATGTCGGGTCAGCAGGTGGTGGAAATCGGTAAATCCGTACAACGCGTCATAAATGTACAACACCGCTCCGCCCGGATAACCAAAGACGCACTCGACACCTTCCAAAAGCAAGCTGCGAAGCAGGATATCCGAACCTGTAATGACTTCCGGTTTCATCCATTTTTCTCGTAATTGTTCTGTGGACCGCGTTTCTGGAATTTGCGCGCTCATCAGTCATCCTCCTTATCATAGGTTGTTTAAAAGTCAACTTTTGATCACGATGTAACTCATGAAGCGGATTCGACATCGAATCTTGAATTCAGCCGGTCGCTCCGTTGCTCACGTAGCCTCCAGCTACGCTCCGCTACTCCCTCCCTAGCTTCATCCAACCTTCTCGGTGCTGAAAAGCTGACTTTTGAAACTCTTATTTAACCAAAAAAACCTTCCGCCCGCCGGAACAGTTTCCTGCTCCGAGGGACGAAAGGTTTGATCCTCCGTGGTACCACCCATTTTCACTTAGCACCTCGCAGTGCCAAGCCTTGACGAGTAAAAGCGTGACCCGCCTTACTCGTGGTCCGTAACGAGGACCAAACGATTTCCCCTAATAAGCTTTAAACGCAAGCGCCACCGCGGATGGCTTGCAGCTTTTCAGGGAAACAGCTCCGAGGTGAGCTCGCAGTTAAGGGATTTTGGTGGTGGTCTCAGCAAATCCACCCACTCTCTGAGCAAAGAGCCCTTAAAGCTTCGTCCTCTTCATCGCCGATGCAAGATATGTCTTAAAATGTTTAGAAACATTATATGATTAGTTTACACCACGAGTCAATACCCTAAAGAATTAAAGTTTCTGACAGGAACCCTTCCCCTCCTCCTTCTCATATGATAAAAGATAGCGCCTAAAATTATGCACGGTTAGGAGGAGATTCGCGCATGATTCGATACAGAAGGCCGAAACAGGACGATCCCATCATCCACGATTTGATCCGCGGAGAGCTTGTCCCCTTCTCCCATCTGCCTCCACAGGACATCGAGGCCGTCTTCAAGGATATCCCGCTGCGTCTGTCGCGTGGCGTCTCGCTGGTGGCTTCCCCTACCTACGAAGCGGATCCGGTAGCTTTTATTCATTTTCTCATTCACGGCGATTTGTTATATATTGACATGATGGCGGTAGCGTCGGCTCATCAGCGGCAACGCCACGGTAAAACACTGATGGCGCATGCAGAAAATTTTGCCGTCTCCCGCGGTTGTCTGCGCGCAAAAGTAATGGTGGACCGGGACAACACCCGAGCCCACCTATTTTACCGTAAGTTGGGGTACCGAACTCAGCGTTACGTCCCGCTATCCCAATGTTATGAGCTGGAAAAAAGGCTGCCCAGCCGCAATTAGCCGTTTTACCAGAAATAGGGGTAAGGGTAGCCTCCGCCATAGGGGACTCCGCCACCATAGGGGACGCCACCGTACGGAACCCCGCCAAAGGCGTACGGAGCGGTGCCGATCGCCAGCAGATCGAACAAAACAAGCGGGATGATCGCTTTGGTTCTGACTTTTTTACCGGGGGCCTGGCGAACAATCAAACGATTGCCGCTGATTTTCACCAGTTTGCCTGTAACAACCGTACCGTCTTTTTTATAAGCCGTGATCGACTTGCCCAGCCATTTCTCGGCTTCTTTTCTCGTAACCGTTCTGCCCATCCTAATTCCTCCTGTCAGGTTAGATCGTATAGCCGCGAAAAACCGCTCTGGCCGAACCGTTTGAATCGGCTATTTTGTGTACACCCCTAACCTATTCACTCGTCCCTATCCTTGCTTACACCATCGCCTTGTCTTCCAACAATCGGGCTTCTCCCCCTAAATAAAACAAAAAAAAGGATGCTGCCCATGCAGCATCCTTTTGCTTCATTCTAACGTTTCCCCGGATCGTAAGGCGTACCTAACGCCGCCGGCGCTGAGGAACGTCCCACCGCTCCAACGAGGACGATAATCGTCAGTACGTAAGGGATCATGAAGATAAATTCCTGAGGAATACTTCTCGACCATTCAAACAACTGTACGTAGTTGCGAATCGCCTGCGAGAAACCAAAGAACATCGCCGCGCCGAAAGCGCCCAGCGGATTCCATTTGCCGAAGATCATCGCCGCGATGGCAATAAAGCCCTGGCCGGAAATCGTATTATGGGCAAACGTACTAGTTGTCGTCAGTGTGATCGTTGCGCCGCCGATGCCCCCGAGAATACCGCTGAGAAGCACCCCGATGTAGCGCATTTTCGTCACGTTCACGCCCAGCGTGTCCGCCGCGCTTGGATGCTCACCGACGGAACGCAGACGTAATCCGAACGGGGTCTTAAACAGAACAAAATAAATGACAACGACGAGGATCAATGCCAAATACGTCGTTGGATACGAGTTAAAGAAGCCCTCCCCGATAATCGGGATGTCGCGCAGAATTGGGATCGGGACTTTATGGAATACCGTAACGAGCGGCGTTTCGGCTGCCCCTTCAAACAGCAATTTGACGATGTATACGGTCAAACCCGCTGCCAAAAAGTTGATGACGATCCCGCTGATCGTCTGATCCGCCTTAAACGTGATCGTAGCAACGGCATGGATCAAAGCGCCAAGTGCCCCCATAACCATGGCTGCAATCACCCCGACCCACGGCGAGAAGGCGCCCATGCCCGCTTCCTGGGCATAATAAGTCCCTACGCCGGCGGCGAACGCGCCGAATATCATTAACCCTTCCAGACCGATGTTAACGACGCCGGAACGCTCGGAGAAAATGCCGCCAAGCGCCGTAAAGATCAACGCCGTTGAGAACACGAGTGTGGAGTTCAGCAATTGACCAAGTAGTGTAAGTACGTCCATCTTACGACACCTTCTCTTTCTTGCGCTTCAGGTAAAACGGCTTCAGTACGATTCTTACGATGCCCTGAGCGGCAATGAAGAATATGATCGAGCCAATCACGATCTTGATCAACTCCGGAGGTACCCCGGCACTAAAGCTCATCCCGGCCGAGCCATAGGTCAGCACGCCGTACAGGATCGATCCAAGCACCACACCAAACGGATGGTTCATGCCGAGCAGCGCAACCGCGATGCCGTCAAATCCGTATCCCGGTGAGGCGGCGAAGACCGATTGATAATGGAACACGCCCAACACCTCGAAGGTGCCGGCCAAGCCAGCAAACACGCCGCTGATGAACATTGCTTTCACGATGTTGCGGCTGACGTTCATCCCGGCATATTCCGCCGCATTCGGGTTCAAACCGACGGAACGCATTTCGTAACCTTGCTTCGTTTTCCAAAGGTAAACAAAGAAGAATACCGCCGTCAGAAGGGCGATGATCGTTCCCCAGTGGATCCGGGCATTATTGAATACGTCGTTCAGGAAGGTCATCGAGGCCGATGCGGCGATGTCCTCGGAACGGTTTTGGCCCTTCAACAGGTAGAAATTGCGGATGACGTAATTCGATAAATATAACGCCGTCCAGTTCAGCATGATCGTTGTAATAACTTCATTGATGCCCCGTTTGGCTTTCAGGTAACCTGCAATGCCAGCCCAGAGTCCGCCGCCGATCCCCCCCGCAATCACTGCCAGAGGAACCAGGAGGCCGGATGGTAGCCCCGAGAACGACAACGATACCGCCGTTGCCGCCGTCATCCCGATCAAGACCTGGCCGTCTGCACCGATGTTAAACATCCCGGAGCGGAATGCAAACGCAACTGCCAAACCGGTAAACATGAGCGGTGTAATTTGCCGGATCGTTTCACCGAAGTCATAGGGATTGCCTACAACCCGCTGCAAAAGTGCGCTATAGGCGACGATCGGATTGTATCCCCCGATCAGCATAACCACTGCGCCAACCAACAAACCAAGCACGATGGCAACCAGCGGAAGAATGACGCTGTCTAATGTAAATATTTTTCGCAATTTATCCAACGCTTTGACCTCCCCGTTCCAGGCTTCCCGCCATCATTAGGCCAAGCTCTTGATCGTTGGTTTCCTGTGGTAGCACTTCACCGACGATCCGTCCTTCATAAATGACGGCGATCCGATCGGACACGTTCATAATTTCATCCAGCTCGAAGGAGATCAGCAATACCGCTTTGCCTTGGTCTCGCTGCGCAATCAGTTGCTTATGAACGAATTCGATAGCCCCAACGTCTAGTCCCCGCGTTGGCTGGGCAGCGATTAACAGATCCGGGTTCTTATCTATTTCCCGCGCAATAATCGCCTTCTGTTGATTCCCCCCGGACAGCGAACGCGCCTTCGTTTCCACGCTTGGCGTACGCACGTCAAACGCCTCGACTAACTGCTTGGCATGCTCGTCGATCGCCCGCTGGTTCAACAGGCCGCCCTTGCTGTACGGCGCTTGGTAATACGTCTCCAGCACCATATTCTCGCTGACGGAGAAATCGAGCACCAAACCATGCTTGTGCCGGTCCTCAGGGATGTGCGACAAACCGCTCTCGATGATCTTTCGCGCCGGCAAATTCGTAATTTCCTTACCCGATAGCTGGATCGACCCGGATTCGATTTTGCGCAGCCCCGTGATCGCTTCGATCAATTCGCTTTGCCCGTTACCGTCAACCCCGGCGATACCAACGATTTCTCCGGCACGCACCTCTAGATTGAGTCCGTTCAGAACATGGAGGCCATGCTTGTCCTTGGTTTTCAAATCGCTTAGCTTCAAGACAGGTTGTCCGATTTGAGGTTCTTGTTTATCCACCTTGAAGGAGACGCCACGGCCAACCATTTTCTCAGCCAGCTCTTGCGGGTTCGTCTGATTCGTCTCTACGGTATCGATCACTTTGCCGCGGCGAATAATCGTAACTCGATCCGAAATCTCCATGATTTCCTTCAGCTTATGGGTAATCAAAATGATGGATTTGCCTTCCGCCACCAACCGTCTCATGATGGCCATCAGTTCCTCGATTTCTTGAGGCGTGAGCACGGCGGTCGGCTCGTCAAATATAAGGATATCCGCGCCGCGGAACAGAATTTTCATAATCTCGACCCGCTGCTGCATCCCGACGGAAATATCGTGGATTTTCGAGTTGGGGTCCACTTGAAGACCATACTGCTCCGACAATTTCGCCACCTGGGCGGACGCCGATTTATAGTCGATATTAAGTCCCTTTTTCGGTTCCATGCCAAGAATGATATTCTCGGTAACCGTAAAAGGCTGTACTAGCTTGAAATGCTGGTGAACCATACCGATGCCTAGCTTGATTGCCTTGTTCGGATTGTCGATTGTCACCGGTTGGCCGTCCATCTCAATCGAGCCTTCATCCGGCTGATAGAGGCCAAACAAAATGTTCATCAACGTTGATTTGCCCGCACCGTTCTCGCCGAGCAGGGCATGAATTTCGCCCTTTCGTAAGGTTAGGCTGATGGAGTCGTTGGCGACTACACCGGGAAAACGTTTTGTGATTTGCTTCAACTCGACTACGGGAGCTTCAGCGCTCATGAAACCACCCTCACCATTATGGGATTAACGCAAGCAACAAGGCCAGTTGATCCACTGGCCTTGCCTGCTTGAATGACTCTATTATATTCTACTGTCCATACGGACGTAAACGTCTCCGCTTGCTTTCTTACTCGGCAGGTACCGTAACTTCGCCGTTAACGATTTTTTGCTTGAATTCTTCCACTTTGTCCAAGATTTCTTGGCTCACGTTTGGATTCTTTTCAGGCAAGCCTACGCCGTCTTCTTTCAGCGTCAGGTTTGTTACTTGACCGCCTTTGAACGTACCGTCGATCACTTGTTGAGTTACGTTCTTAACGGCAACGTCAACGCGTTTCATCATCGAAGTCAATGTCACTTCATCGCCGAATTCGAGCGATTGGTCTTTGTCGACGCCGATAACCCACAATTTGTTAGCGCCGCCGGCTTGGTTGCGCGCAGTTGCTTCGTTAAATACGCCGTTCCCCGTTTGACCTGCAGCTGGGAAAATGATGTCGGCGCCATCGTTGAACAATTGGCTTGCCAAAGACTTACCAACGTCTGGTTTGTCATAAGCACCAGCATAGGTAACCGTAACTTTTGCGTCCGGGTTAACCGCAGCTACGCCTGCTTGAAAACCAACTTCAAAGCGTTTAATAACCGGGCTTTCCATCCCACCGATGAAGCCGATTTTATTTGTTTTTGTCGTCAGACCGGCTACCACGCCGACCAGGAATGAACCTTCATTTTCGGCAAAAGTAACGGACTCTACGTTTGGAGCGTCAACAACGTTGTCGATGATCGCCATTTTCACATTCGGATTCGCGTCAGCAACTTGTTTCGTTGCATCGCCCAAGTCGAAACCGATCGACCAAGTCAAGTCGTAACCGCCTTGCACAAATTGAGTCAGGTTAGGAACGTAGTCGGAGCTTTGGGAACTTTGCAGATATTTGTTCTGGATCCCTTGTTCCTTGTTCATGGCTACGAGTGCTTCCCATGCGGATTGGTTGAAGGATTTGTCGTTTACGCCGCCTACGTCGGTTACGAGACCGATCTTAAACTTCGATGCATCGGTAGCCGTGTTTCCGCCGTTACCCGCTTGCGTGTTGTCGGTCGTGTTGCCGGCATTTCCGGTATTGGCGTTTCCACCGTTGTTCGCTGCATTGTTGTTGCCGCATCCCGCCAAAACGAGAGTAAATGCGAGCACCATGAGTAAAGATAGCTTGAAGGCTTTGTTCATTGCGGTTAATCCCCCTTAATATTTTGTGAGCCTTGTCTAAGTTGACCACACAGACCGATTATACCTGTAAAATATGCTAAAATCCATACTTTTAATAACCTTGGGTTAAATAATTTTCGTCTTTATTTTGAATAAAACGCTTACTTTCGACAAATTTATCATTCAATGTTCGCTTCATGTAAAGTAATTCCGTAAACACTGCTATTCACGAACATTCAAGAGAGATCCCAACGAAAATATCGGCATTTTCCCAAGATCACATGGATATCCGGATATGTCGTGCGGCTTAGATATAGCATTCCTAATTTCCCACATTTCCATGCCTCATTAGCCGAACTTCTGGAAATGTCCAACAGCCCCGTTTGATTCATCCCCACGAATTTCCAGTGAAAATCGATTTTGAAAGCACCTCTGGCCGAATCCGCTGACTTCGCTTATGTATCCGGGTTACCCCGGCATCCCCAAAAAAAGCGCCGTCCCGGAATCAACCGGAAACAGCGCCTTAATCATTTGAACTTAAGCGTTGATTTTTTCTTTAGCTACGGCAGCCAAAGAATTAAAAGCATTCAGATCGTTAACCGCGAGGTCAGCCAGCATTTTGCGGTTGATGTTCACTTCAGCAAGCTTCAGACCATGCATCATTTTGCTGTAGGACAAACCGTTCATACGAGCTGCTGCATTGATCCGGACGATCCACAGTCTGCGGAAGTCGCGTTTTTTCGTGCGACGATCCCGGTATGCGTACAGCAAGGATTTCATTACTTGCTCGTTAGCAGTTTTGAAAATACGGTGTTTCGAACCAAAATAACCTTTAGCCAGCTTCAATACTTTTTTATGACGACGACGAACGACGAATCCGCCTTTAACTCTTGCCATTTAAAAAACCTCCCAAAAAGTTGTGTTAATTGTTTCTCGGTAATTACTTCAAGTTTGCCAGTTGTTGCTTCATGCGGCTCACGTCACCTGCGTAAGCAACAGGGCTGTTGGCCAAAACACGTTTTGCACGTTTCGACTTATGGGACAGCAAGTGATTGCGGTTCGCTTTGTAGCGTCTTACTTTACCGGATCCGGTAATTTTGAAGCGGCCTTTCAGGCTGCTGTGGGTTTTCATTTTAGGCATTGTACTTCCCCCTCAAAGGATTATGAACGTAAGCTTTCTCTTCCGAGTCATTCCGCAAACGAAACGATCATATATAGAAGCAAACGCTTAGTTTTTCGGTGCCAAAATCATGATCATGCTGCGCCCTTCCAGCTTCGGAAGGCGTTCAATGGTAGAGATTTCCGCGACCTCTTCTTTGACGCGGTCGAGAATCTTCTTCCCGATGTCGGCGTGGGTAATTTCCCGTCCGCGGAAGCGAACCGAGCATTTTACCTTGTCGCCTTCTTTCAAAAATTTGATCACATTGCGAAGTTTCGTCTGGTAGTCGTGTTCCTCGATGTTCGCGCGGAACCATACTTCCTTGATGTCCACAATCTTCTGATTCTTGCGAGCTTCCTTCTCTTTCTTCTGCTGCTCGTAACGGAACTTGCCATAGTCCATAATCCGGCATACCGGCGGCTTGGCAGTCGGCGCAACGTTCACCAAATCCAGATTCAGGTCGATCGCCATCTGCAGCGCTTCGCGCAACGGCGTAATCCCGATTTGTTCACCTTCGGCACCCACCAGACGGACCTCTTTCGCACGAATCTCATCATTGATCAAATGTTCCTTACTGATAATTCTCCACCTCCAAATGGTCTTAAGTAATGACTTGGACCGGTACTCACACACATAAAAAGGATGCAGGTCCTCACCCGCATCCCTCATTGATCGTCGTTAGTCTTCATGAACATTCCATTCATAAATCAACGGATCAAGACCAGCCAACACGTACGTCGGTCAGGTGAGAAGCCGGGGCCTCTGCTTGCAATCCAAAAACTTTCTTGCAACCTCAAATACTATATCATGTGCCTTGCGCCAAGTCAAGGGTACCTTTCAAATCAAAAGTTAAAAACCGGCTTTTCAGCACCGAGAAGGTTGGATGAAGC
The DNA here is from genome assembly GCF_037969915.1 of Paenibacillus sp. FSL R7-0216. Taxonomy (NCBI): domain Bacteria; kingdom Bacillati; phylum Bacillota; class Bacilli; order Caryophanales; family Paenibacillaceae; genus Paenibacillus; species Paenibacillus sp. FSL R7-0216. The sequence goes on along the minus strand of NZ_CP150222.1, from coordinate 1,588,363 downwards.
AGGGACCGAGTAGCGCAGCGTAGGTGAGCCTACGTGAGCACACGGAGGGCCCGGCTGAATTCAAGATTCGACGCCGAGCCCGCTTCGTTAGCTTATACTTCGTGATCTGCCGCCAGGGGTTTGACCTACCCTTTCAAATCAAAAGTTAAAAACCGGCTTTTCAGCACCGAGAAGGTTGGATGAAGCAGAGACCGAGTAGCGCAGCGTAGGTGAGCCTACGTGAGCACACGGAGGGCCCGGCTGAATTCAAGATTCGACGCCGAGCCCGCTTCGTTAGCTTATACTTCGTGATCAAAAGCTGGTTTTTAACTTACCTTGTTGCTTTGGACTTCTTCTAGGCGAACAACGCGCGTATGCTGCGTATGACTCCATTGCTTGTTGTTTTGCGTGAAGAACGCATAGAACGTGATCGGCCACCAGGAAATCAAGTAAATCGGGAACAGGATCAGGTAAGCATACACCTTCTTGGACTTTACCTTCTCAAGGAACATCGCCATCAGGAAAATAAAGACATTCGCGACGATCGCCACGTAGGACACCCACATCGGCAGGTAGCCGTACAGCGTATCGAAGTGCGGTCCGCGAAGCAGCGACTGGTCAACCCAGATGAATGCTGTCAGCAGGAACGTCAGCAGCACGATGTATACGTTAGCGCCGTAGAGCGCCATGTCCAGCTTCACCATGCTCCGTTCTTTAATACTCTTCCAGAGCAGCGGGAAGAAGTAACGGCGAGCAACGGTGAAGTGTCCTTGCATCCAGCGAAGGCGCTGGCGAGCCGACGCTTTAAACGTCAACGGCTTCTCGTCAAACAGCTTGGCGTCATAGTTAAATACCGGGTACACACCGCGTTCGACGCAGCGCATGGTGAACTCCAGGTCTTCGACCAGGCTGGTCGCGCCCCAGCCGATTTCCTTGAGCAACTCAGTTTCGAAGCACATCCCCGTGCCCCCGAGGAAATTTGCCATCTTCAGGTTTGTTCGGGACAGCTGCCACAGACGGTTGCAATACCAGTAGGAAATCCCGTAAGAGGCGGTAATCCATGAATCCTCCGGATTCTTCGTGTCGATGTAGCCTTGAATCACCCGGGCGCCAGAGCAAAGATCGTTATTCATTTCGCGCAAGAAATCCGGATGAGCCAGGTTGTCGGCGTCGAACATGACGACCGCGTCATATTGGCGCGGCATTTTCCACAATTGCTTCAGCATCCATTCGATGGCGTAGCCTTTCCCGCGCAAATTCGGATTGCTGCGCACGCAAGCGTTCATGCCGTGGCTCCGGACGATGCTCGCGGTATTATCGGTGCAGTTATCGCAAATGACAAACACGTCGTATAATTCTTTCGGATAGTTAAGCTGCTTCAAATTCTCCATCAACGCCCCGACTACTCTTTCCTCGTTATGCGCCGCGACCAACACGGCAAAGGATTTGCTCGGTGCGTGTTGAACTTTGTTTTTCTTCCTGTACATGCCAAATAAAGCCAAACCAAATTGATACACCCCTACCACTGCAAGCACAACCTGCAGCGAGATCAAGATGACATCTAACATGATTTCTTGCCCCCTTTTTCTCCGATGATTTGTTTTTTTTATTTACTTCGGAGTTTTTTTGTTGTTTATGACCCTTTCATTCTTCTTGCGTTTTCTCACTGATACGATTACCGGCTCTTTTTTTAAACCATTACGATTTTCCATGAGTTGACTGCTTTTGTCAAAACCACTATGACCCCGTCGTCGCTCAAATACCTCGAAGTCCGGCAATTTTGGCATACGGGACCACCGCATCCTGCTTTCAGGTACGGTTACATCTTATTTTCATCACTTTTGGCATTTTTTATTTCTATTTTCTTCTTTTTTTTAACGACCCGGCTGACGACGCATTGGCATTACATCTACATAAACGTGATAACCCAGCAAAAAGTTTACAATTCTGCACCCTTTTTTTTAAACTTATTTGCTATGATTTGAATCATTGTACAGGGGCAAGGGACGGAAAGTCAAAAAAGAGCACGGCCTGCAACCCAAAAAACGTCCTTGAAAAGGCCATGGATTAAAAATATGATAAGTCTAACTTGAAAATGCCATGCTATTTGAAACGGGCAGCCCTTGGACAGGCAGTTCTCGGGCGGTAAGAATGCGGTCAAACATCGTGCGGAGGGATTTCATGATTCGTTTATTCCATAAGCTTCAACAACTCGACCAGCAGCTCTTTGTAGGGATCAACGGCCGCTTGCATCGCAGCTTCCTGAATTTTTGGCTGTACCATTTAACCCATTTAGGTGGAGCCTGGTTTACCATTCTCTCATCCTTGTTCATTTGGTTGGCCGCTCCGCAGCCGTGGAGCCGAATCGGCTTGCAATCCTGCGTTGCGCTTGCAATTAGTCATCTTCCGGTAGCGCTGGTGAAAAAGACCTATCCGCGTCTCCGGCCCTACTTAACGCTGCCAGGCACGAACACTTTCCGAAATCCGCTGACGGACCACTCGTTTCCATCCGGTCATACAACAGCGATTTTTTCCGTCACCGTGCCGTTTATGGCGGCTGCTCCTGGACTCATATTGGTGCTTTTACCGGTGGCTCTGCTCGTCGCGGTATCGCGTATTTATTTAGGTCTGCATTATCCATCGGACACCCTGGCAGGAGCCGTGATTGGCTCCTCCGTAGCGCTCGGAACGGTTGCAATATGGGCTTAAAGGGGATATTGTAGACAGTAGGAAAACCTTGCAGGAAAAGGTGAAACCAGTGCAAAAACAGAGAGTCTTGCTTTTATCCGAGGGGTTTGGAGCCGGTCATACACAAGCGGCCTACGCGCTCTCCAGCAGTTTACGAAAGATCGCGCCAAACGTGCAGACGAAAGTCCTAGAGCTTGGCAGTTTTTTAAACCCTAGAGTGGCGCCGATCATCATTACCGCTTACAAAAAAACGGTGTCCTCGCAACCTCGGCTTATCCGTATGATGTATCGCAGTAACTATAAAAAGTCTTTGAACCGATTGACGACGCTGGCTCTTCATCGGATTTTTTATACGCGTACGATTCAAATCATCCGTCAGCTTCATCCTGACGTCATCGTCTGTACCCATCCGATTCCCAGCGCGGTCATCTCACGTCTGAAGCGGCTGGGCATGCTGGACGTCCCGCTTTGCACCGTGATTACCGATTACGATGTACACGGCGCCTGGGTCAGCCGAGAAGTGAATTGTTTCCTCGTCTCTACCGATCAAGTGCAGAGGAAATTGTTGGAGCGCGGTGTAGACAAGAACAAAATTCTAATTACCGGCATTCCGGTTCACCCCAACTTCTGGGAGCGCCACCACAAGGAGGATATCCGGCTGCAGTTCGGCTTGAAGGATATGCCTACGGTACTCGTCATGGGTGGGGGCTGGGGTTTTATGAAGGATGAGGCGGTTAATTCGCTACTCGCTTTGTACCGAGAGCAAATCCAGATCATCTTCTGTTTTGGCAGCAATGAGAAGTCGCTGGAGAAGATGAAGAAGGACCCCCGGTTCATACATCCGAATATTCACCTGCTTGGGTTCACAAAGGAAATCGACAAGCTGATGGAAGTTTCCGACTTGCTGATAACCAAACCCGGCGGCATGACCTGCTCCGAAGGGCTGGCCAAAGGCATCCCCATGTTGTTTCACAAGCCCCTTCCCGGACAGGAAGAGGAAAATTCACATTATTTTACGCAACAGGGATGGGGAACCCCTATCAATTCGTTGGACGACATTACCAATTGGGTCAAACGGTTGACCGAACAGTACGACGATGTCGTTCGCAAGCGGGAAGAGGTCTTGAATCATATTGCCCTATTCCGGCCGATGCAGAGTGCCCAAGCTATTATCGATCTTCTTGCAAATACGAATTTCATCCGAAAATAACCGGCCTGAAGGAACGGCCAGTCGCAAAAAAAGCGGAGCTAAGGATATCCATCCTGCTCCGCTTTTGTTCGCTATTCAAACATCTCCATCTTCCGCTCCTGGTACCGCCGCACTGCCGCTTCGCCGACCATGACCTCGCAGCGGTAAATCGGCATCCCTTGTCCAACGAATTTGCTCTCATACTCCGTCATGACATGGGCCTCGTTGATCCCGCCTTCATGCAAGCTGAGCGAGATGTCATTCATCTGCAGTCCCACAGCAGCGAAGGCATTCAGCGAGAATTCAAACAGCACGCGCGAATCCGTCTTGAAGTGAATTTCGCCGTTCTCATTCAGAAGCTGGCGGTACTTGTCCAGAAAACGCGGATGGGTCAGCCGCCGACGCCAATGCTTCTTCTTCGGCCAAGGATCGCTGAAATTCAAATAAATGCGTTCCACTTCCCCCGGCGCAAAAAACTCTTCGATCATCTCGATGTTGCCGAGCGCCAGACGAACGGTTTCCGGCTCCTTCGCTCCCTGCTCATCCCACTTCGCACGGACCTTCTCGCTAGCCCGTCGGATCAGCTCGTCGTACATATCCATACCGATGAAATTCACGTCCGGATATTTCACGCTCATGCCGCTGATGAACTGGCCTTTGCCCATGCCAAGCTCGATGTGGATCGGCCGACCGTTACCGAACACCTCCGCCCAACGCCCTTTATATTCCCGAGGATTCAGGACAACCAGCTCCTGCTGTTGTTCCAAATTTTCCCGTATTCCTTTTCTACCGCGTAAACGCATGTTATTCCTCCGCTTTCTTGTTATCCATTCCTTGCAATATTGTGCCGAAGATCGCCGAAAATGTAAAGCGCGCAATGAAAAAGGAACCAACCGTTCGCCGGGGAGACGAGACGAGTGATTCCTTTTTCGATATATTTTGGAATTGGGGTCCAACGAATTTGATACTTTCAAAATAACATATTCCGAAACCTGCCGCAAGGAATCAGGCAAGCACACTTCCCCTTTTTGCGCGAAATTTGATACAATGAATCCAGTGGAAGCGGCGTACGGACGCGGCTTTCGCCGTTGTATAAATATGCATAAATTATTTTGTGACAAAATGAAGGAGCCGCAATGAGTACACTGATGACGGACACTCCTACTTGGTGGGGAGACAAAAGATTTCATACATGGAATACCGAGATGCGACGCGAGTTCGGGGACAAAGTATTTAAGGTCATGCTGGATGCCGGATTCACTTGTCCCAACCGGGACGGTTCGATCGCGAAAGGGGGCTGCACGTTCTGCAGCGCCCGGGGATCGGGCGACTTCGCCGGGAGCCGCAGAGACGATCTGGTCACACAATTTGCCACGATCCGCGACCGGCAGCATCAGAAATGGCCGCATGCCAAATATATCGGGTACTTCCAGGCCTATACGAATACTTATGCGCCGGTGGAGGTCCTTCGTGAATATTACGAGGCGATCCTTGAGCAACCGGGGGTCGTCGGCTTATCCATCGCCACGCGGCCGGATTGCCTGCCCGACGATGTCGTCGATTATTTGGCCGAGCTCAATGAGCGGACCTACCTTTGGGTGGAGATGGGCCTTCAAACGATCCACGAATCGACGTCTACGCTGATCAACCGGGCGCATGATACGCAGTGCTACCTCGATGCGGTGGAGAAGCTGCGCAAACGAGGCATTCGCGTCTGCACGCATATCATTTACGGACTGCCACAGGAAACGCACGAAATGATGCTTGAAACCGGCCGCGCTGTAGCGAACATGGATGTGCAGGGGATCAAGATCCATCTGCTCCATCTGATGCGCAAAACGCCGATGGTCAAGCAATATGAGGCGGGGTTGCTGCGATTTCTGGAACAGGACGAATACATCAAGCTGATCGTGGATACGCTGGAATTTCTACCGCCAGAAATGATTGTCCACCGGCTAACCGGGGATGCTCCACGCGACCTGCTGGTCGGACCGATGTGGAGCCTTAAGAAATGGGAAGTGCTGAACGCCATCGACGCCGAGCTGAAGCGCCGCGATTCCTGGCAAGGCAAGTATTGGAGAGGACGCTGATAGGCTATGGGCTTTCTCTCCGTATTAAGCTTCGCACATAAACTGGCGAGCGAACGGCTTGCGCCTGGTGACGCCGCGGTCGACGCCACGGCGGGCACGGGCGCGGACACCCTGTTCCTGGCCAAGGCCTGCGGACCGAAGGGGCGGGTATTCGCTTTCGATATCCAGCCGCAGGCGCTGGCTCTCACGCAGGCCAGGCTGGACAAGGAGCCGGCGGACTCCATCGCTGCCGTGTCCCTGCTCCAGGCCAGCCACGCGGACATGGCGGCCGTGCTGCCGTCCGACGTACACGGCCGATTGGGCGCCGTCATGTTTAACCTCGGCTATCTTCCTGCCGAGGGCGCCGATCCAGCGCTGATCACGCTGCCGGACAGCACGCTGCCGGCCCTGGAGGCCGGCCTCGCCCTGCTGCGGCCGCGCGGGATCCTGACCGCCGTTCTCTACCCCGGCCATCCCGGAGGTGACGCCGAAGCGGCGGCAGTAGAAGCATGGGCGGCGCTACTCCCTGCTTCCGCCGGGCAAGCAATTCTCTACCGTCAGCCGCAAAGGTCGGCTGCGCCGTATTTGATCGCTGTCGAGAAGAAATAACAAACCATCAATCATTGGGGGTCATCGATTTGGGGATTCGCAAAATCGAGCATATCGGAATCCGCGTTTCGGCGCTGGAGGATTCCATTGAATTTTATGAACGAATTATCGGCATGAAGCTGCTATCCACGATCGGCGAGGTGGGTGAATCGCTGCGTTTGGCCTTCCTGACCTTTCCGGGGCAGGAGTCGGTCGAAGTGGAACTCGTATATATTCGTGAAGGCGAAGATTTGCCGAATGAAGGCAAAGTCAATCACATCGCCTTTACGGCCAGCGATATTGAGGAGGAGTATGACCGTATTTCCGCTCTGGGCCTGTCGGGACTGGATCCGGACATTCGCAGTTTGCCCAACGGCTGCCGTTTCTTCTTCTTTAACGGCCCCGATGGCGAGCGGATCGAATTGTTCCAACCGGCGTTCCTAGCTTGATCTCCTCTATTAGTGCAAGTTCAAAAAGTCAGGTTTTCAGGACCGAGAAGGTTGGATGAAGCTAGGGAGTGAGTAGCGGAGCGTACGTTTTGGGTACGTGAGCAACTGAAATGTTTCCGTAGGAAACATGCATCGGAAGCATAAGCTTGGGACCGGCTGAATTCAAGATTCGATGTCGAATCCACTTCACATGCTCTGCTTCGTCATGGAAAGATGACTTAGTGAACAACCTTTATTAAAATCAAGGAAAGAAGGGCTGTGCGTGGAAGAGCATACGTTTACCTTCGACAATGACACCGGCCATCCTGTCTTCGTGTACCGCTGGAGTTCTGACGATTCCGAGGCGCCGCTGCGGGGCGTGCTGCAAATCGCTCACGGCATGGCGGAGACCGCCAAGCGCTACGAACGTCTGGCGCGGGTGCTGACCGCCCATGGCTTCATCGTGTATGCGAACGACCACCGTGGCCACGGCCGCACCGCCGGGAGTCCGGAGGAACTGGGCTGGCCGGGCAAGCAAGGTTTTACCGGCATGGCGGAGGATATCACCGGGCTCTCCGCCATCATCCGCCGGGAGCACCCGGACCTGCCTCTGTTTCTGCTCGGTCACAGCATGGGCTCCTTCTTGACTCAGAAGGTCATGTACCGAACGCCTGAGCCTTACGCCGGATTTATTCTCTCGGGGACGAACGGTCCTCGAGGCCTACTTGGCATCGGCCGTACCTTGGCCCGAGTCCAAGCCCTGCTGCAAGGCGACAGCCATCCCAGCCTGCTGATGAACGCGGTGACTTTCGGCAGCTTTAATCGGAACTTTCTTCCGGCGCGAACGCCGTTCGATTGGCTCTCCCGAGACGATGAGGAGGTCGATAAATACATAGCGGACCCGCACTGCGGCTTCTTGTGCAGTGCCGGCTTCTTTTACGGGTTCTTCGGCCTCTTGCAGGAGATCCACCGCCCGGAGAAGATGCGCTCCATCCCCAAGGAGAAGCCCATCTATATCTTCGGAGGCGATCTGGATCCGGTCGGCCGGAACGGCGACGGAATACGGCGACTGGCCGAGTTATACGACCGACTGGGTCTCAAAGAAGTCTCGGTCAAGCTATATCCCGGCGGTCGTCACGAAATGCTGAATGAAGTCAACCGCGACGAAGTGATGTCGGATGTGCTGGGTTGGCTGGAGAGCCACATGCCGCTGGCGGCATCCCCCGCAAAATAAACTATAAAGCGAGCATGCAAACCGGAGCCTCCCTTACGGAGAGGATACCGACAGCAAGCTCGCTTTTTGATTCTACATTATACCATTACGCGTTTTAATTGCACCACATAACGCGAGCGAACTACGACATAATACAGTAGCTGCGCCGCCAGGAAAGCACCGGTGGCCGTCAGTACCGGAACCGTGACATCCCCTAGCAGGAATCTAGCCCCTAACAAAGAGAGGACAACCATCGTCTGAATCCCTGAGATGACCACCGGGATGAAGAAGAGCAAGGCGATTTGCAGGCTGGAGGAATAACGCATTTCACGGTCTCCCAGCCCGATCTTCGACAACGAATGGTACATCCGCCGGTCCTGGTTCAATTCGCTGTACAGCTTGAAATACAGGAAGCTGGCAGAGGACACTGAGAAAATGGCGGCGATGAAAATCCCAACAAAGCTCAGCATCGAGAGCTGTTCTCGAGTTTCCGCGTAGGATCGGCCACGCGAGCTCATATAATTATCGGTCACCTTGTTTTCAAGGCGATTCATCATCCCATGAAACAGCCTCTTCCCGATGACGATCTCCGGATCTTGGAGACGAGGCGCCCCTTTGTGCTGCCAACTTGGAACGTAAATCTCGATATCACGGTACAGACGATTCTGATTTTCTTCCGTTAAGCCGTTCTTGAGTTCCGTAAAATCAGCGTCGGACAACACGACAACCGAGGTGTAGCTATTGGAGCCGATTAACGGAACCTCATTGGGCAACAGCTCGAGCTCCATGGGCTCCTCCAAAATCGAAAGAGTTAACGGGATAGTTTTCCCCTTCAGCATACGCTCTGCGGCGGATCCTTCCATGGCATGCGCGACGGATTGCCCTTTGCCGATCTCGGGCAACATCTCCTTGCCTAACAACGCTGCGGCTTTGTTATATTCCGAACGCGAATAAACTTTCACATAGGATTCCATTGTACCGAGGTAACCCGAGAACGATTCCTGCTCGATGGTTTCATAACGAATCCCTTGTTCAGACAGCTGTTGATCGATCCAGGCCACATCCGCTTCCACGAATTCTTCTTCATAGATGCCGTACGAGAAGGCAAATGGATCCCCCTCGTATATCCGTTCATTTTGGGCCTGGGCTGCCAGTATGACGCCAACGCTCATGCACGCCAGCGAGATGGCGACGGTAACCATAAACAACATCCGCGCATTATCTTTGATTTTATAGGCCATTTCGGACACCCAAAGCAAACGAGTTCCGCGCCACAACAGGCGGCGACTGCGTCTTAGTAGTCGAATGAGCGCCACCGTCACTTGGGTATAGAAAAAGTAGGTCCCCCAGATCCCCGTTGCAGCCGCCATCATCACTTTGGGGAAGTCCAGGCCTTCGCCGCCCTTCAGGAGCAGCACCGCGCTCGCCAGCAACGCGACGCCAAGCAGCGCCAGCACCCAGGAAACGCGCGGTTCCGTCTTCGGCTTGCTGCTTCCGCCAAGCAGTTCAATAACCTGATTTTTCCGGAAGAAAACCAGCGTAAAAACCGACAACACGGCAAACAAGACCAGAAACGCGATCGCCGTGAACCCCATCGCCTTCCAAGGCATGTAGAAGGGCAGCCGGTTCATCCCCGTCACCTTCACACTCAGCAGCAGGAATAGCTTGGAAAGCAGCAGCCCCCCGGCCAAGCCCGCAACGATGGACCCTATGCCAATGATCAGGTTTTCGAGAAACACAAGCCGGTTGATCGAGCCGGTGGTCGCCCCCAGCAGTGACAGCACACCAAACTCCTTACTGCGCGCCTTCAAGAAACTACCGATTGAAAATAACACGAACAGAATAGAAAACACGAAAATGATATATTCCGCGACTTCCATCCCGATACTCGTCATCCGTCCCATTTCGCTCTGGGCTATACCCGGGTGAAAAATGAACATCGCATAAGTAAAAAAGATCATGACCATAAAAGCGCTGCTCAGGAAATAAGCGAAGTAAGCCCGAGCATTACGTCTGACATTGTTAAACGCGAATTGAAGAAAGTTCATGCGCGTTCCCTCCCAAATACGACAGCATATCGATGATCTTTTGGAAAAAAGCCTGCCTGCTGTCGCCCCGGTGAATTTCGTTTGTCAGTCTGCCGTCCTTGATAAACACGACCCGATCGCAATAGCTCGCTGCCAGCGGATCATGGCTGACCAGCATCATCGTGGTGCCTTCGGTACGGTTCAAGGTCTCCAGCAACTCCATGACGTTGCGGGATGCATTCGAATCGAGCGAGCCCGTTGGTTCGTCAGCCAGCAGCAACGACGGCGAAGAGATCATCGCCCGTGCAATCGCGGCTCGCTGCCGCTGACCCCCGGAGATTTCGTAGGTTCGTTTGCCTAGAATGTCCGTAATCCCCAACCGATGTGCGATGGCTTGCAGCTTCTGCTCCATTTCCCGGAAAGGACGGGAATCCAGCGTTAAGGGAAGGACGATATTTTCCGCAACGGTGAGCGTATCCAGCAGATTGAAATCCTGGAACACGAACCCCAGCTCGCGTCGGCGAAAGGCGGCAAGCTCCTTCCGTTTCAAGCCATGCGGATTTTTCCCGTTGATTCGCACCTCTCCCGAGCTGGGCGAATCAATGGTCGAGACCAGATTGAGCAGCGTCGTTTTCCCGCTGCCGGAGGGTCCCATGATTCCGACGAATTCGCCTTTCTCAATCGTCAGCTCTATGTCCTGCAGCGCGCGCGTCGCAATTTTTCCCGGGTATACCTTGTTTAATCCCTGGACCTTGAGTATTTCCATTTGTGTCTAATCCCCTTTCGCGGAGCCTTCGGCAAGCTCGTCTTGCGTTGTTGCCGCGGCCCGGGTGGTTATGGTTATACTCTAACCTATCGCCGGGATGCCAGCCATCGATGGATCTTAATCCAATCTTAAATGTTTGTAAGGTTATGTTCGGGCAAAAAAAACAGCGGTTCGCTGACCTTGAAGAAACCGATCAACGTTACCCCTGTGCTCTATAACGGTCGCTGTCGCTCAAACAGCAGGCTTATAGTCGTTCCTTGTCCCGGCGTGGACGCAAGCTCTACGCGATGCCCCAGACGGCTGCACACCTCATGGACCAAATAGAGGCCCATCCCGGTCGATTCGCTGTACTGCCGCCCGCGTTGTCCCGTGTAGTAAGGTTCGAAGACGCGGCGGATATCTTCTTTCAGAATGCCGATACCGTAATCGCGAACATCGAGCACCGTCTTTTTGCCGCGAGCGTATGCGGTAAACTCTACCTTCTCCCCCACTCCGGCGGAATAATTTACCGCGTTCGTGATCAATTGGCCGAGCACAAACATCAGCCACTTCTTGTCGGTATACACCTCAAGCTCCTCAGCGATGCGAATGTCCGGGTACACTCCCTTACGGATAAACAGCTTGCGGTGGTCGGCTACGGCCTCATTCACCACATCCAAAAGCCGAACCGGTGCCACGTGAAAATCATGCTCGAATTCTTCCAGCCGAGAGGTGTACAATGCCATCTCCAGCCCTTTGCGCAATCGGTCAAGCTCCTCCTGAATGCTGTCGAGCACGGATTCCGGTAGCGTCTCTTTCTCGCGTTCATTCTCCAGCGTGAGCTGAATGACCGAGATCGGCGTCTTCATCTGGTGAACCCAACGGCCCGAAAACGCTAATTGCTGCTCGCGTTGCTTGCCGTAGCGATAGAGTTCTGACTCGTATAACCGGTACCCCGATTCGAGCAGTTCATGCAAAGCCAGAGCAAGCGGGGTATCCCCCGCCGGCTGCAGCAACTCCTCCAGTGTCTGCGGCGGCTCCATCATCCGCCGGTACACCTCCCGGTTGCTAACGTACCGGTAGATCAAGTAAAGCAGCAGCAACGTAAAGCTTAGCAGGAGGGCATAACCGGCAATTTCGGCCTGGCGGGTCCCGGCCAACCAGTATAGGAAAGGAACCAGCAGAATCTGCGGCACGAGAAACAGCAGCAGCGGGACATGCTCCTTCCAAAACAGCCTCATTCCGAAATCACCCCGGCTTCGGCATGTCCATTCGCTTGAAACAGATACCCTGCCCCGCGTACCGTCTCCACTGCTTCCTCCATGCCTAACTCCTTCAGCTTTTTGCGGATGCGGGTTACATATACGTTTAACGTGTTATCGTCGATAAAATGATGGCCCTGCCACATCAGATCCAGCAGCTTCTCGCGACTGACGACCCGGCCCGCCTTTTGCAGGAGCGCTTCCAAGAGCACCGCTTCCTTCTGCGTCAGCAGCACGTTCGTTTTTCCATTCGTCACGGTAAACCGTTCAGGGTAAAGGATCAGCCCCGCCGCACTTACGGTCCGCTCTTCCTGTTTGGCGGAATAATCGCCATAAGCCCGCCGCAAGTGGCTGCGGATCTTAGCCATGACGACCTCGTAGGAAAATGGCTTGGTGATGTAGTCGTCAGCACCGTTATCGAGCGCCATAACCTGATCCATCCCGCTGTCGCGCGCCGACAGGAACAGGATCGGGCAGGTGGACAAGCCACGGATTTGACGGCACCAGTAAAAGCCGTCGAACTTCGGCAGGTTGACGTCCAGCAGCACCATATCGGCGGCAGATTCCCGAAACTCGTCCAGCACCCGACCGAAGTCGTTCACACGCAACGCGCGGTAACCATATTTCTCGATATGCCCGGATAACATCCCGGCCATTTTGGCGTCGTCTTCGACGATCAGGATCGTAAACATCCTTCAGTCCACTCCTCACTTGGCCAGGGTACGATGCCCCGGGGACCAGGCACTTAAAGGCGCTTGGATGAACACCGGTTGCTCATCCGGCTCCTGCTGGTAGAGAACGACCAACAGCGTTCCTTGCGGCGTCCCTTCTGCGGTTCCCGGCCCGGAAGAATTCTCCGCGTCTCCCCTGGTCAGCACATCGCTCAGCGAGAACGGCAGTTCCTCCATGCAGGCGTATTTCTGCAAGTCGCGTTCGTCCAGGCCGTATGCCGCGAATCGTTCGGACAAGGCGCCCGGCGTCTCGGCCAGCGCCCGGAAATAATCGCTGCGCCGGTCTTTGTCCATCCGGTCTTCCCACCATATTTTCCGCGGCTTGTACTTATGTCCCAGCAGGTAGTCGAGCTTCATCAACCCCAACACCACCTCCGGTTCTTTCAAGGCGCGTTGGCCTAAAAATTCATGAAGCCGGGTGAACAAGTCCTCCAATTGATGACCGATGCGCTGCCAGCCTTGTTCCTCCCAATAATCGCCGAACCCTTGGAAGAAGTCGAACGGCGAGTCAAATTCACGGGTGACCAGGTATTCCAGCGTATGGTCCATCCGGTGCGCATTCCAATATTTCTCCAGCACATCCTCTAGCCGCTTCAGCCGGATCACGTCCGTAAACGGAAGCACATCGTTACCCAGGATTTCATAAGGCGCGTGGTCCATAAAAACGTAGTTGTATTTGGCGGCGTCGTTTCGCAACCCGGTACCGCGCAGCATCTTCAGGAAGCCGAGCTGTAGCTCCTCGGGACGCATGGCGAACACGTCGTTAAACGTCTTGCGGAACGTAGCGTAATCCTCTTCCGGCAGTCCGGCGATCAAGTCGAGATGCTGGTCGATTTTGCCGCTCTCCTTGATTTTGGTCACGGTCCGGGTTAACTTGGTGAAATTCTGGCGGCGCTTCACCAGCTCGTTGGTCGGATCATTCGTCGACTGCACGCCGATCTCGAACCGGAAGATGCCGGGCGGCGCGTTCTCCGCCAAATAGTCCAATACCTCCGGCCGCATGATATCCGCCGTGATCTCGAACTGGAATACGCAGCCCTGATGGTTATTAATGAGAAATTCGAACATCTCCATCGCATAGCTGCGGTTGATGTTAAAGGTACGGTCAAGGAATTTAATGATCTTCGCGCCATGCTCGATCAGATAAAGAATGTCCGCCTTCACCCGTTCAATATCGTAATACCGCACCCCCACCTCGATGCTCGAGAGGCAAAACTGGCAACTGAACGGGCAGCCGCGGCTTGTCTCGAAGTAGACGATCCGTTTGCCAAGGTTCGGGATATCCTCGGGGAACCGATGCGGCGAAGGCAGCGTGTTCAAATCGGACTTGGGCCGGCCTGGATTCAAAACGATCTCTTCCCCTTTGCGGTAGGCTGCGCCAAAAACGAAGTGGAACTTTCGTTCTCCGGACAGCTCTTGCAGCAGATGGTGGAACGTCTCCTCGCCATCCCCCATCACGATAAAGTCGACCTCCGGGGCGCGTTCCATCCAATATTCCGTGTCATAGCTGACCTCGGGTCCGCCCAATACGATCTTCACTTCCGGCAGCACTTTTTTGAGTAATGCGACTAGCTTGATCGTCTCCTCGATGTTCCAGATGTAGCAGGAGAAGCCAATCACATCGGGTTTGCGGCCAAACAAGTCCGCTACGACGTTCATGACCGGGTCCTTGATCGTGTATTCCGCCAAATCAATGTCGAACTCGTTGCCGCTGTAGGCCTTAAGCAGCCGGATGGCCAGCGAGGTATGGATAAATTTTGCGTTAAGCGTCGCCAATATGACTTTCACAAGTTCACAACCCTATTCCATATTTTGAAAAAACTCCAGAAACGGCTTTCCATATTTGCGGTACTTCACTTCACCGACCCCTTTAATTCTCAGCATATCCGCTTCGTGGGTCGGACAGACGACACTCATCTCGCGCAGCGTCGCATCGTTGAAAATAATGTAGGATGGCACATGCTCTTTCTCGGCCAAATCCCGACGGATCAGGCGCAGTTGCTCGAACACCGTCTCATTGACGGCAGACGGACCTTCGTCGTACCCACGGCGCCGTGAACCGGAAGACGATTTGGATGGAGCCGAGGGCTCCGGGGCGCGCATCATGACTTGATGGCGACTCTTCAACACCTCAACCGCCAGCGGTTGCAACCGTACGACCGGGTACTGCCCTTCCGACAAAGCTAAATAGCCTTCCGCAATAAATACGTTGATCAGCTCGGAGATCTCCTTCTCCGTGCGCGTGCGTAGCATCCCGTATGTAGGCAACGCATCAAAGCCATACTGCAACACTTTCTTGTTCTGCGAGCCCTTCAGTACGGAAGCGACAAGCGAAACCCCAAATCGTTCTCGCATCCGGTGAATGCAGGAGAAGACGATTTGCGCGTCGCGAGTCATGTCGACGAGTTCCCGTTCGTCCCGGCAGGAGCTGCAGATACCGCAAGGCTTATGGTCGTGGGCTTCGCCGAAGTAATCCAGCATCGCCCAGCGCAGGCAGCTAGTTTGGTAGCAATATTCGATCATCTGCTGCAGCTTGCGGTATTCGTTGCGTTTGCGATCCCCTTCTTGGGGATTTTGCTCGATCAGGAATTTCTGCGTCATGATGTCCTGCGGACTGAACAGCAGGATACATTCGCTGGGCTCGCCGTCCCGGCCTGCCCGACCGGCTTCCTGTACGTAAGCTTCCATGTTCTTCGGCATATTGTAGTGGATGACATAACGAACGTTCGATTTGTCGATCCCCATCCCGAAAGCGTTCGTTGCGACCATCACGCGAATGTCGTCATAGAGAAAAGCCTCCTGGCTCTCCTCCCGCTCCTTATCGGACAAGCCGGCATGGTAACGGCCGGCAGGGATCCCGGCGCGGCGCAGCCGTTCGTACAAGTCGTCGACCTCCTTGCGGGTCGCGGCATAAACGATGCCAGGCTGGTGGGCATGCGTATTCGCGTAATTCAGGACGAATTCGCGCTTGTTCTCGCCGCGCAGCACCGACATCGCCAGATTATCCCGGCCGAGGCCGGTGACGAATACGGCCGGATCCGCAAGACGAAGCAGGCGGACCATGTCGTCCATGACTTCCGGCGTTGCCGTAGCCGTAAAGGCGGCCAAAATCGGACGTTGCAGCAGCGACTCGACAAACGGGGAGACCGCCAGATAGCTTGTCCGGAAGTCATGGCCCCACTGCGAGACGCAGTGCGCCTCGTCGACGGCAACGCAAGAGATGGTCAACCCGCTCATTTCCTCGCGGAACCAGTCCAGCTCCAGTCGTTCCGGGGCCACATACAGCAGCTTGATCTCGCCGCGGCGAGCCGCCCGGATGCGGTCGTTCACTTCCTTGCCCGACAACGTACTGTTGATGTAGGCCGCAGAGACGCCCATCGCCGTGAGCGCATCCACCTGGTCCTTCATCAACGAGATCAACGGCGACACGACCAACGTTAGACCTGGCAGCATCAAGGCCGGGATCTGGTAGCAGATCGATTTCCCGCCGCCCGTTGGCATGATGCCCAAGGTATCCGCACCGGTCAGTACGCTCTCGACGATCCGCCGCTGCCCTTCGCGGAAATCGGGATACCCGTAATATTTCTGCAGCAGCTGCTGCGCATGTTCCATTGTCAGTACATCCGTGCTCATTTTACCATTTCTCCTAACTTCCCATTAGGCCGTCGTCCTCCCGGATTCCGGGACAGACCGGCTTTATGCACTCTTAAGTTTACCGGGGTTTAGGGAAATGGGCAACCGCTGCAGCGGGTACATAAACTTTTCCAAAAAGACCAACACTCTCTATTAATAATGTGCTAAGACCGGAGGCGGCAGATATGCTGGATTGGAAAGCCAACTACGAAGCATTCAAGAAAAAACATCCCTCCCATCCAACTGAATCTCTAGCTTCCTCAGACACTCCCGCCGGCATGGATAGCGGGCCTAGGCAGCTTGAGGCCGATCTGGACGACAATCTGAGCTCGATTCAGAACCGAATGAGAAACTCTACGGATTTGGTTGTCCGCCGAGTGAAGATCATGAGCAAACACAACGCCGCTTTGTTATTCGTCTCGTCCTTGACGGATTCAAAGTTGATACAGGAAGGGATTGTTGCTCCTTTACAAGCTCCGCCCCTTGCCTTTGAGCCAGGGATGGAGGGGGACCCGCTTCGCCAGGTGGACCTGTTTGATCTGGTGTATCAGGAGCGGGTGCACGCCAACCTGGGTCAGCGAAGCTCCGAATGGAACGTTCTTTTGGATCAGCTCATGAAAGGGCAGACGTTGTTGTTCATCGACGGTCATGCCGAAGCGGTGACCTTCGATACCCGGTTGGTTGAGAAGCGGGCGATCGAGCAGCCTCAAACCGAGCAGGTGATCCGCGGCTCGCGGGATGGATTTATCGAGCAGTTGGAGACAAACTTGTCGCT
Organism: Paenibacillus sp. FSL R7-0216; assembly: GCF_037969915.1. NCBI lineage: Bacteria > Bacillati > Bacillota > Bacilli > Caryophanales > Paenibacillaceae > Paenibacillus > Paenibacillus sp. FSL R7-0216. The sequence continues at coordinate 1,571,036 of NZ_CP150222.1, read as the reverse complement.
CATCCGTTATCGACTGCAATCCGTCGATCTGGTGATCGAAACCGGCGAGTTGGGCGCCCGCACTAAATCGAAGACGGCCGTCTGCTACATCGCTGGAATTGCCAATCCGGAATTGGTGAGCGAGGTCATGCGACGTCTGTCCAAAATCGATATCGACGGCATCATCGACGCCGGTTACATTGAACAGTTTATCGAGGATCAGCCGATTTCGCCGTTTCCGCAAATCCAAAACACGGAACGGTCGGACAAAACAGTGGCCGCCTTATTGGAAGGCAGGGTGGCTATTCTGGTGGACGGTTCCTCCTTCGCGTTAATTGTCCCATCTTTGTTCGACCAATACTTCCAAACGATTGACGACTATTCCGAACGGTTTATGATCGCCAGCTTGCTGCGATTCGTCAGATTAATCGCCCTGCTCTTTTCCGTTTTTTTTCCGTCATTATACGTCTCCGTCATCTCCTACAATCCCGAGCTCTTGCCAACCGATTTTGCCGTGGCGATCTCCGGCGGACGCGCAGGGGTTCCCTTCCCCGCCATGCTGGAGGTGCTGATTATGGAAGCTTCGATGGAGATCTTGAGAGAAGCGACGATTCGCCTGCCGCAAATGATCGGCGGCGCGTTGTCGATCGTTGGCGTTCTGGTGATCGGACAAGCAGCCGTTTCCGCCGGCCTGTCGAGCCCGATCACCGTGGTGATCGTGGCCCTGACGACGATTGGCTCCTTTGCAACCCCCGCCTATAATGCGGCGATCGCCATGCGAATGCTGCGTTTCCCGCTTATCGTGCTGGCCGGCTTATTCGGATTGTACGGCGTCGTGTTAGGCAGCATTTTCATCATCAATCATATGTTGTACCTGGAATCGTTTGGTGTGCCATTCCTGCAGTCCATCCTGGCCAAGAAACGGGCGGGGTTCACGGATACCTTGATCCGGGCTCCCCTGTGGTGGATGGGGAAACGTCCGAGTTACCTTCATGCCCTGGATGATACGCGGCGCGCTGAAGGCACGTTCCAAGCGAATATCGATAAGATTTTTGACCCGGAGGGAAAAGCCGATGCAAAAAGCCCAGAAAATCAGCACGACTCAGCTGGCCATCGTCATCAGTAGCACGATATTTGGCCCCTACGTTCTGAGTTTCCCGAAAACGATCGCTGAATCGGCCGATAGCGCCGCTCCGCTTATGACCGTTGCGGGCACCTGCTGCGCCATCTTCAGCCTGTTCGTGTATACCCGGATCAGCCAAAGATTCAGTAATCAGACACTGTTTAGTTACAGCCAGACGGTGATTGGAAAGATCCCTGCCCTGCTCGGCAACCTTCTTGTGTTCGCCTGCTTCTTCATCACCTCGGCGATGTTGTTCCGCCAGTTTGGCGAAGTATTGTCTACGGTCGTCTTCCGAAGAACTCCCATCGAGATAAGTATCCTGATGATCTTGATCCTGGTCGCCTTATCCTGCCGAAGGGATACGGTGAAATTCACCTATATACACCTGTTCTATTGGCCGTTTGTCGTCTTGCCCTTCCTCTTTGTCATCATGATGTCGATGAAATCTGTGCATCTCTTAAATTGGCTTCCCCTACTAGGCAATGATTCCATCAACGGGTTGCCGGCTTTGCTATCTCCGGCCTCCCTCTATTTGGGCTCCTTCATCATCACGATTATGCTTCCAATTACAGAGAAACCACGTCACGCGATGAAGGCGGCAATGCTGGGCATTGCCGTCAGCGCCAGTTTATACCTGCTGTTGGTCTTATCCACGATCGGGATTTACGGGGTTCAGGAGACCCTCCAATTGTTATATCCCACCCTGGAAATGGCGCGCTCGATTGCGATTGGCGGTGATGTCATAGAACGTTTGGATGCGATTTTTATTATTATGTGGGTGATTAATGTTTACACGACCATGTTCTCCAACTATTATCTAACTTCGCTCTCCCTAAGCCATATGCTTCGGATCCAGGATCACCGTCTTGCAACTACCCTGTTAATCCCTATATTGTTTGCCGTCTCCCTGCTCCCACAGGATCAACTCCAACTGTACAAATTTTCTCGAATCGCTGACGGGGCCGGGTATCTCTTCCTGACCGGCTACGCTCTTCTTCTGTGGATCGTAGCTGTGATCAGACGGAAGGGCGGGCAGCAACATGGGTAAAATACGGGCGCGTTGGGTATTGGGCTTGCTGAGCATGACTCTGGCGCTTCATTTGACCGGCTGCTGGGATCAGGTCGAAATTGAAAACCGGGCCCTGGTACTTGGCCTGGCCATCGATGAGGCTCCTCCCGATACTGCGAAGCTGGAACCCGTCGTTTCCCATCAGAAGAACGAACCCTTGCCGAAGAAGATGCTCCGGGTGACCGCCCAAATCGCAGTCCCCGGTCGAGTTCCCCTCGGTCCAAGCAACGGCGGCGCGGGAAGCGGCGGCGACGGAGAAAGCCCGGTGTGGGTCGTTCAAGTGTATGGGCATAGTCTGGACGAGGCATTGAACAATCTGCAGCAGCAAATCGCCGATCCCCGTTACCTTATTCATTTGCGGGTGATCGTGATAAGCAAGGGCATCGCTAGGGAAGGGCTGGACGAACTAAACGATTATTTGCGCCGGAATCCGGAGGTCCGCCGCCGCACGTGGCTGCTCGTCTCCGAGTCCGAAGCGGCGGAACTTATGAAGGTAGCTCCCCCGCTGGAGCGCGTGCCTACGCTATATCTTCAGGCTATGGTCGAGAAGTCCATCCTGATGGGGAAATTCCCGGCGAATTATATAGGCGAGTTTTGGGTCGAAGAGTCGAACTGGGGGCAGGACGGATACCTGCCTTACATCGCAATCCAAGGCAAGGAGAATGTTCTCATTAAGGGTTTGGCTTACTTCAGCGGAGGTCGACTTGCCGGAACCGGCACGGCCGTTGATATCGGAGCCTATATGGCAGTCAAAGGGTACAATCCCGGAGGTTATTCCGCTTTGATTCGAGTACCCGACCTCGGTTACGCCATGATTAAGATCACGGAACGGCATGCGAAAACCGATGTCCGCATCGTTGACGGTAAACCCCAAGTGAATCTCAAGATTCACGTAGAAGGGATTCTGGACGAGCATTTTGATTCAGGACGGAATGTCAGCTCTGAAACGGACATCGACGTCATCGAAGAAGCGTTTGAAGAGGATGCGACGAAATTACTCCAAAAGTTCTGCCGCCAAACGCAGCGCCACCGTTCCGACATTTTTGGCTTTGGCGAATATGTGAGGGCCTATCATCCTGGATTCTGGAAGAGCAACATCCGTCAAAAAAGCGATTGGGAACAAATGTATGCGGATATTCCAATATCCATTAAACTAGCCCTTTCGATCCGTCGAACCGGCCTAAAAGCAAAATAGGAGGTGTTTGGGATGTTTCGTGTCCTCGCTTTTACCGCTGCCCTATTTCTATTCTCCGGACTCGTCCTGCTTCTGGTGGATCATAGGGTATATAAGGTCCGGCAGATGCAAAAGGAACAAAAGGTTGCGAGGTTCTTCGGATGGGTCCAACTCTCCTTGGCAAGCGTTAGTTTGCTGATCAGCTTAATCATGCAGTAGGAACCTATCCCACGGGCGGGTGATGGTGCCGTTAAGGTTCGCATGGTATATTGAGTCTAGTACAAACTTCAGTAGGATGGAGAATCAGGATTGATGAAAGAACGCAATTACTCCGGCAACCGCTCGGACAAAAAAAAGCAGTCACGACCAATGCCGTCAATCGCTAAACGGGAGCAGGCCGATGAGGTACGCTCCGGCGACCGCATTGTCGTTACGATCAAGCGGCTGGGGATTAACGGCGAAGGCGTCGGCTATTACCGACGGAAGGCCGTTTTCGTCGAAGGCGGAATTCCCGGCGAGGTCATTAAAGCGGAAGTCACCCGCGTTGAGAACAAATATATCGCCGCCGCGATCCGGGAGATCGAGAAGCGTTCTCCACACCGGGTTGACGCACCATGCCCGGTATTCGGCATCTGCGGCGGCTGCCAAATCCAGCATATGTCCTATGAGGGCCAGCTGGCTGGCAAGGAAGAGATCATCCGCGAGGCGTTTGCGCGTTACGCCGGCCTGCAGGATGTGCGCCTGAAACCCATGCTGGGAATGGATCACCCTTGGGGTTACCGCAACAAGGCACAGCTTCAATTAGGTATGGCCCAGGAAGGGATGATCGCCGGCTTGTATGCTGCCGATTCCCACAAACTAATCGACATTACCGGCTGCCCGATCCAGCACCCGAAGGTAAACGAAGTGGTAGACAAGACGCGGAACGTGCTGGAAAGACTAGGTATTCCGGTGTACAAGGAGAAAGGCAATCAAGGGCTCGTCCGCACCCTTGTCGTCCGCGTTGGATTTCAATCTGGGCAGCTGCAGGTCACGCTCGTGACCGCCAGCGACAAGCTGCCGCGCCGGGACGAATTGATTAAGGAACTGCGGCTGGCTATGCCGGAACTAACCAGCATTGCGATGAATGTGAACCCGAAGAACACCTCGCTCGTATTTGGGAATCGGACGGAAATCCTGTGGGGAGCGGACGGCATTCAGGAATCGCTTGGCGACCTGGAATTCACCTTATCCCCCCGCGCCTTCTTCCAGCTGAATCCGCTGCAGACGGTCAAGTTGTACGAATCCGTGCGTGCGGCCGCTGGATTAACGGGCCGGGAAACGGTCGTCGACGCATACTGCGGCACTGGCACGATCGGCCTGTGGCTTGCGCCTTACGCGAAGGAAGTTCGCGGGATCGAATCAATCCCCGAGGCGGTGGAGGATGCCAAAGCCAATGCCGCTTGCAACGGGCGAAATAACACGGCGTTTTACGCGGGTTACGCCGAGGAATTGCTCCCCCGCTGGGTGAAATCCGGATTTACACCGGACGTGATCGTCGCCGACCCACCGCGCACCGGTCTTGATCCCCGCTTCCTTGAAGCGGTTTTAAAGACCAAGCCCAAGCGTTTCGTCTATGTCTCCTGCAACCCTTCCACTCTGGCGAAGGATTGCAAGGCGCTGCTGGACGGCGGTTACGCGCTCGAATGGGTGCAACCGGTGGACATGTTCCCGCAGACGAGTCATGTGGAGACGGTTGTTTTGATGTCAAAAAAATAAATGACGGAGGCATGAAGGCATGCTGGAGGAGTTTATTCATTTAACGCAGGATAACCTCGTAGATGAGCATTTATGTTGCATCATCAGAAGCAAGAAACCTCACCCCGGTGTTGAAGCGAAACGAGCATGGCTTGCCGAGCGATTGAAGGAAGGTCATGTGTTTAGAAAGTTAAACGCTAAGGGATGCTGTTTTATTGAGTATTCGCCATTAAAGTCAGCGTGGACTCCCGTGGTAGGCCATAATTATTATTATATTTATTGCTTATGGGTCTCCGGTGATTTTAAAGGAAAAGGTTACGCGAAAGCCTTGATGGATTACTGCATTTTAGATGCAAAGGAAAAAGGGATGTCCGGCGTTTGTATGCTTGGCGCAAAAAAGCAGAAGAACTGGCTTTCCAACCAGTCCTTTGCTAAAAAGTACGGGTTCGAATCGGTGGACTCTACCGAAGACGGATATGAATTATTGGCACTTTCCTTTGATGGAACCCTACCCAGGTTTACGGATAAAGCAAGAAAACAGCAGATCGAAAATCAGGAACTGACGATTTATTACAGCATGCAGTGTCCGTTTATTCACCAGAAGATTGAAGATATCAAGCAGTACTGCAATGATCATAAGGTGACAGTATCCATGATTCCGGTTGACTCATTAGAAAAAGCAAAGGACTTGCCCGGTGTATTTAATAACTGGGGGGCATTTTATAAAGGAAAGTTTCTAACCGTGAACCTGCTTGATGTGGGGACGCTTGACAAGATATTGAAGAGCTAGCCCATGGACGAATTGCCCCGTATGTTTCGGTTTAGCCCCGAAGCAACGTAACCTTAAATACGCTTCCCAGTTCGGAAGATGCCTCCAGCTCAACGGTCCCCTGGAAGAAGGAGAGCAGATGGCGGACGATCGACAGGCCTAGGCCGGCGCCGCCATGCCTGCGCGCCCGTGACGAGTCGAGGCGATAAAACCGTTCATATATCAACTCCCTGGACTCCAGGGGAATCCCCTTCCCGGTGTCCGACACCCGAACCACAACCTGTTCATCCTCTTCCGTGACCTGCAGGGTAACGCTCCCATTAGGCCGATTATACCGAATGGCATTATCCAGCAAGTTACGGAATACGAGGAATAAGAAGTTCTCCTCCCCCTTCACCAGGGCCGTACAGGGCTCCATCAAATGAAGCGTCACCCCGTGTTTGTCAGCCATCGGTTCCATAAAGGAAATCACATCTCGAAGAATGTCCGCAAGCCCCACTACTTGATGCTCCCGCTCGTCCCGATCATTCGTCCCGTCCGCCAGCAGCAGCAAATCTTCCGTTAAGGATTCCAGCCGCGCAAGCGTCCGTTCCGTGGTCTCCCTGTACTCTCTCCATTCGTCCGGATCGATACTCCGGCTATCCCCGGCCACTTCCAGATTCGTGCGTAGGATGGAAAGCGGGGTTCTTAACTCATGTGCGGCCGCCGAAACAAACCTGACCTGCTGGTTAAACGAATGCTCCAACCCATCCAGCATCGTATTAAAGGTAATCCCCAGCTTCTTTAATTCATCATGGAGCTCATCGATCTCCAGCCGTTTATGCAGGGTGGAAGCGGTAATGCCAGCCGAGGTTTCGCTCATCCGTTTTACGGGTTTCAAGATGATCACGGCGAGCCATTGCGCGCTAAGCACCATCCCCGTGAGAACAACCAACAAGCTGATGATTCGCCCCTGCATCTCCGGTACAATTCGAGTCGTAGAGAAGAAAGTTTCTATCGATACATATAGCGTAATTAAGATGGCCAGAAAAAGAATTTCGAACAGCGTTAATCTGAGACGTAGCGAAAGTCGATTCCCTCTTCTCATTTTAATTCCTCTTTCTTTGCAGTTGTGCCCGCCCATTTGTATCCATGACCTTGAACCGTCTGAATATACCTCTCCCCAGCCTCCGGATCATGGTGCGAGAGCTTTCTTCGCAGCGAGTTGATATGAACCCGGACCGTAGAAGTCAAGGGATCGGCATGGATATCCCAAACATGCTCCAGAAGCCTTTCCGACGAAATGACCTCACCGGGATGCAGCATCAGATATTCAAGCAGACCAAATTCTTTTCGCGTTAATGAAATCCGTTCCTCCCCATACCAAACTTCTTTCCTATTCGTATCAAGGGTCAGCCCCTCGTATTGTAAAACCGGGCTTTTCACGGACGAGCTCCGGCGAAGCAGCGCCCGGATGCGGGCAAGCAATTCATTAAACACAAACGGTTTGCGGAGATAGTCATCCGCCCCGGAATCCAACCCTTCTTCCACCTCATCTGGGTGGCTGCGTGCGGTCAGCATGAGGATAAGCACATCGGGATGGTGCGAGGATCGGCGAATTTGCTGGCAAAGCGAAATACCGTCGAGCTCTGGAAGATTGATGTCGAGAATCACCACATCGTACTCATTCGTATCCGCCATCTCCCAGCCGATCAGCCCGTCCAGCGCCATGTCCACGGCATACCCTTCCCGCTTTAATCCCTTGGCTAATGCACGGGATAGATCCTCCTCATCTTCAACAATAAGGATTCGCATTACACCGCCCCTTTCTTCAATGACAATACCATATCATACCCGTTTTCGGGATGCGAGCAAGTCCTGGGGTTTGTGGCAGCTCCACTTAACAAGGATTTAACAGCCCGGTCTTTATAATCAAAAACAAATCTTCCTGAAACGGGGAGAATGGTTCACAGCACGAAGTAAAGGAGGAGGTCCATCTGTTAATTGAAGTAGTATCCGCTGGACCGGGGTGTTCCATTTGTCAGAAAGCGATCAAGCTGGTCAAGCAAGTGGCGGAAGAATTTCCACAAATCGTGATCCAGGAATTACATGTCGTTGATCAGTTTGAACGTCTTCAGGAGCTGAACCTATTTAGCGCCGGGGCGATTCTGATCAATGGAAAAGCGGAATTTGTTACTTTACCCACATTCACCAAGCTTCGCGAACGTGTCGCTGAACTGCTTCGTCACGAAAATCATCCACAAGATCAAAGGAGTCACTAATGGAAAATTTATATCATTTTACGATCTCGGGCGGTATTTCCGCCTCGACCTACATCCTGGTGTTCATTGTTGGCATCGTGAGCGCGGTGTTAGCCTGCTATTTACCCGTACTTGCGATGTTTGGAGGATATGTCCAAAAAGGGGCCTCCGGCAGTAAAAGAAAAGCCCTGGCTATTGCATTTAACTTTATCTTAGGCATGGGGGTCACTTCGTTGTTGGCGGGTTTCATTTTCGCCCTGCTTGGCCAGCAGTTTCTTCCCTTTATCGAGAAATATCACTTGCTGACCTGGATCCCGCCGCTCTTTGACATCTTGGCAGGTCTGCAGCTGTTAGGAGTTATTTCATTCGCGATGCCTGCCTTCCAGAAGCCGATGAGCCGGCCGGATAAACAGCCTGGCCTGTTGGCTGCTTTCAAGCTGGGGATTCCATATGGACTTGTCATTTCGCCCTGTGCGATCCCGATCTTTTTCGCGTTGATCAGCTATATTGCTCTTCAAGGCAGTCCGCTTCACGGCGCGTTGCTCATGACGACGTACTCCCTGGGCAAAGGCGTGATTCTCGCATTGGTTGCGGTCTTCTCCATTTCCGTTCTCAGCAAGCTGTCCAAATGGGGCGGGCCGATCAAAAAGATCGCCGGCTACTTCTCCATCGCACTTGGGATCATCTTGCTGATTGTGGGGTTCATGAAGTAATTACATCATAGAAGGAAGACACGCGTCTGTTCTTCGGTTCATTCACACGGATCCAACCTGCAATAGAGTTTTGGCCTCGGCCGCTCCTCTTTGACAGTTTGGATCTTTTTCGTTTTGGCGGATCATGACAGGTGACGAGCATTGTAGTACAATGCAAATATTGATTTTTGCAAAGGGGAATCGCCTTGATCAAGAAAGAAGTCGCTTATATCCGTAAACAGTTCAAGTTGGATCATGAAAGACTTAGTATTTACGACATTCTTAACGTCTATATTATGAAGGAAACGAATGAAATCTATCATTTTGAACGCACGCCGTTCGAACTCTTGGAGCGGGAGAAGCAGGAGCTGCATATGGGCAATTTCAAGAAGCTGCTGGCCGGTGAATTGGATCAGAAGCTGTTCGAGTTAAAGTTCCAGGAGCAGCCGGAAACGGACAAGCCCTCTCAGCCGCTTCTCCATCAAGCTCTGGTTACCGGTGATGCCGAGGAGTGGCATGATTTGATGCTTCTTCTGGTGGAGAAAATGTTGGAGGATACGAAGTATGAGCGGGATACGGTGATCACCTTCGTTCGCGGACAATACTACAAGCCAACCAAGGAACGTAACGAGGAAGCCGAGGAAAGCGAAAACGATGAGATGTTCGCGAATCCGTTTATTCTATGCAGTATCAATTCCACGGAACCGCAACGAAAAACACTGATGTTCGATTATATTGAACGCGAATTCAAATACAATGTCATCGTTGATCCGATCATCAAGCTGCGTACGCCGGAGCAAGGCTTCTTCTACCCTAGCGTAACGGACGGTTTCTCCGATGTGAATCGGGTGCTGTATTGCGCGGGCAAAGTCAACGATCCGAATCAGCATTTTATCGATCAGGTTCTGAATGCCGAGAAGACCGTAACCGCGTTAGAAGAGAGAGCCATCTTCGAGGATATCGTCAAGGAAATTGCCGGGGATCAGCTGGACGCCTCCACGATTGCGAGCGTCTACGAGGAAATTCAGCAGGTCATCGAAACCCACGAAGAGGAAGAACCTCCGAAGCTGGATTATAAAGATGTCGAGCGCGTGCTGACCGCCAGCGGCGTGGAGAACGTTACCACGGAAAGGGTTGAGCTTGCCTACCAAACGGTTATCGATGACAAGAATTATGAGATCAAAGCGAGCAGCGTCGTGCCGAAGTTTACATCGAAATCAATCAAGATCGATACGAAGGTCGCCACGATTTCGGTCAGCCCGCAGGATTTAAGATACGTGAAACAAGTCAATTATCATGGTAAACGTTGCATCTTGATCGAGGTCGATGAAGATGCGGTGATCGAAGGATTTACGCTTAATACCGAAGAATTATAAGGATTAAGCTTATAAAGCAAAGGAGGCTTCATGATGACGAATGAACAAACGGACTTGCTGCACGAGCAACGCGAGGAACTGCTCCAAGCCCTGAAGGCCCGATTCGAGAAAAATTTGAGTCGACACCCCGAGTTGGAATGGGCTCATGTACAAGCCAAGCTGGAGGCTCAGCCGAAGAAGCTGTGGTCGCTCCATGAAATGGAACGGACCGGCGGCGAACCGGACGTAATCGGGTATGACGAGCTGACGGATGAATTTGTATTTGTAGACTGCTCGGCGGAAACGCCTAAGGGTCGCAGAAGCATCTGTTACGACCATGAAGCACTGGAGTCGAGAAAACAGCACAAGCCGGAAGACAGCGCGATGAATATGGCGGAAGCCATGGGCGTTGAGCTGTTAACGGAAGAACAATATCGGGGGTTGCAAAAGCTTGGGAACTTCGATCTGAAGACATCCAGTTGGGTGAAAACCCCTGCTCCGATCCGAAAGCTTGGCGGCGCCCTCTTCTGCGACCGCCGCTACGATACGGTCTTTGTGTACCACAATGGAGCGGACTCCTACTACGGCGCCAGAGGGTTCCGCGGGGCTTTAAGGGTTTGAAATACCCGGAGATAAACACAAATGGGACAAGGCTTTTTCAGGTTGGGATGGAGACCTACACAATCCGGATTGATTGCTGATATCGATGGGCCGTCCTATTTTTAATAACTCCCAAACCGCAATGCTCCTTAACGCTTGTCAGCAACGCTATTAGGCCCAAAATGGGGGGATTCCCAATGTAACGCTTATGGTAGAGCTTATTTGCCTGTTTCTCCTCGTAAAAGAGGCGTTTTTGCCCAAATAAGCTCGCTGGTAAGCGTTAGAGCTGACATCCCCCTTATTTGGCATCAATAAGCATTGAGGCAAGCGTTAGCCTGGGGTTGTACGAATAGGACCTTGGATTGAAAAGAAGCCATTCGAATGGTACCCTGTCCATATTGACCAATCAACAATAGTTCGTGGAAACAGGTGAGCCCTTTGCCAGAACAACAACAACCAACACAGGAACAACAGAAACAAATCCGCCAAGACAATCACAAAGTATTCGCATTACTGAGCAGTTATTTGAACCATGCACCCGATCTCATCCATGAGGCGGAGGTCGAAGAGATTGTCCAAAGCGGCGTGTCGGTCGAATACGCCTTCAAGCTGATTCTTGCTGCCAAGTTCGGGCTAGATATCGTCGATAGTGACGAGGATAAGGCGCTATTTAACGCGTATTTCCACCCCATGATTCATCTGCTCGACGTTGGGGAATACGAACAAAACCCCTTTTATCGGAATATCCGCCTCCCCGAAGTGCGCATCGGCGGTAGCGAGCTCACATACAAATGCTATAAGCCGTATGAAGGTTTTGTCTGCAATGACATCCTCCAGACTTCGGAAGGACGCCAGTTTCCGCAAATCGGTATCTTTCCCGCTGAATTCAAATATCCGGCGGTTCTGGAACAGGGCCGCGTCTGGATGACGCTGACACCAAACGAAATCGAGACGATGAAGGTACCCGTCGCGGAGGCTTTTGGGAGCGTCCTTACGTTTGGTCTTGGCCTTGGCTACTATGCTTATATGGTTTCGGAGAAAGACAACGTGGACAGCGTGACGATTGTGGAAATCAATGAGGACGTTATCCGTTTGTTTAAGCAGCATATTCTGCCCCAGTTCAAGCAGGCCGGGAAAATTCAGATCATTCATGCGGATGCTTTCGAGTTTGCCCGCACACGGTTGTCCCAGGATGCTTACGATTACGTGTTCACCGATTTATGGCATGACGTTTCCGATGGGATCGAATTGTATTTGAAGATGAAGCTCATTGAACAACAGTATCCGGAGACAAGGTTCTCGTATTGGATCGAAAAGTCGATTCAATGTTATTTATAAGGCAAAGAAGAGAGGTGCGGCTTGCACCTCTCTTCTTCTATTATATTTATAAGTTCACGGCAACCTTCTCATGCACTTCGCTTATCACGTCTTCGTAAGTGATATTCAAGGCAATGGCTAGCTCTTTGAACAGGACGTTCTGAATTCCGAGCAACAGTTGATGATCCTGGTTGCCCAATTTCTTATGATTCAGCTCAGCTAGTTGTTTCTTACGCATCAACGTACTGGCGACTTGTACGATATCCTCCCGGTTGCCCGTTTTAACGATCGCAGTATAGCTGTGATGCCGTTCATTATTATTATCAATCCATTGGATGCCCGGTGCCTGAAACGAATCCAATATCGTCTTGGCCTCCTCCGGACCCATCAATTTCTGCATCAGCACCGACGCATTATCGACCGGAGTGCTAATTTTCAAGGTCTCGTTGCCGAGCGGATGCAGCTCATAATAAGACTTGGAAACGCCGGCTAGCGATTTGACGCAAACGTCGTCGATGCGGCAAACGCCATGCACCGAATAAATGATCAAATCCCCCTCATGAAACATGGTCGTGATCCCGCCTCTCTATTTTTGTCAACTAAGTTGACTATTATCAATATACCTGTTTTTCGACAAAATGTCAACCAAATTGACAATTTACGGATGCTTTTGTATAGTGTAGGGAAATAGGAACGTGAATGGAATGGAGGAACGGAGTGTACCTTGAATTCGAGGAATTGAATCTGATCGACCTGATCAGCGAACGCCATGTCCAGCTTCGCTCCATCTGCGAGCAGTTGTGGAACGACCGTCATGATATCTACATTTCCAATTCAGAGTGGTTTATTATGGCAAGGATTTATAAGAGAAATCCGACCATCTCTCAGGTGACCAGGCAGGTGGACATTTCACGGCAGGCTACCCACAAATTCATCAAGAGTTTGGAATCAAAAGGATGGGTCGAGATCACCAAAGCTCAGAACAATAAGAAGGAGAAATGTCTCAAATTAACGTCGCTAGGCGAGAGCAGTTATGAGAAGAACGCCTTGATTAAGGCATCGCTGGAGCAAAAAATCATGGATGCTCTCGGAGCCGATCAGGTCGCCTTGTTGAAACAGCTGCTCCAAGCGGATTGGGGTACCTTGAATGAGGCGTGAAAAACGGAGGAAGGAGGGGTACGCCCCCTCCTTCCTTTTTTTACATCCCAATAAACACGTTACGGCTGAAAGGGCCCCAATTGGCTCCGCCATACCCGGTCATGCCTTCCACACTGACGAAGCAAGGCAGAACGATATGAGTGACACCGGTCAATGCCCGCTCCCTGAATGTGATGACAAATCGTGTGTTCGTATTATCCGCTGACGTAATCATCGCAGCTTCTGGCCTGATCGCGTTTGCCGCAGTCAGCGCCTCCCCCATCCCTAGGCTAGCCGCTCCGCCTGCTCCTTTATTACTACGGATCCAATAGTTCGAGATCCGTGTTGCCGATCCAAAATCGGCTCGCTGATCGTATACCAGGAGAACTTGGTTGGCTGCGATTTGTCTCACCTCCGTTAACACGGGGTGAGGTACCATTTGCCGGGCTTCTTGATAGATGTATCGAGTTATCCTCCCACAGGAAAAATAGTCAAACACCTATTTCATCCTATGCTGGAGAAATCTCGCGGGTCCCCCGAAAAAAAGAATTTATGTGAAGCTTCTTAAACTTTGACTTAACGGAATTCCTCGATGAATTTCTGGGCCGCACTCGTGAGCGGCATATTCCGCATATTCATAATCCCCACTTGCGACGGCGGCAATTCCACGTCCAGCCGGATTTCAAACAACGACCCTTCCTCCAGCTCCTTCGACACGAATTCCCGAGCTACATAGGAGACTCCCAGTCCTTTGCGGGCCAATTCGATCAGCAGATCGACACTGCCCACTTCGATTTCCGGCTTAAGCTCGTAACCGTACTCGTGGAACAACTCGGTGATCGCCATGCGAGCCCGGCTATTCCGCGAGAACAAGACGAGCGGATGCTCCAGCAGTGTATCCAGCGGGATCACTTTATCCTTGAGATCGGCGTACGCGCAGCCGGCCACGAAGCAATCTTGCAGTAGAATCCCTTCCCGCACCTCGATATGAGAATCAACGATCGGCATCCGGGCGACGCCAAGATCGATCTTCCCCTCCTTTAAGTAACCCATGATTTCCGGCGTCGTACCGTGAAGCAGCTGAATCCCAACGTCAGGATATCGTTGGTGAAACTCTTCTATATACGGAAGCAAGTAATGCTTGAATAACGAGTCGCTGCCGCCGATCCGGAGCACACCGGTATCGAGGTTTTTGAGCTCAGCCATTTTTTTCTCCGCGAGGGAGATAAGAATTTGCGATTGCTCGATATAGGAGTACAAGAGCGCGCCTTCTTGCGTTAGAGACACCCCCTTGGAGTTGCGGTAGAACAACGTGAGGCCAAAGCTCTCTTCCAGCTGCTTAATGGCATGGCTTACGCTCGGCTGCGTCAGAAACAAGGCATTGGCTGCCTGAGTCAGACTGCCGGTTTTGGCCGCCCAATAAAAGACTTTATATAATTCATAATTATTTGTCATAAATGCAGTCTATAGCTCCTGTCAAATATATTAATTTCACCTATGGCGATATTCGTATTATAGTGGAGTCAGTCAAAATAATCCATAGCTTAGAGATGGGATTTAGGCGGTTACCCCGGAATCAAGACCGAGGCGCCTCCCAAGAACACATAGATGAAAAGCTATGCCGAGAGGAGAGAACCTGGATGGATGCCAATACGTTTGTATTGTTTGGGGCAACCGGGGATTTGGCAAAACGCAAAATTTACCCTGCCCTGTTTAACTTGTTTTTGGATGGAAAGCTGCCGGATGTTTTTTCCGTGATTGGCTTGGGCCGCAGAGAATGGTCCGACGAGACCTTTAAGGCAAACATCGAGCGGTCTCTGCACAGCTTTTCGCGACGGGATGCCAGCAACGCGGAGGCCGTGAACCAATTCCTCGGCTTCTTCCGCTATCATGTGCTGAACGTCGACCGTAAGGAAGATTATCAAAGCCTGCTGCAACGGGTCGAGGAAGGCGAACGAACCGCAGGGATTGCCCCAAACCGATTGTTTTATTTGTCGGTAGGTCCGGAACTGTTCGAAACGATCGCCGCCCATATTCAGGATAGCGGGCTTGGCGATACGAAAGGCTGGAAACGCCTTGTGATCGAAAAACCGTTTGGCCGCGATTTGCAATCTGCTCGGGATTTCAACGCGCAGCTCAGCAAAGCTTTTACCGAAGAGGAAATTTTCCGCATCGACCACTACCTCGGCAAGCCGATGGTACAGAAGCTCCAGCTGCTGCAACAGACGAACCCGGTGCTTCAGGCTTCCTGGAACAAGCGTTATATTGCTAGCGTGCAAATTACGGCCAGCGAAACGGTCGGCGTCGAAGAAAGAGCCGGCTATTACGATCATTCCGGCGCGTTGCGCGACATGTTCCAAAATCATATGCTGCAACTGTTGATGATGTTGGCCGGACACCTGCCAAAAGGCGATGATTCGGAGCAAGTGCGTAACAAGAAGAAACACGTCATGCAATCCTTAGAGCCGCTGCCGCGCCAGGACGTCGCAACCCAGGTGGTCCGCGGTCAGTATGCGAGCGGGTCGATTCAAGGGAAGCCGGTCGTTGGCTACAAGGACGAAGCCGGAATCCCGCAGGATTCCCATAACGACACGTTTATCGCTGCCAAGCTGCAAATCGAAGATGATTTCTGGCGGGGGATTCCGTTTTATATCCGCACCGGCAAACGCATGAAGGAGAAAGCGACGCGGATCGTCATTGAATTCCGGGAGCCGGTTAAGCAAATTGCTGCGTCCAACAACGGCGGCGCCCCGAACTTGCTGGTGTTCGAAATCAGCCCGAATGAAGGCATTTACCTGCGCCTGAATACGGAAGGCGAAGCGCAACAGCAGGATCTCACGAAGGTCCTGATCGGATCTCACAAGAGCGGTAGCGATGTGCCAGAGGCTTACGAGAACCTGATTTATGACGCGCTCCGCGGCGATTCTTCCTTCTTCGCCCATTGGGACGAAGTCGAGTTGTCCTGGAAATGGGTGCAGCCGATCCTTGACGCCTATGCGGCGAATGAGGTTCCATTACATGCCTACCCGGCAGGCAGTTTTGGTCCGAAGGCCGCGCATGAACTGTTGGCTAAAGACGGTTTCGAGTGGTGGTTCGATCAAGAAAGCGAAGCCGCATCTACAGAAGTTCAGACAGTTACACCGTCGGCGAGGGAAGCCTTGTCCATCAAATAACGGGGGATGAACGTGCTTTTCACCCCGATATCTCAAATCTATATTTTACAAATTGGAGGGATTTGCGATGAAGTTTTTTGTAGACACAGCCAATCTGGAAGACATCAAAAAGGCCCATAAAATCGGCGTCTTGTCCGGGGTGACAACCAACCCTTCCCTGGTAGCCAAGGAAGGCGTCAAGTTCGAAGACCGCATCGCCGAAATCCTGCAAGCCGTTTCCGACGTGGAATCCGTTTCGGCTGAAGTGACACCGGATGCGCTCACGGCCGAAGAGATGATTGCCCAAGCGGACGAATTGATCAAAATCAATAACCATGACCTGCGCATCACGATTAAGCTTCCGATGACATTGGCAGGACTCGAAGCGACCAAGTACCTGGCTCAAAAAGGCGTCAAGACCAACGTTACCTTGATCTTCACGGTCAATCAGGCCCTGCTCGCCGCCCGCGCCGGTGCCACGTACGTATCGCCATTTCTCGGCCGCTTAGACGATATTTCAGAAGATGGCGTGCTATTGGTTGCAAAAATAGCGGAGTTGTTCCGGGTTCATGGCTTGGACACGCAAATCATCGCGGCCTCCGTTCGTCACCCGGACCACGTCACCCGCGTAGCGTTAGCTGGGGCGCATATCGCCACGATTCCGTTTGGCGTCATCGAGCAGCTGGCTAAACACCCGCTTACGGATCAAGGGCTAGAGAAGTTCGCTGCCGACTGGAAAAAATCCTTATAAGCGGTAATTCGAAAGTCGTCTTTTGATCACAAAGCAAGTCATGAAGTGGATTCAGCATCGAATCTAGAATTCAGCCGGGCCCTCTGGTGCTCACGTAGGTTCTACCTATGCTCCGCTCCTCGGTCCCTAGCTTCTTCCAACCTTCTCGGTGCTGAAAACTGACTTTTGAACTCGCATTTTAATTTTATATAGTAAGAAAATATTCGCGGATAGGTTTGGAGGAAAATTCGAATGAAGAAACAACAAATTGGCGTCGTCGGCCTGGCCGTCATGGGCAAGAACCTCGCCTTAAATATCGAAAGCAACGGCTTCTCCGTTGCCTTGTACAACCGCTCTTCTGAGAAAACCAAAGAGCTGCTGGAGGAAGCGCCGGGTAAAAATTTCGTCGGCACCTACAACATTGAGGAATTCGTACAAGCGCTCGAAACGCCCCGTAAAATTTTGATTATGGTGAAAGCCGGCAAACCAACCGACGACACGATTAACCAGCTCGTCCCTTATCTCGAAAAGGGCGACATTTTGATCGACGGCGGGAACGCGCACTTCCCGGATACGCAGCGCAGAAATAAATTGCTGGAGTCCCAAGGCATCCGCTATATCGGCGCCGGCGTGTCCGGCGGCGAAGAAGGCGCGCTGAAGGGACCGGCGATCATGCCCGGCGGGCAACGCGACGCTTACGAGCTGGTTGAGCCGATTCTGACGGCCATTTCGGCCAAAGTAAACGGCGATCCCTGCTCCACCTACATCGGTCCGGACGGTGCTGGCCACTACGTGAAGATGGTTCATAACGGGATCGAATACGGCGATATGCAATTGATTGGCGAAGCCTACCAACTGTTGAAGGACGTGCTCGGACTTGGCGTGGACGAACTGCATGATATATTCACCGAGTGGAATAACGGCGAGCTGGACAGCTACCTGATCGAAATCACCGCCGACATCTTCGGCAAAAAAGATCCCGCCACCGGCCAACCGATGGTGGACGTCATTCTCGATGCCGCCGGCCAGAAAGGCACCGGCAAATGGACCAGCCAAAGCGCCCTTGATCTCGGCGTGCCGCTGTCCATCATCACCGAGTCGGTGTTCGCACGCTTCATCTCCGCGATGAAGGCGGAACGCGTTGCTGCGAGTAAACGACTGAGCGGTCCAGCCGCCACGCCGTACACCGGCGACAAACAAGCGTTCATCGAAGCCGTTCGCAAGGCGTTGTACGCCAGCAAAATCGCGTCGTACGCCCAAGGCTTCGCGCAGATGCGACTGGCTTCCGAGGAATATGGCTGGGACTTGAACTATGGCGCCATCGCCATGATCTTCCGCGGCGGCTGCATCATCCGCGCCCGCTTCCTGCAGAACATCAAGAACGCTTATGATCGCGATCCGGAGCTTAGAAACCTGCTGCTGGACGATTACTTCAAGGATGTTGTGGAGAACTATCAAGACGCCTGGAGACAAGTCATTGCCACCGCCGTCACCCGCGGCATTCCGGTACCGGCCTTCTCCTCCGCCCTGGCGTACTACGACAGCTATCGTTCCGAGCGGTTGCCGGCCAATCTGCTGCAAGCGCAGCGCGACTACTTCGGCGCTCATACGTTCGAACGCGTTGACCAGGAAGGAACGTTCCATTTTCAATGGTTCGATAAATAATATTGAAAAAACAAGAAGCCGCGAGGATTCATCTCGCGGCTTCTTTATGCGTTTCTTTTATGGGTGAGGAATAAGCCCGGGATAAAGATAAGGATGAGGATGAGGGCTGAAACGAGAAATCCTGCGTGGTATCCTTTCAAACCATTTGCGATGGTTGGCTGTACCCCTTGGACCACCGTCGCAACCACAGTCGCGATCACGGCGGAACCAAAACTTGCGCCCAAGTTCTCAATGATGTTGATCCCAACGCCTGCTTCCGGGAGCTGATGATCGTCCAGTCCCGTATACGCGTCACTCGTCAACGGGAGATTAATCCCCCCAACGCTGGTCCCCCGAATAAATAGGACGAGGGATATCCAAACCATGCTGGTTCGATCGGTGATGAAAATCAGCGGAATGGACCCGATCAGCGAAAGAACCAGGCTGACCATGACCACGTATTTCGCGCCGATCCGATCGATCATTTTACCGATCAAAGGCCGGGTCACAAGCATTCCGACGCCTTGGGGAATTAACGCAAGCGCCGCTTCAATCGCCGTGAAGTGTCGGAAGTTTTGGAAGAACAAAGGCAAGATCAACATCGGCCCCATGATGGCCATATTCGCCAAAAATAATCCGACGCTGGATGCCAGATAATTTCGATGCGTAAACAAGTTTAGCGGAAGCACGGTTTGATTCCTTCTAAATCGGTTATAGGCGAGATACATGACAGCTAAGGCAAGGCCGATGCCCACCCAAATCAAGGTTTCGTGATTATGAAACGAAGCATGTTCCGCTGCTTTCGTAATTCCATAAATGAAAGCCGCACTCATCAGAGACAAACAAACGATCCCAAATCCATCCAGCTTACTCTCTTTGTTGAACGGTTCAAAGTCCGGGATCCGTCTGATCATCAGCGGTGCGGCAATGAGAACAACCAATACATTGATGAAGAAAATCCACTGCCATGATGCGCCCTGAACGATAAAGCCTCCGATGACAGGACCCAAAATTGGACCAAAGATCATCGGCGTGCTGACGATGGCCATCACTCTCCCCAAATAATTCGGACCCGCGGTTTTAACCAGAAGCGTGAACATCAGTGTAGTAATGATCCCGGCGCTAAATCCTTGCAGTAAGCGAAAAAAAATGAAACTGGAGATATTCCAGCTTAGGCCCACTAGAACGGATATGATGCCAAACGCAGCAACTGCTCCGATAAAGATCTTCTTTCCATTAAAATGGTTCATCAGCCAACCGGACACCGGGACCGCCATCGCAAGAGCCAGCACATAACCTGTAATGGCCCATTGAATGATATCCAATGTCGTATGAAAATCCTTGTTGAGGATGTCGATTGCAATATTCACCATCGTCGAGTCCAGCATAGGGGCAATGGCGCCAAGCGCAATCGCCCAGGCCGCTATCAGGATTTCTCTAGGCAGCTCTCTTTCTTTAGCTTTTGCTTTCTCCATGGGATTCTCCTTTCAGAAGTCAATGTGTATTTTGTTTCCTTGTCAACAAAATAGTAACGCAAATATGGTTTCCTTGTCAACCAAATAGTCGAAACAAAAAAGACAGCCCTTCAAAAAGAATGGGCTGCCTGTGATTTGCCATGTACTAGCACCTTTTGATTCCAACTCATTTATTTCAGATCGATCCCTTGCTTCTTGATCTCCGCGTCCAAATGCCGACTATACTGTTCCATAAAAATTAGCATTTGATCATATTGTTCCTCGGTGACCTGCTCAAATACAGATTGATCCCGCTCTTGAAACTCCTTATGCAGCTCCTCGTGAATGTCATAAATCTCTTGACCCTGCTCGGTCAGTTTAAAGTAGATCTCTTTCTTGTTGTCCGGCTTCTGGTAGCTTTCGATCAGGCCCTTCTCCATGAGCTTCTTCGTGAGCTTCGTAATCGCACCTTTCGTCATATAAAGTGATTCGGCAATTCGGGTTACGTTAGGATCCGCATGCTTTCCAATCGATTCAATACAATGGACTTCAGAAGGCTTAACCCCTTTCAGACGGTCTTCCATCTTCATCTTATTAAGCCAGACCATCTTGTTGAATACGTTTCTGAAATCCAGGATGACCTGCTCCTGCTTACTCATCGCCAATCCTCCCGCCCGTTGATGCATTACCCCTATTATAGTGAATTTCTGCTGGATGTTCCATTAGATTGACCCCCCATCGGTTCCACATCCGAAAGAAGGAACTCGGTCGACCGATGTCGAAGCCTACTTTAGCAAACTAGACCTGAGGTGATTTCCGCTTGACGATTCTTCAAAACGATTGGGCCCCGTTTCTGGAGCCCGAATTCGAGAAACCGTATTATTCGCAGCTGCGCCAGTTTCTGGCGAACGAATATCGCACCAAAACGATTTATCCCGATATGTATGATATTTTCAACGCATTGCATTATACCTCCTTCGCCGACACCAAGGTAGTAATCCTCGGCCAGGACCCTTATCATGGACCCGGACAGGCTCATGGGCTCAGCTTCTCCGTGAAGCCGGGTATCAAAGCCCCACCATCCCTGCAGAATATGTTCAAGGAGCTGCGGGACGATTTGGGTTGCCGTATCCCCAACAATGGATATCTGGTTCCATGGGCAAAGCAGGGCGTGTTGTTGCTCAACACGGTACTGACCGTGCAGGCCGATTCCCCCAATTCCCACAAGGGCATGGGCTGGGAGGTGTTCACCGACAAGGTGATCGAAACGCTGAACCAGAAGCGGGAACCGATCGTATTTCTACTTTGGGGCAGCCATGCGCAGAAAAAAGCGGCGCTGATCACCAACCGTGAGCATCATTTGATCAAGTCGCCACACCCCAGTCCGTTGTCCGCCCATCGGGGATTCTTGGGCAGCAAGCCCTTTTCGCGGGCTAATCAATTTTTACGCTCCAAAGGATGGGCTGAAATCGATTGGCAGCTTCCCGATCTAGCGGAGGGCTAAGATGAAGCATTTGGTCAATGGCCTGACCCTAAGCCGCATGGTCCTGTCTTGTATCATGATCTTCGTACTGAACCAACCCACGGTATTTATCATCATCTATACGATTGCCGGGATTACCGATGTGCTGGACGGAAGGATTGCGCGCCGAACGAATACGGCCAGCTCCATAGGGGCCAAGCTGGATTCAATGGCGGACCTGCTGATGTTCGGGGTGGTGACCTTCGCGCTCATCCGGTGGGCGGGAGAAGGAATGAGGTTCGTATGGCCGTATCTCGCCGGTGCCATTGCCATTCGAGTGGCATCCGCAGGTTATGCGGTCTGTAAATTTCGCACCGTTGCGATGATCCATACCTGGGGCAATAAAATCACCGGGTTGCTCGTTTTCGCCGCCCCTTGGCTCATGCTCGCGAAGGGCAACCATCCGTGGATTCTTATCGTTTTGTGCATCGTCTCCGCGGCGAGCGCCACGGAAGAACTGCTGATTCACCTGACCTCGAGGGAGCTTGACCTAAACCGCAAAAGCTGGTTTTGAGCGGGGACGGCTACGGGCAAGCAAAGCCAGATTGACGGATATCGCGCAGTTAATTCAGCGTTTCCATGCCTTCGGCCAGGGAGAGCAGCTTGCCCACCGTTTTCCAGTTGCGCACCGTAGCATAGGCATCCAATTTCTGCAGGTTCGCCGCCAGCTTGGAATTCCGAACGCTTTCTTTAAACAACAAGTAAACCTCCCTGCCCGATGTTCGAAACAGCTCCTGTTCGTTGGCATAGGCCGCAAAACGCTTCAGCGCTTCGGCGGTCGGCTCGCTCCGCAAAAAGGCAACATACAGGCACTCCCCTGTCGATGCCGCTTCCGCCGCAGCGATCTCTTCTGGCGTGAACGGACAACCTTCCGCCGTCGCTCGCAATTCTGACGCCGTGCGAAGCACGACCGGGATATCCAGGCCAAAATCCCGGCGGATCACTTCCTCCATCCGCAAGCCCAGCGCCCCTTCTTCTTCCGAAGCAAACAGGATATTGCCGCTTTGGATATAGGTCTGTACCTCGCTAAACCCCTGTTCGGTTAGTGAACGCTTGAGCTCCGCCATTTTGATGATATTTTTGCCGCCGACGTTAATGCCCCGCAGCAGCGCGATATGGATGGTCATGATCATCGCCTCCTATTTATTGGTCTTGAAGTGCGGACGCCTCTCGGTGCCCTCTTCTCATCAGTATAAAACTATACAGACAGCCGGTTAGCGACAGTCCGGTCATAATCCAATAAAGGGCACGGCCTCCCCAATGGTCAAAGACGAACCCGCCCGCAAACGAAGCGACAATCCCCGAAATCCCAAAGAACACAATCGCCAAAATCGTCTGTCCGGTAGCACGCCAGGCCTCCGGCACGATCGAATACAATTGCTGCATCGCCGCGGTATAAAAAAACACGAAGGTCACCCCTTGAAGCAGTTGCAGCAAAACAATCATCCCTGCCTGATCCGCGATGGCAGTCAACCCGAAACGCAGCACGTAAAACACGCCTGCCAAAGCAATCAGCTTCAACTCGTTTCCCCGTTTAAGAAACCGGTGAACCACGGCGAAACCTAAAAACTCCACCATCGTCATGACAAACCAGGTTGTTCCGACAAGCGAAAAACTCCCGCCCAAATCCCGGATATAAATCCCGATATACGTGTCGTTGATGCGATGCGGCAGCGCTAGTAGGAAGATCAGCAACAGGAAGAATACCGTCGATCGTTGTCCCAAAAAAGCTTTGAGCTCGCCAAGTTTCAATGGTTTCGTGCTTGCCTCCACATCCTCCAGCGTAAATCCGATGAGCCAGGTGGTCACGCCGTATCCAAGAAATACCCAGGCAAAGCCGGATGGCCCCGTCCAATCCGTCAATTGACCGATGGCAAACGAAGCCGTCGCATACCCGAGCGCTCCGAACATCTTAATCGAACCATAGTTCACCTTCCGTCTTAACGCGGATTGAAAGTTCAAGCTTTCCACCAGCGAGTCGGTTGGCATAAAGAAGAAATACATCAAGCCGACCAAGGGAACGAGCGCCCAGGGAGAAACCGCCCGAAACAACACAAAACCGACGACGGCCGAGATCGCCAGCGTCAGCAGTAGGATCTGGGTGATCGATTTTTTCCGGTCGCTGACCACGCCCCAAAACGGCTGGGAGAATAACCCGATGAACCCGCCCGTCCCGATCATCAGTCCGATCTCCGTCTCGGGAAGTCCGAGATTGGACAGATACACCGGAAGGAAGGACAGAAAGATCGCGAACAGTGAAAAATAACTGAAATTGAATAAACGTAGCTTGAACATGAGACTTTCATCCATTCCCTTCTATGGCGGAAGAGCCGCACCTTGAGTTAGCGGCACTCCATTTTACTATACACTAACCCTAAGTCCTAAACCTAGGCTCGTCCAAAACGGAGATTCCGGTAACCGACGCCCAGGCGCCGCATACGGTATAGGAAAACCGCCTACACGAAAGGGGAACGTTCCATTGTTTAATTATAATTACCGGCAATGCCCCGCAGAGCACTATCCTTATACCGTTCAGCCCGGAGACACGCTGAACTTGATTGCCTTTCGACTGGAATCCAGCGTGATGCGTATCCTTACCACGAATCCTGGACTTGACCCAAACAACCTGCAAATCGGCCAGGTCATCTGCATTCCCTCCTGCCCGCCGAATCATGTCTCCCGGATCATTGAGCGCGGCGATACGTTGTATCAGATCGCTCAAGATTACGGCGTCAGCGTCGCCAGTATCCTGGAAGCGAACCCGGGAGTAGACCCGAACTCGCTACGGGTGGGACAACGGCTCTGCATCCCGCAGTTTGGCGGCGCTCCCGACGTGACCGGCCTGCGGGAAACGATCACCGCAATGCAAAGCGACATTAATATGCTAAAAGCGGATAACAACGTACAGCAAACCCATGAAAGCAACTATGGATCGTCCACACAGACAACCCGTGTCACTAGTGTGACCCCCCGCGAAATTCGGTTCGAGGTCGCGCCGGTGACGTTTGCCGGCGCTTTCCGCGGTCACTTCACCGCTGGACGGCGTTACCCTTACTACCAGGATGCCTCCATGGGCGGGAGACGCACGATCACCGTCAAAGATAATTTTGGGGTGTGGCATTCCTTCAATTATAGGGAACAGACACCCCAAGCCTGAGGTAGAGAAATCAGGGCAAAAAAGGCGGAGCCCAAATATTCATCCAGGTTCCGCCTTTCCCGTATATTTATCCTTCTCGATTTAACGTCCGCTTCAAGAACTCTCTCGTTCGCTCCTGTTTCGGATCATTGAAGATCTGTTCCGGCGTCCCCTCTTCGGCAATAACGCCTTGATCCATAAACACGACGCGGTCCGACACCTCTCTGGCGAATTCCATCTCATGGGTCACGACGATCATGGTGAGCCCCGAATAAGCCAATTCCTTCATGACCTTGAGCACCTCGCCCACCATCTCGGGATCCAGCGCCGAGGTCGGCTCGTCGAACAGCAGCACGTCCGGGTCCATGGATAAAGCGCGGGCGATGGCCACCCGCTGCTTTTGCCCGCCGGAGAGCTGCTTTGGCTTCGCATGAATGTATTGCTCCATCCCCACGTTCCGCAAATATTTCATCGCGGTCTCGGTCGCCTCTTCCTTGGAGCGCTTCAGCACCTTAACTTGTCCCACGACGCAGTTGCTGAGCGCATCATGATTGTTGAACAGGTTGAACTGCTGAAAGACCATTCCTAAATGCCGGCGGTACGACGAGACCTTATGCGAATCATCGAGGATGTTGTTGCCGTTGTAAATAATCTCCCCGCCGCTGGGCTTCTCCAGCAGATTAATGCACCGGAGCAGCGTCGACTTGCCGGAGCCGGAGGAGCCGATGATGCTAACGACCTCCCCTTTACTGACCGACAGATTGATATCTTTGAGCACCTCGTTAGCGCCGAAAAATTTGCTCAAATGCCGAATTTCGATGACCTTTTCCATCTTCACTCCTGCTTTCTGCTAGCGCTGCAGCGTATAGCTTTCGGGGCCGTCCAGCCTTTTCTCGATACGCTGTAATATCTTCGTTACGGTCAACGTCATGACCAAATACAAAATACTTGCAACAAAAAACGATTCGAAGAACCGGAAGTTGTTGCCGGCGATCGATTTGGTCATAAAGAACAGTTCCGATACGGAAATGACGTTCAAAACCGAGGTATCTTTGATGTTGATGATAAACTGATTGCCCGTTGCCGGCAAAATATGGCGGATGACCTGCGGCAGCACCACGTTCCGCATCGTCTGCCAATGGGTCATCCCGATCGCATGAGCGGCTTCGAACTGCCCTTTGTCTACCGAATAAACGCCGCCCCGGACGATTTCGGCCATATAGGCCCCCGTATTGATCGAGACGATAAAAATCGCCGCGAACGTCCGGTCCATATCATAGTTGAACAGCAGGGACGACCCGTAGAAAATCGCCATGGCCTGGACGATCATCGGCGTGCCCCGGAAGCATTCGATGTACACGGTGAGCAAACCGTTTACGATCTTGAACAGCAGCCGTTTGAAGCCGCGCTCCGGCAGCGGAACCGTGCGGATCACGCCGGCCAGGAGGCCAATCGCCGCGCCGACCATCGTGCCGATCAAAGAGATATATAAAGTTACCGCCGCTCCGCGCAGGAACATGGGCCAGTTGTCGGAGACGATTCGAATAATCCACTCGTAAGTCATTTTGTTTCCTCCCGCAAGATCACCATAAAACCGACTGCAGTCCCGCTGCAGCCGGCTTTATGATCACCGTGCTTTATTTAGTTCGCTGCAGGTTGATTCTTGATGGCGTCGTTCATGATTGCGGCCCGCTCGTCTTCGGAGATGCCAGCCAGGATCTCATTAATTTTCTCCGTCAGGTCGCTGCCTTTCTCCAATCCAACGGCGATAGCAGTGTCATCATCCGAGGTGGTGAAGCCTTCCGTGAATTCAACATAAGCGAAATTCTCGTTAGCTGCCGCGGCGCTGACGCCTTCCGGAAGCTCCGAGACGTAACCGTCAATGGCCCCCGATTCCAGGGCGACGCGCATCGCTGGGAAATCGTCCATGGCCGGTTGCTTATTGACTCCGTTAATTTGGTCGATAACCGAGTAATGGAATGTATTCAACTGAGCCGTGATTTTCGCGCCGCTGAAATCCTGGATCGAGGTAGCTCCCTCATAGGAGCCCCCTTTCTTCACCACCATAACGAGGTTCGATTTATAGTAGTTATCCGAGAAATCTATCGATTCCTTGCGTTCCGCCGTCGGAGACATCCCCGCGATAATGGCGTCGATCTTGCCGGACGTCAGCGCCGGAACCAGACCATTCCATTCCGTCTTCACGATGACCAGCTTCTTGCCGAGGCCGTCCGCGATTTTCTTGGCGATTTCCACGTCGTAGCCGCCTGCGTATTCCGTGCTACCGTCAATCGGAACCCCGCCGTTGGCCTCACCGTTTTGCGTCCAGTTAAACGGGGCATAACCCGCTTCAAGCCCTACTTTAAACGTATTGTCGTCTTTGCTGCCAGAGTTGCAGCCCGCCAGGACAAGCATTGCCGACAGCAGCATCAGGATGGATAAAGACCAAGTTTTTCTCATTTTTCTTCACTCTCCATGCAAATAATAGATGAATAACAGAAACAAAAAAACGGCTTCGGGTATACTCCGAGGCCGTTTGATGGGTTCATTTCCGTCCTGACACCCACTTCTCCCCTCGACGAGATAGCGCAACTTGATAGATCGGGTAATCTACCAAGACAGTCCTGCAGTTCTTAACTGCAGACCCAGCAGCATACAGTGAGCCTGTATCCCGCTTCGGCGACATTTCCTTCTTCCCGGCTTCTTCGCTTGCTCAAGCTCCTCCGAAAACTGTTAAATATCGCGCCTCTACCTCACCATGAAGAACGTGAGGTCTGATTCAATTGTGTTTGTAGGATACAATATCAACTCTATTCTGTCAAACTAACATAGGGTGGGAATCATAGGAAAGGAGCGCTTGTTTGACAGTCAAGGGATCATCGTTTATCATCTAATTAAATGATCATCTAATTAGATTTATGGCTAATTCACAATTCATGAGGAGGTACCAATATGACCACCCCACGCACGCTTTTGCCGGAGAACGTCCTCCGCAACTTTTTCACAAATTCAGGGAGACTCAAGAACCTGCCAGCCCAGCTCAAGAAGAAATTAATCGTTCTGGAGCATTTGGTTTCCGGTCTCGAGCACGGACGAAACTACACCGAACCTGAAATTAATGCGTACATCCAGCAATTTGACGAGGATTACGCCACGATTCGCCGCGAATGGATCATCCACCGGTTCATGAGCCGGGAGCTGGAGGTCTATACCTTGAACCCGCCGGAGCAATGGTCCAGATGGGATGCGCTGTCTTAGGCATGACGTTTTTTTTCCAGAAGAAAAGGGAATAACCAATAGGGTATACCTATGCTAAGGGGGATTCCCTGATGAAGTTGACGCCGGAGCAGCGCATTCAGCTGCATGAGTTCAACAATCTGACCAAAACGTTAAGCTTCAATATGTACGATGTTTGCTACACCCGGACCAAAGGGGAACGCGAAGCTTATATCGCCTATATCGACGACCAGTACAATTCCGACCGCCTGACGAAAATCCTCAGCACCGTTTCCGAAATTATCGGCGCTCATATTTTGAATATCGCGAACCAGGA
Source organism: Paenibacillus sp. FSL R7-0216 (assembly GCF_037969915.1). NCBI lineage: Bacteria > Bacillati > Bacillota > Bacilli > Caryophanales > Paenibacillaceae > Paenibacillus > Paenibacillus sp. FSL R7-0216. Next base: position 1,542,653 of record NZ_CP150222.1, on the reverse strand, counting down.
TTACGTTCCGCAGGGAGCCAGCGTGACCATGTTGATTTCCGAAGGCCCCGTAGTGGAGGTGCCCACCGAGTCGTTTGACGAATCGCCCGGGCCGCTGCCGGACTCCGTCGTAATGCAGCTCGACAAAAGCCATATCACCGTGCACACGTACCCCGAATACGATCCGAACGAAAGCATCAGCACGTTCCGTGCCGACATCGACGTGTCGACCTGCGGGGAGATCTCGCCGTTAAAGGCGCTGAATTACTTGATCCACTCCTTCGAAGCGGACATTATGACGATCGATTACCGGGTTCGCGGATTTACCCGGGACATCAACGGCCACAAGCTGTTCATCGACCATGACATCAGTTCGATCCAGAACTACATTCCCGACGAAGTAATCGAGCAATATCAGATGATCGACGTCAATGTGTACCCGGAGCATATTTTCCATACGAAGTGCAAGCTGAAGCAGTTTGACCTCAACAACTATTTGTTCGGGTATACAAAGGACGAGCTGACCCCCGAGGAGCAGAAGAAGATTACCGCGATGCTCGTGACCGAGATGGATGAAATCTTCTATGGCAAAAATATCGCCTCCGGATCCCTGGAGGACAGCTAAAAGAAGTAAAGCAGCCCTCGCCGCAATTCGGCTGGGGCTGCTTTGTGATTTCATAGCGAATCTCGGGCGTATTGTTACTTTACTCGTTTAACGCCGCCTTCAAGGCATCGAGATTCTGGCGCATCAGCGACAGATAGTCTTCCCCAGCCGTCTCGTCTTCGGCCGTTAGCCCTTCGATCGGGTTAAGCACGGCCGTCTTCGCCCCGATTTCCCGGGCAATCGTTTCGGCTACTTTGGAAGAGACCAGCGTCTCGAAGAAAATCGTCTTCACTTGATGCTCCTTGGCGAACTTCACGATCTCCGTCATCTGCTCTGCCGACGGCTCCTGATCAGGGGCCAAGCCGGCAATCGGCACCTGGGTCAGCCCATACTCCCGGGCCAAGTAACCAAATGCGGCATGCTGCGTGATAAAGTCCTTACGTTTGGCGTTCGCCAATCCCTCGACAAACTCCTGATTCAGCTGTTCGAGCTGGTCGGCGTAAGCGTCCGCGTTTTGCTTGTAGTCGGCAGCATGCTCGGGGTCCGCCTGAGCCAAGGCAGCCTCGATGCGACGGACCTCCTGGACCGCTAACGCCGGAGACAACCAAACATGAGGATCCAGCCCGCCGTGGTCGTGGTCGTGGTCATGGTCGTGATTGTGAGCTGCTTCCCCTGAGTCGGCCTCGGACTCCGCGGCATGCTCATCTCCGTCGGCCTGTTCCTCTTCCTGCCCGTGCTCCTCCTCTTCTCCGCCTTCCATCAAGGTGATCCCCTCGCTGGCTTCTACGATTTCCGGCTTGCCGCTGGCGGACGATGCCTCTACCTGTTCCAGCCAACTTTCCATCCCGGCCCCGTTCACGATCAGCAGATCGGATTCGGCCAGCTTCCGGATATCCTGGGGGCTAGGCTCCCAGTCATGAGGTTCCATGCCACCGGGTACCAGCAGTTCGACCGTCGCAAAATCGCCGGCGACTTGTTTCGTAAATTCGTAGATCGGGTAAAAGCTCGTTTGGATCCGTAATGGATGTTCCCCATTTACCGTTCCTCCGCTGCCTGCCGCATTCCCTGCGGAATTCGTTGAATTAGCCGCATTTCCACCGGCCTGTTGTCCGCCCCCGCCGCAACCGGCGATCGTCAGCATTAAGCTCAGGCCGACCGCGGCGGCGGCCCGTTTCGCAATTCGCAAATTCATCCTCATCTCTCTCCCTTATTCCATCGTTAATCTCTCGCCGTCCTTGGACGGCAACGTCATACTTTCCTCTGTGTCCCGCGCAGTCCGCTTCGCGCTACGGCCGCTCCTTCGGACGACCCGGCCTCGGACCTTCTGCCCCGCGATGCCGATCAATAGAATCAGCAGCAAAATCAACGCGATCGTCCCGCCGGGCGGCATATCCAGGTAATATGAAGCGGTTAACCCGCTGAAAATCCCCGTTAGGCCTGCGGCGACCGAAATGGCAATCGCTGCGGCAAACCCGCGGGCCAGCCGCAGCGCAAGCGATGCCGGCAGGACGATCAGCGAGGACACCAGCAGCACGCCGACGACCGGGATCGCCGCCGCCACTGCCATCCCGGTAAACACCGCGAAGGAGAACGACAGCCACTTCACCGAAACCCCGCCGATTCGGGCGGTTTCTTCGTCAAAGGTCAGGCTGTACAGCGGTCTCCGCAGCACGGCGAAATACGCGGCACCAACCAAGGCAACGCCGGCCATCAACGCCAGCTGGGTGTCGCTCACCGCTACGATTGAGCCGAACAAGTACGCGCTGAAACTTTGGCTCAGGCTGCTACGCAAGCTCATCAGCACGACGGCGAGCGCCAAGCCCGAGGTCATGACGATGGCGACCGGCATCTCGCTGTATGCCCGGTAGCTCTGGCGCAACTGCTCGATCAGCAGTCCGCCAAGGATGGCGGCGGCGAAGCCCGCGACGGCCGGGTTCCACCCCAGCACGGCTCCCAGGGCCACGCCGGCCAGCGAGACGTGGGACAACGTATCGGCCAGCAGCGCCTGGCGCCGCAGCATCAGGTAGACGCCGATCACCGGAGCGATGCTTCCGATCAAAGCGCCTGCCCAAAACGCACGCTGCATGAATGCGTAGTCAAACATTGCCATTCCTCACTTTCCTGTTGCTCCAGGGAAATCAGGCGGTCCAGATACGCCTCCGCCTCCTCCGGGCCGTGAGTTACCATGATGACCGTCAGGCAATGCTGGTCCGCCATATGCCGCAGCAGCCGATAAAATCCTTGCCGGCTTTGCCGGTCCATGCCCGTCGTCGGTTCGTCCAGAACCAGCACCCGGGGTTGCCCGGCCAAGGCCCGGGCGATGCAGATGCGCTGCTTTTGTCCGCCCGACAGCTCCCCAATTCTTCGGTGGCGGTGCTCCCACATCCCCACCTGCTTCAAGCTGCGTTCGACGAGCTGCCGCTCCTCCGCGCCAAACCGCCGAAACAGGCCGAGCTTGGGATAGCACCCCGACTTCACCAGCTCCAGTACCCGGCTTGGAAACCCGCTGTTAAACGCGGCAACTTGCTGCGGGACGTAACCCACGTTCAGCCGGCCGTCGATCAGCGCTTCTTCGTTGATTCGCACGCTCCCGCTCCACGGTTTCAGCAGACCAAGCAGCAGCTTAAGCAGCGTCGTTTTGGCCGCGCCGTTCGGCCCGGTAATGCCAATAAACTCGCCAACCCCGATTTCGAGAGACACTCCGTCGATCACCGGCTTTGTACTATAACCAAACACGACGTTTTCCATCGTTGATAAAATCATGGTACCTCTCTTCTTTAAAGCGTAATTATTACGATTAACAAAGACGACAAATCGCCCCTCAACGGTTCGAGGCTTTATTAACGCGTCTCCCGATGAATCGTATATTTGCGCAGCCGCGGTGAATACTTCCGCAGCTCCAGCCGCTCGGGGTGCGTCTTCTTATTCTTTGTCGTCGTATAGTTGCGATCTCCGCACTCCGTGCAGGCCAGCGTAACCACTACTCGCATGTCTTCCCCTCCTTGTCTTTGGCATTTATCCGGCGTCGGCCGATTCTTCCGCCGAAATCCACGGCAGCGGATTCGGGAAGGCCGCCCAGTCCAATTGCATTTCTTCGTCGCTTAACAGGCAAGCGTCGAGCTCCCGTTCGATCCCGGAGCGGTCCATTTCGATCCCGATAAACACCAGTTCGTTGATCCGGTCGCCCCAAGCCTCGTCCCACCTGCGCCGCAATTCGGGCTCTTCGGCAAAGAGCTCCTCACGCTGCCAATCGGGCAGCGAGGCCAGCCAATAACCAGCCGGACCAAATTGGATCGACGGCCCTGCCTGACTTAAATTCGCCGCCATGTCCGCATCCGTCGCGATCCAAGCCAAACCTTTGGCCCGCACCACTTCCTCCGGCCATTCGCTCATAAATCGCGCCAACCGCTCCGGGTGGAACGGCCGTCTCCGCCGGTACACGAACGAACCGATGCCGTATTCCTCCGTCTCCGGCGTATGGCTTTCCTGCTGCAGCTCCTGGATCCAACCGGCCGACTGGCTGGCTTGTTCGAAATCGAACAACCCCGTATTCAGGATTTCCTGCGGTTCCACGCGACCCATGGTTGAGCGAATCAGCTTGGCGGTAGGCTGCAGCTTGCGCAAAACTCCTTCCAGCTCGATCAGCTCTTTCTCCTCAACCAGGTCGCATTTGTTCAGAATCAGGATGTCGCACGTCTCGATTTGGTCGATCAACAGATCGACGACGTCGCGGGTATCCCCCTCCCCCGCTTGCTGCCCGCGTTCCAGGAGTGTATCGCCGGAGGAAAAGTCATGCCAGAACCGGTAAGCGTCCACCACCGTCACCAGGCAGTCCAACTTGGCGATCTTCGTCAAATCGATTCCCGACTCCTCATCCGCATAAGTAAACGTTTGGGCGATCGGCACCGGTTCGCTGATGCCCGTCGACTCAATCAATATGTAATCGAATCGCCCCTCTGCCGCCAGCATCTGAACCTCTTTCAGCAAATCATCGCGAAGCGTGCAGCAGATACAGCCGTTCGACAACTCCACCAGCCTCTCCTCCGTGCGTGAGAGGCTTCCGCCGGCGCTGATCAACTCCGCGTCGATGTTTATCTCGCTCATGTCATTCACGATCACCGCTACCTTCAGGCCCTGGCGATTGCTCAGGACATGGTTGAGCAACGTCGTTTTACCCGAACCCAAATATCCGCATAGCACCGTAACCGGAACTTTGCGCGTTGGTTGTTCATTCAATTGGTTTCATCCCCTTTCTTGATCAAGGCCGAACATCTCATCCGTCACATCTTTAGCTTAATCGTAATTATTACGATTAATAATCCATACTATATCTTCCTTCGTTGGGCTTTGTCAACTGTAAATGCGTCTATCCGGACTAATCTATTAGCCCGGTTCTGAATTACCATGGAAAATAATAGATATGATACTGCGTTGGTTACCTAAAATGCCCATAAGGAGTTTGCCATGCATAAACATGCTCTCACCCGGATGCTGCCGATTCTTGTGCCGGCCGCTTTCGCGCTCGCCTGCCTGACGGTCATGTACCCGTCCTTGATTCGGCAGGTCCCGCTCGACGAGCTGCAAACGTTCAAAATCAACTTTCTCGGCATCTTCCTGGAGGCCCTGCCTTTCGTGCTGGTCGGAGCGTTGCTCTCCTCGCTGCTGCATCTGTTCGTCTCCGAGAACACGCTGCGCCGCTTCATGCCGAAGCATCCCGTTCCAGGCATCCTGTTCGCCTGCCTGCTCGGGTTGATCTTCCCGGTATGCGAATGCGGGATGATTCCCCTTATCCGCCGGATGATTCAGAAAGGAATGCCCGTTTACATCGCTGTCGTCTTTATTTTGTCCGGGCCGATCCTGAATCCGGTCGTGTTCGGAGCGACCTACATGGCCTTCCGCCTGTACCCCGAGATGGTGTACGCCCGGATGGGACTGGCCTTCGCCGTCGCTGCCGCCATCGGGGCGATCGTCTACCTGACCTGGAAGGACAATCCCTTAAAGCATGTCCTGTCCGCCGGTGCGGACGCGGGAAGCGAACCCCATTCCCCCGCGCATGGGGGCGGCAAGCTGGCCGCCGTGTTCGTACATGCCGCGGACGAAGTGTTCGAGATGGGCAAATATTTGCTGATCGGCTGCATTCTGACCGCAGGCATCCAATCGTTCGTCGCCCATGAACAGCTCGCGGATATCGGCGGCGGCCCGGTCAGCAGCTACCTCTTCATGATGGGTTTCGCGTTCCTGCTGTCGCTTTGCTCGACGTCCGACGCGTTCGTGGCTTCCGCCTTTTTGCCGACCTTCTCCGGCGGTTCGCTGCTTGCTTTTCTTGTATTCGGGCCGATGCTTGATTTCAAAAACCTGCTGATGCTGCTCTCCGTGTTCCGCACGAAATTCGTCCTGTACATCTCTTTCCTGATCTTTACCCTCGTGTTCACGGGGGCGGCGTTAACCGGCACGCTTTGGCTGAATCCGTAGCCTTAGAGACACACCCCCATCTCGATCGATCGCACCTGAAAGGAGATTGTTAGCTGCATGAACCATCCTCGACTCATTCGCCGGCATTATTTGGCCAGATCGCTGATCCTGCTTGGATTGGCTCTGTTCATCGCCCATCTGGCCCGGTCGGGAGCCCTGTATTATTATATCGGCCCCCGCATGGAGCCGTTGATTCGATTCTGCCCGATTCCGCTCGCCGTCATGGCGGTATGTCTTGCCTACCAGGCGCTGTTCCAGCCGTCTTCCGCCCTCTGCGACTGCGAGCGCCCGCTTTCCGTATCCAGATGGAAGAACGGAACGGTATACGGCTTATTTCTGCTCCCGCTGCTACTCGGGACCTTGCTTCCCGATCAGGCTCTCGGTAGCTCGGCGGCAGCCAAAAAAGGGATGAGCCTAACCTCTCCCTTGCTCGCCTCTGAACGGTTAGAAGAACTCTTCCGGGCGCCAGACCCCTATAACGTTGAATTCGCCGAATTGGCCAAGCGGCTTTACCCGCAGGCTGTCGTCGAGGTGAAACCGGAAATCTTCTCCGAAACGATCGGGGCGATCGAATTGTTTGCGGAAGAATTCCGCGGCAAAAAAGTCAAGCTGAGTGGATTCGTTTACCAGGAACCGGGGCGCCAGGACGGGCAAGGCAACGCGGGGGAACTGATCCTTGGGCGGTTTCTCGTCCTGTGCTGTACCGCGGATTCGGCCCCGTTTGGCCTCATAGTGACCTCTGATCAACCGCTCGAAGGATTAGCTAAAGATACTTGGCTTGAAGTAGAAGGAGTCATCGAACCGCAAATTCGCCAGGGTAAAGCGATCATTACCGTTAAGGCGGAGCGTATTTGGGAAATTCCAAGGCCCCAAACGCCCTACGTCTACCCAAGCGAGGATTCGGTGAAAGCGTGGGAGAACCTGTCGGAGGCGGAACCGGCAAAATAACCGGCGGATAACGAGGCCTGGAGGAGAGGACAAAGTTTAGCGGACATAAGCATCTACGCCGTTTTCTTCCGGGCTTGGAGTACCGCTGCGAACCACCTCCACGTACACGCGGTTCGGCACGCAGATGATCGTTTCCCCAGGCCGGGAGATGAAGCCCATCTGCATGGAGATTTTTTTCGGACAATCGGCATAGACCATTTGGATTCCCCCGTCAAAAACTTTTAAGGTATTGTGGCCGTATTCGCTGTGGATCTCGATCGTCTCCTCCCCACCGCCAAGGGGCACGCTGCGGAACGATTCGCCGTCTACTTTGATTTCGGCGCGAAGCGTGGCCGGATCAACCGTCTCTCGGCTCTCCAACGCCTGGCGCAGGAGGAGCCACGCCGAACCCAACAATACCAGAAACACGATCAGCAGAACGTCGCCCCGCTTCATTTTAAGCATATTCATCCATCCTGTCCTATGCATTAAACGTAATGTTTACGAATAAGTATATCTTAAAAACTAGTCTTTTCTTTGTCAATGACCCATTCCGAAAGGAGAAATTTGCCCGATGAATATGGCGATGAAAATACCGGTAGTCGTCCTCAGCGGTTTTCTAGGCAGCGGCAAAACGACCCTGCTGATCAAGCTGCTGGAGGAGGCGGTCGCACGTGGGCTTAAGCCTGGTGTTCTAATGAACGAGTTGGGAAAAAGGGATATTGACGGTGAGCTGATCTCTCGCTCCACTTCTACCCGATTTCCGTTGGAGAAGATGCTGGACGGCTGCATCTGTTGCACCAAAAAAGACGAAATCCAAGCCGCCCTGACCGGTCTGCTTCAACAGGACCCTGACCTGTTGCTGCTGGAGCTCACCGGGGTGGCGAACCCTGAGGAAATCGTCGAACAGTTGGCCGAGCCCGGTCTTCTGTCCAAGCTGTACCTTCACCGTGTCATCACCCTCGTCGATGCTGAACATGCCTTGGAGTATAACAGTCTCTTCGCTTCGGACAAACAACTCGTTCGTACGCTGCGCAGCCAGCTGTCCGCCGCCGATGATCTGATCATTAACAAGACCGATCTCATCCCGCCGGTTCACAGCGGCAAAGTCACCGAAATGGTCCGCAAATATAATGCCGAGGGCCAGGTTCATTACGCCGTCAACGCCAATATCCCACTCGCCTCCCTCTTCTCGACGATCCGACCGGTATCGCGCCGCTTACCGCAGGTTACCGCTGCCGCAGGGAGTTCCTCGTGGGGAAGCCGTTCCCCGTTTCAGATCGTCCAGCCGCACCAGCACCTACCAGCTACTCCCACTTCAGCGTCCGGTGGGGAGGCTCCCACCTCCTACAGCCGCATCAACACCATCAGTTTGCCGGTCCGCGAACCGTTGCAAATCCCCGCATCCAAGCTGGAGCGTTTCATCAAGAAGTGGAACCCCGGCCTGCTTCGGGCCAAAGGTTACGTGCGTTTCTCCCAACTGAAGAAATCAGCCTACCTGATGCAATATTCCGGCAAGCGGTTCAACTGGGAAGCGATGGATTATGACGGACCGCTGTATCTCGTGCTGATCGGTTATCGTCTTCCCGAGCCATTGATCGCCGAGGAATGGGCAATGCTCCGTTGATTATTGCAGCCTTTATATGACCGATGTCGCATCATCACCTAAACATTTCCAGATACAATAGAGAGGATATCGAAATCGGTCGAATGGGAGGGTACGTGATGAGCACACTCATCGTTTATGCAGGAAAATACGGCACAACGGAAAAGTGCGTCAAAACCTTGGCAACCAAGATCAACGACCCCGTGGAAATCCTTAATTTACGGCAGGAAGCCGTCCCCGATCTGACAGAGTTCGACAGCGTCATCGTTGGAGGATCGATTTACTTTGGTCAACTTCAGCAGGCCTGCCGGCAATTTTGCCGCGATCATTCCACCGAACTCATGCGAAAGAAGTTAGGCTTGTTTATCTGCTGCGGAACCTTTGAGAAAACCGAAGACTTCCTAGACGCCTCCTTTCCGGCGGACCTGCTGGAGCACGCTACGGTCAAAGCCGGATTCGGCGGCGAACTCAGCCTCAAACAAATGAGTCTGTTCGACCGGTTCGTGGCAAGAATGGTCTCGCGTGCAGCACGAAAGGAAGGGCGGGCGCTTCCAGCGATCCGCTGGGATGAAGTCGAGCAATTCTCAGCGGCGATCAATCGGCAGGTAGTGTAAGACTATAACGCCGATGCAAGATGCAAAAAGGCCGTTCCTCCACGTCATGGTTTGACGCGGGGAACGGCCTCTTTATTAACCTGTTATTTTTGATTTTGGCTGACGACGAGATTCACGAGAATATCAAGCTGTTTCTCCAGATTCAGTCCGTCCACCATCCAGAACTCTTTATAGTTCAGCAGATACACGTGGTTTTTTTGAACCGCAGGGATATTTTTCCACACCGGTCCATTCATCACTTCTTCAGCACGTTCCTTCCCGCCATCCGGCTCATACACCGTCAGGAACATGTGATCCGCGGCATATTCCGGAACAACCTCCAAGGAAATGTCCGCGCCCGTGGTCGAGAATACTTCTTTCTCGATCTTCTCCTGTGGCTTTAGACCAAACATTTCATACAGGTTATACCCGGCATCCCGGGTTTTCGGCCATACCCAGAAATTTTTTGCCCAGATCGAATAGGTTCCGACGGTTTCATTCGGACCGATGACCTCGCTAAGCTTGGCTTTAGCGTCTTCGGCTTTTTGCTTGTACCGGGTTATGAATTCCTCCGCTTGCTGTTCGCGACCCAGCATCTCGCCGACCGTCTTCACTTCCTCCAGCGGATCGATGCCTTCCCAGCCCGCTGTCGCGAGCGTTACGACCGGAGCGATTTTTTTCAATTGCTCCACGATATCGGCCGGCGTGTAAGTCGGCACAATGATCAGGTCAGGTTGAAGCTCCAGCACCTTCTCGACCGAGATATCTCCGACGTTTTCTACGCCCTCCAGCTCCTTGCTCAACAGCACCGAATTTTCCAATGCGAGCGAGCCGGCACCGATCGGCTTCACGCCCAGAGCAAGCAGGTCACCCAGGTGCGTAACCGACACGATCCGCTCTGGATTCGTTGGAATTTCCACCTCTTGCCCGGTGAAGTCCTTGTAGATTTTCGTAGCAGCTTGTCCTTCAGCGGTATCGTTCGCTCCGTTGCCGGATTGCGTATTGCCCGTTGCGTCGTTGTTCGACGCGGTCGCATCATTTGCCGAGTTGCCGCCATTTTGGCCGCACGCCGCGAGGACGACCGTCAGCATCAAGACCGCCGCCAAAGTGAGAAAACGGTGTTTGTAAACCTTCATTTGTAGTGTTCCCCCAATTTCCATTGATAATGATTATCATTATACATAGACTGGGTCAAATAATCAAATCTTCCCCCAAAAAATAAAGGATCTTCCCAAGCCATCACCCAAATGGCTTGGAAAGATCCCGTATATGTTGCGGCTGCCAGATTACTTGCTTACTCTCTTACGATCGTAATCCAACCGTCCGCATCGAAGCTCACCGTTGCTCCAAGCGCTTCCGTCAGGAAACGCAACGGTACATAGGTTGAGCCGTCCTTGTGCACAAAAGCGGGCTGGCTGAGCTGAACAACCTTGCCGTCCACCGTCGCTTGTTTCGAGCCGACCTTCAGGACGATCTCCTTGCCTGTAAGGTCATCGATCACGATCAGTTGGCCGGAGCCCGGTGTCCATTTCACTTCAGCGTCAAATTGCTCGGACAAATAGCGTAGCGGCACGAAGGACGTACCGTTCTTCGTGATGACTCCGTAGTAATCGCTTTGAGTATCCAGTACAACCTGTTTATGACTCAGTTGGAAGTCTTCCTTGAGCAATTTGTACAGCGGCGCGACATCCTTAAAGTTGCGTAATATTTGCCCCGGGGTTGGTTCTGTTTCAATCACGTCGATGACACCCTCACGCATATCCACTTGATCCGCAGTTACCGTCCCGCCGATGTTCCACATTTCACTGTCGCTACGCACCTTGATCCCAGAGATCGGAAGATCCTCGGAAGCCGGAAGCGCTACGTTCAATTCCATCGTTTGCTTGCGGATGTTCAGCTTGCCGTCGAAATAAAGATCCAGCTTCAGCACCGTATCTTTCCCGAACACGGTCGCAAGCTCCGGCGTATCGGCGAACAAACCGGCTACCTCTTCGTCATAAGAGGCAAGCAGTTCTTCAATCCCTTGCTGAAGCTCCTTGTACAATTCGTCCACGGCTTGCTTCTTCGTTTCCTCCGCCAGCTCCGGCGTGAGTTCCGCATCCTCCGGAAGGTCTTCCAGCGTACCCAGGAACGGCGTCAGCAAATCGTAGTAACCCGCGATCAAATCCTTAAGTCCTTGCTCATCCTTCACCGCACTGGCAAGAAACGGCTTAATCAACCCGAATAACTCATCGCCGCGCACTTCCGCATGAAGGTTGGTCAAGCTCAGCGTTTCCCCGTTCACCTGCGAGGAGGTTTGCTTCACGGTCAGGACCGAAGGATTGGGGAAATGCTTCAGAACGAATTCCGCCAGTTTGACGGAAAGCTCCTGCGCTCCGGCTTCCATAGAGCTCATATCCGCTAGGCCGGGAATGGTGGCCGTCTGCTGGGATATGTATAACGGCTGCTTCGCGCCTTCAACCTGCAGCGCAATGCCCTTATCGTCCATGGCGAAGAGGAATGGAATCTTCTCCCCCTTCAATCCGACAGAGCCTTTCATCGAAAGATGTTTGGTATCCTGCACCTTCGCGCTGTCGATATTCAGGGAGAATGAATTAATGAGATCAATTGCTTTTTGATCTTCTGCAGTCAGCTTTGCCGATGCAGCCGGAATAACCTCGACGGTAACCGTCTGCTTCGACTCGCTACTCGTTGTCTTCACGCTGCTTGCCAGCGCTTTGGCCACGTCAAACCCGCCGACCGCCTGGCATCCTGTTAGCGCTACCAGTAGCAGCGCCAGTGGAATGGCCAGCCATTTAATTTTTCGCATGCTATACCCTCCTTTAGTTAATCTCTTCCATTATCGGTTAGTTCCGCTGGTTTGTGAACCAATAATTCCTTCTTTTCGTTAAAAAATCGTTGATGTGACCGCCTGTCTTCTCTTCCTTTACGAACAAAATATGCTATAATGGGCTTTGTGCCTGGGGCCTTAATCCCAAGCGCTTATGAATTGAAGAAGAAGTCCATGCTCTCCCCCATTGGGGCGCATGGGAGAGGTTCGAGAACTCCCTCTATAAAAAACTATAAGTGCCCAGCCTAGATTTGGCGGGTTCTTTCGTGCCTGCATACTCGTTTGCTTATTCGCACCGAGGCGCAGCGCTAAGGAACGCCCTGTCGGTCGAACGGGCTTGTTTTTTTGTGACCAGTTCAAGAACTCTCTTTCTTCTACCAATGAGCCGGAAAGCCACGATTTCCCGCTTCACTATTCAAGAAGACGGAGGGTTTTTTATGCTTAAAAATGAAAAAGCGGTTGTAGTGTTCAGCGGTGGTCAAGACAGCACCACCTGCCTGTTCTGGGCCATTCAGCAGTTCGGCGAGGTTGAAGCCGTGACCTTTGACTATGGCCAACGCCATAAGTTGGAAATCGACTGCGCGAGATCCATTACCACCGAGCTGGGGATCAAGCACACCGTGCTGGACATGAGCTTGCTCGGCCAATTAACTCAAAATGCTTTGACTCGAAGCGACATCGCAATCGAGCACCAGGAAGGCGAGTTGCCCAGCACGTTTGTGGACGGCCGCAATCATCTCTTCCTTAGCTTTGCCGCCGTGTTGGCTAAAGGCGTAGGCGCCAAGCATATCGTCACCGGTGTCTGCGAGACAGACTTCAGCGGATATCCCGATTGCCGCGACGCGTTCGTCAAATCGCTGAACGTGACGCTGAACCTGGCTATGGATTACGAGTTTGTGATTCATACCCCTCTCATGTGGATTGATAAGGCGGAGACCTGGAAACTGGCCGATGAGCTTGGAGCCTTCGAGTTCGTCCGCGAACGGACGTTGACCTGCTATAACGGCGTCATCGGCGACGGTTGCGGCGAATGCCCGGCCTGTAAGCTGAGAAAGGCCGGACTGGATAAATACTTGCTGGAGCGCCAGGAGGCGGATATGAAATGAACCGAACACCGGGAGAATTCCGCATCGTCGAAGCACTTCAGAAGCTGGGCCAGGACATCGGCCGGGACCAGCTGCGTTACCACCGCCGCCGGGTGCTGGTCAGCAAGGAGTTCACTTTTGATGCGGCACACCATTTACATGCTTATGACGGTAAATGCAAAAACTTGCACGGCCACACCTACAAAGTGGTGTTCGGTATCAGCGGTCGGCCGGACGAAATCGGCATGACTGTTGATTTTGGCACGATCAAGGAGATCTGGAAGAACGAAATTGAAGGGTACCTGGACCACCGTTACATTAATGAAACACTGCCGCCGATGAATACGACCGCCGAGAATATGGTGGTATGGCTGTTCGAGAAGATGGAGGAGGCGTTGCAATCCGAAGCCTACCGGAATCCGGTGCTTGAAGGCCGGACGGAGTTCGTCCGCCTCTACGAGACGCCGACCAGCTACGCCGAAGCAAGACGGGAGTGGATGCGGGATGAGTAAAGAGAATTCTGCTTCTGCACAGCTCGTTGCACCAGTGTTATCCGTGTTTGATCAAGAAACTAAGGATACCCGCCAGCTGCCGATCCCCGTCCTGGAAATTTTCGGCCCCACTGTTCAAGGCGAAGGCATGGTCATCGGGCAAAAGACGATGTTCGTCCGCACCGCCGGCTGCGACTACCGCTGCGTTTGGTGCGACTCGGCCTTTACCTGGGACGGTAGCGCGAAGGACATGATCCGCCGCCTGACCCCGGCCGAGATTCTCGGCGAGCTGCGCGAAATTGGCGGCAACCGATTCGCCCACGTCACCTTGTCCGGCGGCAACCCTGCCCTTCTGCCGCAGCTCGCCGGCCTGGTCGAGCTGCTCCACGCCGAAGGCATCGCCGTCGCGGTCGAAACCCAAGGCTCGCGCTGGCAGGACTGGCTGGCTGCGGTCGACCAGGTGACGTTGTCGCCGAAGCCGCCTAGCTCGGGCATGGACACCGACTGGGATGTGCTGGACGACATCGTCGCTAAGCTGTCGGCCCGGCCTCACCCGCTCGCCGTCAGCCTGAAGGTCGTCGTGTTTGATGACAACGACCTGGATTATGCGAAGCAAGTGCACAGCCGATATCCCGCTGTACCGATGTACGTGCAGGTCGGCAACCCGGACGTGAAGCGGATGGACATCCAGGAACATGCGTCCGACCTGCTGCACCGCTATGAGGCGCTGATCGACAAAGTGGTCGCCACGCCGGACCTGAACGACGTTCGGGTGTTGCCGCAGCTGCACGCCCTCGTCTGGGGCAACAAACGCGGCGTGTAGCGATAGTTCAAAAATCAGCCTTGGATCACGAAGCGGTTCCGAGGTGGACGGAGCGACGTCGAATCTTGCATTCAGCCGAGACCTCCGTTGCTCACGTAGCCTCATGCTACGCTGCGCTACTCCGTCTCTAGCTTCATCCAACCTTCTCGGTGCTCCAAACCCGATTTTTGAACCTTTATTGAGGCGGTAGTTCAAAAATCGGCCTTGGATCACGAAGGGGTTCGAGGAGGCGGTGGCGGAGGCGAATCTTAAATTCAGCCGAGACCTCCGTCCACTCACGTAGCCTCATGCTACTTAGTCTCGGGAAACGCTGGCTTCCGCCCCGCCTTCTCGCGGCTAACGGACCCCAGAGACGTTATTGGAGGCTCCAAGGGCATTTTCCGATTCTAACGGACTGAGGAGACCTTATTTCAAAGAAACGCAGCAAATCGGCTGCGATTATGACCCAATAAGGTCACTGGAGTCCGTTACAGCGGGAAATGACCGGGAAATAGGCAAATAAGGGCTGTACGGTCCGTTAGAACCCTTCGTTCGTCGAGCAAGCCGCCTTCTCACGGCTAACGGACCCCAGAGACGTTATTTGAGGCTCCGAGGGCATTTTCAGATTCTAATGGACTGAGGAGACCTTATTTCAAAGAAACGCAGCAAATCGGCTGCGATTATGACCCAATAAGGTCACTGGAGTCCGTTACAGCGGGAAATGACCGGGAAATAGGCAAATAAGGGCTGTACGGTCCGTTAGAACCAGCCATCAAACGTTTTGCGCACTAAACACAGAACGGAAGCGCTAATTGCAAAGCACACGAAGCGACGCTAGAAACACGAAATGAATATATTAAAAGGAGGGCCTCCCATGGCCGGAAGAAACCGCGAAGAAATGCAGGACGTCACGCTGCTGGGCAACCAGGGTGTGAAATATCCTTTTGACTATGCGCCTGAGGTACTGGAGAGCTTTGATAATAAGCACCCGTACCGCGATTATTTTGTAAAGTTCAACTGTCCGGAATTCACCAGCCTATGCCCGATCACCGGGCAGCCTGACTTCGCCACCATCTATATCAGCTACATTCCCGACATCAAAATGGTGGAAAGCAAGTCGCTCAAGCTGTATTTGTTCAGTTTCCGCAATCATGGTGATTTCCACGAGGACTGCGTCAACATCATCATGAACGATCTGATCAAACTCATGGAGCCTAAGTATATCGAGGTTTGGGGCAAATTCACACCGCGCGGCGGCATTTCCATCGATCCCTACTGCAACTACGGCCGTCCCGGCACCAAATATGAAGCGATGGCTGAACATCGCCTGATGAATCACGACATGTATCCGGAGAAGATCGATAACCGCTGATCAATCCCTTGGCTTGAATCATTCAGACCTTCCCATTCGAGAGAGGAGTACATCATGAAACCGAAAGTGTTTATCTCCCGGCCGATTCCCCCGGAAGTCGAAAGCTACCTTGCCGAGCATTGCGAAGTCCGCAAATGGCAGGGAGACGGGCCAATGAGCCGTGCCGATCTGCTAGCCAGTTTGAGCGACGCCGAAGGCCTGTTAACCGCGGACCGCAGTATCAATCAGGAACTGCTGGACCATGCGCCAAAATTGAAAGTCGTCAGCAATATCAGCGTGGGCTACAACAACTTTGATCTGGATGCGATGAAGGCCCGCGGCGTGATGGGTACCAACACGTCAGCCGTCCTGAACGACACGGTCGCCGATCTCATCTTTGCCTTAATGCTGGACGTTGCCCGCCGAATATCCGAGTTGGACAAATACGTCAAGGCCGGGCTATGGAAACGCGGCGATGGCCAAAACCTGTTTGGCCTGGACGTCCACCATAAGAAGCTGGGTATCATCGGGATGGGTGAAATCGGCGAAGCCGTTGCCCACCGGGGGCAATTTGGCTTCGGAATGGATGTGTTGTACCACAACCGCAGCCGCAAGCCTGAGGCTGAAGCCAAGCTGGGCGCCGTTTATCGCTCCTTGGACGAATTGCTGCAGGAAGCGGATTTCATCGTGCTGATCACGCCGCTCACGCCGGAAACGCGAAAGCTGATCGGTGCGCGTGAATTTGCCTTAATGAAGCCGACGGCCGTATTCGTTAACGCCTCGAGAGGGGCTACCGTTGATGAACAGGCGATGACCGCCGCTTTACAGAACGGACAAATTTACGGTGCGGGACTTGATGTGTTTGAGAAAGAGCCCATCGATCCGGACCATCCGTTGCTGAAGTTGCCCAACGTCGTGACCTTGCCGCATATCGGTTCAGCGACGGACCAGACCCGCCGGCAGATGGCGATGCGAGCTGCTGAGAACCTGGTTGCCGCACTTGAAGGACGGACACCGCCAAGTCTGGTCAAGGAACTGCGGCCTGACTGACCAAGCCTAAGGCAGTCCATCGCAGGCTCATAGGCTTAACCCAGCAGGACCACTTCCTGATGAACCCTCTCCTCCTCGAACAAACTAAAGAAACTCCCCGAATCCCGTAAGCGAAAATCGCCTGTGGGATTCGGGGAGTTTCTTATTCTTCATCGTTCAACAAATCGGCCGGGTCCCTGTCGCCCAATCGCCCAGCTTTGGCATCCGCATATAGCCGGCGCAGCCAGGAAAGCTCCGTTTGGGCGTGCTCGTAACGGCCGGCCATCAGATGCAGCACGCTTCGCGGAACGATCCCGCGATGCTCTTCGTAGACCTGGTAGCTTAAATTCACCTGATGTTCCGCTTCCCGAATGCGAGCCTGCAGCAAGGCAACGATCTTGTCACGATCCCCGTGTCTAGCGAATACCAAGGCGACATGCAGCGGATGATAACCGGACACTTCCTCTTTAAAACGGTCGACCAGCAGCTTGTGAAAATACCCCCGGCCTTCGTCCGTAATCCGGTACACCTTCTTGTCCGGACGTCCATCGGTCTGGATCGTCTCCACCGCTTCGATATATGCTTCTTTGGCTAACTGGTCGACCGCGTAATACAGCGATCCAATTTTAAAGTTGCCGTGATGGTCGAGGAATCGATCCCGGATGCGAATCAGCATTTCGTAAGGATGTTGGTCTTCCTCGAGCAGCAGACCCAGAATGCAGAGGCGGATAGCCAAACCCTTCATGCTCGCTTACCCCTGCTGGTTCGATGGCTTGACTGCCGCACGCTCAATCCGGTCCTTTGGCATCGCGATCACGACCAAGACCGCGCAGACAGTCGGAACCAGTGCCCACATAAAAGTGTGGGCGATCGAAGAGGACAACGCCTCGGTGATTTTATCCAAAATCTCTGGGGGAATCAGCGCCCTTTTCTCCGGACTTAGCGCCTCTCGGGTATCCCCGAAATTCGCCCCGCCTTGTCCCATCCCGGCAAACGCGTCCGTCATCGCACCCGACATCAAGTTGCGCTGCACGATGCCAAAGATCGTAATCCCCAGCGTCATCCCCAGGGAACGGAGGAACGAGTTCGTTGACGTCGCCGCTCCACGCTGCCGCATGTCGAAATGATGTACGGACGCCATGCTAAGCACCGAGAAGGAGAATCCTACGCCAAAGCCCGTTAGAATACTGTATACCGTAAGCAGTAAACGAGACGTATCGTTTGTCAGCGTGCTTAACGCAAAAATCCCACCGACGAAGCAAACGACCGACAAGGCCATCACCGTGCGGTAAGGAATGCGGGAAGCCATCATCCCGCCCAGCATGCTTCCGATCACCGAGCCGATCATCATCGGCATCAGAATAATGCCGGAGTTGGTCGCCGAACCGCCGTATACCCCTTGCACGAAGATCGGGATGTACACCGTAGCGACGATAAATACACTCCCGTAAAATAAAGCCAGCAAACAGCTAGTCGCATAAAGCCGGTTTTTGAACATATCAAATGAAATAATCGGCTCCTGCGCTTTCGTTTCGAGCCGCAAGAACGCAACGAAGAGCACGGCAAATCCCGCGAACAAGCCCAGGATAACGCCAGAATTCCACGCGAATTTCTCACCGCCCAGCTCCAACGCAAACATCAGGCACACCACTGCTCCGACCAAGGTAAACGCCCCGCCCCAGTCGATCTGCTGCTTCGCGTGTGTGAGCGACTCCTTATAGTAGATGATAATCATCACCAGAGATACGATCCCAATCGGCACGTTGATGTAAAATACCCAATGCCAGCTCAGCGCATCCGTGATGAAGGCACCCAGCAGCGGGCCGAAAATACTGGACGTACCAAATACAGCGCCCATCAGTCCGGTCATTTTCCCACGCTTCTCCACTGGGAAGATGTCATAAATGATCGTAAACGCAATCGGCATCAGCGCGCCCCCGCCGATCCCTTGGATCGCCCGGAAGATGCTGAGTTGCACAATACTGCCGGCAAGTCCGCATAGTATAGATCCAAGCAGGAACATCACGATGCCAAACAGGAAGAAGCGCTTCCGACCGTACATATCCGACAGCTTGCCGAAAATCGGCGTCCCCGCCATGACCGTGACCATGTAGGCTGAAGTCACCCAAACGAACTGCTCCATCCCGCCGAGATCGGCAACAATTGTCCCCATCGCCGTCGTGACAATCGTGTTGTCCATCGCCGACATTAAAATCGCGAGCATCAATCCGACTAGGATGAGGCGCGTATGATCTTTCTTTTCTGCAACCAATATTTTCTCTCCTTCGTTCTTATTCAAATTTGAATATATGACCTCTTTCTATTTTATTGAAAATATCTAAAAAGTAAACATTTTGATAAAATTTCGCTTTGTCCTATAATGAAACAAGAGATCGAACGAAAGGAAGTTTTTTCAAAATGAATGAAAAATGGACCGAATTAGAACGCAAAATGCGCGAATCCGGCGTTAGCACGCTGCTAATTACAGATCCGAAGCATGTGTATTACCTAACGGGCTTTTTGAGTAATCCGCATGAACGCTTTCTCGGCGCCGTCCTCCAAGCTGGAAGCGAGCCCTTCCTAGTTGTCCCGGCACTCGATGAGGAAGCGGCCCGCAAAGCGGCTGACCTTACGGAAATTCTCACTCACGGCGATACGGATGATCCTTATGCTCTCCTTAGCCAGCGGCTGACTGGCGCGCTTGGAACGATCGGCTTCGAGAAAGAGCAGGTATCCGTGGCTAACTTTGAGCGCATGCAGGAGAAGCTTACGTTCTCCAGATATATGGATGTAGGACCTTGGCTCCGAGATATGCGGGTACGTAAAAGCTCGGGAGAGGTCGGCAAAATCAAGCATGCCGTACATTTGATCGAACAGGTGCTCAGCGAATCGCTCCGGAAAGTGAAGGAAGGCGTGAGCGAAAGCGAACTCGTCGCCGAAGTGGAGTATCAAATCCGCAAGCTTGGCGCGGACGGCCCTTCCTTTGACTCGATGGTGTTGTCCGGTGAAAAGACGGCCCTACCGCACGGGGTTCCCGGCGATCGGTTGATCCGACGCGGCGATTTGCTTATGTTTGACATCGGCGTTTATGCGGACGGCTACGCTTCGGATATCACCCGTACCTTCGGAGTCGGCGAGCTCTCCGGCGAACTGGTACGCATTTATGAGACTGTGCTTGCCGCCAACAAAGCGGCGATCGCCGCCATCAAGCCAGGCGTCACCTTCGCCTCCATCGATCGCGCCGCCCGCGAAGTCATCGAAGCCGCCGGCTATGGTCCTTATTTTATCCACCGGCTTGGGCATGGGCTCGGGATCGACGTTCACGAGTTCCCTTCCGTTCATGGGGAGAATGAATTTTTGCTGGCGGAGGGCCACGTCTTTACCGTTGAACCGGGGGTTTATGTGCCAGGACTCGGAGGAGTTCGCATCGAAGATGATGTTCTGGTTACCGCAATTGGCGTGGAAGTGCTAACGGCATATCCCAAGCAGTTAACTTACATCTAACACAGAATGTCATCTTATTTCATTAAGAAACCTTGCGGTCGCGAATGTGCCGCAAGGTTCTTTTTTTCCTTTTTTTCCGATAGATTTAGTACATTATTCATGAAAATTATTGCGAAAACCAAAAAAAGTACGACTTTTCCGTTTTCAAAGGACATTTTTTCCTATAAAATGATTCTTATGAACCATTGGTTAAAAAAAGAGAAACCCCAGGTTCGGTCACATGCATCGATAAAATCCATTATTTAAGGGGAACGGAGAGGATTTTCGTGTTCAAGGTCATTAATCGCTCCATTAGCCGCAGACTTATGAGTACCTATGCGGTGATCATTGTCGTATCATCTCTTTTGTTTAGCGTCAGCTTTTATAACATTTCAATGGGGATCATTAATCAAAATGTGCTGCCGCAGTTCGACAAGGTGCTGCAGACCAGTACACAGGATATCTTCAAGCGGCTGGATACGACCCAAGCCCTGCAATTACTTAGCGGGAAAGATAATTCACGTTTTACGGTGGAGACGTATTTGACGAAAAGTGCCAAGGACTTTAATTTGAGCACTGCTTATCTGCTCCAGATTCAAGAGGATGGCGCTGCCGTTTTGGCCGCGAACGAGAATTCCGGCATGAAACCGGGTGACAAGTTGGATCTCCAACCGGCCATGTCCGAGGCATCTAAAGGCGGGGTACAAATCAGCGAGTTATATTCCGACCAATTCGGCTCGCACAAAACAGCCTTTATCGCGATCCCCGGCAGCAAAGCGATGTTGGCCGTAGGCCTTGACGCCACCTTCATCGATCAGAAGAAGGACCAGATTTTATACATATGTATCGGTATCACCCTGCTCGTCATTATCGCGGGAATGGCGGCGGCATACTTTGTCAGCGCGCGAATCACAAAACCGATCAAGAAACTGGTGGCGATTACGGAAAAAATGGCCGGCGGCGATTTCCGCCAAACGGTCGAGGTGAAGGGAAATGACGAAGTTGCCCAACTAGCCGGCAGTTTCCTGACAATGACCAATCAGCTTAAGGACATGTTCGCCGCTGTCATGGAAACGTCTCACGCGGTCGTAGGCGGCTCGGAAGACTTGTCCCGATCGGTTATAACGTTTGAGGATTTGATCTCGCGTTCGGGTGCGGCCACTCGGGAAATCGAGACTGGCAGCATCACGATTGCCTCCGCCGCAGCTGAAAACGCCCGGGCGATGGAAGAAATTTCGCAAGGCGTGCAGCATATCGCCGCTTCGTCCGGCGAAGTCACCGAACGGATCGGACAAGCTGCCGATGAAGCTGGCACCGGCAATACGTTGGCCCAGACGGCCGTGATGCAAATGCAGAACGTGGAAGATGCAGCCAATCGGACGCTCGAGCATATTCGCACGTTAAACGATCGCTCCGAATCGATTTCGAACGTTGTAGGAACGATTACCGAAATCACGAAGCAAATCAATATTTTGGCCCTCAACGCAGCGATCGAAGCCGCACGGGCCGGCGAGCACGGGAAAGGATTTGCTGTCGTAGCGGAGGAAGTTCGCAAGCTGGCCGAGCAATCCCGCCTGGCGATGGAGGAAATCGGGGAGAATCTGCTCAGCATTCGAGAAGAATCGGAAAATTCCGTCAGCGCGATGCAGCGCGCTAGCGAGGAAATCGTCTCCGGGACCGAGCGCGTGAAGCAAGCCGGACAAGCCTTCGAACAATTGACGGAACTCATTCAGAACGTCAACTTGACGATCCAATCCGTTTCGGCATCCACGCAGGAGGTGTCCGCCGGAACCGAGGAAGTGACCGCTTCCGTTGAAGAGTCGGCGAATATTACCGCTAAATCGTTGGCCAATATGGAGCAAATCGCCGAATATTCGCAGCAGCAGCTCAGTGAAATGGAAAGCCACGCCCGAACAGTTCGTTCGCTGCATGAACAGGCGTTGTCGCTGCAAGAATCGATTGCGAAATTCCGGATTTAACCGGAGTTTAGAGAAAAAAAACGTACCCTTACTGCCTCCCTTTTACGGAGCCGGCGGTCAGGGTACGTTTTGTTTTACCCGGTAACGGACATTTCGTTGAAGGAGACGGCTTCGTCTTGCCTCCGCTCCGGTTTCCTCCAGTAGGCTTCGTTGCCCGGCAGGTCATCGAACCAAGCAGCCTCGTCCGGACAAGGCAAAATCATGAACTTGCCGTAATCATGGTCTCGCGACTGATGATATTTGAGATAAGCCTGGCCGTCTTCGATTGCGAGGATTTCGATTTTTCCCGAAGAGTGACTCATCGACAAGCGCACGCGCTTGCCCAGGCCCGAAGTGCGGGCCTTCGCTTCCTCAACCAGCTGGTACGCCCGTTTCAGCGGAATGACAAAATCGGCGTTTCCAGCTACTGGCCGGTTGATGAAGAAATAGT
This sequence comes from Paenibacillus sp. FSL R7-0216, assembly GCF_037969915.1. Lineage (NCBI taxonomy): Bacteria > Bacillati > Bacillota > Bacilli > Caryophanales > Paenibacillaceae > Paenibacillus > Paenibacillus sp. FSL R7-0216. Next base: position 1,519,992 of record NZ_CP150222.1, on the reverse strand, counting down.
AGGGTGTGACGCCTGCCCAGGACAACCGATCCAGCAATTCGCCAAGCACGGCCGCATCGTCGTTAATGCCTTTGAGGATCGGCGTTTGATTGACCACAATAGCCCCGGCGTCGTGCAACGCCTGAAAGCCTCGTTTGGCCTCAGGGGTCATTTCGCGCGGATGATTGATATGCGCCATAACATAAATACGTTGGTCTACGGTGGAGAATTCCCTGATCAGATCCAGCAGCTCCGGATCTTCATAAATGCGCATGGGATTAAAAACGGGGATTTTCGAGCCGAGGCGGATGATTTTCACATGTTCAATGGCTCGCAGCTGTTCGAGTATAGTACGCAGCTTCCTCGTAGCCAGGATCAGGCTGTCACCGCCGGTCAATAAGACGTTGTTGATCTCGGGATGCTGAGCGATGTACTCGATGCCGGGCGTCACATCCGACATCGCCTCCTTCACATCGTTGCGGAACAAGCGTTTGCGGAAGCAATAGCGGCAGTAGGAGCCGCAAACCTCGGAGACGATCAACAGAGCGGTCGTCCGGTATTTGTGCTGACAGCCGGGAACCGCATAGTTCGTCGCCTCGTCGGAAGCGTCCCAACGCCCGTATTCCTTAAGCTCTCCCGTATTCGGGATCACCAGCTTGCGGATCGGGTCTTCCGGATCGTTCCAGTCGATCAGATTCAAATAGTAATCATTTACCCGAAAGACGAATTTGTCCGTAATCGGTTTCAATTCCTGACGCTCCTGTTCGGACAATTCGCTCACCTTGGCGATGTCGGTGATGTACTTCGGATTTGCCATAATCATCTCCTCCTTAAATGGGATCGATGCGTAAAGAAGTAGCGGTAGCGGGAAACCTTGCAGTGAATGCGAGTACTCCGCCGAATGCTCGGGTCATATCCCTTGAGAAGCACAAAAAGACCCCGCTCAAATAAACAGGGTCATTAGTTGATGACTGAACATATTTAAGATGACCCATCCACTGCAAACGAGGTTAGCTGACGGGCTCGGGAAAGATGGTTCCCTACGTTAAAACTAGCAACGATTCGCCCCAAAAAATGGTTCCCCCGCTTTTCGACTTTACTCATCGAAAATTAAGCGTACTATCATGCTACCTTAGAATCGCCTGATTTGTCAAAGCTTACCTTCTTCCGCGCTCGGCCGAATTCCGGAAATTTCGTAGACCAGGTCCATCCGCAAATGGCAGCGGACTACATCAGCCAGCCGGTTGAAGGCTTCTTCCTTCCGCGAGAAGGACGCAAAAGTGGTGCCCAAAGGTTCCAGTCCTTTGCTTGTACGAAGCCCATCCAGCCAGGCGCGCCGCCAGGTATCATTGTGGAACAAACCGTGCAGATACGTTCCGAACACTCTCCCGTCGGCTCGGACTGCGCCTTCCGGATGTGGGGCGTCCTCCGCTCCCCCCTGCGTGGGCTCCATCCCTTCGGCTTGTAACATAAACAAAGGACTGATGTCCCGAAGGAATTGGGTCTCGCCAGCATGGATCTCATAGCCTTCTATCGGCAATCGACGATCCGAAGGATGCAGCAGAACTGGCAGGTTGTCTATCGTTTGGCCATAAACGCGAACGGTCCTTTTGCCCGGAATGAAGGTTGTTGTTAAAGGTAGCAAACCAATTCCTATCGCCGTTCTCACTTGTCCGGATTCTACCGCGTCTGGATCATGCAATTGCTCTCCCAGCATTTGATACCCACCACAAATGCCGACAAGCTGGGCTTGGGTATTCCCTTCGATCAAACTGCAAATTGCTCCCTCCAGCCCTTGCTCCCGCAGAAATGTTAAATCCCCGATCGTATCCTTGGTTCCCGGTAAAATCACGGCATCCGGATGTCCAAGTTCCGAAGGTTTACTCACGTAACGCAGTGACACATCCGGTTCGGCAGCCAAAGGTGCGAAATCGGTAAAATTAGAAATTCGCGGGTAACGAATGACCGCGATATCCAGCACCTTACCGGCAGCCTTCTCTGAGCGGGAAACATAAGTATCCATAACAACGGAATCCTCCGCTTCAATATCCAGATCAGGCAGAAACGGGAGCACGCCTAACACAGGAATCCCGGTCCGCTGCTCCAGCCAATCCAGCCCGGGCTGCAGCAGGGACAAGTCGCCGCGGAACTTGTTGATCATGAACCCTTTGACTCGAGCTCGTTCGTGCGGCTCCAGCAGCTCCAACGTGCCGACGAGAAAGGCAAATACGCCGCCACGGTCGATATCGCCTACCAAAATGACCGGAGCATCCGCCCACTCAGCCAAATTCATATTGACGATATCCCGCTGCTTCAGGTTGATTTCCGCCGGGCTGCCAGCCCCCTCCATGACGACGATGCCGTGCTTCTCGCGCAGCCTTCCAAGCGCTTCCACCACCAGCGATTTGGCATGGGGCAGGAACTCCTCGCGATAGTCCGATGCGCTGAGATGCCGGTAAGGACGCCCGTGAACGACGATTTGCGAATGCATCTCACCCGTTGGCTTGATTAACACCGGATTCATGTCCGTGGTGGCGTCGATCCCGCAAGCCTCCGCCTGGATTCCTTGCGCCCGACCGATTTCGAATCCGTCTGGTGTAACATAGGAGTTCAGAGCCATATTCTGCGACTTAAACGGAGCTGGATGAAGCCCGTCCTGCGCGAAAATACGGCATAATGCCGTCACGATGACGCTTTTACCCACGTCCGATGCCGTGCCTTGGATCATCAGCAACGCGCTGGCCGGAGCCGGGGCATCAGAATCTGCGCCAGTAACTTCAAACTCGTCAAGCCTTTTGTTCACTTTAGCCTCCACTCCTTTCCGAATCGTGAGATTTGTTCCTCTGCAGGCTGCTTTGCACGATTATCCCTTTCATTAAGGGTGGGGGCCCTTGTATTGTTATCGTTATTAGCACCCTGAGCCTAAGGGATAATGGTGCAAAACCTCGGTTGGGACACGGACTTGCTATGACATTAACATCTAGGCCTTACCGCAAAATCAACACGGCGAGCAGAAGCAGGACAGCCTCCAGCCCTTCACCAAGCGCACCGTATGTATCCCCAGTCAAACCGCCCAGTTTGGCACTGATCCGACGGGCCGCCCAGGTGCCCGCTGCCCAGGCAATCAAAGGCGCCGCAACGATATATAATAGCGAGCGAAGCAATGCGGTTTCGTCAGCTCCGCTCAGCGACAGGAGCAGGGTTAGCAGCAGCACCATGACCGTAAGCGTAACCGCCATCATAGTGCCTCCCCAGGCATCCCGCTCACCAAAGCCGTGAAACTGCGCGGCTAATCCCTCACCTTGCCGAGCCTTCGGCCATCGAAACATCGCCCGGCTCATAAACCAGCGGCTCCATAAAGGGGCCATCAGCAACGCGAGCCCCGTTGTCAGCCTATCTCCTTGGAGGAGGGGTGCCAACAACGAGGCCTTAAATAAGAGCAAGAGAACACACGCCAACACGCCCATTGCGCCAACCCGGCTGTCTTTCATAATCTCTAGCATCTTCTCGCGTGGCCGGTAGCTCAGCAATCCGTCAGCCGTATCCATCCAACCGTCCAGATGCAGCCCTCCGGTTAACCAGACCCAAAGGATTAAGGCGAGTATGGCTGCCGGAAGCGGCGGAAGCAGCCAGGCGGCGAGCCAGCCCCCTACCCAGACGGCGACGCCGATCGCCGCTCCCACAAGCGGATAATAAGTGGTGCTGCGTCGCAACAGGTCCGGCGTAAATTCCAGTTCGGCCCGAACCGGGAAGCGGGACAGGAATTGGAATGCGGCCAGCAACGGTTGCAGGACGCCGGACTTGGCACTCCGGGGATTAATATCGCGTTTCGATTCGGTCATAAGCGATACTCCCGGCTTTTCAATTCGATGGGGATTCCGGCAGTGACCAGAAAGACCTGATCCGAAATTGACGCTATTGTCCGGTTCAGCAGCCCTGCCCAATCCCGGTATTGCCGACCTAACGGATACTCGGGTACGATGCCGCTGCCCACCTCGTTGGTCACCATCACCAGCGTACCGGGGAAGGCTTCGATTGCGGCGATCAGCTGCTCGATTTCTCGCGCCAGCACGCTGTCGGAGGTATCCTGTCCATCGCCTGCGCCCAGGAGCACGTTCGACAGCCACAGGGTCAGACAGTCGACCAGCACGATCGGGCTAGCGACCTCCGATGCCGATTTCTCTCCTGTTATAACGGGCTGCTCACTCAGCTCGTACAGCAGATTGGCCAGACCAAGCGGCGCTTCATGTGTTGTCCAGGCAAACCCGCTTTGCTCCCGCTGGAGACGGTGCAGGTTGATCCGGGCTTTCATCTCATCGTCAAACGCTTGCGCCGTCGCAACATACCCGGCCGATTTTGCCTGTTTCATCACCCAGCGTTCGGCGAACGTACTTTTGCCGCTGCGGGCGCCGCCGGTCACCAGGATCTTCATCGTGCGATCTCCCCGTTATCCCCGCCATGCCCGCCATCTGCGACACCTGCGCTCTCAAACGTCGCCATCTCGGCCACGATGCGGCAAGCCGCGTCGATGAGATGCAGCGCAAGCACGCCGCCCGTGCCTTCACCCAGCCGCATGTCCAACTCCAGCATCGGGTTCAGCCCGAGCTCCTGCAGGAGCGCGCGGTGTCCCTGCTCGTGAGAGACGTGCGAAGCGATCAGAAACCCGGCTGACTCCGGCTTCATGCGCACCGCGAGCAACGCAGCGACGGTCGAAATAAATCCGTCGATCACAACCGGGCAGCGCTGGGCGGCGGCCCCCAGGATAACGCCGGTTAATCCCGCGATTTCAAGTCCGCCCACCTTAGCCAGCACATCCAGCGGATCGTCCGCATTGGGGCGATTTGCTTCCAGCGCCCGCTCCACGACGGCGATCTTATGCCGCAGCCGTTCATCGTTGACTCCGGTCCCGCGTCCAACGCTTTGCTGCGGCACAACTCCAGTCAGACTGCTCATGATCGCAGCGCTAGCTGTGGTGTTGCCGATGCCCATCTCCCCGGTAACGAACAGTCGAACGCCTTGGGATACCGCGTCATCGACGACTTGAGCCCCCACTCGGATAGCGGCTTCGGCTTCTTCTCGGCTCATCGCCGGTCCATTGGCCATGTTCCCGGTTCCGTAACGCAGCTTCCGCTGAACAAGAGACGGATGCGACAACTCTGCATTAACCCCGATATCCACGCAAACGACGTCAGCCGAAGCTTGACGCGCCAGCACATTCACCGCCGCACCTCCAGCCAAAAAGTTGTGTACCATCTGCGGAGTCACTTCGACCGGAAATGCGCTGACCCCTTCCTCACAGACGCCGTGATCCGCCGCCATGACGATCACTGAACGTTTCCGGAACGCGGGTTGGACCTCTCCCGTAATGCCCGCCAACTTCACGGCCAATCCTTCCAGCTTCCCGAGACTCCCCGGAGGTTTCGTCAAACGGTCCACATGGGCGCGGGCCGCCGCCATCGCGACTTCGTCCAGCGGGGTTATCGCTTGTGTCAGTTGTCCTATTGAATCGTATCCCATCATGCATTCCCCTTTCATCATTACGCATCTTACGCATCAGCGTTCTTGCACTTCTCACGCCGCCATAGCAGCCGGTACTCACGACCGTTCTCGACGCAGCAGCAGCTGCGGAACGTTTGAATCCGGATGAGGCACTTGATGTGCCTGAACCCCAAACACCCCGGCGACTAGCTCCGGCGACAAAATATTCTCCGGCGCCCCCTGATCCACAATCCGACCTCCGCTCATGACAAGAAGATGGCTGCAAAACAACGCAGCCAAATTCAGATCATGCATGACCGAAACGACAGTTAGCCCCGCTTCTCGCTGCCAATCAGCGACCATCTCCATAAACTGCATCTGGTAGCGCAAGTCCAAATAGGTCGTTGGTTCATCAAGCAGCACCAGCTCGGGCTGCTGGGCCATCACTTTCCCGAGCGCTACCCGCTGCCGCTGCCCCCCGCTCAGCACGCCCAACGGACGATGCTCGAGCTCCTTCAAGTCAAGGCGCTCCATAATGCCGTCGATGAGGCGGCGGCCGGCCTCCGCCCCACCTATCTCCCTGCCGCGCCAATCCTGATGGGCGAATCGGCCCATCTCTACGACCTCGCGAACCGTGAACGCGACGGACGGAAGCCCGTCCTGTTGGAGAACGGCGACTTTACGCGACAGTTCCTTGCGGGAGTAGGCCGTCAACGGACGCCCCTCCAGCGCAATCGCGCCGGAATCCGGTTGTTCCACACCTGAGATTAGGTTCAGGAGGGTCGTTTTGCCGCTGCCGTTTGGACCGATCAATCCCCAAAACTCGCCGCGGCCGACCCGCCAATCCACTTCGTTCAGCACTTCGAGGCGACCAAACGCCTTCGCAACTCCCCGCACCTCGATCAACGCAGCTCCTCCTCTCTCTGCTTTTTCTTCCGGTACAGCAGATACCCAAAGAAAGGCGCTCCCACAAACGCGGTGACGATGCCCAGCGGAATTTCTGTAGGGGCCAGCAGAGAGCGGGCGGCCAGGTCGCTCCACATCATGAATATCCCCCCACCTAGCGCGGACAGCGGGATGATTAGGCGGTAATTCGGTCCGGTGATCAGTCGGATCATATGCGGAACGACCAGACCTACGAATCCGATCACCCCGGACACCGACACCGCAGCTGCCGTCATCAGCGTGGCGACGAGCAACACGGCCAGTTTGGTCCGTTCCACAGCCATCCCGGAGTGGGAAGCCTGACGTTCACCAAGAGCCAGCAGGTTCAAATGCTTGGCCCGGCTCCACAGGAACAGGGCCCCCACCAGCAAATACGGCAAAAGGATGGCCGTATACGACCATCCGCGCAAGCTCAAACTGCCCATCGTCCAATAATAAATCTCATTGATCGTTTTTTTCGACATCGCCGTTAAAAAGGACACGACCGCCCCTAGAAAAGACTGCATCACGACGCCGGACAAGACCAGGCTTTCGATGGGCAGCTTCCCGTTCTCCCGGGCCAGCCAGATCACGATCCATAACGTAACCGCCCCGGTCACGAAGGCGATCATAGGCAACGTAAAGATGCCAAGCAACGAAAACTGCCATCCGAAAAAAATCAGCACAGCCGCACCGATCGCCGAACCTGACGATACCCCTAACGTAAAGGGATCCGCCAGCGGGTTGCGCAGCACGCCTTGAAAGCCTGCGCCCGCCACGGCGAGCGAAGCGCCAACCAACATCCCGAGCAGCACGCGAGGCAAGCGAACCTGCACGACGATTTGCTCTGCCGCAGCGCCCCAGTCCGGCGTAATCAAGCGGCCAAGACCCGGGAGCCGATGCAGCAGGATGGCCGCAATATCCCCTGCCGGAACATAGACAGAGCCAATGCCGATGCAGAACAGCAACGTCACCGCTAGCAGAACGAGTCCCGCCGCCCCATATCCGGCTAATCTGCCGCGCGTCATGGCTGGATCAAATCCGGATGAATCGCTTTGGCGACTTCGATTAGCCCTTGTGTCACGCGAGGACCTGTACGACTAAGCAGATTATCGTCCATAGCAATGATCCGATTCTCCTTCACAGCCGATATTTGGTCCCAGCCGGAACGGCCTTTGATGATGTCAGCCAACGTCTTGTTGTTCTCGTCAATTACGCTTTTTGCATACAAAATGACATCCGGGTTCGCTTGAATAATCTGCTCTTCATTAATCTCGGACCATCCCTCAACCTCGGAAGCAACGTTGATGCCGCCCGATAACGTGATCATTTCATCCATAAATTCACCTTTACCGACTGTCCAGCCTGGGGAAAACTCGATGTACACCTTTTTCTTCTGATCCTCGCTCAGCGAACCCACCGCATCAGTAACGGTTTGGACCTCCTGCTTCATCTTCCCGACCACTTCGTCCGCTTCGGCCTGGTGATTCGTGATTTTGCCAATCGTTTGGATATGCTCCATAACCGCATCGATCGTTTTCGGATTGGATTGGAACACTTGAAGTCCCATATCCGTCAGGCTTTTGACCGTCGCCTCATCAATGAGACTAGCTGCCAAAATGAGATCCGGCTGCGCCGCCACGATCGCTTCAACGTTCACCTGGAATCCGCCCATCCGCGGTTTGTCCTTCACCGCTTCCGGATAGTCGTCCAAATCGGATACGCCGGCGACTTGTTCATTAAGCCCAAGAGCAAACAGCACTTCCGTCTCTGACGGCGCCAGCGAAACGATTCGTTCCGGCGCTGCGTCAAACGTGAACTCCTTGCCGGTGGAATCCGTTACGGTATAGGGATAAGTCGTCTCCTGTGCGGCTGGTTGATTCGCTTCAGCATTTGTTCCCGCGTTTTGCGTCTGCTGCGTCGCCTCCGCAACGTTCCCCGTTCCTTGATTCACTGCGTTGTTACCGCAGGCAGCCAGCACCAGCAGCAAGGCCAACAAGCCCAAGCTTGCGATTCGTTTCCAGTTCTTCATCTCCAAATCTCCCCTTTTTGTTCATTCCAGTTGGTAAAGAATCGCCTCGTGCTTCAGCGGTACGTTGTGCAGCCGGATTTCAAGTCCAGCCGAACACCATCCCGGCAACAAAGAAAAACCCCTATCCTAGCGGATGGGGTTACGTCTACAAAGTCATGCCGCGCGCCGACGAAGTGGAGAGCTCCACAGTCTGGCGCCAAGCCATGATACTCTTGGCAGAACGTTATCCTTTCCTCGAAGGACCGTCTTGATTTCCCGTGGCAGGTCTCCTGACTTCCAGGTATCGACGAAAGCTCGCCTTCCCATCTCCCTAGCGGGCGACAGTGGCATCGTGAGCTCGTCCCTGTTTACAGTGGCGGGACCGTGCCGGATTTGCACCGGCTTCCCTTTTAACCCGAAGCGGCACGGCGTTCTTCACCGCTGCTTCAGGACCTACGGGCACAATTTGTACGCTTGTCTTAAGGCTTTCTTCTCTATTGGATTATAGGGGAAAAGCGGGAAACTGACAATATCTAATCCGCTTCGTCATGTCTTCGACTTCACTCCAGAGACAAATCCGCTCCCAGGACGCCAATCGCTTCGCCGTCCCGACGGATGGGCACGGCAAGCGTCATGCACCGCCGTTTCGTAATCGCTGAGATATACGCCTCGGAGACGACCGTTTCCCCGGCAAAAGCACGGCGGAACCATTCCCGACCTTTGGCGTTCAGCAAACCAGCCTCCGGGATGGACACGACAAAGGATCCGTCCTCACGGTTTGACCAAGCTGCTTCAAGTCCCGGTTCCGCGGCCAATAGCTCCTCCAGAGCGGCTCGGTGTCCAGCCGGTTCCATCGCCAGGAACCGCGGCTGATCGGCTGCCTTAAGCAGCTTCCGGGCATAGGCCTGTCCCAACGCCACCGCTTCCTCACCTCCGGCGGCCAAATCCGTCCCCGAATGCACGGAGTTAAGCGAAACCATCAGTTCGCCTTGCGCCCGGTCGAGCCCCACGACTACGGTCTGCAGCTTGGAAATATGCTCCCGTTCAGACTCCATTCGAGACAGCGCCCCCTCCACATGGATGATGCTTCGATTCAGTGCTTCATGCACCTCACCCAGCATGGCTTCCATGTTACGCGTCAGCTCGGCTTGCTCCCGGCTTCGCTGCCCTGTCTCGGCAACCAGTCCATTCACTCCGGCCACTTCCTCCGCGATGAAACGAATATCCTCACCCATTCGCTTCATCAGGGAAATGCCCTCCAGCGCCGAGTCCCGGCCGCCTTTCAGCGTGGACTTCACGCGGTCCACATCCGCGGCAATCTGCCGGAACAACGGAGCAGAGCGGCTGATCGCTTCGGTGCTTTGGTCCGCCAGCTGACGCATACGTACGGCTACCACGTCGAAACCTTTGCCTTGAGCCCCCAAACGGGCCGCTTCAATGGATGCGTTCAGCGCCAGCAAAGCCACCTCCCCGGCGATCTCTTCCAAACTCCGGTACAGCGCGCCCAACTTCCGCGTATTCCCCTCCAATTCCTCCATCGGCCCGGCAATCGATTCCTGGGAATCGGCCAACGAACGGATCGTGCCATCCGCCGCTTCAAGCGCCCCAGCCATGCGCACCGCTTCGGCCCGGGTGTGCTCGCTGCGGCTTAGGAGATGCTCTGCGGCGTCATGGATTTGGGAAGCCGATGCGGCAACCTCCTCCATCGCAGCGAGGCTCTCCTGCACCTGTTCCAGTGAGCGCTCGCTGCTGTGCTTTAGCTTCAAATCCTCCGCCGCCGCCGTGTCGGCCAACCTGTGCAGTTGCTCAAGGCTCCCGCCTACTTCGCCGACCGCCGCCTGCAACCGATCCGCCGCCACCAGCGACTCATTGAAGACCGTTGTCCAATCGTTCTCCTTCCGCACGGGTTCATCCGCACTCGCCGCAACGGACTTGCCTCCCAGCAGTCCCCACCACGGCGCAGTCCCCCGGCCGGTTCCCGACGGCAGCAGGGAATAACCCAAGCAGAGGAGCGTCAATAGCGCAAGAGCCGTGATATACCATGGCGTCTTCGCTACTACCGCACAAACTGCGAGAAGAACTGCCAATCCCACGCCAAGCCAAACGGCGTTTCTTCCTAACCAACGAAGTTGATTCATGTCCCCACCCCTATGTGTAAACTTTGCTAACATTATAAAATAGGACTGGAGTCATAAAAAGGAAAAAGTTAGGAGTTTCGAGACAGGGTGCAAATAATCGACGGATTTCTATAAAGAGAACGTTCATTTTAAGAACGTTGTGTCTGGCGTACCCGATTTATTTCTGGTAAATTGATCAATGATTTGCGGCATACTCAATATATATGATATTTTATAATAATACCCTTTTGATGGGTCACAATCTAAGGAGTGCTTATCATGAAGTTACCTTTACACAATCAATTCATACAGGAAGCCATTGAGTATGTGAGTCAAGATCAACGAATAATAGGTCTTCTCGCAGGTGGATCCATGATGTACGGGGAAATGGATGAGTATAGTGATCTGGACTTAATCATTGTGTACAATTCTGCTTTTCGAAGCGAGATCATGGAACAACGCCACTCAATTGCCGAAAGACTGGGTAACTTACTTTCAGCATTTACAGGCGAACACGTCGGAGAACCTAGATTGCTTATATGTTTATATGGCCCACCTCCTCTTCATGTGGACCTGAAATTTGTCCAACTGGATGAGCTCGGATCCCGAATTGAGAATCCTTTGATTCTTTGGGAGAGAGGTGCTGCTATAACATCTATCATTAGTAAAACAAGTCCGTCTTTCCCAATCCCTCATCCTCAATGGATTGAAGACCGTTTCTGGGTATGGGTGCATTACTGCGCTACAAAATTAGGAAGAGGCGAATTGTTCGAATTAATCGATACTATAACATTTATGCGGAATGCAGTGTTGGGGCCGCTGGTACTCATTAACAACGGCCATCTCCCGAGAGGAGTTCGAAAGCTAGAAAAACACGCGCTCGAGGAAGTAGAAGAATTAAAAGGAACCATTCCCATCCACAGCTTTGAGAGTTGCTACCTCGCTCTAAAAAATACAATCAAAATGTATCAACGGCTACGTCAAGTTTCGGAAATTTCACCGAGGAGCGAAGCGGAACGCATCACAATTGAGTTTCTTGAAGGAATATATTCAGAACGATCCCAATGATAGAGCCCCCCACTATGGGTAGTGGGGGGCTTTACAGTGCAAATCGGAGGCAACAATACTATCAAACGGAATCTAAAAAATATAACGCATTACGTTACTTTTCTCTTGTAACCCCCCAAACCTGCCGAACGAAATGGCCTTTGCTAACGGCGCAGTGGTCCGTAACAATCAATCTCGCTTCAGCAATATCTTGCTCCAGCGGCTCGGTGGAGACGATCACCGCTCTTGTCGAGATTCGCTTTACGCTTTCCAGCATCCGCCGTCGCTCCGTGGCGGTTAGTACCGAACACAAATTGTAAGGAAGGTCGACGATCGCGGCATCGTACGCCCCGTCCAGCTCATTTAAATCTCCGATCTCCACGATTCCTGTATCGTCATAGCCAAAGTGACGTAGATTGCTTCTTGCTCCGCGAATCGCCACAGGATTGATGTCCCTGCCAACGATGTCAATCCCCATCGACATCGCTTCGATCAGCACATTGCCCATCCCGCAGCACGGGTCGATGGCTCGCTTACCTTCCGGGTTGGGCACGGCGATATTGACCAGCGCCCGAGCCACCACCGTCGTTAACCCGGTGGAGTAGTTATGCGGCTTCTCCTTGTGCGCAAGCCAGACCGGGTCCGAGATTCGGCATATCCCCAGCACCCAGTCGTCCTGCCGCGCCAGCACACCCAAGGTTACCTCTGGATCACGCATCTCCGCGATGCCGCGAACTTGGGCACCGATCCGGCGCTCCGCCTCGCGCTCCCCTTCATACGTTTGCCGCCGTCCGTTTTTGAGATATCGGACCTTGAAGGTGCATCCCTCCAAATCCAGCAACGATGCCAGCTCGCCAAGCTCATCCAGTGTAGGCGCAGCAAACAAAACATCTAACCGCAGCTGCACGAACGGGCTGCGATTGGGCGGCAGCCGGAGCGGGCTTTCCAAATAAGCGTCTCCCTCTGAAGCCTGCCCGAACAGGGCGCGCTGCTCCATCAGACAGAGCTCCCGCTCGCTCTCATGGCTGGCAAAAGGATAAATATATGTGATGGGGGATGATTTCAAATTGTAGCTTGGATTCAATCTAGCGACATCCTCTCTTGTCCTTATCTCCCCATTGTACCAGAATGTTCAATCATCCCGCATTTCGGTCAACTGCGCCCAGTATCGCTTGGGCATATGCGACATTTGTGCCCGAGGATTCAGCCGTTCCCGGATCGCCACGGTGTCGTAAAATTGCTTCCACAACCGGCGGTATACCCGTTCCTGCTCCCCCACCTCCGGCAAGACGAGCTCATCGAGATCCACGATCTCCGTCCGCTCCGGAGTCGCCTCCTTCGGGCGATGGATCAGCGCCTGGCGATGAGTTTGATCGTAGATCAGAAACGCCTCATGCCGATAACGGTTGCTAAAGTGCGGGGCTAAGATCGGCAACACGCGGTTCTTGGGTTCAATCACCGAAACGAGCACATCGCCGTATACCGAGAAGCGGACAAACCCCATCAAAGCGTGACTTTCCGTATTCAAATGTCTTACCGCTTTGCGAAGCCGATGCACCGTAGTCTCGGTCAGCATATCCATAGCTGCACGCCCATGCCAGAATCCGAGCCGCAGGAAGCGATAGATTAACAAATCCTTCTGCGGCTCGCAAGTCAAGAACCCGCGGCGGACGAGCTCCTGAGCCTCCGGCGAGATGCTCCGCCCGATGGCGCTGTAGACCCGGGACGCTTTCTCAGGTGAGGTCTCCACCCACCTCGACTCAAATAACGTCACCTGCGGGTCGTCGTCAGCGCGGAGATCAACCAGTTCTTCCTTGCGTTCATAGCTTTCGAACACACAGGTTAGCAGACCGTCGAAGCTCCCATCATAAGCGTAAGCCGCTTCCTTTATCCAAGCAGCCATGCTCCGAGCTCCCTTCCTGCCGTCCCCGCCAACTCCTCGTCGGAGAACAGCGACAGCTGCTCCACCTTCGGCTGCGGCAGGAACATGTCGATTTCCTTGCGAGACAACAAGGATCTTAGAATCGTGCTTTCGTTCACCTTCAGTCCTTCCAGCCGACGTCCAGAACATGTGAGGAAGTATTGCGCCCGCTTCAACACGACCCCTAGCTTCTTCAAGCCATGAAAATCAAGCCGCCCTGTTCGCCGCGCAGCCACGATCCGTTTAGCGCTTCGTATTCCGATCCCCGGGACGCGCAGCAGCGTTTCATAAGGAGCCGTATTGACTTCCACCGGAAAACGATCGATATGCTGGACTGCCCAATGGCATTTCGGATCCATGAATAAATTAAAATTTGGCGTGCGTTCCTCGAGCAGCTCCTTGGCTTCAAAGCCGTAGAACCGCAGCAGCCAGTCCGCCTGGTACAAGCGGTGTTCCCGCAGCAGAGGCGGCTTGGTATCCAGCGACGGCAGCAGTGTATGCTCCGCCACCGGTGTGTAGGCGGAATAATACACCCGCTTCAGCTCATATTTGCGATACAGCGCCTCCGTCAGGTTGAGGATGCTGAGATCGCTGTCCGGCGTAGCCCCGATGATAAGCTGCGTACTTTGCCCGCCGGGCACAAACCGGGGGGCGTGACGGTATTTCACGAGATCGGTACCGTTCTCGCGGATGCCCTGACGGATGGCGCGCATCGGCTTCAGGATCGCCTCCTTGCTCTTATCCGGCGCAAGCTGAAGCAAGCTGTGCTGCGACGGCAGCTCGATGTTTACGCTCATCCGGTCCGCAAGCAGCCCAAGCCGGGCTATCAGCGCCGGATCGGCACCGGGTATCGCCTTCACGTGAATATAGCCGCCGAACCCGTAGTGGTTCCGCAGCAGCTCCAACGTCCGGATCAGTTGCTCTGTCGTATAATCCGGGCTGCGCATGATCCCGGAGCTGAGGAACAAGCCCTCGATGTAGTTGCGGCGGTAGAAATGCATCGTCAGCTCCGCCAGCTCCTCCGGCGTGAATGCAGCGCGGCGCGTGTCGTTAGATCGGCGGTTAACGCAATATTTGCAATCATAAATGCAGGCGTTTGTCATCAGCAGCTTGAGCAACGAAATGCAACGTCCGTCGGCGGCAAAGCTGTGACAAATGCCGCAAGCGACGGTGTTTCCTACCGTCCGGCTGTCGCCGTTCGCCCCGCTTCCCCGTTCAACCCCGCTGGAAGAACACGATACATCATATTTGGCCGAATCCGTCAAGATGGTCAGCTTGTCATATAGATTCATTCCTGCAGCCTCCCTTTTGGCTGCATTATATTACGAACATACGTTCTCGTCAATGAACTTCCTCTCACGACTAGTATGAGGAAAAACCTGCAATTGTGCAGGCTTTTGCCGCCAAAGGTCCCCTAAAAAGCAAAAAACCTGCAAAAGTGCAGGTTTTTGCGGCCAACTGGCCGATTTCCATCTATGACACGAAAAAAACTGTATTTTACAGGCTTTTTCTCCAGGACAGTCTATTCCGCGAAAAAAGATGTAAAATTGCAGGTTTTTGGTCAAGAGCACGAAAGCAGCAGTCCCGACAGTCCGAGTAATCCCAGTAATCCCGGCAGTCCCGGCAATCCCGTTTGTCACTTCACCTGCGACTCCTTCATCCCGCCGCTAGCCAGCAAAATATTAATGTTCTGCTGCTGCCGGTACTCATTGGGCGTCACGTTATATTTCTTGCGGAACATCTGCGTAAAATGCCGCATGTCCTGATAGCCGATGTATTCGGCGATTTCCGCGACCTTCAGCTTCGGGTTCAGCAGGAGTTGCTTCGCTTGCTCCAGCCGGAGCGAGGTCACGTACTCCTTGTAGCCAAGCCCGACCTTCTGCTTGAACAGCTGACTGAAATAGGCCGAGTTCAGGTAGACGATGGAGGCGACCTTTTCCAGGGAGAGATCCTCGTTGTAGTGCTCCTTGATGTACTGCAAGGCAACATCGATTGCCTTCTCCCCGCTGCCCTTCGCTGGATCCAGCAAGGTGACCGGCGAATCGGAGGCCTGCTTCATGCGCATGACCACCTGCGGCACCATCTTGAAATCGTTGTTCAGACCTGAATGGACGATCTGAAAAGGCACCTTCAAATAGTGCTTCATATGTGCCTTCACTTCGTCTTGAAACTGTCCGATTCGTTCCGGATCCCGCGGCGTAATCAGTCCCAGCAGACTTTGCCGGTCGTAGCTGACAACAAACCCCCGTCCATGGCGTTCAATCAACTCGGAGAGCACATTTTCCACGATGAAATGCTCCAGCCGCACGCTTTTGTCCCCGGCATCCATCTGGACCATCATCAAATAAAAGCTGAGATAGTCCTCCATAAACGGTGTCAGATCCAGATTGCCAATATCCAGGCCTGAGGCCAGCCGCTGGAACATGCCTTCGCGCAAATATTTCAAATTCGCCTTCAAGAGCTCCTCTTCCTTGATCAGCTCGCTTTCCTCGCGGATTTCCGCCGCCAGGGTACTGATGATTTCCTGCAGCCGGGTTTTCCCGATCGGCTTGAGAAGATAATCGCGGGCCCCCAACCGCACCGCTTCCTGGGCGTAGGCAAACTCGCTGTGGGCCGAGATAACCACCCACTTCACGTAGGGAAACTTGCGTTTGGAAATCCGCATGAATTCCAGCCCGTTCATCCCCGGCATCAAAATATCCGTTAGGACGATGTCGAAACGCTGCTCTCCCATCAGTTTAACCGCCTCTTCTGCTCCTTCCGCCAAATACACCGCATATTCCGGGGAGATCCGCTTAATCGTCCGTTTGATCCCTTCGCGAATCGCCCGTTCGTCGTCGGCTATCAGAATATTCACTATGAAACGTCTCCTTCCATTGGAAGCGGCAGCACGACGGCCACCTTGGTTCCTTCATCGGGAATGCTCTCGATCTCCAGACCGTAACGTTCACCAAACATATGCTGGATGCGGCGATGCAGGTTTTGCAGCCCGATGCCGCTGCTGCCCGTGCCGGACTCCCTCGGGATTTGCCGGTTCAACGACTGCTTCAGCCAAGCCAGCCGCTCGCCATTCATCCCATTCCCGTTGTCCTCCACGACGATCTTTAATACGTCCCCGACCTCCTGCGTATATAGCTTAAGCACGCCTTGGCGTTTCAAGGACTCGAGCCCGTATTTTACGGCGTTTTCGATGATCGGCTGAACGGTCATTTTCGGCAGGCGGATCCCCATCCAACGCTCGTCAACCGACGTTTCCACCCGCAGCCGGCCCTCCAGCCGGATCAGGATGATCGTCAAATAATGGTGGATCTGCTCCAGCTCTTCGCGCAGCGTAACCTTGGCTCCATCTTTCCACTCGCTGCTGTAGCGGAACATCGAAGACAGCGATAAGACGAGCTCGCCTAACCGATCGTTCTCCTTCTCATCCAGCAGCCAGTAAATCATATCCAGTGTGTTATACAAAAAATGCGGGTTCACCTGAGACTGCAGCGCATGCAGCTCGGCATTCTTCTCGCTGACCGAAGAGACCTTGACCCTTTCGATCAGCTCCTCGATCCGGCTAACCATCCGGTTAAAGGAGGCGACAAGAATGTTGATCTCCTGGTAAGAGGACACGTTCACCATCCCGCGGAAATTCCCGATCTCTACCTGTTTCATCTCACGAATCAGCTTCTTCAGCGGATTGGCGATCGTCCGCGATACGAGGCTGGCGACGACGGCGGAGACGATGATCAGGATCGAGATAACGATCAGTAAATACCGTTTGGTCTCCACCAGCTCCACGTTCAAATCCTGGCGCGGCGTCACGCTGACGACCGACCAGTCGGAGAAAGGCAGCCGGGAGGCCACGGTAATGCCGGAATCTTTCTGCTCCACCACCATATTACGGGATCCCTCCAGCTTGGGGAGGTTCGGCAACACCGGTGCCGGCTCGGTCAGCGACGAGACGACCTGACCCTGCTGATTCATCAGATAGACCTCGCTATGCTCGCCCAGCTTCAAATTATCTAGGGCATCCAGCACAGGCCCGGGGTTCACCTCAAAGAGAGCAATCCCGATCGGCTTGTGTTCATTCAAATCGTAAATTTGCCGGCCAAAAGCGAACACCGGACTGTCTTCGTTCATATCAATCAGCGAATGGGCATAAACGCCTAGCCACACCAATTTCCCCGACGAATCGCGGAGTTGGTGATACCATTCTTCCTTCGGATAGTCCGAATCGAGCACATTCATCGAGTTGCCGTAATTATAGATTTTCCCCCGGTTGGTGATGACATGGATGCCCACCAGATCGTCGCGCGAATAAAAAATCGCCCCAATGATATTCGTAATCGATTGCTCATTGATATAGGCTATCGCCGGTTCGTCGGTTTTCTCGTTCAACAGGCGGATCATTTCGAAATTGTTCGTGATCGACTTGGACAAGCTGTCGTACCCTTCGTAAAGCAGGCTGAACAACCCGGCGGTCTGGGCCACGTTTTTTTGCGACAGGTCGCTGATTTTCTCGTGATATTGCTCGGTAGTCCGGTTATAGTAAAGCAGGCTGACGATCAACAAAATGCCCGACATGCAAAAAAGAAACAGCAAAAACAACCGATGGTTGATGGAATGAAAGCCGTTTCGCAACTGTTTTCCCCCTCCCATCCTCGTGTCCTGCTGCTCCTCCATTATAAGTCCGCTTCCCTATTTTGCAAGATAATCCCTTTAACCTTTGACGGCCCCTGCAACCATCCCTTTCGTAATCTGGTTCGACAGGAAGAAATAGATCAGAATGACCGGCAGTGCGCCCATGACGAGGAAAGCGCCGATCGCCCCGTAGTTGACGGAATATTGGCTGACGAACGTATATACCCCAAAGGGTAAGGTCTTTAGCTTCTCTGAAGAGATAAACGTCGCGGCCAAAATATATTCGTTCCAGATCGTGATAAAGGTAAGGATACACACCGTCATCATCGGCGGCACGGACACGGGAATAATGATGCTGCGGAAGATCCGGTAAATGCTCGCCCCGTCGATAAAAGCCGACTCCTCGATTTCCGCCGGGATGCTCTTCATGAACCCGCTGAGAATAAAGACGGCGATCGGGGTGGAGAAAGCGATATACGGCAATATGAGCGACAGATGGGTATTCAGAATATCGACGTTTTTGAAAATCACCATCAGCGGCAACAGCGTGGCCTGCATCGGGATCATCATCCCCATCAGAAAGACGGTCATGACCAAGCCGCCGTACTTCCAGCGGAAACGTGAAATCGCGTACGCCACCATCGAGCTCAGGAGGATGACGCAGATCATGGTGATCGCGGTGACCATCACGCTGTTCGATAAATATTTCAAATAGCTGCCGGACTCGTAAGCATCTTTGTAATTATGCCACTGCAGCGCCTTCGGCAAGGCGAAGAAGCTCCCGCTCATGATCTCCTCATTCGTCTTCAAGGAATACAGCAGCAGCCACAACAGCGGGTACAGCTGAGTAACAACCGGAATCGCAAAGAGCAGATACACGATTCCCTTTTTGATTTTGCGCATGGACCTCGCCTCCTTGGCTAGCTGTATTTTTTCTCGAGCTTGTTGAAGATGGAATTGATGATCGCCGTACATACAAGGCACAACAGAACCAGGAACGTGGCAATCGCGCTGCCGTACCCGTACTTCAAGGACAGGAACGAGCTGTTGTACATATGCGTGGAGATGACGTCGGTAGCATGCGCCGGACCGCCGGCCGTCATGACCATCACGAGGTCAAACGCCTGCAGGGAGCCGATAAACGCCAAGACGATCGATATTTTAAAAATCGGGACGATTAGCGGCATCGTGATGTAACGATCTGCTTTGAAGCCTTCCGCCCCGTCGATTTTCGCGGCTTCATAAATTTCGTCCGGAATGTTCTGCACCCCGGTGTATTGGATCAACAGGTGGTAGCCGAAATACTGCCACAACGACACGAAGTACAAGCTGAACATGGCGATCTTCGGCTCGGTCAGCCAGTTATGCGTCCAACTGTCCAATCCGAGGGCAATGAGCACGCCGTTCAACATCCCGCCCATCGAGGTCGGGTTATAGATGGTTTTCCAGAGTTGTCCGATAATAACGACCGATAAAATCACCGGCGTAAAATAAATCGACGCCAGCGTATTTCCCTTCTTCAAATAACGGCTGAGCAAAATGGCGAAAAACAAGCAAAGCGGAATTTCCAACATGGAAGCTACCGCATAAAGCAACGTTCTCCTGACCGACGGCCAGAAGACTGGATCGTTCCAGAACATGTCGCGGAAGTTGGATAACCCCGTAAATTTCGCAGTGGTGATCCCGTCCCAATTCAATAAACTGGTCCCAAACGATACGACAATGGGAACAAACACCAGGCACACATACAACAACAGACAAGGCAATACGAAGACGGCTATTGTGCGTGCAGGCACTTTCAGTACTTTCATCTCTCCGCCCCCCAATAGAAATGCGATGCGAAGAAGCGCTCTGGCACGTATGCTCATAAGGCTGCTTCGCATCGATGGAAAGGTAACTTTTTAGTTTTTATACGGTAGGGTTAGTTCATTATTGCTTATTGGCTTCGAAGGCGGTTTGATGTTCTTTGGCTACTTGAGCGGATTCCACTTTCTGTACAAACAGGTTTTGGATGCTGCTCAGGTGGACTTGCGCGGTTGCCGGATTCATCGTGTTGTCAAACGCCAGGTCGCCGCCCTTCACTTGGTTGAACAATTCAGCCACGTTGATGGCGAGGTCGGAGTAACCGGCTGCTTTCAGGTCGCCGTCGACTTTTTGGCCGAGACCTACGGCGTTTTTGTTCTCAAATTGCTTCTTCGGGAAGTTCAGCGTAAAGAAGTTCAAGAAGTCCTTTGTTTCCTGCAAATGCTCGCTGTTCGCCGATACCGCAAACGCGCTGCCCGGTGCGAGCATGAACTCGTTTGGATCGCCCTTGCCGTTCACAGTCGGGAATTGGAATGCGCCGACCTTGCCAGCTACAGACGAAGCATCGATGGCGCCGGTTTCCCAGGATCCGATCACCCACATCGCCGCTTGACCGGATTTGAAGATGTTGCCGCCCGCCGTTGCGTCAATGGAGGTTGCGCCGTCCGGGAACGCGCCGGCTTGCACCAGCTCTTGGAACTTGTCGACGGCTTCGATGAAGGCCGGATCTTCAAACGTCTTCTTGCCGTCCATCACGTCTTGCAGGAAACCAGGGCCGCCGTTCGTACGAAGCAGGATGTTCATGAACAGGAACGAACCGGTCCAGGAATCCTTCTCGCCGATCGCCAGCGGCGTGATGCCTTTTTCTTTGAAGATCTTCACGTCAGCCAGGAACTCATCGAACGTTTCCGGTGTTTTGGTGATGCCGGCTTGCTCGAACAGTTCCTTATTGTAATAAACCACTTCGATATTGTTGCCGTCCGGCAGGGCATACACGTTGCCGTCAAAGCTGTAGTAATCAAGCAATCCCGCTTGATACGTGTCCTTCAGGCCGTTTTGGTCCAGCATGTCGTTGAGCGGCGCCAGCAGGCCGGCGTCCACGAACGGTTTCATTTGCGCCGCCGGGTTCACGATCGTGATGTCCGGAACTTCTTTGGATGCGGCTTGCGTTTTGAGCTTGATTTTTTGCTGGTCGGTATTCAGCGTGTCGAGTTCGATATGGATGTTGGGATGCGCCGTTTCGTACTCTTCAACCAGCGCATGGATCGTTTTATAGGACGGAGTAGCCGGGTCTGGATAAATGTTCTGGAACGTGATAGTGATCTTCTCGCCGCCGCTCCCGCTCTTCGCCCCGTTTCCGGCCGGCTCGTTCGCCGCTGCATTGTTCTTCGCCGCGTTGCCTCCGCATGCCGACAAGCTCAGCGCCAGCACGGCGGTTAAAGCGATTGCCGAAGTTCTCTTCCATAGCTTCTTATTGACCATTGAATCATGCCCCCTGTGTTTAGGATAAAACCATTATTTCGCCTTTAAGCGCTTTCAACAAGGCGCGAACTTTGGATATCCGGTTGATTTTTTTTAGGAATGTAGAATTTCCCCTGTTTCCTTGGAATTGGGAATAGGGGTGGAGCGGGATGCGCAGCGCAGGGCGAGGGCGTGGATGCAGCAGGACGTGGTAGGGCGCGGGGGGTGCGGGGGGCGTGGTGGGTGCGGGGGGATCGGTAGATGCGGTGGGCGTGGGGGGCATGGGGGGGCGCGGTGGGCGTGGTAGGTGCGGTAGGTGCGGTAGGTGCGGTGGTGGGCCCGGTGGGTGCGGTAGGATCGGGAGCCCCGGGGGAAGTGCGACTAATGTTGCATGTTGTACAACACCCACAGCAATTAGGTGTTCTGCTGCAAAAATGTTGCATTTTCTGCAACATTACTAGCCGGCATGGGACTGCCGCCCTCAAAATGTTGCATTTTGTACAACATTTCACAGCAAATCGGGCGCTCTGTCGCAAAAATGCTGCACTTTCTGCAACATTATAGCTAGAACCCCGGTGGATCAGGGTAAAATGTTGTACATTCTGCAACATTTCAACATCAGCACGGATCGGCAAGAAGCCGATAGGAACGCAACCGCTCCTCGTAATCGGGGATCGGCGAGACGATCAAAAACTCGTCGTTAAGACACTCGCGTTGCATGTTCTGCAGCTGTTCGCGGACCTGATGCCCTGTCCCGACAAGCCCTTGGAAAGGCGAACCTCCGCGGGCGAGGAATCCTTCGGCCGCCTTCGCCGCTAGGGTCTCCGCCTGCTCTTTCGTCTCTGCACAAATGACACTAACGGCAAGTATCGTCGTTGGCTGGGCTTGGTGCAAGGAAGGGCGGAAGGTTTCACGATAGGTCCGCAGGATCTCTCCCCCATCGCTTTCACTCATAAATTGACCGAAGACGTAACCCGTTCCGAGTTCGGCCGCATAACATGCGCTTTTGACATTAGTGCCAAGCATCCATAGATCTAGCGGAAGATGGGGAATTGGCCGAGCAGTAACGGGATGATCGTCGTAGCGATAACGATCCGCAAGCAAGTCAGAGAGATCCTTCGCTAGCTGCGGATAACGAGCTACCCGTTCCAGAAAATTACCGCTTAACGCCATCGCCGCATGCGCCTCCCCGCCGGGAGCTCTCCCGATCCCAAGATCGATACGCCCCGGATAGAGGGCCGCAAGGAGCCGGAAGTTTTCCGCTACCTTCAGCGGGCTATAATGCGGCAGCAATACGGCGCCTGATCCAAGACGGATCCGGCGGGTAGCCGCTCCGATCGCTGACAGTAGCACCTCTGGCGCCGCACTGGCCAGACCCTCCATATCGTGATGTTCCGCCGTCCAGTACCGCAGATATCCCAGTTCTTCCGCTTGCCGGGCCAACCGGATGGCTTGTTCAAGTGCCGCTTCCGCCTGAGTCCCCGGGAGCTTCGGAACCAAATCCAGCACGCTAAGCTTTAGCCTTAGCTTCAGCTTCATCTCAGAATCATTCATCGTACGCCTCCTTCTCCACCTCAGGTTCCCCTTCCTCTCGAAAGTACAAACGTTTCACGCCGCCCGGCCCAACCCGGGTGTCCCAGAAACTCAAATTCGGTTGAAGCAGTGAACAGATCAATGAGATAACCCCGCCATGGGTGACGATGAGCAAACGGGTGGGTTCAAGCGGCTGTGATGCGGTTAGCGGCAAAGACGGATATAATCGAACCGCTGACGGCGGGAATGTCTCCCGCAATCGGACGTTTGCCAAACTGCCAAAGCTGGAGTTGGAGTTGGAGATAGAGTCGGATCCCGCTAACGCTTCCGTCCTCGTTAAGAATTCCCCGCACACCCCCGACACACGTGCCTCAAAAGCCTGCCATGATTCGCCGTCAGGTGGCGTTGCGGCTTGCGGATCGTCGATCCAGGTACGGTAACGCTCGTTGTCCTTGAGCATCTCATACGTCTGGCCCTCCCACCGGCCGAAATTCATTTCCCGCAGGCGGGGGTCCTGCTGCGCGCCGTCCAGTAAGTCTGGACGGGCCCAGGCTAACGTTTCGCGGCAGCGCCTTAAATCACTGACATACACCGCCGCGAAATCGACCCCCGCCAGTTCCCGGCGCAGCTCGGCCAAGCCCGATGCTTCACCCGGCAGCAGGGGGAGATCACTATGCCCTTGATACCGGCGTTCGGCGTTCCAGGCCGTGAGGCCATGACGAACCAGCCACCATTCCACGTTCATTCACGTTCACCTCCCAGGCCATTCCCCTCCAAAGTTAAGTTCAAGCTCAAGGCCCGCCGCTAATTCACGAATCGAGTCTCCCATTCCGATTAAATCCATGTCCAATTGCCGGTGATCGCAATCCATATCCCCGTTCCTACGATTACCATCGCATTCGCCGCCCAGAACATCAGTTTCGCCGTCTTCGCTACGTCCTCGGGAACCAGCTCTCGGGTCTTGTCGCCCATATAGGCGCGGAACGAGACGACGCTGTGGTAGGAGTTCTCCCCGCCAAGGCGTACGCCTAGAGCCCCGGCCACCGCCGCTTCCGGGTAGCCGCTGTTCGGGCTCGGATGCTTGGCGGCATCGCGGCGTACCATTCGCCAGACGCCGCGGGCATCCAACCGCAAGGCCCATGCTGCGACGTAGAGCAGCAGCGCCGTCAACCGGGCGGGGATGTAATTGGCGATATCGTCCAACCGGGCGGAAGCCCAGCCGAGATCGATGTATTTGTCGTTCTTATAGCCGACCATCGAATCGAGGGTGTTCACCGCCCGGTATGCCATCGCCAGCGGGGCACCGCCCAGCAGGCCATAAACAAGCGGCGACACGACGGCGTCGACGATGTTCTCGGCGACGGTTTCGACGGCGCCGCGCGTGATCTCCGGCGCATCCAGGTGCGCCGTGTCGCGTCCGACGATCATGCCGAGCGCGCGGCGGGCGGCGGGCAGGTCACCGCGCAGCAGGTGCCCGGCCACGTCCATCCCAGCCATGCGCAAGCCTTTGGCGGCGATCGTCGTCCAGATGAGGGCGGCCTCCACCGCGGCCGCCAGCCACGGGCTGACCTGGGCCAGCAAGCGCAGCAGCGCCCAGGTCAAGACAAAGCTGCCGCCGGCGACGACCAGCGGCAGCAGCACCCCCGCCGCCCGATAGCGGCGGGGCGGAACGAGGCGGCGGATGGCCGCCTCGAGCGCGGCGATCGCCTTGCCCATCCCCACCACCGGGTGGGGAAGCCAGCGCGGATCGCCGAGCAGCCGGTCGAGCGCATACGCGACCGGCAACACCCACCACGCCGCCATCATCGGCGTGCTCCCGCGCCTGCGGCCGCTGCGCGCAGCGACGCGCCTACGGCGGCGTACACCAGGCGGCCCACCGTGCCGCCCAGGTCCGTCGCGGTGCCCGCGTAAGCGTGCAGCAGCGGCCAGTCGACCCGCTGACTCACGCCAAGCGCGACCGCGTCGGTCGTGGTGCCGGTGGCCGCAAGCCCGTTCTCGGCGTCCAGCACGCCGAGATCGCCCAGCGCGGCCGTCTTCGCCTCCGTCGCCGTCATCACGGCGTTGACCATCGCCGCCGGCGTCAGCCGTCCGTCCACGGCCAGCAGCACATTAATCGTTCCCGGTGTCCACGAGGCCGGGAACGTCGTCCGCCGAACGCCGGCCCGCGCGGCATTCGAAGCTCCCGCCGTCGCGCAGCAGAAGACGACGAAATCGCCTCCCCGCTCCTCCGCCACCGCCGCGTAGCGCATCGGCACCGCCGTCAGCAGCCCGGCCGTTCCTTCAGACGGATAACCCCACTGCCCCAGCAGATCCGCGATATCCCGCGCTGGGTCATCGCAGCGGTAATGCCGGTCTACGTAGATGTTGACCATTCGGCTAAGCTTGCCGAAGCCGCCGCCATACACCGCGCTGCTCAGCCCGTCCATCTCCTGCGGGGCTTCCAGCAACAAATGGCGCTCCCCGTATTCCAGCTTCAAGCCAGGCCAGGCTTCAGATGCATAAACCTTGCCCGGGTTCGCCTCCATAAAAGGCATCTCGATCGTCATTCTTCCCTTCCTCCCAAATCCACGTCTTGCGCAATCGCAAACGATACTCGTTCAATTCATCCCTACCGTCAGGAATTCACAGGAATCCCAATCATCCCGTTCCTCTTGAATTCTCCTCACCGCTTCTCCCCTACAACGCTTCCCCCATCACCGCTTCCAGCTCCCGCAGCAGTTTGCCGCAGGCCGGTTCGTCCTTCACCGCCAGCCGAATGTCCCGCTCCGTCAGCCCCGGGTACATCGCGCAGCTGCGCACCAGCACGCCGCGCCGTCCGAGCGCGGTCTGTATCGATTCGGCCGTCCACGGCTCCGGTACCCGGACAAGCAGGAAGTTCGCTTCCCCCGGCCAGGTTCTGCAACCCAGTCGCATCAACTCACCCACCAGCCGATCGCGTTGTTGCTTCACCAATCCCATAGTCTCTCGTTCGTACGAAACGTCCGCCCCCAAGCAAAACTCGCCCGCCAGCAGTGCCAACGAATTGACGCTCCAGGTCACCTGCTTGTCCCGCATGCGCCGGGCCGTCTCCGGATGCGCGATCGCAAATCCGAGCCGGAGGCCCGGGATCGCGTAAAACTTCGTCATCGACCGGATCAGGATGAGATGCGGATATTCCCCCAGTTCCGGCAGCAACGTTCGGCGCTCCGGTTCCGGGATAAAGTCGATAAACGCTTCATCTATCACCACGTACGTGCCGTATCGCTCTCCTGCCGCGGCGAACCGCCGCAGCTCGTCCATCCCGTATTGCACCCCGTTCGGGTTGTTGGGTTGCCCGATGAACGTCAAATTCGTTTCACGAATCAGCCCTTCAATCTCCTCCGGCGCCGCCTTAAACGCCCGCTCCTCTGTCCCGAACACCGACATCACCTCGGCGCCAAACTGTTCCGAAAGGGTGCGGTATTCGGAGAAGCAAGGCTCTACTATCCCGACCTTCTCCGGGGCAAGTCCAAGCAGCGCCAACGCCATATTTTCCGCCGCCCCGTTGCCGACGACTAATGCATCCCCCTCCACTTGAAGGCGGGCTGCCAACTGCATCACCAGCTTGCGATGTCCGGGATCCGGATAACGCACAATGCCCGGCAGCGCCTCCCGAAGGGCATCCAGCAACCCCGGCGGCGGCCCCAGCGGATTAATGTTCGCGCTAAAATCCGTCCATTCTCCCGCCGCCACGCCGTACCGGGCCGAAGCCGTCACCAGGTCGCCGCCGTGGCCGTAAACTTCCAACTCCATGACTGATCCCTCTTTCCTTATGCTCCTTGCATCCATGCACGTTATTCTTTTCTCTCCAAAAAAGTTCAGGTGTCCCCATTATCTGTTCCCGGTCACCTTCCGTCAATAAGGAAGCTATTCGGTTCTTTTTCACCAAATATCCCTGCTCCCTCTTTGGTTTCGACATCAATTGGTTTACAATAAATTCATATGCGTGTAAGACTACATACCGGGGCCTGAGATTCAGGCGTCCGGCCGCAAATAGGAGGATGGAGAACCATGCTGTTTATTGATAACGAAGGCATTACCGATGCATCCGTCAATTTGGCCATCGAAGAATATGCCCTGAGACATTTGCCGCTGGAGGACGACAGCTATTTGCTGTTCTATATCAACGCCCCTTCCATCATTATCGGCAAGCACCAGAACACCATCGAGGAGATCAATCAGGAATACGTCAAGGAGAACGGCGTGCAAGTCGTGCGACGGCTTTCCGGAGGTGGCGCGGTATACCACGACCTCGGGAATTTGAACTTCAGCTTCATTACCAAGGACGACGGTGAGTCTTTCCACAACTTCCGCAAGTTTACCGAGCCGGTGGTGCAGGCATTGAAATCGCTGGGTGTGAATGCGGAGATGACCGGACGCAACGACCTTCAGGTCGGGGAGCAAAAGATTTCCGGCAATGCCCAATTCGCCACGCGAGGCCGCATGTTCAGCCACGGCACGTTGATGTTTAACCTAAACCTGGACAACGTACAGGCTTCGCTGCATGCCAATCCGGAGAAGTTCAAATCGAAAAGTACCAAATCCGTACGCAGCCGGGTCGCCAACATCATCGACTTTCTGGACCGCAAAATGACAATTGAGGAATTCCGCGCCGAGTTGCTGCGGCATATTTTTGGCATGGAGCCGAACGCCGTGCCTCAATATAAATTGACGGAAGCAGACTGGGCGAAGATCCATGAGATTTCCGCTCAGCGCTATAAAAACTGGGATTGGAATTACGGTTTGTCGCCGGAGAGCAACGTGAAGCATGCCAAGAAATTTCCGGTCGGCATCATCGATCTGCGCATGAACATCAAAGACGGGCACATTCAAGACATCAAGATTTACGGGGACTTCTTTGGCGTCGGCGACGTGGCGGATATCGAGGACAAGCTGAGAGGCGTGAAATACGAGGATTCGGCTGTGCGAGAAGCTTTAGCTGGCATTGAGGTGAAGCACTACTTCGGCAATCTGGAGCTGGACGACTTTATCGGACTGGTATTCCTTGAAGAATAACGAACCTGCCCTATCTTTGAAAAAGCCCGCCATAAACCGGACCCGACTGGCCGATATGGGCCTGTTGTTCGTCGCGTTCATGTGGGGCTGTACCTTCTTGATCGTTCAGCATGCGGTGCGGGTGCTCCCGCCCCTGGCCTTTAACGCCATCCGCTTTATCGGGGCGGCGCTGCTGCTCGCTTTGATCATCGCCGTGTTTTATCGGCAGGAATGGAAGCAATTATCCTGGAGTATGGCGGGACATGCGGCGCTGCTTGGTTTGTTCCTGTTCCTCGGCTATTCGTTTCAAACGGTCGGCTTGCTGTATACCTCCACCTCGAACGCAGGGTTCATTACAGGATTGTCCGTCGTCATCGTGCCTTTTTTGTCATTTTGGCTGCTGAAGCATCGCATCTCCCGGTTCACCTGGATAAGCGCGTTGCTGGCCGCCGCCGGACTCTATCTGCTAGCGTTCGCCGGTACCCAGGGTCTGGCTTTGAATCGCGGCGATGCCCTCGTGTTCTTATGCGCCATTGCCTTTGGGCTGCATGTCGCCTACACCGGCGTGTTTGCTCCCCGTTATCCGGCGCTTCCTTTAGCATCGCTGCAAATGTTGGTCGTCGGCGTTCTCAGCGCGGCTGGATCGCTGCTGTTTGAACGTTCGGCTTCTTGGACCGAAACGGCCGGTCAACTGATGCAGCCGGAGGTATGGCTTGCGCTACTCGTCTCGATCGGGCCGACCAGTGCGTTCGCGTTTTGGATTCAGATGGTAGCTCAGAAGTTTACCAGCCCTTCCCGGGTCGCCGTCATTTTCGCCATGGAGCCGGTGTTCGCCGCGGCGACCGGCGTGCTCTTCGGAGGCGAACGGCTTGGTTTGGCGGCAGGGATCGGCTGTATGTGCATTTTAGGCGGTATGTTGCTCGCGGAATTGAAATCCGCCGGTTAGAGAGAGATCATTCCAAAAGGAGAGAAACCATGTATAAACTGATTGCCATCGATATCGATGATACCTTAATTAATGACGACAAAGAGGTTACTCCTGCAACGCAGCAGGCGTTGGAGCAAGCGGTGTCCAAGGGGGTAGTCGTCACCCTGGCAACCGGCCGCGCCTACGCTTCGGCCCAAGCGATCGCCCGTCAGACCGGGCTGAACGTGCCGATTATTACGTACCAGGGAGCGCTGGTCAAAAATCTGATGGACGAAAAAGTGCTCTACGAGCGTTACGTCCCGATGGAAGCGGCGCGCCAACTGTTTGAATACTGCATCGAGCGCAACCTGCACCTGCAAACGTACATCGACGACAAGTTGTACGCCCGCGAGGAGAACCAGAAGCTTATCGACTATACCACGCTAAACCGGACGCGGTATTACGTGGAGCCGGATTTCGCCAAGCTGGTGGCCCAGCCAACGCCGAAAATGCTGATCATCGACGAGCCTGATTACCTGGACCAAATCGCGCCGGAGCTGCGCGAATTGCTGGGGGACGGCGTTCATATCACCAAGTCCAAGCCGAATTTCCTGGAAATCATGCATGCGGAAGGCACGAAAGGCCATGCCTTGCGTTTCCTGGCGGCCCATTTCGGCTGCGACTTGTCGCAAACGATCGCCATCGGCGATTCGTGGAACGACCATGAGATGCTGGAGGCTGCTGGCCTGGGCGTAGCGATGGGCAATGCCATCCCGGCATTGAAGGACATCGCCGACTTCGTCACCCTGAGCAACAACGAGGACGGCGTGAAGCACGTGATCGATCAGTTTGTGTTAAATGCAAAAAACTAACTGGATTCCTCCAGTTAGTTTTTTTTTAGCTGAAATTTCGTTTATCATTTGCTGCAAAACGCCCAAAACTCGAAATCTATTCGGTTTTTCATATAGATTCAGGGCTTTTGCGCCCGATTGGGGCGAATAAGCATGAAATTTCATATACATTTGGTCCAAGTGACCTGACGTGGGTGAAATGTATTCGAATTTTCGCATACATTCGGCAGAAAGTATCGGTAGCGGGTAAATTGTATTCGAATTTTCGCATACATTAACCTCATGCCTACAGGGAACGGAGCTCGGAAGACATCCCATCGGCCCCCGCTTCGGAACGGCTCGGATATCCGCTCGAACAACCATTCGGAAATCTCCCTAAACATCTGCTCGAACATCCGTTTGAACATCCGCTCGAACATCTGTTCGGACATTCCCCCGGACGCCCACTCCGCCATCACTCCTCCGTCCGCAGCGGTACCCTCATCCCCGTCGCAGCAAACGCCACGCCCTCCGGCAATCCATAATCGCGCCGAAGGTCGAGGTCGTGCGACAGGTGCGTAAACACCGTTCGTGTCGGTCGAACTTCGTTCAAGAGCTCGAGCGCTTCCTTTACATCATACACCGACCGGGTCGCGAACTCCGCCAAC
The DNA here is from genome assembly GCF_037969915.1 of Paenibacillus sp. FSL R7-0216. NCBI lineage: Bacteria > Bacillati > Bacillota > Bacilli > Caryophanales > Paenibacillaceae > Paenibacillus > Paenibacillus sp. FSL R7-0216. Next base: position 1,489,674 of record NZ_CP150222.1, on the reverse strand, counting down.
TCATGATAAAAGCTCGTGCCCAGTACCAACAGATCTAGACCACGCAACGGCTCCTTTTGCTCCTCCGGTAAAGCGATCGAATCGGAGCAATAGGCCCAGGCGAAGCAGCCTTTCTCCAGTCGGTACGCATACGAAAATCCGTTCTTGCCGTGGAACACCTTCCACGCGCGGATCTGCCACCCGGCCAGCCGGGTCCCCTCGCTGCCAACGGCATGCAGATCTAAATGACCGCCTAGCCACGGATATTGCCGAAGGATCGTGTCCAGCACCTCCTGCGGCGCGTGCAGCTGTCCCCGTCTCCCCAGCCAACGGCAAGCATCCGCCCATTCAGGCAGTCCGCCGATATGGTCGAAATGGGCGTGCGTAACTAGAATTTGCTCTGCAAAACGTTGTCCTCTACGTTCCATGCCGGTCCGCCAATCCGGGCCGCAGTCAATCAGGAAGCTGCCTTCATCACCTTCTACCGCGACTAAAGCGCGATATCTCCGATTCACGCCGCTGGTGCTTCGCGCTTCCGCGCAAACCTCACAATCACAATACACCCTTGGAACCCCCATCGCATCCCCGGTGCCGATAAACTCGAGCTGATCCATATTGAAACGTCTCCCTCCTGACGAGCCACTTGTCTATTTTTTACGAAATCTCCCGCCATCGAGACCACTCTGTCTTGAGGGTTGACTACGTCTTATGTGCACAATACTTATCGTCCCAGCAAATCCAACGAGATGGAATTCGAGTCCTTATACATGTCCGGCGAACCAGATATCGGCTCGATCGTCAGCTCCAAATCGTCATTGACATTCAGCGTCTTGTCCTTGACGTAGAGATGTGCCCGATTCGCATGATATTGCAGCAATCCCAGGCTGTCGCGCGCGCCTTCCTTCACGATCCAGACGCGAATGGTATGACCTTTGTCCGGGACCAACCCGCCAACCAGCATGAGCATTTCCCGGGTGGCGGCGTTGTACCACACCCTCCCGTTTTCCGGCTCCAAACGGCCCATGGCGATCGGATAAGAGATCGTATCCGGCTTGGACAGGACCGATAGGGCTTCCGGCTCGTACGTTTGCACATAACGGTCCCAACCTGCTTCGGGTTGGTTCAGATGATCCAAAGCGTATCCCAGGCCCATCAGCACCATCAGGGCTGCGGCCAGTGACACGGTCCACTTCCAGCGTACCGATAGCAAGCGTAACGCCCGACGTCGCCACCCGACTCCTCTCACCCGGCGACGCAGGCTGCGCCGAATTCGTTCAGAAGGAAGGGCATCTGCCCACGGGTCAATACGCTGAGTGGAAGAAGTGACAGCCTGCTCCTGGAGGTGCGGTTGCACTCGCACTGGCAGCACCGGCATGACTAGCGCCGGCTTCGGGTCTCCGCTAACGGATATCCCTGGCATGTCCGTCTGTGATGCGTCAACGCCAACAATCCCCAGGACGTCCTCCCAATACGTTTTCTGCCCCAGACAGATCGCACAGGTGTCCAAATGCTTCGCCATTTCAGAGCGTTTCGTCTCCGCCATTGTCCCCAGCAGCCAATCGATCCACTCCTGCTCGGTATACATCCGAACACATACGCCGTCGTGCTCCGCCCCGTTGATTTTGCGAGCATTATCGCCGGTTTGCCCGTTCATGCTCGTTCCCTCCTTCCAGCGATTCTCCCCAACCCTGCTTCTCCAACTGCTTGCGCAAATGATTCAGGCCATATCGCACCCAGGACTTCACGGTACCGATTGGCACGCTCCAGGCCTCCGCCATCTCGCGCTGGGTCTGCAGGGCGAAATAGGAACCCACGATCGCCCTCTTCTGTGGTTCCGGCAGGGTGTAAATCGCCGTGCGGAGCGCCTCCCGCTCCAGTCGCGACAAGGCTTCGCTCTCGCCGGAGCCGTCTTCGTCCACCGCATCCCGGAGCAGCGCCTCGTCGCCTGGATACTCCAGCCGCGCTTTACGCCGCAAGCGGTCCAGGCTGCGGCTCCGGGTCATGACCGCCAGCCAAGCCCTGATCGAACCGCGTGACGGATCATAGTCCTGTCCGCGTCGCAGCACTTCCAGAAACACCTCATGGCAAATATCTTCGGCCTCCATCCGCTCCCCAACCAGACGGCCGGCCACCTGCATGACAAAAGGAGAATAACAGGCGTAAAACGCATCAAATGCCGACACCGAACCTTCGCACATTTCGCGCAGACGCCAGGTCATCTCTTCATTTTGCAGGTCCATGTTTGTCCCTCCCGCAAAATTTCTCCTCTTCTTACCTCCCGTTTTACCAAAAATGGTTTCGCTTGAAAACCCCAATTTTTTTTGCTTGGAATAAATCCAAGGCGTTGTTTCGTGCGTACCCTTGATGAACATCAATATTTCATAGGGGGTACAAGAGATGCTTCAAACCTTTCGAAAAGCAGCGTTCCTGCTGCTCATTGTGATCACGGCCGTAGGCGGTGCTCTATCCGGGGTTGGCAGAGCCTCGGCGGCCGGTTCGTTGGAACTTTACTCACCTTACTTAGAGTGGTCCGCAGCGCCGGGCGAATCCGTATCGTATACGATCGATCTCGTCAATCATGGCGGAAGCACGGCATCGGCCAACCTCTCTTTAGATTCGCAAAGCAAGGACTGGAAATACGAATTGACCGCGGGCGGCCGCGAGGTCTCGCGCCTGGCGGTAAAGGCCGGAGAGACCCAAACCTTCAACCTCGACCTCGACGTACCGCTGCAAGTCAACAAAGGCCGGTACGTATTCAATCTCAAAGCGGACGATGTCACATTGCCGCTCGTCGTCAACGTTTCGGAGCAGGGCACCTTCAAAACCGAGTTAACCTTGGACCAGGCTAATATGGAAGGCCATTCCGACTCCACTTTCACGTACAGCGCGGTGCTGCGCAACCGGACGACGCAAAAACAGACCTATGCCTTCAGCGCACAAGCCGAGCAAGGCTGGGACGTCCGCTTTAAAGCCGACGGCAACAGCGTAACTTCGGTCGAAGTCGAACCCAATGCCGAGAAGACGATTACAATTGAGGTGAAGCCGCCTGAACAAATCAAAGCCGGCAAGTACGAAATTCCGATTGCAGCTACAAGCGGCGATTCAACCGCCAACGCCAAGATTGAAGCGGTCGTGACGGGAACGTACGATATGAAATTTTCCACGACGGATGATCGGCTTAGCACTGACGTGGGGGCGGGTTCCGAACGCAAGCTGACCTTCGTGGTCCAAAATACCGGTTCCGCCGAGCTGCAGGATCTCTCCTTCTCTTCGTCCGCGCCGACGGATTGGGAAGTGTCCTTCGAGCCTTCGTCGATCACATCGATCGCGCCGGGCGAGAGCAAGCAGGTTCAGGCCACGATCAAGTCGAGCAAGAAATCGCTCCCCGGAGACTACGTGGTCAGTCTGACCGCCTCCTCCGCGAACAAAAGCGCGAACGCCGATCTGCGGGTGACCGTGAAATCGTCCGTATTATGGGGATGGGTGGGGGTTCTCATCATACTGGCGGTTTGTGGCGGCATCTATTACCTGTTCCGGAAATACGGGAGAAGATAATCCATGGTTACTGAGACCGGTATACGTATGACACCCACCCCATCGGCCAACGGCGAACGTCCGGTCGTCGAGCTGGTGCAGTTGACCAAGAAATACGGCGAGGCCACAGCTGTCGATCATCTGAATTTGAGCATCGCTCGCGGGGAGATTTTCGGATTGCTTGGTCCCAACGGCGCAGGGAAAACCACAACGATCCTGATGATGCTCGGGCTGACCGAACCGACCTCGGGGCATGCACGGATCTGCGGATTCGATCCGACGCGCGAGGCGCTTAAGGTTAAGCGGAAGGTTGGTTATCTGCCTGATGACGTCGGGTTCTATGAGGACCGGACGGCACTGGATAATCTCATGTACACGGCACGGCTCAACGGCGTATCGGAGCAAGAGGCCCTCCAGCGCGCCAAAGCCCTTCTGGAGAAAACCGGACTTGCGGACAACGCCGGTAAAAAGGTCGGGGCGTTCTCCCGCGGGATGCGGCAGCGTCTGGGACTGGCCGACGTGCTCATCAAAAACCCGGAAGTCATCATTCTCGACGAGCCTACGCTCGGGATCGACCCCGAAGGGGTACGGGAGCTGCTCGCCCTCATCTCCTCGCTGAGCCGCGACGAGAAATTGACGGTACTGCTATCCTCGCACCACCTGCATCAGGTCCAGCAAATTTGCGACCGCGTCGGTTTGTTCGTCGAAGGCCGTCTGATCGCCGCCGGCGACATCCGCTCCTTATCCAAGCAGTTGGACGCGGACGGCAACGTCTACGTCGAGGTTGGCGCCAAAGGTTGGACGGAGGAGTTGGCCCTGCACATCGCCGGTTTGGAAGGCGTCCGCGGCATCCGCTACCCGGTTCAAGGCGACGACGCGCTTGAGCGGGGCGTGACCGCAACCGTGGTATGCGAGCGTGACCTGACTGCCCAAATTGCCGATGCCGTCATTCACGGGGATGCGGAGCTTGTGTACATCCGCCGGAAGGAGTACGGGCTTGACGATATCTATCATCGTTATTTCGAAAGAAGGGGTGAGCAATGATGCAGCCAAACAAAGCGGCCGACGGCCGTTCGCCGAAGGAACTGCTGCGCCTGAACGAATGGCGGGAGCGCGCAAGAAGACAGTGGGCGGAACTGCGTCCCGCCGGCGAAGCTGATCCGCCCCGGGAACGCTCGTTTTCCTCCTTTTGGGTCATGGTGCAGAAGGAAATCGGCGATCATCTGAGCAGTTGGCGGTTCGGGATCCTGATGGGCATTATCGTGCTGGCTTGTATAGGCTCGATTTATTCGGCCGTCACGGCCATTCGATCGGGCGGCAGCGCGGCTGACGGAGGGGCGGGAGATACGTTCCTGTTCCTGAAAATGTATACTCTAACCAGCTCGGCGCTGGCGGTACCCTCCTTCTCTACATTCCTGTCCTGGCTAGGACCGCTGATCGGCATCACGCTCGGCTTCGACACCGTCAATTCCGAACGGAACAAAGGGACGTTAGGCCGCCTTCTGTCGCAGCCGATTTACCGCGACGATTTTCTGAAAGCCAAGTTCGTCTCGGCTTTGGCGATGATCGCCGTCGTCGTGTTTTCACTGGGCCTGCTCGTGATGGGGCTTGGCTTGTTTACGATCGGCTACCCGCCAACGCCGGAGGAGTTTGCCCGCATCTTCATCTTTTTGCTGATAGCGGTGGTATACATCGGCTTCTGGTTATGCCTGTCGATCCTGTTCTCGATCCGCTTCCGGCAGGCAGCGACGTCGGCGCTGTCGTCCATTGCCATTTGGCTGTTCTTTACGATCTTCTACAGCATGATCATCAACATGATCGACAGCGCGACGGCCGTCTCCCAGATGGCGACGCCGGATGCGCAGCTGCGGCAAATGAACCTCGTGCTGACGCTGAACCGCCTGTCTCCGACGGAGCTGTTCTCGGAGACGATCTCGACGATGCTTTCCCCCGGAGTCCGCGCATTGGGGCCGCTGACAATGGACCAGCTCGTGGGTGCAATCGCCAGCCCTTTGTCGCTGGGCCAAAGCCTGCTGCTGATCTGGCCGCAGCTGACCGGACTGCTCGCCGCCACGATGATCTGCTTTGGCCTGTCCTACGTCCTGTTCATGCGCCAGGAAGTGCGGTCGAGAGCCTAACCGAAATCGTACGCAAAGAAGCCGCTGAATATTTCAGCGGCTTCTTTATTTATTCTCACCCAAATAGTGGTGCTTTTGGGCCTTATTTTTCACTTTACGCCCCTTCTTGGGGAAATAAGGCCATTTTGGGGTCTTATTTCTCCCGAATGGCCCGTAGATGGGACATTTCGAGCTTATCGCCACAAAATAAGGCCATTTTTTACCGCTATTGGTTGGGCGAGGCTCCCATTCAGTGAAATAAGGGTATAAAATACCCTTATTTCCATCCACCACCCCAGTTAGATGATCACACTAAGTGGTTCGCGCTTCAGCGGATTCTCGAGGATCCAGCTCCGCTTTTGGTCGAAGAGATAAGCGCGGTGGACGAGCACGCGAACCTCCTGACCCGCCTTCAACGTTTCTTTCTCCAGGGAGCGGAACGTCGTTAGGGTATGCCCCCCGACCTCCACCTCCACCAGCCATTCGCTGCCGCGGAAATGCAGGTGCTTCACGACGCCTGGGGCAGTCGCGGATAACAATGTAAATTCGTGATCGGTGCCTACTTCGATGTATTCCGGACGGATCAAGGCTTTCGTCTCCGGCCCTCCGCTTTCCTCCTCGAAGCCTTTCAGGTCGGCGGCACGTTCCACCAGCGTCGATTGCCCGATAAACGAAGCCACGAACGGGGTTCCCGGCTCCTTGTAGATATCCCAAGGCGTCCCTTTTTGCTCCAGCCGTCCCTGATTAATAATCATGATTTCGTCAGCCACCTCAATCGCTTCATCCTGGTCATGAGTGACGAAAATCGAGGTGATCCCTACCCGCTCGATCAACTCGCGCAGCCACGAACGCAGCTCCTGGCGGATCTTGGCATCGATCGCGGCAAAGGGCTCATCCAGCAGCAACAACTGCGGCTGCGGAGCCAAAGCGCGGGCAAAGGCAACCCGTTGGCGCTGCCCCCCCGACAGTTGATGCGGATAGCGGTTCTCGAATCCCCGCAGCCCGGTCAGCTCGACCAGCTCCATGACCCGCGCTCGCGTGTCCGCCTTTGACACCTTCTTCACTTGCAGGCCGAAGGCAATATTATCGAATACCGTCATATGCTTAAAGAGAGCGTAACTTTGGAAAACAAAGCCGATTCCGCGATCCTGCGGTGCCAGCTCGTTAACCCGCTGCCCATGGAATAGAATCTCCCCGCCATCCGGCTGCTCCAGGCCCGCTAGCATGCGAAGTATCGACGTTTTGCCGCCCCCGCTAGGCCCCAGCAAACCGATCAATTGACCCTTTTCGATGCCAAAACTGACATTTTGGACGGCATGGAAGCTGCCAAAATGCTTATCCAAATTCCGCACTTCTACATGCATGCAAAACCACACATCCCTTCCGGTTTCCAAAGAACTGAATTATTAAATATTCAGATGAATTTACTTGGATTTGTTTATTAAGAATAGATTACCAAACCGCAAGCATTCCGTCAATCTGAAAAAAAGCAGTAGCCAAGCGGTTTGAGCGGTTTTTTTGCTATACCCTGAACAAAAACCGGCCTTCCCCGAATCTGTTTTCTACAGGGGATGGACCGGTTTTGTCAATTAGTGTTATAAAGTGTTGATGCTATGATGGTGTAATTGGATAAAGCGAGAAGTGAAAACAAAAACGCCCTATGACGTTATGCGGTAAATGCTGTGGCTTAACATTTTGACGTGCGCGACAGCGGCCGGCTTAATCTCTTCAAAGGTCAGCCGATCCTGGATGTAGTAAGAGATAAATCCATGCATACCCAAAAACATGCTGAGCGGAAGAGACGGATTGTTCTCCAGCGGATGCCTCTCCTCCTGCAAAAAACTGCGGATGATGGACTCGAACATATTGAAGCATTTGGCCTGTTCGCTGCGACAGTACGTCAATATTTCCTCATCCCTGAGCATAAACATGATTTCGTATTGGTGCGGATGCTCCAAGCCGAATTTGATGAATTCCAGCATGAGTTGCTCTGCTTTGGTCAGCCCGTCGGTAGGCGGCCGTTTGGTCACCTGCTCGCACAGATGGGTCAACGACTCGAAATCTTTCACCACGATGGCATAAAACAACTCGGCTTTTTCCTTGAAGTGATAATAAAGCGAGCCGTGACTGTATCCCAAATGCTGACCGATGCTCCTCATGGAAATCCCGCGGTACCCTTTGGTAATGAACAAGTGCCGGGCCGCTTCCATAATTCTTTCTCTCGACAACTCCTGATCAACTGCTCTTCTTGCCATAGGCATTATTCCCCTTCAATAAAATAAACCTTTTCACCTTCCGTCATCACGGCCTGCCCTCCCGTCAAATCGGTCATCCAATCCATAAAGGCTTGCGCCTCCGGATGATGCGGCAGACAGCATAGTGTCACCTTATCCGCAAACCCCGTATCTCCCGTACGGATGCCGCGGTTACGCAATTCATTCTCCACTTTACCTAGCCAAGTGTAATCCAGCTCCACGAATACTTGCTGATGAAGCACACGGGAAATGGCTTCCCCTGCTTCAATCGCTGCGACGGCTCCGTCAGTATATGCCCGGATGAGACCGCCCGCCCCCAGCATAATCCCTCCGAAATACCGGGTTACGACGATGGCGACGTTCTTGAGGCCCTGATTTTTGATCACCTCCAAAATCGGCTTACCGGCAGTTCCGCTCGGCTCCCCGTCGTCCGATTGCTTTTGGATTTCATCCCGTTCCCCGATCATGTACGCGGAACAGTTGTGCGTGGCGTTCCAGTGCTTCTTCTTGATCTCCTCAATAAACTGAAGCGCATCGGCTTCGGTTTCCACCGGTTTCACGTGCCCGATAAACCGTGATTTCTTGATGACGATTTCTTGTTCTCCGGCTTGCCTAACCGTCTTGTACTTTTCCAGCATATGAGACCATCCTTATGAATGTGCCAAGAAGCAGCTCCTCCGGCATCTTCCGGCGAACTGCTTCCTGACATTCTAACTTCAACGCATTTACTACTACCTGGCCTTACTTATTCGGAAAGACGGGCTTCCAGTTCGGCCTTTTCCTTCTCGTAACCCGGCTTGCCAAGCAGTGCGAACATGTTCTTCTTGTACGCTTCGACACCCGGTTGGTCAAATGGATTGACGCCCAGCAGGTAACCACTGATACCGCAGGCTTTTTCAAAGAAATAAACCAGGTAACCAAACGAATATGGCGTCATGTCCGGCACATTCACGACCAGGTTAGGTACATGGCCATCGGTATGTGCCAGCAGCGTGCCTTGGAACGCTTTCTTGTTGACGAAATCAAGCGTTTTGCCGGACAGGAAGTTCAAACCATCCAGATCGGCCGGATCGGATTCAATCGTGATGTGGCTAGGCACCTCAGTCACTTGAATCACCGTTTCGAAGATGTTCCGGTTGCCCTCTTGGATGAATTGACCCATGGAGTGCAGATCGGTGGAGAAATCAACCGAAGCCGGATAGATCCCTTTGTAATCCTTGCCTTCGCTTTCGCCGTACAGCTGTTTCCACCATTCCGATACGTAGTGCAGGGAAGGCTCGTAGTTGACGAGGATTTCCGTCACTTTGCCTTTGCGGTACAACGCGTTACGTACGGCTGCATATTGGTAGCTGGCGTTCTCGGCGAGGTTCGGGTTGCTGAATTCCTTCGACGCATCGGCTGCGCCTTGCATCATTTCTTCAATATTAATACCGGCAGTCGCAATCGGCAACAGGCCAACTGCGGTCAGAACGGAATAACGTCCGCCAACGTCGTCCGGAATGACGAACGTTTCGTAGCCTTCTTCGGTGGACAGCTTCTTGAGCGCCCCTTTGGCTTTGTCGGTCGTTGCGTAAATGCGCTTACGCGCTTCTTCCTTGCCGTATTTCTTCTCCAGCGCAGCGCGGAAAATGCGGAAAGCGATCGCCGGTTCCGTTGTCGTCCCCGATTTGGAGATGACGTTCACCGAAAAATCCTTGCCTTCAATCAGTTCAAGCAGGTGATTCACGTAAGTCGAGCTGATGTTGTTACCGGCAAAATAAATTTCCGGCGTCTTGCGCTTGTCCTTCGGCAACAGGTTATAGAACGAATGGGACAGCGATTCGATCGCCGCGCGCGCGCCCAAGTAGGATCCGCCGATGCCGATGACGATTAGGACATCGGAATCGCTTTGGATTTTGGCTGCCGCTTTCTGGATGCGGGCAAACTCTTCTTTATCATAGTCGGTCGGCAAGTTGATCCAACCCAAGAAGTCGGAACCTGCCCCGGTACCTTTATGTAGCTGCTCATGAGCCGTGCGAATCGGCTCCGCAAAATAATCGACCTCATGCTGCCCAACGAATTGCAGGGCTTTGCTGTAGTCAAACGTCACTTTTTTGGACATTGCTGAAACTCTCCTCCGTCTAATATTTATCACACTGACCTATCCAAGAGGAAACGTTCAAAAGCTGCTGTCTGGTAAAAAAAGCCGGTCTGAACGCCGCCTCAAACAACTTAAAACTAGGATACTGTAAATTCCCGGCAATGACAAGGGCACAATATACAGGTTTCCACGCGCCGTGCTAAAATAATTAAATGATGTTCAATTCTTTTGGAAGATGGTGACGAACTTGAAAAAAATCGGATTTATCGGCCTCGGGACGATGGGTGCGCCTATGGCATCCAACCTGCTGAAAGCAGGTTATCCTGTGACCGTGTTTAACCGGACCGCATCCAAAGCAGCGCCCCTTGCCGAGCAGGGAGCTTCCGTGGCACCTTCGCCGAAGGAAACCGCCGTGTGGGCGGACGTCGTAATCACGATGGTCAGCAACGATGAGTCCATCGCCGAAGTATACGAAGGCGAGAATGGCGTATTGGCCGGAATCCGGCCCGGGACCACCGTCATCGACTGTTCGACGATCTCGCCGGCACTCGTCAAACGCCTAGCCGCACAGATTGCTGAGCTTGGAGGCACGTTCCTCGACGCCCCAGTGACCGGCAGCTCGCCGGCCGCAATCGACGGCACCCTCGTATTTATGGTCGGCGGTTCTGCAGAGACTTTAGCGCAAGTGATGGAATTGTTCGACACGATGGGCAAAAAAGTGCTGCACATGGGCGACAACGGCAGCGGTGCCGTCGCTAAGCTGGCCCATAACACGATTGTCGGCATCAACAACCTGGCGCTGGCGGAAGGGTTTGCCATCGCCGCCAAATCGGGTCTGCCAGCAGACCGCTTCCTAGAACTCGTGCAGCTGGGTTCCGCCGGCAGCAAAGCTGCGGAGCTGAAGGGACGCAAAATCATCGAGCACGATTTCACGAATCAGTTCTCGCTTGCCTTAATGCTGAAGGATCTGAAGCTCGCGTCTGCGCTGACCGACGGCTCGGGCATTCCGGCGCCGATGCTGAGTCTGGCTAAGAGCCTGTTCCAATCTGGCCAAACCCAAGGCTTCGGCGAGGAGGACCTCTCCTCCGTCGTCAAGCTGTATGAAGCTTGGATTGGCAAACAAATCGGCGAATAAGCCTTCAGATTATGAAATAAAGGCAGGTACAGCGACATGGAATCGCTGATACCTGCCTTTTTGATTAGCTATGAGGCTTAAGCTCCTGCCCCATAAGAGCAGCAGTAGTCGGTGACGCTGCGCACCTCCAGCTTGAAGGAAGACTTGGCAGGAACGGTGAACGTTCCGCGCCCGCTGATTTCCCGCCACAGCGTTTCGCCGGGAAGCAGCACTTTTAGGTCTCCGGACAAAATGTCCATCACTTCCAGCGAGTCCGTGCCGAACTCATATTCCCCCGGGAGCATGATTCCCAGTGTCAGTTTGCTTCCGTCCGGAAGCCAAACGGTCCGGCTCGTAACTTTGCCGTCAAAATAGATGTTGGCTTGCTTCTCTACGGTTACATTTTGCAGTTTCTCTGTCACGTTCCCCTCTCCCTTCTTCCCCTCTAAGCGGTTGTTCAAAAAGTCGTCTTTTAATCACTTTCTCGGTGCTGAAAATCCGACTTTTTGAACTCCTATTCTTATTTATTTCAATTGGGCTTTCACGTGGTTAACCACGTTTTCTACCGTGAAGCCATACTCTTCGATGACCTTGTCGCCAGGTGCGGAAGCCCCGAATTTATCGATGCCGATGACCGAGCCTTTCTCGCCGACAAAACGATCCCATCCGAACGGATGCGCCATTTCTACAGCAACGCGGGCTTTAACGTCCGGCAGGATAACGGAGTCTTTGTAAGCCTGATCCTGTTTATCAAACAGATCCACGCTCGGCAAGCTGATGACGCGAACCTGGATGCCTTCTTCGGCCAAAGCGGCTTGCGCTTTAACCGCGAGTTGGACTTCCGAACCCGTAGCGATGATTTGCGCAACCGGTTTGCCGTCCTTCGCGTCGGCTACGACGTAACCGCCACGTTTGATCCCTTCGCGAGCCGCTTCCGCCGTTTTCTCCAGGATCGGCAGGTTTTGACGAGTCAGCACCAGGACGACCGGATTCGATTTGTTCTCTACCGCATAAGCCCAAGCCGCCGACGTTTCATTGCCGTCCGCCGGACGGATGACCGTCAAGCCTGGGATGATTCGCAGGGAAGCGAGCTGTTCGATAGGTTCGTGAGTAGGGCCGTCTTCGCCGACCGCGATGCTGTCATGTGTCAGCACGTAAGTCACCGGCAACTTCATCAGCGCGGACAAACGCACTGCCGGACGCAAGTAGTCAGTGAACACGAAGAACGTGCCGCCGAACACTTTCAGACCGCCATGCAACATGATGCCGTTCATGGCAGCAGCCATACCGAACTCGCGAACGCCGAAGTACAGGTTGCGGCCATCGCGGGTTTCCGGTGTATACATCGCCAGATCGTTCAAATGTGTCATTGTCGAGCTTTCCAGGTCGGCGGAGCCGCCCAGCAGCTGCGGTACGTTTGGAGCAAGTCCGTTGAGCGCGTTACCGGAAGCTACGCGCGTGGAGACCGCTTTGTCTGTTGCGCTGTACTTAGGCAGCTTCGCATCCCAACCGGATGGCAGATCGCCGGCAATCGCTTGCTCGAATTGAGCGGCCAACTCCGGATATTGTGATTGATATTGCTTAAACGTTTCTTGCCAAGCTTGATAAGTGGCAATTCCACGTTCTTTAACTTTGGCAAAATGCTCGCGTACTTCTTGCGGAACATAGAAATCTTCTTCATAAACCCATTTGTAATTCTCTTTGGTCAGCTTCGCTTCTTCAGCGCCCAGCGGGGAGCCGTGGGTACCGCCATGGCCGCCTTTGCCTTGCTTGTTCGGGCTTCCGTAACCGATCACTGTCTTCACTTCGATCAGCGTTGGACGTTCAGTGTCGCCTTTCGCTTCTTCGAGCGCCGCTTCGATGGCCGCCAGATCGTTGCCGTCTTCCACACGCAGCGTTTGCCAGCCGTAAGCTTCGAAACGTTGACGCACGTTCTCCGAGAAGCTGAGATTCAGCTTGCCGTCCAGCGAGATGTCGTTGGAGTCATAGAGGAAAATCAATTTGCCAAGCTTCAAGTGACCGGCGAGCGATGCCGCTTCACTGGCCACGCCCTCCATCAGGTCGCCGTCGCCGCAGATGCCGTACGTATAGTGATCGATCACTTTCAGATTGCCTTTATTGTAAGTCGCAGCCAGTTGGGTTTCTGCAAGCGCCATCCCTACTGCCATCGCCAAACCTTGACCAAGCGGGCCGGTTGTCGCATCCACACCAGCGGTATGACCAAACTCCGGATGACCCGGCGTTTTACTGCCCCATTGGCGGAATTGTTTAATTTCTTCCATCGGGAGGTCGTACCCGGACAAGTGCAGTAAGCTGTACAGCAGCATGGAGCCATGGCCGGCGGACAAGACGAAACGGTCGCGGTTGATCCAGGTTGGTTCGTCCGGATTATGGTTCATCGTTTTGGCAAATAGTTGATATCCCATTGGGGCGGAACCCATCGGCATGCCAGGATGGCCGGATTTCGCTTTCTCGATCGCGTCGATCGCCAGTGTACGAATGGTAGTGATCGAGAGTTTGTCGATCGTGTTGTTGTCTGAAAGTGACATTCGTGTTTCCTCCTTCATTATGAAAAGATCGTTGAAAACCATGAAACATTTAACGCTCCGTTTACAAAACAATCATTTTGAAAAAATCATTTTGACTTTATCTATTGTAGCACTTCCTACTCCCCTTTTCCATACCATTATTCCCAACCATTCCCCTGTAAATGAGCTTTTTTCGTGTTGCTCCTGCCCCGTTCATAATTCCCTTGCTTTTTAGGAACATATGTTCTATACTATGTGAAAACATTCACCTCTAGATCCGGCATAAATCCTTATCTATTAGGAGGCTAAAGATCATGATTACCCGTATTCCAACTCCGTTTAGCTATTCTTCCGCCGTTACGGCCGGCGACTATGTCTTTCTCGGTCTGCACCGAGGTTTTGGCGACGACTTCACCGCGCAAATCCACGATGTCTTCACCCAACTGAAATCCACCTTATCCGCGTGCGGATGCCCGCTGGAACGGTTGGTGAAAGTGAATGTGTATCTCAAGCATATTCAGGATCTGCCTGAGATGGAGAAGGTATTTTTCGAGTACTTTGAGCAAAACCATTGTCCGGCGCGCATGACCTCCACCACTGAATTCATCGATACCGATTGTCTTCTAATGATTGACGGGATCGCCTACCGGGGAGAGGAATAACGTAAAAACCGGCATCATGACGAGCTGACACGCTGCCCATGATGCCGGTTTTGTTATCCAAATCTCATGAATGAGGCCGTTAGTTGAAAACGACCGTCTTGTTCTGGTGGACCAAAATCCGGTCCTCGATATGCCATTTTACAGCCCGGGCTAACACAACCCGCTCGATGGTCCGACCGATTCGTTTCAGTTCGTTCACGTCGTCACGGTGGCTTACACGCTGCACGTCCTGCTCGATGATCGGTCCACCGTCCAGTTCCTCAGTCACGTAATGCGCGGTGGCGCCGATGATCTTGACCCCGCGGTCATAAGCTTGAGCATACGGCTTACCTCCCACAAACGCCGGCAGGAACGAGTGGTGAATGTTGATCAGGCGGGTGCGGTACGGCTCGATCAGCGCCGGGGAGACAATTTGCATGTATCTCGCCAATACGATTAAATCGACGTTGCCTCCGACGATCTCCAACTGCTTTTGCTCGGCTTCGCGTTTCGTCTCTGGCGTCACCGGAATGTGGTGGTACGGAATCCCAAACGATTCGACGTATTCCTTCATATCCGGATGATTGCTAACGACCATGGAGATTTCCGCATCCAGGTCCCCTGCTTGCCATTGCCAAAGCAGCTCGACCAGGCAATGATCCTCCTTGGATACGAAGATCGCCAGCTTCTTCTTGCGGCTCAGCTGATAGATGTTCCACTGCATCCGGAACTGCGAGGCGATCGCTTCAAAATCGCTCCTCAGCGCCGCAATCCGCCCGTCCAATCCATCCAAATCGAATTCGACCCGCATAAAAAACATGCCGCCCTCCGGGTCCATCGTATACTGGTCCGACTGCACGATATTCGCCCCATGCTCGTGCAGGAAGCGGGATACCGCGGCAACGATCCCCGGCCCGTCCGGGCAGGAGATCAACATGCGCGCACGGTTGCTCTCATAAGGTTTGACGGGTTGTCCGCCCGTTTTGATATGCGTATCCATTGTTCTTCCATTCCCCTTGCCACAAATGATGTCTTCGTTATTTACCCGCGCCGGCAAACCAGGCCACCAGGCGTTGGTTCACCTGCTCTTCCGTCAGCTCTGGGAACAGGCTGGCTTCCATCGCGAGGTCGTACAGCCGCTCCATCGGCTCGCGCGGATCGGCCTTCTTCGCTTTGGCATCGTTCTTGAGCAGATTCCACGTATCCAGCACGAAGGAACGGGCCCCGATGTCCTGCTTGGCAAAAAAGTCGGCCAAACGCTCCACATCGCTCAGGAACGATTCACCAAACCGTTCGCCGACGTTCCCGCGCAGCAGCGCGATCTCAACTTCGTACATCGGGCGTTGAGTTTTCGCTTCCTTCCCGACCCAAGGCGTCTCCAGAATGAACGGTCGGCCTTGCAGCGCCTCATGATGGACGATGCGGTGGATCGCATCGAAGCCAATCCAGCCGGAGCCGATCGGCGTATGGCGGTCTTTTGCCGCGCCAACCGGGTTTTTGCTGTCATTGATATGAACGACTTCAATCCGCTTTAATCCGATCGTATCGTCGAATTTCTTCAGGACGCCGTCCAGATCATTTACGATATCATAGCCGGCGTCATGGATGTGACAGGTATCAAGGCAGATGGTTAAGCGCTCGTTGTGTTGGACTTTCTCGATAATCTGCGCGATTTCCTCGAAGCTGCGACCGATCTCCGTCCCTTTGCCGGCCATGGTTTCCAGCGCGATGCAAACGTCGGTTTCACTCGTTCCGTTCAGCACTTCGTTAAGGCCTTCCGCAATGCGATTCACCCCGTACTCCGCATCCTTGTCCGTAAAAGCGCCGGGATGAAGCACGATGTTACGTACGCCAAGCGCATGGGTACGACGGATTTCCTCCTGCAGGAAATCCACGGCAAGCTGGTACGTGTTCGATTTGTAAGAACCTAGATTGATAATGTAAGGCGCATGGACGACGATTTCGTCGATACTGGCTTGTTTCATCGCCGCTTGGCCTTCTTCAATATTCATCGATTCGATCGGTTTACGCCGCGTATTTTGCGGTGCCCCGGTGTATATCATGAAGGAGCTGGAGCCGTAGGTTACCGCCTCGGCCGTTGCGCTAAGCAGGCCCTTGTCCGAGAACGATACATGGGAACCAATTTTCAGCAAGGTATTTTCCCCCTTTTGGACATTAAATCGCTAAACAAACCTATTTTAGCTTGAATGCTGAAATAAATAAAGAAATAAGGTATAATTTTAGCAGATTATCTCAGTTTTGAAAGATTCAATTTCTACTATCATAATATCCGAATTTTTAGCGAAAAGCGAAATCCGTTCCGAGGTGATGAATCGTGCTGCAATCTACCGTTTACATACTAACCGCCCAAGGCCCGAATCGCTGGTTTATGAACAGCATCGCGTTTTGGGGTTTCGTGCTGCTTGGCATGATGGCGATCGGCGGCTTCTTTATGTTCCGCAAATTTTTGAAGGTACTCCCGAAGGCTGACGGCATGTCGAAGCTGGACTGGCAGAACCATTGGGTCGAGCAGAGCCGCCACCTATGGACGGACGAAGCCAAAGCGTTCCTCGACCGGTTGGTCGAGCCTGTACCGGGACCGTTCCGGGACATCGCCAAGCATTCGATCGCCGCGGAGATCGGCAAAATTGCGCTGCAGGAGGAAGCCTCCGAGGTCACGCAGGAGCACTGCATCCGCGGTTACATCGTAGCCACGCCAAAACGCGACAACAAGTTCCTTGTTAAGTTTCTGGAAAATAATCAGATCGATTATCAACCCTATCGGCATTTAATGAACAAATAAGCGCATATGCACAAATTCACATCCGGCTCCTTGTCTTGCACTAGGCAGCCGGATTTTTACGTAGAGGAGGATTCAGGAAAACATGAAAACGGTGATCTTCGGGGGCTCGGGGTTTATCGGCCGGGCGCTGGCCAAGTTTTGGCTGAGCCAAGGACACGAGGTAATGATTGTCACGCGTGGTGGTACCGGGGGAAAGCGCTGGCTGCAGGAGGCTGCTGCTTCCGACGCTTTGCTGACCTCCACAACGTGGTTGGAATTGGAGAGAAATCCTGTGCTACTGGAAGGTGTTTCAACCATCGTGAATCTGGCCGGAGCTACACTGAATCAGCGTTGGTCGAAACCGACCAAGCAGCGGATTCTAGAGTCCCGCCTGGAGTCCACCCGAGCGGTTGCCCGCGCCGTTGAGCGAATGAAACTAAAACCTGAGGTTGTTGTACAAGGTTCCGCAGTTGGTATTTATGGTACTTCGCACTCAGAAGCGTTTGACGAGAGCTCGGCTATACCATCACCTCCCCCCGATTTTCTCGCCGAGGTGACAGCGGCTTGGGAGGAGACGGCAGACCGGGAATTCCGCGGAGTCCGCGTAGTCAAGCTGCGCACCGGAGTCGTACTCGGGCAAGGCGGCGGCGCATATCCGTTGATGCGCCTCCCCTATCAGCTTGGCATCGGAGGAAGTATCGGCAGCGGCAAGCAATGGGTCCCTTGGATTCATATTCAGGATATGGTGAGGCTGATTGATTACTGTGTCACTCATCCGGAAGTTCGCGGCCCGGTGAACGCAGTGAGCCCGCATCCGGTGACGAACCTTGATTTCGGGCGCACCGTATGCCGCGTGCATCGCCGTCCCTTCTGGCTTCCGCTGCCTGCGGCGGTGCTCCGAGCCGCGTTAGGCGAGATGTCGCTCCTGCTGCTCGAGGGGCAGCAGGTCATTCCCCGCGCGTTGCTAGAGGCTGGATTCACCTTCACTTATCCTGATTTAGAATCGGCGGTCGCCGATCTGAAGTCCTAAAATGACAACGGCCCGAAGACTGGAATTCCAGTCTCCGGGCCGTTGTCATTATCAACATTCAGGCGTTTACATCCGCGACTTCGTGAGCAAATACAAGAAATAAGGCGCACCGATAATAGCTACTACAATCCCGGTTGGGATCTCAGCCGGCTGAAGCACCCAGCGGCCTAGTGTATCGCCTAGGATAACAAGCAAACCACCAGCCAGCGCGGAGGCAGGGAGTAAATACTCATGCTTGGGTCCAACCAGCCGGCGGGCCAAGTGCGGCGCGATCAGCCCCACGAAGGAGATGCCTCCGCCCACGGCGACGCAGGCGCCGGTCAAACCAACCGCGGCAGCCAAGAGCCCCAGACGGGATCGCTCCAATGGAGTGCCGAGACCCGTCGCGGTTTGATCTCCCAGATTGAGCACATTCAGCGCGCGCGACTTCAAGAACACGTAAGGAAGCAGTACGATCAGCCAAGGCAGCAGCGCCAGTACGTACTTCCACGACGTTCCCCAAATACTGCCGACCAGCCAGATTTGCAGCATCTGAAAATTCTCCGGACGCAAGCGCAACTGCAGAACGATCATCGCGGCATTGATGCCGGCAGCAACCGCAATCCCAACCAACACCATTCGGATGGGGAGCAAACCGTAATTTTTTTTGAAGGAGAGTACGTAAATCAAGGTCGCTGCCCCGGCCGCTCCAAGAAAAGCCAGGACCGGCATCATATAGACGGGGGCGCTTGTCGTCGTCGGATAAAACGAAATAAACAGCGTTACCGCAAGGCCAGCTCCGGCATTGATTCCAAGCACCCCGGGATCGGCGAGCGGGTTACGGGAGATGCCTTGGAAGATACAGCCGGCAACCGCCATCCCCATTCCGATCAGCACGGAAATCACGATGCGCGGCAACCGGAATTCGAATAAAATCAGCTCTTGTTTATCTGTCCCAATGCCAACCAGGGTCCTAAACACATCGAGCGGCGACAGACGGATGTACCCGGTATTCATGCTAAAGATGAATACGGCAAGGATCAATAGCGCAAAGACGGTCATGACGATATAAGCTTTACGGGCTTTCTGCCGCAAATGCATAGGGGCTTCGACTCGGTTCATTCCAATCCCCCCTTCTGCTTCATGGCGAGATACAGGAAGAACGGCACCCCGATGACGGCAATCAAAGCGCCAATCGGCGTTTCATGCGGTGGATGAACCATCCGCGCCAAAATATCTGCAAATACCATCAATAAACTGCCAAGCAGGGCCGAGGACGGGATCACCCAACGGTAATCAACGCCAACTAAAAAGCGAGCCACGTGAGGTACCAGTAGGCCAACGAACCCAATCGCACCGACAATCGAAACCGCACTGCCGGCTAGAACCAACACGATGAGCATGCCAAGCGCCTTAATCAAGCGTGTTCTTTGGCCCAAGCCGGTCGCCACCTCTTCGCCGAGGCTGAGCAGAGTAATTGATTTCGACAGCAGCAAAGCGCAGAACAACCCGGCGAACACCCAAGGTGAGACCAGTTTGATTTGCAGCCAATTCGCACCGGCAATCGCGCCAGCGTACCAGAATGCAAGATCCTGTCCAATATTGAAGTAAATCGCAATCCCCTCGCTGATTGCGGTCAGCAGCATACTGACGGCAGCCCCTGCCAACGTCAGTCGAACCGGAGACATGCCTCCCTTGGACATGGAGCCGATGCCGAATACGAGTCCGGCACCCAGCCCGGCTCCGATAAACGAATAAAACATCGTTAGCAGGAATGAGGTGCCTGGCATCAACGCAAAGCTAATGGCCAGCGCCAGCCCTGCGCCGGAGTTAAGTCCCAATAAGCCGGAATCAGCCATCGGGTTGCGTGTCATCCCCTGCATAATGGACCCGGCTACCGCAAGCGCCGCGCCGATTAATGCAGCCGCCAAAGCCCGCGGGAGCCGCAGCTCCATAATAATTTGATGCTGAGTTTGCTCCGCCTGAAAGTGGAACAGCGCATCCCAGACGGTAGTGAGGTGAATATCTGCCGCCCCAACGGAAATCGAAAGGCAAATGGCAAACAGCAGCAGCACGGCACCGCCGAATAAAATCAAAGTTGCCGCAAGCGGGCGTGAACGGTAGCGTGGTTTGGTAGATTGGGTTATTGCCGACATGTCGAGAACCATCCTTTAATCAATTTTGCCGAAAAATAAGAGCATGAAATATGTAATTGAGAATCATTCTCGTTCATTATACCCGCTTTTCCGGTGAGAATCTACGGCCATTTCAAATTTGGTCCATGACTTTCCGGTCAAGCGTGGGCGATAATCCCCTAAACCTCCTTGCTCAAGAAACCTCCGCACCGAATTTAAAGCTCGTCTCCGCTAAATAAAACGTGTCGTCCGCCTGCAAAGGATATTCTTTATATGGAGCCACATTCTCCCCGTTTAACCGAGTCCCATTCTTCGATCCTAGATCCTTGAGTAAACAGCCGCGCGAAGTGACCAAAATCTCCACATGGGCACGGGAAACGCCTGCGGTATTCTCCACATATTGAACGATCTCTTCGGAGCGCCCGATTACGAAGCTTCCTGGGGTCAACGGAATCCGCTCTGACACGCCACCGCCCTCCTCGAAACGATCTAAATAATAGTGCGGGCTGCGACCGTTCAACGATCGATCTTGTCCCTGCAGCATGGACCGGCTCAGCAGCACTGTAGGGGGAGACCCCCCCACTTCGGGTTCAGATTCACTCGCTGCTTCCGCGGATTCCGGCATCTCATACGAAAGCTCAGTCCGCGGCACGAACGACTCCACCGAGGACCTGGCTGGAAAAACGCCAGAAGACTCTAAAGCTTCAATATTTCTATTGTAGAATGAAGAGCCCGATGGTCGTTCTGCGGATAATCCCAGAAGTCCCGATACTCCTAGCGCCTCAGGGGCTTCCTCCAACACTGTTCCTTCCGCTTCTTCTTCCACTGCCGCGTAACTGCGCAGCTTTCGCCATAGAACAAATCCGGCAGCCCCTAAAAGTACGGTAACCGCTATGCTTAGCGATAACCCGAATGCTCCGGGTCGATCAAAATAGAGAAGCTTCCAACACAACGCATCCACAAGCAGCACCCCGAGCACAAGGTAAGTCGGTTTGATCTGCATTTCACTCGGCGATGCCTTCTCGTCGAGTCCCGCCCATTCTTCCCGTTTAACGTTTACATCGTTAACGGCACTGCCTGCCCAAGTTCCCGATTCCGCAGGCTCCCGTAACGGTAGATATTCCCTAACTACGGCAGAACGAGGAAATGACGGAGAAGGCTCCGAAAGCCTTGGCAACGGCTCCTTTACTGTCGTTGATGTTCTCCTTGCCTCCGCATTGCTTTCCGGCTTGATATCCGGTTCGTCCGACAACAAACGCAACAGCATTTTTTTAAGTTCTTCCAAAGAAAAAAGCTCATCCCCACATAACCGAATCAACTGCGGGATTCCATCCCCTTCGACATGTTTGACGCAAGTGAGCAGTCGGGTCATCAATGATAACAGCATCTGGGACAGCGGGAGAGCGGCCGGCATCTCCTTCCAAGGAACATAAGTAAAATACAGCGACCCGCTGGATAGCGGCTCCTCCACAAAAATATGCGTCTCATCGAGCAAAAAACCGGATGGGGACAACATATACCTCTTGCTATCTTCCAGCACAGCAACCACTTGGAGCAGCAAACCGTAAAACTCCGGCATGCCGATTTTGTCGCTGCGTAAGCACTGAGACAGCATTCTTTTTCCCGTAATGTCATAGTGCAAACTGATTTGATAATCAACCTCGCGAATGTCGAGCCGCAGCAGGTTCGGCACGGTCACCGATGCCAGCATGGCGCGCTGGACGCGATTCAATTGTTCAGGCTTCAGCCCTTCTTTAGCCTCAAGAATCATGTAGGTTCCGCCGTCCCTAACAAAATCGGCAACTAACTCTGGCATGGCACGCCCCTCCTCGCACGTCACATATAGTAGATCGCCAGTATCGCCCCCGGCAGCACGGCTAACATAAACGGAAACTGCAATTGGCCTTTGGCGGCAATCTGAATGGGGAGCGTACTTCGCAGGGCGGCTGCCCCAAGGACGCTACCGGTGATGCGACGCAGACGAACCCCAGTCTCACGACGCCAAATCAAGATGATTAAGCCGATGCACCCTGCAGCCAAAATCGAATACATCATCGTCGATAGAGCGAAAGCGATTCCCATCCAGGCCCCAATTCCTGCAAACAGCTTGACATCGCCTCCTCCAACCGCACGCAGTAAATACAGTGCAAACATCAGACCAAATCCAGATGCAGCCCCGGCAACAGCGAACCAAGCACCAATCCAGCCCTCCATCAAAAGGTGATAGGACAGTCCGGACCAGATTCCCGTTATCGTGATGATATTAGGAATTTTCATCGTTCTCAAATCCGTGACGAAAGCCGCAAGTAACATCAATAAACAACTCCCTAACTCAACCATCAGCCCTTGCACTTCCTTCCTATTCCGAATGCGGACTTGCCACCTCGAACCCGGCTGTCGTGCGCAAGCCCTCTCCCGTTTCAATCACGAAACTCCACGTCCCCGGCGTAGTGTTTCCCCCAACCAACCAGGTCCAAGCAATCCTGCCTTGATCATCCGCAGTCGCTTCCCCTAAATATTTCGCCTGGCTAACCCCGCTTTTATAATAGATGGTCAGCTTGGCGCTAGTCCCGGGAGCAACCTGGGCAACGATCGTCGCCCGATGTCCGGCATACGCCGGGTCTGGCTTGGAGACCACAACCGCCGCTTCCCCGGTTTGGCCGTCTCCGCTTCCAGCCCCCGAATCCAGTTCACCGGTATCGCCGATCCAAAGACGCTCTTCCGCCCTCGTTTGCAGTACCATCCGCCGCCCGGAAAACGGGACCTTCAGCGGAAGCTCGTAACTCACCTCTAGTCCGAAATAAGGCTGCTTGCCCGTCTTCAAGTCTGGAACCGTGACACGATTGACATGCAAGCGTTCTTCCTCCAGCAAGGTCCCTTGCAGGAACGGGCGTAACATCGGTTTAACCAACGGGTCCAAAACAGCTTCCACCGCATTCGTCTTTAACTCTTGCAGCGGTTCGTCGCCTTTACGCGCAGCATCGGTTATCCATGTCGATAGAGGGGCCGGCAGTTTTGCCGCATATTGTCCCGCCCATTCCTCAAGCGACAGGGACGGCATTCGCCAAGAGAACGGGCTGTTTCCCGAAACCGTTCCCTTATTGCGGGAACCCCCCGCTCCATTCAAAGGAGCGGTTCCCTGACCCGTCTCCCCGACCGGTGTCTGCGTTTCTTGCTGCCCGCTGCTCTGCGCCTCGACCGCAATCGCCACCGGATAGATATGTGCGGAGATTTGTTTGACAGCATTCGCTGCCGCCGCATGCAATTGTCCGGATAGCAGCGTCATATGGACAAGGAAAATGAACCAGAATACGACCAACACGAAGACGGGAGCGATCAAAGCAGCCTCCAACGTGATACTTCCTAATGACCCCTTTTCCCGGAAGCGTTGTGCCTTCGATCCTTCAATATGAGAAGTCCGCTTGTTTGGCAGCATAGTACCGGCTTCCTTCCACGTTTCCTTTCAATACGCCGACCTTACCCAACGTTTTACATACCCCGGGCAAAAACCATAAAGGCATTGCCACCGTCACTTTCCCTTTGACATAGGTGGCTCGCTCCGCCGGATCGATCCCGGTATTCAATGATATAACGGCAAGCATTCGCGACAACCGCTGTTCGCTGCGGCCATGCAGCAGCAGAAACAACCGGAGATGATCCCGATAAGTCAGATCAACCTTAAGGTAGTCGCTTAACTGGATTTTCCCGTCCCGGGTTAATGCGATCATATCCTGCAAGGCATGCTGCGCTCCGTACAGCAGGGCTGCGGCAAACACCAGTAAAGGATTCCCTTTGGCCGCGTTCTTGCTGAAGCCCTCCATTGTCCGAATGGCCAGACGCATTGCAAAAATCTCTCCAAACGCGGCAGCGACATTCCCTCCCGGATTATGCATACCGTACAAAATATACTCGACCTCTTGGCTCTCCGGCGCGAATTGCTCGCGGATCACTTCAAGCTTGTCCGCTTGGCCTTTGCCCTCTAGCAAACCGTTCAAGGCGCTGACATCCAGGAAGTGAAAATAACTCGCAACGTACTCCATTTGAAATACGGAGTCCGACATCCCTCCCATCAGTCCTGCCAAACCGCCGTACAATCCGTCCATCCTTCCCATGGAGGCTTGTCCCGCCTCACTTGGATCATCGTTCAAGGCGGCCGAGGCAGACCCGTCTCCAGAGGTGGAACGGTTTAACGATCGATTGGCTTCCATCTTCACCTCTAGTTGATCGAATTTGGCCTGGTGCTCTTTCAATCCGTTTTTGAGCTGTTCGATTTCACGGATCCAGCCGGCTGCCTCCTTCAGCTTGGCGCTTGCTGCCTTCTCTGTCGCCTTCCGCTCCTTATCGGAGGACCGGTGACTGTCCAGCCGACGAGCGCTCGCATCCAGCACATTGGCTGAACCCGGAGTGACGAATTGCCGGAGATAGGCATCGCATGCCTCAGCCGTGCTATTCACGCCCGAAGCGAAAGATGTAGACGAAGCCGTCGCCGATAATACAGATTCGCTTTGCGCTAGGAGCGAGGTTCCGGTGTTCCGGAGTCCGGCGAACGCCGCCGACTGCCGATCGATATCCGCGGTCAGGCCGGCAAACGTCTCCTCGGATAGCAGCAGGGATCCGGCTTGGCTCCGGATATTGGCGATGACGTCGCCGTCGCCGACCGGACCGGAACTGCCACCGCGGGTGCTCGTCCCGGCTGACACTTCGTTATAACCCGTTTGCTCCGGGCGCTTTTCCGCCTCTTCAATCGTTTGCCGCATCTGATCATTGATCCGCCGCGCTTCCTCCAGCAGGGCCCTAGCCTCTGGCAGGCGTGAGGCATGGTTCTGCTCTGCAAGCCGTTGATCGCGGTCCAGTTTAGCAAACATCCCGCTGGTTGTTGAACGGTAGCGGCTGATTTCCGCCGTATACATCCGATCCTCGGGTTCCTTACCCGCATCCGCCTCGACTTGGCTCACATAAGCGGGATAATTCGCCGCAGCGTCGGGCAGCGTGGAGATATCGCCGTTCCAGGCTTCCCCGTGGGTCCCGCCGCTTCCCACTGACAGTACTTCCGCATAAGGCCCTACTGCATTGGCCGCTTGCCGCTGCTTCTCCAGAAGTTCATCCAGCTTGGCTTCCCTCTGGTCGTAAAGCTTCTGTAATTTTCCCAGCAAATCCACCGTATTCGAAGCTTCCTTCATCACTCCGGCCATCGGTTTAAAGCGATTCAACAGCTCTATAGTTACGTCGATCGGTGCCCGGTATTTCATTTGTTCGCGGATTTGTTGCTCGAACACGGGATAGGTTCCGATGGGACGCAAAAATTCGACAGAAGAAGAATCTAATTGGGCTCCCAGCAAAGGTAACCCCTCGCTACGTCCGACCAGTTCGAGCTGGTCCTGAAGCACCTTTGCCATAATGTAGTTCCCGTCGGTTTGCCCATATGCAAATAGGCCGTACCGTTCGGCCAGTTCCCGGTCGTAAGCGGACAGGACGGACCTCGAAGCCGCATGCGTCAAAGCTTCTGCTTTGGCCTGCAGGGCGAACATTCTGGCAAAATCGATAAACAGGGCGACAAATGCGAATACCGCGGCAAATATCACGATAAAAAATACCGTAACCGCTCCTTGCTCCGAGCGTTTCCGTTGGAACACCGCCATCCTCCTTTCCCATCATCGCGATGATTTACCAAACAGCTTCAGCGCCTCCTGCGCCTCCTGCTTATCCATCCCCCCTTGCCCCCTACCGCTTCGGAATTTCTCGCCGTAATAGCTCGCAAGCTCCACCGTCCGGATCCATTCCACCGGTTCGACGACATAGGCCTCCGCACGCCCGCTCTGGTTGACATCGCCAATCCAGCCCTCCAATGGAGCCAGCGGAACCAGCCGTTCTAAAGCTACGCTTACTTTACGCATGAGCAGCCGGTTGTCGTAGCGCATCTCCCCGCTAAGGCCCTTAGGCACTTCAGCTCCTGTCCGACTTAGCTTCCGAACCGGGAGCGACTGCCCTGCCTCTCGATCTTCCGCCGGCAAATTCAGCTTGGCGGTCCCGCCTTCGCCGTTCCAGTCAAATACAGCCTGCAGCATACCGTCATCCCCTAGGCGCCAATAGAGGGGATCGTACTCCCCTTCGTCAAAGGCGCCAGTCAAACTGTCCTGATGGCTATTCTCCCAGTTGTAAGCCGTTCGCTCCGCTGCAACGGTGGCAGCCTGACCCAAAAGCACATGTTGATACAGGTAGAGGCAGAAGAACAGGAGAATGAGCACCGTGTAAAAAACCATCGGAAGCACCAATGAGGCTTCGATCGTAAAGCCCCCGCGTTGATCCCGCCATAGGCCCACAATTACTCTCCGTCCATGAAGTCTTCGGTCTTTGACTTGGCTTTCCCAAGCAAGCTCTCGACGATGTCTCTCAACTGATCTCGGAAAATCACTGCAATTATGACGATCACCGCGATAATTAAGATCATTTCTAGCATTCCCAGCCCTTCTTCATTGCGCCATGCCCCTTTGATTTCCTTGCGAAATGCAGTCAACATGTTGATTCCTCCTCTGCTCGAATTCACAAATTCATAATCATAAACGCCGGTGCGCCCACCAGAATCAGTACCGCCATAAACAGCAGCACCATGGGGAAAACCAGCTTGGACGATGCCTGCTCGCCCAGCGTTTTGCCGACGGCTTTGCGTTTCTCCCAGAGCGAATGGGACAAATCTCGCAACGCCAGTGCAAAATCTTCTCCGCCGCGGCGGTAGTTTAAGAGAACCGCCGTAGCAAACGCGGAGACCTCCTGAATACCGCAACGTTTGCTGAAACCTTCCAACGCTTGCTGAAACGAATCGCCCCCTTCCCATTCCTTTTGCATTTGTAGCAGCTCCCTGTATAAAGGATGGTTGGCTTGCTCCCGCTTGCGCTCCAGACATAGCTTAATCGCTTGCTGAACCGTTGAGCCTGCGCCAACCAGCAACACGATCTTGTTCAGCAACTCGGGCAGTTCAAGCAGAACGAGCTGCTCTCGTCGTTGTACCTTGCGATGGAGGTCGTTAATCAGCGCCATCGGCATCAACACGGCTAACAGACCCCCGATCAGCAAACCGCTGGCACCGCCGCTCAGCAAGGTCATCAAGCACCCGAAGATGAGAAATAGATAACCGTACGTGAGCGCTTCTGCCAACAACAACAAGGTCATTTCACCGCTGCGCCGATTCCCGCAGATTTTCTGCACGGCACGCTGAACCTTAAAAAAAAAGCGTGGAAGTCGCTGGGACACTTTGATCCGCTCCAAGAGCAGCAGCATCGGCGGCGATAGGCGCACGAGCCTTAACCCTTCCATGGTTAATCCCTCATAACTGCGGTAAAGTAACCGGGACTTCCAATAGGCATATAGCCAGCTTCCGCCTATGGCGGCCAGCAGCAATCCCGCGACCAGCAGGTACATTGGCAAAGGCCCCTCCTCTATAGCCGAATATCGATGATCTTTAACATCAGCCAAGCACAAACTGCATACAACAGCAAAGCCAGTCCCGAGATCAACAATCCGACTCCCTGATGCAGCGGAAGCATATAGTCCGGGGAGGTCATCTGCATAAACAATAAGAACAAAATGGGGGCCGCCAGCATTGCCTTGGCTTCGAACCGTTTTTGGGCAATCATCACGCCAATTTCCTGACTGATTTCCAGCTTCTCGCCGATGAGGTTCGAGGTGCGTCGGACAACTTCAACCAAATCTCCGCCTGAACGCTTGCAGGTCGTAAATACATCCGCAAAGTTGTCGATATCCTCCAGTGCGGCCCGACGGCTGAAATCGAGTAGCGCTTCCTCGACCGGCTGTCCGTAATCCATACGTGCGCAGATGATCGCAAGCTCTCGCATGACATCGTTGTCCCCATCGGGATATAGAAGCTTTAAATCGTCGATCGCTTCGCGAAAGCCGTTCTCTACCGAACGACCAGAGGCCAAAGACGAAGATAACGAATATAATGCCTGCTTAAAATGCAGGCTCAGGTTCTCCCTTCTCCGGCGCAGTAAGTAGCTGCTCCAATATTTCGGCGCATACACGCCGCAAAGCGATAAGAGAAACGCCAGCGGGACCACCCGGAAGAAGACATAACCCAAGGCATAGAACGCAGCTCCTCCAACCAACATACAAATGCCCCTTTGCTGTGCAGACAATGGATATACTCGATAATCCGCTAGTTTCGCCGGATTATCGGCAGCAATGAATCCAACCCTCCATTTCTGCAGATTTGCCCGCCTTTTTAGCAACGAAAACCCTCCCATCCTAACTCTGCATTAATTGAAAGGCATACCCGCCATGCGCAGCTTGTCCGTATGTATTAACCCTGTATCGCTGCTTTGCAGCTTGCCAACGATTCGACCGTTTTGTTCCCCTTCTTCCCAAAAAGTAAATAAGGGCTGAAGTACCACCTCCCCTTCCTGCAGACCAACGACCTCGGAAATTTCCGTTACTCGGCGCGAGCGATCGCGCAGACGCGACAAATGCACGAAAACGTCGATGGACGAGGCGATTTGCTGCCGAACGACCGGAAGCGGTAATTCGGCTCCGCTCAGCACCATCGTTTCCAGCCGACTGATCATATCCGCAGTGCTGTTGGCATGCCCGGTAGAAAGACTGCCGTCATGGCCGGTATTCATCGCCTGTGATATATCTACAAAAAGGTTTCAACGTAAACAAAAAAATAAGAGGTTTATCCTCTTATTTGTAATTGGCAATATACTCTTGAGAATGCGCTTCTTCCCAAGTCATTGTCTCTGCTAGTCTTTCTTCTTCCTCAACCTCTTTCTTAAAACCTTCATTGTTTTCTAGAATAGCCAACTGATTATCTCCAAGTAACTTCCAGTCAATGAATCTATCCAATTCGCCATCTTCATATGTTGCAACCGTAACTTTATCAACAAATTTTCTTAAGGTTATGTTATCTAAATTATCTAAATCTAAATTTTTTAACTCTTGAAGATACGACTTATATTGAAAATGCAACTCCTCAATTTCCTTATTTATACTTTCAAATCGTGTAAGCTCACTCGTTAGTTTTTGTTTTTCGGCAATAATTGTATTATTACGCATTTCATATTCTTCGTCACTTATGATGCCCTTAGATAAAATCCGAAAATTAGTTTCCTTCTCAACTTCAAGTTCAATTAGCCTTTGCTTATGTGATTCTGATATTGATACAAAATCAACTGAATGATATTTATTTTCAAGTAATTTCTCGAAATAAAAATCATCAGATGAAGGTGATTTTATTCGATCCCTAAACTCTTCACGAACCCAATTTAATAATTCTTCTTCTCGTTGAAGATTCCTGTATTTACACACTTCTTGCCCATACAACTCATGATTGCGGCAGTAATAATAGTGGTGTGTTTGCTTAGATGTTTTTTGAACTTTTTTTCTTAAGCTTCCTCCACAATTCCCACATTTTAATAAGTTACTGAAAAGATGCGCTGTTGAGAATCTAGAGTCTACTCCTTTCTTCATATTTTTCACTTTTGGTCTAGAATCTTTTTCAATCTGTACTAATTTGAAAGTTTCATCTGAGATAATTCTTAGTGATTCATCATCTACTTTTATTTGTTTATCCTCTGGAATTTTTTCGATAAGTCCCAAATTAATGTTTGATCTTCTGGTTCTATGCAAAGTGGTGTGCCCTGTATAGATACTGTTCATCAAAATTCCGTGAATATGACTACCTGTCCAAGTTCCTCCGCGCTTAGAAGGAATTTTTTTGACCACTTCCAAATACTTGGCTATCTTGTTAACTCCCCATCCTCTTAAATATAACTCAAAAATTTCTATAACAATCTCACTTTCTACTGGGTTAACAACAAGCCTACCCTTCATGTACTTATCTAATTCGGAGTTACTTCCCATTTTATAAATGTTATATCCATAAGGCTCTCTGCCTGCCCAAACTCCTTTTTTTGCTGCTTCTTTTTTTGCCCACTGAACACTGTCACTTTTTGATCTGGATTCTTCTTCTGCTAGAGTTGCGAATAGTTGAATTCTAATTTTATCTGGGCCATTGAGAGAGTAAGCTTTTATATCCTCAAACCAAACGCCTACACCATACTTTTCTAATTCATCAATTGTCGTAAGCATATCCTTAACATTTCTTCCAAATCTGCTAACGGATTTAGTGAGTATCGTTTTGAACATACCACGCTTAGCGTCACTAATCATCTGCTGATATGCTCTACGATACTTTTTAGATTTTGCACCTGAAAAACCCTCATCAATATATCCATGCCTCGGTTCATCCTCTTGGTTTCTTCTACAGAATATGCCGCTTTCAGCAATAATCAATTTCTTTTCCTTAGCATATGCAATCAGACCATCTGTTTGCGTTTTAATTGAATTAGCTTGTTCATCTTTATCGGATGATACACGACAATAATATGTACATAAGTTATTTAAAGACAACACTTAACCCCCATTTATAAACATTACGAAATCTATTATAAGGTAACTTTAACATGATAGAAGCCAAGATGAAAGGTGCCATTGTTCCTTTTACTATCGTTAGATGAAGTATTAAATGTATCGGTAGGGGATAAATTGGATTCCTTAAGGAAGATTGAAAGTTCGGGATCACTGAAACCTGATTGTTGGATTTCTAATTTAAGGCGTTCTAAATTTGTCATTATGATTGCTCCTTTAGGTATATTTGGCAAAAGAAAAAGCCACTTCATACTGAAGTGACAACTAATTGAATTGGAATTATATCTAATTATTATATTGGTCAATGAAAGCAATACCTTTTTTCATTCTTGATATTAAATACTCTTTAAAGTCTGGTTCATGTCCACTGTTTTGATATCTGACAATATTATTATGCATTTGCATATCAATAAAATCTAAACATTCTTCGATTAATGGCAGATAGATTAGTTCAATATTATTTTCAATCGAAAGCACTATATATTCGGTTGTAGTATGTAAATCAAAATAATCATAACTTTCAATACCTTTTATTGTTTCAGGATCATCAAAATACAGTTTCCAGCATTTTAAAGAATTATCAACGTGTCTTAACTCATTATCAATCAAGTAATAATACCCTAACTGCCCATAGGCTTTACGATAATTGTTACTTACTTGCACTCTTTTTAAAATAATTCATTGCCATATTTTTATCTTTTTTACAACCATCTCCCGACATATGCATACTGCCTAATCGAAAATCTGCATATCCACTATTAAATGAAGATGCTTTTTTATACAAAGAATAGGCTTGGTTGAAATCTTCTAAAAATCCATCATAACCAAAATAATATCCATCGGCTTCTTTAACAATACTGTCAATTATATCATTGTGGGAATTATTAATAATCATGGGTTGTTCATAATCTTCATGTTGTTCCGGTATCTCTAAGTTCTGAATAAAAGTAATTGCCTCATGAGGTTGCATACTGAAAAATTCTCTATTTTCATTCAATCTCTTTTTTGCTAAGTGTTCATGGACTAATTTTTCTGCTAAATGACAATCAGCATAGTATTTTTTATAAAGAAGAACAAAGGGTGTAGGTACTCCAGTAGCACCTGACAACTCAGTGACTCTATTCTCTGGATCTCGTGTTGTCATTCCTATTTTGACTAAATCAGGAAAAGACTGATTATATAAGACATATACATACCCTTGATTCATTTCCACAATCCCCCCCAAACCAAATATTTCCTATTATTTTATCATTATCGACAATATAGGTCTATGAGATCAGAGAAAAAATAGGTTAGTGGTCAAGGAGAACTATACAACTGTTCGTGACTTCTGGGTACCCCTTATCTTTTTACTTAAAA
Source organism: Paenibacillus sp. FSL R7-0216 (assembly GCF_037969915.1). Lineage (NCBI taxonomy): Bacteria > Bacillati > Bacillota > Bacilli > Caryophanales > Paenibacillaceae > Paenibacillus > Paenibacillus sp. FSL R7-0216. The sequence continues at coordinate 1,457,701 of NZ_CP150222.1, read as the reverse complement.
TCTCTCCTAAACACTTAACCTAGTGCTTAAGCTCTGTTACTTATCTTGTTGTTAATTAATTATGAAATCCAAGTACATATGGTTAAGGTAAGATAATTGTATAGTAAAAGCGATGTAAGTAAATTTCATTGAGTAATATGTATAAGTTTTAGCATAGAAATGAATACGATACGTAGATCAATCGTATAAAGGTAGATATTACAAGGAAAACAAAAATTTTAAGTTGAGTCTAGTGATGGAAGGCTACAGCGACTTCTGGAAAGACTCATAATTTTCAACTTTTAAATATCCCCCCCCATCCTTTCCCTTAATAAAAATCAAAAAAGCCCTGATTCTAGGGCCTAGAGTTTTACATGTGAGTTTTCCAATGACATCTTACGACGTTTAACTTCACGTATAAGTGTTGATTTACTTATACGAGTCAAAGCAGCTACCTCATTATAAGAATTAGTGTCTAGCAGGCTTATTGCATGATCCATCTGTTTAGATGTGTACGACCTTGGACGTCCTTCAGTAAACCCTTCCTTCAGTCGTGCAATCGCCTTCCCTTCCTGTGTACGCTCAACAATCATGTCACGTTCAAACTCAGCAAATCCACTGAATATAGTTAGGATTAAACGCCCTGTGACTGTATCCTCAATCATTCCCATATTAAGCACGTGTATCTTTATACCTCTATGGAACAGTTCTTTTACAGTTATGATTGCATCCACAGTTGAACGAGCAAAACGGTCGAGCTTCGTTACAACAAGAGTGTCACCTTCTTCTAACTCTGCAAGTAAACGTGTGAATTCTGGTCGATCTTTTTTAGTCCCTGTAAATTTTTCAGAGTAAATTATTTCTGCTCCATTTTCTTTCAGTTGAGCAATCTGAGCATTTAAATCTTGACCTACTGTAGAAACACGTGCATAGCCAAAAATCATATTTAAATCCCCTTTGATTTTGAATATATGTTATGACACCGTTTGATATCTTAATTTTACGTTACTCACCTACCGGTGTCAATACTTTTAAGTTATGATACTAAAAAGTCAGTACAGTGTGTATATGTCTATTTTTAAAAAGAAATCGTAATCTATAAAAATCAAAATAACATAACATCTATCAACCTGGAAATGCTATTGCAAAATAACAAAATAAAAGAACCTTTATAAAGTAAAGGTTCTTCGGATAACAAAATACACAGAAACAAAATTATATATTGGTTTCAGATTATAAATTAAAGCCTATTCAGTATAATAATCAACTTACAGCAAACGCTGGATTTTATGTATAGTCTTAAATTAGATCAACACTATACATTGGGAGAATAGTTAATATATTTTTCTCCATCCCATCTTTTATATGCTAGATCGCCAAATTCAGATACTTTTATTCTGTCTAGTAAGCTCATTACATCGCTTTTCTTATTATGATCAATTCTGTGTATCTGATGATATATTATTGTCCAAGAAAGAATAGCGTCATCCCAATTAACACTTTCCTTGTCGAACAGAAGAATATACTTCGGAGGTTTGATCTTACTATTTCTTTGATTCATACTCTTTATTTTTTGTGATATTTTTTGTTTATTTGTACCACAAGCAGATACAATCAGAAAAATATCATTTTTATAACCCATAGTGAGTATTGAATTAAGTCCTTCTGCCACCTCTCCCCATTGTAAAAAATCCGAACCAAAAACCACTCCTTCATCGTTCCCATGCGAACTAATATGGATACAGAGTGGTTCTTTCGGTGTTCGGTTATTTCCTTCATCCATCGATGATATGTAGTCACATGTATCAATAAATTCACGATGTGATCTAATTAGAAACGAATATACTTCATGTCCCATTGCATGACAAATATACTTTAAAGGTTCTGCTTCTGACCTGTTCTCAAGTAAGTCCTTGGGATTAGGTGATTCAATAATGAATACTCGCATGACTTCCACTCCTCTGCTTTATATAAACTAACTTTCATTTCAACAAGAAATTTAATTGTTTTCATAGCCTCTAAGTTCTTTTTTCTTCCTCGTATCTCATTTCACCAAAGATTTCAGCCATCATATCCTGGTATTCTTCAACAGTTATTTCGTATCTTGCGCTTTCAAAATCTTCAGAGAAATCATCTATGTGCTTTATCAAAAAGTCAACACTCATCTCATACCCCAATTGTAATTTTCTTAAAAGTTCAAGCATCTCTTCTTCAGAAATATTGACTTCGTAGTGCATGAATTTATTTCTGATTCCGTTCAGATAATAAAGTATTATTTCCAAATCTTCAGAAATTGAATAATCACAAAGATATTTTAATCTATCGATACTTTCAATAAGAGTGACTGTTCGTAAATTGGGATTAATCTCAAAAACATTTACACTACTGTTGGTTTTATTTTTTTTCTTCGCAGAAATGAACTTATCTATATCAGAAAAAATCAAGTATTCCTTGTTTTTCTTGAGAATGTACTTGAAGAGGATTTCTATTCCATGATTAAATGATAAAACAGCATCTTTTAGATTATGTTCTAAACCTTGCTGTATCTCGGGAAGTTTATTCATTGTCAAATACGCTGATTTAAGTGAATCAATACCATTTGACAGTAGATCAATCTTAATCAAATAATCTCACTCCTATGTTTGATTGAAACACATATTTTAATAAGATATCTTAAATAAACTACCTGTGAGTAGAACTTACTTCAACACATAACTAGAAATAATATTCAACCCTTCTCGTACTGAGCAAGCAGTTCGTCCTCACTCTGCAAACTCTTAGACATCCATAATTCTTTAGATTCCAGATCTATTACCTAAGTCTTGCATTTCTATTCTCATGTTACTATACGATTGAATGGAAATCATCCTATGGTGCATTTACTCTTTATCACGCTGGACGGTAAAAAGGCAGCTCAGATAAGAAATTCACCAGATATATATTCACCATAATCGCTCCTATTCCCCTCTTGTCTAACTACTATACAACTATACTTATATAGTAGTTAGGAGCATACCAGGGGGCTACATTTTCACCTAGAAATGACATATTTTTCCTATAAAATCGCCTAGCACATCTTTCTCCACACTCTACTTATTTATCCCCCTTCACTCCACCTACTCCATCAATCCACCTTATTTTCACCATTTTTCAATCGTAATCGCAATCGTAATCCCCTTATGTTATCTACAGTTTTTCACTCTTCTCCTCCCCGATTTTCTCCTTCAAACAACAAAAAAATCGCTCCAACCCTTACCACTACTGGGTTCTTGCGATTACAATCTTCCGATACACAATTTTCGTCCTATCTTCACCTTCATTTTTACTCATTTTCCTATATTTTATCTACACTTTTACGATTAATCGTCCAATCGCTGCATATTTTCAGTATAATTAAATCGAACTTACTCGAACTTACTAACTTACCTTACATACCAAATTACTTAATCAATAAGGGGGATACTTTATGAACACAACTAAAAAAACATTAACTATCATCCTATCCATTGTCCTAACCATATCACTCACATCGTCATCCTTTGCAGCTCCATCAAAATCACTTCAAGTCCACTTCATTGACGTTGGGCAAGGTGCATCTCAACTCATAATCTCTCCTTCAGGTAAAACAATGCTCATTGATGCCGGTAACAACGACCAGGAAGATGATATCGTTGCTTATCTCACCAAACAGAAGATCAATAAAATTGATGTCCTAGTTGGTACTCACCCTGACGCTGATCACATTGGTGGTTTAGATGCTGTAATTGACAATTTTGATATTGGAACGATCTACATGCCTAAAGTACAGGCTAACACCGAGACATTTAAGGATGTTCTCTTATCCATCCAAAACAAAAGTCTTAAAGTTAATACGGCTAAATCAGGAATACTCATTGACCTGGACAAATCACTCACGGTGAAAATGATCGCTCCAGTCAGTACATATGACGAATCCAACAATATGAGCGCTGTAATCAGAATATCGTATGGTAGTACATCATTTCTTTTAACCGGTGATGCTGAACAGGAAAGTGAAAACGACATTATTAACTCTAAAGCAACACTTAAATCAGATGTTCTACTCGTTGGTCATCACGGATCTAATTCATCAACATCTCAAAAATTCCTGAACACCGTAAATCCAAAGTATGCTGTTATTCAAGTGGGTAAAAATTCATATGGTCATCCAACTGATATAACCCTTAAGAAACTTTCGTCTAAGAAAATCACTATCTATCGCAATGATAAGCAAGGTGATATTATCTTTACCTCTGACGGTAAGACAATCAATGTCTCGACAGAGAAAACTTCAACCACAACAAATAAACCAACTACAGACACAAAGAAGCCGTCTACAACAACTAAGACAACAACAACCACTAATACAAACGTAACATATAAGAATTGCTCTGAAGTTAAAGCAGCAGGTAAAGCACCACTGTACAAAGGAGATCCAGGTTACAGCACAAAACTTGATCGAGATAAAGATGGAGTGGCATGTGAATAGTAAATAAACACTACAGTCCCGTTTCGCTTGAGATGGGACTTTTTCCAATCATCAATTCTAAGATAAAAATCATAGATAATAATCAATGAATTGTCACCATACACTTCTTACCCTACCAAATACCCTACTTCACATATACACATCTAAATTTCATTATAATTAATCGGCAAATCTGACCTTAGAAATCAAATCATCACATCTATTCCACCAACTGTTGCATCTAACACCAAAATACACCCATCTTCACAAATCATATAAAGGTGCATTACACAATAATCACTAACATCGAATCTAAGCTAAAATTCGTTTATTATTTATCATAGATTCCAACCTCAACGATTCAGCTAAGGTATTTCATCGTCCCAAACACATAGTCATTAAATTCATAATAAATTAATAAGCAAATTTCAGATCAACGATCACATCATAATTATCTGGAAATTTCATAACAATATTCAAATCAAAACCTTCTCACATACTAAATCACAAATTCAATTTCAACTTTCAAATTTCAACAAACAACAAACAAAGCGAACATCAACAAAAAGGGGAAGCGAATCTTTTCCGCGCCCCCCTATTAAATACTGGTTCTAAATAGTCTATATTTCTACTGTCTATACTATATATTTATTACGTGCAAAAAATGCAGCATAAATTGCACTTCAAACTGGGAATTTTTGCACTTCAAACTGGGAATTTTTGCACCTCTAGTGGGAATTTTTGCACTTAATGAAAAACGGCGTAATATCAAGACAAAAAAACGAGACTAAAGAAGATTCTCTAGTCTCACGTCATAATGGTTACTGTACCTTTCCCAATTCATGTTTCCGTCTTTATCATACTCAACTCTAACTTTGTGTTCTGTAATGTCGAGCAATTTAGCTTTCTTTAATTCTTTGTTGTACTGAACAATTGATCTAATCGATATACCTGTGTCGCGTTGTATTGCTTCTTGAGATGCGTAACAGAATTGATTCATTGTTTCAGATCTAACTATAAAACTCTCATAATAGTATAAAAGTCTAATCCCGATAAAACCAATAACCTCTACTCTTGATAATAACTTTGTTGGAAGTTGTGTGAACGGCTTATTGAATAGAACCTTATTCAGCATTACTTCACTTAACTTCTTTCTATGTATTACAACATCATTTATTATGTATTTCTGTTTATGCAGTTTTGCTAGAGATTTCTTCAATGTTCTGTTGTCATTAATATCTAAGGCTCTTTTTATAACATTGAAATCCATCTCAAACATATTATCCTTGCTACCCGACAAGTAGTACGCATACTTCAAACTAAGCAATATACAAAAATCCAATGCACTTATATTCGGATCTCTTATAATGCTATCTGGTACTTGAATCCATGAAATACCATTACTCATCGTTTGTATCATCCTTTGTTTCTTTAAGCATCAAACACAGATGAGTATTTCTCCTTTTACTTTCCACCTTCCTAATGGCATAGTTTATTGTTTCAGCCGCATACGTTATTACCTTATTCAAATAAATATTCTCCTCCGGTTATCTTAATTTTGCCTTGAGATTTTATTTCAATATCTCCATTGTGCATCATCCGAATTAAAGATCCGTTATCGTGAGCTATAATAATATCGCCAGTTTCTGTGCTTAGTTCTACACCATTATCTTGAAAAATCAGCCGTCTTTCTTGTGCTGAGTTGTTATTATTATAAATAAAGCTCCAGAGACCATTGGGTTTACTTATTTTTGCGACACCAGATTTATTACTACCATCATTGTTAAGGATGAGTCCATCACCTAATCCCTGCTCCATGGGTGGGGTGAACTTATTAAATCTTTTAATATGCTTAACGTCTGGAATCGGGGCAGATTTATTTACTATACCATCATCTGTAAAAGCCATGTAATTTAGTGAGCCTCCACATGCCTCATCTGCTGCTTTCGAAAAAGCATCTAGGAATGTATCAAAAACGTTGACTTTCTTTGTGTTCGTATTATTTAACAGATTAAATAAAATCGGCTGGGCAACATGCATCCCAACACCTATCGCGAAGACATACACTTCATTGGTAGCTGCTCGAACTAAGTATGGCTCAAAGTTATTCTCATTATCAAAGTAAACGACGCTCCATAGTCCATCTATCTGCATTGGTATGACCAATTGTAAAGTATGTTTAAAATCCTTTATCGTAGGATTTAATTCAATGTGCTTAGAGTATACATTTTCTAAAATTTTTATAATTGTTTCCATATGCAAATTTTCTGTATTTAACTCAAATAATTTACTCGCTACCTCCTTGCTCATTTCCGTTTCACCAGAACAGTAAAACACAAATCCGTTACCGTTATCATATAATTTAGTCATATCATCTGATACTTGATATTTTTCTCCGTTAATAATGGTACACGTCCTAGTATCTGCTGCCATGGCGATCTGTCTGTTTCCATTAAAGAAAGCTGCACAAAATAAACTCATTAATAAAATTATCCTCTCTTATTTTTGGAGGGAAGGGAAAAGGTGTTTCCCCTCTCCCTTATATGTATTAAAAGTAGTAGTAACGATACATGTATTTATTATGTATTGATATTAATATCCTTTAGTAAAATTTTCATTTGAGGAAAAATAAAAGGAAGCCCAACATAATATTCCACTCCATTTTGATCTGTTAATGTTCCAATAGGAATCGACGCTCTATACCATTTTTCTTCGTTAGCATCATCGTACTCCTCTATCTCCTTTAACCCCAATGTCACTTGTTCGGATTGCACTAAGTAAGTTTTTCCGTTACTTCTATACAATCTTCCTTTATCACTAGAAAATGATAAACCTAGCGATTCAACTGCCTCTTTTTTACTGGAATACTTCTTATACTTTTTATCTGTTCGTAGGTTAAATGAATCAGTTAAGTCTACCTCAAAAACGTAATGTGGCTTAGATAAAGCCTTTTTAGCGTTGTCACCATGACTGAGCACCTGAATATTAAATAAACGATAACCTATTGTTGGATCTTCGTTTATTCGGTCTATAGTTGGTCTAGACGATAATTTTTGCTCATCTCTTAGATAAACCTTACTCATCTCACACCATTGTAACCATATATCAGGTCTTTTCATTATTACTTCTGAACATGCATCTATAACGTTACTCCAATCACAGTAAACACCATCATAGACCCCTTGCCCATATTTGCAACTGTTAATCCTTGATTCCATTGAATTATAAAGTAGTTGAGCCGCAAACTCGTCTTCCTCTTTTATTAATCCACTTTCAATAGCATTTAATACGAATAATATTGATCTTGGTTTGTCGTTTTGTTCTCCATATTTAGCTAACCATTTCTGTAGTTCGGTTGGCGGTAATGCGAAGGGTCTTCCTAGTTTTGGTTTAGATATATAACAGACATCTCCTTTATTATGCAATTCACGTTTAAACTTTAAATTCTTTACACTCTATCATTTATTCATTACCTTATCCCTTTTCATTTTGTGTTTATAATTTGCCTCGTCGATATATATTATTGCATCTCCATCACCTCCTTAATATCCCAATTATTAATCCTAGATATAAAGAGTTCAAATTCTACCCTGTCATTCAACATTATTAAAAAATGAATCATCTTCTTCTCTTCTCAATTTAGTATCTTCACCAAGATAATTGAATTTGATTAGCAGTGCCTCAAGCTCTAAAGTGAATTCACTCTCATCCCTTGTTCCATATGCTAATTTATTCCTCTTATCTAGTAGATAAACTAATTTTGTGATTGCACTGATCTCTAATATACTTTCTTTTGGCTTAATACCTTCACTGTCTAACTCAATATAATCATCTTTTTCCAACATAGAACAAATGTCATTCAACAAACTGAAATGCCTATCAAAAATAAACTCTCCTGAAAATCCTTCATTGTAAAGAACCGCCTTTATCCTCAATAGAAGTTTTTGAATTGCTAGTTCCTCATATTTTGATCTTAGTTCATTTTCATGAGGATTGTAGTCCCTCATTATTTCATAAGCGTTACCATCCTCATAAATAATCTCAGGTACAGATATCGTATCCCTTTTTGAAATCCTATTTAAATACTCAATATCAATTTCAATCTTCTCGGACTCTGTTAGTTCTTTTTGAAAAAATTCTCTCTTCAATTTAAACAAATTCTCAAGTTCGTCCAGTTTTGTTTGCGATATCTTTCTTTTTCCTCTTATCCAATCGCTTACAGTTTGAGGCTTAATATCCAATCTTTTGGCAAGTGCTGAATAATTTCCATTAAACAATTTGACTATGTATTCAAGACCAATAGACAATTTTATTCCTCCTTCAGCTCCACTAGATCAAATATAACATCGACTTAATATTAAGTCAATGTTAAACGACTTATTATTAAGTCAAACTGAATTTTCGTAGATCCTAACACAATTATTCCCCTTCTAGCAACACAGCAACTAGTAAAAAGGTAACCACAAGGAAATAAGTATTAGTAAAGGGGTAAAATATTTTATGCTTGAGCTTGATTCACCTACTTTTAGAATTTGATTTTAGTCAACCCTTAGGTTAAAATGTAATGGGAAAGTGGGACGGATTAACCGCCCCTTTTTGGGTAAATGCTTTCTAGTTGTGGCGCTTAGCCTTGGCGTAGGCTTTGCGCTTTTTCTTTTATTCTAATATTGTTGAGGTGTTAATCATGAAACTAGTCCCAGGACAAAAAGTAGTAGCCGGAGGAATTGAATATACATATGACATCGATGAACACGGAAGAGACACTTTAAAAACATACGATGAAGAGTTTAAAGTCTGGGGAACTCTAATTTTTTCTGAGGAAGATACGGACGCTGAAGTAAAGCTGATCGAGGCATTATCTAAAGAGTATATTAGTAAAATGACTCAATAATATACTTTTAGCTAACTTCTGTCTTCATCAAGGTGAGTATTATGTTTTACCCTTGGCGCTTAGTCTTTCGTGGAGACTTGGCGCTTTTTCTTTTTGCGCTTCTTCTTATGAAACAAGTTTGCGCTTCTCCCTTCTCAATTGTGTAAGCTCCATTCTAATCTCCATTCTCCTTTCTAGCGTAGTTCCCCTATATGAAGCTTCCTTTACGAGACGTCTCACTTTATACCCAATATCCTTGATTGGACCACCAGTGGAAACGTAATATACTTTGACAGAATAGATTGAATTTTTGTTAAGCATAAAGCAATGCCCCCATCAATTTAACATTAGGTAGCTGCTGCTTGATCATAAATAAATCGGTAATGTTAGCACTCGATTGTTTGAAACGTCCTAACTTAGCACAGTTGACCGGTTCCATAAAAAGATGCTGCAGCGCCTCCTTTGTATCCATCTGCAGTAATTCATCTAATGTCTTTTGTGGATAGTGATAGTTGCCGATTTCGTTGGCCAGTTTCATCATTTTTAACGTTTTTTTAGGATCACTCCATAGTGCCCTATTTGCAAACTCCCTGACGAATTGTTCACAATCCCGCTCTGTCTTGAGAAAGTGTTCCAGACTTTCGATGATAATTGTTGCTTTCCGGCTAACCTTGGACGAGTTTAAAAAACCGTTGATTAATTTTGTCATTTTGATTACCTCCGAATTTTATTTTTGCATAGGAAAATAAAAGGAAACGTGTATACATTTCCACAAAGAAATTGTATTATATAAATATACGCCTATGCGTTTATCTGTTAATCATATAATAAACGCATGGGCGTATAATGTCAAATACTTTTTTGGAGGCATTATGAAAGTCAAAATCAAGCTAAAACAAGCAATGAAAGAAAAGGGTATAACTCAAATGCAGTTGTCCGAAATAGCAAATGTTCGCCAGGCAGCTATTTCTGAATTATGTAGAAATGCGAGAACTGAAATAAACCTTGATATGCTTAGCAGGATAGCGGAAGCATTAGAAATAAAGGATATTTCACAACTACTAGAATTTGAGGAATAATCAACTTTTTAGACAAGAAAAACTATAATATTGCTAATAGTCTCTTCTACTAACTGACAGTTTTTTTATGACCTATCATTTACTATCTATCATATATCAATAAGATGGGTGGTAAGCTTAATGCATAGTAGATATATTCGAATTCTCGATACTATTATTGAGTTAAAGGAACTTGAAGATGGTAGAAAAGTAGCTGTCTATTTAGATACCGGCAAAGAAGAAGAGTGGGGGGTTGACGAAAAAGGATTTTTTCTTAAGAGTTATAACGATAAAACAAAAATGACAGTTACAAAGCGTTTTTCAGAGAATAGTGATAATCTTGAACTTAGAGCCTTCTTAGTTAAATGGTTCATTAATGAACACTACCGAAAAGTAACGGGAGATTATCCATGCTCCAGCCTACTAGATGCAGAATATAGTCGGTTTTTATTGGATAAAGTTTATATAAGAATTTACAGTACCAATGGGGAATTTGACAATTACATTTCTTATAATGAAATTTATTTCTGTGGAGATCTTGGAGAAACTACTTTTATTAAAACAAAGTATTTCGATTATGAATCCAACTCGAAATTTATTGATATAGTTTCCCAAGCAAGAAAAAATGGTTTGAAAAATTTCCAAAGAGTAAGTATTGATGCATTTGTAAATCTAAATTTTGTCTCTTCGTTTGATGAATCAATAATTTCATTTTTCGATATATCAACACAATTTAGAGTTGATTCAAATTATTTAGTTCCATTTACAATTAAGCTTAATAATATAAGAAAACAAAACAATGAAGCCCATTCCGATTGATGGAATGGACTATATTGATTAAATCAGCTTTTTATCTTTAAAAAAGAACGATTCCATCTATTGTTATTGCAGATTTTTGATCATCTCTGCATATTGCGATTCAAAACCTGGAAACTTATAAATAATGTCAAAGTTAGCGGTATCCTTCAATAAAGTTAGTCGATGAATTTCTCCTCCGATTCCAACTCTAATATCACTATTATCGTCTTCTGCTTTTTGCTTCTGCATTATCTTAATAAATGCATCGTCAACACCATTTTTTTCAATTTCTTTATAGAAATTTATATCCACTTTTGGTTTCATTGCAGCACAATATTCATATTCCTCTAATTCAAAATTCTTGTCACTTCTAAAGACAAATCCTCTGAATCCTTTTCTATCTTCGGAATATCCAAATTGATAGATGGTGGTAGTTACTTCCTTTGGATTTTCACTATTTAATTCTTGAAGGTTTTCTTGTGTTATAGTACTTAAATAATCGATGTCTTTCGCTACAACATATCTTTCTATTCTCTTGTACCAGCGCAAGATAAGGTCTAAATTCCCTGTCCCACACATAACAGACCTTAAATGCAACAAAGGAAATATTTTAGAAACATATTTTAATGGTTTTCTACTATCTGATAATGAAAGTGTATCCATTGCAATAAAAACAGCATCTTGAGTAAACAAGAAATTTAAAGCAGTCATATTTTTCCTCCTAAAAAACAGTCATTTTATCGCATATATCTTAACAGACAAAATACAGCTAAGATCATAAATAGCTATCTCATTGAATTCATTTAACTCCAATCCCTTAAACCCCTTTGACAAAGTGTATTCCTTAAATTTTGACCTAAAAGTATAATCATGACTCGATTCAGTTGATGGAGTAAAGGTTGATACTGATAAAAAATCGTCTTTTAAAATACATTTTTCATCTACTTCAACTGCCAAGATATGTCTTCCGTATTCTGCGCATTTATCAAAATCTCTAGACAGATAAATTGCTTTCCCCAGCGATCCTTTTGTTAGATAATCAAGCGAAAATCCTTGTTTGATTATTGATGCTGCATTATCAGATGAAGTCCCGTGGAATAATCTCATTTATTGCCAAACCCCTTTTGAGTTTATCATTTTCTCCCTTCCATCAACACAATCCACAGATATAAATACAACTAAACTTATAATTTTCCATAGAGGATATGACCTTTTTTCTCCTCATCTTCTCCAAATACAACTTCATTAGGCCAGTTTAATGAATCTCCTTTTCTCTTTCAGTCAACCATATTTAGTTTAGGGCGTATACCATTTCTACGTTTTCATATTTCAACTTACTAATCCCAACGTTTGTACTCCACCTAATTAAGGAAATGTATGTACTGTCATACTTCACCATATATTAATCTATGAATAACCGTATCAGTTTAACTAACCTTTGCTTTTGATTTCTCGTCAGTGTTCTTCCATTGTAGGTAATTAACACTTCTATAAATGATTCTTCTGATAAATCAATTTTATTATTGTTAAGATTATTCTTTGCTCGACCTAGAATCCAATCAGCCGAAACCTTGTATAAATCACAGAGAAGTTTAAGCGTATTTAAGTTTGGTTCGGCTCGACCTGACTCATATCCACTTAAAGTTTTATTGTTTACACCTACACGATTCATAACGTCTATTTGCGATAAACTAGCTCTCTCTCTCGCCAACTTCAGGCGTTCTGCCACAGTAAAATCCATATATATCGAATTAATAGTATTAGGCTCACTCTGATTCAAAACTAATCAACTCCGTTGGTATCAACTTCATCAACATTCACATAGCGAATAACCTTTTTCGTAATTATATATAACTTCAACTCTAAGAGATAAATGTTTCAAAGTCCTCGTACTGTTTTGGATAAATATCGGCTTTTTCCTGCTAACTTGTTCTCATCAACATAATTACCAATCTTTTAATACAATTCTCGGTAATCTACAAATTCATCTAACAACTCAATGGACTTTTCCATGCCAAGCTGCTTTTCCAGTTTAAAGTAAAGTTCATTCTCTAGTTTTTGATAGTCCATAGGTACTTTGAAAAGCTCTTTATTCATTAGTATCATCTCCTAATCAATAGTCCGACAGTTTAATCATTACTCTGCATTTGCAACGTTTGTTCTGTTTCTTAACCTTCACTACACTTTGACACTTGGGACATACTACTTTGTCCATCAAACCTGCTTTCCCCCTTAAGTTCGATAGTAAATCCCCTTCTTATATTCCTCTAAGGCAAACTCTAGTGCTGCAATTTCTTCTATAAGCCTATATCTTTTTTCATCGCCCTTGTATTGCCTAATACTACGATTTAATTCTGAAATCTTTTCTTCTTCTAGTCGAATATGCTCTTTCTCTTCGTCAGTCATTTTACTCTTATCTATGTAAGCAATAACTTCCGCTGTGATCTCTTTAATACCAAGTTCATTACTAATTATTGCTCGATGATTACCACCGCTTCCAACGACATAACCACCTTCTGGACGAAGAACTAAACTTATGCCCCTTGGGTTTATATCCTTCCAACCCATATTTATTATCTTATTTCTCAAATATATCAAGTCGTTTTCTTCGAGTTTACGCGACAATCCGATGATTTCGGTGGGATCAACTGTAATAATGCCCAATTCCACAGATATGTAATTGTTGCTATTTTGAATACGATCAATTTCTTGATCAGAATCAAGCCACTTTTTACTCATTGGTTGTTGAACCTCACTTCTTCATGACAGTCATATTTCATGTTGACTTTTGACATTGAAATCCCTCATACTTCGGAAAGCAATGGAGTACCGACTCAATTAGATTTAGTGTGGATACTCCTAGCCCTTCATCTATCTCTATGTCAACTCGCTCAACATTGTTTTTATCCAGTTTCCCACGGTTAAATTTGTAAGCGAATAATGATTCATTGTTGTATCTAATAAGATGGACTTCGCAAGATTACTATTTGAGCTTTCTGGATTATAGTGTTGACTATAGAATCTTTCTTTACTGTTTCTTCCGGCTTTACCTATCTTTAATATTTGTCTTGATACTTATAGGTATAAACAAACATCTTAGCGTCAATAAATTTACAGGAATGTGGTTTATCTCGATCTATAACTCTAATCTGATCGTCGATTGGGTTAATACCTACCTTACTGAGCATTTAATTAAGAAGGGCTTAACTTTAGTTACAATATCCATTAAATCACCTTCCTATGAAAGATTCGTTTTCATTACCATCTTGGTATTTTATTAATATCTATATCCATTACATTAAGCACGTCTTCTAACAAAGCTTTTGCTTTCTCATATCCTCCACAATAAATAGGAGATATTGCAATTGTTATTATATCCCATGGATAGAGTTCAACGAGTCTTTGGGTAAATGTTCTCACCTTATCAGACGACAAAAGAATCGGGTCAAGTATGTCATCCACTGTATTAAAAACATCAACATCCAAGTCAAGTATTGCCGATCTATTCCCAACCTTATTAGCAAATAAGTCTTTATCGTATGCTTCAAGAAAATCTTCGATTTCCCTAAACCGCTCATGTTTATAACTAAATCCTGAAGGTAGCGCAGAAATAATCAACCTATTCATCTGGTTTTTATCGTCTTTCATGAGGTCTTCATATGAAACAACATCATCTCTATAATTAGACACATAAATAACTTCCTCAATTGTTTTTCGGGCCAGTGCCGCCCAAATAAAATTATCAATTCTCATAAGATAGGACTCCGATGTTTGTCCAGTGCTATAGTCATGTCCTTGGCAAACTTTCAGTATTTCCTCTTTTGTCTCTGCTCCGAGTAAATTCTTAACTAACACTCCATCGGGAACATCATCAAGATGGGCATCAACATGGACTACAATCGATTGATTACTTATCCGTTTTTCAAGTCTTGCAATTTCCCAAGAAGCAAATGCCCAGTTGTGATCTCTCATTATGTAGATCCTTTTATCATCAGTATGAACTTTCCAATTAATGTTCTTTCTCCATTCTTCGCTCATTGAGATTCATCAACTCCTTATGAAATGCTAATTTCATTTGCTTATTCATTTTTTCTTTTCTTATCAACGAAACTTTGAAGTGCGTGAAGAACTTTTTCTGCTTCAGCTAGTGTCAAATATGCATTATATTCGTCATATCTTAGATTGTTGGAAGGCGACACAGCAAATTTCTCTAGGTTAAACATTTCATTTTTATCATGATATGCTTCTAAAATAGAAGTTCTATCTTCAATTAGCACATAATCTTCAATACCTTGGCGCTTTATTGTAAATTCATCCAAACGCTGTTTTCTTTTTTCTCCAAATGTCTCTTCTTCTCTACGATTGATGTAATCATTGATTTCACTACCAACAAAACCAAGTAAAGAGTTACTGATTTCTGTGTCATATTCATTAATAATTATTACACGCTCATTATTTTGGTCATAAACGATCTTCCATTCATGCTTCAGCAGTTCATTTATTTGTTTCTTATATAAAATACTCTTGCTAAACTTCCCCATAAATTGTCGCTCCTAATGAAAGACTCATTTTATCTAAATGCAATATTAAGTATAGGTTTTAATTCTTGAATTAATTGTTTTTCAAGTTCAACAACCTTATTAGTTTCATCATGATTGAATATCTCAAAAGCAAATAGGAAGTTATCCTTAATATATTCTACTGAATCGACACCCGCTTTTAACGAAAATATGCGAGAAACATTTTTTCGAAAAGCAGATTTGTCAATAACCAATTTATTATTATGATAAATAGGATTGTTCAGTTGAAAATGATCCATCTTAGTGAATTTATCCGGTCTACTTTCTAAATATTTGGGATTTAAGTGTTGCGACCAAATGCGCTTTCTCAGTCCGCCCCTTCCAATTGCTTTTCCTATGTATGCTAACTCAAGGATGTCTTTTTTAAACCACGCATACAATCCAATAGATATTGGAATATCATTTCTAGATATTAATTTCGGGTCATATTTTATAGCCCACATAAGCACACACCTCATGATTTAAGTATCTAGAGAGTTTTCAAGTCGCTCAAATCTACTCTACCGATCCGATTATTGTCCTCGAACTTTACTTTAGCTTTTATAGGGTTTTTCAATTCATCAAACACAAATTCAACGATTTCACAGGTTCGATCCCTATGCTTCATTTTCAAGGGGTTGTCGGGGATGACGGTGTAATAGTCACCAATTCTCAAGATTATCTCGCTATCAAGTTGTCCTTCCTTTAACCTTTTAAGTATGTAACCAGGCAGGCTCGGATTATATTTCAACTCATCATAAGAAGCAGCGTTTCGATTTTTCTTCGTGACGATCTCCATCTTTCTCACTCCGCTCTAGATAAAAGTACTTTTTTGTAACTTTCTTTCACAATCACATTTACCGTTAAAGTAAAGTAGCGTTGCATCATGAATCACTACTCGATGTCCTTTAACAGGAAAACAAGAAAAAAGATCAACAAGTTTGAGGTAATCAACTCTGTCGAAAACATAGTCTGGTTTATCAAACTTACGGTGTAACTCTTGTCGTATCGATTCTTTACTTTTATCGTATCTCCTGATTTCCGATAGACTAGCCTGAATATTGTTACATAAATAGCACATAAAAATCACCTTCTCACCATAAATTTCCTTAAACTTCCCCGATGGTTAAATCTGGAACCATATTACCTTCATAATACTCTAATGTCTTCCACCAATACCACACATTATTCTATGAATCTTATTTGCTATGTCACTCAGGAAATAATCGCGTTGTTTAACGTCCCTAGTAGGCCTTCTAAGCGATGAATACGGCTAGCTTAATAGTTTTATGTAGCTTCATATAAAAATCAAAATTAGAGTCATTTGAATTGAGCTAATAAATAATTACCTTTAACTAAATATGTCGTGCAGCATGTCCAGTGCCTCAGCTCCACGCACCTCACCGACGACAATTCGGTTGGGCCGCATCCGCAGCGAGGATCGAATCAAATCGCGGACGGTAATTTCACCCTTCCCTTCCGTATTCGCATTCCGGGTTTCGAGCGATACTAGATTCGGTACCGTGACGATCTGCAACTCGGCCGAATCCTCAATCGTGATCACCCTCTCATCGGACGGAATAAACTGGGACAAAGCGTTCAAAAATGTCGTCTTTCCTGAGCCCGTTCCACCGCTGATAAAGATGTTATATTTGCTTCGAACAAGCCGTTGCAGCAGCTCCGCCGCTTCCTCGCTAAGCGAACCAATCGAGACTAATTGCTCCATCGTTAGCGGTCGTTCCGGAAATTTGCGAATCGTCATCGTCGGTCCCTTTAAGGCGACAGGCGGCAGAACAATATTGACCCGCGACCCGTCCCGAAGCCGAGCATCAACGATCGGCGACGATTCATTCACCATCCGATTAACGCCAGATACGATCGTTTGGATGATGTCTTCCAAGCGTTCCCGGGATTCGAAGCGGACAGGAATCCGCCTAACCTGCCCCTCCCGTTCAACGAATATCTCCTCATGGCTGTTAATCATAATTTCCGTGACGCCGCGATCCTCAACGAGCGGTTGAAGGACGTCGAGTCCTCGAAACGAATCGTACAGCCTGCGCACCCATTTCCGCTTCTCAGCCGCGGTCGCTCCGCTCAAACGCCGGTCATCAAGCACGCGCCGCTCGATAAAGTCGAGCAGCTGGTCGTCGTTCAAGACGGAGGTGACGTCCAGTCCCTGGCGGATTTCACTGCGCAGCGCCGCAAAGTCCGCTTCCTCCATCACTTATCCCTCCAGCGCCAGCGTGATTGGCCCCTCGCCATGGAGTTCGCTGCATAGCCGAATCATATCGCGTTGATAAAGAGGGGAGTACAGCAAATCCCCTTGGCGGTTGCCTTGACTCCAGGCGGGAATGTGGGATAACGTTGCCTGAATTTTCAAATCCGGCCTTGGCAAATCCACCGACCGCTTCCCCGTATAACGATTTAGTACAAACCGGGCTTTCCCCAGCAGCGACCGGTAACAATCTGGACGGGTGCGTTCAAGATGAGCCAGCCAGCCCCCGGTTTTGCGCATCACTCCCCAGTCGTCCGTGACGATCCATACAACACGATCAGCCCGCTCCAGGACCGCTTCCGTACGGCCGTCCGGAAAGGAATCCATATCCACGATCACCGAGTCGTACAAACCGCTGCCTGCGATGTACTCGAGTAACTCCGACGTATCCTTGCGTTCCATTTCCAGCAGCTCGTTGAGATTGTCCGGGGGAGCAAGCGTGTCCCCTTGCAGGACGGGATGCCTGTAGGCGTAAGCAGATATCGGAAACCGCGGCGGCTCCCGCCGGTCATCCGCCGCCTTCAGATCGTACAACAGCCGGGCCAACCCCGCCTGCCCCTCTCGTAAGCTCTGTCCGGCATGGGTCAGTTCACTGCCGATCGTCTCCAGGTTGAGGTAAAACACCTTTCCCCCTTCCGTCGCCAGCTGCCGAGCCAAATGAAGCGCAACCGTCGTCTTGCCGCAGCCGCCAACGGTAGAGTAAACCCCGATGACGATTGGCCGTCCGCGGGAAGGCATCGATGTCCCAAAGCCTCCTCGAACAAGCTCGACAACCGAAGAAAGCAACTGATGCAGCGGTTGATACTTCTCAATACAAAGGCCGTTGGCTCCCGTGAGATTGCCGTCTTCCCCCAGCTGAATGCAGCAGAGTCCAGGCCGCTTCAGCGGATCAACCGCCTCAAGAAATGTCGCATCCCCCAATATTGCGTCGATGTCCCCGCCGGACTCCAACACATATTGGGCAAATGCCTCTTTTCGGCTAAATGCCGTCACCACCAAACGCCGATCAAACTCGCTTGCATGCACATACCGCAGAAACGGGTCGATATACTCCTCTTCTTGCACGGCCAGCACCAATTTAATCGGAACCATGATCCACCCTCCTTCTTCAATGGAACGAAAACAAAAAAGCACCGCCCAAAACCCGAATGAAAATCGGATCATGGACGGTGCTACCGTTCCCGTATTCCTTAAATTTACAGTAAGAATATCACAAATATGGATCGCAGACAAGATTTTTTTATAGATTCAACGCCTCTACCCGTCCTCCAAAAACCGCTCCTTCAGCTCACGGGTCGGAACCAGGCAGGCCTCGTCCTTCCCAAACCAGCGGTAACGATGCTTCGCGACGAATTGATATGCCGCATCCCGAAGGCCTCGCGGGACGATGATCAGCACATATAGCAGCGGCCAGGGATACCGTAAACCTCTGGCTATACGCAGTGCCGCCGCCGAGCGGGTATAGGGAGTCCCGTGTTCAATCAAAACGACGCTGTCCAGCGCTTCCTCACGTGCCCCCGCTGCTCTCAGCAACCGGCTGCCGGCCGGCGATTGCAAGGAAGCAAAGCGGAATCGCCCTACCGGGTCACGCTTGATGATAAACTTGACGGCTCCTTGGCATAAATGACAAACCCCATCGAATAAGATGACGTGCCCTTTCCATTCATTTGGCCCCTCAGACACGCTCTAGCCCCCTCTCCTTGCGGCTTCGACGCTGCTCCTAAATGATATATAAGAAAAAAGCACGGGAAATATCCCGTGCTTGCCGTCGCCAGATGGCAAAAGCGATTACTTGGACGAAAGCTTGTCGAGCCACTGTCCTTCTACCATTTGACGGTTAATTTCACCCGAAAATTTCTCCATGCATTGGCAAATGAAGTCTTTACGGCAGACCGGGCAAGGTGTCTTTTGCAGCCTGCTGACGTTGGTTAACCGCCATTCGGGATTACGGTGGTAAAACACGCGGCACGCCGTACCGTCGGCCATATTCACGATAAACTCATACAACCCGTCCTTATCGTTGCTGCCGGCCTTGGTTACATTTACAACATTCGGTCTGTAGGACATGTTATCACCCATATTATCAAATTTCTTTCCAGAGCGAAGCTCTTTTAGTACTTAGTCATATTAAATAATTTTTATCAGCATGTCAACTTGAAAACCCGCCCAAACGGCCTGATCCGGCGCATATTGTGCAAGATGTCTATTAGAATGTGCAAATCTTCCCCGCCCCATACACCCAGACTACGAAAAACAACTTTGCATAACCAAAAAAGAACCTCCCGGAGTTTCCGAGAAGTTCTTTATCGGCTTCAATGATGCGGTCGAGAGGACTCGAACCTCCACGGGCGTACGCCCACTACCCCCTCAAGATAGCGTGTCTGCCATTCCACCACGACCGCGATTCTAAAAGACGAACATGAATTATTATATCTTCGTAGTCATGAAAAGTAAAGTGGAATTATTTGTCCCTCCGCCCGGCCTTCAGCCTCCGGTAACGGGTAAACTCGATGTACTCCCGCACGAAAGCCCGCTCTGATTCAGTCAATGAGCTCGCAAACAAATTCCAATCTTTTTCGATGGAGACATATTCCGTTCTTTGGTCTTGCACCAATTCGGCCTGTTTCTCTCTTCCGGTCATGAGCCAGTCCAGGCTGACATCAAAAAACGCGGCGATTTCAATCAATTTATTCGTACTCGGCGTGGACTTGCCGCGCTTCCAGTCCCCGAGATTTCCTGTACTGATCCCAAGTTCTAGGCAAAAGGCTTTTTTAGTCATACCGGCGTTTTTGATCAGCAATTCGATACGTTCGTAAATCGACAACTTCTCTCCAACCTTCCTAACAAACATTAATGACGCAATTAAGTTATTTTTCCGTTGTAGAACGACGCATATGCGTATATAATAGAGTAAGATACCGCGATACTATTCCATGAGGCTAACATACGCCTATATCTTAACACAGGGCCGACAAGTACTTAATAGGTCGGAAGACTGCCCTTATTTCATGACAGGAGCGCACCCGCCGTGAAAGAGAACCCGCGTTGGAAAGAACCCTATCATTCGTTAAATCAAAGCGTTGCGATCCTAGACCCTAACGGAACGATCGTCTCCGTCAATCGGACCTGGGCCAATCGAGCCTCTCAACTTGGCGTTGCTCCCGAATGGGGGCGGCCCGGTTTGAATCTATTTCAGTTTTTTCAGCATGGCCCCCATCATCTTACTTATTTTAACGTCCGCCAGCTGCTGGAGCAATTTTCGCGTATTTTAAATGGGGATACCAAGATATTTGCCTTTGAATTCAAGGCCCCAACCACCGAAGAGGAACTATGGTATCTTGCCGAAATGACCCCTTATGCCGAAGAGGCATCCGCCCCTCCCCATGGAATCGTGATCACCTGCACCGACATCACCCGAATGAAACGTCAGGAAATTCAAATGCAGCATGATTTGGCTCATATTCGAACGCTCCGGGGGCTGTTGCCGATTTGCGCCGTATGCAAGAAAATTAAAGACGAAAGCGAAATGTGGAGCACCATCGAAGCCTACCTTATTAAGCATACCCACGCCGAATTTACCCATGATATTTGTCCGGATTGCATTCGAGCACTATACCCCAAATATTCTTCGATCCTGGATCTGCCGCCCCAGTCGGAATAACCTGCTCACACTTAACGTATCGTTCTTTCTACTTTGGCTTTGGTCGGGGCGGGATTCATCCGCCCCTTTCTCACTCGGCTGATCTGCTGCCCTAACGTAGCACCGACCAAGCCTCCGGCGATCAGGCCGACACCCCCAAGCTGGAGTAACGCCGCCAAGGTAGCGAGCACTGCCCCGCATCCCGCGGCGGCCATAAACGGCAGCGTGCGTTTCCCCCCGGCAAGCAGGGCGATGAAGAGTGCCGGCAGCGCGAAAGTTAACACCTCAGCCAGCTCTGCGGTAACAAAACCGCCCAGCCCAGTGCCCGCTGCTGTACCTGCCACCCATGATCCATAAATGGCCATAGCGAAAGTAATATAATAGGAAGGCGATATGATGTCCCCTTGCGCTGCCCGGCTCGAAGTCACTGCAAACCCTTCGTCCGTAAGACCCATCGCCGCCAGCCACTTCCCGGATTCCCGCCAATTCGCCAAATAAGGCCCCATCGTCGCACCATACAGAACATGACGCATGCTTAACAGGAGGAGTGTCGTGATAATTGTAACGGGGGCTGCGGCCGAGGCGAACATGCCTAGCAACATAAACTGAGCTCCTCCCGAGAAAATCCACACCGAGCTGAACACGGTGATTCCTCCCTGTAACCCTCCCGCTGCAGCGAGCACGCCGTAAGTCATGGACAACGGAAAATAAGCTAACATGATCGGGAACGCATCCCGCAAAGCCAGTTGGATTTCTTCTCTTTGATACGACCGATTCATTCGGTTCATGAACGCCATTCCCTTCCCTCTAATGGGTACTTTTCCATCTACCCTAACCAGGTAAGAAAGCCGGCATAAAACAAGACGCCGGCAGCCACGGTTAATAGAAGCCGTCGTGACCACCAGGCAATAATCATCGTAGGAATTGCTGCAAACAGCATCGAATTATCCACTAGCGGAATCCACTTCCCGTCTTTGAGCAGCAGAAGCGGTCCAATCAGCGCGCCTAGCACGGCAGGAGACACATAGGACAACCATTCTTTCGTCGATTCAGACCATCGGACACGGCTCCCTAATACTAAAGAACCTGCCCGCAATAAATAAGTTCCTGCTCCAATCAGAATAATAATCCAAAGCTGGGTTGCCACGTCTTGATCTCTCCTTGACCTGAAATGCATTTCATAATCTATACTCTAGAAAAACAGACAACACCCCCAACGATGGGCTAGGAGGAAACTACCATGAAATTGATTGCCGTGGATTTGGACGGAACATTGCTCACCTCGGACAGCCGCCCGAGTCCCCAAGGCTTGGACGCCATTTCGCATGCGGTAAGCCAGGGCCATACTGTAACGCTCTGCACCGGGAGAGCTAGCTTTGACGCCCGACATTTAACCGGAGAGCTGTGGATCCCGATCATTGCTTCGAATGGAGCGGAAGTTTTCGACTCGAAAGGAAAGCTGCTGCGGGAAACGCCAATTGACCCAAGCGCTGCCGCGGAGGCCATTCGTTATCTATTGAAGCAAAATGTGTATTTCGAAATCTTTTGCCCGGAAGCCATTTATTCGCCTTCCGACGGCGAGCAGAAACTGCTGGCTGAAATGGATATTCTCGTTAGCGCGAATCCGGAGGTCGATCGGGATCAGCTCTGGGAGAGCGCCAAAATCCAGTTCGTCCAATTTGGTTTCCGGGGAATCGACCAACCGCTACTATTGCTTGAGCAGGGCCGTCCAATATATAAACTCTTGGTTTATACCTTCAACGCAGACAGGCTGAACGAAATTACGGAGCATTTCAACGAGCAACCGCAGGTGCATACCACTTCCTCTGCCAACCACATCGTTGAGGTTATCGCGAAGGAAACCGATAAAGGAAGCGCCTTGCAATTCCTCGCAGGCCAGTTGGGAGTGGACATGTCCGATACCGTTGTCATCGGAGACAGCTACAATGACATCTCGATGTTTGAAACCGCAGGAACCAAAATTGCGATGGGCAATGCGGTGGAAGAGATCAAGCGTCTGTCCACGATGACCACCCGATCCAATAACGATCATGGGGTCGCCTACGCCATTCGATCCTTGCTCGAAATCTAGCCCCTTGCTCACGGCTGCAGGTATGAAGAAAGAACCTTGCTAACCGCAAGGTTCTTTCTTACTGGGATGCGGTCGAGAGGACTCGAACCTCCACGGGCGTACGCCCACTACCCCCTCAAGATAGCGTGTCTGCCATTCCACCACGACCGCATATTCAATTTGAAAATCCTAAAATCGAATGGTGACCCGTAGGGGATTCGAACCCCTGTTACCTCCGTGAAAGGGAGGTGTCTTAACCCCTTGACCAACGGGCCACAATCTAACCGTCGCTTTGAGGCAGCGACAAAAATGAGTATATCAAAAAGAGATGCACCTTGCAACCCTTAAATTATTGACATAAGCTTACAAATCCTGCCATTCTCTTTCATCTACTATTGGCTTTAATCGCCAGAAATCCCTCCGGATCACCGGAGGGATTTCTACATTCACAATTATACTCAACGGAGAGAGAGGGATTCGAACCCTCGCACCGCTTACGCAGTCTAACCCCTTAGCAGAGGGTCCCCTTATAGCCACTTGGGTATCTCTCCAAGAATGAAATGGCTCCCCGAACAGGACTCGAACCTGTGACAACTCGATTAACAGTCGAGTGCTCTACCAACTGAGCTATCGGGGAACAGTCTTAAATAACGAGAACATGAATTAATTTATCACGCTTCCGCGGCAAAGTCAAGATTCATAGCGCTTTCGAGCCCCTTCCTTCTTTCCCCAATCCTTTTAGGTGTAAGGGAAATCGCAAATGGAACTCACAAGGACAAGCCAAACAAAAAAAGGGTTGCATTCTGTTGGAAATTCAATAAAATAAACATAACGTTAAATAAATTTTAACGTATGATTATTTTTAAAGGATGGGTGCTCATGAGTCAAGAAGTGCGGGTCAAAAGTCAACCATTTCCCGGGTTTAGAGGACTGGCGGTTTACAAATCGTTTATGTATCTTCTGCTGGCCCGTGTGATTTCCCGATTTGGGGATTCCGTCGATTCCATTGCTTACAGTTGGATGGTATACATGCTCACCGGCTCCAAGCTGTTGATGGGTACTTTGTTTGCGCTCAATTTCATACCGAACATAGCCTTCAGTTTTTTTGCAGGAACGCTGGTGGACCGCTGGTCCAAACGAAAGGTCGTCGCCATTACTTATCTGGGACGCGGCCTGATCGTTTGCTTCACGGCTTTGCTCTATTGGCAAGGCTGGCTTGTCCCATGGCATCTTTATGTGTTGACGCTACTCACCTCAACGCTGGAATGCTTCGCATCTCCTGCCGAACTGGCCCTAGTTCCCCAATTGCTGCCTAAGGAAAAACTGCTAAGCGGCAATTCCTTTAGCACCTCCGCCTCTCGGGCGGCTGAATTAGCGGGAATGGCGGCCGTTGGCGGCATCATTGCAAGCTTTGGAATCTCCGCGGCCATCCTGATCGACGGGCTTACTTTCACCATCGCCGCTGCTTTCATCCTGCTGATCCGAGCGCCCCGACAGACTTCGCCTGAACCTCATCATAACGCCGCGGAAAGCAAAAGCTCCTTCTTTCAGGAACTAAAAGCAGGGTTGCTGTATCTCAAATCCAATAAGCTGCTCATTACCATCGTCATGGCTGCGGCCTTCGTTAACTTCTGCTTATCGCCGTTTAACGTGCTGAATGTCGTCTACGTGGATGAAATCTTAGGTTCGGGCCCTGTCGGCTTAAGCTTAATGGGGATTAGCTTGGTCTGCGGAACCATTGTCAGCGGATTATGGATAGGCAAAAGAGGTGCTGCCTATAAAAAAAGCCGACTCATCTTAACCGGATATCTGCTGCTTGGCCTCAATTATGCGCTGATGTACTTACCTGCGGTCCTACCGATTCAACCGCTGGCCATGGCCACGTTGTTCAGCTTTGGGATAGGTCTGTCCGTCTCGTTATGCAGCACGCCTTCTACCACCTATTTTATGGAAACGGTGCCGAAGGAGCTCCTTGGCCGCGTGGGGGCGCTTTACGGAATGGTGTGTACTTGTGCGATACCCGCGGGGAGTGCCCTCGCCGGTATCCTGGGGGAATGGGTGCAAGTCCACCTGCTGTATGTGAGTTTTGGTATTCTCTTGCTGGTTCCCGTTTTTATGTTGATGAAACAGCGAAATTTCATGGAGATCTGATCCGATCATGCTTTGCGCAATTTATAGGCCCGAGCTATACTTAAAATAAGTGACGGTCAACCGTCTTATGTTCGGGTAGGGGGCTTACAGGTGAACGAGGCGAAGGAATTGAAAACGCTGGAGGACATTCGGATCTATTCCGACCCATATCGTCTTCAAATCCTGGATACATTCAAGCAATTGAATCGTCCAGCGACGATGAAGGAAGTGGCGGATACGATGGGCGAAGTTCCGGCTAAAGTCTATTATCATGCCAAAAAGCTAGAGAGTATCGGTCTCTTGCAGCTCGTGGACACCAAGGTTATTAATGGCATCACCGCGAAATATTATGAACCTTTTGAGGGCGCCATTCATATTAAGAAGAGCTACTTCGACGATTCGCTCAAGCAGGTCGCTTTAACAGAAACCGAGAAGCTGTTGAGCAATTTATACGACGAAAGTAAGAAACGTTTTTTGAAATCCTCTCGCTCCGATACGTCTTCCGGGCAGTTAAGCAACGATCACGTGTATTTGACTCCGCAGGAAGTTGAGGAATTTCAAGCGTGGATCACGGCGTTTCTAAAAAAACACCAGTCCAAAACAACCGAGGATAGTAAGCAATACGAAATATTTACGACCATAGCAAAAAGCAGCGAAACCGAGGACTGAAAATAAAAAGAACCATCGTCTCCGTAAGGGGAAGCGTGGTTCTTATATTTTTGCCGATGAAGTTGTTCCTGCTTCGTTTTCGTCTTTCGGGTTCGCAGATCTTGAAACGCAAACGGGCTGCGGCTGAGTTCCGGGCTGCGTTTTCCTTCGCGGATGAGCTTTTGCCGCTGCTTCTTGGCTTGGGATTGAGCCATCTTCAATCACTCCTTATGTCGTTTGATCTAAGTATAACACATCCTTAGCCGCCGGATAACGTATATAGGCGCAGTCGGCCGGCGCATTTCCCGCAGCGGTACCGGTTCGGATCGACGCGGCGTTTCCGCAGATACTCCATCCCGCAATCCGCGCACACCAGCTTGTAGCGGTGCGGTAAGACCTTCCGTTGCTTGCTCCCGGGTAAAGAATGGCAGTACCGGCTGCCGCCGACTTTTTGAAGCAGGGCCTTAAAGTCCGCGTCGCGATGCTGATACCCTCGTCCCGCCAAATGCAGGTGGTAGTGGCATAATTCATGCTTGATGATGCGCTCGACTTCCTCCTCTCCGTAGGTGACGAGCTGAGCGGGATTAATTTCGATATGATGGCTTTTCATAAAATAGCGGCCCCCTGTCGTTCGGAGCCGGCTGTTAAACCGGGCTTGGTGCCGGAAAGGCACGCCGAAGGAACGCAGCGAGATTTGCTCGATCCAGGCTTGCAGCTGCTCATCCGTCATCGTCCTCTCCCCTTCCTGTTGTCGTGAGTGCTAGAAATCTGCTAGATTCATTACTTGAATTTTAACTTCTCCTTACGCTACACTGTCAAGTAGGATGGATAGAAAAGGAGAATCGCAAGCATGTCCCTAATGAGATACGTTATTTTGCAGCAAGGCCCGGATCTAGTTTTCGTAGAAATGCCCCGCGACTATGCCTACCAGCTCAGCGCTTTGAATCTGCGGCTGAACAAGGAAATCGATAAATTGACGGCCTCTGAGATTCCGTCGCTGCCGCGTGCAATTGCCGAATGCGACCAGCTCGATCTCCTGCAGGAATCGTTGCAGACCACGAGCGGTCTGGATTATATCAACGGACTGGAGTCCGCTTTTTCCGCAATCCGCGAGGAAAACTACCCCCTGATCTCGCTGCTCACCGAAATCCGCGCCCTCCAGGCTCAGCTCGAGCAATGGTACGAGGAAGAAGGCGCGTAGATTCGTTTCGTACCGCTTAATAGATCCAACCCAAGCCGACTGGACTAGCTGCTCATTGCGATGAGGGCCGTTCAGCCGGCTATTTATGTTGTGAGATTCCGGCATCCCCATCCCCATCCCCGATGGTGTAGCTTTGCTCCTCGTAGATCTAACGTCGTCCCGATGAGGCAACGTTGCTCCTCGCGAGCCTACGTCGTTCCTCGCGAGCCTACGTCGCTCTAACGGAACGTAGAGACCTTATTCGCTCATTTCCCGACGATTTCCCGCTGTAACGGAACGAAATGACCTTATTCAACCAATTGGGCAGCCATTTCTCTGCTTTTGCCGTAAATAAGGTCTCCTCGTTCCGTTAGAATCGGAGCATGCCCCGTTTCGGGCAAATAGCGTCTCTGAGTTCCGTTAGAGTCGCGTGAGCAGCGGAGGGCCCGGCTGAATTCAAGATTCGACGCTGAATCACCACCTCCGATCCCGCTTCGTGATCAAACGCCGGAATCTTAGTTTCCGTTTCAATGAAGACTAAAATGCAGGCTTTTCAGCACCGAGAAGGTTGCGTAAACCCGAAGAAGGAGGAGCGCAGTGTAGGTGGAGCCTACATGAGCACCGTACTTCGAGGGTGAGCGCAAGATTCGACGCCGAATCCGCTCCTCCGATTCCCCTTCGTGATCAAAAGCCGGAATTTTAGTTTCTGTTTCAATGAAGACTAAAATGCAGGCTTTTCAGCACCGAGAAGGTTGAATGAAGCTAGGGACTGAGCAGCGCAGCGTAGGTATAACCTACGTGAGCAGCGGAGGGCCCGGCTGAATTCAAGATTCGACGCCGAATCAGCTCCTCCGATTCCCGCTTCGTGATCAAACGCCGGAATTTTAGTTTCCGTTTTATGGGGGACTTGCACGGATTGGGGAAATGCCCCATACCCTAACCATACCAATGGGTTACCGGAGGAGGGGATACGCTTGCCGAACTGGCTCAGCAATCAGATCATGCGTGCCTTTAACAAGAGAGATCGTCGTCAGATTCGTCTGCTCAACGATTGTTGGTTTTTTTACTACAGTCGCCGAAACAGCCACACTGACAACACCAACCCGATGCAATAACGGCTGATCCAAAACACAAGGGGCGGCTCCACAGCGGCATGAACGGCCAACTTTGGAACAGCCCCGTATTCTCGTTATATGTTAGATTTGAATTCCGCTTTAGTCACTGCCAATCACCAGCGCATGAAACTCCTCGTCCCAAACGACGAGATAATCGAGCGCATCGATTAGAAACCGGGACTCCACGTAGAACTTCCCGCCGATCCGCAGCACACCTGACCGCCGGGCTGAAAACGCCACTTGCCACGTCCCTTTTTTAAGAGAGAGCTCCTCCCGATCTTCAGACCACGTCACCTGTGCGCCCCACGCTTCAAACAACTCCCGCACCGGTAAATAGATGTGCTCCTGTCGAGTGATAGGTTGCGCAGCTCCTGAAAATCGGACAAGCTGGCCGTCAAACCATACCTGAAGCTGGTCCCGGGCGGGCTCTAGATCGACGGTATCCAGCAAATCAACGTCGCTGCGCAGTACGGGCAGCGCATCTGCACTCACCTGAACCTTCCGAACCACACCGCCGATGGCATCACTCATGTAAAGATCTCCGGAGCGATAGGTGAGCCCGTAAGGCTGCGCAAGCCTTCCTGTCGTCAACGATCCTGCGGGTTGCTCCGTCAAGTTGCCGGTTACTGGGATTAACGCCTCTGCTTTGCCGAAATCCAATGTTACTACACGTCCGGTAGGCGTAATGGCGCGTATTCGATGGTTCAGTCGATCGGCCACATAGAGGACCCCATCCCCATAGGCCAATCCCGTCGGATGGTTAAACCGGGCCTGCTCCCGTTCACCGTTGCGATAGCCGCCGCTCAAGTAACCGGTGTCGCGATCGGGCTGCCCCGGTACCCCGGCATAGGTCACCACCCCCTCCGCCCGAATATGGCGGATGACCTGGTTGCCGCTGTCGGCGACATATAGCCCGTTATCTCCCCAGGCCAGTCCAAGCGGCTCGTTAAACCGGGCCGACGAACGGGCTCCGTCCGTATAGCCGCCCTTCTCCCCTGGTTGCCCAGCCCACGTACTCACCGTACCATCCGGAGCAATTCGGCGTATCACGTGATTAAGCGTATCCGCCACGTATAGATTTCCTTCCCCATCCAGCGCGATTCCTGTCGGATTGTGAAATTGCGCTTCCTTCGCTGCTCCGTCACGATACCCCGCTTCGCCGGTTCCGGCAAAAGTATATACTGTGCCGTTTTTGATTTTGCGGATGACCTGATTGTCCGGATCGCTGACATAAACGGTTCCTCGGTCGTCACTAGTAAGAAAAGCCGGACGTTTAAACAAGGCTTGGCCAATCGAACCATCCCTGTACCCTCCATTCTCCGTCTCCGTCGCCAAACCGGTGTAGGCTGTCCAAGCGGTTCCGTCCCATGCCAAAATCCGTTTGGCACCCGCGTCGGCGGCCAGCAGCGTTCCATCGGAAGCAAAGGCAAGGCCCGTCGGCTCAATCATCTTATCCGTAACGCTAGAAGCCAGCGCCCACCCTACCGGGATGGGGCTTAATACACTACCAGACAACCCAATCAAGAGCCCCGCGCTCAACAACGCAGTTCGAACACTGAATCGCACGGCCTTCATTAACATGTCTAACCTCCTCCCGATCTAACTTGCAAACAATCCATATCTTTAATTCTCAACCGTAATCTTGATTACCGCATGATCCAAGACATCCAGATACTCAAATGGGATCTGAAGAAGATACTCTCCCGGATCCAACGTATTCAAGAAAGCTTGTCTCAACGTGAACCGCAGCTGCGAACCCTCATTCTCCGCGCTGAAGTCCTGTAGCGGCATCAAGATTTGTGGTTGCGCGCCCATCGGATCGGACAGCACCGTATCATAATCGTCGTCCGGTCCAAACGCATCTCCGAGGCCGTTTACGAGCCAGACGAGATCCCCGGGCTGCGATTTGCTGTAGGTCACTTGTTCGCGGTCCGCATGCGGTTTCACCTCGGATGAGAGCTCGATAAGCTGCTGCAAATCACCGGTATTCGGGTTACGGAGTAATCCATCCTGAATATAGAAGGTGATCTCCGATTTAAGCTCGAGGAATCCATCCAGCTTAATGATCAGACGGTTTCCTTCGATACTCAAGCCGGATGCATCAATTGGACGAGGATGATCCGGATCGTAGGCTACCGCATTAGTTAATGTAATCGCCGATTCTACCGGATCAGGCGCCCCAGCCCCCGTATTAAATTCGATTGGCATCGTAAACGGGATGGAGAGGGTGGACAAATCCCAAACCAAGGAGTAAGGCTCATTCCCTATCCGTTCCATATCCACCTCTGGCGGTTGAGGCAAGCGGGCATGCAGCTCAATCATCGGCAGATGAAACCCAGAGGCAAAAAACAGCTTCAGCCCCAAAGATTCGATCCCGTCCTCAATGCCCTGCATATAAGAAGCCCGGATAACCAATACCGTCTGATCGGAATTGGATCCCGCCGCCACCACGTAATCTGCGCCTTCCACCAGGTCCGTTTCTGTGTCGGCCCGCATCACCCTCGTAATCCGATCTCCGTACAGCTTCAACACGATGCTAACATCGATGCGCCGTTCCGGATCCTGTTCAAATTGCGGCACGGAAATGACCGTGGGGTTAGTTGGAGCTGGGTCATGCCCACCGCTCGAATTACCGGAGGGAGTCAATGATCCCGGTGAGCCAACACCTTCATCTTCAAACCGAATGACCGCAGTAGCTGCAGTTCTCCCGCCCTGCCGGTCGCTGAGCTCCTCTTCCGTTTTCCGTTCGATGGTTCGCTGCAACAATTCCAGCACCTCGGGCAAGGTCCCCCCGGCTGATTTCAGATCTTCATAATGCTGCTCCAAAACAAACAGCGGAAGATCTCCCCAATCAAGCGCTTCGACCGCTCCGGTGCCATCAGCCGTCCGCCGAAGCTGCTCCCCAGGGCGAACCGTGACCTCGGCAGTCGCCTCTGCCAAGATTGCTCTTCTTACCGCAACACGGCCTTCTAGGACGCCAACGTAGGTCTGTGCCTGTGCATATCCGACGATAAACTCTGTACCCATTACGCCCATCACGGTGGTTGGCGTTTTGATTTCAAAACGTGAATCTTCGGTCAGCTTCTTCTTCACTTTGATCAATACGCTGCCCTTTTGGAGAGATAAGCTCGTCTTTCCCTCCATCGCCTTGGCGCTTTTCACCAATTCATGAATCATCAGCTTCGTATCCGGTCCAATGTATACCAGCTTGTCGCTGTCCAACTCCAGCTCAACGCGTCCTTCCTCGCCGGTGAGCAGTACGTCGCCTTCGGTTACAGCCATATTTTTCACGGCCTTGAACTTCTTCTCGCCGCCCTTGTTCACCACGGCACTGCCGGAGACGTCCAGAATTTTCCCCATTTTCTTCGTGTCCTTTGCCATCGCCGCCCCCGGCGATAGCAGCGTCACTGCCAGCACCAGAGACAGCACGATCCTGATGAATTTCAAAGTAAACCCTCCACTTCGTAAGCCACAATTTCCTGCTCTTTACCTTTGAGTTGATAGAAGCCGGATCTTGAGACGGCCACTCTTCCTTCAATCTGCACATAAACGGCCTCGCTGAGCAAAATCCGTCCCGGCTTAGCCCGACTTTCCAACCGTGCCGCCGTGTTCACCGTATCTCCGATTGCAGTATAATCCATCCGTTTCCGCGAACCGATGTTCCCAAATACCGCCGGCCCTGTATGGATGCCTATGCCAAACGAAATCTCACGGTTCAGCCTCGCTTTCCACTTGCTTTCCAGCTCCGCTGCACCTTTCTGGATTGCTAATGCCGCCTGTACGGCTTTGAAGGCATGATCCTCCTGTTCCAGCGGCGCATTAAATATGGCCATTGCAGCATCCCCGATAAACTTGTCCAACGTTCCTTCGTACCTAAATATGCAGCGCGCTGCCAAATCCAGATACTCGTTGACGACCGAAACGATCTCCTCCGGTTCTGATGACTCGGATAAGGACGTAAATCCACGGATGTCAACGAACATCACCGTCAACGTGCGACGGACACCCCCAAGCTTTAAGCCATCCCTTCCGGCCGATAAAATCTGGTTGACCACTTGCGGGGCCACATATCGTCCAAAAATCTCGGTCACTCTCCGCCGCTCCGTCCATTCGTAAAAATAGCGCAACAGCAGCGCCGCTAAATAGAATGCACCCAGGAATATCAGCGGATAACCGATGGAAATCAGCAGACCTTTGTCATAAAGCCATCTCCCGCCAGCAAGCAACAGGGCAGTCAATACGGCAAGCATCAGCAGTGAATAAGCGGGATGTACCAGACGAAAGAAAACATAGGCAGCGGCACCCATGACAAGCAGCAGCAATGCATTCCAATGCCATTCCACCGTTTTCTTATCGTTGTTCTCTAACAGGGCTTGTACGATATTGGCGTGAATCTCCACGCCGTACATAGGGGTATGATGATCCAGAGGAGTGACGTAGTTGTCTTGGAGGGAAGCTGTATACGGCCCGATCATCACGATCTTGTCAGCAAAATAATCGGCGGGAATATCACCTCGCAACACGGAGGCATAGGAAAACATCTCATATTGTCCAGGAATGCCGGTAAACGGGACGACAAACCGCCCGAATTCGTCTACTGGCGGCGATTCGAGGGGTCTCATTCCTCCGGACGGATTTCGATCCTGCACATGCGTGGCATACAACCGGTAAATCTCCCACGCCATATGGTTAACCGCTCGGCCTTTATACTCGAAACGAAGCAGGGAACGACGTACGATCTGATCCTGATCGGCCATCACATTAATATGTCCTACGGCAGCGGCTGCCTCACGCAAAGCGTCAAACGGGTCAGCTAGCGTCAAAGCCTGGACCACCCCCCGCTTCTGAAAAGGCGGAAAGGTGCCATAGGTAGGCAGAACAACATTTCCAGCCTTCGAAACCGCCTCAACCCACGCCGCATCTTCGCCAGGTGACGAAGACGGCACCTGAAAGGTCAAGTCAAACGCGACAACGGCCGGATGTCCGGACGATATTCGATCCAACAGCTCGGCATGAACGCTACGCGGCCAAGGCCATTGTCCAAGTGAGCGTATACTTTCATCATCAATACCGATCAGGACGATTCTCGAGTCGGCGAATCCCTGCCTCTGGTAAACCCGGTCCTCTACCCATGAATCCAAACTGCTTGGGTATCCCCGATAAACTAGAAACAAGGCGATGCCGATCAGCACGCCCCAAACGGTAAACAATCTGCGCCTCACACATTCACTTCCCGATTGATTGTCATGGTTCCAATTTAAGAATAACACAACTTTTGTCCTAGTCTTCGATTTTTTTGGATAAATCTCCTCCGATCTTCAAGCCTGCCCGGAAATGGAAAGCCAGCGAATCCGGTTCGCTGGCTCGGTAATGCGATTAGGAATGCAATTCTTCGCAAGAATGCAGCACGACGACATCCCGCTTCATCGATAAGTCCAGTTCATACGGGGAGCGTACTCGGGTACCGTCCGCCTCCCGAAGGATGCGTACGACCGGGCGATGTGCGAAGCCATTGGCATTGGACGCAACCTCCGCGATCTGACCATTGCTCAGCTTGATGAGCGTAGAGACCGGGAACAAGGAAATATGCTTGACGAATTGCTTGACGAGCTCTGCATCGAAATACCGCCCCCCGGCCCCGAACAAAAACTCGATCGCCTCGTTTTCCGTATAGGCCTGCCGATGATATCGCGGCGAAGTCAAAGCATCAAAGACGTCGGCCATCGCCACCATCTGCGCCATTTCGGGGATTTCTCCACCCGACATCCGGACAGGGTATCCGCTGCCGTCGTAACGCTCGTGGTGCAGCAAGGCGCATTTAGCCGATTCGGTCGAAACCCCGTCAAGCGCCATCATGATACGATAGCCTTCGATTGCATGGTTCTCCAGCGTCTTCCGCTCTTCCTGAGACAGTCTCCGTTTTGCGCGGATTAATGATCGCGGCATGCGAGTCATGCCAATATCGAACAAGAGCCCCCCCACCGTCAGGTCCAGCAGCCTGGCGTTATCGAACTGGCGGGAAACCCCCAGCATGGCGGTCAGCTTCGCCACATTCAATGAATGATCAAAGAGCCGCCGATCGCATTGAAGCATCAACGCCAGTTGGTCGATCAGCTTGGCATGCGAGGAAATATCGCAGATCATGCCGCGAAACAACCGCTTGAATCGTTCCTCGATCAAGGGCGTCGAAAGCCGGCCCTCTATATTTTCCGGTAACGTTAACGCCACTAATTCCTCCATCGCTTGTTTTCGAACCCGCGGATCCGGGACGTCCGTGCCGTCCATTGCATCCGCAGCTAATGCAGCGGCCCCACCTGACAACGAGATGAAATGATTCTCCTCAAATTCAGTCCTAGCCTGCCCCGGAACCTCCCGCACAAAAACCGAGGTAATGCCAAGCTCCTTAATCCGCTTAATGTAAGCCTCCGTAAACATCGTGCCTTCCTCCAGTATCGATAAGCCCGTACGGCTCAGTACGGCTCTTCCCAGAACGTCGCCCGGCTTCAACAACTCCACACGTATCGATTTCATACTCCAACCCCCTATATTTCTACCTTCTCCGATCCGATATTTCGAGATGGAAGGAAAACTGTCGAATCATCGCGAATGTAATGCTTAGGGACTACTTTATCAGGATAAAATCCAAAATTTTGTAGCCCAAGCTACAAAATATGAAAAAAGTCACTGTTTTTCGTGTTTCGATCCCGAAACCCTGCTACAAGAAATGGGTCTTTCGGTCCGACGCCATTTTTGACCAAAGGAGGCAAGCTGATGAACGATTTCGAACTCATCCGACGTTTTCCGTATTTCGAGCATTTGGATCCCGTGGATCTTGCCAAAATGGCGCCGCTGTTCATCACTCGGGAATACGATAAAGGGACTACGATTTTTTGGGAAGAGGAGGAAGGGGACGAGCTGTACCTGATCCAATCCGGCCTCATCCATATTTATCGAAACGACGAGAATCGGGAAATTATCTTATCGGTGTTGAGTGAAGGGGATTTCTTTGGGGAGATGGCATTGCTGGAGAGCGTGCAGTTGCGATCCGCTTCGGCGCGGACGATTGAGAAATCGCTCCTTTATGTGTTGAAACGGCGGGATTTCATCGGCTTGCTGCAGCAAAACCCGCTGATTTCCTTAAAAATCCTGGAGACGACGCTCGGACGCCTGCGGAAGGCGAATGAGTTGATTATGGACTTGACATTGCTGGATGCCCGTACCCGGATTGTGCGAACGCTGCTGCGCTTGATGGAGCAGCACGGCACACCGAAATCGGACGGCATTCTCATTGCCTTTAAGCTAACGCACCAGCAGCTTGCCGACATGTCCGGCACCGTACGCGAAACGGTGACCAAGGTGATGCTGGATCTGCAGTACAGCGAACTGATCCGGGTTGACAAGAAAATGATCCTCGTCCTCGCGCCGGACAAGCTCCGGCAATCCGCCGGACTCTAGAGCTTGGGAACGTATCGCAAAAAAGAGCCGAAGCCGCGAAACATTTCGCGGCTTCGGCTCTCTTTTTTTACTACCTTACATTACTGTGCCTTCACTTCGGCAGGGCCTCGCATCGTCAAACCAACCCGCCCCTTCTTGATATCCACGTTCAGCACCCAAACGGTCACATTGTCGCCGACGGAAACGACATCCATCG
Source organism: Paenibacillus sp. FSL R7-0216 (assembly GCF_037969915.1). Lineage (NCBI taxonomy): Bacteria > Bacillati > Bacillota > Bacilli > Caryophanales > Paenibacillaceae > Paenibacillus > Paenibacillus sp. FSL R7-0216. The sequence continues at coordinate 1,421,241 of NZ_CP150222.1, read as the reverse complement.
GATGCTTTACGTACCCGTTGCTCAACTGGGAGATATGCACAAGCCCATCGTTTTTGATCCCGATATCAACGAAAGCACCAAAATCGATGACATTACGTACGGTTCCCTGCAGCTCCATGCCCGGGACCAAGTCCTCGATCTTCAGCACGTCGGTACGGAAGATCGGCAGCGGCAGCTCCTCGCGTGGATCGCGTCCTGGGCGCTGCAGGCTTTCGAGAATGTCGCGCAGCGTTGGGACGCCAACCTCGAGGCGAGGCGCCAGCTCGCCGGGATCCAGCCCAGCCAGCTTCTCATTCAGCTCCTTGGAGCCCAACTGATTCAAAGAAACGCCCAGCTCCGCAAACAGTCGGGTCACCACGTCATAAGATTCCGGGTGAATCGGCGTCTTATCGAGCGGATGCTCCCCTCCGTCAATCCGCAGGAAGCCGACGCACTGCTCGAACGTTTTGGCGCCGAGCCGCGGCACCTTCTGCAGCTGTTTGCGGCTCTTGAAACGCCCGTTCTCTTCGCGGAATTTAACAATGTTCTTCGCCGTAGTCGCGTTAACGCCGGACACGTAGGACAAGAGCGCCGGGGAAGCGGTATTCACGTCCACACCGACGTGGTTTACAGCCGATTCCACGACGTTCTTCAAGCTTTCGTCAAGATGCTTCTGGGAGACGTCATGTTGGTATTGCCCAACACCAATCGCCTTCGGCTCAATCTTGACCAGCTCTGCCAGCGGATCTTGTAGCCGCCGCGCGATGGAAGCCGCGCTCCGCTCCGCGACGTCCAGATCCGGAAATTCCTCCTGCGCCAGCTTGGAGGCGGAATAGACGCTCGCCCCCGCTTCGTTGACGATCAGGTACGCCAGCTCACGGTCCTTGCCCTTGCGTTCGGCGATGACCTCGGCAACGAACTGTTCGGTCTCCCGCGAAGCGGTGCCGTTGCCAATCACGATCAGCTCGACGCCGTATTTGTCGATCAGCTCGTGGAACTTGGCCGCCGCCTCCCGTTTCTTGTTGTTCGGCGGCGTCGGGTAAGTGACCGCCACCTCCAGCAGTTTGCCGGTGTCGTCGACAACGGCGAGCTTACAGCCGGTCCGGTAGGCCGGGTCAACACCAAGCACGTTCTTACCTCGAACCGGCGGCTGCAGCAGCAAGCTGCGCAGATTGCCGGCGAAGATCGATATCGCCTGGGCTTCGGCTTTCTCCGTCAGCTCGCCGCGCACCTCCCGCTCGATCGACGGGGCGATCAGGCGTTTATAAGCATCGTCGATCACCGCGCGCAGCACGTCCTCCGTCGCGGAACGCCCGCGGATGACCTGGCCGGCGATGTAGCGGCAAATCGCTTCGGCGTCCACTTCCAGCGATACCTTCAGCACGTTCTCCCGCTCGCCGCGGTTCATGGCGAGGATGCGGTGGGACGGCATTTTTTTCGCGGCCTCCCGGTAGTTGTAATACATCTCGTAGACGGATTCCTCTTCCGGCGTCTTCGCCTCGGACACCATCAGCCCGTGATCCATCGTATATTTGCGGACCCAAGCCCGAATGACGGCTTCGTCTGCCACTTGTTCGGCCACGATATCCATCGCGCCTTGCAGCGCCTCCTCGGCCGTATCCACACCGTTTTCGATCCCGGCAGCCGCCGTGAACTTCGCCGCTTCCCCCAACGGATCGCCCTGCTTCGGCTGCGACAACAGCCATTCCGTCAGCGGCTCCAGCCCTTTCTCCTTAGCCACGCTCGCCCGGGTTTTCCGCTTTTGACGGTATGGTCGATACAAGTCCTCCACTTCCTGCAGCTTTACCGCCTTCCCGATAGCCGCCGCCAACTCGTCCGTCAGTTTCCCCTGCTCGTCGATGATTCGAATGACTTCCCGTTTCCGCTCCTCTAGATTGCGGAGATATTGCGTCCGCTCCTCGATGTCGCGTAGCTGGTTCTCGTCGAGTTCTCCGGTCATTTCTTTCCGGTAACGAGCGATAAACGGAATCGTGTTGCCTTCGTCCAATAGCCCGATCGTCGTTCGTACCTGCTTCAGCGATAATCCCAGCTCCTTGGCGATTTGAACGATGATCCGCTCCTGTTCCCCCGTGTCGGCCGTACCTTGTACCGCTGTTCCGTTCGTCTCCGTTTGCGCCATGGCAGAATCCCTCTTTCATTCAAAAAATTGCGATTGTTTCTATTATCACAAACTTTGCACGCCTTTTCCAGCGTGTCCGGGCGATCACCTCCGGGGAAAAACAAAGAAACACCGCGCCTTAAGGCAGCGGTGCTTAGTTACGGGCAATTTAAAACGTGCTGTACGTCGAATCAAACGTTGTGGCATATACCAGAACCGCGATGATCGCGATCACGATAATGATGCCGTACAACACCGTGCCAACGATGCCGCAAACGAGGCCGGCGACACTAAGTCCCTTGCCCTGCTCGCCCGTGCGTTTGATCTCTTTGAACGACAGGCTGGAGAATACAATAGCGACGATCCCCAGAATAAAGCCTACATAAGGAATGACGATCGATAAAATGCCCAACACCAGCGACACGATCGACTTTCCGTTCGTTTTTGCCGGCGCCGGCGGTGCCGACGGCGGATACTGACTGAAGGTGGAATAGGAATAAGGCGTTTCAGACGGACGTTGATCCATGAAAAAAGGTTCCTCCCCGGAAAATGTTACATTTATTGTACTTGATCGTAGCAGATGACGCCATGATATATTTTTTCGCAAACCCCGGCTTTATCAAAAATCCATTCAGAAAACTTTCAGCTAGACTTCAGGTTGGCCTCATCTTCATCCCTTAAAATAGGTTCGACTTGTTGAGTGTAAAGGGCCGTACAAGCCCCGACGCTTGTTGGCGGAATACATAGGTTGGAGGGATTCGATTGAAGAAGAAGTGGTTATGGATCGGGATTGGAGCCGGGGGCATTATCGCGATCGCCCTGATTTTGATCTTAACGATTCCGAACAAACCGAAGCAAGCAGCGACACCCGTTCAGAATACGACGCGGGTCAGCAAAGGCGACATTACGGTCAGCGTCTCCGGTTCGGGTTCTACCGTCTCTACGGAGAGCGAAAGCGTCCGCACGAAAGACGAAGGCAAAGTCAGTGAGGTTCGCGTAAAGGCGGGAGATATCGTAAAAAAAGGACAGGTGCTGCTTACTTTTGAAGGCACCGATAACTCCGATAACCTCAAAGCGCAGCAATCCTCCTTGGAGTCGCAACAATTGGACCTAGTCGATTTGCAGGAGCAGTTTAAGCGTCAGGTGCAGGAAGGAGCCGATGAACAGACGCTGAACGCCACGAAAAAGTCGATCACCAAACAGGAGCTGAACATCGGCAACACCGAAACGGAGATTGCCAAGCAGAAGGAGGATATGGTGCCCCCTGACCCGTTAACCTCGCCGATCGACGGCACCGTCACGGCTGTCAATATCACGGCTGGCGAACAGGCCAAAACCGGTGCCGAACTATTCGTCATTAACGATTACCAGAAGCTGAGCGTCAAGATTCAAGTCGATGAACTGGATATCCCTAGCGTCAAGGAGGGGATGAAGGCGACCGTACAGGTCGATGCCCTTCCGGATCAGACCTTTGAAGGCACTGTCTCCGACATCGCCGACGAAGGGACTGCCTCAGGCGGCGTATCGTTATTTGACGTCACGATTGCACTAAACGATTCCGAGGGCGTGCGGGTAGGCATGTCGGCGGAAGCGACGATTATCACCGAGGAAAAACAGGACGTTTTGACCCTGCCGATCGAGGCGGTTCAGCAGCGGGGCGGCCGGTACGTAGTCTTGTTAGCGGGAACCGAAGCCGGCACAGAGAGCGCAGCCGCGGGTGTGGCGAACCCGGCCGAGGGTGCGACCGGCGCCGGTCGGACGGGCCAGCCCGGGGCCGCACTGGACGCCGAAGGAACGCCGCCGCAAACCGGTTCCGGCACCCGAAGCAGCGGTGCCTCGGAGGCCCCGGCGAACCGCCAGGGCCGGGGCACCGGAGCAAACGGAGCCGCCGGGAGGACCGGTGGCATGGGAGGTCGCATGCAAGTCGTAGAGGTCGGCGCGCATAACGAAACGTTAATCGAAATCGTCAGCGGATTAACTGAAGGCCAGGAGGTCATCATTCCTACGGTGATCAGCAACTCCTCCGGTTCCGCCAACCAGCAGCAGCAGACAAGAATCCAGGGCGGATTTGGTGGAGAAAGTGGATTTAGCGGCGGTAGCGGCGCTGGGTTCGGCGGAGGTGCGGAGCCCGGCGGAGGCGGGTCTGCCCCCACCGGCGGCGGAGGTGGATTTGGCGGCGGAGGTGGCAGATAATGGCCCTAGCACATCCCCCGCTGATTGACGTGCAGAACCTTGGCCATGGTTATCGCATGGCCGGTGAAATGATGACCGTGTTAAGCGAGATCAGCTTCCAGGTCGGGCACGGCGAATTCGTGGCCATTATCGGTCCGTCCGGCTCCGGCAAATCCACGCTAATGAACATGCTGGGCTGCCTGGACGTAGCGAACGAAGGCACTTATCTGCTCGACGGACAGGACGTTCGCAAGCTATCCGATAATAAGCTGGCGACGATTCGCAACGAGAAGATCGGGTTCATTTTTCAGCAGTTTAATCTGCTGCCCAAATTAACCGCCTACGAAAATGTCGAGCTCCCGTTAATCTACCGCAATGTTCCGCATAAGGAGCGGAAAAGATCCGTCGAGGAGTCGCTCCGTCTCGTCGGCTTGGACGACCGGATGCACCACCGCCCGTCCGAATTGTCGGGCGGGCAGCAACAGCGGGTGGCGATCGCCCGAGCGATCGCCGGCGCGCCGCCGATGCTCCTTGCGGATGAACCGACCGGGGCGCTCGACAGCAAAACCGGCGTCGAGGTGATGGATAAAATGAAGGAACTGAACGCGCTGGGCCATACGATCATCATCATCACCCATGACCTCTCCATCGCCGAGCAAGCCAAACGGCTCATTCGGATTCAGGATGGACGGATTGTCGAAGATCGGGGGAACCCGGCATGAACCTGCTGCAAAGCGTCAAAATGGCCTGGAAGAGCATCGCAGGCGCTAAGATCCGTTCTTTTCTCACCATGCTTGGCATCATCATCGGCGTCTCTTCCGTGATTACGCTCGTCTCTGTGGGGCAAGGCACGACGTCGCAAATTACCGATCAGCTTGAAGGTCTGGGAACCGATCTGCTCACGGTAAATATCATGGGCCGGGGCAGCGCAACCTCGCTCTCTTTCGAGGAGGCGATGGCTTTGGGAGACCTCGATGGAGTGAAAGCCGTATCGCCCGTGATCAGCGGCTCCGTCACCGCCAAGAAAGGGACAACCAACGATACCCTATCGATTGAGGGCATTGCCCCTTCCTACGAGGAGGTTCAGGATTTCCACGTCCAAGCCGGTCGTTACATCATCGATATGGACAACGAATTCCGCATGAAGGTGGCATTGATCGGCACGGAAGCAGCCAGCACTTACTTCGGTACCGACAACCCGGTCGGACAAACGATTCAGCTTAACGGGAGCAGCTTCACCATCGTTGGTTTGCTGGAGTCGAAGGGCTCGAGCTTGACCGCATCCAACGACAATAAGCTGTTGATTCCGATCGCCACGGCGGAGCGCTTTCTGCAAAGCCGCGGCGTGCGTTCGATTACGGTCCAGGTGCAGGACACCAAGGAAATCGATACGGTCAAAACCTCGCTGGAAGCTGACTTGGACAAGAAGTTCCAGAACGCCGACAACGCCTACAGCATCTTTAACTCTCAAGAAATGCTTGATACGTTGAACTCGACGACCCAGATGCTGTCACTGGCTCTCGGCGGCATCGCCGGCATCTCACTGCTTGTCGGCGGCATCGGGATCATGAATATCATGCTTGTGTCTGTAAGCGAGCGTACACGAGAAATTGGCGTACGCAAAGCGATCGGCGCCAAGAAACGCGACATCTTGATGCAGTTCATGGTCGAATCGACGGCGCTCAGCGGCTTCGGCGGTTTAATCGGAATCGCGTTGGGCTACGGCGCCTGCGCATTGATTGGACACTACTCAGCTTTGACGACAACCGTCTCCTTTCCGATCGTCCTCATCGCTTTTGGCTTCTCCTTGTTCATCGGCGTCGTCTTCGGGATGATTCCGGCCAACAAGGCGGCCAAGCTTCGCCCGATTTACGCGTTGCGCACCGAATAAGCGAAGAAAATAGCGAAAGAATACAATATTTTAGGTTAGAAAAGTAAGGAAATTATGCTATATATTAAAATAGAATTCGAGGGGGAAGGAAGAGAAAACATTGAGTTTAATTGAGACAAGAGGACTGCGGAAAGTGTTCCGGCAGGCGGTCAAAGACCCAGGACTGTCTGGTGCGGTGAAGCATTTGTTTACCCAACGGTACAAGGATAAATGTGCCGTTGAAGGGATCGATCTGAGCATCGAGGAAGGGGAGAGCGTTGCTTACGTCGGCCCTAACGGCGCGGGAAAATCGACAACGATCAAAATGCTCAGCGGCGTGCTCGTTCCTTCCGACGGCGAGATCACGGTTGACGGGCTGGTCCCCTACAAGCAAAGGATGGAGAATGCCCAACGGATCGGGGCGGTCTTTGGCCAGCGAACGCAGCTTTGGTGGGACATCCCGGTCCGGGAATCGCTGGCATTGCTGAGAGATATCTATCAGGTTCCGACTACGGTGTTCAAGAAAAATATGGATGCTTTTTCGGAACTGCTTGGGATGGAGGACTATCTTCACCTATCGGCCCGCAAGCTGTCGCTTGGGCAAAGGATGCGTGCCGATTTGGCCGCCGCCCTGCTGCATGATCCGAAGATCGTCTACCTCGACGAGCCGACGATCGGGCTCGATGTTGCGGTGAAGCATCGGATTCGTGATTTTATCAAAGAGATGAACCGGGAGAAAGGAACTACGATCCTTCTGACCACACATGACCTTGGCGATATTGAGGATTTATGCGAGCGTCTGGTCATCATTGATCAGGGCAGAATCATATACGACGGCAAATTGCAAGAAGTGAAAGACGCATTTGCCCAGGAGCGTACCCTACATATCCAATTAAGCTCGCCTTTGTCGGATGCGGAGAGCTTGTTTCGGGACTTGCCGGAAGTAAGCGTCAAACGGACAAACGACGGCTCGGAGGCTGCGTTTTCATTATCGATCCGTTTTAACCGTTTTCGCAGCACGGCCAGCGATATCGTCAAACGGGTCATGAGCCATGCGGAGGTTATCGATTTTCGCATCGATGAGCCCAGTATCGAAGAAATCATCCGCCGCGTTTATGATGGACAGCTGGATGCGGCGGAGTTGGCCGCTGCCGGGAAGGGAAGTGCTTAATCCTATGGCACCGGCCTTCAAGAAATATATCACACTTGCACTTTGTTCCATGCAAAACACACTGGCTTACCGGCTCTCATTCATCTTAAATTTCTTATCCGGCTTTATCGGGTTAATTGCAATGTACTTTCTCTGGCAGGCCGTTTATATCGGCAGGGATCAGCTCTCCGGCTTTACATGGGAGCAGATGCAAGCTTACTTGCTGGTCACGTTCTTCGTAAACTCGATGCTGTCCTATTACTCCGAATCGAGTATTACAAATAAAATCATCGACGGCAGCGTGATGATGGACCTGCTGCGTCCGATCCAATTCCAAAAAGCCAGACTCGCGGAGACCCTTGGCTCCTGTGTGTTGGAAGGGCTGTTGAGCTGCATCCTGATTGGACTTGCGGCGATATTCACCTTCGGCATTACCTTGCCGCATGACGTTTGGACTCTTACGCTGTTTGCCTTAAGCCTGCTTTCCTCCATTCTGTTGAAATTTTGTATCGTCTATTTGTCTGCTTTGCTCTGCTTTTGGACCACCAGCGGTTTCGGCATTTATTGGGCCAGAGTCTCCATTACCAACCTGCTATCCGGCGCGCTCGTGCCGCTGGCATTCTTTCCGGGCTGGCTGCAATCCTTCGCCATGGTACTGCCTTTCCAGGGGATTGTGAACACGCCGGTCATGATCGGCCTCGGGATGAGGGGGAGCTTCGAAGCGCTGGAACTGATCGCAATACAGCTGGGCTGGATCGTCTTGCTCTGGCTGTTAGGCAAGATGCTGTGGTCCCGGGCCATCCGGCAAATTACGATTCACGGAGGATAAGGTCATGAAAATCAGAAATACGCCTTGGCGGATTTTATATCTATACTGGCGGCTTTACAGCCAGCAGCTTAAGGCGATGATGGAATACTCTGCAGACTTCTATATCATGGTGGGATCCGCGGCGCTGACCCAAATCACCGGCTTTTTATTCCTGTGGGTGGTGTTCTCCCGCATCCCGGATATTCAAGGCTGGGGGCTGTGGGAAGTAGCTTTTATGTACGCCGCGATTTATGTGTCGGAGGGCGTCGGGTCGCTGTTTTTCGAAGGTACCTGGCGGATGCTGCGGCTGATCAATATGGGAGAGCTGGATCGTTATCTCGTTCGGCCGGTTCCGCTTGTGCTGCAAATTTTCTGCACGGGAATCGGGATGAACGGACTTGGCAACATTGTGATCGGCGGGAGTATTATCGTCATGTCGTTAACTCGTATGGATATCGCTTGGAGCGCGCAACATGTGGCTATGGCTTTCCTGCTTTTCGTTTCCGCAATGACGACTCGGGTCGCCATCAATCTGGCGGCAAACTGCTCGGGTTTCTGGATTCGCAGCAGCGGGAACGCCTTCCCGATCATGATCCACAATCTCGGCGAGTTCGCCAAATATCCGATCACCATTTTTTCACAAGGCCTGCAGCTTTTTATTTCGCTTGTCGTGCCGTTTGCGTTCGTCAGCTTCTTTCCGGCGGCCGCCATATTCAGCAAGGCTCCCTGGAGTTACTGGGGTTGGCTCGGCCCGCTGGTCGCTGTCTATTTCGTCTTCCTAGCCCTGCTGATTTTACGTATCGGACTTACGAAATACGAAAGTGTGGGGAACTAAAAACAGGCATTGCCTCCCTTGCTCATGCAAGGAAGCAATGCCTATCAAATTCCTTGGAGCCTCCTCTTCTCGTTGACGCTCAGCTCACCCCGTACACCGATGCCATGCAATCCACGAACATTCGGTTGTACTCCTGCCGGGTCAGGTCCTTGTTACACTGGATATCGCGACCCAGGAACTGGTACCAGGTGATCTCGACCTGATCCTTCTTATACAGGAACCGGCCGTTCGCAAGCGAAAACTTGTCGTTTTCGAAAGATGCTACATTTTCGTAATCCAGCTTGCTGCCTTGCTGCTGCGCCACGAATGTCGCCAACAAAATCAACATTTTAAAGGGATCGTCATAGATTTCATATTGAGCGTTCAAACGGCAACCTCTCCTTTATCCGTGATTACTCTCATCGTACTCGAATTGCCTCCGATCGAAATAGCAAAATCATAAGATTCTTTTATCAAAATTATCGGCAAAACAAAAAACGCCCCGGAGCAAAGTCCAGAGCGTTTGAAGCAATCTGAAAACGCATTAGTTAAAGAAAACTCAAAAATCGATTAAACCGAGACTGATGAGCAGCGAATCATTCACTTTCTTCATCGTCTCATCGTCCAAATGCGTAATTTTATCCGTTAATCTTTGTTTGTCGATCGTTCGAATTTGCTCCAGCAAGATGACGGAATCCCTATCAAATCCGTGCGTAGCCGCGTCAATCTCAACATGGGTTGGCAATTTCGCCTTTTGGATTTGCGCCGTAATAGCGGCAACAATAGCCGTTGGGCTGAATCGATTTCCGATATCATTCTGGATGATAAGCACCGGTCTGACCCCACCCTGCTCTGATCCTACCACAGGAGAGAGGTCTGCAAAAAAAACGTCGCCGCGCTTTACGATCAATGTTTACACCCCGCTTACTAGGCGGTCCAGAGTGATGTCTGCATCTTCTTCCGCGTGGAACGCTTCGGAGGCCATGGACAAATTGATTTTTGCCATCTCCATATAGCCGCGCTGCATCGATTCCCGGATGAATCGTTTCTTCCGCTCGTTCAGATACAGCTTCATGGCCTGCCTGATCAACTCGCTGCGGTTGGAATTCTCCATCGCGACGATTCCATCGACTTCCTGCAAAAGATGATCCGGCAAACTGATCATAATTCTTTTGGTGTTGTGCATATTGGCCATCTTAAAACTTCCACCCCCAAAACCTACTCGACCCTGTTTCCTGATATCAGTATAGCATTATTCAAGGAAATTTATACAAAAGAAATATATGCCGATAGTATATCAAGTATGCTGCATTTCATTATAAACAAAAACGCTCGTGCCGTACATACCTGATCATTTCCATGTTTAGTATTCGATAGACTCGGCATAAATTCCTTCCCTCAGGAAAAAGTTTTGTAGAATTTTGTCTGCCGCTCCATTCTGTCACAGCAGCGGGTTTAGCAATACGTCAGGTTCACCCTTCCGTCTGTATACCCGGGGCACTCGGTGGGCCAGCATGCAGATCAACTCGTAATGGATCGTTCCCATGGCGGAAGCCAGCTCCCCGGCGGTAATTTCCTCGCCGGCTTGCCGGCCGATGAGTACAACCTCTTCGCCGGCTTGAATTTCTTCGGCTTCCTCAGCCAAAGCTTGAAGCGATACCATACATTGGTCCATACAAATAACGCCTGCTACAGGAACGCGGCGGCCGCGTATCAGTACTTGTGCTTTGCCGTTCAGCAATCGCGAATATCCATCGGCATACCCGATCGGGAGGGTGGCAATGCGCTCCTCCTGCTGGGTGACGTATTTCGCTCCATAGCTGATGGCGGAATGAGGCGGCAGCGTCTTAACCCGTACCGTTTCGGTTTTCAAAGATAAAACCGGGGTGAGCCGCACTTGATCGCGGCGGACCTCGTCGGACGGATACAAGCCGTACAAAGCGATGCCGATGCGAACCATTTGTACTGACAGTTCCGGCATATCGATGGCGATTGCGCTGTTCCCCGTATGTATGATCGGGATACGAATTTCATGTTCCCGCAGCGCGTCCACCACACCCTGAAACCGGCGAAATTGTTCCAATGTATAGCTTTTGTCTTCCTCGTCCGCCGTGGAATAATGAGTGAACAGGCCTTCCACTTCCACCTGCGGCGCTTGCGTGGCCTTGCGTATGAAGGCGACCGCTTCTTCTCCGGGCAGCAGTCCGACGCGGCCCATGCCGGAATCGATCTTGATATGGACTTTCAGCTTGTGCGGGAATTCGTCGGGATGCAGCGCTTCGATCGCCTCCAGCACTTCCATGCTGAATACGTTCAGCGTGATATCTTGCTCCCACGCGGCGCGAACCCCGTGGGGCGGCGTATACCCGAGCACCAGAATCGGCAGCTTTACACCGGCTTTCCGGAGCTCCAGCGCTTCATCCAGGAACGCGACGCTGAGGTAATCCGCGCCGATCCGTTCCAACTCCTTCGCTACGAGCACGGCGCCGTGCCCATAAGCATTAGCTTTCACACATGCCAGCATTTTCATGTCCGCCGGTTGTCTTCTTCGCAATTCCTCGAAATTGCTGCGCAGCGCGTCCAAATCAATTTCCGCACGGGTAGGTCGATACATCACTTGCACTTTCGGGTCACCTTCTCCAAAGATTGAGAGTTCAAATATCTGAGCAATAACCTAATGGTAATGTTCATGGATGCGACTGTCAATTCTGCAAAAGAACCCAATTGCGAAAGAAGGGCCGTTTTCAGTTACAACCTCGCTATAGAATAAAGAAGCGAATCGTCGGGGCCGGTGGGAGAAGTCTCCCGCCGGCGCAGCCGCAATCCGCCTGTTCTGACTTTATTTACCGGTTTGGTCCTGCATCGATGCGGCGACTTTAACCATTTCGGTCACCGGCAAATTCTCGCTGGTAATCCGGAATTCCAGCCCGTCCACGGTCCAGGTGAGGGTCCGCAGCGCATCGCCGGTCAGAAGTCCCCACGTAAAGCCCATGTCGACCAGTTCGCCCGGTACGAGCGAAGCGGTGCGGTCCGGGGAACGCGTCTCCGATAGCGTAAATTGATATGTACCATCATAACGCAGCATGACGGTCGTGCGATCGGCACCTTCCACGGCTTTGTCATCCTGGTACAAGACACCTTCCGGCAGATAAGTCGGGATAATCACGCCAAAAGGTTCGGTTAAAGCCGGTGTAGCCGGAGTTTTCGCGCCATCCGCTTCGCTGGACGCGGCATCGCCGTTAGCGCCTGCGCCCTCCTCAGTTGGCGTCTTCTCCACGAGCATGCCGTTCTCATCGACTTCCAGCAGCGTGCCTTGAGAATCCTGAGCCGCCGTATCCAGATTGTGCTGCATGTCAAACGAGTTCTTGTCGAACTTGGCATCGAAGTCGAATTTATCGAATTTCACTTCGACGACGACTTTCGCCTCGGCATCGGATACCTGCACTTGCTTCGGCGCATAGTCATCTTTGGCCAGCCAGATTTTTTGCCGCACTAAGGCATGGGTGTTGTAATTGGCCGCGACTTCGAAGATGTAGTTCTCCTTATCGCTTTCGAATTGCCGCGAACTGTCGCTCAAAATGCTGCGAGCCAGCGTTTGGTACAGATACACCTGACCTTGGTTCTCCGGCCAGTCGCTTTGGAAGCGGAAGCTCTTGTTCAGGCTTGGCGTCAGTACGAACACTCCTTGTTCATTGCGGAGCACGATTTGCGTGACGTCCTTCTGTGCATTCGTGAGTGCGATCCGGTAGAACGACGGGTTTTGATACCAAACTTCCACCTTGTACTCCTGAGGCTTGTCACCCGTATAAAGCGTCATCGTGCCTGAACCTTGATAACTCTCCAACTGGGCAACCACTTTGTCCAAATCCTTGACGACGCCATCGGCGTCCTTTTTCCCGCATGCAGCCAGCACGAAGCTTAAGGCTATCACGATGGTCAGCATCCACGTGAAACGGCGCATGAGATCATCCCCTCTGCAGTTTGATTTCCTAAACTGATACATGTCTATGAGGGAACTTGGCCGATTATGCAGACTAGCCCCAGCAGGGCGAAGACAAGTTGCCGAATGCAGGTTACCCTGCCGCAAATGCAGTTTACCGATTACGGTATTGCGTATGCAAAAAACAGCGTGCTATGGTTAACTCACCAACTCATTTCACAGCGGATGTGACTTACCCCGAACCCCGAGGAGTGAATCCTTTGAAATTGATTATTGAACAATCCCTCGACCACGAGGACGTAGAAATTACGATCAAATGCCAGCTGATCGACGCCGATTTGGAGAAATTGATCGCCCAGATACGGCTGTATGGTTTTTCCATCATGGGCAAAAAGGACGGTGCCGTCCATCCCCTGCGACCGGAAGATATCTTCTACTTCGAATCGATCGACGACAAGACTTTTGCTTATTGCGAGAAGGACGTCTACGATTGCAGCCTGAAGCTTTACGAGCTGGAGCAGCAGCTAGCTAAAGCCGATTTCGTTCGGATCAGCAAAAGCTGCATTATGAATATTGCGAAGTTATCCAGCGTGAGAGCCCTAATTAACGGGCGTTTCGAGGCTCGCCTCCAAAACGGGGAGAAGCTGGTCATTAATCGCCATTACGTGCAGGGATTTAAGGAAAAATTCAATTTTTAGGAGGGCTGAAGGATGACCCAATTTAAAACCTACTTCACGATCGATTGCATCTCGTTTACGTTCGTTATTTTGATTTTCTCAGGTTTGTCACTGCTGGATCTGCTCCCTTCCTTAACGACCCTGATTGCCTTGCAGATTTTTGCTATGACGACATGCATCACCTTCTTAATGACGCTTACCGATCGCATCCCCTGGAAGAGCCTGTGGCCATCCATCCTTGTTGATATCGTGACCGTGTTGTTTTCGGTATTTGCCATCGGGTGGCTATTTCACGTATTTCCGATGGATTGGCCCAATTTCGCAGTAATCAGCGGCATGTCGGTGGTGGTATATTTTGCCGTATACGGCGTTCTGATCATCAAGGACCGCGTGGATGCGGATAAAATTAATCAGCAGATTCAATCCAAACATAACAAATAGTTGAAGTCGGAGGGGAATAACCCATGGGTAATATCATTGAGGTCACCGGCCTAAAGAAATCATTTGGTTCGCTGGAGGCCGTGAAGAAAGTGGATTTTACAGTGAAGGAAGGAAGTTTGTTTGCTTTTCTGGGTCCTAACGGAGCAGGTAAATCAACGACGATCGACATCATATCCACCCAACTTCAGCAGGACGCCGGCGAGGTGATCATCGACGGGTATCGCTTGGGACAGGACGATGACCGGATTCGTTCTTCCATCGGGATCGTGTTCCAGGACAGCCTGCTGGATCCACTGCTTACGGTCGAGGAAAATTTGCAGATCCGGGGCCGATTCTACGGTCGGTCTCGTTCGGAACTCCAAGCGGCGATCGAAGTCGCGGCAGAGACTGCGGGTGTCTTCGAATTTCTAAAGCGTCCCTACGGTAAGCTGTCCGGCGGGCAGCGTCGGCGGGCAGACATCGCACGGGCGTTAATCCATACGCCAAAAGTGCTGTTTCTGGATGAGCCAACAACCGGATTGGATCCGCAAACGCGCAAGAGAGTGTGGGAAATGGTCCTCAAGCTGCAGCGAGAACAGGGCATGACGGTATTCCTGACCACCCATTATATGGAGGAAGCCGCTCAAGCCGACTACATCACGATCATCGACCATGGCGAAGTGTTGGCTCAAGGTACGCCGCTGGAACTTAAGAACCGGTATGCTTCGGACATGCTGAGAATTAAGCCAGCGGATGACGGCAAGTTGACTGCCCTGCTAGAGGAATTGGGCCTTGCCTTCGAACGGGATGCCGCAGGTATCTACCGTATTGCGCTAAATTCTACCCTAGAAGCGCTCGGGATCCTAGACCGGTGCCGGGACAATATCGCCAACCTGGAAATCGTCAACGGAACGATGGACGACGTCTTTATTAACCTGACGGGAACGGAGGTCAGAAGCTGATGTTAAGCATCGCAAACCGAAATTTGAAAATCTTTTTTAGGGACCGCGCCGCCGTATTGTTTTCCTTGCTGGCCGTGTTCATCATTCTCGGACTCTATGTCGTCTTCCTTGGCGACACCATCGCAAACAGTCTGCCGGTGATCGAAGGGGCGTCTGTTCTGATTAATAGTTGGGTACTGGCCGGAATCCTGGCCGTCACCTCCGTTACCTCAACCATGGGGGCTTTCGGAATCATGGTCGAAGACCGCTCGCGTAAGATCCTCAAGGATTTTACGACTTCTCCCCTCCGCAGAAGCCGGCTAACCGGCGGTTATATTCTCAGCGCTTGCTCCGTGGGCGTCATCATGAGCGTAGTCACGTTTATCCTTGGGGAGTTGTACATCCTGATGCTGGACGGGGAGTTACTGCCGCTGCTCAGTATCCTGAAGGTGCTTGGACTCATCGTGTTATCCGTGCTCGCCAGCAGCTCGATCGTCTTCTTCATCACCACGTTCCTGCGCAGTCAGAACGCCTTCTCGGCAGCCAGCACGGTGATCGGGACGCTGATCGGTTTCCTAACCGGCATCTACGTGCCGATGGGCAGCCTGCCCGAGGCGGTGCAATGGGTCATTAAGATTTTCCCGATCTCCCATGCCGGGGTGCTGATTCGTAGCGTCATGCTGGAACATCCGATGGAAGTGTCCTTCAACGGGGCACCCGCTGAGGCACTGACGGAGTTCACGGAAAGTATGGGCGTCATCTATCATTTTGGCTCCTACCAGGTCGAGTCCTGGTTAAGCATCGTCATTTTGCTGGCGACTACAGTGTTGTTCTTCGGCTTGTCCTTACTGAGTTTGTCGCGTAAAAGCAAATAAAACAAAGGACCGGACCGGGCGTGAATCGCCCGATCCGGTTATTTGGTGTGCCCTGACTTAGCTATTGTTGATGAACCCTATTAACGGTAGAAAATCCAATGGGTTGATTACCTTATCAACCCGACACCCCCGCCTGCGCCTCCCCATTCCCAGCCGCCGCTTCTCGCGCGGTTAAATGGCGTTTCGCCAGCAGCAGGAACGGCACGCCGAATGCGGCCGTCAATGCGATGATCCCAAAGATGATCAGGGATTCTGGGGCACCGAAGGCATCCAATAGGAAGCCGCCCAGCAGCGGCGCGAGCACATTGCCTAATTGGTTAAAGCCAAACATGCCGAAATACGTACCGCGCAGCGATGCCGGGGCAATGCGGTCGACCAGCACGTCAGTCATCGTAAACATCAGCACCTCGCCGATCGTAAAGATGACGACGCCTAGCAGGAACGCCCAGATCGCGTGAACCGAGCCGAACAGCAGCAGGCTGCCGGAGACGAACAAATTACCCGCAATCAGCGGCACAACCGGCGTGAAGCGGCCGGCGAACTTGACGATCGGGAACTGTACCACCAGGACGACAACCGCGTTCAGTGACAGCATGTAGCCAAACAGCTTGGCCCCGTCCTGGATACTTGGCGTCATCTCTAAGTATTGCGCTAACGTCGAGCTGAAATGTCCGTACCCAAGCACGCAGAAAATCATACCGACCAGCACATACAAGAAGGTCCGGTCCTGTCCGGTCACCTGCATCGCGCCCTTCAGGGACAGGCGCTCGCCCGCTCCATGACCCGCGGTTCCGATCTCCTTATGCAGCATAAACTGGAATACCAAAACCAGCCCGTACACCAGATAGACGAGACCGGCGAAATAGAACGCAATTCCCGAATCTGAAGCCCCCATTTGCAAACCTAGGATCGGCCCGACGACAACGCCAAGATTAATCGCTGCGTAACGCAGATTAAATACCAGCATCTTGCTTTCCTGTGGCGTGATATCAGCCAACAATGCCCGGGAGGTCGGTTCGAACAACGCACGGCACAATCCGTTTAAGGCATTCATAATAAAAAAGAGCCACACTTGATTCGCCAAGCCAAAGCCGATGAACACGAGCACCCAGCCGAAAATGGAAATGTACAGCACCCTCTTGCGTCCAATGACGTCCGAGATATACCCTCCGTAAAAGCTGGCGAACACCCCGATCAGCGAGCTGACCGCAACGACGATCCCAGTTTCGGACGGGGACGCTCCAAGGGACTTGATGAGATAGATGGATAAGAACGGAATGCTCATGGACGAAGCCATACGTCCAAAAATGGTCCCCACGATGATGGTCCACGATAAAGGGTGAATATTTCTGAGATGTGCGTTCATACGGTTTTCGCCTTCTTTGTTCACGAGTTGTACAAAACTATCTCCCTATTAAACCCGCGAAGTAAATAATTGTCAAGGCTTGACAGGCTCCGTGATGCCTGACATTTCAAAGACCCGCGAATCCCCCTGGATCCCCCCCGACTGAAGGGATTGCCGGGAACCGGATCAACACTGTCGTGCCGATCCCGGGACGGCTAAACATCTTCACCCCATACTCCGTGCCGAAATGCAACTGAATGCGGCTATGTACGTTGCGTATGCCAAACCCGGCCTCCGCCCCGGGTGCCGAGTCGAAAATTTGCCGAAGCCGATCTTGCGGCATGCCGATCCCATCGTCGATGATTTTGAAGCAAACTTCCCGCCCTTTCGCATAACCTTGAACCCGGACGTGAATCGGATCGCCGAACCAGGCATGCTCCAACACGTTTTCGATAAACGGCTGCAGGACTAGCTTGACCGTGGACAAAGATAGGATCGCCTGGTCGACCTCGAAACCAAAGGACACCGCCTCCCCGAATTTCGTTCGCTGGATATTGATGTAAGCCTCCGCCTGGGCCAGCTCGCTGCGAATCGGAATGATGGTCCGCCCGTCGCTAAGCGACAAGCGATAGAACTTCGCCAGATCAAGCACCATGCGCTGCAGCTTGTCAATCTCCCCGAACTTGGCGAGCCGGCTGATCGAGGACAGCGTATTATAGAGGAAATGCGGGTTGATCTGCGCCTGCAGCGTCTCCAGTTCGGCTTCCTTCTTCTCCAATTGGGACAGATAGACCTGCTCAATCAGCCGTTCGATATTGTGCCCCATCTCGTTTAGGGCAGAGGCGATCTGGGAAAACTCATCTTTCCCCCGGTAGCGCATCCGTTTATGGAGATCCCCTTCGCGGAAGGCATTCAGAACCGACACGATTTTCGTTACCCGGATCGAAAAATAACGGGAAATGAACATCCCGGCAAACGTAAACACGATCAAGCACAACACGCAGATCAGGGTCACGAACCAACGTACCTTCGTCGAGTCCTGTTCCATGATCGTAAGCGGAACCCGGGCCGTAAGTACCCATCCCGGACCTGCGACCTCCTCGCGAATCGTTAAAAACTCTGCCGATTCCCCCCGACTTCCGGCAACGCCGGTCTCTTCGATCCCGCCGGATTCGTATAACGTCTTCCCCGCCCCATCTTGAATCAGCAATTGGCTGCCCTCGCCGATTTTTCGGTAGTCCAGTGCTTCGAACAACTCGCCGCTTCGCACGCTCAGTCGCAAGAAGCCGATTACCTGCAAATCGAGCGGCTTATCGCTGTCGACCAGCCGGCGCAGCAGCGAAATTCGGCCATACTCCATGTCCCTCTCTACCTCGCGCCAAACAAGCGTTTCTCCGTATTCCTCTTCCGGAAACTCCAGAACCCACGGTTTGTCCTGAATCCTCTGAAGATGATAGATGTTGTATTGCCCCTCGAGCGCATCCGGGTTCTCTTGTAGGAATGAACCGTGATACACTTCGGGCAGCGTATCGTTCTCAAGGAACACGTACATGGCCAAATTCAAACCGGTCGCATTCATGGCGATATGGAGCTTCGGTTGGAGTACCGTTGTCGTGCGTTCATAGCTGCTCCAGCCTTCCTCATAGCTGCGGAGTTGCCTCACCAGTGTATAGTCATGGTATAGCATGGAGGAAACGCGCTCCACATCCGCCATTTTGTATTCCATGTTATCGCGGATTTGCAACAGCGTGCCTTGAATAGTGCTGCGGGTTTGCTTGCGGATGGATTCCTGATAAAGAGTGTGGGAGAAATAACCGATGGCGAGCACCGGAATCAGGATAAAAACAAGGTAGGTCAGCATCAGCTTGTAGCCGAACGGTAGGTAACGGGGCGACCGGTTTGGCGAAACGCGGAGAATCTTCATCAAGGCGACTCACTCCCGTTTACGAAATTCCATCGGCGTCATCCCGAAAGTTTCCTTAAATTGCCGGCTGAAATAAGGCATATAGCGATACCCGACCTGACCGGCGACCTCATAGATTTTCACCTTGGGGTCCCTTAGCAGCTCACGCGCCCGCTTCATCCGAAGCTCGGTCAGCATTTCGCTGAAGCCTTGGCCGGTTTCTTCTTTAAAGAGGTGTCCCAAATAATTGGGGGAAAAAGCAAACTGCTGGGCGATTTGCTTCAAAGTGAGGTTCTCGTGGAGACGCGCCTGCATGGTGGCCACGATTTCCTTGATCAACCGGCTGCTGCCTGGCATGTTCCTCAGGTCCGATGGGTCCGAAGGCTCCGGTTCGGCGAGCCGATCACGGGCGTCCTTTGACTCTCTGCCGTCTTGTGCTCCCAAAGCTTGCATCATTTGAAGGAACTGTTCCTCCGTGCGTTTGCGATTCGCCTCGTACTCAAGCTCAAGGGTGATTTGCCGCAACGAAGCGACCAGCTCTTCATCGTCCATCGGTTTCAGCACATAGCTGCATGCCTTCAACGAAAGCGCTTGCTTTACAAAGTGGAAATCCTGGTGCCCGCTGACGAACACGACGCGGACGTCCGGCTTTCGATCCAGCGCTCGCCGCGCCAGCTCCAGTCCCGACATATTCGGCATATTGACGTCTGTCACCAGAATATCGACGGACTGCCGTTCCATCAGCTCACAGGCCGAGAAGCCGTTGCTTACGGCGCCTACGACCTCCATCCCCAGCTCGGACCAGGGAATAAACGTCCTCATGCCCTCCAGGTCGAGATGCTCGTCATCGGCAAGCAATACCTTATACAAGATCGTCTGCCCCCTTTTCCCCTTGCGGAAGTTCGGTGTATCCCTAAGTATACCCGTCCCCCTCGGCGGTTGAGAACGGAGAAAATCCTCTAATAACAGCAGGCGTTTACGGATGTTCGGCGCGATGCAAGAAAGGGGAGCCCGAAAAAAACGGGTCCCCTCTTCGTATGTCCTGCTTCCTCGCCCTAGTTGCCCTGGATCATCTTCAAGTTTTCATGCCAGCGCTGAGTGTAATAATCCAGCAGCTTCTCGAACCCGATGGACATCGTATCGTCATGCGCTTTGTCCAGAATCGCCAGCGCCTCCTCATCTGTCTTCGCGTACAGGGCTTGAGCTCTCGCTTTCTGCCAAATGTCTTTGCCGCTTTGGAAGGTGATTCCCTCCTCTGTATCCGGCAGCGGGAACAAGTTGATAAACTCGGTCGCATCCCCTTGGGTTTTCCACGTGATTTCATACTGCCAATAGGTCGACCAGTTTCGCTCGTTCTCCGGCAGCGTTGCTTCGAATTTCCCCTTGATGTCGTCGACGTATACGGTATTGCCGACCCACATTAACGGGTCCATCTTCGCTTGGTAGTCCGCGAGCTTCTCTTTGTCCTTCGTATAGTTCTCCGTAAACTTCGGCGTGATGCCGTCGGCTTCACGTCCCTGCCAGAACTCGCCCTCGACACCCCACATCTGCAAGGTCATCCCTTCCGGACCGGTCCACCAATCCAGGAAAGCGAAGATCGCCTCCGGATCTTTGGCGCCGGTCGTGATCACAGCGGCGTTCCAGCCAAGCATATTATAGGTGCCGGGATACGTTTTGTTTTTGTCCAGCCCTTCCTTGTGGATCGGCCAGATCATGATGTAGCCGGCGTCCGGATCCTTCTGGGTTAAAGCCGCATGGGCCTGCATTGCATATAAGGTCGGGTTAGAGGAAGTATATACCGCCACTCGGCCGTTCATCAGCTTCTCCTGCACCTGATCCCGCGTTTGCGTCATTGCATCCTGCGTCATCAGCTTCTCGCGGAACAGCTTCGCCGCGTACACCACCGATTCACGGTAAGCCTCATCCTTATAAATCGAAGTCATCTTATCCCCGCTCGGAACGGCAAAATAACGCGGAAAGCTTAAATTGTTCTCTTTAAACGCGGAGTAGATTTGATCCAGGCCGTGGCCTTCGCTGGCCAGATCCGTCTCCAGCGGAATCACGTCCGGATATTTCTCCTTCACGAGCTTTAAGTAGGCGTACAAATCATCGGTCGTTTCCAGCTTGGGCGAGCCCAGCTCCGTATAAATCTTCTTGTTCACGACCCACCCGGCATTGCCGTTCGGACGGTTCGTATACCAGTTCGGGAACTGGTACAACTTGCCGTCGGGGGATCGCAGCATATTCAGCGCTTTCGGATCCAGCCACTTCTTCAGATTCGGATACTTCTCGATGTAATCATCCAAGGGGACCAGCAGCCCTGCTTCACGCAACCGCTCGACATCGGCTCCCCGCTCGCCCCAAATCACGTCCGGCAAATCTCCCGAGGCGATCATCGTATTCAGCTTTTGAACCGTATTTCCGCCGTTCGGGATTTCCGTGATGTTCACCTTCTTGTTCTCCTTGACCCAGGTGGTGGTCTCATCGGCGCCCCATTTCGGCATGGTGTACCAATCGTAGTTGCCGTATAACGTAAATTCCAGCGGCTCCTTGCCAAGCTCGTAAAGCTGCGGTTCAGCAGATTCGGCTTGGTTGTTCTTCGCACTGCCGCTGTTCTCCTTCGGCGCCTCGGCGGTATTGCCGCCATTTCCGTTGTTCCCCCCGCCGCCGGAGCATCCCGCGATAAACAAGGCGATCACCAGGAAAATAACCATCATTCGGCTTAACCGTATTCCCCTCTTTTGCATGCGACTGTTATCCCCTTTCTACTTACATTTTTATGTTCAAAGCAAAACCATTTGCTCCAAACCCCATGGCTACTCCTTCAAGGAACCCACCAGAACCCCTTTGACAAAATACTTCTGCACGAATGGATACACCAGGACGATCGGGAGCGTTGCCACCATCATCGTTGCCATCGAGAGCGATTTGCTGGTGACGGTTTTGGCCTGCGCCATATGGGCCTGCGCCGCTGCGTCCAAATTGGCCGTCTGCTCGGAGACGATATTGGAAGCAAGAATTTGCTTGAGAATGGTCTGAATCGGCAGCAGCTCCTCCTTCGAAATGTAGATGCTGGCCACAAACCACTCGTTCCAGTGTCCAACTGCCGTAAACAGCGACAGCGTTGCGATAACCGGACCCGACAACGGCAACACAATGCGGAACAGGGTGCCCCAATTCCCGCAGCCATCGATCTTGGCCGATTCCTCTAACCCTTGGGGTAGCCCCTGGAAGAAGGTACGGAAGATGATCATGTTCCACACCCCGATCAGCGAAGGAATAATATAAACCCAAAACGAGTTGAACATCCCTAAGTTACGAATGAGCAGAAAGGTCGGAATCAACCCGCCGGAAAAATACATCGTAAAGATACATATCAGCATGTAATACTTACGTCCCATCAGCTCACGTTTCGTCATTCCGTAGGAGAAGATCGCGGTTGCCAAGATCGCACTGACCGTCCCGACGACGGTCCGGAGTACGGAGATGACGAAACCCGACATTAACCGTTCGTCCTGAAAGACGACCTCGTAATTTTCCATGGTGAAGGCCCGCGGCCAGAGAGTAACCCCGCCTTTAGCGGTATCCAACCCCTCATTCAGCGAGATCGCAATGGCATTCAGGAACGGATATAACGTGGAGAGAGCAAAGACGATTAAGAAGACATAGATGAAAGCAACCATGACCCGGTCACCTCTGCTGCTAAACATCGCGAACACCTCCTCCTGATTACCATAAGCTGTTGCCGGATTTGCGGGCCACATAGTTGGCGATGGTCAACAACCCGACGCTGACGACCGCTTTGAATAATCCGACGGCGGTAGCGTAGGAATATCGGTAGTTGTTGATCCCGACCCTGATCACATACGTATCGATCACGTCAGACACATCCCGCAGCGCCGGGTTCACGGCCAACACGAGGATATCCTCGAAGCCGGCGCTCAGCAAATTGCCGATCGCCAATATCATAAAGATCGAGATCACCGGCATGATGGATGGAAGCGTTATCAAATAAATCTGCTTGAAGCGGCTGGCTCCGTCAATCGAAGCCGCCTCATACGTATTCGGGTCCACCCCGGCAATCGCCGCCAGGTAGACGATGGAACCGAAGCCGATTTCCTTCCACACGTTGGTCGTAATCAGGATGCTCCAGAAATACTCGGGCAGGGACAGGAAGTTGATCGGTTCCTGAATGGTACCGAGCCGCTCCAGCAACAGGTTTAAGCTGCCATTATCCGTTGCGAGCAGCGAGGCGACCAGTCCGCCGAGAATGACCCAGGACATAAAATGCGGTAAATACGTAATGGTCTGCACCACTCTTTTGAAAGCCATTTTCCGCACTTCGTTCAGCATTAGAGCCAACAGGATCGGCGCAGGAAAACCGATGCAGAACTTCAGCAAGCTGATCACAATCGTATTGCGCATCACCGTATAGAAATCCGGCGATTGAAAGAAGTAGGCGAAGTGCTTCCAGCCCACCCACGGACTACCGGTAAAGCTGTGTCCGATCTTGTAATCCTGAAAGGCGATCAGGACGCCGTACATCGGAATGTAGCTGAACACGAATATGAGCGCGAGCGCCGGGAGTACCATAAGCTGCAGGTCGATTTGCCGAATAAAACGCGCGAACCCGTTGTTCCTCCTCTTGTAAGGCACGCGCGGCATGGCGGGTTGCATTTCCTGATCGACGGATAGCCGGGCCATACGCTTCCCCCCTTTTCGCTTTATTCATCTTGTGAGTTATTGTATATTGGCCCCAGGCGCTTGCCTACCTGACCAATCAACGAAATGTGATAATAATCAATCGGCTATGATTTCATTTCCTCTGCCTGGGGAATTAGTGTAATATAAGTCCGTATTGCATTTAAGGGCATTTCGAGGATTTAACTTATGTTTAGGGGGCTTTATTTACGTGAAATCCGAATCTTCTACGCTGCAGAAAAAATTGCTGCCCCGCCATATCAGCTTCATGGCTATGGGCGGTGTCATCGGCACCGGCATCTTTAAAGGCAGTGCCGAGACCGTCAGCTTGGCGGGTCCTGGCGTGATCTTCTCCTACGTCTTCGCCGGCCTGCTGCTGCTTGTCGTCATGGGCGCGATTGCCGAAATGGCCACCGTGTATCCCGGCCGAAACATGAAGGACTTCATCCGCGAGGCGTTTGGGGAGCGTATCTCCTTCATCTTGGGTTGGCTGTATTGTTTCATGTGGCTAGCTGTTTGCGTGATTGAAGTGATCGCTGCCGGCAGCTTCCTGCAGTTCTGGCTGCCGGACGTGCCGCTGTGGGTGCTCAGCCTGGCCAGCGCCATCTTTATCCTCGCCATCAATATGATGAGCGTAGGTGGTTACGGTGAATTTGAATTTTGGCTGGCTGGGGTCAAGATCGCGATGATTATTGTGTTTATCTTGCTTGGTGCGGCTATGTTGTTTGGCTTCATCCCGGGTGCGGAAGCCCCGTTCCCGCGCAATTACATCGATTACGGCGGCTTTTTTCCGAATGGATGGACGGCAATCTTCTCGGCGCTGCTGGTCGTCATGTTCTCCTACGGCGGCTCCGAGCTAATCGGCCTCACCTTGTCGGAGGCCAAGGACGCTGAAAAGGTACTCCCCCGGGTGGTCAAAAACTTTATTTTGCGCGTGGTGCTGTTTTATACCTTGCCGATCTTGATCATTTGCGGACTTATTCCGTGGAATAGCCTTAGCGAGCAGACCAGCCCGTTCGTGCAAGTGCTGACGTCGGCAGGGCTGCAAGGCGCGGCGCATTTAATGAACTTCATCCTGATTACGGCCGTCTTGTCCGCAGCCAATTCCGGCATTTACGGTGCTACTCGGATGCTCCATTCGATGGCCACCGGCGGCGAGGCGCCGGCCAAGTTGGCGCGGATTTCGTCCAAGGGCGTGCCGATCAACAGCTTGATTCTTAGCGGGATTGTCCTGATCCTGGGCTCCATGCTCGCCGTTCTCAATCAAGCGGGATTGTTCCGCCTACTGATGGCCGTGCCCGGCTTTGTCGTCCTGCTCGTGTGGATTACGATCTGCTTGTCCCAGCTGAAGCTTCGTCGGCGTTATCCGACTGTGCCTAGCTTTAAAGTTTGGGGATTTCCTTATCTAACGGTGCTGGCCGTCATCGGTTTAGCGGTCATTGCCCTGCTGTTCCTGTTCGACGCGCAGAACCGCATCAGCATCGGCGTATGCCTCGCCGTACTGGTTCTGTTGATCGGATGGTCGACCGTCCGATTCCGCACGCGCCCAAGCCAGAGAGACTAGCAGCCTAGTAGTTCAAAAGCTCGGACCCTGCATTCCCCTGTTCCTCCCGTTCCCCTGCCCATGTTACAATGAAGGCAGAGGAGAGATTACAACTATTGGGGGAGACCATGGAACTTCAGGTTGTTACGGAACTAGTGTTGCGCAAGCCAAAACGGCGTCACCGGATCGCTCGCCGCATCCGGAATGCCTACCAATACGATACCGCCTACTGGCGATCCGCCGTTGCCGGCCCCTGGGGGGCCGGCATGTTCGCGTTTGGTCTGTTGGCGCTGGGCATGCCGACCGGGCTCGGAACCGCGGTCGACTTACTCCTGTTTCTGCTGGCGGGAACGCTCGCGCTTTACCTGATTGCTCACCTCACTACACTGCTGATAGCCTTGATCGGCTTGCCGATCCCCCGGCTGTTTACGGGGGCGGTCTTGTTTGATTACGCCGCCTCCTTCCTGATTTTCTACTATAACGAAGTATCCCTAGCCGCAGCTGCGATGGTGGCTGCGGTAATCAGCTTGGCGGGGATCGCCGCCGGACTGATGGCAGGAATGCTTGCCAGCCGGCGCCTCCGGCTTCGTCATAAAGCGGCGATCACCCTGACGGCGGTGTTGCTCGTTGCGGCGGCTGCGATCTGGTCTTTTGCTCCGGGGACGGGCAACGACTCCACCGTGCCCGCATTCCAAGGCGTGCAAAGCGCCGGGTTGTTGCAGGAAGCCGGCGAGGCTGGGGACGGCGGCAGACTATTGGCCGATCAGCCGGATAACCCCGCCGAACCCGGGCCCTATGCTGTGTCGACCTTTACGTACGGTAGCGGGAACGACACTTGGCAACCCGAATACGGTGAATCGGTTGACGTTACGTCCCAGGCGGTGGATGCTTCAGCTTATATCAAGAAGTGGTCGGTCTACCGAACCGCTTATTGGGGATTTAATCAACGTGCATTACCGCTGAACGGCAGAGTCTGGATGCCCGCTATGGCGGAAGGGAAGGACTCTACTGAAAGTCCTTCCCACTTTCCGATCGTCCTCATCGTTCACGGGAATCACTTAATGGAAGACTTCTCCGACGACGGCTACGCTTATCTCGGGAAACTGCTGGCCAGCCGTGGGTTCATTGCCGTCTCGGTTGATGAGAATTTCCTGAATTACTCCGTATGGACAGGGATTCCCGACAACGATATGAAAGTCCGGGCCTGGGTCTTGCTCAAGCATCTGCAGCAAATCGGCGATTTTGCCAACGAGCCCGGCAACCCGTTGTACGGCAAAGTCGACTTTGCCCGCATCGGCCTAGCTGGCCATTCTCGAGGGGGGCAGGCGGTGGCGATGGCCGCCGATTATAAGGATTGGTTCGGGAGTGATACGGAGTTGATTCAGAGCCTCGCCTCGTACCAAATCGAGGCCGTAGCCGCCATAGCGCCTACCGACAGGAAAGTAGACGGCAAGGTCACTCAGTTGAAGGATGTCAGTTATTTAACGCTCCAAGGCGCCCGGGACGGCGACGTTAGCGACTTTGACGGAGACCGGCAGTACATGCGAACGAGTTATTCATCGGGCGAGGAGCGGTTCAAGGCTTCTCTGTACATCGGGGATGCCAATCACAGCCAATTCAACAGCAGTTGGGGCGGCCGCGACGTCAGCTATCCGAAGGGCATCCTGCTTAGCCGGGACGGAATGTTGTCGCCGGCCGAACAGCGAAGCATCGCCAAGGTGTACCTTTCGGCATTCTTCGAAGAGACGCTGCGTGGCGGGGAGTCAGGGAACGACGGCCAATCGGGCCGGTACCTCCCGTTACTGCAGGATTATCGCGTCGGTCTGGACTGGCTCCCAGACACGGCTTACTACAACCGGTTTGAGAGCGGTTCGTTTACGGCCTGGGCCCGCTACGATGAGGATTCGAACCGGGCGACGCTGCCCGGTGGCGGGAAAGCGGCAGCCCGTGGATTATCCTGGAGAGAAGAGGATGCGAAGAACCGGCAAAAAGGCGTCAAGCCCTCCCGCGGGATCGTCCTGGAGCGCCGGCTGAGCGGAAACGAGCCGTCCACTTACGCGCTAAGCTGGAAGCAAGGCGCTCCCCTACCAGCTAGCGGTAGGCTGGAGGGGCTCGCGTTCTCGCTAACCGACCGCAGCTTTGAGCTGGAAGACGATACGCCGGATGCGCCCTTGGCTGCGGGGGCCGTCACGGTTGAGGTAGAGCTCATTGACGGAAACGGCACCTCCGTCCGCCTGCCTCTGACGAGATTCATGGAAGCCGAACCGTTGCCAATCACGTCGTTTACGATCCACCCTTGGCTGGACCGCCACCTATCGGACGGGAAATACAAGCATCCGACGGAAGCGGTATATCAAACGTACCGGCTGGCGATGGAAGACTTCATTGCAGCCAATCCGGATTTCGACCCGGATACTGGAATCCTAGAGTTTGCCTTTCAACTCAGCGGCGGCTCCGCCAAGCTGATGCTCGACGATATCGGAGCCTACTGACACGCAAAAAACGCTTATTCCCAACGGCCACCTAATGGCGTCGTTGGAATAAGCGTTTCTTTTTTTGATCATGAACGTTATTCGGTTTCTTTCGGGACCAGCTGGTAGATCTCTCCGCTTTCCATCGTATCGATGAGACGATCCAGCCATTCGTAATACTTCACCGTTTCCTTCATCTTGCGGACGTCTTCCTCCAACACCCTGCGAAGCGGCCCCTCCGCCTCTTCCGTCATCGCTTTGGTCAATTCCTCGATCGAGCGGCGTAACACCAGGATATTGCCTTCCACCGCTTTTCTCCATTTTATTGCGAAAAAGTCCGTAAACGTTTGGTACCAGTCGTATTCCACTTCATATAAGTCCTTGCGGGAGCCTTTCTCCCACACTTTATTGACCATTTTGAGATCCAGCAGGGTGCGAACTCCCGTACTCATGCTGGTTTTGCTCATTTTCATTTCCATGCCCATCTCATCAAGCGTCATCGGTTTGTCGGCAAAGAATAATAACCCGTACAAGTGCCCTGTCGATAAGGAGACCCCGTACAAATCCATGTTTCGTCCGATCGCCTCGATCACTCGCTTGCGTACCTTCATTAATAATGCCTGTTGCTCATCGGTGAGCTGGTCCAAGCTCATGCTTGCAACCTCCTATTCATTTGCAAAAAAACTCTCCGGCTGTAGCGCGTTTAACCCGTAAACCTTAAATCACCACGCGGCTCAACGCTTATTCTATCTTAAGAAAGTCAAGACCAAATGTAAAGAAGCAGCCTAGGGAGCATTTGGGAGGATTATGGAGTTATCCGGAAGATCTTTACGTTCAGTTTTTTCTGTACGTTCCTTACGTACGGTTTTCGACTTTGCGTTCTTGACAAGAGGTTTGTTAAGCTTACATCACGGATTGATGCGATACGGTCTCGCTCGGCCATTTTCTAGCAGTGAGCTGATATCGAAGGGGGAACTGAAGATTTAGAAAAGGAGTGAATCTATGAATCAGCCATTATTGCAAGTACGTGAAGTCAGTAAGTTATTTGGCCCTCATCCAGAGCAGGGCATTCCCTTATTAAAACAAGGTTACACCAAAGAGCGTCTACTCAAAGACAAAGGGGTTACGGTCGGCGTCGGGCAGGTCAGCTTGGACATCCGAGAAGGTGAAATTTTCGTCATCATGGGCTTGTCCGGGAGCGGCAAATCGACGTTGGTTCGCATGCTCAATCGGCTAATTGAACCGACGGCCGGAGAAATCCTGCTGCATGGCCGGGACCTCCGTAAAATGAACAAAAGCGAGTTGCGCGAGG
The DNA here is from genome assembly GCF_037969915.1 of Paenibacillus sp. FSL R7-0216. Taxonomy (NCBI): domain Bacteria; kingdom Bacillati; phylum Bacillota; class Bacilli; order Caryophanales; family Paenibacillaceae; genus Paenibacillus; species Paenibacillus sp. FSL R7-0216. The sequence continues at coordinate 1,392,201 of NZ_CP150222.1, read as the reverse complement.
TGCGGCGTAAATCGATTAGCATGGTGTTTCAGAAGTTCGCCTTGTTCCCACACCGAACCGTCCTGCAGAACGTGGAATACGGACTGGAAATCCAGAAGGTTGCAAAAAAAGAGCGTCGCGACAAAGCGATGCAAGCGCTGGAGCTTGTCGGCTTGAAGGGCTGGGAGCTCAAAATGCCCGATCAGCTAAGCGGCGGTATGCAGCAACGGGTCGGCCTGGCCCGCGCGCTGGCCAATGACCCGGAAATCCTGTTGATGGACGAAGCGTTCAGCGCACTCGATCCGCTCATTCGCCGTGACATGCAAGATGAACTGCTAGAACTGCAGGAGAAGATGAAGAAAACCATCGTCTTCATTACGCATGATCTGGATGAGGCCCTGCGCCTCGGCGATCGGATTGCCTTGATGAAAGACGGGGCGCTCGTCCAGATCGGTACGCCGGAGGAAATGTTGATGAACCCGGCCAACCGCTATGTGGAACGATTTATCGAGGATGTGGATTTGTCCAAGGTGCTGACTGCGGCCCGCGTGATGCGCCGGCCGGAGACGGTCACCTTGGATCGGGGGCCACGTGTTGCCCTCGAATTAATGCGCGAACGTGCGATCTCTAACCTGTTCGTCATCGGTCGGGGCAAACAGCTGCTCGGTGTTATTACGGCTGAGGATGCCTCCCGCGCCGCGAAATCCGGTGTGGGACTCGAGGAGATTCTGATCACGGACGGCCCCCGCGTAGCTCCGGACACGGTACTGAGTGATCTGTTTGAGGTCACTAGCTCGTCCAGGGTTCCGCTTGCGGTCGTTGACGAGCAAGAGCGGTTGCTTGGCGTGATCGTACGCGGCGCCGTGTTGGGTGCCCTCGCCGGAGAGAGCCATCATGAATCCAAGGAGGTGAGCCCAAATGAAGTCCATACCGAAATTGCCGTTAGCCGAGTGGATTGAATCGCTGGTGGACGGAATGGAACGGACGCTCGGCGGATTTTTCGACGGATTGTCCATGGCGATCGAAACGATCGTTGATTTTTTCGCAGGATTGTTTCTGCTGCCGCATCCCCTGCTGTTTATCGTCATCATCGGAATCATTGCTTATTTGATCGGAAAATGGCAGTTGGCCCTATTCACCGTCATCGGGTTCCTTCTGATCGATAACCTCGGTTATTGGGACGAAACCATGAGTACGTTAGGTCTGGTTATCACGTCCGGGCTGATTTCAATCCTGCTTGGGATTCCAATCGGCATTTGGAGCGCCTACAGCAAGCTAGTCCATCGGATCGTTTCGCCGCTGCTGGATTTCATGCAGACGATGCCGGCATTCGTCTATCTGCTGCCGGCCGTGACTTTCTTTAGCCTAGGTGTCGTTCCCGGGGTGATCGCTTCGGTGATTTTCGCCATCCCGCCAACGATCCGGCTCACTTATCTTGGCATCAAGCAAGTGTCCGGCGAGCTGACGGAAGCGGCCAACGCCTTCGGCTCCACGTCCTGGCAGAAGCTGTTCAAGGTGGAGCTTCCGCTTGCCATGCCTACGCTGATGGCCGGGGTGAACCAAACGATCATGTTGTCGTTGTCAATGGTGGTCATCGCCTCCATGATCGGAGCGCAAGGTATCGGGGCTACCGTCTATCGAGCAGTCACCCAGTTGAAAATCGGGCAAGGGTTTGAGGCCGGTCTGGCCGTGGTCGTCTTGGCCATCGTGCTCGACCGCTTTACACAAAATTTGTTTAAATCCAAATCACAAAGGGGAGATTAAGATGAAAATGAAGTTGAAGACGACGAGGAAACTGATGGTGTTGGCAGGTCTGGTTGGGATGTTGGTACTCTCCGCATGCGGACAAGCGAACAATTCCGCCGCAGGGGGCGGTAGCAACGCACCTGACGCGTCGGCGAACGGGGCAGGCAACTCCACTGCCGTCGCGATTGGCGAGCAAGTCGACTACGAAATCATCGGGATCGACCCCGGCGCGGGGATCATGAAAGCGACAAACCAAGCAATCGAAACCTACGGCTTGGCGGACTGGAAGCTGATCGAAGGCTCCGGTGCGGCGATGACGGCAATGTTAGATAAGGCGATCAAAGCCGAAGAACCGATCATTATCACCGGCTGGACGCCGCACTGGATGTTCGCCAAATACGATCTGAAATATTTGGAGGACCCGCAGAAGGTTTACGGCGAAGCCGAGGAAATCCACACGGTGGCTCGGAAAGGCCTGAAGGAAGATCATCCGACCGCTTATGAATTCCTTGACCGTTTTGAATGGACTTCGGATGAAATGGGAGCGATTATGACCGCGATCCAGGAAGGTCAGGATCCGGCTGAAGCCGCCAAAGCCTGGGCAGAGGCCAACACGGACCGCGTTGACAGCTGGACCGAAGGCTTGACGCCGGTGGACGGCGACAAACTCAAGTTGAGCTACGTCGCTTGGGATTCCGAGATCGCCAGCACAAACCTGCTGGAATACGTGCTGGAGAGCAAGCTGGGTTATGATGTTGAGTCCCTCCAGGTCGAAGCCGGCCCGATGTGGACCGGCGTCGCCAGCGGGGACGTCGATGCGACCGCAGCCGCTTGGCTGCCACTCACCCATGCGGATTACTGGGACAAATACGGCGATCAACTCGATGACCTCGGCGCGAACATGACCGGCGTCAAAACCGGCCTGGTCGTCCCGGCTTACGTGAATATTGGCTCGATCGAGGATTTGAAGTAAGGAAGTCACGATCCTCTCTTCCTAACGGAACCCAGAGACCTTATTCCCCCATTTCCCGGTGATTTCCCGCTGTAACGGAACCCAGAGACCTTATTCGGCTCTAATGCCCGCAAATTAGCTGCTTTTATCCGAAATAAGGTCTTCTAGTTCCGTTATCCGCGCTGAACATCTATAAAGTGTGAAATAGCGTCTCCTGGTTCCGTTAGCACTTTTAAGAGTGAGCAACGGAGCGACCGGCTGAATTCAAGATTCGACGTCGAATAGGCTACATCGACTTGCCTCGTGATCGGAAGATGACTTTTTGAACTACCGTTTCAATGAAGGTTCAAAAAGTTAGGTTTCGAGCACCGAGAAGCTTGAATGAAGTTAGGGAGTGAGTAGCGGAGCGTACGTTTTGGGTACATGAGCAACGGAGCGACCGGCTGAATTCAAGATTCGACGTCGAATAGGCTACATCGACTTGCCTCGTGATCGGAAGATGACTTTTGGAACACCCTTGCGTAACAGGAAGAAGCCACCCCGGGCAGAGGTGGCTTCTTCACGTATATATCAATTAAGAAGAGGGAGTATCTAAAGAATAGCATCGGTTCCTTAAAGGAACATTACAGAAACCTGAAGATCAGCTTAAAATTTTATTTCCAAATCCGTTTTCGCTGCAGCGCCTCCTGCACGTACCCATAAACGGAGACCGGGCTCATCACCATTTGATAGAGCAGCACATAGGCAATAAAGCCAAACAGGTTTTTGCGGATCCGCAGGTTGAGCGAGCGGAACACCTGACTTTGATACCGATACAAAATGAAGTTTTGGATAAACGTTAGCGGCAGCACCAGCAACGTTGCCGGCCCAACGATCCAGAAGATGCCGAAAAAGGCGAGTACCAAACCCGGCAGCCAACAGAAGGTGTACACCAAATCCAAATACGGCATCAGCAAATTGCAACCGGTCAAATATTTGGCATAAATGGACGGTTGGTTCCACGGCTTCAACATTTTCAGAGCTTCGATCATCCCCCGAGCCCAACGGCTCCTCTGCCTGACGAGATGACGGAACGATTCCGGAACGTCTGTAAAAGCGACCGCCAACGGTTCAAAATACACGCGCCAACGCCGGGCCAAGAATTTCCATGTCAGCACGATGTCCTCGCCGATCGCATCCGGCCAACCCTCCACGGCGCGCACGGCATCGGTTTTATAGAGGGAAAAAGCCCCTTGCGCTACCAACGTTCCCTGGAACATTCCCTGCAACCTTTTAATGCTGGCAATCCCGAGAAAATAATCCCATTCCTGCAGCTTGGCCCAGAAATTATGGCGGCTGTTACGGGCAAGCACCGCTCCCGCAACTGCGCAGATATCCGGTGGCGCCGACTCCATGCGGGACACGATATGCTTGACAGCCAGATTGTGCAGCAGCGTGTCTGCATCCAGCGTGATCATTAACTCGGTCTCCACCAAAGTTAGAGCCGTGTTAAGCGCATGGTTTTTGCCTGGCGTTTTCTCCTCGATCACGAGCAGGTCCAGACCAAGCTCCCTACCGGCAGCCTTGGCCCGCTCCGCCGTTTGATCCGAGCTATTGTTATCGATCACGATGACCTTCATCGGTCCCGAATACTCTTGAGCGGCTAGATACGCAAGCGTGGTCCTGATCCCACGCTCTTCATTATGACAAGCGATCAGCACAGTCACCGGCTGTTTGGGGGAGCCCCCCGGAAGCGGAGGTTGTCGGTCTAGCAACAGGCTGACGATCATAAAAGCGTTCATGTATCCGGGAATATACGAGATTCCCGCGATGATCAGAACCGCTGCAGGAAGCGTCACAAACCTCGCAAAATCTTGCAGCCACGGCATCGATACCCCTATGGAAAAGAGCATCCACAGACCTGCCGCCACATGGCTGATCCAAAATTTCTGATTCACCGATATGTAAATTCGTTTGGGATCGTCGTAGCTGCGATTCATGATGTTCTCCCTTATGTGAAAACGTTAGATTATGCCCATTATACGCGGTGGTTTCAACCCTGTAAATCATTCGACTCCTTGGGAAATTTATCATTTGTCACCGAACAGCCGATACAAAATGGAGAGGAGGTGACATTATGGATATTGCAGCAACGTCCGTAGCCATGAGCCAAAGCGCGCTTTCCCAAGCCGTTGGGATCCGTGTGTTGAGCATGGCCAAAGACCAGGCCGAAATCCAAGGTCAAAATCTCGTGCAAATGATGTCTCAAAGCCAAGCTCACCCGACGCTCGGGAAGAACTTGGATATCAAAGTTTAACTGTCCCAGTTCCATAGTCCTTGTTTGCCGAGGGCAGGAATCGGCTCGAGAAGCGGACGCAGCTCGGTCAGTTCCCAGGCGTACCGGCCCGGCGCAAAGTCGCCGAACCGGTATTCCTGCCCTGCGGCTTCCAATCGTCTTTCACCTCCACCCAGCCAGGCAGTCTCCCCGCTGTTGCTCAACACGGATAGACATTCATTCAACCGGCAAACGGCTACGATCGCACCGACTGGCAGTTGATCCGCAGACGAGTATCCGTGCGCTAGTAAAAGCGACCGAATCGGTTCTGTCTCGCAAGCCTTCCGATCCATTTTCTTACCGGCATGTATACCAAGCTCACCGCGATAATTCGTTCTCCAGCTCCTCGTTTCCAACCGCTTGGCCCCTATTGCAATCAGTGTCGCCCAAGGTTGTCGGATCGTGATGCAGCGCATGATCTCCCCCCACTTCGATTTTTCATCTGAACGTTTAGTACTTCACCCGCCTTACCTCCGCCTTCAGCTCATCCATCATTAACTCAGCTGCTTCCTCTCCAGCTTTGATGCAATCGGTCATTTTGGAGAAGTCGAACGCGGACACATGCCCCACGTCCGGCCGGATGACGATATCGGCAAGCCGCAGGCTGGTATGTTTGCGCTCCGCGGTCATCAGACTATAGGAGCGGTAAACAACCTCGATCATGTTGCGGGGCGGTTTCTTCTCATGTTCTCGGGTCACATCAACCGCAATAATCAACCCTACGTCCTTCCGCTTCAACTCCTGAACAGGCAAATTGTTCAACACCCCGCCGTCAACCAGCAGTTGATTCCCCCGTACTAACGGAGCAAACACCCCGGGAAACGCCGTCGTTGCCCGCAGCGCGGTCCCCAAGTCGCCTCGATCCAGGATGACCTGCTGACCCTGCATCAAATCGACGGCAACGGCCTTGAATCGGATGGGAAAATCCTCGATCTTCAGCTCATCCTTGCCATGCTGCTTCAATAATTCGTTGACCGTGTGATAGATTTTATTTCCGCCGATCAGACCCCGGTGGCGGATTCCTAAGTCCATCAGCCGGTATTTCGGCGTGTGGTACAGCAAATCCTCAATGTCCCCCGCCGGAATGCCAGCCGCATATAAGCCCCCAATCGCACCGCCCATACTGGTGCCTACGATCGTGTCCACTGGAATCCCATGCCGCTCAAATGCCTTCAGCACACCCAAATGAGCGAGTCCACGTACGGCCCCGCCGCCTAATACCAACCCCACTTGTTCCATGGCCATCTCCCCGTCAGCCGTTCCTTATTACTAAAATACATATTCTTCAGCTTGGCGGAAGTTCCTCCTCTCCCAAACAAAGCGCCCCGAATCGACGATGGCAACATCGACCCGGGGCGGACCAGAGCAAGTCATTCAACTTATTGGAAGGCGGCGTAAGGAATCGTGAATTCCGGCATCCCCGCCGCATAAGGCGTATATTCATATTGGGTAAAGTAGATGACGACCCCGTTCCGGTTCAAGAAGAAATCGCGGTCCGCTTCGATCGAAGTAAACGGATGAAGCAGCTCCAGCTTACGCTCTTTGATTTGCTCTTTAATTGTACTGTTAATAATCGAAACGTAATTGGCGTTATTGTTCGCCGCCTCTTTCAAGGTCAACACTTTACCGGTAGACAAATCAAACGTGTACGGAACGCGGGCTGTCGTCCCATGCGCGCCTCCAAGATCCACGTAATAATCCACATAGAGGCTTAACCGGCCTTTTTCGTTATAAGTCACTGTGAAGCGTCCGTCAACGCTGGGCTGACGTACCGACGCGTTCGGGTCGTTGTCGAGAATCCGGCCGTTTTCCTCCGCGGCCAGGCCGATTTCCTTCGCTCCTGCAGCAACGTGCTTATCAGCTTCTTCTTTGAGGAAGGTATTGATCTTCTGTTGGACTCCGCTATCTGCCAATCCGGAAAGGACCGGATAATACACCAACAGCGATTTTCCGTCCCCGTCCGCTCCAATCTCTTTAGCGCCAATTTTCACGTCATTCTCTTGAACGGCTTGAAGAGCAATAAGCTTTGTGGAGGAATCATAACCTACGATATACCCCATTTGTTCGAGAATGAAGCGCATCGGCAAATAGGTCGTATTATCCTGGACCACAAGCTGTGGCCCCCAAAGGATCTGCTCATTTAACTTAAAGGAGGTTGCGTTCAGATTGATCTCCAGCACCCGGTTTTTGCCGGTGACTTTCGCCACCTGCGTTGCTTTGTCGAAGCCGATGCCAAGCCCCAGACCATTACTCAAATCACGCAGCGCAATATACGTAGTGCCATGTAGGTTGATGGTTTTGATCGTTTTTTTGGCGCCTTCTATGCTGAACGCTTGAGGAGACACTGTATATTTGGCTTTGGCCGCAGCTTCTGCCTGCTGCCCCGGTAATGATATGGCCAATGGAGCCGCCATAAGTGCTGCAGCAAGGGTATAAATCATCCATTTATTGCGTTTATTCATCGTAAGTGATTCCTTTCCGGTGGGCTCACCTGAAACTAAGTATCACTGAAAAAACGAAATCGGGGTTAAAAAAGTTGCATGTTGTGATGGGTGGCCAAACTCGATTTTCGAACGAAATGAACTGCACTTTTGCAGTTGACTAACCTTAACGTACTCGGTGACCTTAGTGGGGCTGGTATGCCCACGAACAAATCGATTACAATGTTAACAACAATACATCGATACGATGGAGGGTTCCCCTATGTGCGGGCGATTTACGATTACACTTCCCCTGGACGAGCTGATTGTCAGGTATCTGATTTTTGAAAATCGGCTGGCGAAATTCGCTCCGAACTATAACGTAGCGCCGATGCAATTCATCCCCGCTATCATTTCGGGCAAGCAGGGCAACCGTCTCGGCGAGCTGCGATGGGGGCTGGTTCCATCCTGGGCCAAAGAGGACAAGATCGGCGGCAGCATGATCAACGCCCGGGCCGAATCGCTAACGGAGAAAGCGGCGTTTCGCAAGCTGCTCACGTCCCGGCGTTGTCTTATCCCGGCCGACGGCTTCTACGAATGGCAGCAGCGGGAAGGCGGCAAGCAGCCGTTCCGGATCGTCATGAAAGACGAGAGCCTCTTCTCCTTTGCGGGGTTGTATGATATTTGGAGCGATCCGCACGGAAACAAGCTGGCGACCTGCACCATCATCACCACGGAACCCAATTCGCTTATGGCTGAAATCCACACCCGGATGCCTGCCATCCTTCGTCCGGAGCACGAAGCCGAGTGGCTGGCGCGAGAGCATGCAGACGCCGCTTCTTTACTTAGGCTTCTTCAGCCCTACGAAGCAGCGAAGATGCGAGCTTATCCGGTATCTACGGCCGTCGGAAACGTGAGGAACAATTCCAAGGAACTGCTGGAAGCGGTCAAATAGTCGGATAGAATCGATCTTACTCCCGAAAAAAAGGGCTTCGCCTTACGCGCAAGCTGATCTACCCTGCTGCGTAAAAGACGAAGCCCTATTCGCTGTTCAATCCTTCAATCGTGGTTACTCGCCCACATTCCGCCGCCCGGCAGCGGACAAGTCCGCTCCTTCAACCAGGCGACTACCGGGATGATGCAGCCGCAGGCCGTACAAGTCATCCCGTCCATCAGCTTGGGGCAATCACCGCAAACGCGCAGCCTTTCCTGATATTGCTCCTCGCTTACTCTTCGTTCCGGCGCAAACGCCGTCGTCTTCAGCAGGCGCTGGATCTGCTCATCCGTGACCCGATAATCGTCTCGGCATGCTTTGCACGAGGTATCCGCCATCAGAGGTTAACCCCTCGTCACCAATTCGAGTGTCGTCACCGACATCGCCGGCAGGTTAACCGTCAGCTTGCCGCCATCCAGCTGAAACGACTCGAATGGCTGTGGCTTCACCGCGTCCGGTTGGTCGAACGTATTATGGGCGTCGATCGAATGGCCGGTCAACGTCGAACCCGTCGCCGTCAAGCTGCCGCTGTCCAACCCCCGAACGTCGATCGTCACCTGCGCTTCCGCCTGATGCTGCAGATTACAGAAGCTGAGATGGATCTTCCCTTGCGTATCGCGCGATGCCGTGGCGGTCACCGCCGGGATTTCCCCGCCGTCCAGCTTGTAGCTGCCTGTATCCAGCGACAGATCCAGCATCTCGGCATCCTGATGAACCTTATACATATCAAATACATGATACGTTGGCGTCAGGAGCATCTTCTCGCCTTCCGTCAGGATCACGGCTTGGAGCACGTTGACGGTCTGGGCGATATTTGCCATGCGTACGCGCTGGTTATGCTTGTGGAAGATGTTCAGCGTAAGCCCGGCGACGAGCGCGTCGCGCATCGTATTTTGCTGATACAGGAATCCTGGGTTGGTTCCCGGCTCCACGTTGTACCAGGTCCCCCATTCATCTACGATCAGCCCTACCCGACCTTCCGGATCGTATTTATCCATGATCGTACGGTGGCGGGTAATCAAGTCGTCCATCCGAAGCGCTTTTTGCAGCGTGGTAAACCAGGCTTGCTCGTCGAACCCGGTTGCCGGCCCTTTATCCTGCCAGTTATCGGTTGGCAGTGTGTAGTAATGCAATGTGATGGAATCCATGAACCGTCCAGCTTCCCGCATCAGGACGTCCATCCAGTTGTAATCGTCGGAGTTCGGACCGCAGGCGATCCGGTGAATTCGGTTGTCGTCATAATTGCGTACGTAGGTCTGGTACCGGCGGTACTCATCGGCATAATATTCCGGACGCATGTTACCGCCGCAGCCCCAATTCTCGTTGCCGACGCCGAAGTAAGTGACCTTCCAAGGCTTCCTGCGCCCGTTTTGTGTCCGAAGCTCCGCCATCGGCGACACACCGCCAAAGGTCAAATATTCAACCCACTCGGACATCTCCTGGACCGTCCCGCTGCCGAGATTACCGTTAATATAAGGCTCACAGCCCAGCTGTCGGCACAGCTCCATGAACTCATGGGTCCCGAAATGGTTATTCTCCACCACGCCGCCCCAATGGGTGTTAACCATCCGTTTGCGTGTTTCCTTTGGTCCGATGCCGTCTTTCCAGTGATATTCGTCAGCAAAGCAACCCCCAGGCCAACGGAGTACGGGAATCCGAATCTGCTTAAGCGCTTCCACAACATCGTTACGGATTCCATTCGTATTCGGGATCGGCGAATCCTCACCCACCCATATGCCCTCATAAATACAACGACCCAAATGCTCGGAGAAATGTCCATAAATATTGCGGTTAATCGTTCCTTTGCCGGAATCGGCGTTCAGCACACCTCGTAGTGACATCCGTTGCTTCACTCCTTAGTTAATATATTTATTAATTAAATAACCATATCACTAATATTATAGGCGGCCCTCCGCCGGTTCGTCAAACGATTTTCGAGCAAGAATAGAACCCTGTCCATGCTTGCTAAACAAATGACTTTTCGTTAATATAATGGTTAATTAAACTTCGGTTAAGGTGGGGAAACCGTGAAACTCGATTTAACTGAAAAATCACTTCCGGTCTATGAGGCGCTTGCGAGCCCGGTTCGTCTGCGCATTCTGCGGCTGTTGGCCAACCGCCCAATGAACATTAAGGAATTGGCCGCAGCGGTCGGGTTATCCAGCGCGATCATGACCATGCATGTGCGCAAGCTGTCCGAATGCGGACTGGTCGTCACGCAAATGGCGCCCGGCAAGAGCGGTCTGCAGAAGATTTGTTCGCTTGCCGTCACTAGCGCGGATATTCACTTTCCGGTACAGGCAACCACCGAGCGCAAGAGCTACCGGGTCGAAATCCCGGTGGGACATTACTCCGACTTTCACATCGAGCCAACCTGCGGCATTGCGACGACCGCCAAGATCATCGGCAGCTTTGATGATCCCCGGTATTTTTGGGATCCAGAACGGATCGATGCAGCCATCCTTTGGTTTGGCACAGGATTTATCGAATACAAGACACCTAATTATCTGCTATCCAGTCAAGAACCGGAGGAGTTAGTCTTCACGATGGAGCTCGCATCCGAAGCCCCGGGAACCAGGGATGATTATCCTTCCGATATTACGTTCACCCTGAACGGGATGCAGCTCGGCACCTGGACGAGTCCCGGCGACTATGGGGATCAGCTCGGCAAATATACTCCTGATTGGTGGCCAAGGCAGGCGAATCAATATGGACTGTTAAAACGGCTGCGCATTACGGGCGACGGGACGTATATGGACGGCTTGAAAATGTCAGACATCACTTTTCGTGACATCGACATCAGGCAGAAGCAATGGACATTCCGCTTGTCCGTTGAGCCGGACGCCCGCTACCCTGGCGGTTTGACTCTGTTCGGTAAAGGATTCGGCAATTACGGCGAGCATCCGAGCGCGGAAGTGTTTTACGTGGAGAGGCAAGATAAAGGGAATTACGCGCAGTAAAAACAACAAAACGGGGCTGCCCCAAAGCCATAACGTATGGCTAATGGAGCTGCCCCTTTTCATTGGGAATCGATCACGGGAGCTACCGCTGCCCCCCCCACTATTCCCAATACGACGCCCCGCCGTCCTTCAGCCGGGCGAGGCCTTCCGCAAAGAAGTAATCGCCGTAAATCAGCGGGACGTCGATGTTCGTTCCCTGCGGGTAATTGCTCGTACCGTGCAGGATCAGGCCTTCCTCCGACGGGTCGTCCCAGGCGCCGTAGTTGTCGTACAGCGATTTGAGGATGCGTTCGCCCCCCTCGCGGTACTTCGCTGCAGCCGCATTTGCACCTTCCCTGCCAAGCTTCTCTGCCAGCAGCAACAGACCGCTGGCCGCGCAGGAACCGGCGGACGAGTCCCGCAGATCGCGTATCTCTAACGGCGCGCGAAAATCCCAGGCCGGCACCTGATCGTCCGGCAACTGGCTAAGGAAGAAGTCAGCCGCCCGTTGCGCGGCGGACAGGTATTCCGGCTTCCCCGTATGGTGGAAGCCCAGCGTCAAGCCGTAAATCGCCCAAGCGGCACCGCGCGACCACGCCGACTCCGGCGCATATCCTTGCCCGCCTTGCGGCCCCACCACCTCGCCTGTGGCCGGATCAAAGACCACGATGTGATAAACCGAACCGTCTTCGCGGATAAACTGCTCAAGCACCGTATCCAAATGCGCTTCGGCCACATGGGCGAAGCGGGGGTCACCGCTTTCTCGGGACGCCCAGAATAACAGCGGCATGTTCATGCAGCAGTCGATGATTGCCCACCCTTCATTCCGCTCGCCTTCCTTCCACGGGTTCCAGGCCCGAATGTAACGCCCCTTCAGATTAAAGCGCGCCGCCAAATAGTTTGCGGCCTTCAGCGCCCGAATCCGCGAAACGTCGCTCCCCGTCAGCTTATAAGAAGCGATGCTGGTCAGCGTCCACATAAACCCCAGATCGTGGTCCAGCCTTACATAACCGTCCAGCACCGCATCCAGCTTGGCCTCGCATTCTTGCGCCAACGCCTTCAATTCCTCTCTTCCGCTTCCCTCATACAGCACCCACAGCAGTCCCGGCCAAAATCCCGCGGTCCACCAAGCCGGCTCGGCCAAATCATAAACCCCGCCCTGACTTGCGTGTGGAAACCCGGAACCGATTCTTGCCGTATTCCGCAGCGTTTTGTCCAACGTCTTCGACCAAGCTTCTTCTACCCATGCTCTCCCGTTCCCCATAAGACTTCAGTTCCTCCTCCATTCCCACTTCCTACAACGTGACAAAATTAAAAAGAAAATCGATACCAAGATCCGCTTCCGTGCGCCGCACCCGAAAATCCAGTGCGTACCAGACCGTATCCTTCCCGTAATGATCGCGGTACGTCCGTTCCTCAACCTCGGCCTCCAGCCGCTTCGGATCATAATGCAGCTCCAGCATCAGCTCAGCGCGGGCGAAGCGCAGCACTCCCGCCTCGGTGACCTCCGGCCGAACCGGGGACACGAACCGTTCCGTCAGACGCTCCGGTGCTTCCGCAAACCGGAATTCATCCCGGAGCGACAGGCTGGGCAGGTCTGTTTTATTCCAAACCCACCTTCTCTCGAACGCCCGCAGATTTCCGTCCTCGTAAGCCCCGGACAATTCCAACTCCAAACGGCATACTTCCTCTGAAGTCTCGCATCGAACCACTGTAGCGGATCTCTCCGTTCCCTCTTGCTGATAACGCCCGTCGATGATCGGGACGGAATGCCCTTGCGAGCCGTTACAATCATACTCATACCTAGCCTCGCCAAAATAATCCCGCGTATATTCCCCGCACCCGAGATCGGACAAGAAAAACGCGCCCCTGCCCGCCAGCATGAAATGGCCCAGATCGTTATGGTTATGCGATTCGCCGTTATGCCCGCCCTTCGCGGCAAAACCAAACGTCCCTCCCGCGGCAGTAAACCGCGAGATCAGCCAGCCGGCATCCTCGAACACAAAGTCGCCGTCCTTCCACTCCGCTGCCCCTTCTACGGCGCGGTCCCGCCAGATCAGGTTGCGCAGCGCCGGAGCCCACCGGCTGCAATGATCCTCGCGGTAATCCGCATGAAGCGAGGCGGGCGGGGCTTCCACCTCCGCATACCGCGCCGCGAGGTAATGCGACAGCCCGGGATGGACGCTGCCGTACGGCTGCGTGTCGGAGAAATTGGCGACCAGGCGGCCGCCCATAAAGCTTTTTTGCTGGAAACCGGCAATTCGCCGAACCTTATCCTCGCGGAACCAGTCCCGCTGGCCCCCGGTTCGCTTCAGCAGCAAATCCGCGTAATAAGCAAAATAACCAAAACCATAATTCCAGTATCCCAGCCCTTCCGGACAAGCCCCGTCCTCACCGAAGCCCTGCAAATAGAAGGACATACTGCGCTCGATCTTCTCCAGAATTCGGGCCAGACGGGCGTGATCCCGCTTCTCTTCCATCAACAGTAGCGCTGCCGAACCTATCGAACCGGCGCAAACGGCCGACCAGTTGTTCGTCAGCTCCTCCCAATGGAAAGGCCCCTTCTCGAGAAAAGGGCGAAACAACCGCTCATCCACCAGTTCGGCAATCCGCACGCGCAGCAGTTCCGGCAACCTGCCGCCCAGCAGCAGGGACAACTCAGCCAGCGCAAACCCGGTCTCCGCCGAGAACAGGTCAATCGTCTCCGAGACCGGACGGTTTGCATCCACGTGCGCGGGAAGACACCAGGTGAACTCGCTGCTGATCGCCCAGATCGCATCCCACAGCGCGGCCTCGTATGTCTCCGACTCCGGTTCGAGCAGTGACAGAAAGGCAAAGGTGTTCAGACGCCGCCTCTTCTCGAAATAAACCCGCTCATACTCCAGCCGTGACCCCTGCACGGCAAACAAGGAAAACAGCGAATAAGTCAGCTCTTCCGACGGGCTGCATAACAGCCTCTCCCCCTCGGTCCGGATCACATTGACCTCGGTCTGGGCGTCCCGATCCACGCGCAGCGACTTCCAGAATGCAGTCCCGCCTTCACCCTCCGGATAATAATCGTCTGCCCTTAAGGGGGGCAGACCCTCAGTCAGCTTCTCCCATTCTTCGTGTTCTGTCATCGACTCTCCTCCTTCCGCCGCAGCCTGAAGACGGCGCGGATTACCCCAGCTCGATCCGTACCTCATTCCCTTGGCAGGTCTTCAAGACGATGTCCCGCTCCCGAATCACGAGGTTCAACGATTCAGGCGATATCGGCTGCCAGGAAACGCCCGGTGTCGGATCCCCGTAAATGGCCGACGCAAGCACATGAACTCCCGGCTTCAAGGAAGCGTGGAGCGTCGGAAGAATGGTGCGTGGATGCAGGATATTCGTGTTGGCGTTCGGGCGGATGAGTTCAGCCGTCTCGTAGCCAAGCAGGCTCTGCGCGCCGCTTGCTCCATAAGGACTTGCCGCCCCCGCCGCCGTCCGGTCTGCTTCCGTCCACTCCATCAGCTCCGTTTCCACCCCTAACGCGAATCCGCCTTCCGCAGCGTCGAGCGGACGCCCGTTCACAATCCGGTGAATCCGTACATGCCAGGGGAGTCCTGCCACGATCCAGGTGCGCACCTCCACGTCGGACCAAGGCTTCCATAACGCGTACAGCACGTTATCCTGAATCGACATATCCAGGTTACGGCGTCTGACCCGATACAGATTCTCCCCGCGTTCGCTAAGCGCAAGCACGGAGTCGAACGCGCCTTGGGCCAGGCCCCATTCCGCACGTGGAACGCTAAACCCGAACCCGGTCGAATAGACGAACTTCTCGTATTTGGCCGAAGTATGGGTATGCTCGTTCGTACCGCGATGGCCGCTGTTGAAGGCCGCTACGTGACCGGACTGGTTATCGCGGGCCAGCACAAGATGCGCCGGACGCTGCACCGACAACGCCGGAAGCTCCGGCAGCGGCAGCTCTTCCGCCGTCCAGAACGGATGATCCTCCGGCAACGCCAGGGGCAGGAACGCCTTAAGCGCCCAATACGGCGAGCCAGGCGAATTGTAGTTCTCCGCCATCACCAGATTCGGATAGGCGTAACCTACCGTAAGGAGCCCGTCAGAGCTCCGAATCGGCTGATTTAACCACCAGCGTAAGTTGCGCAATACAAGCCCCTTCAGCACACCGGCCGGGAACCCCTCCACGCCAGCGTAGGCAAGCGCGCTCCAGAAGGCGGATTGAGCGAAACGATATGCGAGGCTTCGCCCGTACGGCAACGCAGCGCCATCCGGCGCGAACCAAGCCAGAAAATCGCATGCGAACGCTGCGGCGCGTTCCTTGAACAATTGAGATCGTAGAGGATCTTCCTCTTCCATCAAGCGTGCATAGAGCAGCCCATAATAGTGGAACGCAAAGGGGACGTAATAGTCGCTGTGTCCCCCGATCCCGTCGCTGTACCAACCGTCCTCCAGATAAAATGCATCCAGTCGGTCCAAATTCCGCTCCAGCTGCACCGCATCGTAGGGCAAGCCGGCCTTGCGGAAACCTATATTCACCAGGACGTTAAAGAACAGCCAATTGCAGTCGTAACAAGGATGCTGATTCATTTGATTCAACCAGCGGTGCAGCCGGTCACGTTCCGCCGGGCGTAGCGGTTCCCAGATATGCTCCGGGATCAGCGCCAGCGCGTACCCAAAGACCGCCATCTCCACCAGCCGCTGATCATAATCGCCGACTTCGCCCCAATATTCTTCATGCTCCGGATTTGTACCTGAGCGAATGCCGTCCAGGACGATCTCCCAAAGCTCACTGGAACCTCCGCCAGCCAGCAGAGGAACCAAGCCCCACAGTACACGGGAGAACCCTTCCATCTCCGCCACCGTCGCCGGGTAAGACACGCCGGTTCGGCCAAGCGCCAACCGAGCGCCGCCTTGGCTATAGAACGGCCGGAGGGGGCTCACCAGTTGCTCCAAAGCTTTTACCATATCGCTTCGTGTTTGGAGCGGATGATCGAAAGTCACGTTCATTTCGTCAACTCCTTTTTACCCGTGATGATTACCCCTTGATGCCGGACGAGGCTACGCCCTGCACGAAGTACTTCTGCAGCGCCAAGAACACAATCAGCACCGGGATGATCGATACGACGCTGGCCGCCATGATCAAGCCGTATTCGGCGGAATATTGCGTGATGAACATCCGCAGGCCGATTTGGATCGTCTTTAACTCCGTTTTGGTCAAGTAAATCATCGGACCGAGAAAGTCGTTCCAGGTATTCACGAACGTGAAAATCGTAAGTGTCGACAACGCCGGTTTGGAGAGCGGGAGCATGATTTTTCCCCAGATTCCATATTCGCTGAGTCCATCAATCCGTGCCGCTTCGCACAGCTCATCGGGAATACTCTGGTAGAACTGACGCATCAAGAAGACACCAAACGCCGAGAAGGCTTGCAGAAAAATGATCGCGAGATGGGTGTTGTTCAGCCCCATAGAACGCATCATGATAAACTGCGGAACCATATAAGCCTGCCACGGAATGGCGATCGTTGCGATATAACCGAGAAACAGCAGGTTTCTCCCCTTGAACCGCAGCTTCGAGAAAGCATATGCGGCAAAACTGGAAGTCAGCAGCTGAAGTACCGTGACAATAACGGACAACTTCGCCGTGTTGTATATAAATCGGCCGAGCGGAATCCGCGTCCAAATCTCCGCATAATTGAGCCAGCGGGGAGCGTCCGGGATCCAATGCATCGGAAACGAAAAGACGTCCTTGTTCAGTTTAAGCGAGGACGACAGCATCCACGCGTAAGGAACGAGCATACACAGAATGACCACCGCGAGGATCAGGTACGCAAAAATTTTAGCGACGGTTTTGGCTTGTTTGTTGGCTCTTGTCATTTTTGCATCCTCCTATTGTCCGTACTTCTTCTCGCCCTGGAACTGGATCAAGGTAATGCCCAAAACAAGCAGGAACAGCACAATCGCCATGGCGCTGGCGTACCCGTAATCCAGAGAGCGGAACGCGGTGTTGTAGATTTGATAGACAAGTACCCGGGTCGAGTTGTTCAACTGATTGTCGGCACCGGCGAACAGGTTGATAAAGATGTCGTATACCTTAAACGAGTTGATGACCAGAATCATCAGTACGAAGAACGTTGTTGGCGCCAGCTGCGGGATCGTCACGTTGCGGAATCTCTTCCATGGACCGGCTCCGTCCAGCTCGGCGGCTTCGTAAAGCTCGGGATTTACTCCCTGCAGCCCCGCCAAATAAATCACCATGTAATACCCCATATTTTTCCACACTGTAAAAAGAACTACCGTAAACATGGCCCAATCCTTATCCGCGGCCCAGCGGGGTAAATCCTCGATCGGAACCCCGGTGATCGCGTGCAGGATATTGTTGACCGGCCCCATCGTCGGACTGAACACGAAATTCCATACAGCCGCTACCGCCACCAGCGAGGCGACGTAGGGGAAGAAGAACACGGTCCGCATAAAGTTGCGCCCGCGCAGCTTCTGATTCAGCAGGATCGCTAGTCCGAGCGCGCATACCATCGTGACCGGCACGACGCCGGCGGTATAAATAATCGTATTCCAAAACGCTTTGTGGAAGGTGCTGTCCTGAAGAAGCCGGGCGAAATTGTGCAGCCCCACGAACTCCATCGGATTGGCGCCATCCCATTTTACGAAAGCGAGAACAAATGCATAAATCATCGGTACCAGCGTAAATACGGCAAAGCCGATAAAATTGGGGGCAATGAAGCTGTACGCCACCAAATGATCCTTCACGTTTTTGGACATCGCGTTTCTTTTTACCATTTCGTTACCTAACACGGGTTCATTCTGCATGATTTCTCCTCCAAACCTGCTTGCTTGTGCTAGAGAATTCGGAAAAAAGAGGCGGGCTCTCAAGCCCGCCCCCGGCAGCACTGAAACTTCATACGAGTTGATCGAATTAGTTGCCTAGCGCCTCTTGTACCCGTTTCTCCATATCCGCTATACCTTCGTCAATGGTGGCATTCTTCGTCATAATGTTATCGTGCGCTTCGTTCAGGATGACTTCGATATCTGCGCTCTTCTCATGTAGCGGCATTTCCAGGTAGGTTCTATCTGTCGTCAGAGCCGCTTTGCTGTTCTCGTCCGATGGGAAGCCATCAATGGAAGCGATGGAGTTAACAACCTCATCGTTTTTGATCGCCGGAATCGTCCCCGTGGATGCGATCACGGATGCGCCTTCTTCTCCGGTGACAAATTTCAGGAAGTCCAGAGCGGCTTCTTTGTTGGCGGACTTTTGGTTCACCGCCAACGAGGTAATCGTCCCCAGCGTCGTACCGGCTTTCACGCCGTCCGGATGCGGGTATTTCACGATCCCCCAATTCGTAGCTTGGGACTCGCCGCTTTTCACTTTGTCGATTTGCGTGGCGATAAACCAACTGCCCATGTTCATCATGGCGACGGAGTTATTGTAGAATACGCCGGAATAGTGCGTGCTGGAGGTCTTCAGCGTTGCGTAATCCATCACAATCCCGTCGTCTTGCTCTTTCAAGATCCGTTCGTAAACCGGTTTCAAGAACGCGTATTTCCCGTCAACGATGGTGTTCTTCCCATCCAGGATGCCAAACAGTTGTACCGCGCTGCGCCAGGTGTGGTAGTGAGCGCCGTATACTTTCTCCGAGCCGCTGCCGGACGTCATTTTTCTGGCCAACTCATCATATTGATCCAGCGTCATATCGTTTGTAGGATAAGGAACGCCGGCTTTATCAAACAAATCCTTGTTATAGTAGACAATCCAGAAGTCACTGCGGAAAGGCAGCGCGTACACGTCACCGTTCACTTGAATTTGCTCCACGGTTCCGCCGTATAGGGATGTATCGATGCCATTGGAGTCAATGTAACTCTTCAACGGTTCCAGATGGTTCTGCTTCACCAGGTTGGCATAGCCCGGAATATCCTTGATGGTCAAAATATCCAGGTCCGCGCCACCGGAGAGCTGCGTGCTGAGCATCGTCATATAGTCGGTAGAGCCCAGGTCGACATATTCGATCGTTACGTTCGGATGATCTTTCTTATAAGCGTCGATCAATGGCTGATAATAAGCCGTTGCCTCCCAGTCCCATAATGCCCATTTCAGCGTGACGGGTTCGTCGCTTTTCTCATTGGAAACGCTTGCAGAATTGTTCGTTTGAGGCTCTGCTGCAGGCGTTTTGCCCGAGTTTCCGTTATTTCCGGAACATCCTGCGAGCAGACCTACGAGGAGAACTGCTGCCAAGGTAAAGCCGAATACTTTCTTTCGTCTCATGTTCAAACCCCTTTTCCTCCTGTATTGAACTTCCGGATCGGCATCGCCAAATCCTTAGGTTCATGGTAACGAAATCTCAAATGAAAGGGCATACATTTTTACGTTCTTTTCCTACACTTTTCTATTCGCTTCTTCAATAAACGGGCGGAAAGCTGTAAAATCATACTCAAAAGATGTAAAAATGGTTGTTTATGATCCATGCCGCTGTCTGTGCAGCCAAGTCATGTTATTGTAATTTATATCGGTTTATCCCGGCAGGGATCTTACTTCGGACGAGGTGATCGACACGAGCGCAAGAAAAGCCACCATCAAAAGCCGCATCATCTTGATCATGACCTTGTTTGCCTTGCTGATCGCGGGGATGCTCTCCTTTTTCAGCTATGAGTTGATCTCGTATTTCCAACGCAAAACGACGATCCAGGCGACGGAATTCAATCTGCAGCTCGTTTCTCACATCATCGACCAGGATCTCAACAATTTATCTGCCTTGGCCTTGGCCAGCAGTACGAACTCCCCTACCAATAACCTGATTCAAGACTATTTTGTCTCGCCGAACGCCAGCCCCAAGGACGGGCTGAACGTCTTCGCCTCCATGCAGGAGGACTTCCGGGTCAACCGGTCCAACAGCTATGTGCGTCGTCTGATTATCACTGACACCCAAGCAAAATTTATTCAAGTCGACAATTCTGGAAGCGCTTCAGTTCCACTGAGTATCCATAATATCAACCAACTGCCCGGGCTTTCCGCCGACGCGAAGGAAGCGTGGGAACGAGTCGTTCAGGATCCGTTTTCCCGTTCAAGCGGCATTCCGATCGTATTACCGATTTACGGAGATCGGGCCGCACGCATCGGAACCGTATACCTTCTGGCCAACACCTCGGTCATTACCGATAAGCTGAAGGGATATGGCCTGCCGGAGGGCTCGGAATTGCTGGTCACACTTGGCAACCAGAAATATCGGATCGAAGGGGACACCGTTCAGCCTCTCTCCAGTCCTTACACCCTGCTTCCTTATGAGAAAAATGAAGCCACCGGAGCTCTCACCCAGCTGGCGTGGATGGAGCAGGACGGGAAGCGCCGCATTTCCGTGTCTTATCCGGTGAAGGAAGGGGTCCTCCTATCTCAGACGCTGGACGAGAAGCAATTCGCTCCGCAGTTGAACGCTTGGCTGCTATTGATGATCGGCGTATCTCTGCTGGTCATTGCGTTAAGCGGCTTTATTACCCTTTACCTCACCCGGACGATCAGCCTGCCAGTAGAGAAATTGCGAAAGCGGATCGACAAGATCGCCCAAGGCAATTTCCTCATCGACCGGAATATCGAATGGAACAGCGAGCTGGGCGATGTGGGACGAGGCATCAACCGATTGTCCCATGATATCCTGACCCTGATGGATTCCCGCGTGGCGGATGAGAAGCAGAAGCAGGAGCTGGAATACCGGATGCTGCAAAGCCAGATCAGTCCTCATTTCCTCTATAACACGCTGAACTCGATTAAATGGATGGCCACGCTCCAGAACGCCACGGGGATCGCAGAAATGACCACCTCCTTGTCCAGGCTGCTTCGCAGTATCGCCAAGGATCACCGCAAGCTGGTTCCCCTGCGGGAAGAGCTCAGCTTAATGGACGATTATTTCCTCATCCAGAAATATCGCTACGGCAACACGATTACGATGGAACAGAAGCTGGAAGACGAGGAGTTATTGTCCGGTCTGATTCCCCGCTTTACCCTGCAGCCGCTGGTGGAAAATGCGATTTTCCACGGGATTGAGCCTAAGGGGCGAGGAGAAATTGCCGTTACTGTAGCCAAAAGCGGTGTAAACGACATTCGGATCACAATTGAGGATAACGGGGTCGGGATGAATGAGGCGCAGATCGCCTCCATCTTGTCCCAGCAGGAACCCGGATCGAAAGGCCTGTTTGAAAATGTTGGACTGCGCAGCGTACATGATCGTCTGCGCTTGACCTTTGGGGAGCGTTACGGCCTATCCATCGAAAGCGAGCTGGGCCAATATACAAGCATGAACCTGTTATTGCCTTACCGGAAGATGTGAACATCCGTGTTTCAGTCTATCGCGAACGTAAACCACGCAAGGAAGTGATGGGATGATTAAACTACTGATCGCCGATGACGAGGCTCTGGTCTGCATCGGCCTGCAGTCCATGCTTAAATGGGAGGAGTATCAGATTGAAGTTGTCGGCATCGCCCATAACGGGGCTCAAGCCGAGGAGATGATCGAGTCTTTGCGTCCCGACCTTGTCATCACCGACATTAAAATGCCGGTCAAAACCGGTTTACAGGTCGCCGAATCCGTTCGCCATAAATATGGCCGGATCCCGTTGTTTATCTTTCTAACGAGCTACGAAGAATTCGAATATGCGCGCAGCGCGATTCACTTGCAGGCGGCGGATTACCTGGTCAAGCTGGAGCTGACGCCGCAGACGCTGGCCGAATCCGTACGGAAGGCCGTGACCCTACTGGAAGATTACAAGACCGTGGAGAGCTACCCCAATATGCTCTATCGCAGCAATTTGCATGCCCTTCGCGACAAATTCTTTATCCGGCTGTTTAACCAGCTGTTCGAGAACAAAAACCAGTTTCTCCTGCAAAGAGATGATCTCGAGCTGGATTTATCGGCTCCCGCCTATCTAGTCTGCACCTGTCGGATTCAGGGGCCGGAAAGTGTCCCTCCGCGCGGGGATAAGCTGGTCGCCTTATGCTCCAGCACGGTGCAGATGGCCAAGGACACGCTCGCCTCGGCACGGCCTTGCTTCGTCACTAGCCTGGATCTGCGGAACTTCGCGATTGTACTGCCCGTTTCCGATAAAGACCCGCAGCACTGGATGCCGGAGGTCGAAGGCCAACTTCACGATATGGCCGCGGTACTCCATGCCTATTTCAACGTGAATATCATCGGCGCCGCCGGTTACGCCGTGGATGACCCTTATCTGCTGCACGAGAGCTACCTGGCTGCCCGCCGGGCGTTGCCGATGGCGCTCGAACGGCAATCCTTCGTCTTCTTTGCCCAGAGCAGCGCAGCCGAGCTTGCTCCTTCGGGTGAAGACGATGCGGCCTCCCGCTCGGAGATTCGCCGTGCTTTTGAGGAGCTCGATATCGGCGCCTTATACGCGATGATCACGAATCTCATCGATCGATATGAAGGCAGATCCGAGCTGCTGGTTCCAGCCACCGATGCGGCCTGCAACATCTTGTATATGGCAACCTCATTGCTGGCGGATGGTGAAAACGTGGTCGAGCAAATTTTCGAGAACGAGCCGGAGGGCTACCGCGCGATTTATAAGAAGCAAACGACCCAAGGCGTAATCGATTGGCTTGTCCAATTTCGGGACGGGTGCTGCGAAATTCTGTCTTCGCGTAAACAGAGCTACAAGGAGCAAATCGTTCGGAACGTTCAGGATTACGTCAAACGGAATCTGAGCAGCAAGCTGTCCCTTAACCAGGTTGCCGATGTGTTCAACTTTAGCCCAAACTACCTCAGCCATCTGTTCTCCAAGACCGCCAAAATCAATTTCGTGGAATATGTGACGGAAACCAAAATCGCGGCGGCCAAGGAAATGATGGTTCGCGGTGAAGGACGGATTTATGAGATCTCGCAAAAGCTGGGGTATGAAAGTGCCTTCTATTTCAGCAAAGTGTTCAAAAAAGTGGAGGGAATCTCGCCGCGGGAGTTCATGCAGCGCAAAGACAGCTCGATTCCTTCCGGCTGATCAACGCCGCAGGATGCCTTTTCGGTGAATTTTCACGCGAGGATCCACGATCGTGTAGAGCAAGTCCGCCAGGAAGTTGGTGACCACCACAAATGCGGAGATAATCAAGATGCTCATGAGCAACACGGGATAATTCCGGCTTTGCGCGGAGCTCACCGCCAAGCTTCCAAGACCGTTCCAGTTAAATACATTCTCTACCACGGCTGCGCCGGAAATTAGAACCGGCAGGTCCAACATGAGGATCGTGATCATGGGGATCAAGGCCATTCTCAATGCATGTCGATAGGTGACTCTTCGTTCCGATAGTCCTTTGGCGCGGGCCAAGTTTAGAAATTCGGAAGGCAGTACCTCGATCATGCTGGTACGGATCATTTTTAAGTAGTATGCAATGAGGCCGATCGTTATCGTGGTTACCGGGAGAACCATGTGGTAGAGGAGGTCGCCCAACTCCCCGGTTTTGTTCGGGGTATGCATGCTGCTTGGCGGGAACCAAAACAATTGGAAGGCAAAGATGTTCTGCAGCCAGTGCCCCAGCACAAATACAGGAATGGAGTACCCGATCAGGCTCAGGATGAGACCCAGCTTGTCGGAGAGTCCGTCCTGCCTTTTGCTGTTATAGATCCCCCATGGGATAGCGATCAGTAGGGCAATGATCAATGATGTGCTTAACAAGGTGAAACTGTTCCATACATATTTCCAAATGTAGTGATTAATCGGTGTGCGGTAATAATCCAGACCAAAGTTCCCATGCAGGAGATCGTTGATCCACCGGATATATTGCTGATAAATCGGGAGATCCAGTCCAAACAGATGCTTCTGCTCGTTTGCCATTTGGATCTGCTCTTCCGTCATCCCTATGCTTAATGACCAGAAGTTCCCCGGCATCAAACGCATGATACAAAAGCACACGCTCATCACGATAAACAATACAATTAACGAATGAATCCCACGACGGATCAGATAGGTCCACATCTTCGTCCTCCTCCTGATGGAATAAAATTTTTATTCATTCTATCACAGATCGAGAACACCGTAAGCTGGAAACTGAAAATTAAATTGTTAAATTTTCATAAAGTTTCATAGGATGTAAGGAAATAGAGAGCTGTCCTTCGGCTATTCAGGTTGGTAATCTTCTCTATTGGTGAGACGATCAAAGAAAAGGCCCCCTCCGTTTAGCAGTTCACTTATCCCTCCAGCGCTTATGATTTTTCGAAAAATATCCAAGCAAGTTCAATCTCGAACGCTAATTTAAAGATTTCTTTAGGTTTCGTTGATGACAAACTCTAAATGATAAAATGCAGGGAGGGATTTTCGACATCATTCATCATTCTATAGGGGGAAATGTTATGAAAGTGCGAGTGCTTTGTATATTGTTAACACTTCTGCTGAGCCTGCCCTTCCCTGCTGCCTATGCAGCAAGTAAGGGTGCCACATCAGACGTCCAAGGGCATTGGGCGGAGAAACAGCTTGAGAATTGGATCGGCAAAGGTCTGATACAGGGTTATGGGGATGGTTCATTCAAGCCGGACGGCACCATTACAAGAGCAGAATTCATGGCTCTAGTGAACCGCTCTTTTGGGCTTACTGACATGGCAGAAGTAACCGTTAAAGATGTGGATTCGACTAGATGGGAATATGAGCAGGTCGCGATCGCTAAGCATGCGGGGTATATTAGCGGCTATAGCGATGGCACGATGAGAACGGGCAATAAGGTTACACGCCAGGAAGCGGCTGTGATGCTCGCCAAGCTGCTGAAGCTGGACACGTCTGCGGGTGCCGATCTGAGCAAATTTGCGGACGCTGCTCGAATCCCCGCTTGGAGCAAGCCTAGTATTGGCGCAGTCGTTGCGAAAGGGATATATGGCGGTTATAACAACGGTACGATCGGATTCGATAAAGCCTTGACACGTGCGGAGACGATCGTTATGTTTGATCGCGCGCTGGGCGTCAAAGTCGCAGCAGCCTATGATCAGGCAGGCCTATACGGACCTGCAACCGGACATGAGACGATCATCGGCGACGTTCTTCTCAATGCTAGCGGTGTGTCGCTAAGGAACGTGACCATTAAAGGAGATTTGACCTTCGGCGAGGGAATTGGCGAAGGCGAAGCGATGATTCTGGACGTTAAAGTAGATGGAGACACTTTCATCCGCGGTGGGGGCACCCATTCGATCTATATCGTGGAATCGACGCTTGGTGAGATTGAAGTGAATAAGTCCTCTGGCGATGTGAGAGTGGCCATAGATGATCAGAGTCAGATAGATCATATTATTACGTACAGCAACACAACTATAGAATCAACAACGGCTACTCAAGCGAAGGCTGCAGTTGCACCACAAATCGCTAAGCAGCCGGGAGTCAAAGTATTAGCGGCCACTCAAAGGCCTATAGCGCCTACAGCGCCTCCTGTGGGCTCGAAATCTGCTGTTTGGAATGAGTATTTTGATCAAATACGTCAATACCAAGAAGATTTACTAGCATACACTTTGTATATGTCAAGTCTACCTGATGTAACGAGTGCAGGAAACAATACAACAACTTCAGTAATCGGTAATGTACTCAATGCGACTAATACGGGAAACAATACGCAACTGAATGTAACAGGGTCAGTCAATACCCTTGTGATTTCCGGGGGCAACTCACAATTGAATGTAGGTGGGGGAGTTGGCAGCCTTACGGATTCCGGAAGCAATTCGAGTATCGGGATAAAGGATTTCGCAGGGAGCGTTAACCTTCTTGGGAACTCAGCACAATTGAGTGTTGGAGGCAATTCCAGCAATATTATTGTTTCCGGGAACAATAACACGATCACAAGTGGCGGTTTGATCGGGAACCTCTCCGTCGGTGGAAATTCATCGGGCAATCAGTTGGGTTTCGTCGACACGAACGGCATTATGAAGCTCACTCCATTAGAAAGGGCATCCTTATTATCGGCAATTAGCCCCAGCAATCCGCCTGTAACGGTTACTCCTATTCCTAATGCTACTCCTACTCCCACGACGCCTGCTACGAATACGACTCTCTCCATCGTGCAGGCAAAGGCAGTAGGTGCAAAGAAGATTGAAGTGAAGTTCAATAAGAGCATCGACCCAGCATCGATTCGTCTATCCGTCTCAAAGAATGGCTCTCCTATAGCATTTCAAGCCGTCCCAGATCATGAGACGAAAGTCTATACCTTGACCCTCGCTGAGAAATTGACGGAGGGAACATACAGCGTGACCGCAAGCTACACCAATTCGTCAACAGTCATCGGTTCAAAGGAGCTAGCTGTAGAGAACGAGAAAATGATTTATATTACTTTTGCTAATTCTTCGGATACGGTTGCCAAAGGGACTCAGATCGGCGTTGAGGTGGTGGCTAAAAATCAGTACGGTGAGTCGATGCCAAATCTGTCCGGATTTGAAGTAAGCAGTACTGTTCCCGTTGAAATTGCAGCGGGGCGACCGATTGTTGTTGTGGATACTTCGTCCCAGTCCTTGCAAACGGGTATTTCCATTATTCCGATTACAGTAAGAACTACGGATAACCAACTCACAGCCACTAAAGATTTCAGACTCGGAACTGCTCCCCTTACCTCAAAAGCAGAGTTCAGAGGTTCACTCCGCGGCATAGACGGGCAAGAAGTGTCCCGAGCGGATTGGTCGCGTACTTATCATATGAACTTCGATCTCTATGATCAATACGGCCATATGCTGCTATATCCCTTGTCATCCGGAGTGGGTACTGTTCTTAACCCTTCTTCGGCCAGTATCTCCGTCGGAGCGTTGGGCAGGGCACCTGCCGGAGAGCCCGGTACTTTCTCGCTGCCGATCACGTTGAATCCGTCCGGACCGGAGGAAGGCAAAGATTATACCTTCACGATATTCGTAGGCTCGGTATCCGCCAGTCAGACCTTCCATGTGGTCGAATGGTCGACTTCGCCACTAGATTTAATCAATGAAGCATCGGAATCGGGCACATGGACAGGGATTACTGCGGATACGTTTACTGCTGCAGGTGTAACAGGGGTTACGTCGTCTAACCTAGCTGCTGTTATAGATGCAATTAAAGCAGAAGACAGTACTACTTGGACCGTTAGTGAGCTCCAGGATATGGTTGATGCTGTGAACAATGAGCCTAACAAGCTAGCAGCGCTAAACGCGATTAATGAAGCTGCAGCTACGAAGATCTGGGCAGACATTAGCGCTGATACCTTTACCACTGCAGGTGTAACTGGTGTTACGTCGTCTAACCTTGAAGCTGTTAAGGATGCGCTGGACGAAGACAATAATGCATCATGGACGGTTGCGGAGCTTCAAGCCATTGTCGATTCAATTCTATCCCTGGCTTTAATTAATTCTTCAATGGGCTCTGGCGATTGGACCGGCATCGCGGTAGAAACCTTTAATAAAGCTGGAATGAACCGCGTTACACAAGAGAACCTCATTAGTATCATGATCGCACTTGAGTACGGCTACACAGGGGCTAGGACTTCCACTGAGCTTCGAGGCGATATCAACGCAATTATAGATTCGATTCAAATTTCACTTGAAGATATCAATAAGGCATCGGATTCTGGAAATTGGGAGCTGGTTACCGACGACCAGCTCAGCATGATTGGCGTGTGGGGCGTCAATGGCGACAATTACATGGCCATCACTGACGAGCTTAAAAAGGATGTAGGACGCGTTTGGACCATTGTTGAGCTTCAAGTCGCGATCAATCACATTCTTGAAAACTTACAATAAGAAAAGGCGTAGGAAATCGAACTATCTGTACAGATTTGTGGGAGTGGATTTCCGAGGATCAGCTCAGCATGATGGGATTGGGAGAAGTTTTGCTTAGCAAGCGCCACAAATCATCGAGGATGACAAGCACTACACGAAGCCTGTTCATGTAACATAAATGCGGCGCAAGGGCTCACACCCCTGCGCCGCATTTTTCTGTCGTTTCTTTCGGTTGAGGCTCGTTAGTGGGTCTTACAGCTTATACGCTGGTATCATTACGTACTTCGCCAAAGAGTAGCGGCGAAACCACCAGAGACATTATTACAAAAAAGCCACTTTCGTTTGCGGTACCCATGCACCGTCAAGGAAAGTGGCTGATGTCAAATACTAGATTAACTCAGACTTCTGAAGAAGTCGTTGAATGATGAGCGCTACTTCTGCTCGTGTGATGAATGCCTGCGATGCAAGCTGTGAGCCGCCTTTACCTGTAATGATTTCAGCCTGCAACACAGCTGCAACACTGTCCCTCGCCCACAACGACACTTGTTTCGCATCGTCAAAGGATTGCAGCAGCTTGTTCGAATCCCGAGCAGAAAGTTGATCGCTAAGTCCTGTCACTTCCATCGCTCTTGCGACCACGGCCATCGCTTGCTCACGTGTGATTTGCTGGTGTGGACGGAAGGTTCCGTCCACGTAACCACTGATCAGTTCGTAATCAAGAGCCGTTAACACTGCACCACTATACCAATCCGATGAACGTACATCAGAGAAAGGCGTTACCCCTCTATTCTCTTTGAGCCCCATTGCTCGTACAACAATCGCCGCAAACTCTGCACGAGAGATCGCTTGATTCGGATTGTACAGATCAGCACCGATTCCACTAACCACCAAACGTGATCCCATTTCATTCACAGCTTTCTCTGACCAATGACCAGCTACATCCTTGAACGCCACTGGATTCGAGATGAGAGCGTATATGCTGTTTGTCAAACTATGAATCGTTGCATAATACTTGCCGTTTATTCGTTCGATTATGGTAGGGACATGTCGAACCGTTCCATCCGGATCAATCACAACCCCTGTTGTGATCTTATCCGGGTCAACACCATCTGGAATGGCTAACGTTCTCTTTACATAAGCGCTAAACTTGGAAACATCAACGGTCGCATTATCGTAACTGCCCCTGACTGAGAAGTTCAACGGAGGCAGTACGAGTGTGTACTCTCCCTGATTTACCGCATTCTCCACGATCTTCAATTGTTCCTCTGTAGGTTCGGATATTTCAATTTCAATTCGAATATCCTGAAGTTCCACGTCTCGTCCGATCTGCTCAGAGATGGCATCAATATGAATTTGCAGTGCAGGAAGTGTGTAAGACGCCTTCTCTGTACGAATCTCAATTGTCCCCTGCTTGACTTCCATATCCTTAATCATCTGTCCATTCAGTACACCAATCGCCACAGCAGAGGGATCGCTAAACGGAACGGTAATGACAGGACGATTACCTTCCGCCTGAAGGCGATCTCCTAGCTTCTTCGGGTTAAGTGCTACCGTCATGATCTTACGACCATTCTGCACAGTGGTAGATGCAATTCCAGCGTTCTCTGGCTTGCCGTTAACAAGTACTACCACTTCCGTTGTTGAACGAGTAGGCATACTCGGCACTTGTGGTACCACCACGTTGTCACCGCTTGGGGGCGATTGCGGAGATGACCCAGGCAACGTAACCGCTCCACTCGTAATTTCCGGCAATGTGTCAGTCTGGAATGCCAACCGAGCACCTGTTACCTGTGACGCATTCGTTGCTCCCAGATCACTGAATGTCGCTACACCTGCACTTGCGGTTACGGTAGTCGTACCCGTCAGCGTCCAATCGCCCGTATCTTTCTTTACCACGGTTACTGGGGTGTTGTTATCCCCAGTTCTGATGTTCCCGTATGCATCGACAAGCGCCACCTTCGGCTGCTGTGAGAACTGCCCGCCATTAGACGCAGGCGCTGTAATATCCTGCGTAAGTTTCATCGCCGACACGCTGCCCACGCTTGGCGTAACCGTAAGCGTGTTCGTCTCAGGGGTCACTACCCCAGTAATGCTGAATCCAATGTTCTGCTCGTCAGCCATGTGTAGAACCAAGACTGGCGTAGCCACGCCATTAGTGAAGCTTACGCTGATCGTCTGTGATGCACTACTTAACTTCGTTCCATTAAAGCTGCCATATGATCCGTTAGGTGCTAGCTCTACGCCAGAGATTGTTACGTTACGCGCCCCGTTGAAATTCGTGTCCATATTCCCGAGCGCATCGTACACGTTTAGCGTCACGGTATTGTCTGCACCTGCAACAGGTGCCAGCGTTGCTGCCGAAGCAGTTACATTTAGCGGTAGTTTAATGATCCCTGCATCAACCGCTTGGTTCACTTCCCCAGTCGCCAGTGAAAACACCGATGTCTTCCCGGTTGCTGGATCGGCATCGGAATCAATTTCCCGATCAGCACCTGCCGTTTTCACCGCAAATCCGTATCCAGCCGGCAATTCAAAGTGAACTTGATAATGACCTGGGTCGAGATTCGGGAATAAGTAAGCACCCGCCTGTCCAGAGAAATCATTCGCTGTAATTGTTTCTGCCAGCTTGATTTCATGTTCATCGTACAGCTCGACTGTAACGCCATTCAGCCCTGTCTCTCCTGCATCCCGCAACCCGTTCTCATTCACATCGTTCCAGACGAGATCCCCGATCGATGCTTTCGACGAGCTCATAGTTTTCATTCCGACCTTATTAGGCTCTGCCGGTAAAAGGGACTGCCCTGATACATTTTTCATGTGATAAGCAAATGAATTCCAAGCGATCTCGCCGCTGGTTGGCGCCCCGACTGGCGCTCTCATCGCCCATTCCAAAGTCGTCCTATTCAGGGGATCGATCACATAATCGGGATCAAATTTCATCTTGATGGCCGTTACCGATGTCGGATCAGCAGGAAGACTCGCTGTCCAGATGCCATTATCCGCTCCTGTAGTCGTATCCATCATGATGCCAGACGTTGTCGAGTAGTACACCGTTACAAAATCTGGTGCAGTGACCGCTCCCATAAGCACGGGACCCCACGTGCTTCCACGCGGGATACTACCATTAAGAACAGCAGCATCGCCAATGCGCGGGAACGGATTGACGATGGTGAGCTCCTTCATTGCGACATTGCCGATATTTTCGATTTCCAAACGGTACAACGCTTGTCCGCCGGGAGTCGTTGTTCCCGACGTTTCCGTCCAGCTTGCATCGAGCTCTCCCTTTACCCACATCCGAGATTGAAGAGCGGTGCTTGGGGTCACGGTCATGCTGCTCGTTTCTTCAACACGGTAAATCCCATCCGCAGGTGTATTAGCAGGTATTTTGCGATTACTATACTTAACGTCATTCAAGTAATCTCGTGAAGCTACACCAAACGTATTCTTTACGATCTGGGCTGCTGTTCCCGACTTTATCTTCGCATTAAACTGGATATTTACAGTTTCGCCGATGAGCAGTCCTCCCGGGTTACTATCATCCCAGCTCCAGGTCAATTTCGTTTCACCCGAAGGTTGAGGCTCTGCTGTGAACGTTGGATCAAGTGAAAGACCTGCTGGTTTAACAAACCTCCACGAATCTGGCGCGTATTCCAACTCGGCTGGCAACATATTATAGATGACAGGGTTATCCAACCTCTTAGAGCTTCGCTGAGCGTCATTCTTAACCGATAGGGTATAAGTGACCGTATCGCCAGGAACTGCGCTTGTTTGACTAACCGCATTCTGCAGCTCAAGCAGCGGACGAGGGTTTACGAGGCTGGTCGAGCTAGTATTATATGATGTCTTTTCATCTCCGTTAAAGACATAATAAAATACAGGCTTCCATTCAATGGTCTCGCTTGAATTTGCGGGCACAGGAAAATCTGAATCAACCAAATA
Source organism: Paenibacillus sp. FSL R7-0216 (assembly GCF_037969915.1). Taxonomy (NCBI): domain Bacteria; kingdom Bacillati; phylum Bacillota; class Bacilli; order Caryophanales; family Paenibacillaceae; genus Paenibacillus; species Paenibacillus sp. FSL R7-0216. Next base: position 1,360,217 of record NZ_CP150222.1, on the reverse strand, counting down.
CGTAAACACAAAATTGCTCTTTTGGCTCCATTCAACTGGTAAATTCCCGAATCTAACCTGTATGCCTTTGATATTTCCAAGTGCTGTCGCGTCATAAGTATTGGAAGTGCTTGCATCTCGCTTCTCCCAGAGATACCAATCACCCGCTGCAGGGTTTTCATCTAACGTATAATACAAGTCATAATCCGATATACCTGAGAAAAGGGCTGATGTGAACGACTGCAGTTCCAGTCTAGTTGGTGTCCCCTGCAACGTTTGAGTAGGCATCATGAACTCCAATACTCCATAATCCAGCGGGAGATTTGCTTTGTTGGATAAGCCAGAGAGATTCAGCGTTATGGTTTGGCCAGGTGATCTTTCTAGATCGTTGGTAGTGAGATGAAACGAAGTTTTTCCATCAACTGGCGATGTTTCGAAACCATGCGTGTAATTGGCACTTATTGTCACTGGAGTTTTACCAAGAGGCGTAGCAGTCATATCTGCATCTAAAGATACTACTGTCGCGTCCAGGGATCCAGGATAATTGACGACAAGCTTGAGCTTCTTTTCATCCCGAAGGCCGTCGATTAAATTCCAGAATACGGTATTACCTGCACCGAGAGTTCCGCCATTGTCAGCACTAATGAAGACTGCACCGTTATCTAAACTTGCTGTAACGACGATATCTCTTATGTCTAGCAATCCGTTCCCGTTTCCAATATCGGGTTTCACGACTATTTCATAATGCACATTGGAACCTTTATAAGGATCGGGAATTGGAAAAGTTCTTTCGATGCTAATACTCCAAGGTGCGGATCCTTGGGAGGTCACCGTCGCTACATTAGATTCCATTGAAACTGGAGTGCCGTTTTCAGTTGCCGTAAATACGGCTTGCGCGGTCACCGCTGTGCTATCGGGCGTAACGTAATTCTCAAACTTCCCTTTTACAACAAGTTGGCCAGTTGTACCTGCAGGCAGAACTCCGTTTCTAAATTGAAACGTGACCTCCTTTCTTCCCGGAAAATAAGTTGAGTCGGTAACTGTACTCGTCGTATTCGAACTGTCTGTTTTCCCCGTGTACGTTACCCCTTCCGGGACAATAAATGAAATTCTAGGATCCGTATAGTTGCCTATCGTTGATGAGGCAGAATAGTTAATGAGATAGCTGAATTCTTCACCCGAAGCAACTTCGGACTCGTTCGTAGATAAAGTCATCACAATCCCCTCTATGGGTGATGCGAACGATCTTGTACCGGGAGCGAAGGTTTGTGCGCATACAATCAAAGCCAACAATACTACCACGATCTTCTTCAAAACGGTTCCCCCTTCTTAACCTACACCTTCAGAAACATACAGGATTCTATAAAATATCCTCTACTATATCATGGTAGATCGACCCATCTGTTCAATGTAAAGAAAACTTTAAGTTCGTATTTGCAATCCATTTTTGTAGTAAAAATACTCTCAGCTAAGACATTGAAAAAAGAGGCTTCTCACAAAGTTCGAATCGAACTCGTGAAAAGCCTATTATTAATTCGATATAAGGTTTTGCTGTCTACGTAGAGGAACTTCCATATTCAACAAAAATAGCGGCGCAAGGGCTCACACCCCTACGCCGCAATTAGTAGAGGCCCCCTCTCGGGGTCCTCTAAACCTAATATAAATTTGCTGATGTACTTCTTACATCATGCCGCCCATGCTTTTGGGCGGTTTTTTGATTCCCCAAGGTATTGAGAAGTCCGGTAAATCAAGGATTTCAGTCTTTTACTTCCGCTAAAAAACACCGTGTAAAAATGCCTACGTGGGGAAATGTGTGGGGAATGTGGGGAAGCAAATATGCGCATCAAGCAAGCATAAAACAACATACTCTGATCTTTAGTCCTTCCCCTCCATCCACTCAAAAAACGAATGTTTTGGAATCTTTATTAGTCTCCCTACCCTGACCCACGGAAATGGTTTTGGATCGGCATTAAGTAGCTCGTATGTGTTCTTTTGACTAATCCCGAGAACCATTTCGATATCTTTGGGGGAAAGCATATTGGGAAGCTGTAACCACTCCTCAGGAAAGGCCTTATAATTTTGATTAGCCCTTAGTTCATACAGATAATATAGAACTGAGTTTATTTCTTCGTTCATATACGCTTGCAAGTCCTTGATACGTAGTTCCAATTGTTCAAATTGATATTCCTTCATCCGCTACAGCTCCTAAATAACAGTTTGCTTCGAATATTCAGCAATTTAACTAAAAACATCCCACATAAGTTCCTCACATTTCATCGTTGATGAAATGTTATCCTGTTTAGCAGATCGTGGGCTGACGCCGATTGCAAGACCCTAATCGGTCTTTGCCCAATCGAATATTTATTAACCCCTACCACCCACACATAAGGGAACATTTTTTTCCCCGCAGGCTGCCATGGTTCCCGCTCCCACTCCCCGCCGACATAATATTCCTCATATCGGTTAAGCTTTTCAGTCATGACCTTTTCTGTGTACTGCGTCCGCTGGATCTCGATGAACCATGGAGCACCCTTCCAGATCGCAAATATATCCGGCTCAGGAAACCCTTTCCCGCCGAGCTTCGGCTCCACCTGGAATACTCTTGGCGCCTCGAACCTGCGGAGCTGCTTGTAGAAGTCGGCTATGGCCAGGAAATGGTTGATCTTTTGCGAATCGGGCTTGATCGACCTATCCGCGGGGAAATAGATGTACTTCCGGCGCTCCGCCGAACACTTCACCAGGCCATCCCGCCGCAGCCGCTTGAGGACGATGTTGGTCTGCGTGATCGGATGCTTGACGTGGCTAAAGTGCAACTCGGCAATATCATCCCGCGAAAGGCACCGGAAACGCTCCAGGTCGGCCACGATGGCTTTGTCGCGAGCGTTCATGTGCCGTCATCTCCCGCAGCGGGAGCAACGTGAGCCACTATGCTCCGTCGTAGTCCTGCACAATCCGCAGTAAGCCATATACCATCTGATCAGTCTCCGCATCATAATACCCCCAATTCGATATAGTCGTCGTTCTCTGGCATTGCCGGGGCCTCCTCTGTTGCCTTTGTGATAGATGGGGAATGCTCCCTCTTGTAACCTTCCAGCAGCTCCCGCGCCGCATCCAGCTCCAGCATCGGCCCTTGCACATACCTGCAGCCATCAAGTTTTAACACCATACGTCCCTTTTCGCTCTGCTTGATCCCCGCAGCCTCGCCGCTACCGATCGTGATCCGGCTGTTGATCTCGTCGGCATGCCGAAAGGCCATGCGCACCGTCAGGTTGTTTTTGAGCTTACCATCCAGGACGTCCGCATCAGGCCGCTGCATGGACAGGATGAGGTAAAAGCCCAACGCCCTTCCAATCGTGCTGATCTCCTCGATGCCATCCATGATGTCCCTATCCTTTTTAAGGAGCGCCACCTCATCCACCGCGAGTACAATATAGGGCGGTCGATCCCATGCTGGCAAGTCATCAACGTGGGCTACACCATACCGGTCCAACTGGTCGCCTCGCCGCCTCATCTCCCGACGGAGCTGGAGGACGATACGATGCAGACCGGACGCATCCATCACGACGTCACGGGCGATTCCACGAAACAGGTGAAACTCCGAACGCTTCATGTCGGCGCAATACAGTTCGATCTCTGGCACCGCCCGGATCAGGGTGGTAAGGATGGAGCGTAGCGCCACAGACTTCCCGCTGCCGGTCTCCCCGGCCACCAGTAAATGCGGGTGATCAACCATATCATAGGCCACGTCACCAGAGCGCGTACGGCCCACGTATACGGGCAGACGCATGCCCCGCGTGTGTTCGTCCACTTGCACCGGATCATACGCAAACGGGGCGACAGCTGAGCTGTACACACGCAAAACAAACGTCCGGGCATCCTCGCCGGGTTGCAGCTCCGCACCGGGGCCGAAAAACTGCCGAAATAACCAATCGTTTTTATCTATGGCTGCCGGGTCCATCCCTGCGGGTAGCACAAACGCCGCCTCTGTACGGTCGAGGTACATCGTCACACGCTTGATCAGCGGGTAATTACGCAGCTCCCGCCCCTTATACCCCGCGAACTTGTAGTAAAGCCCACCAGTCCGGAAGAGCGTCATGAGCTGCCGGCGGATGACCTGGTCCGGCATGCCCCGCCACAGCCCCCACGCGGCCAGTCCGCAGCCGCCCGCCCCGGCTATTTTTAACAGCTGAGCGGCTCCCGCTATCGTCACTTCGCTCATCAACATTTGCTCCGCTCCTAACACTTTGGATTTTTGGCTTACCAACACGCTCTTTAGCCTGTATTACAAATGCAGCACTACATATGCAGTTACATAAGCAATTACATATGCACATGAAGGTCAAATAGCCGACCGGCCAGGTGCATCGCATCCCAAAAATGATACAGTCCGATGCAAATATAGACGATCGTGCTCACGATCCGGACGTAAATGACCCTCCCGCCGTGGCCACTGCGCTCGATCTTGCGCTCGATAGCATGCGACACCAACCCCGCCGCTAAGAACTGAACCACCGGCACCATACTTGCGCCAAAGATCATCATATAAACCCCTCCAGTTCGAAATTATCGCGCGAAACTTCATTGACCACTGCCGCCACCCCGCGAGCCCCGCCGTCAATATCCCGCTGGACAAGGCGCTTGATATACCCCGATTGGTTTGGCCGCTGCCGTACGTGCTCATATTGCTGCAGCTGGTCCGGATCGAGCACGTTAAATGCTACCTGGACGATCTTGATCTGCTTACCCATACAACCGCCTCGCGATCTGATAAAATGAGCGGACGTTTGCGGTGACTGGGTCCTGCATCGGCCGTGCCGCTGGGAAGTACCTCCGGATGTGCTCGGTCAGCACCTCAGCCCCACCGCCGCAGATGTATACGTTGTCCCCCGCTTTCCACCCGCTGGCCATGGCGCGGAGTGCAATCTGCCGCCCGAAGTCCGCTGGCTGGCTGGATCGCAGCGTCTCCAGCCCGCTGCCGAGGGTAAAACTTCCCCGATCATTAAACCGTCGATCGATCACTGTCCCGAAATTGACCGTACCGCTGCCGATATCGATTACCCGAATTATGCCTCCCCCGGTCACCAACAGGCCCGCCGTGACCCCCTCCGCGGCCACCTCGCAGCGGCGTATGACAATCACCTTACGCCGACCGTTGACTGTCAGCTCGTGCCGTCCGCGCAGCATCTCCTTGATTGCGTCCTTCTCAGCCACCGTGTGCATGCTGATCGGCTGTCCAACGACGATATTGTGGTCCACGTCATCGCCAAATTGATGGAGTGCGAGCAGGATCCGCAGCCGCGCATCCGGATGTGCTTTCGTCTCCCCTTTCTGGCTGGCCGCGCGCTCGCTCTCATGCAGCGCGAGCGTCCCAGCAAAACCTCGCTGTCCGTCATACTCAAACTCGTAGTCGTAATCCCCGTGTACCTGCCGGATATTCCGTTCCCTGTACTCTCCGATCAAGGAGGGGAAGGAGCGGAGCTGTCGGCCGTCAAAAAACTTGGTTTGGTGATTCCCGGCATCGATCGCCGCGAACATGTGCATCACCTCTCTGGTTGCATAACTCGTTACGTAACTGGGCTGGCGCCGAAGCCCTTGGTTCCGTATCTGGTTCTATATCTACTGCCCGGGGCTTGAACAAAATTCACAAAAGTTTGTGAAAGGTTCGTATAAATTTGCGAAGCTTGGACAAAATGAACATCGAGGGAGGAGATCAAATATGTGGGGATTAGGAAAAAAAAGAAGTCTTTTAGGGAAGTGGCTTGATAAATCTGGTTATAATCAAGAGGATTTGGTTAAGATCTCAAAGGTTAGCCGAAACACAATCAGTAAAGCATGCTCAGATCCAGATTACATCCCTTCGCCGCAAGTAGCTAAAAAAATATTAAAAGCCCTTCGGGAGGTCGATCCCTCCGTCCGGGCTGATCAGTTTTGGGAATTGTAACCATCACGTCTAAAAAGCGCGTGTGGGTAGGATTTTAACTTTTACCTTGCTTACTCACGACTCTCTCGTGCAGTTCTTTGCGAAATAAGTATCTCTTCGGATACGTACTTATCTAATACCTCGTCTAAATTTTTCGCTATAACGCCGTTTCTGTGAAAAACACCCTCAATGGTGTTCTTCAGTAATGATCGAAAAATAGCCCTCGTTTGCTCAGGAGTGCCAGCATAAACAACTTCAATTTCAACCTTGTTTTTCTTTTTGACCACTTGATTTACACCCACTTGAAATAATATAGATTAGAGGAGATGTCTCCACCCAAAATCTGACTATGATTTTAGTTCATCATTATCACCTAAGTATTAGCGCTTATTCTTGGGGAAATGCAGGAAGTCAGTTCCTGATGTCGAAATATGATGCTGGGAGAAAAGGAAGGAGTAGTGCTATGAGTGTTCGAGAAATCTTAGATCGACATAACGTTATGGATTATAGCGGGTGGGTTGAGGATAACTGTCCTGCATGCGGTAAAGAATTTATTTGGCGACATGATCCGAATCTCAAGCATGGCGGTGCTGTTCTGGGTTATGAACGAAAAGAGCTTACTTGCCCTGATTGTAAGACTGAATTTAAATTATCCAAATCAGTAGAAGCCGATTATTACTGGTAATTTTGAGTCGCTCATTCGAGCGGCTTTTTATTTTGGAGGAAAATGAGGTGGCCACACATCGAGTCAATAAAACAGACAAGACAGCGCCACCGTTCACCGGAGCCTATACCCTTATTATAATTCTTCTATCTCTTCCTCTTTATCAGGCAGCACAATTACGTCCAATTCCATGCCGTATTTGCTCTTAGCATACTCTTTAATCTTCTCGGCTAGCCAAGGATATGCGTCCATTTCACCATCAACTTCGGTATATGTAAATTTCCTCCCATAGCCAATGGATTTCGCAATATTGGTTCCTTCCGTTTTCTTTTTGGCCATTATCTCACCTCAACTTCCGTTTTTTGATTCATTTCAGCGAAACGCCTTTTTCCGCGCTTAATTCGAAGCGAAAAACAAAAACGCCACCATATCCGCAACTCCGAAGTGGAAGCGGAAGGAAATTTTGAAATATTAATCTAGCGGAAACTCGGGCTCGCGAGCACCCGCAGTGCTCTTGCACCCCCAGAAGGACCCGTGACCGACAGAATCGGTCCGTATCTTTGCTTTGATGTGTTCCGCCTGTATTCGGTCGCATCTCCAGTCGAACGCTCTACGGTGCCATTCTGTGCGTCTGGTGACGTGCATTGTTTTCTCCTTAAACCTTCACAAACAGCAGCAGCAACAAACATTCCGACAAAGGGGTTATTAGCTCCACATCGTTCTACCAAATCGTCATACAGCGTCTTGGCATCAATTTCCTTTTCCATCACTCATCCTCCTTTACGACCACTGCAAACCCTTCCTTCACCATGTACTCCATCTCCAAATCGAGGATGGTTAGGATATCATCTCGATTAACGATGATCCCTTTTTCCACCAGCCTATCGAATATAAACTCCACCAACTCTTGCTCATTGACTTCCATGTTCTTTCACCCTTTCTCTGAAATATAAAAAGGTCACCCGTTTGGATGACCCTGAATTGCCGTATTCGGTTAAAACTGATCGTGTATTCCTACATCGAACCTTCTATGCGAAGCATACAGGAAGGGAATAATGTTACCGTCGTTCTTTGATGATAAATGATTGAAATGATCAATAACCTGTTCTTCCCAATCTTCTACATCAACCCCCCATGAGGATATATGCTCTATTTGGGTTATGATCCACTCATGCTGTTCCGCACTGATCTTCATATGATTTTTCTTCATATAACGTTTGAAATACTTCAAGTAGATATCTATAAATATATGCTCCTCTTTTACCAAAAGGATGTTATATTTTTCTTTCTTTTCTTTATTTACTTCTTTCTTTATATGGGGGACTGGTGAGTCCTCTATTTGGAGGTCTAACGAGTCCTCTATATAGGGGTCTATTGAGTCCTCGTTTTTTTTGGTAATTTGACGGTTGACCCGTAAAAACCGGCGCTTCCCTTCGACTCGAACTGAGATTAGGCCGACATCAATCATTCGGTTCAACTCCCTTCTGACCTGCCGCTTATCGCATTGGGTGAGCTCGGCCAGGAAGTCGAGGGATAGCCAGCGCTCTCGCTGCCGGTATCCATACGTGTGGCGAATCACCGCATGCAGGATCCGGAACTGAGTCATATTCAGGTCGGCCGTCATCAGGTAGTCCATCAGCCAATGCGGCACCTGTACAAAATTCTCTTTTGATTCAGCCATCACACATCGTCCATCCCCCCATTTCCACGCGCTTTACTTCAAACTCATACCTAGAAAATATAAACCAACAAGTCCCGTCGCCCCAACCAGAAGGCCCAGAGCCTTCCCCCTAATCTTGAGGAGTTTTAGAATTACAGCAACCGCTAAGGACGGTAGAAAAATGTACAATCCGACCAGTTTTATGAAATCCATGGCCAGCGAATTCATAGTATTATCACTCGGGATTACTTCCACGTTGTTTCACCTCCCATAGTCGATTAAATTCGACATTTGGGAGTATTATCCTTTTTGGCAAAAGAAAAAGCACCGGTTGGGGTGCTAGAAAAGCAACAAATGTTTACGATAGAATTCTTCTAATCCGAATAATAGTAGATCAAACGTCGATTTTTCCTTAATATCCTTATTCGTTGCTTCCTCAATTAATGGAGCTAGTTTTTTTGCGGCTAGCTGATCAATTCCCGATAGTTTAGAACAGGCCCTGATTGTGAGTTGTTTTAATATATCGGCAGCAGTGGATGAATGATACTCATTAGCATTTTTTATGTGTTCCGCTAACATAACATCCTCACCCAAGAATTTTAAATAAATCTTGTTGATGTTATAGAAACGTTCTTTATCTTTATCACTTAAAACAACATACATTGATATCACCTCCCGCATCATAATTTCGACACCGAGTGCCAGCTTCCTTCATTTCCCAAAAGAAAAGCACCTCTAGATTACTACCGATTACGCCCTAACAGTTTTTTGCCTATCGGTAAACCTTGTGGGCTTCTTACTAGTTCCAATAGTATTTTACAGCGTTCACATTCACACAATAAATATGTATTCCCGAAAATATCTTTTCTATCTACTCCAAGGGATTTCAATTCTCTCCCACAGTCGCAGTACATCAAATCCCCTCCTCACTTAATTTATAATGTACAAGTGATAAATTATTCCTTATTGGAGACAGGTGTTTATGTGTAATATGAACAAGAAGACGGAACTGCACCTTACAGTAACGGCCTTGGCTGGCTACCCGAACCAGCTCCGGTGATGACCTCGAGCTTTCTTGCGTCTACCTATTCAAAAACGAGCAGCGGGACTCGAACCTGCACCAGTAGTTGGAAGGCTACGGCGCCACCTCACTCCCCTCCGTTTGATCAAACTGCAAAAGAAAAAGCCGCTTCAATGAGCGACTTAATTTAATGCCCCATATATCCGGACGATTATAAGAAACAGAAATAGAAGCAGAACAAAGCACCCACAACCATCAGGGCCGCCCCTCTTCCTTCCCTTAGCAAAGTTATTCGCAGCCTCCCTTGCTATTCGCCTAACCGAGTGATTAAATGGTGTTCTCATATCCCACGCTCCTAGCCCCTTATTTCAACACCAGGAGCCAACTTCCTGCATTTCTCAAACCACTCAAAAATCTTGCTTATTCTGTTGCGTTATTTCATCAATGATTTCACGACACTTGCCACGCATTACTTCCGTATAGAAAGTTAGTTTATCTTCGTACTCCATGTAATAATCATGGTTTCGAGGCTTCGCTGAGTATTCTTTACTAATGTCAGAGAGCCCTCTAATGGTCTCAGTAATTAATGCGACCAACCTTTTATCCGTTTCAATCGCCTCCGGAAGATACTCGCGAAGTTGATAGTTAAATTGGACGACGTTTTTAAAAAGTTCACTGTACTGATAACTATCGGTTGCAAAGTAAGTCCAAGCAGAGTTTAGATACTCACTTATTTTCAAGCTAAGCTCATAAGTCTTTCTGTGCTTTGAAGGTTTTTCAGCCTCCCTTTGCTTATGAACTTGCCAAATAGCAATGAGGTATGCACCTAAAACACCAACAATACTACCAACAAATCCGCCCCAGTCAAACTCCATATCCAACCCCCGCATGAATATTTCTCATCGCGATAATTCGACGTATTGACTGGAAATCCTGCAAAGATCTTGCCCCTCGGCGGCCATCCAGCTTGTTGCTTCTGCAGTACAACGACGTGCTGGGAGGAGTGGCTGCGCAGTTGGCCGAAGGTGAGGCAGCTTGTACGGCACTGATTCGAGAGACGGTTCGACTGCAGAAGACTGTAGCGCTCCAACTGGAAGGGTAACTGGCCCCATTGCCTGCGCAGCATCACCCCGACTTGGCACACGGAGAACCCGGGCCTGCGCCGGAACGATCGGCGAACGAGATTTGGGTCATGGTTTGACGGACAATGAAATAAAACTATTGCAGAGTTAATGGTGCTAATACTCATCATAATTTTGAATAATATATTTACCAAAGAAAGCTAAGGAAGCAGAAAGAATAACTACTGTCGAAATGATTATTGGTATCTGGTAATTTATAGGCTCAATTTCAAATACTGCGTAATATCCTATTAAATTTAAATATATTGCACAAGATATAATAGAATAAACGGGTAATTTACTCTGAACCCATTCCTTTCTTATACCCCTCAGGATAGGCGCGTTACTTTGTTTATTCCAATAGGTCGCAAAGATAATTAGACTGAGTAAATAGACAATAAATAACACAATTACGACTCCAGCACTAATTACTTGAATAATTAATAAAATTGACTTCCATTCGTTAAAATCAAATTTCTTAGAGAAGAAAGATAAAGTTTTAAGGAAATCTTTATTGATTCCAGGCATGTTATGTTTCACATATCCTAGTATTAATACAACAAAAGATGAAAAAACTAATACCTTTGAAATGCTAAGATTCTTTAATTCTTTTAAGTTCCCAATTAGGTCAAACAATATTTATTCCCTCCTTCACATCACATTTCGACAGCAGGAAGGTATTTCCTCCTTTGGTGTCGAAAGTCCTAGTTAGAAAGGAGGTGATTTGAATGCCAACAACAGGTGAAAAACCAGGTAAAGGTTCTTACCAATGCAAAAAATGCGGGCAGATTGTTGTTCTTGACGATCATAGCGATACTTTGCCACCATGTCCAAAATGTTCCGGGACAGAATTTAGAAAAGTTTAGTTTGGATAAAATCTTGTATGGCTGCTTCTTCGTAACCAAACAACTTACCTAAAATCCAGTGGTCATACACCGTACTCGGAGCCTGTGGAGAATTTTTTATGATCTCTAAGATATGGGGATACCGATACACCCAGAATGTAAGCCAACCATCAGATAACTGCTCTATATGAGTCAGTAAATCACCTTCTTGTTCCACAATTTTGAAGGCATCCTCTAAGTACTTTTCTTGGAGAGGGATTGAAGCCGCAGGCTTTCCTCTTTTTACAAGCTGACAATATGTTATAAGTTCCTCTCTGTTCATTTCATTCACCTCGGTATCTTACTATTCTCAGGAAAAAAAATTATACCCCACCGGCCGAGGCCAGCAGGGTACGAAAATACTGACTACCGCAACGTCATGCAAAGCTCACCCTTTGCTGTTGTTTCTTGAGCGCCCGCAGCCGCTTCTCAAGGTCATCATTCGACGCAGCTGCGATTCTCTTCGCATCCTGCTCAGTCGCTGTTCCGCTCACGTAAATCTTAGGTGAGTTCGTGATTTGAATTGTGACGCCCGCGGATTCCGGTTTACCTGATGGAGTCCGGGACTGCAGCATGCTGTCCAGTTTCGAGAGCGGCAGGATAGCTTCGTCCTCGCGTCCCTCGCCGACCATGGCAAACGTGGGTCCGGTCGCAACCCCGCCATTGGCGAGCAAAGGAATCTGCGGTAAATCGAATCCCAGCGTCTTGCCACCGATTCCTGGTACCCAGTCGGGCACGTTCACGCTGATCGATCCGATGCTTTTAAATGCTTGGTTAATCAAGCCGATAATCGCGTTGATCGGAACCTTGAGGATTGATCCGAGCGTCGAGAATATACCGCTGAAGATGCTCTTAACACCTTCCCAAGCTTTTGCCCAGTTACCAGAGAAAACGCCTGTGATGAAGTCCAGTACACCGCCAAGAGTGGTAATCAGGCCATTGAACACCCCGGAGACAGAGTGAATCGCAGCGAGAACAACCGCTTTTGATGATCGGGAATGCGAAGTTAAACACCCCGACCAGGGCATTTATGATCGGCTTGATGAAGTTGAACAGGGCCGAAATGGTTTGTCCGATCTTAGCCGCAACGTTCAGGAATGTTGGAAGCATTGCGGAGAAGGCGCGGGAGATAGCCGGAGCCACATCATGGGCGATGAAGCCAAAGACCTTCGAAAGGATCGGCCAGAGCTTTTGCTGAATATAGATGCCAACAGGCAATAGTGCTTTCCACACCTTAGCAAAACCCGTCCAAATGGTCACCGCTACTTTTGCAGATACTGGAATAAGTTGCTTGAATATGCTTCCTATCGAGCTGAATACCGACTTGACCGTTGGCCAAAGATCTACGAGAGCCCCGCCCCATTCCTGAGCCATCTCTTGCATCTCACCGAATAGGCCGGCCATACCACCCTTTAAATCACCGCCGCTAAACATATCGCCAAAGGTTTTCCCTATCCCATCCGCGAGCGGCCCAACCACTTTCAAAAGTGACCTGAATGCGCGACTCACAAAACCGATGGCACCGCGGAGAGTATCTCCCCAGCGTTTTGCCTGATCGCTAGAAAACCAAGTAATGAGCCGACCTGTGAAGTCAGTTGCAGCGAGTGCCACTTTTTGGATCAGTGGTAACGTTGGCCGTAACGCGACGATTTGAAGGTTCTCCATAGCTCCTTTAAATTGCTCGATCGCAGCCTTTGCATTATTCATTTTGTCTGTAGCAACACTTATAGCTGTCGGACCATTCGCAAGCTGGTCTGTGAACTTTTTAACGCCCGAGGCACCTTCCGAATACAAGATATTCCCTGCCCGAATAGCGTCGGAGCCGAACATTGTTTGTAAAGCCAGATCCCGCTGTTGTGCTGTTAATCCAGATAAAGACTTTCTAAGTGTACTAGCAATATTTTCGAGTGACTGAACATTCCCCGTAGTATCGAAAAATGCGTTTGATCCATCTTCAGTAACAATTCCAAGCTTCTCAAACAGAGCAACTTGTTCTTTTGTTGTGGGCTGTAAATTTGAGAGCATAGTTTTGAAACTGGTTCCTGCATCAGCTGCTTGGAGACCGTTGTTCGTGAAAATACCAATGGCTGATGCGGTATCCCTGAATGACATACCAAGCCCACTTGAGACAGAACCAGCTGCCGCAATCCCGAACCGAAGATCACTTACACCTGTAGCAGCTGCATTCGCAGTACCGGCGAGAATGTCCGCGGCCTGTGCCGCGCTCATACCATCTTTTCTGAAACTGTTCATTGCAATAGACATGACTGAAGCTGCATCAGCTACCTCGATTTCACCGGCACTTGCTAAATTTAAAGAGGCCTCGAGCCCACCGCCCATAACATCTTGAACGCTCATGCCTGCCTTAACCAGTTCCTCCATACCCTGTCCTGCCTCGAGTGCGGAGTATTTTGTCTTAGCTCCCATGGCAAGTGCAAGATCCTGCATCTTCGAATAGCTCTCTGTCCCTTTCGCAATGGACTTATCTAGCGATGCTACACTATCCATCTGAGCCTCAAAATCCATAGCCTTATTTATTGAATTGGCGACAGCCGAAATGCCACCGATCGCTACTGAAGTAGCAGAAGCTGCAGCAACAACTTTTTTTAGAGAGCCGGAGAATAATCCAGCTCCTTTTGATACTTTCTGAAAATCAGAGCTGGCCCGAACCTTCTCAATCTGATTACGCAATTCTTTTGCGTTACGATTTGCTTCTCCAAAGGCCTTGGTAAAGGTGGGATGTAGCTTTCCGCCGAGTTCAAATATTGTTTCATATGTTTTACCTGCCAATTTTTTCACCTCACTTTCTTAAGAACTAGGTATTTGCACTGTAGAATTCCGGAAAGAAGTCACTAAAAGACAAAGAGGAGCTTGTCTGATGATTAATTGCCGATGTTACGTACTCGACATCTTCCTTTGACAAATAGGGCGACAACAGATTATCAGGATCGCGCAATACAGCGGCAATCTTACTAACAAGAAGTTCGACCTGAAATACATCATTCATCATATGTTCCCAATACTTTAGCTCATTGAGCTTCTGATCAATTGCATGCGTTACGTTCACGGTCAATTTCCGAACCTGTTTTTGGGTTTTAGCGAATTTCCTTTTTCTCGGAGAATGAGAAAACGTCTGTTCCAAATCCTTTGTATCTTTAGCGGCTTCTACGACAAGATCAATCATGTAACGGCCATGTACCTTTGAAGTAATCACAGTGTGAATCAGGGCATCCAAAAAAATTTCCTTTTGCTTGGCCTGATCCTGATCGTTAGAATTCATTGCCGATTGACTGGACTTCATAAATTTCTGAGTTACCAAACGGATCCTTTCAAGTGCTTTTGCACGCTCAATTGAATCCATACCTCCCACCCCCTCGCATTTAAATTACTTTCGCTTTTTGCTTCTACTTACTTTCACTTTTTTAAAGAACGAGCCTAAATTAATTGCAGACATCAATTCGAAGCAATTTTCTCGACTTCCCGGACCGCCCTGATAATAACAGAAAGCGAAAGTAAGTTTGAAAATTATAATCTAGGTCCTTCCCGGGCTCGCGAGCACCCGCAGTCATCCTAGACCGCCAGAAGGACCCGTGACAATGTGTAATTCCTTATGAACGCTTGTAAGTATAGGCCGATCGCGATTTGTGACGTTCTTCAAGTTGTTTTCTGCCTCTGAAATAATAATGATGACCGGGTCCATCATTTAAATTAGCCTTGTTCTTGGCCTTCCATTGCTGAAAGCTTTTGCGAGATATGTCCTTTTGTTCAGACGTCCAAGCCATGAATCTCACCTCTTATCGGGATCCAGAATAGGTTAACTTCTATCCGATGAAGAAACTGTATCCTTCGCGGTTAACCTAGTTCCTTACCATCTTCATCCGGAAGGATATACTGGATCTCATGCATACTATTGCTTCTCTGTTCGGAGGATATAATTGTTGCAGTTGGATGGTCGTTTATCCAGCGCTCTGCAGCTTCCTTTGGATTCGGACTTTGAACCTTAACGGTCCGGATCTTGTTCCGATCGACTTTGCCAAATAGTTTCCCAAGGAATCCACCGTTAGATTGCTCCTTAGATTCAGCCGTCTGCTTCGGTTTCAAATCCTCGTCAGTAACAAGTTGCCCGGTCTTTGCATAGCGCTCAACCCATTGAGGAAGTTTCCCAAATTGGTAAGCATCGGTAAGTTCCCTCTCGCTTGGCGCTACACATTTGTCGGTAACTGGTGAATAATACAGGCTGTGATATTCTTTTAACAAAGGTTTCTCTGGAACACCAAGACGAGTTGTTTGATTGTTGTAATCACGCCCTGCAATTCTTTCAACTTGATTTAATGCCCGGAGTAATTCTTGAGCCTTTTGGTACTTTTCATGGCCTTTCTGAATTTCAAGCGTAAGCTTTGCGCGGTGCTCCCGGGCAGCGTTAAATATTCCTTGGATTTCGCTGTTAAGCTTCTGGCTTTCACGTTCCCAGCCCTTTTTCACCTTTTCGAGCATACCCTCGAGCTTTTCGGATTTCCCGTCCCGAACCATCCGCAAGCGCTCTTCGGCAACTTGAATTTCACTGGCCAGTTCATCATCTCGCATCTTGGCTTTGTTCAGTTCTGCGGTGGTGTAGGATTTCACGCCGGCACTATCATCAACCATCATTTTTTTGTATGTCGCTGCGGCTTTGGCATGCTCGACTTTCTTTTGTTCAATCTCGTGCGAAAGCTCCTCGATCCGGGCGTCTATTTTAGCCTCAGCCTGTTTAAATTCCTCGATTTCTTTGAACATTGTGCCATCTCCTCAAATTTCAGATATTGCCATTACGGCGGGCTATGATCTTACTGGCCTCGGCAACCATTGCATCGACCATTTTTTGTTCTTCAATCCGGGCGTAAACAATTCGCAGAGCGGCTGCTTCAGCGGATTCACCAGAAGCAATTGCGGCATCAATAATATGGCTGTTTTCAGGAGTTCGAATTGACTCCAAGTCTCTAAGGCGTTGCGCCTCAGTTTTAGTGGAAATATCAAAGTTTTTACTCATTGTATTGTCATCCTTTCTTATTTGGGGTTAGTGAGAGACAGCCTGTGAACTTGAAACATAATCGAGTCGGCGGTGGTCTCGCCACTTCTCCTGAATCAGGGATAGTCAACCTTCTCATTCCTCTCGACAATTAATTTCATATAACAGATAGGAATTTCCTATAAGCCGAATACGTCTGTTCCTTCCATAGCCGGTGCATTGTTTATGCCCTCCCAACAGCCCTCCTAAAGAATCCCGGTTCCATTTCCAATGCCTTCTCCACATCATTCAGTTCAATGGAGCCCGGTCCCTCTGGATTATCCGGATTCGTAGTGATGCAGGAACGAAACACGCAAGTTACCTCCTGGCGGCTACGCCCGGTCTTTACAGCAAGAGCGTCAATCAGTTGCGATATCAGATCTTCCATGGCTATGGTCATCTCCTTAATCCAGACTGTTCAGAAATTCTTCGATTTCCGTGGTATCGGCGCCAAGCTCTCGCATGCCTTCGAGCAATGCTTCAACCTTGATGGCCGATCCATCTTCCGTGTAATACCGGGATGCCGGGCCGGGGAGAGTGGTTTTACGACCAGAGGAAAGGATATTAGTTGTTTTCATGGCCATCACCTTGGAATTTTACTGTTCGCAGAAGACCCGCACGAACACGCCCTGATTCTTCAAGCCTGTCTTCGTAAACCTCAAGAATCCAGCCGTTGTCCAAATCTTTGTTGATACTCTGGAACTTGGATTGTGCAACTTCATCCGAATCAAGGCTCAAGTCAATTACAATCTCCTTACGCTCCCGGCATGCCAGCAATCGATCATGTGCCTTCTTAATATCCTGCAGCAACAGGCGGTAAATTTCCGGCTGTTCCTCTTTTATGAAGCTCAGAATTTCAGAAGCGATTGGAACAATGATTTCATAGACATCCTCCGGATCGTGAGGGGCTTCAAGCGCAGCCTCCAATATTGGAGCAAAGTAAGGCTCGTAGATTTCGCCACTGTTGCTGAAGGGGATCATATAGTCCACAAAGGTTTTTTCTCCTGCATCTGCAATAATTGGGGCAATCAGTTTTCTTAATTTACTCATGCTAATCTTCCTTTCCTCGGTATAAGATTTTAACTTGCATATGGGGTTGGACTTGAAGAGAGTGAAGGCCCCTGCTTCTTCTATTTCAAGTTCCAAATAATCACACGGTGCTGCAGGAGGCTCCGTTCCCTCCATAGCCGGGCCAGATCATTCAGTGACATCTGGAATTCTCCCTTTCTGCGCCGGATTGGCATCTTTCTGGCGAGCTGTCAGGATTGAAACTCCGGACCAAGGATCGTCGTATTTGCGGCCCGTACGCTTGCAAAATTCGCGTTTGGCTAGCGTGCTGTTCTTGGCTTCAATAAGCTTGCGCTCCCGTTCCCAGCGGACTCCGACTTCGTATAGCATTGATGCTGCGCCTCCTTATGGATTACTCGGAAGGAAATCCGACCACGACCCTGTAGGTTCCATCAGGCTCGGCGGCGTACTCTTTAACCACGGTGCGGGTATAAGCCAAATCATCCAACAGGCGTTTTAAGGTGCCTGAAAACTCCGGATCCTGGGGTTTGAGTTCATACTGCCGGGCCGCCGCTTTATCCGGGTTGGGATGCTCACAAAGCTGCTGCCAGGCATCCCGCAGGGCCGTCACCAGTTGGAGATAGATTTTCTTGTCGTCCAGTTGCACGGCTTCCGAAATGATCTCTCGAGCGATCGGCGCCAGGTAATCCAAAGCTTCAACCCAGTCGGTTTGAGGGTGGAGCGCCGCGGCGAGCATTTCCCCGATTTCCGGAGTGAACAGCTCACCCATGCCGGCTTGATCCTCTAAGTATTGGGTGAAAGGGATCTCCTGGTGCGTTTCCTGATCAATGATTTTTGGAGCTACTTCGCTAATTTTTTTCATGGGTATCATCCTTTTCTTTTTGAATTTAAAAGTTTGAACTTAGTTGACCACAGACTTTTTTCTCTGCGGCATCAAACAATCCGAACTCGGCAGCGATTTTTTGAAGTCCACGAAGGCGAACTTTCGCGTAATGGCCCTCGGATATCATCAGATCCCGATAAATCTCATAGTGCCGGACATAATCAGCTTCCTTGTCCAGATACTTGCGGTTAATGATCTCTCGCTCTAATGCCGGCATCCTCTCAACAAGGTCCTTAATCCGCTTGACCTCATCGGTATGGCGCTCGAGTACCAGCATTAGATTGATCTCTCGTAGAAACGAAACGACACGTTTTTCGGTATTTTTATCAAGTGATGGCATTTTTGAGCCCTCCTGTGGTAGAATTGAGGATGTCGAGACCGCTTCCTACCTGTTGGGAAGCTTTTTTTATGCCAATCGAGGCCAAATTTTTTCACCCCCTCTTTTCTTGCCTCTTTTAAACCAAGACAAGACCTGAAACAAAAAACCTAGGTATGGCTATATATATAAAGGTCCCCCATTTTTAGGGGTAGTGGAGGAAAAATCAAAAATCGCCCGCAATCCCATGCCTGACAAGTAGTAGAGCGTTTTTTTCTACCCTCATTTTTAGGGGTAGTACTTCACTCAAAATTGCCCCAATCTTGAATTGATACCCCCATTTTCATGGGTAGACTACCCTCATTTTTGGGGGAGCCAAAAAAATTTAACGTTTCCTTTTCCGCTTAGGTCTTGGTGTAACAATGAACTTGTCGGTACCGTAATACTTCCACTGGTCACTGAAGCCATAGATCGTTGCTGTTCTTGTCGTCCATCCACTTTTTATTACTTTGATGAACCCCAGGTCGTTCAATTGATCCAATGATTTAGAAAAAGTCTGTTCAGTCATGAGCTGCTCGCCCTCAGCATATGTAAAGCTGATGTTGTACTCATTGTCATAATTGAATTTGGCTTTCATGTGGATATACAAAGCGATAGAGTGAACGGAAAGCTCTTTCCATGCCTTCGATTCCATCATGCTGAGAGTAATTCTTAAATGTCTCCCTTTCGTACTGGTTCCTTCGAAAGGTTTGAATCCGTAATCTTTCTTTTTGCGTGGCATTCACCTCACCTTCTTGCATTTGCATATTCATCCATGATCCGAAGACACTCGTCCATCTCGATCCTCCCATGTTGGAAGGCAACCATTGCATTGATGAACTTCGTATTATCTTCATTCTGAGAAAGCGGCCAACCGAAAATAACCCAAATTTCGTCCGTAATCTCATCAATGCAGTTTTCAATGGGTTCGGATTCGAGGTTTCGGGTTAAGTTGACGAGTCGCTTCGTTGCTTCAAGGATTGTCCGAACAGATTTTCTAGCTATCTCATTCATCCCGAACTCACCGCCACTCCCGACATTAAACTCATGAAATCATGCGTTTCAATGGAGCCGGAGCAATAATCCGCCAGGGTAAGGTACATCGGGCCGGTAGCGGCTGGATCAATGCCGTTAATTTCGAAAAGTACCGCGGCAACTCGCTCAATCAACTCGTCAGTTATGACCAGCTTTATGCCGACTCCCTCAAGTTCGGTGGCCTTATTTGTGAGGTCCAGAATGAGTTGCAGCAAGCGAAGAGTTATAATCCGTTTGGTATTCACTCCCCCTCCCTCCCACTCATAGCTGGCACCTGCTGCTTACTATCAAGCCAAGCAAAGAATTGATCCCGGTACACCAACTTCCGTTCATTCAATTTGATTAGTGGAAAATCAGGACTTTTCATAAGTTCATATACGGTGGTTTTTGAAAGGCCGGTAACCTTAATCACGTCTTTAGCCTGCAAAATTAGCGGCAAATCATTGCGTTCCATATCGGTCCCTCCTTCTATGAGAATATAAGTGCTAATTCATAACTTCCAAGTCACGTTTCGCGTGTCTTTGTTGCATTCTCAACCTAGCGGCTTCCTTTTGCTTGGAGCTCATATTTGTAACTCTCTCGTTAGCGAAAATGACCTGACTGCCCTTAAGCTCCCACTTGGCTGCCGTAACCTTCCCCTCTGTAATCTCCTCCCATAATGGGTCAGCAATTTTCCGAAGCTTCGTCATATGCCGTGGAACACAGGTGTATATCGACCATGTGTTGGTCACATAGTCATAGACTGCGGTTGTCTCGCGCTCTTCTGATGTGTACATGCGCTATCTCCCTTTCTTATCTGAATTTCATAACGATTAAGTAGCATTTTCCAAAGCCACAATGTTTAGGAATACAATTGAGCTGGTAACCATAAGGCATTAAATTTAAAACTTCGTAGTCACGAATTCGTGATGAAATTAATAGGGCGACTTGCGGTAGTACTCGGGTGCTTCCTCCAGCGAAACCATGTCAAATCGGTTGTGTATTGCCCGGACCAGCCGCTGAATGTCGTTTTCACTGAATCCGGCACGTTCGGCGGCCGCAATCACATAACCTAACGCCGATTGGTTCGACCAGGCTTGGAAATTGCCCGTCGATTCAGTACCAACCGAATATGCCCGGTTTAATAGTTGCTCTACGTCGTCCAGCAGCTTAATTTCTTGGGGCGTCACTCCATTCGGAAAATGCTTCTTTTCCAGTTCGATCCGGTGCTTGGTGCATGTGAGTTCAAGGCTCACGGGGTTGCCTCCTTTCATTTGGGATATGTTGGCTTATGCTGTTTTCAAAGATCGTATACTCCATTGCTTACTTTCCTGCAGGCTGCGGTGCCTTGATGATCATGAAGATGTCATCGAAGGTGACTTCGAGCGCATCGCAAATGCGTTTGGCAATACGTGGGCTAGGATTGCGATCGCCATTACATATCTGCAATGCAGTGACTTGTCCTATACCAGCAGCTTCCGCAAATGCTTTCTTCGAGAACCCTTTTCGAATAAGTAGTTCTTCAAAGCTTACTAGGTCCTTTAGTTTAATTTTCATATAATCACCACCTTGTGTATCGCGATACACATAAGATATCACATTATGTGTAGTTTGTGCAACATAATTCTTAAATAAAATACCATTTGTGTTTCGCGCGTGAAACACTTATCATACAAATAGATGAAACATAACGGGAGGATAATGAAATGAATCAATTTGAGTTTGGTGAATACTTCAAAAAACATCGCATAAAAAGTGGTTATTCAAGCCAAAGAAAATTAGCTTTAGATAGTGGGATCAGCAATGGGACTATAGCGAGGATTGAATCAGGAACTCAGAAAGTATCCATCGATACTATCAGAGTATTGTCTAAATACTTAAAATCCACGACATACGGTGACTTGCTCGAAAAACTTGAATACTTTGACGGACTATCGGAGGAAAAGAAAGAGCAATTGAAGGAATCATATGATGATCGATTCAGATTTACTGAAGAATTCCGCAACCTTATCCATAAATTAGCTCCTACAGGTTTTTTTTCTGAAGAGATAGTAAGTGACATTAAAAAGCGATTAGAGGGATACGTTGACGATGATTTTAAGTACACACCTAAGGAATTAATCGAACTGATGTATGAGATTGGTGACGCATCCGACATGCTTGATTTTTATGAGATATTTAAAGACATTGCCAAGAGGCACAATCTTCTCCCCTTTATTACGCAAGACGAGGAAGAATTAAAAGCGGAAAAACAACTTCGAGAAATGAGCAAGGAAATTTCAGAGCTTTTTATTAAGAGAGGAATTGTTACACGGTTTGATCAAGATCAATACATTAAAGATCGTATCGGAGAATTAAACACTAAGAACATGAAAAAACTGATTCAACTTTTGAAAATGGAAACTGCAGAGTTGGAATATCTTGATTTTGATGGTAACTTCGAGAACGGCAAATCTCTTGAGATCATTACATTTTTTCAAAATGAAGGTGCTTCATTTCGTTACTGTGGTCGCCTATTAGACCATTCTGATGTACAGCGAATATTAATCATGTTAGCCACGTTATTTCCTCACAATAAATAATTTAATCTACGGGAGATATCATGAGAGAGAAAAAGAAGGCGTACATCTTTCACTTCCATTACGTGGAAAGCTGAGTTGGATAAATTCTTTATAAAGCAAGGAGTTGTTTGCCACAATCTTGATGAAATATTATACATCAAGTAATTCTAACGAGATTGGAGCAGAAGCACGGTTATTATCCGGCGTCTTACCGTCTTTTTAGACGGGACAAGCTGCAGGTGACCGGCATAACGACCAGCACAACCCTCTGAGCACCAAGGCTTTAAGGGCGGTAGTGACCGGCGGAGTGACCAGCAGAAGAACCAAATCTATCAATTTGATTTTTTACTAAAGGAGATGATTGAACATGCCATATTTCAGGAAGCGAGGCTGTAAATGTGAAGAAGGAAAAAAATGTACATGTGGGGCGACCTGGTCCGTAACAGTAGACATTGGCCGGGATCCTGTCACCAATAAGCGAAAGCAGAAGGAACTAAGTGGTTTTATAACAAAACTCGATGCTAAAAACGCCGCCGCCGCATTAATCACAGAATTCCAGCAAGGGACATACGTTCAAGAAAAGAACATTACCTTCAAAGAATTCGTGAAAACATGGTTGGAATCGTACAGCTCCACCGTGAAAATCAGCTCAGTCCGAGTTCGTAAGCATGAGTCCGGCCGGCTAATGAAATATTTTGAGAACATGAAAATGAAGGATATTACTAAAAAGATGTATCAGGATGCCCTGAATGATTTACAGAAGACGGATGAAACAAAGAAAGGACTGGCCTTTAACACTTTATCAGGTGTTCATTCTACAGGAAGAATGATATTCAGTAAGGCAGTTGAGCTTGACATCATAAAAAACGACCCAACTCAATACGCCAAGCTGCAGCGTCCGCAGAAAACAGTTGAGGAAATTGAGCAAGAAGAAGAGGTTGCGAAGTACCTCGAGAAGGAAGAACTGGCCAAGTTCCTTGACACTATCCGGGAGCACGGGCTCGATCAGGATTACGTCATATTCCTCATACTCGCTTACAGCGGGATGCGAGCGGGAGAGCTTTGTGCCCTAAGATGGTCTGACCTCGATTCGGACGAGCATACAATCAGCATTACAAAAACTTACTACAATCCGTCCAATCGAACGCGGGAGTACCAACTGCTCACACCCAAGACCAAAGCATCAAGACGTAAGATCGATATGGATCCAATGGTGTTTAAGGAGCTTCAGAAGCACCGTAAGAAGCAGAAAGAAATTATGATGGAATATCGAACCACCTACCATGACGGTGATTTTGTAATTGCCAAAACTGATGCCCTAAATGCGGGATATCCGGAATTCATCAAAACTATAGAAAACCGGATGCGCCGGCTGCTGAAGATTTCGGGACTTAATGAAAAGCTGACCCCTCACTCCCTGCGACATACTCATACTTCCCTGCTGGCAGAGGCCGGGGTAGGATTGACCGAGATCATGGAACGGCTCGGTCATAAAGATGATGATACAACCCGGAATGTATACATGCATGTTACCAAAACAATGAAAAAAGAAGCTTCCCAAAAGTTCGCTGAACTCATGAGAAGCCTCTAAACATGTTACCTTATGTGGGGAAAATGTGGGGAAATGGCCTTCCCCACATTCAAAAACCCTTAAATATCAAGGCTTAGAAGCCTGTTTTACATCATGCCGCCCATGCCGCCCATGTCAGGCATAGCTGGTTTTTCCGGTTCTGGTTTGTCGGCGATCACCGCTTCGGTGGTCAGGAACAAGCCAGCAACGGATGCTGCATGTTGCAATGCGGAACGAGTAACTTTCGCTGGGTCAACGATCCCTGCTTCGATCATGTTCACCCATTCGCCGGTAGCGGCATTGTAGCCGACGCCAACTTTTTCTTTTTTCAGGCGATCCACGATAACGGAGCCTTCTTCGCCAGCGTTTGCAGCGATCGTGCGTACCGGTTCTTCCAGGGCACGAAGCACGATGTTAACGCCGGTTTTTTCGTCGCCGGTTGCTTCAACCGCAGCTACAGCGCCATATACGTTCACGAGGGCAACGCCGCCGCCGGATACGATACCTTCTTCAACGGCTGCACGCGTTGCGTTCAGCGCGTCTTCGATGCGCAGTTTGCGTTCTTTCAATTCAGTCTCGGTTGCCGCACCAACTTTGATAACCGCTACGCCGCCAGCCAGTTTAGCCAGACGTTCTTGCAGTTTCTCTTTGTCGAACTCGGAAGTGGTTTCTTCCAGTTGAGCACGGATTTGGTTCACGCGAGCCGTAATGTCGCCTTTGTCACCGCTGCCGTCCACGATCGTTGTGTTTTCTTTCGTAACGATCACTTGACGTGCGTTACCCAGTTGATCCACCGTTGTGCTCTTCAGGTCAAGGCCGAGCTTCTCGGTGATCACTTGGCCGCCGGTCAGAGCCGCGATATCTTGAAGCATTGCTTCGCGACGGTCGCCGAAGCCAGGAGCCTTAACTGCTACCGCGTTGAACGTGCCGCGCAGTTTGTTCACGATCAGCATCGCTTGCGCTTCGCCCTCGATATCTTCAGCAATGATAAGCAGCGGTCTGGATTGTTGGACGATCTTCTCCAGAAGCGGCAGGATTTCTTGCGTGCTGCTGATCTTCTTGTCGGTGATCAGGATATATGGGTTATCGAGTACGGCTTCCATTTTGTCCGTATCGGTAATCATGTAAGGAGATACATAACCGCGGTCGAATTGCATCCCTTCAACCACTTCGAGCTCGGTGGCAAAACCACGGGATTCTTCAACAGTGATAACGCCGTCCTTGCCGACTTTCTCCATCGCTTCAGCGATCAATTCGCCGACTTCTTCGTCCGCAGCAGAGATCGCGGCAACTTGAGCGATCGATTGCTTGCCTTCGATGGCTTTGGAGATGTCTTTCAGTTCAGCCACTGCAGCGCGAACCGCTTTGTCGATCCCTTTGCGCAGGCCGATTGGGCTAGCACCTGCAGTCACGTTCTTCAAACCTTCGCGGATCAGCGCTTGCGCCAGAACCGTTGCCGTCGTCGTACCGTCACCGGCTACGTCGTTGGTTTTCGTTGCTACTTCTTTAACGAGCTGGGCGCCCATGTTTTCAAAAGCGTTCTCCAATTCGATTTCTTTCGCGATCGTCACACCGTCATTCGTGATCAGCGGGCTGCCGAATTTCTTCTCCAGCACGACGTTGCGGCCTTTCGGACCGAGTGTTACTTTAACTGCGTTTGCCAAAGCGTCAACCCCGCGAAGCATAGCGTGGCGGGCTTCTTCACTGAATTTAATGTCTTTTGCCATTGTTCAATTACCTCCCATATAGATGTGTGTAGGATTGTTCGTTCGATACCCTTCGGCGGTTTAGCCGAGGATCGCGTGGATGTCGCTTTCTTTCATAATCAAATATTCTTTGCCTTCGTATTTCACTTCGGTGCCTGCATATTTGGAGAAAAGAACGCGGTCGCCTTCCTTTACTTCCAATGGAACGCGGACGCCATCTTTCAAAGTACCGCTGCCAACAGCGATGACTTTACCTTCCTGCGGTTTCTCTTTGGCCGTGTCTGGAAGCACGATACCAAATGCCGTTGTCTCCTCTTGCTCGATCGGTTGCACGAGAACGCGTTCACCTAAAGGTTTGATCATGAAAAAACAGCCTCCTTTAAATATGTGGTGTTATGGGTAGATGTTTGTCATATGTATTAGCACTCGATCTACTCAAGTGCTAACAACCACTTTTATATTACTCAAGTTGCGAGTAGATTTCAAGTTCCTTTGTACAAATTTTTTTCTTTGTTTCATAGGGCTTCACCCACGCCCTTCCCATTTTATCCTTGCACTTGGATAAATATTCCGCTGGTCACGGACAGGGCCCCTTCACCCAACCAAGCCCAGGTCCAGCGGGCAAAAGAAAAACGCACCCCGCTTACGCGAAGGTGCGTTCCCCCTCATTTATACTTTTCCGCCCGTTCCGCATCCGCCGCTTGCTGCTTTGCATATACCCGCTTGGACAGGAACACGCTGAGCTCATAAAGCAGGACCAGTGGGACGAGCACCAGGAAGGCAGAAAAGAAATCCGCCGGCGTAATCATCACCGACACGACCACCAGCGCGAAATACGCTGCCCGGCGCATCTTCTTAAGCCGAAGCGGGTTCAATATCCGCAGTTGCGTCAGAAACAAAATGACTAGCGGCAGCTCAAACAATAACGAAATCGGCAGCACGATATTGGTCAGAAACTTGAAATAGTCGGCCATCCCGTAGGTCTCGACAAGTCCCAACTGCTTGTTCAACGAGCCTGTAAACGTCATGGCCAGCGGGAATACCACGTAATACCCGAAAGCCAAGCCCGCTAGGAAGAAGACGAACACGTACGGAATATACCTTGCGGTCGCTTTACGTTCCTGGGCCTTCAGACCGGGGCTCACAAACGCCCAAACCTGATAAAGCGTAAACGGCAGTGTAATCCCGAGTGCGACCAGCATGGCGATTTTCATGTAAACGCCAACGCCGTCCCAGAACGAAAAAGCGTTGAGTTCGATGGCCACGCCGGAAATAGCGTTCTTCGTCACATAGTGGTAAATCGGATCGACCACGAAAAAGGCCGCCACCAGCACCGCGACGAACACGACGCCAACAACCACTAATCGCCGCCGCAACTCCGTCAAATGATCCACGAGACTTTGCGCATTGTCTTTCTCCGACATCTCCTGTTCTCCTTCCCCATCAAGCTTCCCTTCAAATCTCAAACAAAATCCCTCCGCGAAGGAAGGGATCAGGTTACGCCTATGTAACTGGATCTACCGTTTCCGTTTATTCAGGAAGACGGCGGTCGTCCGGTTTGGGGCCTTCTACCTGCGGTTGCGGTGCAGTTTCCGTTCTTCTGACTTCCGGTTGATCGTCTACGATATCCCGGGTTGCCTCTTTGAATTCACGAAACGTGCGGCCAACAGCCCGCCCCAGATCAGGCAATTTATTCGGACCAAACAGCAGCAACGCCGCGATGACGATCAACAAAAATCCGCCTGCGCCCATGGTTGATTCTCCTTTCGTTACGGCAAATAAATAGACAGCGATCATCCGAACCGATACATTCACTCGCCCACATCATACCATAATGAATATCACAGTTACAGTCTATTTATTTAACAACTTAACAAAGAAACAGAGAATAAGGCCCGATAATGAAGGTTCATTATAAACGAAATTGTCCCGTGACCATCAGTAACGCTTCCGGCAACTGGTCCATGATCGCCGCCAAATTTTCGTGCACGCCTTTAGGTGTTCCCGGCAAATTCACGATCAGCGTACGTCCACGAATGCCCACGATCCCCCGAAATAGCATGGCTGCAGGGTTCTTCTGCATCAACCGGTACCGCATCGCCTCCGCCATGCCCGGCACTTCGCGTTCGATGACCCGGCGGGTCGCTTCCGGTGTCACGTCACGAATCGCTAGCTCCGTCCCCCCCGTAGTTAACACCAAATCGGCGTGAAAATAATCGGTCATTTCAATCAATGCGGCGATAATTTCATCCGGTTCATCGGGGACGATCCGGTATTCCACGATTTCGCCGCCCAATTCCTCCTCCACCAGCTCACGGATTACTTGGGCGCTCGTATCTTCACGTTCTCCCCTGGCTCCTTTGTCGCTGGCGGTAAGGATCGCTGTTTTCCAAACCATGAAGTCACCCTCCTCATCCATATAGGAACTCCCTGCGGAGTCCAACGTAATGCCGGATCATGTCGATTCATGCTGAAATCAACTTTAAACTGCCATCTATATCTATATCAAAATCTAGTAGCCGCCGCAAATGTCATGAACGCACGTAATCCCCGCTTTTGCCGCCCGACTTTGACCGCAGCTGCGTCGGACCAATCACCATGTCCTTTTGCAACGCCTTGCACATGTCGTACACG
Organism: Paenibacillus sp. FSL R7-0216; assembly: GCF_037969915.1. Classification (NCBI taxonomy): domain Bacteria; kingdom Bacillati; phylum Bacillota; class Bacilli; order Caryophanales; family Paenibacillaceae; genus Paenibacillus; species Paenibacillus sp. FSL R7-0216. The sequence goes on along the minus strand of NZ_CP150222.1, from coordinate 1,332,172 downwards.
GTCAGCGCGGCGGCGGACACCGCGGTGAGCGCCTCCATTTCAACGCCCGTTTTGCCTTCTGTCTTCACTGTCGCCTCGATGTATAGCTCGTCCTGTCCGTTGTCGCCAAACGTGATGTTAACGCCCGTCAACGCCAGCGGATGGCACATCGGAATCCAATCGGAGGTTCGTTTAGCTCCTTGGATTCCCGCAACCTGGGCCACGGCTAGCACATCGCCTTTGCCGACCCGCCCTTCTTTAATGGCCTCAAGGGTTGACGGCAGCATGGTGACCTTCGTCTCCGCTACGGCCACGCGAACGGTCGCCGATTTCCCGGAAATGTCCACCATACGGGCTCGGCCTTGTTCGTTAAAATGCGTCATTCCTTGACCCGATTCCGAGGTTGTCAAGCTTATCACTACTTTCCTTCATATATATCGTTTCTTTTGCCGTTAACAACAGGTCTAGCCGGAAATCATGCGGTTCCATCGGGATTGCCCCCTCCGGCAGGATCAACTCCTGAAGGACGAGGGCAGCCAGGACGACCTGATCGGTACCGCCACTCAGGCGGCTCAACTCATCGATTAGGCGATCGTAATACCCTGCTCCAAATCCGATCCGCCCCCCGTTCCGATCAAAGGCCAGCCCCGGAACGACAATGACGTCGATTTCGGGATAGCGCTCAGGTGGCCAAACGGCCGTATGCCCCGCGGGCTCCCGGATCCCCCATGTACCGGGAACGAGGTCCTCCGTCCCGGAAATCTCGTGCAAGGAAAGGCTGCGCTCCGGTCCGATCCTCGGCGTGAGCAACCGGTCCCCCTGGGCCAGGCCGTTAGCCAGCAATGGCCAAGTATCCGGTTCATCTCGGAAAGCCACGTAGCAGAACAAGTTCAGCTTCCCGCCTCGCCGCGCCCGCAGGGGGCTTAGCACCTCACGTTCGGCTATACGGCCGGCGGCCAGAGATTGCTCCAAACGAGATCCCTCCGGAATTTGGGCGCGAACCTTCAGCATTCGCTGGCGCAGCTCTTTTTTGGCATCCATAAACTCCATGCCGTTCTCCCCTTCCGCTCCCGTCACACGATGACCGGTCTTCCACTAGCAACATAGCCGATCCGGCTGTTCTCTCCCTTAGTGTATCATTGTTATATGAAAATGAAAACCAAAGCACCCGGTTTGCAAAACGCGGTCTTCCAAGCATTCAGCGATGCAATTCGCTTGGGTTTCATGTACACTGAAGGTACGAGTTTCAACGAACTAATGCTTTCCCCATCATGAACAGAATGCAAATCTTTTTTTGGAGGATCGAATTCGCTATGCTGCTTCAAGCTTCGAACATTACGAAATTATACGGCGTAATCCCCGTGCTGGAGGGGATCAACCTGCAGGTGCTCGAACGGGACCGGATCGGCCTCGTGGGCGTCAACGGCGCGGGTAAATCGACGTTTTTGCAGATTTTGGCTGGAGAACTATCCCACGATGGAGGACAAATTTTCAAAGCCAAGGAGACTACGATCGGTTACCTCGCGCAAAATAGCGGATTACAATCGGACCGCACCCTCTGGGAAGAGATGCTTGCCGTGTTTGCCCCGTTGATCGAAACGGAACGCGAACTGCGCCGGATGGAAGAGCAGATCGCGGATCCGGAGTTAGCCCGGGACGAGAAAGCGCACCAGGAGTTGCTCGACCGTTATGCGCTTAAATCCGACTGGTTCAAAGATCATGGCGGTTATGAAATGGAGACCCGCATCCGCATGGTGCTGCACGGTATGGGATTTGGCGATTTTGCGCCGGACACCCCCATCGCAACGTTAAGCGGCGGACAGAAAACCCGGCTTGCGCTTGCCCGTATTTTGCTGCAGGCACCGGACCTGCTGATGCTGGACGAACCAACCAACCATCTTGACATCGAAACATTAACCTGGCTCGAGGATTATTTGCGCAATTATTCCGGAGCCTTGCTGGTCGTCTCGCATGACCGTTACTTCCTCGACCGGCTTGTCACAGCGATTGTAGAGATCGAACGACATCAATCCCGCCGTTATACGGGGAACTACAGCCGTTTCATCGAGCTGAAAGCGGCGGAATACGAAAGCCAATTGAAGCAATACGAGAAACAGCAGGATGAAATCGCCCGAATGGAGGCGTTTATTCAGAAGAACATCGTCCGTGCGTCCACGACGAAACGGGCGCAAAGCCGTCGGAAGGCGTTGGAGAAGATGGATGTTCTCGACCGGCCGCTTGGCGACCTGAAACGGGCGACCTTCTCCTTCGAGGCCGAGGTTATGACGGGTAAGGAAGTGCTGCACGTCAATGGCCTTACCTACACGTTTGCGGATAAACCCAAACCGTTATTCCAAAACGTCAACTTCGATCTATACCGCGGCGAAACCGTAGCCTTGATCGGCCCGAACGGGATCGGAAAATCGACGCTGCTGAAAATGCTGACCGGCGATTTGCGACCATCGGATGGAACGATTTCTTGGGGCGCCAAGGTCAAGGTCGGTTACTACGACCAAGAGCAAACGCATTTGAATGCCGCCAACACGGTGCTTGAGGAAGTCTGGGGTGCCTATCCCCACATTGAGGAAGCGCGTATTCGCAGTGTACTGGGCAATTTCCTGTTCAGCGGCGAGGACGTGCTCAAGAAGGTCGCGGCGTTAAGCGGCGGTGAGAAAGCCCGGGTCGCCTTAGCCAAGCTAATGCTGCAAAAAGCCAACGTGTTGATCCTGGACGAACCAACCAACCATTTGGACCTATTCAGCAAAGAAGTCCTGGAGTCCGCTCTGATTGAATACGATGGAACGCTGCTGTTCATCTCCCATGACCGTTACTTTCTGAACAAGATGGCGGAGCGTATCGTTGAACTTCATCCGTATGGTGCGGATCATTTCCTGGGTAATTATGACGATTATTTAGCCAAAAAGCAGGAGCTTGCCGAACTCGCTACCGAGCAGGCGAACGCTGAGGCAGCCAAGTCGAACGCAAACTCGACCAACAAGCCGTCCGAACCGGAGTCCTCGACAGCTAAATCCGGTGCCGCTTCCTATGAAGCCGATAAACAGGCGAAACGCGAGGAGCGGAACCGACAACGCCGGTTGGAGCAACTGGAGGAATTGATCTCCGTGCTCGAGGACGAAATTGCCCGACTGGAATCGGAACTGACCCTTCCCGAGGTCTATCAGGACTACACCGCAGTCCAAGAGCGGCAGGACGGGATCGACCGCCGGAAAGAACAGTTATCCACGGCCTATGAGGAATGGGAATCCTTGGCTGAAAGATAAAATTCACAAAATATTTTGATCCTTACCCCATTTTTTTCACCTTGGTTATACACAGCGTTATCCCCATTATGCAGAAAATATTCGACCTAAAAACGGCCCGCGGGGCCGTTTTTTTCCGGGGAAATCGTCGGTTTTTGTCAAAACCCTGTTTTATCCACCAACTTGTCCACATTATCCACAGTTTTCTGAAAACATGAGACTCGTTTTCTTCGATCTTGCTTCATAGGTTGGTACGCAAGCTTTCATCAACTTTTCATCAAGATAGCCAACAAGCTGTGGATAACCTTGTCCACAACTTGACAAAACCTTCGTCTTAGGTCCAACTCCTCAACCCATCCCTAAATGCTGATTTTCTTCACAGGAAATCGCCCAGGTTCGAAGCTCATAGTTCTCCGCTCCCGATTTCACGAACGGATCGCGTTCCGCGATTTTCCTTGCTTCCTCCAGACTGTCCGCTTGGATAATGACCATCCCGCCCTTATAATCGAGTAAAGGCCCGCATATCACAAGTTGACCGTTTCGGTCCAGTTCTCTTAGGTGAGCAACGTGTTCGCGGATTAATTCCTCTTCCAATCGTCGGCCCGGATTTAGGGAAAGCAGGATCACGTACCTCTTGAATTCTTCAAAAGAGGGGGCTCCACTCATAGTTAATTCCTCCTTCATCTAGTCTGATGCTTACTTCCCAATTTCCTGCCATTTTGCATGTGCGCTCGCCCCGAGCCCCTGAAACCATCCGAAATGCCTATTGCCCTGCCCTTTTTAAAATCATTATGATCTCTATAGAACTGCGGCCAAAAAAACACATAGGCCGTCAAATATTCACCGAAAAGGAGAGAATGGAATGAAATTTGTCAAAGCCGCTTCAATCGCCGTACTAGGCGTCAGCCTCGTCTTTGTAGGAGGATGCCAAATGTTCGGCTCTTCTAAGGGCGCTTCATCCACGACATCCCCTTTTACGGAGTCCAAGCTGCCCGGAGGGGGTCTAGCCCTCCCGCAGAACGAACGAATCCATTTGTCTACCGATAATCAATGGATCGAAAAAGAAGGGCATTTATCCGACCTGATCCGCCTGCAGTGGACGGGGGACCGCGCCAAACCCGCGATCGCTTGGGCCGATGAGCAAGGGAAGGACAAAACGGCGATCATCTCGCATGATAAAGCGAACAATCCCGAACAGCATGATCATAAGCATATTTCGATCGAAACGACGATGTCACCCACCGGAGAGAATAAGGATCAACTGTTTACCCGTTTGGAAATCCCTTACGATACCGACGTCGCCGAGATTCGCACCCACTCTTCCAATTTTAACGTCATGGACGGTATTTTGCGCGTAGCCGGCGAAGGTAATCGGGACGTGCAGTTGGCCAACATCGGCAAGGATAACGCCACCTCCCCGCTTTGGAGTCTACGTGCCAACAGCGCCGAGCTCAAGGGAAGCAATGCCGGGGCCGATTTTAACGTGATCCGTTACTCGGATGAAGGAGAAGTGCTCGACAGTGCCCTGACAATCAAACGGGATCATGGACAAGTTGGCATCGGTACGGAGGATCCGCAAAGCGCGCTGGACATCAATGGAGACGGAATTCGTATCCGCGAGTCCCGCACGCCGGCTTCTTCCAAAGCTCCCGGAAATCCCGGCGACATCGCCTGGGACGAAAACTATGTTTATGTCTGCGTAGCCAAAGACACCTGGAAACGAACGGAGTTGTCCAATTGGTGACCTTGCTCAATGATCGGCGGCTACGATACGTATGCCCGCATCTGCCTGGATTTCCGTCTTCACTCGGCCCTTGGCATTGTTACCTACAAATTTGATGCGGTACGTTCCCGGGCTAACCTTCAGCTCCATCTTGCCTTCGCTAGTTCCTTCGGCAAGCGTCGTCACCTCGCGATCCGGTCCGATCGCCACCAGCTTGAATCGGCCGCCGTCGATCTCTTGCTGATGGATGAAATTCACCTTGCCCTTCGCCGAGGCGTGGATGAACCAAATCGTTTCCATCCCGTAGAAAGAGGAGAAGGACACCGTGTTCGACTCGTTGCTCGTATCGCCTACCCGCTTCACATAGGTGAAGGTGTCGCCTTCCTGGGCCAGCTCCGCTTCGTCGTCGTAAAGCTGCTTTTGCCTTTCCGTAGCCAGACTGCAGCCCCCAAAAATGGCCAGCAGCATCACAGCGCACAGAAGGCCGAGAAGCAGCCGTATTCCGCCGGGCAGCCGCGTAGAGTTGCCCGGCATCCTTTGATTACGCATATTTCTCCCCTCCTAGGCGTTGTCCGTAAATGACTTTCGATAAAATCCTGTGACCGAAGGCAGTATGGTTAACGCTTGGATCGCCAAGCCCCAAGCCGTATAAACCAAATGTACGACCGAAGAGCTGCCGAGAATGTAGATTTGGACCGAAAGCCAGACGATTAATCCAAAGCCGATATAAAGGGAAAAGGCCCAAGACCAATGCCGGTCTTTAAATGGGTTCAGTTTCTCTCCTAAACCCCAATTCCATTTCCATACGAGAGCCGTCGTGACCGTAAGGGGCAACACGCCAAAGGCCATCAGAAGGATCACCCCCGGAATCAAATAATTCGGGAACAGCGGGATCTGCATCAACTCTGTCGGCATCCCCAACAAGGCGCCTGACGGATCTAGCATCAACGCTCCACCGCCGAATACAGCACCGATTCCGAGTAACCCCTGCAATCCTATCAATAACAAACTTGCCACCGGTTTATCTACCGTTCCCCCCATTTGTACACCCCTTTTGCGTCTTTCTATTTGTGATTCAATTCACCCATTCACAAAAAAAAAAGAAGATGGGGCCTATTTCGGCTCATCTTCGTTGTTACTGCTACTTTATCATAGGATGCCCGGGTTGGAAACGGTTAAATGTCGAATAAACGGCGTGGCTTGAAAAAATAAGAGGTTCCCGAGTAGAATAGATAAAAACTTAAAATTTAAGAGAGAGGGCTCAGCCATATGAATCGTAAAGCGGTCCGAAGCATTACAGACCTGATTGGCGAAACCCCGGCCGTCAAGTTAAACAAACTGGTCTCCAACGAGGAGGCGGACGTATACGTCAAGCTGGAGTTTGCCAATCCGAGCGGAAGCGTTAAGGATCGAGCCGCTGCCCACATGCTCGCAAAGGCAGAACAGGCCGGTTTGATTGCTCCGGGGGCTACGATCATCGAGCCGACGAGCGGGAATACGGGCATCGGGCTGGCGATGAACGCCGCGGCCAAAGGGTATCGGATTATCCTCGTCATGCCGGACAACATGACGAAAGAGCGAATCGCCCTGCTGCAAGCTTACGGGGCCGAGGTCGTGCTGACGCCGGCTGCGGAGCGCATGCCCGGCGCAATCGCCAAAGCCCGGGAGCTGCTGGACCAAATCCCCGGCAGTTTTATGCCGCAGCAGTTTCAAAACCCTGCCAACCCGGAAATTCACCGGCTCACGACAGGGCCAGAAATCATGCGGCAAATGGATGGCCGGCTCGACGGGTTCGTAGCCACGGCAGGCACGGGCGGCACCATCACCGGAACCGGCGAGTATCTGCGGGGCGTATTGCCGAACATCCATATCACCGTCGTCGAGCCGCAAGGCTCCCCCGTCCTCTCCGGAGGGGTACCCGGCCCGCATAAGTTGGTCGGTACCAGCCCGGGTTTTATCCCACCGATCCTAAATACCGCGGTCTATGATGAAATCGTCCAGGTCAGCGATGCGGATGCGCTGGATACGACACGGCGATTAGCGGCACTAGAAGGCCTATTGGTCGGACCTTCGTCCGGGGCCTCGGTTTGGGCGGCGATTCGTTTAGCCCGGCACTTAGGCCCTGGGCGCCGCGTTTTGTGCATCGCTCCGGACACCGGGGAGAGGTATCTTAGCATGGGCATCTTCGATGAGCCCGCACGCGTAGAAGAATAAGTAGATGAAACAAACCATTTTATCGGGAAAAGAGGAATGAATTTATGCCCCAACTAATCGGAGGCATCTCCCACTTCGACAAAGCGGAGTTGCACGCCATCCTTCAGGATCCTGCCAGCGACATCGTCGTCATCGATGTCCGTGAGCCGTTTGAATACGAAGCTGCGCATATTCCAGGGGTCCCCCTGATTCCGATGGGTGAAATCCCCTACCGGCTGGAAGAACTCGACCCGGAGCAGGAATACGTGTTGGTCTGCCGAAGCGGCTCCCGCAGTTACGAAGTCGCCCGTTACCTACAGGCACAGGGCTTCACGCGGATCCACAATTTTCTCGGCGGCATGCTTGGCTGGGACCTCGAGGTGACGTCCGGGCTGGAAGAAGATGCATCCCATTAAGAAAACAAAGGAGAGCAGAAGATGAGAAAACTCGTTCTATTTCTACACGCATCGCTTGACGGTTTTGTGGAAGGTCCTAACGGAGAAATGGATATTGGCTGGGTTTCCTACGATACGGATCTCGAGAGACACGCGAAAGAAATTCTGAGTACGGCCGATACGGTTATTTGGGGCCGCGGTACTTATCAGATGATGCACAGTTACTGGCCGTCCGTGCCTTCAAACCCGTCAGCTTCGCAGCATGAACGGGATCATGCCGAGTGGATCGATAAGACAGAGAAAATCGTTTTTTCCACTACGCTGGAGAACGTCGATTGGAATAACTCCAGACTTGTGAACAAAGATATCGAGAATGAAATCCGTCACCTCAAACAGCAGCCTGGTAAGGACATGGTCATTCTCGGCAGTCCTAGGTTAGCGCACCACTTTATGCAGCTTGACTTAATAGATGAGTATAAAATTACCGTATCCCCTGTCCTGATCGGAAAAGGTTTGCCCTTATTCCAAGGTCTCAAGGAGAAGATTAACCTTAAGCTCATCGAAAACAAGACCTTTGACTCTGGAGCCATCGGTCTCGTATATCAGACGGTAAGATGATCTTGCCGCTTACGGTGGCGTTCCAACCATCCTACGGCATAATCAACCAATTCTCGTTGGGGCATCAGCAAGGCGGTTGCCCCGGCGATTTGTCCCTGTTTCACCATGCCGGTTTCCCGTGCGAAATCGGCACCGAGCTGAACAAAATCCTCCGAATCGTATTCGAGCTCGGCAAATTCCACCCACTGTCTTTCCCCATTCACCTGCATCGGCGCCTTTGCCGTGTAAATTTCATTGCTCTGATTGTCCATCCGACACTCCGCCAAATGGATCGACGTATTGTTCCCGTGACCTACGCCAAGCAGCAAAACATCTCCTTGCAGCTCGTAAATTCGCGCAAGCGGAGAACGCTCGCCTAGCCCGAATTCCAGGCCGTGATTCGCCGTAATGTTCTCGGCCTCGCGGCCTCTGGCTGCAAACGACACTTGCGGATGTCCGCTGCGCAAGGTGCCCTTTTGCTTGCGGAACGTGTCCGGAATCACGCCCATGTACCATAACGACGTCAGCTCGGGATCATAAACCGGCATCTGCTCGCGAATGGTGTCCCACCATTCCTTGGGTACCGGCGGATTTTGCCATCTGGCCGGGTCTCCAACGTCGCCCGAATGGGTGGGCATTACCAAGGTCCCTTCCTCCCCCAACGCTGCCTCTAGAGCCAGGACAACCGCCGCTGGGCCGCCGCACACCCATTTCCCCAGCGCTTTAAAAGACGAATGGACAAGCAGTGTCGACCCTTCTCGAACCCCTAGAGCCGCTAAGTCTGACCGCAATGTTTCTACCGTGTACAATTCCCCTTGAATTTCTTCCATTATGCTTCGATCTCCCCTACTTTCTCTAGTCTGCAAACGACGACGGTAAGCCGTCCAGGCTTACGGCGTTTTTCTGGCGACGATATTCCTCCAGGCCGGAAGATCCTTTGGTTTCAGCCCATTTGACCAAGGTTTCGCGATCCCCGTCATAGCTGAACAGCGGTACGCCGTAGCCGCAGGATGTCTGCACCCCGTAAACAGAGACAAGAACGATTTGGCGCGCCCCGCTCAGCTTGGGAAACAAGCCTTCGAGTCGCTCCCAATCCGCCGATCCCGGCAGAATCACTTGGCCTTTCCCATACAGGCGCAGGATCAAAGGCTGCCCTTCGAAAGCGGCGAACATGATCGTGATCCGTCCGTTCTCCTCGAGATGGGCTGCCGTTTCATTCCCGCTGCCTGTCAAATCCAGGTAAGCGACCTCGTTTGGCGAAAGGATCCGCAGCGAATCATACCCTTTGGGCGACAGATTGACATGCCCTTCTGCGCTAAGTGGTGCCGAACCAACAAAAAAGAGATGCTGCCGACGAATAAATGCCTCATGCTCCGGCAGCATCGAATCGAACATTTTCCCCATGTCTACCCCTCCCATCTATAAATGCAGCCAACGGTGCCGTCCTTACTTCCGGCTGTTTCTCATCGCGTTCAGCAGTTGGACATCGGTTGAAGCGGTAAACCGCTGATAATCCGGCGAGTCCATGCCGTAGATAGCGATTTTCCCCTGTTCGTCATAATGCACGCCCCATCCATACTTCTTGGAAAGGACCGAGGCCCGCAAGCAGGGGTGCGGTTTGCTGAACAACTCCTCCCAGAGTTCCTGCCTTCGCTCCTGCACAACTTCCTTCGGAATTTGCTTATGGCGAATATGTACCTCGAACAGCAGTTCCTCGTGATTGTACCGGTACGGAGCTTGCGAGAGCAGCTCGTATTGGATCATGTGCGCAGGTTTCGCAGGTCTCGTCGACACCGGCTCGATGCCACGATCTGCAGGACAATCGGGCGATACGCGAATAAACGTATTTTTGTAGCTCACGGCCCCCGGCCTCCTTCGCTTTTTTTCCTTATTATACCTGAATCTTCAAATTTAAAGAATATGATCCTTCTTCGTCAATTGTATTCGGTTTTTCGCATACAAAACGGTGCTGAAGCCCAAAAATCCGAAATCTATTCGATATTTCATACAGAATCTAGGCTTACGCTTTCCTGATGGGCAAATAGATATGAAATTTCATATACATTCCGTTAATAACGCCGAAATCGCCCCATTGTATTCGGTTTTTCGCATCCATTTCTGCCTGTGGGCCTCCGGTATCCAGGAGATGAACATCTAAACTCATAAAAAAACCGGCGGTGCATGCACCGCCGGAACAATTACTTGAATCTTACGCCGGGTTCGGCTGTTGGCCGGCCTTATTCTTGGCCAGCTTCAAGTAACCCTGCACGTTCAGAATCTCGCTATTCTCTTCAAACCGCAAACGCATGGGGCCGGCCGCATCGATCAAGTACGATTTCAACGCCGCGGCGCCGCCGCCAAGCACATAAAAGCATTCGATGTCCGGGTACTTCTTCCACCGCTTGCGAATCAGATCAACCAACTTCTGCGCGGCTCGGCTGAAATACATATCGACAATCGGCCGAATATCCGCTTGTCCTTCACCTACACGCTGGATGACGAATTCGCGATTCCGGATGCGTCCAATCAGCTTCGTACGGCTCGGGAAGCGGTAGCCGAACTGGTCCTCTATATCGCGGATAATCGAATCCAGATAGGTTGCAAGTCCGAACTGCTCCCCTGTACTGAACTGGTTGTCGATATTCATCCGCTTCACGACCGGGAAATCCGTTGTCAAAGCGCCGATTTCGCAAATGCCGATACAGCCGTTATGGAGTTCTTCGTTTCGCACCTGGAGCGTATCGTTCGTCGCCAAATGGAACAGCGCCGCCGCGCCTTCCACCGACACGATCGTACGGCGGATCTGAAGGCGTACCGTGCGCCCGCGCAGCTCCGGCGTGGACAGGAACGTCACTTCGTGCTCGCCGGTCAGCCGCTCCTCGAACGCTTGATGAAAGGCAACGTAAGAACGGACCGGAAGTCCTGTCCCGATTATGTATTCAGCCTCTTCGATCCCGGTTCCCGCCGTCGGATAAGTTTGTCCAGACAGGGCTGCATAAGCCAGCGCCGTCAGCGCCACGACCAGGGACTGATCGCTGGTGGCTTTGTTGTCCGTCTCTTCCAACTCGGAATTGTCTTGATCCTCCATCGCCAGCAAGCCTACGAAATACCGCTGGTTATTTCTCTTTAATTTAGGGCTATAGACCCGAACATCCAGCGCCTTCAGCGGAGAGTCTTCCTCTTGCAGCACATGTCTATCATATCCGGGAGAAACGATACTCGGAATAATGATCGGTCGTTGTGAACCGTCAACCACTACCTTAACGCTGTCGTTGCCAACGTCGATTCCGGCAATTCTGATCATAATAACCTCCTTACATTAGGAAAGAAGACACTTTTCCAATTATTTCTCATTTCGCTTCCCTTCGACAAATTCCTGCTTTAGGAGTGAAAATAGTTACAAAATTTTTTTAAATGAAAAAGGGATTTGCCACATTTTGCCGAAATAGTTGTATTGGCAAGTCGCAAGGAATGACCTTGGTCCTACATAATGGCATATTCAACCCAAGAAGATCAGGAGGAAGTCATGAAGATCAGATTCAAAAAAAACGTGAACCGGCGCTACACGCTGCTGATCGTGCCGGAAGGCACCAGCCCTGTGTTCCGCTTTAAATTCCGCTTGTTCTATTTATTGGCCATCCTGGTCACCGCGGTGGTGCTGCTCAGCTCCGTGTTGGTTTTGTATGCCGTCAACCGCACGCATACGAGCCGGATTGGGACGCTCGAAGCGCAGCTATCCGATTCTTCCGACCAGTTCAGGAACACCGTCGTCAATAAAGAACAGGAAATCGACCGGCTCTTAAACGAGCTGATGGAGTTATCCAAGAAGTCGAAGACCATTGAGACGAAGATGAGCGAGCTGGAGCAACTGGAAGCCGAGCTTAAATCGATTACGGACGGCGGATCGACAAAAGCAAAAGACAAAACCGCAGCGGCGGGCAAAGAAGCAGCGATGGACTCCCTCGCTTCCGAAGGTGGAGTTGGCGGAGAATCGATCCCACTCACCGAACAGGATGTGGCAAAGCTGGTCAAAGAGACGAAGGAGAGCATCACCACCTCGCTGACGGAGATGCCCGAATTGCAGCAACGGCTGGAGCAAACGAAAATTTCGATCCAGGAATATAAAGCGTTGATGGCCATCTTGCCGACCTTTTGGCCCGCCGATTCCGTCAGAGTCACCTCCGAGTATGGTGAACGAGAAGACCCTTTTAACGGGCGTTTGACCATGCACGCCGGAATGGATATCGGGGGAAGCATCGGCGATCCTGTCTATGCGGCAGCGAACGGTAAGGTCGTCGATACCGGATACAATAGCGCACGCGGGAACTTTATCACGATTTCGCATCCTTCGGGATTGAAAACGAACTATATGCATTTGAGCAAAATCCTAACCAAGGTTGGCGCCACCGTTAAGCAAGGCGATACCATCGCAGAGCTGGGCTCCACCGGGCGTAGCACCGGTCCTCATCTACACATCAAAGTCGTGAAGAACGGCAGTACGGTCGACCCGGCCAAATACCTTAGAAAACCCGGAGAGGAAGAGTAATTCATGAAATTAAGGAATAACGCGAAACCTGTTAAGCTGGACCCGAACACCACCGACACTTTGATCGGGGAAGGCAGCATTTTTGAAGGGAAAATTCGCTCGGACGCCGGCGTGCGCATCGAAGGACAAATTACCGGCGATATCGAATGCGAAGGCGACGTGACCGTTGGGGAGAAAGGTGTGGTCCATTCCAACATCCTGGCCCGTAACATCATTATCGCCGGCACCGTGAACGGCAACGTGCAGGCCAAGCTCAAGCTGTCCATCACCTCCAAAGGCAAGCTGTACGGCAACATGGTTGCTTCCTCTCTCTCCATTGAGGAGGGCAGCGTATTCGAAGGTACCAGTAAGATGGGCGGCTCGGACAAGCCCAATCCCGCTGTAATGAAGGAAACGGCGGCTGCGGTTGACCCCGAGCAAACGCCTCCTGCCAAGAACAACGCGAAGTCGGAAAACGATGCGGTTTATAAAACGTGGTAACGCGAACCCATCGAATAATAAAAGGCCGGACAATTTGTCCGGCCTTTTGCTTGGGGCGGTCGCCTCAATATTGAATTAGCTTGGCCTAACAGACCAGCCTTCCAGCGAAAGCGAAGGCTCGGCTTTTAGCTCCAGGCTGGAAAACTCACCGTTCTTCCACTTCAGGTAAGCGGCTGCGCCAATCATCGCGGCGTTATCGGTGCAGTATTTCAACGGTGGGATCAGCAGGGCAATCCCCTCGCGATCACAGCGTTCGGCAAGCGCAGCCCGTAACCCCCGATTGGCAGCTACGCCGCCGCAAAGCAACAGCTGCCGCGCACCGGTGGCACGAACAGCGCGAATCGCTTTCTCCACGAGCACCTCGATCACCGATTCCTGGAACCCGCGGGCAATGGCCGGCTGGTAGCCGTCCTCGCCGCGCATCTTGTGCTGGTTCACCGCATTCAGTACGGCTGACTTGAGGCCGCTCAAGCTGAAGTCGTAAGAGTCCGGCTCCAGCCACGCCCGCGGCAGCTCCTCTGCTTCCTCCGCCTCCGCAGCCAGCTTGTCCACGAAGGGCCCCCCCGGATAAGGGAAGCCAAGCGCCCGGGCGACCTTGTCATAGGCTTCGCCAACGGCATCGTCGCGCGTCCGGCCGAGCAGGCGAAAGCTGCCCTCCTGCTCCATCAGCACCAGCTCCGTATGACCGCCCGAGACGACCAACGCCATGGACGGGTATAACATCTCCGCCTCCAAACGATTGGCGTAGATATGACCGGCGATATGATGAACGCCAATCAGCGGCTTGTCCAGCGCGAAGGCAAGGCTCTTGGCGGCCATAATCCCGACGAGCAGCGCGCCAACCAAGCCGGGGCCTTCCGTCACGGCGATTGCCGACAGCGATTGCGGCGGGATCCCCGCCTCCTGGACCGCCTCCTCCAGCATTCGCGTAATGCTCTCCACATGCTTGCGTGAAGCGACCTCCGGCACGACACCGCCGAACGCCCGGTGTGTTTCGATCTGGCTGGCGATCAGGTTGGACAGCACCTCCGTCCCGTTCTTCACCACGGACGCCGAGGTTTCGTCGCAACTCGTTTCAACCGCCAATATATATACATCCTGCTCTTGCTTTACCACAAACTTTCGCTTCCTTCCCCGGTCTCCGACTGCGATCCTGGCAGCTCGCACCACATTATGATTGCATCTTCATGATTATCGGAATAATACCCTTTGCGCACGCCCGCCGGGGCAAAGCCCATTTTCTCATATAGCGCGCGGGCGACCCCGTTGGACACCCGCACCTCCAGCGTCATCCGAACCATCCCCAGCTCCACCGCCCAGTCCATCATCCGGCGCAGCAGCTTCTCCCCGAGATGACGTCCGCGGTAAGCGGTTCGAACCGCGATGTTCGTGATGTGGGCCTCGTCGAGGATCGTCCACATCCCGGCGTACCCAATCGGTTCGCCGTGAATTTCCATGATTTGATAACGGGCAAAATGATTATGGGTCAACTCGTTGCGAAAGGCTTCCTCGCTCCATGGAAGCGAAAACGACTCATGTTCGATGACCATGACGTCTGGAAGGTCCGCGAGCCTCATGTTACGAAATACGATCTCTTGTTCCAGCTTCGCCGCCCCCTCGCCTTACACGTTCCGCAGCCGTTTGGCTTCGGCTTCAGCCAGCTGCGTATAATTCGGCTCCAGCGCATGGACCTCGTCCGCCGGCAGCCACGTGCGCGCCATGCCGGCGATTCCCATCCAAGCGCCTTCCAGCTCGTAAGGCACGAGCTGAACAAGCTCGCCGAAGGCGGCGATCAGCGGCGCGATCGCCGCTTCGTGCTTCTCGGTCTCGCCCACGAACCAGAGGCGGGCCGGCCGTTCGTCCGGCGGCAGCTGTTCCAGCTGCCGCTGGAGCTCGTCGGCCCACCCGTCCATGAGCCGGATCGCGTCGGGTTCGAGACGCTCCGGCAATCCGCCCGGCGCGGGTACGCCGAACAGCGCCGTATAGGCCTGGCCGCGCCGCGCATCGATCAGCGGCGCGATCCAGTGGCCGCCGGCGGTGGCGCGGCGGCCTTCTTCGCCCCGCCGCGCGGCGAGCTCGCCCAGCGCGGCGGCGTCTTGCCCGCTGGCGCCGGCCCAGCCGCCCAGCGCCAAAGCGGCCAGGCTCGAGACGCCGTAAACCGGAAGCCGTAACGACCACGCCAAAGTCTTGGCGGTCGTGACGGCAATCCGGATCCCGGTGTAGGAGCCTGGCCCAATCCCGACGGCGATTCCATCTAAATCCTGCTTGGCGAGCCCTACCGCCTCCAGGCAATCCCCAATCGCCGTCACCAAATATGCCGAATGGTTCCGTTCGGCATGGATATTTCGTTCGGCCAGCACGCGGCCGCCCTCCGTTACCGCCACCGCCAGCGAGGACGTGGCGGTGTCAAACGCCAACAGCCGCTGCGGTGGCCGTATGTTTTCGTATTCGTTCATCTTCAGGATACTCCATTCTCTTTCAGGGCCGACACCCATGCTTCATAGGTTCCGCCCTGACCCTTGATATGCATCCGCCGTCCAATCGCTGACACCGTCTCTACGTAGATGCGCAGCACGTCTTGCGGAAGCAGCTCCTCAATCAAACTCGCCCACTCCACCAAGGTGACGCCATCTCCGTAGAAATACTCGTCCAGCCCCAGCTCATCGGCCTCATCCAACGACAGCCGGTAGACATCCATATGGTAAAAAGGCAACCTGCCCTCATACTCCTTGATCAAAGTAAACGTCGGACTGTTCACCGTGTCCCTCACGCCGAGGTGCTTCGCAAACAGCTGAGAGAACGCCGTTTTGCCCGCGCCGAGATCCCCGTCCAAGGCGATCACGGTTCCCGGCAGCGCCAGCTTCGCTAATGCGGCCGCCAACTGCTCCGTCCCTTGTAGATCCTCGGCTTCGTAAACCCATTGCGCAGGGGGGTTACCCTTGTTATCCTTCACACTCACTCTAGCTTACCACCTTTATCGCGACTCCAACAAAATCATCCGTCAGACACCTAAGTTTCGCTAACGGACCGAGCTGACCTTATTCGCTCCATTTCCGAACATTTCCCGTGCTAACGGACTCAGGAGACGTTATTCCGCCCTTCCGGCAGAAAAAACACCCCAAAACAAGCGAATAAGGTCTTTCCGGTCCGTTAACGGCCGGAACTTCACACATGCAGACAAATAACGTCCCTGATGTCCGTTACGTCCGTGTTACTTCCACGGTCACTGCTAGGCACTGTCCTCATTATATCGGTCCGCCGCACCCCCCGCAACCGCAGAACGCAGGAACGAACGGGGATGATGTCGAGCATAAATAGAAACCACTTTTATAACCATACTACGAATAGGCGAATCTATAGCGAGTATCCGACGGAAAGAAGAAAGGGGTTTAATCCATGCATACGGTCTGGAAGGGGGCGATCAGCTTTGGGCTGGTCCATGTCCCGGTCAAAATGTTTTCGGCCACCGAAGACAAAGACATCTCCATGAAATACATTCATCAGGTTTGCGGCAGTCCAATTTCGTACGTGCGGCGATGCCCGGCTTGCGAGGTGGACGTGAACTGGGAGGGGATCTCGCGGGGATACGAATACGAGAAGGGCAAGTATGTACTATTCGAAAAAGACGAGCTGGAGCAGCTCTCCGCCCACGCCGAAAAAACGATCAACATCATCGATTTCGTGGATTTGAAGGAGATCGATCCGATTTATTTTCAAAAAACGTACTATCTGTCGCCGGACCAGGCAGGCGGAAACGCCTATCAACTCTTGATGGAAGCGATGCGCCAATCGGGCAAAATCGGCATCGCCAAAATTGCCATCCGCTCCAAAAGCAGCTTGGCTGCCATCCGCGTGATGGAAGGATGCCTCGCGATCGAAACGATTTTCTACCCGGACGAAATCCGGCCGATATCGCAAGTGCCCAATCTGCCGGAGAACCTTCAGGTGAACGATAAGGAGCTAACGATGGCGAAAATGCTGATCGAGCAGCTGTCCACCCCGTTCGAGCCGGAGAAATACACCGACGATTACCGTGAGGGACTGCTGCACTTGATCGAGCAAAAAGTGGCCGGCGAGGAAATCAGTTTGGCTCCGGCCAAGCCGGAGACCAACGTCATCGACCTGATGGCGGCGTTGCAGGCCAGCATCGAAGCCGTCAAGCCGGTCGCTACCGATCCGGGTCCCGCGGCCGCCACACCGGCGAAGCGTACGCGCAAGCCGGCGGCCAAAAAAGCGAAGGCCGAGCCCGAAGCCGCTCCGGCACCAGATGCCGGGACCGCTACGCCAACCGTTGCGGTCAAGCCGAAGCCCAAGCGGCGCACTGCCGCCAAGCCGGAGGCGAAGTAGGGGGACGCGCCGAGCTTGTCTGTGCCGGGTCGTACCGCGCCATACCACGCCGCTGTACCTCGTCCCACTGGCCCTTCCGCCGCCTCTCCTACATGCTTTGCCCCATGTCGCACGCCTCGGGCGGGACATTCGCCCATCCCTGGATAATGGGGTGGCGCATCGTCCCGCCGGGCGTCCATTCCAGGAACTGAATCTTTACAGTGAGGGCCGGCTGAATCCAGACGGCCCCTTTCATGCGTTCAGGGACGTTCGCGAACGGCCGTTTAGGCACGATCAGCGGCTTCACGTTCTCCGTCAGGTCGCGCCAGTCGGACCCCTTCCATTTCCCGCTGCCGGCATGACCAATATAGATGAACCGTCCCTCCGGATCGTACAATCCCAGCAAAATCGCGTTCACCCCGCCGTCCCGGTACGTCACACCGCCGATGGCCGCGTAGAGATCACGGGCCAGCTTCTTTTTGACCCAGCGAGCATCCTTCCCTCCGATTGCATAAGCGCTGTCCAGCCGTTTCGAAACGATCCCTTCCCAGCCCCGCTCCTGCATCAAACCAAACAAGAGCTCCCCGTCCGCCACGTTAGGCACAAGCTGCACCCGTTCGGAGGGGATCACGATCTCTTGCAGCAGCTGCTGGCGATTCATGAGCGGCTCCGTGTTCACCCATTTGCCGTCATGATGCAAGATGTCAAATATCATGTAAATCGCCGGAATCCGCCTGGACGCAAAGCGGATCTCTTGCTCCCGTCGCAGGCTGTCGCGGCGCATGATTTCGTGGAACGACGGCTTCCCGCCCGAGAGCGCGATCATTTCGCCGTCGAGAATAACCGAACCCGCGCGGCAGTAGGCGCTCGTATCCTGGAACTCCGGATATTGGAGGGACCGGTCATTCCCCTTCCGATTGATCAGCTTGACCTCGCGGCCGTCGTTGTACGTGAGCATCCGCACTCCGTCCCACTTGACCTGGGCCACCCATTCTTCCCCTTGCGGGATTGTATCGCTGCGAATCGGTTCAAACGGCGCGACCGGTTTCCATTCCATGTGGCTCACAAGCCTCCTCTTTTAACTCCAACGTCCAACCTTTCTCCCCAAGTTTGCCCTCGGCCCTCGGGAACCATTCCGCTAACCCCTCCATTCGCTCATAGTTTCCAGGCCCCTAGGCAAGCCTAACCTCAAACCCCAATCGATCCGGAAAGGAGGATCTGCCATGCCGCGAACAATCAAAGGGACCATCTCCGTTGAAGGCGAAGAGGTCCCCGTCTCCAACCCCGACAAGCTGCTCTGGCCCGAAGTTGGCATCACGAAGCTGATGTATTTGGAGAAGCTTGCCGAGCTTTCACCCTACCTGTTGAAATCCTGCCGCAACCGTTTGCTGACGACCATTCGTTATCCGGGCGGCATCCACGGCAAGTTTTTTTACCAGAAAAACGCACCTGATCCGCTGCCCCCATACGTCCGCACGGCGGTCTATGAGAACATCAACTATGTCGTGTTGGACCGACTGCCCGTGCTGCTGTGGCTCGGGAACCTCGCCTGCATCGAATTCCATCCCTCCCTGCATTATGTCGGGGAGCCGTTGCCGTGCGAATGGATGATCGATCTCGATCCCACGTTGGAGGACGAACCGCGGATTATGGAGGCTGCCGCTAGGGTCGGCGATATCTTGACGTCGCTGGGTTTGCAATCCGTGCCGAAGACGTCCGGTGCCACCGGCGTGCAGATCATCGTACCGATCGAATACGGCGTGACCTTTGACGAGCTGCGTTCCATCGGCCATTTCGTCGCGAGGTACGTGACCGAGAAGCATCCGAATTTATTTACCATCGAGAGGCTGAAGAAGGATCGCGGCGACAAAATCTATTTCGATTATTTGCAGCATTACGGCGGCAAAACGTTGGCAGCTCCGTATACTCCGCGAGCCCGTGCAGCCGCCAGCGTCTCGACCCCGCTCACCTGGGACGAAGTGCGGCTGAATCCTAAGCCCGCCGATTTCAATCTGCTGAATATCGGACGCCGGCTGAAGGAACGCGGGGATTTGCTGGAAACCGTGCCCCCGCAATCCTTGAAGCTGATTTTGCAGCATTTGAAAGCCCCAGTCCGCGCCTAGTGCCTGTCCATTATAAGAGCGGGGACAACAGCCGGGCCAACAGCTCCAGCCCTTTTTGCCACCGCGAGCGCTCCGCGAATGCCTCCGGCAGGATCGGCACCGAATCGGCCAGATCTTGCTGGAAGTCGCGCTCCAGTCGTGCGATCGTATCCGGATCAAACAACAAGGCGGTCATTTCAAAGTTGTAGAAGAAGCTGCGCATGTCCATGTTCGCCGTCCCCACGGAAGCGAGCAGGCCGTCAATGATCATCACCTTGGCATGTATAAAGCCCTTCGTATACTGAACAAACTTAACCCCGGCCTGCAGCAGCTCTTCGACATAGGATAACGAAGCCAGCTTGACCAAGCGGCTGTCCGAATGATAAGGCATGATGACGATCACTTCGACCCCGCTCAGCGCCGCTGTTTTGAGCGCCAAATGGACGCTGGGATCCGGAATAAAATAGGGCGAAGCGATCCATATCCGGCGCTTCGCCACCGCGATAGAATTAAAGCACATTTCTTGGATCAGGTTACGTGTCCGATTGGGGCCGCTGGTCAGGATCTGCACCTGCTCCCGTCCAGGCCCTTCGTGGGCCGGAAACAAAGCGGGGTCTCCGAGATCTTCACCCGAAGCTAGCAACCAATCCTCCAGAAAGGCGATCTGCAGAGAATGGACCGAATCGCCTTCCAACTGCAGATGCGTGTCGCGCCAATACCCCATTTTTTCATAGAGGCCTAGATAGTCGTCGCCAACGTTTAATCCCCCCACGAACCCGATCCGTCCATCTACCACGACGATTTTGCGATGATTGCGATAGTTTACCCGGCGATTCCGCACAGCCACTCGGGGCGGCAGAAAGAAATAAACCTCCACGCCGGCATCCTTCAACCGTTTGACGAATGCAGGCTCTAGCTTGATGCTCCCCAGCCCGTCGCAGATCATCCGCACCTTGACCCCTTCCCGAGCTTTGCGAATCATCACCTCTGCAAAGGCCGATCCGATCATGTCGCTGCGAAAGATGTAAAATTCAAGATGGATATGATCACGCGCCTGCTCCATCCGTTCCAGTATCGCGCCAAAAGCCTTCTCTCCGGAGGAGTACACTTCCGTCCGGTTTCCGCCCGTAATCGGGTTGGCCCCATGATGCGTCAGCAGCCGGTAAAGCCGCTCTTGATGAACAAACTCGGGGTTCCTCATCCCCTCCAAGGTTTCCACGGTCGCCGACTGGGAGCGCAACTGGTCTCGGAGGCTTTGGAACAGAACCGGCCCCCGATGCAGCAGCCTCTTGCGCTTCTTATATTCGCGAGCCATGAGATAGTAGAGAACAGGCCCCAAAGGGGGACATAAGAATAAAATGAACATCCAAGCAATGGCTTTACCGGGATTGCGGAATTCAAGCAGCAGAATCAAAGCGATATGTACGATAAAAAGAAGCAAAATGCCGATCAACCAGATCATGACGTCCACCCTCCCCTGCCATCATCATTAACCATCCGGGCGGCGGTTTATTCATTTGTTCATTCCGATTCAAGGGCAGGAGCCTTCATTTATATCAGACAGGACCCGATTTTTGACATGATTTAAGAATCATAGGAATAGATAAGATATAGAACCAACGAAGCGTAGGGAGGGGATGCCATGAAGAGCGTAAGCTTACCGAATCCCAATCGGATGACGTTGCTTGTCCTTCGGGATGCCGGCCGGCCCGTCAAACAGGTGCAAGTGTCCAAGCCGCTTGTGGTTGCCGTGCCTTTGCTGGCACTGCTGTCCATTTCCGGACTGATTATCAGCCTGCAGGTTCATTCGGATCAAACCGTTTCCCGCCTGGAAAGTAAGCTAGAGCAGCAAACCCTGGCTTTCGAAGCGGTGGTAACCAACAAAGACGAGGCGATTCAGCGCTTGCAGAACGAAGTGATTGCCTTGTCTAGCCAATCGAAGGATATGAAGGACCGAATGGAACGTGTAGCCGAACTCGAAGCGGAGCTTCAGAAATTTATCGATAAATACGGAGACGGCGATGCGAAGAACCTGGGCAAGCTGTCTTCGCTGTCCTGGGACGAATCGTTGAACGCGCTTGGAGACAGCGGCGTCGGCGGCGAGTTCATTGCGGTCCATGAGAACGAAATCGAGGCGCTTGCTGCGGACACGCGGAACGATTTTGCCGCGATGAACGACATGCTCGACGAGATGGAGAAGAATGTGCCGCTCACGCTAAAAAAAGCGAAGCAGACGCAAAATTCCCTCTCCGGTACCCCCTCGGAATGGCCCACGTTATCCACGCGGCTGACCTCCAATTTCGGTTACCGCACCGATCCCTTCACCGGTCGGGCGGCCTTCCACGCGGGGATCGACATCGCCGGAAAAGTAGGCGACTCCGTTTATGCCGCGGCCGCAGGTAAGGTTGTTACCGCCAAACGGGACGGCTCCCACGGCAAATACATCGTGATCGAGCATCCGGGCGGCCTGCAAAGCTGGTACATGCATCTGAGCGATATCGACGTCTCCGTCGGTGACGAGGTGAAGAAAGGCGAAAGCATCGGCAATCTGGGCAATACCGGACGCAGCACCGGGCCCCACCTGCATTTCGAGATCGTCAAAGGCGGCAAAGCGATCGATCCGATGCCTTATTTGAAGTAATTCAAACTTGGAAAAGGAGGACGATGACAGCGATGTTCAAAGACAACAAAAAAGCCCCCCGCCCGACCGACACCCTGATCGGCCAAGGCAGCCTGGTAGAAGGCAGGCTGGAATGCAAGTCCAATTTGCGCGTGGAGGGCCAGATCCATGGCGAAATCGAATGCCAAGGCCAGGTCATCATCGGCGAAACGGGAGAAGCCATGTCTAACATTAAAGGAGCCGAGGTGATCGTCGCTGGCAAAGTCGTCGGAGATGTTTCTACGACGGGCAAATTGACGATTACGGCGAGCGGCCAGGTCGACGGCAACGTGGAGGTTGCCAAGCTGATTATCGTCGAAGGCGGCCTGCTGAACGGGTCGAGCAAGATGGATCGAATCGCGCCCGTCCCCACGCCATCGGCCTCTTCCGGCAAGGGAAAGATGAAGAAGTCCGCACGCCCCGAAGCGGGGTGAGGCGAAATAACGCAAAATAAAGTTCCCGCCTGACGAGGCAAACGGGAACTTTATTTTTTGCGTTTTTTAGGCTGCAACATCCCTTTTCTTGAACACCAGCCAGGCGATCGCCAGGAACAGCAGCACATACGCCGCCAGTACCGCAGCGGAAAAACCTAACGTCATGCCGGCTGGACCCATCTGCCCGCCGCGGTATTGCCCCAGATCCATGTTGGCGAACAGCAGGTATTTCGCCCAAGGATAGCGGACGGGGTTAAACAACATCGTAAAGATGTTGCCCGCGAATAGAATAAAGATCGACAGCCCAATGGCGATGCCGCTGGAGCGAAACACCGTCGACAGCATAAAGGAAAACGCCGCGATGACCAGCAGGTCAATATAGCTGTAGAGCAGGCTTTCCAAAATCCGACCTAACGGACTTTCTCCCGGCAGGAAGATTTGCGACGGCACATTCGGGAAAATCAGGAACGCGACCGCCAGGGCGGAAGCGAAAAAGACCGCACTCATGGCCAGCGTAAATAGCAGGACGGCCGCCAGCTTGGACAACAGGACCTTCGTGCGCGTCCACGGGCGGATCAGCAGCAGCTTGATCGTCCCCCAGGTGAACTCGCCGGCCACAATGTCGGCGGCTACGACCGCCGCATAGATGCTGACGAGATAGTACAAGAAGCTCAGTTGATCCAGGGCATCCCAGGCGCTCATGCGGCGGCTGCCCCCATCGAGCGAAAACAACACCCCAAACAGAATCGTCAGCAGGACAAGCAGCCCGAACATAATCCAGGTGCGGACCCGCCGGTAGATTTTCATGTTTTCGTTTTGGATCAGCGCGAGAAAATTATTCAATGTCCTTCCCTCCCGTCAGCTCCAAGAATTGATCTTCCAGGGAACGCGTCACGGCCTGGATGGCGTAGACGTCGATGCCTGCCATAACCAGCTTCGTGTTGATCCCCGCCGCGGCTTCCCGGTCGGCGGATACAATCAACTGGCTGCCTTCAATGCGTCCGGCGCCAACGAGCTCCGCCGCACGCCGCGGATCGCTCACCTCGAAGGCCGTCTCCCGCTCACGGCCTTCTCCCGCCTCTGGATGCAGGGACTTGACGTCCACGAGCCGTCCCTGCTGGATCACCGCGACCGTGTCGCACATCAGTTCCATTTCCGACAGCAAATGGCTGGAGACGAACACGGTCGTGCCTTCCTCCCGCGCCAGCACCCGCAAATAATCGCGGAGCTCGCGGATGCCCTGCGGGTCGAGCCCATTGGTCGGCTCGTCCAGCACCAGCAGCTTCGGCCGATGCAGAATGGCCTGCGCGACCCCAAGTCGTTGGCGCATGCCCAGCGAATACGTTTTGACTTTGTCATGGATACGGTTCTGCATGCCTACCCGCTCGACCGCTTCCCATATCCGTTGCTTCGTCACCCCCGGGGACATGCGAGCGTAATGCAGTAAATTCTGATACCCGGTCAAGAACTTGTACATCTCCGGATTCTCCACGATTGCGCCGACATGCGAAATCGCCTCTTCAAATCGGTCCTTGATACTCGCCCCTTCAATGAGAATGTCGCCTTCCGAAATGGACATCAATCCGACCATCATCCGAATCGTTGTCGTTTTCCCGGCCCCATTCGGCCCCAGGAATCCATACACTTGCCCTCTCGGGATGTCCAGCGTTAATCGGTCGATCAGCGTCTTGCTGCCGATGCGCTTGCTGACGTCCCGCATGCGCACGACCGGTTCCTGCGTCATCTCCATGGATACTCCAACTCCCTCTTCGTTCTGTATCCCGTTAAGTCAGGATAATTTATCCTATTCTACCATAAGGCGCTGGTCTGCTAAAGCCTCGGCGAGTGATGTTGAAGTGACGGAGGGCTGATGGAGGCGATAGCGATAACAAAATAGCAAACATGAATACGCCCTCGCTTTCGCTGAGGACGTATTAGATTAGGTCTACGACTGGAGAAACGCCGCAGCAATTGCCTGCGGCTTGTTGCCGATGCCCGGTTCACGACTCGCCGGCCTGGGACTCCTCGCCATACCATAGTTGGCGGAAGCTGGCGCTAGAGGCGAGCAACTGCTCCGCCGTGCCTTCGGCTTCAATCGTGCCGTCCTGCAGCACGATGATATGGTCCGCGTGCGAGAGCGCGGCCTTGCGGTGCGACACCACGAGGCAGGTCGCCTGGCCTCGGGTCTGGAACAACCGCTCCCACAGCTTACGTTCGGTTTCGACGTCGAGCGCGCTCGACAGGTCGTCGAACACGTACAGCTGCGCCTCGCGCACGAGCATCCGGGCGGCCGCGGTCCGCTGGACCTGGCCGCCGGAGAGCTTGACCCCGCGCGGCCCGACCATCGTGTCGAGGCCGTGCGCCAGGTGCGCCACGTCGTCTTCCAGCACGGCGACGTGCAGCGCCTGCGTCAGGCTGTCCCCGCTCTCGGGCAGCCCGAGCAGAATGTTGTTCCGCAGCTTGTCGCTGTATAGGCGCGGGATCTGCGCTGTATACGCGCTTTGCGGCGGAACGAAGAAGTCCGCCGGCGTGCGGACGGGTCGGCCGTTCCAGCGGATCTCGCCGCCTTCCGCCGGCAGCAGGCCAAGCAGCGCCCGCAGCAGCGTGGTCTTGCCGGAACCGATCATGCCGGTGACGACGGTAAATGAGCCACGCGGAAGGCGCAGGCTGACGTTCTCGATCCCCCGGCCGGTCTCCGGATAGCGGTAGGTCAGGCCATTCGCCTCCAGCAGCTGCAGCGGATCCACCGGAAGGCTGCTCGTGTGTCCCGGCTGCACCAATTCAGAGGAGTCGGGCGTGGCCGGAGAAGCCGTCATCGTGTCGCCAGCATCTGCCTCCTTGCGCTTTCCGATGCCAATATACGCCGGAAGCGTCAATAGCTTGGCCGGAGCGCCCTGAAGCATTTGCTTCAAGCGGGTAAAGCTAATCGCCATCTGCTTATAAAACGTCATGAAGTTGCCGACGTTCGAAATCAATTGGGTGACGAAGGTTAAGTAGTAGATGAACAACGACAAGTCCCCGACGGAAAACGATCCGCTGCGCATCTTGTAGCCGGCCAACACCAGGATTAAGCCGGTTCCGAGGTTGACGGAGTTCGTAAACACAGAGGACAGCGATTCGGTGATCAGCTTGTCTTTGACCATCATCTTCCGGCGCTCGTCGCTTAGGCGTTCAAACCGGTGCACGATCCGCCCTTCCGCCCCGGCAACTTGGATCGCCTGAACATTCGCGAACATTTCGCTGATCGAGCCGGTAACCTTAGCCGTTGCGGCGCGGCTGGCTGCCCGGTATTTCTGGATGCGCGCCGTCGCGATTTGCGCCGCCGTAACGACCAGAATCAGAGGTACAAAAACGAAGAACGTCAGCTCAGCATCGATTGAAATCAAGATCGAACTCGATACGGCGACAAAACCGATCAAACCAAACATATCGACCGACCAGCTCATCGCTTCCTCGGTTTGGTCCACATCGTCGCGGAAATTACTAATCGCTTCTCCCGGCGAACAGGGAATCGCTTTGGCGCCAGGCTCCTTAAGCACGTGGGCCAACATATTCCGCCGAAGCAGCATGCTGATCCGAAAGCGGTAGCCCCCGTCCGTCCAGCAACCTACGGCGATCAGCATGATACGCGCCAGCGCCACGCCGACAAACAGCGCCATCAGCCCCTCGACTCCGTACGGGAAGTCGGCGTTGCCTTCCAAATCATCGAAGAATGCCTTCGTAATCAGCCCCGGAAGCAAGGGAACCATATGGATGACCATCCAGGAGAACAGGTTCGCGAAATAATAGGCCGGCCGATACAAAAGCAGCCTCCAGAAAAAATGCCGCGTACTCATGCCAATACCTCCTCCAGTCCAACGGACAGCATCCGACTGAACCGCGACCCCGGATCCGCGGCCAGATCGACGCGCGGCCCATATTCCACGATTCGGCCGTTCTCCAGAATGAGGATCTGGTCGGCGCGTTGTACGGTCGATAAACGGTGCGCGATCATGATGCAGGTCCGTGATTCCAGCAGTTGGTTGATGGCCGTCTCGATCCGGTTTTCAGTCAAAGGGTCGAGACGCGAGCTGGCTTCGTCCAGGATGACCAGCCCCGGGTTGGTCAGGAACACCCGGGCAAACGCGAGCAGTTGCGCTTCCCCTGCCGACAGGCTGCCTCCCCCCGAGGCGAGCACCGTGTCCAACCCGTCCGGCAAGGCGGCGTACCACTCTTGCAGCCCCAATTCCTTCAGCACGTCGATGATATCCTCGTCCTGAATGCTTTCATCAAACAATGCCAGGTTATCGCGTACGGTGCCTTCCATAATCTCGATGTTTTGCGTCACCATTGCTACCCCACTGCGCAGCTCCTGCAGCTTACAGTTGCGGATGTCGATTCCGGACAGCTCGATCTTGCCCTGCTGAGGATCGTAGAAGCGCAGCAACAGCCGGGCAAGCGTTGATTTGCCGCTGCCGGTGCGCCCCAGCAGACCCAGCGTTTCCCCCGGCTTCAGCATTAGATCGAGCTCATGCAGCGTCGGGTCTCCGTCCTCCTCATAAGCAAACGTCATCCGGTCGAATTTCACGGATAGCGGTCCTTGAGGTAAAGGAGCGCCCGGGCCGTCGGTAATCCGTGGTTTCGTGTTCAACAGTTCGCGGACGCGGATTAGGCTGGCATCGGCTTTTTGTAAATCGTCTAGTTGGGTACGAATCTTCTCGATCGGCTGGGCCAGCAGTTCTGTATAGTAAAAGACGAGGTAAATCGAACCGATCGTCAACTCTCCCCGTCTCCATAACCAAGCGCAGACCAGAAAGGCGGCAGCGTTGCCCAGTGCAAACACCAGGATGGTCGTCCCCCACATCATGCCAAAGCCCAGCGAAGCGCGAATGCGCACCGGCAGCATCCGCCGGGCCATCGCGTAGAAACGCTCCAGCACATAGCCGGCGGCCCCGTTGGCCCGGGTATCTTCCGTGCCTTCCAGCTGTTCGCCGATAAACCCGTAAAGCTCCGCATTTTGCGCCCGCCATTTGGTCCAGACGGGAACGGTAAACTGACGTATTTTGCGGATGATAAAGATCGCGCCGACGACGAACAAGCTCATCGCTAAGCCAATCCAGACGCTTTCACGAAATAGTAGCACCAGGATCCCCGTCATCAGCAGCAAATTGCCGAGCAGGTGGATTAAGAAGCTAGAGAAGAAATTGGCCAGCGCATTGACGTCGCCGTCCACCCTTTCGATCAACGCACCGGAGGTGTTCGATTTGTGAAATGACATATCGAGCGACAAGCAATGTCTGACGAGGTCCGCTCTCAGCTTGTTGGTTGTGGTCCAGCCCAGGTTCTCGCTGTAGTAGGACGCACAGACTGAAACCAACTGCTGCGCGAGGGAAAAGCCGATGAAGAGTCCAGCCGCAATATACAAGGGCCTGAGACTTCCTTCCCCCTGAGCGGTATCGATAAAATAACGAATGACCTGCGGGTTGATCAACTGCAAGGCGATCGAGATCAACAGCAACGCGGTCATTGCGATCAGCAGCTTACGCTGCGTAAACACGTATTTCTCCAGCATTTCACGGTAATGCCCTAGCGGCTTAGTCCTTCGTTGTTTACCGCCTTTCATTGCATAAGTTTGTTCTGCCAAGGGACGACCTCTCCTCTCGCATCCGCTTACTCCTATTCTCCAAATCATTTTATACAAAAAACATATGTTCGCACAATGGAATTCTTTATTTTCCTATGCAAAAATCCGCCCCGCTGTCTTAACAAGACAAACGGGGCGGTTCTCACCTTCTTGAGGTTACATTCAATTTAATTATTGCCGGCTCGAGCCAACTCGCGCGCGTTTGCTTCAAAGGCAGCCAGCAGCGCGGCCTCACCTTTCAGGCCTTCATCCTCAACTTTGCGGATCTGCTCGAGCATCCGCTTATAGTCCTTCGGAATGACGCGGACGAACTTCGGCAGGTACTCGTTCCACCGGTCCAACACACGGCGTCCCACCGAACTGTCCGTGTAGAGGATATGACGGCTGATTAACGTCCGCAGTTGATCCGCTTCCGCCGGATCTTCCACCGCTTCCAGCAACACCATTTCCAGGTTGCAGCGGCTGGCGAAGTCTCCGCTCTCGTCAAGCACGTAAGCGATCCCGCCCGACATCCCGGCGGCAAAGTTCCGACCTGTTCCCCCAAGGACGACGACGCGTCCGCCGGTCATATACTCACAGCCGTGGTCGCCGACGCCTTCAACAACGACGTTGGCGCCGGAGTTCCGAACGGCAAACCGTTCCCCGGCAATACCGCGGATGTATGCCTCTCCGCTCGTCGCACCGTAGAACGACGTATTGCCGATAATAATGTTCTCCTCAGCGGCAAACGTGGCGCGCGGCGACGGCTTCACGATCACCTTGCCGCCGGACAGCCCTTTCCCGGTGTAGTCGTTGGCATCGCCGTCAACGGTGAGCGTCATGCCCTTCGGTACGAACGCCCCAAAGCTTTGGCCAGCCGAGCCCTCGAAATGGAACGTGATCGTATCCTCTGGCAGTCCTTGTTGTCCATAACGGCGGGTAACTTCGCTGCCCACGATCGTCCCGGTCGCCCGGTTCACGTTGCAGATTGGAAGCCGAGCGCTGACGGCCTCTCCCTGCTCCAACGCGGGTAAGGCCAACCGCATCAGTTGCGTCATATCGAGCGTCTCCTCCAGCCCATGGTTCTGCTGTTTCGTGCAGTAGCGGCTGCTGCCTTCCTGCAGCTCCGGCATATGCAGCAGCGAGCTGAGATCAATGCCTTGCTTCTTCCAGTGATCGACCGCCTTAACCGAATCCAAGCAGTCAGTGCGTCCGATCATCTCTTCCAGGGTACGGAAGCCCAGCTCGGCCATCCATTCGCGCAAATCCTCGGCCACGAAAGTCATAAAGTTGACGACGTGCTGCGGATCCCCGGTGAAGTTCTTGCGCAGCTCCGGATTTTGCGTCGCAACGCCAACCGGGCACGTATCGAGATGGCAGACGCGCATCATGATACAGCCAACCGCCACCAAAGGTGCGGTCGAGAAGCCATACTCTTCGGCACCGAGCAGTACGGCAACCGCAAGGTCGCGGCCGTTCAAAATCTTGCCGTCTGTTTCCAGTACGACGCGGTCACGCAGGTTATTCAACATCAGCGTTTGATGCGTTTCGGCCAGCCCCAGCTCCCAAGGCAGACCCGCGTGGCGGATCGAGCTTTGCGGCGAGGCCCCGGTTCCCCCATCGTAACCGCTGACCAGAATGACATCGGCACGGCCTTTGGCCACGCCGGCGGCAATGGTTCCGACACCGGCTTCCGAGACCAGCTTCACATTGATGCGGGCCCGTGGATTAGCATTCTTCAGATCATAGATCAGCTCCGCCAAGTCTTCGATCGAATAGATGTCATGGTGCGGCGGCGGCGAGATCAGGCCGACACCCGGCGTCGATCCGCGCACTTCCGCCACCCAAGGATACACCTTGCGGCCTGGCAGTTGGCCGCCTTCGCCCGGCTTAGCCCCCTGGGCCATTTTGATCTGGATTTCGTCGGCATTCACCAAATAGTTGGACGTAACGCCAAAGCGCCCCGAAGCAACCTGCTTGATCGCGCTACGGCGCAGATCGCCGTTCGCGTCCGGCACATAGCGCGCGGGATCTTCGCCGCCTTCGCCGGTGTTGCTCTTCCCGCCGATCCGGTTCATCGCAATCGCGATCGTCTCGTGCGCTTCCTTACTGATCGAACCAAAGGACATGGCCCCTGTCTTGAAACGGCGCATGATCGATGCCGCCGATTCCACTTCTTCCAGCGGAACTTTCGGTCCGACCGGTTTTAGCTCCAGCAAGGAACGCAAGGTCAAATGCTTCTTATTCTCCCCCTGCACCAGTGCGGCGAACTTCTTATACAGCGGGTAGTCGCCCGTCCGGACTGCCTGTTGAAGCAAATGCACCGTCTGTGGGTTGAACAGATGCTCTTCCCCGCCGCTGCGCCATTGATATTCCCCGATGGAATCCAGCACCTTGTCGCTGCCGTCTTTATCGGTGAACGCCCGGTAATGATGGGCCAGCGTCTCGGCCGCCACTTCCTTCAAGCCGATGCCCCCAATCCGCGACGGCGTC
Source organism: Paenibacillus sp. FSL R7-0216 (assembly GCF_037969915.1). Taxonomy (NCBI): domain Bacteria; kingdom Bacillati; phylum Bacillota; class Bacilli; order Caryophanales; family Paenibacillaceae; genus Paenibacillus; species Paenibacillus sp. FSL R7-0216. The sequence continues at coordinate 1,301,383 of NZ_CP150222.1, read as the reverse complement.
CAGGTGAAATAACGGTCTACGAACGAGGGTTCCAGGCCAACCGCTTCGAAAATTTGCGCCCCACGGTACGATTGGATCGTTGAAATCCCCATTTTGGACAACGTTTTGACGACCCCTTTGGTAGCCGCCTTGATGAAGTTGTACACCGCTTTGTCATGCGAAACTCCCTGCAGCATACGTTGACCGATCATATCCTTCAGCGTCTCGAACGCAAGATACGGATTCACCGCACTAACGCCATAGCCGAGCAGTAACGCGAAATGATGCACCTCGCGTGGTTCGCCCGACTCCAGCAGCAGGCTAACCTTGGTCCGCGTCTCCTCACGGATGAGATGATGATGCAGGCAGGACACCGCAAGCAGTGCCGGAATGGCCGCGTTCTCCGCATCCGCATCACGGTCGGACAAGATTAGTATATTGTGGCCTTTGGCAATAACTCGATCCGCCGCTTCGCATAATGTATCCAGCGCTTTGCGCAGCCCCTCCGCCCCTTCAGCGGCCGGGAACAGGATCGGAATCGTGATCGCCTTGAAGCCTGGCCGATGCAGATGGCGGATCTTCGCGAAATCCTCATTGGACAAAATTGGCGAATCCAGCCGGATTTGCCGACAGCTCTCCGGTTCCGGCTGAAGCAGGTTGCGCTCCGGCCCGATCGTTGTTGCGGTTGAGGTGACCAACTCCTCGCGGATCGCATCGATCGGCGGGTTCGTGACCTGTGCGAACATCTGCTTGAAGTAGTTGTACAACCGCTGGGGCTGCTCCGACAATACGGCGAGCGGCGCGTCATAGCCCATCGAAGCGATATTTTCCTGACCCGTTAAGGCCATCGGTTCAAGCACTTTCCGAAGATCTTCATACGTATAGCCAAACGCCATTTGGCGTCGCGCAATGTCTTCATGGCTTTCCAGCGGCAGCTCTTTGGCTTCCGGCAGGTCTTCCAGCTCGACGAGGTGCTCATTCAACCATTCGCGGTACGGATTCTCGCGAGCGATCGCCGATTTCACTTCCTCATCGGAAATGATTCTTCCTTCCCTCGTATCGACTAGCAGCATCCGCCCTGGACGCAGACGGTCCTTGTAAAGCACATCCTCCGCGGGAATATCGAGGACGCCGACCTCCGAGGAGAGGACGATCAGATCGTCCTTCGTCACGTAATAACGCGACGGACGTAAGCCGTTCCGGTCCAGGATGGCTCCAATCTGGATCCCGTCGGTAAAGCCCATCGCCGCAGGCCCGTCCCATGGTTCCATCATCGTGCTGTGATATTCGTAGAACGCCTTTTTATCCGGGTCAATATCCTCCCGGCCGTCCCACGGTTCAGGCACCATCATCATGGCCACATGCGGCAAGGAGCGTCCACTTAGATACAAGAACTCAAAGGTGTTGTCGAACATTGCGGTATCTGAACCGTCCGGATTGATAATCGGCTTAACCTTCTCCAAATCGGTTCCAAATGCCTCACTCTTAAACATTGACTGACGAGCATGCATCCAGTTCACGTTGCCGCGCAGCGTGTTGATCTCGCCATTGTGAATCATAAAGCGGTACGGGTGCGCCCGCTCCCAGCTTGGGAACGTATTCGTGCTGAAGCGTGAATGCACCATCGCGATCGCCGATTCCAGTGCCTCGTCCCGCAAATCCAAGTAAAACTGCCCCACTTGCTCTGTCGTCAGCATCCCCTTGTACACGACCTTGCGGCAAGACAGGCTGGATACGTAAAAGGCATCCCCATGTTCTCCGCCGCTGTAGCGGATCGCAAGTTCAGCCCGGCGACGGATCACATAGAGCTTGCGTTCAAAGTCCAAATCGTCCTGGAGATCCGCGGAACGCCCGATGAATACCTGACGAACGAACGGCTTCGCCGCTTTGGCCGAATGCCCCAGCGTCTCGTCGCTAGTAGGCACCGTCCGGAAACCGAGGACCCGTTGCCCTTCCGCTTCGGCGATCCGCACGAGCTCCTCCTCCTGTTTGGCCCGAGCCGCTTCGTCATGGGGCAGGAACAGCATGCCAACGCCATACTGTCCCGCATCCGGCAAAGAGAATCCAAGTGTTGTCGCTTCGGCGGCAAAAAAACGGTGCGGGATTTGCAGTAAAATACCTGCTCCATCCCCCGAGTTTGGTTCGCTGCCTTGACCCCCCCGGTGTTCCATATTCGCTAGCATGGTCAGCGCCTGGCTGACGATATCATGGGAGGCTTTCCCTTTGATATGGGCCACGAAGCCCATGCCGCAAGCGTCCTTTTCGAAAGCGGGATCATAAAGTCCTTGCTTGGGAGGTATAACGGTATGTTTCATCATCTGACGCAACCTTTCTATTTAGAGGTAGTTCAAACATCATAAGCGAATATATATAGATCATTCTTCATGCCACGACACAGTGCCGGATAAGCCCGGATCAATCTTTCTTACTATTCTAACGGAAAATGTCACGTCTGTTTTTGCATTATATTCTCTTTATTTTGCACTATTGATTAGAACTTTCAGGCCATGACAGGGCGATTTTGCCTCGAAAGCGTCACCAAATGAAGCCGGATTGTTGTCCTGCTTGGCTGTTTGCACCTTTATCCCTTTCATTAAGGGGGGAGACGTAAAATCCTGTGAAGGGAAAACATTGATTTATCCCCCTCGCGTGTTCTCCCCTCCAGGGAGGACGGTGACCCTGTGTCCTGATCATTCGGGATAATCGTGGAAGCGTTCGATAAAGACCATCAACCTGACGGCAGCGCGTGCCCAATGCAAAAAAGATCCGCCCACCGGATATCCGGAGAGCGGATCTTTTATTTCGATATAATTACGATTAATGCGATTGGACGCTCAGATTGGCTTCGGGACTAACGTCCGTGCTGCGTTCATGGCGCATGAAGTACACCAGCGTAATCGCCAGGAATACGACGCCAAACGCGGCCAGCAAGCCGATGTTCTCCCAAGCAATCGGCATATCGCCGGTTGAGATGACCGCTTTGAAGCCTTTGACGCTGTACGTCATCGGCAGGATCGGGTTGAAGGCTTTCATCCAGTTCGGAATCAATTCGAGCGGGAATGTCCCGGCGCTGGTCGTCAGTTGGAAGATCAGCATGAGGATAGCCAAGAACCGTCCCGGGTTCTCCAACCAGGTCACCAGCGCTTGAATGATGAACATGTAACACAAGCTGGTGATAAAGGCGAACAAATAGAAGAGCGGAACACTCTTCACCTCAAGCCCCAGTCCGTACAAGACCAGGACGACGGCCAGTAGGGACTGAATAAGGCTCATCCCTGCAAAAGCCATCGAACGGCTCACGAATCGGTTCCAGCCGCTGGCTTCCGCCACCGAGGTTCCCCGTACCGGTACGACCAGCGTCGAAATCAACGCCCCGACGAACAGACCGAGCGACAGGAAGTATGGAGCAAAGCCGGTTCCGTAGTTTGGCACTTCGTTGACCTTCTGCTCGTTGATTTCAATCGGCTCAGCATACATGTTCACAAGCGCGTCGGTTTTCTTCACGCCGGACGTTTGTTCTGCCGCATCGGTCAGCTTCGAAGCCAACTCGCCCGAACCTTCCGTCAGTTGATCCATGCCGTTCTTCAACTCGCCGGCACCTGCGTCCAACTGCTTGGAGCCGTCAGCCAACGTGCCTACGCCACCGGACAATTGCTCGACGCCGCCAAGCAATTGTTTCGCGCCAGCGCTAAGTTGTCCGGCACCGCTCGCGAGCTTCTGTCCACCGGCCTTCGCTTCCGAAAGCTTGCTGCCAAACAGTTCAAGGCCGCTTGCCAACTGCTCTTGTCCTGCATTCAACCGCGTCGCGCCTTGCAGCAGTTGCTCTTGGCCCGCCGCCAATTGTTGACTGCCTTGGGCCAGTTGTTGCTGGGCGCTATGCAGGTTTTGGCTGCCTTGCAGCAGCTGTTGGTTGCCTTGGTGCAGCTGTTCACTGCCTTGGGCCACTGCCTTGCTGGCCGCGACCAGCTGTTGCACCGCAGCGCTCTTCGCTAGTTCTGGATTCGATTGGGCGAGCTGCTCCAGGCCTTGCGCAACGCTGTTAGCGCCCGCAGCCACTTTCGCGCTGCCTTGAACCGACGATTCTAAACCGGTCTGCAGTTGGGCGCTGCCTTGCTCGGACGCTTCTAGGCCAGCTTGCAGCTTCTTCGCGCCTTCAAGTGACGACTGAAGCCCTGCTTGCAGCTGCGTACCGCCTTGATGCGCCTCTTTGGCCCCATTCTCCAACTGCTGATTTGCCGCTTCCAACTGCGTCAAACCGCTAGCCAAGCCGCTGGCCCCGGTTTTGACCTCATTGATGCCTTGGTACAGTGACTGCGTGCCTTTCTCCAACGGTGCAACGCCATTCTCCAGTTTCATCGTGCCATCAACCAGTTTGGCTAGATTCTCCTTCAGCTTCTTCGTGCCGTCGTCAAGCTTGGCCGCCCCATCGTTCAGGGTGCTGGCACCGCTGCCGGCGTCGCTGAGTCCGCCGGAAATCTTCTCCACTTGGTCGAACAAGGTTTCCGTATAAGCTTCCGTCACCTTGGCGGAAACTTTCGATTTGATTTCCTTGACTGCCGTGCCGCCGATTTGCGCTGCGAGGAAGTTATAGCCCTCATTCGGTTCGAAGATCAGCTGTGCCGGCGTTGGATTCTCATCCATCAGCGTGGTCGCTTGCGACGAGAAATTGTCCGGAATCACGATGGTCATGTAGTAGTCGTTGTTCTTCATTCCGGTTTCCGCTTGCTCGTGAGTGACGAATTCCCACCGAAAATCGTCGCTTTTCTTCAGCTCGGTTACGAGATCCTCACCGGCTTTGAGTTCTTTTCCCTCGTACTGTGCCCCTTGGTCTTCGTTCACCACCGCAACCGGCAGCTCGTTCATCTTCCCGTATGGATCCCAGAAGGCCGTCAGGAACATGCCGCTGTACAGAACGGGAATGAACAGCACAACAAGAATCGGGATGAACACTTTAGGATTCTTGAAGGTGGCTCCCATATCCTTGAAAAATACGCTTAATGATTTCATTTTTGCTTTCTCTCCCCTTGGTGGCTTCTTTCTCTAATAGTTGATCGGTTCCTTTATGCTCTCGCCGGCAGAAGTAAGCCTCCTGCTAGAAAGTCGCGGATAAACTCCTTGATTTGTTCTTTACTTAAAGGCTCATTGTTTTTGTTCCAGTCCGATGTTATCGCGATATACAGCTTAAACACGACAAAAGCGACCAGCTTAGGATCAAACGGGCGAATCTCCTCCCGTCTGGCGGCCCGAGACAGATGACGCTCCAGATACTCCAGAATCGCGTTCTCGATCTGCTCCAAACCCTCCCGGGCCTTCGGAGTTCCGAAATCGCGCACCTCTTGGGATAACTTGATTAGGAGCTCATGCTCGCTGCGGAATTCCAGCAGCGCATCCATCGCTCGGTGCAAGTTCTCGAAGAAAGTCTTCTCCTCGTCAATCTCCGGTTCGATGACCCGCTTCATTTCCGTGATGACGGAACGCAAAATTTCATCGAACAGCTCCTCCTTGTTCGTGAAGAAGGTGTAGATCGTTCCTTTGGCCACATTTGCAATTTTCGCCACATGGTCCATCGTCGTTGCTTTGTAGCCGAATAAAGCAAAGGACTTCTCTGCCGCTTCGATTACGAGTTTACGGCGATCTACCACAGCCATCCTTGTCACCTCCCTGCGTTGGAATTGTCGATTCTCATTATATCGGCCGAAAATGACTAAAATTCAATTCCGGTCATTTGGTCATTCCCTACTTTACTCCTCCCGTATCCGAAATGCAAGCTGTTTTTTCAGTTTTTTTCATTTGTTTTCATTTGCTTGTCCCACGCCTCGACTCCCCCTGCCGTCCCCCCGACCTAAGTCCAGTCGGCTCACCCGTCCGGAGCCTCTTTAATCCAGCATATAAACAACATAAACTTAGTATCAGAGGCAATGAAACGGAACTATCTTGGAAGCAGGTGAAATGAAGATGCGAAAAAGAAGAGTGTTGATCTTATCGGAAGGCTTCGGAAGCGGGCATACACAAGCCGGACATGCGCTGGCAGCAGGGCTAAAACGAATGGATCCGCAAATCCGGACGAAGGTGTTGGAGTTAGGTTCGTTTTTGAATCCAACCGTGGCGCCATTGATTCTCTCCGCCTATCGGATGACGGTAAATACCAGCCCCGCGTTAGTTGGCTTATTTTATAAACACAAGTACGAGAAACCGGTAAGCCGGTTTACCCGTTTGGCTCTGCACAAAATGTTCTATCAGCACGCAGCCGACGTCATCGCGCAGCTTCAGCCCGACCTGATCGTTTGCACGCATCCGATCCCGAGCGCCATCGTTTCCTACCTTAAGCTGGCCGCCGGCCTGGACGTGCCGCTTTGCACGCTGATCACAGACTATGATGCCCACGGCTCCTGGATGAGTCCCGGCGTGGACCAGTATCTCGTCTCCGCGCCCGAAGTCAAGGCACTGCTCGTCCAGCGCGGCGTGGCTCCTTACAAGATACAGGCCACGGGCATTCCCGTGCACCCGGATTTTTGGAGCAAGCAAGAGAAGGCGTCCGCCCGGGAGGATTTGGGGTTGAAAAATATGCCGACCGCCCTCGTGATGGGTGGCGGGTGGGGATTGCTGTTTAGTGAGGAGCTATTAGCGAAACTGGCTGCCTGGCGCGAGAAAATCCAGATCGTCTACTGCATGGGCAGTAACGAGAAGCTCGCCGCGAAACTGCGAGCCCACCCCGCTCTTCAGCACCCGAATATCAAGGTGATCGGATTTACGCGGGAGATCGGCAAATGGATGGACGCCTCCGATCTTCTCATTACGAAACCTGGCGGAATGACCTGTACCGAGGGGATGGCCAAAGGCATTCCGATGTTGTTCTTCGAATCGATCCCCGGCCAGGAGGAAAAGAACCGCGAATATTTTGTTAAGCGTGGGTTTGGCGCCGAGCTGGATTCTCCGAACGTTTTGGACGTCTGGTTTGAAGCCATCTGTGACCGGCACGCCGCAGGCGGCCGGACCGTGCCGGAATCGGCAGCGCGGCAAAGCGGCTATCGGCCTGACCTTTGCGCGGGAGCCGTCATCAACTTGCTCCGTCCGATCGTCGCCCCGGCCCGCGTACGTCTGCAAACGGCCGGCCCTGCTGAACAGCGGGCCAACTAACCCAACTCCGCCGTCCCGACCACTTCGTACATCGGGCGCTCATGCATATGCGTCCGATAGATGACCAACCGATCAGCCGTCCAGTGGCCGAAATCCGCTGATAAGGCCTGCAGACTCTGCGGGTCTATTTGGGTTTCCTCCCGAAACTTCCGAGCCAGCGTAATATGCGGGCTGAATCGCCGTTCTTCCGGCTCAAAGCCGAGAGAACGATTCTCCGAAGTAACCTTGCTATGCAGGCTTTCCAGCTCGGTTCCCTCTCCGCGTACGCCGGCCCAAAGCACGCTGGGACTTGACGGCCGTCCAAAGGTGCCGATCCCCATCGCTTGCAAGCCAAATGGAATCGCCCCCTTTGCCGCCCGCTCGATTGAAGCTGTTAATTCATCCAGACGTTTCGGCGAAGTGTCACCCAGAAACTGAACAGTAATGTGATAGTCCCCGGCATGCACCCATTTTTTGAATGGAAGGAATGCCTTTTGCTCTCTACACCATGCCTCGAGTTTTTGTTTTACCTCCAGTGGAAGGGGCACCGCGATAAACAATCTCCATTTTTCATCATTTCCTGACATCGATTGTCACCTACTGTGATATTTTTCTCAATTTATTCATTTTTTTCGACAAATTGAAGTGCGATTGATTACATCCCGCAAATCTATTCTCTATATAATGTGTCTTAGTGCTACTTACATATACAGTCATCAAGCCTTATTGACGGGAGATGGAATATGAGCTTTGCACAAAAAATTACCTCTGTACTGATTGGACTTCTTATCCTGATCGGTTCGCTGATCGGGTTATTTGGGTATCAGATGACGTACCGCCAGGTGGAAAAGTCCGTCGGAATCGAAACCGTGGGCTGTGCCAATATCACGACCGGGCTCGTCGATCCAGAAGCGATCGCACAGCTCGCTGAAGGAGACCGTACCAGCCTTGCGGAGCTCGAAAAGCGGCTAAACTGGACGGTCGAACATAAACCGCTATTCAAAGAAGTGTTCCTGATGTCACTCGACGGTACCATTCTCGCCGCCGATCAGAACCTCCAAAGCCGGGAATACAAAGCCGGAGATGCTTTTTATTTCAGCGCGCAGGATAGGGACATGATTCTCCAGATGAAACATTCCGTATATACGAAGGTGTATTCTTATGACGGTGTGAAGCTGCTTAGCGGCTATGGTCCCATCTACAAAAATCACGATCCGAATCAAGAGATCGTCGGATTAATGGTCATCAACTTTGACGCGTCCATCATTGGGGAACGAACGCGCGACATCCTGCTCCTTCCGTTCCTCATCGGAGGGGGCGTCCTGCTTGCCGCGGTTATATTCGTGTATTTCTTTATCCACCGAATGATTCGTCCGCTCGAAACGCTATCCCGGCATGTGGAACAAGTGGCTAACGGAGATTTGACCGTTCAGACGCACCTTCTTAGCAGCCAAGACGAGATCGGCAAATTGACGCGCAATTTCGCGATGATGGTTGGCAGCTTGCGACAGTTGATCACCGAAGTCAACGATACATCGATGCAGGTCGCTTCCTCCTCGCAGGAGCTATCTGCCAGCGCACAACAAACCGGGAAGGCTAGCGAGCAAACTGTGGGGATCACATTGTCTCTTGCCGAAGGCGCAGAACTGCAGCAGCAAAACCTGGAATCCGGGTCGGCGATGCTTCGCGCGATGTCCGAACAGATCAAGCATATCGCACGTCATGCCGAAGGGGTCTCTGAATCAGCCGAGCAGGTCTCCGCTGCATCCAACCACGGAGGACAGGCTATTGAGTTAGGCGTGAAGCAGATGGCGACGATGGAAGCCCAAATCGTTCACCTCTCCGCAATCATCGAAGAGCTGGGCACCCATTCCAAAGAGGTGCAGAGTATACTCGATATTATGACCGATATTGCAGCCGAGACGAATTTGCTTGCGTTAAACGCTTCGATTGAAGCGGCCCGAGCTGGAGAATACGGCAGCGGATTTGCCGTCGTTGCTTCCTCGGTCCGTAAACTGGCTGAGCGTTCCGCCGTTTCGGCGCAGCAAATTGCCGAACTCATCGCCCATATCGTCAGACGGGTGGAACTCACCGGAGAAGCGATGGATGTGACCGTACGCGAAACGAAACGCAGCTCCGAGCTGGTGCGAAGCGCCGGAGCCTCCTTTGCAGACATCCAAACCTCAGCACAGTACACCGCGGAGTCGATTGCCGATGTCAGTGAAGGCGTTCGCCACTTGTCCGATCACTCGCAAAGACTGGTGCAATCCATTGAAGAAATTGTTCGTTTTGCGGGCGATACGGCAATCAGCGCACAGAACATGTCGGCAGCCTCCGAGGAGCAATTGGCCGCCATGCAGGAGGTTGACGCTTCAGCCAGCTTCCTTTCCGGCTTGTCGGACAAGCTACACACCTTGATCGAACGCTTCAAAGTGATTTGACCCAACAATAGCAAAAAGACCTTGCCCAACAAGCCTTCATTCGCTTGGGCAAGGTCTTTCTATAACCATCAAGTCTTATTTGCCAAGATAAGCATTCAGCATCCAGCGGTGTTTCTCGAGCGCGGATACAATGCCGAGCAGCAGGTCACTGGTCGCTTCGTCTTCCGATCTTGCCGCTGCTTCCATGCCATCCTTCAGTTCGCTGCCCAATTTCTCAAAATCAGCGATCACGGCAGCCACCATCTCATCCGCGGACTCCTTGCCGCTCGCTTCGGAAATGCTGGCAAGTGCAAGTGATTCGCGCAGGGTTGCCACGGGTGTGCCGCCAATTGCCAACAGGCGTTCGGCGATATCGTCGATATAACCTGCCGTTTCGTTGTAGAAGGATTCAAATTTCTCATGGAGCGTAAAGAAGTTCGGGCCTTTCACGAACCAGTGGAAATTGTGCAGTTTCGTGTACATTACCGTCCAGTTTGCGATTTGCAGGTTCAGTTGTTTTTGCAGTTCTTGATCCGCTTGTGTCATTGTTTGGTTTGCCATCGTTATTTCCTCCATTCACCATATCAAAATTTGAAGTGCAATCCGTCTAATGGGTCTCCTGATTGAAATGCTTTAAATTTAGACTAAATCTAAATCTTGTTTATATCATACCACTCCGCTTTCAGAGATGCAACCACTTGCTTCATGAACATCACATGAAATTCCAAAAACCATCAGGTCTATTCTGTACCTCTTTCATCCTTGATATGCAAAGGACCGAACCGGAAAAAATCGTCCGATTCGGTCCTTTGGTATTATCTTTCGCTGCGGATATGCAGCTTAAACTGCTCCAAGCTTCTTTCCATTTGGCGAATGCCATCCTCCACCAGTCTGCGGTCCACCGCATTCTCCAGATCAAACTGTGGTTTGCGGGCAGCCATCGCCTTCTTTTCCTCTTCCCAATAGGCTTGCCGACGCTGGATTTCTTTATATTTGTCCAGCAGATCGGTAATGATATCGTAGAAGCGCTCGTAATCGACGATAATGTCATCCAGGAATCGGTCGACTTCCTCCTTATCGTAGCCCCGCATCTTGGCGTCGAAATCTTTTTCATGAATGGAGAGCGCATCCAGTTTGATCCCTAGTTGCCGAAACAGGCTTTTTTGATCTTCCAGTTTGCGCGCGTATTCGTCTTGCATTCCAAATCCCTCCGTACCTGCCTAAAAAGGTTATAAAACGCGTTTTCCTTGCAAAAGCAATCGTATCTTTTATAATGTACCACATTTTTGGCCTTCCGTTCATCTTCACGGTATGCAGCGAGTGATACAAGTATTCGACAATGTCCGAATTTCTTTCTATAATAGTCATTAGCTGAGTCTAACATCTGGTGGTGAGTAACGATTTTATACTTATTAACTTTTTTGTTATCGTTTCTGATTGTGTATTTTCTGATTCCGCCGCTCGGTAAGCTGGCTTTCCGCCTCGATTTCGTGGACAAACCCCGTGCGGACGTCGAGCGCAAAATCCATCGCCAGCCGATCCCGCTAACGGCAAGCTATGCCATATTTGCCGGGTTCTTCGCCTCGTATCTGTTGTTTACGCGCAACTTCTCCTGGGAGACAGGCGCGTTGTTTGCTGGCGGCGTGCTGCTGCTGGCCATCGGTACGATCGATGACTGGTACAAGACAAAAGGCAAGGATTTCCCCGCGCTGCCCAAGCTGATCGTGCAAGTATCTGCGGCTGTCTTGGTTTATGCGGCAGGTATCACCTTTAGCGGCTTCGTTAATCCATTTAGCGGCGACTACGTCCTGCTTCCCGCATGGCTCCAGTTCGTATTGACCATCCTGTGGATCTTTGGGGTCACTACGGTGATCAACTTCTCTGACGGATTGGATGGCTTGGCCGGGGGATTGTCCGCCATTTCTGCAGTAACGCTGTTTGTGGTGGCGTTGACCAAAGGACAAACCAACTCCGCCATGCTATCGATCGCCCTCATCGGGGTGACGCTTGCTTACCTGCGGTATAACAAGCCGCCGGCGAAAGTATTTATGGGGGATGCCGGAGCGACCTTCCTTGGGTTTATGCTGGCAGTGATCGCACTGGACGGTGCCTTTAAACAAGCGACGATCTTGTCTTTGTTTATCCCGGTGCTCGCCCTCGGCGTACCGATATTCGATAATCTGTTCGTTGTCATCAAACGGATGCTGCAGGGGAAATCGCCTTATGTGGCGGATGCCAGCCAAGTGCATTACCGGCTGCTCCGGGCAGGGCTAAATCAGAAGCAGGTCGTCATGTTCCTGTACCTCATCAGTACTTGTCTGGGACTATCCTCCATCATTCTTCTCCTGCTCCAGGTATAACGATCGGCACTTAAACCGTTCAAGCAACAAACGCGTGCTCGGGTTTCTTCCCGTAGGCACGCGTTTTTTTGCTTTGGAACCTCAAAAAAAAAGACCCCCGAAGGCGTCCTATCTACTGGCGTTAAGAAGATTTATTCGTTTCCGCGGCTGGTTGTATTTCCGCGGCTTGCGGCTTCTCGTCTTCGAGGATATCTCCGCGTGCGCCTCTCTTAAATTCCTTGAGCATCGTGCCGAAACTACGGCCCAGTTCCGGAAGCTTGCTGGGACCAAATAGTAAAAGCGCCGCGATCACTAGAAGCAACAGATGGGACGGACGCAACAAATTTTCAAGCACATTTATCACTCCCAAACATTATCTTTGTGGTCATTATACTACTTTATTGGAGGTAATGGAAACCCTTTATCGCCAGTATCGGCTTTATCTGCGGACAAGAGGATCGCTCGCCCCATAAACCAATTCCCTTCTCTGGGCATATGCTGTGTCATCATGTATTGCAAAGGAGCGAACATCATGGGTTCTTACAGTCTGTTGGCTGTCATCGCCATTGGACTCGCGTCCAACCTGGATAATGCGGGAGTCGGAATTGCCTACGGGGTACGCAAAATCCGCATTCCATGGTACTCCAATCTGGCCATCGCCATCATCTCTTTTTTGGCCACTCTGGTGTCGGGTTTTTTCGGAAGCTGGTTATCCTCGTGGATCCATCCCTGGATCGGGCAATTATTGGGAACGGTCGTGATCGTTGGTGTGGGCGTTTGGGTATTGCTGCAGCCGTTTCTGGAGAAGAAGATCACTTCCGTTCAGGAGGAGGATGTGAATCCGCTGACCCGCCTGCTGCGCAATCCTGAAGAAGCGGACAAGGACAGCTCCAAATCCATCAGCTTGGGGGAATCCGTTGTTCTCGGGATTGCTTTGGCCATGAATGCGTTAGCCGGTGGTTTCAACGCCGGAATTACCCATCTGAACGTTTGGTATACCTCGATATCCGTCGGTTTGTTCAGCTACTTGCTGCTGGCTGCATGCGCTGGCTTTGGCGAGAAGGTCGCCGCGGAGAAGTTCGGAAACCGGGCCACCGTCATCTCCGGATTGTTGTTAATCCTGATCGGCATTCATCAACTCTTCTGACAACCTACCTTATCTACAAATTCTCCTATATAATGAAGAGGATGGTGCCAGAAAAAGGAGGTCATCCTACGTGAATTGGTTAACCCGCTTTGAGCAGGATTTAGGTATAGCATTCGATGATGCAGAACACCTCTTATCAGAGCTGCCGGAGGAATTCCGGAACCAGGCAATCAACTACCTGGAAAGATTTCGCATCTTAAACAAAGCGGGATCTACAAACTATATTTGCTACTTGTTAGCGTATTGGCTGCAAGAGGCCTCAAATTCCAAACTAGAAGATTGCCGACGTCTTACCGTAGCCATGATTTTCGTAATGATGTATTATCATCTGATCGACGAGGTCATGGACGATCCGGAAGTGAGCGATAAACGGAAACTACCGCTAGCGAATCTGCTACAATTTGAGTTTTGGAAGATTTACAGCAGTTACTATCCGGCAGCATCTCCATTCTGGCATAGTTACCGCAAGTATACTGCTGAATGGGCAGAGGCGGTGGCACTTGAGAACCAAAACGACTTTTTCCAGGAGGACCCCGTACGGATTGCCCACAAGGCTTCTCCGGTGAAGTTGACGGTAGCCGGCATTCTGATCCTGAACGGCCAAGAAGCCCGGTTGCCTGCATTCGAAAAGGCGGTTGACGTTGTATTAGTTACGTTGCAAATGTTGGATGACTGGGAGGATTGGGAGAAGGATCTCCGCGAAGGCAGCTATAATGCGCTTATTTCCGAAGTGCAACGCGAGCTGCAAATTCCCCGGGACCGTAGACCGAATCAGGAGGAGATCAAACACGCTTTATTTGTGCGGGACATTCTTTTCTCCTATGCCGAGCGAACAGATCATAACGCAGCCGTACTCGATCAGACCGCACCGACCCTTACACATTTGATAGACTTTCACGAGTATCTCCGACAGAGTCTCAAGCAGGGGGCACAAAGCCTGAGAGAAGAGAGAGAACTGTTGGCTCAGGGTGGTTTATTGTATTGGCTGTCGAAAAATCAAACACACGCCTAGCGTTATGTCGAATAACATGTTATAGTAATAGGGAAATTATACTATTTTTAGAAAGGGTGATCTTATGACATCAGGAGCTCTCCTTCAATCGCAAGTCGTTGAGAAAGCATGGCAAGACCCAAGCTTTAAAGCTAAGTTGCTCGCCGACCCCAAAGCTGCTATCCAGGAGGCACTGGGTGTAATTCTCCCGGATCACATCAAAATCAAAACCGTGGAAGAAAGCTCTGACGAGTTCTACGTTGTACTTCCACCTCAGCCGGAAAAAGCAGTGAAAAGTGAAGTAAAACCAGCTGGAGCTTGGTTCTAACCTTTGAAGACGACCTCAACATCGCGAAGAGGTTAAAGCCGAAGGGCAGGACACGAGGAGCAATGGAACCGGACAACTTCCTCCTATTTGGAGGAAGGAAACCGGATGACCGCTTCCGTTCCTGCCCCTTTTTTACTGGTAAAATGGATCTCGCCGTTCATCACTTCGATGATTCGAAATGTCACCATCAACCCCAAACCGGTCCCCTTCGTTTTGTTTGAGAAGTAAGGTTCACCTAGCCGGGCCAGCACGTCTTCATCCATCCCTTCCCCGTCATCTTTAATATGAATGACCACTTGGTTATCTTTCTCGTAACTCCAGATTTGGATATCCCCTTCGCCTTTCAGCGCTTCAATGCTGTTCTTGATAATGTTGATGAAAGCTTGTTTGAATTTGGACGAATTCCCTTTTACGTAAAGATCTTTGGGGATATGCGTCGTAATTTTCCCGCCTTGCAAATTGGCGAGCGGAACCAGAATGCCCTCAATATGAATAAACTCATCAAGCACGTTCAATTCCGTAATTTTTCCGCCTTCCGGCTTTGCAAAGGTCAGGAAGTCCGTAATAATCGCAGAGGCGCGATCAAGCTCCTCCAAAGCCATACTTAGATATACTTTATCGGCTTGCTGCTGCTTCTCGACTAGCAACTGTAAAAATCCACGAGTGACCTGCAAGGGGTTGCGCACCTCATGGGCTACAGAAGCGGCAAGCTCACTTATGATCTCCATCTTCTCCGAACGCTGCAGCTCATTGTTGAACATCTCTAATTGCTTGGAATACTCTACTACCTGTTCGTGGTTTGCGACAAATCTCCGGCTTAGAATAATGATCAACGAGCCGAGGAAGCCGATAATTCCCAACTTCCATAAGAATAGAGTATAATACCCGTCATTATAGTAATACCAAAGCAACTCACCTACGCAGAGGAAAGCAAAAATTAAGAACCCGCATAATAGAATGACGGCTTCTTTGTTCCCCTTAATCACATTGATCGTTAAAGTCCCTGCCAGAATGATGAATTGGGCCACCATGATATAGCCCATGAATTGAACGGTAACGATGGTGTAAAGTGTATTGAACATGTCGGGTGAAATCTCATTTAGGATCAACATAAAGGCGCAAAGAATCGAATACGCAAACACAACTTTGCGCGAACGTCTTATCAAGCCTTTATATCCTGAACCGAAGGTTTGTTCAAAGAAATAAGTAAGCGCCGGAAGCAAACTAAACAAGGCCAAGTCAAACAATACCATAAGTAGCCTACCCGCGATCACAAAGTCAAACAGCCAATAGACAAACGACGTGTACGTGAGCACAAGCAGTCCGCTGGAAAAGATGACTCCGCATAACGAAAACCACATGGGGATATGTACATGCTTTAAGAAAAGCGCGCAGATGAGCATGATTGCAGCGATAAAAATCAATGTACTTCCCAATACGAGGTCCGGAACGTTATCCCTAACGAATTTTTTCATCAAACCTTGATAATCGCCGATTTTGATTGGAGCAAACAGGCCGATTTTATACGTCGCCGAGGTTGACCCAATATAGACGGTTTGCTTGGAGTTCTCCGCAGTGATCGGAATGACAATATTGTTGATGGCATAATTGAATAACCGATTGGATTCGTAAACGCGTTTCCCGTTAATCATGACGATCACATGACTTGCATTAATCTTATCGATAAACATAATTTGGGAATTATCTGACAATTCGGGGAGCTGAAACTTGATCCATTGGGACATCCCATTACGGGGCTTCTCTGGGATCACCTCATCTGCTTTCACATCTGTCCAGCCATCCAGCGACTTTACGTTATCCATACTCGTTTCTGGATCGAATCGATCCGTCCATGTGATTTGCCAATGATCTATTTGAATGGTATCTGACCCAGGATCATCGTAACCTTTAAATAAAAAGAAGCAAAGCGTAGCCAAGAGCAGTAGGAAAAACACAATAACGCTTTTTGTCAAAGCCTTCATATAACACCTCTGCAGTTATGATTAAGAGAAAGCCTGTTGTTGAATTTCTAGAACAATACATCATTCGATACAATTACCGCAAAAACCTTCAATTATATGGAAATAGTGATAAATATTTTTAAGATTCGGGCACCACAGTTATTTTACCGTGTCTAAGTTGTTTTATCTATGAATAGTTTGCATTTTCTATCAAAAAAAACGCAGGAGCCATCTCCTGCGTTTCATCTCGTTAACCTTTCAGACGGACAGATCTATACTCCCTCCGTCGTTCGTTTCACATCGTTTCGCACAACGGACGCTGCTTCCGCCCGCCACAGTACTTTCCCCAGCGCAAGCACCAACAAGCCAAGCGCTCCGATTACTCCACCTAAATATACAAAAGTCGTCCCCGGTCCAATCCTTTCCACCAGAAGTCCACCGAACAACGGGGCTACGAACATCACAGCTCCCAAGAGAGAGGTTTGGATACCAAAGACACGGCCGACCATGGCCGATGGCGTTTCTTTTTGCAGGCAGTAATTGAAGGTTACGACCACCAATCCATTGCCGACGCCTAATCCGAATCCCAACAACAGGATGGGAACTGCCGCACTCCCCGCGGGGAGCAAGCCCAGACCGCCGACAGCTATACCTATCAACCCGTATCCGGCGCCGAATTTCCAAGCGTAACCTGCTGCCCCTCTATTCCAGCGGTTAAGCACTGCAATCACCAACACGGCCCCAATCCCCGCCGCGGCTACCATCCAACTGAGATAAGCCTCCTTCAGAGGGGCAATTTCCCGAAACAGGCTGGTGAATTGAAAATCGATCATTTGGATGGCTGTCGTCGCGACAAAACCAAACAGCAGAGTTACCATTAATACCCGGGTTTTCAGGATAAACCTTAAGCCTTCGATCCACATGGTACGCAAGGATGTATCGACAGCAGTTTCCGGAGAGGAGGAAGAACTAGCTAGATTTAGTCCTACCTTCTTGAATTCAACTTCCGCCTTTTTGATCGTGAGCAGAATCAACAATGAAGACAAACGAAAGCAAGCATTCAGCAGGATGCACCACTCTGGTGTTAATAAGGCCAGTGCAAAGCCGCCGAGCAGCGGACCGGCGATCTTGGAGCCCTGGTTGACGAAGCCATTCAACGAGGTTGCTTGAAATAGCTGGTCTTCCCGAACGATGCTGCGCGTCAACGCTTGTTGAGCGGGAATCATGAACGTTGAGAGGGTTGCTCTCAGTGTCAGCACCGGAAGCAACCAGAGCATATTCGGAGCCAGCAGAATCAGCAAGGTCAGCGCGGCTGTCAGCAAATCGCAAAGGCGCATCAACTTCAACTGGTTGATTCGGTCCGCGACCACGCCCGCAAGGGAACCGAGCAGGACACTAGGTAGAGCGTTGGTTACGGGAATCAGCGCCAGCATGAGCGGCCCGGCTTCCCAGCGGTATCCCACCAGCACCTGGATGGCCAGCATATCGAACCAATCACCAAATGTCGCCGCTGTGTAGGCTGTATAGATACGTGTGAATATCTTGTTACGAAGCAAGCTGGCAACCCCGGCTTGTACATTGCCCGTCATTTACACTCCCCCAAATAAAGCTAGTTTCGAATGACCTAAGCTCAATGTAACGGAGGAATGTCAGAGAATCATCAGAGCGATTGCACAGATCAACCTAACTCGCCGCGGATAACGGCTTCGAGCGCGTCCGACAACCGGGTTACCCCTATCCGATCCAGTTCCATGTCAAATAATGCCTTGTATTTTCGATCCAACGCTAATGGGGGAGGGAACAGGATAAAATAATTAACGATTCGGTACAAGGAAAGTAAGCGTAGCGGCACGAAGCCAGACCGTTCCAGTACAGCCAGCCCTTCATCCAGTAGTTTTTCCGCTCCCGTCCCTTCCCCTCTCCGCTGCAGCCATAATCCTTTTACCACTTTATAGCTGCCAATCTCTCTTAAAAAGGGTTTCTCGGTTAACATCCCATTTTCTATGGCATCCGCCAACGTCTCGATTTTGCGCTCCGGTGATCCTGCCACCAGATGAGCCAACAGCTCAGCGATCGCGGTTTGCGGGATGAAGTTGTCGTAACTCAACTCCGCGATGATGCGATAGCTAAGGCGTAAGCGTTCCACCGCTTTTATCGGCTCACCGGCCAGGGTATAAATATCCAGGAACGTCAGAATCTCCATCTCCATGTGATGAGGGGGCGGCAGCAATTCCAGGGCAAGCATACGCTCGCATACTGGCAAGGCACGCTCCGGACTTCCCGACAGGCAGAAGAACAGCAGCAAGTAATACAAGCGGTCCCGCAAAGGAGCATCGTTCTTATTCAAGAGCCCGTCCAGATCGCCTTGCACAAACGGGATGTATACCGCGTAGAACGGATCCAGTTTATAGCCAAGCACATCCTGCTGGCGTGCCAGCGTCAGCATCGAGCGCCCTTGGCCGTAGAGTTGATATTTGCCGAGCAGAGCTCGCATGGTCTCATGCAGCTCCGGGTCTGCTAGGGTTGGAATGGTTCCCTCCGAATGATCGGAAATCGGGAGCACCAGGTTGTAGCCTAAGCCCCGAATCGTCCTGATCTCCAGCCCGTGGATAGGCTTTAGCTTCTTGCGAAGCCGATAGATATGGTCGTCCACCGTACGCTCGACCGGGTATTCCAGCGGCCACACCTTGTCCAGCAACTGCTCTCGGCTGAATGTCCGACCGGCGTTGCGGTGCAAGAACTGAAACAGCGCGAACTCCTTCGGCAACAACTCAACCGTAAGGCCCTCTGCGGTAACTTCGTATCGTTCGCTGTTGATTTCCATATGCATCGGTGTTCCTTCCTTCCCCGCAAATGTTCCCCATATTATAACATCTACGCGCAAAAAAAGACTCCGGACAAACGCCAGGCATCGCTGCCTGGCACCCGTCTGGAGTAAATTTCCTCGCTTTTCGTTTCTGTTAAGCCAACTCCGCTTCGATCCGCCGCACGGTACCGTTGCGGATCTCTTCGGCCAGCAAACCCTCGATAGCGGAGCCGTCGACGACTTGCTCCGTCCCATCCTGCTTCTGCACCGACAACCGACGGATTACCGCCGCATCAGAGCCGAAGGTGTCTTTCTTCTGCGGATTCCGATATACGACCTCCGTCGTACCCAAGAAGCGGAATGACACTTCACCCCGCTCGTCAAAGAGCCATCCCGGCAGGAGGGGTTGGAGCGTAAGCCGAAGCTTGCCTTCGTGCATGCGGAAGACTCGTTTCCCGGCCATCATCATCATCCACATGCTGAGGAACTCGGCGGTGGATCCGCTGAGCCGAGCGACATAACCGCGACCATGGGTATCCGGATCCGGGTTCACGCTCGTGGCGATAAAGGACGAGTTCTCCAACGTACTGCGGCCATATACGGCTGGATCGAGGAACGGAATCAACGAGGCGCGAAGCTCCGCGAAGAACTCCTCCGTCAAGCCGCTCTTGAGCAGCGCCAGCAAATACTTGTAGCTCATATGCAGGAAGACTGATTCCCGCTCCAGCCACCCCGCTGTAAAGGCGCGAATCCGTCCGATTTCATGGGTTTCCGCATCCAGACTAACCGAGGTTTTGTACATTTGAAGCCGGGTGTCGAACAGGTCGCTGCGGCGGATTTGCTCGTACGTCCGCTTAGCTTCGCCCTGATCCTCTACCGTCTTCAACCAACGGGCTGGACCTTCCAGGAAATGCGGCAGCGGCCGAACGGTAAATTTCTTCACCACCGCCTTGGGCAAGCCGTAACTGCTGATGACCGGCGCGCCTTGAGCATCCGTCACCGGCTCAAATTCCACCGCTTCGAAGGCGAAATACGTTGGCGTCACGCCGTCGCCCAGCCGGATGGCTTCCTGAATGCCGCGCTCGATTTGCTCCAACATCCGAGACGCCAGGCTTCCGATCGCACTTAACGGTAGACGGACTTCCGTCCCGCTGATCCCGAAACGAATGGCTTCCCGGTACTTCTCGCGGGCAGCGGCCACCCGGTCCCAATAACCAAATGGCTCCAAACTCCCCGCCAAACGGACTTCCAGCAGATCGCTCACTTCACCAAGCAAAGCGGCGAGCTCTTCCGGCACAGACACTTCATGGCCATCGTCGCCAGCTTCGGCACAAGCCTCCTGAACGAACCGCAGAAGCCGCTTCAACTCGAACGTCTCACTCATTCCCGAGCCAAACAGTCCAGGCAGTCCATTCATTGCATCGTTCCAGCCTGGTTTATTCGCCTCCATCTCTACGCCCATTCCGAAGGGATCCAGCGTGGCGAACTTGATCAATCCCAGAGACAACAGCTTTACGAACAAGGTGGTGCGATAGATTTCTCCGTTGCCATACCCCGTTTTGAGCCAGTTGGTGCTCTTCAGCGTCAGCCCTTGCTTCGCCATCTTCTCTTCATCATGGACCAACGAGCCGTATTGGCGAACGTGACCGCCGCTCAGTACGTACTTCTCACTGCGCGGCAGTACCCGGGCCGGACTGTCGAAGAACGTGTATTCCTGCTCCCCGAACAACAACCGCTCTTTACGATCCGGGAAAATATTCAGATAACTGTCGATCAGGTCCATATTGTAGGTCCAGTGATCCGACCAATAACCTTCGCCGAAGGAAGCTTCGATTTGCTGCTCGGCGAGAGATAACACGCCGGTCAACAGCTCATTCTCCCCAACAAGAAGCTGAGCACCGCGGTTGATGATCAGCGAGATCACCTTTCCCGGGGTAAAAGAACCCAGACAAAGCGCCGCGAGTTCATCCCGGTGATCAACTACCGCCTTCTGCAGGAAGGCAGACAGCTCGTTGGCCCGCTCCGCAGGGACCCGGAACGTCGTCCCTTCTACGCCAAGCGGATTGTAACCATCGGCTTGAATCAGGCTGAAAAACGTGCGGATATTAAACGTCCCCACCCGCGGATTGAAATAGACATCGCTTCGCCGGTTTTGGTTGGCGTCACGGAAGTTGCCGTTGCCCTGTGAATAATATTCCGGGGCGATGGAGAAGAAATTGTAGTCCCGCTCCAGATCTCCGTGTTTACGGGAATACAGATGAACCACAAACCCTTCCCGGCCGTTCTCGAAGATAAACGGATATCCGCCGCGCAGGAAATTGTCCAGATAGCTTTGTCGGCAATAAGCGTCAAACAGCGGCAGGGCTGTCTTCGTAGCGATGTCAGCGGTGAGCTCGTCGGTCAGTTGACCGGCTTCCGCATTTTTACGGGCGATGTAGTCTGGGCTGGCGATGTCAGCGGCTTTGGTATTCAGCCGTTCGACGCTGTCGATATGCCCGATCAAGGTATAGATGTGCCGGCTTTCTCCTGGGGCCAACTCGGCGGTCAAGGCCGAAAAACCACAAGGAACCTTGTTGGTGCAATACTGCGGCTCTGCGGTTAACGTGGACAGCGGCTGCTCGGCAAAGCGGTCCGGATAAGCCAGCGAAGTATTGTCGCCAAAAATGACGGCAAAGTCGGCGATCGTCTTCAGCAGTTTGCCGTCCTCGCCGAAGGTCAAGTAAAAATGGCCGCTTTGCACCTCGCTCACTTCAGCCTCATCATGCGTGCTGGAGCGGACCCGGTAAAACGGAATCCCCTTTTCCAGATTGTCGACCTCCATCCAGCTGCGCAGAAGATTGCCGATCTCCTTATAACCAGCGTTCTCCACCCCGTAAGGCAGAATCTCCGGCATGCCATCCAACATTTCCAGTTGCAACGGTGCCCCGGAAATATTCGTGATCTCCACTTGGCGCACCAAGGCTGCATAATCGTCGTTAGGCATTTGAAAATATCGAACCTTCACCCGAAGCCCCTGGGCTTCGTTGGTTTCCTCAATCGTCAGCTCATTCGCTAGAATGTGCATGCGGCGAACGGCGGAAGGGTCGGGGAAGGCGCTTTGGAAGGGCTCGTAGATCCCCGTTTTTCCAGCGGCCTTGATGAACGTCCGGAAGCCCTTCATCGCTACCGATTGGTACGTAATGCTCGCCGGGGAGAATTCCATGATCGGGCTGTTTTTATCCCGGATCCCGAAACTGCAAACCGCCTGTCCCCGGTTGACGTAAAATGTCCACATCGGAATCCCCTTCAGGCCGGCAAGTCCGGGGAGGAAGCTCGAGAACGGCTTCGCCCGGTCAAATTGTTCAATGACGAACGCATTTTCCTCAAAAGCATATTTAGGCATAGGGCGTATCCCTCCGTTAAGTAAAATTAGGTTTAAGCTTGGATGATGTACGTTGCGATCGAATGGGCTGGCAGCGTTTCGCTGGCGGCTTCACCGCCCAGTTCCAAAGCAAACGGCTGCGCTACATCGCTTTCGTTCTGCACAACCACCGCGAAGCTGCCGTCCGGATTGCGGAACGCCGTAGCCAGCAAGGATGGAATTTCGGTATCCATTCCGATGCGAACAGCCCCAGGTTGGATATATTTACTGAAATGGCCAATGTAGTAATAAGAACTGTTGTAATGAACCGTATCGGCCTTCGTATCGGCGATAATCGGCGCGTCGCATAGGTTGCCCACATGGTTCGGGCCTCCCGTTTCGTCAAGCACTAGGTTCCAATCCAGGAAGCCTTCGTTCCAATTGTTTAGGTCACCGATGATATTGCGGCCATAACGTTCGCCGGTAAACCATGCGCCAAGCTTCACGCCGCCTTCCTGACAGCCTTCCGTAAACAGGAGGTGCTTGTCGGGGAACAGTTCATGCACTTTGCCAACGTTCTCGAACGCCTCGCTGACATACCAGTGGAAGCCGGTTCCCCAAACGTACTGGGCCGCCTCGGGATCGCTCAGGACGGCGGAGGCCCGCTCGATCATAATATCCCGGTTGTGGTCCCAGATCAGGATGTTGACGTCTGCCAGCCCTTCCTGATGCATCGTCGGCCCCAGGTGATCGCGAACGAAATCGCGCTCTTCCTCGCCGCTGTAAATACAGGAATCCCAGGTTTGCACCGCCGCCGGTTCGTTCTGTACCGAGATCCCCCAGATGGGAATTCCCGCTTCGCGGTAAGCTTTAATGAACTTCGTATAGTATTTCGACCAAGCCTCGCGGTATTCCGGCTTTAGCTGGCCGCCGTGGTTCATGTCCCCGTTCGTCTTCATCCAGGCCGGCGGGCTCCAAGGAGAGGCTAGCATGGTGATGTCCTTCCCAGCCGTTTTCGCCGCATCATGAATCAGCGGAATCACCCACTTGTGATCACGGGAGATATCGAACGTCTTCAGCTCAACATCGCCGTCTTCGATGTACGTGTAGTTTTCGAGTGCGAAGTCGCAGCTATGGATGTGCACGCGACCTAAGGTATACCCCAGCCCCTCTTGCGGATCGAAATACCGGCGGATGACTTCATCTCGTTTCTGCGGACTGATCCGGGATAACGTATAAGCGGTCGCTTCCGTAAAAGCTCCGCCGAAACCCATCACGGTTTGGAAGGTTTGCTCCGGCAGGACCTTCAACCTCTGCCCCGCTCCGACACCCGCACCGGATTGAACCTCCAGTTCCCCTTGGGGCTGCAGACGGTCAGCAGAATCGCGTGAAGTGAGTACCTTTAACCATTTTGCCATCGTGAATCCTCTCCTTGAGTTTCAAAATTAGCGTCCCTGAAATCGATTACATTTCATAAAGGAACAGTGTCGGCGGAATGAGCTGAGCCATCAACTTTCGAAGTATGACGGGCATCGAAACCGGTTTCGATATCTTGTAAAAAAATAGAGGCAAGCCAGCTACAGCGATCGGCAAGACTCTCGAACGACCAGCTCCACCGGGATAACGCCCTTTTGCACGTCTTCCCCGCCTTCTATCGAATAGATTAACATGTCAGCCGCCCTGCTGCCAAGTACATATGTATTTTGTCGTACCGTCGTTAAGGCCGGCGTTAAAAATTTCGACATTTCAATGTCGTCGAAGCCGACCAACGAGATGTCCTCAGGAACGCGTAGTCCATGCCGTTTCATCGCCATCATGGCCCCGACCGCTAAATTATCGCCGGCCGCAAATACAGCCGTTGGACGTTCGTCCGCTTTCAAGAGTTCTTCCATCGCTCTGCTGCCGCTCTCTATGGTGTAATCGTAGCTCCCTTGCACGACATGCTGCGGGTTGATCGTGAGTCCTAGCTCCTCCATCGCCTGTATATAGCCGTTTAACCGCTGTTCTCCGGCGAACGTTGGACCGCCGCCGATATGTGCGATTTTCCGGTGGCCGATGGAATGCAAATAGGATACAGCCTGCCGCACACCTTCCGCATTATCCGAGTACACGGTACTCTTGACGGTAGACTTCTGATCTAGCAGTACGCATGGGATTTTAGACTCCAGCAGCTCTTGGAAATAGGGATCGGATGCATCCGGCAAGACCACCACCACACCGTCGATGCCACGGATCTTGCAATGCTCCAGATAGCCACTTCGCTTGCCGCCGATATCCTTGGAAATAAACATCAAGTCATAACCCTTGGAGGTGGCAACTTGCTTGAAGCCCTCGATGACGCCGCCGAAATAGGGATGCAGGATACCCGCGCCGGAAGGCTCGATAAACAGCACGCCAATCATCCAAGACCGTTTGGTTGTCAGCGAACGCGCGTGAGCATTCGGCACATAACCAAGTTCATCGGCTGCGTCCAGGATTTTACGGCGCGTCTTCTCACTGACGTCGGAGTATCCGTTAAACACCTTGGATACCGTGGTCGGCGAAAAGCCGGTAAATTGCGCGATATCGTAGATCGTAATCAACATCTCATCTCCTCTGCCCCGGTCCAAGCAAGCGGCTCGTACCAGGATTCACAGGCCATTGTAGCCGCTGGTTTACCGGAAGTCAACCGGATTCTGCAAAGCGCTTGAATAACCGACCCGATGCTTGCGTCAAAAAAATCGCAAGGCCCGGGTGATTTCCCTGAACCTTGCGATTGGAGGTTGCGTTTACAGTGTCCCAACAATCAACTGAACATTTTTATCTTCGCTAAAGGGATACGGATCCAACCCATCGGCCGGAGGATAAACCCAGCTTAACCCGATCTCATACGTTCCAGGTTCGGCTGCATAGGGCTCCCATGCCAGCGTTAAATCACTGCCCGCTGCCAACAGTGCGGCTAAAACGCCTGCTTCACCTGTCAGGTAAGCCGTTCCATTCCCGTCAACGATCCCCGAGGCAACCGGCGCACCGTTATGATAAAGTGTGACCGGTACGTCAGCATACGGAGCTTCACCGTATATCGTAGCCTTCAACGCCAGTCGATACGATGGTTGGATATTCTCACCTTTGGCGCTAAACGCATAAGTCAGTTGTTCCTCTGGAGCCAGATTTACCGATGACTCTCCGCCCGTAAAGCCGATCGTCGGCTTTTCGGACACCTTAAACTGGAACGATTGTTTGCCTAATGAAACCAGAGTATCCCCCTCATTTTGGAAAGCCTCTGCGGTAACGGTATAATTGCCGATTTGCCCCCAGTTAGCCGATATAACGGCCGGCCAACCGTCGCCTAAGGCTCCAATGCCGTAACCCGCATCCTCCTCGGAAGGAAGCCACGCCTCTCCACAGCTCGCCGCCGTCGACGTTCCGCATGCCTCTAGGTTCAGCTCGGTCGGCGGCAACGAATCATATTCGAAGTCGTAACCGATCGCGGCATATACCGCCTCCGGCACATTCGAGCTAAGCGTTACTTTGACCTTAAGCTTGTCCGACTTCGGCTCCACTCCCTCTTTTAGCGTCAGGCCGAAAGCCAAGGTGTGCTGTACACCCAACGGTACGGACGTTTCATCGGCGTACCGCCAGTTCAAAGTAAACGATGCCGGGGGTTCCGGATTTGGATTTGGATTCGATGGCGCTGAAGTCCCGCCGCTCGGCGCCGTCGGTTCTGCAGGCGCCGGAGACGGAGGAGTGGAACCCCCTCGCTGGATCTTTTCTTGCTCCAGCTTCCGCTTATCGGCCAAGAATTGTTCCCGATCCTGCGGTGGGAGTTGATTCGTGAATTGCTCCTGTGCCCTGGCACGGGCTTCCTCTTGTGCCTTCCGGTTCTCCTCCTGCAGCTTTGCTTGTTGCTCTAGAATGCGTTGAATCAGTGCCTGGTGCGCATTCTGTTTCTCCAGTTGCTGTCGATTCAATTCCTCCTGCTTTTCCTTGAGCAGTTGTTCCATTTTCGCGAGTTCTGGATTTACCCCAGCCGTTGGATCCAGCGGTTGAACCTTGTCCAAATCGATTTTCCCGTTCCCTCCCAGGGAGCGGTTGGCCTCGTCAATCAACTGCTGCACTTGCCCGGAAGACAGCTTTTGTTGTTTTACGGCTTCTTGCGCCAGGTTCCCGACCAGGTTGGACAAATTCTGGCTTATCTTGTTGAGATCAGCTAACTGCTGCGCGAGATTCGGGTTTGCAGGCTGCTTAGGCGTATTCGCCTGTTCTTCAAAACTCTTTTTCGTTTGCTCGTTTTCCTGCTGAATTTTCTCAGCGTTTTTGAGCAGGCTTTCGATGACTCCGGGCGGCGCGTTTTGGATCAGGCGGGTCGGATCGACCACACTGGGTCCGCCGGGTTCACTGCCCCCAAGATAGATTTGCTGCGCTGGATAGATGATGATTGGAGGCTGCTGGTTAAGAGATCCCCCAGAAGCAGGTCTTGAACTACCTGTGCTCACCGCCCCCGCAACCACGCTTAAGCTGCTCGCTCCCGTGACCGGGTCCGTTACAACCAGAAAGTGAGTTCCTTTTACGTCCAAGGTATGATTCCCGTTCACCACCTGGAACGTATCCGGCTTCCCGTGCAAGTCGGTCACGGCAAAATAGGCCATACCGGAAAGCATCGTCAGCTTTGTTGTTTTCCCCTGCGGTCCGCCGGCCAGGCGGCTGATGTCCAGCAAGCTATACTCCCCAAGATTCACTTCATCTCCGGTATCTTTGATCCGCAGCTGCGCGCCGCCTTGACCGACGATGAGCCGATCCCCTTGCTGCAGGGTCATCCCCTCAAACGCATCATACTGTAAGCTTGATCCAGCGGGCTGAACCTTGGCCTCCCCCTGTAAGGCTACAATGACGGCGGTTCGCACGCCGATCTCTGACGCTGCAACCATAGCTGATTGGCCAATGGCCATCCAGATCAGTAACGCAGCGATCCCCCCGCATAGGTTTCTTATCCATTTGTTCATGTCCTTCACCTCCTATTTATCCCTCATGATGGCCAGTCGAGCTTCCGACAGCCAAGTGATTTCCTTATTCAACAAGGTACCGGCATCCCGCAATGGGATATACACTTTGCCGCCGCTGACATAAGGAGCGGCGGCCAAAGTGAACTGTGATACCTCTCCCGTCGAGCTGTCGGTAACCGTCACTTCAGAATTTCCGGTACTTAAAGATAAGGATCGCCCCTCTCCTTGGATGACAATGCCCCCCGCTGAATTTAAGGCGATAGTGTAACCTGCGGCCTCCGCGAGAAGACGAAGGGGAACATCCAATCGACCTTGCTTGAGAATGAGTTGCTCCTCCCTTGCCAACCAGCGTTGCTCGAACAATAATGCCGGTCCCTTAAAGTCCACAGCTGAATCTGGTAACCGATAGGGATGCAGCATACGGACTTGCCGATTCATCGCGTCAGCTACCCAAACTTCACCGGTATCCCCATCAACCACAACATCCACCGGCAATGAAAGGTGCGCGTTAGCCTCCGTATGCCCCGTGTTGCCCGGCGCTCCATCCCGGTTGCCGACCAGCGTCGAGACTGTCTGATGTTGAAGCAACCGGATCGCATGATTCAAGGAGTCGGCGATCAGCAACCCTTCTTTCGTCCAGGCGAGACCGGCTGGCCCATTAAACCGCGCTGCCGCCGCATCGCCATCCTGATAACCACCAGCTGCCAGCAGAGCCTGCTCCGATGCCGAATTCATTGATTCGGGCACTTTACCGGCCACCGTCGTTACCGTCTTCGTTGTAAAATCGATATAGCGAATGAGATGATTCCCGCGATCGCTGACATACAGATTCCCTTGATCATCTAGGGCTAATCCGGACGGTTCGTTAAACCGTGCCTGCGACAAACGGCCGTCAAGGTAATCCCCTGCGCGAACGACGAGTCCCGGATACACCTCGACGACGCGTTCCGAAGTTGCGTTCAGCGTGGTGACCTCACCGTCCGGGGTGATTCTGCGAATGGCATGATTCAGCGTATCCGCCACGTAAACCGTCCCGTCTCCGGTGACCGCGATATCCTGAGGCGAGTGAAACCGGGCTTTCTCCCCTTTGCCGTCTCGAAACCCTAAGATACCGTCACCGGCCAGGGTATGCACCTGCCCGTCCGAGGTGATCTTTCGAATGGCATGATTGCCCGCATCTGCAACATAGATATTCCCGGATGCGTCCATTGCCAGCCCTGATGGAGCCCGGAACGCAGATTCCCCTAATGGACCGTCAAGGAACCCGCCGATCGGTTCATTCCATTCATCCAGCTTTGCCGGGAAAGGAAGACCCGCAAAGGTGCTCACGACCCCGTCTTTGATTTGCCGGATCACCTGATTGGCCGTATCGGCCACCAATAAACTTCCGTCAGGTAATCGCAGAAGACCTCCGGGAGTTCGAAAATCAGCCTCCCCCAATGCTCCTTCCGTCCACCCTGCTTGTCCTGTCCCGGCATAAACGTCCACCTGCAGCAAAGGTCTGCCGGCATCGTTGACAAGTCCGCCGGACCAAGCCGCCGAAGCTGGCGTTTGTACAGCGACAACACCACTCAACCCGAGAAGGGCTGCCAGCAGCAACCTCCCTTTAAGTTTCATGTACCTTTTATTTTGCAATCGACTCTCCCCTTATCCTTTAGTTCCTGAACAGCCCGACAAATTCTCCAACAACCAACTATGATATTTATCACACAGTTATAATATCGGAAATTTCTTCCTCTGTATAATATTTTACAGTCGAATTCCGAGGTTTTTTTTGGGGTACACTTTTGGAGATTCGCAATTTCCAGGAAAGGAGACCGTTCGTCATGGACGTATTAGATGACAGAACCTCTGCCGACTTCGAATATGAGCGGTACGAGCTACTTAAGGAGTATCGCCCCGAGAACGACATCCCCAGCGATGATCTGCTGCCTCACGATACACAGGTCGCTCAAGGAATCAGTGAGGAAGAGACCGCGGCAGTAGGACAAGAGGCTCCGCTTCCCGATGTGCCGGATGCGGACGTGATCCAGAAAGACAGTCCCATTGATCCTGTCGCTCCCGATCCGGATGTCATGCACGGTACCGATTTGCTCAACGGTTTTGACGGTGACGAAACCGAATAGATCCTTACGAAAAAAAGAAGCCTCCCGCGCCCGATTGCGCGGAAGGCTTTTCAAATTGAAAACCATTAGTCCTTATACACTTTAAACTTACCAACCAGGGTTTGCAGTTGCTCAGCCATCCGGCTTAAATCGGCCGAGGACGAAGCGATCTCTTCTACGGAAGCAAGCTGTTCCTCCGCTGCGGCCGATATCGTTTGCGTGTTGCCGGCCGTCTCCTCGGAGAGGTGGCGAATTCGTTCAATCGACTCTCGTGCCGCTCCGGTTTCTTCCGTCACTTCCTGCATGGTCCCGGCAGCCGTTTCAATCGCTCCCGCCGCTTCCACAACCGAACGGCTAATGGCAACAAACGATTGACCGGATAAATCAACGGCCTCCCTACCTTCCGACACTTTGGACTGAACGTCTTCCATCGTGGTCGCCGCCCGATTCATTTCCTCCCGGATCTGAGCGATTAAATCGCGGATTTGGTCTGCGGATTGCCCAGAGCCCTCGGCCAGCTTCCGAATCTCGCCGGCAACTACCGCGAATCCGCGCCCTTCCTCGCCGGCTCGGGACGCCTCGATCGCCGCGTTCAACGACAACATGTTCGTCTTCTGAGCGACCCCTGCCATCAATGCGGCAATGCCGCCGATTTGCTCTGCACGCTGATGCAGCGAACGGATCACGGATGCCAACTCCGCAACCGTCTCTTCGACACCGCGGATCTTCTCTTCAGCGCCAGCCACTAGTTCTGTACCTTGCTGGGCGGAGTCCGCCGTCCCCGACATCGTCCGGGTAATGAGCTGCATGTTGCCGGAAACGTATTCCACTTGCCGGGCCATCGCATCCACGCTGGCTGCACCGCTTTCCACGCTGTTCAGCTGCTGCTCGCTACCGACAGCAACATCCTGGATGGCCACCGTCACGTGTTCGATCGCTTTCGTCGTCTGTTCGGATCCGGCGGATAGCTGCTCGGCCGATGCCGAGACATTCTCGGTCATTTCTCGAACCCCTTCGATCATCACTCGCAAATTATCGACCATCAACTGGAAATTAGCGGCCAGTTCGCCGATTTCATCGCGCTTGAAGCCATCCAGCTTCTCCGTTAGATCGCCTTGACCGAGGATCGCGGTTGCTCGCTTTAATCTGCGGATCGGAACGAGGACCGAACGGATATTAAAGATGATTAGAATGGCTCCTCCAGCTAGCGACAGCAATACAACAAAGATCGCGGTATTGCGGATTTTCACCGTTTCGCGCGACACCTCGCTTTGACTCATCGTCCCACCGATCCGCCAACCGGTTAATTCATTCTTGTGGATCGCCATCTTATATTTCTGGCCGTTCATGACGTAATCAAACGTTCCTCCGTCCTCCGTAAACATCTGGGACACGTAACTGTCTTTCGCCTCTTCGCCGACGCCGCCTGCCGGATTTACGACCGTCTTCTTGGTATTGTCGAGAATCAGGATATATCCCTCTTCTCCCACTTTCATGTTCGTCATTTTCGAAATGCCGGATAAGTTCAAGTCGAGGGCAATGACTCCCTTTCCATCCTTAAGTATCTTAGAAATGGAAACGACCGGACTTCCGTCAACGGACAAATAAACCGGGGAAACGACCGCATTGGGGGTCTTCAGCGCCTGCACATACCAATCCCGTACTCTCGGGTCGAAGTCAGGCGGCAGTTCCTGGTCCACCCCAAGCAATGTTCCCCCTTTACTTGTGCCGACATAAATATTTAACACATCCTTATGTAAGGCCAGGTATTGATTCAGTCGGTTTTTCACCGCCGTTCCCCCCGACGCTAACTCCGCATCGACTGTCGGCGTGTCCAATTGGCCGGCAAAATAATCCAGATCGGACGTCATGTTCTCAAAATTGCTTGTAATCACCGTATCTGCGGTGTCCACACTCTCTTGCGCACTGGACATCAGTTCCGCTTCAATCCCGTTGCTCGCCGTCAAATAGGTCGTACCGGCGATAATCAGGCTGGGGATCAGCAAAACAGCGGCAAACGAAAAAATAAGCTTTTGACGAATGGAAAATGAAAATTTACGAAGCATGATAGTCCTCCCCAATAATGTTTACCCTCACGGAAAACGGTAGATGCTTTTTTGAATCGTCTCTTCATAAAACAGGTCCGCGGCACGATACACTCGGTTTCGGCCCGCTTCCTTCGCTTGATAGAGCGCCTGATCCGCCTTGACGATCAGTTCCTCCTCATGTTCGTTGGGGTACGTCGCACTCCCCGCCGAAATGGTCAGCCTAAGCTCGCCTCCATCCGGTAGAAGGAAAACGTGGTTCTCCACGTTACTGCGCAAGCGCTCGGCAATCATCTTGATCTGTTCGGCATCGCAACGATCGACCAGGATCACGAACTCCTCTCCGCCCTTACGAGCAATGTGATCGCCTGGCCGGAACGTTTCCCTCATGACATCGGCGATCTGCAGCAGGACCGCGTCACCTGCCAGGTGGCCGTACCTATCGTTAACCTGCTTGAAATGGTCGATGTCGACGAAGAGCAGAGTGAACGGAATTTTGTCGCGCTGGGCGGCGGCGATCTTATGCTCCATTTTTACTTCGAACGCTCGGGAATTGTATAGGCTCGTCAAAAAGTCGCGGTTCGCCGCTTCCCTCATCATGCGTATGGAATCGTCCTTATTGCGCAAATAACGAAGCATGGAAAACGTAAACATCCCAGCAAGTATGAACAGAGGAAAATAGAGCCCAATCGCCTTGAATGGAAGTCCATTGCTTAGAATCGAAATTAGGATCACGGTACTCGAAGCGCTTAGAGCTAAAGTGAGGATCAGGCGCTCCATCGTCGTTTTCCGCCCGCGCAGGAACATGAGTCCGATCAGAAACGTCACGGGCGCATTGATTGCGGCAATCACGGAATGCATCCCGAAACCATACAGGAACAGCAAACGGTAGATCGCGATAAATAAGGTGGTGATGACGCCCGAAATCCCCCCTCCCATGTAGACAGAAATCAAGATTGGCAGTTGTCTGAAATCGGCCACGGCATGCCCGGAGATAGGGAAGTTGTAATACATCAGCACCACGCCCAGCAATCCCAGCGAGCTGCCAAGAAGAATTCGGGTACACAGCGCCGTCTCCAGGCGGTCGGGCATTTTGTTCTTGATCATATATCCAAAAAAGATCACCGTCGTTAGCAGCGTAAAATTGTTGAATAAGCTTTGCAGCATCGAATGTCCCTCTCTGATGTATGGTGCAATGGTAAGTAGTGCTAGCATAACATAATAGAAGGGCAAAAATAAGATATTTTTGCTAATTTTCGATTATATTCGACATATTGTGACATGTTATGTCGAACGTCCTGTCGAATCGATTTCTCTGCCCTTCCCAACGTGATATAATGGCGTCAGATTCATGAAAGGGTGACGGTGATGGACAGCGCGGCTGCGTTCCAAGGAGAGGAGCCTGTACGGGTATGCCTATTGGCGGGAAAAATCATGCTGCAAAGCGGTGCGGAAACGTACCGTGTGGAAGATACGATGACCCGAATGGCCGATGCGCTGGGGCTCTCCGGCTCGCATAGTTATGTGACGCCGACGGGGATCGTCTTTCAATCGGGCGACGCGGAATCAGCCAAGTTGATCCGTATCGTGGAGCGGACAACCGATCTGCAGAAGGTATCCGCGGTGAACGATATTTCCCGGAAGCTGGGCAGCGGAAATTTGACGGCCGCCGAGGCGTATGCCTTGCTGCTCGGGATCGAGACGGTGAAGCACGCTTATCCGATGCCACTGCAAATCGCGGCTGCAGCCTTGTCGAGCGGCTGCTTCACGCTGATGTTCCGCGGGTCATTAACCGATTTTTTGCCCGGCTTGATGTGCGGCGGCTTGGGGTTTGCCGCATACTTGCTTTTCCACCGGCTGGTGAAGGTGAAATTCTTCGCTGAATTTACTGCGGCGCTGCTGATCGGGCTGCTCGCTTTAGGTTTCGTGCAAATCAGCTTGGGCCGGGAGCTGGATAAGATCATTATCGGTTCCGTGATGCCCCTGGTGCCGGGTCTTCTGATTACGAATGCGGTCAGGGACTTGATGGCAGGTCATCTCGTATCCGGGTTGTCGCGCGGGGCGGAAGCCTTTCTCACCGCCTTTGCCATCGGAGCCGGGATCGCCGTCGTATTTACCGTGATATAACTAGAGCCAGAAGGAGACGAAGCGATCCCATGTATCTATTCGTTCATCTGCTTGCCAGCTTCATTGCTTCAGGAGCCTTTGGCATCCTCTTTAATGCCCCGAAACGTACGTTGCTTCAATGCGGCCTGTCCGGTATGGTCGGCTGGATGGTCTACATCCTGCTGGAGTCGCAGATGGGAGGCGTATTTGCGACCGTTGCTGCGACTTTTCTGGTTGGTGCCCTAAGCCAGCTGTTTGCCCGGATCTACAAGAAACCCGTCATTATCTTTAGTGTGGCCGGCATCATTCCATTGGTCCCCGGCGGTCTGGCGTATGACGCCATGCGTCGATTCGTGGAGAACCAATACGACTTGGCTGTCGAGCTCGCCGCCAAAGCTTTTCTTCTATCCGGTTCGATCGCAATCGGTCTCGTTTTGTCCGAAGTGCTGGGCCAGCTCCTGATTCGTCGTGTTCCGCGGCGGCGTCTGCGCAGGCGGGCGGAAAAATAAGAAATCGGCGCCGACCGCTTAATGCGGCAGCGCCGATTTCATCCAGAACGAGTTCATATATACAAGCTCAAATCCGCATTTCAACATGTTCCCATGGCTGGCCGTAGCAAACTCGACATCGGTATAAACCCGATTCAGTCCTCGTTCCGACGCCATTCGCAGCCGGTGATAGATCAATGCCGTTTGCACGCCTCTGCTCCGATGATCCGGGAAGGTAAAGTCGTTGGCTAAATACCCGGTATCGCCGCGAATAAATAAAGATCCCATCCCTGCAGGCTCTCCGCCGACGTAGGCGACGAAATTGTGAAAATCGTCCCGGTAAAAATAGCGACTTTTCGACTGTACCCTTACCTCATCCAGCTCGGTACCATCACCGCCACGCGACAGCTCAATCAATCGGATAAAAGAAACAGCCTCGTGCTCGTCAGAGACGCGGGAGATCTCGATTTCTGCGCGGGAGGGCGGCCTTCCCGTTTGACCTACCTCCAAGTCTTCCCCAAAGCGTTCATGCTTGAGAAAAGCGAGCTGCAGCCTCGGTATGAACCCCTGCATTGCCAAAGCCTCCGCCACCTCGCTGGTTTGCCGGTCCGGGCTCATATCAAAGCATGGGTCGATGCCTGCTGCCGCATAATGTTCGAGGATTGCGGATAGCCGCTCCAAATCCGACGGTCCAAAGCCGATCACCCGATTATAATAGCTCGACTGCGGGGACAGCTCGTCCGTCAGCAGCGTCGTCTCACCGGTTTGTGTTACCGTCAGGCGGGATTCCGCCAAATACAAGGAACGCTCATGATTGAATTGAGTCAGTTCCCTCTCCAGGTTAATCATCCGCTCCACATCGCCAAGGACGAGATGATCTTGCTTTGAGGTTTTTTTCATGGCTTTCGCTCCTTTTCTGTACTTCATTCAATGATTGTATCTTCACGAGTCTCGCTTCATCCTGTTATGCATTGTAACACACCTGGTTGCTTCGGCATTTTGCGTCTTCAATGCTTCGGCGGACGTGATATAATAACAAGCGACTGCCTGCCTGCGGGTATCCATATATGCGAATGAGAAAGAAGTGAACAACAAGAGATGATCGGCGATATTATTTTGGACGTCGTTTTGCCCATTTTTGTTTTGATTGGACTAGGCGCACTCATGCAGCGCGCCTTTAAGCTTGATTTGTACACACTGGCCAAGATCAATTTCTACTTCGTGACGCCCGCGGTCGTATTCGTCAGCATGTACGAATCGGAAATGTCGGCGGAACTGCTGGGCAGCGTTACGGGATTTTACGTTTTGTACGTCCTGCTGCTCTATGGGGTCAGCTTGTTCGTCAGCCGGCGCCTGAAGTTTGGACCGGGCATGCGGGCCGCCTTCACCAACAGTCTGATCCTCGACAACTCCGGCAATTATGGACTGCCGATCAATCAATTAGCCTTTAAGGGAGATCCGTTGGCCGCCTCGGTTCAAGCGCTGGTCATGACCTTTCAGAGCTTAGTCACGTTCACTTACGGAGTGATGTCCGTTTCGCGGGCTAAATCCGGCGGCACGCTGAAAGCTGCCCTGATCGGATTTCTGAAGATGCCCGTGCCTTACGCCTTGGTGTTAGGGATGGCGCTGCACATGCTCAAGTGGCCGCTTCCTTATTTCGTAGCAAAACCACTAGGTTATATCGCCGACTCGATGGTCGCCATCGCTTTGCTGACGCTAGGCGCTCAAATCATCAAATATCCACTGCGTCTCGACCGAATCGATGTTTACGTCAGCGTAGCCCTGCGCCTGCTGATCGGACCGGCCATCGGGTTCGCGTTGGTCTGGGCGCTTGGCCTTAAGGGAATCCCAGCTCAAGCCCTGCTGATCGCATCCGGCATGCCTACCGGCGTGAACAGCACGATTCTTGCTGAAGAATACGACAATGAACCGGATTTCGCCTCGCAAACCGTACTGATCTCCACGCTGCTAAACATTATCACGATGACAGCCCTGATCTCCATATCCCAATACGTTGGATAACACCAAAGAACCTTCCGCGAAATGAAGCGGAAGGTTCTTGTTTTGCGACGCGATTAATCGCCTTGCTGCAGCGCGGCTTCGTGCTCTTTCACGAATTGTTCCGGTGTCACCGCTTTGCCGAACAGGGCCTGAATCATGTTCAGGTGTGTTTGCGCCGCGTTCCATTTCATTTGCACGTCGGCAAACAGCGTCAGGTTGCTGGCGTGGTTCAACTCATCCAGTAAATCGATGTAGAGCTGCGGCAAGTCCGAGGACGACGTGTCCACCTTTGTCGCCGGAATAACCCCTGCCGTGCTAACCGACTCGGCACCCCACTTGCTGATGAAATACTCCACGAATTGCTTCGCTTCGTCTTTGACTTTAGAGTTTTCTGCGACGAATAGGCCAACGCCAGGCCCGCCTACCCAGCTATTAATGTCGCCTTTGCCGCCAGCGAAGGTCGGGAATTTAAAGAAGCCGACTTTGTCTTTGAACTCCTGGGGCACGTCCGGGTTGCTCGTGAAGTTAGGAACCTCCCAAGTGCCCGCCAGGAACATGGCCGCTTGTTCACGCATAAACACGGATTTGCCTTCTTCATTGGACAAACCGTTGAAACCTTTGTTAAACGCGTTCATATCCACCAGCCTTTGAATTTCGGCAGCCGCTTGAATCAACGCCGGATCCTCGAAAGTGCCGGAACGGTCGATCGCCTTCTTCAACGTTTCCGGTCCGCCGAGGCGGTCAGCCAGGTACATATACCAAATCGATCCCGTCCAGCGGTCTCTGTTCCCCAGTGCAACGGGGGTTACTCCTTTGCTGTTCAGCGTACGGACCACGTTCAAAAATTGATCGTAGGTTTGCGGCACTTCCAAATGGTATTCTTTAAAAATGGCTTTATTATAATATATCGGCGAAATGTTCAGCTCGATCGGCAAGCCGTAGGTTCTCCCTTGTACAGCGTAAGCGTCGGTTGCGCCCGGAACGAATTGATCCTTTAAACCACGGTCCAGCAAATCGTCCAGCGGAGCGAACAGGTCGCCTTTCACGTAAGGATCCATGAAGCCGGCAGCCCAAGTGACACCTACGTCGGGAAGCTCGTTCGCGGCGGACAAAATTTTCAATTTATTCTTATATTGCTCGTTCTCCATCACTTCCTGTTGAATCGTTACATTCGGATGTTCGGAATGATACTGGTCGATGATTTCATTCACCAGCTTATTTTGCTGCGGAGAAGCGCCCACTGGCCACAGATGCATAAATTGAATCGTCACCTGCTCGCCCGCTGCCGATGCCGCTTGGCCTTCCGTCGTGCCGCCGCCCGCTGTCTTATCCCCTGTGCAGCCTGCGAGTCCTAACAGCAGGAGCAGCGAAATCAACACAATGGACGTAGTTTTATGATTGGACATGCCTTTATCCCCCTAGATATCACGGTTCTTCTTGTAACCGTTTCATCCTAAGTTTATCACGTTGATGATTCCGCTTCCATCTCCCGTGGATGGCGGGAACCCGTTCACGGCAGACCTGGTCGAAACCGCCCTACGCGTTCTCCTCCGTCTCTTTCGTCTGGCTGCGGTATTTACTGGGACTCATCCCTTCGTAGCCTTTGAATACCTTGATGAAGTATTTATCGCTCTGATAGCCCACGCGTTCCGCGATCTCCCCAACGGACAGCGTGGTCCGCAGCAGCAGTTCTTTGGCGCGGAGCACCCGCAGTCGGCTGATATATTCGCTGAAGGTCAGTTCCGTCTGCTCTTTGAACAACACGCTGAAGTAGCTGGGATTCAAATGCAGCCGATCGGCAACTTGCCGCATCGTGATGGGCTCATGCAAATGTTCGTCCAGGAAGCTAAGCGCCTCGCGCACCTGCGGTGTGTACTGGGTATCCGTCTCTTTCGTCTCCAACAGCCGAGGATCGACCAGCTTCTCCATCGTTTCGATCCGGTGTCGGTCGTCCTCCACTAGAAGCGCCTGCTCCACGGCTTGGACCAGCTTATGCTTGTCCACCGGCTTCAGCAAATAATTGACGACTCCCAGTTGCATCGCCTTTTGCGCATATTCGAACTCCGCGTATCCCGATATGATGATGGCGACCGGCTTGAATTGTTTGTGGCGCTGCTGCATTTCAATCAGTTCCAGACCGCTAATGCCGGGCATGCGGATATCCGTAATCAGCAGATGTGCGACATGATCCTCGAGCCATGCCAGCGCAGCTTGCCCGCTATCCGCCCATTCGATTTTGTATCGTCCGGCAGACCAGGCTTCCAGCGTTTTCGTAAAACCTTGTCTCGTTCTTGGTTCATCCTCAACCACAAGAATCGTTTTTGTCTGCTTCATACCGTTCCCCCGTATTCACTAGGTATATCAAAGCTTACGGACGTTCCTTCACCCGGATGGCTCGTCACTTGAAGCCCGTGTTTATCTCCATGTTCTCCGTCAAAATATAATCTCAGCCGTCGCTGCACATTGACGATCCCGACCCCCATACCTTTGGAGGAAATAGAGGGTCCTCCTTCCATTGCCCGCAACAAGCCGAGCAGCGTCTCCTCGTCCATCCCGGGACCGTTATCGCGCACGGTAATTTTCACATACCCCTCCCGCTCCGACGGCTCGACGCTTACGCTGACTTTGCCCTGACCCATTTGCTTTTCAACCCCGTGCAAAATCGCATTTTCCACCAACGGCTGAATCAGCAACTTCGGAATTTTGACATGACGGAATTCACCGGCGTCGATAGACCAGGTTAACCGTTCCGCAAGGCGGATATCCATCAGTTGCAGATAGCGCTCCACATGCTCAAGCTCGTCCTCCATCGTCACCCATTCGTCCTGATTCGGGCTGCTGATGATGTACCGGAACAAGCTGGACATACCTACGACCAGATTCGCTAACTCTTCTTCGCCTTTCTCCTCCAGCGACCAATAGAAGGCCTCCAGCGTATTAAACAGGAAATGCGGGTTGATTTGCGCTTGAAGCGCCTTTAGCTCGGTTCGGCTTTGCAGGAGCTCCTTCTCGTAAACGACGCGGATCAATTCGTTCATATTGTCGACCATTTGGTTGTACGAATTGTTCAACTCGTTGATTTCCAAGGTCTTCGAGAACATCGGATTGCGCTGCAGTACCCCAAACCTCGCGCCGCGCATCGCTTTGATCAGCCGGAAGATCGGTCGGGTGATCATCGTGGACAGCGACAGCGACATAATCAGGAATAAGAGGATCCCAATCGCTCCCGAGGCCACAACCGCCGTTCGCAGCGCAGAAATCCCGCTAGTCACATAGTTGATCGGCGTGAAGAAGACGAGCGTCCAGCCGGTTGCTTTGGAGGCTTGCTTGACCTCAATAAAATCTTGACCGCCGATCGTGATATTTTTCCCCACGTTGCCGAGCAGTTCCTTCAGGTTTAAATCCTCTGCGGGAAAGCTGAAATTCGTCGCGACCGGCCGTTGATTTCCATCGACCAGCAGAATGTATTCCCCGCCATCCCCGCCGATCTGTTCATGAATTTGAAAATAAGTTCGATCGATCCGCACCATTAAATATCCCCCGGACGAAAACCAACGGTCAAGCAAACTGACCCGTCGCAACGCCAGTACGGTAGAGGGGTCGCGCGGATCAACGCCGATCCATACGAGCGCCCCTTTCCCCCAATTCGCCGCATTAATCCATTGCGAGTCAATCGTGTCGATCAATTGGGTTTCATTCAGCGGAAACAAACGGCGGTAATCATTCGTGTATAACTCCAGGGATTTAATACCGGTTACATAGGCTTGATAATCACTAAACAAAGGCAACAGCGATTGACGCGAACTGAACGGCGTCTCCTGTCCTTGCACTTCGGCCAGCAACAGCTGCTGTACGTATTCATCGGTGGCGACCTGAGTCGTCAGCGTGTTGATTTGGGCGATCAGCGCATCCAGGCGCCCGTTGGCCTGCAGGGCGGTTTGGCTGATATGCTTCTCGGCATTGGTCTCCAGCAGCGCGGACACCCGAGAATACGTCAATACGCTGGCGATCCCCAGAACAAAAATCATCAGCAGCATAAAACTGATGAAAATTTGATTTCTTAAAGTAAACCATCGCTTCGGTTTTTTCACGTCCGGTCCTAACCTTTCCGTCCAAAGTGTACAACCTTATCCCATCATATAACGAATCGGCCGGATGAAACTATGTATTTTTCGAACCTGTCACGTATAATGAGAAGGCAGCGGTACCCGCAGCAAGTAACAATACATAAGCATTTTAAAGGAAAAGACCGAGGTTTTCTACTTCGGTGCCTAGAGGGAGAAGAAGATCAATACAATGAGGCCAATTACAGCAAACCACGCGGTTTTTTTCGACGTCGACGATACGTTATACGACCATCTGCAGCCTTTTCGCGAAGCGCTGGAAGAGACACTAGACACTGGGCAGGACTTCCCGTATGAACCTGCCTATCACCGGATGCGCTACTACAGCGACTATCTTTCTGCCGAGGCCGGCGGCACGCCAACGCATGGTCAGGTGCTCGCATCGATGCGGACCGAGCGCTTCATACGTTCGCTGGGGGAGTTCGACCTCGCGCTCACAGCCGAGCAAGCCGAAGCGGTCCAGGCCGCTTACCTGAATCGTCAATTTGATATTCGCCCGTTCCCCGGCGCGTTCGATCTGATCGGCAAGCTGCAGGAGTTAGGTGTCGTCGTCGGGGTGATTACAAACGGGCCGCCGGATCACCAATGGCGAAAAATTCGAGCGCTGGGAGTAGATCGGCTGATCCCCGCCGAGCTGGTGTTCATTTCGGGTGCGTTAGGCTTGACCAAACCGGACGTACGACTGTTTGAACTTATCGCCGGGAAGCTGGGCAAGACTGCGGAACAGTGTTGTTACATCGGAGATTCCTGGCGCAACGACGTCGTTGGAGCCGCCGGTGCCGGCTGGCGCGCGATATGGTTTAACCATCGCGGCGTCCGGCCGGAGGCGGACCCGCACCTCCCTCATACCCCGGTTACGAACTATGTCGAGCTTGCCCGGTTGCTGCTGGACGAATTCAAATAAAATGAATTCAATGAATGCTGCCTTTCTTGCAGCATTCATTTTTTTTCAAATCCGTTTCCTGGCTCTCCCCCCCTGCATAGTTCTTCCAATGCTACGCACAATAGAGGAAAATACCTCAGCTGGAGGAGTTACGCCTTGTTCTCCCGATTGATGAAATCCATCCTGACGATGGCCAGACAAAAACCACAGCAGCAAACGTCCCATGTTTCCGAACCCCAGGCTCCCGGCCCGTTGTCGCTAAATCGCGTGCTGGATGAGTTCCAAGGGTGCTCCGATCTTTCGCATCGAACTTATCCGATGATCCAAGCCGATATCCTTTTCTTCGATCACCTGGTCGACAAACAGAAGTTCATCAACAATGTGATCATTCCGTTGGAAAACATTAGCCGGGAAGAACTGGGCGGGCTTCTGCATCAATCCCAATTCAAGCTTGAGGACGAAACTACGAAGGTCGTGCGCGGCATTTTGGATGGGGATGCCGCCTTGTTCGTGCCGCAAGGGGTTTACTTGATTTCCGTTTACGGTCCCGAAAAGCGGGCCATTGAATCTTCGCAGACGGAATCCACGATTGTCGGCCCGCATGACTCCTTTAACGAATCACTCGATACCAACCTGTCTATCATCCGCCGGAGGGTGAAGAGCAGTCGGTTAAAAGCCAAACAATTCGAGGTAGGAGAAATTTTCAAGACCAAGGTGTCTTTGCTGTACCTCGATGAAATCGCCAATATGGACTTCGTCAACCGGATGTCAGAACGGATTCAAAGCATCGAATACAGTGGGGTTTTCGACGGTAGCATGTTGTTGCAATTGATTGAGGATTTCCCATCCACGATCTTCCCGCTGTTCCTGACTTCGGAGCGTCCCGACGTCGCCGTTTCCAAGCTGAACGAAGGCCGGGTGGTCGTCATTATGGACCAAAGCCCGTCGGTGATCGTGGGACCCACGACGGTATTCGAGTTCTTCTCCTCGCCCGACGATTATTACAGCCGCTGGGCGGTTGGCACATCTCTTCGGCTCCTCCGGTATATTGCCTTTGTGCTTACGTTGACGTTGACTTCGATGTACGTGTCCATCACAACGTACCATTACGAGATGATCCCGATAAATTTGCTGGCTTCGATGTCTGAATCGCGCAGCCGCGTGCCTTTCCCTCCGGTTCTGGAAGCCTTGTTAATGGAAACTACGCTGGAATTGCTGCGAGAAGCCGGCGCTCGCCTGCCGTCCAAAATCGGGCAAACCATCGGGATCGTTGGCGGGATTGTCATCGGCACCGCTGCGGTGGATGCCGGGTTTACCAGTAACATCCTGATTATCGCCGTAGCGATGTCCGCCATCGCTTCCTTTGTCATTCCCAGCTATACGATGAGCGGTTCGATTCGGCTCATTCGGTTTGCTCTCATCATCTTGTCGGGGATGCTCGGAAACTTTGGCTTCATCTTCGGGTTAGGCCTGGTGATCATCCATCTGTCCAAACTGACCAGCCTCGGAGCGCCGTACACCCTCCCGCTCGCACCGATCAAACCAAGCGACTGGAAGGATACTTTTATCCGGGGGCCTTTCTGGATGTTCTCCAAGCGACCAAAGCAATCCCGCAGCCCTAACGAAACCACCAACAAAATGAAGAAATAGGTGACCCCATGGATCGGGAAAAACTGAATCGCTTCCACATCGCTCTTATGGTGTTCAACACCCAAAGCGGGATTATCCTGTTCACTTTGCCGCGGATCACGGCACATTACATGGGTACCAATGGATGGCTCATGCTCATCCCGATGTTCCTGCTCGTGACGTTAAACATCATGCTGATATCCGCCGTGTACCGAATGGGCGGGGGGAAATCCGTCTTTGAGATTCTTGGTGCTTCGCTGCCGCGGTTCATTTTGGTTCCGCTGTATTTGCTGCTATGGGGATTGTTCAGCATGATCGGCTGCCTAGTCGTCAAACAATATGCATTGATCTATCAAATGCTCATATTTCCGTCGACCTCGGACATGATTCTCAAAATCTACGT
This sequence comes from Paenibacillus sp. FSL R7-0216, assembly GCF_037969915.1. NCBI lineage: Bacteria > Bacillati > Bacillota > Bacilli > Caryophanales > Paenibacillaceae > Paenibacillus > Paenibacillus sp. FSL R7-0216. Next base: position 1,258,190 of record NZ_CP150222.1, on the reverse strand, counting down.
GGATGTGCTGCTGTTCCTCTACGTCACCAAGGGGATCTACACCATGTCTAAGGCGAATGTCATCTTCTCGTTGCTGTTGCTGCTGCAAGTTCCGCTCGCCTTTTTCTTCGTCAAGGACTTCGATCTGTCGCGGTTGACTTCCTTTCTGTTTCGGGAGGGAGCGGATATGAAAGAAGGCTTGCTCCGGATATATGGCGCGTATCTGGGGTACGAGTTAAGCCTGTTTCTGTTTCCCTATGCGGAAAACAACAAAAGATGGTTAAAATACGTTCATCTCGGAAACGGAATCACCATGTTCGTTTACTTGCTGGTCACGTTCTTGGCTTACGGCTTCTTTAGCCATAGAGCGCTTCTCCATTCTTCCTTTCCGATCCTCGACATGTATGCCTATTTACGGTTCCCGTTTGTCGAGCGGATCCAGAATTTCCTATTCAGCCTGTTCATGTTCTCGATCGTGCATACGGCGGGCATGTACTATTGGTCAAGCCAAGCGGTGATGTCCCAGATCTTTCGCCGAATCCCCTGGAAAGTGATCGTGTTTTTGTCTATGGTTGCGACGATCTCCGTTGGGATGATTCCTAAGTCCTTAATCAAGGTAGAGTCCTGGTTCCGTTATTTAACGATGGCACAGCTGGGCTTCTCCTTCGGGTTCCCCTTGCTGCTGATCCTACTGCTCTTGCTGCAAAGGAGGTTCAAGAAACATGCATAGACGCCTATTTCTGGCCGCGACTCTTTGCCTTATTCTCGCGGGCTGCAATCAGGATCAGCGCATCCTGGAACGGATCGGCTACATTGAAACCGCCGCTTTTGACGCTGCCCCTCAGGACAAGATCAAAGCCACGATCAGTATGCCGCTGGTCACGCAATTTGCCAGAGACGGGAAAACGACAGATGAATTGCTGGAGACGATCTCCACCAGCCCCAAGGATGCCAAAGCGGCGTTGTCCTTGCGAACAAGCCGAATCATCGTCAGCGGACAGATCCGTACGTTTATGTACGGCGAAGCATTGGCCCGTCAAGGTATTTGGAAGGATATGGATACATTTCTCCGCGATCCGAGCATCTCGTTTCGAACCGCCATGGCCGTCGTCGAAGGCGAAGCGGGAGCCATTATCAGCCAGGAATATCCTCGCCATACCAAAACGGCCAACTACATCAACAAGCTGCTGCAAAAAGAATTTAACAAGCAATCGGTGCCCCGGACTGCCTTGTATCAATTTACCCGCGATTATTACGACGACGGGATGGATCCGATCGCCATCATGGTCAAGGAACAGAAGAAGGACATCACCATCAGCGGCATCGCCACATTCCGGGACGACAAGATGATCGACAAGCTGCCCTGGAAGGATGTTTACCTGTTTTCGCTCCTGTACCAAGATCTGTCGCAAGGCGAATTCAGCCTAACGTCGGAGGATCCCAACTTGAAGGCCATCTCCTTCCGGGCCGTCCGAAGCAAACGCCGGATCAAGGTCTCGAAAGGCCCGTCCGGCGAATACGAAGCGGATATTTACCTGAAGGTTGAAGGGGGGGTGGATGAATACCTTGGTAACCTAAAATTAAGTACTTCCGAACGGGCCAAGGTCGAAAAGCTGGTTAGTGAACACATCGTCATGGAATCACTGCGGATCATCAAGACGTTGCAGCAGAATCGCACGGACAGCTTGGGGCTGGGAAAATATGTGCGAAACAAAATGAGCTATGAGGAATGGAAAGGGACCGACTGGCGTGAACGATACAGCCAAATGCCGGTCCGCGTCCATTGTTCCTTCTACATGAAAAATTTCGGAGCTTATTTCGACTAAGGCGTATGGCATGTCGGCTTAGCCTTGCAGCGCTTTCCGCACGCTGAGGATATACTTCGCCTGGTCCAGCGGATTAACGCCCCTCCGGGTCCGTTCGGCCTGAACGTCCGACGGGCACGGTTCATAGCCGGCGAAGGAGGAAGCAAACGTACTCCGTCCCTTCGTATATGAGCTCAGTTCAATCGGGTAATGAAGCGACGTCGAGAGCGGTACATGCCCTTCGATTAACACGCGCTCCCCTTGTAGCTGCGGCGGCTCGAAGCGACCGCGCATCTGCACGAGATCATTCATCACCCGGCCGGCGTTCTCTTCGGGAACGACTAACCGGACATGCAAGATCGGCTCCAGCAGCATCGTGCCGACATTCGCCAGTCCGTCCATGATTCCCATTGGCGTAGCGACGGCAAAATCAAGGGGATGGGTATGCCAAACATGATGCTGACCATAGGTCAGCGTGACTTTCAGATCGGTAACCTCCCAGCCATACAGCCCTTGTTGCAGAGCCTCGGGAACGCGGCGAGCGACCTCATTCTGATATTGCGGCAGCAAATCTTCGTCCCGCACGTACACTTCATAGATCAAACCGCTCCCCCGTGGGCCAGGTTCGATCTTAAACCGCAGGATCGCCCAGCAAGGCTTCGGCATCGTGTAAGCGATATAGCCCTCACCCGCCTGCTTAGGTGTTTCTTTATAAATAACCGATGGCTTGCCGAAGGTCACCTTCAGTCCGTAACGCGTTGCCATTACGCTGCTTAGGACCTCCAGCTGGATCGGGCCCATCACCTTCACGTGCAGCTCCCGCTCCTCTTGCAGCCATTGCAAGTCCAGCAGCGGATCTTCGTCGGACAGCTCCTGTAAGGCATCTGCCACGGCCCGGTAATCCGCCTCGTTGGCCGGGTGCGCCCGCACGGTAAGCAACGGGACCGCCAGCTTGGCTTCGGCAGGGACCGCCTCCGGCCGCCCCAGCACGTCGCCGATGCGGACATGGGACAAGCCGCAGACGGCAGCAATGTCCCCCGCCCGCAGCACGCCGATATCCTCGGACCGGGTACCGTCGATTTTACGAATCTGCGTCACCTTCTCGCTCAGGTTCTGCGTGTGGTTCAACACGGCATCGCGATTGTGGAGGCTGCCTTCATAAAGTCGTACATACGCCATCCGTCCCATCGTCTTGTCGCGTTCGATCTTGAAGACGACGCCGGACAACGGGGCCTCCGGATCACCTCCAGCCGTAGGGAAATAGCGTAGCATCGCATCCAGCAGCGGAGCGATGCCGATTCCCTTGGCCGCCGCCCCGTACAACAGCGGGTACATCCGGGCAGACCGGGCTAACTCCTCCGCACATCGCGCCCAACGTTCCTCCGCAACGTTCTCTCCGCTAACGTACGACTCGAGCAGCGCGTCATCGCGCTCGGCTAAGAACTCGATCAAACGACTCCGGGCCGATGCGTATGCTTCCAGGCCGCCTGCCTCGGCAGCGGCTTCCTCCAAATCGGTCTGCCACAAATCCACTGCTCCGCTGTAATCCTGCCAAGCCCCAAGCGGATGTTGGACAGGAACGATGTCCGGAGACAGATAATTGCGTGCCTGAGCGAGCACCGCATCGGGATCCGCGCCAACGCGGTCCATCTTGTTGATGAACAAGAGCGTGGGAATCTGCAGCTTCTTAAGCGCGTTCCAAATCATTTCCGTCTGCGCCTGAACGCCTTCTACCGCGGAGAGAACCAGCACCGCGCAATCCAGCACGCGCAGCGACCGCTCCACTTCGGACAGAAAATCGACATGGCCCGGCGTATCGATCAAATTGACCTGCGTGCCCTTCCAGGTGAGCGTCGTCATGGCCGCGCGCACAGAAATGCCGCGCTGACGCTCCACTTCCAGCGAATCGGTAAGCGCCGTGCCGTCATCCACGCTGCCCAGCATGCGAATCCGTCCGCTTTCGTACAAAATATGCTCAGTCGTCGTTGTCTTTCCGGCGTCGACATGGGCGAAAATCCCCACGTTCAGACGAACCGGTTCGATACTCTCCGTTATCCCGCTCATCGTTCACCGAAATACCACGCTAAGAACGCATCGGCAACCACCTTGCCGGCCGCTCCATTCGGATGAGGGTCGTCCGCCGAGCTCATGAACTCTCGGCGCAGGCGATGCTCGAGCGGTGCGGGCTGGGACAGTAAAGCCGCCATATCAAACACGCGGTCTACGCCCGGAAGCGAGGCAGAGCGGATTTGTTCGTTAACGTAACGCCATACCTGCTCCCGCTCTTCGCTGAAGTTAAAGGGCGGTACGGTGAACAGGATGATTTCCGCGGAGGGGTCGTTTTGACGTAATACGGTGATGATGGTGTTCAGATCGGCTAACAACTGCTCGGAAGTGCGTGCTCCGATGTCGATATCGTTCACCCCAAGCGCCAAAACGATCTGCGTACCCGTCCCCGGAACTTGGCCGAGCTTTACCTTGCTCAGCCAAGCGCCCTCCGCCGCGGCATCGTAGGCCCTCGCCCAGCCGGAACCCAGATTCCACGCGGCATAATCGCTCCCCAGTCCATCGGCAATCCGCGCCGCCCAATACTCGTAACCGTCCCTGCGGGTTCTCACGCCTTGCGTAATCGAATCGCCTAGGAATACCAAACGTTGCCGCACCGGTTTGGCGCTGGCGATTAACGCAGGCATCACCAGCAAATTTTCCGAAAGGGAAAAGCCTTCGGCATCTGACGCATCAGCGCGTACGCCCGGCGCGTCATAAGCCGTGACCAGCATCTGCTCGGTATTGTACGGCACCGTTTTGCCACCCGCATCGGTAGAAATCGTCCAAGTAAACGCCAGCAAATGCCCTTCTGGCAGGTCCAGCTTGACCGGATCGCTCCAGAACTTCTCCCCGGGGGCAACGGATCGGGCCCCGCTGCCTCCGTCAAACGTGACGCGTACCTGCGGGTTAGGCTCGACGGAACCGTCCGGCGCCGTGCCTCCGTCCGCAACGTAAGCGGCTTCGATCCGCCACTGTCCACCGAGGGCTCCGCCGCGGGCAACCGACCCGGTATCCCAGGTAGAGTCAATCGCGTTACTATGCCAGAATCGGAGCTCCAGCTTTCCATGTTCTCTTAACTTCACATAGGTCCGATAAGTATGCGTGAACTTGTCCGGACGCTCCATAATATAGTTGCATGCCGCCGATACGACGGTGGCAGAAGCGTACTGATTCATCATCTGTTTATCCTCCATCCTGCCTGATGTAAACGACTTCTTTTTTGATTCTACCATGGGGAGTCCCTCCGAAAACAGAAACTTTTGCGACTGTGGAAGCGTCTAGTTGCTATAGAACTTATTGGGATTTGTCATGGAAGGGAGCGTTTCGATTTGAAAAAGAAATTCATCCTGCTGCTTTTGACGGCCTGCCTTGGGCTAGGAACAGCCGGAGTTCATGCCGCGGAGGCGGCTGACCCCGTAAGAAACGGCAGCCAATCGCTGGAGGAAGCGTTCAGCGAGCTGGCGATCATTCCTTTTGATTATCAAGGAAAAGCGTTCATTCAAGGCCGCAAGACGGATGTTGGTGGGGATTACGAAGTCGTTCAACGAAACGGACGTGTCCTCGTGCCCATTCGTTTGATGGGATATCTGGCCGAGCATACGACTCATGCGGATCAAGGGTATTGGGATGTCGTCTGGAACGCGAAGACGCCAAACGATGTGCTTCTTCAGAACCTCCCGCTAAAGAGAACGGTAAAGTTCAAGGTCAACAGCACGACAATGCTCATTAACGGCAAATCGGTGAAGCTCGATGTTCCGCCGCAAAAGATCGGCGGCCGGGTCATGCTGCCCCTAAGGGACGCCGCAACGGCGCTTGGCAAACAGATCGATTGGCTGGATGGGCTGATTCTGATCGGAGATGCGGCACTTGACCTGAAACACCCGCAAACGCTGGCGACCAAAGATTCCATCCGAACGCAGCTGACTGATCGGCGCAAACGGATCGATTACGAGAACGTATCTACCCCACTGACCCAATTCGGAACCGATGTGTATTACCTAAAAACGGTTTACCGGAACAACGGCGCTTCCTTGGATGAACAGCTTTTCCGGCAAACGGAAGGGAACAAGGCAACTCGGATTCAAGTTCCCGGTAAGCCGGTGTTTCATTCGGGCAAACGGATTGGCGATGTTTTCTATTACGTGTCCACGGTAAACAATCAAGCTTACCTTTACGCCTATGACCTGGGAAAACAACAGCCGCAGCAAATCGCCGCGCTGGGAGACTGGCGGCCCGAGGACGGATGGCTGACGGATGTGCGTAAGTTGGATAACGATTTATTCGTTAACCTCCATGTTGGGGATTTGACGATGGGGCGTGACACGCTATATCAGGTGAAGAATGGGACATTGCAGGAGATATTGTCGGCCAAGGACCTGGTTGGCCTCGCTAGTGACCAAGGGGCTTTGTATTATACGGATTTCCGTTTTATGAGCGGATTTGCGGACAACTTGAACCGACTCGACCTAAACACTGGGGAGGAGTCGTTGCTCGGAGAGCCCGGATATGCCTATGGCGTGGTCCGATCCGTCGAGGATAACGGCGGAATCGGGTTTAAGTCCGATCCCACGCTGCCGCTGAAGGACGGTGCGCTCTTCGCGATTGGCTTCAATGATAGCGATTCGAAGGATCCTAACGCCTTATACCGGATTGACATAACCGGCCGGACGCACAACAAGCTGGCCACGGACGTAAGTCGATTCTGGCTGATCGGCGAAGGAATTTATTATCTGGATGATCGCTCGGGTCGCTTGATGCATACAGGGTTGGATGGCGGAGAGAGCGCTGTCGCCGTGTCGTCCCGGAAAATTGCCCAAATCCGTATGTACGGGAACGTATTCTATTATACGACCGCCAATGGCAAAGGGATGGATTTATACCGGTTTGACCCGGCCGCAGGGCAGGAGAAGAAGCTGGCCTCTCTAGCGGCCGGAGCGTCGTCTGAAACAACCTTTGAAATCAACAAGTCCGGCGCCTATTACGTATCCTACGGCTACGAGCCCGGTATCTATCACATCGCTGCCGATGGCAAGCAACGCCGTTTAACCAAAGACGACGTTGACCAGACCTTATTAACCGACACTGGCATGCTCTATACGCTGGTTTACAAAACAGGGGTTTACTCGGTGAAATAAATATCAGTAACAGCAGAAAACGGCGGCAGTCCCAGAACTTCACCAACGAAGTCTGAGGCTGCCGCCGCATTGAATTTATACGTTACAGTACCCGCTGCAAAAAAGACCGGGTCCGCTCATGCTGCGGAGCTCCAAACAACTGCTCCGGACGACCTGACTCGATAATCTCGCCGTCCGCCATAAACATCACGCGGTCGGCCACCTCCCGCGCAAAGCCCATCTCATGCGTGACGACGATCATCGTCATCCGCTCTTCGGCGAGCTGCTTCATGACCTGCAGCACCTCGCCCGTCAGTTCGGGATCGAGCGCCGAGGTTGGCTCGTCGAACAGCAGGATCTCCGGACTCATCATCAACGCCCGGGCGATGGCGACCCGCTGTTTTTGCCCGCCGGACAGGTTGGAGGGATAAACATCGGCTTTGTCCGATAGCCCCACCTTCTCCAGCAACTCCGAGGCATTGGCACGGATGTCCGTGGCTGGCAATCCCTTGACCAGCTTGGGAGCGAGCTCCAGGTTGCCTCGTACCGTAAGGTGCGGAAACAGGTTGAAATGCTGGAACACCATGCCCATGCGGGCAGTGATTCCCTTGAGCTTGGCGCTGCCGGCATACCATCCGTCCTTCGCCAGCGTCTCGCCGCCGATGCGGATGCTGCCCCCGTCGATTTCCTCAAGATGAGCCAATGCGCGCAGCATCGTGCTTTTGCCAGACCCGGACGGTCCGATTACCGCCAGCACCTCACTAGCAGCGACGGAAAAGGTGACGTCCTTCAACACCTCCAGGTCGTCAAACGATTTTCGTAAATGCTCGACTTCTACGATTGCTTGATCCATAACTCCAGCCCTCTACTCGAATTTGAACTTCCGCTCCAGTGCCTTGAACAGCACGGTAAGCACCAACGTCATCAACAGATACAGCACGCCCGCAAGCACGAACGGCATGATCGTAAAATCCCGGTTGACCGCCGTTTGCGCAAAATGCAGCAGTTCGGGTACGGCGACCGCATAAAGCAGCGCTGTATCCTTGACCAACGTGATCGACTCGTTGGAGACGGCAGGCAGCGCGATTCGCAGCATTTGCGGCAGCACGATCCGCGTCGTCGTCTGCCAGCGGCTGAGGCCCAGCACTTTCGCCGCCTCGTATTGGCCTTTGTCTATCGCCAGCAGACCGCCGCGGAAGATCTCCGCGAAGTAGGCTGCGTAATTCAGCGTAAAAGCCAAGCAGGCGGCCGCGAATCGGTCCATGACGAGATACTCGCCAATGACCGGAATCACCGGCAGCCCGAAGCAGACGAACAGCATTTGCAGCAACAGCGGCGTGCCGCGCATGACATAAATGTACGCGCCGGCAAACCAAGCGACCGGTTTGATTCGGCTGCGAACCATAAAGGTAAAGGCAAATCCCAGCGGAATCGACGTCACAATCGCCAGCACAAACAGCAGAATCGTGGTTTCCATCCCTTCCAGCATCGGCCCCAGGATACTCAATAAATACTCCATACTCATGGTCGTTCTCCTCGATTTATACTTGTACCATGCCCCGCGGGCTAGCCGCAGCCAGCAAAAAACCGGATTCCGAAGCAATCCGGTTTGAGCGGGTTCGTTTCTACTTCAGCACTTTATCTTCGCCGAACCATTTCTGCGAAATTTCGGACGCGGTACCGTCCTGGTTCAGTTCATCAAGCGCCTGCTGCAACTTGTTGAGCAGCTCTTCGTTGCCTTTCTTCACGCCGATGCCGTATTCTTCAGGCGCCAGCGATTCGTCCAGCAGCTTAAACGTCCCTTCTTCTTTGGACATATAATATCTCGCCACGACCTCGTCGATGACAACCGCGTCAAGACGCTTCGTCTTGAGATCGCTGAGCGCCAGCACGTTGTCCGGAAATTCGGAAACGGTTTTGATCTCGCTCTTGATCGGTGCCGCGTTAAGCGCGTCCGCCGCGGAGGACAATGACTGCAGTCCCACCGCTTTGCCAGCCAGATCGCTTAATTGGGCGATTTCCGAATCGGCTAGCGTGACAACCACCTGGCTATTTTTCAAGTAAGGCTTCGTGAACAATACCTTACCTTGACGTTCTTCCGTAATCGTATATCCGTTCCAGATCAAATCGATCCGACCGCTATTCAGTTCGGATTCCTTAGCCGACCAGTCGATGGGCTGGAAGGTGGCCTCCTTTCCCATTTTCTCCGCTGCCGCTTTGGCATAATCAATGTCGAAGCCCACAATTTCGTTCTTTTCGTCGCGGAAGCCCATCGGTGCGAATTTATCGTCAATCCCGATCACCAGCTTGTTGTCATCTTTCCCGGCTCCCGAGCCCGAACAACCGGCCAGCATCGTCAATACCAGAGCCATCACAAGACCCATCATGATCATTTTTTGGTTCGTTTTCATCTGTCTCTCTCCCCCTGAAGTTGACCTCTGTGTACGCTTCATTTGTGCTCTTTCCTGTGTTTGCTTCGACAGAAGGCCTTACGCTTTAGTTCGCTAATACGTTATCAGACTATCATGATACCATACTACCAAAAAAGAGTCGATAGGATCCCTGTCGTTTGTCAGAATCTCCCGGTTATTGTGACAGATCTCCGAACGATCCGATAACGATAAAATTATAACGATCGATCATTAAATTTCGAGTCTTGTTATTCGAATCGGAACATGCAAGGATAGAAGAGTGAGCTAGAGGTAGGGTTAGTAATTCGCGAAACGAAGAAATGCCTATTTTTGAAAACGTTTACTTTAACGATCGAAAAGAGGGATACGCATGAACCAAACATCCAACACCCCTGTACCACTGCGTCGAAGCATCTCTGTCAATCAGCTCGGCTACCCGGCCGAAGCCGCTAAATCCTTTGTTTACGCCGGCTCGGGCGGTGAATTCGAAATGATCGATACCGTCTCAGGAGAAGTGGTTTACCGGAGCGCAACCGGTCCTGCGCAGCAGGATGAAGCATCGGGGACAACGGTCTGCCGGGGCGATTTCGGGGAACTAAGAACACCGGGAACTTACCGGGTTAGCCTGAACGGCGAAAGCTCGGCAGCGTTTGTGATCGCCGGCAATCCCTATGCCGACTTGCAACAGGACTTGCTGAAGGCATTTTATTATTTACGTTGCGGCATGGAGCTGGAGGAGAGCATCGCCGGCCCCTGGAAGCATCACGCTTGCCATACTTCCGAGGGCATCGTGTACGATGATCCTTCCCTCCGCCTGGACAGCCGAGGCGGTTGGCACGATGCCGGCGATTATGGGAAATACACCGGCCCGGGAGCCAAAGCGGTTACCGACTTGCTGTTAGCTTACGAGGGGAACCCCAAGGCGTTTCAACGGCCGATTCCGTTGCCGGAAAGCGATGATCGGATACCGGATGTGTTGCACGAATGCCGGTACGAGCTGGAATGGTTGTTTAAAATGCAGGACCCGCGCTCGGGCGGCGCCTTTCACAAGTTGACGACGAAGCAATTCCCTCCGCTCGACATCATGCCTGAAGATGACCGGGACGACCTTTACTTTCTGCCCGTCTCCGCCACCGCTACCGCCTGTCTAGCCGGCGTGATGGCGATGGCAGCGCGGGTCTATCGACCGTTTGACGAAGCTTTTGCTACGCGCTGCCTGCAAACGGCCGAACGCGCTTGGGCTTGGCTGGACCAAACGCCGCCTCATCCGGACGGTCCCGGCTTCAAGAATCCGGCCGATGTCGGCACGGGCGAATACGGGGATGCAAGCGACTTGGACGAACGGTATTGGGCCGCAGCCGAACTCTTCCGTACGACCGGCGAAGGGAAATATCACGAAGCATTCCGCGGGCTAGCTGCCCTCCCCTTCGCCAAATACGAGCTGGGCTGGACCAATATGAGCGGCTATGGGACAATCGCATACCTGTTCGGCGCGGAGGCAGGTGCCGATACAGATCCCGCATTGCGCACCGCGTTACAGGAAGGGCTGCTCGCGGAAGCCAAACGATTAGCCGACCGTTGTGCAGAAGACGGTTATCTCACCTCCCTGCGCCCGGAGGATTATATCTGGGGCAGCAACATGGTGCTGATGAATAACGCGATGCTCCTCCTGATCGCCAACCGCCTTGGCGGTGAGGAACGTTACCGGGAGCTGGCGCTCGAGCATATTCACTATCTCCTGGGCCGCAACGTACTGGATCTCAGCTACGTGTCCGGCTTTGGCGACCGCTCGGTCAACCATCTGCATTATCGCCCGTCTGTAGCGGACGACGTGGAAGCGTCCGTTCCCGGCCTCGTGTCCGGGGGACCGAACCGCAACCTGAACGACGACTATATGCAGGAGCATCTGCAAGGACTGCCTCCGGCACAATGCTTCGTCGACCATGAGCTAAGCTATGCCGGCAATGAAGTGACGATCTATTGGAACTCGCCGGCCGTGTTCGCCGTATCGCAGTTTGTAAAGTAACTTTTCTCGGATCAAAGGACGCCGCGGGGAATGCGCCTGCGTGCGTCCTTTTTCAGTGGCTCAACCAGTTGTGGTCGGTACCGTTGCCCCTCCATCCGTCCTCGTTCGCGTCCTGGAGTAGCGTGGGCGTCGGCGAGAGTATGCGCGAACTTGGGGGTATTAGGTTAGGACGTTCGTTCATTGGGATTATATATGAAATTTCGAATATAATTGCCGGATTCACGCTCAAATAGGGAGTTATATATGAAATTTCATACAGATTGGGCTGTTGGGGAGCCGAATGCGGAGATTATATATGATATTTCGAACATAACTGCTCATTCCATCATCAAACCTCGAATTCTATATGAACTTTCATATAGAATGTCCTGTTAAAAGGTTAGCTGCAGCAGCGAACTGTTATGTAGATCTAAGTTTTGCGCAAAAAGACCGGGGTGCGATCCAGCTAACCCATCCAGGCGTACGTGAGAAGCCACTAATTCCCCCCAACGTGCAGCGCAAACGAAATACTAGATACATGCTGGAAATGGTGTGTTGCAAATCATGAGTTACTAGTTACCCGTTCGCAAATTTCGAGATCCGGGTTGTGCGTTATGAGTTATGAGTTATGAGTTATGAGTTATGAGTTATGAGTTATGAGTTATGAGTTGCGAGTTGCGAGTTGCGAGTTGTGAGTTGCGAGTTGTGAGTTGCGAGTTGTGAGTTGTGTGCTACGAGTTGTGAGCTACGAGTTGTGAGCTACGAGTGTGATGATCCAAGGTACGGGCTACAAGTTACAAGCTTTGGGCTGCCAGCTACCGGCTACCGGCCATAAACCCGCTTACTCCTTCCACGCCCCTCTTCCTCATCCGTACTTCCCCACCGCTTAACGCAACGAACCACCGTCCAAATCGCATCAGACGGTGGTTCACGGTTGTTATCGGCTGTGGTTCGCAGCCGCTGTGAGGACAAACTCCACGATGGGCGTGATGTCGGGCAAGCTGTGCGGGTGATGCCCGCCACCCGGCTTGAGGATCGCCGTCACCGCGCCGCCATGGGCTTGGTAGACGCGCTCCAGCACCGCGCCGTTCTCCTCGAACGGCACGTCGAGGTCGGCGTCGCCGGAGACGAGCAGCACCGGCACGCCGGCGCGGGCCGGCGCGACCAGCCCCGCCAGCAGGCGCTCCGTCTCCTCGCCGGCAAGCCGGGCGACGTCCGCCGGAGAAGACGCGGCTTGGGCGATGCCGTACGCCGCCAAGCAGTCGCGCCACTCCTCCGGCGCGCCCCGACCCGCCCCCTGGCCCCCCGGCCAACTGCGGATGTCCACCACCGGCGCGTCGAGGTACAACGCCGCGACGCGATCCGGGTACAGCGCGGCGTACCGCAGCGCGTACAGGCCGCCCCGGCTGAAGCCGAACAACACCGGCTTCAGGGTGAGCCCGTATTTCGCGGCCACCTCGGCGCGAAAGGCTTCCATCTGCCCGGCAGCGTACGGGCAGCCGTAAAGATGGCTCAGCCAGCAATAGGCGAGATGCCAGCCTTGCTCGAGCAGGGCGAGGTCGGCGTCCGCGAACGCGCCGAAGAACTCGCTCCGCCACACCCACGGCCGACCAGGCGCGGCATCCTGCGGAGCGACCACCACGCATTCGCGGCCGCCGAAGTAAAAGTCGGTGCGCGCAAAGCCCATCCATTCGCTCACCTCAGCACTCTCCGCGCCGCCCTCCTCCAAGGCGGCCCGCTTGATCGCCGGCAGCAACGCCTCAGCCTGCAGCAACGCCTCCGCGAGCGGCGGCGTCTCCATCTTGTTCGGGTTCGTATGCCCGACATGCTCCCGCCATGCCGCATTCAGCACGGCTCGGCGCTCGCCGACGAGCCGGATGAACGCGCCGTCTCCGCCATCCGCCCAATCTGGCATCCGCTCCAGCTCCAGATGGAACACACGGCTCAGAATCGTCCGAGCGATCACCCAATGCCCGTCTTCGTTCGGGTGGATGCCATCGCCGTAGCGATAGCCGGGGTCCGCCTCCCTCCGAGCGCGAATCAATTCGCCAAGCGGACCGCGGAGATCCACGACCGTCAGCCCTTCGGCCTCGCCGTACTCGCGCACCCAGTCCCCATAACGGTCCAAGACGGCGTTATAATCGATGAAAGGACGCTCAAACGAGTAGTCGTCCATTCCTCCCGGCAATGCCTCCCCGCCGGCTGAAGCAACGTCAAACGGCGGCGGCGTCATCAGGATGACGCGGGCTCCCTCGCCGCGCACCCGGTCCACGGCCCGGCGCACTCCGTCGCGATAAGCTTCAAAACGCTGCTCTCCAAGCGGATGGTAGATGCCGTCGTTCATTCCGTAGCAAATAAACGCCCAATCCGGCTGCACTTCCGCCAAGGCGCGCTCCAAACGCTCGTGCACGCAGGGCCGGGGAAACGGATGATCCGCTTCGCTGGTTCCTGCCGCGGTTTCACTGCTGACCCCCAGATTGATCCACTCCAGCCGGTGTTCCGGCAGATGCTTCAAGAAAAATGCCTCTAAATTACGGATGTACGTTCCGTTCTCCGTAATGCTGTCGCCAAAAAAGACGATCCGCTTACGGAGCGGCAACGCCAATAAGTCAGCGCTTTCAACTGTCACTGCAGCCAACCCCTTTCATAATAAGAGTTAAATGTGAAACCTAGCTCGAAACTTGCCAGGCGATTCCCCAGTCCAGCGCTTAAACTGCCGGCTGAAATGCGCGATATCCTTGTAACCGAGACGCATGGAGACGGCTTCCACCGAGAGTTCCGGCTCCATCAACAGGAGCTTGGCCTTCTTCAGCTTTAGCGCCGATAAGTACTGGCGCGGCGACATCCCGTAGACGCTGCGGAAAATCCGGTTGCAGGAGGACGCGCTATAGCCGAGTCCGGCGGTAACCGCCGCAACGGTTTCGCGTGTCCGATCCCCATCGACCCCGTCGCCATCGCCGTCGCCGCCGATACCCTCGCCCGTTATCGCGTTTACAGCCTCCGACTCGTCAACGCTGCGTTCCAAGCCGGCGGCAATCTCTGCCGCGATCCGGTTCATCCGGCTGCCCGGAGCGCCGACTTCCCGTTCTGCCAGCCCTTCGCTCAGGCCGGCGAACAGCTCGAACACCGCGGACAAAGCCCGCATCTTGTCCGCCAGCTTAGCGCCCGCCCCGTGCGAGGTCAACGCGATCAGCTTATCCAGGCTTGGCCGGATGATCTCGGCCAGCGGGCTGTCCGCCGCATGCAAGAGCTCCTCGCCGCGGCACAGCAGCTCGCGAAGCACGGGTTCGTCGACATTAAAATGCAGACAATAATACGTCATCGACTCCGTCCCCAGCGTCCGGCTTTCGTGCACGTCCTCGGGGCGCAGCAGCAGGAAATCGCCGGGCTGCTGTACGTACCGTTTGCCGCCCACGATCATCTCCTGACTGCCCGCCAGCAGCAGGTTCACTTCGAACAGCGGATGGCTGTGCCGCGGGTACGACCACGCGCTCGTCACCGTCCGCAGATGCGCGGCAAAGAGCTTAAACGTCGAATCCATATCCGGCAGCATATATTCCGTAACCTGATGCTCTCTAACCACCCTCGTCCCTCCGTTTCGCTGCTTTTGGTCCCCCCTCGCCGTGGTCCCCCCTCGCCGTCTTTGAACGTTTTGGATAAATCAATCGACGGTTTGGATATGGGCGTTCCCCCAAAGCCTTGATATAATCAAACTAGCACAACCGCAACCAATTGAACAGGAGGTAATCAACTTGGGTAAAAATATATTTTTCAACGCGCATCACTCCCCGATGGGAGCCTTCGCCAGCTTTACGTTAGGACATCCCGGCCAAAGCGGCGGATTCGACCTCGAACTGGGCAGCCCGCCTAAGCAGAACATTTACATCGGCTTGCAGGACGACGGGCAAGACCATTACCGGGCCCTGCCGTTCTTCGGCGAAGGTCTGGATGAGCGGGACCGTTATACGACGGAAGAGAGCGGCGACGAGTCCAGCGAGCAGCATTCCGTTCAGAAAAAAGAAAGCGGTCTCATCGAACCGTTCGGCCGCAGCGAGATTGTCCGCCGATTCGGTGCGGCGATCGACGAATGGCAAGCCGGCGATTTGACGTTCCGCCTGATCTCGCCGTTTGAAGGCGTGCCCGACCCTGAGACGGCGACCGAAGATCAGCTGCGCTTCGCGCTCATGCCGGCCGTGCTGGCCGAAATCACGGTCGACAACACGCGGGGAACCTCGGCCCGGAAAGCCTTCTTCGGTTTGCAGAACATCGATCCGTTCAGCGCGATCCGACGCTTGGAGGATGTGACCGACGGCCGGATCTGCGGCGTCGGCCAGGGCCGCCATACCGCGATTGCAGCGAACGACCCGCGGATTACAAGCGCCGGATTCTTCAAGATGGAATCCATCCTGAAGCCAAAGGTTCCGGAGAACCTCCGTTTTGGTCTCGGGCCAGTGGGCGCGCTGCTCATGGATACCCCCGCCGGCGAGAAAGCTACCTACCGCTTTGCGCTCTGTTTCTATCGCGCCGGTTACGTCACCACCGGGATGGACGCGTCCTACTATTACACGCGGTATTTCGCCAATATCGAGGACGTAGCCGATTATGCACTGGCTGAGTTCGACCGTAAGCTGGAGGTTGCGCAGAAAGCCGAGACGCTTGTCTACGACTCGAAGTTGACCGAGGACCAGAAGTTTATGCTCGCGCACGCGATCCGTAGCTATTACGGTTCCACCGAGCTGCTGGAGCAGGACGGCAAGCCGCTTTGGGTCGTGAACGAAGGCGAATACCGGATGATGAATACGTTCGATTTGCTGGTCGACCAGTTGTTTTTTGAGCTGAAAATGAACCCGTGGACGGTCAAAAACGAGCTGGATCTCTACACCAGCCGCTACAGTTATCGGGACACGGTACGTCTTCCCGGAGATGCGACCGAATATCCCGGCGGCATCAGCTTCACGCACGACATGGGCGTCGCCAACACGTTCTCCCGACCGGGCTATTCGGTTTACGAGCTGCATGCCATTGACGATTGCTTCTCCCATATGACCCATGAGCAGCTCGTCAACTGGGTATTGAGCGCCACGGTTTACGTCCAGCAAACGAATGACCGCGAATGGCTGGATCGCAACCTGCCGATCCTGGAGCAATGTCTGGAAAGTATGGTGAATCGCGATCATCCGGACCCAGCTAAACGGACCGGCGTCATGGGCCTTGACAGTTCCCGCACGATGGGCGGTGCCGAAATCACCACTTACGACAGCTTGGATGTCTCGCTGGGTCAAGCGCGGAACAACATTTATTTGGCTGGCAAGAGCTGGGCAGCTTACGTCGCGATGGAAAAGCTACTGCGAGCAAACGGACGCGAGGCGGCGGCCGAACTGGCCGGACGGCAAGCAGAGCGGTGTGCCGGGACGATCACCGCGCATCTGCTGCCAGGCGGCTACATTCCGGCGGTCATCCAGGAAAATAACGACTCCAAGATTATCCCGGCGATCGAGGGTCTGATCTTCCCGCTGTACACTGGATGCGAAGAAGCGCTGGATCCGAACGGCCGGTTCGGCGAATATATTCGGGCATTGTCCACGCACCTGAACACGGTGTTGCAACCCGGTATCTGCCTGTTCGAAGACGGTGGGTGGAAGCTGTCCTCGACGAGCAACAATTCCTGGCTCAGCAAAATTTATCTGTGTCAATTCATCGCCCGCCGGATCCTAGGCCTGGCCTGGGATGAACGGGGCCAAGCGGCCGACGCCGCGCATGTCGCCTGGCTGACCTCCGAGAAGAACGCCTTCTGGAGCTGGAGCGATCAGATGATGGCCGGCGTAATCTGCGGCAGCCGGTATTATCCGCGCGGCGTGACGGCGATTTTGTGGCTGGACGAGAACTAAACGATCACGGCCAAGCGAGCTGAATAAAGCGAAAAAAAGCGAGGTTTCCGAACCCAGTTAAGGGCGGAAACCTCGCTTCTTTTTATAAGCGAAAGGTTATTGCTTGGCTCCCTGGCGGGAGATCAGGAACAACGTGCCCCAAATCAGAACGAATCCGCACACCTGGGCGGGTGTAATCATCTGCTGGAAGGCAATCCAGTTGATTAGAACCCCGACCATCGGGAAGCTGAGTTCGGCTAATGTGGCGACCGAAGCCTTCGTTGTCGTCAGCCCCTTGTAGTATACAAGCAGGCTGAGCAGTCCCGGCAGCAGCGCTTGTCCCAGCATGTTGAGCGAAAGCGCGGCAATTTGTGAGGTACCGGCAGGCAGGTTCCAGGCGGCCCCTTCGTTCCAGGTGATGGCCAGCAGCAGCGGCAGCGCCAATACAAACCGCAGCGACGTCACCGTCTCATACTTCATATGCCCAACCATCATCCGGCCCATCACGGTGGATCCGCCCCACAACGCGGCCGCGCCCAGCGACAGCAAGCTGCCCACCTGCACAAAGTCGCTCCAATGCCCGATTGGCATCGTAAATCCGAAGGTCAGCAAATACGTTCCGAGCAGCGCAATGACCAAGAAGCCGAAGAAGAACCGAGGCAGCTTCTCCTTGAGCAGCAATCCGGCCAACAGGATGGCAAACAGCGGTTGCATCTTCTGCAGCAGCAGCACAGCGTTCAGATCGCCGTTCGACAGCGCCATCGTAAACAGAATCGTGGCGATGGCGGAACCGCCCCAGGAAATGAAGAGCAGCGCGCCCCCTTGCTTCCAGCCCAGCCCTTTCAGCTCGGTGCGGTTGTTCCATAAGACAGGTATGGCAATGAGCGCTATAATAAGGTGCTCAATGAGTACAATTTGAGCCGACGTCAGCGACTCCAGCAAGATGACTCGAAATAACGGGTCAACGCCCCACAGCGCCGCCCCCAAAACAACGAGCCAAAACCCGCTTCGCGATTTGCGTGCCTCTGCCTTCGCAGACGATTGCTGAACCTGGCCGGATGTCCCCGTAAGCGCCCCCGCGCCCGCCCCAGCCTGAATCCCGAGTCCGCCGCTAACATTTGCTTTTTCCATGGTGTTTGTCCCCTTCTTGAATAGAGGGTCTAAGTAGAAAACCCCCGCATCGACCTTCGTAAAGGTTTGCGGGGGCTGACCAAATAAGCCTGTCAGGAACCGTACCGGTCCCTGGATCAAACTATAGCTTTATTGATCTTCTCCCATCCGGACTTTACCGTCGGCCTTGGAATTACACCAAGTCAGTCGCGTGCGGCCGAAGCCACAAGCGAGTCGCGGGCTGCAGTTTCTGCAATCAGAAACCTCACCGCCGGTTAGGAATTTCACCTTACCCCGAAGATCTCTATTCATTTAAATTTTGATTACTTAACTTGTTTATATCATAACGCAGGATTTTCGGGAACTCTGTTACAAAAATCACAAGGTCCTCTCACGTCCGAAAAATTAGGTTCTACCCTCTTTTGACCACATCGAAGTTGTTCTCGATCAGCAGCCAATTTTGCGGAAAACTCAAGCCCAGCTTCCAATAGCTCATCCCGCGCAGCCCCAGCTCCTTGATCAAATTAAACTTGGCTTGGATTGAGCGGGCATCCTCAAACCATACTTCATGTTCCCGTCCTTCCCCATCCCAATAATGATAAAACGGAGCCTGATCCCGGTCGCTGTATTGAATCGCGACGCCGTGGCGCGCCGCAATTTGGATCGCTTGCTGGGGACTAACCGCCCGCGCGACGCTTCCTTGCACGAAGGGCAGCGTCCAATCGTAGCCATACAGATTTTGCCCCATCATGATTTTGGAGCCGGGCATTTCGGTCAACGCGTATTCGATCACACGACGGACCGGACCGATCGGGGATACCGCCTGGGCTGGTCCCCCGCTGTAGCCCCACTCATAGGTCATGATCACAACGAAGTCGGCGATTTCCCCGTGCGCCCGATAATCATGCGCTTCATACCACAGCCCCTGTTGGCCGGCGCTTGTCTTGGGCGCCAGAGCAGTGGACATCAGCCAACCCTGTTGCGCAAAACGCGCTTTGGCTTTTCGCAGAAAAGCGTTGTAGGCTTCCCGGTCGGCCGGCCGCAAGAACTCGAAATCGAAATGGATATCCCGAAAACCGTAATTGCTTGCCGTCGTAACGATATTGTCCAGAAAACGGTCCTGGATCGGGATATCGTTCAGCAAAATCCGGCCTAACTCATCGCTAAATTGATCGTTCTCCTGATTCGTGATCACCATCATCAGCACGACCCGGTTCGCCCGGGCGATTTCCGGAAACTGATTGAGCGGCGGCTCCTTGAGCGAACCATCCCGCTGCGCCTGAAAGCTAAATGGAGCCAGGTACGTCAGGTGCTGCGCCACTTCGCGCGCGCTTCGCTCCAGCGCTGGAGCAACCGTCCCCCCGCGCGGCTCAACGTAGGCGTTAAACTCGGCGCTTCTACGCGGGCGCGGCGGGATATATAACCGAAATCCGATCGACAGGGGTTGATCCGCGGCAATGGCGTTGACACGAGCCAGCTCTTGATAACTTAACCCAAATCGCTGCGCGATCGACCATAGGCTGTCCCCGGACCGAACCCAGTAATAGCTGCCGACAATCGGGATAACCAAGGTTTGTCCAACCACAAGCTGTTCCGGGTTCGGCAGTTCGTTGGCTTCGACGATATCCTCATAAGGTACGCCATAAGCATCCGCGATGCTGTACGACGTTTGGCCCGGCTGGACAGGATGAATCTGCATCTGCTCCCCTCCTTCATATGGATCATGTTATCACCATCCTATGAAGGAGCCAGTTTGACCTATTCCCCGTCAGAACGCCGGAAGGGCAATCTCGTTGTAATTGTCTTCAAGGAATTTTTTGACTTCCGGACTGGAAATCGCCTTCGCCAGCTTCTGGATCGGTTCCGAATCCTGATTGTCCTGGCGGGCGACCAAGGTGATCGCAAAAGCCGATTCCACGGTTTCTGTCAGCAAAGCGTCTTTCTTCGGCGTAAGACCCAGCGGGCTGGCATAAGCCGGAGTCATCAGCACCAAATCGGCGTCATCCAACATCCGCGCCAGCATCAGTAGATCAACTTCTTCGAATTTGTAGTTGTGGCTATTTTCTACGATATCACCCACGGTAGCATGGATGCCCACGCCTTCCTTCAGTTTGATCACGCCGGCCTTATCCAGCATATCTAGCGATCGTCCCCCGTTCGTCGCGTCGTTTGCGATCACGATGGTCGCGCCGTCCGGCAATTCTTCCATCGATTTATAGCGTTTGGAGTAAGCTCCGTACACGGCATGATAAACCGGCTGAACCGGGACGAGGTTGGCGTTTTTATTCTTATTGTATTCTTCCATCCAAGGCACGTGCTGGAAGAAGTTCGCATCGACTTCTTTGTTCGCTAGCGCGTCGTTAGGCTGAATATTGTCGGACAACACGACGATCTCCAAGTTGATACCTTCCTCTTTGAGCTGCGGTTTAATGAGTTCAAGGATGTCGGTCATCGGCGGAATCAAAGACGCGACCTTTAACGTTGTCATTTCCGTCGTCTCGGACTCGGCCGCGGCCGGTGCGCCTACGCCTGTCTCCGCATTCCCGGTGTTTGAAGCGTTCGAAGCGTTGCCATTATTGCCGCATGCGCTTAATACCAATATCAGCAGGACCAGCGTCATCATCCATTTACCTGTCTTTATCATGATTTCTCCCTCCGTTATTAGCGTTTATCCAACCAACGGGACAACGCATTTCCTATAAATTGAATTCCTTGCACCAGAACAATCATCAGCAGGATCACCGCGGCCATCAGCTCGGTTTCGAACCGCTGATAACCGTAGCGGATGGCAAAATCACCTACGCCGCCGCCGCCAACCACGCCCATCACCGTGGAATAAGAAATAAAGCTGATCGTCGAGGAAGTCAGACCCAACACCAGGCCGGACCGGGCTTCCACATATAGAAACTTCGCCACAATCTGAAGCTTCGACGCCCCCATGGACCGCGCCGATTCGATTACGCCTCGCGGCACCTCGAGTAGCGATTGCTCGACAAACCGCGCATAAATCGCAATCGCAACGACCGCAAGCGGGATGGAGGCCGCCAGCGTCCCGATCGCCGTACCGACGATGAGACGGGTGAGCGGAATCATAAACACCACCAGCAGCAGGAACGGAAAGGAACGAATGACATTAACCGCTCCGTTCAACAGGCCATACCCCAGGCGGTGTTCATAAAGCTGGCCTTTGCCGGTTAGATACAAGGCGGTTCCCGTAGGCAAACCGAGGAGAATGGCAGCGAGCAGCGCGATCCCAACCATGGCGAACGTCTCGCCGACCGCTTCGCCAATTTGGCTGCGATACTGGATGAAGTTGTCCCACATCAAGGTCATATCAAACACCCTCACACCTCCGTCCCGCCAAGCAGCAGTTCCCGGTAAGAAGCGCTGTAGCCAGCGATACCGGAGGTTCCGGCCTCCGCCTCGTTTCGTTCGAGCGTAAACGCATCGATCAACCGGCCGTCCTCCATCACAGAAACCCCTTGACAGATGCTGCGGACCACGTCCATCTCATGCGTGACGATCACGATCGTCACTCCCAGCGTCCGATGGATATGCAGCAGCACTTCCAGAATCTCCGCAGTCGTCTTCGGGTCCAGCGAGGAGGTCGGCTCGTCGCAGAGCAGGATGTCCGGCCGACTGGCCAACGCCCTGGCGATGGCCACTCGCTGCTTCTGCCCACCGCTAAGGGAAGCCGGGTATTGGCCGGCCTTATCCTCCAGACCGACAAAACGCAGGCATTCCCGTACACGGTTAAGGCGCTCCCTCCGGTGCAAACCGGCAAGTTCCAACGGCACGGAAACATTGCCGCTGACCGTGCGATTATTCAGCAGATGAAACTGCTGAAAAATCATGCCGATCGAACGCCGCACTTCACGCCGCGTGGTCTCGGGGAGCGCAGTAAGCTCCTGGCCCAGTACCGTCACGGTTCCCTGATCCGGCAGCTCCAAGGCGTTCATCATTCGCAGCAGCGTCGATTTACCGGCTCCGCTGGGACCGATGATACCGTGGATGGTGCCTTGCGGAACCCGCAGGGATACATCGCGCACCGCCTCGAATCGTCCGTTCTGCAAGCTGTAGGTTTTGCTGACATGCTCCAAAGTGATGATAAGCGTCTCCCCCTTTCGGGTTGCTTCTGTATTACTTATTTTAAAGTCCTGTTTCATCGAGCTTTCACCAGTTGATTATAGACTATTAATTGCGCTGTGTCACTAATTCTTATTGATTATTATAAAACCAAGGGCAATCCTTCCACGCAATCTTCGTAAACGTGCTGGGGGGAGAAAACAAATCTATGGGCGGGAAAATCAATACCATTGTTTGCCGGGAGATGTCGAACGGAAATAGGAGAGGGCTTGTCCTAGCTTGGCTTAGAAGCTAGTAATTACAGTAAGCGGGAAAGTGTTTTCAGAGAGTTGGGGGCTTCCATTCCTTGGGGTTTAGGCAAAAACCGCTTTCTGCGCATAGAGGTCAATCGTCCAAACATTCTGCCGAATAGACAATACACTAAGGTTGAATCAACATTATTGGAGGTGTAACGACTTAGATGGGAATGAACGAAAGCAAGCATTGCAAACCACGCAAGCACCGTAAACTTCGGAAACTGCACAAAGGCCACAAAATCCACAAACGCCACTTCCACCATGTAAAAGGAAAAAAGACTAAGATCATCAAAATCAAGGTAAAGCCAAACATTAAAGTGCAAGCCCCGCAAGGGCCGATGGGAATTCAAGGCGTCTCGGGTCAACAAGGCATTCCGGGCCCGCAGGGAGTTCCCGGTCCTGCCGGACCCGTCGGACCTATCGGACCCGTAGGGCCCGTAGGGCCGGTCGGACCCCAGGGATTGCGAGGTCTAACCGGCGAAACCGGACCGGCAGGACCGCAGGGCTTACCTGGACCGCAAGGACCCGCAGGGCCGGCAGGACCCGCTGGAGGGCCTCCTGGACCTCCCGGACCGGCAGGACCCGCAGGGCCGGCAGGGCCAGCAGGAGCAGTAGGACCCGCAGGGCCAACAGGACCCGCGGGACCCGCGGGAGGCATCTCCGACTTTTTAAGTATTTATCGCGTTAACCCCGGTCCTGGAACCGATACGGTGCCTGGCAATACCGCCATTACGTTCAACGGGCTCTTGGCAAACTCCGGCGGAGCGTTTATCTTCACGCCCCCATCCTCTACAGTAACCATCACGGAAGCAGGAGCGTATTTGGTCAACTTTACGGTCCACAATCAGGGAGATGCAGCTTTCAACCTGACCATTAATGGTGCTCCGATCACGCCGGCCCCATTTACCGGAAATGGCGGCGGCCCTACCTCGGCAGAGGTCATCGTTAGCATCCCGACCGTACCGGCAACCCTTCAAATCGTAAATGCAAGTGCCACACCTGTTCAGTTGCATAATCAGTTAAACTCGACCTTAACGATTTTGAAATTGGCATAATTCCTTTCGTTCCATCGATTATATCGGCCTGCCCTGGATTTGGCAGGTCTTTTTTCTATTATCGTATTCGGACCTCTTGCTGAATGTGCAGGGATATCGGTCCTATCAGCTATTGAACTACGAGACAGAGTTTCCTTATTGAGATAGGTAGGGTGAGTTCCAGGCCTATGAAACGCTCGGGCCTTCTGAGAAATGGCCCCCCCAAACCTCCTGCAGTACAGATCGAAACAATTCATCCAGCCTGTCGTGCAGCTTATCCTTGCTCCGGTTTCGGGATTCCAGCCCCGGAGCAAGCCGCTCAAAATAAGCCACGCGCTCGGTCAAATATTCGTCCAACCGGGGAAGGCGGGGCTCCGGTTCCGGTTTGGCCCTGCTTTTCTTACGCGTCAGTAGCAATCCGATCTCCTCCCGGAGCCCGCCGCCGCTTACGTCCGGCAGTGCCGCCTCGACGAGCTTCTCGATGTCCATCGGCGGCGGCGTTCCGCGGCGCTCGATCCAAGCGCAGGCCAGCAACGGCCGGAGGACGTAAAAGTAGGCCTTGGGCGCGGCCTTCTCGCCTCTCAGCTCCGTCCGCAGGTTGCGCTTCGCCATATGCAAATAATGGTGGATGGCCGCCTTGGCGGAGAAGGCGTGCGGCGTCAGGGCCTGCAGCCGTTCCAGAAACCGAAAGGCTTCGGCGTAGACGATCGGCGAAGCCAGCCACTCGAATAAGGCCGGATTGCCTTTGCCGAGCAGCGACAACGCCTTGCGCAGATCCCAACCGGCCAGGTCAAGACCGCCGGCGTTCCCCGGCTGAGCCGGCACGGAACCCTCCTCTCCAGAGTGGGCAACCTCCGTGCCGATGCCGATTAGGCGCTCGATGACGTCTCTTTTGTCCTTGATCGACAAATACCACTCCACCGGCCGCACGTAAATGAACCTCACGTCGTAATCGCTGGCGGCTGACGCGTACGCCCAGGCTCGGCTGCCCGCTTCGCAAGCGTATAAAATCCGCACCCGTTCCGTTTTCTCCACCTGCCGCAATTGGCTCAAGATCAACGATGGATCGTCTTCCGTATGCTCCATCCGCGCTATCTCCTTTCTCGCCCGACCTAGCCGGATCCCTCGCCTAGATCGCCGGCATCACATTGCCGCCGCTGACCGGGAGGTAAGCCCCCGTGATAAATCCGGCCAACTCCGAAGCCAGGAACGCAACCGCATTGGCGATATCCTGGTCTTCGCCTCGGCGTTTCAAAGGAACCCCTGCGATATAGGCCGCATCATTTCGATCCGCAAGTTCGCGGTCACGGTCGCTGATCGTCCAGCCTGGAGCTACCTGATTGACGGTGATCCCGTGTTCTCCTACCTCCTTAGCCAGGACGCGGTATACGCCGTCCATGCCTCTTTTTCCCGCCGTATAGGCCGATTGGTTAGGGAAATTCTGCATGGCGCATTCGGTATTGATCCCGATGAACCGCCCCGATCCTTTGCCGATCATCGCCGGAATAAACGCCTTGGCTAGAAACACGCTCTGCAGCACGCAAGATTCGAACTGGCTCACGTAATCCTCCGCCGGTTGTTCCAGAACCGAGGTCCAGTTATATTGCACAACCGCATTGGCTACCACGATATCCGGATCGCCTAGCTCCGCCGCCACCTTCGCTTGCATGGCTCTAATCTCCGCTTCCTTCGTAATGTCGCCCCGCACGGTGATGGCCGTTCCGCCGGCCGCGGTAATCTCCCGCTGTAATTCCTGCGCTTTGGCCTCATTATGGACATAGTGAATGGCCACCTTCGCTCCGCAAGCCGACAACGTCCTTGTCATGACCCGGCCCAATTGGCCGGTCGCTCCGGTAATGAGCGCGATTTTCCCCGATAGATCGATATGAAGCATCATTACGTTACCTCCTTGAACTTGGTGTCCCCCGCTTGGACCTTCATCGGGCATTACTCCCATTCTACCTTCCGGCTACTGGAAAAGCGAACCGCAAAAAGGCCCAGCAAAGGAGAAACCTCTCCTTGGCCAGGCCCTTTGCGGTCGTGAATGTAGGGCAGCGACAGATTACTGTGATTTGGCCGCAATCGAGAACACGACGGTCTTGGCGTTGTTATCGACCAGCACGCTCACCGAGAAATCCCCGACCGTTGCCTGCTTGTCGGCCAGCGGTCTGCCGGCTTCTACTTCAGCGCAAATCGCGTCAAACCAGCGGCGAAACGCGATAGCGTCGTAGGAAAACAGTTGATTGGCAAACAACTCGATCGATTCCGTGTTACGAGCTAAGGTTCCTTCCCGAAGCCGAACGGTGATGCCATAGGTGTTGTACGTCGGATCGAGCCAAATCGCCGCTTCCTCCGCCGCCGTCCCGCTGGAGGAGCCGCCCCCTCCTGCCGCCGTCGCCTGCTGCACTGCCGCCTTCTCCTTCTCGTCCTTGAACAGGCGCAGCGTTGTATCAAACAAATCGTAGTTGGTACCGCGCAGCTGACCGGCCTTCCGTAAGGTATCATAGGCATCCCACATCCGTTTGTCGGGGAAAGCGACGATTCTTTGCCCCCCACTGGCGGTTGGGACGAGCCGTTGCAGCTTTCCTTCCTCCGGTTGAATCGGGATTCGCTTGGTTTTGTCGGTCAAACGGTTAAGCAAGACCAGCGCCTCGGCCCGCGATACAGTTCGTCCGACACCGAAATTTCCGTCCGGGTATCCCTGCATGATCCCCTTGATCAACGATTCGGCGATAAACTTCTGCTGGCGGTCGCTTGCGCTGGTCAAATCCCCATAGGACGTAGCCACCGTCCTGCCAAACTGTTCATCCTCCAAAAATTCGGTTTCCTGCAGCGTGTAATAGATCACTTCCGCCACATTTTCCCGGGTCATCCCGGTTTGGAAATCGTTGTAACGGCTCTTGTTCAAAAAATTCAAATCGCTCGCCACATCGATATACGGCTTGGCCCAATAGCCCGTCATCGCCGGTTTGAAGTCGTAGTAACGATAATCCTGCTTCAGGATCGTTCGATTCTCTTCGCTCAGGGATTCGAGGAAAGACGCCCGCCAAGTGCGTTCCAGGTTCGGATGCTGCTCGCTGTAGGACAAGATCAACATCTTGATGAACTGATCCACCTGCACCGGTTCGTTAGGTCGGAAGGTCCCGTCCGGGTAACCGTTCAGAATTCCCTGTGTAACCATTGACTCGATTTCCTTCTGCGCCCAATGTCCGCGAATATCTTTAAAACCAGCGGGATCTCCGGTTACAGCAGCTGCCCCCGCTGTGGACGGACCTATGAGTACATCCGCCGGCCCGTATCCCCCGGCTAAGCCGAATAACAAGACAGTCAGCAAGCAAAACGCCGCCCCTTGACGCCGTCTCCGTTTGAAGATGCGCTTCCAAATCTTTCTGATCATTACTACAGCCTCCCAAGTCTTGACACATGATGCGTTATGTACTGCACACGCAAATACGCTGCCACTACTCAGAAAACCATAATTCAGGCCGGATGTGAATAGGCCGAACGACAGCCGGAATTTCGGCATGGCCGCGCGGCTTCGCCTGCGCCAAACGAACCGGCAATAAGGCCCGGAGCAGGGCTCCGGGCCTGGGTAAACCTTAGATCCTCATTACTCGGATATGGTGCTTTTATCCTTCTCGCCGGATTTCTCGTAAGCCTGGAGGATCGAATCAAGCAAACCCGGAAAGCGGTATTCCAAATCTTCCTCCCGCACCGACATAAACCGCTGCGTGCCTTGGATGCGGGTAAACACGACACCGGCTTCCCGCAGCGCCCGGACATGATGCGACAACGTCGATTTGGCGATCGGAACCTCGAAATAGTTGCACGGCCGTTCGCCGCTGCGGCGCATTTCAGCCACGACACTGAGCCGAATGGGATCACTCAAAGCGTACAGCACAGAAGACAACTGAATGTCGTCCCGGTCAGGATGATATAGAACTTTCATTAGGAAAACTCCTTTATATTAGAAATTCGTGGTGAATTTATATTTCCCTAATTGCATCATAAGCCATGGCATGCTATATTTCAATTGTTCGATAATATTCGAACATTAAAACAAAGAAAGAGTGGGTGAAATCAATACCATGCGTACCGCCTCCACCGAAACCATCCATCCCGTGACGCCGGCGAATCCGCCTTCCGCGATTAGAGAGGGATTGTTAACGGCGTTGCTCTCCATTGCCGTCGTGTTAGTTATCATGAATACGGCGATGTTTAACCTGGCGTTGCCGGACGTCACCGAAGACTTCCGCTTGTCGGCTGCCGTCACATCCCTGATCGTCACCGGCTACTCGATCATGTTCGCCATCTCTTCCATCACGTTCAGCCGGCTTTCCGATTTCCTGCCGATTCGGCGCTTGCTGGCGATTGGACTTACGACACTGGGAATCGCCGCCATAGCCGGGTTGTTTAGCCCGAGCTTCTGGGTTCTTCTTGCGGTCCGTGTCGTTCAGGCCTCTGGAGCTGGAGCGGTTGTCTCTCTATCCTTGGTTACCTTATCCCGTTACGTGCCCATCGAGCGGCGCGGCAAAGCGATGGCTTTGATCATGTCGGCCGTATCGTTAGGTCTTGGCCTTGGCCCTGTCGCCGGCGGCGCGATTGTCGAATACTTCGGCTGGAGATACTTGTTTGTCGTCACGGCGTTAACCTTGTTGCTGGTGCCGCTCTTTCTACGGCACATTCCAAGAGAACAACCGGTTCGCGGCGCATTCGACACCCTCGGCGCGATATTCGTAGCCGTCGGCACGACCGGGTTGCTGCTATTTTTGACGGAGCATTCCTGGATGGCGCTGGCGTTTGGCGTTGCTGCGCTGGCCCTGTTCGTCTGGCGGATTCGCACCGCTTCCGATCCGTTCGTCTCGCCTGCGTTGTTTCGCAACGGGTCGTACCTGGCTTTGTCGATCGTCGGCATCGCTTCGTATTTGTGCAGCTTCGCCACATTGTTCCTACTGCCGCAAATCTTGGTGCACCGCTTCGGATTAACCGCTAGCCATGCCGGGCTAATCATCTTCCCGGGCTCGATCTTGGCGATGGTAGCTTCTCGCAAAGTCGGCTCTGTCATCGACCGTCACGGCAACGGCGCGATCTTGCGGTATGTTCCGCTGCTCGTGCTGAGCTCCATGGTCCTATTCGCCTTGTTCAGCGGGCAATCCTGGCTAGCCATCCTATTCATCTATATGCTGATTAGCTTAGGTTTTACAATGCTCTCGAGCAGCGTATCGAACGAAATTTCCCGTATTCTGCCGGCATCCCAGGTGGGTTCAGGGATGGGGCTCTTCCAGTTGCTGCAGTTTTTCAGCGGGGCCTTTAGCGTCGCTATGGCCTCCAGCGCTATGGAATGGCAGCACGGTCTATCGTTATCCGCCGCTTACTCCAACATTTTCTGGGGTCTGATGGTGATGGCGTTGCTCGCTCTCGGTTCGTCATTCGTCTATTTGCGTAGCGTTGCTTTACAAGGAAGCCCGCGGCAAGGTCCCTCTGTTGAACTGTAACCCGGTTGAGCATAGCGAAACCCCTGGAGCACGTTCGGAACGTATGGCGTCCGACCCACCCCAGGGGTCTTGCTATTCCCGGCCATCCGGGGATTTATTCGGCTTCCCGTAATCTAGCCACAATCGTGGCATGCGACAACCTGCGGTAAGAAGCTAGTGTCACGATCAATGCCATCAAGATGAGCAGTGTAATCAGGCTTGCGATCGGTAAAGGACTCATCCGGAAATCCGTAAACGCCATACCGTCCGCAATCCCTTTGGCAACCAGGTACGTCAAGCCCATCCCTGCCGTTCCCACGATCAAGCTGGTAAGCAATACGCTGTAGAGGCCTTCCAACACAAGCATCGCTCTTAATTGTCTCCGGGTCATGCCAATGCTCTCTAAAATAGCGAATTCGCCTCGTCTTGACCACATGCCTGTGATCACCGTATTGATGTAATTGAGGATTCCGATCAGGCCAATCACTAAGCTCAAGCTGTAGCCGATCATTTGAAAAATCCGAATAAACCCTTGCATCTCCTTCTTATAATCCTCCCGTGATTTGACGACTAGGCTGGGATGGGATGCCGTAAAGGATTTCACCGCCGATTCGACTTCACCAAGTTTAGCCGGATCGACGTGAAGGGTCACAGACAATAGAATCGGGTCTTTCACTGACTTTACGAACTCATCCGCCGGCCAAAACACCTTAAAACCTCCAACGGTGTAGTATTGGGTTCCCGCCGCATAAAGCGCATCCGAACCTAACACCGCCATCACCTTGTAACTCTTGTTCATCCCGTCGAACCGGATGGATTCGCCTGGCTGATAATAACGAGCATATTGATCGGACCCCAACAATGCTTCCGTTACAAGCACATAATCACCGGTGTCGAACTTGTTCCGGTCAAACGTCCCGGCGACGATATCCTTCGGATCGATCACCTCGTACCACCCCGGATCGAGTCCATGGAACTGCAGATCGACAGCTTTATTTTCCTTAATCCAGGCAATCGGGGACTCCTCGGGGGCTTCCGTCGTTGATAGAGGCTCAATCACTCGCTGAATCTTCTCGTTCAGTGGAAACGAAGCCTTGCGGAAATATACTTTGTCCATGCTAGCGACCCCGTCGATTTGCTTTAACTTCCGCGAGAACTCCTCCGTTAACGCGGCGTCATCCGGAGCAGGAACATCTCCTCGCCCGCCGACGTCTTCCTTGATTACGAAATCCCCCGTAATAAAACTGTTCAAATATTTATTGACGCTGAACGAAGAAATAACGGTGAAGATGACACTGAACAAGATGATGCTTAATGACAAAGAGGCCAGCATGAGCAGCAGTTTCCTTTTGGATCGGAACAAATTGGCGAAGGCCATACGTGAGAGCTTGGCCCCATACGACGAACGTTTCAGCTTTCGGCCAAGACTCCGGTTCTCGTTCCCGGCGATACCGGAAAATTTCACCGCTTCGACCGGGGAAATTCGCGACGCGGTGCGACCCGGTTTGCTGGCAGCGATCCGTACCGTCAGATAGGCAAAGAGCGCCGCCCCGATAAAGATCAAAGGGTTGCCAGAGCTCACCGTCTCCTCCGCCACTTCGCTGGAGAATCCGCTCATCAGCGGCATCAGACCTACACCGATTCCGTACCCCAACGCCAAACCAATGGGAAGGCCCACCAGATAAAGACGATTCGCTTGCATGGAAACGACGCGTTTCAATTGACGTGGTGTTGTTCCGATCGTCTTTAAGAGACCATAAAACTTGATATCCCGTACCACGGAGATATGAAAAATATTGTAAATTAACAGATATCCGCTGATCATAATGATCAGAATGAGCACAAGAAACGGAATGACATTGGCCGGATCTTCCTCTAGGCCAACGCTGCTATACGCCCAATTTACCCCGTACGGGGCATCCACTCCGGTATCTGACAGCACCTTTTGCAGCTTCTTCTCAATGCCGAAGGAATGATCGAACATCACGTCCAGCCGAATCGTATTGACGTAACTGCCCGTTTTCCGGGTCTGCATCGGATCGATCCGGGATAGATGCTGTTGGACGAAAGCCTCCGAGACGAATGCCATCCCCGCCATCGATAAATTCCGGTCCGCCGGAAAAACCCCCGACACCACAAACTCCTCCGTAACCGCTTGCCCGTCTATATCGAGTTCCAGCCGCACCTTGGCTCCCACTTCATGAGGCACTCCGAGCAAATCCAGCACCCAGGTACTCGTTGCGATCCCTTTCTCTTCCGTTGGCAAACTGCCTTTCTCGAATCGGATGAAGCTGTGCTTCGCCTCGTTCTCGTCGATTTGATCGATTTCCAGCGCCGTACCGCGAAATACGTCGCTCGTCGCACGGCCAACCAGTACGGATTGGCCATACTCTTTGATCGACGGGTGCTGCCGGATCTTCTCCGCCTCTGCGGGAGTCAAGTATTTAAAGCTGCCGTGATAGTCGCCGCCGGCCGTCTTCATTTTGGTCAACTGCATCGATTCGTTGATACTGAACGCCATCGTAAACACCGAAGTGAGCAGCAGCGTCGTCAGGATGATGGCACTGACGATCATTGCGTTACGCGGCAGATTTGCCTTCAAGCTTCGGTTGACGATGGTTGTGATTCCTGTTCGTTTATTCGTGGTCATTCGACGCCCCCGCCCCTCTTCCGGCACGGTTGGAGCGGCTGACGATTTGGCCGTCCTCGATCCGCACGATTCGATCCGCGGTGAGCGCGATCTCTTCATTGTGCGTAATCATCACGATCGTCTGGTGGAATCGTTCGCTCATCTGCTTCAGCAGAACCATCACTTCCTGGCTTGTTTTACTGTCCAGGTTGCCGGTCGGCTCGTCCGCCAAAACAATGGAAGGCTTGGTGGCCAGCGCCCGGGCAATCGCCACCCGTTGCTGCTGTCCGCCAGACAGATTCGCTGGCAAATGGTACATCTTATCGGACAGCCCAAGCGCACCGATCACCTGCTCCACATGCTCCCGATCTACGCGAGCCCCGTCCAACTCGATGGGCAACACGATATTTTCGTATACATTCAAGATGGGAATCAGATTGTAGCTTTGAAATACAAAGCCGACTGAACGTCGCCGAAAAATCGTCATCTTCTCGTCATTCATGGCATAAATATCGTTTCCGTCCACATGCACCTTGCCTTCGGTGGGACGGTCCAACCCGCCCAGCAGGTGGAGCAGCGTGCTTTTTCCGCTGCCGCTTGTGCCAACGATCGCAACGAATTCGCCTTTATCCACGCTTAGCGTGATCCCATTCAGCGCCTGGACGGCGTTAGACCCTAGGCCATACGTTTTCTTTAACTCTTCAACTTGCAGGATCGGCATACCGGTTTCTACCTCCCAACAAAAAATCCTGTACCTTATTCGTACAGGACTTACTGTAGCAAACGAATCTTTCGTTCGGATGTCCGAAAAATAACAAGATCGACATAATCCATCACTTTCACTTATAGGCTAGGTAAAAATAAAGAGAATACCGAACCCTCGCCTAGCTTGGACGACACCTTAAGGTACCCGCCCTGCGCCGTGATAATCTCCCGGGCCAGATACAGGCCGATTCCGACGCCTTCCTGCTGGGCCGCTTGCTTGCTACGATAGAAACGCTTGAAGATATCGTTCCATTCTTCCTCCGCGATCCCCATGCCCTGATCAGCAACATCGATGCGAACGAACATTTCGCCCGCCAGCGCCGAAATATTCAGGCCGCTCCCAGCGGCGCTGTATTTGACTGCATTTTCCAGCAGGTTAAACAACGCTTCGCCCGTCCATTTCGGATCGTGCCGTGCCGAGATAACCGGGTCACAGTTAATTGCGATTGGGATCCCTTTGCGCTCAGCGGTTGCGTAAACCTGAGAGACCGCTTGCGTAATCGTTGGAATCAGCGGCGATATGATTGTTTGCAGAGCGATCACCCCCGCCTCGAGCCGGGACATTTTGACCAAGGACCCGATCAGCCAATCCAGCTTGGCGGCCTGCGCCTTGATCTGAGCCGCATACTGGCGGGCCTCTTCACCCAAATCCGGGACTTCTTCCAGCAGTTCCCCGTATAGCATAATGCCGGATAGCGGCGTTTTCGTTTGATGTGAAATATCGGAGAGAAGCGTCTGAAGTTGGCCCCGCTCCGCTTCGACCTCCTCTTCGCGCGCCCGGGCCAGCTCGACATAACGGATCACCTTGTTCTCGAGCGCGGAAAGCTCCGTCTCTTCATAACCGGTGAGCCGCTGTTGACCCGCGATCGCGGTATCCACGATCTCATATGCTGCACGGATGGCGTTTGCGGACCTGGCCCGCAACGTCCAGGCGAATGAACCGGCTATGAGGAGCAACGCCGCCGCGAAAACGATGGGGATCCAAATCGGCGGGGTAAACACTTCCCCCGCCCATACCCAGGAAGCCAGCGGATAGCCCAGCACGAACAGGACAAACAGCGCACCGTAGGCTA
This sequence comes from Paenibacillus sp. FSL R7-0216, assembly GCF_037969915.1. Classification (NCBI taxonomy): domain Bacteria; kingdom Bacillati; phylum Bacillota; class Bacilli; order Caryophanales; family Paenibacillaceae; genus Paenibacillus; species Paenibacillus sp. FSL R7-0216. The sequence continues at coordinate 1,224,494 of NZ_CP150222.1, read as the reverse complement.
CGTAAACCCAATCGAAGGCCAACCCATTCCAGCGCGGTGAACCGGTCAGTCCATCCGTCCGCGGAGGAATGTGACGTGCTGCGAACTTGGCAAGTCCGTGCTCTCCGTTAGTCGCTCCATCGGTTGTCATGTCTGCACCCCCGCATCGGCCCAAAGGTATCCCAAGCCGTAAACCGTCTTGATATATTGGGGCGCAGCGGGATCCTCCTCGATTTTAGTCCGCAATCGCTTGATCGTGACGGTCAGCGCATTTTCATCCACAAATTCGGAATCTTGCCCCCATACGAGATAAATCAACTGCTCCCGGGGCAGGACTTGTCCCCGGTGGTTCACGAGCGCTTTCAGCAGCTTTTGTTCCGTCACACTAAGCGAGATGGCCGCGCCTTCCTTGCGGTAATCCATTTTTCCAAAGTCAAACGCGAGAGAACCGATGTTCACTTTATCCTCGCGGCTGGGGTCGCAGCGCCGAAGCACAGCCATCACCCGAGACCGCAGCACCATTAGGCTGAACGGTTTCGTGATGTAGTCATCCCCTCCCATCTCGAAGCCCATCACGATATCGGACTCCATATCGTTCGCGGTCAGGAAGATGACTGGCACCCGAGAAGCTTCCCTAAGCTTGGCGCAAAAGTCCAGGCCGCTTCCGTCCGGCAGCCTGACGTCGAGCAGCACCAGATCGATCCCGCCGGCCGCAAACCTTTCTTCCGCCCCCGCCAGATCATAGGCCTGCTCCACGGCGACTCCGTCCCTCGCCAATGTCAATGCGATCCCTTTGTTTAAGCCCACATCATCTTCAACAATCAGAATGCTCGTCATGATTCCGTACTTCCTTTCCTTCCGGTCATTCCTACAAGCAAATTATACATGAACGTAACCTCGGGTAAATCGTTTAACTATGACATAGATCCAACAGAAAGCGCCGCAACCCGATTTGCAGGCCGCGGCGCTTGGATTTAGAAAGACAGGTGACATTTTACTTCTTACGACTCCGCAGCTCCTTCATAATTTTGCGACCGGTTGGCGTTTGTGCCAGCCCGCCTTGCGCGGTTTCGCGGTGGCGGCTGGGCATCGCCGACCCGACCTCCAGCATCACGTCGATGACTTCGTCCGATGGGATTGCGCTGCGTACGCCGGCCAACGCCATATCGGCGGCTGCCAGTGCGTTTACCGCGCCGAAGCCGTTGCGTACGATGCAGGGAATCTCCACCAAGCCGCCGACGGGATCGCAGATCAAGCCCAGCGTGTTCTTGAGCGCGAGGCCGACGGCGTGCACCGCCTGCTCCGGCGTCCCGCCGCGCAACTCGACCATCGCCCCGGCTGCCATTCCGATCGCCGAACCAATTTCGGCTTGGCAGCCGCCTTCCGCGCCGGAAATAAACGAGTTGTTGGCGATCACGTAGCCGATGGCCCCGGCGCTGAACAACCCGCGCACGAGGTGCTCATCTTCCCAGCCGAAGCGCTCCTGGGCGCTGACGAACACGCCCGGGATGATGCCGCAGGAGCCCGCCGTCGGCGTAGCGACGATTCGCCCCATCGAGGCGTTAACCTCCGACACCGCCAGCGCATAGGCCATGGCCTGGCAAGCGATGTCGCCGACGGAGGCCTCACCACGGCTTCGATAGGTCTCGACTCGTTTGGCATCGCCGCCCGTCAGACCGCTTGTGGAGACGATGTCCTCCGTCAGCCCCTTGCTTACCGCCGATTTCATGATTTGATAGTATTCGCCCATGGCGGCCAGGATCTCGGCCTCCGATTGCCCGCTCTCCGCCGCCTGATCCTGGATCATGATGCCGGATATCGTTTGGGATTCCCGCTCGCACAACCCCACCAGTTCCCGCAAATTTCTAAAACGCATCCTGCCCACTCCTTTCTTATCTCGTTAGATCGATATAAGCAACCTGGTTGACATGCTCCAGCGACTCAATCGCCTTCATCAGTTCCGATGGGATCGGCGAGTCGGCTTCCACCACGGTCAATGCTTCGCCGGTGCGTCCTTTCCGATCGGTAATGATGTAGCCGATATTCACGTACTCCCGGCTGAACAAGGCGGTAATGCCCGCCAGAACTCCTTGGCGATCGGCATGGGATACGACCAGGGTCGGCAGCTCGCCCGAGCTCTTCACCTCAAAACCGTCGATGCTGCGGATGACGATCGTCCCACCCCCGATGGAAGCGCCCGTCACCTCCGTATGCCGGCCGTCTTGGCCGGTTAGTTTTATTTTTACCGTATTCGGATGAGCTCCCGGCTGTACTCCTGTGGTAAAGGACACCTCGACCCCTTGCTCTTCGGCGTCCTGCAGCGAATGACGAATTCGCTCGTCGTCCGTGCGGTAATCGAGGATGCCGCCAACAACGGCCAAATCGGTACCGTGTCCGCTGTACGTTTCGGCAAAAGAGCCGTAGAAGCAAATCGCCGCTTCCGCCGGCACGCTTCCAAACAGCTGACGGGCAAATCGTCCAATCCTCACCGCCCCGGCCGTATGTGAGCTGGAGGGCCCGATCATCGCGGGACCGATAATGGAGAACACGTTTTTGAATCGCATGGATTAATCTCTCCCTTGTTTACATTCAAGATGACCAAGCCGCCTATCACGAAAAAGAGACAGAACAAAAAGGCCGCTGCCCTTCTGCTCTGTCCCCGTTACCTGAAAGTTTAATGTTCCCGGAGAACCATTGGCCCGGGATCCATGTACCTCTTGGGTGGCTGATCGCTCTCTCCAGAGTGGCGTCCGATCATGGTCCTTGTACCTGAGAGATTCGGTTGCCGATTGCAGGACCGGCCCTTTGCTCCTTCGGTGCCGCTCCTCGGCTTACCCTAGCGGTACGCCCAGCGGACTCTCCCATCATCCTCATTCGCCTGTATGAATTGTATTAATGTAAAACGAAGTTAGCAAGATGTCAAGATAACTCACATAACGTTGCGTATTTCGTCAATCTATTTTAGTCATATTTTCCTATTTTTATGTGAAAATATGGTTATTTTTCATATGCAACCACTTGTATCCTTAATTTTACAGATATATACTATCCCCAACAACTCCAGATTTTACCTTATTTTATGAATTGTTGAAAATAAGGTGCACTCCGCGTCAACTTTCCTTCACATCAGGATCACTTGGATTTCCGTTACGCCTCTCACTCCGCATCCGGCTTCAACTACAACTTCTCATCCACCATGGTGTACCCGCATTTGCATCAACCACTTTGATGAAGGAGGTGATGAACAAAGGGACGTTTGCTCTTGCTTGATCCGTTTTCAGGCATAACGTGTCCGGACCTTGCTGAACGTTGCTCCGGGCGGCCGCCAAAGGATGTCTGCTGCACTTAAAACCTCATAAAGGGAGTGAAGAAGTTGATAAGTCTCAAGAGATTTCGCACATCTTTCTCGCTTGGCATGTCGATCCTTCTAGCGTTGACCCTCGTTCCCGCAGCCTCTGCCGACAGCAGTGGAGTTTCGGGAAAAACCAGCCTGAAATCGACCGCGCCTCACGTGGCTGAAGCCAAAATCGACGCCAAATTGCAGACTCAGTTTAAGCAGGACGACTTCGTCACCTACCTTGTCAAACTCAAAGAACAAACCGATACGGCCTCGGTCGCCAAACTGGCTCTCCAGAAAGCCACGCTGGAGAAAGCCACACCTTCCGCCGCGAAGCTTTCCGCTCGAACCTCCGTCGTCAGCGCGCTTCGCGAAACCGCCTCCCGCAGCCAATTCGCATTGGAGGATTACTTGCAGAAAGCCCAGCAATCCGGAGACGTAAAAGACTACCAAAGCTACTTTATCGTAAATGCCATGGCGGTGACAAGTACAAAAGAGGTACTGGAGCAAATCGCCCTTTTTCCTGAAGTGGAGAAGATCCTTCCGAATGAAGAGCGTCACTTGCAAAAGGTCGAAATCCATAAAGAATCGGCAATGCAACCTGCCGTAGAGGCACCATCCGTAAAACCGGCTGACGGTAAGTCGTCACCGCTGGACGGTGCAAGCAAGGACCCCTCCACCGTCACGCCTAGCAGCGTCGAATGGAATATCGCTCAAGTCAATGCCCCCGAGGTTTGGAACATGGGCATCGACGGGACAGGCATCGTCGTCGCCAACCTCGATACCGGCGTCGAGCTGAACCACCCGGCCTTGAGAAGCAAATGGCGTGGATTTGATGCCTCGGGCAATATCGTCGACCCCGAGCTTAGCTGGTATGATCCGCATAGCCATGCTTCACTGCCGACGGATGGCCACGGCCACGGCACGCACACCATGGGAACGATGGTCGGTTCGGAGCCGGACGGCTCGAATCAGATTGGGGTCGCGCCGGGAGCCAAATGGATCGCGGTCCGCATCTTTAACCCCTCCACCACGGACGCGATCATCCTCGATGGCGGCCAGTGGCTGCTGGCCCCGGTGGATGCCGAAGGAAATCTCCATCCGGAGCTCGCTCCCGATGTCGTCAACAACTCCTGGGGCGGCGGACCTGGCATCGACGAATGGTTCCGCCCGATCGTGCAGGCTTGGCGAAGCGCGCAGATTTTCCCCGAGTTTTCGGCGGGCAACGTTGATGAATTCAACCCGGGCGGCCCCGGTTCCGTAGCCGCACCGGCCAACTATCCCGAGGCATTCGCCACCGGCGCCACGGACATTAGCGGGAATTTGGCCGACTTCTCGTTGCGGGGCCCCTCGCCTTACGATGAAGTTAAACCGGAGGTTTCCGCACCGGGCGTGAACATCCGCTCCTCCGTTCCAGGCGGAGTCTATGAGGGCGGCTGGGACGGCACCTCGATGGCAGGTCCGCATACGACGGCGATCGCCGCGCTGCTGCTGCAGGCGAACCACTCCCTCACGGTAGACCAACTGGAGGATATCCTGACCAGCACGGCCACGCCTCGGACGGATAGCGAATATCCCACCTCGCCCAACAATGGGTACGGGAGCGGGATCGTCAATGCGCTGGACGCCGTCGGCTCCGTCCTGCAAGGGGTCGGAACCGTCTCCGGGCGCGTAGTCACCTCCGGAGAGGACCTGGACGAGCCAACCTTGGAACATGCGCCGCCTACTTTAGTATATGAAGGCTTCGACGCGACGCTTTCCGCACGCGTCAGCGACGATGTCGCCGTCACATCGGTCGAGTTTTACGCCAAGGAAGCAGGAACCAGCCATTATTTATACCTTCCGGCCAAACGGGTTTCCGGAAACGAGAAGGACGGTGTATATGAAGCCACCGTACCCGCCTTCCTAATCGGGACGGCTGGACTCGAATATTACATTCGGGTGAACGACTTCGGCAACAACGGGTTTGACAGCAAGCCGTACGCCGTCACGGTGTCGGCCGGCATCGCGCCCGGGTATCTCCAGGATTTCGAGACGGAGACCACCGGGTTCCAGTCTGGCGGTACCGGGAACACCTGGGCCTGGGGAACGCCGGTTAGCGGACCGGGCAGTGCCTATTCCGGCGACAAGGTGTATGCCAGCAATTTGACCGGAAGTTACGCCTCCGGCGCCGATTCTTATCTGCTGACACCGCCGATCGATTTAACGGATAGTCCGCGTGGGGCGCTGCTTTCTTTTAAACATTGGTATGACCTGGAAGCAGGGCGCGATTTCGGCACGGTGTACATCGCTTCCTTGGATTCCGACTACGCCTTCGTACCGCTGGCGGAATTCACCGGCACGAGCGGGGGCTGGAAAACGCAATACCTGGACCTGCGCGACTATGCCGGTCAGCAGATTTACTTGCAGTTCGGACTGAGCAGCGACGGCTCCGTGCAGAAGGCTGGCTGGTACTTGGACGACCTGTCCCTGCAAACACCTGACGCCATCGCACCTGCGGCACCGACCGATCTGACCGGCTCCGTCAACTTTGCCGGAAGCGCCGAATTGTCCTGGTCACCGTCTGTCGATGAAGACGTGAAGTTGTACACCGTCTATCGCTCGACCACTTCGGGATCCGGTTATGCGGCCATCGGAACTACCTCGCAAACGGAATTTACCGATACGGCAACCGAGACCGATCATACCTACTATTACGTGGTTACCGCTACGGATTACAGCGACAATGAAAGCGCCAAGTCCAATGAGCTGGAGCTGGCGGTCGTGCGTCCGGCGACGGTATTCAGCGACAACTTCGACGGCAGCAGCGACAATGGTTGGACGCACAGCGGGACGAGGGACGAATGGGAACGCGGCACTCCTGCAGAACCTGGACCGGCCAGCGCGGTCTCGACGCCAAACGTCTGGGGGACCGACCTCGACAACAACTATGAGAATGGAGCAAGCGCCTCCCTCGTCTCTCCGACGATCGATTTGAGCGCCATCAATAATGCCACGCTGCTGTTTGATCAGTGGTTCGAAATCGAAACCAATTACGATAACGGCTATGTGGAGATCAGCTCCGACGGCGGGAACACGTGGAACGAGCTGGGCAAATTTTCGCACAGCACCAACGGCAAGCAATGGAGCTCGGTTTATTACAATCTCGATGCTTACGCCGGAGAACAAGTCAATGTGCGGTTCCGATTAACGACGGACGGCAGCGTCGTGAAAGCCGGCTGGTATATCGACAACGTTCAGGTGCTTAGCGCGAATACGCCGGAATCTCTGGTCACAAAAAACGTGCTTGGCGAAGCAGGCACGAAAACGGACAAGGTGGTGAAATCCGGACCTGCCTTTAAACTGACCCGTATGAGCAAGACCGAATACGAACAGCTCGTGAAGTCCGCGAAGCCTGCCGGAGACATCGGCATTAGCAGCTTGCCGGCCAGTGCTACCGTAACGGTGCTGGAAACCGGACGTTCGGTGAAAACCGATCCCGCCACCGGACGGTACAGCTTGAACCATGTCGCCGGAGATTATACGCTGAAAGCGGAAGCCTACGGATATTATCCGCAAACGGCGAATGTTACCGTTGCCGATCAGACAAATGCCAAAGTGAACTTTCATCTGCAGCCGATTCCGAAAGGAACCCTCGGCGGGACGATTACCGACGAACGCACCGGAGAGCCGATTTCTGGCGCTACAATCATGGTGCTTGAAGACGCGACGATCGCCCCTCAAACGACTGGAGCCGACGGCAGCTTCTCGTTCGAGGTGCTGGAAGGGACCTATACGTTGTCGGTCAGAGCGGCCGACTATTACGGGAATACGCGAACCGTTACGGTACCGCCGAACGGAACGGCCGACGGCTCGTTAGCCCTCAAGCCTTTCGTGGGCTTGCCGGGCGAAATCGCCTACGATGATGGCACGGCGGAGAATGCCTGGGCCTTCAACGCGGCCAACAATGCGTGGGCTGTACGCATGACGCCGGACGCCGGCGCGGCGCAAGTCACCGGCGCGTCGATCCGATTCTGGAACACCGAATGGCCGGTTCCTGGCGGAACTGCCTTCCAATATGCCGTTTATGATGCATCGGGACCGGGCGGGGCACCGGGGCGGCAATTAGCCGGTCCTTATGACGGCACCGCGCTGCGCAACGACCAATGGACCGTGCTCGAATTGCCGGAGCCGGTCACCGTCGAAGGCGACTTCTATATCGTGTATATACAAACCTTGGCCGGAACGAGCGCTCCGGGAGTAGCCACCGACGAAACCAGCCCGAACGCCCATCGCAGCTGGAATCGGATCAGCGGAACATGGGCCTTGACGGACGAAGAAGAAGGCAATTACATGATTCGCGCCACCGTGCGCTATCCGGTCAACGCGCCGATGATTACGTCTCCGTCGGACGGGGCTTACACGAATCAATCCACCTTCACCGTCACCGGAACTTCGCCGGCCAACAATGCCGACGTTAAAGTCTACAACGGCACGGAGCTCGCGGGAGAAACCACGGTCGAGAACGGACAATTCAGCCTGCCGATCGAACTTCACGATGGAGCCAACGCCTTGTCCGCCGAAGTGATCATGAACGGGAAAACAACCGACCGTTCTCTGCCAGTCACGATTACGCTGGACACCACCGTTCCAGATCTGGATGTCGTTTCGCCGGCAGATGGCTTCCGCACCAATTCGGAGGTGCTGAATGTGACGGGTTCGGCGCTCGATGAGTTCCTGAGCAAGCTGACCGTGAACGGACAAGAGGTACCGCTGGAAGGCGGCGGCGCATTTGCGTACCGCTTGCTGATCAATGCGGGAGAGAATCTGGTTACCGTTACTGCTTCGGACCTCGCTGGGAACGAAACGACGGTCACCCGGACCGTCTACGTGGATACCGAGCTGCCGGAGATCGCCAATCTGTCGCCGGCAGAGGACGTCCATCTGACAGCGGGAGAAGCGTTGACGGTATCCTTCGACAGCGTCCCGGGACTTGCGGCTTCGTTCCGCATCGAATTGCCGCTGTCGTTATCCGGCGGCACGAGCAGCGGTATTCCACTCACGGAAACGACGCCGGGACATTATGAGGGAACGTATACGACGCCCGCATCGCTTGTCCTGGAAGGCGGCCTGATCGTGGTGACGGTTCGGGACACGGCAGGGAACCTCGGCGACTTCCAGGCACCGGGCCGCTTGTTCGTTAGCGCGCCGGGCGAAGATCCCGGGGAAGATCCTGGGGAGGAACCTGGAAACACCCCGAACGTTCCGCCGGTAGCCGTGATCGATGCCGTAGAGCGTGCGGCCAAGAATAAGCAGATCGACTTTGACGGATCGGCCTCTTCGGACGCCGACGGCCATATCGTCCGCTATAGCTGGTCGTTCAGCGACGGCGGCACGGAGCTCGGCCCCAAAGTCAATCACCGTTTCTCCGCCGCCGGGGGTTACACCGTCACCTTGACGGTGACCGATGACGACGGCGCCGTAAGCACGGTGGTTCACAAAATCGTGATCCGGTAACTTTCGGACTCAAAGCAAATCAGCCCCAAGCGGTTTACGCCGCTTGGGGCTGATTTTTTTAACTAGGAAGGTATATTGACCTGCTCTTTCCAATTCTCTCGCTCAGGATCAACAGCCAGTTCATGCAGGCGCCCTTTGGCCTCCATCAATTTTTCACGAAACCCTTCACTTTCCCATACGGTAGACAATGACGTCCCTCCCTGGTTTTTAGCGTAAGGTCCATTCTCGCTCGCTGTAGATTTGGATACACCCTTCCGAAAGACTTTTCAAAAAGCGGCTTCTCACGCTTTGCATCAACAGCTCCATTTCGACTTCCGAACGTGCAGGTTTTAAAGAAACCGAAGTCCGGATGATCTCCGTTTGCTTCCGTCGGCTTGCCGAGCGAATCATTTCCGATATGTCCACCTGTCGCATCATCCATCCCGCCTTGTTCGCCGCTTCATCTGATAAGTTACCTATTAGCCTATCGCACATCAAAAAACAACCACACCGGCGTTAGGAAGCCGAGAAGCTGCGGATCACCTCTTCAAACGCCGGCTCGGCCATGTCAACGTCATCGATGTCGCCCCAATCGCTAAGCACCCGGATGATCTCCATCGTCCCGATCTCATGCCGGTTCGCTTCGACAACTACGGTGTCTTCCTCGGTGCCCGTCACCCGAAACGGCAGTCTCCCCGCCTCCGCCTCCTCCGGTACCCGGAACGGTCCGCGGAACTTGACGCGAATCACCGTCGGCAAGCCGATCTGTTCCCGCAGTGCCGGGATCGTGCCGTCATAGGTCAGCCTGCCTTGATCGATGACCATCACGCGGTTGCAGAGTTGCTCGATGTCGTCCATGTCGTGGGTCGTGAGCAGGATCGTTTTGCCGAAATCGCGGTTGAGCTTCAGCAAAAACTGCCGGATATTCCGCTTGGCATGCACATCCAGGCCGATCGTCGGCTCGTCCAGGAACAGCAGTTCCGGGTCATGCAGCATTGCCGCCGCGATGTCAGCCCGCATCCGTTGACCCAGGGACAGCTTGCGGACCGGGGTTAACCAGAACTCGTGCAGATCCAGCAACTCACCGAATTGGTCCAGGCGCTGCGCCTTCTCGGCACTGCTGACGCCATACATCTCCGCGAGAATATCGTAGGAATCCTTCACCGGTAAATCCCACCACAGCTGGCTGCGCTGCCCGAAAACCACGCCTAGTTGACGCACGGCCTGCCGCCGATCCCGGTGCGGGTTGACGCCGCCGACCCTCACCTCCCCGGAGGTCGGGTGCAGAATACCGGTGAGCATTTTAATCGTCGTCGATTTGCCCGCCCCGTTAGGCCCGATATATCCGACGAACTCCCCGCGCTCGACCTGGAAGCTGATCCCGCACACCGCCTCCTTCAACCGATATTCCCGCGAAAACAACGTGCGGAGTCCGGAAAATCTCCCTTCGCGTACGACAGGCGTCTTGAAATCCTTCGTTAAGTTATGAACTTCAATCATCTTCGTCCCCCTCCCCTTAGCTTCCCGTACTCTGGTACTTCGTGATGCCAAAACGCCAAAACCGCAGGCTGGCGAATAAGCAGATGGCCGCTATACCAGCCGTTGCCGCGAGCACCCACGGTCCCAAGTCGCCGCGCAACAGGTACAACGACGGCACGTAGTTGACGAATCCGACCGGAATGGCGAACAACAGCAGCGAAGACATCCATTTCGGATACAAGGTCAGCGGATATTGCGCCGCAGTGCGGGCCGCATCTTCCGTTATGTTCTGCAGCTCGACGATCCGGGTGGTCCAGAAGCCCAGCGTAGCAGTAGCCAGCCCGATCGAGAACAGGATGACCGCCCCCGTCAGGATGATGAACAACGTCGCGATCCCAGCGGTCCAACCGACTTGTCCGCTACGCATCATCGCTCCGAGCGCCCAGCTCAGAATGAACCCGCCCTGCAGCAGCTCGGCGGGCATCAGCCGGAACTTCTGCGGCATTAACGCGAACAGTACCGGAATCGGCCGGGTAAGCAACTGGTCGAGCTCACCGCCGACGAGGTATTTTTCCAGATGGTGCACTTCGTCGGCAAACGTGCGGTAGATCGTCTTTGATAATGTCATCACCGCGAACAGGTACCCAATCTCGTACACCGACCACCCTCGGATCGCGCCGAACCGGTCCAACACGATCGCGACCATCAGAAATTCGGAGATTTGAACCAACGCAGCCAGCAAGGTGCCGACAACAAAGTTGAATTTGTATTGCATTCGGCTGCGGATGGTGGTGCGAACGAGCAGCCCGTAGAGTCTTAGCCAGGAGCGTAATTTTGCTGGGTTCATCCTCCTTGCACCTCCACCTTTCGCCGCATCAGCCGGGTAGCCAAGAGGCATAGCAACGTCATCAAGGCGCACCAAAATACCGTTCCCCATAACGCGAAGACGCTACCGTTTCCAAGATATAACGTTGTCGGTACATACAGCAAATAAGGGTACGGCGTAAGCCAAGCAAAGGATTCGAGCCAGCCGGGGAGCCATTCCAGCGGTATAAAGAAGCCGGCGAGCAAATTGACCAGCGCGTGATGCCCCCAATACAACCAGGACGACTCGGTGGTCCATAAAGCGCTGATCCCGATGAGATAATTGATGCAAATGGATAAGTAGGAGGCTCCAAGCAAGCCGGCGACGGTGAACAGTACGGCGATTCCATCGCCCGGAACCGGTAAGGAGAAGACGAAAAAATACAGGAGATAAATCGGGAAGGATTTGTACACGAGCTGGTAGGCGATTTGCCCCCATTCCTTGGACATCATGTGGGTGAACAGGTGAATGGGCCGCATCAGATCCAGGGCAATTTGCCCGGTCCTGACGGATTGCGGAATACCAAGGCCGTTCGTGATGAAGCTGGTGACCCAGAGGGCGGACTGCGTAAAGGCGATGTAAGCGACCATGCCTTGCGTTCCGTAGGTTCCCAGCGAGTGGTCCCGGCCCAGCCCGATCCAGATGCACGCGTACATGAAGCCGAACATGGCGCTTGCGATATTATGCACCAGGTGGGCTCCGCGGTACTGCACATTGCGGGCGTAGGCTTTGGAAGCCAGGGTGAAATAAAGCCCAGGGTTAAACATTTGACACCTCCGATAAGCATGTTTAGAGCGAATAGAATCGCTCTCCCGGACGGATATCCCGTCCACTTCAGTCAAGGCGAATATAAGAAAGAAGGCCACTAGCATACCGCAATAATTCGAGTGTGGCAAGGAAATTTTTCCTGCCGGTATCATTCTCTCCTTGCCCACCACAATCCTGGATGCAAGATGACACCCAGCCAAGAACAGGCAACGAATATATGCGAAAATTCGAATAGAATGGAACGTTTCTGGCAATTTCAACGAAATGTAGATGAAATTTCATATACATTCTCGCCTCATCAGGTCTTAGGCACAGAATCTGTATGAAAAATCGAATAGAATGAATCATTTTTGCCGCCGTCCGCATTATGTATATGATAAAACGAACACATTTCAACGCAAATAACCCCAGCCTATCCTCACAGTAGGCTGGGGTTATCCGTAAACAACAACGCTACGCTTCGCGGATCCGGTACAGCAGGCTGTCGAAGTCGCCGCGCAGCGGGAGCTCCAGCCCGATTTGCATCAGGCTCCGGCCGCTTCGGGTGCCGGGCAGCCCTTCGATCGCGTAGGATTTGTCCGGCATGAGCCCTTGCAGGCGCAAACGCGGCAGACGATCGCCAAGTCGTTGCGAATGCAGGAACGCCAGCAGCACGCTTTCCCCGCGACTTTCGTCCACGTACTGGACCGCGGTTACGCCCAGGTGACCCAGCGAATCCAGCCGATACTGGTCGCCGAACTGCACCAGCGGACGGATCGCTTTGTATTGCCGGACGAATCCGGCCGCCTCTTCGAGCTCCGCATCGCTCCAATGATTCAGGTTCGCGCCGATGCCCAGCGTCCCCATCATCGCGCTGTGGAACCGGTACGGCAGCGACAGAACGCGGCGGTTCATCCCGGTGGGCGACTCGGTCACCCAGCAGGTCATCATCTTCGGCGCGTACACATAGGAGAAGCCCTCCTGGATGCTCAGCCGATCAAACGCATCGGTGTTATCGCTCGGCCAGGCCTGGTCGGCATAACGGAAGATGCCAAGATCGATCCGCGAGCCCCCGCCGGCACAGGTCTCGAATTCCACGTGCGGAAAGCGGCGGCGCAGCTCGGCCCAGATCTCATACAGGCTCTGCACATGGCGAATCCAGATCTCCTTCTGGCGGTTCAGCGGATGGTCCTTCATCCCCGGCTCGGTCACCGTCCGGTTCATGTCCCATTTGATGAACTTGATCTGATGCTGACTAAGCAGGTCGGTCATGAACTCCAGGATATAGCTTTTCACCTCCGGCTTGGAGATGTTTAAGAGTAGCTGATTGCGCAGCTCCGTCCGGCCTCGAGTCGGAAAATGATACACCCAATCCGGATGGCTCCGGTACAAGTCGCTGTCCGGATTCACCGCTTCGGGCTCCACCCAGATCCCGAACTCCATGCCAAGTTCATGCACCCGTTCGATCAGTTCGCCAAGCCCGTTCGGGAACTTCTCCCGGTTGACGACCCAATCGCCGAGTCCGGCGCGGTCGTGGTTACGCGCCCCGAACCAGCCGTCGTCAACGACGAACAACTCGACGCCCAGCTTGGCCGCGCGCTCCGCCAGGGCCATTTGGTCCTGCGCGTTCACATCGAAATACGTCGCTTCCCAAGAGTTGTACAGCACCTTGCGCGGCTCTCGGCTCGGCAACACATCATCGTGTTGATAGCGGTGCAACTGCCGGCTCATCCCGCCGAACCCGGCGGTGCTGTAACCACCGATGAATGCAGGTGCCTCGAACGATTCGCCGGGGCCAAGCTGCCACGTGCTGTCGAAGTCGTGGATGCCGCCGGTCACGCGAACGTGACCAAACGCGGTTTGTTCAGCGACGATCTTCCAGTTACCGCTCCACGCCAGTGCCCCAAACCAGACGTCGCCTCGTTCCTCCGTCGCCGTCCCATCCTCGACGGCAAACCATGGATTGGCATGGCCGTCGGTAAAGCCGCGCCGCGATTCCAGCACCTTTTTCCCCTCGGATAGGAAGGTACGACGTAGTTGAAATTCGCCTGCCCATTTACCGGTAACATGCGTGAACCGGTAGTCCCGTAACACCGGCATCGTCCAGGCCGCCGACTGGATCGTCTCCAGCAGCACCGGCGCGTCGCCTAAATTCACGAAGCTAACAGTTCGTTCCAGCACGTCGTGCTCAGAAATCGCCGCGTAGCTCAAACGGACCTCCAACGGGTACACTTCGTCCCGAAACGTGAGGGTCAGCGTTTCTTTCCCGCTCTGCCGATCCACCAGATACCCGGTATATTGCGGACAGAAATCACGCACCCCGTCGGGCCAAGTCACTTTCAGCGACGGCTCGACATACCCGACGCCGCCCCAGAAGCTGTACTCCTCCGCTTCCCGTTCGATTTCCGCGTCGAAGGAGCTGTGCCCCCGCGTCCCGAGCAGCGGCAACGCCTCCGACGGATCAATAGGCGCTCCCCAGTACAAATGCTGGAGCCGCCCCTTCTCGTTTAAGCCAAACACATAGGAGCTGCCATTCGTTTGTAAGGCGAATAATCGGTTTAGTTCATCTACCCAAATAGCCATGTTCTGATCACCGTCCGCTGAGTTTAAGTATTTTGGCTTCCGCCGGCTCCAGGTCAACGACCAATTCGCCTATGGTTTCCTGCTCCGTGCCTTCCCACAAATCGACCACCTGATATCGCGTGTTCGGATCAAGCCCCGCCCGCGACAGAGATACGGTCTTCCGTGCTGCTGTCGTCCCGTCAAAGTTAAACACCGCGATATACAGCGCTTCGCCGGGAGCATCCGACACGAACACATCGGCCGCCCGGTCGCCGAACCCCCACTCCAACGGCCGGAAAGTTCGTCCCATGCGCGCCACGTCCATCACCGCGCGGTTGCCGAGCCAGGCTCTGGCGCGCTCCGCCGCCCCTTCCTTGCGGAAGTCGTCGCCAAGCAGCAGTAACGTTCCGGCGAGGGTCGCCGCTGTCAACCGGCTTCGCCCTTCCTGGTAGCTCGTTGCTTCCTGGTTAAAGCTTTTGAACAGCACCGTGTGGTCCGGGTCGTTGAAACGATAAAGCGAATCGTTCATCCACCAGCCATAGGTCAGCGAATTCAGCAAATATTCGGTATCGCCGATTTGTCCGAACACGTCGCAGGAAATGCGGCGGCTGTGAGCAAAGGCGTACGGAAAGAGCGGCGCGATCGACAGATTGATGAAGAACGGCCGTCCCGCCGCCTCCGGCGACAGCTTCGCTGCCAAATAAGATAAGCCGTGGCGGTATGCGGCAATTCCGGTCGTGATGGCCGGGTCTTCATGCTTCCCTTCCAGCGCCCCATGCGCCATGAAGTCCAGCTTGATATATTCGAAGCCTTCGCGGATCACCTTCTCCGTAAACCAGTCAATGCGCCGCAAAGCCCCGGGATGTGTCGGATCGATCGCCAGACCGCCGGCGATGTCCGCCACGATCTCCCCCTCCGCGTCGCGGAGCAGAATCTCGCCATAGGTATACTTGCCGTCCGTACCCTCCACTTCGCGGCCGAATTGCTCCGGTCCGCCCCAGAATGCAAACGGCGTCCAATACGTGCCCGGCTTGTGCCCGTTTGCCCGCACCCGGCGCAACGCATCGGCCATTTCCTCCGCCGTCAGCCGGTCCCAGAACGCGTCGAAATTGATATAAAGCGCACCGTCGCTCTCAAACCCCAAAGGCTGTACCTCGCGTTTCAAAAAATCACTCGTCGATACATACAACTCGTAATCCAACGTGCTCATCGCCGCCGACCAGCTGTTCCAGCCAAAAGGCACGCCGCCCTCCCATTTCAGCGGTGGTTCGACCGCCGCGTTGGCTCGGCCGTACGCCTCCACCCCCTCGCGGTAGTCGTCGTAATACCCGGCGAATACGAGCGGGGATGCGACCCGGGGGCCGTGAACATAACCGTGCGGCTGCGTATCGCGCGTCATCTCGCTTGTCGCCCCGGCATACAGCTCGAAGTCGTCCAGCTTGTCAGGTTGTTCGCTTCGAATTCGGATGCCGGTCTTCCACACGTCATGGGATACTGAACCGGTCACGAACCCCTGTCGGCTCCCCGGATAGAAGAGCGCTGCCGCTTCGTAGCTTTCCGTCTCCCAAGGCAGCGCCTTGGCGATGTAGCGTACCCATTTATCGTTGTCGTAAGGGATGCGAAGGGCATGCAGCTGGTCCTCCCCGAATAGCCCGTTACCAGAGTCTTTTTCGATCTCCAGCTTAGCGGACTTCATCACCGCAATCCGGTTCAGCTTCATATCATCCTCGCCGACCACAACGACCCGGATCAAAAAGAACGGCTGCTGCTCATAAAGATAAAAATGTTGTTCTACCTCCGGCAATCCGGGTTTTTCATGCCGAACCACAACCTGAACACCTTGGCCGAAACGATCGTTCAGCTCCTTCGGCTCCCCGTACGCCTGATGGCTCTCGTACATACCGGTATGGTATTCCCGGCCCTGCCACCGGAATGCGCTATGGATCCCGCTCCAGCTACATGCGCCGCGGCAGCTAAACGCGAATTCGCCTACTGCCAGATCAAAGGTTAATTGGGCGAGCCCGTTCTCCAAACGCAATTGCGTATCCGAATCCGCCGCAAAGCGGACTTTTGCCGAGATCGATCCATCCATGGTCATCCAACTCCACTCCTTCTCCGCCTATTCGCCCTCATTATAAGATCGAACTCCAGAGGGTTCTATAGAGCGATGTTCCGATCGATAACGGGAAATGACTTTTTTGGGATCACCGGTAATCCCGGTATTCCTGAGGCGTGCAGCCGACCAGCTTCTTAAACAAGTACGTAAAATACGCCGAGGTCTGGATGCCTACGCGATCGGCCACCTCGTAAACCTTGATGCTCGGGTCGCACAGCAGTTCTTTCGCTTGCCGAATGCGGGTTTCCTGGACGTATTCCGAAATCGTCTTGCCCATTTCCTTCTTGAACAACACGCTCAAATAGCTGGCGTTCAAATTGAACCGCTCGCCAAGCTGTTTAACCGTCCAGTTGTCCTGCACCCGTTCGTCGATAAACGCGGCTACCTTCCGGATCAAATGGCGCTGCTGGTTCATCCGTTCCTGCGCCTCCACCGTCATATACCGATCCACGCACTCCATCAGAAATTCGATGATTTGTTCCGCGCTGCTGCAATCCAGCATTTGGCGCCAAAGCACGATATTCGTTTCCTGGTCTGCCTCGCCGCCCCGCCGAAGCGTTCGGATCAACTCGCTGAGGAAGCTCATGCCGATGGCCTGTACGTAGGAAAAAGAAGGCTGTCCTGACAGCAGGTCAATTACCCGGTTCATCTTTTCCCGGACGGCGGCAGCATCTCCCCCCTCCATTTGCCGGATGGCTTCCGGAATCCACTGCTCCCGTAGACGGTAATCATCGAACGCGCCGGCATCCGGCGTTTCTCCTCTCACGATTTGCCCATCCGCAATCAAGCGAGCCTGGGCCATACGGAACCTGATCTCCTTATAGCGATCGGGAAGTTCCTTCCAGTGGCTTACCGTCGGACTGCAGCCTATCGTTACGGTCGAGTCATGCTGCTCCTGCAAAATAACCTGAACGAACCTCAGCTGCTTCTCGATCCGCGCTTTGTCCTCTGCCGACGGGTCCAGCTGTAAAGCGGCGATTTCATCGGGAGACGTTTGCGCCAGCCAAACTGAACCGAACCCGGACAAGGCGACGTCGACCGTCTGGCGGAACAAGGCCGACAGCACGACCCGCTCCTCGGCCCGTTGTTTCAACGACAAGAAATGGTCCAGACTGAACACAAACAGGCGTAATTCACGAACCGCCGCAGGCAGCACCATCAAGCCGTCCCAGGAAGCTTCCATATCTTCCCCGGGGACAAGTCCAGCCAGCAGATCGCTGAGGACGCGTTCCCGGACCAGGCGCTGGCTGCCGGACACTTTTCGCTTCAAATCCTCAGTCTGCTCGGCCAGCCTGCGCATGTTCTCCAGCGTTTCCCGCATCGTCGTTAAACGGTTTGACACTTCTTCCAGCTTCAATGGCTTGAGCACGTACCCTTGCGCCCCGACATGGATGGCGTCCTGTACGAACTCGAATTCGTTGTATCCGCTGATCATCAGCACTTGAAGCCGGGGAAGCAGCTCTTTCGCCCGGGCAACCAGCTCGATGCCGTTCATGCCGGGCATGGCGACGTCGGAAATCAGGACGTCAAATGCCGTTTGGCGAATCGCGTCCAAGGCCTCCTCGCCCGATTCTCCCGTCTGCGGCTCCTCATACCCGAGCTCCCGCCACTGGATGTAGCGCACCAAACCCTGAATGTTCGATGGCTCGTCATCCACGATCAGTACCTTCAGCAATTCCATGTCTTCTCAGCCCCTTCTTCGGATGATGGGCGGCTCGGTACATGCCGGAAACCGGATCGTTGCCCGCGTCCAGTCTCCCGCCTCACTGTCCAGCTTCAATGCCGCTTCCTCGCCAAAATATAACGCCAATCGCTCCCGGATGTTCGCCGTCCCGAACCCGTTCCCGCTGCCAAGGTAAGTCCCTGCCTCCAACGCGGCCAGCACCTCCGGCGCGATTCCTTGGCCGTTATCGACCACCGACATGGCAACGCTGTCGCCGTTCCGCCATACGGCGATGCGAATTGCCCCATCCCCTCTTCGTGTTATGGCCCCATGTGCGTAACAGTTCTCTACGATCGGTTGAAGCAAGGTTTTTAGCGTATACAAGGAGAGTACCTGCTCCTCGATGTCCCATTCGAGCCGGACCCGCTCCGGATACCGCAGCTGCTGTACCTCCAGATACGCCTTCACATGCTCCAATTCCTCGCGAATCGGAATCACCGCGACCTGGTTGTTTAACGTCTGTCGGTAGAAGGTACTCAACGCGTCAATGATACGGACCTGCTCTTCGTCTTGCGCGTCCAGCGCACGCCAGCGGAGCAGACTCAAGGAATTGTAGATAAAATGCGGATTGATCTGCGCCTGCATCGCCTTAAAGGCTTGCTCCCTCTCCAGCAAACTCGAGGTTCGGATGTCTTCAACCAAACCTCCGAGCCGCTCCGACATGGAATTGAACATCAGCTCCAGATCGCCAAGTTCATCCTGTACCTTGTTACGGATCGTTACGTCGAATTCGCCGCGCGATAGATCGTACATCCGATGCCCCAGCCGTCGGATACGCCGGACGACGTTATTGATAATCGTCGTAATCAGGAACATGGAGAGCACCAGCAGGAGGATCGCCGTCCCGGCGATCAACGCCAACAGGGTGATGCTCCTGCCGTCCATATACTTCATCTGCGTTAAGGCGACGACATACCAACCGGAGGTGAGAGGTTCAAGCGTTACGAGCTGTTTAGTCCCGGTCAGGTCATAAACGGCGGCCGCGGCCGGATCTTCCTTGTCGATCTCTCCACTCCTCCTCCCCTCGATCCCATCGTCCCCCTCCGGCCAGCCCGACGCCAGAACGCGACGGCCAATCTTGTCCTGTTCGGTCGTGGCCAATATGCGTTTTTCGTCATCCACAATGTACAAACTTCCGTCCTCGGCAAAAGGGTGCTTCAGCAAATTGCCGAACACAACGTTATAGTCCAGCAAGATATACACCATGCCAAGCGGCTCCCCAGCGCTGTTTAAAATTTTGCTCGTCAACACGATCCGGCCGGGATGTTCCGGCGCCGTGCTCCAGAACAGGAGCGTAGAGGAAGCCATCGTCTTCTCGTACCAGTCCCATTCGTCCAGTCCGGACAGAAGCCGATGCTGCGGCCGCCACAAGAGCCGTCCGTCCTCCACCAAGGTATCGTTGGTATGATAAATGCGAAAATCTATGATCCCCGGCAAATACTTACTCGTCAGCATGAAATTGCGATCCAGATAATCGACGGTATCAATAATCTGTGTCATGTCCGCATATTCCCGCCCAAGCCGGGCGATCAGCTCACTATCGGTCGCCGTGCGAATCGCCAGCAGGTCGTAGCTTTTCTTGCTGTAATCAACGTTGATTGCGGTCTGCTTGATCGATTCGTCAACGGTCGCCACGTAATTTTCGTGAAAGCTGCGCACAACCACTCCCATTGTGATGCCGCCGAGGATCAAGCTGGGCACCAGCAAAATCAGGCCGTACATAACGAAGATTTTCCTTCGGAGGTTCATCCCCCGGGTAAAGCGGATTACGCGGTTCTCCAGCCATACTCTCACGCTTGCTGCTCCTTCCCCTTATATCAAGAGTGGACCTTTTACTTTGCCGCTGCTTACACGAATTCAGAGAAGTAACGACCTCTTTGGGCCGGGCGGAGAAATAACTGCATGTAGGCAGTTATTCTTCAGAACCCTCATAACAGCAAAAACAGGGCTGCCCCCGATCCTTGTAAAGATCGGGGCAACCTTGTTTCAGAGCGGTCGACACCGCTGCATAACGCCTGGTGTTAGCCGTTTTGTTCCTCGGCCTTCAGCTGTTCCTGCCATTCGGTCTTCAGCTCGCTCCAGTGAGCACGTTTCTCCAACGCGGCCTGGAACTCGTTCCATGCCTCTTCGAAAGCGGCTTCGTCCTTGGCCATGATCAGCTTGGCTTTATATTCGGTTTTGACGGCATCCAGCTCCGGCAAATATTTCTCCCATAAGCCTCCCGCCTTCGCTTTGACCCGGTCATACGGCTCCGCGACGCGGATCGTGCCCATTTTGCCGATTTTCTCGGTGAAATCGATCGTCTTCAGACGGCCCTTTGGCTCGGTCAAATTGTAGTTCCACCACGGGTACCATTCGTTGCTGTAGGAGGAAGTCATATATAGTTCTGGCGTGGTGCTGACCTTCTTCGCCTGATCTCCCGAGTCGTGCAGGGTCTGGTATTCTGCGTCCGTGTACTCCCACTTGCCCAGCGGACCGTCAACCCAGTCCCAGAACACGCCGGCCGGACCTTCGTTAACCACTTGCTGCTGCTCCGGTTTCGGCTGCAGGGTGTAATCGAAGAACTTGAGGATGGCGTCCAGGTTTTTCGTCTTTTTGCTAATGTAGACGTCATTTCCCGGGAACGGATTGATAATCTGGTTATACCCGAGCTGGCTTACGCCCTCGACCTGAGGATACGGAATCGTCTCATAATACCAGGCCGGCTCCGTCGGACCGTCGAGGACTTCCCACAGCTGGGCGTCCATATTAAAGAAACCGCCGGTATTCATCGCAATGCGCCCGGTTTTGTTTTTTTCCTTGTAGCGTTCCTTCTTGTCGGTCATCACTTCATGGTCCAAGAGACCTTCGCGGTACATCCGGTTCATCCATTGATAAGCCGCCTTGTACTGCGGGTCGTCGTAGATAAAGACGTACTCGCCGCCTTTCTTCTCCACAGGGATGACGCCGCCGGCCGCTGTCGTGGTCACGCCGAAGGTGCTCAGGATGACGTTCTCGTCGCTGGCCTCAGACAGGAAGCTAAGCGGGATCAGCTTGTTGCCGTTCGCATCCTTTTGCTCGGCAGCGAGCTTCAAATATTTCTCCACGCCGTCCAGCGTTTTTAGATCGTCCATCGTCATGCCGGTCTTCTCCAGGACATCAGTGCGAACGAACCAGCCACCGGAGGCCCACCCCGGCCATGGATCTTCCGGATGCTGGTCAAACCAGGTCGGAATCGACCAAATATGGCCCTCCTCATCCTTCATGGGCTCCAGATATTCCTTCGGAATCGAGGCAAGGCCTGGATATTTGTCCGGCATGTCGAAGTATTGCTCCAGAGGCAAGATCGTATTGGAGCGGATCATGGCGTTATCGACGATATCACCGCGGCCGAAGATCGCCGCATCCTCGAAGCCGCCCGTGTTCAGCTTCAGGTTAAGCGCCGTCATGGCATCGCCCTGCGTTGATTCCAACTGAAGATCGATGAACGGCTCATGCTCGCGCCAGTAATTTTGCACCATGCTGTTGTTGTTGATCATGGCGGTCCAGCCGAGCCATAGCTTAAAAGTCGAGGTGTCTTCGCTTGTTGCGGCATTCCCGCCTTCGGAGCTGTTGGTTTCTGCGCCGCCTCCGTTTCCCCCGCCGCCGGAACAAGCTGCCAAGGCAATCATGAACGCCGCAAGCGTGGCTGCCATCCATCTTCGAATCCAAGTTTTCCGTGAATTCAACATCGTTTCCCCCTTCATTTTTTGATTCAACGTGTGTGATTTCATCCAGTTGCTTGATTCTGCCGATCCCTGATGTTTATGAGGTAACATCACCCCTTGACGGAGCCGATGAGTACTCCCTTAACGAAATACTTCTGCAAAAACGGATAAACACAAAGGATCGGAATCGCGCTGACCATCACGGTCGCCATCTTGATCGACATCAGCGTCACGTTGGACAGCTGGGTGCCGCGGGCAAGCGATTCGATGTTGTTGTTCGAGCCTAGCACCGTCGAGATATTTTGTGCCGACAATAGCTGCTGGAGGAAGGTTTGCACCGGAATCAGGTTTTGGTCCGTGACGAAAAACGCCCCTGCAAACCAGTCGTTCCAATGGCCGACGGCCGTAAACAAGGCGAGTGCGGCCAACATCGGCTTCGATAACGGCAAGATGACCGACAACAGCACGCGGATCGGATTAGCTCCGTCAATCTCCGCGGATTCCACAAGCGCGGCCGGAATACCCTGAATGAACTTCAGCATGACGAACATGTTCCAGGCCGAAAACGCCCCGGGGACGATATAGACCCAAAACGTGTTTAGCAAATGCAGCTCGTTCAGTTGGATGTAAAACGGGATCAACCCGCCGCTGAATAACATCGTGATCAGCACATAGGTCAACAGGACGCCCCGAAGCGGCATTCGCTCGTAGGACAGTCCAAATGCGGCAAGCAGCGTCACTAACAGTCCGGCCAACGTACCGATAAGGGTTCGGGTGACCGTGATCAGGTAGGCATGCCGAATGACGACGTTGCCCAATACGATCTCGTAATTCGCCCAGGTGAACTGCCTAGGCCACAGATACACCCCGCCTTTGGCTGCGTCGCTGCCAACGTTGAGCGAAATCGACAGCATATACATGAAGGGGTAGATGACCGAAGCGCACAGGAGCAGCATCAGGAAGACGATGACGGCTTGGCTGATTTTTTCGCCCTTGGAAGTTTGCATCGTTTACCACAGCCCCTCTCCGTTAGCTTTTCTGGACAGCTGGTTCGTGCCGATCACCAGGATCAGGCTTAGCAAAGAGGATAACATCCCGACGGCGGTCGCCATCCCGAAATACCCCTGCTGCAAGCCGCTTCGCAAAATGTACGTATCCAGCACGTCCGCGACCGGCTGGTTGGCCGGATTCATCAGCGGGTAGATCTGATCCATCCCAACGGCGATCAAGCTTGGCATGCTGAGGATCAGCACGATCGAAATGGTGGGCATCATTCCCGGCAGCGTAATGTGCCGCATCTGCGCCCATTTCCCCGCTCCCTCCACCTTGGCCGCTTCATACAGCTGCGGATCGATGGTCGTAATGGCGGCCAAGTATAGAATCGTGTTCCATCCGACTTCTTTCCATAAACTGCTTGTGACGATCATCGGGCGGAACCACTGCGTCGATCCCAGGAAGAAGACCGGGTCGCCGCCCAGGTTCGCGATCAGCTGGTTCACCAGTCCGCCATCCAGCGTCAGGAAGGACTGCAAAATGTACGCAACGACGATCCAGGAGAAAAAATGCGGCAAATAGCTGACGGATTGGACGAACCGCTTGAAGCCGTTATGCCGCAGCTCGTTGATCAACAGCGCCAGCAGGATGGGCGCCGGAAACCCGAACACGAATTTCAGGACGGCGATGTACACCGTGTTCCGCACCACCAGCCAAAATTGATCGTCCTGCAGAAACGCAAAATTCTCTAGCCCCACCCAAGGGCTGTTCCATATCGTCGTGCCGATTTGAAACTCCTTAAACGCCACCTGGATGCCCGCCATCGGCACATAGCTGAACAGGAACAGTAAGACGACAGCGGGCAGAACCATAAGATACTGCCAGCGGTATTTTGCAAGTTTGGTAAGCACCGTATCACCTCTTGGGGTTCATTATAAGTCCACCATGTAAGCGGAACCATATAGCAACGGTTGGATTTCTGTCGTTCTGATTGGAAGGTGGAGCGACTTAGTCATCATGTAGTTCCCCAAACCCAAAGGCACGATTTTTGTGGATAGACGAAGGTGCGTAAGGTGCAAATAGTGTGGAAGAAATGCGTTGTGATGCTTCGGTGTGAATGGTGCCATTGTGTGCGGTCGATGCGGGTAATACGAGCCAATGTTGCAATTCCTGCAACATTTTGGGCTCACCTGGAGCCCTAAGGCGTAAAATGTTGCATTTAGTGCAACATTTCATGGCAATTTGGGCCTTCTGCTCCAAAAATGCTGAACTTTATGCAGCATTTTAACTAGAACGCCCGTGGTCCCGATTAGAATGTTGCACAAACT
Source organism: Paenibacillus sp. FSL R7-0216 (assembly GCF_037969915.1). NCBI lineage: Bacteria > Bacillati > Bacillota > Bacilli > Caryophanales > Paenibacillaceae > Paenibacillus > Paenibacillus sp. FSL R7-0216. The sequence continues at coordinate 1,200,204 of NZ_CP150222.1, read as the reverse complement.
GCAACATTTGCGCTTGTCGCAGGTTTGTGGCGGGGGTGGCAGGGGTGGAGGGGGTACGTAGGCACCTACTTCCCAAAAAAACGCGAGCCCGCGGAGGACCCCATCGTCCCCCGCGACTCGCGTCGCTCTGCCCTACTGCTCTATTCCCACAATTTCATGCGCTCTTCGTAGTTCTTGTTGTAGACTTCCTCCAGTTTCGGCAAGCCGGCGGCATCCACCTGCTTCATCATGGTGTCGTACAAGGCGACCAACTCCTGCTCGCTTGGAGCCAGGGCCATCTTCAGGAAGAACTCGTTAATCGTTTCGTTAACCTTCGTCTCCATGATCGCTTCCGGCGTACCGCCGGCCGGGCCAAGGCTGTCGTAAGGAGCCGTGTCGAACGACGTGTCCGCGAGGTTCTTGATCGCGAGGTCGGTCGTCGGATCGTTCATGCCGCGGCCGATCAGGTCATACGGCGTACCGTCGGAGCCCGGTCCGTTCTTGATCGTCCAGGTCCATTTGCGGATCCCGGTCGTGCGGGAAGCTTCCGCCCAATCCTTCTTGAAGGCGTCCAATACTTCCTGATGCGGCACATGCTTGCCGTCCTTCATGTCCCAATGCTCGCCTTCCACGCCCCACATCATCAAATATTGCCCTTCTTCGCTGGCGAGAAAATCAAGGAACTTGATCGTGCGTACCGGATCCTTGTTCGTTTTGCTGATGGTAATGCCGTCCCAACCGAGCGAACTCTTTGGCCCGTAAGACGTTTGGTCCGGTCCAACACCCGGCGCCAGCACTTTATATTGGTAGAACTGTCTCTCCTCCGCCTTAGCCGGGTCCGGGGCATCCGCCTTCAGCAAACCATTGGATGTCCCTACGTTCCAGCCCGCGTCGGCTGTGGCGAAGATATTCCCTGCCCCCAGCTTCTGCTCATATTGCTTCGTCTTCATCGTCACCCACTCTTTGTCGAGCAAACCTTGACGATACAGGGAATTCATATATTTCATCATGTCCAGGTACCGTGGATCGCGGATATCCTTCAGCAGCTTGCCGTCTTTCTCGTAAAACGGCATAATGCCAAACATCCCTTTGAACGTCCCGGTCACGCCGCTCATGTTCTCGCCGTTCAGCGTCATCGGGATGGTTTCCTTGCCGTCGATCGTCGGGTATTTCTCCTTAAACGCCTTCAGCAGGTTCTCGAACTCTTCAGCCGTAAACGGCTCGCCGTTGTTCACCTTATCTCCGACGCCCAGCTCCTTCATCAAATCCATCCGCATCAGGAAGCCGAACACCGGATACTGCTCCAGCCCGTACCAGTTGGCCAAATAGTAGTTCTTCCCGTCCATGCTGCGCGTCTTCTTCAGCGTATCTCCGTACATCTTCTTGATGTTCGGTCCGTACTTCTCGATCAAGTCATCCAACGGAATAACGGCTCCCGAGGAAATATACTTGTTCATGATGTCGCTGCCGCGGCTCATCAACACGATGTCCGGCAAGTCGTTACTCGCCAGCATCAGGTTCAGCTTCTCCGCCGGATTCCCGGTCGGCTGTTGGATCTCTACCGTCACGCCGGTTTTTTCTGTAATCGCTTTCGCTACCGGGTTTGTAAAAGGATCCCCCGTGTTCTGGTCAAACAACGTTAACGTGATCGGCGACTTATCATCCGCCGGTGCCTCCCCGTTCGTTCCTCCGTTCGCCGCGGGCGAATTCCCCCCGGCCGACGGGGCGTTCCCGGACCCGCAGCCTGCAAGCAGGGCGAGGATCATCATAGAGGATACCATGAATAGCAGCTTCTTCTTCATTCGCGTAAACCCCTCTCTTGTGCTTTTGCGCTTGGACCTCAAGCTCACCTCAATTGTAAAAAGCGCCATCCTGTTTATCCATAACGCAATGTTACTATTCATAGTGGAAAACGACTTTCATCGATTCGGCCGGTATTTAGCCCACGCTTAGCCCATATTCAGCCGGGTTTCGAGATCTGACGCGTTCGGATTCAGCGGCAGGCGGATCGTGACATTCGTCCCGATTCCGAGCCGGCTGAAGATTTCCACGCCATAGTGTTCTCCATAGGCCAGCTTGATTCGGTCGTCTACGTTTTTGATGCCATAGCCGGATTGATTGCTGGCTTTGCTGAACGCTTCCTCCAGCCGCTCGCGGGTCATCCCCTGCCCATCGTCGATCACCTGCAGCAGGAGATCGTCACCCTCCCCCTTCAGCCTAACGATGATGTGGATGCCGGCTTCGTTCCAAATCGCATGGTTGATGCAGTTCTCGATAAACGGCTGCAGGATCAGCTTGATGACCGTCCGGTTAAACAACGACTCGTCCAGATCATAATGCATGTGCAGCATCCCGCGGAACCGAATCTCCTGGATCGAAACGTAATTTTTGACCAGTTGGATTTCCTGTTCCAAGAGGACCACCCTTTTCCCTTTGTTCAGCGAGATCCGATAATACTTCGACAAATGGCTGACCATTTGGTAGACCTGCGTGCTGCCCTCCTTCAAGGCGAGCGAGGAAATCGAAGACAATGTGTTATACAGAAAATGCGGGTTAATCTGTGCCTGCAGCGTCGTCAACTCCGAATCCTTCACGGCGATTTCCTTGACGTACACCTCGTCGATCAGCTCCTGGATTCGAGTGGTCATCTTCTGAAAGGCGTACGACAGCTGCCCGATTTCATCGTTGCCCATCGGTTTGCGTTTGACCTGGAAATTCCCCCGCTCCACCTTGCGAATTTGCTGCAGCAGCACCTCGATCCGCTTCGTAATCACCTTGGCCGTAAAGAAAATCAGCAGCGCAGCCACCGCAATCACGGTTACGGAAATCCAGACAATCCGCTTCGTCGCCTTATTCGTATTGGCCAACAACTCGTCATAAGGAACGGTAATGACCGTCGTCCAACCATTACTTAGCTTCTTGTACGTAAAAAAGCGTTCCTGACCGTCGATCCGCGTGTCAAACTTTCCGCCGGACAGCGTCAGATCGGCTTGAATCGGATAGACGTCAAACAACTGTCGCCCCTTCATCGCGGTATCTCCGGAGCTGATGACACGTCCGTCGCTGTCGATGATGTAGACGCTCTTATTGACGTTTTCTTTTTCGATCAGGGAATAGATTTCCTTGTCGTCGATGTTAATCGTCAGGATGCCGTAAGGATGCATCAAGCTGAAGTAACTGAGTGAGCGAGCAAGCGTAACGTAGGACGCCCCTGTCTGCGGATCGTCGATATGAGTGTATACCGGGCTCCCCGCCGCATTCAGCGCTTGTTGCTTCACCGTGTCCGGCAGCTCCTCGGTGTATTTGATGTACTGCTTATCGGAATATAACGTCTTGTTATCGATGTAAATCGTGATGCCTTGAATATTGGCGTTGGAGATCAACATGGAAGACATCGTACGATTGATATACTGGAACGCATCCAGATAATAAAAAGCTTGTTCGTAATCATTGGACAAAAAATTCCGCAGCTGCGCGTCCATATAAAGAATATTCGTCAGTTGCTCATAGTACCCCAGCCGGTTTTCGAGATTCGTATTAATCTGATTCAGCGTGCCGCTTAACGAAGCATATGTCTGCTCGGTGATCGTGTCCCGCGTGGAGGTATAGGAATAATAAATGAGCACGGAGCACGGAATGAAGGATACGAGCAGGAAAATAATAAACAGCTTGTTGCGCAGCCGCAAATTGGCGAACCAATGCTGCCTGAACAAAGAGATCCGCCGCATGACGGGGCTTCTGCCGTCCGTCTCCCTATAGATTTTTTCGATATTCATTGGGCGTGACTCCTTGGTTTTTCAGGAATAAGGATATGAAATAGGACGTGCTCTCATAGCCGATTTTCTGGGCAATATCCTGCACTTTCAGCGACGGATCAGCTAACATCTCCTTGGATTTCTCCAAGCGGATCCGCGTCAGGTAATCATGGATCGTCATACCGGTTTTATCCCGGAAAATGGACCGCAAATAGTTCGGCGACAGATAAACCTGGCTGGATAAGCTTTGAATCGTGATCGGCTCGTGAAACGTCTGGTCGATGATCTGGCAAACTTGTTGCACAAGCCTCGCGTTTTTGTCCGTGGATCGCTCCATCAGCAGCTCCAGATAATGCGCGGCTGCCCGCCGGATGGCTGCCTCAATCTCCTCCAGCGTCTGGCAATCGTAAATGGATTGGTAGAGGGTTGCGCGCTTGACCGGTTCAGCGTAGCCTTGCAGGCTAGGGCTGTGAAGCCGTTCCTCCAGGCGGGCCAGCAGATCAATCCCCCACTCGTACACGAGCGGCTTGTCGATCCGCAGCTGACGCACATTCGTGAGAAATTCGCCCAGAATTCCTTCTGCATCTTCGCCTCGGAGCTGCTGCAGCGCCTCCATCCACTCCTGCTCAGGGAAGGGGGGCAGTGAGTCATAGGGATACCCCGGTTTGACATCCCCGGCATAAATGATCTGTCCCGGACCAAGATAGAACCTTTCGTCCCGCAGGCTACGCGCCCGCTCATACAGCCGGGAGATGCCGGCTGGCCCGGTCTCTTCACTGTCAATGGCCAGCGTCACCGACAGCCCCAGCAATCCCCGAATCGTCTGTTGCAGGGTGCCCCACTGCTCATGCGTAACCCCCGGCTGGCTTCCGGGCTCAGCCTCGATAAAGATCGCAAGCTCGCCTTCTTGAAGTGCGGCGACCACGGCGTCCTTGCGAACGGCGTGGAAATACTCCTCCGCCACCTCCGGCAGGCGGGAGATTGCCGCTCCCCCCGTGTCAGACGTCTCCCCGCCGGTGAAGCGGTCTACGCTGCAGAGCGCCAGCGTGTAGGTACCGGCGACTTCCCGCCGTTCCAGCTTACCGAGCGCGGCGGCGAGCTGCAACCGTCGAACGGCGTCTTTTTCATGGAGCAGTTCCTTCAACAATTTGGCTTTGGTCATCTGGATCGATTTATATTTTAAACGCACCTCTTCACACTTCTGCTTCACTCGCCCCATCACCCCGGTGATTTCCTCCAGGTCCAGCGGCTTAAGCAAATAGCCAACCGCGCCGACGTGCAATGCGGATTTGACATAATTGAACTCGTCATGACCGGTCAAAAAAACGATCTGCATCCAGTCGTAGTATTCGCTGACCCACTTTGCCAGCTCCAGGCCGTCCATCAGCGGCATCTGTACGTCCGTCAGCACGATGTCGGGTTGAATGGCATGGATTTTCTCCTGAGCGTCCTTCCCGTTGATACCGACACCGGCCACGTAAATCCCCATATCCTCCCAACGGATGAAGTCCCGCATCATCTCCAATTCCAATTCCTCGTCGTCCACCAGAAAAATGCTGTACATGTCCGCAAGCCCCCTTCTTATGCAGCCTTTCCGAATCTAATAACCGTAAGGTTAGGCAGTTCCTTGAACTGCCTCCTCTTTGATTATAGCGCTTACATGCAGGCGAACTGAATCCTCCTTTCGCATGAAAGTTATTTTCAAGCATGATTCGATACATTGCTTTATCGACATTGAATTTTCGGGGGTCTTATAATTTTTTTAAGCCGTAAAGCTGAATGCCACGACTAAGAAACCAATGCGAGGTGCCGCTATGCAAACCGACTTGAATCTACGCGAAGGTACGGAACTGAAAATTCCGCGCCGCAAATTATGGCCCGTCTTTAAACAGCAAAAATATCTGTTCCTCTTGATGCTGCCGGCGCTCATCTGGGCGATCCTGTTCGCCTATACTCCCATGGCCGGATTGTATATGTCGTTCGTCAACTACCAGCCCACGCTCGGCCGATTCTGGTACAGCCTGTTCCACAGCGAATTCGTTGGGCTGCAGTGGTTCCGTTACTTTTTCAATAACGGCGATTTCCTAATCATCCTGCGCAACACTTTGGCTTCGACGTTGATCACTCTTCTGTTCTCGTTTCCGATGCCGATCCTGATCGCGCTGGCGATTAACGAAATCAAAAACGTCCAATTCAAAAAAATCGTACAGACGTCATCGTATTTACCGTATTTCATCTCCTGGGTCATCGCGGCCAACATTATCGTGACGTTGCTGTCCTCGGACGGGGCGGTGAACGCGCTATTGAAGTTTTTTCACATCACGAATGAGAGCATCTTGTTCCTGCAGAACGGCAAGTATTTCTGGTGGATCGTCGCGCTGGGCAACACGTGGAAGGATATGGGCTACAGCTCGATTATGTATTTGGCAGCCATCTCTTCAATCAACCCGGAATTGTACGAGGCGGCCAAGGTGGATGGGGCTAACCGGTTTAAGCAGATTCGTTTTATCACGCTCCCGCATCTAAAGCCCACGATCGTCATTCTGCTGATTCTAGCTATGGGCGGCATTCTGAACGCCGGGTTCGACCAGCACTTCCTGCTGGGGAACGATCTGACGAAGGACTACTCGGACGTGCTATCGACCTACTCGTTCCGCTACGGGATCCAGAACGGCATGTTCTCGTACGCTGCCGCCGTGGGCATGTTCAGCTCGGTTGTCGCCTTTATCATCGTGGTGATCGTCAACAAGATCGCGAAAAAAATCAACGGCCAGTCCTTGTTCTAAACCTGGCATGGAGGAAACGGCATGAAAAACCATAAAACGATTACCGAGCATCTGTTTGACACTGCTCTATACCTGTTCCTGTCGGGCATCTTTCTCGTCACGTTCTATCCATTCTGGAACATTCTCATCATCTCGCTGAACGACGCCACGGACTCGCTGCGAGGTAATCTGTATTTCTGGCCGCGGGAGTTTACGTTTGCCAGCTACGTCACGATTTTCCGAAACCCGGAAATCTGGAGCGCACTGCAGGTGACGGCACTGCGGACGGTGATCGGGACCGCGGTGTCGATCATCTGTATCTCCATGCTGGCCTACACCTTAAGCAAACGTTATTTGCTCGGCTGGAAGTATTTCTCGTTTTTCTTCGTATTTACGATGTATTTCGGCGGCGGCCTGATTCCGACGTATATGGTCATCAAGGCGCTGGGGTTAATCGATTCGTTCTGGGTGTTTATCTTCCCGGGCTTGATCGGCGTGTTCCTGATGATCCTCGTGCGGACCTTCATCGAGCAGCTCCCCGGCGAAATTGAAGAATCGGCCAAAATCGACGGCGCGAACGACCTGCAGATCTTCGTCCGCATCGTTCTCCCGCTGTGCGTGCCCGTGCTGGCGACGATCGGCTTGTTCCTGGCCATCGGCCATTGGAATTCCTGGTACGATTCCTACATCTATACGTATAAACCGGAGCTTAAGACGCTGCAGGCGGTCCTGGTTAAAATCCTGAACCAATTCCAGACCGGCGCGATGATGACCGATGCCCAGCAGATGGCGCAAAACGCTAAACGCATCCCGGTATCCAGCGAAAGCATCCGGATGGCGGTCACGATGGTCGCGACCCTTCCAATCATCATGGTGTACCCGTTTGTGCAAAAGTACTTCGTCAAAGGAATCATGATGGGTGCGATCAAAAGTTAATGTGTGGGAATGAAGAAACCCGTCGCGGCGAATGCCGGACGGGTTATTTGTTGTGGGGGGAAGCTGTGTGCATGCGTGCTTACGTGCGTATGCTTGCTTGCTGGTAACTCGCGAGTGTGAGCGGGCGGACGTTCCTCCACCCGTCGCCGAAGGGGCAAAATGTTGCATTTTGTGCATCATTTTGCGCTCGCTGGGCGGGTTGAGGGGGAATTGTTGCATTTTATGCAACATTTCTGGCCCCAGTCGCCGTGATGCGGTGGGAATGTTGCAGTTTTGGCAACATTTCAGCCGTTTCGGCGGTTATGCCCGCGAAAATGTTGCACTTTTCACAACATTTCGCCTCGGTCGGACAGCCGCTGCACGTATCTAGCAGCCAAGCACCACCCGCCTAGTTCACCTGGCTAGTTAACTAAGGCCAGCTTCGTTTTGCTCAGGCAGGCCAAATTCAAGCTTAGCCCAGCGCTTTTTCCCGCTGAATCAGCTCCAGCAAAGCTCCGCAGCCCTGCTGCACCAGGCCGTAGACCTCTTCGAAATTCCCTGTGTAATACGGATCGGGAACCTCCTTCAACTGCGATTCCGACACGAGGTCCAGCAACTTCACGATCTGAGCATCGGTCTTAAGAGCCAGCGCCTTCAAATCGCGTTCATTTTGGTTATCCATCGCGATGATATAATCGAATTTGTCAAAATCATCCTGCGCCACCTGTCGCGCTTGCAATCCCTCATAGGAAATGCCGTACTGGTCCAAAATGCGGCGCGTACCGTGATGCGGCGGATTTCCCGTATGCCAATTGCCGGTTCCCGCCGAATCGATCACAAACTGTTCGCTTAATCCCGCTTCGGTAACCCGATGCCGAAAGACGGCTTCCGCCATGGGCGAACGGCAAATGTTCCCCAGGCATACAAACAAAACTCCCACTTTGCGTTTGTCGTTATCCATGGTTCTCCCTCTTCCTTCCTATAAGCGATCTACACTCTCTTAGCAGATCGTACTATAGGCGGTCCAAAAAGTCATCTTTGGTCCACGGTAAGCCGGAGAACAACCGAAGCTTCAGGCTTTGCGCGCCACCGGAATCCAGATTTCGCTTCGGTAGTTAGGCAGCGACGTGTCCGGACTCTCGTTCCACAAAAGTTCAGGACCTTCGGCCAATTCGTAATGTGCGGACGGGAACCACTCCGAATATATCCGTCCCCATACGTTCTGCAGCGTCTCCGGGAACGGGCCGACCGCGGTAAATACCGCCCACGTCGAAGCCGCTACCTCTAACGAAGCGTAGCCTTCTGGGCAAGCGTGTGTTGTAGCCACGCCGAGGTAATGGTCCAGCTCCCCTTGCTCCTCCATGCGCCCCTCCGAGAAGTTGGCCGACGCACTGATCATCCCGGCGGGTTCGAGGTTGGACAACCCCTTCAGCCTAGCAATCCTCTCCGGGGTTAAGCTTTGCGCCATTTCCGCAATATGCGGGTTAACCCCCTGAAATTGGATCGGCACCCGTTTGTGCAGGCCGACGATCCGAAAAGTTTCCTTCTCCACGATCCGATAATTCATTTCGTTTCCTCCTTGTATGGTGAGTTGGAAGGTCATCCGAGGATAGGCTTTGAGCGGTGCTCCCGGATCTCTTGCTTCCGACGGCGTGATTCCATGCAGGCCTTGGAATGCCCGGGTAAAGGCATCGGCGGAACCGTAACCGTATTGGATCGCAACGTCGATGACCCGCACCGGTCCCTGCTGCAGCTCGAAGGCAGCCAGCGTCAGCCGCCGACGGCGGATATATTCCGACAGCGGGATCCCGGCCAGGAACGAAAACATCCGCTTGAAATGGTATTCCGAGCAAACGGCGATCCGGGCGACTTCCTCATAATCGATTTCGTCCGTCAAATTCCGCTCGATGTAGTTCAAAGCCTCGTTCATATTTTTCAGCACATCCATCGTTAGCACCTCCTCTGGTTCCCAGCATAACAAGAGTCCTTCGGCCCCATCCGACTTTCCGCGCACCGGTTTTGCGGGGGGGTCCAGACCAGGCTGGCGAAATGAGTTTGGTACCAGTATAACGAATCAAAAGGAACGCCGAAAGTTTCAGCCAATCGCTCGCACGAATCCGAACAAAACAAACAAAGGGAAGGCCACCGGCCTTCCCTCCAATGCTACGGATATAGCCATCCTTATGGCGTTTCCGTCAAGATTTCTTCCGTCGTCCCCATCCCCTCATCCGCCCAATCCGCGGACGTATACAACGTGAAGATCAGATCCCGATTCGCTTCCGCGAACCAGGTTAACCCGCCGTCCGTGGACAACTTCGCTTCCCCGCGCGCATAAGGATCGGCGTCGCTGTAAGCAAACCCATAGTTGTTGTCCGTACTTGGCGTATAGTCCGAGCCGGGCGACTTCAGAATGAGACCATACGTTTTGCTCGTATCCAGTCCTTTGAGCTGTGGGTAAATCGAATATGGCGAGATCGAACCCGTGATGTTGTAAGCCGGAAGCGAAGCCGTAAACAGCTTCTCTACCGGTTGGCCCTGATCGTCCAGCACGACCAGCTCGAAGTAATAAGCGTCCTTCGGTACCTCATTGCGATAACTCTCATAAATGTAGACATCCAGCTTAGGCAAATCCGCATGCTCTAAAGTGAAGGTCTGCATCCGCTGAATTCCCGCCCGCACGTCGGAGTAATTAGCGTATCCCAGATCGCTGTCATCCTGGTCGATGCGGCTGCCTCCCTCTCCGAGCGCGTAATAGGCTTCCAACTCATAGATTGAAGGCACGCCATAGTTCGTATTCAGATAGAGTCTCAGCTTGGTTGTCGTAATCTCTGGAAACTTCAACGTCCGGTTGTCGCCTAGCGTAAATCCTTTCGTGATGTTCCGGTATGCCGAGCCGTCCCAATATTGCAGCGTATAATGGGCCGTTTTGAAATACGGATCGCGGAACTCCTTTACGACAACCTGGTTCATCTTCGTTTCCGTGCCAAAATCGATTTCCGCCCATTGATCGTTCTGTTGTCCGTCAGCCGCATTCCAGCGCGTCGTGGGATCGCCGTCGGTCAACTTATCCGCCTCGTAGCCGGGATCGCCCCAAGTCGAGGAGACGTTGACAGGCTTCCCTAACGCCAGATTCATCGGTAACGGATCGGCAGGTGCCGGTTTTCCTGAACCCACGATTTGAATGATCGCTGAGCCTTTCGCTTCCAGCGGATACGTTAACGCTCCCTGCGCCGTGCCAAGCGATCGCCCGCTGTAGAGCTCGGTCAGCCGGTATTTTTTGTTGGGTTTGAGGCCCAGATCGGCCAATTCGACCTGGATGTCCTGGGCCTGGTTCGTCCAGTTGGACAGCCCGACTACCAGGTTGTCTTTCCCCTGCGTCAGCACAGTAACAGCAGGGGAATGCGCCTCATGATGGTAAAAGTCTGTCATCTGCAGCGGTTTCGCCGCCTGCCCTTTTTTCACCAGATCAAGCAGCTCCTCATTGTGCAGCCAAGCCAACCGGTCCTCGTCGATGAAAGGCAAGTTATCGCCGATCAGGTAATGGCCCCCGCCCAACGTCACCGCGGTATTTAACAACTTGGCATCCTGCTGACTGAACTTGTACCAGAACCCTTGGATCACGTATTGCGGAATGATCATGTCCGGGTCGTTGTATTCGTAGATCGTACCGTTCGTCCACCACGAAGCGGCGGTATTAAACGCCTGCCGCTCAATGCCGGAGTAGCTGGCTACGCCAAGCGACGTGTCGCAGGCCGCCCGCCGACCATGGGCAAACGCGGCCGGCAGCAGCGGCGCGATCGACTCGTTGATGTAAATCGGGCGATCCGCCGCCAACACCGCATCGCGGATGATGCCCATCCCGATCCGGTAGTTCTGCATTCCATTCACCCAAGGATCGTAATGCTGGCCTTCGTACATGCCCATATCGATAAAATCCAGCTTAATGTAATCGTAGCCCCAGCGGATGTAATCGTCGATGTTCCGCTTCACGATTTGCTGTGCCACCGGATGGCTGAGGTCCAGCGCATAGGTGTTCAGATAGGTTTTGATCAGGTTCCCCTGCTCGTCCTTCAGACAAATGTCGCGATGAGTCAAGCCCGTGCCTTCGATCGGCAAATCGAGCCATTCCTCATAAATCGTAAACGGCGTCGAATATCCGCCCGCCTTGAGCCCTTTGGCATGCACGTAGTCGATGAACTTGGTGATCGATTGTTCAAAGGGCAGTCCGCTTTCCGCTTGAAAACCGCCATCCAGATTGAAATAGTCATACCCCTGCGGCTTCAAATGCTCCGCTACGTAATCGACCATTGCGTACATGGCCTCCGCAGTAGCATAGCGATCATGCGAGTAGAAGGTGTTATAACCCATCGGCACGTCGCCGTCCCACTTCATATAAGGCTCCCCCTGGTTATAGACGGTGCCGTATTCCTCCAAGCCATGCTGGTAATCGTCATAATACCCGAGGAAAAACAGATCGGAGGACACCGTTGTTCCGCTATGACTTCCCCCCCAGTTGTACAGGGAAAATTCGGTCAACGGACCGTTTGGAATTTCCGCTTCGCCGAGCTTTTGGCTGCTTTTCCAATTCTGGACGGTGGCCGCACCGCCAACAAAGCCATGTTTATTCTCGTTATCAAATACCGCCGCGACCCAATGGCTGATCCCGTTGAAGTCGTCCCACGTCAGCTGCTCGCCGGCGAAGCGGTCGGCTCCGTTTTGGCTTTTGCCGAAATCGTCGACCGGCGCGACCCCGAAATCGAAATTGTTCGAATATGGCGCCGTAAAGATCTTCTTCGCATCGCCCGCCCCGATCTCGATCCGCTGTGCGTCCATGGGCGTCAGCTCCTCCACGGTCAGCCCGTCCGCCCGCTGCACCTGCATGTCAGTGAGCACGAATGAAACCTTAGGGTACAAGTAAAAGTTCAAATCGATTTGCTCGCCGGTTTCCAACTGGCTGTGAATCGTCAGCTTACGCCCGTTTTTGCCATAGTTGTCCGGTTTCAGTTTGGTCCACTCGGCCGAACTTTCCACGGCATCCCGGGTTGAGCGGGTTTCGCCGCCCTTCTCCCGGAAGCTCGCCTCGAACTGCGGCACGACCGGCAGTCCGTCCCACGACAAGCTGCCGGTCCCTTGCGCCAAATCGAAAACCAACGAGTGCCTTCCGTTCGACGCCTGAACGATGTTGCCGTTTCGGGCATAAGCCCCGGCTTCTTCCTCCGCCTGTACAGCCTGCGCGGATCCCAAAGGTCCGGAGAAAGCGAGTGTACCGGCTAACCAAAGAATGCATGCGAGCGTCGTCTTCCCTGTCCGTAAACGTCTTTTCACCTTTACGCCTCCCTCAATCTTGAATGGGTGGAACCTCGGTTTACGATGCCAGAACTGGATGTATTTTCTATCCTCATTCTAAAAACGGCCCTGTCCCACAGCTATACCGCATTGTAATGATTCATGCAGGAAAACGCCTTACATTCAAATTTGGCACAAAAAAGCCCGCTCCCTGCGCATATAGGCGTGGGGTGCGGGCGGTGCGGCTGAGATCAGTTGGCGTTCATACGGTGCAGGCTACCTTGTGCAAGCCCGGTACGCGGTAGGGGAGATCCCGGCATGGCTCTTGAACTGGCGGGAAAAATGGGCCAACTGCATGCCCAGCCGATCAGCAATGTCGGCGATGCTGTCGTCGGTGAAGGTCAGCAGCCGCTTGGCTTCCTCCATCCGTTTGCGCTGTACGTAATGCATGGGGGTGACGCCCATGATTTTTTTGAAATAAGGAATAAAATAATTCGGATGCAAATGGACGATGTCGGCCAGCGTTTCGATTTCAATCGGCCCGTACAGATGCTCTTGGATGTATTTCAGCACGCCGCTCAGCTTGTTCCGTTCCGTAAACTGCATATAGTCCTTCAAATAATCGCGGTATCCCCCCTCCTCCAGGCAGCAGGCGAGCAGGTTCAGGAGACAAGCCTGCATGCGCAGCCCGGCAAAAGGGCCGCCAGACTGAAACTGGCGGATCATCTCGTCGAAGGTCGCACGGACGTACTCCAGATTGCCGGCATCGCTGATAAACAACTTGCTTCCGGCATGAAACAGCGGCCATTCCCCTATTTGGGCGTCGAAATGACAGAAATAACGCGTATAGGGATCATCCGGGTTCGTAGACGTCGTCTGGCTTGTCCCTGCCGGCATGATCATAAGTTGGCCCGGTCGAGGATAATAGGTCTCCCCGTTGATGATCACCGAGCCTTCCCCTTCCGCGATAAAATAAAGCCGGTTGAAGCTAGGAGCCAGCTCCGTCCGGTTCCAGCCGGGAAAGCCACTTCGCAGCTGGGCATGCGTCACCGTCACGGTCAAGCTCTCGGGCAGCCGCCCGGCGAGCAGATCCATCTCATTCATCGTTTCCCATTCCCTTTGTTGGAGTGTAAGCCCTTCCACTTTCAAGGTTTCTGATCTCATTGTAGCATTCGCATTTATCGAATACACCTTAATTTTGCGCAAAACCGTCTTAATCCGTGCCCTTCTCAACCCTTTCGATTCAAGCTAAGCTAAGAGCGACAGGACTACATAAAAGCGGACAGGATATTTAGTTTGAGGTTCAAAGAAGGTTACCTCTAAGGGAAAGGCAGGGAGCATTTAAATGGATAAACTACGTTTCGCCATTATCGGCATCGGCAATATGGGCACATCCCATGCGTTGAACCTCTGCGGCGAGATCCAGGGTGCGGAGCTGACCGCCGTATGCGACACCAACCCCGAGCGCCTGAAGTGGGCGAAGGAACATTTGCCGGAGACGGTGCAGACTTTTGACACGCCGGAAGCGTTGTTCGCTTCGCGGGCGATGGATGCCGTGCTGATCGCCACGACGCATTACGATCACCCGACGCTGGCGGTGCAGGCTTTTGAGAGCGGTTACCATGTACTCGTGGAGAAGCCGGCCGGCGTGTTCACCAAAGCGGTCCGCGAGATGAACGAAGCGGCCGCGAAGTCCGGCAAGCAGTTTGGTATCATGTACAATCAGCGGACCAATCCGCTGTACGCCAAGCTGCGCGACCTCGTATTGTCTGGAGAGCTGGGGGCGATCCGCCGCACGAACTGGATCATCACGAACTGGTATCGTTCGCAGAGCTACTACGACTCCGGCGGCTGGCGTGCCACCTGGGCCGGAGAAGGCGGCGGCGTGCTGCTGAATCAGGACCCGCACCAACTCGATTTGTGGCAGTGGACGACCGGGATGATGCCGAAGCGGGTCCGCGCGTTTTGCCACTTCGGCAAATACCGCAACATCGAGGTGGAAGACGACGTGACCGCGTACGTAGAATACGAAAACGGCGCCACCGGGCTATTCGTCACCACGACCGGCGAAGCGCCGGGCACGAACCGCTTCGAGTTGTCCGGCGACAACGGCAGAATCGTCGTGGAAGACGGCAAGCTCACGTTCTGGCGGCTGCGGGTGCCCGAGCCGCAGTTCAACGCGGAATATACCGGCGGCTTTGGCCAGCCGGAATGCTGGAAATGCGACATCCCGGTGAGCGGCGGCGACGGACCGCAGCATAAGGGGATTTTGCAGAACTTCACGAACGCGCTGCTGCGCGGCGAGAAGCTGCTCGCCCCAGGCGAGGAAGGCATCCGCGGCCTGACGATTTCCAACGCCATGCACCTGTCGGCCTGGACCGACGATTGGGTAGACCTCCCGCTGGATGAGGAGCTATTCTACGCCAAGCTGCAGGAGAAGATTCAAGCCTCCTCGTTCCGCAAGGACGGCGGCAGCGGCAAGGTGCTCGACGTGTCGGGGACACATTGAGCATTCGGGAGATAAGAGTCTATCATTGCCGCGGCCGAAGAATAGAGTGATTTTTTCACCTTATTTGAGACATACGCTGGGGAATGCTAGCCCCCTCCTCCAATTCCGTAACAAAAAGGAGCGATAACCCATGAAATTGTCCGTATTTACCGTATCCACCCCGGATTTGACGCCGGAGGAGTTGGTACAGGCCGCAAGGGAAGCCGGTCTCCACGGTGTGGAGTGGCGTTTCAAGGAAATCCCTGCCGAGGCAACTGGTGAGAAGCCATCGTATTGGCGCAACAATTTGTGCTCGATCGATCCGTCTTCAACAGAAGAACAGCTGCTTCGCTTCAAGCGCATCACCGAAGCTGAGGGGCTTGAGATGGCAGGCATCGCGCCGTATCTAAATTCGCTGGACCTCGAAGAGACGGAGCGGGTATTCGCCGTCGCCCGCCTGCTGGGTGCGAAGACGATCCGCGTAGGCGCGGCCGGATATGACGGCTCGACGCCCTATCCCGAGTTGTACGACAAAACGGTGCGTTACCTGAAAGAAGCTGAGCGTTTGGCCAAACAATACGGCGTCAAAGGCGTCGTGGAAACACACCATCTGACGATTGCGCCAAGCGCCGGCCTCGCCCATCGACTGGTCAGCCACTGCGATCCCGATCAGATCGGCGTGCTGTATGATCCGGGCAATATGGTGCACGAAGGTTACGAGCAGTTCAAAATGGGACTCCAGTTGCTCGGGCCCTATCTCGCTCATGTCCACGTCAAAAACGCCGCCTGGTCGCAAACCGGGACGTTCGAGGACGGCAGCGCGGCTTGGCGTTGCGAATGGTCGCCGCTAGCGAACGGCGTGATCGACTACAGCCGGCTGCTCCAGGACCTGAAGTCCGTTGGCTACGACGGCTACCTTGGCATTGAGGACTTCAGCGGCCATTACGGTTCGAAAGAGATGCTCCGCAAGTTTGCCGAGTTTATCCACGAAAGGATGTAAGGCCGATGACGATGGATAAACAACAGCAGCCCTCTTATCAAGCGAAGGACGGGATGAACTATGCGCCTAAGGGGCGTCCGAATGCGGTCGTGAAGCCCGGCGAATTTGCATTTGCCGCGGCGGCTCTGGACCACGGGCATATTTACGGAATGGCAGGCGGGCTAATTGAAGCCGGAGCGACCTTGAAGTGGGTTTACGATCCCGACCCGGCGAAAGTGCAGGCGTTTGTGGAGCAGTACCCGCAAGCGATCCGGGCAGACAGCCTTGAGCAGGTGCTCGCCGATCCCGAGGTACGGCTCGTCGCTGCTGCGGCGGTTCCGTCGGAGCGGGGACCACTGGGTCTCAAGGTGATGGACGCCGGGAAGGATTATTTTACCGACAAGACGCCGTTCACCCACCTGGATCAGCTCGAAACCGCACGCCGGAAGGCTCGCGAAACCGGCCGCAAATATATGGTGTATTACAGCGAACGCTTGCATGTAGAATCCGCCGTGTATGCCGGCCAACTCGTTCAGCAAGGGGCGATCGGACGCGTGCTGCAGGTAACCGGGTTTGGTCCGCATCGGCTGAATGCAGGTTCGCGGCCGGAGTGGTTTTTTCAGAAGGAGAAATACGGCGGCATTCTCTGCGACATCGGCAGCCACCAAATCGAGCAGTTCCTGTATTATACGGGGTGCCGGGACGCCCAGGTGTTGCACAGCAAAGTAGCCAACTACCATCATCCCGAATACCCCGAGCTAGAGGATTACGGCGACGCAACGCTGGTTGGCGATAACGGAGCGACCCAGTATTTCCGCGTTGACTGGTTTACGCCGGACGGCCTCAGCACCTGGGGAGACGGGCGGACGTTCATTCTGGGCACCGAAGGGTATATCGAGCTGCGCAAATACATCGATCTTGCCCGGGACGCGGACGGCGATCATGTCTACCTGGTGAATCAGGACGGCGAGCAGCATTTTGCCGTGCGCGGTCAGGTCGGTTATCCGTTCTTTGGCGAATTAATCCTGGATTGCCTGAACCGCACAGAGAACGCGATGACGCAAGAGCACGCCTTCAAAGCCGCGGAGCTTTGCCTGAAAGCCCAGCAACAGGCGCTACAAATCACCACATCTTACTAGGACGGGAAGGGACCTTACGATGCAAGAACCGATAGGCGCAGCCATCGTCGGCTGCGGAGCGATTTTCCCGCTGCATGCCGGGGCTGTGCAGCAGTTGGACGGCGTGAAGCTGAAAGTCGTCGTCGACAGCGATGCCTCCAAAGCAGAGCAGGCAGCTGCGGAATATGCCTGCGAAGCGGCGAGCGATTACCAGACCTTACTGGAACGCGATGACATTCAAGTCGTTCATTTATGTACGCCCCACCACCTGCATGCGGAGATGGCAACGCGTCTGCTACGGGCCGGAAAGCACGTGCTCACAGAGAAGCCGCTCGCGCATCACCTAAAGGCAGCGGAGGATTTGCTTGCGGAAGCGCGCCGCAACGAAGCGCAGCTTGGCGTCGTTTTTCAGAATCGATATAACGCCTCGTCCCAGAAGATCCGCGAATTCCTGGATTCGAAAACGCTGGGTCAGCTCCTCTGCCTCAAAGGTATCGTCACCTGGCACCGAGACGAGGCTTATTATACCGACAGCCCATGGCGAGGACGCTGGGAGACCGAAGGCGGCGGCGTATTGATTAACCAGGCGATCCATACGCTCGATCTCCTGCAATGGTTCGGCGGTGAAGTCGTCTCCGTACAAGGAAGCGTCACCGCCGATGCCCTTGGCGACGTGATCGAGGTGGAGGATACGGCGCATGCCAGCTTCCGGTTTGCGGACGGCGTCCGCGGGTTGTTTTACGCCACCAATGCGTATTTGGCCAACTCCCCTGTTGAACTGGAGCTGGTGTTTGAAGGCGGCACGCTGCATCAGCGGGGCGACTGCCTGTATTTAATTCAGGACGGCCTAGAAAGCCTGATCTCCGAGCCGCCGGTCAGCCTCGACGACGCGGGAAGAATCATCGGCAAATCTTACTGGGGCTCAAGCCACCGGTTATTAATCGCCGATTTTTACGACCACATCCGGACAGGAACGCGCTTTGCGATGAATGGCGAAGAAGGCCTCAAAACGCTGCGGCTCATCGCAGAACTGTATCGTTCCTCCCGGACGCGAGACTCCAGATAAGAACAGGCAACCAGAACAAGGGACTGGGAACTAAGACTTAGACAAACGAAAATGGAATATCGATGCATAGAGAGTAGACCGTTTCTTACGAGGGGCGGTCTATCTTGTATCGGGGGACTTACTGGAGGGTACGACCGAGGTTAACGCAGTTTTCGCATCCTAGCGAGGATGGAAATCAGTACCGAATTCATACCTATGGGTACCTTAGACCGCTCGTTCCTTGGTTTCTCCTTCTCCCAAAGCCGGAATTGCCGGGCCATCCTGCATCGGTCCAGCTCCTTGCGAAGATCCCGGATATGCTGTTTGGCAACGTCCAAATCGTTCATATACATCACGCTCCCACCTCCTTTCCATTTTCAAGTTAATCATCACCATATTTGGATCATGATTTCCTTCTTTATCCTTTCCTATCATAACGCCAAGGTTGCGGCCGCGTAAGGGTACAAAACACCTTAAGTTCTTTTTTCCCTCTTCCTCCCCGCAAAAAAAAAAGCGGCCACCTTTGTTTTATGCAAAGGGGTCGCTTTTGTTCACGGCGTTCCTCACGCTTATGGTTTATTGATAGAAATTGCGGATCCAGCGGTGGGATTTCAGCTTGGCTACCTGTTCGGCGCTTAAGCCGCGGCCGTCGCCAACCGGCATGTTGCGCTCAACGTTGCGAACCGTTCGCATTCCCGGGATGACCGTCGATACCGCCGGGTGACTCAGGACGTAACGCAGCGCGATTTCCGGCATCTCCTCCAGCGAAACTCCCAGCTCAGCGGCGATCTTTTGCACCCGATTGTACACTTCCTGCTTCCGGTCGTCGCGGAAATAGTGATTACGGAAGTCGCCTTCCTCGAATGTGGTCTCCGGCGTTACTTTGCCCGTCAATCCGCCTTCGTCCAACGCAACCCGGACGATCACGCCAACATGGTGCTTCTCACAGGCTGGCAGCAGTTGGTCCTCCGGACTTTGATCGAAAAGGTTATAGATGACTTGAACGGTATCCACGACCCCGGTTTCGATCAGCTTGATCGCATTTTCCGGCTGATGGTCGTTGATGGAGACGCCAAAATGGCGGATTTTCCCCTGTTCCTTCAGCTTTTGTATGCCTTCCAACCAAGAGCCCTGGCCCACCCACTCATCGGACCAGACGTGGAACTGCTGCACATCGATCGTCTCCAGGCCGAGATGACCGAGGCTCCGCTCCGTGCAGGCAATCACATGCTCGGCGGTAAACGTTTCGTCAGCCGGTACACCGGCGCGAGCGGGCCATTGGCCGTTTTTCGGCGGAATTTTGGTGGCCACGTAAATGTCCTTCCCCTGTGCCTTCTGCTCGCGAACGACCTGTCCCACCAGCTTCTCGCTGTGGCCATCCCCGTACCCGAGGGCGGTATCGATAAAGTTAAGGCCCAGCTCAATGGAGCGGCGCAGCGCTTGCAGCGACTCGTCGTCGCTGGCTCCAACCCATCCGGATTTGCCGATCCCCCAAGCCCCGTAGCCAATTTCGGAAATCCGCAGCCCGGTTCGGCCCAGCGTTCTGTAATTCATCGTTCTTCCTCCTGTCGCGTCCAAAATGGTCCTACGCCCCCATTATACGCCCGCCGGACAGGCTCCCGCAAAAGGGACGCGCACCCTAGTTAGCCAGGTGGCTGTCGGCTGGTTCGCGATCCGCCGCTAACTCACGTCGGACGGGTTCACCCGGGCGAATCACAAGGCGTTCTCCGTCGTGCCGAATCTCCAGGCCCTCCCCTTCTCGAAGCGTATAGACGACCTGCTCCTTGTCAAAAAACACCTCAAGAAGTCGCCCCCGGTGCATCACCTTAAACCGGCAGCTCTCCCATTGCGGAGGTAGTACCGGACGGAAACCCAACACGCCGTTGCTGTCGAGCCGCATTCCACCAAACCCGTTCACGACCGCCATCCACGAGCCTGCCATTGCCGCGGTATGCAATCCGTCCTTGGCATTGCCGTTCACGTCGTCCAAATCCATCCGCACCGTCCGGCTGAAATAGTCGTAAGCGTCCTCCAACTCGCCGATTTCAGCAGCGATGATGCTGTGGATACATGGGGACAGCGAGGAATCATGCGTCGTCAGCGGTTCGTAATACCGGTAGTTGCGGATTTTCTCCTCCCGCGAAAACTGCTCGCCTAGCAAAAACAACGCCAACACCAGATCGGCTTGCTTCAACACCTGATGACGGTAGATGACAAGCGGATGGTAGTGCAGCAGCAACGGATAGTTTTCCGGCGGCGTGTCGGCGAAATCCCATTTCCGCTTGGACAAGAACGTATCGTCCTGCGCGTAGATCCCCAATTCCTCGTCATACGGGACGTACATCTTGTCCGCCGCCTGCTGCCAACCAAGGATTTCCCCTTCCGTGAGACCGATCTTCCGCTCAAGCCGGGCGAAATCCGAAGAGTACCGCTCGCGCAGCACCCCCGCAGTCTCGCAGGCATACCGAAGGTGTTCGCGGGCCATAAGGTTCGTGTAGACGTTGTTGTTCACAACCGCCGTGTATTCGTCCGGACCAGTCACCCCGTCGATGCAAAAAGCACCGCCACGGGCCGGATTGTAATGGCCGAGGTCCACCCAGAACCGGGACGTCTCGAACAAGATCTCCGCGCCCTGCTGCACGAGAAACACCTCGTCTCCCGTCGCCTGGACGTATTGGCGGATGCCGTAGGCGATGTCGGCGTTGATATGGGCCTGCGCGGTGCCCGCCGGGAAATAGGCGGAGTTCTCCTCGCCGCCAATCGTCCGCCACGGGTACAGCGCGCCCCGCTGCGACATCACCTTCGCCCGCTGCCGCGCCTGCTCCAACGTGCGGTAGCGGAATTCCAGCAAGGCCCGGCCGATCTCCGGCGTCGTGAAAGTAAAGAAGGGCAGTACGTACATTTCGGTGTCCCAGAAATAATGCCCTTCATACCCTTCGCCGGTGAGACCCTTGGCGGCCATGCTGGTCCGCCCGTCGCGTCCGGCCGACTGCAGCAGGCCAAACGCGTTAAACCGCAGCCCCTGCTGGAGCGCGGGATCGCCTTTGATCTCCACGTCGGCGCGGCTCCAGAACGCGTCCAGATAAGCATGCTGCTCCTCGGCCAGCCCGTCGAAGCCGCGGCTTTCGGCCATCTGCAGCACTTCCGTGCTTCGCATCTGCAGCTCTTCCTCCCGGGTATCTCGGGAGGTGTGAGTGCTGATAAATTTGCTCAGCGAAACGGTGTCCCCCCGGCGCAGCGCCACGTCGTACTGCACCGACAACCGCTGCCTGTCGTGCTTCTCCGACAGGCTATACGAGGCGGACGGCGGCAACGCCAGCCGGTGGCTCATCGCCGTCAGCAGCGCGAAGCGGCTATGCCGCGTGCGCTGCTTCAGCCAGCCGCCGCCGCGCCCGTCGCTCCCCGCCCCCTCCAACAGGAGGCTGGGCTCCGTGCGGCGTGCCCCGAGGCGCGGATCTCCGCCCCGGTCCGGCGCATCTGCCTCGGCGATGTCCCCGTCCATCGCCGAGCAGATCGACACGGTGCCGTCGAAGTTCAGCGCCGTCACCTCGTAGTGGATCGCCGCCAGATGCCGATGGGTCAACGACACCAGGCGGCGGATATGAATCAGCACGCGGTGTCCGGCTGGGGATTCCCATTCAACCAACCGGTGCAACACACCGCTTTGCATATGCAGCACTCTTTTATAGAATCGCACATGCCCCCGGTTCAAATGAAAGGTCTCGCCCTCGAGTGTCAGCTTGATGACCCCGGCATCCGTCACGTTTAGCATCGCTTGGCCCTCGGACGGAAACCCATACGCCCCTTCGGGATAAAGGATCGGCGCGGTATCGTAGAACCCGTTCACATAACAGCCGCGCACCGAGATTCCTTCCTGCCCGTGGTACCCCTCCTCAAAATGACCGCGCATCCCGATGTACCCGTTACCCAAGGCAAACAAGCTCTCCTTGCGCTGATTGTCCTTCTCATCGTACGCATCCTCGACCAGGCTCCATTCCCGCGGGGAATGCAGTGTCGCCGGGTGCTCCTCAGACCGTTTGTTCATCCTTTCACCGAGCCTCCCATCAGCCCTCTGACAAAGTACTTCTGCAAGAGGAAAAAGATCGTGAGCGGCATCAGCATGGAGATAAACGCCGCCGACGTAAGCAGATGCCAGTCGTTTCCTCTCGATCCGACGAGGTCGGCTATTTTCATCGACATCACCTGCACGCTTGGCTGGTTGCCGATGAAGATCAGCGATACCAGATAATCGTTCCATACCCACAGGAACTGGAAGATGCCGATCGAAGCCAGTGCCGGTACGGACAACGGCAGGATCAACCGGGAGAAGATCGTAAAGTGACTCGCCCCGTCAATGAAAGCCGATTCGAACAAATCCTTCGGCAACTGGCTGATGAAGTTATACATAAAATACGTCACGAGCGGTAAGCCGAAGGCGGTATGGGCCAACCAAATGCCCAGGTAGCTGCCGTTCAGGCCCAATGCAGTGTAATCCTTCAGCACCGGGATGAGCGCGACCTGCAGCGGAATGACCAGCATCGCGATGATCACCACGAACAGCGTTTTGCGCCCGGGGAACCGCAGCCAGGCAAACGCGTAGGCGGCAAACGAAGCGATCAGCACCGGGATGACCGTCGCCGGTACGGCGATCGTCAGCGTGTTCCAGAACGCCTGGGACAACCCAGTCCCCTTCTGAATCGATTCGCTGCCGTCAGCCAGCTTCAGCTTGTATTCTTTTCCGGACAGCACGTTCTTGTAGTTCTCCAGCGTCAGCGCCGGCTTAAACTCCCAGCCCTGCTCCTGCACGTTTAGTGTGCGGGCCCGGCGATTCTCCCAGATCAGCCGTTGGTCATCGCTGAGAACCCCGGCTTTCAGCTCGTCGTCGTTGAAGGTTTGCCCATTCACCTCAATCGGCTCGCGCAGATCGATATCTTTCGACAGCTGAATCGTCTCCGCATTCGTCCATTCCCGGTGGGGAAACACGTTCCACCAACCGGTATGCAGAATATCCGACGCTGGCCGGAAGGAGGAGATCAATAATCCCAGCGTAGGAATGAGCCATAATAAGCAGATGACGCCCAGTACGAGATTGACGATCGTTTTGCCGCGTTTGCGTTTGGTTCCTGTGGTACGTGGCTGATTCGTGCCCGCCATTAGAATCCCCCCTGCTTGCGGATCTGCCGCAGATTAAAGAAGATGACCGGCAGCACGGCAATCAGCAGGACGATCGCCAGCGTGGAGCCGTATCCGAAATTGCGGTACATAAAGAACTGCCGGTAAAACTGCGTAGCTACCACTTCCGTCCCGTATTGTCCGCCGGTCATGACCATAACAACGTCGAAGATTTTTAGCGTAAACACGATGATCGTCGTCGTCACCGTCAGGATCGTTGCGGAGATAAACGGAATGATGATACGGAAGAAGATTTTGATTTCACCGGCCCCGTCCACACGCGCCGCTTCCAGAATATCGTCCGGGACGCCTTTAATCGCCGCGGAGAAAATCACCATGGCGAACCCGGTTTGCATCCAGATCAGAATCAGAATGAGAAACAGATTATTCCACGGCTGCAGCATGCTGGTCCAGGCCTGTGCTTCTCCGCCCAGGGCAACGACGATGGCGTTAAGTAAGCCGATCTGCTGGTCACCGGGCTGATAATAGTACACAAACTTCCAGATCACCCCCGCCGCCACAAACGAGATGGCCATGGGCATAAAGATGATCGACTTGGCGATCTTCTCATAGCTGCTGCGATCGGCGAGGATTGCAATCAGCAGCCCGAACCCAACGCAAGCCAGCGTGCCGAGGAACACCCATAGCAGGTTGTTGCGCAGTGCCGTCCCCATCAGCTTATCGGTGAAAATCGCCGCATAGTTGGCTAGCCCCACAAACTTCTCCGAGGAGGCGTTAAAGAAGCTGAGATAGAGCGTCCGAACGGCGGGCAGAACAAGGAGCCATCCTAGCAAGATGACCGCTGGGCCGATGAAGATAAACGGCAGCACCTTCCGCCGGACCTGTTCCGGATATTGCTCCACCGCCAAGTTAAACGTATAAAAAAGAAAATATACGCCGAGCACGCCCCATAGGACCGCGCATACCGCGGTCAACAGCGGATTCAGCGTCGAGTCGCGGAAGAAACGGAATATCAATCCGTGTCCGGCGGCATTGGCGAGCAAAATGACCAGGGTGAAGAGCACGGCCCTCAGGCTGACGGTTCGCTTGGCCTCTGAACTCATCATGACCCCTCCTAAAAGTTTGGTGAGCGTAATTTTCTGAATAACCGGTTGGATTCATAACTAAGAGGGGCGGTGTACCGGAACCCACGTTTCGGTTCGCGCGCCCCTCCAGCGGTGCAGTATTATGGCATGTCTTGCGACCTAGCTAAATTCAGTTCTTCCAGCCTTCCTGAATTTGCGCCAGCGCTTCATCCAGCGTAGCCGTGCCGCTCACGTAGTCGGTCATTCCCTTCCAGAAGGTGCCGGCACCCACTTTACCCGGCATCAGGTCAGAACCGTCGAATCGCAGCGTGGAAGCCTCTTGCACGAGCTTCGCCATGCGGCGATCCGCCTCAGAGGTATACCAGTCAAGCGAAGCGTCGTTCATCGGCGCAATGACGCCGCCGGATTGTACCCAAGATTTAATCGATTCGCCGGTCGTGAAGAACTCCATGACGGCACGAACTTCAGGGCGATCGTTGAACATCGAGTAGATATCGCCGGCGACAAGCACCGGTTTGCCATATTGCTCATCAATCGGCGGAAGGTAGAACCAGTCGTAGTCTTCATCGATTTTCGCCGTTTCCGGGAAGAAGCTGGTGATGAAGTTAGCTTGACGGTGCAGCCACACCTTCGGCGGATTGTCGAACATCGGGGCCGGCGAATCGCCAAAGGCCGTGGTCACGATCGACTTCGTTCCGCCATACACATAATCCGGGTTCATCCAGATTTCCGACATCTTTTCCACCGCGTGCTTCACTTCAGGGGAAGTAAATGGCAGTTCCCCGCTAACCCACTTATCATAATTCTCCGGCGATGTCGTGCGGAGCATGATGTCTTCGACCCAGTCGGTAGCCGGCCAGCCTGTTGCCGCGCCGCTTTCGATCCCGATGCCCCAAGCGGTGTCGCCGTCCTTAGCGATTTGTTCCGTCAGCGCCATCAGCTCATCCCAGGTTTGCGGAATGGTGTAGCCCGCTTCCTCAAACTGTTTCTTCGGATACCACACCAAGCTCTTCACGTTGCTGCGGTTCCATACGCCCGCCATGATTTTACCGTCCTTGCCGTCCATCGTCGCCATGTCGAGCCAACTTTGATTGTAATTGGCCTTCAGCTTCTCCTGATCGAGAATGCCGGTAAGGTCAATGACCTTGCCGGTTTTGGCTACGGCAGCCAGCAATCCCGGCTGCGGGAAGTCGGCGATATCGGGTGCGTTACCGCCGTCCACGCGGACGTTGATGGTCGCCTCAAACTCCTTAGAGCCTTCGTATTGGATATCGATGCCCGTCTTTTCCTCGAAATCCTTGATACTGGTCTCGAATTTCACCTGGTCGGCGTCCACGAATGGCCCGAACATCGTTACCTTGGTGCCTTTATATTCGCCTTTCAACGCGAGCTCCAGCGGCGAGCCGGTGGCTGCGGCGTCATTCGTAGCGGTGCCTTCATTCGTATTCTGCTCCGTAGTTCCGGTGTTGGCCGGGGCCGCCGGTTCGTTATTTGCCGCATTGTTCCCTCCGCCGCAAGCGCTGAGGAGAAGCGTAAACGATAATCCGCTAACAAGCAGTAAAGAAGTCCATTTTGATCTTTTATTCATTGACCCTACATCCCCTTCGATATGTTGTATGAGAAACCATCTGAAGGTCTGGCTGACAATGGAACGCTATTCGGCAAATCACCTCCTTGAAAAGCACTTCAACAGTCGTATGAATGAAGCTCCCCCTGAATCCGTTTTCATTTTGGTATAAGTGTATGACCTGCCCAACTGGAATGTTCCGTTTTTTTGAAAAGCTTTTCAAAAAGTTATTGGTAACTTTGTTGATTGCGTAGTTCGTAGTGGTGTTCGTGTAAGTAGTGATCGTGTAGGTGGTGTTTGATCGTGGTGCGTTCATGTGGATTGGGTTCAAGTTGGTACACATTGTTAAATCGTGGTTGCTCTTTCTCGCGACGATTCGCGGACGATGAGTTTGTGTTGGAGGACTTCTCGGGGCACCGTTACACTGCCGGTTGTCAGCAGCTCATGCAGCTTCTCCGCCGCACGGTGGCCCAGGTCATAGATGGGTTGAGATATCGTTGTCAGTTTTGGAATGTACATGCCGGCCATGCGGTGGTTGTCGAAACCAACGACGGACACTTGCCCCGGCACAAGAATGTGCCGATCCCGAAGGTACGAAATGGTCCCCATGGCAAATTCATCGGCGACGCAGAACACGGCGGTCAGTGGAGGATGCTCGGTAAACAGCTCGTGTGCAGCCTGATACGCATGTTCGAAATAGTGACTGGCAAATTTCACATTGGCGATGTTGGACATCAGCCCGTATTCCGTCATGGCTCGGACAAACCCCGCGTAACGCGGCGGTCCGGAAATCGAGTTCTCGTGATTGAAACCGATCATCCCGATTTGGCGATGCCCAAGCTCGATCAGGTAAACGGCCGCGTCGTAAGCTGCCGCCTCGTCGTCGACTTCAACGCAAGGGATCTCGTATTCATCCGAATGGGAGGACACCATGACAAAGGGGATCCGGCAGCCCACCAGCTTCTCGTAATACTCCGGAAACATTTTGTCGCTGGCAAACACAATACCGTCCACCTGCTTCTCATGAAACGCGTCGATATAGGATAACATCCGTTCCTTATCGCGGTCCGTGTTGCAGATCATCAGGCTATAACCCAGCTTGTTGCAGGCATCCTGCATTCCCCGGATCATTCCGGCGTAGTACATATTTTCGATGTCGGGGATCAATAGCCCCAGGGTAAAAGATTTCTTGTAAATCAGTCCGCGGGCGAACGCATTCGGCTGATAGCTCAGCTCCTCAATCGCCGCCAGCACCCGTTGCCGCTTACTCTCAACCACACTTGCCGGCGCGTTCATCACGCGCGAAACCGTGCTTATGGAGACACCTGCTTTATTGGCAACATCGCGTATCGTTGGTTTGTTTTTGTTTTTGTTCATGTCGGCATCCTCGGTTTGAAAAGCTTTTCAATGCGATTATAACAAGGGGTATTTTGGAATACAAGAGTTTTTTTGAAGCGCTTACAAATTTATGGTTCATAGGGCCATTTGCCGTCTTTTCACCATTATCCCTTTGGCTCCGGTTTCGCGTAACAGATTGTCCCTAGGTGTTCGGTTACGCATCAACGTATATCCAATTGAGATCCGTTTCAGATCAACAACTATCCCTTTGCATCCGGTTTCGGCGTTAACGTTGTCCTGTGACTCGACTCGATTTACACCTCATGATGCTGCACCGAGGTTCTAACGGAACCAGATGACGCTAATGTCCATTTCCCGCGCTATTTCCCAACCTAACGGAACCAGAAGACGTTATTTGGCTCAAAAGGGGTCTAGTAGGCTTGGTTTACGTCAAATAACGTCTCTACGTTCCGTTAGATTTTCGAACAACTAGTTTCCCGCCAAATAAGGGCTCTACGTTCCGTTAGAAACGGATCACATGGGACTCTGCAGCAACAGATCGATATTATCGTCACAATCCTGGTGTGCCTCCCTCTAATATCTTTAACCTGATCGCCGGCCGCACGCCATCTCGCGCCAGACTGACATTGGCATAGCTGCGGATGCTGTGCCCGGGACCGATAAAATGGGCGCGTGATGACTTATTGCCCCGCGTGCGCAACCACCACCAGGAACAGCCCTCCTCCTTGCCGTTTCGCAGAACGTAATTGTCTTTCTCGCCCTTGTCGTAGACATAGAGACTGCAGCCGTCGGGCTTCTTCAACTTCGCGTAGTCCGTCCCCGCGGCGGTTAACCACGTTTTGCCGAGGGCCGCGGTGAACGCTTTGATCTCTGCCACGCTTAGCAGAAACACTTTGTCCTCCGTATCCGGACTCCCCTCTCCATGATCCGAACAAGGCGTAAGCTTGATGAGATCCTGTTCCTCTAGGCTAAAAGCAGCAGGATAGAACTCCTCGTTCAACCACTGCCGCAAATCACAATCTCGCCACGTTACCTCTGCGGCATCGCGCCACGAAATATCTGCGCTTTTTCCGTGATATCGCTTGCACTCCAAGATCTCCTCGCTTAGGAGAAACAATTCGCTGCCCGTGTTCTCAAGAACCCGCCATACAATGGGTTGGACTTCCCCGTCAGCGGATTGCGGGTACGAACCGAAAGTCAGGCGTTCCCCAGGCTTAATGGTCGGATTCGCTATTCCCTTTGACAAGTTAACTCTCTCCATCACGCTAACTCCCCCTTCATCCTCAGTCTACCTATCTTACAACATGTTGCCGGGGGATCCGCAACTCTATCTCTCTTTGGGTGCACCGCGACCAACTACCTTGACACACATAGTAATATGTTTTACATTGTTCTCTGAAGAGGTGAACGCATGAACGATAGCGCCATCAGCCGGGATTTGATCCGCGGCCATATTGATACGATTATTCTCCGGGTGCTGCTGGAGGGCGATAACTACGGTTATGAGATCATGAAATCCATCTCCGTCATCAGCCAGGACCGCTACGAATTGAAGGAGCCGTCGCTCTACACCAGCCTAAAGCGATTGGAAGCTCAACAGCTAATTGAGTCCTATTGGGGCGAAGACCGCAGTATGGGCGGACGGCGCAAATATTACCATATCACCCTTGCAGGAACTGAAGTGTACAAAGCTAATTTGTCGGCATGGAAAACATCCCGCGAAATCATTGATGTCTTAATCGAGAAACAGGAGGGATCCCCATCGTGAATCCGCTGCAAAAACACGTGGATCGTTTATTCGCCGGATACCCGGCAACCGGACGCATTCGCGAGCTGAAGGAGGAAATCCTCGGCAATCTGGAAGCCAAAGCCGCCGATTACATGGCCGGCGGAATGGAGTACGAACAAGCCGTCCAGGCCGCCACGGCCAGCTTATCCCGTATCGACGGGCTGATTGACGAGAGCCCGCAGATCTATGTGAACCGCTATCGGCTGGATCTTCTGCAAAAAACACTGTTTTTTACGCTGATATTGTGGATACTCACTATTCCTTTACGCATGATTGAACGCACGCCGCTCAGTTTTTTGTTCTTGGTCCTCGTCCTGCTGCTCGGAATCCTATATCTGGTCCTGAACTCCGTCTGGCGCGGCCGTGCACTTGAAGTTACGGCTCCGCGCAACCTCCATGTTGCCCGGAGACGAAGCCGGATGGTTTGGCTATTATGGGGCCTGTTCATTCTCGTCACCCTCTTGGCCATTACTGCCCTGCGATTCGGCAGCAACATCTGGTTTGGCCATCAGGTAAAAATCGGCGGTCCTTACCAGTTTGCCGTACTTGGCATTCAATACGCCAAGCCTTTTCTGACGATCTTGATTCCCTTGGCGTTCCAGGCAAGCACCACGCTGATCTCGAAACACGAGGCGGGTGAATTGGAATGACGGCCCAACGCTTCAGACGTTGGAACATCGGAATACTCGCATTGCTCCTCGCGGGACTGGTCTGCTTTGGGGTAGTAGAAGGTGTGGCGCTACCGCGCCAGGATCAGCGCGAAGCTCAGTATACCGCTGACCAGAACAGTCCGATAACCCATGATATTGCCCGAACCGCTCATTACGCGACGCCCTACATGGGCGACGCCTCTAAAGTAACCGGCCTGTTCCGTTCGCTTCCGCTCGGCTCGATTCGCTCCTTTGCGCTGGATCCGGACGTATTTACCGTACAAGTGAATCTGGATTCTTCAACGCCGTTGGCGGATCGGGATCGCGACCCTGCATATCTATACAGCGCGACCGCTGCATTCGCTTATGTCGATAACCTTGAGGCCGTCATTTTCAACGAAGGAGCCGTTGCGTACCGCGTAACTCGGGAAGATCTGCTGACCTGGTACGGTGTCGATGGGTTTTCCGCATTCACCCGTGACGCCGCTGTTTGGAAAACAGCGGTGCAAAGCAAGCTCGAGGATGCGGAGTATGCAGGGCGCGCTTTCCAAGAACTGTTCCACAATACGCAGGTTCTGTCCGATTAACGCTGTTAACCTTTATCGCTTTCGGCAGGTGAAGCCTTTTTCCGCACTCATCTATAAGGGAAATCCGGGAAACTGAATAACAACCGATTTGATAAAAAAAGTCGGTCAGGAGAAAACCTCCTGGCCGACTTTCGTTCGCGTGTGTGTCACTATTCCTCCTCCCACCTCTTGATCATCTCCAGAAACTCGAGAATGATGTCGGAAACGGCGTCCTCTTCGGACATATGGATAAACTTGCTTATATGCATAATATCGCCTTTAAACAGCTCAATTAACTTTAACGTCGATTCGGGATCGTTTTCCCTGGCCTTTTGGAGCAAAATCAGGAACTCATCATCATCCGGGACAACTCTTTGATCATCTTTCGTTTCCATTTGTTCACCCCTTGCTGACTCATATTCAACTCGCGGGCGACTTCCCTCTCCGTTTTGTCCTGCAAGTATATCTTGGAGATGATCGTTTTTCCCGTCGTGGAAGGAAGCGCATTGATCAGCTGTCTCACAACGATTTTATTATCAGAAGATGAGGTGAAGCAGGTTACGGCCGGCTCGACTCCATTGAATGAACATTCCCGTTTTCTTACGACTCTCGCTCTGTATTGGACCCTCCATGCGATTCGATAAACTTCTTTCCGGTATTGCTCGTACACGGTATGTTGTTCCTTCAAAACTACCTCCCCCTTTCATATTCATCTTCTATGTATAGGGAATTTTCAAGGGGGTTTTCACAACCATTTTTATATAAGTAATTATGATTATAACATTTTTTCTATTTTTTGGTTATACCTAGGCAAACTTTTTTTCCCCATATAGTGAAGGGCCCAAAAAATTCAAGGAGGTAACAATTATGCAGGTTGCGGATATTGTGTCGTTGGTTGCCAATGTAGGTTTTCCGGTCACGCTTTGTTTCATTTTGATCAAATATGTGCTGCAAACCGTCGGCGATAAACTGGGCAAAATCGAGACTTCTCTGCAGGCCCTCTCCGAGGAGGTGCAGCGTCTGGACGCCATTCTGGATGAAGACCGGCCACCCTCCGGTTCCCCCGTCATCAAAGAAACTAGGAAACTGTGAAAATTCCCTAACGGGAGGTTGTACCGCAGGATCAGGCGAAAAACGCCCCTATTTATATCTATGGCGAGCCCGGCACATTTAGAACATTTGATGTCAGAAAAAAAGCCCCATGCTCCGCTATCCCTTTGACTCCGGGGATTTGGCGATCCATGAGGCTTTTATTATTCCGCAGTTGGGAGCTCACGCTTACGGCTTGGTGAGCCCTTGGTGCAGTGCATCCAGCAGCCGGAGCGTCCGGTCGCAGCCATACTCCCAGAACATCACCCCAGCCAGCTCTTGCTCCTTGACGTATTCGCATTTGCAGCGAATGGAAGTTTCGTCATCGTAAGAGATAAACGTTTGGCCATCGAAGAGATACGGCGCTTGGGCCTCGTCATCCCAGTAACGGACAAATCCGTTACGATCGATATACTCGGCGGTCAGCGCTGTAAAGTCCGGGCCGTACCCACCGGGGCCGGGGGACATTTGATACAATCCGCGATTGACGTTCGGAACGTCCTTCCACATGCGCGAATAGAACGCCGCGCCGATGACGATTTTCTCCTTCGGCACCCCGGCTCGGACAAACAGGTTAACCGATGCGTCAACGCTGATGCGAAACAGATCGCCTGTCCCTGTGTACAGATTGGTGTGGTGACCGGTCAACGTCTGGAACCCGCCTCGCATGTCGTACGTCATCAACTGGACGAAATCGAGGTAACGCTGCACCTCGGCCATTTCCGTGCCGTCGATATAGTATTGGTCCGCGCCCGCCGCGATCGTCAGCCCATAATGGCGGCCGTCTCGCTCGCCTTGCCGATCCAACGCTTCCCTCATCGTGCGCAGCAGCAACGTGAAATTCACCTTATCCTTCGGACTGGCAGCAATGCCTGCCTCGGCATAACAAGGGTACTCCCAATCCAGGTCGATCCCGTCAAGCGCATGCTCCGCTACAGCTCGGACTGCTGACTCGGCCATCGCCTGCCGGCCGGCTTCCGTCGAAGCGGCTTCCGAGAAGCCGCCGGCACTCCAGCCGCCTACGGAGAGCAGGACCGTCAATCCGGGATGTTCCCCTTTCATTTCGGGCAGCAGCCCCAGGTTCTGCAGATGCCCGGTTTCGATTCGATCTTCTCTCACATGTCCAAAGGCGATATTCATATGGGTCAGCTTCATCAAATCTTCCTTCGTCAGTTCAGGGAGATGGCGGTCGCTGACATATCCCGCCACCACATAGTTCAGGCTCATTTGGGCGCTCCTTCCTTTGCTTGCGCGGCCATCGGAATCAGCGGCAAGCCTGTCATCCATTTGTCGACTATAGCTCGCTTAACACTTGCAACGCTTCTTTGCCGCTGCCTGGTTTATAACCGGATTGCATGTAGCGGATGTTTCCCTCGCGATCCAGCGCAAATAAGTGTGGGAAGCCCCCGCCCCCTAGTTGGATACCGGCAGCGGTCAAATCTTTCAACGCCGCGTAGCCGGGGTCGCTTACGAATACCGTGCCGCCCGGCAAACTGGCTGTAGGGAGGGCAGGGGCGGCCAGAGCCGGCTTGCCATCGTCGCTGCCGAGAACAAAGATCACTGGGATGCCAAGGACATCAAACGTTTCCGCGAGTTCTCCCGTTTCGCGCAGCAGATGCTTCGACGGCTCCCGATCCGGCTCCAACCAAGCGATCATCGCGCCGCGTTCTCCTCCGCTAAGCGCACTGAGCGTTGTCTTGGTCCCATCCGCTCGCCATAGCGGCGTTTGCGGATCGGGGGTCCCGTACACGGGGATATGCTGCGACGGAGCCGGAAAGCTTAGCGTGACCTGTGTCTCCGTCTGCTCGTCAACCCGGCAGTACGTCAGCCGCCCTAGGACCGTGCCGTCTTTCAACCGCACGCCGGTCGTGATTCGGTATTCTCCCGGCTCCACCTCGAAAGCCGTATCGTACACATCGGTTTTGCCATGTGGATACAGCAGTGTTTTGTAGTAACCCCCCTCAAGCCGAGCGAGGGTGAAGTTCTCCATGTACGAAGCGACCGGCTCATCGGTTCGGCCTTCCGCTTCGCGGCGCAGGCGCAGCATGCCAATACGACGGAGTGCCTCTTCCTCCGTATCTGCCTCTTCCCGAACCGGCCCGACTGGGGCGTCCACCCACGTTCCGCCCGCGTTATACTGCGGTTTCTGCTCACTGGGATGCAGCCTTGCCGGAATGCCCAAGCTCCGGCATAAGGCGACGAACAAGATGTCCAGCGAGCCTTTGTCGGCGACCCGCAGTTGGAACGTGCCCAGCGGCCCCGCTTTCCCACGCAGGTTCCCCGGCCCTTCGCGCAGATCCCAGCCTTCATTCAGAAGCCTTGCAATCCGGGATGGATCTTCTTGATAGAAGGCCACCTCCGCTTCGGTAAAGCGGGCCTGCAGCTCCTTCCGATAGGGGCCGATCATTTCAAACAACACCCGCGGGCACATGACATACGGCACGAACAGCTCCCGGCCGTAGGAATCCTTCCATGGCAGCGATCCGGCCAAGTGGTCGTCCAGCGTCTCCCGCATCGTATCGGTCAAATCCTTCTCCCGTAGGCTCTCGAGCAAAAGCAGCGGCCACTCTCCGTGTTCTGGGACGCGCTCCTCCAGGAAAGCGGCGATCTCCCGGCCATTGCCGCGGGCAGGCTCCAGCACCTTCCACAACCGCTCCGCCGGTAACCCGAGCTGGGCCGCGAGCTGCTCGGCTTCCGCCTCCGTCAGGAACGTCTCCTCGTAAGCCCGGCGCAAAGCGGCCCCTTCGGCCACCCGCTGTTCATGTCGCCGTAGCAGTTCCGCGGAGAGCGGTTCTGATTCCGGCCCATCCAGCTCCGGAGGGGGCACCATTTCGAAGTCTTCGGTTCCGATCGGCTGATCCGATATCGCTCCGTTTAGTACGACCTCGAACCGGTCTCCATCAGCGATCCGGATCTTTCGCTGACCCCAGGCCTCATTCCGTACGGCCCGGACGATCAGATCGCCGTAACCGGTCGTGAATCGAGCTTCGCCCTGGTCATCCGTCACCAGCTCGGCCAGCGGGAACAGCTCGGCATAGTTATACAGCTGGAACTGCACCCTCGCTCCTGCCGCCGGCGTGCCGTCCGCCTCTCTCACCTCCACGGCAATCGTCCGGGTTGGCGCATAATTCGCCAGCAGGTTTAGCTCCGCATACGGTCCACCCTTCACGGTGATTTCCTCCGGGCCGGGATAGGTCGCCGGGACGCGGGTGTGCACCAGCATCGCCCGGCGCGCCGGACCGCTGAACCAGCCTTGGTCCAAGCGGGCTTCCGGCTCGCATGCGCCGATGTAATGCCACTTGCCGTCGGCCCAAGCTTCGACCCAGGCATGGTTATCGTCGCAGTGCGCCCAACGCGGCGTATAGCATTGCCGCGCCGGAATGCCGATGCTGCGCAGCGCCGCGACCGCCAGCGTCGACTCCTCGCCGCAACGACCCCGCGCGTTCCGGATCATGCCAAGCGGCGACAAGGTGCGCAAGTCGCTGCCGATGTAGGTGGCTTTTTCATGGCACCAATAATTCGCCTCAAGAATCGCCTCCGCCATCGAACATCCCGCCGTCCGCGGTCCCAGCTCCGCATAAATCACCTCGCGAAACTTTTCGATGTTCTCGGTGTTCACCCGGCACGGCAACACGAAATGCAAGAAGAGAGGATCGGGAACCCGGTCGCCCCAAGGCACCCGCTTTCGAACCGCCAACGCCTGGCGGACATGAGCCAAGAACAGCGATCCGTCGTAATCGGCCAAATCGTTCAGTGGCATATGCACATACAGGAATTTCAGGGCCCATGTCTCTTCCGTAGTCAGTGGGCCGTCAAATACCCCAAACAGCGCCTTCTCCCGGCCTCGGGCCAGCGTTCGAATCTCCGCAAACCTGCGTTCAATCTGCTCCAGCTCCTGTTCGCTCAGCGAAAACGCCGGTGTCTCTACGCTCATCTACGATCGCTCCTTCCACAGTTTTCCGTCTTCCCGAATCATGAAAATCCCGTTCCCGTCAGAGGTGGTCGCGGATATCTCAAATCTCCCGCCTGCCGCCTCGACCTTTGGCCGGATGCGAAACGTATTCATTTCTTCCGCGGTGACGAGTTCAGCAAGCTCCGCAGTAAACCGCCCGCAGCGGGCATAATAGCTGCGCTGCCGGTAATATAACCGCCGAAGCTCCCATTTGACGTATTCATCCTGCGGCAGCGGGAACCCGGCGGATCCCCCGCCCGCATCGGCGCTTTCATCCGCAAATACGACATAACCCCACAATTCGGGGTAATGCATGTTTACGATCCCTTGCGGAGACCAGACCCAGTTGTCCTCGGGATAAGGGTTCCCGGTCGCAGGGTTGACTTGCTTGACGTACCGCCCATCCTGCACCTCCACCTGCCATTCCACCCGGGAGAAGTTTACCCTCCAGAATTCGCCCGGCACCGGTGGCCGCCCCTCCGGCGCGCATTCGCGCAGCGAAGCCCATGGCATCGCAATCTCTACGCTCCATAGACGGTTCTTCGCGGCAGGATGGTTTAGCTCCCCGTCTATATACACCGCGGTGCGTAATCCGCGAATATCCCAGCCGTTTACCGGCGGGCCGCCGTCACGGTACGGCTTGACCAGCAGCAAATCCCAAACGGTATTCAGCGCGTTGATTTCAAATTCGTAGTACAGATGGCTGTCGCCGTCCGGATCAATGAAAATCTCGAAATCGTTGTCATGAAAAATCACCGAGTCCCGTTCCGTCAGCGTCCCCCAAATTTCATCCTCCTCCATTTCGGCAGCCACGTAGAAATGCTCGTCATCCCATAGCATTTTCGCCCGCGTCCGTTTCCTTGGCTTGGGCCGCAGGTCCCCTTCGATGTCGACGAAGTCGTCGGTCCATGCGGCGGCATCCCAGAACGGCTTATCGATCCGCCCGTCCAAGACGAGCGGCCCGGCGACGGCCCGTTTGCAGACATACGTTTTCGGGGCGAACTCGATCACCGGTTCAGGCACTTCGCTGAAATTCACTGTCGTTTTCTCTCCTTTCCTGATTGAGGTAAAGTTCGCCAACCGGTCCTTGAGCTAACGCTAACGGACCCCAGCGCCGTTATTTTGCCGATAAGCTCTGTTTTCAAAATCTAACGGACCCAGTTGACCTTATTTGGCGTTTTCGAGCAGTAATCCGGACTATTCCGAGTCAATAACGGCTCTCCAGTCCGTTAAATGGCAAATTGACATCTTTTCCGGAAAATAAGGTCTTTCAGGTCCGTTACGCACTTGTCATTGAGGCCCCCCGCCCTCACCGGATGCGCAGCACCCAAGCGATCGGCGTCTCCTCCTGCCGCACAGCGTCCGGCAGGCGAACCGCTACCCCGCCTTCCGGCGACGGGCGGAAATCCAACCCCTCGGCTCCGCCAACGAGGTCGATCCGGCCGATGCCGGAAGCGGGAAGCGGCAGCAGCAAGTCCCCCGCCGTTGCTTCAGCGTCCTCTTGAAGCAGCACTAACGCGTATCTTGTGTCCCCTTTGCGCGTGAAGAAGCTATTCCCTGAAGCGTACGGCTCACAGATCCGCGTTCCGTAAATCGCTTCGCCGTAAACCTTCAGCCACTCGCCTAGCCCCTTCATCCGCTCGAGCGCCGGTCTCGGCAGCCGGCCGTCCGGCTGCGGCCCGACGTTCAGCGCCAGATTGCCGCCTTTGGCGACGATTTCGACGAGCAGGTGGACCAGCTCGCGGACGGACTTGTAGCTGTCGCTATAGCTGAACGAGAACGAGTGTCCCATCGTGATGCAGCTCTCCCAAGGGACGGTGAGCGGCCGCTCCGGCACCGTTTGCTCCGGCGTGATGAGGTTCTCGTACGGCCCGCCAACCGTGCGGTCCGCCGTCAACAGCCACGGCTGGATCTGCCGTGCCTTCTCCACTACCTCGCCAAGCCGGATGTCTTGATCGCGGCGGGCGTTTACCCACCCGGCGTCCAGCCACAGCATGTCGATGCGGCCGTACCTCGTCATCAGCTCCATGATTTGCTCATGGGTGAACTGAACGAACCGCTCCCAGAGCCAAGGGTATTGCTTCGGATCGTACGAGGGCCCGCGCCACATGCGGCTGCCTCGTTCCATGCCCGGCGCCCAATAATAAGGCGTATGCCAGTCCGCCTTGGAGAAATAAGCGGAGATCGCCAACCCTTCGGCACGGAACGCATCGAACAAGTCCCGGCAGATGTCCGCATAACGGTGCGTATGGAACGGACAGTCCGGTCCGGTGATCCGGTAGTCAGTCGTATGCGTATCCCACATGCAAAAGCCGTCATGGTGTTTTGTCGTAAACGTCAAATATTTGAAGCCGCCCTCAGCCGCGGCGTTCGCCCATAATTCCGGCTGGAAGCGAATCGGATGAAACGTACGGTTCAAATCAAAATATTCCTGTTTGAAGCGTTCCATGTCTTCCGTCCAGTCGATGTCGTTCCGGGACCAATCCCCGTCCTCGTCGCTGAGCGCCCAGGATTCTACCAGTCCAAGCTGGGAGTAAGGCCCCCAGTGCATCATCAGGCCCAGCTTCTGATCCTGGAACCATTCCAAACGTTCCAAGATCACCAGGTCCTCCGGCTTCACCCAATTTCGTTCGCTGCTGTAATTGTGTACGCCTTGCTCCACCGCCGGTTCAGCCGCAAAAGGCGCCTCGGTGGGCGCCTCGGTCTGCGGCTCGGCCGATGGCTCCAGGTTCGTCGCGGATTTCTCCTCGCTCATGGATGCCTCCTTATCTCGGTCCGAAAATGTAAGTTAACGGTTCAAGGTTTATCTTCCTTAGGTTTCTTAGCTTCCTTGATTCCAACGGTCATAGGCGGCTTGATATACTTCGGCGACGCGATCGCTGCCCATTTTCTTCAGTTGGCTGACGTATTTATCCCAGTTCTCGAGCGGCTCTTGGCCGGTCACGAACTTCGCCTCCATTTGCGTCACATACGTCTTCAGGTCGGACAGCAAGGCGGAAACCTCGGATTGTTCATCGGTCGTCAAGAAAGCGTTCGGGAACGGCGGCTTGCCGATCGGAGCTAACTTGGTTTGCGTTTGCTGATCAATCCATTCGTCGAATTCGCTTTTCAACCCGTTTGTCAATTCTTTCAGATTGACGCCCGGCGTCAAAATACCGTAGTTTGGCGTAATGGTTCCGCGATAATCCTCACGTTCCTTGCCGCCAGGTACCGGAAGCCATTCCTTAACCTTGTTTTCTTTATCCTTGTACTGCCACAGCAGTCCTTCCGGACCTTGGGTCCACAAGGTGGCCCCTTCATAGCTGTATTGATAGTCGATCCAGCGCATCGTGGCTTCCGGACTCGGGTTGCTCTTCGTAATCGCGAACGTCCCGTTAGCGGACATGCCCGGATGTTTGCCGTACACCGGCGTACCGGCAATTTCGCTGGCCACCGGCGTCATCAGCGGATGTTCGTTGTTTGGCTCCCCGCCAAGCGTGAAGTAAGGATGATAATCACTAAACAAGGCAACCTGGTTGTTTTTACCCTTTGCTTTCTTCTGGTCGTCGGTTTGAGAGAACGTCTCATGGTCCAACAACTCATCCTTCCACAAGCGGTTCATAAAGGTCAGATAACCCTTATATCCTTCCTCTTGCGGCGAATAGTGGACTTTGCCGTCCTTGTCGGCGTAGATGACCGTGTCATACATTCCCCAGAATCCGAGGAAGAACATTCGCAGATCGTCCAACTTGACGGAGGAAAGCGGAATTTCGTCGGCTTTGCCGTTGCCATTCGGGTCTTCTTCCTTAACGCGCTTCAAGTACGTGTACAACTCTTCCGTCGTCTTCGGCTCCTCCGCGTTCAACGCCTTCAGGAACTTACCGTTATACCACATCGGGCCGCGGTACCATACCGCCGCGGTATCGATGAACGGCAGGGCATAAATATGTCCGTCCGTAGTCGTGATATTCTTGCGTACATCTGGATTCTCATCGAGGATCTTCTTCAAGTTAGGCGCGTAGTTGTCAATCAGATCCTCCAGAGGAATCAGAATTCCTTGGCTGCCGTAGGTGACTTGCTCCGCTGGAGTAATGTCTGCTGCGTACAGCATGTCCGGCAGGTCGCCGCTGGCGAAGACCAGGTTTTTCTTCGTACTGAAGCTATCGATCGGCGAGGTTTGAAACTCTACTTTGATCCCCGACAGCTTCTCCATCTCTTGAATGACGGGCATCGTGTTCCAGTCCGCCATTCCCGCGTCGGGAGCGAACATCGTCAACGTAAGCGGCTCATCGACAATCGGAAAGCCATCTTTCTTTACGCCTCCGGTATTCTCGGAATTGGAAGCGTTCGTGCCCGAGTTTGCCTCGCCTCCCGAATTGCCTGCCGTGTTGCCGCCCGCCGTATTGCCGGATGAACCGCAGGCCGCCAGCAACGAGGCCAGCAGGAGCAAGCTCAAGGCTAACGCTCCGCGTCTTTTCAGCTTCTGCATGAATGAATCCTCCTTTTGAATAGGTTATTGATGTATGGCAAGATCATCCCTTAACGGAACCGATCATGACACCT
Source organism: Paenibacillus sp. FSL R7-0216 (assembly GCF_037969915.1). Taxonomy (NCBI): domain Bacteria; kingdom Bacillati; phylum Bacillota; class Bacilli; order Caryophanales; family Paenibacillaceae; genus Paenibacillus; species Paenibacillus sp. FSL R7-0216. The sequence continues at coordinate 1,160,142 of NZ_CP150222.1, read as the reverse complement.
TGCACAAAATAGCGTTGCAGGAAAGGATACACCACAATGACCGGCAGTGTGGCCACGATAATGACCGCGTATTTGACCAGCGCGGCCACTTCCGCCCGGTTATTCAGCGCCGTCGCCGTAGCGGCATCGATGGAGCCGGTTTGCGACGACATCTCCTGCAGGACGAGAATTTGCCGGAGTACGAGCTGCAGCGGATATTTCGCATGGTCGTTCAGGTAAATCATCGCGGAGAAGTAGCTGTTCCAGTGCCCGACTCCAAAGAACAAGGCCATGACCGCGATAATCGAAGTCGACAGCGGCAGGATGATGCGGAAAAACAGCCGGAAATTGCTGCAGCCATCGATTTCCGCTGCCTCCTGCAGCTCCTTCGGAATCGTCGATTGGAAATACGTCCGGCAAACGATGAGATTCCAGACGGAGGTAGCCCCCGGCAAAATCAGGGCCCACATGCTGTTCACTAAGCCCAGATCCTTGATCAGCAAATAGGTTGGCACCAGCCCGCCGCTGAAGAACATCGTGACCATGAAGATCCCCATGAACAAGTTCCGTCCAACAAAGTCTTTGCGGCTGAGCGCGTAAGCGGCCGGGATCGTCACCGCCAGATTGACCATCGTACCCAGCACCGTATATAGGATCGTGTTCCCGTAGCCGGTCCAGATTTGCGGATCTCGGAACACCCGCTGATACCCCTCAAAGGTGAGGCCCATCGGCCATAACCACATCTCCCCGGAAGCGACGTATTTCGGGGTGCTGATCGAGGCGCTGATGATATACAGAATCGGGTAAGCGACGACGACCAGCGCTAGTAACAGAAACACATAGTTGCAAGCCAGAAATAGCCGATCCCGCCGCGTTTCTTTAATTGCCGATATCACGTTCCCCACTCCTTTCTTCTACCATAGGCTGTTTTCGCTGGTGCGACGGACGATCTGGTTGACGGTAATGAGCAGAATCGCGTTCACGACGGAATTGAATAAGCCAACCGCCGTGGAGAAGCTGTACTGCGCATCCAACAAGCCTGATCGGTATACGAATGTTGAGATGACGTCGGAGGATTCCATGTTCAGCGGGTTTTGCAGCAGCAGGATTTTCTCAAATCCCACGCCGAGCAGGCTGCCCATATTCAGAATCATCAGGATCGTGATCGTTGGCAGAATCGCCGGTATATTGATGTAACGGATCCGCTGCAGGCGTGAAGCCCCATCGAGGATAGCCGCTTCGTGTAATCCCGGATCAACGCCGGTCAGCGCCGCTAAGTAAATGATCGTCCCCCAGCCGGTCCCCTGCCACACGTCGGAGAATACATATACCGTTTTAAACCAGCGCGGGTCAGTCAGAAAATCGGGCGGCGTGAAACCAAACGCTTCGATCACATTGACGATCATGCCCGTTGAAGGCGTCAGGAACGTAATGATCATCCCGGCCATGACAACCATCGATATAAAATGCGGCGCATAGGTCACGGTCTGTACCGTCCGTTTAAAGAAGCCGTCTTTCACCTCATTAAAAGCCAAGGCCAGGATAATCGGGAGCGGGAACCCTACGACCAGCCCGTAAAGACTGATGCCCAGCGTGTTCCACAGCAGATCCCAGAAATAATAGGAATTAAAGAATCGGACGAAGTGGTCGAAGCCTACCCACGGACTTCCCAGAACCCCGTTTACAGGTATGAAGTTTTTGAATGCGATTTGGATCCCGTACATCGGAACGTAACTAAAGATCAGAACGCTTAATAAAGCCGGAGCGATAAAAATGTACAACTGCCAATTCCGGAGGATTTTTGTCCTGAGTTTCCTTTTCGTAGCGAACGGGGTAATCGGCCTGGTGTCAAGAACGGTTGGCGCGCTTTTCTGCATCAAACAACTCCTCCTTTTTTTCTGAAGTGTACCGGAGCTCCCCCACCCTCGTAAATATGTCATTTTGCTTTACGTTAACAAAGCGGAGAGGCAAATTTAACAAATCGGACGATTTTTGTGTCATTAAAGTTGACATGTCCTTGTCCCGAGGCAGCGGCGGCGATGTGTATTTTTTTACTGACAATACCCCGAACTACGGCAACAACGGGCGGCAGACAAGCCTCGATAAGCAAAAATAACATGCTCTTTCCCGATGAACCGCTACTTTCTTCCCTTGCGTTATCCGGGAATCTCCTTTACATTTTAGATAAAAAAATAGAGCGGACAGGGGGCAGACGCAAAGTGAAGCTGAATTATTTCAAGTCTAAACTTTTTCAAAAATACACCTGGTCTTACTTGTTCATGCTGCTGGTTCCACTTGCATTGTTATCGGTCTTCATCTATAACAGCGCGGTCCGCAATCTCCGCTCCGAAATCGAACAATCTCATTTAAATCAGTTGTCCCAGGCCCGAACGATCGTCGACACCCATGTCAAACAACTAAGCGATATTGCCTCGCGGGTTGCTTACGACGTTCAACTGGCCCGCTACCGCGTACACGACCCGTATTACAGCCTGGAAGCGATCAATGCACTCAAAAATTACAAAGCGACCAGCCCGATCATCGGGGAGATGTTCCTGTACTTCCATGGGGATGAGAAGATTTATTCCACCGCAGGAATGACCAGCTTGGACGTGTTTCACGAGCATTATCATTTTCTGGACTGGGAGGGTCCGAAGCTGGTCCAGGATCTAAACTCCGTCAAGTATCCCGTCATCCAACCTACTGAGATGCTCAATCAAAATGGAAACATGCGGCAATCGGTCCTGGCCTACCTCGTGCCCATCACCCCGAACAATCCGAATCCGCATGGAACATTAATGTACTTGATTCGGAAATCAGAATTGACCGGGCTGATTGATACCATTCTCGGTAACTACGAAGGGTCATCCTATATTTTCGATAACAACGGTCGCGTAATGGCCTCCAAAAACAACCAAGAACAACCGCTTCAGGGAACGGACCTAGAAAAATTGTTTACGCTTTCAACAGGAATCCACAGCATCGATTTAGGCGGGGTATCGCATTCGGTCGTCTCGGTCAAGTCGGACATGAACGGCTGGGAATACGTTACCTTGATGCCAAGCGCACAGTTTCTGGGCAGCGTGCTACACCTTCGAAGCTTGATGATCTTGCTCTTGACCGTGCTGGTGGTCGTCGGAACCGCGGCCGCCTTGATCTTGGCCCGGCGACAGTTCCATCCCATCCACGATCTCCTCGAGTTCGCCGATTCCAAGTCGAAGTCTGGCCGGCCAGCCGCGGAACCTCGCAAATCCGGCAACGAATTGGACCGCATCCGCACGGCGCTGCAGGAATACAGCTCGCGTGCCGATTTGCAGGAGCCGTACGCGCGCAATCATTTTCTATTGATGCTGCTGAAATACGGAAATGCTCGCAGCCTGGTACCGCAGCTTTTGCATTCGCTGGAAATCGACCTGACCAAAGCTCAATATTTCGCCATGGTCATCGGCCGGGATGAGGAATCGAAGAGTCGGTTGGACAGTCATGATTGGCAGGCAATGATCGGCCGCCTTACGGCGGCGGAGGTTCCCGAATACGGAGCGCGCCTGTACAGCGTCGAGCTTCCCAAGCCGGGGCAGATCGCGTTAATCGTCGGCTTCGATAAGGTCGGTTCCTGGTCCGGGCCCGATCAGTTCCGCCGGATCGTGCATCGCATCCACGACAACTTGTTGGAGCGGTTCCGCATCGACCCTATGATCGGTGTGGGTACTTATTACAACGATCCCGACCAGTTGAACCAATCGTTCATCGAGGCCTGCTCCGCCTTCGAGTCTCGGATGTTTGCCGGACACGGCAGCATCACGTTCTTCGAGAAGCTGTCTCATACACCGGGAGAAACGTCATGGGTGCCGAAAAACGAGTTGCTGAAGTTATCCCAAAGCTTAAAACAAGGCAGTTATGAGGTCGCGGCCCAAACGATCGGCGAGGCAATGAATGTGTTACAGGGTCCGGACTTGACCGTCGAGATGAAGCGCTGCATCAGCTTTGACATCTTGAACGCCATCCTGCGCACGGGGATGGAGATGGGCATTCGCGATTGGACGCCCGATATTCCCGGATCCGATGCGTTTAATTCTTTGCAGGAGCTGGAGCGCCACTTCCTCCGCCTCGCTTCTCGCATCTGTGAGCTTGCCCTGCAGAACGAACGTAAGGAAGAGCATTCCCTGATGGATCGGATCGTCGCTTATATCGACAGCAACTTCATGGATCATGCTCTAAGCCTGGAGGCGATCTCTTGCAAATATTCGATTTCGGTATCCTATTTCAGCCGCTCTTTCAAGGATCAGATGGGCATCAACTTCGTTCAGTACATCTGGCAGAAGAGAATGATGGCGGTGATGAACGACCTGACCTCCACCAACGATCCGCTCAAGGACATCATCCAGCGAGTTGGTTATCTCGACACCCCGAACTTCATTCGCAAGTTCAAGAAGGAAACCGGCCTGACCCCGGGCCAATACCGTAAGCTCTTTTCCCAAGCGGAATCAAGCGATCCGCCAATGTCAGATTCGGCTGATGTCGGGTAGTCGTTACTGAATGCCAAAAAAGGCCGCCTAAGCTTTGTAGCGCTTAGACGGCCTTTTTGTTGATATCACTAAGTTTACTTACCGCAGCATTTTTTGTATTTCAAACCGCTTCCGCATGGGCAAGGTTCGTTGCGGCCGATTTTGTTGGATCGGACCTGCTGAACGATATGTCCTCGTATGGAGGGCGTCGCCGGTTGATTGCCGGACATCTCCTGCATCTGGCGCAGCTCGTCCAGCGTATGTCCGGCGTTAGACCACATCCGGGTATGGTCGTATACGTCGGTGATAAGAGCGACGGTTTGCTGTGCCTGTTGTTGGGACGTAAAATCCAGATCCCGTCTCTCAAACTCGTAGAGAAGATCCTGCAGCGAGGCTTCCATCGAGCAACTGAGCTGAATGTCATCGACCAAATACTCCGCGCTTTCCGGATCCAGGCGGAATTCCTTGGTAACGAATTCCCGCAGCGCCGTGAGCTGCGAGGTGATCTCAAAATAATCGTGATCCGCATATTTGAACAGCTCTTGCTGGTCCGGTACGAAATTAGGTTTCCCTTGCACCTTGTCTACGAGGTCCTCAAACTCTTTGTCTTCCATGTCCAACGATGCGATATATCCCTTCCGCAGCTCGAAATACTGATCCGTCCGCTGAAGAAAACTTTCAAGCTGTTGCAGCAATTCCTCTTCCGAGATGGATTCGCCGCCGTTCTGGGCATTGATGATTTCTACCAGCTTGGCCGGCGCGATGATTCCGTACAAATTGATCGCAGACATCAGGTAGTTATAGAGTTGATGGCTCCTTTGCAACGCTTTGCGGAATGACGGCTGGTCCAGCTTCCGGATGGCGGACTTTACTTCGTCTGGGATCACCAAATACAGCTGATTATTCTCAAAGAAGGTAAACAGCAAGCCGCGATCCAGGAAATAATAGTAATACCCGAAGGGAGTCGCGTTGCTGGGTTGATAGGAACCGTCCAGCAACGAACCGAACAGCTCCCATTCCTTGGGCCGGCTATTGAGGAAGGCCGCTTGGAGCGTCTCCGAGTCCTCCATGCCTGCCTGCACGGCGGCAATGAGCTCCTCCTTCTTCATCTTGGAACGTCCGGAGATGTTGTAGACCGAGGCTAACGCAGCCAGCCTGGTTTTGGTGAGGCTTGGAAGGATATCTGCCAAACGCTGCATCCGCTCGCCAATGATGGCGTGCTTAATATTATTTTCTTCCAGCAATTGATGGGTATCATCGATCATTTGAAACTACTCCTTCTTGATTTCATTCGAACGGATATTTCAGACCCCACTGCCCGCGAATTTGATCCATCAGGCGCAGGATGGCCAGCGATTCATCCAGCGGGATGTCGCTGCTTTCGGTCAAACCGGCTTGCAGGGCCCGGCCAACAGCCTCGGCTTCATAAGCATAACCCTTAAAGGTCCGGTCATCGCTGACCGTCTCGGGCTCTTCCCCGTCGACGTACAACGTAGCTGTGGTCGCGTTAAGGAACCCAGGCACGTAAATCTTACCGTTCGTCCCATGGATATACGCGTCGTTGCCGATCGCCAGTCGTACGGCACCATTCAAGGAGGCGGTTGCCCCGTTCCCGTAAGTCAACAACACGGAGAAGTGTTCGTCAACCCCCGTTTCCCCGAGGTGTGCCGTGCTTTGAACGCTTTGCGGATACGGACCCAGCACCATGGACGCGAACGAAATCGGGTAGATGCCGGCATCCAGCAATGCCCCGCCGCCAAGTTCCGGATTGAGCAGTCGCCCGGACGGATTCCACCCCGCATCGAAGCCGAAATCGGCTTTCACCAGTCGAACTTCGCCAATCCGTCCGGCCGCCAGCCATTCCCGCACACGGTGAATGACCGGCAGGAACCGCGTCCACATCGCTTCCATCAGGAACAGCTTGCGTTCGCGCGCATAGGCAACCAGCTCTTCCAGTTCGGCGGAATTGACCGTAAACGGCTTCTCACACAGAACCGCTTTCCCTGCCCGCAGCGCGGTCATGACGTTGTCCTTGTGGTAAGGATGCGGTGTGGCTACATAAACGGCGTCCACCTCCGGGTCAGCCACCAGCTCCTCATAGCTTCCATACGCCTTGGGAATCCCGAACTTCTTGGCAAACGCCCCGGCTTTCTCCAAGTTTCTCGACCCGATGGCATACGCTTCGCCGTTACTGGCGGATGCCAGGTCCCCCGCAAACGACTCGGCAATCCCGCCGGCCGCCATGATTCCCCACTTGATTGTCGCCTCTCCCATTGATCCTTCCTCCTTCGACGCGATCCTTACTTAGGCTAATTATACCTTTTTGCGGTGGATGAGGAAACGGAACGTATTGGAGTAGGGCTTCTCCCACTGAAGACGGAGGAAATGTTGCACTTTCTGCAGGATTTCATTCCCACTCCAGGCTAACAAGGATGAAATGTTGCAAAAACTGCAGCATTTCGAAAATACAAAACCCAGAAACCCCAAAAATGCTGCAGTCTGTGCAACATTTTCGAGCTAAACGGTCGGAACCCCGCAAATTTATCGCACAAAGTGCAACATTTGGAGTCAATCCCGAATTAACGGCCACATGCGCGCTCTGGTCTTGCCCGCCGATATGATATAATCGATAAGCGCGGGACGAGCCTTAACCATCGAATCCCGCAAATTTGCGAGTTTGAGAGGTTGGGCAACATGCTGACGTTTGAGCAGAAATTGGAAGTCTTCAAATCATTTCCCGAGCTGGAGCAAAGAAACGTTTCTCTGGGCCGGGTCAATTTTCACTATGAAGGCAGCGCTTATGACAAAAAAACTGTCGTTTACCACCTGCACCCGAATGGGAACGGGTATGTTTACGCCGGATTGTTAGACGGTTATGAGACGGATGATAAAGGGTTCGTCAACATCCGGGAACTGGCGGAGCCGGTGCTGCGCCAACTGGTCCGGGAGACGATTAACGCAATGTCCGTCCGGGAGGGCGAAGCCCCCGCTTCACGCCCTGAAGCAACGGAGGCCCCCAACCGAAGCACGTCGCCCGGCGGCGTCTGGACGAATAGCAAAGGCGAAAAGCTGACGCTCAAATACGAAGACGACTTGTGGTATATATACTCCGGCCTGAGCCTGGAGATGGCCTTCGATACCCGTGAGGAGGCCGGCGAATATTTGGCGGAGGAAGGTTTTTCCCCACTAAAAGGGTGACCCGTTCCCCGTGCACCAATGAATAACCAAAACGACCATGCCTTACTGGGCATGGTTTTTTTATTCTGCCAAAAAAATAAATAAAATGTTCAATAAATTGTTTGATTTTTGACACAAAATGTTCAATAATTAAGTCAGACACAAATTGTTCACAATTTGTTTGGCCAGTGAAAAGTAAAGGAGCGAATCCTCATGTGGCAACCGGAGAAATTGAAAGGCAACGCTTTTCTGTGGATTGTTGGGCTAGGCACGTTTTATGCGGTGTTCTACACGGTATTTACTCTTCTCTCGATTCACGGTCAATAAGCCGCACATTGTTGTAACCGCTGCCATGGGCTTCGGGCGCTCACGTCCGTTCCCGCGACATGCCGATAACCATACCTTTGTTCTAAGTCATATCTACCGCCTAGCCGATGGAGCTCCTCTCCCGCGCGAAGCGGTGTTTTTATTTTTGCCGGAGAGGAAAGGCAAGGTATAATAATAGAGGACATGGCCATGATCGGCCGGCTTCATCCACTGAACTTAAGGAGTTTTCCACTTGAAAAATCTGCTCATCACCGGTTATCGCGCCCATGAACTCGGCATTTACAACCAGAAGCACCCCGGCATCTCCTATATTCGCCAAGCCATTGCTAATCGCCTTGTCCCCTTGCTGGAAGAGGGGCTGGAGTGGGTCATCACTCCCGGCCAATACGGCGTGGATCTATGGGCATGCGAAGCGGTGTTTGATTTAAAGAAGCGGTATCCGCAGTTGAAATGCTCGATCATCACCGCCTATAGCCAACAAGAGGAGAAATGGAGCGACGAGAAAAAGGACTACTATACGCAAATTCTCCGTCAGGTCGACCACTATGCGGCGGCCAGTAAAGAGGCTTACATCGGACCTTGGCAATTCACAGGCAGGGACGAGCTGCTGTTCCGCAAGACCGACGGGATCCTGCTCGTCTATGACGAGGACGCGGGCGAGGCCAGCCCGAAATTTTTCAAAGAACGCACTTTGAAGAAGCAGGCCCAGGACGGCTACCTGTACATCAATATCGGCTCAGAAGAAATTCAGGCAATCGCTAACGAGGAGCAGGAGCGGGCTTACCTCGACAGCGACATCCGCCCGGATGAATCGGATCTGTCTTAACCTTCTCGTGGTCTATATTCCCTTCCCCATTCTCCCAATCTTCCGCATGAAATCCCCCCTTTTGTCACCTTCCGCCCGCCTCCAGACTACACTGTTAGCAGAAAATCGCTTTCAGCACAGCAAGAGGTTTGCATAGCAAAGGAGGTATTCCCATGAGCGAAAGGCAGCTCCCTACCGTTGCTTATTTCAGCATGGAGTACGGTCTTCATTCCGATTTTAAAATGTATGCCGGAGGACTTGGCATTCTGGCCGGCGATTTCATCAAAGGAGCCAAAGACATTGGCGCACCGCTCGTCGGTATCGGCATCAAGTGGAAGCAAGGTTATACCGACCAGCGAATCGGCGAGGATGGACGGCCTTACGATACGTTTATCGATCACGATTATGATTTTCTCGAGGATACCGGCGTGACGGTCACGGTGACGATAAAAAACGCCGAGGTTTCCTGCAAAGTATGGAAAACGGAAAAGTTCGGAAACAATCCGCTCTATCTGCTGGACACAGACCTTCCGGAGAGCGACAATGGTTGGATCACCGCACGCTTATACGGCGGCGGCTTTGGCGAGGAGCGCATTGCCCAGGAAATTGTGCTGGGTATCGGGGGGGTTAAGGCGCTTCGCGCGCTGGGCATCCCGGTGGAGGTTTATCATTTCAACGAAGGGCACGCCGCCTTGGCCGCCACGGAGCTGATCCGCGAGAAAATGCAGGCCGGACTCACCTTCGAATCGGCCTGGCGGGACACCCGCGAAACGGTCGTCTTTACGACCCATACGCCGGTCAAGGAAGGCAACGAAGCCCATGCGCTGGATCTGCTTGCGGCAATGTCCGCCTTTAACGGGTTGACCCGCGACCATATGGAGCGGATCGGCGGCAACCCGTTTAACATGACCGTCGCCGGTCTGCGGCTTGCGCGCCGCGCGAACGCCGTTGCCGCCCTGCATGCGGAGACCGCAGGCCGCATGTGGAAGAACGTGGCCGGACGGGCGGAGATCATCGGGATCACGAACGCGATCCACCTGCCGACCTGGGCCGATGCGCGGATGCTCCGCGCTTATGATGAAGGCGGCGATGTATGGGCCGCGCATATGGAACTCAAGCGCGAGCTGATCGATTTGGTCCGCGAGCGCTCGGGAGCCGCGCTGGATCCGGACCGGCTGCTGATCGGGTTCTCGCGCCGTGCCGCGCCGTATAAACGGAGCGATCTGATCTTCTCCCGGCCGGACCTGATCGGCCCCTACCTCGAATCCGGCCGGATTCAACTCGTGTTCTCGGGCAAAGCCCATCCGAACGACGATACCGGCAAACAGATCGTCAGCAACCTGGTGGCGATGATGAAGCAGTACCCCGGCAGCGTCGTGTTTCTGGAGAACTACGACATGATGATTGGAGCCAAGCTGACCCGCGGTGCGGACGTTTGGTTGAACAATCCGCGCCGGCCGCTGGAAGCGAGCGGCACCTCGGGGATGAAAGCCGCCGTCAACGGCGTGCTGAACTGCTCGGTCCTCGACGGCTGGTGGCCGGAGGCCTGCCTAGACGGCGAGAACGGCTGGCAAATCGGCGGCGGCTTCGAGTCGGCCGATCCGGGCGAGCTCGACCGGCACGACGGCGAAGCGCTCTACGACACGCTGCTGAAGCGGGTCGTGCCGACCTACTACGAGGATCGCCCCCGCTGGGTGCAGATGATGCGGCGCAGCATCGAAACGACCCGCGAGGCGTTCTCGACGCAGCGGATGCTGGAGGAGTATTACCGGAGGCTGTATATGCGGTAAACGTGACGGCGGATGATCTGCGGTGCGAGGGGCCTGCCCTTGCACCGTAGTTTTTTTGCGGATCCGGCTGTACTTCTCACGTACCATTGATCTATGGCGTAATGCAGCCCCACTCCCCCACCCCTTCGCACCATTGATCTATGGCGTAATGCTGCCCCCCTCCCCTCGCACCATTGATCTATGGCGTAATGCAGCCCCCCTCCCCCCACCCCTTCGCACTAAATGTATTCGAAAAATCGAATACATTTCAGCGTTTCCGACGGTTTCAAGGGAATCTATATGAAATTTCATATAGATTTGCACACCAGCAAGAGTTCTACCCGGAATCTATATGAAAAATCGTATAGAATGCGGATTTTTTGCCGCCAGCCCCACTTTGTATATGAAAAATCGAATACATTTCCGATATTACATAAAGAAACAAACCTCACAACCCTACATAGAAGGAGAAAACCATCTTGATGAACCGAACTAGAAGTACTAGAACTAAAACCGAAACTGAAACTGGAACTGGAACTTCTCTGCGCAGCCTCGCGAAACGCCTGCTCGCTCTAGGGCTTGCCCTGGTCTGCCTGATCCCCGCCGGCAGCAGCCTAGCCCCCGCTCCGGCGTCCGCCGCAGCCACGGCAGCGCCCGCCAAGAACGTCGTCCTGCTGGATGCCGCCAGCGGACATGCCTTCGTGCCCAGCCGGGCCTTAAACGGACTGGATGGCATCCAGATCCAGTGGGATGCGTCCCGGCAGCAATTGACGCTCGCGCAGGGCGAAGCCACCACCGCGATCTTGCGGGTCGGCTCCGCCAAAGCCGAGGTGAACGGCGAGCCGATCACCTTGACCGATGCGCCGTTCACCGAAGCCGGCGCGACCTACGTGCCGCTGCAGTTCGTCAGCGCCACGTTCCAACTCCCGGCGGAATGGGACAAAACCGCCGGCGCGGTCAGCCTCGGCCAAGGCGATGCCCGCTTGACCCTGCCGTACGCAAACCGCGGCACGGCCAGCACCGCCGGCGCCGGGAAAGCGATCGTCAGCGAGCGCAAGACGTTTAAGGTCGGCGGACGCTCCTTCTCCGTGCAGATGGTCACCATCTCGCTGATGGATCCGAAGGTCCGCCTGAAGGTCGCGCTCGCCGGGGACACCGTCGGGAAGGTCGAGGAGCTGAGTGGCCTCGCCAAACGCCATAAGGCCGTCGTCGCCGTCAACGGCACATTCTTCAACGCTTACACGAATGACGCGCACAAAGCCCCTTACGGCTACATCGTCAGCGGCGGCGAGCTGAAAATGAAAGCCTCCGGCGACAAGCGCACCCTTTTCACCTATGACTCGAATCTCTTGGCGCGGTTGATTCCCGGCGCGGACTTCAACGATGCCTTTGGCGCAGGCACGATGGAGGGAGCGCTCCAAGCCGGGCCGCGCCTTGTGGTCAATGGAAAAGTCGCGATTGACGTCAAGGCGGAAGGCTTCAAGGATCCGAAAATCCTTACCGGAGGCGGTGCCCGCAGCGCCTTAGGTCTCACGCGTGACCATAAGCTGATCCTGCTGACTTCCGGCGGCGCTACGATTCCGCAGCTCGCGGAAATCATGAAGCAGGCCGGCGCGTACCAGGCGATGAACCTCGATGGCGGCGCCTCTAGCGGTCTTTATTACAACGGCAAATACCTGACCCCGCCGGGCCGCAAAATCAGCAACGCGCTGATCGTCACCTATCAATAAAAAGCAAAACGGCACTTCCAAGGAGTTCCCCCTCAACAGGGGCCTAGCTCCAAAGAAGTGCCGTTTGTTTTCATACAAACTTCTTATCTCAACCCTTTGCGCCGATTCGAAATGTCCAGCCAAACAGCAAAGACGAGGATCGAACCTTTAACCACATATTGCCAGAACGACTCCAGCCCCATCAGCGACATCCCGTTATCGAGCGAAGTCATAACGAGCGCGCCGATCAAGGCGCCAAGCACCGTACCCGCGCCGCCCATCAGCGACGTTCCGCCGATGACGCAGGCCGCGATGGCGTCCATTTCCGCCATGTTCCCGGCGGTAATTGTCGCCGAGGCGAGACGCGACGTCAGGACGATCGAAGCGATCGAGGCGAGCAAGCCGCTGAGCAGGAAGACGCTCATCGTTTTGCGGCGGATGTTGATGCCGGATAGACGGGCCGCTTCCAGGTTGCCGCCGATTGCGTAAATGTGCCGGCCGAAGGTCGTTTTCGTGGACAGGAAGAAGAAAATGGCGGCCAACGCGATGACGAAGATGATCGGGAAAGGAATCCCCTTATAGGCATTCATGACGAGCACGAAGGCGACGACCAGCAGAGAGAGCGCGGCCATCTTGATCACGTCCACGGCGAACGGCGCCACTTCGAAGCCGTATTTCTGCCGGGAACGGCGTTTGCGGAGCGTGCTCCAAACAATCAGGCCGATGGCTAACACGCCGAGGGTAATGCCGAAGCCTTGGGCAAAATACGCATTCCCAAGCAGCGCAAGCACCTTGTCCGAGACCGGAATCGTCATCGATTCGGTCACGCCCATGAGCGTGCCACGGAATACCAGCATGCCCCCCAGCGTCACGATAAAGGCGGGAATCATTTTATAAGCAACCAGCCAGCCCTGCAGCAAACCGAGTACGGCACCGGCCGCCAGTGTACCGATAATGACGACAATCGCCGGCAGCTCCAGCCAATTGCTGAAAATCGCGGCAATCCCGCCGGTCAATCCCACGATCGAACCGACCGACAGGTCGATGTGTCCTGCGACGATGACCAGCACCATGCCGATCGCCAGAATCGAGGTCACGGACATTTGCGTAAAGAGATTAGACAGGTTCCGCGCCGTCAAAAATGTCGGGTCGAGCAGGCCGAACAGTACCCAGATCAGCACCAGTGCTCCCACCATCGTGTAGGCACGCACGTCCATTTTGCCGAACAGGCTGCCCCATAGCGTCGTTTTTACGGCCGAGCCGTCCGTTTGTTTTCCGATTTCCTTTTGAAGCTCCATGATTATTTCCCTCCCGTAGCGGCTTGCATGATATTTTCTTGGGTCGCCTCGCGCCAGTCGAATTCCCGGACGAATTTGCCTTCGCTCATCACCAGAATCCGGTCGCTCATGCCGAGCACCTCCGGAAGCTCCGAGGAGATCATGATGATGGCCACGCCCTGATCGACCAGTTGATTCATCAGATGATAAATCTCGTATTTCGCCCCGACATCAATGCCGCGAGTCGGTTCGTCCATGATAAGGATTTTCGGGTCGGACATCAGCCATTTGCCGACGACGACCTTCTGCTGGTTACCACCGGACAATGTGCCGACAGGGGTTTCCAGAGATGCGGTTTTCGTCTTCAAATCATGCACATACTTGAGGCCCCAGCGAATTTCCTCGTTGTCGTTAATCACGCCTAGCTTCGAAACTTTGGCCATGGTGGCCATCGTCGTATTCGTCTTGACATCCATTCCCATAACTAGCCCTTGGCGTTTGCGATCCTCGCTGACGAGGGCAAGCCCGGCGCGGATGGCGTCGGCGACGGAGCGGATACGCACCGGTTTGCCGTCAACGAAGACCTCCCCCGTCGCCCGTCCGCCGTAAGCGCCGAACAGGCTGCTGACGAGCTCGGTCCGACCAGCGCCCATCAAACCGGCAATGCCAAGAATTTCGCCTTTCCGAACCTGGAAATTGACGTCCTTGATCACCTTCTGGTTTCGCTTCTCCGGATGCCACACATTATAATTCTTAACTTCCAGCACGGTATCCGACGGGCGATGCTCCACCCGCGGGTATCGTTCGGTCAACTCCCGTCCTACCATCAGCGACACGACTTGGTCGTCATTGGTGTCCTTGCGTTCCAGCGTCGCCACCGTATGCCCATCGCGAAGCACCGTAATCGAGTCGGCCAGAGCAAACACCTCCGGCATTTTGTGCGAGATATAAACGCAAGACACCCCTTCGCTGCGCAGTTGGTTCAGGATGCCCATGAGAATCGCCACTTCGCTTTCCGTCAAAGCGGCCGTCGGTTCATCCAGGATCAAGATCTGCGTATGCTTGGACAGCGCCTTGGCGATCTCCACCAGCTGCTGCTGGCCGATGCCGAGACTCCCGATTTTCGTGTCCGGGGAAATTTGGAGTCCGACCCGCTTCAGCCACTGGGCTGCATTGTGGTACAGCTCATCCCATTGGATCACGCCGCGTTTCGTCGGTTCCGCCCCGAGGAAAATGTTCTCGCCCACCGTCATCTCCTTTACGAGCGCCAGTTCTTGGTGAATGATGGCGATGCCGGCTTTTTCCGCATCGGTAATGTTGTGGAACTGTTTCTTCTCGCCGCCGATGACGATGTCTCCGCTATACGTGCCGGCTGGATACAGACCGCTCAGCACTTTCATCAGCGTTGACTTGCCCGCCCCGTTCTCGCCGCAGAGCGCGTGGATTTCCCCTTTGCGCACCTTAAAGTTCACGCGGTCGAGGGCTTTTACGCCCGGAAACTCTTTGCTGATATTCACCATTTCCAATACATGCATAGGCTTAGCTCTCCTTCTTTAGCCTAAGGATCGGCGGAAAGCGCGAAACCAAGGAACGCCGAACGCTCCCTGGTTTTCGCCGCTTCTGCCCTGATTTATTGCTTAGGCCATTGATCCTTCGGCACGTTTTTGTACACGTCTTCCAGCTTGTGGAACCCATCTTCGATCACAACGTTCAGGCTGTTCTTGTCGACCGGAATCGGATCGAGCAACACGGAAGGCACGTCGATCTTGCCGTTATTAACGGTCTTGTCGGCTTTGACTTCCTCGCCTTTAGCAGCCGAGACAGCCATTTCCGCAGCCGTGGTAGCGATCGATTTGATCGGTTTGTACACGGTCATCAGCTGGGTGCCTTCGGCGATCCGTTGAACGGCGGCCAAGTCTGCATCCTGCCCGGATACCGGGATCTTGCCGGCCATGCCTTGGGCAGTCAACGCCTGGATGACCCCGCCGGCCGTGCCGTCGTTCGCGGCGACTACGCCTTGTACGTCATTGTTGTTGGCGGTCAGCGCGTTTTCCATGTTCTTCAGCGCTTCTTCCGGCTTCCAGTCTTTGGAGAACTGGTCATAAACGATCTTGATGTCGCCTTTCTCCTCCAGTGGTTTCAGCACGCTCATGGCGCCTTCTTTAAACATGTGCGCGTTGTTGTCAGTGTCCGCGCCGCCGATGTAAACGATATTGCCCTTCGGTGCCGCTTCCATGACGGCGCGGGCTTGGAACTCGCCGACCCGGACGTTATCGAAGGAGATGTAGTAGTCGACATCCGAGTTTTTAATCAGTCGGTCATACGCGATCACTTTGATGCCCTCTTTATGCGCTTTTTCCACGATCGGCGCGGTTGCTTCGGCATTGTGCGCAATAACCACCAACACATCGACGCCTTGCGAAATCAATTGTTCCGCTTGGCTCAGCTGCGTAGCATCGTCACCGTTGGCCGCAAGCACCTTCACTTCGCCGCCGAGCTCTTCGACTTTGGCGGTGAATAGATCCCGGTCCTTCTGCCACCGCTCTTCCTTCAGGGTATCCATCGACATCCCGATGACGATTTTGTCGTCCTTGCCTCCAGCCGCGCTGCCCGTATTGTCCTTCGTGCTCCCGCTGTTTGAGCTGCCGTCCGATACAACCCCGCAGCCTGCCAGGGAGGAAGCCAATAAAATGGCCGCCAAGCTTAACCGTACAAAATGACTGTGTTTTTTCACTATGCCTACGCCCCTTCTTTACATAATCGTTTATTGATTGCGCTTACAAAATTATCTTAGCACCGCCCTCATCCCTACGGTCCGGTCAAAGCCTGCACTTCTTTGCGCTGTGCCTGCACTCCCTTGCTGCGGGATGTAAAGGCTTTCATTCCCGCTGCTTTCACTGGATTTTTTTGTGTAGAAAAAACAAAAAAGTCCTTGTCTGGGACAAGGACTTAAAGACCGGACAGGCTCATTCGGTTTGCTGGCGATACTCGCTGGGGGTGATGCCGACGGATTTTTTGAACACCCGGCTGAAGTAATTCGGGTCCTTGTAGCCCACCTCGTAACAAATCTCCTTCAAGCTTAAGGAGCGCTCGGCAATCAACCGCTTCGCCTCCTCGATCCGCAAGCGAGTTAAGTAATCACTGAAATTCTCTCCCGTTTGCAGCTTGAACAATTTGCTGAAATAATACGGACTGAGATTGACGTATTCCGCCGTTTGCTCCATCGAGATCTCTTCCTTGAATCGCTGGCTGACGAACAAGATGGCCCGCTGCAGCACATGCGAGCGGCTGCGTTCTTTCCGCTCCCGCAGTCCGTCGATCCAGCCGCCAAGCCGGCGCAACGCGCTCGCGCGCAGCGATGCCGGATCTTCGCAGGCGCTTAAGTCCTCGATTAAATCCGGGCCATCTCCCGCTTCAACGCCGCGGCTCAAATACAGGAGCAAACCAATCACGTCGCCGCGCAGGCGCGGATAATGCCGCGGCTCGGCCGCCTCCAGGCGTTCAAACAGCTGGGCGAAGCGTTCGGTGACTTCGGGCTTGTCGTGCCGCAGCAGCGCATCGAGCAGCTTCTTCTCCTCGTCCAGAGGGATCGCCGGACGGCCGGAGCTTTCGGCGATATCATCGTAATGCCGGACGCTGACGATATCCTGTTCGTCCGCGCAGACGCGCACGGCTTCCCGGTAGGAGCGGCTCAACCCGTCCCAGCCCTCGCGAATCGAACCGATGCCAACCGAGATCGGCAGCCCGAACCGCTCCTCAACCTGGCTGCGCAGCCGCTCGCCCCATTCCAGCGCGATGACCCGCTGCGTATAACCCGGTCGTCCCGGCGGAAACGGAACAAACAACGCCATCTGGTGCCCGACTACCGGGCTGACAATACAGGACAACCCCGGCTTCACCCATTGCTTGACGGCGTCGTAAATCTCCTTCTTGGCCACTTGGAAACTGGCCCATTCCTTCGGCGTGTGCTTCGCGAACGACAACACCATCGCGTACCCCTTGCGCCACTGGAGGTTCAGCATCCCCGCCAATTGGTCGGCTTCGACCTCCTGCGCATATTCCAGCATCAACATCAATGATAGCTCGTTCTCTGCCAGCGGCAGCAACTGCGACAACTTCTCCTGTAGCGCCAATTGCTCATCCCGGACACGCTTCGCCTCCTCGGTTTCGGCGATCAGACCCTTTAGCACGTCCAGCACCTCTTCCCGCCGCGCCGGCTTCAGCAAATAATTCCGTACGCCAAGTGCCAACCCTTCCTTCGCATAGGCGAAATAATCATGCGCCGTAATCATCACAACCTTCGCTCCCGGCTGCCGCGCCATAATTTCCCGCACCGCCTCCAGGCCTTGGATCCCCGGCATTTTGATATCCATAAAGATAAAATCCGGCCGCCCTTCCTCCGCCAACTGGATCGCCCGTCGCCCGTTCTCTGCATGAAGAAAACGGAACATATCCGGCATCGCATGACCGATCATCAATTCCAGGCCTTCCCGCTCCAAAGCTTCGTCGTCCGCAATCAACAAAGTATACACCTTGGTTTCCCCCGTTCCCCGTTCTATTCCATGCTCGTGCGAAGAGGCAGAGTAAACCTGACGGCCGTTCCGGCCCCTTCTTCGCTGTCGATGGCGATGCGTTCCTGCCCGTCAAAAAATAAATGCAGCCGCTTGAACACATTATGCGTGCCCAGACCCGTCGATTGCCCTTTGCCGCCGAACCGCGGCGCGTCCCCGCGCACCGATTGCAGCAGCGTATTCACCGTTTCACGGCTCATGCCGACGCCGTTGTCGCGGATTTCGATCTCGACCTTGTCCTCCCCGCCGAGTCGGATCACCAGCTCCAGCACGGCCCCTTCTTCCATCTGCTCAATCCCGTGCACGAAGGCGTTCTCCAATATCGGCTGCAGGGTCAAGCAAGGAATCCTCCCGTCCAACGCGCGCTCGTCGATGTTGATCACGAAAGCGATCCGATCGCGGAACCGCGCCTTCTGGATGTTCATGTATTCGGTGACATGGGCCACCTCCTCGCGAAGCGGTACCGCCTGGTCCAGCTTCTGCAAATTGTAACGAAGCAGACGCGACACGGAAACGGCAAGATCGCTGGTTTTGGCAGCCCCTTCGAGATAAGCCAGCTTGGAAATGGAATTCAGCGTATTGAAGAGAAAATGTGGATTGATCTGGCTTTGCAGCGTCTTCAACTCCAGCTCCTTGACCAGCCGGTCTTTCTCCAGATTGTTAATGTTCTCGGCCATCAGTTGCTGGATGTTATCGATCATCCCGTTAAACGCGCGGCACAAAATGCTGATCTCATCGTTGCTGTCGCTTTCCGGCGCTTTGGTGTCCATCCGACCCTTGGAAATCTGTTTAGCAGTCGCGACCAGCCGGCGGATCGGATTCGTGATGCTGCGCGACAGCCAGATGGCAAGCAGGATACTGAAGGCCGCCGCGGTCACCACCAGCAAAATGCCCAACTTGTTCAGCTCGCCGGTTGTATACATCATCTCTTCGTAGATCGGCTTGTACTGCTCCAGTTCCAAATCGACCAGCTCCTGCGCCTCCTCGCGGATAAAGCGCTGAGTCTGCTCCGCTTCGATATAGGCCCCGGCCATCGTATCGGAATCCTCATAGCTGATCTTCTCGATCATCGCCTCGGCCTGCTCCAGGAACGTATCGATGAGGTTGCGGTAATTGGCTAGGGCCAGATCGCTCCCACCGATCGTTCGAAGCCCGTCCAGATCGGACCTCAAGGTTTTGACGGCGTTCAAGTGCTTGACCACTTCAGGCAAGCTTTCAGTATCCATCTGCATGATGAAGCGGTTCATCGACCGCATATTCTCCCCTACTTCATAGGAGATTTCTTTATACAGCAAAATGCGCTTCATCATCAGATGATAGCTTTCCTGCACGTTCTTTCCGCTTTGGAATAGAAAGAAGGACACCGAGCTCATGACCAGCACCAGCAGCGGAATGAACAGAAACAGCTTGCGGCGGATGCTCATAAGCTCTCCCCCTCCTCCACATTTCGTGCATCCAGCACTTTCACTTCCGTGAAGTACTTCTTCTTCAGCGGTTTTCCTTTGAAGTGCTCATAGAGCAGTCGAACGGCTGTATCCCCCATCAAAAAAGGCTGCTGCGCGACCGTCGCCTCGATCTCGCCCTTGCGAATTGCCTCCAGCGTTTCCTTCTGATTGTCGAAGCCGATGATCGTCAAGTCATTGCGGTTTTTGGCGGCCTGCAGGACGCCGAGGGCGTCGGTCGCGCTCGTGCCGACCATAATGTTGATCTCCGGATGCTTCCGGAGCATATTGGCTGCCTGCTGGATTGCCTCCATATGAGAGATGTTCGAGCTGCGGACGTCGACAATCTCAAGCCCCTCATGCTCGGCGACGATTCTTTTCAGCCCGTCCAATCGCTGCAGTTGGTTCGCGGCCTGATCGCTGCCGATGATCACGCCGATCTTCCCGGTACCGCCGGTCGTCTCCACGACAAGACGGCCCAGACGTTCGCCGGCGGCCAAATTGTCGGTGCCGACATAAGCCAGCCGCTTGCTATCCGGTGCGTCGGTGTCGATCGTCACGACGGGAATCCCGCGTCGGACCGCCTTGTCGATCACCGGAGTGAACCGCTCTTCGTTCAGTCCCTGCACGATAATCGCGTCGACGCGGGCGGCGATCGCTTTTTCCAATAGGTTCAGTTGCTCTTCCATGTTGTTGCGCACCGGCCCCGTAAACTCGATGTCGATGCCGTATTTCTCCGCCGCCTCCGCCGCGCCTTTCTCCACCATTTCCCAATAAGGATGGTAACGCTCCTGCTCGATCAATACGATATGATAACGCGACTCGCCGCTCGCGGGCTGCCCTTGCAGCTCCTTGACGATGCTGCCGATTTTCCCGGAATAGCGGGCAAAGCCGATAAACAAATAGACCAAAACGACGATGCAGATCATCATGCCGGCCAGCCATTTCTTGTCCTTGATCATCCTGTTCACCTCTTCGATTATCCTATCTCAAGGGTGTAAACGGTTGCAATGAGAAATTTAGGCAGGTTCCAGGATATGGCAAAATTTATGATATGCTCTTGGGGCCGCTTTGCACGATTATCCCTTTCGTTCAGGGGCGTCCATCGTTCAGGTGCGTGCATGGCATGGCGCGAAGTTTGATGGTACGAAGATGGCAGAGTGCGAAGTATGCATGGCGCGAAAATTGCATGGTACGAAGATGGCTGGTTGCGAAGTTTGCATAGTGTGGTGATGGGATGGTGCAGGATGTCAAGGAATCAGGCCCCCCCAAGCTAGCCTGCTTCGTTCCAACCTGAGCGAAGGGGATAATGGTGCAAAGCGCCGCAAAAGGACCATCACCAGCCCCCTCGCTTTGCCTCAGGCCGAACGATCAAAAGCAAAAACCCAACCCGGAATCATCCGGCTTGGGTCCTCGGGAATCGGGTCGCTGCTTGATCTTGATCGGACGAAGCACCGACACCTTAAGCTTCATCCGCCGCGTACCGCAGCCCGAACTGGCGTCTGGCTTCCTCCATCAGTTCGGCGACAGCCAGCGAACGCGTATGCGTATTGATCTGGCTCTCCCGCTGTCCGTTTTTAACCAGGTCGATAAACTCCATAGCCTCGTAATACATCGACTCCTGCGGCTGGGAGCGCGTCAACTCCTCCGTCGTCCCGTCGCGGTACAGGATTTTTGCCTCATAAGGCTGGTTGATCCGATCGATCACGATCGTCCCGTTCTCCCCCTGGATTTCCGTCGGCAAATAGGAATCGGTAATTTTCGAATACATGATCACGCCGTCCATATCCGGGTACCGCACGATCAGGCTGCCCTCTCCATCCACGCCCGAGGACAACATCACGGCGGAGGCTTGCACGGATTCCGGTTTACCGAAGAGCGTCACCATCGGGTAGATGCAGTAGATGCCGAGATCCATCAAGGCACCGTTAGAAAACGCGGGGTTAAAAGCGTTCAATACCTTGCCTTGCTTAAACGCGTCAAACCGCGAAGAATACTGGCAGTAACTTGAAAAATAACGCCGTACCCGGCCGATTTTGTACAAATTGTCATGGACCGCCCGGAAATTCGGCATCAGCGTGGATTTGAGCGCCTCCATCAGCAGCACGTCGTTGCGGCGCGCCGCTTCGATCATCCGCCGGATTTCCGCTGCGTTCGAGGCCATCGGCTTCTCGCATAACACATGCTTGCCGTGATCCATCAGCAGGATCGCCTGCTCGGCGTGTAATGAATTCGGGCTGGCGATGTAGGCGGCATCAATGTCGGAGCTGGATGCCAGGGCCTCCAAGTCGGTATATACCTGAGGATCGCCGAACTTGGCGGCAAATTCCTTGCCCTTCTGCTCGGTCCGGGAGTAAACCGCCGTTAAGGCAAATTGCTCCGTTTCCAAAGCCGCCTGAATAAAACGCTCCGTAATCCAGTTCGTTCCAATCGTGGCGAAACGTATCAAAGTGATTTCCTCCCTTTGTTATGGTCGCTTTACCCGTATTCTCTCATTCCCTGTCACCCTTGTCCACTTTCGAACGCTAAAACAAATTCGTTCCGATTAGGAACAACTTACTTGCACTAGGCGCGAAAACTAATCTACAATAGATGTAACGAAATGAAACGTCATGAATTCCATTCATTATACCTGGAAACCTTAAGTTTCGAGGCCTGAGAGAGGTGAGACTGTGATCTACGACAGCAAGTTTTTTTCCAAAAATGAAATCAAGTACATGGTCAGCGGGGACTCCATCTCCAAAGGCGTCATTTATGACGAACAACGCCATAAATACGTCATACTGGAGAACAATTACGTTTCGCTCTTACAGCAGAAACTGAAGGGCGCGGTACACAATACCGCCCGTTTCGGCAACACGTTAATGAAGGGGCTCACGAACCTCAAGAAGGACGTAGAGAAGGATAAGCCCCACATCGTGCTGATCGAATACGGCGGCAACGACTGCGATTTCAACTGGAACGAGATTGCTGAACGTCCAGACGGAGAACACAGCCCGAAAACCGACTTTAATCTGTTCGAAAAAATGCTGACGGAAGCGATCCAATTCGTTAAGAGCCAGCAGATCGTCCCGGTCCTGATGAGCTTGCCGCCGCTGAACGCCGACAAGTATTTTCAATGGGTCAGCCGTAACGACCCGGAGGCGGAGAAGAATATCCTGAAATGGCTTGGAAGTGTCACGAAGATTTATTGGTGGCAGGAACGCTACAATTCGACGATCCTGAAGGTCTCGGAGATGACCAAAACCAAATTCATCGACGTGCGCGGCGCGTTTCTGGAGCATCCCGATTATACGAAATTTCTTTGCTCGGACGGCATTCACCCGAACGAAGACGGCCACCGGATCATCTGCGACAAGGTACTTGAGTTCATTCGCAATAACTACCGCTTCCTGCTGCGCGACGGCAACGGCGGATTGGCGCTGGAATAGACGATACCCTGCATGAAACGAAGAGACCTGAGGACTTCAGGTCTCTTTTTTGCTGCGCTGCAAATCGCTCCACACCTTCTTGTTGCTGTATCGCTTGTCGGTGCTGATGTCCGGCCCGAACCAGTCCGGGGCCACAAAAGCCCGTGCTTCCTCTTCCGATCCGAATTCGACTTCCAGCACGATAAAATCGATCTGGTCGTAGACGTCGATTTCCACCGTAAGCTTGTCCCATTCGGCCGTCACCCGCCGTTTGGTCAGAGGAACCGCCTGATGAACCCCGGTGATCTGGGCGTACATTCCCTCCGAAATGGATACCTCCACTTCTTCCCGGGACAAGCCGAACCCTCGTTTGAACGTATGCGTATATTGAATCTCTCCGGTACGCAAATCCTCGATTCTGCGAACCCGCAGCTCCTGATCCTCATGAAGGGCCAAATAAGTCTGGTCGATCGCATGTTCCGACCGGACAATAAGCTCTCCCTTCCGAATCAAATGCTCCGGATACGCCGGCAGCAGAAACTTGCGTTCAATTTCCAGCGCCAACGGAACAACCCCCTCGCTTTTCTTTTCAGTAAAACTTTCAGTTGTCATTCATACTGGATTCAGTCGTCCCAGCTACAATGAGCTACATCATCCATTATACGAGTACATACCTAGGGGGACAATCACGTGAAAATCGATCACACCGCGGACCAGTTGTCGCGGATGGCGCAAAAGCTGCAGGACATGACCTCCGGCTTCACGGTGTAGTCCTTACTTTATCACGAAAGCGGAAAGCCGCCCAAGGAGTCGCAGACTCCTGGACGGCTTTTTCTTACAAACCAAGCATAAACTGGACGATCTTATCGGGCATGCCCGGCAATCCTTCGTGACCGAAGTCCGGGAAGATCTCCAGCTTCTTCGGCGAGGAAATCGCGTTGTAGGCTGCAAATTGGGTGGATGGCGGACAAATCTCATCCATCAATCCAACCCCCATCAGCACTTCGGCTTGAATGCGGCTCGCCAGATGATGCACGTCGATATATCCCAGCTTGGCGAACAGCTCTTCCTCCCGCTCATGCTGCGGATCAAAGCGGCGGAAATACAGCCGCAGCTCCTCGTAAGCGTTCCGGGCCAAGTCCATCTCCCACACCCGACGGTAGTCGGACAGGAATGGATAGACTGGGGCCGCCCGGCGAACACGCGGCTCGAGCGCGGCGCAGGCCAACGTGATCCCGCCGCCTTGCGACCAACCGGTCACGCCAACGCGGTTCTCGTCCACCTCCGACAGGTCCATGACGATGCCCGTCAGTTGCACGGCATCCAGGAAAATATGGCGGAACAGCATGTTTTGCGGATCGCCGTCCACCCCGCGGATGATATGCCCTTGCAGCGTATTTCCGATCGTCCCGCCGACGTCTTCCGACTTACCTCCCTGTCCGCGGCAATCCATGGCGAACACGTGGAAGCCCAGCGAAGCATATCCCAGCTTCTCGCTCCAGTCGCCGGAATTCGCGGAATAGCCGTGAAACAGGACTACGGCCGGGGCGGGGCCTTCGAATTTCGCCGGACGCACATATTGGGCGTGAATGCGCGCTCCCTTGACTCCGGTAAAATAAAGATGATAACATTCCACGCCCGGCAGCTGATAATCGGCCTTTTCGATACGTACCTGCGGATCAACGGCACGCATCTCGCGCAGCGCGACTTCCCAGTAAGCATCGAAATCCGGAAGCTTCGGATTGATTCCCCTGTACTTGCGTAATTCGTCCAAAGGCATGTCGATAACCGGCATTGATCTCTTCCTCTCCACAATAGGGTTTGATTTCACCGTCCGGCTTGACTGCAACCGCAGTCGCCGGGCCATCGCTCACAGTATAGCTTGACAACGCTTTCTGTACAAGAGGAACGGAGGATTATGACCGGCTTGCGCCCGCATGTTAGACTATTTTTATAGATAAATAAAATTACGAACGGATAGGAGCTTTTCAAATGAACAACAACTACAAAATCGTCTTTTTCGATATCGACGGCACCCTGGTGAACGAGGACAAGCAGGTGCCTGAGGATACGATCAAGGCCATCGCCGAATTGAAAGCGAACGGCATCGAGCCGGTCATTGCGACCGGGCGGGCGCCGTACTTTTTTGAACCGATCGCGAAGCTGCTGCACATCGAATCCTTCGTCAGTCTGAACGGCGCTTACGTCGTATACCAGGGGGAGCCGCTGTACCAGCGCACTCTGCCCCCGCAAAGTCTCCGTAAGCTGGTTGAACTAGCTGGACGCCATCAGCATCCGCTCGTGTTTCAGGGACATGAACGTTACTACGCCAATACCGATGCTCACCCGTTTATCGTCGAGTCCATCGATTCCTTAAAGGTAGAGCATCCGGGATTCGATCCCGAATTCTGGAGCAAGGCCCCGGTGTTTCAAGCGTTCTTGCACTGTGAAGAGCAGGATGAGTCTCTGTATGAGGGGCAGTTCGACGATCTGCGCCTGATCCGCTGGCACCCGAAAGCCATGGACGTGACGATCCGCGGCGGGTCTAAAGCCGTTGGTATCGCGGCTATGCTGGAGCGCCTTGGCATCCCCCTTTCCGAGGCCGTAGCTTTCGGCGACGGTTTGAACGACAAGGAAATGCTGCAGGAGGTTGGACTTGGCATCGCCATGGGCAATTCCCATCCGGACTTGCTGCCTTTCGCCAATTACGTCACCGCCTCCGTGGATGAAGGCGGGATTCGCCAAGGGTTGCGCCACGCAGGGTTGATTTCCTAAGGATCTCGCAAAAAATTGAAGATCAAGTGAAACATCTCTAACACTTCCTGCGTCAAAGGGTTAAATCAAACCGTATCCGGGAGGAGGGAATTGACACTTAGGCCTCGCCTCGTCGGGCGCTGCTGAACAGTGAAGCAACCCGGCGGATATGTTGCGTTAACTAACTATGGTTCCAGGAGGGAATTGCGAATGAAAACGAAAAAAACGTTATCCAAATTTCCGAAGCTGACGCTGCTGATGGTGATTGTATTCACCCTGATGTTCGGCGGCACCGCATCGGCCTTTAATGATATTAAGGGCGACAAGGAGCAGAAAGCGATCGAACACCTCGAGAAACGGGGGATCATTAAAGGAGATTTCCACGGCCGCTACTATCCGGCCCAGAAACTGACCGGCGCTTCCGCCGTCTCCCTGATCGTTCAAACGCTGGACCTGAACTTCGATACCATCCGGTTCATCAAAATGCCAAAAGCCAGCGATTATTACACCAAGGTTAACGATAACGCCTGGTATGCCGAAGCTTTCGTCATCGCGAACTACTATGGGCTGGACATTCCCAAGGACATCAATCCGGCCGCTAAAGTGACGAAGGAGCAGTTCAGCCACTGGCTGTTCAAAGGACTGAGCACCAAGGGCGATTACATGTGGACGATGCAATATTTGAACATCAATGATGAGAAACAAATCAACAAAGATTATATGAACAGCATCCAGTCTCTTCTTCAGGCCAAAATCGTCACGTTGGATAAAAAGGGGAATTTCGGACCGAAGCAACCGGTCTCCCGCAGCGAAGCCGCCGGCATGCTTGACCGGACCTTGCAGTTTATTGAGGACCGTCAACCCGTTGAAAACCCGGTTCCCGGAAGCCTATACGACTTCGGGATGAATACAGACAAAATCTCGAACGACATCACGAAAGTGTCGATTACCGCGATGGCGCCGCACCCAGGGTACGGCCTGGAAGTTTCGAGTATCACATTCAAAGACGGGAAAGCCATTATCGACTATCGCGTTGTGGCACCTCAACCCGGACAATTTTACCCGCAGGTTATTTCTGAAGTGACGGCCGTTACGTATATCCCGGCGGGCTACCAACCGGTGCTCGGCGCACAATCGAAATAATTCGCTTTAAACGAGAAAAGAATGGACCCAAGGACCGGCAACTGCCGGACTCTCGCGGTCCATTCTTTTTTTTGTGTTCATCCTTGGGGTTCTGGTGTTCCAAACGTCCGAATCCAGCGATATCGGTTCACCTTTACAACGGCTACGAAGCATTTCAGAATTTGGTCGGATTTGAGGCAAATAAACGTCAATAACGGCGAAAGCCCAAACACGGCGGCGCACAGGAAAGCCGAGGGCAGCACGATCAACCACATGAAAATGAAGTCGTTGTACAACACAAATCTCGTATCTCCCCCGCTTCGCACGATTCCCGTCAGCGCCGGCATTTGGTAGGCTGTGCCTACCGCCGTGATCGAAAGTACCGTCATAAATTGGAGAGCCAGTGCCTTGGATTCAGGGGATATGGCATAGAAGTCCAGCACCACATCCTTGATCAAAAAGAGAACCACGCCCGT
Organism: Paenibacillus sp. FSL R7-0216; assembly: GCF_037969915.1. NCBI lineage: Bacteria > Bacillati > Bacillota > Bacilli > Caryophanales > Paenibacillaceae > Paenibacillus > Paenibacillus sp. FSL R7-0216. The sequence goes on along the minus strand of NZ_CP150222.1, from coordinate 1,132,819 downwards.
CCCCAAACCAATGATCAAGTAAAGCACCTGCAGCGTCTGGGCGTAAGGCTTGATTTTCTCCGGATGTCCGGCACCAATCGTTTTTCCGATAATGACGGCCGTCGCACTGGCGGAAGCATACGTCACGACCGAGACGATTTGAAAGACCGTCGTTGCGATGCTGTTTGCGGCAATCGCCGCTTCCCCCATATGTCCCAAAATTCCGGACTGCACCGCCATAGCCAGTCCCCAGAGCGCATTGGACATCAGGATCGGCGAGCCGACGCTGACGTATTGTTTAAACGTTACCCGATCAAAGTGGAAGAAATCCCGCAGCGCAAAATTGATTTTCCGATCCACTCGTTTCAGATACACCAATACGATCGCTAGCTCGATGATTCGGGCCGTTAACGTCGCCGCCGCGGAGCCGCGGACGCCCCATGCGGGGAAGCCGAAATGCCCGTAAATCAGCAAATAGTTCAGGCAGACGTTGATGATTAACGTCGACAGAGAGAGAATAAATCCGACTCTGACCGTTTCTACGCTGCGTAAAGAAGCCAACAGTAGATTGGTCGCCGCAAAAAAGAGATACGAGAAGCCGATGATTCGTAAATACTTGGCCCCTTCGGCGATGACGCTGTCCTCGTTCGTGAACAAGGACAGACACCCATGAGGGAACAAGAACACGGCCAGCCAAAGTACCAAGGCAAGAGCTAGTGCGAGGCGCATTCCGATGCTGGCAACCCTCTTGATGGTTGTCATGTCCCGAGCCCCCCAGGCTCGCGACGACAGAATTACCACGCCCTCGCCTACGCCCATGACGAGCATCTGCAACAGGAATTGGAGCTGATTCGCAAGGGCTACCCCGGATAAAGCCGATTCGCTGTATCCGCCAAGCATGATATTATCCGATAAGTTCACGCCAAAGGAAATGACATTTTGCAGCGCAATGATCCAGGTGAGTCTGAAAAAACTGCGGTAAAATGCTTGATCCTGCACCATAAACTTCATTCAGGTTACCAGCCCAATGATTTGAAACGGATCTCTCGTTCCCATAGGTCCTGTAATTGTCTCAGCGCCGCTTCAGGCAGCTCCGCATCACTGGCAGCCACATTCTCACGAAGCTGAGCGCTATTCCGAACGCCGGGAATGACCGTCGCGACTTCCGGGTATGCCAAAATAAAACGCAGCGCTGCCATCGTCATCGTCGTTTGCTCATCCTCCAAAAAGCGAATCTGCTCCACCAATTTCGCGCGGGTCTGAATGACCTCCGGGGACCAGCGGCTGCGAACACCCGAGAACGAGCTGGTACCCTGATATTTACCCGACAACCAGCCGGAATCAAGCGGTACCTTGATGATCAATGCAACCTCCTTCTCCTTCGCCAACTGGAACGCCTGCGCCGTTTCCTGATAAAAGATGTTAAACATCACTTCCATAACACCCGGGCGAGCGTGCTCCAACACTTCAAGCATCTCACGGCTAGAATCGACCGACACGCCGTACGCCAGGATTTTGCCTTCTGCCTTAAGATCCTCCATCACCTGATAGTGGCCATATTTGCCGTCCAGGTGGTCGAACGGGGGGTTGTGGATCAATACGGAGTCGACATAATCAGTCTGCAGCCGCATTAAGCTGCGTTCGATCGAATTTCGAATTTGGGCCGCCGAATAATCCGTTCCTTCCGGGGAATGGCCAAATTTCGTATTGATGACCGCTTTCTCGCGTTTTCTTTCCAGGGCTTTGCCGAGCAACACCTCGCTTTTGCCTTGACCATAATTGGGAGCGGTATCAAAAAAGTTGACTCCGAGGTCCAGCGCTTCATGCACCAGACGGACAGCCTCCTCGTCCTCCATCGACGCCCAATCCTGCTTATTGCCGAGCTGCCAAGCGCCAAAGCCGATTTCCGACACCTGCTTGCCGGTCGTCCCATACCTTCTGTACTTCATCCTCTCACGCTCCTGCGATGTTTGGATTTAAATTTATCAGATCTCATGCCCAATTCTAGACCGATTGGGCAATGCGTGCAAGAGAATATCGACGTAACGGTATGGCGCATGTCGCTCGTCTCATACGCAAAAGACCGTCCGGGAATAAACGGACGGTCTCTCGCCTTACGGGGAATGAATCTGCGGATTAGTGGCAGCGTACCTGAATGTCCAGCGGATAGCGCCCGGCGTTCCGGCCGTACAGCGCCAGCCCGCCTTCCCCGGCACGCAGCTCCAGCCGGAAATGGCGGCTGCGATCCAGTTTGGCGGCGATGCGCCCAGGTACCTTGATGCGGCAGAGATACCCGTACGAACCGGCCTCGTCCAAGCGGTTGTCCACCGGCTGGTAATGCCAAGACAATATACCGCGGGCATCCGCCGGATCGTCGGGGAGGTGCACGCTTCCGACAGGCTCGCCGTCGATGCAAACCGTCACCTTGGATTCATGGCGGATTTCATCCGTCATGTAGTAGGTGTTCGGGTTGTATTCGACGTCGGCGGAAGCCCCGTGCATGTAGCCGATCCCGTGATCTTGCGTTTTGACGCCTTCGAGGTTGCGGGCGAGCACCCTTTTGGCGCCGGCTTCGAAGGCGATTTCGATGTCGCCGATCAGCGCATGCTCCTCCCGGTCCGGCAACCGAACCTCATACGTGAAGGCGCCCGCGCCCGCCCCGCTCGCCTTCGCTCCTAGAATTGACTCCCATTGCAGCGCAAACGTCTGTTGCGCAAAGCCGCCCACCGGAACGCTTACTGTACGCACACCGTGGGGGTCAGAAACGGTGGCACTGCCGCGCACGTCGAACGCAGCAAAGTTGCGCGACACCGTCTCGCCTCCCTCGGCGACCAGCCGCAAGGCCAGCACCGCAACGGCGTCCTGCTTAGGCATCGCGATCTCGAGCGGAGCCAGCTCCGCCGCGCCGTAATCCTCCCAGGCGATCGCACGCTCGCCGCGGTCCGCCACGACGCGGATGCCAAGGTCGTCGTACCACAGCTCCCAAACAAGTTGGAGCGTGCGGCCGTGGTACCGGTCTGAGAAGCTGGAGCCAAGCAGGGGCACGGACACCTTCGCCCCGGTGTCGACCGTTTGCGATGGAGGCGCATCGATGACAATCCAATCCGGCGAATGCAGGTCGGTAAGCGACATACCCGGCACGAAACCGCCGTAACCGAAGTCTTTTTCCGTTCCGTCCAGCCGGTAATACCCGTTGAATTCGTTTGTCACGTCCCGAAACTCCGTGAACACGAAACCGCACATTTTATCATGACGGCGGAATTCGTTCAGCATGTAATGGTAATGCCAGGCCAGGTCGCTATCCCCCGCACTGTGCTCGATGCCCCATACATTGCCGCATTCGCTGTTCATCAGGGGCGCGTCCGTCTGCGTTCGCCCGCCGATATAGTTAAACGTCGACCCCGGATACGTGTTGGCCACCACATTGCCGATATGTTCACGCACCTTCTCGTACCCGTTCACGTAAAAATGCCACGTGTTCAAGTCCGTTTCGACATGGTCCCAGTTGCAGGCGGAATTATCCTCCACGAGGCGCGTCGGATCCGTCTCTTTGGCCCAGCGGTAAATCCCTTGAACCCACTGCTGGGTCTCGGGCAAATAATTCATGTTGCCCCATTCATCCCCGGTCAAGCTGCCGGCCGCTTTCCCCGATTTTAACCCCCACGTTTCGTTGAACATGATCCAGGCAAAAATCGACGGGTGATTGTAGTCCCGCTCGATGACCTCGCGCGCTTCGCTTTCGTAGGATGTCCGAGCTTTCGCGTCCGGCGCGCCCCAGAAGCAGGGCATATCCTGCATGATGAGCAGCCCCAGCTTATCCGCCCAATACAACTTGCGGGGTTCTTCCGGTTTGATGTGAATCCGGGCAAAGTTAAGCCCGAGTCGCTTCATCAGGTAAATTTCGTCCCTCATGTCCTCGTCGGTCGGATAGGTGAAATACCCGGTCGGGTGAAACGATTGGTCCAGCGCGCCATTCAGGTAAATCGGCTTTCCGTTCAACGTGATCCAGCGGTAATCCCGCTGCCCGAATCGGGCGGTGCCGATTTCTCGAATGCCGAAATATGTGGCGATCGTGTCTTCCTCGGAGGCAACCGTCAGCCGCAGTTCCCCCTCATACAAGTGCGGCGTTTCCGGACTCCACAGCCGGGGCTCCGCCACCTTAAACGAGAGGTGGACCTTATTCTCGCCTGCGACCAGCGTCAATTCTTCCGTATGCTCTACGGTCCCGTCCTGAAACCGCAGGGCGAGCTTAGCCGCGGAAGCTTCCTTGGCTATGATGCGGGCCGTCACTTCAACCTGGCCGTCGAGACACGTGTGGAACTTCGCATTCTGCACGTAGGTTTGCGGCCGCGCTTCCAGCCAGACCGGCTGCCAAATGCCGCGAATCTCGCCGTACCCCTGCTTGCCGCGTGCCTGATCGTCTCCGTCTGCATCCTCCGCGCGAACCAGGATCGTATTCTCCCCCTCCGCGTTCCAACAGTCCGTCACTTCAAACTCGAAATTGCCATATCCGCCTCGGTGCGATCCGGCATGGAAACCGTTGACCCAAACGTCGCACTGATAATCCACGGCCCCAAAATGGAGGAAAATCCGCGACCTGGACGCTTCCGGCCGCCAGATGACGGTTCGCCGGTACCAGCCGACGCCGGCTTCGTTGTTACCAATGCCGGACAACGGGCTAGACCAGGAAAACGGCACCTCGATCCGTTCCGAAAAATCCTTTGCTTCTCCATCCTCCCGGGACGTGCCGGGCCCTACGGCGATCGGCTCGAACTGGAACGACCAGGTCCCGTTCAGATTAAGCCAATCCGCACGCTGCCAATCCGGCCGGGGATGCTCCGGGCGTGGAATTGCGGTCGCTCCGGTCGTTAACGATGGTTTCGTCATCAAGTTTGCACACCTTTCCTTTTCAACTGGAACATGATTATTCGGATCATTTCGCCCCCATGATAGCACATATATTATATAATCACAATGTATATTATAAATTTACAATATAACGTTTTTGAGGTACACTGGCTACAGGTTTGATGCCGATACGTGTTTTGACTTTTTGACTACCGTTCGAAGAAAGGAATATTTAGATGAGTGAACCGTACCGTCAGGACACCCAACGCTATCCGGCCTCCCGGATTCTCGACGTGGCCAAAGCGTTGTCCGGGGACGTCCGCGTCCGCATCCTCGAAGCGTTGGGCAGGCAGCCGATGAGCATCAGCCAGTTGGCTGAATCGCTTGGCGTCGCCCAGCCGACCATTTCCATCAACGTACAGATCCTGGAGCAGGCTGAACTGATCGTCTCTTCCCCCGGGGCCAACCGGGAGAAAATCTGCTCGGTTACCTGCCGCTCCATTCTCCTGGAACTCCCGACCCAGCCGGGAGAAGGGCTCCATCATGTAGAAGAAATTCATATGCCCATCGGCATGTATTCCATCTGCTCGGTAAGCCCGCCATGCGGCATGGTCGGGCGCGATGCAGGCCTGATCGGCTCTCAGGATGATCCGAGGGCGTTTTACATGCCGGAGCGGACCGAGGCCGCGCTGTTATGGTTCGCCGAGGCAGGGTACGTCGAATACTACTTTGCCAATCCGCTGCCGCCAAGCGTAGAGCTGGAGGAGCTCTGCATCCGGGCGGAGGTTTGTTCCGAGGCCCCGGGGTTCCGGGAAGATTGGCCTTCCGACATTACGGTCAGCGTGAACGGCATGCCGGTTGGCACCTGGACCAGTCCTGGTGATTTTGGCGAGCGCCAGGGCAAGCTGACGTCCGAGAAGTGGAAAGGCGGCACCCAGTACGGACAGCTTACCGAATGGCGAGTGACCCCGAAAGGCAGCTTCGTCAACGGCGTTTCCGCCGGGCCTACCGCGATCTCCGGACTGGGCTTGGCGTTCAACGAGCCGATCCGCGTCCGCTTCGAGGTTCGCGAGGATGCCGCCAACCCACGCGGGCTAAACCTTTTCGGCAGCGGCTTTGGCGATTACCCGCAGGACATCGTGTTATCATTCACTCGCCGAACCTGATCATTTCCCATCGCAAAACCCCTACTCTGATTGTTAGAGCAGGGGTTTTGTGTTAGGTAATATAACATACACGGGGTATGTCGCGAAAAACCGAGGAAATTCCTCTTTACGCAACCCAAAACTTGGATTATGATACCAAAGTCATGGTACCTATTATCACATGAATTGTGGAGCGTCGGGGTAAACGCGCGGCACTCTTGAACCGATCAAACAAACGACTTCGTAATTGATCGTCCCCATCCAGGCGGCCACTTCGTCGATTGAAATCGACGCCTCCGCTCCATTTTCGCCGAAGATCACGACCTCGTCGCCCGCGCGGACGTTATCCGCTTCGGTCACGTCCAGCATCGCCTGATCCATGCAGATCCGGCCGATGATCGGGACCCGCTGCCGGCGCACCAACGCGCAACCGCGATTGGACAGCGCCCGCGACAGGCCGTCGGCATACCCCACCGGAATGGTGGCGATGATTCGTTCCTTTGCCGCCCGGTACGTCCGGCCGTAGCCGACGGTGCGGCCCGGTTCGATCCGCTGGAGCGAGGCGATTTTCGACTTCAGCTGCATCGCCTGCCGCAGCGGATATTCCGGCAGCTGCAGCAGCGCGGAAGGATATAACCCGTACAACGCGATCCCCACCCGGATCATGTCGAGATGCATCCACGGAAAGCGCATGGCCGCGGCGCTATTGCAGCAATGCTTGATCGGGATGTGCAGGCCGACGGCTTCCAAAGCGTCGATGCAGGCTTCGAACCGTGCGAATTGTTCCAAGGTAAACGCCGGATCGGGACCGTCCGCATCGGCAAAATGCGTAAACAAACCTTCCAGCACGACAAAGGGCGAGGCGGCCGCGGCTTGTGCGGCCATCCCGGTCACCGCTTCGGCGGAAGGCAAGCCGATCCGGGTCATCCCGGTATCGTATTTCAAATGAATGCGGGCCTCGCGCCCTTGTTTTCTCGCGCAAGCGATCGCTTCCCGCAGCACGTCCTCGGTATACACCGTGAGGGTAACCCCGTACCGGACGGCCATTTCCACCCCATGCGGTGGCGTGTAGCCGAGCACGAGAATAGGCTGTGATATGCCGGCGGCCCGAAGCTGCAGCGCTTCGTCGACGAGGGCAACGCCCAGGTATTCGGCGCCTGCGCGGATCGCGGCTTGCGCCGCCTGTACGGCTCCATGCCCATACCCGTTTGCCTTGACCACGGCCATCACCCTGCAGCCCTCGGCTGCCTGTTTACGAAACAGGCCCGCGTTATGGGCAATCGCATCCAGCGATACTTCCGCCCAGGTATCGCGGTAACCGGTGGATGAGTAGATCCTCGTTTGCGTTGTCGTCATCGCGTTTAACCTCTTTCCGTTATCGATTGATGATTTTGAAAATATCCATGTATCGGAGGTGCCCCCCATGCGAGAAGATCAGGACGACCCATTCGAACCTTACTCCGACAATCTGGAACTGCTCGCGGAAAAAATCAGCGAAGCGCTGGGCCGTCCGGTCACGATCGAAGACGCGAACCACCGCCTGGTCGCCTACAGCTCGCACGTGCCGGAGACCGACGCGGCGAGGCTGGCCACCATCGTCGGCCGCCGCGTGCCCGATCAAGTCATCGGCAGCTTGTGGCGGGACGGCGTCATTCCCCGCCTGCTGGACAGCGAAACGCCGATCCGCATCGCCGCGATTAGCGAGGTGGGGCTGAGCGAACGGGTCGCGACCACCATCCGCTCGGGCACTCGGGTTGTCGGGTTCATATGGGTGCTGGAGACCGAAAAGCCCTTTTCGGACCGGGAAATGGCCTTGTTAATGAAAGCGGCCCGAGCCGCCCGCACGAAAATGGCGCAATGGCAGCTCCAGCGCCATAAAGAAGACGAGGCGCATCGGGATTTTTTCTGGCAGCTGCTGACCGGGCACCTAACCAATGAAGCCCTCATCCGGGATAAGGCCCACCGGATCGGAATCGCTCTCCCCCTGCAATTCCATGTGGTCATCCTGCAGTTTGCCGCCGAAGTTAAGGAACCCTGGCAGCAACAGGCGCTGGAGAAATTCGCCTCCATCTGCAGCAACAGCCGGGTCGTGCTGCGAGCCGTCGATAAAAATCAAGTGATCCTGCTGTGCGCCCCGATCGTGGCGGGCTCCATGGAGGGAATCGCAGGCCAACTCCAACTTCTCCAGCGGAACTTGCGTTCCTTTTTCAAAGTGGATTATGACGGACTGGCCAGCGGTTGTCTCTATAGCGAATATGGACGACTGGAGGACAGCTACCGCGAGGCGTTGCTCCTGCTTCAGGTGAAACGGCGGTTCCCCTCGGAAACGGGTGACTTGGCAATGTACGGCGATCTCGGTTACTATCGCTATCTGCCGCTTATCTGGCAGGAAACGCGGAAGCGAAGCAACGTTAACGCCCCGCTGGCCAGGTTGCGTACGTACGATTCGGAGCATCACAGCGAGCTGCTGCATACGCTGGAAGTTTTTTTGACGTATGACAGCAATGCCAAGACGGCCGCCGATGCGCTGCACATTCATGCGAATACGTTGAATTACCGGCTGAAACGAATCGCCGAAATCGGCCGGATTGACCTGGCCAGCATGGAGCAAAAAGTAACGTTGTACCTGGACCTGAAAGCCGAGCGTTTCGGCGACAGCCGCGATTTGTGAAATTTCACAAACACGGCGGTTTTTTTTCTTCGATCTCCACAAACAAAACCTGCCGTTCCTGTCCTATACTGATGTCAAATCCATTGACAGGTTTAGCCGATTTCTGGACAAAATAGGCTTTATGCCGGAATCGTCGTCAGCAAAATTGACGGAGGAGGAAACATCATGATCGTTGGAGTGCCGAAAGAAATCAAAAACAATGAAAACCGGGTGGCCCTGACCCCTTCGGGCGTCTACTCGCTGGTGAACGTGGGACATCAGGTGTTGATCGAGACGAACGCCGGGGCCGGCAGCGGCTTTGAAGATACGGAATACGCGGCCGCCGGGGCCAAGGTGATCGTGGGCGCGGCGGATGCTTGGTCCGCCGACCTGGTGATGAAGGTAAAGGAACCGCAGCCGTCGGAGTATGGCTTTTTCCGACAAGGCTTGATCCTGTTTACGTATTTGCATTTGGCTCCGGAGCCGGAGCTGACCCAGGCGCTAAAGGACCATGGCGTCACGGCCATCGCTTACGAAACGGTCGAAGTGAACAAAACGCTGCCGCTGTTAACGCCGATGAGCGAAGTCGCCGGGCGGATGTCGGTGCAAATCGGGGCGCAGTTTCTGGAGAAGCCGCAGGGTGGCAAAGGCATCCTGCTGGGCGGTGTGCCTGGCGTCAAGCGCGGTAAGGTGACGATCATCGGCGGAGGCGTCGTCGGGACGAATGCGGCCCGGGTAGCCATCGGCCTGGGCGCCGACGTGACGATCATCGATCTGAACGCGGATCGTCTGCGGCAGTTGGAAGACATCTTCGGCGCAAGCGTACAGACGTTGATGTCCAATCCGCAGCACATCGCCGAGGCGGTTGGCGAATCCGACCTGGTGATCGGTGCGGTGTTGATCCCCGGCGCCAAAGCGCCGAAGCTAGTCACGGAAAGCATGGTGAAGGCAATGCGTCCCGGCTCGGTCGTGGTGGACGTAGCCATCGACCAAGGCGGCATTTTCGAGACGGTCGACCGGATCACCACCCACTCCGATCCGACTTACGTGAAGCATGGCGTCGTCCACTATGCCGTGGCGAACATGCCGGGCGCGGTGCCGCGCACCTCGACGCTGGCGCTGGCCAATGCCACGCTGCCTTACGCGCTGGAGATCGCCTCGAAGGGTCTTTACGCGGCGCTTAGCGAACGAGCCGCGCTGCGCAAAGGGGTCAACGTCGCCGGCGGCGCGATTACGTACGCCTCCGTCGCACGAGACCTGCACTTCGAGTACGTCCCCGTCGAGCAGGTGCTGGAGCTGGCCGGGAACCCCGCCAACTAGGCGACCTTCGCAGCAGCTTGCTTGATCCAAGAGATCCGTTCCTTTGCGGCGGGTCTCTTTTTGTGTCGGCAGCGCGTCTATAAAGAATGAAGGGCAGGAACACCGCTGCCCCGCTCGACCAGCGACAGCTCGATGATCCGGTCGAGCAGTTCGCCGTAACTCATACCGGCGGCTGCGGCGCTGCGGGGAAGCAAGCTGTTCGCCGTCATCCCCGGCAGCGTATTCACCTCAAGCACGTAAGGGATGCCGTCTTGGAGGATCATATCGACTCGGGCATACACACGGCATTGCAGCACCCGATAGCAGGCCAGCGCCGACTCCCGGACCCGCGTTTCTACGTCGGACGGCAAGGTTATCGGCCGCTCCTCCGCCCCGCCGTCGCTGTATTTGGCTTCGTAGTCGAACCACTCCGCCCCATTGGCCTGGATGCCCAACACCGGAAGCAGCTCCCCATCCAGGATTGGACAGGTGATCTCTTGGCCGTTTACCAGGGACTCGACGATCACGGACGCGTCCCAACGGAACGCCTCCGTAAGCACGCCGCGCAACAACTCCGGCCGGTCGACGCGCTGTACGCCAATGCTGGAGCCTCCCGCATTCGGCTTGACGAAGAGGGGATACGCGAGTCCCGCCACCTCGTTTTCCCACGATCCGTCGGCCAATCTAGCCCGGTCCAGATAGGCCCAGTCCGCCGTAATCACGCCTTCGGCCCTTAGCAGCCGCTTCGTCAGGTTCTTATCCATGCACAAGCTGCTGGATAATACGCCGCTGCCGGAGTAGGGAATCCCTAGCGTCTCCAGCACGCCCTGCACCGTACCATCCTCGCCAAATGCACCATGCAGCGCAAGCAAAGCGAAGTCGATACCCCGCACCCGGTCGATTAATTCCTCCCGTCTCGTCACGTCAATCGGCACCACATCATACTTGTTTGGATTCAGCCGCCCCACGATTTCCTTCCCCGTCATCAGCGAAACCTCGCGTTCCGAGGAGACGCCGCCCATAATTACCCCTACTTTCATCCGATTCCTCTCCTTCAACCGTTGTTTAAGTCCAAGCCGCAAACAAGCGATCCGCAGCTAATTCTGATCCCCTAGCAGCTTCGCGGCCATTTCGCCGATCAAGCGAATTCCCCTCTCGATGTCCTCCTCTGACACGCGCGAGAAACCGATCCGCATCGTGTTCCTTCCCCTGCCGTCCACGTAAAACATATCTCCGGGCGTAAACAACACGCCCTGATTCGCGCAAAGCTCCAGCAACTCCCACGTATCGAACCCGTCCGGAAACTCCAGGAACAAATGCAAGCCCCCGCTGCCTGACAGCCGGGAATACGGCACCTCCCGTTCGCAGCAGGCTTTCGTCCATTCGTATTTTCGCCGGTATTCGGTCCGGGCCCGTTTCAAATATTTCTCCAGGTTGCCGTTCAGCAAATATTGATACAGCAGTGATTGGTCCAGCGTCGAAGTATGAATGCTGCGCGCCCGCTTGACGCTCTCCAGCACCTCGATCAGCTCCCGGTCCGCCAACACCCAACCGACGCGAATGCCCGGGAACAACACCTTGGAGAAGCTCCCCAGGTACACCACCCCATTCCCCTGCCCTGCCATCGCGATCAAAGGAGCAACATGGGAACCAGAGTACCTCAACTCCTCATTAAAGCCGTCCTCAATGATCGGTACGCGGTAGCGGCCAAGCAGCTCCAGCAGGGCCAGCCGTTTCTCGGCGGACGTCACGATGCCGGTCGGATTGTGGTAGGACGGCACCAGAAACGCGCCGTCGAACGCATGTTTGTTGAGTTCCCGTTCCAGTGCAGCCAAGTCCAGGCCGTCCGGTTCCATCGGAATCCCGGAGATCTCGAACCCGTGCCGCCGCAAATTTTTGATTGCAGTCTGGTGCGTCGGATTTTCGCATAGCATGCGCCCGCCCGATCCGTCGTCCCTTCCGATTGCCGACAGGACGATGTCCAGCCCTTCGGTAAATCCACTGGTGATCAGCATATCCTTGCCCGTTAGATCCACGCCTTTGTGTTCCATATATTTAAGCAAATATTCAATGAGCGGTTTATATCCTTTGGCGTAACCATAGTTCAACAGGACCCGGCCTTCCACGGCCATCCGATCCAAAAAAGCGCGTTTTACATTCTCCAGATCAAACAGCTGTTCGTCAGGGGCGATGCTCGTAAACAATATCTTGCCTTTACCCGCCCGCAGGCCGGGCCTGCCGCGTTTCATATGGTCGAGCTCCACGGACAGCCGGGCTTGCCGGTTCATTCGTTCATGCCAATCCATTCGCCAGGCCGGGATGGCATGTGCCCCTGGTGTGGACACCTCGGCCACGAAGCTCCCCTTTCCCGTAACCGCGTATGCAAGTCCTTCGTCGGTTAATGCCTCGTAAGCGGCAATGATGCTGCCCCGGCTAACCCCTAGCAGCTCGGCCAGCTCCCGTGTCGACGGAAGCCGTTGACCCGCCTGCAAAGCCCCTTGCATCATCAGACGTTTGATATAATTTTTCACCTGCACATACACCGGCGCCTCGGCCACGAGTTTGAAATCATTAAACACTACTTATCGCCCCCACCCTCATGATGGCACATTCCAAGCCAAAAACAAAAGAACCACCCTCTCGCCTTTTTCGCAAGAAGGTGGTTCCCATCCTCTCGGGCCCCTGCCCGCTTACAGCATCACTTTACAAATGTCGTTCGTAAACTCAACCGGGTCGCTGACCGGCAATCCTTCGATCAAGAGCGCCTGATTGTACAACAGGTTCGTGTACAAAGCCAGCTTCTCCTTATCGATGTCGTAGGCTTTCTTCAGCGACTGGAACACGTCATGGTTCACGTTGAGCTCCAGCACCTTGTCCGCCTTAACCGACTGTCCGTCCGCGCCAGGCATCGCATTCAGCACTTTTTCCATCTCGATCGTCAGCTCGCCTTCCGTCGATAGGCAGACCGGATGCGATTTCAGGCGTTTGGATGCTTTGACTTCCTTCACCTTGCCCGCCAGCAATTCCTTCATCGCCGCGAACAATTCCTTGTTCTCGTCCGCATCGGCCTTGTCTTCGGAAGCCTCGGCTTCGATCCCCAAGTCGCCGCTCGACACCGACTTGAATTCCTTGTCCTTGTATTTCATGATCATCTTGATCGCAAACTCGTCGATGTCGTCGGTGAAGTACAGAATCTCGTACCCTTTATCAAGCACCAGCTCGGTTTGCGGCAGCTTCTCCAGACGTTCCACCGATTCGCCGGCGGCATAGTAAATATACTTTTGGTCCTCCGGCATGCGGGAGACGTATTCATCTAGCGTGACAAGCTTCTTTTCCTTAGACGAAGTGAACAGCAGCAGATCCTGAAGCACGTCCTTGTTCATCCCATAGTCGTTGTACACGCCAAACTTCAGTTGACGGCCAAACGAAGCGTAAAACTTCTCGTATTTGTCGCGCCCATCCTTGAGCAGCGTCTGCAATTGGCTCTTGATCTTGCTCTGAATATTTTTCGCGATCGCCTTCAACTGACGGTCATGCTGCAGCATTTCCCGCGAAATGTTAAGCGAGAGATCCTCGGAATCCACCATCCCTTTGACGAAGCTGAAATAGTCCGGCAGCAGGTCGGCGCATTTGTTCATGATCAGCACGCCGTTTGAATACAGCTCCAGCCCTTTTTCGTATTCCTTGGTGTAATAGTCAAACGGCGTCGTCTCCGGAATGTACAAAATCGCATTGTACACGACCGCGCCATCCGCCTTGATATGGATATGCGATACCGGTTTGTCGAATCCGTAACGTTTTTCCATATAAAAGTTCTCATAATCCTCGTCCGTCAGCTCGGATTTGTTCTTGCGCCAGATCGGCACCATGCTGTTCACGGTCTGCTCTTCCGTATACGACTCGTATTCGCCTTCGCTGCCTTCCTTCGGCCGGCTGCTCGTGACGTCCATTTTGATCGGGTAACGGATGAAATCGGAATATTTCTTCACGATCGACTTCAGCCGGTATTCCTCGAGGTATTCGTCGTATTGATCGTCTTCGGTGTTCTCTTTGATCTGCAAAATAATGTCTGTGCCGACCTCCGCCTTCTCGCACGACTCAATCGTATATCCGTCAGCCCCCCGGGACTCCCACTTATAGGCTTCATCCGAGCCCAGCGCCCGGCTGATGACGGTAACCACGTCCGCGACCATGAACGCGGAATAGAAGCCAACGCCAAACTGCCCGATGATGTTGTGGCCATCCTTCAGCTCATTCTCGTTCTTGAATGCAAACGAGCCGCTGTTGGCGATAATGCCGAGGTTGTTCTCCATCTCGTCCTTCGTCATCCCAATACCGGTATCGGAAATAACCAAGGTACGGGTTGCCTTGTCCGCCTTGATCTTGATAAAGTAATCGTCCTTGTTAAATGCCAACTGATCATCGGTTAACGCCCGGTAATAAATTTTATCGATGGCATCGCTGGCGTTTGAAACCAGCTCGCGCAGGAAAATCTCCCGCTGCGTATAAATCGAGTTGATCATCATTTCCAGCAATCTTTTCGATTCGGCTTTAAACTGCTTTTTCGCCATGAAACAAATCTCCTTTCGCTGCATGGGGTAACTTGTCTAACAATATATTAGCACTCTGGGGGACAGAGTGCTAATTCCTATTTTTTAGTTTATCGATCCAGAATTCGAGTGTCAATATGTTCTAGGGAAAGAGGGGGGTATACCCGGTTTGCTCCACTAAAGACTGACCTTGTGGCGACAAAATCCAATCGATCAGCTTCTCCACATTCGGATTGTCGCTGCCTGCCGTTACCGCGTAGAACTCCGCTGCTAACGGGTATTCTCCGCTGGCGATCGTCGCCCGCTCCGGCTTCACGCCGTCAATACTCAGCAGGCGGATATTCCCGTTTCGCACCATCTCGGTAGCATAAAACAGAAAGGTGTAGCCGAGCGCGTTTTTGTAATTGCGGTAATCCGCGGTCCGCGAAATGATGCCGCCCATCCCGGATTCGACATCCTCCTTGGGAGGTTTGGCCAGCTCCCGGCCGTCCATCACCCGGACCAGCATCGATTGACTTCCGCTATCCTCCGGCCGCTGAAACGCTCGGATGCTCCCCCCGCCACCCCCCACTTCGCTCCAGCGGGTGATTTCTCCCGAGTAGATCCCGCGAATCTGCTCCGTCGTCAATCCGGACACCGGATTGGAGGCGTTGACAAAAAAAACGAACGCTTCACGGCCAATAGGGGTGAACTTCAATTCCTTGCCTTGCTTGCGGGCGGCAGCCTTTTGACCCTCTGACGGCGCAGCGACAAAGATGATATCCGCTTGGCCTTCGATGAGATTCTTATAAGCTACGGGCGTTGTATTCACCATGACTTCACTTTGATAAAGATCGTATTCTTGGCGCGGATACACCGCCTGCGCAAACGCGGCATACAGCGGATAAAGTGCCGTTGCCCCGTCCATCCGCGGCAGATCCTTCGTCAATGTCAAATCCGACGGTTCCGGCAGCAATGCCAGCTTGCCTGTATCCCCGAACGGGCGGTACGGCTCCATGTTCACTTCCTGGTCGCTGACGACCGGAATCCGGTGATGATACGCCTCGCGGATCTCGTAACCCGCCGTCGTCAAGCCTCCCAAGACGACGATTGCAAGCATCGATATATACAACTTGCGCCGGTGACGTGCTGGCAAGAACAAGAAGAAGGCCAGAAATAGGACCCCTACAGCTGTCGCGATCAGCACCAGTGGCGCGTAGAATATCGCGCCGCCCGAAATAGAAACGATTAATCCGGCAAAAAATCCGAGAAATACAAACACCCCGGATAATAATACGAACAACACGATTTTCACCACAAGTTCTCCGCCTTGCCTGCTCATGCTTCAACCGCCTCCCTTGCTTCTTCCACGTCTCGGGTATAAATCGGCAATTGGATCGTAAACTTCGTCCCCGCGCCGGGTTCGCTTTGTACGCTCACCGTTCCCCCGAAGGAGAGAATGGCTTGGTAGGAGAAGGTCATGCCGAGTCCCGTTCCGGAGGATTTGGTGGAAAAATAGACCGAACCCAGCCGTTTGGCCTGCTCCTCGGTCATGCCGATTCCGTTATCCTGGATGGTTAACGTGACCTTGCGAGCTGCGATCTGCAGCCGCAAAGTAACCCTGCCGCGGGCATGCGGCACTTCGGCGCACGCTTCAACGGCATTTTTGATAAAATTTACGAGCACTTGCTTCATTTTATCGGGATTGGCGAGAATCCACACCGGCTCCGGAGGATGGCTGATTTCGAGCAGCACGTTGTGCATGTTAGCATACGGGCTCATGACATCCTTCGTGATCCGCAGCAACTCCTCAAGGTTGGTAGGCTCCTGCTTATCGCCAATCGGCTTGGAAATGGCTAGATACTCGGACAGAATGTATTCCGTCCGGGCAATTTCACTCATGCAGATTTCAATGTAGCGCTCAATCCGCCCGCGGTCCGTTACGCCATCGCGAATCAGCGTAAGAAATCCCTTCACCGCCGTCAGTGGATTCCGTACTTCATGGACCAGCGAAGCCGCAACGTGGCTGATGGCCCGTACCCGCTCATTTTGCGCATAGCTAATGAACAACTCCTTATCGGTGACCGCTTTTCTGAACAGAGTAATCAGCAGCCAGCAGCCAACCAGGTTCTGCATCGGAATGACTAATAAGTGAAAGCTCAAGTTACGGATGACCGATTGCGGATTCTCCAGATAAACGAACAACAGAGGCGTTACGGAGAAGAACACACCAGCCAGTAATAAAACCAGTGATTTCCGTTCGGACTTCCGGTAAATACGGTAAAGCAGGTAAGAACCCGGGAACGTCACCAACATGATCACCATCGCAATAAACGTACCGTCGCCCCCGATATATAAACGGAACAGAACAAATTCCGCCAAGAGAGCGAACCCCGTCTGCAAGCCTCCAAAGATCAAACCAAAAAACATGATAGTATACCTAATGTCGTAAAAATAGCCGCTGACCACGCTAGCCCCGAAAGTCATGGAAATGAACAAACAAATCATGCTAGTGATCGCAATAAATTTTTGCGTGTAATTCTTGGACTGATCACGATAATACACGCTATACATGACAAACGGCATATGGGCAAAGAAGAGCTGAAGAATAATATCTTTCAGAATGGTCATGCGCGCTCCCCCTTCATCGGCTGATTGGGTTTCACCCTGTTATGTATATCCCTTTTATTCCATATTTCACCCCATAAACCCTTTTTCTCCGGCAACAAAACATGGATCGCGGATGTGTCTTTGGCATGCCTGCCTGTTTAGGCGCATAGGCTGTACAAGCAGGACTAGCCTGCCATTCCATCTTCCTGAAGGATGATTTAAGTGTCGACAAATCGCGCCCCGGTCCGGGCTTATTTTCTACGCCGTTTATGGCAAAAGAGTTCCCATATCTTTGCAGGCTCCTTAATTCAAGGCTTCGCCATGGGAGTATTCCTGTTTCCCCATTCGATCCCCTCCGGCGGTGGCGCAGGGATTGCCGTGCTGCTCAACTACTGGTTCGGGATGCCAATGAGCCTTGGCTTATGGCTGACCAATATCTCCTTTCTTCTCTTCGCCGTCCATTACTTGGGGCGGATCAGCGCAATCGGGACCATCATGGTCATCACGGTGACCTCGGTATCCGTTAATTATTTTGACGTTTACTTCCATAGCCCCTTTGCCAACGTATGGATTAACTTGTTCATTGGTTCTCTCTTTCTAGGTATCGGCATTTCCATCCTGTTTCGAGAACGGGTGACGAACGGCGGAATCGGCTTCGTCGCGCTCGCCATTGCCAAGCAGAAGAGGATCAACCCTGGATCTGCGTTGTTTTGGATGAACGGCGGCATTTTTCTTCTGACGGCTATCGTTATCGATTGGAAAATCATCATTCAAGCCTTACTCTGCCAATGGTTGTCCACTCGAATCGTCAAATGGCTGCATACCCCTTCGGTCATCGGGAAGCGCCCCTTATATTTCATGGCCTGGCGCAGGAAATGAGGTCGAGGACTCTGCCACTCCGCCTCTCCGCCTCCCGGTCCTCCACTCCTACCTTTGCTCCCCCTTTGCATGATTATCCCTATCGATCAGGGCACCAAGGATGGCGGGGATTAGAAAAAAGAAAAGAAGAGGGATTATTACCCTGATTTTTAACTTGAAATAAGAACACATGTTTGGTATAATTTAACTAAGGATGGGAACGTATGTACGCATAAATTAATGGAGGGGGACGTCAATATGGAGGTTAATACAGGAATCATTGTTCAACCATTACACCGTTATAATCGTGAGCAGGACTGTATGGAGGCGCTGATCGCGATGAAGTGGCCGAACGGCTTTGTCTGCCCGAGATGTGCCTACACGCGTTGCAGCCAATTGACCTCCCGGCGTATCCCCCTATTCGAGTGCGGAAAGTGCGCGCATCAAACTTCGGCTTTGGTTGGCACCATTTTTGAAGGAACGCGCCTTCCACTGTTGAAGTGGTTTCACGCCCTGGAATTGTTCCTGCTCCCGGATGGGATCTCTGCAATGCGGTTGCACCGGGTCATTCGGGTTACTTACAAGACCGCTTGGTTGATGCTGCACAAAATACGCCATGCCGTTGGCGAATTCGACGCCCGCGAGCTATTGAGCGGGGATGTGAAGGTGAATAGCGATACATATGGTTACGATCCATCCCGGTGTAAGCTTTCCCAACCCCATGCCTCGGCTGTTATAGCTGGCTGTACGGTGACGGAGTCGGGGGAGCCGGAACAGGTCAAAATCCAGCTAATCCCTCATAAGCGTGGAAGGGAAAATAGGGCAACCCGTCATGAACTCACCGCTTTCATCAATGATCATGTGGATGCCCGTATATCCGAAGTGCATTCGTTTCCTCTGGCCTTTCAACTGTATTCACCCTTGCGGAAAGTAGTCAGAGAAGCATGGGTGTCTTTGAAGAGTACATATATAGCCTTGGGACCAAAGCATTTGCAGGCGTATTTGAACGAGTATACCTTACGCCGCCGACTGTACTTGCTCGGTGCGAGAGAGGTGATGCACGAGAAATTGCTATGCCTGTGTGTGGCAATTCCGGCAATTCCTTATTCTCAACTGATCATGCATCATCCGATCCGCCCTCTTTCCGCTGTAGCCTGATATATAGCACCATGTCAACAGCGGGGATGGCTAATTGCCTTTCAACTTCCTTATCAGCTACCTAATTTCTGAAGTTATCATCCATCGGCGGCAGCTTCTTTGCTCCCTGTCAGTTAGCTCGATTACTCTTAGCCTGATCGTACGGGATAATCATGCAAAGGGGTGCACAGAGGGGATTGGGGAGGGGGCACATAGGATCTATCTTCTATTTTTCTATCACCTTCCCTTGGTCCTTCATCGCTCGCCGGATAAAAAGGAGCGGCAGCAGGCCCATCGCAATAACGACAACGAGGAACAACGATAAACTTGTCTCCAGCCCTTCTGTTCCTCGCCGATAGATTCCGAATAGCAGCGCAACGCCGGAGATTCGCCCGGCGCTTAGTGCCATTTCTCGCCAAACCATCAGCTCGATACGAAGACGACCACCCTGGTCCCATCGGCTGACCGCATTAAAGGTTAGCGTATTAAACGGCGTGTCGAAGAACGGCCGGGCGACCGCGCTGATCACGCCGTACAATAACAGCGTCCAGGCCGCCAGATGCGCGGTGATCCCGAGCAGGGACACCCCCATCAACAGAGCGCCGAGGACGAGGTAACGCCAACGGTAACGATCGCGGCCGAAGCGGCCGATCAGGTAGAAGCTGGCGACGGAGAGCAACGTTGTGGCAAAAGCAAACCGGCCGGTGGCGTTCTCGCTGCCGGTCGCGAGGAACACCCAGAGCCAAATCGCGATCGTCAGTACACCGTCGCGGAAGGCTACGCCAACAAAAGCGCAGCTCAGGTGGCGCCACTCTCGATGTCGCAGCACCCCAAACAGGCTGCGCCATTCAAAAACGCCGGCAGCGGCCTGTTTCGGCAGCAACAGCGCCGCCCCCAGCGACAGCGCGAAGCACAGCAGGCTGGCAAGGAATACGGCGGCGTAGCCAGCCATCGACGGCAGGGATTCGACCAGCGCACCGGCGATCAGCGGCCCGGCCATGCCCGTCAGCGCGCCAGCCGCGCCGTTGATGCCGTTGAACCAGTTGCGGTTACCCGCTTCGGTCACGTCGATGGATAAGACGTTCATCGACATCCAGTAGAAGCCCTGGCCGATCCCGTACATCAGTCCGAGCGGCAACAGGAACTGCGGCGATTCGCTTCCCGACAAGAGAACGACGACGTAGAACAGCATTTGCACCACGCTGCCGATCCACAGCGGTTTCGTGCGGTCCACGCGCTTGCTGAGCCAGCCGGCTGCTACGAATGCCGGCAGCCAAACCAAATACGAAGCCAGGTTGAACAGCAGCGTTTGCGACATATCATTCGTCAATTTGTACCAGTATACATTGATAAAGATGTTGGACAAGGCGTTCCCTAACGCGTTCAGCGCGTTGACCGATAACAGCGCCTTGGCAGGACGGTCCAACATTGTCGTATTGCCGGATACGTGATGGGGATCCGTGATCGCCGGCTTCATACGGACTCGCCTACGGTTCCCTGCGCGATATAGACCGGATTGGTCAGGCAAGTCATGACCTCAAGGTCCCACTCGAGCAAGTATCGCCGCGCTTCCACACGGTAAAACAACCGATCCGCTGGCATTCGGCAAACGAGGTTTCGCTCGCCCCCCTCCACGGTCCATTCCTGCTCCAGGCCGTGGTTCGACCATAGGCTAACGCGATCTCCCTGTGCACCGCGAATCGTGATCAACAGCTCTACATCGTCCCGTCCGGGCGCTGCCTCCAGTTCATCGCCTACGCCGACCCCGTCGGCCGTCAACGTGATGAAGGCATCGTCGGGCCCCATAGACAGCACCACCGCACCACGCCTTACGGCGTCAAGCACTGCCGCAACCGTCTCCTCAGCGACGTATACATGCGCCGTTGGCACTCCGTGCCGGACGAACGGATCGTCTCGGTGCGTATCGCTGCCGCCGACAGCCACGATGCGCTGGCCTTCGGCAAGGCGCTGCTGCCACCAGGCCACCGCCGTTTCGTTGAGCTCCCGCCACGGCCCGTTCCACACCTCAATCGCATCGAAAGGTACGTCGAAGCCAAGCTCCCATGGGCAGTCCGGGCAGAACGGGTGATTCAGCGAGACTAGCGCGCCTTTCTCTTGTGCTTGCCGGAGCTCCTTGGCCGCTGCTTCCGGAGTCAACACGCGGAAATCTGTCAACGCGTCCGGATGCCCGAGCAGGTTGGCATGGCCTTTATAGCTAGTCATCTCCACGCCGGGGATCAGCAGCAACGTTTCCTCCTGCGCCACTGAAAAGCGATTTTGCGAAGCGGTGTTGTGATCGGTGAGCGCAAGGAAATCGAGTCCTTTCTCCCGGCAGGAGGCCAGTGCCTCGCTGACTGTATAGCTTCCGTCACTGTGAACGGTATGGGCGTGCAAGTCGCCTTTAAGCCAATGCGGATGCTTTAAAGTAATCGTGATTTCAACCTCTACCAGTATCCCTTCGTCAGGGACCCGATAGGCACCTAGCAGCACCGCCCATTCTCCTGGATGGATGGGTCCGGCCAAATAACCGGGGGTTGCTTTTTCTAAACCTATCTGAAAACCGTTCCGCGCCCCGCCGCTCCAACCGATGATCCGGTCCGGTGAACGCAAGCCGAGGTCGACCACGGAACGATCGTTTTTTTCGTAGCGATATTGAACTTCGATGGACTCCGCCTCTTCCGGAACGGAAAAGGCGACCTCCGGATAACTCCGTTCTTGCTCTTGAACAAGCTGAATTTGAACTTGGTGCTCCAACCGATTCTTTGCCATAACCTAGCAGCATCCTTTCTATTCCTTGCTAGCTCCCAACATGATGCCCTTCATGAAAAACCGCTGCACAAACGGGTATACCGCAATCAGCGGGAGAATCGCGATCACGATGCCGGCCATCTTTACGTTGGTCGTCACCAGATAATTGCTCGACACGCTGCTCGTATCGATGATGATCGACTTCAGCGCGACCTGCAGCGTATACTTCATGCTGTCGTTAATGAAAATGAGCGGTGCCGTAAACATGTTCCAGCGTCCGACAAACTCAAACAGCGACACGGTGGCAAGTCCAGGCGCGGCCAAACGCAAATAAATTCTAGCGAAAATCCAGAAGTCTCCTGCCCCATCGATTCGGCCGGCTTCGGCAATCTCGTAAGGGATGCCCATGAAGAAGTTCCGCATCAGCAGGATCGAAAACCCGGACACCAACCCGGACAACACCAGTACCGTCAGCGTATTAATTAAATGAAAATCCTTATTTACCACGTACAGCGGAATCAGCACCGCTTCCTGCGGAATCATCATCGTTAGCAGAATAAACGTGATCATCCCCTTCTTTCCCGGCACATGCGGATGGATTAATACATACCCTGCCAGCGAAGACAGCAGTACGTGCAGGATCGTTCCGACTACGGTAACGATCGCGCTGTTCAGGAACGGCCGCCATAGGTCAAGGCTCTCCCAAATCGTCCTGTAGCCCTCCGCGCTGAACTCCGCCGGAAACAGCACGATATCCGGCTGCATCGAGGCAAGCCCCGACGAAAACGACAAAGCTAGCACGTTGAGAAAAGGAACGACCATCACAAGCATCATCAGCAGCAGAAAAAGCAGATTTATCGCGTCAAACCATTTATTTTTCCAACCCAAACGTTCGAAGCGTTCGCTCCCCATCGTTATCCCACCTCGTCAAATCGGGTTAATTTGCGCACGACCAACGTCAGCGCCAGGGTGAACAGCAGTACTAGAAAGCTGGCGGCTGCGGCTACGCCGACCTGCATGTTCATGATCCCTTTTTCAAACGTATACACCATCAATACATCGACATCCGGAGCGGTAGATGGATTGCGCAGCACAAATACCTGATCAAAGATCCGCAACACGCCCATCGTATTCAGCAGCAAAACAACCTTCATCGTTCCCAGTAACTGGGGCAGCGTTACGTAACGAACCTGCTGCCAGCGGGATGCCCCATCCATGCGCGCCGCTTCGTAGAGAGACGGATTAATCGTCACGATCCCGGCCATGAACAAGATACAGTTATAGCCCATGTCCTTCCAGGTCGCCACGAGGATCATCACCAAGCGGGCCCAAAATGACTCAGCCAGAAAATGAATCGGCGGCATGCCTGCCCAGCGCTGCAGCAATAGATTAACCAGCCCGGTATCGGGAGACAGCAGGAAAATCCAAATTCCCCCGACGATCACCCAGGACAGTAAATGAGGAATGTAGAGCACCATTTGGGCTGTTTTTTTGAAACGGGCATGCAGCACTTCGTTTAAGGACAACGCTAGCACCAGAGGAGCGACAAAACCGAAAGCCAGGATGCCTCCCCCGATCACCAGTGTGTTCGTCAGCGACTTCCAGAAGAACGGGTCATGCCAGACCTGCGAATAATTCGCAAGCCCGGCATATGGACCGTCCCCCATGAGTCGATAATCCTGAAAGCTGACCTGCAGCCCTTTAACGAGCGGATAATAACCATAGATGAGAAAATAGATGGCTACCGGGATCATCATGAGATATAAAGCTGCATGTTTTCGAAGAGCTTTCATGGTTATCGTCACATCCTATCTTTGGCCTATTCGTCGATGAGATTAGCTGCTTTCAGTTCCTTCTGCATTTGGCTCACCGCATCAGCCGCCGTCATTTCTCCGGACATGGCCTTCAGGGCGTAATTCTGCACGATTTTCTCTGCGTCGGCCCACTCCGGCAAGGACAGCTCCAAAGTGGCGTACTGCTTGACCAGATCCTGCGCTTCTTGAACCCCCGGCAGCTTGCCGAACGGCGGCTTCACGGTTTCGTTGTACCAGAACGGTACGCCGTGGTCCATGTTATGCTCTTTGCCAGTCGCAGTCAGTGTGTACTGGTCGCCGTCCTTCGTGTAATCATCGCCTTCGATCCCCAGGCTGCCCAACGTAATTCCCGCTTCGGTGTGCCAAAACTCCAAGAACTTCTTCGCCGCATCCGGGTGCTCGGCATTCACCGGCATCATCCAGTAGTCCGGATCCCCGCGGCGCATCAGCAGGCTGCCATCCGGTCCTGTTGCACTGGCCAAAGCTTTGGCCTCAAACGTGGTGTTCGGGTCGGCTTCCTTCCGCGTGCTGTTGAACATCCCGACCCAGGCATCCCAATACGTGACCATGCCGACGCGGTCGGTCAGGAACAGGTTGCGCATCTTGCCCGTATCGTTCGTGACGAAGTTCGGGTCCATGATGCCTTCCTTAGTCAGCTTGGCAAACCATTCGTACATCGGGATTGCCGCATCCGACGCATACGGAATCGTCCGTTTTCCGTCCTTCAGCACGTAACGATATTTCAACCCGGCCGCGCTCATGAAGCCTTGAATATCATACAGGCCGGAGGTGCTAAGCCCGTATGTATCGGCTTTGCCGTTACCGTCCGGGTCCTGCTCCTTGAACGCCTTCAGCACGTTATAATAGTCGTCAAGCGTTTTGGGCTCCTGCAGGTTCAGCTTGTCCAGCCAGTCCTTGCGGACGATCGGCATCGTACCGCCTTGAAACTTGGAGAATACGGCGTAGATGTTACCGTCTTGACCTTTCAGTTGATCCCATTCCGCGGATGGAACGACGCTTGGATCTGACAATTGGCTCGAACCTTGCACGAAATCCGTTAAGTTAGTCAGCGCGCCTTGTTCGACGAAGCTGTTCAGCTTGCCGAGGTCGCTGCCTTCGATGAGGTCGTATTTCTCACCGGAACCTAGCGCTGTCAGCACCTTTTGGTCATAGTCGCTGGCCGGGCGCTCAATTGTCACGTCGATACCCGTTAACCGTTTGATTTCCTGCTCAAATTTGGCGTTCTCCTCCGGCGTTTTTCCGCCTACGTTGGCGGACAAGATGCGCAGCTTCATGTCCCCTGCCGGCGTTTCCGATGGCGCTCCGGTTGAAGCGCTGTTTTGCGTTTCGTTCGTCCCGCCATTCGCCGAGGTACCGTTATTAGGTGTATTTCCGCCGCAGGCCGACAACAGCATCGAACCAATCGCCAGCAGCGCCATGAGATGAGTCGCTTTCCTTTTCACTGGATGATTTCCTCCTTGGTTTCTCTTCTAGATTCCTATCCTATCCTAGGGTTGATGCGCAGGAGCCACGTACCACGATCTCTGCCGGAATTAGCGTTCGTTTGGCGAGACGCTTGCCGGTTTCGAGCTGCTCCAGCAAAAGCAGCATGGACTCCTGTCCCAGTTGGTCGGCATGAAGCCGAACCCCGGTGAGGGGCGGTGAAAATTCCTGCGCCAAAGGGCTGTCGTAAGCGAAGGACAACACGGACAGTTGCTCCGGTATGCTTAGGCCAAGCCGCTCCGCGGCCTGGTACACGCCTAGCGCCATCGAGTCGGTGTCGGCAAGAACCGCTGTGATGCCGGGATCCGCACGCAGTTGGGCCAACACCGTATCGCAGCCAAACGTCATCGACGAGGTGATGCCGTCTGGCTTGTGTACGATCATATCCCTCGGAGGCGTTAAGCCTGCCTGCTCAAACGCATTCAGGTAGCCTTGTCCGCGGTCAACCGCCACGGTACGGTTCGCCGGAGCATTCAGAAACAGGATGCGACGGTGCCCAAGCGACATCAGGTACTGTGTCGCTTTCGCAGCGATACCGACATTATCGTTGTCGACATAACAGACACGGGACTCGTCCTCCTCCGACGGACGACCGATGACAACGATGGGAAGGTCCCGCTGTAAGCAATCCTCAATTCGGGAATCGCCGATCACCGCATCAAGGATAATCTCGCCGTCCACCGGATCGGAGGCGATGTGTTCCACCTGATTTTTGTAGGTGGAAGACACGTTGTTGATTAACAGGCGATACCCTTGCTCATAACATACGGGCAGCACCCCGTTGAGCAGCGAATACTGAAACTGGTTCAGCTTCGCCTTCTGCTCGCCTCGCATATTCAGGCCGACGATGCGCGTCGTTTTGTTCACCAGACTACGGGCCCAGTAGTTTGGCCGGTAATTCAGCTCTTTTGCCACCCGGAGAACCTCTGCCGTCACTTCCTTGCTGATCGGGCGTTTTTTGCTGAACACACTGGATACCGTGCTCTTTGATACCCCCGCCGCCTTTGCCACATCATCAATCGTTGCCAAGGTCACTCGATCCTCTCTACAATTCGTACTAGTACGAACCTAGATTAAACCGGTTTTGTTAAAACCGTTTCGTCTTCCCGTCTGAAGTTTGTAAAATTGCAGGGCTTCGGACCGCAAAACCGGTTTAACTGAAATGGATAAATTGCGCAAAAAAAAAAAAACGGCCAATCGGCCGTTTTTCATCGATAGAATATGAATGTGTCTCGCAATCTCTAACTCTAATTATGGGTGACAACGGCGCCGGATCCGCCGTACATTTCGATGGGCTCGGCAAACTCCAGCTTCAGGACAGTGACCTGCGCATGGCAATCCTCCGGCGTCATATATATCCACGTCGTACCCGGAATGTTAAACCAAGGCACACCGCCATGGATGTCATAGTTCAGCTCCTTGCCCGTATGGAGGACGGTGATTTTGCGGATTGGATTGCATAATCCCTTTAAGCAGACGCTTTCCTTCGGATCATCGTAAACGAATAGATACAACGTCCTCCGGTCTTTGCTGAGCGTGCTTCCGCCTAACCAATACCGGGTCATGATCCCCTCGGCGGTTCCATACACCGCTTCTTCGTGCGTTCGAATCCAATCGCCCAATCCAAGCAGGATATCGACTTGTCTCGAATCGATCGTCCCGTCCTCGCGGGGACCGATATTGAGCAGCATGTTGCCGCCCATGGAAATACAGTCGCAGAACATCCGGATCATTTGGTTTAACGATTTATAGTTGTGGTCCTTCGGTTGATAACCCTAAGACGTATTGATCGTCGTGCAGAACTCCCAAGGTCCTTCGGGTCTTGTGATCGGCAGCCCTTGCTCCGGCGTTTTGTAGTCTCCATGGCCGGCTAGGCGCGAATTGAAGATGAGATCCGGGTTAAAGGAGCGAAGATAAGTTTTAAACTCCGGCAATCCCCACTGCTCCGCGCTGCGTTCCCAGTCTCCGTCGAACCAGAGTAAATCAACTGCGCCGTACCTCGTTAAAATCTCCTTCAGCTGATTCCGATTGAACTCTAGGAAGCTCTGCCATCTCTCCTCGTCCTGGATGCCGTCCAGCGGCTCCGAGAAACGGTTAACCTGGTTCAAATCCTCAGGCACGACTCCGCTTGGATACACGCTAGGGTAGTCCGGATGCGACCAGTCGATCAGCGAATAGTACATGCCAAGCCGAATTCCCCGTTTCTTGATCGCTTCGGCATACTCCTTAACGATGTCGCGTTCGGCCGGCGTTCGCTTCACCACGCTCAAGCCGCTGTATTGAGTATCAAACAGCGCTACGCCATCATGATGTTTCGTCGTTAACACCGCGTATTTGGCCCCGGACCGCTCGATCAATTCGGCCCACTGGTCCGCA
The DNA here is from genome assembly GCF_037969915.1 of Paenibacillus sp. FSL R7-0216. Taxonomy (NCBI): domain Bacteria; kingdom Bacillati; phylum Bacillota; class Bacilli; order Caryophanales; family Paenibacillaceae; genus Paenibacillus; species Paenibacillus sp. FSL R7-0216. The sequence goes on along the minus strand of NZ_CP150222.1, from coordinate 1,105,323 downwards.
TCGAACCGGGACGCCGTAAAACCGTCCAGCTGCTTCATGTATTCCTCATACGAGATCACGCCATTATGGAAAGACCAGGATTCCGAAACGCCATCGACCGCGTAGATTCCGTAATGAATAAAAATTCCCAGCTTGGCATCTTCAAACCATGGCCGCATCGTCATGCCCCCTAATGTTATTTTTCTCTCTAACGATAGGCTTTGGGGGTTTGAACGGTAAATATGTTGTTTTTACGATAGGTATGTCGTTTTTGGAAAGTGCTTACTGGTTTACCTTTGCAAAGAATGCCTTGAGCTCGCTTTTAACCTCCGCATCCATATGATGCCAGCGTATGCCCCGAATGGCTCCTTCCAACGCATAAAGCATGTTCAGGCATGCCGTAGGATCTTGAAGCTTAATTCTTACAAAGGCTTCTTTGCTGCCCATCGCATAAAGCTGATCCGGCGTGTTCAGTCCGGCTTGCCGCAAATTACGCGTAATTACCGTACTGATATTAGGGAGGTCCTGAAGTTGAAGTTGCCGTTTTAAAGTACCCATTCCCATCCCTACCCTTCCCGTAGTTGCTCCTGCCAAGCCGGCAGCCGCGCCATCAGGCTTCGAGCGGTGGACCTGGCCGCCTGAGCGTCCAGCCCTTGAGTACGAACCATAAAGTCGGTCATAGATTTCAACTTCTCCTCCAACGACTGCATCGTACCATCTGGTCTCGCGCAGTGTACGCAGTAATCCTTATTCGTGTCGCTTAAGGCGAACTCGGACGGCTCTTGCATGGGCATGCCGCAGGCAATACAACTTTTCATCTTAAACACTCCTTTTTAGTTTGACTAGGTACCCTTATCCCCGAGGCGCAAGCAAACTTAGATAATGCTCCAGCAGTTCCTCCCCGTAACGTTCCAATACAGAGCCCTCCGGTGCAAATAGATCGTCGTTCGCCAAATAGTAATGGAGCAAACCGATCCAGGTATTGAACAGCAAATGAAGCGGCATGGTCCGGATCAAACCAGCCCGTATCTCCCGTTCGGCAGCGGCGCAGAGATGATGGGATACAACTGACTGGATTGCAGTCAAGATATGCCGCGATTCGTCCGGCAGCATCCGGCTTTCCCTGACCAGCCGGGCATAAAAAGCCTCTCCTTCCCGCAGCCCCGCCAAATGAGCCTGCAGCACCTCGCGCAGGCTGCTTCCCTGGGAAGCCAGCTCATGCAACCGGGCGGTCGTCTGTGCGCTAAACGCCTCGATCACTGCATTCAAGAGCGCCTCCTGCGTGGCGAAATGGGCAAATATCGTGCCGTGCGACACTCCCGCCTCCCGAGCTACATCCGCGGTACGAGTGGCTATCAATCCTTCCCGGGCATACAGCGACAACGCCGTATCGATTAACCGCTGACGGGTCTGTTCCTTTTGCTGCTGGCGCTGCGATTTAACCTTCTCCCCGCTCCCCTTGAATTCCAAGGCAATCCCCCTCTCCATTCCGTCCGTTGTTGAAGGCCCGTATACTCTGTTCATGAAGTATTTCTCCGTTCACAAATTATTGAGTTGAAACTCATTGAGTTTAAACTCAATATAAATCTATTGAGTTGAATTGTCAACTTTTGGTTTTACTTCTCCAAAACGCAAAAAGAGTGTTCCCATAAGGAACACCCCCACCTGTCTTCTGCAGGTTAAATATCGAACACGCTGCGAACGGTGAGTCGCTCTCGCAGCTCGGCTAGCTCCGCCGGGCGACTCATTGCCGATTTGAGGACGGTAACCGTCTTCTGTGCCCCGGCCGACAAATCGAAATAGTTATCGCTGAAAATCGCGTCCAGCTCCGTAACATCCAGCTCTACGAACCGAGCATACGCTTCTGAGGTTAGCGTTATCGTAAAGCGATCTTCTGCCTCCGTGATCACGGCTTGGATGCCCGGGTCAACGAACCCGAAGTGCTTTGGTTTCACGAACAGGACCGTGCTGCCGCTTACGATCTCGCCGTCTTCGACCCAAGCATATTCGAGGTAGGTCTCCCGCAGCTTCGCTTTGGTGTCCAGCTCTCCGGTAAAATCAAGCTGTTCCAGCTCCTTGCTGGTAAACGATGGAATTTCCGCCATCCGCTCTCCTTGCCGGAGCACTTCGGAACGCGCATTCCGCAGCGTCCAGACCAGATGGCCTTTCGCGGTCCGCTTGCTTTCGTTGGATACGTGCAACGCAACCCGCGTTCCTTCCTCGCAGGCGGATGCCAACACGGGGGCGAAGAAGCGCTTGGCCTCGTACTGCAACGCCTTCCATCGCCCGTAGTAGTCGATGCTCGACCAGGAGGCCACCGGCCAGATATCGTTGAGCTGCCAGTACAGCGCTCCCATACAGCGGCCCCGGTAACGCCGCCAATGCTCGACCCCGCAGCGCATCCCTTCAGCTTGGATCAGCTGGGAGGCATACAGCAGGGACGAGAAATCCTTCGGATAACGGTACGTCTCCCCGATGTAGTAGAGGATTTTTTCGTTCCCTGTCCCGTTTTTTTGGTGGGATTCCATCACATACGAGAAGATGTTCCGGTCTTCAGGCAGCGTAAACGTCTCCACCGTCTTAAGCGACGGGAATGACTGCAGGCCGAACTCCGACATGTAACGCGGGTATAGCGTGCGGTAGGCGGTGAAAGGCTTTTTGCCGTGCCACACATCCCAATAATGCATGTCTCCGTAATTCTCGTCATTTGGCTTATCGAAGCTCCCCTTCGAGGACGGCGAAGCCCGCCAGTAGAACGTGTTCGGATCAATTTCCTTCGCGATCTCCGGCAGTAACACCTCATACATCTTGATGTAGTCCGCTTGCAGCTGCAGCGAGGTTTGCTCCGCCCAATTCCACTCGTCCCAAGCCAGCTCCTGTTCGTTATTCCCGCACCACAGCCCCAGCGAGGCGTGATGGCGCAGCCGCTTCATGTTGTCGATCGTCTCCTGCGTAATGTTCTCCTTGAATTCTTCGGTCAGCTCATAAACGCCGCACGCATACATGTGGTCCTGCCAAACGACAATCCCAAATTCATCGCATAGGTCGTAAAAATAATCCTCCGGATAATGCCCTCCGCCCCAAACGCGAATCGTATTAAAGTTGGCTTCGGCACAGCTGCGAATCAGCTGCTCCGTGCGCTCTCGGCTACGGCGCGGGAAGATGTTGTCCTCCGGAATATAATCCGCCCCCATGGAAAAGAACGGGATCCCGTTCACGACAAACTGGAACGATTCGCCCCATTCGTCTTCTTCCTGCAGCACCGTCAGGGTGCGCAGTCCAATGCGCAGCTCGCGCCGGTCCAGTTCTCGACCCTGCTCACTCACTACGACCTCGACCTCATATAGTGGTTGCTCGCCGAGCCCATTTGGCCACCACAATTCCGGATTTGGAATCTCCACCGGGATGTGTTGCTCCTGGAGAGTACCGTCCGGCCCCACCGTTAACGGCTCGTTTCGTTCCAGGACGCCGGTTTCAACCACGTTACCCGATGGGCTGGTCACACGTACCCTGATGCCCCGATTCCCTTCCGCCCAGCTGTCCGTCCGTACGCGCACGTCCAAACTGACCTTACCGGGTTCATGGGTTTGCGTGACGTACACGTCCTCGATCCGGGCGCGATCGTAACCCCGGACGGTCATCTTCCTCCAAATCCCGAGGTCGGGCAGCTGCGGTCCCCAATCCCAGCCGAACATCGAGTGCGCCTTGCGTAGATGCGATATGCCCGGTACAGCATCGGCGCAACCGATCAGCGGACGTTCCGCCTGTTTGCGCAGCACATATTCGACCGGCGATCGCAAGATCACGTAAATGTGATTTTCCCCAAGGGTCAGCAGCGACTTCATGTCTACCTCGTACGTGCGATGCATGTTGTCGGCGTTTAGAATCGCTGTCCCGTTCAGGTACACCTCGGCCAGCGTGTCCAGCCCTTCGCAAAGCAGCACTACCCGGTCATGGTCCAGCGCAGACTCGTCCACAAGGAACGTCCGTTCATATTCGTAATCATATTTGGATAACTCAAGCACTTCGTACTCCTGATCACGGTAATACGGATCCGGCATTTGCCCGGCATTCAATAAATCGTAATAAACCGAACCCGGCACCGTCCCTGGGCTCCATTCGGTCTGGTCCAGCCGTTTCATCCGCCAAGCTCCGCCCAAATCGACAAGCAGCATCGTTTTGCCTCCTCATGTACTTTTTTATCCTGACTATGGTTTGATTGTACTAAAGAGGATGGCTAGTTTCTTGTATTGTGTTCACCCAAGTCATGTGCTATTTTAACATCAACTTATCATGGCGAGGTGTCATCCATGTTGAAATATACCGAGGAAAACTACATCGATCCGGAGGTGCCGGTCAACCCCTTTTGGGTGGAAAGCTTGTCCCAAGTATCGCCGGAGCATACTCATGATTTTTTCGAATTTTTCGTGATCGAGGACGGGAGTTGCCGCCATGTCGTTAATGGAGAGACCCAATGGCTGCGAGCAGGCTGCCTCGTATTTATAAGACCGGAAGATGTACATAAATATGAGCGGAACGGGGAGGAGGATTGCCGGTTTTACAATGTCCCCTGCCGCCATCGTTTGGTCAGCGAAGCGCTGGCCTATTTAGGGGAAGCGGAGATGACCGAACAGCTGCTGCAGTCGCCCACCCCCCGGGTCGCCATGCTGTCGCAAACGGAGGTCGGCGAATTCGTCGCCTTGTTCGAACGCATCAAGCTGTTGTCCAGCATCGATAAGCAGAAAGCTCGCATCGCTCTCAAAAGCGGGCTTATCGACCTTCTGACCCGCTACTTCTTCAACCCGGACCCGGTAAAGCAGGCGGAATTCCCACTGTGGCTGGAGTACGCCCTCGGCAAAATGCAGCTAAAAGACAACCTCCACCGCGGGTTACCCGCCCTGTATGAATTGTCGGGAAGGAGCGTTGGCCACGTGAACCGCGCCTTCCGGCAGTATTTGCAGCAGACCCCAACGGAATATCTCAATCAGCTCAAGCTGAATATCGCTCGCAATCTGTTGCTAACCACAGAGCTGCGCGTTGTGGAAATCGCTCTGGAGTGCGGGTTCGAGAATGTCAGCCATTTTTATCATCAGTTCAAAAAATGGTACCGCCAAGCTCCGCTGGACCTGCGCCGGAGTCGCCAAGCCGCCCCTAGGCCGACAGCCGGTCCCGGGGCAACGCGACAGCCGGAATAATTCCGGCTTTGCGCCGCTACTTTTTGTCCACCTGCACCAATGTGACTTGTTTGACGGAGAACGTCCCTGCCAGCTTGTCCTCGGGGATCACGTTCAGCTTCAAGAGTCCGGCTACCTTTTGCGCGTCCGCTTTGGAAATCAACCGCCATACTTCGGGATCCGGTAGCGCTTCGTAGAGTTTATGATCATCGTACTCCTTTCGTTCCTGATGGATCGTTCTGACCCGATAGCCGTCCACGTCCAGTTCCGAGATACCTTGCTCCCGAAAATGATCCAAAATATCCCCGCGCAAAGCGGCGAGCTCCTGCTCCGTTTCTTTCTGCAGCTGCTTCAGTTCATAATAGCGATGCACTTTCTGATCCATTTAACCACGCTCCTTCAGTGAGTTCGAAACCTACCTGATGTATATGAAAACCGCCGTCGGCATCATGCGCGCCAACGGCGGTTCGAAAGAAACTTATTTCGTAAAGTCCTTGAAGATCCGGTAAACGACGACGGCTGCTTCAGCTCGGGTCGTCGGCAATTCGGCTTCGAAGCGGTTCCCCGCTTTGCCTTTCATGATGCCAAGGCCCGTGACTTTGGCTACCGCCTCGGCGGACCAGGCCGGAATGTGGGCTTGATCGGCAAAGCCGGCAAGCTCCCCGGCTGCCCCCACAGATTGGCCCAATGCCTCCAGCGCCTTGGACAAGACCACTGCCATTTCGCCGCGGGTAATCGGGCGGTCCGGCGCGAAGATACCGCTGGCGTAACCGCTGATCAGACCTCGGGAAGTCGCAATTTTCACGGCCTCCTCGTACCAGCTTCCGGCAGGAACGTCACTGAAGGAAACCGCGCTAGCCGCATTGGGATCAGCCTTCAGCTCCAACGCCCGTACCAGCATGGATACGAATTCAGCGCGGGTCACTTGCGTTTCGGGATGGAAGCTGCCGTCCAGCGAACCGGCGAGAATGTCTTTCGAGGCCAGGATTTCGATGGCATCCACTGCCCATGCGTACTTCTCGGAAGTCACATCGATAAAGCTAACGTTTTTGGCCAGATAGATGTACCGGCTAAAGCCATACAGGCTGGCGACCACCTTACCGTCTTTCAATCGCCCAAAGAACGGGGTCAATTCTCCTTTGTCCCCCAGCTTGAACAAGCTGATCTTTTCCCCTTTAATCGCCCCGGGGTTCAATGCCGTAAGCGGAATCGCCGCTTCGGCCGGCTTGTTGAGCGTGACAGGTTCCAACGGTTTCCCGTCCTTCGTTAAAACATGAATGTCATAGTAGATGCCAAACGATTGAATGCCCTCCGCTAGCTTCAAGCCTTCCAGCAGCTTCTTCGTCTCCTCATCAGTCGCCGGCGTGACTTGGACGTAAGCGGCCTCCGGTGAAGTAATTGCGCCTGCGGGAATCGTCAGCGTAAACCCGTTCGGCAGCTTCACGACCGTAGGCTCGCCTGCCTTGATGGCCACGGCATCCTTAGGGATAACCGGTGAAGCTGGTGGAGCTGGCGTCGTTGTTGGCGTAGAAGTGGAACCGCCGCTGCTCGATCCTCCACCACCGCTGCCACCGCCATTACCTCCTCCGCCTCCGTTATTAGGCGGGTCTGCCGCAGTGACCGTGACGATCACGTGTTCCGCCAAACCTTGGTAGGTCACCTCGATGGAGGTTGAGCCGGCTTTCACAGCCGTGACTAAACCTGTACTTGAAACGGTAGCAATCTGCGGATTTTTCGATTCGTAAACCGCATCCGTCACGGTGGATTCTGTGCCTTCCACATCCTTATACGTAACCGTTAACTGACCACTGGTTCCGGCTTTCAAGGACAGGGAAGCTGGCATGACGGTCAACGACGGTTCTCCTGGTTCTTCATTGCTGGTGACGGTCACGGAGACGAATTTGGTGAGGCCTTCATGTTCAACCTCGATCGTCGTCGTTCCGGCCACCAGGCCCGTCACGTTCCCCGCATTCACTTCTGCGATCGTCGGTTCCGCTACACGATAAGCGGCGGCAGCCGTTACATCGCTTTCTGTTCCGTCTACCGCTTTATAGGTAACGGCGAGCGCTTGGCTCTCGCCTACTTGAAGTGTCAGCGTTCCTGGGCTCACTAGAAGTTCCGCCTGCTCTTCCCCACCTTCAGGGATGACGGTCACGGTTACGGTTCTTGAGAAACCTCCGTACACAACCTCAATCGTTGTCGTACCTTCCGCTACCCCGGTCACGTTGCCGTTGGTAACTGTTGCGATCAAAGGATCCGCTACGCGATATTCCGCTGTTTCCGTTACATCGCTTTCCGTTCCGTCTATCGCTTTATAGGTGACCGCGAGCGCTTGGCTCTCACCCGCTTGTAGCGTCAGACTTTCCGGGTTCACCCGAAGATCCGCCTGCTCTTCGCCACCTTCAGGGGTGACCGTGACGGCAACGGTTTTCGTCAGGCCTTCGTGCTCGACCTCAATCGTCGTCGTGCCTGCGGCAAGGCCCGTCACGTTCCCAGCATTCACTTCCGCTACAGTCGGATCCGCTACGCGATATCCCGCTGTTTGCGTAACATCGCTTTCTGTTCCGTCTACCGTCTTATAGGTGACGGCGAGCGCTTGGCTCTCGCCGGCTTGAAGTGTCAGCGTTTCCGGGCTCACTCGAAGCTCTGGCTGCTCTTCGCCGCCTTCGGCGGTCACCGTGACAGTAACGGCTTTCGTCAGGCCTTCATGCTCGACCTCAATTGTCGTCGTGCCTGCCGTAAGGCCCGTCACGATTCCAGCATTCACTTCCGCAATCGCCGGCTCAGTTACATGATAAACCGCTGCTGCCGTTACATCGCTTTCCGTTCCGTCCGCCGCTTTATACGTTACGGCCAGCGCCTGGCTCTCGCCCGCTTGAAGCGTCAGATTCTCAGGATTTATGAGCAATGCCGGTTCCACAGCGTGGTTATATCTAACGACATGAGCCGGATCCCAATACCCATTCCCGGCCAAGTCATAGACGTAAACCTCGTAATAATTGTCTCCTGGTAAAACCGGAACATCGATTTTGAAGTTCCCTTGATTATCGATAGTTCCTATGCTCGTTTCGATATCGCCGTCGGCATTTTCAAACATTGCCTCAACGCCAATCACAACGTCCATATCCAGTCCGCCGGCGGTGACCAGATAATTGATCAGCATATCCTCCGTAACCTCGCCGTAAATGACCCCGGTCTGACCAGAGCTCTTCACTTTCAATGCCGGCTCGTTAAGCTTGGATACCGGTGCTGAGGTGTCGACGTAGAAGACGTATCTTGAGTCTTCCGAAGGAACCGACTCAAATTTGGACAGTCCGGTATAAGGGACCAATAAGTATTCGCTATCGGGAAGCGCGATTTCCTCATCGAATTCTCCGTAGATAATTCCGTCCCATCCGCGCAACGTATAGCTTCCCGGATCAATGCCCGTATCTTCTTCAGCTACCACGCCCAGCCAATTCCCGTTCATATCATGCACTTCCAACGAGAAATACTCGGCATATTCGTTCACCGTAAACGAGATATCCGTGGTATCAAACAGCTCATCGTCGTTCGGCGAAATTGGGTTGTTCGACAGTTCTACGTCCGTCACAACATCCTGCTGCGGTGTATCGCCGACATAAACCGCTACCGGCAGTTTGATCTCATGTCCGGTCGTCGTTTCCGTCAAGATGACTTCGCCTTCGTATCGCTGGTTTGCCGCTTCTTCCGGCACCGCAACCTCGACGTCGAAGCCGGTTTCCCCGCCCGCGCTTACCGCTGCTTTAGAAGCAGACAGTGTCAGGTCTATCGGTGAATTCCCATACCACTGCGAGCTAATTGCGTAATTCGAGGACTCGCCGGCAATATCTTTGACGATCACATGTTGTTCGGCAGAGAAGCCGTTACCGACGTACCCAAACGACAAGCTGCCCGTATAAAAAGTTTCCGGGGCCTCTCCATCAACGTAAGGCGTCGAATCCTCCACCATCGCTACCGCTTTGGCCTCGAGCACCTGATCCAGCGCGATCCGTCCGGCTCCCTGATCCATATGCGTATAGCGGTCACCGTTTCGATCGTTTAACTTCACAGTATTATTCATGAATAACGACTTGATTTCATAAGGCGTCAAGTTTGGATATTTCTGCTCTACAAGTGCCGCCGCGCCCGTAACATGCGGTGCGGCCATGCTGGTGCCGTTTTGGGCGGCATACCAATCCTCATATTCCGGTACGCTGGAGCGGATGCTCATCCCCGGCGCGGAAATATCTGGTTTGATGTCATATCCCGGTTTGGCCGGTCCACGCGAGCTGAATCCTGCCATAATATCTTCTTCTATCGTCGAACTGAACTCGGCGGACAACTCCTGCGCTTGCAGAGCGGTCCGAATTCGTTCTCCATAAGCCCCGGAAAGGGCGTACACCGGGATGTTAATCTCCACGTTCCCCAACGTCCCGCTTTCCAATGCTTCTGGCGCATTGTTAAACACAATTGCAGCCACGGCGCCTGAAGCTTGGGCGTTCAGGGCTTTATCCGCAAAGGAGATTTCGCCGCGTTTGATGAAGGCAATTTTACCGGTTAAATCCTTACCCGTATAATCTCCCGGCTTGCCTAACCCGACATCGACCAGCGGGTAAGAATCCGTCAAATTCTCGATTCCCGCGGACTTATCGAACGTCTCCATAAAGAAGCCTTCCTCGCCCATCGCCGCAATCTGCATGATCGGCGTGACGAGCGGCGGCTTGGAGGCGCCGACGGTAATTGCTAACTCCGAAGTGCCCGGATCACTAACGGTAGCAGACCCAGGTCCGGAGTTGCCACTGGAGACGACGGCCACAACGCCCGCTTTCATCGCATTGTTGACCGCAATCGAATCGGCGGAGCGCTGGTTATTGGTCTCCGAACCCAGCGACAAGTTAATGACGTCCATGCCGTCCTCCACGGCCCGCTCGATTCCGGCGATCACGTCCTCCGTCGAACCGCTGCCGTAAGGCCCCAACACCTTATAAGCGTAAACCTCCGCTTCCGGCGCAACCCCTTTAACGCCAGCCAGATCGTCCTTACCGATGCCGCGTCCGGCTACGATGCCCGACACATGGCTGCCGTGCGAGGTATAGTAAGGTCTACCGTCTGAGTTGAATTCGGGTTGTCCCGAACTCAAGAAATCATCGTAAGTCGTTTCATAGGGATCATTATCCTCGTTGACGAAGTCATATCCCCAATATCCGTCAGGAATGGCTTCCGCCAAATCCGGATGGTCCTTGGCTGCGCCGGTATCGATCACGCCGACCTTAATGCCTTGGCCTTCGGTCCCTTCCTCCCAGAACGACCCGCTGCCGATGAATGACACGCTGTCCAACGGTGCGGCCGGAACCTCTTCTGCCTCGGTTGCATAAACCGTCTCATTCGGGTATATCGCCTTGACGCCCGGAAGCTTCAGCAGGCTTTCCACCTCGTTAGCGGGAATCGTCAACGAATAGCCATTGAAAATATGTTCGTATTCGCGGTGAATGTTCGCCTTCAGCTTACTAACCGCTTGCGTCTTGAACGTTTGCTGTTGCAAATCGATCGCTTTTCTGTGGGAGCTCAGCGACTGGCTCGAACGCGCTTTGCTCTGCGAAACTTCAAACACCTTCAAAGGTGCTTCCTGCAGCTCGACGATCACCGTCGTTGGTTCGCTGCCATCCGTAAGCGGCACGAAGTTTTGGGGCTGAACCGCAGACACCTCGGCATCCCGGCGCTCCAGAGTTAATCCGTTGTCCACAGCGGAGGACTGCCCGGAAACTTGCCGTTTCTCTCTACCGCTGAGCTGAACCTTCGCGGCCTGATCCCGCAGCACTTCCTGGGTCACGACATCTTGATTCAGCCGGGGAATGCCTTCCCTCCTTCCGTCGGCTCCCGCCAAAGCGCCGCCTTCCGCTCCCGCCATCGGCAGCAGCAGCGTAAACGCCAGGATGAAGCTTAAGATTCCTGCGACGACTCTCTTGCTCAAACTCTCATCTCCCTCACCATTCATAGTTTTCAAGGAGCCTATACAAGCTGATACCTTTATATCTATTGGTGAGGTTTCAATATATTCCCATTCTCATGGTAAGAAAGCATAATAAGGATAAAAAAATACGCCCACCCATTTAAGGTAAGCGCATCCATATCAAGTAGATTCGGTCAATCTGCCAGTGCGGCAAACAGCTGCTTCTTCAGTTCCCGATTTTTCTCCACGAAGAGATCATTATGCGAAGAGACCATCCCGTAAGCCTCTGCCTCGGGGGTGATATACTGTTTGGCCCGGTTTACGGCATTGGCTGCATCCTGGAAAGCCCCGGCGATCAAATGCAGCTTGCCCTCATAAGCCAAGATATCCCCGGCTGCAAAAATCCCCTCCACCGAAGTTTCGCTCAGAGGAGTTCCGGCGACCCCGTATTCGTTAGCCATGTTCATCTGAATTTCGCTATTGTCCAGCAACGCTTTATCCCGTTCATATCCATGACTCACGACGACCTCATCGATTTCCAGTTCGACGATGGAGCCATCCTCATGATTTTGAATCCAGACGCTGTGGATCGTCTCCCCGCCCTTAGCCCCGGTCAATTTCACAATCGACGTGTTCAGCAGGCAAGCCACATTATTCCTCAACAGCTTCGATATCTCTGCCTCGTGGCCTTTCAGCGCTTCCTTACGATAAGTCAAATACACTTTCTTCGCAATCGGAGCCAGCTCGTTCGCCCAATCGATTGCCGTGTTCCCTCCGCCTGAAATCAGCACGGTTTTCCCTTTGAACCGGCCCAGCGATTTCACCGTATAATGGAGGTTCGTCACTTCAAACCGTTCGGCCCCTTCGATTTCGAGCTTCGTGGGTTTCAGGATCCCGCCTCCAATGGCAAGGATGATCGTCTTGGAATAATGTACGGTGCCCGATGCGGTGTGCAGTGAGAACGTACGATCTGCGTTTTGAGAAATCGACGTCACCTTCTCCCCAAGCACGACTTCCGGCTGGAACGTCAATCCCTGCTGGATCAACTGTTGAATCAGCTGTTCCCCGGTAACCGGCGTCAGGCCGCCGATGTCCCAGATCATTTTCTCCGGATATACATTCACCTTGCCGCCGAGAAAAGGCTGATATTCGATCAGCTTCGTTCTCATCTCGCGCAAGCCGCTGTAGAAGGCGGAATATAAACCTGCAGGTCCTCCTCCGATAATCGTGACATCAAACACGGTTTGTTCCATCGTCGCAACCTCTCCTTTTGCTCACATAAGGAAGTGAAATTTCACTAGGATGGAACCATCGTATCATATCTAATTGAGAATGAAAATCATTATTATTGGAAAAATGCACCTGGAACCGTCGATTCGATCTTAACTAAAAAGCGAATCCTTCTCCGGCTGCGACTGGCTGCCGCGGATAAAATATTCATAGCGGCCAAAGTTCCGCAGCGCTTTGTCATCCCGTTGCCATACCCATTCCATCAGCTCCGATTGGCAGCGGTGAGCGCGGAAGGCAGCCAGCTTAGCCTTCAAATGCTCTTGTACATCCACGCGGGCGATGTCGCCTGCGGTATAGCCGTACTTGTCCGGCTGCAGCATCATGTCACCGAAGGAAACAAAATACAGCGCACCTTGCTTATACCGGCGAAACGCTGCCGTCGTCGCTTTACCGATCGCGCAGTGGTCCGGGTGTCCACCCAATGTCTCGTGGAACGTGAGTACCACTTCGGGCTGGAGCTCCCTCATCAGTTCCTCGATCCGTCCGATGAGCAGTTCCTCGTTGATGAACTCGACCGTTTTATCGCGGATATCGAGAAACTTCAATTCGTATACGCCCAAATGGTCACACGCCTGACGCAGCTCGATTTCGCGAGCTGCCGCCAACGTCTCCCGGTTTAAATAGGGCGGATTCCCCATCCGCCGCCCCATTTCGCCGCGGGTTGCACTCACCACCGTGACCTCCACACCTTCGGCGGCGTATTTGGCTAACGTACCTCCGCAAATAAACGACTCGTCGTCAGGATGGGCAAACACCGCCAGCAGCTTGCGTCCCATAGTATGTTGTGTATTCATTCCGGAAACGGCTCCCTTCCCAAATGCAGTGCAACGTCCATACGTCCCTTGTCGTCAAAGCCCTCTAGCAGGAGACGTCCTTGATCGTCAAGCTCTAAATGGGTCAGCCCTTCGATGCGCAGCCAACCCTGGCCGTCAAATCGCAATGCCGCCCGGTAAGGTCCTTCCCCGGCAATAAAGGCATCGGTCAGGTTCACCTTGAAATTACGGACAAACAGATACGATGTAGCTTCACTATGCAGATACACGTCCGATCCGACAAAAGCATTCAGCAGATCTTCCGCATGTTTCTTCTCAATGAGATTCATGTGGGCACGCAGTCCTTTTCGTTGTAATTTTGGCTATCGAAATCACAGTAACTATTATACGCTCAGGGTCTGGTTGCACAAGTGACTTTTCCCCGGTTGACAACCCCCTTTAAATTGATTATTATTAAATTGTAAACAATATAATTTTATGAAATTTAAAATACAAACTAAAGGATGTGTGTCGGAATGAGAGTAGACATGACGAATGATACGAAAGTGAAGCTGCAACAAACTCTGGGCGACCGGCCTGGATACTTCAAGCTGATCGGTGAATCGGAAGGGTGCAGCGCAGCCGGCGTTTATTCGCTGCATCTGATCAGCGAGCCGCTCCCCACCGACATCGCGTTTGAATCGGGCGGCTTCACCTTCTTGGTGGATCGCCAGCAGGAAATTTTGTTCGATGACGTGATGCGGTTGCTTGCCCATGACCCCTTCCCAACTTATCGTTTAAGCAGCGATTCGATGTTATACAGCAACAATGTCGTGCTGAAAGACAAACGCGTCGCCGCTCCTAGCGAAACCGTTCGCTAACTCTAAGATGTTCCTATTCCTTTCCGCTTTCGGCTGCCGGGATTCATGACCCGGCGGCCTTTTGGCTATTCTCCCCGGGCTCTTTCTTCCGCTCTTGAAACCATCGTCCTTCTATGTCACAATGATGGGGGCATCCAGGCACCCATAACGTCCAGTCCGTATGGATTGTTGCTTCTATCCGATTACATAGCTGCCCGGGTGACCCGTTCATCTATACCTATTCAACTGAGGAGGATCCGACTAATGAAGACCATCAAGCTGGGAACAAGCACGCTGGAAGTCCCCGTCATCGCCGTCGGCTGCATGCGCATCAACTCGCTGGACAAAGCCGGTGCGGAACGTTTCGTACAAACCGCGTTGGAAGAAGGCGCTAATTTCTTCGACCATGCGGATATATATGGAGGCGGCTCCTGCGAGGAGATTTTCGCCGATGCGATCCACATGAACCCGGAGATTCGGGAGAAAATCATCCTGCAATCGAAATGCGGCATCCGCCAAGGCTCCTTCGACTTCTCGAAAGAGCACATTTTGTCCTCGGTGGACGGCATTTTAAAACGCCTGAACACCGAATATCTTGACGTGCTGCTGCTGCATCGTCCGGATGCCCTCGTAGAGCCCGAGGAAGTTGCCGAAGCGTTCGACCAATTGCATACCGCGGGCAAAGTACGTCATTTTGGCGTATCCAACCAGAACCCGATGCAAATCCAACTGCTGCAAAAATACGTTAAACAGCCGATCGTCGCGAATCAGCTTCAGCTGAGCATCACGAACACCACGATGATTTCGGCCGGCATTAACGTAAACATGGAAAATGAAGCCGCCGTCAACCGCGACGGCAGCGTGCTGGACTTCTGCCGTTTGAACGACATCACGATCCAACCTTGGTCGCCGTTCCAATACGGATTCTTCGAGGGAGTCTTCCTCGGCAACGAGAAGTTCCCTGAGCTGAATCAGAAGATTGACGAAATCGCCGCGAAATACGGCGTTACGAACACAACCATTGCCATCGCGTGGCTGCTGCGCCACCCGGCCCAAATGCAGCCGGTGATCGGGACGATGAACATCGATCGTTTGAAGGACTGCATCCAAGCCGGCGAGATCCGCTTGACCCGCGAAGAGTGGTACGAAATTTACCGCGCTGCGGGCAACATTTTGCCATAAGCCAAGTCGTCCCTACGCGAAACAACCTAAGCCCTGTTTCTTACGGACTTAGGTTGTTTTTTTGCCAAAATTCCCGAAAGGAGGCGTTCCTATGCCATCCGGAAGCACACCGATCCGGTTGAGTCGGTTTCTGGTGTTGACCCTGGCCGTCACCGCCGGCATCGCCGTGGCGAATCTTTATTATATCCAGCCGCTGCTGGCGGAAATCGCCGCCGCGTTTCATGTCACGCAAGCCCAGGTGGGTTATGCCGCCACCTTGACCCAGGTCGGATATGCGCTGGGGATGCTGATGATCCTGCCGCTGGCCGATATCCGCGAGAAGAAATCGCTGATCCTGTTCATGCTCCTCTGCTCCGCCGGCGCCTTGTTATTTCTGGCGTTTGCCTGGAACAGCGCCGTGCTAAGCATCGCTTCCTTCGCCGTTGGCTTCACTTCCATTGTGCCTCAACTGATCGTACCGCTCGCTGCGCAGCTGGCCGACCCGAAGGAACGCGGCCGAATCATCGGCACCGTCATGAGCGGACTCTTAATCGGGATTCTCGTCTCCCGGACCTTCAGCGGACTCGTAGGCAAATACCTTGGCTGGCCGTCCGTCTATTTCATCGCCTCCGGACTCATGATCCTTCTGGCTGGCTTCCTGACGTTTCGTCTACCCAAATCCCCGTCCACGGCATCGGCGGGTTACGGGGATTTGTTCCGCTCGATGGCGTCGCTTATCAAAGATCTACCGCTACTCCGAGAGGCGTCGCTGAACGGCGGCATGATGTTCGCCGCGTTTAGCGTGTTCTGGACGACGCTGTCGTTCCTGCTGGCCGAACCCCGCTTTGGGCTAGGCCCTGACGCGGCCGGTCTGTTCGGGCTCATCGGCGTCGTCGGGGCTCTGGCCGCTCCGGTTGCCGGGCGGATGGCCGACCGGCGCAGCCCGCGCTTCACCATTGGCATCGGCATGGGCGCGGTCATCCTCGCCTACGTCTGCCTGCTGGGCTTCGGCTACATCCTGGCGGGGCTGGTTGTCGGCGTGATCCTGCTTGATCTCGGCGTCCAATCGACGCAAATCTCCAACCAGGCCCGCATCCACGCCATCAGCGACGAAGCCCGCAACCGCATCAATACGATTTACATGGTTTCGTATTTCGTCGGCGGTGCCCTCGGCTCCTGGGTCGGCTCGTTCAGCTATGCCCATTTCGGCTGGACCGGCGTGTGCATCGCCGGCCTGCTAACGCAGCTCATCGCCGTTTATGCGCAGGTACGCGGGCGGCGGCGCGAGCTGGGCAGTAGATCGGAAGCACCGGCCTAATGGAATCTAGGAACCTTATTGCCCCATTTTCCGGTGATATTTCGTCCTAAGGGAACGCAAAGACCCTATTTCGCTCTAAATCACGTCCATGCAGGTGATTTGGAGGAAATAAGGTCTTCCACTTCCGTTAGGACTCCCATCATGCGAAATGGGGCTAAATAAGGTCGCTGAGTTCCGTTACTAGTCCCAGCCTACTCCCTTCTCTGTAGCGCCTCAATTGCTGCCGCGGTGAAACTGGCCAGCTTGTCCGGCAAACGATTCAAAGGGAACCACTCCATCGCGCCGATAGCTCCCCCTTCCTCCATATTCCGAAGCTCGCCACCGACAACCACCGCTTCGAATATCACCGAAACCCAGTGCTCCATCTTTTCCGGCCGAATCGTCTCCGCCGTACACAATAGCCCCGTTACCTCGATATCGAGGTTTACCTCTTCCTTGATTTCCCGCACGACACCATGCTCCATCGTTTCGTACAAATCGATTTTTCCACCGGGGATGCTCCAAGTGTCCTTTTCCGGTTCCCGATTGCGCAGCACCATCAGGATCTCCCCCTGGTCGTTCCGAATCACTGCACCTACCCCCAACCGTGGGACGGCAGTTTCCATTGTTTTCATGCGTTTCTCCACCTCTCAACAGTACACACCCAAGTAGATTACCGGGTTCTATTATAAAGTAAAAACCTTTTGCTTATTTTGTGAATTATTTCACTTTAATGTGCGAGGAATCGCGCTATTCTGATACTGACCACGGTCACTGACTTCGGTCATCGAACGCGGACAAATCAAGATTGAAGGGGAGTTTGGGCTATGAAATCTTGGATTAAGTCGGTAACAGCGGGCTTATTAGGCCTAGCGCTGGTCCTCGGCGGCGCACAAATCGGTAGCAAAGCTGTCAGCGATGTCAATGCCGCAGCGGCACAAGGTGCAAGCAGCAAGACGGGCACCGCAACGGAAAAAGGCTTTGGCGGAGATGTCAAAGTGACCTTAACCGTCGACGGCAAGAAAATCACCAATGTAACGATTCAAGCGGACAAGGAAACGCCGGAAGTCGGAGGCGCGGCCGCGAAGAAGCTGCAGGAGCAAATAGTAGCTAAGCAAAACGTTGAACTGGACGCTATCGCCGGTGCATCCCACACCTCGGCCGCCGTAATGGCCGCCGCTAAAGCGGCGCTGGCGCAAACCGGCCTGAAGCCTTCTGATTTGCAAACGGTTACGACGGGCGGCAAGGTACATACCGCTACGGCGGACGTCGTCGTCGTTGGCGGCGGCACATCGGGAACGGCCGCTGCACTGGCCGCAGTTCAAAACGGCGCGAAGGTGATCGTGCTGGAGAAAACCTCCGCGATGGGCGGTCTCTTAAACTACGCGATGGGCATCGCCGGTACGGAAACCTCCCTGCAAAAGAAAGCCGGAGAAACCGTAACGACCGAATACCTATTTAACTATCTGGAGAAATACAACCATTACCGCAGCAATGCCCCGCTGCTCAAGGCCGTTCTCAACAAATCGGGCAGTACGATTGATTGGCTGCAGGCCAACGGCATCGGATTGCGGCTGAGCCTTGGGGTCAACCAGAAGCTGCACGTCGATTCGCCAAAGACGTATCACCTGTGGACGAACGCGAAAGCAGACTTTGCCAAGCTGCATGAACGGATGCAAAAAGAACTCGGTGTCGACGTCCGCTTCAACACGACCGGACAGTCGTTGATCACCGATGCGAAAGGCCGCGTCACCGGCGTCACCGCCACCATGGAGGACGGCAGCACCCTGAAGGTGACGGCGAAGAACGTCATCCTGGCCAGCGGCGGATTCGGGGCCAATGAAGAGATGTTCAAAGAGAAAACGAAGGTGAATTATTATAACTATTACGGGTGGGGGAACAAAGGCGAAGGCGTGAAAATGGCCTGGGCGATCGGTGCTGACGAAATCGGCAGCGGCGTGATCCAAATCCACCTGGGCGACCTGTCGGGGACCAAAGGGATCTTCGAAAACTACAACGGCCGTCCGACCTTTACCGTTAAAGACCTTCCGCTGTTCTGGGTGAACAAAGAAGGCACCCGGTTCGTGGACGAAGGGGTCGTGTATGACAACGTGCTGTGGGGGAATGCCGCTTACTCCGTGGGCGGCGAATATTTTGCCGTGATTGACCAAGCTACCGTGGACAAGCTGACCAAAGAGGGTAGCAGTTTGTGCGGCGCTTATCAAGTCAATGGGGACGGCTTATTTGCCCAAGGGCGCAACGACGTTACCAAGCTGAAGACTGCACCAATTAAAGATTTGCAATCTGATCTTGAAACATTCGCCAAAGACGGCGTTGTCGCCATCGGCAAAACGCTAGACGATTTGGCTGCCAAAACCGGCATGAACGCAGCGAAACTGAAATCGTCGGCACAAACCTACAACCAAGCCGTAGCAGCTAAAAAGGATACATTGTATTACAAGGACCCGGCTTACCTTCAATATAAGATTGAAAAAGGTCCGTTCTACGCCATCCGCGTCAGCGGTTCGACCTATGGGTCAATCGGCGGCGTACGCGTTAATGAAGACCTGCAGGCTTTGACCGCAGAAGGTAAAGTCATTCCTGGCCTTTATGCGGTTGGCAACGATGCTGGTGGTTTGTATGACAACAGCTACCCGGATGTGGAAGGCTTAACGATGGCCTTTGCCGTCAACTCCGGCCGAATTGCCGGTGAACATGCGGCCTCCCACAAATAGCAAGGATACAAGCAAAACAACCCGTTCCTCCGCGATACTGCGGGGAAACGGGTTGTTGTTATTTCATGAACGGATCGCATTCATCATAAATTCGAAATAATCTATGCCTTCCTGCATCAAGTCGTAACATTCGCTGTCGGCGATCCAATAGCGGACTAAACCGAGATTGCCGTCCGACCAGTAATGGCCGATTTTCTCCGGATTCAGCTCCTTGCGGAAAGCCTCCTGCTCTTGCCCCAGGCGGATATAACGCTCAATAAAGCTGTTATGCAAGTCGGACACGTCTCCGCTGGAGAACTGAATCGTATGGATGATTTTGAAGATCTCCCGCGACATGGCCGGCCCGCATTCCATGACCGTTTGGAAATACATCCGGGTATACTCCCGAAGTTGCGGCTCTGCCGGCTGCGTAACATCAACTTCCAGACCGTGGAACAAACGGACGTTAATGTCCTTCAGAATTTCGATTGCAATCTCGCTCTTGGAGCTGAAATGGGTATAGAATGAACCCTTGGCCACCTCGCTCTTCTGGCAAATCTGCGAGATCGTGACCTCGTCGTATCCATAGGCCGTAATCAACTCAATCGAATTCCGCAAAATTTTCTCTTTGGTGAGCAGCGATTGCTGCTCCCTTTTTTTCAATCCCATGAGCTTGCCCCTCATTATCGATGATCATCCTACCCGCAACTTATCGTTCTACAACTCTTGTACCAGTGTAACGGATGTTTTGCTTGGGAGGCAAGTTCAGCACACTTCAGGCAGCGGTTTCGAATTAGAACTTAAATTGTCCCACCAAACCATTCAAATCGTCGGCGATTTCCTTCATCTCCCCGGTCGAAGCGGACACCTGCTCCATGCTAGCCAGCTGCTGCTCAGTGGAAGCGGAGATTTCCTCGGTAGCCGCAGTGGATTCCTGCGCGATGGAAGAGATGCTTTCGATGGTGCCGATCACTTCGTTTTTGTCGTGATTGACTTGAGTGATGCCGTCTATCAGTTCCTGCATCCCTGCGATCATATGATGAATCGTCTGGTCGATTTGCCGGAACGCCTTCCCGGTTTCCTGCGACACCTCACTTGTGCGGGTAATCACCTCGGCACCTTGCTGCATAAACTCTCGGGTTTTCGCAACCGCGGCGGCCACTTCCCGAACCATCTCCTCGATCCCTTGCACCGAACCCGTCGTTTGTTCGGCCAGCTTGCGGATCTGCTCCGCCACGACCGCGAACCCACGTCCTTGTTCTCCGGCTCTGGCGCTTTCAATCATAGCGTTCAGCGCCAACAGATTGGTTTGCTCGGAGATCGCCTTGATCACGGTCGTGACCTGAGTGATCGCTTCCGATTTATCGCTGAGATCGTTGACCTGCTCTTCGATATTGATGGTTACTTCCGCGTTTTCGCGGATCGCCTTCTGCAAATGCTTCATGCTGGTCATGGTTGTTTGGTTCGCTTCTTGGGTTTCCTCGATGCTGGTCTTCATCTCATCTGCCCGCCCGGTGAGCGAAATGATCTCCTCCGCCAATCGATTTAACCGCTCCAACCCTTCCTGTGCGTTTAACGCCAGGTCTCCCGACCCCGCCGCCAGCGCATCCGTCGCGGTCGAAATTTCTTTTGCCGCCTGCGAGCTCTCCCCGATCATAACCGAAAGCTGCTGCGAACCGGACGTGACCTGACCCGCGCGAAGCTGGATGTTCTCCATCATCCCGCCCAGCTTGCTGCGCATATGCGCCAAATCTGCCGCCATTCTCCCGATCTCATCCTCACTATCATGTACGAACTCCTCCGAGAAATCCCCGGCGGCATAGCTTTTGATACGCTTGGACATCATCGTGATCGGCCGGATCATCCGGCGTCCCATGAACAAGCCCAAGGCAACCGCTAACAGTAGAATTGCAAGTGAAATAAAGATCGTCTCTTTCAGTGCTTCCCGGATCTGACCATACATGCTTTCCAGCGAGATCCCCACATTTAGTGCGCCGGAGAGCTCCTTGCTGTATGTAAAATCTGTCGAGATGTTATAAACCTTCTCCCCGCCGGCCGTTTCCAAGATACTGCCTTGGGTCTCCTGATTGGAAACCACGGTGGTTAAATCCGTGTTCGTTGATGTTGCCGAGGCCGAAGCCGTAGCGTCCGTCGCCTCAGCATCGTTCCCTTCCTGGGTCCGGCTATTGTCGGACACGATTAAATTCCCCTTCGCATCGGAGAGGGAGATATACACGATGTTGCCTTTTCCCTCCTCTTTGATCGTCTGGAATACCTTCTGAAGTTGGCCCATGTCCAGCAGCTCGTTGCTAACGATCTCGCGTTTGATATTCGTTACGAGGGTGGTCCCGTCACTTCTCATTTGGCTGGTCATCGATCTTTGCACCTCATAATAAGACACCAAAGTGAAGGAAACGGCGCATACTACCATTAGCAACACGATCATTCCCACCAATTTGCCGATTAGCGAACGAAATCTGAATCTCTTGAACCATCGGAATGGATTTCCTAGCCTGAACATTATAATTCCACCTTTGATATTATTTTCACATAGAGGACGACTTCAACAACGCTTGCATAATTGTCAATTAATACAAATGAGGTTATCTTCCTAATTTTAACCAAAATGAATAATATCACAGTGACTATTTTAATAGTTCATATGGCACGGAATAGAGGACCTAAGTCCTGCGTGTAAAAATTACAAATCCTAGGGAACCCGGCTAACCCAATGGCCGTCACCAATTATTCACCACCCTGACCTTTTTTTTCGGGGATCACGAGCTTATTGCATATTTGTCCCGGTTTCGCAGACAATAACCAGCGAATACCAAATGAAAGGAGCAGATCACATGTCCCAAATCAACCAACAGGAGCTGCAGAGCCTGCGGCACCTGATCGGCGCACATGAAACGGCACATCAAAAAATGCTCACCTACGCGCAGCAGTCCGTCGATCCGCAGGTCAAAGCCTACTTTCAAAAATCGGCCCAAGACGCGATGAACACCAAGCAACAGCTGATGTCATTTTTGAATTAGGGAGGAACATTAGACAATGATGCAAGATAAAGAAATGGTGAACGACGCGTTGTCCATGGTCAAGAGCAGCTTGACTACTTACAGCAGCGTCATTTCGGAGTGCGCCAATCTCCAGCTGAGATCCACCATTCAACAAATCCGGGACAATTGCGAAAAATCCCAATACGAGCTGTTCCAACTGGCCGAGTCCAAAGGTTTCTACCAGCCGGCGATGATGGCGGACACTCAGGAAGTACAGCAAGTGAAGTCGCAGCTTGGCAGCTGAAGAGGAGTCCCCCTGCAGAAGCACGACAAGTAGCAAAAAGCTTCCTCGCATCTTTTTGATGCAGGAAGCTTTTTTACGGTTTTTATCTCCTTAGGGCGAAAGGAGGGGACAAGCCACAGATGTATGCGAAAAATCGAATACAAATCGGTAGTACGAGTACTCCATCTCATCAAATTAACCTAGCCCCACTACTTGCCCCTGCTTCTGCTCCTTTGCCGCCAGCTGGTCTCGGGCCAGTTCTCGGTTCAACTCAGCAACCGCCTCGTCCAGCCGCTCACGGAGCTGCTCCTCAAGCGCGTAACCTCCGGCGTTCTCCAAACGGCTTACCCACTGATCTACGGCGAACACGCCGCTGAGGATATGCGTCCCGCCAAGTGCCGCGACCACCGGTTTCAGTGCATAGTCCACCGCCAGAAAATGGGCGATTGTCCCGCCGATAAAGAGTGGCAGTACCACTTTGCCCTGCAGCCCTTTTTGCGGGATTAAGTCCAGGATCGTCTTTAGTGCGCCTGAGTAGGCTGCTTTGTAGACTGGGCTCGCGATGACGACGGCATCCGCCGATTCGACGGCAGCGAGCGCCGCCTTTATGGCCGGGCTACCGAAGTTAGCCCGCAGCAAATCCTCCGCCGGCAGTTCCGCAGCCGAAATCCAATCGATGGCACTGCCCGTTTGGATCAGTCGTTCCTGCACGTAATCCGTTAATCCAAACAACCGCGAACCTGGGTTTGGGCTCCCTGCAATAATGGTCACTCCAGACATAACTCTCTCCCTCCTTTCCCTTAAGCCTTAGCTACCGCTTTTTGGCGCTCCAACGTATACCGGTTCTCCGGAACCGGCAAGCCTAGGTTTCCGCGCAGCGTATCGCTTTCGTAATCCGTCCGGAACAGGCCGCGCTCCTGCAAAATCGGAACAACCAGATCGACGAATTCTTCTAGGCCGTTCGGAACGGCGGAGGCAATCATGAATCCGTCGGCAGCCTCTCCTTCGAACCAGGCCTGAATGCGGTCCGCGACCTGTTCCGGCGTACCGATGAAGCCGCCGCGCGGCGTTGCAGCCTGCAGCGCCACTTGTCGCAGCGTCAGCCCTTTTTCCTTGGCGTCTTTTTTGATTTTGTCCGTGCCGCTTTGGAAGCTGTTTTTGCCCAAATCGCCGAGTTCCGGAAACGGCTCGTCAAGTGGGTATTGGGAGAAGTCGTGGTGCTCGAAGAACCGTCCCAAATAATCCAAGGCATTCTCAATCGTCACCAGGCTGGCGACCTCTTGATACTTGCGCTCCGCCTCCTCCGGCGTGCGGCCAAGGATCGGGCTGATGCCCGGGAAGATCAAGACTTCGTCCGGATTGCGTCCGAACGAAGCGGCGCGGGACTTCACGTCTTGATAAAAGGCTTGCGCGTCCTCAATCGTTTCATGTCCCGTGAACACGGAGTCCGCATGCTTTGCCGCATAATTTTTGCCGACCTCAGAGGAGCCTGCCTGGAAGATTACCGGCTGCCCCTGCTTGGAACGGGCAATATTGAGCGGCCCCTTCACCGAGAAGAATTCCCCGACATGATTGAGCGTGTGCATTTTGTCCGGATCGAAAAACACCCCTGTCTCCTTATTCCGTACGAAAGCGTCATCCTCCCACGAATCCCACAGGCCGCGGGCAACCTCCAGAAACTCGGTGGCAATCCGGTAACGTTTGTCATGATCCGGATGCTCTTTCTTCCCATAGTTGAGTGCGGAGCCTTCCAAGGGGGAAGTCACGATATTCCAGCCTGCACGGCCGCCGCTAATCCGATCCAGGGAGGCGAACTGACGGGAGACGGTGAACGGCTCGCTGTACGAAGTGGATAACGTCCCGACCAGGCCGACATGCTTACTGACCGCAGCCAGGGCGCTAAGGAGCGTTAACGGCTCAAAACGATTCAAGAAATGGGGGATCGATTTCTCCGTGATATATAAACCGTCTGCGATAAACACCAGATCGAATTTGCCCGCCTCCGCTTTTTGCACCCAATGTTTGTAGACGTCAATATTGATGCTGGCATCAGGTTGCACCTCCGGATGTCGCCACAAAGAGGTCCCTCCACCTACCCCGTGCAGTAACGCGCCCAATTTGAGTTGTTTTTGCTTTGCCATCATTTCGTTCCTCCTTATCGATTTGATATAACTTACTTTGTTTCTTCCCCTGGCTTAGGCGACTTCAGCTGCTTGTTTGATCCGATTAATTTGCTCCAAGTGGCGCTGCACGTGGCGGGTAAAACCCTCCACGATATCCGTAATGGCGACGGTTTCCCCTTTGGCATTCACTCCGGTTTTCTTCAGGTCGGCCGAATCCAAGCGGCTGAGCAGCAGACTGTTGTACAGCAGGAGCGCATGGAAAGCCTGCAACACATCGGCTACGTTACCCGAGTTGGCATATTGGCCGCTGACCCAGGCATCTTGGTTAAAAGCCGGCAGCCGGGCCTCCGTCCCCGCCAGAATATCCCGGATCCGGAAGGAGATGACGATGCTGTGATCCACCAAATGGGACAACACCTCCAGTACGCTCCAGCTCTCCGGCTTCGGCTTCCATACCGTCTGTTCCTCGCTCAGGCCATCGATCGCCGAGACGAGTTGCCCGTGCGTATTCAAAAATGCTTCAAAATTGACTTGGGTCATTCGATCCCCTCCGATTCAAAATCAAGCTTCCTCCCTACTCCCCCAATGGGGCTGGCTGAACGAAACGATCGAGCGCAAAAGGCCGCAGGGAGTAACCGGCCTTCCCATCTCCTATTAAGTCCGCGAGCAGTTCCCCGACTACGCTGGCAAATTTGAAGCCGTGTCCGGAAAATCCGCCCGCCACCCAAACCTGCGGGTGTTCCGGGTGCCGGTCGATGATGAAGTCCTCGTCCGGCGTCAGCTCGTATTTGCAGGCCGCACCTTGCCTCAGGCGGCCAGCCGCCCCCGGGAAGTAAGCCTCGAGCACACGGCGCAGATCATCCTCATCCTCCGGATGGGCGCCGAACGGAGCCAATGTCTCTCCCGGTGCCCAAGGAAGACCTCCGTCGTGGCGGCCAATCTTCAGGCCGGCTCCACTGATGCTCGGAAATCCGTAGTATCCGCCTTCCGGCGTCCCCAGCGTAAACCCCGGAAACCGTCCCGCGTCAAAACCAGGTCCGGAGGTTTCGAACCATCCGACCCCCTTGCGTACAGCGCGAATGGGGAGGTCGACGAATGGAGCCAACGTGCTGAACCACGCTCCGGCAGCAAGCAGAACGGCCCCCGCGTGGAACTTGTCGTCCGCCGTATATACCGTAACGCCGCCTTCTCCGCCGTGCACTTTCACCTCTCGAACGATGGAGTACGGTAGCAGCTCCGCACCTTGCCTCAAAGCCAGCTTGCGGTACGCCTCGATGCATCGCTCGCTGTACAAATACCCGGCGTCCGGTTCGTACATCGCCTCAAACGAATCCGGAATCGTCAACTCCGGCCAGCGCGCGCGGATTTCCGCCGCGTCCAGCCATTCAGTGCGGACGCCCAGCGCCCCCGATTGCGCGATTCGCGGCTTGAAGGAATACAGCCCGCGATCTGCAAGATTTAACACGCCGGACGGCTCCAGCAGACGGGTCCCGGTTTGCTCCTCCACGTCATTCCATAACCGATGAGCTCGAATTGCCAATTCCGTATACAAGGGATCTCCGCTGTAGGCATGCCGGATCAGTCGGGGCTCGCCGTGATGGCTGCCCTCCCGGTGCGGAGGATCAAAGGCGTCGATCAGCAGCGTCCGGAGACCCTTGCGGGCCAGATAATAACCGGCGCTCATCCCCATGGAGCCCGCGCCGACGACAATGACGTCATAAGAGGCGTGCGTACTCATCGGGATGCACCTTCCCTCCGGCCGTCCTCCTGATCCAGACCGTTCAGAGCCAGCTCCGCCAGCTTCACGAAGAAGCCAATGCTTACCGGAATGGCCCGCTCATCAAGATTGAAGGCCGGGTGATGCCATTCCCGCGGTCCATCCGTCCCCATGAAGACGAAGAGACCGGGAATTTTCCGCTGATAGAAGGAAAAATCCTCTCCCGCAGGCGACGGAACCGGCGTAACGGCCCGGTACCCAGACGCCTCCGCCGCTGCCAGCCCGAGCTCCGCCAGCGCAGCGTCGTTTAACACGGGCGGCGGCCCTTCGATCCAGCGGACAGCGGCCGTTGTGCCAAACGCAGCCGCCACTCCCTGAACAACTTCTTCGAAACGCTCCAGTACCCGCCGCCGCACCTCCTCGTCGAAGGTCCGGATCGTTCCCTCCAGCAGCGCCGATTCGGGGACGACGTTCCAGGCTGTGCCGCTATGCAGCCTCGTGACGCTGATGACGGCACTTTCCAAGGAGCCGACATTCCGGCTGATGATTGTTTGCAGCGCCGTCACGAGATGCGCGGCGGTGACGATCGGATCGTTGCCGGCTTCCGGCACGGCTGCATGGGTCCCCCGCCCGGCGATCTCAACGACAAAGCCGTCGGCGGCGGCCATCAGCGGACCGCTCTTGATCCCGATCGTCCCGACGGGAAGATCCGGCTTATTGTGCATGCCGAAGATAGCCTGCACCCCTATCAAGGCGCCGCTGTCGATGACCTGGCGCGCACCTTTGGCTTTCTCCTCGGCCGGCTGGAAGATCAGCCGGACCGTGCCCTTCAGTTGCGACTCTCGGGCTTTAAGCGCATGCGCCGTGCCGATCAGGGCGGCGGTATGGAAATCATGCCCGCAGGCATGCATCTTGCCGGGATGCGTCGAGGCAAACGGGAGCCCTGTCTCCTCCTGAATCGGCAGCGCGTCGATGTCCGCCCGAAGCGCGATGACCGGCCCCTCCTGGAGTCC
Organism: Paenibacillus sp. FSL R7-0216; assembly: GCF_037969915.1. Taxonomy (NCBI): domain Bacteria; kingdom Bacillati; phylum Bacillota; class Bacilli; order Caryophanales; family Paenibacillaceae; genus Paenibacillus; species Paenibacillus sp. FSL R7-0216. The sequence goes on along the minus strand of NZ_CP150222.1, from coordinate 1,078,011 downwards.
GCCAACCTCCGCGACCAGCCCCGTCGCCAGCGGAACGTCCAGGATCCGGATGTCCGCTTCCTCCAGCCATCCACGGATACGGCGGGTCGTCTCGATTTCCTCGTTCGACAGCTCCGGGTACCGGTGCAGCTCACGGCGAATCTCCACGAACCGTTCTGCCGCTATCCCGGACGTCCCTTGAATCGTAAAAATATCGTTGGTCATGGTTACGCCTCTGCCTTCACTTCGACCAAAGCGTCGTGAAGCAGTTCAAAAGAGCGGACGCGCTTCTCAAAAGGGCTGATATTGCTGGTCACGATCATTTCCTCGATGCCCGTGTCCCGCTGCAACGCCAATAGCTGCTCACGGACAACTTCCTTGGTGCCTTTGACAATCCAGGGATCCTGCTCCTCAATCGTATAAGACTCTCCCGCTTGGCGGCCAAACTCTTCCGCTTGCTCCCGCGTTCCGAGCGTCACCGTTCTGCCACTGTCCAGCCGCACCTTCACGACCTTCTGCTTGCCGGCAAGTTCGGCAGCTTCCGCTTCGGATTCGGCGACGACGAGGGACAACGCCAGGATGACTTGAGGCTCCGAACCGTGCGACGTATCAAAGCTCTGTCGGTATGTTTGGATTGCCTGGAGCGCGATCGCCGGATCCCCGTTAATGAACAGGGAAAATACATAAGGCAAGCCAAGCCCTGCTGCGACTTCCGCACTGTCCACGCTTGCTCCGAGCACGTAAAGCTCGGGGGCCTGCGCCGGGTGAGGGGCAGCGCGCAATCCGGCCAACGGATGATCCGCCTCCAGACGGTCCTGCACGTATTTGCGCAGCTCTACGATTTTGTCCGTTAACGAAGCCGACTCTCGCGAACCTTGCTGCAAGGCCTGCGTGCTCTTCGGCAATCCTCCGGGGGCCCGGCCGACGCCAAGGTCCACCCGCCCCGGCTCCAGAGAAGCCAACACGTTAAAGTTCTCCGCCACTTTGTATGGACTGTAATGCTGCAGCATCACGCCGCCGGAGCCGATGCGGATCGTGTTCGTTTTGGCTAAAAGGTAGGAGATCAGCACCTCCGGCGAGGAACCGGCCACCTGCTCCGAATCATGATGCTCCGACACCCAAAACCGCCGGAACCCCAACTCCTCGGCTTTTCGGGCCAGTGCAACGGTATGCGCAAACGCCTGCTCCGCCGTTTCCCCCGGGTAAATCGGGCTTTGATCCAACACGCTTATCGTTAGTCCCATCTCTCTTTCGCCTCCTAAATGCTATAGCTGAGCTCGGGGGTAATTCGTTTCAGGAACTGCTTCGTCCGTTCTTCGCGTGGATGGTACAGCAGCTCCGTCGGACTCCCCTCCTCGACGATCACGCCGCCGTCCATGAACACGGCATGGTTGGCCACGTCCCGGGCAAACCCCATCTCATGGGTTACGACGATCATCGTAATCCCTTCTCTGGCGATCTTGCGAATGACCTCCAGTACTTCGCCGACAAGCTCGGGATCCAGGGCCGACGTAGGTTCGTCGAAAAGAATCACCTCCGGCTCCAAGGCCAGTGCCCGGGCAATACCCACCCGTTGCTGCTGCCCTCCCGACAACTGGCTCGGATAGGCGTCCAGCTTGCTGGCCAGGCCAACTTTCTCCAACAGCTCAATGCTACGGGCTTTGGCTTCTTCCTTCGGTATTTTTTTGACGATGACTAGACCTTCCATCACGTTCTCCAGCGCAGTCTTATGCTTAAACAAGTTATATTGTTGAAACACCATCGCCGACTTTTGGCGGAGGGCATGGATGTCTTTCTTCGTCGCCCGGTTGCAGCTCAGTTGGAAGTCACCGATCGCAATCTCGCCGCCGCTGGGTTTCTCCAGGTAGTTGATGCATCGCAGAAGCGTTGTTTTGCCGGAACCACTCGGACCCAAAATGACTACGACATCGCCTTGGTTCACCGTCAGATCAATCGACTTTAACACCTGCTGGCGCCCAAAGGACTTAGAAATGTGACGAAGCTGAATCATGCCACTCCCCCTCGATTGTAGATTTGGATTCGTTTCTCGATCCGGGCAGTCAGACGTTCAATCAAGACGGTTAGCCCCCAGAATATCAAAGCCGCCGCCAAATAGGCTTCAAAAAACTTCCAGTTGGTCGAGGCGACGATTTGCGCTTTGGCGTTAATATCCACGACGGAGACGGTAAAAGCGAGCGTCGAGCCGTGCAGCATCCCGATCGCCAAGTTCGACAGGTTCGGGAGGCTGACCGCCAGAGCCTGAGGGAACACGATCCGCCGCAGCGCCTGAAACGTCGTCATCCCGACGGAATAAGCCGCCTCGATCTGCCCGCGGTTCACCGCCAGCAACCCCGAGCGGACCACCTCGGACATATAAGCTCCGGCCGTGATGGAGAATGAAATGAAGGCAAAAGCGATCATCGGAATGGAGGCGGATTTGAACCCCCAGCCGAACCAACCGGACAAGCCGTCAAGGATTACCGGCAAACCGAAGTAAATCAGCAATAAATGCGTCAGCATCGGTGTTCCGCGAATAAAGGTGACATAAGCGGTCGAAAGCTGACCCAACACAGGCACCCGATACAGCCGGAACAACGCGGTGATCACCCCGATCACAAAGCCGACCGAGACGGATACGGCGGTAATCAGCAACGTGGTAGGAATCGCTGACAACAGATGAAGGAACGCTGTCCAGATGAACGAGGGGTCGATTTTCATAGTTTTGCGCCTCCCTTCTCCGCGCCGATTCCGGCGAACATGCCACGGATCGATGGCTTCCGCTCGATGCGAAATCTTCTTCTCTCCGCCCCATCCGGCTGCTCATGCTTCAGCAAACGCCGTTCGGCTGCCCGCAGCAGCTTCTCCAGCGTGAAGCTCACGACCAGATAAATGAACGCCAGAGCCAGATACGCTTCAATAAAATGCTGGGTAAGCGCGCCTAGCGTCTGTGCCTTACCGGTTAACTCCATGACGCCGAGCGTAAACGCCAGCGAAGTATCCTTCAACAAGGCAATCACCATATTGGAAAATACCGGCACCGCAACCGCCAGCGCCTGCGGTAATACGATTCTTGTGAACGCCTGAAGCCCCTTCATCCCGATGGCATAAGCCGCTTCGACCTGCCCCCGGTCCACGGCCATAACCGAAGCGCGGATCGTCTCCGACATAAAGGCTCCGGTGTGCAAGCCGTAGGTCAAAATGACGAAGAACAACACGGGGGCGCGGGAGATATCCAAGTGGGCGAACTTCAACAACTCCGGCAAGCCATAGTAGAACAGGAACAATTGGATCAAAATCGGCGTCCCTCTGAAAAAAGAAACGTAAACCTTCGAAAACGGATCCAACACCGGGATCCTGTAAAGCCTGGGGAGTGCAATCAGAAATCCGATAACAATCCCCGTCAGCAATGATCCGCCCACAATCAGCAAGGTCACGCCCAGCGTCGACCACAGCTTCGAAAAGGCGCCGATCACGAAAGAAAAATCAAACGGTGCCCCCATGGATTCTCCCTCCTTTCCCGTCTTGTTGATTAGTTATCGGAAGTAAAGTCTTCTCCGAGCCATTCCTTGCTCAGCTTGCCTAACGTGCCATCGGCCTTCAATTCCTTGATGGCGCCGTCGATAGCATCAGCGAGCTTCTGTTCCTCCGGATCGTCCTTCCGGAATACAAAGAGGATATCCGCCTCGGACAGGTCCTCCCCGGTCGTCTTTAATTTCCCTTGAGGATCGATTAACGAAAGCGAGAAGTCCGCCCCTAATGTGGCATCTACGCGGCCCGACGTGATTTGGCTGACCGTATCGTTTGCCGCACCGCTTTGATAAACGATTTCGATCGCATTGTTATTTTCTTTATTGTAGTTCTCCAGGATTTGCGCTTCCGCGCTGGTTGCCCCTGTCAGCACCTTTTTCCCCTTCAGATCGTCCAGGGAATGAATCGTATCGTTGTCTTTCGCGACGATGATTTTGTTTCTCCAGTGAGCGTAAGGCTCCTTGTTGAACAGGTACTTCTCGGTCCGCTCCGGATTCTTCTCCATTTCGTGGGCGACAAAATCAATCTTCTTCGTCTCCAGACTTAGCAACAGGTTGGAAAACTCCTGGGTCTGGAACTCGAATTCATATTCTGCCAGACGGTTATCGATTTCGCGAACAAGTTCAACGTCAAACCCGGTTAACTTCCCGTTCTCGTCGATAAAGCATACCTTTGGAAAACCCGTGCCCGTACCCACGATGATTTTCTTAACTTCCCCCGAAGCTGCGCTCGCCGCCGCGTCCTTCGATTCCGTCCCACCGGACGACCCAGCTCCGCATCCTACCAACACTCCCGTTAACACAAGCACGACCGCGGCACTTAACCATCTCTTCATGTCCCTAACCCCTTCCCTATTCCCCATTTTCTTAGTTTTACAATCCCTATAAGTTTAGTCAGGATTATGTTGACACTACTTTACTGTGATTTTTGTTACGCGTCTAATCGAGTTTTTCTATGGGTACATGCAAATCGTTGATGGGAGGAACACCTAGTTCCAATAAAGCGTCCATAAAGATGTTGTTTTCGCCGCTGAGGGAAATCAGGTGGGTTTGCAAGGAGACGCCTGCCGTCTCGAGGATGTCTACCGGGACGAGACTTCCCTCCTGCACTTCTTGTCTGGCAGACAAACCGGGAAGAAAGCAAATCCCGGCCCGGCTTAACACGAGTTTCTTGGCGGTCTCGGCATTGTCGACTTGAAACAGGATGTTCGGCGGCTGCTCCAGACTTTCGAAGGCGCGGTGAATCCGCATCCAGTCGAGGGAACCGCACTCGAAGAATATGAGGGGTTCCCGCCGGATGTCACGGATGGATACACTTTCGGCCGCGGCAAGCGGGTGATCCTTATAGACGTAAAGTCGGATGGGGTCATTATAGAAGGGATAGGATTGAAAGGCCGGGCTCATTTGCTTGCGCGCGAAAGCCAGGTTGATTTCCTTGGTCATCAGCTTCGCTGCAAGGACGTCCGTCGGGCCGGTTGTCACTTTGAAGTTGATCAACGGAAAGCGTTGATGCAGGAGCATAAGCAAATGCGGCATCAAGTAATTGGACACAGATACGGTGCTGCCGATCCGAAGCTCCTCGGGGGTACCCGGCTGGGAGTGAAGATGATGTTTCCCCTTTTGATATGTCTGGAGGATTTGCTGGGCGTAAGGAAGGAATTGTTTGCCTTTGTCCGTCAATTGAATCTGTTTCCCCAAGCGATCGAACAATCGGGTATCCAGCTCCCGTTCGAGCGATTGAATTCGCGCGGTTACCGTCGGCTGCGAAAGAAACAGCACCTCCGCAGCTTTGTTGAAGCTGCCGTAATGATTAATGTAAACAAACGCCTCGATATGATCGATGTTCAAAAAGACCCCTCCCTTTGCTCCTATATATCACACTATACCAATATATATAGATGGTTTTATTGAAATTATCCTTTATCTTAGGGAGCCCGCTACTTTTTGTCAATCCTCGGATATAGAAGTTTTTAATGGATGCGTAAATATTTTTATATTCCGATGCGCTTAGTAGGTATTTGGATTATACTAAGTTCACCTGATGGATGAATGAATTACCTCGATAAGGGAGTGTTGGAAAAATGAGCCGATTAGAGCAGGAAGTAAAGATTCGGGATGCCCGCGACGAAGAACGCGTACAAATTGCCAACGTGATGCTGGAAGCTTATCGGCAATATGCATTTGACATGCCCCATGAACGGTGGGAGGAGTATCAGGAGAACATACGGAGCTCCGTGTACGGCAATGGCCCCCACGCCCGACTCGTGGCGGAGCTTGGCGGAGACATTGTCGGCAGTTTGCAGCTTTTCCTAACCTCGGAGGCAGCTTATGGTAGGTCGGATCTTGGCATCGATTCGCCTATAATCCGACTGCTTGCCGTATCGCCTTACGCCCGTAGACGCGGCATCGCCAAGCTGCTCCTACGCGAGGCCGCCCGCAGATCCCTTCAACTGGGTGCCCGCACCTTGTATTTACATACGTCAGACATGATGGCTGCCGCAGTGAAGCTGTATGAAAGCCTGGGATTCGAACGGGCTTACGAAGCGGATACATCCAATGGAGCCACCCTTGTTAAATCCTACAAGATCCAATTGACGGACGCGCTGCCATTGCTGCAAACGACGTAATATGGAAGACGGACGACTCCGTACCGCTAAGGCATGTTCTCATGGGATCTATTCCCCTTTCTGGCTTCCGGCCTGTCCCCTAAGCTATAATGGAAATGGAATCATGATGAGAACTAAAGATAAAGGACGGAGTACCCCCAAATGATTAATAATTCTTTTGTGAACCCCTTGGAACAAATGAAAGCATTGCAGAAGACGCTGACCCGATTTATGATGATGTACAAATTTGCTCTTCACGAGGTGGAGACGAAAATCGAAATCCTACAGGAGGAGTTTCAGCTTCTCCACGACTATAATCCGATCGAACACACGAAATCGAGAATCAAATCTCCGGAGAGCATCATGAAGAAGCTGTACCGTAAGGGCGGCGCCACCTCTCTGGAGGACATTAAGCGAAACATCCAAGATATCGCCGGCATCCGAATCACCTGCTCGTTCATCTCGGACATTTACCGGATCAGCGATATGCTGCGAGCTCAGAAGGATCTCAATATCCTCTCCGTGAAGGATTACATCAAAGATCCCAAACCCAACGGGTACAAAAGCCTGCATCTGCTGGTTGAAGTGCCGGTGTTCATGTCCGACGGCGAGGAGCTGGTTTGTGTCGAAATCCAAATCCGCACGATCGCCATGGATTTCTGGGCCAGCCTGGAGCACAAGATTTTCTACAAATATAATGAGTCGGTGCCGGACCGGCTGTTGGAAGATCTCAAGAATGCTGCCGACACCGCCTATGAGCTGGATCTGAAAATGGAGCAGCTCCAACAAGAGATGGAAGAAATCAAGCACGCGCATCAAGCCGAAGCCGCCGAGGACTTCCAGCTTCTCATCAACAACAAGAAGTTCAATATTCCGGAAAACCTGCTGAAGTTGTTGTCGGGCGGAGAATAACCCTCGTCCCTTTATTATGAAAAGAGCTTCCCAGCCGAAATTTCGGCAGGAAGCTCTTTTCTTTATGATGATGATTTGTAGCTTACTTTGATTCTGCTGGTCCCTTTTTATCCGCTTTACTCGTATAAGGTTTAGGAGCGCTTTTCGCTCTCCGCTCACTCGCTTGCCAGCGATTCCAACCCTTCTTGTCCGTTCCTCTACCCGTGCCGCCTTTCCCTTTGGCCATGTCATCACTCCGCTACAGTTGGTATACCTATTATCCTTTTACTTTTACCTTTTGTTTAACCCTTTCCATTTCCTTGCCTTTGTTTCTAGGTGCCCGCACAGGCTGTGCTTCTTTTGGGGTTGGTGCGGTCTGCGTCATCGGGTAAGGATGGTCCTTGATGACGGGGATCCGTTTGCCAATCAACTTCTCGATATCGGCCAAGTAAGGCTTCTCGTCGAAATCGCATAACGAAATGGCAACGCCGCTTTGTCCCGCCCGGCCTGTCCGCCCGATCCGATGAACGTACGTTTCGGGGATGTTCGGCAGCTCATAGTTGATCACATGGGACAGCTCGTCGATGTCGATCCCTCGTGCCGCAATGTCGGTCGCCACCAGGACACGTAAGGTACGGTTCTTGAAATTTTGCAACGCTGTCTGCCGGGCGCCTTGCGACTTGTCGCCATGGATGGCTTTCGCGCTGACCTGCGCTTTGGCCAAGTGGCGTACCAGCCGGTCCGCCCCATGCTTGGTCCGCGTAAAGACGATAGCGGATTCGATGGATGAGTCCTTCAAGAGGTGTAGCAGCAAGTCTTTCTTGTTGCTCTTATCCACAAAATACAAACGTTGCCCAATGGCGTCCACTGTGGAGGATACCGGCGTTATCGTTACTTTTACGGGGTTTCGCAATATGGAATCAGCCATCTGCGCGATCGCGCCGGGCATGGTTGCGGAGAAGAGCAAGGTCTGCCGCTGGGATGGCGTTTTGGCGATGATTTTTTTGACGTCGTGAATAAAGCCCATATCCAGCATCCGGTCAGCCTCATCCAGGATCAGCATCTCCACGTCCTTCAAATCCACCAGCTTCTGCTGGATCAGATCGTTCAGCCGGCCGGGGGTGGCGACCAGAATATCTACGCCCTTCTGCAGCGCGATCTCCTGCGGCTTCTGGGACACGCCGCCGAAGATGACGGCGCATTTTAGAGGCAAATTCTTGCCATATGCGCAAAAGTTCTCGTAGATCTGCAGGGCCAGCTCCCGGGTTGGCGTGATCACTAGCGCCCGGATGTTGCGGCGGCTAGGCATAGGCGTATGGTTCTTATGGAGCAATTGCAGTGTAGGAATAGCAAATGCGGCGGTCTTCCCTGTGCCGGTTTGCGCGCAGCCCAGCAGGTCTTTGCCGCTCAGAATAGGCGGAATGGCTTGTTGTTGAATCGGCGTAGGTGCCGTATAGTTCTCGTGTTCCAATGCTTTTAATATCGAAGGGATCAAGTTCAGTTCTGTAAATTGCATAATAACTCCTTGCCGAAATCACTAATTTCGGCGGCCAGAGCTTCAGGTCACCGATCATATCAATATAACACGGCGCGGGTCACCCGGCAAATTCGGACTCTCGAGATAGCGATACCTGCCACCGGACGATCAAGCGCTAAATATATGCGAAAAACCGAATAGATTTCATGATTTCCGGCGATTTCAACCAATTATATATGAAATTTCATACACATTTGTCCATCCTGATGGCGTTTGCCCAGAATCTATATGAAAATTCGAATAGAAATCCAAATTTCGGCCGTCAGTACCATTTTATATATGAAAAACCGAATACAATTTCATATTGTCGAACCGAGCTCACCACGAGAAAAATACGGGGACTTCCGCCGATTGGAAACTAGAAGGCCGGATCGGGTCCAAATCGGGTGGAATCCGAAGTGCCACGTCCAATATCCTCTGCTTTCCATCGACTTCTTCGCGGATTTCTTCCATTAAATGGCCAAGTCCTTCGACCATCGCGGTCCCTCCTTCACATTTTCCTCAATCTGCCTTTAAAAACCTCGATATCCACTTCATATTCTAAAGATTTTACCGAAATAAAAGCAAAGGGGCGATCCCTTCGAGAAAACGCAAACATACGTCACAACAAGCTGGAATACGCGGGTTTTACCTGTGGGTGGTTGTGGTATAATCACGATGATTTGCGAAAACGGATTGCCATCCGGCAGCTTGCAAGAACAAACAGAAACGGGTGATCAGATGTTCGAACTCAAATGGCTATGGCAGAATTTGGAGGGCAACCGGGCCAGGTACATTACGGCGCTAGTGCTTTCCGTCGTGGGCTCTTCGCTCATGATTATCAATCCATACATAGGCCAACGCATTGTCGACACGTTTATCACGGGTGAGAATGCGGCACAAAATCTAACGCAGGAACGAGGACTGCTCATCATGCTCTGTATGGGCATGATCGGTTTTTCCTTACTACGCACGGGGCTTGCTTATCTAACAACGATGCAATACGAGCAGGCTTCGCAAAATATGTTGTACAAAGTCCGCATCTACCTGTACAACAAAATCCAAGGCCAGGATATGGAATATTACGACCATAACCGGACCGGGGACTTGATGACCAAGATGACCGGGGACCTGGACATGGTTCGCCACTCCATGGCGTGGATCATCAAGACGATTATCGAGTCGGTCACGATCTTCCTTGCGGCCGTCATTTATTTCTTCACGATCGATGCCGTGTTGACGTTGTGGCTGCTGGTTTTGGCACCTCCGATCTTCGTCGTGGCTTACATTTTCGCGAAGAAGGTCCGTCCGATGTACATCGACTTGCGCGAGCGGTTGTCTCAGCTGAACACGACCACCCAGGAGAATATCTCGGGGAACCGTGTCGTTAAAGCCTTTGCCCGCGAGGAATACGAAATCGAGAAGTTTACGGACAAGAACATCCACTTCTCCCAAGCCAACAAAAAAGCTGCGCTCGTGTGGCTGGACTACTTCCCTTATCTGGAGACGTTCGCGCAGGCGTTTAACGTCATTTTGATGCTGGCCGGCGGCTACTTCGTGATGCAGGGACGAATTACCTTTGGGGAATTCTCCGCGTTCTCCGCGCTGATCTGGGCGATTTCTAACCCGATGCGCAATATCGGTATTATCATTAATGATATTCAACGTTTCTTCGCGAGCTTAAGCAAAATCGTGGAAATTTACTACGCGAAACCAAACATTGTGAACGAACACAAGGCTACCGAGAAACGTCGTTATGAAGGACAAATCGATTTCGATCACGTCCGCTTCAAATATGACGGCGGCGAAGTGCTTCACGATATTAGCTTCTCAGTTAAACCCGGCGAAACCGTCGCGATCATGGGCTCCACCGGATCGGGTAAAACGTCCCTCGTGAATCTGATCCCGCGTTTCTACGATGTATCCGGCGGGCAAGTATTGGTTGACGGCGTCGACGTACGCAAGCTGGAGCTCGACGAGCTCCGCAGCAACATCGGCATCGCAACCCAGGATGTGCTGCTCTTCTCCGATACGATTGACGGGAATATCGCGTATGGTGATCCCGAGTTACCGGAGGAACAAACGGTCGAGTATGCTCGGTTGGCTGCGGCGCATGATTTTATCACGAAGATGCCGGAAGGGTATGATACGATCGTCGGAGAACGTGGTGTCGGCTTGTCCGGCGGGCAGAAGCAGCGGATTGCGCTATCCCGGGCCCTTGCCGTGCGTCGGCCGATCTTGATCCTCGACGATACCACGTCTGCGGTTGACCTCGAAACCGAGGAGCATATTCAGAAGAGCTTGCGCGAGCTAGACTTCCCGTGCACGAAGCTGATCATTGCCCAGCGCGTGTCCACGACGGCCGAAGCCGACCGCATTCTGATCCTGGACGGCGGTCGCCTGATCGAGGAAGGCACCCATGCCGAATTGCTAGCCAAGCGCGGCTATTATTACGAGGTCTTTATGCTTCAAAACGAAGGTATCGGAAGGAAGGTGAGCGCTCATGGCCAGGAATAAATTCGATGTCGATGAAAACCTGGAGTCTCCCTTTGACATCAAGCATTTCAGGCGAGCCATGGTTTATATCCGGAAACAGCAGAAGCCGATGATCTTGGCGTTTGTGCTGAGCGCCTTGTCAGCTGCAATCGCGCTGTCGGCGCCTCTCATTATTCAACACGTCGTCGACGTGACGATTCCGGAGAAAGCCTTCGGCGCATTGATCTGGTGGTCCTTGCTCATGCTGCTCACGATCGTGGTCAGCGTCGAGCTGGCGACCATTCGCTCCCGGATTATGACCCGGGTCGGGCAGGATATCATCTTCGATATCCGCACGGATTTGTTCAAGCATCTGCAGAATCTGCCGTTTAAATATTACGACGACCGCCCTCAAGGGAAAATCCTGATCCGTGTCGTCAACTACGTCAACGCCGTATCGGACGTCTTGTCCAACGGGATCATCAACTTCATTCTGGAAATCGTCAACCTGATCTTTATCGCCGCCTTTATGTTCGCGGTGGATGTGCGGTTGTCTCTGGTCACTTTGGCCGGTTTGCCGGTGTTCCTCGGCGTCATGCTGCTGATCAAAACCCGGCAGCGCCGGGCATGGCAGGCGGTTTCGAACAAAAGCTCCAATATGAACGCCTATTTGCAGGAAAGCATCAGCGGGATTGGCGTCACGCAGATTTTCTCCCGCGAGAAGCATAACGAAGGCATCTTCACTCGTCTGGCCGGGAACTACCGCAAGGAATGGATGCGGGCACTGCGTTACAACGCTCTGATCCCGTTCACCGTCGACAATCTGGCGACGATCGTGACGACGCTCATCTATTTGGTCGGTTTGCTTGCGATGGGGCCGCAAGGCGTGACCTTTGGGGTCATCCTTGCAATGAGCAGCTATGCAGCCCGGTTCTGGCAGCCAATCCTCAACCTGTCGCAATTGTACAACAACTTTATTAACGCCGTTGCTTACCTTGAGCGGATCTTCGAAACGCTGGATGAGCCAGTGACGGTCAGCGACGTACCGGAGGCGAAGGAACTTCCGTCGGTGAAGGGTAACGTCAAGTTCAACGACGTGACGTTTGCCTACGATCCAGGCCTTAACATTCTGGAGCACCTGAACTTCGACGTGAAGGCCGGGGAGAGCATCGCCCTCGTCGGTCCGACGGGTGCGGGCAAAACCACGGTCGTCAACCTGATCTCGCGCTTCTATAACTTGACCGACGGCGAGATCCTGATCGATGGTCACGATATCTCGCAGGTGACGCTGAAGTCGCTGCGCAGCCAGATGGGGATCATGCTGCAAGACAGCTTTATTTTCTCCGGCACGATCATGGATAATATCCGTTACGGCAAGCTGGATGCCACGGAAGAGGAGATTATCGCCGCAGCCAAAACGGTCTGTGCCGACGATTTCATTCGCGAGTTCGAGGAAGGTTACCAAACCGAGGTTAACGAACGCGGCTCGAAGTTATCCCAAGGACAGCGCCAGCTCATCTCGTTCGCCCGGACCCTGCTGGCCGATCCGCGCATCCTGATCCTGGACGAAGCAACCTCCTCGATCGATGCCAAGACGGAGCGCCTGCTCCAGCAAGGCTTGAACGAGCTGCTGAAGGGACGCACCTCGTTCATCATCGCGCACCGGCTGTCGACCGTGAAGAACTGCGACCGCATTATGTACGTGTCTGACAAAGGGATCGCCGAGTCCGGTTCGCATGATGAGCTGATGGCGAAGAAGGGTTTGTACTACCGCTTGTATACGGCGCAGAAGATGGAAGCTGTGTAATTACGCAAAGAAAGGCAATTCCGAAGCCCTATTCAGGGCTACCGGAATTGCCTTTTGTTTATTCCCGGATGACATCCATCCGTTATTCGTATTGGCCGATTCGGTTTTCGATATATTCTTCAACCTCTTCTTTGGGAATGTCCAAGGCGATCGCCAACTCGCCGTGCAAATTCTCAGAAGCCGAGCTCAATAGCCGTTCGTCCGATTGCCGCAGCTTTTTGCCTAAACCGTGTTGCTCTCTTTTTTTGTGCACCATCGCTTTGATGACCTTGATCCACTCCACGTAATCGCCTGTGCCGATCGCTTGCTTGCAGCTGGCTTCCCGGGCTTTATCGTTGCTGATCCAGGTCACGTCAATGCTTGGAATTCGGGAGATCAGACGCTCTGATTCTTCTCGCGAAATGATGCTGCGCATGATCACCTTGAAATTGTCGACCGGCGTATAAATCGTAGTTCCTTTAAGATAAATCGGGTTGAGCAGATAATACTTGCGGTCCCCCTCCACTCCCGGCGGCGTGCAAATGTCTTTAATTTGGCAGACCCCATTGCTTCCGTAGATCACATACTCATTTACCGCAAACATATGCCTTCCTCCTTTAGTCTTCTGATGAGAAACCTTGAATCTGGACCCTAAAATATAAAAACACCGCCCACTCTATCTGAGTGAAACGGTGTCCGAGAACTCGCCGTTTGGTTATTTATCACCCTAAGGATGTACCTATAATTCCATTATAGACTAAATAACGGGGTTCATGTCATTTATTTAGGAAATACTAAATTTTATTCGATAATCCCTTAGGAGGTTAGGTGTACCGATGAGCGAAAACGAGAACGCCAAACAGCAGCTGAAACGAGCAAAGGCCAAGGATTCCACCGATGAAGGCCGAAAAGGCGCCTTCATGACGAAGGACGCCTGGAACCAAGACGGCAACCCCGCCGCAGCGGTGGACGAATTCGGCCCGGAGATGAGACCGGAGGATCCGCCGACGTTGAATGGGAAGCCGGATTAACTCGGCTGTCAGCTTGAATTTTCTCGGAGCATGGAGTTACAAGGTGAGATGAATCTATATGATTTTTCGAATTCATTTTGCCGGAATCGTCGGAGTTGGCGGATTGTATTCGATTTTTCATACAGAATCTTGGATTCGAACCGGATCAAGCATAAATCTGTATGATATTTCGAATACAATCGTTCAAAAACGGTGAAACCAGCGGATTCTATTCGAAATTTCATATAGAATGTACCCAACGGCGGTACGCGTTATATAGCTTGTAGCTTGTCGTTCCCACTCCGCATCAACAACGCACATACTTCCGCTTAAATCCAAGCTGTCCGCGATCCAGCGATTTTTGGATCGTTTCCGTGGCGTTCAGGAAGGTGTTTTTCTTATTCTCCCGTTTCATCTCTACCGGACCGACCGCCTTGGCGGCCTCGACCGCTTGCGCGTGGAGCGGCATATACGAAATCCCGACGGTGTAAATAAAGTTGTTCATCGCGGATTTCGTTCGTTCGGGCGCCTCGTGGATCGTGTTCTTCACCGTTTCTAGCATACCTGCGAGTTTGCTCTCGGCAAATTTGCTGTCCGGCTGGCTCCCCAATAGCCAGCAATAACAGCTCCAACCCGCCGACATTCTTAGCTCGTCCCCACTGGCGATCCACTTGTCGGCAACCTCCTGCGCAATATCCGTCTCCGCCAAAGTAACAGCCACCACATAATCCGATAGCATATAAAAGTAGGCGCCCTCGATCCATCGCTCGAAATCCGCGTGCGTCATCGCTTTCGGATCGGCAATGATCCCCGCAAAATACATCGCATCATAGTTTCCCGTCGCATAAAGCTGTTCGGCCAAAGGCTGATTGATTTTGATTTGCCGGAATAACGGTTTCATATCTCCAGTCGCTACGCCAAACAGCGGCTCCCGCGCGCCGTTAGACATGTACATTTTCTTGAGACGCTCCTTACCAAGCGCTTCTAGCTCCTGCATTACGGTTTCCAGATTCATCGTTGGGCCAGCTCCCTTCATCCCGCATGGATTCTTTCGTCTAGCTTACTACGTTAGGAGGGCTAGATTCAAATCCCTGACCGGGTTGTTGAGCGTCCTGCCGTATTATTTGCTGCGTGCCAAACGGAACCCTTGATCCGGACCAAAGCCGTTCGCTTCAAACTTCCCGCGAAACGACACCTCACTGCTGCGAATATCGCCGATCCAACCGCCACCTTTGACCACTCGAAAGGAACCGCGATCCTCTCTCCGGCTCACATCGTCCCCGTACCAATCCCAGCACCATTCCCTCACATTGCCGGACATATCGTAAAGCCCCAGCTCATTGGGCTTCTTGCCACCGACAGGCTTGGGTTGACCATGATTGCTCTCGATGATCGGCCAGTTCCAGTCTCCGGTCAGGTATTTATCCCCGACGTTCCGCCAATACCAAGCCACATCGTCCGCGCGGGAGCTTCCGCTGTATTTGAAACTTTTGCTCTCTTGACCGCCGCCAGCCGCATATTCCCACTCCGCCTCTGTTGGTAGTCGGTACCCGTTCGCCTCCGCATTAATCGTGACGAGCCATTTCAGTTGATCGTTATCGCTTTGATTATTCGGGTCTATCTTGCTCTTATCTATATGGTAAAAAGGTGTCAATCCCTCTTGTATGCTACGCTGATTGCAATACTCGATCACGTCGTACCAACTGACCATTTCCACTGGTAAATCGTTGCCTTGAATTTGGGATGGGTTACTCCCCATCACTTCCGTCCATTCCTTTTGGGTGATTTCATATTTCCCGATATAAAAATCCTCTAGCGATACGCTCGAACCGTAGTAGTTGGAAAGGGGGTTCATCACCTGCCCGCCTTTGACCAGCACGAAGCGATCCTTCAGCCGATCTGATTGTCCTGAGCCAACCTGCGAGCAGGCCGTGATCAGCACAAACATCGAGAGAAACAGAAACAGATACATCCATCGCTTCCTCATGGGTAACTCTCCTTTGATTGAAAGATCGACAAGGCCGCCGGCGGACACCGAACGGCCTTCTCACAAAGTTCAGCGATTAACCGGTTACCACACCGTCACGTTGGAGCTTCCGCTACTTTGATAGCCTTCCGTCGCCAGAACCTGGTAGGACCAGCTGCTTCCCAGATTCATGCCTTTGCTCTTCCAAGCATTCACATGATTGCTGAAAGTGATGGCAACGTTACTGCCGGTTGGTCTTTTGGATTGCCGAACGCTCCAGAATTGTTGGAACGTCTGCGTACCGTCGATCGAAGGCGCATTGTAACGCATCGTCGTATAAATATCGTAGGTGCCTCCGTCACTGGTCACCGTACCTTTATAAGTGCCGGTCGGTCGGTACGTGCCCCAGCTGTCCACAACGTAATACTCGATCAATGAGTTTCTGGTCCATCCGTAAAGCGTCAAATATCCGTTACCCGAAGGAGCCCATACACCGGCGTTATAGTTGATCGTCCGATTCGGCGAACCTACATTCCAGCCTTTGCCGACCACGAAGTTCCCGGTATTGTACCAATTGACGCTGTAATTGCCCCCAGACCCGTTTACCGCATTCACCGTCCCGCCGCCGTCTGTCCAATTTTGCCAATAATCCGTCGCTGCATTTGAGGTCGCCCCAAACAAACCGAAACTCATCGAAGCTGTCAGGAGTAAAGTCAACATCTTTCTTTTCAATTTCATGATCAATTCCTCCTCAGAACTCTATTTTTTTAAAAAAACCGTTCCTTCTCCCTGCTTCATACCGAGATGCGTCTTTGCTGTTGTGGGGCACCACCTACCTTGTGTCATAATCTAGAAACATTTAACTATCACCCCCTTTACTAGAAAATTATAGAAGGTAAGCGCATACATTTCACTTCGCAAAATAAAGGTTTTATCTTCTTTTTTACATAGATTGATAGAATCAAGCGATTTGGAAAGTAAAAAACGACCCCAACGGAGTCGTCTTGTGGATAGGGATCAGCTTTCATATGGAAGTTGCCGTGCATTAAACTCCGGTGTTTGCCTTAACGAGAACCTCGGCGTATTTCGCCTCGTCCTTGCTTGGGGAAAGGAGCGTGCCGACAAATGCGGCAAGGAAGCCCAGTGGGATCGAGATAATCCCCGGATTCGTCATCGGAAAAATCGCTGTTCCGGTCAAAATCGCCTTGCCCGGTTCCGGATCCCATACGTTCGGGCTCAGTGCCACGAGAATAACCGTACTGAGCAAGCCGACCAGCATGCCGGAGATCGCCCCCGTGCGGTTGAATCTACGCCAGAACACGGTGAACAGAATGATCGGCAGGTTGGCGCTTGCCGCGACGGCAAAAGCCAAGGAGACGAGGAAAGCCACATTCATCTTCTGGGCGAACAGGGCTAGCACGATCGAGATGATCGATACGCCGATCGAAGCCCAGCGGGCCATGCGCAGCTGTTCCCGTTCGGTCGCGTTGCCGCGGCGGACGATTTGTCCGTAGAAATCGTGTGCGAAGGCCGACGCCGCCGACAGAACGAGACCGGTGACAACGGCTAAGATTGTGGCGAAGGCCACCGCCGAGATAAACGCGAAGAGGAAATCGCCGCCAAGCGCCTTAGCCAGGAGCGGAGCGGCCATATTTCCGGCCTTGTCGACGGCCGTGATCTCCTCCGTACCGACGAACGCCGCAGCCCCGAAGCCAAGGAAGATCGTCATGACGTAGAAGATGCCAATGATCCAGGTGGCGTAGACCACGGAGCTGCGTGCCGTGCGGGCGTCCTTGACCGTAAAGAATCGGGTTAGAATATGCGGCAGCCCGGCAGTGCCCAGCACCAATGCCAAGTTGAGCGATATCGTTTCTAGCGGCACTTTGTACTTGTTGCCCGGGTTCAGATAGTTCTCCATTAATGGGGTTGCCGTTTTCATCTGCTCGAACATGCCGGTCAGGCTGAAATCGAACTTCGCGAAGACCATCAGCGAGATGACAAAAGTGCCACCCATCAGCAAAACCGCCTTGGTGATTTGTACCCAACTCGTGGCATGCATCCCGCCGAATACGACATAGACGGTCATCAACACGCCAACGATCAGCACCGAGGTGACGAAATCGAGGCCCAGCAGGAGCTTGATCAGCGCCCCCGCTCCAACGAGCTGCGCAATCATGTAGAAGATCGAGATGGCAATCGTATTCAGGGCTGCGAAGCCGCGCACTTCTTTATTCGCAAAACGGGCCGCAATCATGTCGGCAACCGTATATTTACCCAAGTTGCGGAGCGGCTCGGCAACCAGGTACAGCACGACGAGGTACGCAACGAGAAACCCGATGCTGTAGAAGAAGCCGTCGAAGCCGACCAAGGCGATGGACCCGGCGATGCCCAGAAATGACGCCGCAGACATATAATCGCCAGCGATGGCCGTCCCATTCTGCCAGCCCTTCAGCCCGCCGCCCGCCGTGTAAAATTCGCTGGTGTTGTTTGTTTTTTTCGCGGCAAAATAGGTAATGACCAGCGTCAACAGCACAATCGTGCAAAATAAAGTGAACGCCATAATCGTTACGCCCCCATTTCCCGCCGGATATCATCCACCAACCGGTCAAACTGCCTTGCAACGCGCGAGTATAGGATACAGAGCGCCCACGTCATCACAAACTGAGCGAACGCGAACATCCACGCCCAGGAAATCGGGCCGATCGCCGGTCGATTCAGCACCTCCGAATACGAGGTCATGATCGGGAGCGCAAAGTAAAACAGCAGAAAAAATACAGTTAACGGGATAATGAACTTTTTCTTGCGGGAGATCAGCGTTTTGAACTTGGCGGAATGCCACACCTCGGTGTAGCTTTTTCCTTTCGCGCTTTTTGCGCCCTTTGTGCTTTTTGCGCCTTTCGCACCCATACCTTCCCCTCCAATCATGAACTTTGAAGAACACCCATTATATGTAAGCGCTTCGAACTCATTTTATGCAGGATTCGGCTTGCTAAACGTTCAAATTTTAACCTTCCGACTTTTTCATATATTGATCATAGAGCTGCTCAAACGTATCGTAGCGGTTCACTCCTCTTCCCACTCTGTGGTGTTCCTCCAGATAATCCTCCATCACCCGCAGAAATTGACCTTTCACCCCATCCAGATGATCGGCATCAAAATAGGCCATGAGCACGTACTTAGGAGTTCCAATCAACTGTGTCATTTCATCCAGGAAACTCTGCGCCCCCATTGCCGCATGAAAGGCGTAGGATTTGTCTTTCATCCCCGTACTGGCAATCATCTTGTTGCGGTAGTTGCACCACAACTCCTCGTATGTCCCCGATCCGTGTTATTGATGACGATCAGGTCCAGGTCGCTTTTCTCATGATAATCGCCTGTGCGAAACGAATCTGTCACCCCAATGATGGCAATATCCTCTGAGAAATCCCGCTGGGCACGTTCAATCACCATACGGATGATGTTCTCATTCTTCTCGAGCAGTTGTTGCCTCTTAAGATCCTCCATGACTCTACCTCCTGACCGTCCGGCCTTTGTCCTACAAGCCCCTGTCTAATTTCATTGTAGAGACGGATCGCGTCAAGTTGTATTCCGAGTTTCATTATAGAAAAGAAATACGGGGTGTTGCCGCACCTAACTTTGCGGTTCGTTTCAAGTGTTCTCAACCGATTGGCCTCCGCTAAAAAACGATAAAAAAGACACCTGCATTCTTGCTCAGGTGTCTTCAAGCATTCAAAGTTGGGTTTTGTTTCTGCTTATAACGTTTCTGCTTATAACGTCTCTTCTTTTACTTCCCCGCCTTGCAAGCTCTTTTTTCTTAAAGGGATCAAGATAATCGCACCGACGATGATGCCTATCCCCAATATGGCCGCAGTCCAATAAAGTCCGCCAAACCCCGTCTGGGCGGCCATCTTCGTTACCTCAGTCACGCTGTCAGCAAGCACTTGCTTCAGCGTAGGATCCTGGATCGCTTGAAGCATCTCGGAAAGCTGACCTTCCGACACGCCAGAGGATCCTGAGGCCATCTGCTGCCCGATCTGCGCAAGTTCTGCCTGTGCGTCGGCTGACAACGTGACGCTAGCCAGATTTTGTTGCAAAATGCCTGGGAACTTCTCAGCAAACAGTGTACCCATATTGTTGAACGCGCGGGCGATAAATCCAGCATAGATCGCCGGGGCCAATGTCATCCCGATTTGGCGGAGCAGCGACAAGGAGGCTAGGGCCGAACCCTTATCCTTCTTCAAGCCTTCCGTTGCCAAAATGTTGAGCGGCGCCCCCAGAATGACCCCAATGCCGACGCCAGCGATGGCACTGGCTACGATAAATTGCCATCTGGTTTCAAGCCATAATGGGAAGAGCATAAAACCGATAGCTGCGATCACTCCGGACATAATCACTGTAAATACCGGACCTCGTTTGGAAACTAGTATACCGCCTAACCCTGCTCCTAATCCGGCAGCCACCGCCAGCGGCGTCATCCAATACCCCGAGTTTTCGGCCGAAATACCAAGCACTTGCTCGGTAAAGGACGGGATATAGATCATCGCAGCCAGCAGACCGCCCGATAAGGTACCGATCAGCAGGACCATCAGGTATCTGGGCTGCTTGATCAGACGAATGGGCAG
The DNA here is from genome assembly GCF_037969915.1 of Paenibacillus sp. FSL R7-0216. Classification (NCBI taxonomy): domain Bacteria; kingdom Bacillati; phylum Bacillota; class Bacilli; order Caryophanales; family Paenibacillaceae; genus Paenibacillus; species Paenibacillus sp. FSL R7-0216. Next base: position 1,057,633 of record NZ_CP150222.1, on the reverse strand, counting down.
GATTGGATCACCGGATCGATCCCGTTCCATTTTCCCTTCAAAGAACAGCAGTATCGTAAACAGCACAACCCCGCCAAGCAAATATCCCCACACATTCGGGCGCGTCAGACTTTCCGCAAAATTAATGTCGATGTTCGTAAGTCCTAGCATCAGGGACAAGATGCCCAGCGATAAAATGATCGTACCGATGAGGTCAAGCCGTCCTGGCGACGGATCCGACGATTCCTCTAGCTTCCGCAGCCCCAATAGAAACAGCACAATGGCGATCGGGACGTTGATCAAGAACAACACATGCCATTTCCCCGTTAAATCCAGAAGCAAGCTGCCGATATTCGGTCCAAGAACGGCAGCAACCCCGTTCATGGCGCCAAGCAAGCCTAAATATTTAGCTTGTTTGTCCGGCTCAACCGTACTCAAGATATGTGAGCTGCCGATAATGAAAATCCCGCCGCCTCCTAAGGCCTGCACGACGCGAGCAAATAAATAAAAGCCAAAGGAAGGGCTAAGCGCAACCAATAAAGAGCCTAATCCAAACAGAGCAATTTCGATAATAAATAGTTTCTTGCGACCATAGCGGTCCGACAATTTCCCTACGATTGGCAAGCTGATCGCGAGGCCCAACGTGTAAATCGTAATCCCCCATGCGCCCCAGTTGGCGGACACGTCAAAAGAACGGTTGATCGTCGTAAGCGCTGCGCTGATAATCCCGTTATCAAGCTGCGCCATAAATACGCCAACCGAAAACAATAAAATCGCCCAAAACTGCGATGAGCGTTTTGCCATAACAATTCCTCCATCTTGAGCCAGATTTTCATTAATATATAAAGCCATAACAGAACCGAAGCGCCTATAAACATAATTATAGTGTAGGTCAAGCCATTTATGTAACTTCCCCAATGCAGCAGATCCGACACCAACGGACGGAAATAAGAGATAGTGATCGGACTGATTTCACCGATCCACAGCAGTAATATGCCCGAAATCGTAGCCCGGATAACCCCGGTGCGAAAATACTCTTTTCACCACCGTTAGCTTACCTAATCTCATATATAGAATCGGTCCTAACACGCTAGACGCCAAGGTTGTGACAATAAAGATGCTAAACTCTAGTTAGCAATTTCTTATCGCATTTCCGCGATTCTTCGCATAGGCTCGACGAGCCAAAAAGGGACGCTTTGAACGCGCCCCCTCTGCTTGATTTCCTAAAACTTAATAATCCCGGTGGTATGGAGTAGAACCAGAAATACGAGAACCGGTGCAATATAGCGAACCATAAACAGCCATACCCGGAACCAGCCCGCCTTGAGCCCAGCGGCTTCCGCAGCATTCTTCCAGAAGTATCCCGCAAACACCGTGGTAATCAAACCACCAAGCGGCAACAAAATATTCGAGGTCATGAAATCAAGCCAGTCAAAGAAGCTCTTCCCACCCATATCCGTGAATACCGGAACGGCTCCAAAGGAGAACACCGACGGGAGCCCGATCAACAAAACCAGAACGCTGATGATCGTCACGGATTTTCCACGGCCCCAGCCCCAACGATCCATTACGTAAGTTACTGGGACTTCAAGCAGCGATACCGAAGACGTCAATGCCGCGATCGCCAGCAGGATGAAGAACAGCCCGCCAAAGAAAGCTCCCAGCGGCATGGCCGAAAACGCGGCAGGAAGCGCAATGAAGACCAGAGACGGCCCCGCATCAGACTCCAACCCAAAAGAGGCGGTCGTCGGGAAAATAATCAGCCCCGCAATAAACGCGTAAATCAAATCACCCGCTCCAATCGCCAGGGTAGCCGGACCGAGGGATTGGCGCTTGTCGACATAAGCCCCGTAGGTAAGCAAAATCCCCATGCCAAGTGACAGCGAGAAAAAGGCATGTCCCAGCGCAACCAATGCCGCTTCCGGACTTAATTTTGAGAAATCCGGCTGAAGGAAGAAGGATACGCCCGCACCAGCTCCCGGTAAGGTTAAAGCCCGAATCATCAAAATGATCAAAAGCACGATCAGGCCCGGAATCAGCACTTTATTAAATTTCTCGATGCCGCCGGAGATTCCTTTACCCACTACGATCCCGGTGATCAATACGGCCACGGCCTGCCATACCAGCGGCATGTAGCCTTCAGTAAACGAGCTGAATTGTCCAGCGTAGTCGGAGTTCGCAAACAGATTTCCGCTGAAGGACTGTATAGCATAGTGTAGTGTCCACCCGGCCACGATGACATAAAAGCTCAGAATCAGAAAAGGTGCGATGACTTGCAGCAAACCGAGAAGGCCAAAAGCTTTAGGGCCGCCAGCTTTGACAAAAGACGTGGACGCGCTGCCTCTACCTGCTCGCCCGATGGCCAGCTCCGCCAAAAGCAAAGGCAAGCCAATCAAAATCAAACAGATGATAAACAGTAGGAAGAATGCGGCTCCACCGTTCTCCCCCGTAATATATGGGAATTTCCACATATTCCCCAGCCCCACGGAACTGCCGATGGCGGCCAAGATAAAACCGGTAGAAGAGAAGCGTTCATTCCGTCCTTGGTCTAGGTTGTTTTGTGATGGTTTCATGGTGATCCCCCATTTTTTATATATTCATCTATTATAATCAAAAACCGTGACAGAGGGGTATGAAGTTTCTCTTGTTAATGATCCTTCAATATAAGGGATTTATCGTTTACACTAAGGCAAAGGCCTACCATTCATATCAGATCATACAACCGGGGAGGAATCCTCTGATGAGCATAGAACCGTTATCCTTCATCCCGTCGTTTCGACGGGCCAATTCCGTCATGAACCGAACGCTAAGCAGTCTCAAACAGCCGGATATGGCCGTTCAGATCCACTATTGGGGCTTTATGCCCCGCCATTTCGACAATACGGAGCATAAGCATTCATTCTTCGAAGCTTGTTACGTGTTAACAGGATCCGGCTTCTACCTCGAAGAACATACGAAGTTCCCGCTTCAAACCGGGACCCTGTTTCTGTCCAGACCGGGAATCCCGCACCGGATTTTGAGCAAGGAAGGGCTGGCGTTGTGTTACGTCGCCTTCGATCCGGAGGAATCGGCTTGCAGCGAACTTTATACCGCCGCTTTCGAGCTGCTTGCCAAACAGGGAATCCCTGTGCTTCAAGAAGGGACCGACCAAACGCCTGGACTACTCTGGCGCTCTCTCTTATCCCTGTTTGCTTCGTCTGCCGCCGGCGCAAATTACCCGCCGCCCATGCTGCACAGCTTGGCGGAGTCCCTGATCTTGTCCATCCTTACCGCCCACGGCCCCGGCTTCGATCATGAGACGGGCGGTACGGACAAGAATGACGAAGGCGCCTTCATGGTTCATCAGGCCGAATTGTTTATCATGGATAACCTGAGCGAGACTCTATCCCTAGAACGGGTTGCCGGTCACCTGCACATCACAACACGCCATTTGACGAGGTTGTTCCGCAACTACGGGCACCAATCCTTTGTGCATTACGTACAGGAGCAGCGCGTACAAAAAGCCAAGAACCTCATCTTGAACACAGACCTTCAGCTTAAACAGATTGCCGCTTTGTGCGGATTTGAATCCATACACTATTTCACGCGCGTATTCACGACCAAGCTTGGCGTAACCCCTGCTCGCTTCCGGCGCTCGCAATTTACCGAAGGACGGTACGATTCCGATTTATAACCTGTCGCTAGAATCGATGTCCTGATCGTACAAAAACACTTCCTCTTTTTATAAAGACGGATTCTCCCTTCTGCTTCTACAATAGGACCGTAAGCTGATCCGAAGAAGGGAGGATCCATCCATCTTGAACCCTGTACCGGCTTTTCAAAAATATCCTATCAATAACTTACACTTCCGAGACAGCCCCGTGTTCATGCAGCGGGGTACGAGCTCCTGGTGTTCATTCATTCTATCCGCTTATCAAGAAACTGCAGGCACTTTCTATATCACGCTTGACGGGACTCACGGAGCTGATTTCTCCGCCTTGCTGGAACCCCTGCGGCAAGCTTGTGAAAAGGAAGGTATTCCTTTCTCAAGCGATTTCACAGCGAAATATGTGAAGCCTGAAGGGGAACTGCGTTCGGAAATGGCGGCTTACCTGACGGATAACCGGGCATTTGGCTATAAAGCAAACGATATCCGTCCTATGCGATATTTTCGGAACGATGCCAAGGCATTCCTGGAGAAAAAAGCACTTGAACATGCACCGGGTGGCGGGATATATGTTCTCTACGGACCAGGAGCCGCTCTTCTTGCCGGAAAGGAACCCGATCTCGCTTTCTTTGCCGACTATTCCCGTGAAAACCAACAGTTGCGTCATGCCCAGCGGATGGGTAGCTTTGGCTTCGGCGAATCGGAAGACAAAGTCGAGACCTACAAGCACTGCCTGTTCCTGGAATGGCCCGTATGGGAGCCCTATCGCCAAGACTGGCTGACACTGAATGGAGGGCATCCGAATAAGAAGGCTTGCTACTATATGGACTTGAATCGTCCTGATGCTCCAGTATGGCTGCCGGTCGTAGCATTAAAGAGCGTACTCCGAGAAGCGGCGAAGCAGCCGTTCCGGGTGAAGCCGTTTTTTGCTCCCGGCATCTGGGGAGGGCAATATTTGAAGAAGTTGTGCGACCTTCCGGAGGAATGGGCGAACTGCGCCTGGAGCTTCGAACCGATCGCTCCCGAGAATACGCTTCTTTTCGAAGTACAGGGGATGCCCTTGGAAGTACCGTTCACCCTTCTTATGGAGGAAGCCCCCTACGATATTTTGGGAGAGCGTAATGTAGGGCTGTTCGGCAATTATTTTCCCATCCGGTTCGACTACTTGGATACGATGCAAGGTGGGGAATTATCGCTCCAGGTCCACCCGCTACAAGCGTATGTGGAATCTACATTCAACGAGCATATGACGCAGCAGGAATCCTATTACATCATGCGAAATGCACCGGGGGCCAAGGTTTATCTTGGATTAAAGGAAGGCGTCACCGGCGAGAAGCTGCTCGAAGCCGTGGAACACACCCACTCGACAAGAGAACCGCTCACGTTGTCTTCCTATGCGAACGAATACGAATCGGAGAAGGGCAATTTGTACCTCATTCCTCCGGGAACAGTGCACTGCTCCGGTAGAGACAATCTGGTTCTGGAGATTTCCTCAACCACCTGGTGGTTCACTTTCAAAATCTATGATTACCTGCGCCTGGATGCGGATGGCAAGCCACGTCCCATGAATCTCGAACACGCACGGCATAATATCAACGATGCCATGGACACCTCCGCCGTCGAAGGCGGTTTGATCGCTCGGCCGATTGTTGTTAGCAGACAGGGCCGGAGCACGGAAGAATTACTGGGGCAACGCGGCGATCTTCTGTTCCAGGTCAGCAGGCTGTCCCTGCAGAATACCTGGCACGCGGATACCCGTGGCGAATTTGTCATGTACAATCTGGTGGATGGCGAACGTGTCCGTCTTGTACCGGCGGACAACGAAGCCGCAGCGGTTGAATGGGGATATGCCGAAGCTTATATCGTACCGGCCAGCGTAGGCGAATACCGTCTGGAGAACCTCTCCGATTCCCCGTGTACGCTTATAGCCGCTAGAGTAAATCCGGAATGGAGCCTTCCTCTCCTTCCGCCAACCTGGAATCCGAGCAAAGAGGCCTCCCATGAACTTCAGTAACGGACCGGACCTCGAAGCGGGAGCCCCTACCCTGATCACGCTGACGCTCGATGCCGGAGGAACCGTCCTAAAGGGGGCACTTCTCGTTAACGGGGAGATCGTACCCGATTCGTTCATGAGCCGACCATCCGAATCCCAGGGGTCTGCATCCAACACGATCGCCAGCTTTGCCGGAGTATGCCTTCATTTGCTAAGCTACTATACCGCAGCTTACGGACCTTTGCGTAATAACGATAAAATCCGGATCGGATTTGCCTTTCCCGGTCCGTTCAATTATGAGGAAGGCGTCGCGCTTCTTCAAGGGATCGGCAAATATGAAGCCCTGTATAAGCTGTCCGTTCGGGACCTGCTTCGTGAGAAATTGCATCAACTCTCTTCCCATACACCAGGCATCCTGACCGATTTGCTCGCCTCAGCCGAAATCCGGTTCGGGAATGACGCCCACCTATTCGGACTCGGAGTCGGCCTCCGTTTCCCGTCGGAACGACTGATCTGCCTCACGCTTGGAACCGGCTTGGGCTCCGCTTTTGTCGAGAACGGACAACTCGCCTCCTCCGCCGATGGAGTTCCGTTGAACGGCATGCTGTTCGCCGAACCTTATCGGGAGGCGATCGTTGACGACTATTTTGGGAGAAGAGGGATTCTTGGGATGGCGAAGGAGCGGGGACTCCTTGTGGAGAACACCGATGTCGCGGATCTGGCGGAGGCAGCTAAACACGGAGACAAAGAAACTCTGGAATTATTCCATGAATACGGCAGACGGCTGGGAGAGATGCTTTTGCCTTATGTTGCTGCTTTCAAGCCCGATCGCATTATTCTCGGGGGACAGATCTCCAACAGCTTCCCGCTCTGGGATGATGACTTTCAGCAATCTCTTGGCGAGTTCACGCTTCCGGTTATCCAGTTGCAGGATGGGATCACCGACGTATTTAAAGGCATTCATCGGCTATTCGAAAATACGGATGGACATCCGTCCGCCTCACTTCAAAACTAGGAGGTTATCTCAAATATGCACCATCTCAGCAAAAACGAACCTAAACCCGCCCGTCCCTGGACCCTCTTTGTCATCCACCATTCCCACACGGATATCGGCTATACGGAGCGTCAGGAGAGAATCGAACAGTACCATGCCGATTTTATCCGCCAAGCCCTGAAGATTACGGAAGCCGCCCACCGCGGGGAACGCCCGGAGTGGAAATCCTTCCGATGGACATGCGAAACGTTCTGGGCCGTGGAAAGATTTCTGGAGAGCGCTTCGGCCGAGGAGAAGGAAGCCTTCCAGCAGGCTGTGACCCGAGGGAATATCGAGCTGTCGGGAACTTACCTGAACATGACCGAGCTGCCCGACTTTGACCTCCTGCTTCGGAACCACAGCAAAGCCCAACAGTTCGCTAAATCGTTCGGACACCGGATCGACAGCGCCATGACGGCTGATATCAATGGATACGGCTGGGGTTATGCCGCAAGCCTGCTGCAAAACAACATCGAGCATCTATTCTCCTGTATCCACACGCATCACGGCATGTACCCGCTCGGTCGCAAGCAAACCCCGTTCTGGTGGGAAACGCCGGACGGCGTCAAGCTGCTCGTCTGGAACGGAGAGCACTACATGTTCGGCAATGAGCTGGGATTCTGTCCGGACGCGTTGGGAAAATATATCATCAAGGACGAAATCCAGCATTTCCTGATGGAGCCGGAGCCTCGTCATGACGAGATCGCATCCTTACGGATTCACCGTTATCTGTGGAATCTGGAGCAGGAGCAGTATCCCTATTCTTTCGTTCCGATCATGGTCTCCGGCCTGGGGACGGACAATGCTTCCCCGAATGCGGATATCGCGGAATGGATTGCGAAGTGGAACGAACAACACGGCGACCGCATTACGATCAAGATGGCTACGCTTTCCGAGTTCTTCGCAACGTTGAAACAGGAAGATCTGTCTTCTCTCCCAATACATCGGGGCGATTGGCCAGACTGGTGGACCGACGGCGTTGCCTCCACGGCGATGCACACCCAAATTTACCGCGATGCCCAGCGGACGCTGCGGAAAGTAAAAAAACTCGATCCAAACCATGAAGCAGCAAGTCTCGCCGACATTGACGAAGCGTCGCAGGCGCTAACGATGTACGCCGAACATACGTGGGGATATCATTCCTCCGTATATGAGCCTTGGCATCCGCAAGTACAGATGCTTGAAGTTCGTAAGCAGTCTTATGCGGCTGAAGCCAGCAAGTTGGCTTACCGTGCCTTGGATAAAGCGTTGATCGCTCGAAAAGGAGCTCTCCTGGCTCCCAAACGCCCGCTGCGATATGAGATCATAAATACGGAGCCCGCCAAAGCAACGCTTCTGGTGACGATTCCGCTGGATGGATGGGAAACCGTGCTACTGCAAAAGGAGTTCCTACTCATCGATGAATCAACGGGGCAAGCCATACCGTACCAGCTGTCCTCTACGCAAGCCATCGTCACCGAACTGACGCTGTTGCCAGGCGAGTCCCGCACGCTCCATCTTCATCCGGTCGATAACGCGGGACTCTACGCCGATTCGAATAAGATCGTGACGGCCCGGAATACCGAACCGATCCCCTGCGAAGGAGTCTACGATATCTGGTCTGCCTCTTCAGCCAAGCATCCGATCCATATTGGAGACGAATTCGTGGAATCCGACACGATGCGGATCGAATGGAGAATCAAAGAAGGAATCACGGCATGGATCGATAAAACCCTTTCCGCCGATTTGCTGGTCATGAACCGCAAGCATGCGCCATTCACTCCGGTATACGAAGTGACTCCTGCACAGGATGAACATAATCCTTCACAGATCTGTTCAACACGGTCACGTATGGGCCGGAATCGGAAAGGGGTAAATGTTCAGCGAGACAGCGGCCGCCTGACCAAGGTGAAGGTGCTGGACAATGGGCCTCTGTACGCGCTTGTGGAGCTGGTGTATGAAGTAAAAGGACTCAGCTATTACGCCCTACATCTTAAAATGTTCGCCAATCAGCCTCGGGTTGAAGTATCCGTCCGCTTCCATAAGGACAGCGTATGGCTCCCGGAGAACGTTTATGTAGCCCTCCCCTTCTCGCTGGGACCGGAAGCAGAGCTTTACGTGGAGAAAGCCGGCTGTCTCGTTCGCCCATGGAAGGATCAGCTTCCCGGCTCCTGCCTGGATTACACCGCGGTACAGGAAGGTTTGTTCTGGCACTCGGCCAAAGATCAGGGAGCTCTTGCTCTGTCCATGACGGATACCCCATTACTGCAGCTGGGTACTCTGGAACATGTGCCACGGAAGCTTCATACGATGCAATCCGAGGACAGCCGTCCCAGCACGTATGCTTGGATTCTGACCAACTATTGGGAAACCAATTTCAAAGCCACGCTGGGCGGTTTCTATGAATTCCGCTATGCGCTTGAACGCCTGCATCAGGTTGATCCGCAAGAGACGGTGGGATCCCTTCACGCCTCTACCGGACAATTCACCGTTCACCGCATTCAATCGTAGCAACTTCAATAGAGACCGTCCCCTCACCGACAAAAAGGGCGTCCCGAGGTCAACCGACCTTCGGACGCCCTATATGTCATGTCATCCTTTTTCCCGTTCCAACAACCCCATTTCAAGGCAAGTTCTCGTCGATAAGGCCTTTTCTTCCGCTTCGAACCGGATATGAATACGTTCATCCGTCACCTTCACGATAACACCTGCTCCAAAGGCCCTGTGGTGAACCGTTTCCCCAACGATGAGTTCGTTTTCCGTACGGATCGCATTCGGATTGATCGGGGGCTTAACGGCAGCTGGATGCGATGTTGCAGGTTTCTTCGGAGGATCCTGAATATTCCTCACCGCCGTCATAAACCGTGACTCTGTCATTTCCGCCCCATCCCGTTTCTTATAAGTGATCAACTCCAAATGCTGCTTCGCCCGGGTCATCCCCACATAAAATAATCGAGTAGCCTCCTCCATCATCGCCGTGTTCCCTTTATCGTCCTTGGAAGGAAGAACCCCCTCCACAAGGTCGATCATATACACTCTTTCGAATTCCAAGCCCTTCGAACTGTGCATCGTGGAGAAGGTGACGGCCTTCTGTCCCCTCCTCGATCTTGAGGTTTTCAACGCAGACTCCAAGTACTTTAACCTGCTGGCAAACTCCTCCATCGTCGTTAACCCCGCCGCAATTTCCTCCAGCGTGTTCAGGATGCCGATCAGGTATTCCTTACGGAACCCAAGCCGCTCGCACATCTTCTCTAGGGCTTTCTCATAACCCAGCCGATCTCGAATGACCTGTATGGAAGGCAGGGGCGGCATCCCCTTCATTTCCTGAAATGTTTCCTTGCACATCTGCAGCTGCTTTACTTGATAGTCCTGCAGCTGTACTCGATTCAGCAAATTATCGAATACCGATTCGTCATTCCGGATCTCAAGCAAGGCCGCCATCTGCTGCTTGCTAATGTATCCATTGAATTTCAGATGAATCTTCTCCAAAATATCGGGACGTTTATCCGTGAACGTCATCCGCATGAAATTAAGGATATCCTCAACCACCCAATGGGAAAAGAACCGATTATCCGCGTCTTTCATATAAAAAGGAATGCCGACCCGATCGAATTCGTTCATTAAAGCGATGGACGACGAGTTATTTCGATAAAGTACGGCTACCTCTGAAAGGTCCTCGAGTTGTTGAATCTCCTGCACTAGATATTTGGCCTGGTTGCCGTAATCGTCCAAACCCCGCATTTCGATAGGCTTGTATGGAGGATTCTTCGTAAACATGTTCTTGTTGTAGCGGTCCTTATTTCGCTGGATAAACGTGTTGGCTACTTCCACGATCTCCTTGGACGAACGGTAATTTTGCTCCATGTACAAAGTCACCGCATCCGGATACACTTGCTTGAAGTTCAATAAATACATGGGGTCCGCCCCTCGCCAGCTGTAGAGACTTTGATCATCGTCGGCGACGACACATAAATTGTGATGCCTGTGCACCAGCTTCTCGATAATCGCATGCTGAACCCTAGACGTATCTTGACTCTCATCCGTAAGAACGTAATCGTAGCGCTCCTGATATTTGCGAAGCAAACTTTCCTCCCTCGCCAAGATCTGCTCGCAAACCACCAGCATGTCGTCATAATCAAGGAGCAACATCCGAGCTCCGGATTGCTTGAAGAGTTCGTATTCCCGTAGAATCCGTTCGGCATGGGGCACATCGACTTTCACCGTGGGCCACTGCTCGGACGGAATCATTTTATTTTTGATAAAGCTAATGTAAGTGGTGAGCTCATCTAGCTGGTCATCCGTGATGTTCTCTCCGCTAATCGCCTTAAAGAGATTCCGCAAAATAATCTTCTTATGCAAAGGTTGTTGTTCCGAAACTATGGTTTCTAGCTCGGCAGAGTTAACTTCCCCTTCAATGATTTGAAATGGAGTCTGGATCACGCGGAAATGCTCCCGCACCACCTCGTAAGCCAAGCTATGGATCGTAGAGAAATCAACGGGCGCGAGATGTGGATAAAAAGATTGAAATCGCTCCTTCATATCGCTTGCCGATGCTCGGCTAAAGGTCACGGCTTTGATCCTTCCAGGGGGAACCCTCTTCTCCTCGATCAGGTATCCGATCCGCTTAATGATCGTCGTTGTCTTCCCCGATCCAGGGGAAGCTAACAAAAGCAAAGGTCCTTCGGTATGAAGGACCGCTTGCTTCTGAATTCTATTTAATTCCATGCTCATGATGACTGACCCTTTCGAACGTTCATAGATAGATAGCTTTCAAGCTCCTCCGGTCATTATACCCTTCGATCAGGTACGGAACAACCGTTACGTGCCTGCCTTTGGCCTGAATATGGAAACCTCTGTTCTGATCAAGAGCGTCTCCGGGTATCCTCTGGCGTTTAACTCTGGGTTGCTCTTTTATTAGGCAAGAAGGCGATAAACAGAAGGGATAGGATCGTAAACCCCACGGACCACATAAAGGTGTGATGATAAGCCGTATTCAGCATGGTGATATCACGAGTGGATCCGGTTTTGATTTGATTTTGCAAAATGACGGCAAAAACAGAAGCGCCAAAAGCGCCTCCAATTTGCTGGAGAATCCGGGTAGCGCTGCTGGCATGCGGAATCAACTCTTGGGCTAATCCCTCGTAGGCGGTTGCCATTATAGGGAGCATAAGGCCTCCAAGTCCTCCGCCACGAACAATCAGGGATACTGCGAGCAGAACCTCGCTGGTGTCGGCTGCACCCAAGGCAAAGGGGAGGGTTCCGAGTAATGTCAGGAGAGTACCGCAGAGCACCACCCAACGTGAGCCGATGGTATCGGTTAGCTTCCCTGCTAGTGAACGCGTCAATAACATCCCTATGCCTTGAGGGATCAATAATAACCCTGAAGCAAGCACACTCTCTCCGCGTACCTGTTGATAGTAGAGAGGTAATAATAACATACCTGCATAAGTGGAGAGTCCCGATATAAACAGAAGGCAGGAGGACGCCGTAAAGGACTTGCTCTTAAATATCCGTAGGTCGATGAGAGGATGATGAGATTTTCTTAACCCATACAAACCGAAGGCCATCAGAAATAGAAGTCCAGTAATCATCGGAACAAGGACGGAGCTTTGAGAGAACCCCTGCTCCGAGCTGACTTTGGTTAGCCCAAAAATCATCAACACGAGACCAGGAGACAATAACAATAATCCAGGCAGATCCAGCTTTTGAGGTTGATTGGCGGCATCGTCTTTGGGCAAACCCCTAACGGCAAGGAATAACGCAATCAAGCAAACCGGAATATTCACATAAAAAATCCAACGCCAATTCAGATCGTGGATTATCATCCCGCCTAAAACGGGGCCGAGAATCGGACCGATCAGAACCGGTAAACCCACAATCGCCATTAACCTGCCTAATTTCTCTCCACCCGCTGCGCGAACAATCATCGTCTGCATGATGGGCATCATCAGCCCCCCGCCCAAACCCTGAATCACGCGAAAGGCAATGAGACTTCCCACATTCCAGGACAAGCTGGATAATACTGAACCTGCCATAAATAAACTCAAAGCCAATAACCACATTGTCTTTCCACCATATCGTTCAACCGCCCAGCCGGAAATAGGGATAACCATCCCTATGGCAAGTAAATATGCCGTCATGACCCACTGAATCGTTGTAACGGAAGCGTGTAACGCAGTTCCAAGGGTATCGATGGCTACGTTCATTATGGTAGTATCGAATAAAGGGGCAAGCAGCCCTATCAGCAGAATCCATGCCACTTTCATCACGGCTGGGTCTATTTGGGGGTTAGCTGCAAGTTCGCTTGGTTTATCCATTTCATTCCACTCCTTAACCATATTAGAAACTTAACGTTTCTTATTTGAATTCATGATATAATAAACAAATAAGAAACGCAACGTATTTTATTGGAGGTTCGTTCGTTTATGAATAAGGTCAACGAAGGAGAAATATCGACGAGAAGAAGAGGAACAGAATTGGAGGCGGCCATTATTCAAGCCGCATGGGACGAGCTGATGGAAGTTGGTTTTCATAGCCTTACGATCGAAGGGGTTGCCGCCCGCGCTCAAACCAGTAAGCCCGTCATTTATCGACGTTGGCCAAATCGTGAGGAGCTTGTCCTGGCGGCCATCGTACACCATTTACCGGCTGTTTCGGAGGAACTCCCGGATACCGGAAATCTACGCAGCGATTTACTCCTCGTGCTAAATCAGTTGAATGACATGCTGCACCAAATTGGACCCAAAACCATTCATGGCCTTATGTCCGTCCTCTCAGACATCCCTTTCTCCGAAATTTTAAATGTTCGGAGAACTAACTCAATGACGACTCTTTTGAATCGAGCTGCTGAGAGAGGAGAAATCCATCCTGAGAAAATCACGCCGCGCATTACAAGGCTGCCGGTGGATCTTGTCCGTCATGAACTGCTCATCACCTCCGAACCCGTCTCCAGGGAAACCATTGAGGAAATCGTGGATGACATATTTTTGCCGTTATTGATGTGAATCATAAGTTCGGGTATAAAAAAAGCTGTTCACTTCGCCATTAATAGGCTTTAGTGAACAGCTGTTTAAGTTATAGCCATCGTTAAGTTGATTCTTGTCTTCCTGGCATCTCTTCCATCTGTTGAGCAAACTCGTCCAGAAGCGTACGTACTTCATCGGTAGACGTTGTGCTCATCAACAGATTTCTTAATTCACTTGCCCCCCGAAACCCTTTGACATAAATCTTAAAGAAACGATGAAGCGCCTTAAAGGGACGCACCTCCAGTTGTTCGGAGTACTGATCATGGAGATCCAGCTGTAGTCTTAACAGATCAAGATATTCCGTGCTGCTATGTTCTCTCGGCTCTTTTTCAAAGGCAAATGGATTCTTAAAAATACCTCGTCCGATCATGATTCCATCTACGCCATACTGTTCAGCCAGCTTCAGACCTGTTTGCCGATCCGGAATATCGCCGTTGATCGTAAGCAGGGTCTGCGGGGCCACCCGATCACGAAGCGCCTTAATCTCAGGGATCAGTTCCCAATGCGCATCGACTTGGCTCAGTTCCTCTCGTGTACGCAAATGGATCGAAAGATTCGCTATATCCTGCCTCAAAATATAGGTCAGCCAGTCCTCCCATTCATCCACTTGATTGAATCCAAGTCTCGTCTTGACGCTTACGGGCAATCCTCCTGCCTTTGCGGCTTGGATGATGTCTGCGGCAACCTCTGGACGAAGAATTAAGCCGCTCCCCTTCCCATTGGAGGCTACATTAGGAACGGGACAACCCATATTGATATCGATTCCCTGGAATCCTTGCTTCGCCATATCGATACTCATCTTTGCAAAATACTCCGGCTTATCGCCCCATATATGTGCCACCATAGGTTGTTCGTCCTCGGTAAAAAGCAAACGACCCCGTACGCTATGATTCCCCTCTGGGTGACAATAGCTTTCTGTATTGGCAAACTCCGTAAAGAAGACATCCGGTCTTCCCGCTTGACTTACGACATGACGAAACACGACATGCGTCACATCTTCCATCGGTGCAAGTATAAAAAAAGGTCGTGGTAAATCACGCCAAAAATGATTCGTCATCTTCTAACTCCAATCCTCTCCTTGTCCCTAATACTCTATTATAATGGCTCTCCCTCGCTTAAGCATCCCCAGTTTCCTCCAATCCAAATGCATGAATATGGAAATTGTGAATCATATTATGACAGACCGCGAAAATTCCTAACCACAGAGGAGCAAGATGAGGATGAAGAAATGGTTCCCGGCTTTACTGTTAACTTTGGGGCTCATATGCAGCATCGTGCAGCCCGTATCTGTAGATGCGAGGGCGATTCAAAAGGATCCCTCGACATGCCTTAGCCCCAAGATGGTGCAGTTGAAAACGGAGATGCAAAAAGTTTGGATCGACCATACGATTTGGACGCGAAGCTATATTGTCAGCGCCATGTCGGATCGTCCTGATCAGAAAGACGTGTTGGATCGGCTGTTGCGTAACCAGCAGGAAATCGGCGATGTAATCAAGCCGTATTATGGGGAAGCCGCCGGCAATCAGCTGGCTGAGCTGTTGAAAGAGCATATTCAGATCGCGGTCCAAATCGTAGCTGCTGCCAAAGCAGGCAATCAGGCGGACGTGAAGAAGTGGGATGCCGATTGGCATCGAAACGCGGACGTAATTGCCAAATTTCTAAGCAACGCCAATCCCAATTGGGCGTTTAAAACGATACAGGATATGATGTACACCCATCTGCAGTTGATTACCGAAATCGTCGTGAACTGCCTCAAAGGCGACTGGAAAGCAGATATCGCCGCGACCGACAAAAACGAGATTCACTTGATTCATTTAGCGGATATCTTGACAGAAGGCATCGTGAAGCAGTTCCCGGAAAAGTTCTAGGGGAAGACAACATGGAGAAGACACCCGGAGGGATTGCGGGTGTCTTCTGGCTTTTAATTCGTCATTCCCAAAGTTTGCAACATCCGAATGAGCACAACCGCCGTCTGAGCTCGCGTCGTTTCCGCCTTTGGACTAAACGAGCGGGGACCTGTACCGGTCATGATTTGCAGCTTGACCATCAAGCGAACGTCCTCCAGATGGGCTGCATCCATGCTTCCCAAATCCTCGTAGCCGTCCAGGTTAACAAATTCCTTGGTCAACGGCAACTTCTCAAACTCAACGACTTTTGCCAGCATGCTAGACATTTCCTCGCGAGTCAGAGGCTGGTCTGGCTTGAAGCTCTCGTCGTGAACAAAGTCTAATAGTCCAAGCTCCTTCGCTTTGATGATCTCTTCGAAGTACCAAGTGCCGGACTTCACATCGTCATAGGGCGATGTACTGCCGGAAGGTGCACCTTGTCCTAATGCACGAACCAGCATGGCGGCAAATTCCGCTCTTGTTACCGCTTTGTTGGGGTCATACTTGTCTCCGCCCATTCCGTCAACAAGCCCTTTTGCCGCAGCTAGCTCAACGAAGGTTTTCGCCCAATGCTTCTGCACATCGGCAAAGCTCGTCTTATTTTCCACTACAACATACATGCTGTTGGAATTCGAACTGATTAGTGTATACCATGTGCCTTCAATTTGTACTTTCTTTGCAGGGACAAATTCGAAGTGCTTCGTCGTTTCGTTGAAGCGGAATGCCCCCCATTGAACCGGCATGTCCACCATGTCTTTAGGCATGGGGATCACCCGTGTCAACGCCTTGGTGAACTTATCCGCGGTTCCAACCATTTGCCCCGTTTTTGTGTTCACAATATCGATGTGAAAATCGACCACCGTGCCCAACACTTTACCGTAAGGCAAACCGGTAGCAAGCGCTGATTGCATGTTCTTGTCGCCGGACTTGTCCGTCAGAGTGACCTTGAAGCTAATGTCCTCGGCTTGCAGGTTGTTCTTGGCCAATACTTCGGGTAGTTCTGGAATCAGGGAAGCCAGATTTACCGGCACTTGATAGCTGCCGTATGGCGTCTTACTCTCGAAGAAGAATGCCGCATTCTTTGTTTCCAAGCGCGTCAAAATGCTGGCCGGTATGATCAAGTAAGCTACGCCATCCTTTGGCGTCATTTGAAGCGTCACTGATGCCTTCGTGATGTCGATGGAAGCCGGGTCCAACGACACTCCGTTCTGATTGATCATTGGCAATTCAGGCGATGGCACCGTTGGTGTTGGTGACGGTGTTGGTGACGGTGTTGGCGTTGACGTAGGTGTTGAGTCGACCATGGTAATTGCGAGCGTATGTGTCGTCCCGCCGCTGAAAGTCAACGTTAAGTTCGTCGTTCCCATCGGCTGTGCCGCTAAATAAGACCTTTTGATCGTCACCACATTGCCCACGACGGTATAGTCTGTTCCTTCCGTCAGTATCACTGCACGGTTTGCAATGCGGGTCAGTGAGTTGCCGATTAGCGTCATGGTTGTCGTTACATCCTTATTCGCCACGGCTCCGGCGAATTTGTCGAAGCTTGCGCTGGTAGGATTTATGGATGGGACGCGTGTATCTTGAAGCGTTACCGTTCCAGACGATTGTGTCCCTTCTACGGCATTCCCTGCCTGGTCATAAAGGGATAGTCCATCTGCCGGCACGAGTTCTAGGGTCTCATTACCGTCAGGAATACCCGTTATATCAAGCATTACGCGAATGGAAGTCTCCCCGCCAATCAAATTTCCTCCATCCAATCTCTTAATAGAATCAATAGAGACCGCGGAGGCACCTCCTCCATTTCGGTGGAAGTTTATCCGAAAGTCGCTTGGAGTGACTGAGCCTGTACCGGTACTCTCCGTATAAATGCCTTTACTAAACGTCAGGTCCAAATAGGCATTGCCGGCTCCTAAAGTGTAGCCGGAGATCGTCGGGGCAATGGCATCGATCAACACACCCGATGTACTGCCCACACTGTTTAGCGTTCTGTCCGCATCATTGCCAACGGAATCCTTTATAGAACCGCCATCCAGCGACAAAGCTCCTATAGTAATCCCGTCTGCATCCGTTTGTCCTGCTTGGACCGTGTAGCTGAAGAGTAACTCAGTACTCCCCGTACCGCTTACATAGGAAGCTTTAACAGACGTTCCTCCAATAACCACCCCAATACTTGGAGTCCCCGTAACGGCTACCGACTCACTCATATGCACCGTAAAAGACAAGGTATGTCCTGCAGCATAGGTGCCATTCGCAGGAACAGACATACTCGTCACCGTTGGCTGAACTGTATCGACGATATAGTTGCCTGATTGGGCAGAATCAGTTCCCGTATGGTTAAGCGTGATGTTATTCGTGGGGGCGTAGGTATCATCATTTGGCGTTAAAGTTGCGTTATAGATGATATTGTTGCTCGTAAAGAGGTTATCCAGGGTGGCGTTTGGTGCCGACAGGTTGTAAAGTGAGACTCCGGTTACCGGTTCCGAGAACGTGATCGTCACCGTGGCAGTATCGCCACTCTTCAAACTGCTCTTAGAGAGCACAATCGTTGCCGTTGTGGAAGCGGCAAAGGCTCTGGAGGTTATGTACCCTGGTAACAACAACCCTAGGATCATAACTACGAATAAACATTTTCTCATTCTTCTGTACAAACCGGATGTCCCCTCTCTCAATCGGACAAAATTGGTATAAACTGTTCCTTGACATCGATCAATTCTATCATTTTAATTTCTAAATGTCGCGAATTTAAAGAAAATTTTATACGGGAGGATGATCCGTCAGTGACCGATCCCTTATCGAACATCGGCCTAACGTAAAAGAACCGCCCAAATGGGCGGTTCTGCTTTACAGTTACTTTGATTCTAATCTTAATCCGTCCACTGGACGCATTCTCTTGATGGGTTAAGCCATTTCTTTGCAAGGCAAATAATAGCCAAACGTAAAGAGGTTCATCCCATCCTCTTGGATATTGGCATACTTCTCGAAGGAATAATACTCCATGGAGATGCCGACGACGGAATAATCCGGCTCATACCCGTTGGCCCTCATGATCTTCTCCGTTTTCCCATGCGCACCTTTCTCCAGATGGGACGTCGTTCCTTGGATCCAGCCGATTCCCATCAGACAATCAGGGATGTCGCGGTAAGAAAATCCGTCCGGTACGGCAGCATTCGGCTTAGCTAATATCCCCGCGATATAGACAAACTCTTTGGTCTGGGGATCGTATTCCCCCATCCACCCGATCGTGTCTCCCTTAGGAGATAGGCGCTCAGGCAAACTTTGGAGCAGATCGTTGGTCCCGTCGTGCAAGATCTTTTCCCATAATTCCGGAACTGGGTTGTACTTGCCGACAACGACTTCTTTGCCGATAAACCGGACGGCTTTAAAAGGTTGAACTTCAAAATCCACTTTGATTCCCATAGCAACCTCCCACGGGTATATATGATGAGAAATCATAGATGAGAAAAGTCTCTACGGATAGGATAATCGATTTTCTCAACGAACGCTTGACTGCGGCTGATCTTTTTATGAGAGATTCGTGAATTATGGCGCCAAGGAGGATCAAAAACAAGATCCACCTGAACCTTACGGTCGGTGGACCTTGTTTATCATTCATGCTTTAGTTCCTGCCGCCATAACCTTTATACGTCACGTACACCGAATTTGCATATTGATCGGCCAGAATAGGACGGCCATAGGAATCTGTAGCCCCAGGATACCAGTAATCGCCTCCGTTATAGTGCAATAAGCCGTTATAGATGTTGCCGAATCTAACAATCTTCTCATTCAAAATCAATGCGCCCATATACACCTGATCCTGTTCACTGCTGTGATTATAGGCATGGCCAAATTTAGCACTAAATGGAGATAAATAAGCGTTACGCGTATTGGGTTCAACCTGCATCAATCCGTCGCCGGCTGAGGGGCTGCCCGGCAAACCTGCCCCAAAGCTGCTTTCCTTTTTAATCACAGCACTCAGCAATAAAGCAAAATCTCCGCCTTTACCATAGGCATTGTCTGCATTCATGACATAGGTCCATATGTGATTTGGAACTTCTGCAGGCTTTGTTACTGGTGATGGTGTTGGGTTTGGTGTTGGGGTTGGTGTAGTTCCACCGCCGCCACTTCTCCCCCATAAAGCAGGAACATTGGAGGGTTCCCAACCTACGAGGGATGTATGTGCCTGAATACAAGTATAAGTGCTTCCGTTATAGGTTACTGTATCGTTTACTGCATATGAAGTATTTGGAGCCCAAGCTCCTCTCGAGGCCGCACTAGCTGGTAAAACTGCTAAAAATGTGGATAGGAATACGGTTAAAACTACCAAAAGGGATACGGTTTTAAAAGAGACCTTCTTACGAGTCATTTTTATACCTCCTTTTATTTAGGATCTGTGGCTCACCCGGGAGACGAACCGCAGATGTGTAACCGCACTATCTTCTAAATATTTCATATGCTGACGAATTAATCTATATATTACATTTCTGATCATACAAAAATATGAAAATAACTCCAATGGTTCCCAGGTCCCGTTTTTCCCAATGTGCCTTGTCTGCAAGTGGATTTTAAAGTTTTCTTTAAGTTTCACAGATAGACTAAAGTACTATGATAAAATAACCGAAATAAGGATAATGACATTTATCACATAACAGGAGGGCATTTGATGAAGAAAAAAGTTGTCGGCATATTGATGACCATGCTGCTTTGCTTCATTTCCGCCGATTACTTGGCCAATCACGCAGCTGCTGCTACGAAGACTTCAGCCGATTTTACGGACTTGAAGGATCTGGACGCGGCAACGAAAGCCAAGTTCGATGAGATGATATCCGCGGGTATATTCGAAGGTGTGGCTGAAGGCACCTTCGGCCTCAAGGATGAAATGAACCGAGCGCAATTCGCTAAGGTTGCGGCGTTGATTTTTGATTTGAAGGCGGATTCAAACGCAAAGACATCTTCATTCAGTGACGTTAAAGTCGATGACCCTGCGAATGGATATGCCTTGCCATACATCGAAGCGGTAAAAGCCGCAGGGATCACGGATGGCTATGGGGATGGTATCTATGATCCTGCAGGTAAGGTAACCAAGGAGCAGTTGGCTACGTTTCTGATTCGCGGGCTGGGAAAGGACGCGGACGCCACGGCAACGCCAGGAGTGGATGATCCCACGGTTTCTGATTGGGCTAAGAAGTATGTTGCCTATGCGATCGAAAATAAATTGATGCCTACCCAAGACGACGGGACGTTCGGCGGGAAGACCACTGCAACACGCGGTCAGCTCGTTGAGGGCGCTTACGAAGCCAAGGAGAAATTTGAAGAACAGGTTGAAGCGAAGAAACAAGAGGAAGAACAAAAGAAGATCGAAGAAGAGAAGAAAAAGGAAGAAGAACTGAAGAAAGCGGAAGAAGAAAAGAAACAACAAGCAGGGCCATCTTCTTCTCCAGTTACACAGCCAGATTCGTCTTCATCCTCTCCAGCTCCGCAGCAGCCAGTACAGCCTACTGTTGCGACTCCAACGGCTACGCCTGCAAGTGACGCTGTGACATCGGGGACGCAAGTCACTTTAACTACGGTAACCGTATCTGCGGCGGTGTATTATACGACGGATGGAAGTGAACCGACAACGTCCAGCACGCTGTACACAGGACCGATCACCATAACGGGCAATACAACGATCAAAGCCATCGCCGTAAAGCCTGGATCGACGAATAGCTCAGTTGCTAGATTTGATTATACGGTCACAACGCCTATCGTTTTACCCGTCTCCATTCCTCCTTTAAAGGAAGGACAACTCTATAGTGGCAGCGTAGCGAAGCTGTCTGGAGGATCTGGAACCGTAACTTATGCAGTAACAAGTGGCGCACTGCCTGTGGGACTGACTTTGAATCCAAGTACGGGTGCAATTACCGGAACTCCAAGTGTGGCCGGTACGTATGATTTTACGATTAGTGCAACAGATTCGGCAACGCCGCTGGTACCCGAAACCATGCAATATACCGGTAATGTCACGCCTGCACTATCCAAAACGCCACTACAATTGATCAATGAAGCAGCGGAATCCGGGGATTGGACCGGCGTTGATGAGTCGACGTTTGCAGATGCAGGTGTTACGGGGGTCACATCTGAGAACCTATTCAGCGTCCAATACTACTTGGACCCTGCTGTAACAACACATTTACCACTTCCAAGAACATTGGCTGACATTCAAGCGATTGTTAACGAGACGATTAAAGAAATGATGGTAACTGCAATCTATGATTATTTGAATCCCCTCGGTGGAGGATCTCGCCCAACCGTAGAAGTATTCGCTAGCGCCGGCATCACCGGAGTGGATGCTTCAAATCTGGATGCAATCTTAGATGAACTTAGTTTGGCTTATCAGGAATCCAGAACCAATCCTATGGGAACGCCTATGTCTACGAAACAAGATATTCAAGACGTTGTGGACCTATTCCTAGCAATATAAGGATGAAGCAGAGCGTAATCATAGCAAGGAAACAATATACCCTAGAAAAATAGCGGCGTAAGGGAGATCATCCCTACGCCGCCTTTACTTACCAATCTTATCGCTAGGTTTGCTCTTACGTCCCGCCTCTGGCAACCAGCATATATCCGGTCCCCCGAACCGTAACAATTCGCTCCGCATGAGCAGGGTCAATCTCAATTTTTTTGCGTAAATTGCTGATGTGTACAGCGACCGTTCTCGTATCCTCCAGACTCTCCGTTCCCCAGACGAGCTGAAACAACGCATCGACACTGACGGCACGATTCACGTTTTGTGCCATAAAGGACAGCAGACTGAACTCCTTTTTCGATAAAAAGATGGTCTCACTCCCCATGATGACGGACTGTGCATAGAAGTCGAGCGTCAAACCCGGCAACTCCAGCAGTTGCTCCTTTCTACCCGTCGACACTCTGCGAAGATGAGCCTTGATCTTGGCCATGAGGACTCCAGGACTGAACGGTTTGGTCACATAATCGTCGCCGCCATCGGATAGTGCACTGATTT
The DNA here is from genome assembly GCF_037969915.1 of Paenibacillus sp. FSL R7-0216. Taxonomy (NCBI): domain Bacteria; kingdom Bacillati; phylum Bacillota; class Bacilli; order Caryophanales; family Paenibacillaceae; genus Paenibacillus; species Paenibacillus sp. FSL R7-0216. The sequence continues at coordinate 1,035,089 of NZ_CP150222.1, read as the reverse complement.
TCACCTCGTCTTCTTCATGACTGCTCAGAAACACAATCGGCGCATTGGTGTAACCCCGTACGTTCCTGCACCAATCAATGCCGTTTTCATTAGCCAGCAGTACATCCAGTACAATCAAATCTGGTTCGAACGACGTAAGCAGCATCCTAGCTTCTGCCCCGTTATGACAGTAGGTTGATATGAAGCCTTCTCGCTCGCAATAGGCCTGAACAATCTCGCAGATATGGGGGTCATCATCGACGATCATAATTTTGTACGTGTCCATCCCGTCGTCACCTTCCCTCTTCTCGAATGCAAGGGAGCAATAGAAACAGCATCCCGGTAATCTCTGCTTGGTATCTGGAGTCAAACCTATCTTATCATGGTAGGCCAACCCATTTGTGAAATATAAAGAAAACTTTAAGCCTGCGCTAAAAATGTTCGCCTCTAGGCACGCAAGTAACAAAATAGAGGGGCTTGCCGCCCCTCTTTACGATTTAGCCTTCATTTCTAGTTGATAAACTGTAAGGTTTGAAGCATCCGCTTCAGCATCACCACAGCTTCTGCGCGGCTTGCATTCTCTTTAGGCGAGAAGGTGGTAGCCGTTCTGCCGTTAATCACGCCTGCATCTACAGATTGAGCGATGGCATCTTTAGCCCAACTGCTGACGAGTGGACTGTCAGTAAATACGGGCAGGACCTTTGCATCGGCAGCTGGCTGTTGGCCTGCGAAGCTCATAGCATGAGCAATCATCACCGCCATTTCCTCACGGGTAATATTGGCGTTTGGTTTAAAGGTGCCATCTTCAAAACCATCAACAAATCCTGCTTTGGCTGCTGCATTGACCGCTCCTGCGAACCAATCTGAAGGTTTCACATCCGGGAATTTAGAAGTGTTGTCTTCCGAGATCCCCATTGCACGTACTAAGAGCGATGCAAATTCAGCGCGGGTAATTTGACTTTCCGGTGCAAAACGATCATCCGATACTCCTTCAACCACCAGTTTGGATGCAAGCAATTCTACATCTGCTTTGGCCCAGTGTCCGATCAAATCGTCGAAGGTTTTGGTATATTCAATAACGGCGTAAATACTGTTGCCATTACGCTTAAGCGTCGCTACAGTTTTCCCGTTATTCGTTTCAAAGGTAGCCGGAACGAACGAAAATGCACCCGTACCTGGATTGTATAGGACACCCGTTGCATTGTTTGAAGTTGGGGCTAAATGGATTGTTCTGGTTACATAGGTGTTTCCGAAATCACTTATCGATGTTGATTGGCCAGTTGTTGGTGATTCTACTGTTACATTAAAGTCCACCGGATCAGAAATCGGTTGTAGTCCGGATTGTTTCGCTGCCCTTTCAATTTCCGCAGCGGTCGCACCGGTAACTTTATCAATGGTAATATTGATATTAAGGTCTTCCGCTTCTGCTCCCATATTCTTCGCGATAGCCGGAATATCGAGAACTTCTGCAGGAAGATCGTAAGTCACGCTATCAGATTGTACAGAAATCACAGCGGATGGAACTTGGGCTTGGATACCGGCAACCACTGTGGCGTTAAGCTGAAAATTCGTTGACTCCGTGTTACCAGGTACTTGAATCACAACTTTCGGCGTGCCTGAAGCTGATTTCATCGCATCCATCGCTTTTTGCAAATCAACCGGATCAACGGTGATCTTCGAAACGGATTTACCGTCTGCGGTCTGCTCTATTGTAGAGGTAACCTTTAATATAACCGTACTGTTATTGTCATCAGTTCGCTTGGTTGAACCGTCTTCTACTCCTGGTGGTTTCGGGATTAGGACCGGACTGTTATTTTCACCGGATGGATTGGATGAATCGTCTTTTGATCCTGGCTGTGTGGGTCCAACAACGGTCGCAGCCGGCCTCGCGCTCACTTCGTTGGAATTGGCGCTTTACAATCCTGGATTCACCGCATTGACTACATAGTAGTAGGTCGTTCCGTTGGCTGCTGTTGTATCTGTGTAGGTCGTTGCTGCTATATTGGCTGCTATTGTAGTGTAAGAACCACCTAACGTTGTGCTGCGCTTCACGTTATAGGACCCCGCACCCGTTACTGAGTTCCATGCAAGACTCACTTTTGCATCACCTGCTGTTGCCGTCAAGCCTGTTGGTGCGGCAGGTGTCGCTGGAGCAGTGGTAAACGTATAGGTATATTCACTTGAAGATTCTATCGAGTTACTAGCAATCAATGAGAAGGTATAGCTTGTATTCGGGGATAGCCCTGTAAGCCCATAAGTAACAGCAGTCACACTCTGCTCAAAATCCTCACCGTCCGATAAGTGGTATTCCGTGGCAGTAGGAATTTCATTCCACACTAATGTTGCAGTCGTAGCTGTTACAGCCTCTGCTCTCAAGTTCACGACCGAAGCATCCGGCCAAGAACTTCCGGTTGTGAATTCGATTTCAGCCGCAGGCGAATTCTGGAGGAGATTGGATGCAACCACTTCAACGTTATAGGTAGTATTCGCTGTTAAATCATTCATCAAATAAGGACTGCTCTCTGCTCTTCCTGCATAAACGCCATCGACAGAAATATAATATTCTATTGCATATGGATGTCCTACCCAATGGATTTCTGCACTATTCGTTGTTACATTCAAGACCCTTAGATTAGCTGGAGGCGCTATAATTAAGGGTTCCGTGGTAAACTCATACTCTTCTAATTGGAAGGTCCCGCCATCCGCATCCTTGTAAAATAGAATCGCTGTTTGTGCCAGGTTAGGGTTCAAACCTGTCACATCATGACGGAACTTATTTGGCGTAAAGTCAAAGAGTGCCGTCCCGTTAAGTTGTAATGAATAACTTACTGCTCCATCAATGGGGTCCCATTCTAAAGTAGCTGTCGTATCCGTTATATGAATTGCTTCAAACCTGGGATCCTCACCCGTGGAGGCTGCGACATTCCTGTCACCTGACGAAAAAAACATACTAAACATCGTGAAAATGATAAGACTAGAAAATAATCTTTTCATGAAAATTCTCCCAACAATTATTTTCCTATATCTTAGCATAGTAGAATTGCCCATTTAGGAAACCTAAAGAAAACTTTAAGTTTGCTCTTGCAAGGTGCTTTGGCAACCAAGTTCAATGAACCGTTCCAGACATGGAGTCGCGGAACCCATTCACATATTTGCTCATTTCCTTATACTGCGTCCAATGTAAATAGTGCTCTCCTTCTAGAACTACGAGTTGATTCATATTTACATGTTGCAATTGGGTTTGATAGAAACTGATTTTTGATTTGCCAAATACATTGTCTTCCTTAGGAGTAAAGATCATAACAGGCAGATCCGACGGTAATGTCATATTCTTGGTTTTATCCACGTTATTCTTTAACTCGTTCATTTCGGCAACTACATTTTTGTTGTAGGTTTTCCAGGCAGAGATCGCCTTTGTTATTCTGAGGTTTTCTTCTGTATAAGTTCCCTTCTCTGCATGCGGCAGAACTTCATTGGGTTGGAAGTATACCATGAATCTTGCAATACCCGATGGCGCCAGATAGCTCATATAGTTAGGCATCGTAGGAAAAGCAGATTCACCGAAATACTCCATCATTTGAGGTAAGGTAGAATCTATGCCTATGATAGCTTTCACCTCATCAGGATACCGATTGGCATAATACATACTATAAATTCCGGAAATGGAATGAGGCATCAAGATATAAGGGCCTTTGATGTTGGATTGTTGCAATGCAGCCCTTGTTTCCTCTACGATGTTCTCCACCGTTCGCCCCCTGTTGGTTGTCTCGCTCCATCCATATCCGAACGCCTCTACGACGACCACCTTATTTGTCTTTGACAATTCATTAATCAAAGGCTCAAAATCCATTGCGGGTGCTGGAGTTCCAAGTCCGCTTAGTAAAACGATCGTATTTTCCCCTTCTCCCTTTGTATAAACATGCATTTGCTTACCCTCTACTTCAACGAATTCCCCTCTTGCCGGATATTTTTGTTGTTCATACTTCGTCATCACAAGATGGATCATGAACCAAACCACACATACGGTTACGATAGCGAAAAGAATATTCCTTACTACTTTCCAAAATTTAAACCTCTTTCTGTTTTTCATTGGTTTAACCTCTCCCTTCATCGTTAGTTAAATGATATCTAGTGGAACTTTCCTTTTTCTTAATCAATTCTTATAAAAAACTTACTTTTTAGGTAATCAAAAAGCGACGCAAGGAAGGTATCCCTACGCCGCTATGACTCACCAACCCTAACTCACAAGGACAAGTTCAGGCCTTTGATTCGCATTGTTAGTCGATTTAATCGTAATTTTCGCTGTGTCCATCGCCAGATGAATTGCCTTCAAAAATGAAGGAGACATACTCATTCTGTGCACGTTTCAATTGATCCTTCACATAATCAGTAACGACAAATTCCTTCCATTTCCCAGACTCAAAATGATTTTCTTCCTCACCTGTAAGGGGGATAGCGATCGAACCATCAGGAAATGCATCCGTATCATCCGTCCAATCAACCGTATCCGTACCATATAACTTAACAGATGGCGTATTCAATGTACCCGTTACATACACCCTTAAGGTTGCTCTTCGGATCTCCTTCACCTGAGGGGGCAATTCAAATCGGAGCGCCGTTCTTGACTTTCCATGAGGCAATGATCCGATATAATTTACAGATGTATTGCCCACTTGAATTCCACCTGCATAATTTGTGCCAAAGTCATCAAGCTTATCGAAGTCGGCACGGATCGTAACTTCCTTCGCAGAAGCATCTTTATCAGAGAAGGATAAAAGTCTAATCATCTTTATTAACATACCCGCCCCCCCGAAACCTACAAGACTCGTCAAAGATCTCCACTATACTATCACGGTAGACTTGCCGATTTGGGAAACTCAAAGAAATCTTTAAGTTTGTGCTTGCATCGCACCTCACTCATATGGGGGGCATCATCGAGTATCATCCTTTATTTGTACGTGTCCTTCCCGTCGTCACCTTCTGTCTTCTTGAATGCATGGAAGCGATACATAGAAGATCGACCCCGTTTCGCCGTCGCTCTCCGCTCGAACCGTCCCTCCGTGTGCTTGCACGATCTCCCTGCAAATCGCCAGCCCGAGCCCGCTTCCCTCTACTCCATTTTCCATGCCCGGTCGATCAACCCTGTAATTGCGATTGAAGATTTGCTCAAGCTGCTCTGGCGGGATACCCATTCCAGTGTCTTGCACACTAATGATTGCATAGCGGATCTCATTCACCTCTTTCACGGCTAGTGCAATACGTACCGCACCACCTCTAGAGGAGAACTTCATTGCGTTCGACACCAGATTGAACAATACCTGCTCCAGTCTTTGCGCATCAAGCTCTACAACAGAAGAGCCAGGTCCTTGGTCTTCCGCAACTCCGACATCCAGCATGAAATTAAGCCCCGCGTCACGCACAACTAGCTCATATTGTTCATAAAACCCACGCAAGAAGTGAACGATATGGACCGGCTCCATTCGGTACGAGACTTGTCCTGTCTCCAAATGCGATAAGAAGGACAACTCCTCGATCATGCGGTTAATCCTTATCGTGTTATCCCGGATATATTTCAAGTACTGTTCATCGCGTTCCGGCTTGACCCTATCCCGCACAGCTTCGACATACCCAAGCATGCTGGACAGCGGCAAACGCAGATCATGCGTAATATAGGCAAGGAGCTTTTTTCTCCCTTGCTCGGATAGAAGCAACTGGTCATACGATGAGCGGAGATCATCATGAGCTACGGATAAGGCTTGCGTACGCTCCTGCACGGTCTGTTCCAAATTCATATTCATTTCGGTCAACTTGTTGTTCGCGTCCTGTAATTGACGTGCAATCCTTTCTTCGTTAGTTGCCGCCCTCGTAAATCTGGAAGAAAGCAGAAACATCTGCGCGATCGTAAACACCAACAAACCCAGCGGAGAAGTGTTCCCGATGGGTGACCATTCATTGAAATATAGAAAATCATTGATGACCGTAACCAAAGCAACCATCGACACCAATAGGAAAAGTAGCGCTCCCTCCATACGCCGTACCGCCGATTGAACCAGCCCAACCATCAGATACACCATGTGCAGAACAACGACCACACCGATTACCGTTAATAATTTGGTATAAAAAAGTGCAGGGGATACCGCAACAACTAGACAGAGTGCACCCGTTACGATTTCCGAGCCAAGACGAAACCATCGCGACACGGAATTCGGAAAAATGCTATTCGAGTACTTGGTGATAATATACCCCCCGCTGCAAAGGGTCAGGTACTCTATCTTGAATTGAATTTCCCATGGAAACGCCGGCCACAATTGGGTAAGCAAGTGCTCGCCAACCAGCAAGGATCGGATGCCAAACAACAAGGTGAACAACCCAAAATACAAGGGAGCCCTGTCTTTGCGTCGTAGTACGAACAGTAGCAGGTGATAGATGCCAATCAACAGCAGGCTTGCGGTCACGAACATTTCACCCGCGATGTTCAGATGGGTCTTGACCGTTAGCACATCACTGCCGCCCAACTCGATAAACTTGGTGATGCCGCCTCGTTTATGATGAAAGTTGGATACTTGCATCACCAGTTCCACCGTGTCATTTTCGGGCTGGAAGAACACCAGCCGCGTTGCGAGTTGCGGTGTCACACTGCGCTTGTCCTGACCAACGACACCGACTTCGGCCAGCAGCTCGCCATTCACCCACAATTTATACGCATGAAAAATGGTCGGCAGCCGCAGAGCAAGCCGCTCGTTTCGATCCTGCTCGCTAAGCTGGATGACCAGCCGATAGGTTGCAAACCCTGTACCGTTCAGCTGCTGGTCATCTAGCCGATAGCCCAGCCAGGAGCTTGGGATATGGATCCAGCGGCCATGACTTCCGTCCCTGGCTAAGCGATTCTGTATGTCCTCAGGCGACAGCAACTCTTGCCAATAGAACTCCCACTCCCCATTTAACTTTTGCGGATTCTCACTGATGCGAACCTGCGTTAAATCTAGAATGCCTTCTTCACTTTGAAATTTTGGGGAATCCGGCGCAGGGATGACGGCATAACTTGCCACCAAACCAACAACAATGGCAGCAGCTACATAAAGCAAAATCTTTCGTGAACCGAATCGAAGAATACCCCTCATGACGAATCCGACCCCAATCTACAAAATGCGACATAAACATGCTAATTATTTAGATCATAACATCATTATAGGAAAATGTACCCTGCGAATATCTGCGGAGGATAAAATGGACGCATCACTGCGATCGGCTCACCAAAACCGCCTCGATTTCAGCTGTTGGCATCGGTTTAAAGAAATAATACCCCTGGATTTCGTCACAATCGTATTGATTGAAAAAATCAAATTGCGACTTGCTTTCGACGCCTTCGGCGATCACGCTCAGCTTCAAGTTTTTTGCGAGTTGAATGATCGTTTTTGCGATCGCTTCGTCTTCATTCCCTTGTAATATGCCGCGTACAAACTGCATGTCTATTTTGATCCGATCTACAGGCAATGTCTTCAATCGGCTCAAAGAGGAATAACCGGATCCAAAATCGTCGATGGAGAGGGTGACTCCGAGTTCCTTCAAACGATGAAGCACTTGAATAATCGCATCTTCCCCATCTGCTGCTGTACTTTCAGTGACTTCAAGCTCCAAGTACTTCGATTCCAGCCCCGTTTCACGAAGCGTTCTGTCTACAATACGATACAGATTCCGATCCTGGAATTGGACCATCGAGAGATTCACTGCCATACGGACAGGCGGCAACCCCATCTCCTGCCACACCTTGTTCTGCCGACATGCGGTCTCTAGAACCCACTGTCCAATCGGAATAATGAGCCCCGTTTTCTCTGCTAAAGGAATAAAGGTAGCTGGCGAAATCAACCCTAACTCTGGGTTATTCCAACGAACTAAAGCTTCAAGACCTACAATTTCTTGGGTTTGAACATTCACCTGAGGCTGATAGTAGAGAACAAATTCATTTCGATCCAAGGCCCTGTAAAGACTGTTTGTCAGCTGCGTTTTTTGCAGCACTTCCTCTTTCATGGCCGAAGAACATAAAGTAAATTGATTCTTCCCTCTTTCTTTCGAAGCGTACATTGCCAGATCGGCATTTCGAATCAACTCTTCTGTACTTTCGCCATCAGTAGGATATAATGCGATACCTGCACTAGCTGTAATGAAGAACTCCTGATCTTTGACGATCACAGGCTGAGAGATCGTCTTCATGATCGTATCCGTGATGGCAAGAATATCTTCTACTCGTTCCCTTTCGGCAAGTTGGATCAGGAATTCATCTCCGCCAAAACGCGATACCATGTCCTGCGGTCGCAAACATCCGGATAGCCGGTGGGTCACCTGTTTCAGCATCTCATCTCCGCCCAGATGGCCGATGGTATCGTTCACGGTTTTAAATGAATCCAAATCAATAAAAAGAACTCCCACGCGTTTACCGGTTTCATTCGCATGTTGAAGAGTCTGCTCCAACTGTTTCTTGAACAAAGTGTGATTGGGAAACCCGGTCAAGGCGTCATAATACGCCATGTGGCTTATTTCTTTTTCAGCTTCCACTTTGACCAGTGCGTCGGACAATATATTTGACAGTATTCTCAGCAATTCCTGATGGGTTCTCCCCCAGATTTTTGCCTCTTTAACCGATGCGAAGAACAACATACCTAGAATTTTGCCTTTATTGGTTACCGTCATGGACACCAACGATTTCAAATGATGAGCGTGGAACATCTCTTTTTCCGCACAAGCCTCTGATGGCAGCATGTCCCCATTCGTAACATTCACCACATTCGTCCTTAGCATCTCGTTCATCCACCAAGGAAAAGACTCGCCACGCAACTCGGGAATACGGTCTGCCGTGGATTCGATCCCTTCGCTGCACCATTCATGGATCTTCTGACCTTCAGATAAATGGATGAAATACGTCCGATCGACATGAAAAAACTTTCCGCTCAGCTCTAGCAGGTCGTCGATTTTCTCATCCAAATCCGATTCGGTGACCTTAACAAAATTACCCGAAAATCGAGAGACCATCTTCTGAAACCGGATCTGCTCTTCATTTTCTTCAAGCCGCTTGATATAGACTCGGTTGACGAAATAGGCTAACCAAAGTGTGATGCATAAGATGCCAATTCTCGTCAGATAATCCGAACCGTCAACCTGGACGAGGGACTTCGGAATTCTCACCCAAATATAGACTTGCATAACCAAGATCGAAATCCCGATCCAAAAAATCATCAAACGTTTGTTAAACAGCACCGAGAGCATGATCACAATAAATGGGGCAGCCCATACGGTAATACTGGCCGTCTCGATAAAGTTAACCGAGATTAGAAGGATGGACATGAGCATAATCAGAACAAAACTATACTCTTTAATGCCCTCGTGAATAGGTAGAGATTTAATGAGGATCAATACAGCTCCTACGGCGAACAGGAAACTACTGAATAATAATATCGTGTTGAGATGGGGAAGCTTCTGGTTGAAAAAATACTGTGACGCGAAATTCAACATGCCTCCAAGGATGCACACGAATGACATTATTTTGATAAATCGATTCATATTCACTTCGCTTAAGATTTTTCCGGGTTCAACCCGATCGCTTTTTTCTTGCCCCATAAGGCCATACCGTTGGATTGCATAGAAAATTGCTGTGGTCGGTAAAAGTACGATCACGGGTGCCAACTGAGGAATCGTATAAGAAGTATAGGTATTCACAATCATATCTGTCACCGTGCCCAAGATCATAGCGACGATATAGGAGGACATGAACAGATACGCCTGCTTTTTTTTCACCCGGTCTGTTGTCCGCTTCCCCCAATTCCAGAGTAGCAACAATCCCACCGTCGTATATAAAACATAGTACAGGTTAAAATACCAATCCCCCCAGCTGTTCGCTGAAACGTTCACCCAGCCTACTGGAGTCTGAACTAGGGTGTACTGTCCCTTAGCCGCATCACTCAAACCAAATGCCAAAACGTTCACCAACGCGGGCAGGTACAAGAGCACATACAGCCATTTTTTCTTCAGCAGGGCTTTCCTTTCCGTCACGATGAGATAAAAATTCAGGAGGATGCTATATACGGTTCCCCAACCGATGGATGCCAGCCTGCGCCAAAAGAGAGCGATCTCCGCATCCTGCGCTGAATTGGCGATGGAGAAACAAAATGCCCATACAGCAAGAGCTATACAGGCAACAAAATATAGGCGATTTAACATCCTCTTCGCGTTGAGAGAAATCGTATAAATCCCCATCATAAAATAAATAGCAAAAGCGATGAAAAAGATTAGCGAATAAACATAGGGTAATGACATGATGGATCCCTCCACAAATTCTGTCCGATGTAAGTCTGTCTAAGGGAAACCTACTAAAATGAATCTATACCTATATTTCGGCAAAAATATATATTCCGATTACATCGGTAGTTTGAATGATCCGTGTCCGCATAAAAAAACCTCCACCGCGTGATAGGTAGAGGTGATAGGATAGGCTTCGGCTCACGATCGAGCGTCGTGCGAGCCTTGAGACTCACGGCTTCAAATCCATTGTCAACAAGCGGCAACCGAAGATCCTCAATCCAATAGTGACCCGCCTCACTATTCAACCCGTCATCCCGGATTATACTGACAATTAATTTGTTGAATGGAGAGGGATACCCATGAATAAAAATGATCTGCCTCTAGTCTACTCCTGCTCCGGATGTTCCTCGGCTGCTCAAACCGCTAACCAAGTTGCGATTAAAATGGATCGGGAAATGATCGCCGAAATGTCCTGCATTGCTGGTGTCGGAGGTGACGTAAAGCCGCTAGTGAGAACAGCAAAGTCCGGACGTGACATCATTGCCATTGACGGTTGCCCGTTGGCCTGCTGCAAAAGCTGTTTAGCCAGGCATGACGTCCAACCCAAGCATCATTTTGATTTATCAAAATTCGATGTGCCCAAGCGTCTTGGAGAAGATCCCAATCCCCAGCATGTTCAGAATGCCTATCATCTGATTCTCGAACGGATCAAGTAACAACAAAAATCAAAATTGCTCGTCCTCTAGGCCATCTCTAGTCATTCGCGGGGATCAACCTTCACAAGGTATTGCGCCGCAATTCATAGAAATACTGGACAATCGGATGCTTTAACTTCATCTTCTCGGACATATTCAAGATCCGCTTCTTTCCAACTCTTTTGTCCACTAAAGCTAGAATATTCAATAAGATATCATTGCTCTCCAGACTCTCCTCTATAGGAGTAGTCAAAAATGTATTAGCCACAACGTTGAAATTCGATTTACTTAATGCAGCCTGTGCGGACAAAAGCTCTTTTGCATGTTCCGTACTTTTTTTGCTTCTGGCTATGACGATTAAGCGATCCTCCGGCACTTTCCCCTTGGTATCTTTTCTGACCGCTTCCATTTCGTCACTGCTTATAGGAACTTGGAATTCCGGATCATTCTTGATCTCCAGCTCGGTTTGATACCATCGGATCAAGTTCGTTTTATCTCTCATATTGAGTACGTTCTTTTTATTTACCGTGATATAACATGTACCTGATTTATCAGGTAAATAGCGGTAAGCGGGGGCTCGGTATTCGACCCTGCCAATTAACGCTGGACTGAGAAAACCCTCCAGTTGTTGCTTCAATTTACTCCAAGACATGATTTTCTAACTCCTCTGATTCTCTAAAGACGATTTTTGTTCCTCTTTATCTGTCGAAACACGAATATATATTGCGCATCTCATGAATTACGCAACCCCCTCACTATGAGATGTGTTGGCGTTGCTATCATTATACTGGAAATGCGAGAGTTGTTCTTGATCAAATTATTACAAGTGGTCCCCCTAAAAGGATCTATGTTGGGAACAAATACCCCCGAGCCATATCGTCCCTTCCCATTAAAAACAGAGAAAAGAGCCGAGGAAAAGCAGGAGTGAATCCCTGAGTTTTTCGCGACTCTTAGGTAGACTATTTAGGATTAATGTAAACTTGGCACACTCCGAATGCACCGTTGAGGTGGGCTGTATCGAGTTAATACAGCGTATTCACGAACCACCCGTTTTCCTGTGTTGGCACAGCCATTTGCATCGATGACTGGTACATCGCGAATTGCTGCATCTGGCGAGCCTTCGAGTTCAGCAAGCTGCTTGCCGGGACTTCATTGTATCTTTCCACTGCTGATGATAAACGGTCAGCTAGACCATAGTTGCCGCTAATCGCTTTCGTTGTTTGCTCGAAATTTGAGCTTAAGCTCTTCCTAAGCTGCTCTTCATCCAGTTTGATAGTACCATCACCGTTACGATGAATACCGATTCGCTCATAGGTAGATGAGCTGACTAACGATTCCATGCTTTTTCGGACAGACGAATTCATAACTCCACCGGCTTCTTTCAAACGCTCATGCATCGAATTGTAACTCGACACCAAATCTTTAACTTGCGCGATGATTTTGCCTTCGTCCGGTTTGATTTGAATGTTCACAGCTTCCATCGATGGAGCGATTAGTGTCGCCGTAGCTTTGCCCTTTTCCAGATCAATCGTGTTCGACTGCGAGGTTTGAGTAGCGCCGCCATTCACGCTGTAGGAAGCATTCGAAGCTAGTTGCGTAACATACTGAACGCCGGTTGTCGACATCGCGTTGCCGGTAACATCTTCAACCCTGAAAGCCTGATCTACTCCTGTCTTGTCGCTGCTTAACTCAAGCTTCTTATTGCCTGTTTTATCATCCGTTACAATATGGGCGGTTACACCCGTCTTCGCTGTATTGACCGCATCTTTCAGCTTGGTCAGTGCTTGATCGTTCGTATCGTTATCCGAGATGGCAGCCGATACCTTCGTTGTCTTGCCGCCTATCGTAATGTTGAACTGATTCATGCCCTTGCTTACAACGGAATGGTCTACTTTAGACAGAAATGTTCCACTGTTCGTTTGAGAAGTCGCGATCGCATTCACGTTAAGTTCATAAGTTTTGCTCGCAGCTCCGGCCAATGCAGTTGCGGTAACCTTCTTGCTATCTGATGATTCCGCCATCCTTGTTTGGAAAAGTGAATTTTCCTTCTGCATTAACTTTTGTGCCGATGCTTGCATATCCTGCGCAGATTTCATAAAATTCGCAATCCCGGTTGCCGCTGTCTTGATATATTGCTCATATGATTTGCTCTTCGAAACGAACTTCGAGAATAGCGATGGGTTCGCACCCAGACTATCGGAAGCTTGGAAACTCAAAGACGTCGTTCTGCTAACCGGATTCATCAAGTTATACGAGTTAATCGATAACGCCATCCATCTACCCCTCCATACTGTCGCAAAATATTAATGATCATCTCTGCTTCAACCTAAGTTGGCTATGGTTTCACCCCCGCAATTTACGAGGTGCGCAGCTTCTTGCCCTGCACGCATATACCATCCCCTTAACAGCCAGCGATTCTTCGTCAGAAGCCTGTAAATATTACCAGTAATATATCATAATAGATTGTTCCTTATATGGAACATAAAGAAAACTTTAAGTTCGAATTTATAAGTAAGGGCAATAACGAAACAAGCACGATTCCAGTAAACGAAGCCAGTTCGGCCGACTTTACTGTTATTATCTAAACCTAACACTTATTCTAAGACTCACAGCTAAACAGCCTGCTCCGATGGGAGCAGGCTGTTTAGCTAGCTTTGTACTGTTTAAGGTTGATGTACTTCATCGCAATCTCTATATCATAAATACCGGGGCTCCAAACTGGTCTGACATAAAGTTCACATCGATGTTTTCGTTACTGTCTGCAGCCACTTATAACCACCGAATTTCGTCTACGTTAGTTGGGGAGATGCCGGCATACTCTACGACGCTCCAGGAAATTGTTCCCGAACTTCATCACCGTCACCTTCTCTTAACAATAGGAGTTGTAACCAATATATGCCTTTTCTCATTAATAACAGGATCTTCACTAACCAAAGGGGTATTTTGATGGATCTGGTTTTTGCCAGTTCTCCATTCATCCCTTCCCCAACTCGTCTTTATTTGATTTTTAGCACAGGTTTATTATGAATATCAGGGGTTTATTAGAGTTCAACAAAATCCCTCACCAACAACGCCACACTCTCCACATGCACTGTATGCGGGAACATATCCACCGGAGTAACTTCTACCGTCCGATACCCGCCGTCCTCCAGGAGGCGCAGGTCGCGGGCCAGGGTCGCGGGATTGCACGACACGTACACGACCCGCTCAGGCTTCATTTCGAGGATGGTGTCCAGCAGGCGCGGGTCGCAGCCTTTGCGCGGCGGGTCGACGACGATGACGTCGGCTTCGATGCCCTGTTCTTTCCAGGCCGGGATGACGTCTTCCGAGGCCCCCACCTCAAAGGTGACGTGGCTCATGCCGTTCAGTTCGGCGTTGACGCGGGCGTCCTCGATCGCTTCTTTGACGATCTCCACACCATACACCCGTTTGGCATGCTGCGCCAGGAACAGGGAGATGGTGCCGATACCGCAGTAGGCATCAATGACCGTCTCTTGGCCGGATAGACCGGCGTATTCCACGGTTTTGCCATAGAGAACTTCCGTCTGGAGCGGGTTCACTTGGTAAAAAGAACGCGCCGAAATCGCAAATTTCACGTCGCCGATAGAATCAAAGATCACTTCGCGCCCCCATAGGACGCGAGTTACGTCGCCGAAGATGACATTCGTCTGCCGCGTATTGACGTTCTGGCAGATACTGACGACGGACGGCATCTCCTCACGGATCGCGGCGATCCACTCCTCTTCATGGGGGATCCGGTCGCCGTTCGTAACCAGCACCAGCATCATTTCGCCGGTGCGGAAGCCGACCTTCACCACGACATGACGAAGCAGGCCACGGCCCGTCTCTTCGTCGTAGGCGGTGATGCCGAGGCGGCGGCCGATCGCTTTGACGCGGCTAACGACGTCATCATTGCTCTCGTGCTGGATGAGGCATGTCTCCATGTCGACGATGCGATGGCTGCCGCGGGCATAGAAGCCGCCGACCAACGCGCCGTCGGTGATGCCGACGGGCACCTGCGCCTTGTTGCGGTAGCGCCAAGGCTCGGCCATGCCGAGCGTCGGCCGCACGACGACGGCATGGTCGCCGTCCGCAGGCGCGCCCTCCGCTACGCGCAGCTTGCCGATCCGCTCCAGCGCGTCGACGACGTGCTGCCGCTTCCACGCGAGCTGCGCATCGTAGCCGAAGTGCTGCAGCTGGCAGCCGCCGCACTTGTCGTAGATCGGACAAGGCGGAGTCACCCTGTCCGCACTTGCCTCAACCACATCCAGCAGTTTGGCGTAACCATACTGCTTTTTCGTCTTCAGCACCTTGACCCGGGCTTTCTCGCCCGGCAAGGCGCCAGCCACAAACAGCGTATAGCCCTCGGCCCGGCCGACGCCTTCGCCGTCGTGGTTCATCCCGATGATGTCAATCACGACTTCATCGTTTTTCGCTACGGGAAGGCCGGCGATCACCGCATCGGCCACTGCCGCACGCCCCCGCGATTTAAGACTGCCTCCGGCTTCGCCTCGCCCAGCGCGACCGCTTCGATCGCCACTAGCCAAGTTTTCTTTTCCTCGGGCTCCACCCATCCGACCGCCACCGGGACGACCGTTGTTACTCCGTTGCTTCTTCATCATGTTCTCCTTCTATGTTCAACTGAACCGGTTCCTCAAATTTGCTTCCATCCAACGTAGTCCTACCTATATACTTTAACCCCCGCCATCGAGGGAAGAACGCCTGTTCATCGTTCTTGTAGCTCCTATAGTTCCTGTAGCGCTCTGAAACTAACTAACTGTAAATCCTCCATCTAATTTACCCCGTTTGGCCCGATTTCGCAAAAATAACTGGAAATCCTACACTTCATTCGACGCATCCAACCCCTTCTCGCCTAAAACCCCGATATTAACTGTACGATTTCCATCTCATTCTCGCCCGGCTCGTCTTCTCCATAAAATAACTGTAGAATTTCCACTTCGTTTGTTTCGAACCCCCATGCGAGACTCCTTAGCTCATCCCATGGGATCCCATATAACTCGCCGTACAGAGTTCAGTTTACGTTATCCTTGGTCATTACCTTCGTGCACGTCCCACCCAAGCCAAATCCCCCGCCAACCCGGCGGGGGATCGTCTCAACCATCTTTAATCTTTAATCTCTTCCCTCATTCACCCTCAGCAAAAATCCGCAAATGCTGCGGCAAAATCTCGAACACGCCGGGCAATTCGCCGCCCAGCTCGCCGTCGAGATTGAGCAGTACGCGGCCGGGCGAGGTCACTTCCATGCGCCGCGTCTTGAAGTGGACGACGTGCGAGTCGCCCAAGTGATCGCCTCGTAGCGCCATCGTCACCAGGCGGATGAATTCCGCCAGATTGCACTTCTTGACGGCGATCACGTCGAACAGTCCGTCGTCGATGCGTGCACCCGGCGCAAGCTTCTCGAAGCCGCCCACCGAATTGCTGTTGGCGATCAGGAACAGCATGAACTCGCCTTCCATCGTCTCGTAGCCTTCCGCATCGATGATCAGCGTGGTTGGCGAGAGGCTGGCCATCTTCTCGATGCCCTTCATGTAGTAGGCCAGTTGCCCGATCATCGTCTTGAGCCGGCTAGGCACCTCGTAAGTCAGCTCAGTGAGCGAGCCGCCGCCGGCGATGTTGATGAAATGCCGGCCGTTCACCCGGCCGATGTCAATCGGTCTCGTTTGATTCTCGATGACCAAGTCGCAATAATCCTCCCAGCGCCGGGAGATTCCCATAGCGCGAGCGAAATCGTTCGTCGTGCCCAGCGGGAACACCCCTAGCGGCGGCAAGTTGCTCTTCCCGGCCATGCCGTTGACGACCTCATTCAGCGTCCCGTCGCCGCCGGCCGCGATAATGATGTCGTATCCGCGTTCCACCGCCAGAGCAGCTTCACGCGTCGCATCGCCTTCCCCGGTCGTCGCATGGCACGACGTTTCGATGCCGCCCTGGTCCAGTCGCTCCAGCACGTCCGGCAGAAGGCGCCGCATCTCTTCTCTTCCCGAGGTTGGATTATAAATCAACCTAGCTCTTTTCATTCTACAAACGCCACCTGACCTCAAAATGTCAACATGTCAATGATCCCATTATATTCAATATTTGCTGCGACATCCAGCGAGCCGCCAAAGGATGGGGCAACAAGGCATCCCCCGAATACCGATGCGGCAACCCCTCCAGCCGCGACGGGATCGTCACCTTCGTAAAATATCCGGCGCTTAAGAAGAGCGGCGCGATGATCACATCCATCCCCCGCTGCTCCGACCAATACTGCACCTTCGAACGGATGTTGTCCGGATTTAGCAGCGCGTAATCAGCCCCGCCCGCTAACCCGGCGAGTTCTCCGCATTGTGCTGCCAACGAAGCGATGCCGCGTTCCCACCGCTGTAAAAATCCTGGGTGCCCGCTGCCATGTCCTACGAGTAGCAGCACTTCGCGCTCCGGTTGCAACGACAGCCTCTTCACCTTGTCCCATACCATCTTGGCGACGAGCGGCCCCTCATCGATAGGATCGCCAAAAAACACCCGAGCGGAAACCCGAAAACGTTCCAGATCGGTTTCCTTCTCCGGCGTATCCTTCACGCCAAGCGCATAAGCAATCTCATCGATATGTGTGCTCCCAGAGGAAACGAACAAGGGAATGACGATCATGTCCGTCACTCCCTGAGATTCCAGCCGATCGATGCCATTCTGAATCAGGCGGCCTTCCACGGTTTCGAGAAAAGCGCAGGCCAGCGGAAGTCCGGCAGGCAAATCACCCGCCGCTTCCGATACTGCCGCCTCCACGAGGGCCACCCAATGCTCGTCCGGGGAACCGTGGCTGATCACCAGCACGCCCGGTTTCCGGGAGAGCTCCGCTTGAAGAGCCTCCCGGCCAGCATCCGGCACCATCGACCGTGCTTGTATTTCCTTGGTCATAGGCTTAACGCCCTAAACGATCCAGCGCCATTTTGTAGCCGTCGTTGCCGTAGTTCAGGCAGCGCTTCACCCGCGAAATCGTCGCCGTGCTCGCGCCGGTTTCCGCTTCAATCTGGTTGTATGTGTTGCCTTTGCCCAACATACGGGCCACTTCCAGACGTTGCGACAAAGACTGGATTTCATTTACGGTACACAGGTCATCAAAAAAAACGTAACATTCCTCGATGTCTTTTAACGTTAAGATGGCTTCGAATAATTGATCGATCGTTTTGTCGTTTAACTTCTTCAGTTGCACTGAATTATCATCCCCTACCGTTACTGTAACCACAACCTCATTGTACCCGAGTGGCGTACTCCTTTTCAAGCATTAACGGTTTCACGCATCACAGAAAGAACGCCCAAAATCCGCGAACGCCCACCAGAACCGGGACATTCGTCCATACGCAAGACCCGGCGGGCACATACAGTATAGTAATACAAACGCCTAGCTAGGGAAAATAACGCCGACTCCAATGAGCGGGTCCCCTGCGGCGTATACCGCTCCAAACCTAGGTCTTGTCTCGGATGGGCGGACAAGAAGGAAACGGGCCTTCATCGTCTGCCTGCCCGACAAAATATCCGAAAAGGAAAGTGATACCATGCCCCAAAACTATGATTCACGCCAAGGTCCGGTGCCCCCGTTCTATCCGTACACCCATTACTACCCGGGGGTGAATCCGTACGAAATCAAAGCGGAGGCTTCCTCGCTGGTCCCTTACTCCCCGCCGTCCCCCACACCAACCCAAGCGCCGGCCGCCGCAACGCCGAAATCCGGCGGCGGATTATCGCTGCCCAGTTTAGGTGACCTGAAAGGAATCGTCGACCGGATGGGCGGGATCGACGGCATCTTGGCCACGATGGGCCAAGTGCAAAAGGTGATGCAAACCGTGCAGCAGTTCGCCCCGATGGCGAAGTTGTTCACCGCTTTATTGCCCGGAGGCAAAGGCAAATCCGGTGGCGGTAGAACCGGCCGGATGGACGATTCCCGGCCACGCCGTAGCAAATCGACCCGCAAGAAGAGCGGAAGCCGTACCGGAACCAGCCGCAGCGGAAAACGCTCGTCGACCGGGAAATCCGGCAAATCGGGTAAGCGCCGCCGTTAACTCGGCGGCGGCTTTACTTTCAGCAACACGCTCGCGAGTCAACTTACTTAAACCAGCCCCGTTTACTAAACCAGAGAATCATCCAGCCGCCAAGCGCGGCCATCAGCCCGATGACGGCAAAGTACCCGTATTTCCACTGTAGCTCCGGCATATTAATGAAGTTCATCCCGTAAATGCCGGCGATCAGCGTCAGCGGCATAAAGACGGTGGTGATAACCGTTAACGTCTTCATGATGCCGTTCATCCGATTGGAATTCAGCGAAATATAGGAGTCGCGTAAATCCGCGGTCATTTCCCGATCAGCATCGATCATCTCCGACAATTTGAGCAGATGGTCGTAGATGTCCGCATAATAAGCCCGCGGCTCCTTGTCCCCTTGGACATGCTGCGAATTCAGGATGCGGTACATGAGGTCACGCATCGGCACGATCGTCCGGCGCAACTTGAGCAGCCGGCTGCGCAGGTCGAATACCTGGTTCATCAACTGCTCGACCGACTCGCTGCTGCCTTTACTCTCCAATTCATCAAGTTCATCTTCAATTGAATATACGCAAGGGAAATAATGGTCCACCAGACTGTCGATTACCATGTAGGCCGCTGAATATGGCCCGTGCACCCAGACCTTACGGTCATGAGCCCGTTTCAGCATACTGTTCCACGCTTCATCCATTTCGTCCAGCCGTCGCTGGTGAAACGAAACCAGACAGTCATCTCCGATAAACAGATCCACTTCTACGGTATCCAGCGTTTGTTCATCGATCGCATGCAGCACCAGAAATTGAAAATCTTCATAATAGTCCATTTTCGGCCGTTGCAGCACATGCAAGCAATCCTCGATCGCCAGCGGATGGAAATGAAAAAAACTCGCGAGTACCTCGGCTTCCTCCGACGTAGGAGCGTCCAAATCAACCCAGGTCCACACGAACTGCCCGTCTTTGATCCGCTCCAACGGAAGGTCCGTCAAAACCTGATGGTCCCGCGTCATCCCCATGACCCTGATCATAATACGCCGCCTCCTCAAAAAAAGCCAATCCTCGGCAGATTGGCTTTCGTCGTTATTCCTAAAATAGTGGCCCGGCTGAATTCAAGATTCGATGTCGAGTCCACTTCTTGTCCAGCTTCGTGATCAAAAGACGACTTTTTGAACTTCCTCTTAAATATAGGTTCAAAAATTCGGCTTTTCAGCACCAAGAAGGTTGGATGAAGCTAGGGCCTGAGTAGCGGAGCGTAGACAGATCTACGTGAGCAACGGAAGGCCCGGCTGAATTCAAGATTCGATGTCGAGTCCACTTCTTGTCCAACTTCGTGATCAAAAGACGACTTTTTGAACTTCCTCTTAAATATAGGTTCAAAAATTCGGCTTTTCAGCACCAAGAAGGTTGGATGAAGCTAGGGCCTGAGTAGCGGAGCGTAGACAGATCTACGTGAGCAACGGAAGGCCCGGCTGCATTCAAGATTCGATGTCGAGTCCACTTCTTGTCCAGCTTCGTGATCAAAAGACGACTTTTTGAACTTCCTCTTAGAAGAGCAGCTTGTAGATGGCTCCGGCCATGATAAACACGATCGGGATCGTAATCACCCAAGCGATGACGATACGTCCGGCCATCGACCAACGTACGGCGGAGAACCGTTTAGCCGAACCTACACCGAGGATCGCCGACGTAATCGCATGCGTCGTACTGACCGGTAAATGGAACAATGTCGCTCCAAAGATAACGGATGCGGCCGAAATATCCGCAGCGAAACCGTTGATCGGCTCGATTTTGAAAATTTTCGTCCCCATCGTTTTGATGATCTTCCAGCCGCCGATTGAGGTTCCCAGCGCCATCGCTGTTGCTGCGGCGAGCTTAACCCAAAGCGGCACTTCCATATGATCCTGGAAGTCGGCCGTCACCAAGGCGAATGTGATAATCCCCATGGCTTTCTGCGCATCGTTCGTACCATGCGTGAAGCTTTGCAGCGCAGCAGTCACAATCTGCAGCGAACGAAAGCCTTTATTTACGGTATGCGGGCTGCGTCTGGCAAAGATCCACTTTAAAACCAACATGACGATGTAACCAATGGCGAAAGCGATCAGCGGAGAGAAGACCAGACCTTCAACGATCGTCGTAAACCCACTCCAGTTGAGCTTGTCCGGTCCTGCGCCAACATACACGGCCCCAGCCAAGGAGCCGATCAGTGCATGGGAAGAAGACGACGGTATCCCAAACCACCACGTAATTAAGTTCCAAATGATTGCCGACAGCAAGGTAGCGATCAAGACTTCCAGACCGTTATCCAGCTTTGCTGGATCGGCCACGCTGCCCCCGATTGTTTTGGCGACGCCGGTAAACAAGATCGCGCCCAGAAAGTTCATCACGGCTGCCATCATAATCGCCGTCCGCGGCTTCAACGCGCGCGTTGAGACCGAGGTCGCGATCGCATTGGCCGTATCATGGAAGCCATTGATGAAGTCGAACCCCAGCGCCAGCACGATAACGATAAGAATAATCAGTAAACTCGTATCCATAGCTTTTTTGCACAGATGGTGTTCTCTATGTAAATCCGCGCAATTCTAACCTCCCGAATATCAAATATAGAGTGAAGTTCTTAAGAATTACGCATGATGATGGATTCCAGCATGTTGGCTACCTTTTCGCAGGCATCCGTTGTCGTTTCCAATCGTTCGTAGATCTCTTTCTTCTTGATTAGCTCGATCGGATCCGTCACCTTCATGAACAGTTCCTTGATGCAGATGCGCAGCAACTCATCGCCTTGATTCTCCAGATCGTTCAGACGGATCGTATATTCACGAATCGCAAGCAGCTTTTTCTGGGAAAGCAAATGGATCGCCTTTTGGATTTCATATGCCGAATTGCGCAGAATTTCCGCGAACCGGGCGATATATTCGTCAGGCTCGGTCAAATGATACATGAAGAATCGAGAAGTCGAAGCTTCCAACCCGTCAATCACATCGTCCAGCGCCGTGATTAGATGCATGATGTCGTCCCGTTCAATGGGGGTAATGAACGTTTTGTTCAATTCTACGATGATTCTATGGGTGTATTCATCGCATTTGGATTCGTATTCCTTCATCTTCTTGGCGAACGCTTCAACGTCCTTGAATTCCGCCACTTGCTGGGCAAAATAATCAGCCGAATGCACGATCGTATCCGCCATATCCTCTAACGTCTGGAAAAAGATATCTTTCTTCTTCACTCGCATCAGTATCCCCTTTTCTCTCCATAAGGTATTTCTTACGGTCGTTTTTACACAACCTTGAATATCTTATCACAACTGCTTAACAGATAGGAAATAATGTCGCAAACATTTCACGATCATGTGCTTATAATTCCCCTTATTCTGTCAGAGTTATCCTTCCATCGCCTTAAAAATACAAGATCTGCCTTTCCCGCCTTTACTCCGCCTTAACATGACTGGAGAAATCCGGGGTATTCGGTACGATGTGGATGAATGTCTTGCCCGGCACCATTGGCAGCTCCACGTTATCTTTGATGAAGCGGATGATGTCACCGTCCTTGCGGATCCATTCGGCCCGAGTCACTTTGCCTTGCTGGAACAACATCGCTTCACCGCCAAGCGACAGTCCGACATCCAACCGGCCAACGTCGTCCAATACCTGATGGTCCGCCCCCATGACAATCACGTTCGCGGCAGTTAATTGCGCTCCGCTCTCCAGATCGGTATGCGGCTCGCCATTGATGGACCGTTTATACTGCCCGGTCGCGGCATCGTATAAGTAACTTACCCGGTAATTGTCCAGTTGAAATTTAATCTCCACGTTGTTGGCCGTCTCCAGGGAAATCGGTTGTTCGTTCTCCTTATAAAAAGTGTACGCAGGTACTGCCGTCTCCTCCGTCGCATACCCGCGCTTGGCGGCACCTTCCAGGAGCTTCTCCACGTTGGAATACAAATTATGCGGCGCTTTCCGGGACTTGTCCCGCCAGAAGAAAGAGCCTGCATTCGTGATCTCGTCCAGATCCTCCTTGTGTTGCCTTTGCAGAATCGCATAGGCGTCATTGCTTGCTCCGGCATGCACCAGCACGCCGCGGTAGCTTTCGCCCAAATCGATCATATAAGGGCGGATGCTGCGGATCGGACCGATCTTGGCATTGTCCGGCTGACTGTGGAAGATCGATATCAGCCGCGTGACTCCGCCTTCGGCCAGCACCTCATAGACGACGTCTGCATCGATCAAGCCCGATTGCGGGCGGGCCGCCGGCGCATTGTTGATCATGATGGCGAGCGGTCTGCGAGTGAGCGGCTCCTCCAGCGGCAGCCCCGTCAGCGGGGCGGTATAAGCGGGAGTCGCCGGTTCGGACGGCGTGGTCTCCTCCGGAACCGCCGTTTGCGGCGGAGCAATACCGTCCGCAGGAGGGACCGTTTCACCGCTCTTCCCGCAGGCGGAGAGCAAAACGACGAGCAGCGATACAAGCAGCAGCCAACTTAACTTCGATGATTTCAAAGGCATATCCTCCGTCATAATTCCTGAGTTTTCTACATTATACGTTGAATCGCCGATCTGGGGGAAGCCAGAACCTCACTTCTTTCCATGACGAATCCGATATTGAATAAAATTTAAAATAATAATTGAATGTTTTAAATTTAGACCCTAATATGAATACTAAAGGATAGGAGAAAATTTCCACGAAAAAGAACGAACACTGTCACCGCCTATAGCGGAAAGGAGATGTAGATATGATCGTAAAATGGTTAAGGGAGAGTACGATTGCTTCTGTGCTGCTCTTGCTGGTAAGACTTTACGTAGGTTATGAATGGCTGACCTCGGGGTGGGGGAAAGTGACCGGCGGTTTTGATGCCGCTGGATTTCTGACGGGAGCCCTGGAGAAGAGCGGCGGCGAACACCCAGCCGTGTCGAGTTGGTGGGCTTCGTTCCTTGAACACTTTGCCGTACCGAACGTCGGCTTGTTTAATATCTTGGTACCTTATGGCGAGGTCCTCGTCGGACTTGGCCTCATCCTCGGCACCTTTACTTGGCTGGCTGCCTTCTTCGGCATGGTCATGAATTTTGCCTTTTTGTTCTCGGGCACGGTGAGCTCGAACCCGCTGCTGCTGCTGCTCCAAATCTTTATCGTCGTGGCCGGTTCGAATGCCGGGCGGATCGGTTTGGACTACTTCATCCAGCCTTACTTCCGTAAGAACTTCGGACGACGGCGTTGACCTCGCTCCAGCCAGAAAAAAGCGCAGACCCCAAACCTTGGGTTCTGCGCTTTATTTATTAGGACCGGTCTCTTCGTTAGCCGGAAGAAGTTTTCCATCCATTAACTGCCGCCGAACCTCCAGCAGTTTAAGCTAAGGCTGCCGTACTGATAATCCTGAAACAGCTTCACAGCCTGGCGCTCGTCGTCCGCAGCCCCCATGGCGTACAGCAACGGCGCAAAATGCTCTCGTCCGTAAGTCGGTATCGCCATTCGCACATGCGGAGCTTTGTGGTCATAATCAAACAACTGACGCAAGTCCCAGCTCTGAAGCTGCTGACCCACCCAATCGTCGAATTCAACCGCCCAGGCTTCCGGTTCCCGCGCTTCCCAATCCAGAAGGCGAAGATTGTGGACCAATCCGCCGCTGCCGATGACGAGAATGTTCTGATGCCGTAGCTCGGCCAGCATCTTGCCGATGGCATATTGTTCTTCAGGTTCGCGTTTGGCGTCCACGGATAGCGCTACTACCGGGATCTCAGCAGACGGAAACAACAGCTGCAAGACAACCCAGGCCCCATGGTCGAGTCCTCTACCCTCCGAAGGCTTATACGGCAAGTTGTGCGCTCGAAAGATCGCCTCAATTTCTTCACTCAGCTCGGGACTGCCCGGAGCCGGATATTCGATCGCATACATTTCTTCCGGAAAACCGTAGAAATCATGCATCGTCGTATGCCTCGTGTCGGTCGTGACCCCTTGTACTGGATCATCCCAGTGAGCTGAGAAAATCACAACGGCTTTGGGTAGCTCCAGCGTTTCTTGGCCCAACTGACGTAGAAATTCCGTATACGCGTTTTGCTCAATGGCCAAAGTAGGCGATCCGTGTGCAATAAACAATGCAGGCTGAGACATCAGCTCCCAAACCTCCCTACGCCAAAAAATGGTTACATCTTCATTGTATCCATCCCGGAAGGATTTTACCAGTTTTTGTGTATCCGAGTCGGGTGCATGCCTTCTCCCCCAGCTAACTTATATCATCCAATGCTGCCATTCGGTTTGCTTGGCTTCCAGACCACCGAGCCATTCCTTCGTCTTCCGGATCACTTGATGCTGGTGCTCGCCGGACGAGAACGTGTGATTGCCCTGAAAAATAATCTCTTTATCGCAGCGCCCCTCGGGCCGCATCCAGAACACCTTTTGATACAAGAAGGCGTAATCTGCCGGAATCGTATCATCCGAAGTCCCATGCACCACAAATACGTCGCCGTTGAATTTCACCGCTTCCTGGAACGGCTGAAACTCGCCAAGTGAATCGAAGAAATTTGGCGTCAACCCAAACCCCAAATAATCCGCGGCCCCGTGCTTCACCGCCCGGTCATACAGCTCGCGCCCGGTGATTTTAACGATATCGCTGAACGGATAGCCAACGGCCGACCATAGGACAAGGTTCTTCACGCGCCGGTCGCGGTTCGCGGTCAAGAGTGCGATCATCCCGCCGAGGCTATGCCCGATTAGCGTCACCCGCGTCGGATCGATATCGAAAGCCCCGAGACCATAGTCCAGTACCGTCCGGGTCTGGGCGATCATCGATTCGACGCCGTGCTCGCCGTAATTCCCGCTGCTCTCGCCGCAGCCGAGGTAATCGAAACGAAGCACAAGGAACCCGTCTGCCGCCAGTTCCCTTGCGGTCTTGACGAATAGACGATCGACGCCGATGCGACTGCCTACGAATCCGTGGCAGATGACGACTAGGGGAGCGCGGTTGCAGCGCCCCCCTTGTTTGTTCTCGGCCGGGTAATGTATGCTGGCCGCAAGCTGTTCTTCTCCATGATTGATGACGATCTGTCTTTCCATATCCCCGTCTCCTCCCCGTACTCCGGCAATGAATCGTATAGTTTAGTATTCCAGTAAAATCCGATAAGTTTAATGTGATTTAAGCTTATCTTATCATTACCGGAACCGGAGTGTCAATCGGATCGCCAACGGGATGCACTAATCCCTATTCATAAGATTGACGGAAATAAGAATGGGTCGTGACCCGGCCCTCCCAGTCTTTCATAAATTGGTGATTGCCCATATGACCTTCGTCGCAGGCCTCGTCATCTCCACACAACATGTCGCCATCCTCGGCGGTATCATTCGTCACGACTTCTTCCAGGCTGCCCCGGGAGTTGCTGTTCAGCAAATACCTCCGGGTCAGCTCCGATTCATATTTTCCCACTGGCTCTGCCTCCCGCAACTGATAAATGTACAGGCCGCTTCATGGCAACAGATCTCACCTTTTTCGCCGGCACCTGCCGTTGTACTTATGCTGTAGTTTTTGGAGGATCGGACGCTTTTTATTCCTTGTTCAAGGAATGTTCATAATCCATTAGTTCTGTTCCACTGCCGATTCAGCCCTGCCATGGTCCCTTGCGAATCGGACAAACTATGCAGTATACTACGGAAGAAACTGGGAGGAGAGATACTACCATGTATATCCACGAAATGATCGGCGAGACAAAACGGTTGCGGCAGCAAATGACGCCGGATAACGAAGCGTATTTCGGGGAGATGGTCTTGTACTTCCGTTCCGGCGCAAGCTCGCTTACTGAAGCCAAAGGGGAAGAGATCCTGCTGGACCTGGCCCGGCAAATCGTCAAGAACCAAGCCAAGGGAGTCTCGGCGACAGAACTTTTCGGAGCCGATCCGAAGGCGTATTGCGCGGAGATGGAAGAGGATGTGCAGAGACGGAAGCCCCGGACCCTGAAGGACAAAATCAAATATTATACGATGATTCCCTGGGTAGCCTTGACCTGGGTCTTCTTTATTTATATGATCACCGGGTTTTTCAGCAAATGGTTTGGCGGAGAACTGGAATATACGCAGATCAGCAGCTCCTCGCTGCTGATCATCGCCGGCTTGTCGATCGTACTCATCGAACTGGTCACCCGCTTCTTGGGCAACAGCTCCAAAGCTGCGGACGGCAAGGAGGAATCCGGAACACCGGGAGCTGGGCCTTCCTCCGGCCCCGGGGGGTTCAATCTCCGGGCATTCGGTACTTATATCGCGGTAGCCGCCGTGCTGATCATCGTTGGCACCTTGCTGAACCGGATCATGCCGGCCTTCACCGTATCCCCTTGGGATAGCCTGATCGTATTTGTAGTAGGATTGGCCGGGCAAATTTTCTTCTTCGGACGCCGCTCGAAGAGTTAATCCATTCAAAAAACCGCAGAGTCCGCCCCCTTAAAGGAAGGAAGGCGCGACCTCTGCGGTTTTTTCGTGAAATCTTAAATTTGGACCCGTTTACGGAGCAGATAAGAGATGACGTAAATCATCAGGCCAGCCAGAACAACCTCGAACAGGAGCGGACCCAGAGACATGAAGTTCAACGCTTCCGCGGTCTCTTCCGAGGTACCGATACGAATCGTTCCGTAGTTCAGCATCGTCGTATCATTCCCTCTAAAGAGCAGGCTTTCCAGCCAAGAGATCCCGTTTTGGATCAAGAAAAAGGAGATAATGCCGACCCATGTTCCAGCTTTGCCCTGAATGCTCACGCTGGCGCCAATCGTGATGGAGATAAAAATCGTTAGGATCAGCAGCGTATACACCCAGATGATACTTAAGACCATCAAGATCACGTCCTTCACGCCAACCAACTCGATGCTCACGAAATCGATGGGAACCTGAGCCAGCGAAAGATACAACGCCGCATGAGCCCCGATAATGACCACGATCATCAGCGCCACAAGCCAGCTGAACAGCAGCGAGGACAAGATCGTCCAGATGGGATGCAGCGGGAGCAACCGACGATGATACGCCTTAATGCTGCTTGCGAACGTTTTGCACGCCTGGACGATCATGATGATTGCGGCCGTAAGATAAAGCACGATGGTTAAGACGAAGATGGCTTCTGGATCCCAATGGCGAAGATTACCCGCAATCGATAGCAAGCCTTGCACGATCACCAAGACAGCGGCCAGCCCCAACAAGGTATTGGCATTTTGCTTGATATCGTACTTCAATAGTTTCATCATTCTGCAAACACCTCTCTGAACATGTCATCGACGCTTTTGCCATATTGGATCCGCAAGTTCTCCACTTCCTCCTGCATGACAACCTCGCCGCCCCGGATAAAAATCACCTCATCGAAAATCCGCTCGATATCCCGCACTAGGTGGGTGGAAATTACCAGGCTGCTCTCCTCATTATAGAACTCCACGATGGCGTCCAAAATTTTGGCCCTGGCCACCGGGTCCACCCCGCCGATCGGTTCGTCGAGCAAATACAGTTTCGCATTTCTCGACAACGTCAGCGTCAGTTGAAGCCGCTCGTTCATGCCCTTGGATAGGGCGTTGATCTTTTCCTTCTCATGCAAGTTCATGAAGTCCAGCATCATGCGAGCCTTCTGCTCATCGAAATCCGGGTAGAAATCCCGGTAAAATCCCACGGCGTCCCGTACTTTCATCCAGGATTCCGTTAGAGGGCGATCGGGCATAAATGACACCAGCGATTTGGTCGCTAACCCTACGGGGGTTCCGTCTACCGTGATTTTACCGCCAGAGGGGTGGATCAGGCCGGCGGCGATTTTCATCAACGTGCTTTTTCCGCTGCCGTTCGTGCCGAGCAGGCCGACGATCTTCCCTTTACCGATGCTGAAGGACACCCCGTGCAACGCTTTTTTGCTGCCGTACGATTTCGATACGCCTTGCACTTCCAATAATTGTTCCATTGCTGGTTGCCCTCCTCCCTAGTGTTGATCGTCCGATTTCATAGCGTCAGCGACCAGCGCTGCAATATCTTGATTGGTAAAACCCAGCTCCTGCATTCCCCCAATAAAACGGTCAAGCAGTTCCCCGGCCATTTCTTTTTTAATATTCATAATTTTCGATTCCTCACTTGTCACGTATCTTCCGAGTCCCCGTTTCGTTTCCACGACGGTTTCACGCTCCAATTCCTGAAAAGTCCGCTGCACGGTATTCGGGTTGATCTGCAGCTCAGCTGCAAGTTCGCGTACGGATGGGATTTTATCGCCGGCCTTCAATCTGCCGGTGACGATTTCTCTTTTTAAATAGTTCATAATTTGCAGATAGATCGGCAGATTATTGTCAAATTCGATGCTCACCTTTCATGGCTCCTTTCCGCCGGATGTCGCTAACGTGAATCATTCGGTCAAGCGACATCTCGTTTTTTAAACGTAACAAAGCTGACTGCGAGAAACAAGACTAAATAAGCGGCGATCACCACGGAGGAAAAGGTCAACGTCATGCCGGGCATCGGTGGATTCCCATTCGTGTAAACCGACAAATCGGCGTTAGCAAAGATCAAGTATTTTGCGAACTCATATCTCGAAAGCAAGACGACAACCAATTCCTCCAGGACAACGAGGAACATCCCGATGCCAATCGTCGCTCCCGATGAACGCGTTAAGATGCTGGCAAGGAAAGTGATCGTAACATAGACGAGCGTATAAATGACTTGATATAAGGCTCCACTTAGGACATCGTTCCAGCTGGTCTCCTGCGAACCGCCGAATCCGAAAACCAGCCCTCCGCCGAGCAGGGCTATCGCAAGCGTAAAGACGAAGATTGACAAAATAAACAACAGCACGGCTACGTATTTGGAGGCTAAAATCCGGCTGCGGCTTTGCGAGCGGATCAGCAGCAGCTTGATGGTTCCGAGACTGTGCTCCTTCGCCACGATGCCCGCCGTACAGATGATAACCAGCAAAGTAAGCATTTGACCTAAACCGTTTCTGGATATCGCCATCCCGGCAAATTCAAGGAACGACGGCAACTGATCCGAGTAATTGTACATCATATATAGCATCCCGGCGATAAACGCGGCAATTAGTACATAGGGGACTAGAAAGCTGCGTTTCTTGGACATCTTCAGCCATTCGTTAACGACAAGATTGGTAAAACTACGCAATTTGGTTTCCTCCCGTCCATTTCAGGAATTCATCTTCCAGCGACGCTTTGACTTCCTCGATCCGGTAAATCGCGATCCCTTCGCTGCCCAGCGCGCCAACTACGCGCGGAATGTAACTGTCGCGAACCGAGATCGTCACCTCTCCCCGTTCCGGAGATACTCCCATCATACGGATTTCTTCCATCCGAACGAGTCTAGCCTTCGCGGCTTCCGTATCGCCGACCCGGAACGTCACGTTCACCCGTTCCTCCGCCTTCTCCGCTGCTTCGCCGAGAGTACGTTCCGTCACGAGCTTCCCTTCCTGAATGACGACCACGCGGCTGCACATCAGCTCCATCTCCGCCAGCAAGTGGCTGGACACGAGGACGGCAATGCCCTCCTCGGAGGCGATGCGCTTGAGATAGTCACGCATTTCCCGGATCCCCGCGGGATCCAGTCCGTTCGTCGGCTCATCGAGAATCAGGATCGACGGACGATGCAGCAAGGCCTGCGCGATGCCGAGCCGTTGACGCATGCCTAGCGAGTAAGCCTTCACGCGTTTGTTCATCGCCTTCTCCAAGCCGACCAGTCGGGTAACCTCTTGAATCCGCTCTTCCGTGATCCCTTCGCTCATCCGCTGATATTGCTTCAGATTGTCGTACCCCGTCATATACGGGTAGAACTCCGGATTCTCAATGATCGCGCCAACGTGGGCGATCGCTTTGGCGAAATGCTGCCGGACGCTGACGCCCTTCACTTGGACATCGCCCTCCGTCATGCCGATCAGGCCGACGATCATGCGGATCGTTGTTGTTTTCCCGGCCCCGTTTGGTCCCAACAAACCCACGATTTCTCCCCGTCGAATATCAAAAGACAGCTTATCGACGATCGGTTTGCTGCCGATTCTTTTCGTAACCTGCTTTACTGATAACACGACCGGTTCCCGCCCCGGCAGGTTACCCGCCGCGTCTAAGCCAGGCACGGTGTTTTCCATATGCTGAAACTGCGCGTTCATTTGATTCACTCCTTCAATGTGTCGGTGTCATAGTTAAATAGTACACTAGTGTGTTGGTATTGTAAAGCCTAATTTCAAAAATATTCAGGGCGAGCCTCTGATTCGGCAATCTCCGTCAACGCTAACGGAACGTCGTGACGTTATTTTCAATTTCCCGCGTGGTTTCCCAAGCTAACGGAACGAGGTGACCTTATGGGGTACAAAACCGTCATAACCACCGCGATTCGAACCATATAACGCCTCTCAGTTCCGTTAGAAATTGGCGAGGGCTTTTTCCTCGCAAAATAAGGTCTCTACGTTCCGTTATACACGAAGCTGCACACCAAAAAAGCCCTCCTCGACTTCTGTCGAAGAGGGCTTCTCGCCATACTATTTTTTGCTAAAACTCAAATCAGCAAATTAAACAAATTCAAATCCCGGTTGAGCTCGGTATAGGCGATCCCTTTTGCGGTCATGCGGCCAACCAGCCCTTCGTAATCCGCTTTGTCGCTCAGCTCGATGCCCACCAAAGCGGGACCGTTCTCCTTATTATGCTTCTTGGTATACTCGAACCGCGCAATGTCGTCGTTGGGACCCAGCACCTCTTCAAGGAACTCGCGCAGCGCTCCGGCACGTTGCGGGAAGTTGATCAGGAAGTAGTGCTTCAACCCTTCGTAAATCAACGAACGTTCCTTCATCTCCTGCATCCGGTCGATGTCATTGTTACCTCCGCTGATCACGCAAACGACCGTCTTCCCACGAATCTGATCGCGGTACATATCCAGCGCGGATACCGGCAACGCCCCGGCCGGCTCCACGACGATGGCGCTGTCATTGTACAGCTCCAGAATCGTTGTACATGCTTTGCCCTCCGGTACTTGGACGATGTCATCCAGAATGTCCGCGCAAATTTCGTAATTCAAGTCGCCAACCCGTTTGACCGCGGCTCCGTCGACGAACTTATCGATCGATTCCAGCGTCACCACTTGCTTCTGCTTCAAAGCTTCCGTCATGGAAGCCGCACCGGACGGTTCAACCCCGATGACCTTCGTCTCCGGGCTAACCGTCTTGAAATACGTTCCTACACCGGATACCAACCCGCCGCCGCCAATGGTCACAAAGACGTAATCAGCCGGTGCCGTCAAACTTTCCATAATCTCCATACCAATCGTCCCGTTCCCCGCGACGATCTTCGGATCGTCAAACGGATGAATGAACGTCATGCCGCCTTCCCGGCAAGCTTTCATCGCCTCCGCATAGGCATCATCGTAAGTGTCGCCGATCAGAACGACCTCCACATGTTCCCCGCCAAATCTTTTGACTTGCTTGACCTTCTGGTTCGGCGTCGTGCTTGGCATATAGATCTTCCCTTGAATCCCTAGCGCGTTGCAAGAAAATGCCACGCCCTGCGCATGGTTACCGGCGCTCGCGCATACGATACCCTTCTCCAGATCCTCGGGCTGCAGGCTGCGAATCATGTTATACGCCCCACGGATTTTGAAGGAGCGAACAACCTGCAGATCCTCTCTTTTTAGATAAACGTTGCATTCGTATTTGGCTGATAAGGTCGCATCGAGCTGAAGCGGCGTCCGGATCACCACTTCCTTCAGTATGTGATGCGCTTTGACGATGTCTTCCATGCCTACCGTTTGTCGTTCCGCCTGATTCATCTATTTCTCCTCGCTTTAACTCAGTTCTCTCATTCTATTAAAGTTACACCTGAAACCGCCTCCGGTTCAAGTTATTTTGCACGGCGGCAGGCAAACGCCCCTCCAACGGGAAACATCCCGCTTTGGAAGGGCGCCTGGTTAACCTTCTTTTTTCGCTTTTTTGTGTAATAAGCGGTCATCGGTATGGCCTTTGGAGTTTTTCTCTTGGGAGAGCTCGCTCAGTTCCCATTCCATCGTGCCGTACACCGGGTCGGAAGGGAACTCCTCGCCCTTTTGCAAATATTCCTCGCGTCCCAGTTCGTCCCGGTATACGCCGTCGACTTCCACTTCTTCGCGTGAAACCGGTAGCATTTCCTTCATTTTGTCGCTCATGGTGATGCCGCCTCCCGATAGAGAATTGCGGGGAATCCGTTGAACTATCCCCAATATCCCTTAACATGCACGAATCGGAAGCGGATTATCCTTGTCTGGCACCCTAGCTAATGATCTAAACCAATGCCTTCGCAGCGATGTCCGTACGTTGATGCTTGCCTTCGAACGCGATAGATCCTGCCGCTTCGTACGCTTTGTCCCGGGCCTCAGCAATCGTCTTGCCGAGACCCACAACGCCAAGTACGCGCCCGCCGTTCGTGACCAGTTCGCCGCCCTTCCCCCTAGCCGTTCCGGCATGGAACACCAGCGCACCCGCAGCCCCCGCCTCGTCTAGACCCCGGATCGGCAAACCTTTCGGATACGAAGCCGGATAACCGCCGGAAGCCAACACGACGCAAACCGCCGCCTCGTCGCTCCATTCGATCTCCGCTTGATCCAACGTCCCGTTTACGGCTGCCAGAAAAATGTCGAGCAGATCGCTTTTCAACCGGGGCAAGACAACCTGGGTCTCCGGATCGCCAAAGCGAGCGTTAAACTCGATCGTCTTCGGTTTACCGTCCGGTGCGATCATTAAGCCGGCGAACAATACGCCGCGGAACGGCCGTCCTTCGGCAACCATTGCCTTGGCGGTCGGCCTGATGATCGTTTCGATCGCCTCTTCGATGATCGAATCCGCGATATGCGGCAGCGGGGAATAAGTACCCATGCCGCCGGTATTCGGACCTTTGTCGCCGTCATACACCTGCTTGTGATCCTGCGCCGCGGCCATGGGACGGACCGTTTCCCCATCGACAAACGACAGGATCGACATTTCCTGCCCTTCGAGGAATTCCTCGATCACGACCTGGCTGCCGGATTCGCCAAACACTTTGTCGATCATGATGCTCTTCAGCGCCGTTTCCGCTTCCTCGCGGGTAAAAGCGACCGTCACGCCTTTACCTGCCGCAAGCCCGTCGGCCTTGATGACGATCGGCACCGGGCGGCTTTGGAGATAAGCTAGAGCCTGCTCGTAATTGTCGAACTTCTCGTAGGCGGCGGTAGGGATGTTATATTTTTTCAGCAGATCCTTCATAAAAGTCTTGCTACCTTCGATATGCGCGGCATTTTTGCGCGGACCAAAGACCGGGATCTTCTTGGCCTCAAACACGTCCACAATCCCGTCCGCAAGCGGATCGTCCGGACCGACGACGACCAGGCCAATCCGCTTCTCTTCAGCAAAAGCGGCCAGCTTGTCGAATTCATTCACTTGAATCGGTACCAGCTCTGCCAGTTCCCCGATGCCCGCGTTTCCTGGGGCGCAATAAATCGTCCCGGCCTTCGGGCTTTTCGCCAAGCTCCAGCAAATCGCGTGCTCGCGCCCTCCGGCGCCAATCACCAAAATATCCATAGTCTCCTCCTAGATCAAACTTGGTAGAGCAACTTGATCGCGAAGTGGATTTCATCCACTTAATTGATTTTGCACTAACGTATCCACACCATTAAGTGGAAACCCTACATCTAAATTTAGCCAAAATAGAAATTGGGGCTGATTTTGCCCAAAATAAATGGAGGTTATCCAACTAAACAAGCAAAAACCGCTTGAGTTCGGCAAAATAGTTGGAGGTATTCCACTTAGTTCAAGCCAACCGGTCAAACGAACGACATACCACTACGTAAAACAAACGGCAGGCCGCCGCAGCGGTCTGCCGTCTGACTCCGGCTTAGTGTTTGAAATGGCGCACGCCGGTGAAGACCATCGCGATCCCGTATTCGTTCGCGACTTTAATCGACTCCTCATCCTTCACGGAGCCGCCCGGCTGGATGATCGCGGTAACTCCGGCCTTGGCGGCCGCCTCTACCGTGTCGCCCATCGGGAAGAAGGCATCCGAGGCTAGAACGCTGCCCTTCACCTTGTCGCCCGCTTGCTCGATCGCGATCTTGGCCGCACCCACGCGGTTCATCTGCCCCGCGCCGACGCCAACCGTCATATCGTCCTTTGCTAACACGATCGCATTAGACTTCACATGCTTAACGACTTTCCAGCCGAACAGCAGTTGCTTCAACTCCGCATCGGTAGGCTTACGGTCGGTCACGACCGTCAAGTCAGACTCCTTCAGCGAATGCACATCGCTTTCCTGTACGATCATGCCGCCATCGATCGAGGTGACAACGAACTGGCTGCTGCGGCTCGCGCCCAGCTCCAGGCCACCCAGCTTCAACAGGCGGATATTCTTCTTCTTCGTAAGGATCTCCAGCGCTTCATCCGTAAAGCCCGGCGCCAAAATAATCTCCAGGAAGATTTCCTTCAATAGCATCGCCGTATCAGCATCAATGATGCGATTGGCCGCAACAATTCCGCCGAAGATCGACACCGGATCGGCTTCGTACGCTTTTTGGTAGGCTTCGAGCACACTCGCGCCAACTCCGACGCCGCAAGGATTCATATGCTTGACGGCCACGACTGCCGGCTCCTCGAATTCCTTGACGATTTGCAGTGCCGCGTTAGCATCGTTGATGTTATTGTAGGAGAGCTCTTTCCCGTGCAGCTGCTCTGCTCCGGTCAAGGTGTCGGCCGCCGCCAGCGGTTTGCGGTAAAATGCCGCTTTTTGATGCGGATTCTCGCCATAACGCAGGTCTTGGATCTTTTCGTAGGTGACGGTATACCGTTCAGGCAACGGATCGCCATTTACCTTCGACAAATAGTCGGAAATCAGGGCATCATAAGCCGCCGTGTGGCGGAAAACTTTGGCCGCAAGCCGTTTGCGCGTCTCAAGCGTTGTATCGCCGCCCGCACGCACCTCATCCAACACCGTCCCATAGTCGGCGGCGTCGACAACAACGCTGACGAACGCATGGTTTTTCGCGGCAGAACGAAGCATCGTGGGTCCGCCGATGTCGATATTTTCGATCGCGTCTTCATAAGTGACGTCCGGCTTGGCGATGGTTTCCTGGAATGGATACAGGTTCACGACCACCAGGTCGATATAATCCAATCCCAACTCCTTCATCTGCGCTTGGTGTTCCTCGCTGTCGCGAACCGCCAGCAGCCCGCTATGAACCGCAGGATGCAGCGTTTTGACACGTCCGTCGAGGATTTCTGGGAACCCGGTTACGTCGGAGATGCCGATGACCGGCACTCCCTCTTTCGCCAGCAGGTTTTTCGTGCCCCCTGTCGAAATGATTTCCACACCTAGCTGCGACAGCTCGCGGCAAAAATCCACGATGCCCGTTTTATCCGACACGCTCACGAGCGCTCTTTTTATACTCACAATCGGCTCCTCCTTTATTTTGGCGAATCATGCCCCCGATATTTCTCGGGAAATATCGAAACCTCTCCACATGTTCCTTAAGCGATCCATTTCCTCCGAAAATCCTGCAATCAAGCGCGTTCAAAAGGTTTCTATTCCGACAGAATGGTGACTTTTCTGCCTTCCAACCGCACTTGGTTTGTAGCAAACCACGACACGACCTGCGGATATAAGCGTTGTTCCGCGTCATGGATTTTCGCTTCGAGCGAATCCAGCGTATCGTCTGGTGTAATATCCACCGCGGTTTGCGCAATCACCGCCCCGGTATCCATTCCGCCATCAACCAAATGCACCGTAACTCCTGTCACTTTCACGCCGTATTCCCAAGCCTGACCAATTGCGTCTTTCCCCGGAAAAGCAGGCAACAGAGACGGATGGATATTAATCATCCTGCCGGCATAAGGCTCTACCAACACAGAGGTAAGCAGCCGCATATAACCAGCCAGCACCACCAAATCGACGCCGCGCTTTTCCAGCTCGGCGGCGATTTCCGCTTCATAATCCTCGCGACGCGCGTACGACTTCGGGTTAAACAGATAGCATTCGACGCCAGCCCGGCGAGCCCGTTCGACGACGAAGGCTTGCGGCTTGTCGCAAACGAGCAGCACAATTTCGGCATCCAGATCCCCTGTCCGCGAAGCGTCCAGCAAGTTTTGAAAATTGCTGCCCTGCCCCGAGGCAAACACGGCGATCCGATACTTGGCGCCCATTAGACGTCCGCCCCCGCAAAAGTCACTACCCTTTGTCCCTCGGTCGCTTTACCGATGACGTAAGGCGTTTCGCCTGCTTGCTGTAGCGCTGCGATCGCTTGCTCCACCTGATCCTCAGCCACGACAATCACTAGCCCAATTCCCATGTTGAACGTCGTGAACATATCCCGAGGACTGACGTTCCCCTGCTTTTGCAGCAAGTCGAAAATCGGCAAAATCGGCCAAGACCCATAGGCGATCTCCACGTCTACCCCTTCCGGCAGCACGCGTGGGATGTTTTCGATGAATCCGCCACCTGTAATGTGAGCCATGCCCTTCACGTCCACCTGCTCTAGCAACGATAACACCGGCTTGACGTACAGCTTGGTTGGCGTCAGCAGCACATCGCCCAGCACCTCACCATCCAGTTCAGGGAGTTTGTCTGTCAATGCGTAGCCCGCTTCTTCCAGCAGGAGCTTTCGGACGAGCGAAAACCCGTTGCTATGCACGCCGCTGGACGCAAGTCCAATGACCGTGTCGCCGGGAGCGATGCGGCTGCCGTTCACGATTTTGCTCTTGTCGACGACGCCGACGGTAAAACCGGCAATGTCGTATTCGCCTTCGCTGTACATTCCCGGCATTTC
This sequence comes from Paenibacillus sp. FSL R7-0216, assembly GCF_037969915.1. Taxonomy (NCBI): domain Bacteria; kingdom Bacillati; phylum Bacillota; class Bacilli; order Caryophanales; family Paenibacillaceae; genus Paenibacillus; species Paenibacillus sp. FSL R7-0216. The sequence goes on along the minus strand of NZ_CP150222.1, from coordinate 997,364 downwards.
GGCCGTCTCTCCGCCGATTAACGCGCAGCCCGATTGGCTGCAGCCTTCTGCGATACCCGCGACGATCGCCTCGATTTTCTCCGGTACGACCTTATCGCATGCCAGATAATCAAGGAAAAAGAGCGGTTCTGCCCCCTGCACCACGATATCGTTCACGCACATGGCCACCGCGTCGATGCCGATCGTATCGTGCTTATCCATGGCAAAGGCGATTTTCAACTTCGTGCCTACGCCATCCGTTCCCGAGACGAGCACCGGCTCCGCGTATTTGTCCTTATTCAGTCCGAACAAAGCGCCAAAGCCGCCCAAGTCGGTCATCACTTCCGGACGGAACGTCCGTTTGACGTGTTTTTTCATCCGCTCAACCGCTTCATTCCCGGCCGCGATATCAACGCCGGCTTTCTTGTATGCTTCAGACACGAGAGGGACCCACTCCTTTGGATTAGAGGTAGTTCAAAAAGTCATCTTTCGATCACGAAGTAAGTCAGTGAAGGTTATTCGGCGTCGAATCTTGAATTCAGCCGGGCCTTCCGTTGCTCACGTAGCCTCTGGCTACGCTGCGCTACTCAGCCCCTAGCTTCATCCAACCTTCTTGGTGCTCCAAACCTGACTTTTTGAACATGTATTAATCAAACAATTAATAACATGAACCGTGAGATATGCACGAAAAATCGAATACAATTCGTAGATTCAGTAAAATGCAACATCGAAACGCTCCATTGCCTTCAGCCGCAACCCACAAATAGCAGCACTCAGCATAGGCTTCCACCCACTAGCATGTGCAGCCAAACTTCTCTTCCCCGTCGAAATCCGTCCGGGTTGGATAATCGTTGTCAAAACAAGCCATGCAGAGGCCGCCTTTATAATCCTTGGCGTTCTCTCCACCTACCGCCTGGATCAGCCCCTGTGGGCTTAGAAACTCCAGCGAATCCGCATGGATCTCCCGGCAAATTTCTTCCACCGTTTTGTACGAGGCGATCAACTCGCCGCGGTCCGGCGTATCAATGCCGTAGAAGCATGGGTTCTTGAACGGTGGCGAGGTAATGCGAACATGCACCTCTGTCGCACCGGCTTCGCGCAGCAGATTAACGATCCGCCGCGAGGTCGTGCCTCGAACGATCGAGTCGTCGATCATCACCACGCGTTTGCCCTCCACGACACGGCGCACCGCGCTCAGCTTCATCTTCACGCCTTGCTCGCGCAGCTCCTGACTCGGCTGGATGAACGTACGACCGGTATATTTATTTTTGATCAGGCCCAGCTCGTAAGGGATGCCGGTCTGCTCCGCATAGCCGATGGCAGCGGAAATGCTGGAGTCCGGAACGCCGGTCACGACATCCGCGTCGACGAACGACTCCTGCGCCATCACCTGCCCCATCCGCTTGCGGCTGGCATGCAGGTTCGAGCCGTTCATGTCGCTGTCCGGACGCGCGAAGTAAATGTACTCCATCGCGCAAAGCGCCTTGCGGGCCGGCTCGGCGTAACGCTCCTCGCGAAGGCCGTCCCGGTCCAGCACCAGCATTTCGCCCGGCTGGATTTCGCGAAGCGTCTCCGCGCCGACGACCTCGAACGCGCACGTCTCGGACGAGAACAGGTACGCATCGCCGAGCCGTCCCATGACAAGCGGACGCAAGCCGTTCGGATCGCTGGCGGCGATCAGCTTATCGTTGGTCAGCAGCAGGAAGGCGAAGCCTCCAACCAGTTGACCCAACGCGTCCTTCGCCGCTTCGACGAAATCCTTCGGCGAGCGGGCGATCAAGTGCGCGATCACTTCCGTATCGCTTGTCGTTTGGAAGATCGAGCCGCTTTGTTCGAGCTGGCGGCGGATTTTCGGCGCATTCACGATATTGCCGTTGGTTGCTACCGCCAAATCGCCGTCGCGGTATTTGAAAATCAGCGGCTGCGCGTTCGTCAACTTGCTGTCCCCGCTCGTCGAATAGCGGACATGGCCGATCGAACGGTCGCCTCGCAACGAGGACAACTTATCGCGGTCGAACACTTCCTTAACGAGTCCCATGCTACGGTGATAATTGAAATCCGCCCCGTCGGTCGTGCAAATTCCCGCGCTTTCCTCACCCCGATGCTGCAACGCGTGCAGTCCGTAGTAGGACAGGGAAGCCGCTTCGGCATGGCCGAATACGCCAAACACGCCGCATTCCTCGCGCAACGTATCGAACGGATCCGTGTGCCCTGCCCCTTCGTTATAGTAGTCTCCGGTCCAAAGTCTCTGCGCTGGCATCATTGCATAAGACATGGAATGACATCCTCCCAGACGCGTTTCAACTGCTCCACCGGTTTGCTCAGAACCTCCGTCCCATTGACGGACACGCTCAGTTCCGAACCTTCCACGACCCCGATCCGCGCTGTAGGCACGCCGCGTTTCGCGAGCAGCTTCTCCAGCGGCTCCGCCTTCTCCGGCGAAGCTGACAGCAGAATCCGCGACTGCGATTCGCTGAACAACGCAAAATCGGAACGCAGCTCGCTCGCGACGTCAACCTTGGCGCCGATTCCGCCGCTCATGCACGATTCAGCCAAGGCAACGGCGAGGCCGCCTTCGGACAAGTCGTGAGCCGAACGCACGAGCCCGCCTTGGATCGCCGCAAGCACTGCGCCAAGCAGTTTTTTCTCCACATCCAAATCCAGTTGCGGCGGTCGTCCTTCCACGACACCATGCACGATGGCTTGCAGCTCGCTGCCGCCCAGCTCCGCTTTCGTCTCGCCCAAGAGGAACACGACATCCCCAGCCGCTTTGAATCCTTGCGTCGTAATATGATCCGTATCATGCACCAGGCCGACCATCCCCACGACCGGCGTCGGGTAAATCGCGCCTTTGGCGTTCTCGTTGTACAAGCTGACGTTCCCGCCGATGACCGGCGTATCGAGCACGCGGCAAGCTTCCGCCATTCCGTCAACCGACCGTTCCATCTGCCAGAAAATATCCGGCTTCTCCGGGCTGCCGAAATTCAGGTTGTCGGTAATCGCCAGCGGCTCCGCCCCGGAGCAGACGATGTTGCGCGCAGCTTCGCTGACCGCGATCCGCCCGCCAACTTCCGGATCCAAGTACACGAACCGTCCGTTGCAGTCGGTCGTCATAGCCAGCGCCTTACGCGTGCCATGAACCGTCACCACCGCAGCATCCGAACCCGGACGAACAGCCGTACTCGTACGCACCATATAATCGTATTGGTTGTATACCCACGCTTTGCTCGCGACGGAAGGCGATGCCAGCACTTGCTCCAGCGCCGCTCCCAAATCGCGCACCTCTTCGTAGCGGGTTGTATCTACCGATGCGTTTTGTTCATAATAAGCCGGCACTTCCGACGGCTTGTTGTAGATCGGACATTCATCCACGAGCGCCGTAACCGGCATGTCGCCAACCAAATCTCCGTGATGGAACAGCTTCAGACGTCCATCGTCCGTGACTTTGCCGACTTTTGCACAGATGACTCCCCAACGCTCAAAAATCTCCCGCGCCTGCGCCTCATCCTTCGGCTCAACGACGAACAACATCCGCTCCTGCGATTCCGATAACATCATTTCGTAGGCAGTCATGCCTTGCTCACGCTGCGGGACCTGATCGAGATACAGTTCGAGACCATTCCCGGCTTTGCTGGCCATTTCCGCGCTGGAACAGGTCAACCCCGCCGCACCCATGTCCTGGATGCCCAGTACGATGCCCGTGTCTATCAATTCGAGGCAAGCTTCCATCACGAGCTTCTCCATGAATGGATCGCCGACCTGCACCGCCGTCCGCTTCGCTTCGGATTCCTCCGTCAACTCCTCCGAGGCGAACGTAGCGCCATGAATGCCATCGCGGCCGGTTGGAGGACCCACGTAAAACACCGGGTTACCTACGCCCTTAGCGACACCGCGCTGGATTTTGTCATGATCAATCAGTCCCACGCACATTGCGTTGACCAGCGGATTGCCGTCATAGCTCTCATCAAACACGACTTCTCCGCCGACCGTCGGAATCCCGATGCAGTTCCCGTACCCCGCGATCCCGGACACCACATGCTCAAACAAATACTTCACCCGGTCGCTTTCCAGCTTGCCGAATCGGAGTGAGTTCAGCAGGGCAATCGGTCTGGATCCCATGGAAAAAATATCGCGAATAATCCCGCCCACGCCCGTCGCCGCGCCTTGGTACGGCTCCACCGCCGAGGGGTGATTATGGCTTTCGATCTTGAATACAACCGCTTGGTTGTCGCCGATATCGACGATCCCAGCGCCTTCGCCCGGCCCCATCAGCACGCGTGGACCGCTGGTGGGAAACCGCCGCAGCAGCGGCTTCGAATTTTTGTAGGCACAGTGTTCGGACCACATGACGCTAAACACACCGATTTCCGTATAATTCGGCTTGCGCCCGAGGAACCCGCAAATCAGTTCGTATTCGCTGTCGGAAACGCCCATCTGTTTGTAAATTTTCTGCTCCGCAATTTGTTCTGCATTTGGTTCCTTAGCGGACACTTGCTGACTCATGCCGATCCCTCCAAGCTTTCAAAATGGATGTAAACATCTTCTTGCCGTCCTCAGAACCAAGCAAGGAGCTTACCGCCCGCTCCGGATGCGGCATCATGCCGACGACGTTTCCGCGTTCGTTGGAGATGCCGGCGATATCGTCCACCGAGCCGTTCGGATTTTGAACGTATCGGAAAATAATCTGATTGTTCCGTTCCAACTGCTCTAGCGTTGCTTCATCGCAATAATAGTTGCCTTCGCCGTGCGCGATCGGAATCGTGATCACATCGCCCGGTGCATACAGCGAAGTAAACGGATTATCGTTGTTCTCCACGCGCAGCTCCGTGTCATGACAACGGAATTTCAAAGACTCATTGCGGCGCAACGTACCCGGAAGCAGACCGGCTTCCGTCAGGATCTGGAATCCGTTGCAGATGCCCAGCACATATTTACCTTCCTCCGCGGCCTTGGCCACTTCCGCCATCACCGGCGCAAAGCGGGAAATCGCCCCGCACCGCAAATAGTCGCCGTAAGAGAACCCGCCGGGTACCAGAATGCAGTCGTAAGCGGACAAATCGGTGGCTGTGTGCCACACATAGTCGACCGGTTCACCCAGCGACTCTTCCACCGCTTTGTAACAGTCGATATCACAGTTGGAACCGGGGAATACGAGTACCGCGAATTTCATGGTTTAGGCCTCCAATTCGAAGCGGTAATCTTCTACCACCGTATTGGCCAACAGCTTCTCACACATCGCTTTGACTCGGGCTTCCGCCTCGAAGCGATCGTTCGTGTCGAGCGTCAGCTCCATATATTTACCGATGCGGACACTGTCCACCTCTCTGAACCCCATGGAATGGAGCGCTCCCTGAACGGCTACCCCCTGTGGGTCAAGTACGCTTTGCTTGATCGTGACATAAACGCTCGCTTTCATCATGTTCCTCGTGTTCCTCCTAAGTTTGGACTTGTACGGCACGGCCGCTTGGTTCTGGATGGTTCTCATCATTGCGTATGGATCTGCAAGGATACTTGCTTGCTTGCTTACTTACTTACTTACTTACTTACCTGCTTGCTTACTTAGCTTTCAACTCGCCGGTTTTCTTGCTTGCTCTCTTTCTTGCTTGCTTGATCGCCTGTCTTCTTGCTCCCTGGCTCCTGCCCTTCCTGAACAAAAGGGATAATCCTCAAAAGGCTGCTAAAGGAGACCTTGGGGCACTGGGCGCGTTGGCAAACGGCCTCTTTCCCAGCCCTCGAACTCCTAACGGACCGTAGCGACGTTATTCGCTCATTTCCCGGTATTTCCCGGGCTAACGGACTCCACAGACGTTATTTTGCCTAGATCAACTCCATATCAGACTGTCAGGCCCAAATAGGGTCTCCTCGGTCCGTTACGTGAGCCAAACCCGGGTACCTAGCCTAATAAAGGCCGTGGGGTCCGTTAGCGCGAGGCGGCAACCTGCGCCTACGCCAACTCCGCTCCGGTCAGTCGTTGGTAGATCTCGCGGTAGCGCCGCGTCGTTTCTTCGACGACATGCGCCGGGAGCGGGTCCGGCTCGCTGTTCTTATCCCAGTCCGAACCGGCCAGATAAGCCCGCACCGGCTCTTTATCCATGCTGTCGATCTCGATGTCCAGCGCGTAGTTCTCTTTGGCCCAAAACCGCGAAGCGTCCGGCGTAAACATCTCGTCGATCAAAATCAGTTTGTCGTCCACCAGTCCGAATTCCAGCTTGCAGTCGGCGAGGAGAATCCCGCGTTCCTCGCAGTAGTCACGGGCGAAGGCGTACATCTCCAGGCTGCGGTCCCGCAACTGCTCGGCCAGATCGCGGCCGATTTTGTCCGCCATCTCGGCAAACGAGATGTCCTCGTCGTGGCCGACGTCGTTCTTGGCCGCCGGGGTGAAGATCGGCGCCGCCAGCTTTGCGTTCTTGCGCAGCCCTTCCGGCAACTGAATGCCGTTAATCGCACCGGTCTGCTCATACTGCCGCCAGCCTCCGCCGGTCACGTAACCGCGTACCACGCATTCGATGTCGATACGCTCCGCCTTGCGGGTCACCATGATCCGGTTCCGCAGTACCTCGCGATGCTCCGCCGGAATCACGTCCCCGAGCCGGTCAACGTCCGTATGAATCACGTGGTTATCCAGCACATGCCGCGTCTTGTCGAACCAAAACGCGCTCAGCCGGTTCAGCACGTTCCCCTTGTCCGGCACCGCCGGTGCCAGAATGTAGTCAAACGCGGAGATGCGGTCGGTGACCACGATCAAGAAAAACTCGCCAAGATCGTACAACTCCCGGACCTTACCTTTGTACAGCAACGGGGCATTCACCAAATCCGCCGCCGTGGAAATTGCCGGTACCGCCATGAAAGTTCTCCTCCCCTATCCCAAACTCTATTCGATTAAATCAAGCCCAGCTTCCGGAAAATTGTATCCACATGCTTCAAATGCCAAGACGGATCAAACGCATCGTCGATCTCTTCCTTGCTCAAGACCGCGGTAATTTCCGGCGTCTCCTCGATAATGTCGCGGAACTGGCGTTGCGTTTCCCACGCTTGCATTGCCCGCGGCTGCACCGTATCGTACGCTTGCTCGCGACTGAAACCTTTGTCGATGAGTTTTGTCAACACGCGACCGGAGAACGGTACGCCGTACGTGCGGCCCATGTTGCGCTTCATATTTTCCGGGAATACCGTCAGGTTCTTCACGATATTGCCGAAACGGTTCAGCATATAGTTGAGCAGCATCGTGGCGTCTGGCAGAATCACCCGTTCCACCGAGGAGTGGGAGATGTCGCGTTCATGCCACAGCGTGACATTTTCGTAAGCCGAAATCATATGCCCGCGGATCACGCGGGATAAGCCGGAGATGTTCTCGCAGCCGATCGGGTTGCGCTTGTGCGGCATCGCCGACGAACCTTTTTGCCCTTTGGCGAAGGCTTCCTCTACCTCACGGAACTCGCTCTTTTGCAGGGCGCGAATTTCGGTAGCGAACTTGTCGAGCGACGTTGCGACCAAAGCCAATGTCGACATGTACTCGGCATGACGATCGCGCTGCAGCGTTTGCGTCGAAATCGGCGCGGGGCTCGTGCCCAGTTTACGGCAAACGAATTCTTCCACAAATGGATCGATGTTCGCGTAAGTGCCGACTGCGCCGGAGATTTTACCGAACTGGACATTGTCTGCTGCCCGGCGGAAACGCTCCAGATTCCGCTTCATTTCCTCGTGCCAGAGCGCCATCTTCAGGCCGAAGGTCGTCGGTTCAGCATGCACGCCGTGCGTGCGGCCCATCATCGGGGTATCTTTATAGGCCAAGGCCTTATCCTTCAAAATCTCGATGAAATTCACGATATCCCGTTCCAAAATTTCATTTGCCTGCTTCAGTAAATACCCCAGCGCCGTGTCCACCACGTCCGTGGAAGTCAGGCCGTAGTGCACCCATTTGCGCTCGGAGCCCAGGCTTTCCGATACGGCACGGGTAAACGCGATGACGTCATGGCGAGTTTCCTGCTCGATTTCATAGATCCGATCGATATCGAATGAAGCCTTCTCGCGCAGCGTCGCTGCGTCTTCCTTCGGGATCACGCCGAGCTCAGCCCAAGCTTCACAGGCGCAGAGCTCCACTTCCAACCAGGCCTTGAATTTGTTCTCCTCCGTCCAGATCGCTCTCATTTCCGGTCTGCTGTAGCGTTCGATCATTTACGTTCATTCCTCCAAATGTTGGTTTGCTCTATCCAACGAAGCCCGTCCTCTACGTCGCGGCAGATCAGGTTGATATGCCCCATTTTCCGTTTCGGAGCGGCTCCGTGCTTTCCATATAAGTGTACTTTGGGGATCGCCGGGAATCCAGTTGACCCCTCGTCCTCGCCATCGCCATACCAAGTGCCGGTCACGACCGCCTTGCGGACGTCCTCCAAATGCTCGCCCAACACGTTGACCATCACGACGGGCGTCAGCAGTTCCACGGGACCCAGCGGCAAATTGCAGATCGCCCGCACATGCTGCTCAAATTGCGAAGTCGTGCAGGCCTCCATTGTGTAATGGCCGGAATTATGTGGTCTCGGCGCCAGTTCATTGACGAACAGCTCGCCATCCGCGGTCAGGAACATCTCCACCGCCAGCAGGCCAACCGCTTCCAAGCCTTCGGCGATCCGGGCCGCCAATCGTTCGGCCTCTCGCTGCACCTGCTCCTCCACGCGGGCCGGCACGATCGACACATGCAAAATATTATCGACATGGATATTTTCCGCTACCGGGAACGTTTGAATCTCCCCGCGCGGACTGCGCGCCGCGATGACGGACAGCTCCTTGACGAACGGGACGAATTGCTCCAACACAAGCGCCGTCCCGGCCCGACTTAACTCGGCGTAAGCCGCTGTAATCTCGTCTTCGCTGCGGATCACCCATTGGCCTTTGCCGTCATAGCCGCCGGTGGCCGTCTTCAGCACGGCCGGGAGGCCCAGCCGGGCCACGGCCGCACGCAGTTCCTCCTCGCTGCCGATCTCCGCGTACGGCGCTACCTTGACGCCCGCCGCTTCGATGGCTCGCTTCTCGCGCAGCCGATGCTGCGTGGTGTACAGCAGTCGGCTGCCTTGAGGCACGTACGACGATTCCTCCAACAGCGCGGCGACGCCCGCATCCACGTTTTCGAATTCGTACGTGATCACATCGGCCCGCGCCGCCAATTCACGCGCGGCCGCCTGGTCGTCGTAGCGGGCCACGATCTGCCCCGCAACTTGTCCGCAAGGCGCATCCGGCGTCGGGTCCATCGCCACGAACCGGTACCCGAGGTTGCTCCCCGCCAGCGCCATCATCCGCCCAAGTTGCCCGCCGCCAAGCACCCCGATCGTTGCGCCCGGCTCGATGACCGGAGCACCTTGAACACCGCTCATTTTGCCCGACGGTCTGCCGCTCATTCAGCCGCTCCTAACTCCGAGCCGCTTTCCAGCACCTCGGCTTGAATCCGGTCGCGACGCTCCTGCACCCGGCGCATCACCTCGGGGTCGAACGCGCCCAGCATTTGCGCCGCGAGCAATCCGGCGTTGATCGCCCCGGCTTTGCCGATCGCCACCGTCGCTACCGGAATACCGCCCGGCATTTGCACGATCGACAACAGCGAGTCGAGGCCGTTCAGCGCGGCCGATTTCACTGGCACGCCGATGACCGGCAGCGTCGTCTTGGCCGCCACCATGCCCGGCAGATGAGCCGCGCCGCCTGCTCCCGCGATGATGACCTTCAGCCCGCGACCCGCAGCCTGCTCCGCGAATTCGAACATCAAATCCGGGGTGCGGTGCGCGGATACGACATTTTTTTCATAAGGAATCTGCAGTTCTTCCAAAACGGAACAGGCATGGGACATCGTTTCCCAGTCCGACTTGCTGCCCATGATGACGGCGACTTGTGCTGTCATGCTTCAACCCACTTTCTTTAGTAGAAGTCAAAAACTCTGCCTACGATTTATAGATGGCCGAATACGGAAAAGGGCCCCGAACTTCCTGGAAAATAACGAAGATTTCCCGAAATTCGCGGACCCTGAGGAATACGAAACCTGCATACGGGCAGCTAAGGGCCGCGCCGACGGCAACGCAAAGCCCGGCGCTTGCAAGCCCAGGCTCATAATAAAGAAGGCCTTCCGTGCGGAGTAGCCCTACCTTCATCACGTATTCGCTCGTAGTCCGAAAATTTACGGTTCTCGGGTAGAAACTTCCGGGCCCTATCCCCGGCATTATACGAGATTATGATGTTCGGCGGCGAGCCGCCTTTTCTCTCCTAGTTTACCAATGGCGGACACGACATGTCAACTCAAATCCGAACATTAAATGATTGTAAAATCCGAATGTTCGTTTTTGAACAAGAACCAAAAAACCTAGCCCCTAAAAACCGGCTAGGTTAGATGAAAGATTCACCTTTTTCATTTATCCGCCCAACTGCTCCTGCAATTCGATATACAGCACCTGCAGGAACTTCTTGATGTTCACTTTGCCCTTTCCATTGCCGGTTTCCCGACCTTCCTCGATCTCCTTCATCTTTAGCCGCACATCCTCAAAGTCAAAATAAAGAGGGGCGTAATATTCAAACCGAGGATTACCGTAATCGGTCAGGCCCAGCGACGCCAGGTTCGTCAGCCCCGCGGTCAACGCGCGTCGCAGCCGTTGCTCGATCGCCTTGACCTCCTTGGCGATGTCCTCCGGCTCCTCCTTGTATAAGGCTGCGGTTCGACGATACAGCTCCTTCAAGGGTGGCAGGTTGCCACCAACCTCGTCACCCTGTCCAAGCAACAGCTCCATCATCGCGATGATATCCCGGCTGCCGCTCTCGCCAATCAGACCGAGATTCATCAGAATCGGTTGAATCGCTTCACGAACCGTTCGCTTGCCTGGACCAGCCAACGGCGTGCTGCGCAAGCCCTCCAGCTTCTTTAGGCTGGTTTTAATTTCATCCAGATAGTGACTCATCGCATACCGTTCATTGACCTTCTGCAGTACCGTCTCCACTTCGATCCGATTGATCGGCTTGCGGATGAAGAACTCAATCCCGCTCCGGTACGCCCGTCCGACCATATCCTGGTTTTCGATTTGGGAGATCATCACGAACCGAGAGCGGCAGCCTTGGGCGCGCAGGGAGTCGATTGCCTCGATTCCGTCCTGATCCGGCATCAACAGATCCATCAGCACGATGTCCGGCGACTCGCTTAAAATTTGCCGCACGCCCTCCGCCCCGCCGCCGGCCGTCCCCGTTACCTCGCCTAGGCCGCTGTCCTCGATAATGTACTGCAGCATTTTCCGGGCACTGGCATCATCGTCCACGATACAAAAAGAGAGCGGCATCGGTACACCCTCCTCAATGTTTGGTAAGTCGCGTTTCCGTCGGACTTGTCGGCTTCCGCAACATCCGCGTCGGTATCCGAATTTGGGCCCTCGCCCCACCAAGTCCCGGCGCGGTATCAAGCGAGATCTCCCCTTCAAACCGGGCCACGATGTCTCTCACATGAGATAGACCGATCCCTGTCGCAGCAACGCCTTCCTCATCGAACTTGGTCGTAAAACCCGGTTCGAACACGAGCTCCCGCTCGTCCTGAGGAAAGCCGCCCCCGCTGTCGTTCACCGTCAATAAGGTCCATCCCGCTTGCTCGCGGACCTCGAGATGAACCTGCCCCTGGCCCTGGATCGCTTCTACCGCATTCGCCGTCAGGTTGCCCAGCAGCGTAAGTAAGGGAATGTAGTTGGCGGTGGCGTAGTCCAAGGTGATCTTCTGCGTAAAGACAATTCTTTTCCCCAACATTTCGGCGTACTTCTGGCTGCTATGGACGGTATATTGGACTAAACCCGACAAAGGCATATCCCCCGGAACTTCGCGGTCCGTGAGCTTGATCAGCCCGCCTAAAATCCGCTGCGAATCCTTCTTTACCTCATGGATTTGCTGCGTAATCCCCAAAACGTAGTGTTTGTGCTTCTCTTGCCCTTCGTCAGACAACCGACGGTACAGCTCATAGCTTTGCAGGGTCAGGTTCTCCAGCGTACCGATTGATTTCTTCAGGTAAAAGACTTCCCCGTACAATCCGGAACTAAAGCTAAGCATCTGCTCAATTCGGCGGTTCTGCTCCTTTTGCACGATCCGCATCCGGCTGACGGAAATGCTGCTGTAAATGCCGGTCACGAAATACGTGCGCAGCATCGCAATCGCCATCAAAAATGTCCATTCGTTGAGCTTAAACGTGGCGGTGCCGGTCACCAGCAGCCGAGTCAGCAGCTCCGCCTCGTTGGACAGCAGATCGATTACTGCCGTCACCGCTCCCAGAGCCAAGGGATAGAAGCGGTCCAACCGCCGTTTGATCACGCTCATCCCTAACGCAAACACGATGTAATACACCGCCGCCGAGCAATGCCTCGTCACGCTGTCGGCCAAGGTTAAGCCGTGGCCAAACGCCTGATCTAACCCGGTGCGAAACAGCAGCACCACCAAGCCTGAGATGACGCCGGTGATGAGATACGGCAATCGCCTCAGCAGCAGCAAGAATAGCAAGAACGCACTGCTCCCCAATCCGATCCGAAAAATATCACCATCAAACGGGTTGATCTTCAGCTCCCCGGCCAATGCCGTTCCGATGGCCACGACTCCGATCTGTACGTAGGCGGATCTAAAATAGGACTTCAGAGGAAAGTTTCCCATCTCCGCTCACCCGGCTCCCGTGGGTTATTTTGCCCCTTATCGTACCATATCCAGGGAAAGATGCCTATATCATACATCCCATTATATGTAAGAGCCGTGTCAGCTGATGCCTACACGTGCCGGGCTTCCAAGCGCCTGGAGATCACCGAAAGCACAAAGTTGACGGAGAAATAGATCAACGCCACGAGCAACAGGATAGGTATCGTGTAGGTGTAGCCGTGACCGATGACGATGCCGGCATGATGCATCAGCTCCGGCAAGGAGATCACGACCGCCAGCGAAGTGTCCTTGAGCAGCGAGATGAACTGGCTGACCAGCGGCGGCACCATCCGCCGCAATCCTTGTGGCAGCACGATATGCCATAGCGTCTGCAAGGAGCCGAGGCCCGACGATCGAGCCGCTTCAATTTGCCCCTTGTCGATGGAGGCGAGTCCGCCGCGCACGATTTCAGCGATCATCGCCGCCTCGAAGATGGTTAACCCTGTAACCGTCGCGGCCACCAGGCCCAGCTTGATGCCAATCTCCGGCAAGGCGAAGCGCATGAAGAAAATGATCAAGAGCAGCGGCAAATTGCGGATCAGCTCGACGCCCACCAGCAGGATCGGCGACAACACGGGCAGCTGGGTATAGCGAATGACGCCAACGAAGCAGCCGATCAGGAAGCTAAGCACGATCGACGCCCCGGCGACAATCAAAGTCACAACTAACCCATCCGCCAGAAAGCTCAAATTCTCCGCACTGTACGCTCCCGCAAAGTCCATCGGATCCCTCCTTCCTAGCAATGCTTTTGCTTTTGCTTTTGCGCAGCCGTGCATGCGGGTTATACCGCACGCACGCTGCTACTACTCCCCCAGCACAGCGGAGGGGAGAGATAGAGCCGGTGGATCGCAGAGCCCCGGAGGGAAGGTTTGGAGCTGAAGAAACGGAGTGGTCGCCTTTATCCTCGGATTTCTACAGATTAAGGTTCTACAAATTCAAGAAATCCGAGGATAACAGCGATCGTAAGCCCAAACCGTACCGCAGCGGGCTTAATTTAGATCCACCCGTTTTCCGTTTTACCCCACCCTCAATACCTTCTCTCGAGTCTCCGCTCCCACACCCTAACCCCGTAACTCAAAGGCAAGGTCAGCGCCAAATAAAACAACGCCACAAAAATATAAGTATCAAACGTCCGATACGTCTCCGTATTCACGATGTCGGCGAAATACATCAGGTCCAGCCCGGCGACAATCGTCAATACGGACGAGTTCTTGATCAAATTGATGAACTGGTTTCCGAGCGGCGGAATGACCAGCTTGATCGCCTGCGGCAGGATGATATGCATCATCGTTTGCGCGTAGCTTAACCCGGAAGAACGGGCGGCTTCCGTTTGCCCCTTCGGGATCGCCAAGATTCCGGCGCGTATCGCCTCGGCGATGAACGATGATGTGTACACGGCCAACCCTATCGTCCCGGCCGTAAAACCATCAAGCGGCAAGCCCAGTGCCGACGGCCCGTAATAAAAAATATATACGACAAGCAGCAGCGGAATATTGCGGATAAATTCAACGTACCCCGTTCCGAACCAGCGCAGGGCGCGGACTGGGGCGATGCGGAATACGGCGATCAACGCCCCCAGCAGAAAGCTGCCGACCAACGCCAGCAAGCTGGATAGAATCGTCCCTCGGAACCCTTCCAGATAAACATCGAAGTAATCGGTCAATATCGTAAAGTCCATAACGATTATTCGCTCGGCTTCTTGCCGATCCATTTCTCGTAGATCTTATCGTACTCCCCACTATCGTGGAGCTCCTTCAGCGTATCGTTAATCGCCTGCACGATATCCGAGTTGCCTTTTTGCACCGCGATGCCGTAAGGTTCGTCGGTAAACGGCTTGCCAACCACCTCGTAATTCGGATCCTGAGCGGACATGCCGTATAGGATCGCATCGTCCGTCGTCAGCGCATCGCCTTGCCCCGCCTTCAGGGCGTTAAACGCATCCTGATAGTTATCGAACTCCAGCACCTTGATGCCATTTACTTTATCGCGGATATTTTTCACCGAAGTCGAGCCTTTACTGCCCAATACCGTCGAATCGGAGGTCAGGTTCTCAATGCCCGTGATCGGGCTGCCTTTCTTCACCAGCAGCGATTGCCCCGCCTGGAAATAAACGTCGGAGAAGTCAACTTCCTTCTTGCGCTCCTCCGTAATCGTCATCGTAGCCACGATCATATCGATTTCGCCGTTATTCAGCATCGGAATTCGCGTTTTGGAGGTAACCTCCTTTAACTCCAAGGCGTTTTCATCCCCGAAAATATGCTTCGCGATCGCCTTGGAGATATCGATGTCGAAACCTTCGACGTTGCCGCTGGCGGGGTCCTTTAGACCGAACAGCTTCGTGTCGTATTTCACGCCAACCAGCAGCTTGCCGCGTTCCTTGATTTTGCCGAGAGCCCCGGATCCGCTCTCCCCGGCCGTCGGGGTAGCATTGCCGCCATCGCCGGCTGTATTCCCCCCCGCCCCATTATTCGCACAGCCCGCCAGCACCGCCAATGCGCAAACCGCCGCAATACTGATCAACCTCCAACGTTTCTTCATCTTCTCTTCCTCCCTTTTAGGATCATCATGGTCTAATGGCTTAGCAGACGGCTGAGAAAGGTACGCGTTCGCTCCTCCCGCGGATTGGCGAAGAATTCCTCCGGCCCGGCCTCCTCAACGATCTGCCCTTGGTCCATAAAAATAACCCGGTCCGCCACCTCCCGAGCAAACCCCATTTCGTGCGTAACCACCACCATCGTCATGCCTTCTCTAGCGAGCGTCCGCATGACGTCCAGCACTTCGCCGACCATCTCCGGATCCAGCGCCGAGGTAGGTTCGTCAAACAGCATAATCTTCGGCTTCATCGCAAGCCCACGGGCGATCGCCACCCGCTGCTGCTGGCCGCCCGACAGCTGGGACGGATACGCCGATGCTTTATCGGCGATGCCCACCTTCTCCAGATAAAACAGCGCCGTTTGCTCCGCCTCCGCCTTAGAAATGCCCAGCACCTTCATCGGTGCCAACGTGATATTGTCGATCACCTTCTTGTGCGGATACAAATTAAAATGCTGAAAGACCATTCCGATATCCCGCCGCAACTTGTTGATATCCGTCTTACGGTCATGGACCGGAAGGCCGCCTGCCGTCAGTTCGCCGTTCGTGATCGTTTCCAGCCGGTTGATGCAGCGCAGCATCGTGCTTTTTCCCGAACCGGACGGACCGACGACCACCACGACTTCCCCTTCTTTGACCTGCAGCTCAATCCTCTTCAGCACGTGAAATTGGCCAAAGTGCTTATCGACCTGGTGAAAGCGAATCAACGGCACCCCTCCTTTCAGCGTTCGGATGTTCCTTTCGACCGTACTTGCATCATGCCAATGTGAGTAATCGTAACATTTGAACATAACCTTACTTTGGCGACTATAAAAAACTACATCATCCTACGCGCGATCTCGAAAATAGCCCAAAATTTAATTCTTTCCTCGCCGATTCGGTCGGACAAGCGTCAGTTTTCCTCACAAGAATCTTCCTTGAAGCTATTTCGAAAAACCGCTATTGAAACTCTAACGCTTGTATAAGACGCTATTCACGCCTAAATAAGCATTCTGGCAAGCGTTAGCCCTAAATCCGGATCACACCAGACAACCCATGCGCACGCAAAAGAAGCCTGACCGAATCGCTTCGGTCAGGCTTCTACCAAACAAGCTCTATTCTTATTTCACGACGAGCACCGGAATATGGGCATGCTGGACGACGTTGTGACTGACGCTGCCGAGCACGAATTCGCGGATGCCACCCAATCCTCGGCTGCCAATAACGATGAGATCCGCTCCGTATTTCTGAGCGTACTCCAAAATCGTCTCCGCCGGCGCCCCTTGATCCATTTCGACTTTGGGCTCCAGCCCTGCGGCCACCAGCCGGCTTTTTGCTTCCTCTGCCGTTCTTTCCGCCAGCTCATAAAAATCCTTGTTCATCGAAGTGGGTACCGGAGCGAAGCCCTCGGCTACATAAAAACGCGGGAAGTCGTACACGTGCAGGACCTCCAGCTTGGCTTCCGGCGTCGATTTGCACAACTCGATCGCTTTGTCCAGCGCTTTGTTCGCCGCTTTCGAACCGTCATACGCAGCAAGAATTTTGTTAAAAAGCATGGAAAGCACCTCACTTGTCCCAAGAGTTTATATTAAAAAATACCCATAAAGCACGGCGTTGAAAAGAAGCAGCAGTGGAATGCCCACCCGGAAGCTGAAATGCTTTGTTTTGTGGCGCTTCGTGTTCATGGCTACCAATACGCCCAACGCGCCGCCGAGCGCAGCCAGCAAAAACAACGTCTTCTCGGGAGTCCGTTCGCGCCTCTGCCTGGCTCGCCTTTTGTCGTCGGACATGACTAGATAAGCAACTGCGTTGATAAATAGAAACCATACCAGCAAACCCGTTTTCGTCTTCGCCGCCCCCTTTCGATCTTTACGTTCGAATGTCGACGTTCCTAACTCCATTATACCTCAACCGCGGAGCAACAGCATCTTTTCACCAAATTCGCTTCTATGTAAAAAGCTCCCCGCTTGGGGAGCCGCACTTGTAAATATCATCAGGTTTCGTTCTTCGGAATCTCGTTCAAACTGGGCGGGTAATCGGCCTGCTTCTTCGGCTTGGCCGCCACGGTTGGTTCCATCAGCCTCGACTTGTTCTGCTGGTTCTCGGTCTTCCGCGCTTTGTGATGCGGCACCCTTATCACCTCCGGTACTTAGCGTCCCGTAAAGGCCGCCGATTTATGCGGACCTAGAACCGCTTGCTAAGCCGGTTAATCATCGCCCTTCTTCTCCAGAGCTGCCTTCAGCAACTCGCCGAGGTTCACCCCGCCAGACTCCTGCGGTTGAGAGTATTGCTTGACGAGCCGCTGTTGCTCGCGTTTGTTCATGTGCTTATCCTTGTCTTTCTCAAGCACCTCGGTAATGCCGCAGGAGATGCACTGCACGTACATCCCCGCCTTGCCTTCCTTGAGTTCCATCTTCTTGTGGCATTGCGGACAGCGACGGTTGGACAGGCGCTTCTCGCCAGAACGGCGATACCCGCAATCTTCGTTTGGACAGAGCAGCATCAGCCCGCGTCCGGTTTTTTTCTCGAGCATCCGCGTTCCGCATTCCGGGCAATGGCTACTTGAGACATTATGCGGTTTATAGGTCGCATCACTGCGTTTAACACCTTGCACGAGGCTGACCGCCATTTCACGGATGCCGCTTAGGAACGGCCCTGGCTGGCCTTGGCCGCGCGCGATCCGCTCCAGCTCCGCCTCCCAGCGGGCCGTCAGTTCCGGCGTGCGCAAATCGGCCGGCGCCAGCTCGATCAGTTGCTTGCCTTTGCCGGTCGGATGCAGGGAGTTCCCCTGCCGCTCGATCGTATCCGAGCTGACCAGCTTTTCAATGATGTCCGCCCGCGTTGCCGGCGTGCCCAGCCCATGCTTCTCCATTTGGGTCAGCAGGGCGGCTTCCGTGTAACGCTTCGGCGGTTGGGTCCGCCCCGGCGTCACACGGCAGCGCTGCACTTTCACCGCCTCGCCTTGGCTCAGCTCAGGCAATGCCGAACCGCTCTCGGCATCGTCCTCGCCGCCTTCTTCGTCCTCCATCGCCTGCCCGTCATAAACGGCGCGCCATCCGGCGTCCTTGATTGTCGTGCCTTTGGCGTGCAGCGTCTCGCCGGCGATTTCCACCGTCACGCTGACCTGATCGAACCTTGCTGGCGGATAAAACAAACTGATAAACCGCCGCACAATCAAATCGTACAGCTTGCGTTCGTCCGTGCTCAACGCGTTCAGCAGCACCGTTTGCTCCGTCGGGATAATCGCATGGTGGTCGGTCACCTTACTATCATCAACAACCCGTTTACTCAGTTGCAGCGAGGCCCGAAGCAATGGCCGGGCCAGAGGCGCATAAGGGCCGATCGCTACGCTGGTCAGCCGTTCCTTGAGGGTCTCCGTCATGTCCGACGTCAGGTAACGCGAATCCGTCCGCGGATAAGTCACCAGCTTATGTTGCTCGTAGAGTCGCTGCAGTACGTTCGAAGTCTGCTTGGCCGAAAACCCTAGCAGCCGGTTCGCGTCCCGCTGCAGCTCGGTCAAATCGTAAGCGAGCGGATGGGGTACCGTTTTTTCGTGCTTGACCAGCTTGACGATGTGGCCGGAAGCCCCTTCGAGCTTCTGCTTCAGAGCGTTCAACCGCTCCGCATCAAAAATGCGTGCATCTCCGTTCCCGCCGCGCCATACCGCTTCGAACTTGCCGAAGTCGGCGCGCAGCATGTTGAATTCCTCCGAACGGAAACGGAGGATTTCGTTCTCGCGTTGCATGATCATGCCCAGCGTCGGCGTCTGTACCCTTCCGGCCGAGAGCGGCGCGCCAAATTTGGTCGTGAGCGCCCGAGTGACATTGAGGCCCACCATCCAATCGGCCTCCGCCCGGCAACGCGCCGAGTGGTACAGGCGTTCATATTGGCTGCCCGGCTTCAATGCCGCGAATCCTTCCTTGATCGCTTTATCCGTTTGCGACGAAATCCACAGCCGCTGAAACGGTTTGTTCCATTTGACCATATCCATAATCCAGCGGGCGAGCAGTTCACCCTCGCGGGCGGCATCGGTTGCCACGATCAGCTCGCCGATATCCTGACGCCGCATGAGCTGCTGCACCGCCTTGAACTGATGGCTGCTTTCGCGCAGCACCTTCAGCTTCATTTTATCCGGCAGGATCGGTAAATCCTCCAACGCCCACGTCGCGAACTTCGCGTCATAATCCTCCGGTTCGGCCAAACCGACCAGATGGCCCAGCGCCCAGGTCACCACGTACTTTGGCCCTTCAAAATGACTTTTATGCTTATCTCGGCTGCCCATCACTCGCGCGATTTCTCTGGCGACAGACGGCTTCTCCGCTAATACCAACGTCTTCATAAATGGTTTCGAACACTCCTTTCCTCTGAACTATTATAGCACTGACCATTTCCTTTACGCGAAGCTAGGGGGCACTCCGTCTGACGAGATCCTTCCTGCCTCTTAATCAATGTTCCAGCTATTTATCATCCCTCGTGCCATATTCATATCGTCCTCTTTCCTCGTCGTGAGGGCAAATTTGGCGACTAGCGCCGGATACGCGGCCCATTGCTCGGCGATATGCTCCTTCATACGGTACCATGTTCTGCCTCCCATCCGTTCATAGCGGTTCAGTATATCCTGCAGGCCTTTTTCGCCAAAGAGAGCATACAAGATCACAAAATCCTTGCCCGGATCGGCTATTTCCGCTTCGGTCCAATCGATGAGGCCCGTCATGCGCTGATTATCATCCACAAGGATGTGGGGAGGATGCAAATCGCCATGATGCAGTACCGAAAATTCCGGCCAATAGCTGTCCGTGGTCAACCAGCTCATCCATCGGTCAAGCAGCTTGGCAGGGATGTCAAAGTTCTGCCGAACTTCCTCGATATTTGCGGCGAAAGCTTCCCGTGTCTCCGCGGGAGTTTTGCGGCGAACGCCGGATCGCATCGCCTCGTCATGGTCGACGCAATGCAGCGCTGCCAATGTTTCGGCCAAGGAATCATAGAAGGTATCCCCCAGCGCCTCCTGTGGGAATCTCCAGACATATCCGCTTCCGGCCGGATCAACTGTGGCAACCGGGTTTCCCGCAAGGAGCGGGTAAGCGATCAAATCTGGAGTACAGATGCGCCAATCGGGTACGGCAACGGAGATACGGGGGGCTACTGCTTTCAACACATTCCGTTCATTAAGGGCCCGCTCCCAAACGTCTGAACGTCTAGGCTTGCGAAGAACCCACGCTTGACCGTTGTTATCCCGCACAAACGCAACGAAGAAATCCAAGCCGGATTCATTAACCTCAAACGCTTCCGTATTCAAATGCAAACCGTGCTGAGCGGCGCAGGCGTAAAGCTCCCTTTTCACCTCTTGATAATCGTTCGACTTTTCCATATTCATAAAGGCATTCTCCTTATGGGCAAAATAAAAAACACAGACCAAGGTCTGTGCAGCCGCAATCGAAATAGGAATTGCCCGTTGTCCGCTCGCAATCGTAGGCAAAAAAAGCCTCGTTCCGGAAGGAGCGATTCTTCTTGGCGGACCTGCGCAAATAGGCAAACTTATCCCGATGACCCTGCACAAACTAAAGAGCAGAAAGAGCAGTTGCAATCCATGCAATGCGGTCTCGATCGGGACTAAATTAGCACACGCAAGCCTCCATTCGTAATTTTGAACCAAGAATACCATGTATGCCGCTAAAAGTCCATAAACGGAATCTATATCGTTTTTGAAGCCATTGATAATTATTTAAAAAATGATATACTCGGATTAGCACCTGGTACTAAAACCTGATCATAAGTAAATCAAACATATTAAAGGAGCTGATACGGTTGACCCTACAGAAACCCTTTTCCAAGGCCCGCATTACCGCTCTAGGCACCTATGTCCCCGAACAAATTCTGACCAATGCGGATTTGGAGCGGCTCGTGGATACGAACGACGAGTGGATTGTTCAGCGTACGGGCATCAAGGAGCGGCATATCGCCGCAGAGGACGAATTCACCTCGCATCTCTGCATCCGGGCGGCAGAGCGACTCCGCGATACGTATCGGGCCACGCTGGACGATGTCGACTTCATTATCGCAGCGACGACAACGCCGGATTTCTCATTCCCGACCGTATCCTGCCGGGTTCAGGAACACTTCGGCATGGAACAGGCCGGGGCTATCGATCTTAACGCGACCTGTGCCGGCTTCGCTTATGCCTTGCATTTGGCGAACGGCATGATTAGCTCCGGCCTGCATCGCAAAATCCTGGTCGTTGCCGGCGAAACGATGTCCAAAATCACCGACTACACCGACCGCAGTACCTGCATCCTGTTCGGGGATGGGGCCGGGGCAGTGCTTGTCGAAGCGGATCCCGAGCAGCCCGGGTTCGAATCGTTTATCCTCGGGACGAATGGGGCAGGCGGCATCCACGTCTACCGTTCAGGACTGGCGGATCAGATGGATGGTCAGCCCCTCGAAGGGAAGGGCAAAATTGTACAAAACGGACGCGAGGTATTTAAATGGGCCGTCCGCACCGTCACCGCCGGAATTGAACAGCTGCTAGAGCAGGCTGAGCTCACCCGGGAGGATATCGATTGGTTCGTGCCGCATAGCGCCAATCTGCGTATGATCGAGTCCATTTGCGAAAAATCGGACCTTCCGCTCTCCAAAACGCTGCAAAGCGTGCAGGATAAGGGCAATACGTCCTCCGCGTCCATCCCGCTGGCTTTGCAAGCCGGCGTCGACACGGGCCGGCTGAAATTCGGTGACCGTGTTCTGCTGTACGGATTTGGCGGCGGCTTGACCCATGCCGGCTTAATTATGCGCTGGGGCGTGCCGGACACCATATGAAAAAAGGTCGATCAGGGGGCGGAATCCTGATCGACCTTTTTATGATACCCTTGTCAAATTGGCTCTTTACACGATTATCCACCTTGTCTAATTGGCTCTTTACACGATTATCCCTTTGATTAAGGGAGGTCACCTTCACTCGTATTCGCTTCTCCCGAGCATGTCCGTCCCGGATTCCCCATGATCTGATCAAACGGGATAATGGTGCAAGACGCCGAACAAGAGGGTTGATCTCAGGCCCAAGCGCTCTCTTTTCAACCGGCAAGGTTCCGGGTACAATAACAAGAGCCAAATTTACGCAAGTTGTCCCCAACTTAAGCCAATAAGGAGTTTAGTGATATGCCTACCCTCAGAGAACTGTTTACCGATTTCGATTTCCAGGAGGCGCTGGACCGCAAATTTCGCATCCGCGTATTCCGTGACGATCATATGATCGACAACGGCAGTATCATTATCCGTTTCACGGACGACACCATTATCACCCAGGCTGGAGTAAGCGAGCTTTCCTACCATCCACGCCGGGAATGCCAATTTTTCGAGCTGAGAAAATAAAACCAAACCCGCCCTTCTTACTTCCCCTTAACTCGCCTTTTCCTCTTGCCCCGTCGCCAGTACCTTCGCGTTTTCCTGCGTCACGGCTGACGCCACTTTGCCGTAACGAATGAAGATCCACACGCCGCACAAGATGAGTGCGCCCGCTGACAATTGCAGCGGGGTCAGGCTCTCCTTAAGCAGCATCCAAGCCAACAGCGAAGCAAACACCGGCTCGCCGAGAACGGCCATCGATACGGCTGAAGCGCTGAGGTATTTCATCAGCCAGTTGAACAGGTAATGCCCAAACAGCGTCGGGACGATCGCGAGCAGCAGGAAAATCCCCCATTCGCGCGGCTCATATCCGGTAAAACGGATGCCCGCAGCCACGTTATATATGGCCATCGACGTTCCAGCCACCGCGAACACGAGGAAATTATAAACAAACGCACTGATCGTTTGCAGCAGTTGCTTGCCGACCAGAATATGAACCGCGACCGCCACCGTCCCGAAAAGAGAGAGCAAGTCTCCCGTAACGGCAGCGCCGGACAAGGCAAAATCCCCGGAGCCGATGGCGATCGAACCGATTAGAGCCAACGATACGCCGAGAATCATCGCTTTATTGATTTTGGCCCCGAATAGGAAGAACGACCCGAACATCACGATGATCGGCTCCAGCGTCAGAATAACGGTGGAGCTCGCTACCGTCGTCAAGCGAAGCGACCCCATCCAGAGCAGGAAATGAAGCCCCAGCATGAGCCCGGAAAACAAAAGGCGCCCCCATTGCTTGCGTGTCAGGCGCGCAATCTCCCCCCGATAACTCCACAGCAGCGGTAGCATCAATAAGTTCGTCAGATACATCCGGTACATCGCGATTACCGAAACCTCGGCATTGGACCAGCGGATGAAAATAGATGAAAACGAGATGGCAATAATGCCGATAATGTACAAAATTTCATATTTGCCCATGGACTTGGTGTTGGTATGCATAAAGGTCAGGGTCCCAGCTTTCCGTTAATTTTATCGGCACAATCTTGGTGCAAACCACTTCATTATAGCGGAGTTAGAACGGTTCCTCAATCAAAAAAAGCGTCTCTATTTCTCCCATCCCCTATCATTTACCCTGATGGTTTCCGCCTGTTTTCTCGTAATCTAGGCGCGCCAAGGTCATATCATCCAAACCGGATAGTAAATGAAAGAATAGAGTGTTTCGAACGATCGTTCAGACCCATTCGTTTGAGGAGGAACTTTCAATGAAAAAGCTAGTTCACATTTCTCAAACTTCTCCCCGTCTCACGGTATATTCCGAGGAGAATCTGACGGGAAGAAGCCGTGTCTACACCGGGAACCTCGGCATCCGCGACACCGACGCAATTCTGGATGGAATCGAGAGCCTGCGGTTCGTTTCATCCAGCAGCAATGCTACGCTCGTGTTGTTTACGCGGACCCGGTTCAGAGGCAGCTTTCGCATCCTCCGCGGCAGCCGGCGCATTAATGATCTAGATGATCTCATCAACGGCAACGACGTAGAATCGATCATCGCGACAAACCAACGTTTGACGGCAGCGCAAGTTCGTCAAATCCGCACCAGCGGTACGTTGCCAAGCGGATATCGCCTGATTTAAGCTTTAGGCTTATAATGGTTCCATATGATAACGATGAGTGCAGAGGATGTGTCCCCCATATGGAACCGATCGTATCCAAACGCTGGCTGTTAGCCCGCATGTATGAGCCAAATCTCGTGATCGTCGATTGCCGCTTCGAGCTCGGCCGGCCGGAAGCCGGAAGCGCGGCCTACGACGCCGCGCACATTCCGGGTGCCGTTTATCTCGATCTTGAGGAGGATCTGTCGGCCCCGGTAACCGAGCACGGCGGGCGTCACCCGTTGCCCGCCCCGGACACGTTGGCCGCGCGCTTCGCTCGCGCCGGCATCGGCAACGCCACCAGGGTGGTCGCCTACGACGACCAGGGAGGCATGAACGCCTCCCGCCTTTGGTGGCTACTGCGCTGGCTGGGCCATGACGACGTCTACGTCATGGATGAGGGATTCGCCGCCTGGCAAGCCGGCGGCTATCCCGTGACCGCTGAGCGGCGGACCGTCGTCCCCGCCGATTTCACCCCATCGCTCCGGCCGCACATGCTGGCCGGAGTGGAGGACGTCCGCCGGGCGCTGGGCGATCCCGGCGTCCTGCTGGTGGACTCGCGCGCCGCGGATCGCTACGCCGGACTGCAGGAGCCGCTTGACGTCAAGGCCGGCCATATCCCGGGGGCGATCAACCGTTTTTGGAAGCAGGTGCAAGGCGACAACGGCTCCTGGAAGAGCGACGGCGAGCTGCGCGAGCAACTGGCGCCCGTCATCGCCGCAATGGACGAAGGCCGCGAGGCTATCGTCTACTGCGGCTCCGGCGTGAGCGCTTGCCCGAACGTGCTCGCCCTCCATCGGCTCGGCTACCCGCAGGTCAAGCTGTACGCCGGTAGCTGGAGCGATTGGATCTCTTATCCCGAGAATCCGATCGCGACGAACGAAGAATAAGTAAAATTTTAAGTACCTTTACAAGTATATTCCTGCCGTGGTATATTCCCGTTATGGAAAAATTTTACGGCAGGAGATGATTAAGACCATGAACGAAGAGGTTACCGCCTTTATTGATCAATTAGGGGCGGCATGGCAAATCGAGCTCTCCCAACGACTGAGAGAGATGGTGCACCAAACCATTCCGTCGGTGGAAGAGCGGATTCAGTACAAGAAGCCTCATTTCCTGAAGAACGGCCATTACGCAGCGGTGATTTCCCCATCGAAGGACGCGATTGCGTTCATGATCATGAACGCCGAAGGATTAGAGGTTCCAAAAGGCTTCGAGGGACCGCCGGAGCGCAAGTGGATCAAATTCAAGG
Organism: Paenibacillus sp. FSL R7-0216; assembly: GCF_037969915.1. Classification (NCBI taxonomy): domain Bacteria; kingdom Bacillati; phylum Bacillota; class Bacilli; order Caryophanales; family Paenibacillaceae; genus Paenibacillus; species Paenibacillus sp. FSL R7-0216. The sequence continues at coordinate 971,891 of NZ_CP150222.1, read as the reverse complement.
AAGGGGCCGCACCGGACTACGCCTTGCTTTCCACTTTGCTGGCACAAGCTTCCCAAGCGCTCTAGAAATACGAAAGCGTCATCCCATACAAGGGATGACGCTTTTTAGGTTTCGCCGATGGCGTTTTACAAATCTACCTCCACCAAAGACTGCGCCGTCTCGGGAGCATCGGTGATCATGCCATCGATGGGGTACTTGAGGACTTCCTTCATATCCCGTCGGGTATTAACGGTCCAGACCCATACCTCGCGACCATCGGCGTGGGCTTTATTGATCAGGAAGTCCGTCAGCATGACCTGCTCGATCGTATAGAAATCGACGTCGAGCACCGATAGGTCTCCAAGTGCAAAGAAGAGAATTCTCCCGATCTTGATCTCCGGGGCCAGCTCTCGAATTCGGCCGAGCGCGACCCCATCGAACGACTGCACCCTCACCTCTTCCTCCATTCCGGCTTCCTTGATAAGGCGAACGACCTCTTCCGCCAGTGCTTCGCTGGAAGAGCCATTCGGCTTCAGATCCAGCAGCAACTTGATCTTGCCCTGCGTCTCGGCGAGCACGCTGGACAGCAAAGGGATTTGTACCGGGTATCCATTCTCGTCCCTACCGATAGATAGCTGACTCACCTCCGCGGAGGTCATATCGGCGATCCGCTTCCGTACCCCAGCCATCCTTCTCAAATCGGAATCATGGTTTAACACGGCCACTCCGTCCTTGGTCATCTGCACATCCAACTCGGCGACCTGGATGCCTTTATCCATCGCAGAGAGTAGAGCGGGCAGCGAATTCTCCGGGGCATACGACGTATCTCCGCGATGCACCGCAATCTGAACGTTCCATTTGGCGTACACCAGACTATCATTCGCCCGCGAACCGATGACCACAGCCAGGGTGATATAGACGGCAGCACCCAAGACATAAACCGTCCTCTTCCACTTCAACGCTCTCCACCAAGCGATGATCCGCATTTCTACGCGGCCTATCCTGCTATGGCTGACCTGAAGCTGGTCTCTTGCCCGAATCCAATTTAAACGGCCGAATGCGTAATATAGTCTCGTCAGCACGAAAAGGTTGATCGGCAACAGCAGAAGCTCCAACAAGTAAGCCAGCACGGTTGAGATCGTCAGCGAATAGTGCTGGGACACGAGCGCGAGCACATCGAGATCCAACCAAGAAGGGATGTGTCCAAGAGCGGACACCACCGTATAGGTGACCGCGAGGATCGAACCATTAAACAGAAGGAGCGAACCAAACAACCGCCAACGCCGGCCTTGCGTCAGGGCATGGCTCTGGCGAACCGCCTGCCGCAGATTCATATCCTCCAGCACGATGCAATGCAGGACGAAGATCCACCGGAGCAAGGTATACAACAGCCCTGCAAGCAGCACGATATAAGCGGTGGTCATGGTAAAAGAGGCGTCCAGCACCTGATTGTTCAAGAAGATCGGAACGTTAAACAACGCGTAAAACGAGGCCGTCAGCGGTGAATCAATGAACGGAATCAGAAGCAGCAAGAGCAGCAGCAGTTGGAACACCCCGAACCCGAGCAGCTTAGGCGTCTTGCGCAACACGGTCAGCACCGCATCCGATAGGGCAATCTCCTTTCCGAAAAAGCGCTGCTGAATGAGAACGATCAGCACCAGCAATTCGATCAGCAGCGTAAAGGAAGCGACAAGCCCTATGAGAATCAGTCCAGTTAATCCTTTATAACTTAGCCCGATCCGGTACACTTCCCCGTTGAGCAAGGATCCGGATCCAACCACCCGAAGAATACGGTTGAACAGCAGCGTGGTGACTGGGAGGACAACGATGCTCGTAACAAGCATATAGAGCAATTGAAAAAGCAAGAGCTTGGCGGAGTACTTGCGAAAATCGCGGATGCTTTTGCCGATCAGTCTAAGCATGGCTCCCCGCCCCAGACTCGTTAGGTCCACCGCGCGGCCCAAACCTTCATTTCATGGCAAATGACGTGAAGATCCATGCCCTTCGGCGTGAGCGAGTATTCAACCGTCACGGGAACGGTCGGGAAAACCGTCCGCTCCAACACTCCCTTCTCCTCCAAATGGCGCAATGTACTCGTTAATGCGCGCGGACTAACCTGAGGAATTCGGCGTTGCAGTTCTCCGAAGCGAAGGGTACCGCCAAATAGCTCACGTATGACAAGAAACGCCCATTTCCCTCCGAGCACATCCAGGGTTTTTTCGATATTGCATTCGATATGCACCGGCGTTTTCGGAATATAATTGCTTGCTTTGCGGACTGTAGTCATCCGGCAAACCTCCTCTTGGATATAGCTATATTATGTATAGCAAGTATCATGGATATAATTAAGTGAAAGAGTTTTCACTTCTTTAAATTGTATATGAACTTTAATAGAATGAAAATGGTTACAACACAAATGATCAGGAGGATGATAAATCATGGAATATAGAAGACTAGGTGGAAGCGGCCTTAAGGTAAGCGAAATCAGCTTGGGTAGTTGGCTAACCTACGGCGGGTACGTCGAACGTGAAAATGCCGAGAAATCCATCAAAACGGCCTACGATCTGGGGATTAACTTCTTCGATACGGCCAATGTATATGAAAAAGGGGCAGCAGAGGAACTGGTGGGCAAAGCGCTGAAAGCTTATCCACGGGAATCCTACGTGCTGGCGACGAAAGCGTTCTGGCCAATGGGAGAAGGTCCCAACGACCGCGGCTTGTCGCGAAAGCATGTCATGGAGCAGGTACACGCGAGCTTGAAGCGGCTGGGCCATGACTATATTGATATCTTTTACTGCCACCGCCACGACCCGGAGACACCGCTTTACGAAACGCTGCGCACCATCGATGACCTGATCCGCCAAGGCAAAATCCTGTATGCCGGCGTCAGCGAATGGCAAGCTTCGCAGATTGCGGAAGCGGTTGGTTTAGCGGATCGTTATCTGTTGGATCGCATCGTGGTCAATCAACCGGTTTATAACATGTTTAACCGTTATATCGAGAAGGAAGTGATCCCGGTCAGCGAACGCTCCGGCATCGGGCAAGTCGTCTTCTCCCCGCTGGCTCAAGGCTTGTTAACCGGCAAATACACGTCGGCCAACAACATTCCGCAGGACAGCCGCGCGGCCAAGCTGGATTGGGTTCGCAAGGGGATTACGGAAGAAAACATCGCAAAGGTGAAGCAGTTGGAAGGCATTGCCGCCGAGCTTGGCATCAGCGTGGGGAACCTCGCCCTGGCTTGGATCCTGCGTCAAAGCAACGTCGCAAGCGCGCTTGTTGGGGCTAGCCGTCCGGAGCAAGTAACCGAAAACGCCAAAGCTTCCGGTATCAAGCTTAGCGAAGATGTGCTGACACGAATCGAAGAAATTTTGAACTAAGGAGACGAGGCAACTATGGCTAAAGTCGTCGTTACCGGCGGGAGCGGCATGCTGGGGCGCTACGTCGTACGTGAATTCGTCGAGCGCGGTTACGAGGTGCTGAATGTGGACGTTCGGCCTTCGGAAGATCCGGTTTGTCCGACGTTGATCGTCGATCTGGAGCAACTTGGCGAATGTTACAGTGCACTTACCGGCGCGGACGCGGTCGTACATCTGGCTGCGATTCCGGCCGCGCATATCCGCACGCCGGAGATCACCTTCCGCAATAATGTCATGTCCACGTATAACATTTTGCAAGCTGCAGAGGGGCTTGGCATCCGAAAAGCAGTGATCGCATCAAGCGAATCCTCTTACGGCATCGTCTTTGCGATTCATCCGCCCGCCCCTAAGTATGTACCGGTGGACGAAGCGCACCCGCAGCTCCCCGAGGACAGCTATGGCTTGTCCAAGGTGGTGAACGAGCTAACGGCGGACATGTTCCACCGCCGATCGGATATGCAGATCGTATCCCTACGGCTGGGCAATGTGATTCCGCCGGAACGTTATGCGTCGTTTCCGTCCTTCATCCACGACCCGGCCGAACGGGAACGCATCTTGTGGAGTTATATCGACACGCGCGATGCGGCGACCGCCTGCCGGCTAGCCGTCGAAGCGGAGGGCCTTGGCGCGGTAGCGCTGAACATCGCCGCGGACGACTCCAGCATGGCGATTCGCAGCCGGGATCTGATGGCTGCCCGTTATCCAGGCGTGGGCGACTTCCGAGCACCGCTCGAGGCTCACGAAACGCTGCTCAGCAACGAGAAGGCGAAACAGCTGCTCGGATGGCAGCCCGTCCATTTCTGGCGGGATGAAGTCAAGGGTTAGCCCGCTCCTGCGACTATATACGCCAAAGACCCGGCACCGCGATCAACGGAGCCGGGTCTTTTTTCATGGAGTCTCCTATACCCCAAAGCCGCACTTTTCTGATATCTTAGAAGAAGTCATGAATTTCAATCCAACTTCAATCAGGAGATTACCCATTTATGCGCAAACACATCGTAGCCATCGACATGGATGATACCATCTGCCACCTCGTGCCAAAGGCGATCCACTATCACAATTTGCAGTTCCCTGACCGCCAGTTGACCATGGACCAAATGATCAGCTTCGACATGACGGGGATTTGGCATCCCGAATGCAATGAAGACCTCTTCTTTGGGCGCCCCGGCTTATATGAAGAGCTGGAGATCTTTGATGAGCATACCGTAGAGGAGATGCGCAAGATCGCAAAGGACCACGATGTAATCATCGTTACGGCCGCCAGACCGTCATCGGTTCCGGAGAAATGGAACTGGCTGCAGCGCTGGATGCCGTTTATTCCGTTCGAGAATTTCTTCGTTGCCAAGCGGAAAACGCTGCTGGACTTCGACCTGCTGATCGATGACGGTCCACATAATCTGCTCCCTGCCAAAGAAGCCGGAAGATTAACCATCGGCATCCCCCGTCCGTGGAATGCGCCAATCCAGGAGCAATTCCTCATGAGGGACTCATGGGAAGGCATGAGTGAATTGGTGAACCGCCTGTTAGCCGAGCGTAGCGCAAGATAAAGAGACCCGGCCTTTACTCTAGATGCCCCCGAATCGGTGCCGAGGTCGGTTCCCCGAAGGAAACGTTGAACTGGCTGCGGATTTCAATGCCTTCCTCCAGGAATTCGATTTCGATACTTAAGCGAAACGGCGTCTCAATCCGCTGGATGCTAAGCAGCAGCGTGTCCGACGACTTCCAGGTGAAGGAAGCCGCAATCTGCTCCTCCTCTTCGAACAACGTCGTCCGCCCAAGTCGCCAAGACTGCCGACCGAGTTCAACCCGGTGCTCTCCGCGTTTGTCTTGGATATCCAGCACGGCCGTATCTCCATGAATTTCGATTCGCGTGCTTTGCAGGTCCAGGGCGTTAGGTTCCAGCAGGCAACGATTGCTGTTGCCGAGCTCAGCCTCCCGCACAGAGCCGGGCTCGATTCGAGGCGGCTCTATATAAAGCCCTTCCAGTACATGCTGCAGATCTTTCTCCGCCGCCGCATCCTCGTCGACCAGGCTCCCCTCGCCCTTGTCAAAAGCTTTAAGCAGATGCTCCCATACTCCGTTCAATACACCTTGCAGATCGTTGGTGCCGGACGTCATAGCGAGAACCGCCTCTTGCTCCGGCAGAACGATACAAAATTGCCCAAACGCCCCGTCCCCCCGATAAACCCCGTGCCGGCAGCGCCAGAATTGGTAGCCGTAGCCCTGCGCCCAATCGCTGTCTCCGCCATCTCCGTTAGAGATTTGCTTGGAGGTCGCGGCGTCAATCCAGCTTTCCTCCAATAGCCTCCGCTCGCCCCACAGGCCTTTCTGCAAGTAAAGGTGACCGAATTTGGCGATATCCTCGGTGGTTACCTTGAGCCCGAATCCGCCGGTATTGATGCCGCGTGGACAGCTCTCCCATGTCGGATTGGCGATGCCAAGCGGCTCGAACAGGCGGGGCTGCAAATATTGAAGCAGCGTTTCTCCGGTGACATTCTGCAGGATGGCGGACAGCATGTAGGTGGCTCCCGTGTTATACAGGAAGAACGTTCCCGGCTGATGCTCAACGGGTTGTTCCAAGAATGCCCTCACCCAGTTTCCGTCTTTCGCTCTGGCGAGCGGATCCATCGTATCGAAGGCGTGGCCCGTGCCCATCATCAGTAGATGCTTGATCTGCATCGCAGCTAGATTCGGCGATATTTCCTTCGGCACGTCCTCCGGGAAGAAAGAGACGACCGGATCTTCCACATTCAGCTTGCCTTCCTGTACGGCCATACCGATTGCCGTGGAGGTAAAGCTTTTGCTAAGGGAAAATAACATATGCGGCAGATCCGGCCCGTAAGGTGCCCACCAGCCCTCCGCCGCAACATGCCCATGCCGTACCAACATCAAGCTATGCAGTTCGATAGAATGCGCTTTCAAGTATGTTAAAAAGTCATTCACGTTCCGAGCTGAGATTCCCAGCTCCCTCAGGCTTTTTCTAGGCAGCGATTTCTCCGTAAAGACGGACATATCCACCTCTCCCTTCATTGGGCATTTTCCCCATCCCCATTATACACCTATAGGCTGGAGCCCGGTAAGCTTTGGTCAGCTTCATCTAGGGCCCCTGCTGCAACGAATAACCCCAAGGTGGAATTTTTTTCATTCGTCCGCCTATTAAGGGATTGACAATAGATCTTCAATTTTATATATTCGTTGTACATACAAAATATAAATTCTGATAAGTGATCCTCAAAAGGAGGCTTTACCAATGGCAAACGAATCAAAAAACACGGCCGCCGCTGCCGAAGCCGACGACGCTTTCCTGCATAGCTGCATGTACTTTACCACCAACCGTCTGAGCCGAGCGATCACCCGGATCGCCGACGAAGCGTTTGCGACGACGGGTTTGGCTCCCGCCTACGGCTATCTGATCCGTCTGGTCATCGTCAAACCCGGTATTACGCAAAAGGAGCTGTCCGAGAAGCTGTACATCACGCCGTCTACGTTGACGCGTTTTATTGACAAGCTACAGGCGAAGGGGCTTGTAGAACGCCAAGTCCAAGGGAAAACCGTGCTGGTTTACCCTACCGATAAAGGCCGTTCCCTTGAGCCCTCCCTTCGCGCAGCTTCGAAAAAACTGAAAGCCTCCTATGTGGCCGTTCTTGGAGAAGAATTGGCCGACTTGCTTACGTCGCAGCAAGAACTGGCTAGCGAGCAATTGGAACGGTAATTCCGTTCCTTACTCAAGACGTTTGTGTGTACAAACAAATTATAAATAGAGGAGAAACCTACGATGAATGAAATGAACGCTTCGCCTGAAATCAGGCCAAAATCACGTTTCTATTACGGCTGGATTATCGTCCTGCTTACGTTTATCACCTTGCTCGTCTCGGCAGGCATTCGCTCCTTGCCGAGCGTGCTGCTTCTCCCGTTTCAGGATGAATTCGGCTGGAGCCGGGGCAGCATCTCGAGCGTCATCTCCATCGGCATCCTTCTGTACGGCCTGGTCGGTCCCTTCTCGGCTTCCCTGCTGCTGCGCTTTGGCTTCCGCAAAGTGATCATCTGCTCATTGTCTGTGCTTGGGTTAAGCCTGGCTGTCACTCCGTTCATCCATGCCTTATGGCAATTTGAACTGCTCTGGGGCGTCGTGTCGGGCTTGTCCACCGGGATGATGGCTAACGTCTTGGGCGTCACGGTCAGCAACCAATGGTTCGTCAAGCGAAAAGGTCTAATTATCGGACTGCTCACCGCAAGTGCGGCGACCGGCCAATTGCTGTTTCTGCCCTTGTTCGCCAAACTGACATCGGACCTCGGCTGGCGCTACGCCGTGTATGTTGCCGTCGCCAGCATTGTCGTCGTCCTGGTTGCCGTCACGATCTGGATGCGTAATCACCCGTACGAGGTTGGCGCCGCCCCCTATGGTTCGACCGAGGTCATCAAACCGGAGCCCTTCCGGGGCAACATCTTGATCGCGCCGTTGCAAAATTTGCGACTGGCGATGAAACACCCGACGTTTTGGCTGCTTGCTGGCACCTTCTTTTTCTGCGGCTTTTCGACCAACGGCCTCATCGGCACGCATTTGATCGCCGCCTGCGGCGATCACGGCATGCTGGAAGTTGCCGCCGCCGGACTTCTCGCGATGATGGGCGTCTTCGATTTGTTTGGCACTACGATTTCCGGCTGGTTGTCGGACCGTTTCGACAGCCGTAAGCTGCTGTTCTGGTACTACGGCCTGCGCGGGCTCTCCTTACTGTTCCTGCCGTTCGCGCTGAACTCGGCTTCCCCCGCTATGCTCGTCGTGTTTTCCGTCTTCTACGGCCTCGACTGGATCGCTACCGTTCCGCCGACCGCCAAACTGGCGGGCGAAACATTCGGGAAAGAGAGATCCGGCATGATCTTCGGATGGGTGGTCGTCGCCCACCAGATCGGTGCCTCCACGGCCGCGTACGGCGCGGGGGTCCTGCGCGATTGGCTGGGAAGCTACTCCCAAGCGTTCGTGATCGCCGGATTCGTATGCTTCGTGGCTGCGGTCATGGCGATGCAAATCCGCAGAGCTCAAAGCCGGGCGGCGGAAGCAGCCCTGTAAGATTTGCCAAACGATGATTTCCTCCAAAATTCGCGCTTGCCTATCCAACAACCGAACCGAAATATGCTAGAATAAAGAGCATCATGGTTGCGATAGAACTAACAGAAGGAGACGTCATCGTTTGGCACAATTATTTTACAAATACGGAGCAATGAACAGCGGCAAGTCTATCGAAATTTTGAAAGTAGCTCATAATTATGAAGAACAGAACAAGCCGGTATTGCTCTTTACCTCGGCGATCGATAATCGCGATGAAGTAGGCTTTGTGTCTTCACGGATCGGATTGCGCCGGCAGGCCATTCCTATTTTCCCGGATACGAACCTGTTTGATATCGTCAAAAATCATACACCGCGCCTGTACTGCGTATTGGTGGACGAATGTCAATTTCTCGGCGAGGAAAGCATCAAGCAGTTGGTCCGGATCGTTGACGAACTTAACATTCCGGTTATGGCCTTCGGGCTGAAGAACGACTTCCAGAACCAGCTGTTCGAAGGCAGTCGCCTGCTGCTCATTTATGCGGATAAAATCGAGGAAATGAAAACCATCTGCTGGTTCTGCGCGCGCAAGGCAACGATGAACTTGCGTGTGGAGAACGGAAAACCCGTTTACACCGGCGAGCAGATCCAAATCGGCGGCAACGAGTCGTATTTCCCGGTGTGCCGCAAATGCCACACCAACCCGCCGCTGTAACTTCTTTCAAAAGTGAAACGGACCGGTCAATACCGGTCCGTTTTTTGTCGCTTAATCCATATCGTAAATCGTGCCGACCTTCAGCCCGTACAGCTCGTTGTAGATTTTTTCCGCGTAGGCGTCGGTCATGCCGGCAATATAATCGATGATCATATGCTCCCAAGTCCAGATCGGCTTGGCCTTGGCCTGGTCTCGGTCGAACCGCCGCAGCCAGTCGCCGGGAATGATCGATTTGCTCGTCTCCGGATCGACGAAAGCGTCCCACAGCCGCTTGATCACCCAAGCGCTGCGCTTTTGCAGCCGCTGTACCCGCAAATCGCGGATCATCGTGACCCAGGCAAAGCTTTTTAGCACGCTCACCGTCCGCAGCATGTCCTTGTCCTCTTGCCCCTCCTTGACGAACGTGACCTTCTGCCAATCCCCGTCTTCGACCACGCCTAGACTGCCGACGAACAAGCTGACCCAATAGGCCTTCACCTCCCGGCGCGTGCGGGAATAGTCCTGATCGCAAATCGGCATTTTGGCCTTCCATATACGTAGGAAATCGTCCAAAACCTCGGCCACCTTGACCTGAACCTTGTCCGGCATCCACCCCGCCCAAAACGAATCTTCCAAAGTCATGATCTTCTCGACGATCAGCCGCTGGATATTCGAATCCTTGAGAAAATGCTCGTGCACCTCGATTTTCCCCGCCTTGATGCCGTCTTCAAGATCATGGGCCGAATAGGCGATATCGTCGCAAAGGTCCATCAACTGCGCTTCAAACGTCTTCTTGCCCTCCGGGATGCCCCATCGGTCGCGGATGGAGGAGATGTACTCCCATTCATGCAGATAAAGTCCCTTCTTGTTGATCGTACCGGGATACGGATATTTATTCGTTCCGAGCAGCACCGCATCGGATAAATTCAGACCGTCGATGTTTTCCCGCTTCTCCAGGAACATCATCAGCCGGAAATTGTGAGCGTTGCCTTCGAAATGCTCGTATTTTCGCCGGAGCGCCTCCCGGGTCTGCTGCTCTTCCCCCGGAGTTGGTTGTTTGCCTTTCAAGGCCGTCCGTACCTTCTCCTCGATCAGCTTCTCCAGAATTTGGTCCAGCACCTCTTCGCCCTTGTGCCCAAACGGAGGGTGCCCGAAATCATGGCAAATCGCGGCGCATTCCACCACCTCCGGATCGATGACCAAGCCCGGGTGCCGGGCTCGATCGACCGCTAGCTCCGGATACGCGCGCAGCAGGCTTCGCGCTGCTTCCCGGGCGATTTGCGCGACCTCCAGCGAATGGGTCAGTCGGGTCCGATAGTAATCGCCTGTACCGGCCCCAAACACTTGCGACTTCCCTTGCAGCCGGCGGAAGGTTGGGGAATGGATTAACCGCGAATAATCGCGTTCGAAGGTGGCACGGTTATTTTCATGTCCGATATTGTCCGGGTATTGGCGGTGCTCCCTTAGTTCCTGGATGTTCATGGCTCTTGCACTCCTTATCGCTTGCTCTCTTTTCTGTTATTGTAGCCGTCCGTAGCCGGAACATAAAGCGCCGGGTCTAAAATTTGTTGAATCACACAAAAACAACCCCGCATCGCGGGGCTATCAGTTCGGCCATTTCCTCCGTATCATTGATAATGATGGTCAATAACAGAGTGGGTAGTATCTTCTCACATCTCCTTAGCACGATTATCCCTTTCGTTCAGAATTGGGGGAATCGAGAGTGAGGCTGGTTGCCTGATGCAACGGGATAATCCTCAAAGAAAGGGAACGGATAGATGAAATCAATTAAAGCCGGCCCCCTGAAAGGAGTATCCGGCTTCTTTTTACTATACGATCTATCAGCTCAGTCCCACCCACGCATCATTGGAATAGCCGCGCTGCTCCCAATATCCGACATGCTCCCCTTCGATCAGCTCGATTCGTGTCAACCACTTCACCGACTTGTAGGCGTACATTTTAGGAACGATCAGCCTTACGGGCCCCCCCAAGTCGCTCGGAATCGGCTTACCGTCGTGCATCACCGCTACCATGACATCTTCTAGGTCCGCCTGTTCCAAAGTGAGGGTATCGGTGTATACGCCGTCCCCCGAATAGAACTTCACCGTTTGGGCGCCCGGTTTCACGCCGGCTTTCTTGAGCAGCACTCGCAACGGAATCCCCTCCCAAGTATTCTTGTACACCGACCAGCCTGTGACACAGTGAAAATCGCTGACCTGCACCGTACGCTCCAGCTTGAGAAAATCCTCCCAACCCCACTTGAACTTGTTGTTCACCAAACCGTCGATCGTAAACGACCAGTTCTCGTTGGAGAAGGACGGGATATCCGTCACCGTATAGACGCGAAAATGTCCCTGCGCCCCGCCGCCAACAACCTGCGCGGAGGCCGGCAGCGGCACCGGATTCGGAACTAGCCGATTGGCATTCTCCTCTAGCAGCCGGTCGACGGTACTCGTGCCGCCGATGCTGCCGAGAGAGCTGCCCAGCCATTTGAGAAAGGTTGGTCCGACCGTTACCGCCAGCCCGACGCCGATCGCCCCGCGGATAAAAGCCCGGCGGGTGTAGACCGGTTGGGGAGACGTTGGCCCTTGAGGTTGTTTGGCTCCTGTCTCCGCCTCTTTGCCTGCGGCGGCAGGACGCACTTCAGGCTGAATCGACCGTCTAGCTGGTTCTTTCAGCCATTTTGTCCGGGTTAAGGAATGGTAGATGATATACGGCAACCCGATCCAGGTCAATAAGTCATGCACGGTCAGTGCCGCATTGGACACCCTTGGCCCCACCGCCTTGAACTGCCACAGCAGCACGCCCGAGCCAAACCAGCCCAACAGCAATGCGAGGACCATAATCACGTTAAATCGCTGCCAGGGCTTCTGACGCAACTGCTTCCAGTGCTTCCCCGCTAACAGCAGGTAATACAAGACCGGGAGGATCGAGGCGATGCCTACCGCGATATGCAGCCATTTCAGCCAAACCCGACCCTCGCCCAGCAAACCGCGCCAAAACCCGCCGACCAGCAGCAGCCCTGTCAGGGCCAGAATCACGACGATCCAGCCGTTCCAGGCATGCAGGGCGACGAGTTTTTTGCCAAAACCCTTACGCAGGCCTTCCAGGATACCCTTCATTGCTCCACCGCCTCCTCAATTCGTTGAATCCGCCTCGGCATGCCTGCCATCGCCGGCCTCCAGCACCGTGAACCAAAACGCACTGCCCCCCGACTCCGCTTCATCCACGCCGATCTCTCCGCCATATTGTTCCACCAGCCGCTTGGCGATAGACAGCCCCAGGCCGGCGCCTCCGCTATCCCGGCTGCGGGAACGATCGGAGCGGTAAAACCGTTCGAAGATTCGAACCCTCTCTTCAGGAGGGACGCCCGCACCTTGATCCGTAATTGTAAACCGCACCCTCTTACCCTCTTGGCTGCCGGAGATCTCCATCGCCGAGCACGTAATCGTCCCGCCTTGGGGAGAATGCCTTACGGCATTTTCCAGCAGGTTTTGCAGCACTCGTTCTAGGTGCCGGGGCGCCATTCGGAGCTTTAGGGGCCGATCGGGCAACTGCACCGCCAACTGCAGCGACTTCGCTTCGCTAGGCTTGGCGAAACGCGGCAGCAGCTCGACGAGGACGTCCTCCGCGATCGAGAGCTGAAGCTCCTCCGCTTCCAGTCTTGCCGACTCCAGCGTCGACAACTCCAATAAATCCTGGATCAGCTCCCCAAGCCGTACCGTCTCCGTACGAATGGTGGTCAAGTATCGGCGGAAGGCGGCCTCATCCTGTATGACATCGTCCTCCAGCGCTTCCACGTAGGACTGAACCGAAGCGAGCGGCGTTCTCAAGTCATGAGCCATGTTGGCGACCAATTCGCGTTGTGCAGCCTCCGCCGCCGAAACTCGATTGAAGCTGGCCTCGAGGCTGTCCCCCATGTGGTTGAACTGATCGGCCAACTGGCGGAACTCCTTCAACCCGGTATACTCGACCCGTGCCTTCAAATCGCCTTCAGCAATACGTCTTGCCCCTTCGCCGATCCGCTTAACCGAGGCTTCCAGCGGCCGTACCAACACGAAGTGCAGCAGCGCCGATACCAAACCCGCGCCGATCGAAGCGATCGTCAGCCAGACAAATTGCTCCCTATTCAGCAGCATATATCGATAAAACGCCAGCAGCAGCAGAATGATCATCGCGATGCTGACCAGGTTGGCCAGCAGGAGGTAGGACCGCAGCTTCATCGCTCCTGCCCCCTTGCTTCGAGCTTGTAGCCAATGCCCCACACCGTTTTGATCCAGTCCGGGGCAGAAGGGTTGGCTTCGATTTTTTCCCGCAGCCGCCGGATATGAACGGTCACCGTCGTTGTATCGCCGTCATACGCGACATCCCACACCTGGTTTAGCAGCTGGCTGCGCGAGAACACCTTGCCCGGATACTTCGCGAGCAGATGCAGCAGATCGAATTCCTTCATCGTCAAATCCGCTTCGGCTCCCTTGATCAATACCCGTCGCTCCTGCGGATAAATCTCCAGACCGTCAAACGCGATTACTGGCTCTACTCCCCCTTCGCCGGTGATATTCCGGGGTTCCGCCGCTGCAGTTGCTCCTGCCTGAATGCCGGATCGCCGCAAAATATTCTTGATGCGCAAGACCAGCTCACGGGGACTAAACGGTTTGGTCAGATAATCGTCCGCTCCCATGGTGAGACCCAACAGCCGGTCGGCTTCCTCGCCGCGGGCCGTCAGCATGATGATCGGCGTATCCTCCTGCTGCCGAATCCGGTCGCACACCTCAAGACCGCCAAGCTTCGGCATCATGAGATCCAGCACCAACAAGTCGGGATGATGATGCTCCCAATGTCGCAGCGCTTCGTCCCCGTCAGCGGCAACCCAAACCGTCCAGCCCTCCCGCTCTAGATAACGGCGGCAGACATCCGTAATATTTTGTTCATCGTCGGCAACTACAATTTTGGCGCTCACCCATATTGCCCCCTGGCTTGTGGAAAGTTCTTCCTGTATCATTAATCACATTATATCGCGTTGCTAGCTGGGATACGACCTCTTCCGTTATTTGCCCGTCTCGCTGTCGGTCATCTCCTGGCCGCTCATCTCCTGATCGGTCATATTCCCATCCTTCATCTCGCCGTCCTTCATCTCATCACCCATCATGTCCTCGCTCATTCCATCGTCCTTCGTCTCTTCTCCCATCGTGCCCTCGCTCATTCCGTCGTCCTTCATTTCGCTATTCCCGGCGGTACCGCTCATTTCCGTCGAGGCATTGGCCCCATCGTTCATGTTCTCCTTGTTCATGTCGTTGTTCTTGACCCCGCAAGCCGCTAATGTCAGCATAGTTCCAAGCAGCAAGATGACACCGATTTTCTTCATCGTTCCTCTTCCTTTCGTCATTTGGACTCGTTCGCCTCTTATCTTAACGAACAATGCTAACCATCCAAGAACGAACCGCTTGCGAAATTCTTAGAAAAGCCTTACGAAATTGTTACAACACGGCCTTACAAGGAAAAACCCGCCTCAGGCTATGCCTGAAACGGGTTATCATTCACAACATTTATTGGGAACGGCCGGCGATGCCGTACATCAGCAGATCCAAAGTGCGTTCAATTTCTTCCTCTTCGTCAAAAGGGAAATCCGGCACGATCAGCACATGCACCAGAATCATCCCGATCATCACGCTGGCTCCGGTTCTGGCGATCCGCCATGGCGGCGCTTCAACCAACTGATCTTTTTCCTGAAAATGTAAAACAACTCTCTGGATTCGCTGAAAGACAATCTCGGACGCCAGGTTTTTCACCTGCTCCAGCAGCTCTGGCTGAAACGGGACCTCCTGAATCAGTATTTTGATAATCCGCATATTCTCGCGGACGAACTTGAAACGGTCCTTGGCCAACGCGCGAAAAAAGTCCTCCGCCCGCTCGTACGGCAGATCGAGCATTTTGGCAAAATCCCGAAGCAGAAACGGCGCAACTAGCTTGATCACGATCGGCCCGGCGATGGACAACAGCAAATCCTTTTTGGTCTTGTAATGGCGGAAAATCGTTCCTTCCGCGACCCCGGCCTTTTGCGCGATTTCGCTGGTGGAGGTGGCCGCATACCCTTTCTCCGCAAAAATCTCCGTCGCCGCCTCCAAAATTTTGATCTGCTTCTCCGTCTTCTTCTCTGTGTCCTCTTCTTCCGTCAACCGGATCAAGTCCTCCAGCCACTGCTCTTTCTCATTCGACATAGAGGCCTCTCCCCTTTCCCTTCGTATCGTAAGCTTCTAGTGTCCAGCGTACTATATTTTGCGGTGCTTACGCAACGCGAGGACATTGGCCAGCATAAATACGAGGGATAGCCCGGCCAGCACATAGACATCCAGCGCGATCCCGCTCCAGCCCTCGCCGCGGATCATGATGCCGCGCAGCGCGTCCGCACCGTACTTCAGCGGTGTAATGTGTGTAATCCAGCGCAACCAAGGCGAAATGCTCTCCAGGTCGAACAATCCAGAAAAGAACACCTGCGGCACGATGACGACCGGAATGAATTGAATCATTTGGAATTCCGAGTTTGCGAAAGCCGAGAGCAGCGTGCCGAAGCTAAGGGCCGAGAGCGACAACAGCAGCATGATCAGCAAAACGTACCCGAAAGAACCTACCATGAGACTGCCGAGCACATAGACGGTAAATCCGGCGATGAGCACTGCCTGCAGGCTTGTAAAGATACCGAAGCCGGCCATGTAGCCGGTGACGATTTCCCATCGGCGCAACGGAGTGGCGAGCAGTCGTTCCAACGTGCCGCTCGTTCGCTCGCGCAGAAAGGAAACCCCGGCGATCAAGAACACGAAGAAGAAGGCAAACAAACCAATGAGCACGGGGCTTAAGCTGTCGAAAGAGGACATGTTTGCCCCTCCGTATAAATATTCGAACACCGGCGTCTGCGTCGTTGGCCGTTGCTGCGCCGCGCCCTCCGTTTTAGCTGCAGCACCGGTGGCCGGATTCGTGGCTGCTGCGCTGCCAGGATCAACAACGGTACTGCTGCTCTGGTCCGGGGTCATCATACTTGAAGCGCCTGGAACCCCTTGGCCTTGCAGCGTTTTTTGGATCAGCATGATAACTGCCCGGTTCTTGGAGGGATCGCTGCCTTCCAGTAAGATATTCGGCACACCTTGATCGAAGCGGATCATCGCATCGATCTCTTGATCAGCTAGAGCCGCTTCGGCTGCTGCCTCCGTCATGAAGGCGGTCACTTCAGCATCCGCACTGCTCAATTTATCGGCCAGGGCGGCTGGGACTTGCACCGTACCGATTTTAGGCTGATAGGCGTCGCCGTTAAACACGAGATACATCATGGCTAAAACCAACAGCGGGGCGACGATCAACAAAGCCATTGTCCGTTTATCGTGAATGAATTGGCGAATAATGCGAACAATCAGAGCCCGGATTCTCATGCGCGAACACCTCCGTAATACAGGAAAGCTTCTTCGATCGTAACGCTACCGGTTTCCTGCTTAAGTGCTTCCGGCGTACCTACGGCAATCAGGCTGCCGTCACGCACCATGCCAAGACGATGGCACTTGTCGGCTTCGTCCATGACATGAGTCGTCACCAGAATCGTTGTGCCCTGACGGCTAAGGCTTTCAAATTCGTCCCAGATCGACTTGCGCAGGACAGGGTCGATACCGACAGTTGGTTCGTCAAGGATCAGCACTTCAGGTTCGTGCATCAGTGCGATCGCCAGCGACAGCCGGCGCTTCATCCCACCGGAATATGCGCCGACCGGGCGTTTGAGGTGATCCGTCAGATTCACCAGCGCCATGACTTCATCGATCCGTCGCTTCATTTTTGCACCACGCAGACCAAACAACGCTCCGAAAAACTCCAAGTTTTCCTTGGCCGTCAACTCGGCATACATCGCATCGGATTGGGCCATGTAGCCAATGCGGTTCATCATGGTCAGCTTCGGCATCGGCGTGCCCAGCACCTCAACCTCGCCGCGAGTCGCTTCGTCGATTCCGGCGATCATTTTCACGAATGTCGTTTTGCCTGAGCCCGACGGCCCCAACAGCCCGAAGATTTCGCTGCGTCGGACTTCGAGGCTGATGCCATGCAGCACCTCCTTACCGTTGAAGGCTCGAGTTACCTCTCGGGTCCGGACACAAACTTCCATTTTATCGTTCATTAGAGTCACTCCTCCATGGGGAGATAGTTAAAAGTGAGTACTTACTCACATATTGCTGATGAGATAAAGATACTCCTGGGGCGGGCGGTGTGTCAAGTGAGTAATCACTCATTTTTTGGGTGTTGGGTCGATCTAACACTTTGCATGCTGCAGTTTCCCCCAGTCGACGGATGAAATGTTGCAAAACCTGCAACATTTCGGCGTTGCAGCGAGCCCTGGGAGTGGAATGTTGCAAAAAGTGCAACATTTTAACCCGTCCCCTGCAAAATCCCGAGAAAATGCAGCAGAAAATGCAACATTTCCCCGGATTCACCACCAATGAAGTCAAAAATTCTACCTTACGCCTATCCCTAAGCCACCCCCTCCCCCTAGCTCTCCCGTCCTCCCCGCCAAATGCTTCTCCATAAATGCCTGATGCGCCTGATTAAAGTCCATATCTCAAACCACCTCTCCCTGAAAAATAAAAAACGCCCTTAAACCGCAGCTTATACGGTCATAAGGACGTTCTTCGTCTAGCTTGAATTAGTTCACCATTCCACCGTCAACGACACCGGACAGTGGTCGCTGCCTAGGATGTGGCAGTCGATCCCTGCGTCCTTCAACTGCGGCTCCAGCCGGGAGGAGGCGAGAAAATAGTCGATCCGCCAACCGACGTTGCGCTCGCGAATCTTCGGCATGTACGACCACCAACTGTACACCCCTTCGCGGTCCGGATAGAAATACCGGAACGTATCGGTGAACCCGGACGCCAGCAGGTCCGTCATTTTGCCGCGCTCCTCCAGCGTGTAGCCGGAGTTGCCTTCGTTCGACTTTGCGTTCTTGATGTCGATGGGCATGTGAGCGACGTTCAGGTCGCCGCAAACAACCACCGGCTTGATCGCATCCAGCCCCGTCAGGTAAGCGCGGAACCGGTCTTCCCACTCCATCCGGTAGTCCAGACGGGAAAGATCGCGTTTCGCATTAGGCGTATATACCGTCACGAGATAGAACTCCTCGAATTCCAGCGTGATGATCCGCCCCTCCGGCTCGGAGTCCTCCTCCATACCATAACGTACGGACATCGGCTTGATCCGCGTGAAGACCGCGGTGCCGGAGTAACCTTTTTTCTCCGCATAATTCCAATACTGCTCGTAATTGCCGCCAAGGTCGAGCTCAATCTGCCCTTCCTGGAGCTTCGTCTCCTGAAGGCAAAAAATGTCCGCATCCGTCTCTTTGAAATAGTCCAAAAACCCTTTGCCCACACAGGCCCGTAGTCCGTTCACATTCCATGAAACCAGCTTCATTTCAGGTCTCCTTGCCTTGAATTAATCGCGAATCGCCACCGGAAGTCTAGCAATCTAGAAATCTCGCGATTCAACTAAAGTGTATCACGTCACACGCCGTTCAAAAAAGCTTTTCCCTTCTTCACAACCTGCGCATCGTACATCTGAACCGTCGTGCTCAGAATGAACGCGGGCGGCTGCTGCCCCCGGCTGTTCTTGTGGCCCTGGATATGCGCGTCGCTCTTCTCCCAGTTCTTCCATGCCTCCTGCGACTCCCAACGAATCACAACGACAACTTCCTCCTGCTCATGGCTTTTCCGGTTAACCATCACGCTGATGTCCACCAGACCCTCCATCTGATCGAGCGGGCTCTCTCCGCTGAACCGTGCAATCACTTTGTCGCTGTTCCCTTTCTCAATGACCATCGTCCTTGTCATCACAAACATTCCGGTTCCTCCCTACGAAAATAGTACTTCGACTCCTTTACGCCTCCGCCAATACCGGAACCTCATAAACCCCCGGCAACTGGCGGCGCTTCCCGCTCACCACGTCCGGCGGCAGAACGGCCGGTGCCTGCGGATGCAGCAGCCACGACTTCACCGCATGCGTATCCGATACCCGGTACAACGGGGGCTCTTGCTCCAAGTCGATCTTCATCGCATACGAACTTCGCAGCGCGAAGGCATCGCCCTTCGGCGGACGGATCAAATCCGGCGGCGTGCCGGGGATCGCCGACAGCTTCCCGCCGCCGTGGCCATCCAGGCTTGGCATCGAGGCCAGCAGCCCCCAGGTGTACGGGTGCCGGGGATCGTAGAAGATTTCCTCCACCGTCCCCGATTCGACGATTTGCCCGGCATACATCACCGCTACGCGGTCAGCCATTTTAGCCACGACGCCAAGATCATGCGTGATGAAAATAATCGCGGTGCCGATCTTCCGCTGCAGCTCCTTCATCAGCTCCAGAATCTGCGCTTGGATGGTTACGTCCAGCGCCGTCGTCGGCTCGTCCGCAATCAGCAGCTTCGGATTCGCGGCCAACGCGATGGCGATGACCACCCGTTGCCGCATCCCGCCGCTAAACTCATGCGGATACTGGTGGAACCGCCGCTCAGGCGATGGGATTCCGACCAAGCCCAGCAGTTCCACGGCTCGCTGATCCGCAGCGTCCTTGGACATCTGCTCGTGGGTATGGAGCACCTCGGTGATCTGCTTGCCCACCTTCATCGTCGGATTTAGCGAAGTCATCGGGTCTTGAAAAATCATCCCGATCTCCTTGCCGCGTATCCGCTGCATTTGCTTCTCGGTCTTGCCGATCAGTTCTTGTCCATCAAACCAAATCTCCCCGCGCTTATAGATGCCTTGCGGCCGGGGAACCAGTTGCATGACAGCTTGAGAGGTAACGCTTTTGCCCGAACCGGATTCCCCAACAATCGCTAGCGTTTCGCCCTTGTCGACGTGGAAGCTAACGCCGCGGATGGCCTGCACCTCTCCCTCGCGGGTGTTAAACGAGATGGCCAAATCTTTCACTTCTAATAGATGTTCCATCGTATCTCGAATCCTCTTTTCTATCCCATCCCGTCATCGGGATCGCTTCTATGAAATAAGACAGCCTCATCCTACTCTCTGAAAATGAGCCGTTATTTTACTGATAATGATTATCATTATTAAGTATAGCATGTTTCGCCACCTAAGCTCAATTGGAAAAAGTCTGTACGCCTTAGCCACGATCATAGCTGCCAAATGCTGCCGTGACATTTTTCCCTATACACTTTCGCAAGTGCTATGCTATAGTGTTAAATATGCAAAGATTCAGAGATATGAATTTTCAGATTTTAAGGAGTTTAGTCGATGGACGCGAACCTACAACAGTTTAAAGCGGAATTTTTCAAAGCTCTCGCCCATCCGATGCGAATTCGTATTCTGGAGGTGCTGAGCGAAGGCGAGCGGAATGTCAACGAGTTGCAAGCGATTCTCGGATCGGAGGGGTCGGCCGTATCCCAGCAATTAGCCGTTCTTCGCGCCAAAAATCTCGTCAATACGGTCAAAGAAGGCACAACGGTCGTTTATTCGCTGCGAGATCCGCTGCTGAAGGATTTGCTCGCAGTAGCCCGGCAAATATTCGATAACCACTTGGTTGAATCGATATCCTTACTGCAAGGGATCCGCAAACAAAAATGAGGAACCCCAAGTTTCCCCGCCGGGCTGCGGGGGATCTTTTTTGTTTACTGGGATGGATCATGCTGCATGAGCAACTGCAGATTTCTAAGAAAAGAAGGGTTTAACGGATGAAGTGGACAGGAAGGTTCAGTAATTATAACGCGGCCTCTTTACGCAAAGATTTGATTTCGGGGTGTATCGTTGGCATCGTCGCCATTCCTCTGGGGATGGCCTTTGCGATCGCGTCCGGCGTCAAGCCGGAATATGGGTTGTATACGACGATTATTGCCGGGATTCTGATTTCGCTGTTGGGAGGATCTCGGTTCCAAATCGGCGGCCCTACGGGGGCCTTTATTCCGATTCTCCTCGCCATCGTGCTGCAATACGGATACGAAAATCTGCTGATCGCCGGCTTCCTAGCCGGGATCTTCCTGGTGCTGATGGGGCTGCTCCGGCTCGGAACGTTGATCAAGTTCATCCCGCGGCCGGTCACCATCGGGTTTACCGCCGGTATCGCGGTGACGATCTTCAGCGGACAGATCGGCAATTTTCTTGGCTTGACGGGCATCAAACGGCATGAGTATTTTCATGAAAACATGAAGGAGATTGCCCTGCAGTTTCATACCTTAAACTTCTACAGTCTCCTGACGGCAGCCATCTGCCTGGCAGCCCTGTTGTTGACGCCGAAGTTCCTGCCGAAAATTCCAGGTTCGCTGGTTGGCATCCTCGTCTCCACACTGGCTGCCGCCTGGCTGTTCCCAGGCAAGGTTACAACGATCGGCTCCGCTTACGGGGCAATTCCCGGCGGCCTGCCCAGCCTCCACCCGCTAACGTTGTCCTGGGGCAGCGTCGTGCCGATGCTGCAGCCGGCGCTCATCATCGCCTTGCTCGGCAGCATCGAATCGCTGCTCTCGGCCGTGGTGGCGGACGGGATGACCGGCACCCGCCACAACAGCAACCGCGAGCTGATCGGGCAAGGCCTCGCCAACATCGCTGCACCGCTGTTCGGCGGCATTCCAGCGACCGGCGCGATTGCCCGGACGGCGACGAACATCAAGAACGGGGCGGTCTCCCCCTTTTCCGGGATCATCCACGGCATCGTCGTGCTCTTGATCGTGGCATTGTTCGCGCCTTACGCGTCCAACATTCCGCTCGCCAGCATGGCGCCGATCCTGATGGTCGTCGCCTGGAACATGAGTGAACGCAAAGCGTTCGCTCATATGCTGAAGACACGGACCGGCGATACGCTAGTGCTGCTTGTCACCTTCCTACTCACGGTGTTCACTACGCTCACGACCGCTGTCGAAGTGGGCCTGGTGCTAGCCGTCGTGCTGTTCGTTAAACGGATGGGCGAGCTGCTCACCGTCGATAAAGTGCTGCCGGACCTGGCCTCCGGCAAGGAGAAAGTCCGGCCGCATATGGTAACCGAAGATCACGATTGTCCGCAAGTCTCGATCTTCACCGTCGACGGCCCGCTATTTTTCGGAGCCTCACAGGCGTTTGACCAGTTCGTCTCGCAAATCGAAGACGGCATGCTGCGGGTCGTATTGATCCGGATGGGCAAAGTACCGTTTATGGATACGACCGGCGAAGCCAATTTCACGGCCCTGGTGAAACGGCTGCACAAAGCCGGCATCACGGTTCTGGTCTCCGGCCTTCGCGTACAGCCGCATAAGCTGATGGACAAAACCGGCTGCTACGAGACGATCGGCGAAGCGAACTTCTTCGAGAACACCGGTGAAGCCCTGACCCATGCGCTGGGCATCATCAACGCCGATAAATGCCGGGGCTGCCGTCACTTCGCTTTCCGCGAATGCGCTGGACTTTGCGGCGCAGAACCGGAGCGCAAGCCCTTGCCGGAACTAACCGGCACGCGGGTACGGGATGGGCAGGTTCCGGTGTAAGCCCTGCTCAGCTAAGCCCTTCATACAAACCTACAAAAGCCCTTCGGAGCACGGAAGATGCATCATCCGTAGTTCCGAAGGGCTTTGTGCTATTTTATGGCCAGTGCTTCGACGAGAGTGAGGATGCCTTGCCGAATTTCCGTTTTGGTGCTGCCATGCACCTTTTGCTGATACAAATACAAATCGGGGCTTAATACGGCGGTTAAGGCGCTGCCCATAAACGGCGGCTCCACCTCGCGAATCTCCCCGGCCTGGACGGCTTGTCGGAATAGACCCGTCAAGATGCGATTCAGTTTCTCAAAAATCGGATGCTCGAATTGGGTCAGCTGCTTCTTGCCCGTAAACTCGGATTTGATTCGCAGCAGCAACTCGGCGTGCTCATCGGTGAAATCAACGACCCGGGAAATCGCGATCCGCAGATACTCTAGATAAGAGTCTTTCCTTCCTGCGTGCCCCTCCACTTCAATACGCTCCCCCCGCTTCGTCTGCAGGCTCGGTCCATTTGTCAATGCTTCCAGACCGCTCAGCAATTTCTCCGTGTTGTCCCTCAGCAGATCCGACCCAATTTCGCCGATGTCCGCATATCTCCGATAAAGGGAGCCTTGTCCGATCTCCGCCGTGCGGGCGATCATGTACATGCTGACACCGTCCAAGCCATGCTCGTGAAACAACTGCCGAGCCGCCTTCAGGATGCGTTCCCGATAAAGGTCGGTCTCCCGCCTGTCCTGATTCATCGCTTTCCTTCCCCCCTGCCTGCGCCATTCCAAAAACGCATTTGACTTATCGGACAATTGTCCGTAAACTAGGTATCGTGATTTGAACGGACAATTGTCCGCATCTTATATTCCCATTATACAGAGATACCGGCCGACGGACAATCCGATACGCTTTTCCGTAACGTAGCGAGTGCCCCCTGACCGGCCACTTAGGAGGAGAAAAATCATGGAGCAGACGCTTCCATCCCACGCGAATTTCAAATTAACGGGTATCCTCGTGCCGCTGCTCGCCATCATCGCCGGGGTCTTCATGGTCGTGCTGGACAATACGGCGATGAACGTCGCCTTGTCGACGCTTGCCACCGACTTCGGCACCGATCTCAAGACCTTACAATGGGTCGTCACCGGCTACATGCTGGCACAAGCTTCCGTCATCCCGCTATCAGGCTGGTTATCCGACCGTTTCGGAGCGAAAACGGTATTTCTCAGCGCCGTCGTATTGTTTACCGTCGGCTCCCTGCTCTGTGCGACACCGAGCCGAGCGGAATGGCTGATCGCCTTCCGGGTCATCCAAGGCTTGGGCGGCGGTTGCGTACTGCCGGTCGCGATGGCTTACGTGTATAAATTAAGCCCAGCCAGCAAAGTGGGCGTCGTCATGGGCATCATGGGGATTCCCGTGCTGTTCGCCCCGGCCATCGGCCCTGTCCTATCGGGGTGGCTGGTAGAGTATCATTCGTGGCGATTGATTTTCCTGATTAACATTCCGGTTGGGATCCTTTGCCTGGCCATCGGGATTTTGAAGTTGCCGAGGGTCGAGCGGAATCCGGTCGCCGGCATCGACAAATGGGGCATGATCCTCGGGCCGCTGGCGTTTGCTTCTCTGTCCTATGGTGTCAGCCAAGGGGCGGAAAGCTGGAGCGCAGATAAAACGATCCTTGGTCTCGCCATCGGCGGCGTTGCCCTGATCGCCTTTGTGATCGCCGAACTGAGAACCCGCACCCCGCTGCTCGAGCTGCGCATATTCCGCTCGGTTGATTTCAGCGCCGGGATTTTCGTCCAATGGGTAGGTCAGTTTGGTTTGTACGGGGCATTGTTCCTCCTGCCCCAGTTCTTGCAGCAAGCCCGCGGATTCGGTGCGTTCGACACCGGCCTAACCTTACTGCCGCAAGCGATTGCCTCGGGGCTAATCATGCCGATCGCCGGGATTCTGTTCGACCGGATCGGCGTACGTTGGCTGGTTGTGCTGGGATTGAGCCTGGTCTCCGGCGCGCTGTTCCAATATTCGCATGTCGACCTGACGACCGAAAGCCATCAGCTGATCTTGCCGCTGATCATGTGCGGTGCGGGGATGGGCATGATGACGATGCCGATGAATAACCATTTGCTCAACAAGGCGCCGAAACCGCTAATCAACCGCGTTACGTCGCTAACGAACTCCATGCAGCAGGTCATCAATTCGCTGGCGATTTCTACGCTGGTGACCCTCTTGACCTCCAGAGCCACGTTCCGCGGAAATGAAATGAAAGCCGCCGCGGCGCAGGCCGCCCAATCCGCTGGCGACTTGACTCAAGCGGCGGCCGGATCGGCCGAGGCCATGCGCCAAGCAGCAGCGACTGCGCTGGCCAAAGGGTTCGACGATACGTTCTTCATCATGATGTTCGTCGCGATGGGCGGCGCCGTGCTGGGACTCCTGCTGCGACGGAATCGTCCGGCCAAGGAAGAACCGCAGGAAGCGGTCCGGCCGATTTCCAACGCAGAAAGCATCAGCCATTAGCGGGTCAGCGTAAACTCATCCAGCTTCCTGCCGTCCACGGCATAAGCCGCGTAAGTTAACGTCCGTTCGCTAACCGCGATTCCAGCAAACATCTGTTGATTTGGCTGGGTATGCACGGCATGATAAATCTTATCTTTTTTCAAAACATTAAATTTGGGACCGGAGGTGTTGGTGACGACATAGACGGTCCCTTTACCGTCTGGGGCGATTTCCCCGTCCCGCAGGGGGTAAGACCGGGAATACTCATGGTTGTGGCCTTGCAGCACCAGGTCTACGCTATATTCATCAAATCCCTCGATCCAGTCGCTGATTTTGTCATACTGATTGCCGCCGTAAGCCGGGCGATGCATCGCTACGATCGTCCAAGGCTTGGTATTCTCGCGCAAGTCCTCCTTGAGCCAAACCGTCTGCGACTTGAGGTTGGATTCCGTATTCAGCACGATGAAATGGGCGAATCCATAGTCGAAGGCATACGTAGTTCCGGGCGTTGCTCCATCCGCCCCGTTGTCCGGCAACCGAAAATGGGACGCAAACACCTCCGCGTTCCCGGAAATCTCATCATGATTACCAACTACCGGCTGGAGCGGCACCCGGGTCAGCCATTTCGATGCCGTTCCGAGAAGCCACTTCCAGCCCTTCTCCTCGTCCGGGTTCTCCGTCAGGTCCCCGTTATGCACGATAAACCGGGCGTCCGGAAACGTTTCAAACGCTTTGTCCAGTGTCTGTGCCCACAGCTTAAAATCCGCCTTCTTCTCTCCTTGGGAATCCGATACGTTGATGAATGTAAACGCCAAGGACTCCGCTGGTTCCGTCACGAACTCCGCCGGTTCACTCCAGCCACTCTCCTGCCCATTGCCCACGCGGTAGACGTATGCCGTTCCCGGGCGAAGGCCGCTGGCAAGTGCCTTGTGCACGGTATACCGTCCGCCACTGCCGCTTTCACGGGCCAACTTGATCTCGGCCGATTCCGCCTCGATGGTGAGTACCTTAGAATCGTTCCAGGAGGAGATGGGCCCCGCCCCCTCCGTTAACTGAAGAATCCCTGCTTCCCCAGCCTTCCCTTCCGTCTGCCAGGTGAACGCCCGCGTCGTCCGCGCATCCCCGCCGATCGTCATGACGATCGAGTGGGGTTTCGATGCGGCAGCGGGTTCGTTGGCCTGCTGCATTTTTTGCCAGCCGAAGATCACACCCCCGAGCAGCAAAGCGATGATCAAAATTCCAAGCCAAATCATCTCTCTCCGACCTTTCATGCGATAAACTCCTTCCAGTTCCCCTTAACATAAAGTCTGAGGTGCCCTCTGTCAAATAAGCCACTTACACAATTTTACATTTGTTAACCCTACGTTAAAACTTTCAGTTTATTTTCAGTTTGCGTTAAGTGGACAATCAGCGAGCCTTGATAGGATAGGTAGCGTAATTCATCCGGCCCCCGAGAAAAGAGGTGCAACTTGAACCAAAACCTGAAGTACCGCCATGAACTAAAATTTCTGATCAATCGCCACCAGTATTACGTCCTACGCCAGCGGCTCCGGGGATTGGCCCGTTATGACGAGCATGCGGGCACGAGCGGAGAATACCATATTCGCAGCCTTTACTTCGACGACATCAACAATTCCGCGCTGCACGATAAATTGGGAGGACTCCGCGACCGCCGCAAGTACCGGATCCGAATTTATAACCAGCGGGACGACCTCATCCATTTTGAGAAAAAAATCAAAACCGGCGATAGGATCGCCAAAGTAAAAGAGCGATTAACCCGGGAGACGGTGGACGCCATTCTGGCCGGACAGATCGAAGGGCTGAACGTGCCGGAGAAGCCGTTGCTGCTTGAACTGTACCGTGAAATGAAGCAACAGCTGCTCGCCCCGCGAGTGATCGTCGACTATGTGCGCGAACCGTTTATCTGTCCGAACGGCAACGTGCGGATCACCTTCGACAAAGAGCTGCGAACCGGTCTCCACGCCGTCGACTTGTTCGATCCGGATTTACGGCCCGTCTCGGCCATCGACGATCAGCTCATCATTCTCGAGGTCAAGTACGATGAGTACATTCCCGAAATTCTCCGGGCCGCCTTGCAAATGGAAGGGCTGAAGCAACAATCGGCGTCCAAATACGTCATTTGCCGTAAATTTCTGAAAACTAACGCATGGGAGGATTATTGATTTATGAATGCAACGGAAACTGCAAACCCAACCAATTTTAGTGATATCGTCAAAAATTCGTTTCTAGACAATTTCGCCTCAGATATCAGCATAAGCAAAATGATGATCACGCTGGGAGTTTCTTTTCTCATCGGATTGTTCATCTACGTTTTATATAAACGGGTGTTCAGCGGGGTACTGTACTCGAAAAGCTTTAACGTCTCGCTCATCGGCATGACGATGGTCACCGCCATGGTTATCATCGCCGTCAATTCCAACCTGGTGTTGTCACTTGGTATGGTCGGCGCCTTGTCGATCGTCCGCTTCCGTACACCGATCAAAGACCCCACCGACCTGATCTTCCTGTTCTGGGCAGCTGCGGCCGGGATTGTTGCCGGCGCGGGATTTTATGCGCTCGCTGCCATTGGCTCTGCGGTGATTGGCCTGATTCTTTTCCTGTTTATCAAGAGCAGCTCGCTCGAAACGCCTTACTTGCTTGTCGTCAACTGTGAAAGTGACGAAAGCGAACAGCTGGTTCATTCGCACATCGGGCAGATGGTCAAACGTTACAACGTGAAGCAAAAAACCGTGACCTCCGGTAATATCGAGATGACGCTGGAAGTCCGCTTGCGTGACCAGGAAGGGAAATTCGTCAACCAAATAACCGGGCTGGGCGGCGTCAAAAACGCCGTATTGATCAGCTATAACGGCGACTACGTATCCTAACGATTATCCGGGGGTGAAGGAGAATGATACGCAAAGGGACCCGGCTGTTGCTTTGGACATGCGTTGGGCTGTTGTTTGTGGGCTTGATCACCTGCGAGGCGATTCCATCTGGGGGACCCCGTTCGGACGGTCAGACGGACACCGCCGAGGAGCGAATGGTCTCTGCGGAAGAGAAGAAGTTGGATGAAGAGGTATTTCCCCAGGACCGGGTGGTTGACGTGAAGATCACGATCGACGAGGCGGATTTCCAGGACATGCTGGATAATGCCAGCGCCGAGGAATACAAGACGGCGTCGGTCGATTACAACGGGCAGCATTTCGACAACGTCGGAATTCGCACCAAGGGTAACTTAAGTCTGCGCAGCGTGGTACAGATGACCGATTCCGATCGGTATAGCTTTAAGCTGTCTTTTGACGAATATGTGAATCAAACCTTGGACGGCATTCAGAAGATCAACCTGAACAACAACTACAGCGACGCTTCCTACATGCGCGAGTTTCTGACCTATGAGCTGGCGGAGCAGATGGGGCTGCCTACGCCCAAATATTCGTACGTGAATGTGTACGTCAATGACGAGCTTCGGGGGTTCTACCTAGCGGTGGAGCAGATCGGCGACGCCTATCTGGATCGCCATTTCGGCAACGCCTACGGGGCCTTGTACAAAGGAGAAATGACCGGCAGCGGCAGCGACCTGACTTGGTTGGGCGAAGATCCAGCTGCTTATACCGGATTGACGTTGAAGTCGGAAACGACGAATGGCGATATTTTGATCGATATGCTGGATGAGCTGAACAACGGCAACGATGTTGAAAAATATATCGATGTGCCGGACGCGCTGGGCTACATTGCGCTAAACGTGCTGACGAACAATATGGACAGCTACCTGGGCAGCAACAAGCAAAACTACTATTTGTATGAAGACGACGGAGTCTTCTCCATCCTGCCGTGGGATTACAACATGGCCTTTGGCGGGATGGGCGGCGGCATGGGGATGGGCCGCGGCGGGTTTGGCCGGGGCGGAGCGAACGGCGCTGATGCGGCGGCGTCCGCGGGCCGTGCAGACGCGGCTCCTGCGGGCGGCGGCGATGAGGCTGGAGCTGCAGCTGGAGGCGCAGTTGGCGGTAACGCGGTTCCGGATGCTGCTGCCCCAGGGGGTGCGGCTCCAGGCGATGCGGCTCCAGCCGCATCCATCGGTCAGGCCAGCCTGCTAATCGACGAGCCGACGCAAGGCGCGCTGGCCGAACGGCCGCTGGTTGCGAAGCTGCTGGCGGTCGAGGACTACAAGGCGCAGTATCATGAAATGCTCCAACAGGCGATCGACGGCTATCTGGCCGATGGCAGTTTCTCCGCTCGCGTGGCGGAGCTGTCAGAGCTCATCTCGTCTTATGTGGAGGCCGATCCAACGGCCTTTTACACCTATGACGAGTACGAGCAGGCCTTGCCGCAGCTGCTCTCCACCAACGCCAGCCAGGTGGAGAGCATCCGACAGCAGCTCGACGGCACGATCGCCTCGTCGGGCGATGGCTCGGGCAGCGGTGGCAGCATGGGTGGCGGCATGGGCGAGTGGCGGAACGCCCGCGCGGCGGCGGATGGCGGCGGCCAAGGCGATGCCGCCGAGCAGAGCGTGCCGGCTGCCGGGGCCGAGCGCGGCGCGCAGGCCGGCGCTGGCGCGGACGCCGCGGGCGTCGAAGCCGGCGGGCCCCCGGCCCTTCCGGAGGGCTTCCAGCCCCCGGAAGGGTTCCCGGGCGACGCCGGTGCGCCAGGCGATGCCACCGGAGGCGCAGGTCAAGCCCGCCCGATGGGCGGTGACCGTACCCAAGGCGGCGGCATCCCCGGTGGCGGCCCTGAGTTCGGGGCCGCCGCCACGGCCGCAGGCAGCGGCGCCGACGTGGCCCTGTTCACCGGCATCTCCTTGCTGGTGCTGCTGGGCGCCGCCGGGTTCGTTGCCTTCTTCCGCCGCAAGCGACTCTAGCTATGAAATGTATTCGATTTTTCGCATATAAAATAGTGGAAACGGCGAAAAGTCCGAATTCTATTCGGTTTTTCATACAGAATCCTTGTCTACGTCCTCCTATAGCGCAAATGTGTATGAAATTTCGAATACATTCCGTTGAAATCGCGGATGCCGCTGAATTCTATTCGATTTTTCGCATACATTTATTTCCTAGCAACGGAGATGGTGAGTCGCGTGATCCCCATAACCACAAAAAAACCTGCATCCTATGCAGGTTTTTTTGTCCCCCAGCCGAGCACCTACGCCCCTACCTCCCGGAACTCCGTTGGCGTCATGCCAGTCACTTTTTTGAACACTTGGGTAAAGTAGCGAGGATCCTGGTAGCCGACCATCGGGGCCACCTGGAACACTTTGACGTGGCTGTTCTTCAGGATGTATTTGGCTTTTTCGATGCGGCATTCCGTCAAATACTCAAGGAACGTGTAGCCGGTTACCTGCTTAAACAGCAAGCAAAAGTGGCTGATACTCAGGTCGGCCCGCTCCGCGACTTCCTCCATGCTTAGATCCTTATGGTAGTTGCTAAGAATGTACTCCTGTGTCTTGGCGATCACCGTCTGCACGTTGTCCTTGAACTGGCTGTCTCGGCTTTCGCTTATCCACCGTCCAAAATTCGTTTTGAGCAGTCCGATCATTTCATGCAGCGTTTCCAAGGACTGCAGCTCCTGGAGCAAGCCCTCCAACGACCACTCCGACAGCAGGTTCATCTGCTCGTATTGCCGGAACATCACTACCGTCAGTTCCACGATGATTCGCTCGGCGGCTTCCTTCGAGAAGCCCTGCTCCTCAATATACTGCTTTGTTTCATCCAATGCCGACAACAAACGTTCCCGGTTTAACGTCCGGATGCTGTCCAGGAGCACCGCTTCCAGATGCTTCGGATATTTCGCCTCCCGGTCAACCCCAGACTCCCGGCTTGGCTGATCGACGAATACGCCTGCCCTGTCGCTGTAAAACCGCTGATATAACGCCCTGGCAGCACTTTGGTACGCCTCGCTCAACCGCTCCATTCCAGCAACCGTTTGACTAAACCCAATCGAGCAGGACAACTTGGTGTAAAGCTGAATTTGCCGGATCACATCGCTGCCCAGCTCCTCCTTTTGGCTCGTAAGCATGCTCGGAAACAGCAGAACCCACTCCCCGCCATGAAAAGGAAACATCGTCAGCGCCCCCCGCGCCATCGACCATTCTCCCAAAATATTGCGAATCGCAAACAACCACAGCCGCCGCTCCTCCGGGGACCACTGCTCATTCAGCTTCATGAAGTGATCCAGTTGGATCACGGCCATGAAATAGTCCTGCATCAGCTCGCTGTTCTCCAGCCAACGCATATGCTGCAGATGGCTTTGACTCTGGTTGCCTTCGATAAATTCGGCAAACATGCGCTCCCTTGCTAGAACCGACAACACCTGCACCGAATGCAGCAGCTTGTCGTTCTCCATCTGTTTCTCTAGCGTTTTCTTGGCCCGACGGATCATCTCGATCAGCTCGTCGTGATCGATCGGCTTCAGCAGGTAGTCAAATGCGCCTTCCCGCAACGCCTCACGTGCGTATTCAAACTCCCCGTAACCGCTGATAAAAATAAACAGCCGATTCGAATTCTCCGCCAGCACTTCCTTCATCAACGTGATCCCGTCCATCCCCGGCATGCGGATGTCGCTGATGATCATATGCGGCGACAGCTCGTGCACGAGCTGAAGCGCCGCTTCGCCGCCCCGCGCCTCTCCGACGATCTCCAAGTCCAGCTCTTCCCAAGGCACGGCTACTCTCAAGCTTCGCAGAATAACCGGTTCATCATCCACTAGAATAACCCGGTATTTCTCCCCTTTTGCTACCATGTTGCACCTCCCGTCGTTCCGTCAGGCAGTGAGCTCCTCCGCAGCTGCCAGTACTCTTTCGAGGTTTGCTGGATTTGTTCCAGCGCCTCATCGGGCGTCGCCTGCTTGCCGATCATTTCCTCCAACACCTTCAAGAAAGTCTTGTTGACCTCAGGCGGAAGTACGTTGTCATACGGCACAAAGCTTTGGCTGCTTCGCTCCATCATTTCCACGACCTGAGCAAAGACCGGTCCCGTTTTTTCCGAATCGTACGTAATCTTCATCGAAGGTATACGCAAGGCCTCGTAAACGATACGCCGCTGTACCTCCTCAGTATAAAAAGCCTTCAGCAGCTCCTGTGCCGCTTCCCATTTCGTTTCCTCCAAATTAGAGGACAAGCCGATCCCGATCGTGTAACCTCCGGCAATCGATTGATTGCCTCCCTTCGTCAGCGAAGGAAACGGGAGGACGCCGACCTGATTCTGAAACCCGGACGGTGCCTTCTCGTTGTGGAACAGGTTGATATCCCAGCTCCCGTTCAGGTACATCGCGGCTTCGCCGCTGGTGAACCGCTCGATAGCCTCCTCAGTCGACAGGTCGTTGGCCGGCTCATAGAAGGCGCCCTCGTCAATCCAGGTTTTCAATTGCTTAAACGCTTTCCAATAATAAGGATTTTGGAAGCTTAACGACTCGTCGCCTTGCACCAGTTCTTCGATCAGCCCCGGACCTGCATAGCGGTCCATTAAATAATGCGCGAAGATGGCCGCCGGCCAACGTTCCTCATTTCCGAGCGCAAACGGCGTGATCTGGTGGGCGGTCAAAACGCGAATGGCTTCGTTTAAATCCTCCAGCGTTTGCGGCGGTTCTATCCCTAGTTCACGGAATATCTCCTTGTTATAAAATAAAGGTTCGGCATTCCCCTCAATCGGCAAGCCGTAAATATGGTTGTCGAAGGTCCATAAGTGCAAGTCCTGGAATTCCTGCTCCAGCCCGTTTTTCTCCACGAAATCGGTCAAATCCATCAACCGGTTGGAACGGACATACGGCTCGATTTCAGCGCCCCCAAACAACACGAACATGTCGGGAGGTGTCCCGGTCACCATCTCGCTCTTCAGCTTTTGCTCACGATGGACAGTCTGGTCCATTCCCTCAAAATTCACCTTCACGTTGGGATGCGTCTCTTGAAATTTGGCGACGACGTCCTCAACGATATCTAGCATCTGCCGGTCATGCTCCTTGATCCAGAAGTGACGAAAGGTTATTGTGACCTTCTCCGCTTGTTTTTCCTCGATCGGCTCGTGCCCGTCGGCAGCGATGATCAGTACGGAAATCGCCAGCACAACAGCATAAACGGCGATCCAACCCCAGTTTAAGAACCATTTTTTCATGTTGTCCGCCTCCTTTGTCCGCCTTATCGTTTGGCCGCTCCCGGTTCGTGGAGAATTTTCGGAATACGGATGCGAATGATGGAGCCGTGTCCGGGAGAAGAGCAAATCAAGATGCCGTAGCGGGCGCCAAATCGGATGCGCAGCCGTTCGTGCACATTTTTGAGCCCGACGCCGGTCCCCCGGTAATTCTTCGGGCTCCCGTCTTTGCTCCACAGGTTCATCAGCGTATCCGAGCTGAAGCCCGGCCCGTTATCCGTCACGTCGATCATAATGTCCCGATCGTCCTCCTTGGCCGTGATTGAGATCAACCCTTTCTCCTCCATGGGTTCAATCGCGTGGTACAGCGCGTTTTCTACGATCGGTTGTACAATGAGTTTCTGGGTCAAGAAGTATTTAAGCGATTCGGGGATTTCAATATGATAGTCGAATTGATCCTCAAAGCGAAATTTCTGAATGTCCAGATAGTGCCGCACATGCTCCATTTCCATCGAAAGCGTGATCAATTGCTGATTTTCACTAATGCTGATTCGCAGCAGCTTGCCAAGCGAGACCACCATTTTACTGATATCCTTATTTCCCTGCAAGACGGCCAGCGAATTGATTGACTCCAGCGAATTGTAAATAAAATGAGGATTGATTTGGGCGACCAGCGCCTGAAGCTCAAATTCTTTCTTACGCGCCTGCTCGGTCTGCACCTGCTCGATCAATTCGGAAATTTGCGTACTCATCCGGTTGAAGCCATCGACCAGCAAATCCGTCTCGTCTTCGCTGCGGACCGCGGACGTGATCGGTACGAATATCCCTTGCTGCACTCGTTTCATCCCGTTCACCGCACCGATAATGCTGCGCACCAGGCGGCGGACGAAAAAGCGGTCGAACAGGAAAGCCGAGATCAACGATACCAGAACCAACACGATCGCGATGTTGCGGATGGAGTTCGATTCCGAAGCGATCAGCTTGCTTGGCGTAATGGCCACCAGGTACCAATCCTTGTTATGCGAAGGCAAGTAGGTGATCAGCGACTTTTCGCCTTGATATTTGGCCGTATAGTAGCCCTTTCCTTCCGGCTCGTCATGGGTCAGGAAAGGAAATTCCGTGCGTTCTCCGATATGTGTGCCGGACTTGTCGAACACGATATTCCCCAGCTTGTTGACGAGTAAAATATCCCCTTGCTTTAAGGTCGCGGCATCCCAAAAAACCTGGTCCAGAATATCGGGTTTCACATAAATAATTAAAGCACCGATATCCTCTAGCGAATAGTAATCCTTAATCAGGCGGGCTTGGATCAGAACCGGCTTCCCCGTCGCCGCGGAGCCGTTCTCGCCTGGACCTACCCATACCGAGCGGCCTTCGGCGGCTTCCATGGCTCCATACCAGCTTTGCTGCTTCAATTCCCTGAAAGACATCGCCTCATTATATTGGTACTGCAGCTTGTCCTTGGAATACAACCCGAAGGAGGTGATCATCGGGTGGTTAATCAGATTGTTGATGTCTTGTTTCTGCTCATAGGTCACCGTGAAATTCGGCTGTTTCACCAGCTTCTGAATCACCGGCTGCGCGATCGCCGAGTTGGATACGGTCGTCACTTCGTTCAGCGCGAACTTCAGCTTACGGTCGGTTTCGAGCAAGGAGACCCAATAGAAATTGTTGGATTTGTTCTCCATGGCGCGTGAGAAGCTGTAGTACGATATCGAACCCATCAGGATGACGGGAATAAAGACGAGAAGAATAATAGCCAGCAAGATTTTTCGTCGAAGCTTCATTTCGTTCCTCCTATGCATCTCCTACTCTATTATTCTTCATGGCACGACAGATTCCTTTGCTTCTTAACAAAGAGAAAATCGCAAGAGGGCTAGCCCTCTTGCGAATCAGGTTTATCGTATCCATTCAAGATCTATGATTAAGCCGCGTCTGCGACCCGTTTCATGGCGTCATCCCATTCACTTTGCGGGTCGACCTTGTTCTCAAATCCATTTCGGAGCGCATTCTTAATCAACGTATCAACTTGTTCAAAACGTGGCCCGTAATAAACCGGCTTTACGCGTTGTGCCGATCGTGCGTAGGCTTCCGAAATGACCTGGCCACCAAAAAATTCGTCTTGATCCGCTTGGAATGCCGGTTCGTTATACACCGCCGGGATCGATGGCAACTGACCGCTTGCTTGAAACGACTTCAACTGATTGTCCTTGTTTGTCAGCCAGGTGATGAAATCGTAAGCTTCCTTCGGATGTTTTCCTTGCTTCGGCAGCGTCAAAAAGGTGCCTCCCCAACTGCCGGAGCCCTCCGGAATTTGGGCAATCCGCCACTTCCCTGCAGTCTCCTTCGCGCTACGGATCGTTTCTTCCATCCAGGTCGGGCCGAGGATGACGCCAAGGTCACCCTCGCGGATCGCATTTTCCCATTCCGGAGACCCCAATGTCCAGTTGCCGATCCACCCTTCCCGAATGCCTTTTACCGTATAGTCATACGCCTTTTTCACCTGCGGATTAGTATCTCCGATAAAGGACCCGTCGACTTTATTGAAATAAATCCGGTCTGTCGATTGATCCCTAAGTCCGTTGTACACCAAATCTGCCGAATCCGCAAACGGGAGTCCGGTTTCTTCCGTGAACCGCTTCGCCACTGCGGCAAATTTGTCCCATTTGTTAATCGCTGCGCTAAATTCCTCTGGATCGGCCGGAAGACCCGCCCGCTCCATGAAATCTGCGCGGTAATATACAACGGTCGGACTGATACCGGCCGGCAAGCCCAATTGAAAAGAGCCATCCACCAAAGTCGCCTGTTTCCAGGCCCAATACAGATAATCCACTTCGATGCCTTTTGCTCCGAAATCATATAGGTTATAAAATTGGTCCTGTGCGTTCACGAACCGTTCCATAAACTCCCGATCCAGCATGAAGATATCCGGTGCGCCCGATCCAGAAGACAAGGCTGACTCCATGCGGTCATGATGCGCGAATGTATCGGTTTGGATACTGATGTTGATCTTAATATTTGGATGCTCCGCCATATACTCTTGAGCCAGGGTCACGTAATGGGTATTCCCCAACGCCCAGAAAGTCAGCTCAATGGGATAACCTTGACTGCCTTCGGACATGCCCGGAACTTGATTCTCCTCGTTATTCGCCGCATTGATTACGCCATAAGCGCCTAGCAAAGAAATCATCATGGCGGCAAGCGGTAGAACAGCCAACCATTGTCTTCTCTTCATTGCGGTTAAATCCTTTCCTGCATCCGAATTTATACTATTAGTCTAGCTAAAACGGACTCGGTTTTTGAGGAGGCAAAATTGCGATTTCAGGTTGGAATTTTTCTGATCGAAAACAAAAAAAGCCAATCCCCCACTCGAAGAAGTGGGGAATCGACCGAAAATTCCAATCATGTGATTTAAAAGAAGTCCAGTAATGCCGTTTGGCTCAAGGGAATCAACCGTTCAAGCGTTTCCGCATCAGTTCCCGGGCCGCTTAATTTACCGCAGGCGAACATCTCCCGCGGCCGCTTATAGCCGAGCAGTAGGGCTGTCAGCGTTTGGATGTCACAAACCAGCCCAGAATCTGCAGGATTCGCCGGATTCGCCGGCGTCAGGCTCCCCTTCCCTTCCGAGGACACCTCCAGCAGCCAATCCCCTTCGTTCCAGGGTGCAGCCTCGTCTTCAATTCGCAGTCCAAGGCGAATCGGGCTGGTGGAAGCCGGTGGAATAAACGAATAGTCGCCAACGAACGCCGCCGCATTGACAATCCGAGCCATAAAATACGGCACGGTTTCCTGCTTGCAGCGCGGGTCGCGCATCAGAAACGGCAACAGGTCATCCGCCGGCACGCGATCAAAGATTACCTGGGTTACCATGGAGTCGTGGTTGGCCAGATATGTCCATAAGCCTTGACGGGCCGTCTCGTTCAGGAATACGAATTCGTCAATAATAAGCTCCTTGTTCTTCACCTGGTAGAGCACGTACCCTTCCGGTTGCCCCGATTCAGCATAATAAACGGCGGTATGGTCCTCCTCGCCTAATACCATACGCTTCCACCACTCTTCGTCCCGGACAAGCATTCCGTTGTATCGCCGGGCAAAGGAATGATAGATCCCGTTCAACAGCTCAATATCCTTTACGCCCCGCTTAACATTCCCCGTAACCAGCGTTTTGGAGGGGAAACTATCGATGTTAACGGTATACTTCTTGTAATCTGTGTAGACCTCCCAGCCGAATTTCCGGTAAAAGGGGATCGAGAAAGGATGAAGGCAAGAAAGAATTTGCCCTTGCTCATTCATACGGCGGAGCGCGGTAGCCAGCAGCTCCCTCACGAGTCCGCTCCGCCGATGCTCCGGCCAGGTGGCCACGCCGGCGATGCCTCCCATAGGGACGGGGCGTCCCTGTACGTACAGATGCAAGGGTAGCAGCATGAGCTTGGCAAGCAGCTCGCCGCCCTCAAACGCTCCCCAGGAACGTTCGGGAATAAAGGATTTTCTCCGTTCTTCTCTGTCCTCCGGCTTCACCTTATATTGAAAAGCATATTCGGACAAGCTCAGGCTGGCATCAAATTCAACCGCTCGCAATGGCCTGATTTCCACAAATCCACCTCATTTCATCGATTGACCACTCTCTAAATTCTAATCTTTATGTAGAGTCTGTCAGAAGATACCTGAAGTGTCAATTGCCCATGATTACTTGGCTACAACAAACCTGCAACTTCTCCGTGCTCGTCCAGATGGATCCGCTCCGCCGCCGGCACCTTCGGCAGTCCGGGCATCGTAACGATATTGCCGGTATGAACGACGACGAAGCCGGCTCCTGCGGATAAGGTGATATCCTTGATTTGTACCGTGAACCCTTCGGGAGCTCCCAGCAGATTCGCCTGGTCGGAGAACGAATACGGCGTCTTCGCCATGCACACCGGCAGCCGGCCGAAGCCTTGGCGTTCAAGTTCCTCCAGTCGGGCCGCGGCTTTGGCGCTCAACTTGATACCAACTCCACGGTAAATCTCTCCTACGACCGTCTCCATTTTGGTCTTAAGGTCCAGATCGTCCGCATAGAGCGGCGTATACCGTGCGGTTTCCTGTTTCAGGATACCGAGCAGGGTTGTCGCCAATTCTTTGCCGCCTTCACTGCCTTTGGCCCAAACATCGGATAGCTCTGCCTTTACTCCCCAGCGGGCACATGCCTCTTTCACGATCGAGATCTCTTCTTCCGTATCGCTGGTAAAATGATTTAACGCAACCATCACCGGTACCCCAAATTTCCGGAGATTCTCCAGATGCCGTTTCATGTTGGGAAGTCCGGCCCGCAGCGCCTCCAAATTCGGTTGATCCAACTCCGTCTTGGCCGCTCCGCCGTTATATTTCAACGCCTTTATCGTGACGACTAACACCGCCGCATCCGGCTTTAAACCCGCTTGTCGGCATTTAATGTCAAAGAATTTCTCCGCGCCCAGGTCGGCTCCGAAGCCCGCTTCGGTTACGACGATCTCTGCCAGTTTGAGCGCAGTTTTCGTTCCGATGACGCTGCTGCAGCCGTGGGCGATATTGGCAAACGGTCCGCCGTGAACGATCGCTGGGGTTCCTTCGGCTGTTTGCACAAGGTTCGGCTTGATCGCCTCTTTCAAAAGAACGGTCATCGCATCCACGGCGCCGATTTGCGCCGCGGTGATCGCTTCCCCGGTCATATTGTAGGCTACGACGATCCGGCCCAAACGCTGCTTGAGATCTAGTGCATCCTCGCTGAGGCACAGCACCGCCATGACTTCAGAGGCGGTCGTGATCATAAACCCGGATTCGTGCACGCTCCCGTTTCCTTCACCAAGTCCAACAACGATTTGTCGCAAGCTCCGGTCGTTCATGTCCATAGCACGTTTACACAAGATTCGATTCGTATCGATTTGCAGCACATTCCCATGAAAAATATGATTATCCAGCATCGCCGCAAGTAAATTATGCGCCGATGTAATGGCATGCAAATCACCGGTAAAATGCAGGTTGATATCTTCGGAAGGTAGCAGCTGTGCTTTATTGCTGCCCGTAGCACCGCCCTTCATTCCAAAGCAGGGTCCAAGCGACGGTTCTCGCAGCGCCGCGATTGTCGGCGCTCCGATGGCGTTCAGCGATTGCGCCAGGCCAATCGTGGTTAGCGTTTTTCCTTCGCCGGCCGGCGTCGGATTCATCGCGGTCACCAGCACCAATTTTCCGTCGGGCCGGTCACCTAGCTTCTCCCGTAAACTAGGATCCAATTTGCTTTTGTAACGTCCATACAACTCTACAAACTCCTCGGCTATGCCGAATGTTGCAGCCACTTCCAGTATCGGCTTCATTCCCCTCAGCGACCTCCATCTATCTCATTCTTGTAAAACCTCGTGCAAGTTCCATTTAAAAATTTCATTTCTTATTGTACATGAAATAGATGGGAATATGCGTGACGGAATTCGCCTCGATTTGCCCAACAACAAAAAAAGCACTACCGAATAAACGGTAGTGCTCTTTCCCTTTGCTTGGCGGCGTCCTACTCTCCCAGGACCCTTCGGTCCAAGTACCATCGGCGCTGGAGGGCTTAACGGTCGTGTTCGGGATGGGTACGTGTGGAACCCCTCCGCCATCGCCACCAAACGGTTCAAGGTTTAATCCTTGAAAACTGGATACGAAACGTATTTGCGTGTTAGCCCTTACTTGGTTTATCGGGGTCCCCGAAAAGTAATCGGAATTACCTTCGAAGCCTCGCTTCACTTTTTGGGGTATTTTTTGGATAAGCCCTCGACCGATTAGTACCTGTCAGCTCCATACATTGCTGCACTTCCACCTCAGGCCTATCAACCTCGTCGTCTTCAAGGGGTCTTACTAATTGGGAAATCTCATCTTGAGGGGGGCTTCACGCTTAGATGCTTTCAGCGCTTATCCCGTCCGCACTTAGCTACCCAGCTATGCTCCTGGCGGAACAACTGGTGCACCAGCGGTGCGTCCATCCCGGTCCTCTCGTACTAAGGACAGCTCCTCTCAAATTTCCTGCGCCCACGACAGATAGGGACCGAACTGTCTCACGACGTTCTGAACCCAGCTCGCGTACCGCTTTAATGGGCGAACAGCCCAACCCTTGGGACCTACTTCAGCCCCAGGATGCGATGAGCCGACATCGAGGTGCCAAACCTCCCCGTCGATGTGGACTCTTGGGGGAGATAAGCCTGTTATCCCCAGGGTAGCTTTTATCCGTTGAGCGATGGCCCTTCCATGCGGTACCACCGGATCACTAAGCCCGACTTTCGTCCCTGCTCGACTTGTCAGTCTCGCAGTCAAGCTCCCTTTTGCCTTTGCACTCTTCGAATGATTTCCAACCATTCTGAGGGAACCT
This sequence comes from Paenibacillus sp. FSL R7-0216, assembly GCF_037969915.1. NCBI lineage: Bacteria > Bacillati > Bacillota > Bacilli > Caryophanales > Paenibacillaceae > Paenibacillus > Paenibacillus sp. FSL R7-0216. The sequence goes on along the minus strand of NZ_CP150222.1, from coordinate 931,379 downwards.
TGGGGCGCCTCCGTTACTCTTTAGGAGGCGACCGCCCCAGTCAAACTGCCCACCTGACACTGTCCCCGTACCGGATCACGGTACCAGGTTAGAACTCCGATACGATCAGGGTGGTATCCCAACGGCGCCTCCACCGAAGCTGGCGCTCCGGCTTCCTAGGCTCCCACCTATCCTGTACAAATCGTATCAAAGTCCAATATCAAGCTGCAGTAAAGCTCCATGGGGTCTTTCCGTCTTGTCGCGGGTAACCTGCATCTTCACAGGTATTAAAATTTCACCGGATCTCTCGTTGAGACAGCGCCCAAGTCGTTACGCCATTCGTGCGGGTCAGAATTTACCTGACAAGGAATTTCGCTACCTTAGGACCGTTATAGTTACGGCCGCCGTTTACTGGGGCTTCGGTTCATAGCTTCGGGTTACCCCTAACCACTCCCCTTAACCTTCCAGCACCGGGCAGGCGTCAGCCCGTATACTTCGCCTTGCGGCTTCGCACAGACCTGTGTTTTTGCTAAACAGTCGCTTGGGCCTTTTCACTGCGGCCCCCTCGAGCTATTCACTCTACCGGGGCACCCCTTCTCCCGAAGTTACGGGGTCATTTTGCCGAGTTCCTTAACGAGAGTTCTTCCGCGCGCCTTAGAATTCTCTTCTCGCCTACCTGTGTCGGTTTGCGGTACGGGCACCTTCTCCTGACTAGAGGCTTTTCTTGGCAGTGTGAGATCATGACCTTCGGTACTATAATTTTCCCTCCCCATCACAGCCCAGCCTTACGGTGTGCGGATTTGCCTACACACCAGCCTCACTGCTTGGACGAGCATCCATCAGCTCGCGTCACTACCCTACTGCGTCACCCCATCGCTCATAACGGATTACGGTGGTACAGGAATTTCAACCTGTTGTCCTTCGACTACGCCTTTCGGCCTCGCCTTAGGTCCCGACTTACCCTGAGCGGACGAACCTTCCTCAGGAACCCTTAGGCTTTCGGCGGATCAGATTCTCACTGATCTTTTCGTTACTCATACCGGCATTCTCACTTGTATGCTGTCCAGCGCTCCTTACGGTACACCTTCAACCTACATACAACGCTCCCCTACCCCAGATGCAAAGCATCTAGCCATAGCTTCGGTGGTGTGTTTAGCCCCGTTACATTTTCGGCGCAGAGTCACTCGACCAGTGAGCTATTACGCACTCTTTAAATGGTGGCTGCTTCTAAGCCAACATCCTGGTTGTCTGTGCAACTCCACATCCTTTCCCACTTAACACACACTTGGGGACCTTAGCTGATGGTCTGGGCTGTTTCCCTTTTGACAATGGATCTTAGCACTCACTGTCTGACTCCCGGTTAATCAGTCTGTGGCATTCGGAGTTTGACTGAGCTTGGT
>NZ_CP150222.1:160000-925000 GCF_037969915.1 Paenibacillus sp. FSL R7-0216 | reverse complement strand
TCGAGCTTGTATTGTTCGCCATTTGAAGAAATCGTGAAAATTTACATCGTAATCAAAAATAACCGATATACCTGTTATATTCTGGTATGGGGGTTGTTTTATGAATCTATTAAGAAAGACGACGCGAACTCTGCTGGCTTACGCCCTGCTTTTGTCGCTTGTCGGCATAACCGGCATAGCTTCTGCAGCCGGCTCGAATCAGGTGTCCATTGAGGTTGCAACGAGAGAGACCTCCCTGATTCCCGGCAGCAGCGTGATGGTCAACGTCAAGCTTTCCAATCTCACGCATGAAAACCAAAAGCTAAGGTCAGCGGTGCTTGCCTTAAGCTATGACGAAAAAGCGTTTAATACCGAGGGTAAAATACGCTTTGATGAGACTCTCGGAAAATACATATGGAGAGCCGATACTTATGTTATCCCATCCAAAACGTACGAGACTAAAGATTATCTCATTGAAGCTCCCTATCCAGTCGATCTAGATCCTGCGGATGGCAGACAAGAAGTGATTTTGTCGATCTCCGCCCTAAATAACAAGTACATCGACTCCGAGAAGGATGAAGCCATTATTTCATTTTACCTTACGGTGAACAAGGAAGCTCCGACTCAGAATACTTCGATCCATGTTCTTGCTCAAGAAACGGTGTTAAAGGATGCCGCAGGAAATTCCATTAAAGCGTTTGGGTCAACGTCCGCGAACGTTTATGTCGGCATTCCTAAACAAATTGAGATTGTTCGTGGCACTCTCCCGCCCACTTCTGATCCTTTCAACGTAAGCTTGAACAGCGGCACGGAGCTAAACGCGCTGGCTATTTTCAATAATGGAGACACGTCCTATATCACGGAATTCACTTCATGGGACACGACCGATCAGCAGGTTATTACGTCACCCATATACGGAAATATCCAAGCGGTCGCGTTAGGAAAAGCGGAGGTTACCGCTACTTTCGGAAATGTGACAGGCAAGCACGAGGTCCAGGTATACCCGAAGGGGGCACCTGAGTTAATTGTAAAGGAAGTCGTCTACGTCACCCGTATCCCAGATGAGCGATTGTTTGCGAAGGCGGCAGTCGTCCAAATCAAAGTAAACGGAAAAACCGCCGAACCGGGACGGATCTTTGACGGTGCCACTTACGTTCCGCTGCGATCGGTCAGCAACTTGCTGGGGATTGAGGTCAAGTACGACAATGATAAAAATGCACCAACCCTAAAAGGGAAGGCTGTGCCGCATTTCTATACCTTTTCGGGGACGACCTACATCTGGGCACGTGATCTTCCCGTGCTGCTGGGGGCCAAAATGAGCTGGGACAGCAAGAAAACGACCCTGAATATCGAGACCTCTGTTCAAAAATAACCCGACAAAAAAAATGCTCTCTTTTAGATGCCGGTTCAGGCAAATAAAAGAGAGCATTCGTTATTTTTCAACCTATTCCCATTCGATCGTCGCCGGCGGTTTCGACGTAATGTCGTAAACAACGCGGTTCACGTTCTCAACCTCGTTAACGATACGCACGGAGATCTTCTCCAGCACGTCCCAAGGGATACGAGCCCAGTCGGCGGTCATGCCGTCGATGGACGTTACGGCACGGATGCCTACCGTGTAAGAGTAGGTACGGGCATCGCCCATAACTCCTACGCTGCGCATGTTCGGCAGCGCCGTAAAGTACTGCCAGATCTCACGATCCAGTCCGGCTTTGGCGATCTCATCGCGCAGGATGTAATCGGAATCCCGAACGATCTTCAATTTCTCTTCGGTCACTTCGCCCAAAACGCGAATGGCGAGTCCCGGTCCCGGGAACGGTTGTCTCCATACGATTTCCCGAGGCAATCCCAACTCTTCGCCGACCTTGCGCACTTCGTCTTTGAACAGCGTATTCAACGGCTCGATCAGCTTGAATTTCATGTCCTCCGGCAGCCCGCCCACATTGTGGTGCGATTTGATCGTTTGGGCCGTCGCGGTTCCGCTCTCGACAATGTCCGTATACAACGTCCCTTGAGCCAGAAATTTGAAGTCATCGAATTTAGCCGACTCTTCGTCAAAGACGTAAATGAATTCGTTGCCGATGATTTTCCGCTTCCGTTCCGGATCGTCAACGCCGGCCAGCTTCGTAAGGAAACGTTCGCGCGCATCGATCTTGACGACCTTCATGTCGAACTTGCCAACGAAGGTCTCCATCACGCTCTCCGCTTCCCCCTTACGCAGCAGACCATGGTCGATGAACATGCAGGTCAGTTGGTCGCCGATGGCTTTATGAATCAGCATCGCTACAACCGAGGAGTCAACGCCGCCGCTCAACGCGCACAGTACCTTGCCGTCTCCAACCTTGTCGCGGATATCGCGCATGGCATCCTCGATAAACGTCTCCATGCTCCAGTTGCCTTCACAGCCGCAGATCTCGTAAAGGAAGTTACGGATCATCTCGTTACCGTGCACGGAATGACGAACCTCCGGATGGAATTGCACGCCGTACATGTTGCGGTTCGGGTTGGCGAACCCGGCGATCGGTGCATGCTCCGTTGAAGCATCAACCACGAAGCCGTCCGGAAGCTGGGTCACGTGATCCCCATGGCTCATCCAAACCGTCTGTTTCGCATCGAGCCCGCGGGTTAATGCCGAATGTTCCGCAAAATCGACGTCTGCCTTGCCGTACTCGCGTTTCGCTGCGCGTTCCACCTTGCCTCCAAGCTGGTGCGCCATTAACTGCATGCCGTAACAGATGCCAAAAATCGGCACGCCGATATCGTACACGGCCGGGTCGATGTGCGGGGCATCCTCCGCGTAAACGCTGGATGGTCCGCCCGAAAACACGATTCCTTTCGGCGCGATTTCCCGCAGGCGTTCCACCGGCGTATTAAACGGCATTAGTTCGCTATACACGCCTAAGTCGCGGATCCTTCTTGCAATTAACTGATTGTATTGTCCTCCGAAATCAAGGACCACAATCATTTCATTTGGCTTATTCATGACCGAGCCTCCCTCAAATTATGACACCTATTATACGAAACGACAAAAGAGGTCGTCAAGGAAGCCCGGCGCCAATTTCAGCGGCGACGAAAGGCCAAATTCCGGCATTGTTCCAGGAACTTCATGCTTTCCTTTCGCTCTGGCCGCAATCCCCCGTAGTAGATCATCTCCCAGGTCCGCACGAACTGCTCAGTCGACTCGGCTTGAGATTTATCCGCGAGAAGCGCGGATTGGAGGTATTCCCGGGCTGTCATAGACGCAGGTTTAGGTCCGTAGACGATTGCCAGCTCGCGCCACACCCGATCCGCCGAAGCCAACAGTTCACGGCGTCCAGGAAAGGCATTTCGCAGACGCAGGCGTCCAAAGGCAAGCGGGAGCAAGTGTCTGCGTTGCTTCACTTCCCTCGCCACCAGCCATACGAAACCGGCACCCAGCGCCAGGACGGTCCAATCGAACAAGCGCAGCTTCGGATTCATCGCGGCGAACTGTTTTGCGGCTAGATCGGTAAGTTTCGGCTGCAGGAGCTTGGCCACCTCGGTTGCTTTGGCTAACAGCGGAAAAGTCGCTTCGGTATCTGCGCCACTTAGCCCATGATCCGATAAAGTGTTGACGCTTAAAGCCATGGATGCGCCGAACCCCGGCGTCGGATCGAAGGCAACCCAACCGGTCTCGGGAAAATACACCTCCACCCATGAATGCGCATCAGCATACGTCACGGTATACCGATGCAGTTCAACGGAATCGGTGCCGCCAACGGTGGATGCAGGCGCCACTCTGCTGTCCGCTTCGGCAGCTGTTGTAGCGGCAGATGACCCAGGTTCGCCCGGAGCGAAGCCCTTGACCCAACGGGCCGGGACCCCGCCGCTGCGAAGCAGGATGACCATCGCCGTCGAGAAGTGATCGCAATAGCCGATGCGGTCGACGAACAAAAAGCGGTCAACGAAATCGGCCCCTTCCGGCGGCTGATGGGAATCCAAGCTATAAGCGTAACGATGCTTCAAGTAACTCTCGACGGCGGCTGCCGCATCATAGCGGTTGCTTTCTCCGGCGACAAGCTGTTCGCCAAGCTTCCGTACCCGCTCCGGCAGAGCCTCCGGCAATTGCAGAAAGCGGTCCCGGACCTCCAGCGGGTCCGGCCCCTCCTCTTGGCGCAGCTCGTCTGTGGACGCTGTCGGCACCGAAGAGGTCAGCTCATAGCCGTAAATCTGCTCCGCCGAGGCGGCATAATCGACGATGAAGGCATCCGCCCAGGCGTCAAACCGGGGCTCCAACTGCACCGACTGACTCTGGTCTCCGGCGATGATCCGTTCCGCCTGGACCGGAAGCCCGCCCGACAGCAGGGCCACCCGCCCTGTCAACGGCGCTTCAAACGTCACCGTTTGGCGGATCAGCTCCCGGCCGGTGTCGACGCCGGCGACGGCAGCGGCGGCAGCGCCCAAGGCCATATCGCCCGCGAGGTCGCCGGAGCGCTCCGTCCCGGCGATCGTGGGCGAGCCTTCTCCGGCCGGTTGAATCCAGCCCCGGCCGGTGTACACGCTTTTGCTTTCGCCGCGCCAGTACGTATTGTACGGCGACAACGCCGTAAAATACGGGTCATGGCGCAGGCGCAGCGGCGCGCCCAGCTTGGAGTCGTCTCGGCCGTAGCCGGATACGCTGACCGCCGCGGCACCGCCCGGCTGTCCGGTCAGCTCGGCACCGCTCCAGTCCGACAAGCTGCGGGCGACCTGCTCCCAAGTGATCGCCCGCACCGGCTGCAGCGGCAGCAACGAGCTGAGCAGCGCCGCGCCGGCAACGCAAACGAGCACGACGCCCCCGCCGGCAACGCTCCCGATTCCCCGGCTCGCCCCGGACTCGCCGCGATGGAACGCCGCCGCTTGCAGCGCCAGACCCAGCGCCGCCGTGCGGATGACACCTAAATACAATTCCAGGCCCACGGCTGCCTCGAGTACCAACAAATAAATCACAGTAGCTGACAAGAATAACAAAATGCTTTGGCGCGAGAGCGCCAGCATTTGTACGGATACGACCAGCAGTGTCCAGCCGATCAATAACAGCAGCGCCCGCGTCTCCATACTGATGGCGTAAAGTCTTCCCGTGCTCAAAAACTCGTCCAGATCGGCAGCGATCGTTTGCGCGTAACCGCTAAACCAGGATACCCCTTCTTCCCGTCCGAAGAGATACAGCATGGCTCCGGCGATCAGCAGCGGCGGTAACGGTGCAAATAGTCCGGACGGAAGACGCAGGCAACCGAACAGCAGCAATGCCCCGGTGAGAATAAAGAACAGCGGAATGAGCTCCGTTTGCCTATCCGGCATCATCGCGTGCAAGGGATACAACCATTCCCCGAACAATCCGAAAAGCAGCAGCGTGATCAGGATCCGCAGGATGGTCGAAGGCGCAGGATGGCTCCCTCGCCGAGAAGGAATCGCCGCCGCTAAGGTCCCTCCGGCCGTGAGCACTACGTGTTTAGGCGCTGACATGCTCGCTCGCCTCCTTCTGCCGGGACTTCGTTCGATACAGCGTAAGATCCACTACCATGACGCCCCGCTCCCGTAGCCGACCCGCCAGTGGGATCGGTTGACCCGATCCGCCGAGACCGCCGGCACACCAAACCTCCGCGGTCACCCCAAGCTCAGCCAAATGCAGCAAGTCTCCGGCCAATTCAGTCGTAAGCCTACCCGTGATAACCGTGAGGCTTTGCCCTTGGGATAGCACCTCGGACCAATCCCTGCGGAGCAGTTCTCCTGCAGATAGGCCGTCCCCCCGTCGAAGACCGGCGAGCTGTTCCAGGCCGCTCATCATGCCCTCGCGACCGGTGACCCGGCAGGGGCCGGCCATCGCTCCGTGGCTGAACCTGAGCTCACTAGCGCCCGAATCGCCGGCCTCACGACGCAGCCAAGTTGCGGCAGCTGAGATCGCCAGCTCAAAGCCCGCGGGGTTCGCGTATTCCCCTTGCTGCGCGCTCAACAGCAAATACCTCGGCATCACGCCTTGTTCCTCAGGGATGCGGGAGAGCAACTCTCCCTTTTTCGCGGAGTATTTCCAATGAATTCGGCGCAGCGGATCTCCCGGTGCATAAGGCCTCAAACGGCCAGGAGCCGGGGAAGACATAACCAGTTGGGGCTGCCAAACCCCGCCGCCCTCTTGCTCGCCACGCTCCTCTGCTTCCGGCGGATCCGCCGCCAGGGGCGCGGGATGAATAACCATCACCTCGGCTGCAGCGGTGCCACGGCTGCGTTTAAACCAACCGAAGGAATCGCCCCAACTCAACCGTATGGGCATATCCTTGTAGACCCCCCGAGGCAAGCCTTGAATCGTATACATAGCCCGATAATCCCGACGGAATCCGGCGAAGAACAAACTACCGCCCCGGACCCCCGGGCGGTTCGTTCCTTGTCCAGCAGCGGCCCCAGCCAGCTCATCCTCAACCTGCAACCAGATGGGCGGTAGCCCTCCTTCGCAGCGAACCTTCAACGTGATAGTGACCGGTTCACCGGCAACCGGGAACTCCGGCTGCCAGGCACGCTCGACCTTAAAGCGCTTTGGGCCTAGCGCTTGCACCAGCGCGCCTTGCAACATGACAAAGCCAGCCAACACCAATAAGAACAAGGCTGATGCCCCGCCTCGCCATGCATACCAGCCCCCTAAAGTTCCCAAGAACACGATCGCTACCGGCCATACCCATCCCGCGTTCTTCATGACGAACTCCCCGATGCCCGCGCGAAAATCGGCACATTGACCTTAGAGAGCACACTCGCCAGCGCCTGCTCTCCATCGATGCCGGTGAGTTTGGCTTCGGTCCGGAGCACGATCCGGTGCGTTAGCACGGCGGGTGCAACGGCCTTCACATCGTCCGGCGTGACGAACGTCCGCCCCTTGAAGTACGCCATCGCCTGTGCAGCGCCCATCCAGGCGAGCGTCGCGCGCGGACTTAAGCCCAGCGCAATTTGCGGATGACGCCGTGAAACGTCCGCGGCTCCAACCATATAGCGCTTGATGACATCGTCTACCAGGACGCCCCGCACCAGACGCTGCATCACGGCCATTTCCTCTGGAAGCAATACCGGCTTCAACTCAGCGGGATTTGGCGGATCCTGCATCCGGCTGAGCATATCTACCTCCTGTTCCGGCTGGGGATACCCCAGCGTAAGCCGCATGAGGAAACGGTCCAACTGTGCCTCCGGCAGGCGATAGGTCCCCTCGTATTCGAGCGGATTTTGCGTAGCCAGCAACAGAAACGGCTTCGGCAATGCCCGCGTAACTCCGTCAATCGTCACTTTCCGTTCTTCCATCGCTTCCAATAACGCGGATTGCGTTCGCGGCGCCGCCCGGTTGATCTCATCGGCCAGCACGACGTTCGCAAACACCGGTCCGGGTCGAAACTCGAACTGACCGCTTTGCGCATGGTATACCGTTACGCCGGTCACATCGGAAGGCAACAGGTCCGACGTAAATTGGATGCGGCCAAACGAACCGCCAATGCAGGCCGCCAACGTGCGAACCAACATCGTTTTGCCCACTCCGGGTACATCCTCTAGCAGAATATGACCGCCGCTCAGCATCGCCACCACCGCGAGCTCGATCTCCTTCTTTTTCCCTACAATCACCCGATCCACTTTGTGAACAAGCTGCTCCAACAGCGCCTGCGCTTGATCGTGATTCATCGTGACTTCCCCCTCCATTTCTAAACCATGGCCGTAATCTATCAACCAGTTTCCCCAGAAACTAGCGAAAATAGACATGGAAGAGAGAAAGGATACGTCCAGCTCGCGACCAGCTCTTGCTAGAGTGCCGAAACCCGTCGTTCGGTTGCGGTCGAAACCGCCTCGACGATCGGATGGTTCAATGCTTCCAGCAGCGGACGCAACGGAATCCATAACGCCTGCGCTTTGCGGTCAAACCTCACTTCCCATTCGACGACCGATCCATCCTTGCGTTCGGCGGTCAGCACCCCGCGACGCGTATCGGCGATGACGGAGGCCTCCCCCCATTCGATAAAGGCACTTTGCGTCGCCTCGCTCCAATAGACTTCGGCGCCGAGGCGCTCCATCACCGTGCGAACAGGTGCCAGATACTGGCCGTCTAGCATTTCATATTCCCCGGCATCCAGGCGCATTTGCACACTGCCCGCTTCCACCGTCAACGGCAGCTCCGGTTCAAACAAAGCCGCATTGGGAGCCACATTGGACGCTACCCATTCGGCTGAAGGTGCAGGGCGGTTTTTCTTGCCAATCCCCCGATCCAGCGTGAATTGAACGGGCTTCTGCTCCGCGGACAATGTTGAAAACTCATAACCTAGTTTTTTATAGTAATGGATAATTTCCGGCAATGCCTTGACGGTTTCTTCATGTCCCCCTCCATCATGCATCAATACGATCACCTGGTCCTGGGGCTTATCATTCTTTACGTTGCTTACGATTTCGTCCGCCGGAACGCCTTTGCGTTTAGAATCACCGCTGTCCACATTCCAGTCGAAAACCTTATACCCGCCTTGTTCCAACAAGCTAAAGTACGTTTTGTCAAAATGCCCGTACGTCCCGCCCGGCGCACGTACCAGCGGCGTACGGGTTCCCGTGATCTCCCGCAGCACCTCCTCCGTTGCCTTGACCTGCTTCCAGAAATGGCCAAAGCTGTCGTACAGCGCATCATAGTCGTGATTATACGTGTGATTTCCCAACGCGTGACCGGCGTCGACGATACGCCGGATCACCTCAGGGTAGCGTTTGGCCTGCTGACCAAGCACGAAGAAGGTGCCGGTGACCTTCTCCTGCCGCAAAATCTCAAGCACCTGATCCGTATGCGGGCTTGGCCCATCATCAAAGGTTAGGTACACGGTCTTGCCTTGCGTTTTCTTCTTTGCTTCCTGAGACGTCTCGATTTTCTTCTTCGGTTTAGCCGACGCCAAAGCCGCCGGTATCGCGGCCGTGCCAACGGCTGAATGATTTACAGTTTGCACCTTCTGGGGTGTAGCGAGATTCACTTTATGGGTCGCGGATCCCACCGCGGCTTGTTCCTTCATGGCATGGGCTTTCACCTCGGGCAAGCCTTGCGGCTGAAAGCCCAGCGGGGCGCCAATCGCAGCGATCAGCACCAGTGTAAGCAGCATCATACGAACCAGCATAAGTCCGGAAATTCTTCTTTGTTTCATCGACCTTCTACCTCCGCAGCTAGGATCAAATTCTTTTCTATGAATCCATGGCCTATCTGGTAGATTGTATGAAGGTAGAAACGCAAATAGACTTCCGGATTCGCTGCCAAAGGCATAAAAAAATCACCCCTTGTCGCTTAGACAAAAGGGGTGACCTGGCGCATAACCCTAGCCCCCGACTTACATCTTATTCGTCTCCCGAAGCGCCTCTAATACTTGCTCGGCGTGCCCTTTCACTCTGACACCGCGCCATTCGCGGAGAAGCTTGCCCTCCTCGTCGATGAGGAACGTGGAACGAACGATGCCCTCGAATTCGCGACCGTACATTTTTTTTAGCTGCCACACGCCAAATAACCCACACACTTCATGGGACTCGTCCGATAGAAGCGGAAAATTTAGCCCCTGCTTCTGGACGAACCTTCCGTGGGATTTTACCGTATCCCCGCTGATTCCAAGCACCACGGCTCCATACTCCCCGTACGCCTGGGCGAGGTCGCGAAAATCGCAAGCCTCCTGGGTGCAAGCCGGGGTTGAATCTTTGGGATAAAAATAAAGAACGACCTTGCGGCCGCGAAATTGCGATAGCGAAATTTCCTCCCCGCTGTCTGCGGGTAACCGAAAGTCCGGAACGGGCTTGCCGATTTGCACTTCCTGCGGTTGTTCCGACATGTGAACTCCTCCTCGGGCCTCTCCAACCCTGAAATTGATTGTATTTACAAAAAAAATTATAATGTAAAGATATGTAGTATATCTATAATAGAAACCGAATTTATCGTACGATCTGAAAGGAACGAACCCAATGACGAAACGCACAAAACGGGCGATTCTCTGGTCGGTGATCGGAGTGGTCGTCGTCCTGGCCGCCTTTGCGGCTTACTATTTTACCGCCATCTACAACCAAGTGGACAATTTTCAAAAAGAAGGAGAGCAGTCTCCTTTCTATAACGTGCAGCCAACCGAGACGAAAGTGCCGGAACCGCCGAAATGGGAAGGCACAGAACGCGTGAACATCCTGTTGATGGGCGTGGATGCGCGCGGTTTGAAGAGGGGGGAAATCCCCCGCTCCGATACGATGCTGGTCGCATCCCTAGACCCGGTGAGCAAGAAGGGTTACCTCTTCTCGATTCTGCGCGACACGTATACGGAAATTCCGGAGCACGGCTCGGATCGGATCAATACGGCGATCACCCATGGTCCGAATACGGCCATGCAGGCGGTCTCCGACCTGCTGGGCATCCCGATTCAATATTATGTGTATACCGACTTCCAAGGATTCATCGAGCTGGTGGATGCGGTCGGCGGGGTGGATTTTTACGTGGAAAAAGATATGCACTACACCAGCAAAGCGGATAACCATGAATACGACATCGATTTGAAAAAAGGACAGCAGCACCTCGACGGCAAAACCGCGCTGCAATACGTCCGCTTCCGGCACGACGCCCTCTCCGATTACACCCGGACCGAGCGGCAGCGCAATTTCCTGAAGGCCGTAGCGGATAAGCTGAAATCGACGACCTCGATCATGAAATTACCTTCGATTTTAGAGAAAATCAATCCTTACATCGACACGAATCTGTCGGTTCAAGATATGTGGAAGCTGGCCACCGTCGGGTATGACGCGCAGATGTCCGCCAGCGAGCAAATTCCGCCGATGGACCTGCTGGTCGAGAAAAGCGTTGGCGGTTCGTCCGTGCTGGGCGTCCGAAGCGAAGATGAATTGAAGCAATACGTGCAGGACGTATTTAATAAGAGCGAAGAAACGGGCACCGGCGACGGGGCCGAAAGCGGCAGCGAGCCCGGCGGAACGGGGAGCAACGACAGCAGCGGCGATGCCGGTGATGGTGGAAGCGGCTCTAGCCGGACGGGAGCGAACGCCGGGAGCGACGCGAATCTGGAGGCGGCCAGCCCTTGAGGCTGGCGCCTCTAAAGGCGCGCTAATCGCACCACCAATTGCAACGAGATGTAAAAGTGCAGTTCATTTTGGTGAAAACCGCTCTTATGGGCTCGCCGGATGTAAAAGTGCAGTTCATTTCCTCTTAAAAGTCACTTTTGGGGACCTATCCCGCTAATTGAGATGCACTATTGCAGCTGATCGCACGAAAACGCCGGTTTTCAGGTAAATCAAATGTACTTTTGCAGTTGGATCACCGGTGCATCTGTCAAACTAGTTCTCTCCAGTTCTTCAACCAGAAAGGAAGTATAGAAATATGAACCGATCGCAATCCGAACGATTGTACGAAGAAGCATTGCAGCATATCGTAGGTGGCGTCAACAGCCCCTCCCGCTCTTTCAAGGCGGTTGGCGGCGGGGCGCCTGTTTTTATGAAAAAAGCCGAGGGCGCGTATTTCTGGGACGTAGACGATAATAAATACGTCGATTATTTGGCGGCTTACGGGCCGATCATTACCGGACATGCCCATCCGCATATCACGAAGGCCATCCAAGAGGCGGCGGCGAACGGTACGTTATACGGCACGCCAACGGAACTGGAGATCCGCTTGGCCGTCATGCTGAAGGAAGCGATCCCTTCGATGGACAAGGTGCGCTTCGTCAACTCCGGCACGGAAGCGGTCATGACCACGATCCGCGTTGCGCGCGCGTATACGAAACGCAACAAGATCATCAAATTTGCCGGGTGCTACCACGGCCATTCCGATCTCGTGCTCGTGGCCGCCGGCTCCGGCCCGTCCACGTTGGGCATCCCCGACAGCGCCGGCATACCGACCAGCATCGCACACGAGGTGATTACCGTGCCGTTTAACGATGCTACGGCGCTGAAAGAGGCGCTCGACAAGTGGGGCGACGACGTCGCCGCGGTCATGGTCGAGCCCATCGTTGGGAACTTCGGCATGGTGATGCCGAAGCCCGGGTTCTTGGAAGAGCTCTGCCGGCTCGCACGGCAGTACGGCGCCCTCGTCATCTACGACGAGGTCATTACGGCCTTCCGCTTCCACTACGGCTCGGCGCAAACCTACGCCGGCCTCTCAAATCACGAAGCGATCCGGCCGGACCTGACCGCCCTCGGCAAAATCATCGGCGGCGGGCTGCCGATTGGCGCGTACGGCGGCAGCAAAGAGATCATGGAGCAGGTGGCGCCGCTGGGCCCGGCCTATCAGGCCGGGACGATGGCGGGCAACCCTGCTTCCATCTCTGCCGGCATCGCCTGCCTCGAGGTGCTGCAGGGCGCCGGGGTCTACGACGAGATGGACCGTCTCGCCGTGAAGCTGACCGACGGCCTGGCCGAGTCGGCCCGCCGCCACGGAGTGCCGCTGACGATCAACCGCATCCGCGGCTCGTTCTCGACGCACTTCTGCGACCACCCGGTCACGAATTACGACGAGGCGCAAGACACGGACGGCGAAGCGTTCGCCGCCTTCTTCCGCGCCATGCTCCGTCACGGCGTCAACCTCGCTCCGTCGAAATACGAAGCCTGGTTCCTGACGACGGCGCACACGGATGCCGACATCGACTTCACGTTGGAAGCCGCCGAGGCTTCGTTCAAGGAAATTGCCGAGAATAATTGACAAGCTTCCCCAATGCTTTAATCACAAAAAAACCTTCAAATTGTATTATTTTTGAAGGTTTTTTTATTTCTGGATTCGAAACTTTATTGAAAATTACCGAATTTGCGGCTCTTTGATTTTAGAAGTTTTGTTTATCTATTTTTTGAAATAGTCATTCAGGTGATATTTATTTAGATAGGTATACATTAACTCTTGCGATATTTGAAGGCCTTCCATTTTATTCTTTGCTGGGCCGGCTATCAGTACTCTATCGTTTAAACCAATAACTTCGAAAGTAGCTAATTTAAAATCTTTAGAAAAAAACACCCGTCCAAACTGTGTATTCCATTTCTCTTTTTCCGATAGATCAGCGTAATCCATGAAAAATGACATGAGAGCCTTGCCACTATTTTGAAAAATCATATTTAACTCCCGGTTATTTTTTGAGTCAAGTTGTCCATCAAGCTTAACACTAATTACCCCTTTAAAACGTTTATTACCTAACAATGAATATTGAAGTTTACCATTTATATTAATAGTTACAGGAATAACCTCATCCCCCTGTAACTGATATTGTATACCTTCTATCGTGTTTGAAATTTCTTTATTAATTGGATATAAGGAAATGAAAGCCACAGTTGATACCAAAATTAGTGTAATAACAATCAAAAAAAGTGTACTTCTCTTCCTCATAATACACCCCTACTTTCATAGCTTAAAATGAACATAAAGCTCCAAGTGGAGCTTTATGTTCATTTTTTTACTTATTATTGGGTTATTTGACTTGGCATAGAGGGCGTAAATACACTAGCAGTCGCTGTGTGTTCTTTGTTTTGTGTGTCCTTAACTTTCCAAACAGTAGCTTGCGCGTAAGATGTTGATCTGCTTAGACTCAAAAAATTATCAACTGCCTTTGAACTACTTGCATAATCTGTAGCATATGCAGAATAGCTCAAGGATCTACCCGATGAAACAAGAGGCGTAGCCGTTGGTTTCCCTTCATCAGCAATACCAGCAACAGTATGAGAGGAAGAAATAGTGAACGTATTTGAAGCATACGTCATAGTTAAATAATCGTCACTTTTTCCAGAATCTTTTACGTATGAAAAACAAGCAGTTGAAAGTAATCTGTAAGAAATGAAATCAGAATTCATTGAAATAGTGGAACTTCCGTCTGGTATTTTTACAAATAATTCATATGGTAAAATATTTGTGATTGGATTCAATGCTGCAATAACTCCAATTAATTTATTCGCATAAACATTAATTAGTGCCTGACCAACATTGACCTGTGTTTTTGTACCATTAATCAAATACAATGTGTTGTTAGAACTATAAAGATTAGTGTTATACCCAACAGCCTGAGCATACAGTTCTTGGATATCATACGTCTTTCCACTCCGGGTATGTGTATATCTAAGTTCATACCATCTGACATTACTATTAGTAGGAGGAACTGAAACGTTAGGTGTAACTAAATTTTCAGATAACTTTTCTTGCACTTCAATTGGAGTAAGCTCTCTGACACCTAAGGAAGAAAGTTTATCCCTCAGGGTGCCTTCAGCGTTCAAACTAAGCTTCGTAGAATTCTGAGTATTTAGCTTTTCTAAGCTTAACTTTGTTAACTCCTCCATTGTCTTGATAATTTCCATTTTAGTCTGTGGGCTAATAGAATCGTGACCCTGACTAACATCTTGCTCACTCGCTGCAAATCCTTGCCCAGAAATGAACAAAGTAATTACTATAGTCAAGGCGCATAATAATGTTCTTTTAAACATAGCATCTCAACCTCTCTATTTATTCTTGTAAATTTGGCCAAACTTATTTTGTTGTCGACTACCTAAATTTACCATGATAGGTCCGTTGTGTAAATATTTATATTTTTTCTTATTTATACCATTTTGATCTCGCGTAGATCTTACAAGAAACTACCAAAGGATGTCGTGACCATGCTGCAAACGTTGAACCGACAACTGAACAAATTGATGCCTTTGATCACGCCTGCCAGCATCTTGATCGGCGTCCTTAGCGGGAGCCATTTGGCCGCATATACCTCTTGGTCTCCGTGGCTGTTTGCCTTCATGACCTTTGCCGGGAGCATCAGCCTCAGCTTCAAGGATTTCCTGAACGTGCTGAAAAAACCTCTTCCCCTGGTGCTCTGCCTGTTCATTCTCCATCTCGCCATGCCGCTGATCGCCATGGGGATGGGGCATGTGGCTTTTCCCGGGGATTTCTATACGATTACCGGTTTCATTCTTGCAGCAGCAATTCCAACTGGCGTCAGCAGTTTTGTATGGGTCAGCATCTACAAGGGCAACATCGCCTTGACCCTGTCGATCATCCTGATTGATACGTTGCTAGCCCCGTTTGTCGTGCCCGGCATCCTGTCGCTGCTGGTCGGCGCGAGCGTGCAGCTCGACGCCGCTGCGATGATGACCAGCCTATTCTGGATGATCGTCGTCCCGTCGCTGGTTGGCATGCTGCTGAACCAGTGGAGCAAAGGCAAGGTCATCGTTTCCTGGGGGCCTTGGCTGAATCCGTTCTCGAAGCTCGCCATGGCTTCGGTCGTGGCGATCAACGGTGCGGTCGTCGCTCCGTACCTAACCGACTTCGGCCCACGGCTGCTGGGTCTTGCCGCCATCATCGTCCTACTCGCGGCGATCGGTTACTTGCTTGGCTTCGGCTTGTCCCGTTTGATTGGCCTAAACGAGCCCGACAAGGTGGCACTCGTCTTTAACGGCGGCATGCGCAACATCAGCGCCGGCGCTGTGCTAGCCGTCACCTACTTCCCCGCCCCGGTGGCCGTCCCGGTCGTACTGGGCATGGTGTTCCAGCAGATGATGGCCTCGCTCGTGGGCCTGGTGCTGGGCCGGCAAGCCCGTGCGCGCCAGCAGAAGGACAAAACGGCGGCGGCGGCGTGATCCATCGAAACTCGGAAGCATCCGTTCACTCGTCTCAGCAGCCACACTCACGGCCTTCCCTGCTTTCTCCGCCCTTTTCCTCCTTTTCCGCCTCTCTGCCACTCCGCCATCTCCACTCTCTCCGGCTTCCCCTCTCCCCCTCTAACGGAAACAGTTGACCTTATTCGATCATTTCCCGGCCATTTCCCAGCCTAACGGAACCAGTTGACGCTATTGGGCCTAAACTAGAGTTGAACCACGCCCAAATGGGGAAATAACGTCTCTCCGTTCCGTTAGATTCCAGAAAGGACCGATTACTCCCAAATAAGGTCTCTGAGTTCCGTTAGCGGTACTCTCACAAGTCACCGGCCCCCGTCACACTAGCACCAAACCGGCCCAACACATTGGCACCATACTAGCACACAGTTCCCCACACTGCCGTAGCTACCCGACCTTCACCACTCGCCACCTGACGCATCCAACGCAAAAAGAGCCTCCCCCGTCCAAATCGGACCGCAGGGGAGGCTCTTTAGCAATTTACGCTTATTGCGGTTGAATTTTATCGAAGAAATTCTCCTGTACGTATTTTGCTGCGACATCCAGCTGTTTCTTGGAATCGGTGCCCTTCTTCGAGAACGATTCCTGCACGACGTTCGACATCGTCGCGTAGTAGTCCTGCGTGCCGAACTGCGCTTCCGGCTTACCTTCCAGCAGGCTGAACAACTGTGGATCGTATTTGTACACGTTGTCGTACTTGTCGTAAATGGCTTTCACTTTGCCGGCGTAGTCGGAATCTTCGCTGAAATATTCCAGCGGCGTCGGCACGTAGTATTTGCCTTCAGCCTTACGGGCATTGATCGTGTCTTCGACCGATTTCAAAGCGTCATCGGTGAAGTAGTCAAACGTGATATAGCGGAACGCCATTTCCTGTTCGTCCTTCGTGGCATTTGGATTGATGACGAGGTAATTGCCGCCCAGAACGCCATAATGTTTGCCGCCCTTCTCTGCAGCAGGCATCGGGTAAGCAATGACGTCCTCCGGCTTCATGCCGCCTTCGTTCAGCGCCGCTTGAATGACGTCAAACGCCCCGGCGATCACCATCGCGGTCCGGCCTTGTTGGAAGGAGCTGACGGCATCGCCCCAGCCCAGCGCCCAGTCTTGCGGGATCGCGTTGGCTTCCCATCTCAGCTTCTTGTAGAAATCCAGCGCCTTCACCCCGGCCTCGGAGTTAAAGACGGCGGTCACTTTGCCGTTCTCATTCGTTTCGATGTCGCCGCCGGCTTCAAACAGGAAGTTGGTCCAGTTCCAGCCCGCTTCATTGCCTTTGCCCATCGGAGCGATCCCCGAAATGCCCTTCTTCGGATCGGCGACGCCTTTGGCTACGTTGTACATGTCATCCCAAGTCCAGTCGAACGCTGGAGCAGCGATCCCTTTATCGTCCAGCAGCTTCTTGTTGACTACGGTCGAAGTGACGTAACCGTTTTGGGTGATCCCGTACACCTTGCCGTCAACGATAAATTGGTTTTGCAGCACCGGGTTAATTTCGTCCTTGTACTCCCAGTTGTTCCACAGCTCCGTGATGTCGGCAACCCAGCCGCGTTCGACCAGGAACTGGGCTTCCGTTGCCCAAGTATTGTAGAAGGTTGGCGCTTCGTTGGACGCCATCTTCACGCCGATTTCGTTGACGCTATACTGCCAGTCGTCCTTCACGATCGTCACGTTCGGGTACTTGGCCTGAAAGCGAGCGATTTTATCGTCCTCCTGCTGGCGGAGCGTCGTTTCGTCCGGCAGCGGATAGTGGATTTTGATCGTAACTTTGCGCTGCGTGATGTCATCGGCTTCTCCCGCAGCCGGTTCGGCATTGCCTCCCCCGTTGTTGCCCGTGGCCGCCACATTCCCGCCGCCATTCCCGCCGTTATTTTGGGCTTCCTTGTTGTTTCCTCCACCGCAGGCCGCTAGCAACGAGCCGAACAGCATCAGGCACATCAACACCGCTGAAAACTTGCGCATTGAAACTCCCCTTTTCTAAAAGTTAGGTTATCTTGCATGTTCATCATAAAAGAGAACGATTTCGCAATCGATGTGTGATCTTATGACTTTCATGTGCAGGCCTACGATCGTTACAATGAAGGTTCAAAAAGTCAGGTTTTCAGGACCGAGAAGGTTGGATGAAGCTAGGGCCTGAGTAGCGGAGCGTAGGCAGACCTACGTGAGCAACAGAAGGCCCGGCTGAATTCAAGATTCGACGTCGAATCTGCCTCATGATCTGCCTCGTCATGGAAAGATTACTTTTTGAACTACCTATCCTTTGACCGCGGACAAGTTGACGCTGCGCATGATAAACTTCTGGAACCCGAGGAACACGAAGATCGGCGGAATCATGACCATGAACAAAATGCTGAACTTGAGGCTGCTGTCCATATTCCGCGCGTTAATCACATACTTGTAAATCGCCGTCGCCAGCGTGTACTTGTCTTCCGTATGCATGACCAGGGATGGCCAGAACCAGTCATTCCAGGCCGTGGAGAAAATAAAGATCGCCAGCGTCGCAAAGATCGGCACCGACAGCGGCACCGCGATCCGCAAGTAACTGGTCCACTCCGAAGCCCCGTCAATCCGGGCTGCCTCGAAGATTTCTGGATGGATGCCGTCGAAGAAGTTTTTCATCAGCAGGAAATAATACGCATTTGCCCCGGCAGGCAACCAGAAGGCCCAGTAAGAGTTCAACAGCCCCAACTCCTTCAGGTTCACGAAGTTCGGGATCATGTAGCTCGAGGCCGGAATAAACAACGTGAGCAGAATGAAGAAGTATATCGCCCGGCTGTACGGCACGCGGATCCGCGAAATGCTGAACGAGGCGAGGCCAAGTACCAGGATGGTCATCAGCAGGTTACCGCCGAAGATCAGCAGGGTATTTTTCAAAAACATCGGCAGATCGATATAACCCCAAGCTTTCGGAAAATTGTCCCAATGCCACTCCTGCGGCAAAAACCGCGGCGGGAACGAGTTGACCTCCTGATTGCTTTTGAGCCCGTTGAACATCGTCATCGCGATTGGATATAACATCGTAAAAGCCATGACCGCGATGCACAACACCATAAATCCGTAAACGATTTTATTAAGCGGCTTCTGCAAATCGGAGGGCGACAGGATGCCTCTTTCTTTCATAATCAGTACTCCTCCTTGTTCAGCTTGTATTGCAGCACGCCAAGCACGCTTAGCACGAGGAACATCAGGACGCCCAGCGCAGTCCCTGCCCCATAGTCGAGCTGGGTAAAGGCATATTTGACCGTCAAGAGCGCGTAGGTCAACGTTGCTTTGTTTGGACCGCCGTCCAGCAAAGCCAGCTGCGATTGGTAAGCCTGAGAAGTGCCGATCAGCTGTAGAATCAACATCAGCACGATCAAGTTCCGCATCGAGGGCAGCGTAATATATTTAATCCGGGCCCAGACGCCGGCTCCATCGATTTCCGCCGCTTCATACCAGTCCCGCGGAATGCTCAGCACCCCGGCCAAATAAATCAGCATCGCCGAACCGAACTGCTGCCACGTCTCCATAAAGACGATCGAGACCATCGACCACCTGCCGTCGGAGACGAAGGATACCGGATCGGCCCCAAACCATCCAAGCAATGCGTTGATCGGCCCAACCGGGTCGTACATCCAGCGCCACATCCCGTATAGGACGACGCCCGGCACGACAAACGGGAGGTACGCCGCAATGCGCGCGAAGCCCTGGAACCAGCGAAGTTCGGAAATCGCGATCGATGCGGCGATCGGTACCCAAAAGCCGATCACCAAGCAAAGGAGCATATAATACAAAGTGTTGCGAACCGACAGAAGTACGTCGGGGTTGTTGAACACCTTCACGTAATTGTCCATTCCGACAAACGTGTTGCCTTTGACGAAATCGATATTATAAAAGCTGTAAACCATCCCTTTGATGATCGGGACCCATAAGAACACAATAAATATGGCAATCGCCGGAATCAGGAATAGATAACCCCACATGTACTTCTTCCAGTTTGATCCCCGCCGCGGCGACCGCATAACGTCCGCCCTAACCGTGTCCTGCTGCATGTTCCCCGGTGAAATCACGGGTTCCCCCATCTTTCTCCCTCTTTTCTACGTAGTGTCTCTATCCATTGTAAAAAGGGAGTCCCCCGGCGAACATGTCTAAAACTATGTGAACTATGGTCGTTCTTACTTCATCGTTATTTCTTCAGCTCCGTGGGGCTGACGCCGAAATACTTCTTGAATATCTTGCTAAAATGCTCGGGCGACTCGTAGCCCACGCGTTCGGCAATCTCGTATCGACGGAGGTCCGTGTTCAGAATCAGCGCTTTGCTCTCCTCCATCCGCAGCTTGATGACATATTCCCAAAGGTTATAGCCGGTATTTTTCTTGAACAGGTAACTCAAATAATTGGGGCTGACATGGTTGCTGCGGGCCACCTCATGAATAGTTAACCCCTTCTGCCGGTAGTTCTCCTCGATATACTTCTTGGCACTCTCCACGATCCGGTTGCTCTGTGTCGTCAACTCCTCGGTGGAAGGGTCCTGGGTATAGTTATGCCAGTTGAAGTCGCCGTAATAAAACACATGGTAATCCCCGTGTCCCCCACCCCACAACATCGCTTTGTCCGCCTGCCGGCTCAGTGCATCCAAGAACCCCGCGCCCTTGAGAATTTGACTGATCCCAACCGTGCATAGCAAGCCAAGATACTTGTGAATATGATGGTGCAGGCTGCGGCCCAGCATTTCGAGCTGGTTGATTTTGTTGAGGTTCGGCTCGGCATACTCCGCTTCGTTCCACTGCAGGATGAGGGCCATCTCCAGGCTCCGAGTGTAAAAAGACGCCGCCCGCCACTCCTGATGCAGCAGCTCGTTGACAATATTCAGCGCCGCGTAGCGGAATAGGCGGGTATCCTCGTCCTGGTCAGCCGACGGCTCCTTCTCAGCGGGGATGACCAGCTTGATCTTGATCACGGAAAAATACGGCCCGGTAAGCCCCAACCGCTCGGCTTCGGCGGTCTGCTGCTCTTGATCTCCTTCGGAGGGTTCGCGCAAAAGGCGGCTCAGCCGATCGCCAGATTCCGGGAGCGGCTCCACCATGCGGAAGTGTTCTGCTCCCCCGGACAACCACTCCTCGGTCTGCGGCATCGGCTTATCCATCTTCAGTAGCGCGTTGCGCACGGAATCGAGGAACTGCTCGCTGTTCAGCGGCTTGATCAAATAATCCTTGGCCCCTAGCCGGATTGCCATTTGCGCGTATTGAAACGTTTCGTGCGCCGAGATAATGATCGTCTGTACCCATGGCTTGATCAGCTTCGCCTGCTGCATCAGCTCGATCCCGTTCATTTCCCCCATCTGGATGTCGGTGACCAGCAAATCGATATCCTCCATCCTCACGTAATCCAGCGCTTCATGCCCGTTATATGCAGTGTAGATCTGGCCGATATCAAGACCCGAGGCGGTCAATAGCCCGGATAATCCTTTACAAATCAACGGTTCGTCGTCGACGACCAAAATGTTATACATGTGCTTGTTCCCCCTGTTCGTCATTCGTTTCGGTCGGCCGCGAGGGGCAAGGTAATCGTAACTGCGGTGCCGCCTTCAGCTCTCCCCGCGTACTTCAAGCCGTACTCCGCCCCAAAGTGCAGCCGGAGCCGTTGATGGATGTTGCGGATCCCATAACCGAAGGATGGGCTTGGCGTCTCGTCATTAAGCAGCCTGTCGATCGCCTCGAAATCAACCGGTTTATATCCATTGTCGGTTATTGTTATGCGAACTAGGCCCTGCGCATCGTCCGCTTCGGCGCGGATGGCGATTTCGCCGTCTTCCCCCATATGCTTAACACCATGAATGATGGCATTCTCAATGAGCGGCTGGAGCGTGATTTTGGGAATGACAGTGGCATTCAACTCGGCCGGCACGTCCCAGGTCACGCGGAATCCGTACTCGTACCGATGCTCCTGCAGCTTGATATAAGCGGAGGCGTGCTCCAGCTCCTCCTCCAGCGTGATCAGCTCCCGGCCGCGGCTGAGGCTGATCTTCATCAGCTTAGACAGCTCCTTGATCATTTCTGCGGAGGCGTTGTTTCCCTCCATGGCGCTTTTCCAATAGATGCTTTCCAACGTGTTGTACAGCAGATGCGGGTTGATTTGTTGGTACAGGATTTGCAGTTGGGCTTCCTTCTGCTTGATGTCCATCTGGTATTTATAATGAATCAGCCCGTTGAGCCGGCGCGCCATCTCGTAAATCGTGGAGATCAACACGCTGACCTCGTCATTGCGATCGCGGTGCGGCGTCTCCGGCACTACGTTGCCCGGCTCGTAGCGGCGGACGAAATAAACCAGCTTCTGGATCGGGGTCATGAGCGACCGCCAGAAATACAAAATCAGCACCAGACCCACCGCAAAATAAGCGATAGAGATGAGCTGGATGATTCGTTTGATTTCGTTTTGTTGCTGTAACAGCGCCTTGACAGGCACTTTATAAACAAGCTTCTGCTGTAGGACGTAATTATAATTAATGACATAAATAAAATCATCGGTGATGACGTCCTTCACTCCAATCAGGGAATCCCCCAGATCGGCCTCCGGCGGCAGATTCAGGATTGCCCCGGACGGCGTCTCCGCTGGCGTCGAAGTCAGGATGCGGTTGCCCCAATCGGTAAAATACAGCTCCCCTTCCGGGATCGAGACCGTTTGCAACGATTCGCCGATGCGGCCGTCGACGTTGGAGACGACGAGCACGCCGATCGTGCCGTTTTTGTAAATGCTGTTGATCGCCCGGACATACGCAAGCGTTTTTTGGTTTTGCTGCCCTTGCGTAGGCGGGGACAAATGATCGATCAGGCGTAGGTAACCGTTTCCTTTTTTTGCGACGGCTTCCTCAAACCACTCCGGCTTCTCCTGTTCGAGAAAGAAATAGACGCCCGCCTTCCGCGCCTCCGGATAATAGGGGGCAAAAAAATACGCGTTGGACGGATCATACACGTAAAGGGAATAATACAGCGGCTCGCGCTGGTCGGTTTCCTGGGAATAATTGAACAGCAACGTCTCCAGCTTTTCGTAATTTTTGACCCGCTCCAGGACGGTTTCCGTCCCTTCGCCACTGGGATTCAGCTGCTGAAGCAACGGATGCTGGAACACGGTAGACGTTACTTTGTTGATCGCTTCAATGTCCCGGGTGATCAGCCGAAAGTTCTGTTTGTTGAGCTCGATATAAGCATTGGTGACGTTCCGCTTCAAGATCTGATCGGCTTTGTAGTTGCCGTAGGCATTCAGGATAAATAAGGGAATCACCATCACGACGAACAGAAGAATCATTTGCTGTTTGACGTTCATGTTGGCGAACGGGTTTCTAGTTCGGTTGCCTGGTTTCAACGAAATGCACCTCCGGCAATTCAAATATAGCAATAATCAAAATCGGCAAGGATGCGCGATCCTACGAAGATCGTGGCGATTTCTCCGATTCTAACTCGCGTAGGTCTGGGCCTCTGTGCCTTACCTCTTAGTGTAGGGGATTTTGGGAATCTTGCCAGCAAAAAATAAAAGGTCCCCCGGTCAACGTCCGGGGGACCTTATTCCATTTGGCGCAAGTCGTCATCTTACCGATTGCACCAGCTCATGCAGCCCGCTGACAACAAGGTCAGCCGCTGCCAAAATGTGCGGACTGCCGATGCCCACGACGCGGCAACCGGCGGCTATGCCCGCCTGTACCCCCGCCTCCGCGTCCTCAAACACGACGCAGTCGGACGGCGGCAACGCCAACGCCGCGCTGGCGGCGAGGAACACCTCGGGGTCCGGCTTCGCCTTGGACACCTTGGTGCCGTCGATCACCGCGTCGAACAGCTCCGCGATGCCAAGCCGGGCCAAGATGAACGCGGCGTTCTTGCTCGCCGATCCGAGGGCAATCTTCACGCCGCGCTCACGCAGCTGCAGCAAGTATTCCTTCGCCCCCGGCAAAATTTCCGAAGGCTCCAGCTTGGAAATCGAATCGACGTATTCATCATTTTTGTCCGCGGCCATTTGCTCGCGCTCTTCCTCCGTCGCTTCCACACCGCCCACCTCAAGTAAGATGCGAAGCGACTCCATGCGGCTAACGCCTTTCAGCCGCTCATTGTCGGCTTCGGTAAATTCGAAACCGAGACGGCGTGCGAGCGCCCGCCAGGCGAGATAGTGGTATTTGGCCGTATCGACGATCACGCCGTCAAGATCGAAGATCGCGCCTTTCATCGTTTCCAGCATGTTTGAATTCTCCTTCGATGAATGTATTCGATTTTTCGAATACAATTCGCTACTAACGACAATATTGGCGAATTCTATTCGATATTTCATACAGATTCTCGGCTTCCATCACCCTATGAACCAATTAAGCATGAAATTTCATATACATTAAGCCAAAGTCGCCGGAATCAGCAAATTCTATTCGATTTTTCGTATATATCTATCCAAACTTTCAGTCAACTTCATATGGGACGCAAACGTCCTGCCCCGGTGCCACCGCCAGCTCCCTATCCCCCACGATAAACCGCATAGCGGTCGGATTATCGCTATGAGCCGCAATACTCACCTCTTCCCGGCTGATGCGAATCCGGTAGGAACCGCCGCGAAGGCGGACCGGGAATTCCATCGCTTGCCAAGCGGAAGGCAAAGCGGGCCGAAGCGCTGCTTTAAGGCCATCGTATCGCAAGCCGGCAAATCCCAGTATTGCCGCCATCCAAGCCCCGCCATTCGCCGCAGGATGCGTACCGCCGATATAGAGGTCTCCGACATATTGTTTCGATTCCCCGGTGAGGTCGATCGTTGCCGTTCGCATAAAGTAAGGGTAACCCCAATCCGGAGATCCCGTATCTGCCGCCACCATGGCATAGATACAGGCGCTGAGGCTAGACCCATGCTCGGTGCGCGGCTCGTAGTAAGCCCAGTTCATCTGTTTGACAGACCGGTCGTAATCGCCTTTAAACAGGTGCAGCATCAGCACCACGTCCGCTTGCTTCAAAATTTGCGTCGTTGTAGCAGGGCCGCTTCCTCCACCGAGATATTCGTGCGGATGAAGCATCCGAGCCTTCAAATCCGGCAACGAGACGTCCTCAAGCACGTAATAACGATCGAACTGCTCAATCAAGCCGGACTCGGCGTCCGGCTGCGGAACGTACAGCCGGTCATGCATGTCGCGGATCTGTTCCGGGCTAACGGAGCTCCCCGCCGCAAGCGCCTCGTACCGACGTGGGTTGTGCGTTCGTAGAATCTCCATGACATCCAAAGCGATGCGCAGGCATTCCTTGACCATCCGGTTGGCAAACGCGTTGTTGTTCACTCGCTCGTGATATTCGTCAGGTCCGGTAACGTCTAGAATTTCGTACCGCTGCTTCCGCGGATTGAAGTACCCGTACGAGTAAAAGAACTTGGCGCACTCCCAAGCCACCTCGGCCCCGCCGTCCAGAAGCAGACTTACATCACCGGTAAACGCGTAATACTGCCAGATCCCGTAAGCCACATCCGCGCTGATATGCACTTGCTTGTCGCGAAAATAAGTACGCATCGGGCGCCCCGTGAACACGTCGTTGACGTTAAACAGCGTACAGGCATCGTCCCCTGTCTCCTGGCTTTCCCAGGCATAGAATGCCCCATCATAGCCATATTCCGCGGCTTTGCGTTTCGCGCCGTCCAATGTATGCACCCGGTACATCATCAAATTGCGGGCTACCTCCGGCTCCGTATGCAGGAAAAAAGGCAGCATAAACATCTCCGTATCCCAGAACACCGCACCTTTGTACACCTGCCCGGACAATCCGCGGGCCGGGATGGACACGCGCTCCGAACGATCCGGTGCGATGATGTGCAGTTGGTACATGCTGTAGCGCAACGCCAGCTGAGCCTCGTCATCGCCTTCGACTTTCATGTCGGAGGCTTCCCACTTACGCTCCCAGCGCTCGGCGTGCTTTAGCAGCAGCCGGTCGTAACCGAGTTGCCGTGCTTCCGAGACGGACTGCACCGCTGACGCCCGAACATCTTCTGCAGGAGCCCCGTCCTGCCCCGTGAATATGGCGACGTATTTAACAAGCTCGACCGATTCGCCGGCCCGGGAATTGATGTGGATTCTGCGACGGATTGAGGTTTCCTCGCGCAGAAGCTCCCCTCTCCCCTCACCAACGATGTCCGCCGCTTCCGCCACCGTTACCGGCACGCCAAGCTCCTGCGTCCACGCGGTCAGCGACACGACTTCTCCGGTCGCATCCGACTCGCTCTCCATCCGTTCCAGATGCGGGCCGTTGATATCCCAGACGTCACCGTCAATCCCGGTGACGATCGTCAGCGCGCCGTCCCGGCTGCTCTCCACCGCGATACGGCATACGATCAGCTCCGAATGCACCGCGCTGCAAAACCGCTCCGACGTGATCGTTACTTCCGTGCCGTCCGCCATGAGGAACACCGATCGCCGTTGGTGTAAGGCGCGGCGCAGGTCCAGCGACTGCTCGTGAGCCACCAATTCCGGACCGCCGCCGTTTCCATCCGCCTCTACGCGGGGTCCGGCTTTCAGCACGCTCAGCGGCTTCCCTTCCCAATCGACTGTCGTCGCTAGCCCGTTCGGGGCATTCACCGGCTCACGCCATTTATCCCCAACCTTGTCGTACAGACCGGCGACGATGGTGGCGGTCAGCTCGCTTTTGCCGAACTCCTCCAACGTTCCCCGATAACCCAAGTCCCCATTACCGATCATGAACTTGTTGCCGTGATGTGCGATTCGTTCCGGGTCGAACCCGCTTTCTCTAACGATCCAGCTCATTGAACGACCGCCTTTCGCAGCGGCACCCGAATGCCTGCTTCACCGACGTTAACCAGGTTCCCATACACCGAGATTTCCACCTCGCGGCCGGACATCCCGCGGATGGAGGCCTGGTTCTGATCCACTTCCACCAGCAGCTTCGCACCTTGGTAGGTGATCATGAACCGATAGCTCTTCCAACGTTCCGGGATACTCGGGTTTAATGCGAGCCGATCTCCATCCGAACGCATCCCGCCGAACCCGTACACGATGTTCATCCAGGCTGCAGCGATCGACGTTGTATGCAAGCCTTCCCGCGTATTCCGGTTATAGTTGTCGAGATCCAGACGGGTCGCAAACTCGAAGAACTTATATGCCTCCTCCGAACGCCCGATTTCCGCCGCCAGAATGGAGTGGATCGACGGCGACAACGAGGATTCGTGAATACAGCGCGATTCATAGTAATCGTAGTTCGCGCGTTTCTCCTCCAGCGAATATTCACTGTTGTACAGGAACATGAACATCAACACATCCGGCTGCTTAATCATGTCATACCGGTATAGCCGGTCATACGACCAATGCGAATAGAGCGGGAATTCCGTCACGGGAATCGCATGAATGTCCAAATGCGGCAAGTCGAAAAAACCGTCATGCTCTTCGAAAATCCCCGTCCGCTCATCCTTAGGGATTTTCATGTGCTGCGCCTTGTTCCGCCAATCCTCCTGCTCTTCCCCCGTCAAGCCGAGTCGCGCTGCCAGCTCGTCATATGCGGCAAACGCTTCGTCCCGCATCGTTCCCAGCACCTCAAGTGTGTACTCGAACAGCTTTTTGGCCATCAGGTTGAGGTAACAGTTGTTGTTAACCATCAGTTGAAATTCGTCGGGCCCCATGACACCGAAATAACCGTATTTCCCTGACTGCTGCCCCCATTGCCCCCGAGTCGCGTAGAAACGGCTGATCTGGACTAGCATTTCCGCGCCTTTTTCAAACAGGAACGCTCTGTCGCCCGTAATGTTCACATAATGACGCAACCCGTAGGCTACTGCCGTACCGACATGCAGCTGGAGATTGGAGTGTTGCCACAGGTCGCAGCTTTCCGTCCCGTCGATCGTAGCAATGGGATAAAATGCCCCTTCGCAATCCAATTCCTTGGCTCGCTTTAATGCTTCAGGTAGCGATTGGTAACGGAACTCGAGCAGACTGCGCGCCGCTTTCGGATTGTTGAAAATATAAAACGGCAAGCAATACGATTCCGTGTCCCAGAAAGCCAGCCCCCGGTAAGCCTCACCAGTCAACCCCTTCGCCCCGATATTGAAACCGGGATTATCCCCGTGGTAAGTCTGGTACAGCTGAAAAATACAAAAGCGGATTCCCTGCTGATTCTCTGGATCGCCTTCGATAGCGATGTCCGATTCGGCCCACACTTGGGACCAGTAAGCACGCTGTTCGGCCGCTACCGCATCGTATCCCGACTGCGCATGCCGAGTCGCGAGTTCGATCCCTCTTTGCCAGAGGTCGTCGCTACGGGTCGCAGGGTCTTTCTCCGCCACGTTGATGACCAGTTTGTCCAGCACGCTGCGCTTTCCCTGTTGCAGGCTCAGGATCAGTTCACGACCGATGTAGTTTTCCTCCTGTACCAGTTGGTTGCTCACGGCGTCCGATGTATCTACGCGAAAACCGGAAAACAATCGGTTCCCCGTGTTCACCGTCTCCCCCAGGATCCCTGAGATCCCGGCTCCACTGGATACGGATGCTTCTCCCTGCTTCAGCTGTTTCCAATAATAGCGTTGCTGATCCTCATGGATCACCGCGAGGTTCAATCCGGTACGCACCTGGACCATACCGGAGAAGTTCAGCGGCGTTAAGGTGATCCGCTGTGCCCCGAGATGCGACACTTTCATGCTGACTAAGCGTTCGAACGTAAGCAACACGTCCTTCCCGCCGGCCGTATGCCACACCAACTCCCGGGTGTAAATTCCAGTTCGGAAGTCCAGTTCCCGACGAAATCCGCTGAACTTGCTCTCGGCCAAATCCAGCGTCTCGCCGTCAAGCGTGATCCGCGTATGCAGCCAATCAACCGCGTTTACCATGAACCGCAGCGATTTAATGATGCCTTTATAATGAGCCGTGACCGGACTCTCTTCGTAGAGCCCATTGAAATAACTGCCCAGAAGCGTATCCCCGCTATACCCCTCTTCAGCGTAACCCCTGACCCCCATATATTCATTCCCCAGCGAAAAAATCGACTCGCTGACCCGGTTGCGTCCCGGATCAAAGCCTTCCTCCACGACCTTCCAGGGGTCGACCTGCAAATATTTATCCGCGATTTTCGGCATGCTCCGCCCTCTCCTTTTATGTTTACTCACGCGATAAGTCCGCTCATCATTCAGCTTAGCGAAACGTCCGCCGCCTCCAAATGTCCAGGACTAAGGAGCTTATGTGCGATATTACGGAGTTGGATCAACCGTGTTGAAGTCCGGGATCCCTTCTTGGCCCCTCTTTGCATGATTATCCCTTTAGTTCAGGAGGCGAAGTTAAGGGGAGTTGGAATATTTTTCTTGATAGGGGATCATATGTTTGGTATAATAAAAAAGAGAACACACGTACGCATTGCGATGACTTGGAGGTTGGCGGACATGGGGATACATACGGGAATTGATTCTCAAGACTTTAGCATCCTTTACAAGAATGAGGAAGAGTGTGCGGCGGCGATTATTGCGATGAAATGGCCGGGCGGCTTTATCTGCCCGCGTTGTGCTCATACCCACTGCAGCCGTCTCACCACCCGACGCATCCCTTTGTTCGAGTGCGGGAATTGCAGGCATCAAACGTCACCTTTAGTCGGTACGATTTTTGAGGGAACCCATTTGCCCTTGTTGAAGTGGTTTCAAGCCTTGGAGTTGTTCCTGCTCCCCGACGGCATTTCGGCGATGCGTCTGAGCCAGGTGATCCGGGTTACCTACAAGACCGCTTGGTTAATGTTGCACAAAATACGTCATGCCCTGGGGGAATTCGATGCCCGGGAATTGCTAAGCGGAGTAGTGAAGGTCAACAACGATCTGTACGGATATGATCCGTCGCGTTGTCAGCTTTCGCACCCTCATGCCTCGGTGGTCGTGGCAGGATGCGCAGTAACGGAGTCTGGCGAACCCGAACGAGTCAAAATTCATCTAGTCCCCCCACAGAACAGAACATACGGAGAAAGGGCGAGTCGTCACGATCTCGCCGAGTTCATCACCGGAAATGTAGATATTCATGCATCTGAAGTGCAATTGTTTCCTTTGGCCTTTCGACTATACGCACCCTTGCGGAAAGTGGTCCGCGAGGCTTGGCAATCGCTGAAGTGTACGTATGTAGCTTTGGGTCGCAAGCATCTCCAAGCATACCTGAACGAGTACACGGGACGACGCCGATTGCGGCAGTCCGGGGGAGAAAGAACGATGCGCCAAGGTTTGCTGCATATGTGTGCAGCCATTCCAACGATTTCTTATCGGCAGCTAACTATGCGCCATCGCCATCAAATCTTCCCTTTACCCGTGGCAGCTGCCTGATCGGGACACTCCTACTTCCTTGTCCTGCTTTCTTGATCCCTTTATGCTGCTCTTTGGGCCGATTTTCTGTCTACTTCACCAATGCCTCAACCCAACCTATCCTACTACTTCTATCCGCTTATCTTATCTTTCCTAAGCTTGCCTGCCTTCATCTCTTTGAGCATTTCATTCCCTGTGCTTCTGTACATCTCGATTATCTATAACCTGATCAAACGGGATAATCATGCAAAAGAGCGGTAAAGCATATGCTGCTCTACCGCCCACCCTAACGACAATATTAGATTTCGTTGATAAATACCGTCTTCATTTTTCCGCTATATTGTACATCGAGACCTAGTCCCTGCACGAGCAAGGCCAGTGGCACATAGGTTTTGTTCTCCTTACCAACCTTTTGAAGGAAGGCCGGAGTCGCTGTGGCGGCTGGCGTGCCGTCCACCTGGATTTGCTTGGAGCCCACCGGAATGACAACCGTCCGGCTGCCGTAAGTGATCGTGGCAGTGGAACTACGGGTATCCCATTTGCTTAACGCTCCAACCGCGTCGGTGATGTCCTTGATCGCCACAAACGTTTGACCGTTTTTCAGGATCGGCGGATATGGCGTGTTTAGTTCATTTCCTTTGACCACAACGGATATCGGCGCACCGCCTGACTTCGCCGTTGTTGTACGGAAGCTGCCCCAAACCGTCTCGGCGAATGTCTTGGCGATCACTTCATATCCAGCTTGATTCGGATGGATATCCGTATCGGAAAAAATATGCGTCAGCGATATTTCGCGTCCCGTAAAAGCTGCTGCCACATGAGCTGCCTTCACCGGCTTTGCTTGGTTCGCATGATCGGCAACAATGCCATCCACGATCGCAGTAAACTTGCCAGCCAACTGCTGCAGCTCCTCGTAAATGGAGGCGTCGGCAAGCTTTGGCACCGGCTGATATTGATCGGCAACCACGACTTGCGCCGACGGATTGAGTTCCGTCAGGACGCGGATAACCTCGCGGAGGTTGTCGCCATAAGCCTTCAACACCACTTCACTTTGGGCATGGAGCTGCTCGAGCGAGATGTTTTTCACATCCGGGAGCAGCTTAAGCAAGTCGTTCCCACCGATCGTGATCGTGATCAAATCGGCTTTCTGCAGGTCGGCCTTCGCTTGCGCGATACCGGAAGCAAATGAAGCAATCCGTGGATCCGGCACATTCGCCTGAATGTCGGCAGCGGTAACCGGTGAGCCTGCCTGAATCGCCGTTATGTAGTTCTTCAAGCCTTCGCTGGTCAAACCGAGGATGCCGTAATTAACCGCCGAAGTTCGGCCATGGAACAGTCCTTGTTCTTTCAAACGATCGACGAAGCCGTACGGAACGCTCGTTTCAGTCATCCCCGGCTCGTACCCGACGGTAATGGAATCGCCAAGCGCTACGATAAGGTAGTCGTCGGCTTGGACCGCCTCAGCGGCTTTAACCGGCGCGGCGGCGGTGACGTTGAATAGGAAAAGGATCAGAGCAAGCGCTCCCGCCAGGACGGAAGCCAAGTTTAAGCGAATGTTCTTCAACAAGCTTTTCAACTCCTTTAAATAGTAGATAGAAGCCGTTAATCCGGCTTCTTCTCTACGCGTTCAGTTCTTTTCAAATAATCATCATAACGGCCATCGATTTCCTTGGCCATTTTTCGGTAATTCAACGTCTCTTCCACGATCGGATCCAACGTCGTCTGAATGCGGATCTCGTACTTCGGTGACAATTTTCTGCGCTCTTCCTCGCGGCGTTCTTCCTCGCTGCCGTATTCCCCTTCGGTCAGCATCTCGCTGAGCTCGCGTTCCAAATCCTTGCTATCGCTCATCCTGGACACTCCTTCCGGTATTCTGAGATCAAGCGTACCTGCTGTGAAAGCTGGCTTTTACAGCCCTGTCGCATCCGCAGCCCGGACCACACCAAGCAGTTCTTCATGGATTTTGCCATTGCTGGCAATCAAATGACGTACGCCGATGTGATAAGGGTTGCCTGTGGTATCGGTCACTATTCCTCCCGATTCCTTCACGATCAGCGCACCCGCGGCAACGTCCCAGGCGTTTAGC
Source organism: Paenibacillus sp. FSL R7-0216 (assembly GCF_037969915.1). Lineage (NCBI taxonomy): Bacteria > Bacillati > Bacillota > Bacilli > Caryophanales > Paenibacillaceae > Paenibacillus > Paenibacillus sp. FSL R7-0216. The sequence continues at coordinate 893,097 of NZ_CP150222.1, read as the reverse complement.
CCCACCTCGTAATAACCGCTCAGCCGACCGGCGGCCACATAAGCCAGATGCAGGGCTGCCGATCCAGCGGCACGCAGACTGCGCACTTCACCGGACAACGCATTCAGGCCACGCATGTTCACCGGCAGCGCAAACTCCCGGTCCGGGTTAAAGCCAACGGCAACGATACTGCCGGACAAAGACGCATCGGTGGATACTTTTGACGGTTGCCCATGGATATACGCGCCTTTGCCTTTCTCCGCCACAAACATCTCGTCGCGCATCGGGTCATAAATGACGCCGATAATGATATCACCTTTATATGCCAGCGCAATCGATACGCAAAAGAACGGAAATCCGTGCACAAAATTGGTCGTTCCGTCCACCGGATCAACGATCCATAAATACTCCGATTTGCTAGCCTGCTTCAGTGCCGCAGCAGATGCCGCCGCTCCCGGCGCTACCCCTTCTTCGCCGAGGATCGCATGATCGGGAAAATGCGTCAGAATCAGCTTGCGGATCATCGCCTCCGCGCCTTTATCCACGTCCGTCACCAAATCTTGGGGCGACTGTTTCGTATTCAAATCTTGGTAGCCCCCAAGCCGGCTCTTGATCCATTCTCCCGCTTTTGCGGCGCAATTGATCGCTACGGCCATCGGACTTTTACTACCTACCACATATGGAACTTTCGGATTCGATTCCAATCGATTCACTCTACTTTCATCGTAAACTGATAATCTACTCCTTAAAAACTATACGTCTTTGAAATTGCAAAGTTGCGTCCTTTCGCCTGTCCTGGCGCAGAATAAAGCGAACGCCTTGCACTATATGCAAAAAGTCCGTGTCCAAAAGCGGGGGTTTCGCCCCGCTGGAAACGAACTTTCAGCTGACTGACCGCATGCGGTCTTTACATTATGCGCCTACGATATTGTACCCGCCGTCCACGAAAATAACCTCGCCGGTAATGCCGCGGGACAGATGACTGATCAGGAACATCGCCGTGTCGCCGACTTCTGCCGTTTCGGTCGTTCTGCGAAGCGGTGCTTTCTCCTCGACTTGCTTGAGGATCGAGTTGAAATCGCTGATGCCCTTGGCTGCCAATGTACGGATCGGCCCGGCAGATACCGCGTTGACGCGGATATTCTTCGGTCCCAGATCGTTCGCCAAATAACGAACCGAAGCTTCCAGCCCGGCTTTGGCTACACCCATCACGTTGTAGTTGCGCATTACGCGCTCCGATCCCATGTACGTCATCGTCATAATGCTGCCGCCTTCCGTCATAAGCGGAGCCAGGCGCTTCGACACAGCCACCAACGAATAAACGCTAATGTCGTTGGCCAATGCAAAACCCTCGCGAGACGTATCGGCAAATTCACCCGCCAAGTCTTCGCCTTTAGCGAACGCGATGCTGTGCACGAGACCATGCAGCACGCCAAATTCGCCGCGCAGCGTGTCGGCCAGCTTGTCAATCTCCTCATCCACCGTCACGTTGCACGGCAAGATCAGCGAACCCGGAATCGTTTCGGCCAGCTTACGTACCCGGCCTTCCACACGTTCGCTCTCATATGTAAAAGCCAAACGGGCGCCTTGCTCTGCCAAACTTTGCGCGATCGCCCAAGCGATACTGCGTTCATTGGCAACACCCATCACGATCACATTTTTCCCCGCTAATAAATCACCCATGAATATCCTCCTCTAAATTGCGCTTTCATTTTGTACAACTTACCTTATTTCCCTGCATTTTTCAAGAGAGACGGGAGACAAGCGCGGCTTGTCCAACAATTACGGATTGATGCGCACGCTGGCTCCGTCTAAAATCTCAACGCCATCCCCCTGGTAGCGTGCCAAGTCCTCCATCAACGCAAATAATGCCCCGTCTTTCAGCTTCGCCTCCAGCATGACGTCGACCCGATCAGTGATCGGAGCGATGCTGCGCAGAAATTCCAGCAGCGGAAGGACAATGACATGATCGGCATGTCCACGCGGATCGCTGGCGCTTTTGGGGCTGGACGCGTGGATTTTCGGCGGAAGCGGATCGTCTACCGGCGAATCGGCTTGTGCGTACGGCGTTTGCCATGTCGCCAGGATCCGCGGCCACAGCTCGGCCGGACTCTCGCCTTCATTGTTCACCCACTGATGATGAATGTCGAGCACCATCGGAATGCCCAGCGCTTCACATAGCTCCAAGGTCTCGGTCGCGTTGAATGTCTTGTCGTCATTCTCAAACGTAAGTCGCTGCTTGATGCGCTCCGGAAGAGCCGCCACATTCTCTCGGAAACGGGCTCCTGCAGAAGGCTTGTCCCCGTAAGCGCCGCCGACATGAATATTGTTCTTCGCCCGGGCGTTCAGGCCCATGGCGTCAAACATAGCGACATGATGATTCAGGTCGCGGATTGAAGACTTCAGTACCTCAGGCCGCGGCGTGCTTAGTACCGTAAAATGGTCCGGGTGAAACGACACCCGAAGGCCGTGCTCCTTGACATATTCCCCCACGGCAGCAAAAGGCTCCCGCAACGCGTCGAAGGGATTCCAGTCTGAAAGCGACTCGTGGGTCGCAAGCGGAATCAGCTTCGAGGAGAAGCGATAGACCTGAATATCATTGCCGACGTTATGTCGAAGCAGGCGAAGTGTGTTATGTAGATTATCCCCGGCAATCGTCTCTAGTTTCCGGATCGCCGCCTCACGGTCGGCAATTCCGTTAAACGTCTTCAGCGTCATCGTCTTAGACGGCGAAGCGTTATCGATCACAGTGGACATCGCTACATAACCAAAGCGCACGATCATTTTCGGTCCGGATCTCCGAAGAACATTTCATACGCCAGAGCGGTCTGCACCGCGGTCTCCTCTTCCGTCAGCGGACGGACCAACTCCAGCTCAACCGAGGTAACTTCCTCACCATTGAAGTTAATTTCGGCAACACAGGCGGTGATTTTCACAATGGCTACCGCCTTATTTTCGGGCGAATAAGCAATCACCTTTTGACCTGTCGGAAAGACGCGCAGCCCTTCTTTGAGCATTTTGCCGCGACCATATTCCAGCAGTTCGTAAAGCTCCTGCTCTTTCTTGAATTTACAGACCGAATTGAATTCGGTTTGAAACCCCATCGTCATCCCTTCCTTTCCTTAGCCGTTCGTCCGGGCAGCGATGACCGCCGCCGTCTATACGCCGCTTTCGAATTCCAGTTCTTGCCGGGCCGCGTAACGCTCCAGTGCCAGTTCGATCAGCCGATCCAACAACGACTCATAGGCTACTCCAGTTTCGCGCCACAGAAGCGGATACATGCTGAAGGGAGTGAAGCCCGGCATCGTATTCACTTCGTTAATCCAAATCTTGTGATCCGATTTCCGCACAAAGAAATCGGCCCGGCACAACCCGCTGCCGGCAATGGCTTTAAACGCTCTGACCGCCAAGTCGCGAATTCGATCAGCCAGTTCGGTATCGAGGGACGCAGGAATCAGCATCTGTGATTTACCGTCCAGGTATTTGGCCTGATAATCATAGTATTCTCCAGAAGAGACAATTTCTCCCGGCACGGAGGCAAGCGGTTCGTCGTTGCCGAGCACCCCAACTTCCACTTCGCGGGCGTCAACGAATTCCTCAACGATTACCTTCACATCGTAGCGGAAAGCTAGCGCCACGGATGCCAGCAATTCCTCACGTGTTCTCGCTTTGGAGATCCCGACGCTAGAGCCTAAGTTCGCCGGTTTGACGAAGCAGGGGTAACTGAGCTTCTCTTCAATTCCTTGTACCAGCGTATGACTGGATCGCTCCCACTCCGTAGCGGTGAAGTAGCAGTAAGCGCATTGTTCGAGACCTGCTTCGGCGAACAGTTTTTTCATGATGACCTTATCCATTCCGGCTGCGGAAGCGAGCACCCCCGCTCCGACGTAAGGCAAATCGGCCATTTCGAAGAGCCCCTGGATGGTTCCATCTTCGCCGTTCGTTCCATGCAGAAGTGGAAATACCACGTCAATGTTGGATTGACCAGACGAAAGCTTGCTGAACAAGAGCCCCATTGCGGCTGACGTATCCCCTGCGCTCTCCCCAAGCTTCAAATCCTCCAGAGCGGTAAACGGCGCGTTTAACTTACCGCCGACCTTCCATTTCCCCTGCTTGTCGATATAAAAAGGAAGCAGTTCGTATTTGTCGTAATTAAATGCCTTAGATACGGCAAAAGCTGTCTGCAGCGAAACTTCATGTTCTCCCGATTTGCCTCCGTAGATAAGTCCTACGGTGATTCTATCCAGTCCCATAATAAACCTCTTTCCTTAAATAGGTAGTTCTCAGCCGACTTTAGAACCGGTCCGCGATATGAAAAAAACGATACACCGTATTGTCGGTCCAGGCATAGGAATCCCGGTAGTCCCAATAGCGGTGTTTGCTTGGCGTCGTATGGGCGTTGACCAGCGGCATTCCGCCGGCGTCAAACGCAGTTACGATGGTACTATGCTGAAACGTGCCGTTTCCGTCCCAGTCGTAGGCGATAACGTCTCCGAGCTGGAGTTGTTCCGGACGTTCGAGCAACTCGGCGCGAAGCCCGTTTCGGCTTTGGCCGAGATGGCGTTCTAGCGCATTGGCGACAGACCAGCTGTAGCTCCACAGCTCCCGCCCGCCGACATGGCCTTTGTACCACCAGCCCGATTCTCTTTTTCCAGTATAGTTTATTGGGGCTCCGCCTGCAAAGAGACATTGGGAGATATAGTTCGTGCAGTCGACCTCGAAGGCGGCGAACTCCGGATTAAAACTGTCCCACCACCGATCGGCATATATAACAGCTTCTGCGCGCCGGTAGGCGATGCTGCGGGCACTGCCGCCCCCAAGGACATCGCGGTTTAAAAACGGCCTCGGCACAGCCCCTTTATGGCCTGTCGCTTCGCCCTCATCATTAGCAGGGAGCACCAACGCCGGATGTCGTTCAGGAACCGGCTGCTCTACCTTGATGACGGTCCAGCCCGCACCGTCCCGCGCCAAAGTCAGGCGCTGCTTATCGATTCGCTCCTCCTGGTGGCGGGCGCCTCCTTTTTCATAGTATATTTTTCGCGACAGTTGCAGATCGACCTCGATCTCGCCCTCGCGGTTTTCGATTTCGCGTACCAGCTTGGCCCGGGTCTCGCAGCGCAACGGCGCAGCCCCTCGAACACGATACCAACTCTCCAGCCTGCGCTTCCGTTCGCCCCGTTGCAGCAAATAATCCACATCGGTTACGACCGTGCCCCCGCTAGGCGTGCGATAGTCCACTTCATCCTGGTTTTGTTCGTTTACGTAAACCGATAACGTCTTTTTCCATTCATCCGCCATGCGTCCACGCCTCCTTTTTCCACTGTTAGTCATTATATGAACGCCTCGGAGGGAGTATGTTTTGCACCTGTCCCGGAGGGGTCTGAAAACCCATTCATCCGCACCGGAGCAGCCTAAACAAGGTGAGATTTGGGTACAAAAAGTACTTTACTCACCACGTGAGGGAAGGTATACTTAAATCAAAGAAAATTTGAAATTATGTTTCATTAGGTGAAACTTACTAAGGAGGTTCATTCATGTCAGCGAACGATTTTTTCTCCTCTGCCCGTACGCTGGAAGTCGGCGGCAAGAGCTACCGTTACTTCGACCTGCAGGCTCTCGAGCAACAAGGGCTTGGCAGCATTTCCAAGTTGCCGTTCTCGATTAAAGTGCTGCTTGAGGCCGCTGTACGTCAATACGACGGCAGAGCCATTACTCAGGAGCATGTGAAGCAAATCGCAGGTTGGAGCGAAGGCCGCGATGAGAATAAGGAGATTCCGTTTATCCCCGCTCGTATTGTTTTGCAGGATTTCACCGGCGTGCCGGTTGTCGTTGACCTCGCCGCCATGCGCGATACCGTAAAGAAAGCCGGCGGCGATCCGAAGCAGATCAACCCGCTCGTGCCTGTTGATCTCGTTATCGACCACTCCGTTATGGTCGACGCGTTTGGTTCCCCGGATGCGCTCGAGTATAACATGAAGGTCGAGTTTGAGCGCAACGAGGAACGTTACCGCTTCCTGCGCTGGGCGCAAACCGCCTTCAACAACTTCCGTGCCGTACCTCCGGCTACCGGGATCGTTCACCAGGTGAACCTGGAGTATCTGGCTTCCGTGGCCGCTACCAAGACGGTGAACGGGGAAACGGTTGTCTACCCGGATTCCCTCGTCGGTACCGACTCCCATACGACGATGATCAACGGCCTTGGCGTCGTTGGTTGGGGTGTTGGCGGAATCGAAGCCGAAGCCGGCATGTTGGGACAACCGCTTTATTTTGTTGCCCCGGAAGTCATCGGGTTTAAGCTGACCGGCAGTCTAGCCGAAGGCGCAACCGCGACCGACCTGGCGCTGACCGTAACCCAAATGCTGCGCAAGAAAGGCGTCGTTGGCAAATTCGTAGAATTCTACGGCCCGGGCCTGGCGAACATCGGCCTCGCTGATCGCGCGACCGTGGCAAATATGGCCCCGGAATACGGCGCAACGATCGGTTATTTCCCGGTAGATACGGAAACGCTCGCTTACTTGCGCGGCACCGGCCGCTCCGAAGAGCAAATCGCTCTTGTTGAAGCGTATTACAAAGCGCAAGGCATGTTCCGCACGAACGATACGCCAGATCCGGAATTCTCCGATCTGATCGAGCTGGATCTTGGCTCCGTTGTACCAAGCTTAGCTGGCCCTAAACGTCCGCAGGACCGCATCGAGCTCACTGCGATGAAGGAAAGCTTCAACACCATCATCCGCACGCCGGTTGAGAAAGGCGGCTACGGCCTCAGCGAAGAAAAAATCGAACAGTCCGTGCCGGTGAAGCATCCGAACGGCTCGACCAGCGAACTGAAAGCCGGGGCGGTTGTCATCGCGGCGATCACGAGCTGCACGAACACCTCCAACCCAAGCGTCATGGTCGGCGCCGGCCTGCTGGCGAAGAAAGCCGTAGAACGCGGTCTAACCAAACCGGGTTACGTGAAGAGCAGCTTGACGCCAGGTTCGCTCGTGGTCACCGAGTACCTGCAAAAAGCCGGCCTGATCGAGCCGCTGGAAGCTCTCGGCTTCCACGTTGCCGGTTACGGCTGCGCAACCTGTATCGGGAACTCCGGGCCATTGCCGGACGAAGTCAGCACGGCAATCGCCGATAACGATCTGACCGTTGCGGCGGTCCTCTCGGGCAACCGGAACTTCGAAGGTCGCGTCCATGCCCAGGTGAAAGCCAACTATCTGGCTTCCCCGCCGCTTGTCGTCGCTTACGCGTTGGCCGGCACAGTCAACATCGACCTGCAAAACGATCCGATCGGCTACGATCGCGACAATCAGCCGGTCTACCTGAAGGACATCTGGCCTTCTTCCGCGGAAATCAAGGAAGCGATCGGCCAATCGGTGAGTCCGGAGATGTTCCGCAGCAAATACGAGCACGTCTTCACGCAAAACGAACGGTGGAACTCGATTCCGGTTCCGCAAGGCGAGCTGTACGAGTGGGATGAGAAATCGACTTACATCCAGAACCCGCCATTCTTCGAGAAGATTGGCGAGGGGCTGTCCGACATCGCCGACATCCGCGGCGCTCGCGTACTGGCCCTGCTTGGCGATTCGGTCACGACCGACCATATCTCCCCGGCGGGTAACATTTCACCAAACAGCCCTGGGGGCCAATATTTGACCGATCATGGCGTCGAACGGAAGGACTTCAACTCCTACGGTTCCCGCCGCGGTAACCACGAGGTCATGATGCGCGGCACATTCGCGAACATCCGTATCCGCAACCAAGTGGCGCCGGGCACAGAAGGCGGCGTAACCAAGTATCTGCCAACGGATGAAGTGATGTCCATCTACGACGCTTCGATGAAATATCAAGCAGGCGGCCAGAACCTCGTCGTCATCGCCGGCAAAGAATACGGCACCGGCAGCTCCCGCGACTGGGCAGCTAAAGGCACGTATCTGCTGGGTGTCAAAGCGGTCATTGCCGAGAGCTTCGAACGGATCCACCGCAGCAACCTGGTTGGCATGGGCGTTCTGCCGCTGCAGTTCCAGGAAGGCGTGAGCTGGAAAACGCTGGCCATCGACGGTACCGAAACGTTTGATATCGACGGACTCAGCAATGACGTGAAGCCGGGTCAAGAATTGACCGTAACGGCAACTCGCGCGGACGGGACTACGTTCCAATTCCCGGCTATCGCCCGTCTCGACAGCATGGTTGACGTCGATTACTACCACAACGGCGGCATCCTGCAAACGGTATTGCGTCAAATGATTGCTTCAAACTGATCGTCCAACCTTTTCTATATAAAAGAGTTCCCTTCAGCCTTATGAAGGGAACTCTTTTCTTTTGCAGACGTAGTATCGCGATTCCGATACAATTGCAAAACCAGTCTTGCGGTACAACTCCAATGCGCTGCGGTTATCTGCGGCCACGCTCAAGCGGATCCTCGTACGGCCCTGCGCCAGAAGCAACCGCACGGTTTGGGCTAGCATCTCTCCTCCATACCCACGCCCCTGTTGGGACGGAAGCACGCAAAAATCGTGGATCACCGCCGTCTCGCTCCCCAGAAGATTGACGCGAATCAAGCCGATCCGCTCTTCCCCGCAGCAGCCGATATAGTTGTGGCGGCTGGGCTCCCGAGTATGGCCCAAATACTGAATAGTCCACTCCTCGGTATCGCCAAACGCCTGCGACAAGCAACGTACCATAAAGCCAAAATCCTCAAGCTCCTCCGGACGAAGCGTCAGGTCCGCGTGACCGGCTGAATCTTCTTGCCAGGAGGTGAGTTCCATGGCGAACTGCGAGCCGTCAAACCGCGTGCCCAGATGCTCCACACAGCGTAAGCCGGGTTCGGAATCGGCGGGAACCTTAAACCGGTAGGTTTGGATCCCCTGCTCGTCCATCTCCGTGATCGCAGCCTCCAGCAACCGTCGGAATACGCCTTGGCGGCGCGATTCCGGGTGAACCATGGCGATTAAGTTCGCCTCCACCCCATCCGCAGTATACCAACCTAAATATCCGCGCAGACTCCCTTCCACCTGGTAGAGATAGGCGTGATCGCCGCTTTCTTTGCTCAAGTTATCCAGACCGATGTTCAATTTTGACCCGTCCGCTTGACGGCAAACTTGCTCCAGCCAGTGAATCGGTTCCAGCGATTCCGGCGTAACTTCCGATAGCTTTACGATGATATAGGATGGCACCGATTCAGCCCCCTTCTATTTGTAAAAGAACATGTTAATAAAACCAAACGACTACTTTACACTACAACAACCATCTGTTATATTATAAGTATAACAGTTAGAACAAGAGAAGGAGATGCCACATTGTGATTATACAGCTGGATTTACAATCGGATGTCCCGATTTATACGCAGCTGGTCCATCAAATTATTGAGGGAATTGCCAGCGGGCAGCTTCAATTGGGGGAGCCCCTGCCATCGGTACGAAGTCTGGCTTCTGACATCGGCGTTAACCTGCATACCGTGAACAAAGCCTACACGCTGCTGAAGCAGGAAGGATATATTCAGGTCCATCGCCAAAAAGGCGTCGTCATTGATCCGGAGGGTATGCCCCCGGTGACTCCCGAATTCCGCGAGAAACAACGGCGAGAACTGCGTCCGATCGTAGCGGAGGCCATCTGCCGCGGGATCGAGAAGGACGAGTTGCTCTCCCTAGTGGAACAAATCCACCAAGAAATTACTCGAGAGGAGTAGTGCCCTATGATGTTTCTATCTACCTTGTTATTGCTGCTTATGTTTGTACCCCTGGTAGCATCTCTGGCCTTCATGCCTTATTTGACCCGGGAAACGGTAAGCTTCGGCGTATCGGTCAGCCCGGAGCAGTATTGGAGCGAACCGATCCGTCGGTTACGTCGGCAATATGCCGCTGTGAGCGGGGGAATTTATTCCCTGTTGCTGATTGCGTGCCTGCTTAGTGTATGGAACAAGGACGGGAACGCCCAAGGAGTCTGGTTTAGCGTTTATATCGGATTGACGATTATCTTCTCTACGGCCCTCTACCTTGTATTTTATTTCCGTATGAAAAAGATCCGTCCGGCCTTGCCAGTCGCCTCCTCCGCTCCCACTCTACTGGCGGTGGACACCGGCTTTCGCCGGCAAAAGCTGGCGCTTTCCGGCAAGTGGTTCTTGATCCACGCAGGGATTATTGCCGCCAGTGTAGCCTTGGTGTTAAGCCAATACGCCGCCATACCAGATCCCGTCGCGATGAAGTTTGACTTCTCCGGGGAAGTAGTCCGCAGCGCCACCAAATCTTACCGCGTCGTGTTGTTTCCCAATGTGATGCAGGTGATTATGACTATATTGTTCGGGTTTGTCAACTGGTCGATTCAACACAGCAAGCAGCAGCTTCAAGCCGCCGACCCGGAACGTTCACTCCGCCAAAACGTCGCGTTCCGTCGCAGATGGTCCGTTTTTACACTCGCGTCCTCGCTGGCGTTGATCTTGATGTTCTCTTTCATGCAAGTGAACCTGATTCGCCCAATGGACAAGAACATCATCACGCTAGTTAGCATGGCCGTCCCCGTCTTCATCGTGCTGTTCGCGTTGGTGTTATCCTTCACCACGGGACAAGGCGGAAGCCGAATCGGCCGCGGTACCGCAGCAGCTACCGGCACAAGCACGGCACCGGTTCCGGATGACCGCTACTGGAAGTTAGGTTCCATTTACTTCAATCCGCAAGACCCATCGTTATTTGTCGAGAAGCGAAGCGGCATCGGCTGGACGATGAATTTTGCTAATCCGCTATCCTGGATTACCCTGCTTGGCATTCTGGCCGTCATCGGTTGGTCTGCCTGGCTCGCAAAATAGAAGTTATTAAGGAGGAGATTACGATGACCAAACGATCCCGATTGTTCAAAAACGCTGCCGCCGCTACGCTGGCGCTCAGTCTGACCCTTCCGTCCGCTTCCGCCTTCGCAGCGAAGCAAAGCGCCACAGCGCTAGCCCCGGTACGGGAAGCTGCCGAAGGTTTTGGCGCACAAGTCCACTGGGAGTCCGGTAGCGCTACGATCCTTGTAACGAAGGATGGCCATAAGCTGGTGCTAACGATCGGTTCGGCGGAGGCTCTGCTTGACGGAAATCGCGTTGTTTTAGACGAGCCGGTACGTATTGCTGACGGCCGCGCTCTAGTAGACGCTGATTTTCTTGCTAAGGCGTTTGAAGTAAAGAGCACGAATCAGCCTGAAGTCGGGGCGAAAGATCACGCCGACTTGTTCTTGAACGCGCTGCTTGACGGAAACGGTGCCGAAGCAGCGAAATATGTCAGCCCTTCTTCGTCCTATGCCCTCCCGGCCGCCATGCTGAACCAGCTGTGGGCCAACTATGAAACGATTTTTGGCAAAGCGGCGGGCGCTCCGTCCAAAAGCGAAACGACCAACTCGATACATCGCAACGTAACGTATGCGTTCCAAACGGCGGCGTTTCCGGTGAACCTGACGCTTCGGCTTAACACCGCCGGGGAGATCGATGATATGTATATCGCCGCTGCGACCAGCTCGGCATACCAAAAACCCGCCTACGACGACGCTGCCGCTTACACCGAGCGAGAAGTAACCGTTGGCGAAGGCGCCATAGCCCTCCCGGGCACATTGACGCTGCCAGCCGCGGGCAAAGGTCCTTACCCGGCAGTAGTGCTCGTGCACGGCTCCGGCACGAACGACCGGAACGAGGCGATTGGCAGCTCCAAGCCCTTCCGTGACCTCGCGGTTGGTTTGGCTGCGCAAGGCATCGCCGTGCTGCGCTACGACAAGGTGTCGTACGAGCATACGTTCAAGGTTGCAGCGGATCCGAAGTTCACACTAAAGAAAGAGACCGTCGACGATGCTCTGAAGGCGGTCGCATTATTGAAACAAACGCCGGAGATCGATGCTTCTCGCATCTTCGTCGCCGGTCACAGCCAAGGCGGTTACGCTATGCCGCTCATTACCGCAGGCGATGCTAACGGCGACATCGCCGGAACGATTTTGTTGTCCGGGCCTAGCGGTAAATTCGCTGACGTGCTAGCCGAGCAGCAAGCCGAACTCGTCAACCGTGTGAAGCAGCTTGGCCAGGACCCGGCGCCTTACGAGCAGCAAGCGGCTGTGTACACGTCGATCGCCGCGATGGTCAACGACCCGCAGTATACGATTGACCATATGCCGGAGCAATTCCCGTCCCAGCCTGCTTACTGGTGGTTCGAGCAGAAAAATTATGTGCCGGCCGAGCTCGCCAAGCAGCAGTCCGGCCCGATGCTGATCCTGCAAGGCGAGAACGATTGGCAGGTGACGATGAAACAGTTCGAAGGTTGGAAAGCGGCGATGCAGAACCGCAAAGACGTCACGTTCAAGTCGTATCCACAGGTCAATCATCTTCTGGCCAAAGTGGACGGCCTCTCCATCGGCGCCGAATACAACCAGCCGTCCAACGTGTCCAAAGAGATCGTCGACGATATCGCGGCTTGGGTTCGCGGGACCAAGTAAGCCGCGCTGTGCTTACTGCCCCCTCGATGCCAACAAAGCCCGCCCCATAAGGGGCGGGCTTTTGCGTGCTCAAGACACAGGATGCCGCGACACACGGAGTCACAAATAAGGTGATCCAATCACCTTACCTTATTGGCTCCATCATCAGGCCCATCTCCCGGGCCGCTTCCACCAGGATCGGCCCGTACTCCTCCAGCCGCTGCAACGTCAAGCGGCTGACCGGCCCCGACACGGACAGGGCGGCGGCGAGCTTCCCCGTCCGGTCGAAGATCGGCGCGGAGACGGCGGATGCCCCCGGCTCCCGCTCCTCGTAGCTGGTGGCATATCCGTGTTCACGGATCTCCTCCAGCTGCGCCACATAGGCCGCCCGGTCAACCGTCGGCGGCCAATCCGGGCTGTCCAGCACCGCCTGGAGCACTTCGTCGCCCGAGTAGGCGACGAGCACCTTGCTGGACGCGCCCACGTACAGCGGCAGTCGCGCACCGACCGGCGCGACCCGGCGGATCGCCTGGTTGCTCTGCACCGCCTGGATCCGCAGCCGCTCGATGCCGTCGCGCAAATACAGGCTGACCGTCTCCCCGAGCCGATCGCGCAGTCGCTCCATCTGCGGCAGCAGCAGTACGGCCGGGTCGTCGCTGTGGGACATGTGCGTCGACAGCTCCCACACCTTAAGGCCCAGGCGGTACTTCTCCGTAGCCGGATCACGAACGACAAAACCTCGTTCCTCCAGCGTGGTCAACAAGCGGTGGACCGTGCTTTTATGCAGGCCGATTTCGGCGGCAATCTCCGTCAACCCCAAATCGCTTGCTTTCGTGAAGCAACCCAATATATCCAAAGCCCGCTCGACCGCGCGCACTGTCAGCTTCCGGTCTTCCATCCGGCATCTACTCTCCTTAGGTTTCACTATATGAAACTCGGTTACATAAATTATATGAAAGAAGCGAATTTCCGTCAATGAAACACCTTCCATTGACATTAATAAGGGATCGACTTACGATTAAATTCAGGAGAATCGCGTTATTTCGACATTTTCTCCGGTTCAACTGCTATAAAAGCGTTTTCTTAACGGTAAACTGTCCGCTTTTGCAATCATATAATCCAGTATTGGGAGGGAAGCGCATGAGCCACACTGGCCGAAATGACCTTCCCTTGCCTTCTTCGGCTTACGTTACCGACGATGTTCCCGCGGCGACTACCCGGCGCGTCAGCATTAAAAATATCCTCGTAGCTCTCCTGTTGTCCGTGCTGTTCTTCCTGATTTTTTGTTTTGTCTCGCTGCACGGGTATATCGCCTGGGTATTGTCCAATCCAAAGGTGGCACCGCTTTATTCTAATCCAAAGCTGTCCATCAACCTCGAATACGAGAACATCGCTTTTCCCGCGGCCGACGGGAGCCGAATAATGCAAGGGTGGTATATTCCTGCGGAGGACTCCGTCAAAACCATCGTCTTTAGCCATGGGTATGGAGCCAACCGTGAAGAAACCTGGATTCCGATGTATGATCTGGCCAATTTCGCCCATCGGTTGAACTTCAATGTCCTGATGTTTGATTACGGCTTTGCCGCGCAAAACAGCAAGGAAGTCGCCACCGGCGGCAAAAAGGAAGCCCAACAGCTGCTCGGAGCGATTCAGGTTGCCAAGCAGCGAGGCGGCCAGGAAATCATCGTCTGGGGCTTCTCTATGGGAGCCGGGACCGCATTGCAAACTGCTTTAAAAAGCCCGGACATTGACGGTATGATCCTTGACAGTACGTTCCTGCTTGAGCCGGATACGATGTACCACAACATCCGTCAGCATATCGGGCTGCCCCGCCATCCTTCGCTGGAGATCATCGGCATGCTGTTGCCGGTGCTAAACGGGACCAGCCTGCGGCAAATTCCGTACGCTCAGGTTAAATCGGAGGACTATCCTTTTCCGACTCTGTTCATTCACGGCACTGAAGATGAAAAGGCTCCTTACCCCATCGCGGAGAAACTCGCAGCCAACCAGACCAACCCCGATTCCGGCGTGTGGATCGTGGACGGAGCTCATCATGAATTGATTTTCCGTGAGCATCCCAAGGAGTATTTACGCAAAGTGTCGTTGTTCCTCGGAAAAATCAAGCTAGCATCCCAAAATACCAATGTGCAAATCGGGTCTGTATCTGAATAGCATAAGCCAACCCTCCTCGCTCATAAGTTAGTAGTAATGTACTTCTTAATCTTGAGGAGGTAGGCCGAATGTTGTTCGTTTACGGGCCTTTTTTGCCTGTGCGTATTTTGGAGGAAATTCGCTTTTGGAAGCAGCAGGAAGCGGAGCATACGGAGGTGATCCAAGCCATCGTTCCCGGCCTGGAAGCCAATTACGTCCAGCTTCTGGAGGAATGGAAGCCCGTATTTGAAGGGACACAGACCGCGGCCGACAGGCTGTTGCAATACGCTTTGGCGACCCCTTCCGCCGCCTCCAGCCCTGAGGTCGTCCGGCAGACGGAACGGCTTCTGCAAGCCTCGTTCCAGCAATCGCGGGAATTCATCCGCCAGCTAGAAATCATGCTGAATCATAGCCATGCCGTCAAGATGGTACCGCTCGCTCCGGTCGTACTTCAGCATATCATTCGCGAATCGGCGTATTTCCTCGAGGTCCTCGAGCGGTTGAACCGGCCGGGGGGAATTGCCGGCAATATGGCCGGGGCGACGCCTTATCCTTATCCCCCTGCTGCCCCCCTCCCCGCATCGTTAAACAGAGAGGACACCTACGATACTTCTGAGGAGAACTTCGAGGCGGAAGCCGTGCAGGAAGATGCACCTCTTCGCCAAGAACCGGCTGCGAACGACAACGCTGAAGAAGCCGCAGCGCGTGTACCGGAGCGTCCCGTCCCAATCGGCGGGCATACGCTTCCTCCTTTGCCTTACCCTTATAACGCACTGGAGCCGCACATCGACGAGCAGACGATGCGCATCCACCACGATAAGCACCATAAGACGTACGTCGACGATTTGAACAAAGCGGAGCTGAAGCTCCAGGAAGCCCGCAAATCCGGCAACTTCGATTTAGTGAAGCATTGGGAGCGAGAACTGGCCTTTAACGGCGCGGGGCATTATCTTCATACGATTTTCTGGGATGTCATGAGTCCAAAAGGCGGAGGCAAACCGGAAGGTGAACTGCTAGAGCAGATCAAACGCGACTTCGGCAGCTACGACGCTTTCCATAAACAGTTCTCCGAAGCGGCCGCGAAGGTGGAAGGCGGCGGTTGGGCCATTCTCGTGTGGAGCCCGCGTGCCCACCGGCTGGAGATCCTCACGGCGGAGAAACACCAGAACCTGTCGCAATGGGACGTCGTTCCGTTGCTTCCGCTCGACGTATGGGAACACGCCTATTATCTGAAGCATCAGAACATGCGTGCCGACTACATCAAAGCCTGGTGGAACGTCGTCTATTGGCCGGCCGTCGCCAAGCGGTTCGAGGCGGCAAGAAAATTAAAATGGCAGCCGTTTTAACGGCTGCCATTTTGTTCACACTATTCACTTTCATTTACTCAATTTGAAGAGGATAAGAGTTAATAACAAAATAATAATAGTGTTATTTAATTGTTGGATAAGGAGTCCGTACCCATTTTCAGCGTAGCTCATCGTTACTACAAAATATAAGACTGCTATGATTAGAATCGTCAAAATAAGTATTAATTTATTCGGGGTAATATTCTTATTCATGATCTTATCCTCAACATATACATGTATTTATTAATAATCATATTCTATTTGTTTATAGATACTCAAGTAGTAATCCGTAGTCCCATACTTAACTTTAGCAGAGTTATCCATGTTGATGGAAGCTAAAGATCCAGTAGACGCCCATGCAGTGCCAGGTTGAATTCTTGTCGGATTACCTAAGGAATACCTCAATCCTGTAAATGCCTCATTGTAAACACTCCAATGCAATGAATCTGAAGTTTGCCCCCCAGACACAGAAATATCCGTCGATACATTTGATGGAGTGAATGACCAGGAGACTGCCCAAGGCAATCCTACAGTAATTGAATTTCCATTCGCATTATTGGTTGAGTCAGGCCCCCAATCCAAAATATTATCCGAAGAGGGGTATTTTAAGCTATGATCTATGTCTATTGTTTCAAGAGACGTAACCGTACTATAAGAAGTTAATTCTACATTATTTCTCAGATAAAGATAATCATACTTGGGATCCTGATCTTCGGTTGTGTTTCTTTTCAAAATGTAGTCAGCATTTAATGTAGCCCGTAGTATCGAGTTTCCATTTGCATCATCTCTATATAACGAACTATTGAGATTATAACCACTAGTAATAATTGTATCTGTGCCATAGCTAAGTATAGATGCGATATCTTCAGCATTATCCTTTCCATATTGTGAAATCTCTTGAAGTACGACATCCTCATAAAGCGCCTTTTTCTTCCCCTCATATGTGTACGACTGAATATTACTAAAAAATTTAGGTTCACCATCTACATATCCGATTAAATTCCAAGACTCTTCCTTATCATTAATTACTTCAATTCATCTCTTCTTTTGATTCTTTCTCTCTTGCTTGATCTGTTATTCTACTTGGAGTAAATTTTGAGATTTTATTAGAATCCAGATTCTCACCAAAAACAAAGACTTCCCGACCATTACTTATGATATTTTGTAGAATATTCATATTGCTTTCTGCTTTTTCCCATGAAATAACTATAGCGTCAAAATTATCTTGCGGAATCTCTTCATTGTAGCTTATTTCATAGTTATTTCTAAAGTTATTCATTGCATTATCTTCCGAAACTTTATATTGTACTCTTTTTTCTACTTCATGTATCTGGTCTGTGATAACGATTATCTTTTCCTTGATATTCGTAATATTTGAACCAGCGTAGGCACTTGAACTTGAGGTAACAAAAAATAGTGCTAAGGAAAATGATACTATAGCTTTTAGTTTCATTGACGAAGCCTCCTATAATATAATAGGTTCCGGCCAGATCCCTTATTGTTATTATATACCATTTATGTATTTTATATCAATATATTGTTTTTTCAGTACCTCCCTTCCATACTTAACCAGATTTCTAAATAGGATAATGATACGCAAACCCATCTCAAAACTAAAAAACCTTCAGTTAACGAGGCATAATCCTCGAAACCAAAGGTCTTTTATAAAAAACTAATTTTTGATGAGCGACAAAAACTCCGCCCGAGCAGCTGCATCCTTGCGGAAACTTCCGCGTACGGCTGAGGTTACGGTCTTGCTGCCCGGCTTCTTGACGCCGCGGGCGCACATGCATAGATGCTCGCCTTCGACGACAACCATCACGCCTTTCGGCTGCAGTACTTCGTCCATGATGTCAGCAATCTGCGAAGTAATCCGCTCCTGCACCTGCAAGCGGCGAGTCACCGCTTCAACCAGACGGGCCAGTTTGCTGAGCCCGGCGATCCGGCCGCTCGGAATATAGCCGATATGGGCTTTACCGAAGAAAGGCGCCATATGATGCTCGCATTGACTGTAGTAGACGATATCTTTGACAATGACGAGTTCCTCGTGATTTTCCTCGAAGGTCACGCCCAGTACGTCACGGGGATCCACTTCATATCCGGCAAAAATCTCCTCATACATCCGGGTCACCCGGGCCGGGGTTTCGAGTAGTCCTTCACGTTCCACGTCTTCCCCGATCAATTTCAGGATTTCCCGAACATGATGTTCAATTTGCTCCCGATTGTCGCCTACCTGCTTGTTTACATAATCTTTCAATCCAGCCATCTTCAGCGCCTCCTCCCTTCACATGAAATATGTGAAACGTTTCATTATTTTTTCTTCTTTGTCGGACGGCCCGGTACCGGCGCTTGTCCGCCTTGATTTTTCATCATCTGCTGCGCGCGTTGCATCTGTTTGCTGTTCAGGTTATACCCCATTTGCTTCGCCATCTTTTGCAGCATCTCCGGATCGCTCTGCATCTTCGTAAGCTGTCTGCGGAGGTAAAATACCCCGATCGCGAAGCCGCCGACCAGCCCGACGATTAAAGTAATGATTGGAATAACGATATCCATGCTTCAGCCACCCCTGGATTATAATCGTGCAGCCCCTGCTATAAAGGCCGGCGCACTCCAAATATCATAGCATCCAGCCTGCCGCGATTCAAGGATTCAGGCCAAAACCGCCTCGATAAACAACGTGGTTTCCGTCGCCAGGTCGACTTCGTTCACGTCCAACTCGTCGCCGGTTCCCCGCACGATCCGAATGACCGGTCGGCCCGGCAATCCCCGGTGCTGCCTTACAACCACGCCGGTCTCCTTCGTTCCGAGCCGGACCGAGGTTCCGTTCGGATAAACGGAGATGATGCGCGTAAATTCTACAAGCACCTCGTGGTCCAGCTCTTGTTCGGAGCAGGCCATCATATGCTCGCAGGCCTCATGCGGTAACAAAACCCGCCCATCCTTACTTCCACCGCTGATCAGGTTGTCGTACATATTGGCGACCGCGACGATCCTCGGGAACAGATGGATTTCCTCTCCCGCGAGCTTCCGCGGTATGCCGTTACCGTCCGGACGCTCATGATGTTGCAGCGCCGTATGGGCGATTAGCAGATTAAATTCGCGTTTATGACGCAGCAACTCGTATCCCCGCCACGTATGGTGGTTTTTGGGGTCCTCCGGATCGGCTCCCTCTGGCAGTTCCAACGATTTGCCGATATCGTGCAGCATCGCGCCGATGGCCAAATCCTTGAGTTGGGAATATCCCAACCCCAGGTTAAGTCCAATCATGGACGAAATCAGGCTGACGTTAACCGCGTGAAGATAGGCGGCATTATCCGCCGTCCGAATATCGGTAAGCTGCAACAATACTTCCTTGCTATTCAACACGTCGGTCAGCAGAGAGTCGACGCTGTTGCTGATTTTGCGCGTGCTCCAGTCCTTCCCGGAGCGGATCGCCTGCAGCGTTTCGGACATCTCCCGGAACACCGCCTGTTTGGTCGATTCGCTGAGCACGTCTTCGATTTCGATATCCTCGTAATCCGGATCCTTAATATATAACATCGTTACGCCGATCCGCTTCAGCGTGTTGATCATGAACACCGTAAGCTGAACCCCTGACGACAATAACACGGTCCCGTTAGCCGAATACACGGTTTTCCCCAGATGTTGCCCCGGTTCGATATCCTCGATATTGATGAAACGCATCTATGTTATCCCCCTTGCCGGATATCAATCCCCGATGGAAGCCTGCAGCTTCTGCTCGGCGGTCCGAAGCCGAACCCGCACTTCTTCCTCCTGCTCGGCGTCAAGCGCCCGGCCGATCGCTTCTCCGGCCTCCATGCCCCCGATTTGGCTTAATGCCCAAGCTGCGGTTCCCCTTAGCTCTGGACGTGGATCATGAAGCAGTATATCTATTAATTTCGGCACGGAAGTCGGATCTTTGAAGTTACCTAGCGCAATAACTGCATTGCGTTGGATCGGTTTCTTGCCTCTCCAGGCTGCGGCGCTGTCACCGAAACGTTCCTTAAATTCGCGATTGCTTAAGTCTAGCAGCGGCAGCAGCAGCGGTTTGACCTTCTCCGGGTCCGGCGCCAGCTCCGGCCGATGGTTCCATGACTTGCCTTTGTTCTTCGGGCAGACGACTTGGCACGTATCGCAGCCGTACAGACGATTGCCGATTTTAACCATAAATTCTTCATCTACAAACCCTTTGGTCTGCGTCAAAAAAGAAATGCAACGCTGTGCGTTCAGTTCGCCGGGGCCAACTAACGCTCCCGTCGGGCACGCGTCGATGCACTTGGTGCAGTCGCCACAGTCCTCCGTTACCGGCGAGTCCGGAGGAAATGGCACGTTCGTGATCAACTCGCCGAGGTAAATCCACGAGCCCCACTTCGGGGAAATGATCGCGCAGTTTTTGCCCTTGAAGCCAATCCCTGCCCGCTCCGCCACCGCTCGATCTACCAATACCCCGGTGTCAACCATGCTTTCGATTCGCGCTTCGGGTACGCGTTCGTGGATAAAGCCCTCAAGCTTCTCCATCGCTTCGCGGAGCACCTGATGATAGTCCTGTCCCCAGGCGGAACGAGCCAGGATGCCCCGCCGCTCGCCAGGCGCAGACTTCGGAGGATTCTCCATCTTCGACGGATACGCTACCGCGATCGAAATCAGCGAAGCCGGCTGCGTAAGCGACAATTCCGGATACACCCGTTTATTTAGATCCGGCTCTTCAAAGCCGGATTCGTAACCTTTGTCGCGCCGGTCCTCCAGAATCGCTTTCAGCGACACAAACGGATCAGCGCTGGCAAATCCGATATCGTCGATGCCGAGCTCCGCCGCCGCTTCCTGGATCTCCCGCTTCAGCTCGGCCCAGCGGCTATCCCCAGCCGGTAAACGGGCAAAGCCGGTTTCCGTCATCGGCATCTCTTCCCCCTCCTTGCTGTTCATGTTGCTGTTATGGTAACAAAGCATTATTTTTCAAGAGGACAACCGTTTAATCGCTTCCCGAGCCAACAGGTCGCAATGATTGTTCAGCTCGTTGTCGCTATGCCCCTTCACTTTCACGTATTCCACCTTGTGGATGCCCATGAGCCGCCAAAGTTCTTCCCAAAGGTCGCGATTCTCGACAGGCTGGTTTTTGCTGTTCTTCCATCCGTTCTTAAGCCACCCGCGGATCCAATTCTGTTGAAAACAGTTGACCACGTAGGCGGAGTCGCTGTAGACCTTCACCTGGCAAGGCTCCTTCAAATGGCTGAGCGCTGAAATGACCGCTTGAATCTCCATACGGTTGTTCGTCGTCATTTTCTCGCCGCCGGACAGGTCTTTGCGATGCCCGTTAAACAGCAGCACTGCGCCCCATCCCCCTGGACCCGGATTCCCGGAGCAGGCCCCATCCGTATATATCATAACTTCCTTCACGATTCATCCTCCCAAACAAACGTCTTATAAATCACGGATCTTGGCAATCGGCCAAAAAACGAATTCAGCACGGCCAACGATCCATTTCTCTTTCACGGTGCCAAAGTAACGGCTGTCTTTGCTCCGTCCGGCATGGCGGTTATCGCCCATCACAAAATAATCCCCCGCGCCGAGTTGAACCTCCGACATGTCACCGTCTTCGATCGCCGAGTCGGTGTACGGTTCGTTCTGGGACTCCCCATTTATAATCAATTGGCCGTCCCGTACCTCGACCGAATCACCCGGTACCGCCACGACTCGCTTAACCAGAAACGGTTTCCGATCGGCATCGACGCTGGGATCCTTCAGCACAACGACTTCGCCGCGTTTCGGATGGCCAAACCGGTACACCATCTTGTCCACGAACAGCCGCTCCTGCTCCTCCAAGGTAGGTTGCATCGACTGCCCCTTCACCATCGACAAATTAAACACGAATACATTTAACAGCATCATGATCACGAAGGCGATGACGATCGTCTTCAACATCTCCCATATTTCCGCAGCCCAGCGACTCTGCGGCTTGCCGGCGGATCCCTCGAGGTCCGCTTGTGCCTTGCTTTCCGAATCCATGACCGGTTCCATCCTACACCTCATCAAATTTAAACAATCTATATAATAGAAAAGCATATCCTTCACCCATTTGCAATGGATGGAAGATATGCTTCAACATTTCCCGAATTTGCTTCGGGACGTTTTTCATCAATTGGATCCCGTCAATGTCCGAGCTGCCGCGATGCCAAGCTTCTGGAATGCTTCCAAAAACTTACTGGCTCCATAGCCCATCGCTTCATACAACGGCATGATCGCTTTATTGTGTTCGTCTCCGGCGACCATAATCCGACGGACATTCCGCTGCTGGAATCGTTGTTCCATCGCGGAAACGAGGCTGCGGCCGACGCCGCGCCGACGGTACTCAGGGTGCACGGCCATGCGATAAATGCATCCCGTATTCTGATCGATCGTCCCGATCAA
Organism: Paenibacillus sp. FSL R7-0216; assembly: GCF_037969915.1. Taxonomy (NCBI): domain Bacteria; kingdom Bacillati; phylum Bacillota; class Bacilli; order Caryophanales; family Paenibacillaceae; genus Paenibacillus; species Paenibacillus sp. FSL R7-0216. Next base: position 870,799 of record NZ_CP150222.1, on the reverse strand, counting down.
TACCCCTTTGATCTCTTCCTCGACTTCCGCAACCATAATCAGTTCGGAATCCCAGGAAAGTTGTCTGGCAAACGCGCACTTGGTATCTTCGTAGCAATCTTCCGATAAGGCCACCTGCAATAGCTCCATCACTTGATTTACATCACTCAACTGAAAGGAACGAATACGCATGCTATGATCTCCCTTTTCTTCACGCAAGATAGGCCGATGTAAAAAAAGAACCCCCCTGTTTTACATCAACCGAATATTTGATTCCAGACAAAAAACGAGGAAAAAACTCTTTCCTTGTCCATTAAACCATAGATATCCCCCAAATACATCATTTTTCTTCTGAAAGCGCTTTATATTAAGCGTTTACAATTATGAACTTTCGCAAAATGTCCTTAACCGACTCACAGTTATGCATATATTTTTATGCATTACCAATAATAGGATTGTTATGCAGGTGTAATACGGAAGGGGCTTTCCTGCTAACTTTTTACACAAGGATGATGAGACTTGATCCAATTCAAACGGGAGGTAAGATCGAACATGGCACATGAATTGCCTGCGTTGCCCTATCCGGCAAACGCATTGGAACCTCATATTGATGAACAAACGATGAATATCCACCATGACCGGCACCATAATACCTATGTAACCAACCTGAACGCAGCTCTGGAAAGTGCGCCTGACCTGCAGGGCAAAAGCGTGGAGGAGCTTATCTCCAACCTGGACGCCGTTCCGGAAAATATCCGTACGGCCGTGCGCAATAACGGAGGCGGACATGCCAATCACAGCTTGTTCTGGAAGGTCATCGGCCCCGGCGGCGGAGGTGCGCCAACCGGTGCTGTTGCCTCCGCGATCGACAGCGATCTCGGCGGTTACGATAAGTTCAAAGAAGATTTCACCAAAGCCGCGACGACCCGTTTCGGCAGCGGCTGGGCCTGGCTTGTCGTTGGCAAAGACGGCAAGCTCTCCGTCACCAGCACGCCAAACCAAGACAACCCGCTCTCTGAAGGCTTGACGCCGATTCTCGGCCTCGACGTTTGGGAACACGCATATTACTTGAAGTACCAAAACAAACGGCCGGATTACATCGCGGCGTTCTGGAACATTATTAACTGGGACGAAGTGAACCGGCTTTACGAAGCTGCGAAGAAATAAAGCCGCGTTGATTACTTACGAAGGAGGGAACATCTATGGCAAAGCAAAAGCGTAAATTGACAAATGACCCGGAGGAGCTCCTCGCCACCAAACACGCCGAGGACGCGCATAAGCAGCAATTCACGAACTTCGCCCACAACGTGACCGGCAGCGGGGCAACCCCCGACCTCGGTAAAGTCGAGGGCGAGGAGCACCGCGAACCGGATACGCAAAACCATATGAAATCCGTGGAGAACCGCATGATGTAATGAGCAACTGCGCAAGGGCTCCGAGAACAGCAAAAAGGGAAGGCGTGTAGACGCCTTCCCTTTTTGCTGTTGCGGCCGGATAGCGGTAAATTATGGCCTTATTCGGCCGGATTACGGCTCCAAATGGCGCTGGTGCCCGAAATAAGGGTACGATTTACCGCTATTGGGCTCTATACAAATGGTTCCGGTGAAATAGCGGTAAACTTTAGCGCTATTCAGCCAAAATATGTCCCAAATGAGCTCTGATGCTGAATATAAGAACACTTTTTAACGCTATTTGCACCCAAAATTGGTGGGGTGGGCCAAATAAGGTGATATTATAACGTTATATTGCTACCACACGAGCTACACAACCTCTAATTAGTCACTCGCCCCTGTTACTAGCTGCTGTCCTAGATCCTTTTAGCCCTCCCCACCATCATTCCGCCAATTTACGAGCCAAGGAGCCTGTCACGGCCGAATAGCGGTAAAAAGTACCACTATCGTTACCGGGGGATGCGCTTCGCCCGCAAATAGCGGTAAATGATGGCCCTATTCGGCCAAATTGCAGCTCCTTGTGACGCCGATGCACGAAATAAGGGTACAATTTACCGCTATTTTGCTCAAACCAGGGGATTTCAGTGAAATAGCGGTAAGATTTACCGCTATTTGGCCAAATTACGTCCCAAATGCGCTCGATGCTGAACAGAAGAACATTTTATAACGCTATATTGCTGCTGCACTGCTACACAACCTCTAATTAGTCACTCGCCCTTGTTACAAGTTGCTGTCCCAGATCCTTTTACAGCTTCCTGCCGACTTCACTCTGAGCCAAAATATCCGTTCAGAATGCGCAGGAAAACGTTCGGGAACGCCAGGTTGTCCATGTCCTCCCGAGTGATCCACCGGTACTCGGAGGTTGTGTCTTCGCCGCCCGCCGCGTCATACGCCGCGGCGGTCTCGGCCACGGCCGCGGGGCTGACGCCCCCGCCGGCCGGCGCCTGCATTGGAATCTCCGCGTCAAAACGAAAGACGCGGAGATTCCAATGGATGTGGCTGAACGTGTGCTCCGCGTTCAGCAGTGCCCCGCCCGGCCGGGCGGGCACCCCGGCGGCGGCCAGAACCGCCGCCAGCCGGTCCATCGCCGGGCCGTCGGGCAAGCCGGCGCCTTCGCCCGGCACGGCGTCGGCGGGGATATGGGGCAGCTCCCACATCCGTGCGAGCAGCCCCGTGTCCGGCCGCCGGCGCACGAGCACGCGGCCGGACAATGCCCCGCCGCCTTCGACGAGGGCGGCGAGCCGGTACTCCGGTCGCGGCGGCTTCGCCTTGCTCTTGACCGGCAGGCGCTCCTCTGCGCCCTCAAGCCGGCCGGCGCAGCGGGCCATCACCGGGCAAACCAGGCATTGCGGCGACTTGGGCGTGCAGACGAGCGCGCCCAGCTCCATCAAGGCCTGATTGAAGTCGGAGGCCCGCCCTTCCGGGATCAGCTCCGCGGCCAGTTCCTCCATGAGGGTGCGTGTCCCGACCTTCGCCACGTCTTCCTCAATCAGGAAGTAGCGTGACAGCACCCGCATGACGTTCCCGTCCACCGCTGGCTCCGGGCGGTTAAATGCGATGCTCAGGATGGCCCCGGTTGTATACGGGCCAACCCCCTTCAAGGCGGACACCTCCGCCTTGGTATTCGGCACGATCCCGCCGTGGCGCTCCATGACCTGTTTGGCCGCCGCTTGCAGATTGCGGGCCCGCGAATAATAACCAAGCCCTTCCCAGCACTTCAGCACGTCTTCCTCCGGCGCCTCCGCCAAATCAGCAATCGTCGGGAAGCGCTCAATAAACCGCTGAAAATACGGAATAACCGTATCCACGCGCGTCTGCTGCAGCATAATCTCCGACACCCAAATATAATAAGGATCGCGGTGCCTGCGCCAAGGCAGGTCCCGCTTGGATTGCTCGTACCAGCCGAGCAGCTCCTTACTGAAAAATATCCGTGTTTCCCTGTTTCCCCGCATGTTGCTCTCCTTCTATTTCACGCGTTCCACCACAGCAAAAGCCGAAGCCAGCTGCCGCTCATGCGTAATGCTAAGATGTATGGCGTATCCGTCGTCCTCCGGACGATTCGCTCCAGTTAACCCCAGCCGTTCCCATGCCTCCGGAGTCAATGAAACCGACGGCTTCCCGTTCGCATCGGGCAAGATCTCCATGTCGGTAAAGCTCAGCACCTGGCCGATCCCGCAGCCAAACGCCTTGCTGACCGCTTCCTTGGCCGCGAACCGCCCCGCCAAAAACTCCGCTGGACGAGCCGATTGACCCGGCAACTCCAGCTCCGCTGCGGTCAAGATCCGCCGCCGAAACCGTTCGCCGATCGCCTTGTTCAACAAGCGCTCTATGCGATGAATTTCGACGATGTCATGTCCGATTCCGAAAATCAAAAGGCAGCCCTTCTTCCTTCTATCTTCTTCCTTCTATCCTGGCGTCTCGTCCGGGACTAGCCCGTAGACGGCCGCTTCCCCCATTGTATCAGGGAACCCGCAGCGGTGCGAGTCTTGGTGAGAACGGAATTGATCCCTTTCACACCAACCGCAAGATTGATCAAGAAGAGCATCCATCTATCAGCTATACTATAGGCATAGACCGGTCTGGAGGAAGTTATGAACCAAATCCGCATCATTCAACAAAGCATCGAATATATCGAAGCGCGGCTGGGCGAGGAGCTTACGTTAGCCGAAGTGGCCAAGGCGATGTTTTACTCCGAATACCATTTCCATCGCACGTTCCTCTACTTCGTTGGGGATACGATGACCTCTTACGTCCGAAAGCGAAGACTATCCCAAGCGGCCGAGCTCCTGGCCCATTCCGACATGAAGGTACTCGATATTGCGCTGCATTGCGGCTTCAGCTCCCACGAAGCTTTCACCCGAGCCTTCCGGAAAATGTACGGGATCTTGCCGACGGAATGCCGCCGCCGCGGCTGCCCGCCTTACCTGGTGCCTAGGGCCAACCCGCTTCGAGACTTCGTTGCCCAAATTTCTTACGATTGGGGAGATTATGACATGCAATACCGTATCGAGCAAGTTCCGTCCCTACGTATCCTGGGATTTTCGCTGCAAACGTCTACTGTAGAAGGGGAAAATCACAAAGACATCCCGGCTTTCTGGCAAAAATACATGCGCGAACAATGGGCCTCTCGCGTGCCCGGCAAGCTTCACCCCAACGTCGAGTTGGGCGTCTGCACCACCGTGGACGAAGACGGCACGTTCCGTTATATCATCGGCTTTGAGGTCGACGAAACGGCTGAGGTTCAAGAAGGCCTAACCGAGTTTCGAATCCCGCCGGCCACCTATGCCATCTTCACCACTCCGCCAGCCGGCGAAGCTGACTTCACCTCATCCATCCAGCAAACCTGGGACGAGATCTTCACCAACTGGTTCCCGTCATCCGGATACGAGCAAGTGGCCGCACCCGACTTCGAATGGTACGACGAACGCTGCTGGCCGAAGGAAGGCAAACAGATCGACATTTACATTCCAGTTCAACCGGCTGGCGCGAAAGCCTAATCCCGGCTTATCTGTCAGGCCCAGCAGCCCGCACAAACAAAACAACCCGATTCCTCCGTACGGAGGACCGGGTTGTTTCACTATATAAATAGGGCTACTCGTACCGCAGCGATTCGATCGGATGCAGCTTAGACGCTTTGTTCGCCGGATACAACCCGAAGAAAATACCCACCGCGGCCGAAAATCCGAAAGCCAGCAAAATCGCCCAAACCGAGACGACAAACGGCCAACCCGAAATCAATGCAAACACCCAGGCCGCCAATAAACCGAGCAACGCACCGAGCGTCCCGCCAAAGAACGAGAGAATCACCGCTTCAATCATGAACTGAAGCATGATGGTCCCTGGCGTTGCGCCGATCGCTTTACGGATCCCTATTTCCCGGGTCCGCTCCGTCACGGAGACCAGCATAATGTTCATGACCCCGATCCCCCCGACCAACAGGGAAATGCCGGCGATGGAGCCGATAATCGTCTGCAGGATGGAGAACGTGCTTTTGATCATTTGCTCGGCATCTTTTGCCGATTCCGAGACATATGCGTCCTTGCTCACGTTCTTCCGATCCGCCAACCAGGATTTGATCGACTCCACCGTTTCGTCCATTCTCTCCGGCGAAGTGGGCAGGACTTCGATCATGCCTAGCCGGTCACTTGGCCCTTCCCCGTCCGTAGGCATGGCGGTAATGGGTGCGTAAGCGGAATAACGCTCTCCGCCCATCCCGCTCATGAGGCTCTCCTGCACCTTATACACCCCAACGATCCGGAACAGTCCCCCGGATAACTGGATCTTCCGGCCGATTGCCCCTTGCGCAGACCCAAATACTTTATCTGCATATTTGGCCTCGACCACAATGGTTTTTTGACGCGCCCGTTCCTCCTGAGAATTGAAAAAGCGCCCTGCCACCATATCGATTTTTTGCAGCTTCGGCGATTCCGAAGTCGTTCCGGTCACGCTGAATTGCAAATCGTCCTTCTTAAATTTGCTCGTCATGCCGTAGGACGACGACGCAGAAACGTAACGCACCCCCGGAAGCTTACGGATTTCAGCTAATTCCCGCTGCCGGAAATAGGTATTGTCATCGGGTTCTCCGTTGTTATAGTTCGGATAAATCAGGAAATATCCATCTTCGTAATTCGACATTTCGGACATAATCGAGCTTTGGCCGGCTTGCCCGATGGACACGACCGTAACCACCGCGGCGACGCCAAAGACGATGCCGATCATCGTCAGGAAGGAACGCAGCTTGTTCATTCGGAGATTGTCCAGGGCAACGAGGATACTCTCCCAAATGCTCATAGGCTAACACTTCCTTTACGCTTGTCGCTTAAGATCCGGCCGTCCCCAAACGTAATGATTCGGTCGGCATGCTCGGCGATATCCGGCTCGTGGGTAACGAGCACAATCGTCGTGCCATCGGCATGAATTTCTTTGAACAACTCCATGATTTCAGAGGACGATTTCGTATCCAAGTTTCCTGTTGGCTCGTCGGCTAACAGGATTGGCGCGTTCATCGTTAGTGCCCGGGCGATCGCGACCCGCTGCTTCTGCCCCCCGGAGAGCTCATTCGGACGATGCTTGACCCGTTCGGCTAGTCCAACCCTGCCCAGCAGCTCAAGCGCCCGTTCGTTGCGCTTCTCCCGGGAAATGCCGGCATACATCATCGGTAGCGTGACGTTCTGCAAGACGGTTTGTCGGCCCAGCAGATTAAAGCTTTGGAAGACAAAACCGATTTTACGGTTTCGCACCCGGGACAGTTCCTCCTCGCTCAGGGACTGCACCGGATCTCCATCCAGCTCATAGCTACCGGCGGTCGGGATATCGAGGCAGCCGATAATGTTCATCAGCGTCGACTTGCCGGAGCCCGACGAGCCCATGATCGCTACGAACTCGCCTTTTTCGATATTCAAGTCGAGCGGCATCAAGGCCTGCACCTCGAGAGGACCGTTTTTATATACCTTGGTGATTCCTTCCAGCGTAATCATCGAACCTTCACCTTAGCGCCGTCCTGCAGTTTGTCGCCGCCTTCGACAACCACGAGGTCACCCGCGGTCACCCCTGTGAGCAGCTCGATTTGTTCTTCGCCTTCCTTGCCCGTTGTGACAAGTGCCTTAACGGCAACCCCGTCCTGGACCTTAAAGACGTACGCCTGCTCACCGTCGTACTGAACCGCGTCGATCGGCGCGAGCAACCGTTCCTTGTCGGGAATCTCCATTTCGACCGTCACGTTATAACCTGGACGAAGCTCCGGCGATACCTGATCCAGGCTGACCTTCATTTCCACGGATGTATCCTTGGATGTCGGATCGGACAGCCCTGCCGTTGGAGCCAGGTAAGAGATCGTGCCGTCATAACTGTCCGTGAAGGCCTCGCCGGTAACGACGGTCTTCATCCCTTGCGCCGCTTTCCCTGCATCCAACTCGTTCAGGTATGCCGTTACCTTCAGACTGCTCACATCAGCAATCTTCGCGATTTCTCCGCCTTCGGCAAGCATTTGTCCTGCGTTCGCTGTTAGAGAGGTAACCACGCCGTCCGCAGGAGCCAGCACCTGCTGGTTTGCGAGCTGCTTCTCCAGGGATTCGATCGTTAACTGACTGGATCGGATACGTAAATCATAGGCAGTGAGGTCCAGCTCCTTCGGCTCCTGGTCGGGGTTTTCGGTAAACGCCTGCTTGAAGCTTTCAAAATGCTGCTTCTTAGCCGCCAGCCGCTCTGCTTCGGTCAATTGCAGATTAATTTGCTCCTTCTCTAGCTGGTCCTTGACCTGCTCCATACTAAGCGTTAATAGAATCTGTCCCTTCTTGACCGCATCGCCCTGCTTGACCTTCAAAGCTCCCACTACGCCGCTAGCCGGCGCATATACTGCCGTCGTCTGTCCCGGCTCCAGCTTGCCATTCGTAAAGATCTGCTCGACGATCTTCCCCATCGTTACTTCTGCGGTCTTCACCTCGGCCGCCCGATTGAGCCCCACCATATTGGTGATCACCAACGCGACGACGGCCAATCCTACGACGGCACCCCAAAACCATTTCTTCTTGAACAAGTCCATCACCTATCCTATTTATGTATAATTGCGGACTTAACTCAGCAGCAGAGAGCCCAGCGAAATGACAACCCAAGCTGCAATAATCCAGGTGGCCACCGTTTTGCGCGGCCGGTTCATAATTACCGAGGAGCCGATAATGTACAACACAAGGCTCCAAATGGAGAACGGATTGATCAAGGACAGTAAGCGATACATCTGGCTGGACTTATCGGCGACAAAGGCCCCTAAGCTAAGCGAAACGTCCGTAGCCGATTGAACGTCCATCGTCATGACCATTATCCCCGTAATCAAGCTGCCTACGATGCCCGGCAGGGCTGCAAATGCAGCGATGGATACAAACTGCATGTATTTGCCTTCCCCGCGAACCACCAGATTCAGCAGCATCAGCAGCAGACCTGTCACGAACAACATGATCACCGGCATGATCGCGCCCATGATGTAAGCGGTCGTTTTCGCCGTGGCCATAAACGTTTGTTGCATGCCTGCGTCGATTTGTTGGTTCTGGAACTGCCGTTGAAACTCCTTCTCCAGCGTCGGCATCTGCATGTAGATCACCACAACGGAGACAACCAGCAGCACCGCAAGCGCGAACAACCAAGCCGTCTTACTCTCCCGCACCCGTTTAAACGTTTCTTCCGGTGCCGTAAAAATCGTGAATACGTTTTTCAATGAAACCCCTCCTCAAATCTCCCAACTTAACTCCATCCTATACCACTTCCAAATAAAGACTATAACATGGATCATGTTATATATACGGACAAAGTCGTAAAGAGATTCATAGGCCGTTCCATCCGCGAGTCCACGCAAGCCGCTTCGTAATGTCTCCCTGCATTATAGCGTTTTCTCCTAACAACGCCACAGGCCGCGGTCCGGGATTTGTCCTGGACTTAAGTCCAAGTCCACAAGACAAAAAAACGCGAGCCTCCGGGCATAGCGCCCAGGCTCGCGTAGTGGTGATACCGATGTTTGGCCTCCGGCCTTCTTCTGCCGGCGCCTCTTGTATTCAGATACCCGGGATCGGGCTGCGCTTGTGCTCCGTCTTCCGATAGAACGACTCCAGCCGCTCTTGGACCGCCGGATCCACCGGCTTGCCTTCGAGATAATCGCTGTTGTCATCGTAGCTGATTCCGAGCTCTTTCTCGTCCGTTTGCCCTTCCCAAAGGCCGGCGGTTGGTGCCTTATCAATGACGCTTTGCGGCACGCCGAGGCGGGCGGCAAGCTGGCGAACCTGACGTTTGTTCAGCGAGCTAAGCGGTGTGATGTCAACGGCCCCGTCGCCCCATTTGGTGTAAAAGCCGGTAATCGCCTCGGAAGCATGGTCGGTGCCAACGACAAGCAGGTTAAGCTCGAATGCCAGCGCATACTGCATAACCATCCGCGTCCGCGCCTTGATGTTGCCTTTGCCTTGCGGGCTCAGGTGACGGGATTTGCCGATTTTTCTAAAACTGTGCTCGACTTCGAGGGCCATTTCGTCTACGGCTTCCTCAATGTTCGTCTCCGCCGTATGTTCAAGTCCAAACGCCTTGGCCACCTCGTAGCTGTGATCGATATCCTCCTGCTCCCCGTAGGGCTGGAATACGCCCAACGTCATATACGGTTGGCCGGTTTCCTGCGTCAGCTCGTCTGTCGCCCTTTTGCATAAGCCGGTCGCCACGGCGCTGTCGATCCCGCCGCTAATGGCAATTAAGAGGCCGGTCGTGCGCGCAGCTTTGACATGCTCCTTCAAGAAGTCAACGCGACGGCGAATTTCCTCCTCCACGTCGATGACAGGCTTTACGCCCAACCGTTTAATGATTTCCTGTTGCAAGCTCATTCTTAAATCCCTCCACATCCTTAATATTACACCCTATGTAAGTCGCATTCCCCAAATCTAAAAACGCCCCGGGCCCATCCGGACAATCCGGATGGCGGGGCGAAAGCGGCTGGCGGTTCGGCCGCCGCCAGGATCTGCTTACCGGCAGAACCGGTCGAACGCGCTGGTCAGATCGGCGGCGATTTCCTCAGCCGAACGATCTTCAATTTGGTGGCGCTCGATGAAATGGACAAGCTCTCCGTCCTTCATCAAAGCGATCGAAGGCGAAGAAGGCGGATACGGCGCGAAATATTCGCGTGCTTTTGCCGTTGCTTCCTTGTCTTGTCCGGCGAATACGGTGAACAAGTGATCCGGCGTCAGATCGTGCTGCAGCGCCTTCGCAACGCCAGGACGGCATTGCCCCGCCGCGCAACCGCAAACGGAATTAACAACGACCAGTGTCGTTCCCTTCGCGTTTGGCAACTTCTCCTCGACTTCGTCCGGCAAGCGCAACTCTTGAACGCCCAGCACGGTCAATTCGTCTCTCATCGGTTGCACCATGTCTCGCATATATTGGTCAAATGACATCGACATTACCTATCACTCCTTATGCAATAATGAAATGGCTTGTTACCCAAGCGCCGCGCCATGCGTCGCTCCTAGCCAGATTAATTTTATTATACATTCATAAGGAAGGAAAGCAACTCTCCCCTATCGCTCCCCACAACCCATTCGGGCTTACAAGAGCGGGAAGAATACCGTAAACGTCGTGCCTTGCCCTTCCGCCGAATCAACGCTGATTTTGCCACCGTGGCGTTCAATGATACTGAGACATAAAGCCAGCCCGAGTCCTGTGCCCTTCGCTTTCGTGGTGAAAAAGGGCTCGAACAGCTTCTCCCGCTGCCCGGGAGGAATCCCCGGTCCTGTATCGCTGACAAGCAATAGCGCGCCTTGATCGGCCACCCTGGTCTCGAGCGTCAGTTGCCCCTTCTCCTCCATCGCTTCCATCGCGTTGCGCGATAGGTTCAAGATCAGCTGTTTGATCTCCTTGGCGTTCAGCAGCAAGGGCGGCAGGGAATCATCCAATTTGACTTCGATCGTTTGCCCGCGAAGGTTTGCGTCCGCCCAGAGCAGCGGCGTCAATTCCTTGATGATGTCGTGGAGGTGGCATTTCTCGCTTTCGACCGGACGATTCTGCGCAAGGGAAAGAAAGTCATTGATGATGCCGTTCGCCCGGTCCAGTTCCTCCATCACAATCCGGTAGTAATGGTCCAACGTCGGAGGGCTCTTCTCCCGCATTAGCTGCAGGAATCCCCGGACCACTGCCATTGGATTGCGGATTTCGTGAGTTATGCCGGCGGCCATTTGACCGACCAGGCTAAGCCGTTCCACATGGTTCAGCTCCATTCGAAGCGTTTCCAATTCGGTGATATCCTGAACGATGGCCACCGCGCCGATGACTTCTTTGGAATGGCTTTTTTGAATCGGCGAAGTACTGGTAAAATAAATATGATCGTTCGCTTTGATCAAATCGGTCATCTTGATTTGGCCTTCAAGCGACTGCTCGACCCTGGAGGCGATCGACTCGATCGGGACGCCGCTGAGCACGTCATTCAGCTTGCGCAGCAGCAAATCCTCGCGTCGCAGCTCCTCCGACTCCTCGCGGTACGTCCGGTATAACTGGAGAAACGTGTCGTTTATCGATATAATATTGCCTTGTTGATCCAGCAACACGATGCCCAGCGGTGCGGCGTCCATCATCTGCTGCAGCTTCTCCGCTTCCCGGAAGTATTCGCGCGACAGCTGCATCACTTGGCCGCGGAGCTTTTCCTTCTCCATCGTGCTTTCAATCATGTAAACGAACAAGCTACCGACCAGCATCGTCACCAGCACATTGACGAGCCAATTGGATAACGCGCCAAGATCGGAATTAAACGACATGTTTCCGGCCAAAAATGGAGACAACGCGATCATCGTCTCCCCGCCCATAAAGAAGAGGGAAAGAATAGCCACTTTACTCTGTCGGCCGGTCCTTTTGAAATAGCGGGAAGTGAGTAGAACAAAGGGATACAAGAGTAATCCCGTCTCCATGATAAACCCAACAAGGGTGTAATTTACTGCAAACAGTGGATAGAGTATGATCTGCATCAGAGCCAATGCGACCCCGTCCCGAAACCTGCCATACAGCATCAGGGCAAACAGGGGTAAAATTCCAAAATTCAGCGGAATAACGTCCTCTATCCGCGAGGCGAAGATATCGCAGAGCAGCGTGCTGCACAAGCAGGTATACGTTAAGCCTATGGCGAAGGGTTGCCCCTTGGCAGTACGGTTGTTGTGCTGCCAGTAGCAATTCCGTTTCTCAAACGTCAATGGAAACAGAAAGGCCGGCAAGCTGGCAATCAACACTTGAAGCAGGATCTCTTTTACAGCATCCACGTTCTCCCTCCTCAGGCGGAAGAATACAAGAATACAACTCTAGTTTCGATTAAATCATAGCCGACAAAGTTTTACAATAATGCATAGTTTAGAAAATAGTAAGAAAGTACAAATAGAGAGGATACGAACATGAAAAATGTAGACGTAATCGTCATCGGCGGCGGCCCCTCCGGGCTGATGGCTGCCATTGCCGCAAGCAAGCAAGGTGCCAAAGTGCTTCTTGTGGACAAAGGAGACAAGCTGGGGCGAAAATTGGGCATATCTGGCGGCGGAAGATGTAATGTCACCAACGCGAAAGAGCTCGATGAACTGATCAAGTTTATTCCCGGCAATGGGCGTTTCCTTTACAGCGCTCTAACCACCTTCAGCAATCAAGACATTGTGGCGTTCTTTGAAGATTTAGGGATCAAGCTGAAAGAAGAGGACAACGGGCGCATGTTCCCTGTTTCTGATAAAGCCAAGACCGTGGTAGATGCACTGATCAGCAAAGTGCGCTCCCAAGGTGTCGAAATCAGAGTAAACAGCCCCGTAGAGGAAGTGCTCTATGATAATGGTCGAACCGTCGGCGTCAGGCTGAAAACAGGGGAAGTGTTAGAGAGCTCGGCGGTGATTGTCGCTGTTGGGGGAAGATCCGTACCTCATACAGGTTCAACGGGTGACGGATATGCTTGGGCCGAACGCGCCGGACACTCGATAACGGAACTCTTCCCAACAGAAGTTCCATTGACCTCTAACGAGCCCTTCATTCAAAGCAAGGAATTGCAGGGGCTCTCCTTGAGAAACGTTTCCCTTTCCGTATGGAGTCCCAAGGGGAAAAGGTTGATCGAGCATCAAGGTGACATGCTGTTCACACACTTCGGGATTTCAGGACCGATTGCTTTACGGTGCAGTCAGTTCGTCGTCAAAGCTTTGAAGCAGTTTGGGACGGGCAATGTGGAAGTATCCGTCGATTTCGCCCCGGATAAGAGCCTGGATGAAATCTATCATGAAACCCTGAAGCTTACCGAACAAGAATCTAAAAAGTCGATCAAGAACGCATTAAAAGCTTATTTGCCTGAAAAAGTAATTCCACTCCTCCTTCAGAAAGCTGAATTAGATCCCCACCTGACGTACGATCACATTCCGAAGCAAAGGTGGCTGCAACTCGCCCAGTTCATGAAACGTTTCCCGATTCGGGTGTATGGCACGTTATCCATTGAAGAAGCATTCGTAACGGGCGGCGGGGTGAATTTAAAGGAAATCGATCCCAAAACGATGCAATCAAAGCTGATGCAGGGACTGTATTTCTGCGGCGAAATTCTGGATATCCACGGTTATACCGGCGGGTATAACATTACTGCTGCCTTCTCAACGGGTTACACCGCGGGCAGCAGCGCAGCGCTAACTGCTGGATGACCACCGAGCGGAACGACAAAAGGGACGCCGCGGAGCTCGAGCTCGCTTCGTCCCGTTGCAGGGCGGCGAATGCCGCCAAGGTTATTCCTCCCGTTCTCTAGCGATGTCTATCAAGCCGAATGATCCGTATGATCATCCATGTCGCACTTGTCCGCCTCTAGTCGATCGTGCTCCCGTCGCTCGATCCAGCTGCCGAAGCGTACAAATACAAAGGCGATCACCAATGTGAATAACACGATACCGTAGAAGCCGGCTCCAACGCCGATGCCCACGCCCCCTGCAAATAGGATCATCGCCGCGGACGTCAGTCCCTTTACCTCGAATCCGGCTTTCATAATGAGGCCTGCCCCGAGAAAGCCAAGTCCGCTGACGATTTGCGCCGTAAGTCGCATCGGGTCCATCATCGTTCGGTCGTGCAAATGACCGTATCGCACGGCGCTTTCGATCGAAACAATCGTGATAAGCGCCGATGCGAGCGTGACGAACGTATACGTCTTTACGCCCGCCGGCTTGTTCTTATGCGTGCGGTCGAAGCCGATCACGAGTCCGAGCAGAGCGCTGATCAACACTCGGAAATAGATTTCATACGCGGAAAAGAACGCCAGCATCTGCATCTCCGTCCCGCGCATCATCGCCCTCCTCCAATCGGCAAGCCCTTCGGTTCGCCCGCCAGCCGCACCGCAGTGTTGTCAACTTGGGTCATAAGCGCTACGTCACTCTCTCCCTTCGCCGTCATTCCCTTTCTCGGACAAGTTCGCATCCAACCTTTCCGCTAACTCGATCAGCTCCAGCGGGGTTCCAATCGTATACCGCGGGATCTCCGAATCGTCTGCCGGCGTCTTCGGATACCGCGGCGTCCAGCTCAGGAACACACTGGTGATGCCAAGCGCATTCGCTCCCTTGGCGTCGCGGCTCAGGTTGTTGCCAACCATAATCATTCTGGTAATGTCGGTTTCATCCAGTTCCATGGCGCCCATGGCCGCCTTGAACATCCGCGGGTTCGGCTTCGTTGCACGGATGTTCTCGGAGTAGATGAGCGTCTCGAAGCATTCATAAAGACCGTTTCGGATCAACAGGTTTTTGAACGATTGCGCTGCGCCGTCGGCCACTATCGCCAGCCGGAATCCCCGCTCCGCCAACGTCTTTACCATCACGTCCGCGCCGGGAATGACACGGCCGTCAAGCACGATGCCCTCCTCGTCCCTTGTCTCGGTGCTTTCATCAATAATCGTATCTCCGCAATCCAGGAAGATAATCAACTTTCTCGGATTCGGATTGGCTGGGGCACGTTCAATCATGGCGTACACCTCTTAAGTTTAATTGTTCCGCATAATGGCAGGCCACGGAATGGCCGTCTGCGATTTCCCGCAACTCCGGCGATTGCTGCGCACATTTCTCGGTGCGGTAGGCACAACGCGGATGGAAGTGGCAGCCGCTCGGCGGATGGGCCGGGTTCGGCACCTCGCCTTCCAGAATGATACGGCTATGGTCCGCTTCCGGATCGGGCTGCGGCACGGCTGACATGAGCGCCTCCGTGTACGGATGCTTTGGACCTGCGAACAACGCCTTCGTTGGCGCCAGCTCGACAATACGTCCTAAATGCATGACGGCGACGCGGTCTGAAATGTTCTGCACAATAGACAAGTCGTGAGAAATAAATAGATATGTGATCTTAAACTGCTCCTGCAAATCTTTGAGCAGATTAATAATCTGCGCTTGAATGGACACGTCCAACGCGGACACCGCCTCATCGCAGACGATCAACCGCGGCTTCATGATCAGGGCGCGGGCGATCGCGATCCGCTGCCGCTGGCCGCCGGAGAACGCATGTGGATAACGGCGCAGATAACTGACGTTGAGGCCGGCTTTTTCCGCGATATCCTTCACTTTCTCTTCGACCTCCGCCCGGCTCAGCTTGAAGTTGGCGACGAGCGGCTCCGAAATAATATCGAATACGCTCATGCGCGGGCTAAGAGACGAGTAAGGGTCCTGGAAAATCATCTGAATATCTCTGCGCAGCCGCTTAGCCTCTTTTCCCTTCAACTTCAGAAAGTCAACTTGTTCATCCTCCTCGGTGCGATAGATGACTTGCCCTGTGGTGGCGGGGATGCCTTTGACCAGACAACGGCCAAGCGTCGTCTTGCCGCAGCCGGATTCCCCAACGATACTTAGCGTCTCTCCTTCGTACAACTCGAACGAAATATCGCTTAACACCTGGACCTTCGTTGGCTTAGCGAATAACTTCGCCGACTTCGGCTTCACCTGAAATTCCTTGTTCAACTCGACGACGTCGAGCATGGCGTTCGTCATGGCGATTCGCCTCCTTCCGACTCCGAATACAGGAAGCATCTGACGGTATGATCCTCGGAAATCGAGGTCATCGGAACGGCAGACGCATTACACACCCCTTCGATGCGGTCCTTACAGCGTTCATAGAAGCCGCACATCGGCGGCATGTCGATCGCCATCGGCACCGAGCCTTCGATGGACTCCAGCCGCTTATCCTTGCCGCCTCCAAGCCGCGGCATCGATCTCATCAGGCCTTTGGTGTAAGGATGTTTCGGATTGCGGAACAATTCCTTCACCGGCGCCTGCTCAACGATTTTGCCCAGGTACATGACCGCAACCTCGTCACACATCTGCGCGATAATGCCAAGATCGTGCGTAACCAGCAGAATCGACATGCCGAACTCCTGCTGAAGCGCGCGCATCAGTTCAAGCACCTGCGCCTGAATCGTCACATCTAACGCTGTTGTCGGCTCGTCGGCGATTAAAAGCTCGGGATTACATGACAACGCCATCGATATCATCGCGCGCTGCCGCATCCCCCCGGAGAACTCATGCGGATATTGATCATACCGCTTCTCCTCGTCCGAAATGCCGACCTTGGATAACATCTCGAGCGCAATGTTTTTGGCTTCCTTCTTGTCCTTCGTTCGGTGGATGCGAATGGCCTCCACGATCTGGTTGCCGATCGTATACATCGGAGAGAACGCCGTCATCGGCTCCTGAAAGATCATGGAGATTCTCCGGCCGCGAATGGAGCGGATCGCCTTCCCGTTGGGTTCTAAGGAGAGAATGTCCATGTCCATCTCCTTCGCCCCCTTGCCGTCGGAAGGGCGATAAACAATCGAGCCCGACGTCTCGCACTCCTTCGGATTGAGGTGGAGGAGTGATCGGCTGGTTAAGCTTTTGCCGCAGCCGGACTCACCAACGAGCCCCAGCGTCTTCCCTTTACGTATGTCAAAATCGACCCCATCCACAGCATTCATGATGCCGTTGTCCAGCTGGATACGGATCTTCAGATTTCGGACCGAGAGCAGAGGCTGCTCGGTTGCTAATGGTTGCGTCGTCATACGGTCCCCTCGCTCGCTTCAAAGTATCGTTGAATCATTTCTTATACGGATCGGCGGCATCGCGCATCCCGTCGCCCAGGAAGTTGTAGGTCAGCACGGTCAGAATGACGATGCCAAGCGGGAACAGCTTCCACGGATACAGGGCGACGTTCTCAATCTGCTGGGCTTCCTGCAGCAACACGCCCCAACTTGTGGCAGGGGAACGGATGCCAAGGCCCAGGAAGCTCATCGCCGTTTCGGAGAGAATCATGCCGGGAATCGCCAGCGTCGTCGCGACGACAAGGTAGCTGATGAAGCCCGGCAGCAGATGCTTAATAATAATTTTCGTATCGCTGACCCCGGCGATTTTGGCTGCGACGACGTAGTCTTCATTTTTCAACGAGATGAACTTGCCTCGGACGACACGCGCCAGATCGGTCCAACCGATCAGCGCGAAGATGATCACGATGTAGAGATACATCGTGACGACCGGAATGCGCGGCGGTATCGCTGCCGATAACGCCATCCACAACGGAAGCGTCGGGAACGAGCGGATAATCTCGATGATCCGTTGGATAAGCGAATCAATCCAGCCACCGAAGTAGCCGGAGATTCCGCCGAGAATGAGGCCGATTACGAAGCTGATGCCTACCCCGACCAGCGGGATCGACAGCGAGATTTGACTGCCAAGCACAATGCGGGAGAATAAATCCCGGCCCATACCGTCCGTTCCGAGCATGAAAATCCGGCCCGGCTGCTCGACCCCCAGCAGGTGGACGTCGGTGCGGAACAAGCCGAGAAATTTATATTCCTCTCCTTTGACAAACAATTGCAGCGGATATCTCTTCTCCTCGTTATTGACGAATATTTTGCGCATCGTCTCGGGATCACGCTCGGATTTTAATTCATAGACAAAGGGACGAAGATGGAATTTCCCCTCGGCGTCAACGAAGCGCGGCAGTGTCGGCGGCGCGTTAACGTATTTACTGTCATAGCTTTGCAGGCTATACGGCGCGATGAATTGGGCCAGCAGCGCGACAATATACAGGATCCCGAGAATAACCAGGCTGACCCGTGCCAGCTTGTGCCTCTTGAACCGCAAGTACATCAGCTTCCATTGCGAGCTGTAGTTCAGGTCCGATTTGTCGTCCTGCTTGCCCGGCCTTGGGACTTTGGCGGTTGTCGGAACTTTCTTCTTAAATATCGTCGATGTGTTCATCGTTAGTTACCTCTGAACTCTGTACGGATTTTTGGATCAAGCCAAGCCAACAAAATATCCGAGATCAACGTTCCCAGCACGGTGAGCAACGCCATAAACAGCAGCCATGATCCGGCTAAGTACATGTCTTGGCCCAGCAGGGCATTGTACATAACCGGCCCTTGGATCGGAAGATTCAGTACGATCGCGGTAATGGTAGAACCCGTAAAAATGGAAGACAGCGACCAGCCGAGCGTACTTACGATTGGGTTTAAGGCAGCGCGTGTCGGATATTTGAACAGAATTTTCAGATTCGATACGCCCTTCGCGCGGGCGGTTACGATATTCGGCTTATTCAGTTCGTCGAGCATCTGGCCTCTCATGACGCGGATCAGATCCGCGGTATGGGCAATCCCGATAACGATGACCGGGATGATTAAGTGCTTCATCAAATCGACGACTTTATCCATAGACCACGGCGCATTGACATATTCGGGCGAGAACAGTCCCAGCAACGGGTCCCCAAACCATTTGTAGGAGAAGAACATCAGAATTATAGCCAGCAGGAAGTTCGGTGTCGCCATGCCGATAAAGCTGATTCCCGAGAAGAAATAGTCCCCTGCGGAATACTGCTTCACGGCGGTATAGATACCGATAGGGATCGCAACGATATAATGAAAAAACAACGTAACGAACGAGACGACGAGCGTAAGGCCCATATACTGCTTGACAACATCTAGAACCGGTTTGTTGTAGCTAAACGAAAAGCCGAAATCGCCGTGCAGTACGATTTTTTTGATCCAGACCGCATATTGCTCGTATACCGGACCGCTTAGCCCCAGGTTATCTCTCATCTCATCCATTTCCTCCGCCGTCATGTTGTCGCCCGCGGCCGCCATTTGCGCCGCATAGGTGGACACGTAGTCCCCGGGAGGCAGTTGGATAATATAGAAGACGATAAACGAGATCAGGATGACGACGGGAATGGCCAATAAAATGCGCTTGAGAATATATTGAAGCATCTGTGATCTGTCCCCTCCAATGCGATTTCGCGCGTTCCCGGCATGGAGACGCGGCAACGTGAAACTTGGATTCCCCGCCGCCGCCTCCCTGTGTTACCGAGTTACTGCTTCAGATAAAACTGCGCCGGATGCCCGTGACCTAAGGAACGGAATTCGTCCGCCCACACGGCCTTCTCGGGAACATTCCGCATCTTATTGCTGGCCACAACCAGCGTCGGCGTCGGACCGGCGTAGCCGATCACCCATTGATTATCCATATGAACTTTATAGATCTCGCCGGCTATGCGGTTGATCTCATCCTTGGAGTTGCTGGCTTTCAGTTGTGACCAGAGCTCAAGGATTTTGGCGACATCGCCTTCCGGCTTCACGCCCTCTTTGCCGCCCGACTCCGTATACAAACCGTAATGTCCGAACCATGGCGTGATAACGCGCAGCGGTACGAGCGTATCCGGACGGAATGCAACGTTCGCCACGGAAATCGCTTCGGTGTTAATGGGGACTTCATTCGCGTACTTCATATCCGTAAACGCGCCGGACTCGACGACCTTGACGTTAAACTTCAATCCCATATCTTCGAAATACTTCTTCAACAGCTCCAAGAAGGAGTCTGCGTTCGTACTCGATTCAATATCAGTCAAGGTAAGATCCGATCCGTCCGGGAACGTGCGGAAGCCATCCTTGCCGCGTTTCAAGCCGATTTCATCCAGCAACTGGTTCGCGCGGTCCGGGTCGAACTCGGCCCACTTCTGTGCCCATCCCTCCTGGTAGCCGAACACGCCTTCCGGAACAGAAGCCTGAACCGGGTCGGCGATGCCGTTGGTCACGATTTCGGTTATCTCGTTGCGATCAACCCCGATCGAGAGCGCCTCGCGGAAGCGGATATCCTGGAACAGCTGGCGCAGCTTCGGATCTTTCGTGGTCTGGTTCAGCTGGATACCCGCACTCGTCCAGCTTGGCTGCGTCCACGGCAGGACGCGGAAGTCCCCCTTCTTCTCGTTTTCCTTCAGAATCGTAAAGTCTTTCGCGCCGTAAGTCGCCAAATTATAGTTGCCAGCCAGCGTACCGAGCAGAATTTGGCTCGGATCTTGAACTTTCGTCACGACAATGCGATCCAAGTAAGGCAGTTGATGGCCTTCGGAGTCGTTTTTCCAGTAGTACGGATTGCGCTGCATCACGAACTGGTCGCTATTCGGATCTGTGCTTGCAACCCAGGCGCGCAGCGTTGGAATTTGTGGGTGCAGCCAGTAGTAGTAACCGGTATCAACGAGAAACGCTTTCGTATCCTCATACCCCCATTCCTTGGCAATTTCAGCTGTTTTCGCCTCGCCGACGAACTCTGGAAGAATTGTCTTGTGGAAGTGCGCCGGCGCGAAGAACCACTTATTATCAATCGCGACCCTCTCGAGGAATTGCACGCTCGGATACTTGTGCGTAACGGTGAACGTATAGTCGTCAACCTTCTTCACTTCGGCCAGCGCTTTCTCACCCGTTATCGGATCAACCGAATAGTAGGCGTCATAGATCTTCTTGCCGAACGTTTCCTTGGTCAGCATGTGCTCCCAATAAAACAACACGTCGTCGGCCGTAAACGGCACGCCGTCCGACCATTTCATGCCTTTACGCAGATGGATCGTGAACACCGTGGAGTCCTCATTCACCTCGTAGCTCTTGGCAACGTTTGGCTCAACCCCAGTACCGTCCGCGTTGAAGCGGAACAAGGCTTCCTCCGTCGGCTGTCCGACGGCCCATTTGTCGCCGGGCCCCGTCCAAGCCATCGTCCAGTCTCCGCCGTATTGGCCGATTTCCTGGGCGACCTGCTCGACCATAACGTCCCCTGCTGCCGGCATCCGCTCTTCCAGCTTTGGCAGCTTCCCCTCCTCCACGAGTTTAGCGAGCGCGGGAGCTTCCTTACTGTTCGCACTGACACCGCTAGCCACGGGCTTCGATTCTTCGGCCTTCTGGGAATCGTTAGACTTCGCAGTGTCGGGCGCCGCCGCGTTATTCCCATCGCATCCCGCGAATATGACAGCTATCGTTAAAAGAAGTGCCCACAACATTCCGGACTTTTTCATATAACCCCTCCATTAATGATTTAACGTCCTGTCCTGCTCCTTCTTGCTGTCACTTTAACACTTCGCGCGCTCCGGCCTCACCTCCCCAGCTGTTAGGAGTAGCTTCAAATAGGTCCTTATCCGGGCCGTTGGATTGGGATCTTTGCTCACCTCGTTTAATGAAAGCGCTTTACATTATGGTTTAAGCAAAATTCATTCGATTCTAAATGAAGTGATGCGCACTGCGTCGGTGTTTGGAAAAGGCAATGATGTCTGGCAAGATGCATTTCATGCGGAGATTATGATGGGTTCGACTAGATGGTGTGTGGGAATTACGATGGATAGAACGAAATGCGTTGGTGTGTGGAGATTGCGATGATGTAGGTTGGGCACGATGCCCTAGGCCGGCCTTAACGGCCGGCGGCTTCGTGCAGTGATGGACCTGTGGATTCCCGGACGACGAGCTTGGGTTGCATCACGATCCGTTGTCTGATGGCGTCTGTCACCCCGTCCGGCGAAGAGAGGAGCAAGCCGAAGGCAAGCTTAGCCATTTCATCCGTCGGCTGGGCGATCGTTGTCAGCGACGGGTTCGTGACGGTTGATAAAATCGTGTTGTCAAAGCCGATGATCGACAACTTCTCAGGAACGCGAACGCCGCATTCCCTGGCCGCCTGCAACGCCCCGATCGCCAGCATGTCATTGCAGCAGAAGATCGCCGTTGGCGGATTCGGCCCGCCAAGCAATAACTCTGCCGCTCGTTTGCCGTCCTTGATCGTGGAACGGCAGGCGACGATCCGTTCATCGTCCAGCGTTTTGCCCGCCTCGAACAAGGCAAACCGAAACCCTCTCACACGCTCTTTACTGCTGCTAAATTTGGCGTTCTCGGACAAGATCGCTATGTTCTCGTGCCCCAGCTGCAGCAGATGTCCGGCAGCCAACGAGCCGCCTTTGAAGTCATCCGTCAGCACGCTATGCACGGCGATGTCCGGCGTCTCCCGGGCGATCATGACGATCGGAACGGAATTCTCGGACAGTTGAGCGATGATGTTCGCGTTTTCCACACCGGTGCCAATCAGAACGCCGTCGACGCTTTTCTGCTCCAGTAGCTTGATATACTTCTCGATGCGTTCATCATTATTATCCGTGCTGCACACGATCACGCTGTATCCTTCCTCATGGGCCATGTCCTCCACGGCCCGGGCAATTTCGGAGAAGAACGGATTCGACACATCGGGAATCAGAAGCCCCAGCGTATACGTCTTCTTCCCCATCAAGGCGGAAGCGATGACGCTTGGCTTGTATTGGAGACGGTTCATCACCTTAAATATTTCTTCTCGCTTCTTCTTGCCTACGTTGCCTTTGCCGTTAATGACGTTGGAGACGGTCGCAATGGACACTCCCGCTTCCTTGGCTACGTCGTAAATCGTTGTCGCTTTCATACCCAACCTCGTTCATAATCGGATGAATTCGTACGAGCGTTGCCGCTCTATTGTGCTATTATCCGATGATTTCTTTCCCTTTGCAAATGTTCATTCTTGTCTGTCCTCACGCGTGCGCGGCGGATCAAGCGTCCATGCGTGGTCCGGATCGTTGTGAATCCTCCAAACGCGAACAGGGCCGGCCATGACGTTAAGATAGTAGACCTCATACCCCGGAGGCGCAGATACCGGATGATACCCCTTTGGCACGAGCACCGTCTCGCCGTTCTTCACCGCAAGCGTCGAGTCGAGCGAGCCGTCGTCCGTGTATACGCGTTGAACGGCAAACCCTTGCGGCGGATTCACCCGGTAATAATACGTCTCCTCCAGAAGCGATTCATCCGGCAGGGCGTCTTGGTCGTGCTTGTGCGGGGGATAGCTGGACCAATGTCCCGGAGGTGTAAACACCTCGACGACAAGCAGGCTGTCCGCGGATTGCTGTTCGGGCAAAATATGGTGAATATCACGTCTCGTCGCGCCTTCTCCCCTGACTTCGACGCGGATATCCTCCGGCCCAATCCAGCGCGCCGGATGGCCGCCGTTCCGATCCGGCGCATGGCAGATCGCCAGCTCCGTTTCGGTCAAAGCCTCGACTTGGTACCGATTGCCGCCCGGCACGTAAACTGCATGCGGAGGAATGCGTTCGAATACGCTCATTCGCTCGCCGATCGCCTCCCACGTGGACTCCGCGGTAGATACATTTACCTTCCCTTCCAATATGACGAGGCAGTACTCGCGTTCCTCCGTATCCCTTTCGATTCTCTCCCCAGGATTCAGCCGATGTACGTCAAACCCGACATAACTCCAACCGGCAGACTCTGGCGTAACCGATAACAAGGGGTGTTCCCCCGACACTCCCGTGTCGGGACGAACGATCAAGTTCGACATTCCCTCATCTCCCTTCGCATCCGGCATGGATGGATCCGGCGATGTCCAGCTCCGACAGCTTGACAATTCGGCGCTCCCGGAGCGACAGCTTCGCCGCCCGAGCGATCCGCTCCGCTTGCCAGCCGTCCTCCCCGTTAACCGGAACCGAATTGCCACTTAGCACACTGTCTACAAATTGCTGCGTCTCCAGCACGTAGGCCTCGTTATAACGCTCCAGGAAGAAGTGCAACGGCTTGTCGCCATGCACGCCTTCCGACGTGCTGAGTGCCACCGTATTTGCGTGATCGTTGTCAGCGCTGGCCGCTCCAAGGTTGCCGAACGCTTCCACGCGCTGGTCGTAGCCGTACGCCGCTTGACGACTGCAATCGATGACGCCAAGCGCACCATTTGCGAAGCGCAGCGTCACGACGGCCGTATCGACATCCTCGTATTTCGCAAATACAGGGTCGACGAGCACGCCGCCGTATGCGAACACTTCCTCTACCTCGCTGCCGGACAAATAACGCGCCATATCAAAGTCATGGATCATCATATCCATGAAGATACCGCCGGATACCGCGATATAGGATTCCGGAGGCGGACTCGGGTCGCGGGACGTAATTTTAATGAGGTGTACATCGCCGATCGCTCCCGACTCGACATGCTCCCGAACTCGGCGGAAATTGTGGTCAAAGCGACGATTGAAGCCAACCTGCAGCTTCACGCCGGCGCGGCGCACTTCCTCCAGCGCTTCCTCCGTCTGCCGGATATCCATGCTGATCGGCTTCTCGCAAAAAATATGCTTGCCGCTTCTCGCGGCGCTCTCGATGAGCGGAACATGGCTGTCTGTGGACGAGCAGATAAAGATCGCATCGATATCGGGATGATGAATAATCGCGTTGCTGTCGGCCGTTACGATCGGAATATCCCTCTCCTGCGCCCATTCCACCAATTCGGCATTCGCGTACAAATCGCTGATTGCGACGACCTCCGCTTGCTGCAGCTTTCTCAGATTATCGACGTGGATTTTGCCGATTCTCCCGACACCGATGACGCCAATCCTTATTTTGTCCATGTAGTCTCTCCCCCTGCTTCAGCCTGGTCACGACCAGCGAGCGGTCACCATTTTTTTGCGCGTATAAAATTCGACCCCGTCTGTGCCGTTCGCATGCAGGTCGCCGTAGAATGAATTCTTGTAACCGGAGAACGGGAAAAATGCCATCGGAGCAGGAACGCCCAAATTGATTCCAAGCATTCCGGCGTCGATCGTCTCCCGGAACTTACGAACGCTGGCGCCGCTACTCGTGAACAAGCAAGCGCCGTTTGCGAACTCCGAGCGATTGGCGATCTCGACCGCTTCCTGGAGCGTCTCGGCCCGCATAACCGACAAGACCGGCGCGAATATCTCCTCCCGGCCGATCGCCATCTCGCCGTTCACCCGATCGAAGATCGTTGGGCCGAGGAAGTAGCCATCTTCGCTGGCCGCATCAACGCCGCGACCGTCTCTGACGAGCACTGCGCCTTCGGCGACGCCGCTTTCGATATAGCGGATCGTCCGTTCCTTGTGCGTCTGCCGGATGACCGGGCCAAGGAACACGCCTTCGTCGAGACCGTTGCCGATCGTTATCTTATCTGCGGCGGCGGACAGCCTGGCGACGAGGTCATCCGCGATCTTGCCAACGGCGATGACGACGGCGCAAGCCATGCAGCGCTCACCCGCCGAGCCGAACGCCGCGCTCACGATTTCCTTGACCGCAAGGTCCAGATCCGCGTCCGGCATGACGATCGAATGGTTCTTGGCCCCGGCCAATGCCTGAACGCGTTTGCCATTTGCCGCGCCGGTCGTGTACACGTATTCGGCGACCGGCTGCGATCCGACGAACGAGATCGCCTTGACGCCGGGATGCCGCAGCAAACCGTTCACGACATCATGCGCGCCGTGTACGACGTTCAGCACGCCTGACGGTAAGCCGGCCTCATGAAACAGCTCAGCCAGTCGGTTCGCCAGCAGCGGCGTCCGCTCGGACGGCTTGAGCACGAAGGTATTGCCGCACGCGACGGCTAGCGGGAACATCCAGCAAGGCACCATCATCGGGAAATTAAATGGCGTAATGCCGCCAACGACCCCCAGCGGATAGCGGTACATGCCGGATTCAAGGTTGGAAGCGATGTCCGGCAGCTGTTTCCCCATCATGAGCGTAGGCGCGCCTGCGGCGAATTCCACGCACTCGATGCCGCGCAGCACCTCACCATGGGCTTCACCGAAGCTTTTGCCGTTCTCCAGCGTAATGAGTCGGGCCAATTCATCCCAATGCTCTACGAGCAGCTGCTGATACCTGAACAGCACCCGCGCGCGTCGCGGGACGGGCGTCTGGCTCCAGGCCGCGTAAGCCTCCGCCGCGGCGGTAACCGCCACATCAACATCCGCCGGCGTGGATAACGGTACCTTCGCCAGCGTTTCTCCCGTTGCCGGGTTGTAGACATCCTCCGTCTGGCTGGATGCGGACGCGACCCAATGTCCGCCGATCCAGTTCTTAAGCGTTGAGTTCATAGCCCATGTTCTCCCCGTTTCTATAGGCCGGCGCACTTCGCGTCAACCGGCTGTAATTTCCCCGCGCTCGCAGCGCCGGATGTAATCCTCAACCGCCGCGGCGGTTGGCATCGCGTCCGAACAGCTGTGACTCGAGATGACCATACTCGCCGCCGCCCCGCCAAAAGACATGCTCCGAGCAACGTCCCAGCCGGACATCAGGCCATGGATGAAGCTGGAAGCATAAGCATCGCCCGCCCCAAACGTCTTAATGACGTTCGCTGGATACGACGGAGCGCGATGCTCCAGACCATCCTTCGTATAGGCGATGGAGCCCTCCTTGCCATGCTTGATGACGACGAGCTTCGCACCGCGCTCGAACCACTTGGCTGCGGTGTACCGGTCACTGCGGTCTGAATCACGTTCAAATCGCTCCAGGCTGTCGAATTCCTCACGGGTGCCGATAAGGATGTCGCTTTTCTCGGCGACAAGATGGCCGTACACCGCCGTCTCCTCCGGCGAACGCCAAGTATAAGGCCGATAGTCGATATCGAAGGCTACCGGAGTCCCGTGAGCGTGGGCATACTCCAGCGCAACGAACACCGCCTCCCGCGACGGAGTTGCGGCAAGCGCCGTACCCGAGATCAGCAGCACTCTGCTGTCCGAGATCAGCAACTCGTCAACCTCTGTCGGACTAAGCTTCAAATCGGCTACGTTATCCCGGTACATCAGGATGCTGCAATCGGTAGGACTCTTGATTTCGGTGAACGCAAGCCCGGTTACCGCGCCGGTGCGGTCTGTCGAGACAGCGCTGTCATCGATCCCGTTATCCCGCAGGTACGAACGAATGAACCGGCCCATCTGATCATCGGCCAACTTGCCAATGAATGCGACGCGCCGACCAAGCCGGCTCATGCCGATCGCAATATTCGCAGGCGAGCCCCCGACATACTTGGTGAACGTCATCGTCTGCTCCATCGGGCGATTGATTTCGTTTGCGTTCATGTCAATACACAGCCGCCCGAGCGCAGTGAGGTCGAACCTCCGATTCTCCGGGAACAGCGAAACCAACGTTGTCATGCCAGATCCCCTCCTTGAACCGGATTCAGCGAATGCAGATAGGCAAGCGCCCGGGCAGCGTATTCACGCGGCGGATGTTCCGCCGGATCCTGCTCACCCTCGAGCATGGCCCAGCCGTTGTAGCCGCGGCCGACCAGTTCGGCGAGGATCGGCCGAAAGTCAATGCAGCCATCGCCCGGGACGGTGAATACCCCCTCACGAATACAGGTGACGAAGTCGGAGCCCGCTTCCTTCGCCTGGCGCAGCCTGTCGGCGCGCACGTCCTTCAGATGAACGTAGGCAACACGGTCGTAATGCTTGCGGAGCAGTGTCAGAGGGTCAGCCCCACCGTACAACGCGTGACCGGTATCGAACAGCAGCCACACGGATTCCGGATCGGTCAGCTCCATCAGCTTGTCGATCTCTTCGGGCCGTTCGACGACAGTGCCGCCGTGGTGGTGGTACGTCAGCTTCAGCCCGTAGTCGCGTGCAATTTGGCCGGCCGTGTTAAGCCCTTCGGCCAAGCTCTCCCATCCCGCATCGTCCAGCGGAATGATGATCCGCTCATTCGGAGTGCGACGCGGATCGAAGTGCAGGGAGCCGCCCACTTCGCAAGTGCTGATGACTTTGGCACCCATTTCCTTTAGAAACTTTGCGTGCTCCCGGTACGCCTCCAATTCCTGCTCGCGGTAGGCCGGATCGGAGAACAGCACCGACTTCCATTGCGAGACAAGCCGGATTCCGCGTCCGGATAATTCTTGCTTCAGCACGCCGGTCTCGGTCGGATACTTTCTCCCCATCTCCGTCCCCGTCAAGCCAAGCGCCTGTATATCATCCAAGATTTGCTCGTACGTGGTGTCGTTTCCATGCTCCTTGACGTCTTCTCCAACCCAATTAATTGGATGTACGCCCAAGCGAAAAGAAAAGCCTGCCATCGCGATCCCTCCCGTTGCGTCTCCGTTAATAAGCTCTCGCCTGTTGAATGCGTTCGCTCATTGCTTCGCTAGCCTTAACGACCCGCTCGCCCGTCGAGACGGCGGGAACACCGACGTTCCACCAGGACTCGTAGCCCCCCGTATTCGTGCCGGGCAACACCGCGACCTCAATCAGTGTCGTTCGCGTCTCCGCCTGTGCCAGGTGGAGCGCCTCACGAAGCTCTTCCGCGTTCGACGCTTTATAAGAAGCAGCTCCGAGACTGCGGGCATGCGCCGCATAATCGATCGGAAGCGGTGCGCCCGTGTAGCGGCCCGTGCCGTCCTCCCGATAACGGAATTCGTTACCGAATCCGTCGCTTCCATGTTCGCTTTGTAAGTTGTGAATGCACTGGAAGCCGTGGTTATCAAACAGCAGCACTGTGATTTTCCGCCCCTCCTGCAAGCTGGTAAGCAGCTCGGAATGAAGCATCAAATAGCTACCGTCCCCGACCAGGGCATAGACGTCCCGCTGCGGCTCCGCAAGCGAGACCCCGAAGGCGCCGCTCACTTCATAACCCATACAGGAGAAGCCATATTCCAGATGGTAGGCGTCCGATTGGGACACCCGCCACAGCCGCTGCAAGTCACCGGGCAGACTGCCCGACGCGCATACAATGACCGCGCCGTCGCCAATCGTCTCGTTGATCACTCCGAGTGCGCGCGTCTGTGCGAACCCGGCCTCATGCTCCAGTTCAAACAGACGGTCGACCTCACGATCCCATTCAGACTTGAGCACTTCAAGCTCCGTTTCGCCGTAAGCCGGAGTGTACCCCGTCTCCACCAATAATTCCGCGAGCGCCGGCAACGTCGCCTTCGCGTCTCCTGCTAGCGGGATACCGTCCAGCTTGGCGCCGTCCAACCGACTGACGTTCACATTCACATATAACGCGTCTTCTCGGTACGCCGACTTGGACGCGGTCGTGAAGTCGGAATACCTCGTACCGACCCCAATAACAAGATCGGCCTGATGCGCGAGCCGATTCGCGGCCAGTCCGCCGGTTACCCCCACACCGCCGACGTTAAGCGGGTGATTCCAGGGCAAGACGCCTTTGCCCGCCTGGGTCACCGCCACCGGAATGCCAAAGCGCTCCGCGAAGGCCGACAGCTCCGCCTCTGCCCCGGAATAACGCACGCCGCCGCCCGCGACGATGATCGGCCGGCACTTGGATGCGATGACTTCCGCCGCCCGGCGGAGAGCATTAGTAGACGGACATTGGCGTTCGATCACATGCACCCTCTTGTCAAAAAACGCCGCCGGGTAATCATAAGCTTCCGCCTGCACGTCCTGCGGAAGCGCAAGGGTTACCGTCCCCGTGTCCGCCGGGTCCGTTAGCACACGCATCGCGTTCAGCGCCGCAGTCATCAACTGCTCGGGACGAACGATGCGATCCCAATACTTGCTGACCGGCTTGAAGCAATCCGTCGCCGCGATCGTGTAATCATGTCCCGCCTCCAATTGCTGCAGCACGGGGTCGGGCTGCCGGGAAGCGAAGTTGTCGCCGGGCAGCAGCAGCAGCGGAATGCGGTTGACCGTCGCCGTCCCGGCTGCGGTCACCATGTTCAGCGCGCCAGGACCAATCGACGTCGTGCACGCGTAGATGCGCCGGCGGCGCGATTGCTTCGCAAACGCGATCGCCGCGTGAGCCATACCTTGCTCGTTCTTGCCTTGTACGAACGCGAGGCTTCCGGGGCTGCGCTCCAGCGCCTCGCCGATGCCGGTTACATTGCCATGGCCGAATATACCCATAACACCGGCAACGAACTTCATCTCAACACCGTCGACGGAAACGTATTGACTGTCCAGAAACCTCAGCAACGCTTGTGCCATTGTAAGCCGGATCGTCTGCATTTCGTCCTCCCACCCATTCATTAATCGCTTAAAAATATAACGCTTTCAATTATTTAAAATTTGCCCTATAGTAATTATGTAAAGCGCTTAATTCACTTTTTACTACAATTTTTAAGTAAACGCAATCATTTTTTATTTGGGAGGATGATAAATTTGAGTCATTCCCTGGAAGCCGCACATTGGGAAGCGGCCCTGCGTTATGCACCCGACCTTTATTTCGATGTATTGGAACCTTTCAAGCCGGATCGCGTTGGGGTCACCGTCTTCGAGGCGACCGCCCCGTCCCCTTCCTTCGACCGGGTCGTGGAAGTCGACGGCTCACAAACGATGATGGCGATCGAGTACGCGATCTATTGGGACTATGACATTCAACATCTGTATGAGCTGGAGCATGTCTGGATCTTCGTTGGACCGGACGGGGACATCGTCCACTGTGAATGCAGCTCCCACGGGCATCGACTGATTGGGCTGTTGCGGGACCGCAGCAATTTGTCCTCCGACGGACGCGTCCAGCTGTTCTCCCAGCCGGGCAAGCATGCCATGTCGCCGATTGCCGAGTTCTTTCGACTCATGCCGACAGCGTCTTCGTGCTGCATGGAGGACGCGGGCAACGACGGCTTGCTGGAGCCGGCCATGTTCCGCGGCGAGCTCCGAACGCTTCCGGACTCGGATCTGCTTGCCAGGCGATGCCTGCAGCAGTACCGCTTTCAGCCCTCGTTCGAATATGCGCTTCACGCGTGGGACCCGTCGTTATTCGTGTCTTGGGAACAGCTGCGCCGGGAGATTCCGATCCGGCTGAACGCATTGCTGGCGTCGCTCGCGGGAGAGTGAGCCGACAAACCGAATCAACCCCGGCATCGATTCACGATACCGGGGTTGGTTGACTTGGGCAACAAATTCGATTTATAGAGTGAAGCGCTTAACAAACTATTTTATGTTTTGATTCACCCAAATAGAACAAAAAAATTTATCGTCGCCTGTCTCTTCCCCGGTTTAACCGGACCGCGGACGGCGTCCGAAAGTCTGCCCAAATCCGCGGGACAAGCCGCCTAACCACCGAGCCGTCAGCACGCCACAGACCGCGCCTGTCGGTAGGCCCCAAAGCGGCGGAAACAGCTTGGCGCCAAGCGCCGCTGTCAGTACGACGACTGCCGGAAGCAGCAGCAGCGTCATCGCCGGGGCCGCGCTGTGATAGGCCAGCGATTCCTCCAGCGGGAGGATCGACATGAGCTCACGATCAAAGAAGGCCCTCCGGTGGCCGCCCAGCCAATACATCAGCAGCAGAAGCATTGCGGCATAAACGATTAGATTCACGGCGGGATACGGCGGCAGCACGACGGCAGCCAGCCCGGCCAGCGTCATCTGGGCGTACAGCTTCCATTCGCTCCCGCGAAAGAAAGCTTTGACAAGCGCCTCGGCGATGCGGGCCTCCGGCTTCCGCGAGCGCGTCAAGCGGCGCAGGCGGCGGAACAGCCAAGGTTTGGAGCCGCCGGGCCGGGGCGCTTTCGGCCGCTCGACGACCGAAGCAAGGAGCAGCGCGGTCAGCCTTGTGCGCTGCCGCTCCTCCTCGCGCACTTCGGCGTCAAAGCGGCCCCGCAGGCGGAAGCGGAGCCATCCGAGCGCGCCGGCAAGCAGCGCAAGCACCGGCAGGGCAACTCCGGCCGCCAATCCGGCCGGCCGCCCGGCGCCCGCCGCAGCAGCCCAAGCGGCCCAGGCCCCGAACCCCGCCGCCAGCGCCGAATACGCCAGCGAACGCAGCAGGAGATGGCGCCAGCCTGTGGTTAATACGCCAAGCAGTTGCTGAATCAGCATCTGCACGATTTTTGCGGCATACGCTACCGCATATAACCCGGCAATGTCCGCCCAACCCATTCCGTAAACGCGAACCAACAGCGGGCTAAGCACGGCGATGACGGTTGCCAGCATGATGGCCTGAACGGCGGAGCTGGCAGCCAACCCGCGCAGCATTAATTCCGTGATCCACCGCGGGCGCTGCCGTAGGAACAGCACGTCAGCCGCTTCAATATAGAAGGAAATCCCTCCGCTGCTATACAGGAGTAGCAGCAACAAGATCGGGATAAACGGATAGGGCAAGTGAGCCAGCCAAGCCGGAAGTCCTTCCCGCCACAACCCATAATACGCCCGGCCGCCCAGCAGCAAGCCGGGAATGCCGAGATATAAAAGAATGATCCAATCAAACGTAAACTTTAGAACGCCCAACTTCTCCCGGAACCGGTCGCGCCAGCGCCGGGCGAATAAACGCCGAGCCGTCATCCGTGTCATGCTCTTCAATACTCCAGCCCCTCTCTCCGCTCTCTGCCGTATACCGACATCGACCTCAAGTTAAGGCGTCGAAACAATCGAATAAGGAAGCGCTCGGCATGTTCGCCGCCGTCCGAATGTCGTCCAGTGAACCACTCGCCCTGACCCGGCCCTCCGAAATGAGGATCAACTCGTCGCAAATTCGTTCTGCCGTGTCCAACACGTGCGTGGACATCAGCACACCGGCGCCGCGGCGCCGCTCCTCCTCTAATAAGCCGAGAAAATCCTTGGTCGCCCGCGGGTCTAGTCCGATGAACGGCTCATCGACGATATATACATCGGGACGGCCGAGGAACCCGATCATCAGCATCATTTTCTGCCGCATCCCCTTCGAGAAACCACCCGGCAGCAGGTCCCGCGATTCGGTCATGCGGAACTTCTCCAGAAGCGCCCCAGCCTCCCGCACGAATTCGGGCTCGTCCATTCCGTATACGGCGGCGGCCAGCCCCAAATGCTCCCATAACGTCAGCGTATCATAAAAAACCGGTTGCTCCGGAATATAGGCATAATGATTCGCCTTGCCGTGAAATTCCACCGCTGCGTCTGCAAACGGAAGCAAGCCAAGGATTGCCTTTAGCGTCGTACTCTTCCCCGCCCCGTTTGGCCCAATGAGCCCGGTGAGCACACCGGGCTTGACAGCGAGCGAGATATTTTTGATGGCGGCATTCCCCGCCTCATACCCCGCTTGATCAATGTTCACTTCCAACCATGCTTGAGCTTGTTCCAAAAGAATCTCCTCGAATCTATGAGTCATTTCTTCCATTATAGTTCATCATGCGCTCTTGTACATGTCCGCGGCGCGTCCGGGCAAACCTGCCGACGTTACGCCCCGACGGCCGGCTCGATTGCCATGCGGTCCCGCTTCATGATCGCCGGGGCAATAGTCAGCAACAGGAAACCAATGGCGGCCATCAGGCATCCCGACAAAATGAAGGCCGGCTCCGGCCCAAAGGCGGTAACCAGCGAACCTCCAAACAGCGGTCCGATCAACGTTGCGGTGGAAGTTAAGCTGGATACCGTTCCAAACACCCGGCCAGTCACAGCCTCGGGGGTCCTCTGTTGCAGCATGACCTGAAACGGAATAAAGGTCATGCCGGCACCCAGTCCGGCAAATGCAAACAACGTCAACATCAGTGCGGTCACCCCGTCGGTATGGGACAAGTGGCTTACGATGAAACCTGCTGCCGCAAATACCAACCCTAGCATAGCCCCGCCGAAACCCATTTTGAACAAAGGGGCGATGCGAAGCCGCTGCGTAAACCAGGCTGCCGTCAGGGTTCCTACCCCGCTAAACGTAATGCACCAGCCAAGCAGGTCATCGGACACCCCCGGAATCTCCCGAAACAGGACAACCGCTTGCGAGTCGGCGATTTGCAGGACGAGCAAGGTGGCACACAGGATCAGGGTTCCGAAGGCGAGCAATGGAATCCCTCCGATAATTTTGGCGCCGGCCGCCATTTCCGTCCAAAAACTTTGCTTGTTTTTGGCGGAAACCGGTTCCCCCGCTTCTCCCTCCATCGACTTCAACTGCTCCGCAGCCTCCCGCAGTTTACCCGGAACCTTGCTTAACAACAGCGCCGAAACGAGAAAGGTTCCCGCATCGACAACAAAGCACACCGTGACGCTAAAGGCCGCGGTCAGCATGCCGCCTAGGGCTGGCCCGATAATCTTGGTGCCCTGCTCGATGATTGCGCTGTAGGAAACGGCCTGATCCAGCTGCTCATGCGGCACGATTTCCTTGATTTTGCCGTTCTTCGCCGGGGAGAAGATCACGTCCAGAATCCCTTTGGCAATCAACAGGACGTACACCTGCCAGATTGCCGTCACGAATACGAAGCCCAGCAGGACCACAAACCGCACGAGATCCGAGAAGACCATCAGCTTCTTGCGTTCGATTCGGTCCGCAAGCATCCCGGCCAACGGCCCTCCCACGAGAACAGGCAGCACCATAAAAAGAGAAACCATCGTAATTTCCCAAGGCGTGGCTTGCCACTTCAGGCCAACCATCGTCAGTAACGCGAGTAAATACAGCCAATCGCCGATATTGGATACCAGTTGCGCCGACATCAGCGCTAAATAGGCGCGATTTTGCAACAGTCCGGACTTTTCACGGCTTTTCGTCTTATTCCCGAATCCCATCATTCTTCCCTCATCCCCTACTCCAAACGATTATGAAGTTATCTTAATGAATCCGAAGGGGCAATCCATCCGTCTGGGGACGGATTCGTCCCCTGTGCCGCAGGCTGAAATTTACAGAGGTCGCAAGGCGCAACGATAAACATTTATTTCCATTAAAAAAAGCGCAAATTGTGATAAATTATATTTTTTTTAATTCTGAAGTGTTTTAAGATTACAATAATTCGACCATGTAAAAAGATTCACAAATATAAAGTAAGGGCGGGATGCACATGATGACAACCGAAGAACGCGGAACGGACTTGTCGCTGCATTTGTACCGGGTTTTTGCCAAATCATTTAAGAGCGTCAACGAACACGCGGTCACGGGGAGCAAAATCCAGGGGTTTAACCCGACGGCTTTCGCCGTCCTGGAGGTTCTTTATTACAAAGGCTCACAGCCGATTCAGCAAATTGGGGCCAAGCTGCTACTCCAAAGCGGCAACGTGACTTACGTGATCGACAAGCTTGAGGCAGCAGGCTTGCTTCACCGGACGCCCTGTCCGCGTGACCGGCGCGTGATTTATGCCGAGTTGACGCCGAAAGGCAAAGAGTTGATGGATCAGCTGTATCCGGAATTTTCCGATCGCATCGACCATGCGCTTAGCGGGTTGAACGACGAAGAGAAGCAAATTATGATCGAACTGCTGAAGAAAATGGGCCGCGAAGCCGAGAAGCTCGCTCCCCTGTTGCGCAAATAAGACAAAAAGGCTGTAGCCGAGGTCATCGTAACGATGAACTTGGCAACAGCCTTTTTGTGAAGATCCGGGAGCAATTTCAATAGAATAGAGTGATGTAATCACCTTATTTCGCCGATCTCCCTAGATCCAGGCAAAATAAGGTGATTTTTTCACGTTATCCAGGTAAAAAAGAGTGTGATTCGCCGACCTATGCCCAAATAAGGTGAAACCATCACTTTATTTGAAGCTTGAATCGCCACCCCCGCCTCAATAAGGTTAAAAAATCACGTTAAGGACGGAAGCCTAACTCCCTAAACTAATGGCTTGGATCCATATCCTTGTTGTGATCGCGATTGTTGATGTCCCGGTGCCGACGGTCATTCACCTTTTGCTGCATCTGCTGGGCCTGATGCGCATTCACCGGGGTCCGGTCCAAATCCTCAACCACGTTAGTCAAATTTTTGTCGATACCCGATTTGCTTCGTGCCATCGCGTTTGTCCTCGCTTTCTCTCCTTAAGGGTTCGTCATTGGCGACAATGCTTGCGCGCATTCATGGATATGACGGACGTAATCCCCGGTCAATTCCTGGATCTGCACGCTGTCCTCCGCTATGGTCTGCCCGTCCCGCTCCACATCGACCAGCTCAACGCGAATCTCGCGCGGGTCCATATAAGAGCATTGAAAATCAAAGGAAAAAAACTGATGTCCCGCCGCATTGATATGAATTCGCAGCCCCTGGGGGTTGGCCCCATCAGCCTGCACCTGCGCAGAGTCTCCCGGATTCAGATATTCCGGCAACTGCTTCTGCCAGGCATCCACCAGCGTGTGCTGGTCCATATTCATTTCTTTGTTCATAGTTACACCTCCCCTTTCCCGTTAAGGTGCGAAGAGGCGGGCTTTTTTATACCGGGATACGAAAAACAAGCTGCCGCCCTGTTTCAACAGGAATCGGCAGCTTGGGGAAGGCGAAGGCTGCGCCGGGAAGTTCAGGCGAATGGGACAAGCGCTAAGCTAAGCTCTGTCCACGGCGGGCTTGCTTGCCGTGGCCTCGTCGTCCTCTTGCCCCGGGGCCCGGTTGCGCAGCCCGAAAGCGCACAGGATGCCGGCAATCGCGATGACCGCCATCACGATAAACAACGTATGCAAGCTTTGCGCTAGAACCTGCTTCAGCTCTCCCCAAAGTTCGGGGGCTAGTAAATGGACTTTTTCGGGAGACAGCAGTTGGTCGATATCGTCCTGTGAAATCGGGACGCCCGCTGCTGTACCATTTTTCGTCTGGGCCGCGATCCGCAGATTAATTAAGGTGCCGAAGGCGGCGACACCAATCGTCTGCCCGATCGATTTGACGAACGAATTCAGCGCCGTGGAGGCGCCGCGGAGGCTGTATCCAACAGAGGACTGGGCGATGATGGTAAATACGGTGAACGAGAAACCAAACCCGATTCCGTACAATGCGTTAAAGATTAATAACGGCCAAATCGGCATTCCTTCGGTGATCATGGCCAATCCCGCCGCACCCAAGGCAATGATAATCATGCCGATCAGCGAAGTGTAGCGAGAGCCCCGGGAAATCAGCCAACGGCTGCCCAAGACGGAGCCCAGCATCCAGCCGATGGACATTGGGGCCAGCGCCAGCCCGGAAATCGTCGCGTTTTGGCCATGCACCCCTTGAATCCAAAGGGGGAGGTATGACGTTAAGCCGATCAGCAGTGCGCTGGCTAAAAGGCTGGTCAAATTCGAGAAAGCGATGTCGCCAATCCGGAACAACTTCAACGGCACGAGCGGTTCCTCCGCCCGTTGTTCCGCAACGAAGAACAACACCAGGAAACAAGCCGCCACAGCAAAGATCCCGATCAGCCACGGCGAAGTCCAGGCCAACTGCTGCCCGCCCGTCGCCAGTCCGATCAGTAAGGCGGATACACCTATCGTAAAGGTTACCGCCCCCAGATAGTCCACCTTAACCTTGCGTTTCTCGATCCGCTCATGCAGATAAACGATGATGAAGTAAAGCGACAGCAAGCCAAACGGCACATTAAAGTAGAAGGCCCAGCGCCAATTCAGCGAATCCACGACATATCCCCCCAGAAGCGGACCAATCAAGGAGGAAATGCCCCAAACGGAGCTGATCCAGCCCTGGATTTTGGAGCGTTCCTCGATGGAGTAAATGTCGCCGATGATCGTAAACGTGACCGGAACGAGACCGCCGGCCCCGATCCCTTGTAGGGCGCGGAACCCGATCAGTTGCCCCATGCTTTGGGCCGTACCGGATAATATGGAGCCGGCCAAGAACAGCAGCGAGCTGATGACAAACACCGGCTTACGGCCGTACAGGTCACTGATTTTGCCGAAAATCGGCGTTGTGACGGACATCGTCAGCAGATAGGCGGTAAATACCCAACCGAGCAGCCGGGCTCCGCCGAGGTCGCCGACGATACGGGGGCCCGCCGGGCCAATGACGGTGCCTTCAATCGCAGCTAAAAACGTGGATAATAGCAAACCGGTCAAGATATAGTTACGTTTCAGTTTGGGTGCTTTCATGTTGAACGATACTTCCTTTCTCTACCATCCGTACAATGATTTCATAACCATTCATTATAGTAGAATGCCCGAAAAAAAGAAAGCCGGACGGCAAACCCGGGTCCTGTTCCTGGATTGCCGTCCGTATCGTTATCGTGTGGCTAGTTCAGCTTCGTTTGCTCCAGCTCAGCTCCTCGTCCCTAAGCAGCCCTTCCGCCATTCGCCAGCGTTTGACGGGTTCGCCTTCAAACAACTCCGGTTCATGGGTGATCATGATCAGCGCGGCCCCCTCCCCCAGCGCCTCGCGGCATAAATTCGTGAGCAAGCGGACGCCGCCATAATCGATGCCCGCCGTTGGCTCATCAAGAATGTACAGCCGCTTCGGACAGATCATAACCGAGGCCGCGCTCAGCAGGCGCTTCTCCCCGCCGCTTAACCAATACGGGGATTCGCCGGTTTTACCGGCTAAACCAATCGCTTCCAACATGCGTTCGGCCCGCTGTCGCAGCTCCTTTGGCACAGGATCCTGCGGTCTCAGCCGCAGTTCGGCGCGCGGGCTATAGAACAGCTCGTCCCACACGGTTGAGGCGACGAATTGCTGCTCCGGCTGCTGAAACACGTAGCCGATCTCGGACGCCCTATCGTAAAGCGTCCGGCGGGCAGTGTCCCGGCCCTGCCAAAATACCGTACCTTTAGGTGGGGGCAGAAGACCCATCAGCAAGCGGGACAACGTGGTTTTACCGGAACCGTTGTCCCCGCACAGCAGCCGCCAGTCGCCAGGGTACAGCGTCAGGCGGACATCCCGCAGCACCAGCTCGGTTCCGCGGGCGAAAGCGTAGCTGAGCCCTCGCGCCTCGAGCAGGGGCGCGTGAGTCGCCGCCGATGCGGGCCCGGCGGCGGGGGCGAGGGCGGCGGGCCCCGCAGGGCCGCCGCCGCTGGAGCCTGGGCATGCTGCCGCCGCCGATGGTTCGGCCGGCAGCATGCCCAGCTCCTCCAGCCGCGCGCTCGCGTCGCGGCGGAGGGGCTCCGCCGGACCGTCCAACGTGACGGTTCCGGCGTCCAGCACGACGAGCCGCGGCGCAGCCAGCGCGAGCTCGTCCATCCGGCCGGACATCGTCACGATGGTCCGGCCTTCGCCGTGCAGGCGGCGCAGCAGCGCCAGCAGCCGCCGGCGCGAGGCGGCGTCGAGGCTGGCCGCCGCCTCGTCGAGCACGAGCAACGGCGGCTCCAGCGCCAGCACCGCCGCAATTGCCGTGCGCTGCCGCCCGCCGCCGGACAGCGCATGCACGGGCGTAAGGCGACGGGGCGTCATCGCCACCGCCGCCAGCGCATCCGTTACCCGCCGTTCCAACTCGGCGGCGGGGACGCGCAGGTTCTCCGGGCCGAAGGCGACTTCGTCTTCGACCCGGCCCTGCACGAGCTGCGCGTCGGGGTCCTGGAACACGACCCCAATACGCCGGGCCACCTCGCCGATCTCCGCTTCCGCGGGATCGACGCCGTCCACGAGCACTCGGCCCGTGCGGTTCCCTCCCCCGGTTCGGGGGAGATAACCGCTGATCAGCTGCGCCAGGGCCGATTTGCCGCTGCCGCTCGCGCCGACGAGCGCCACCCACTCCCCGCGTTCCACGGTGAGCGTCACGCCTTGCACCGCCGGAACCCCGTCCGGCTCGAACGCGTAGCTGACATTGTGCAGTTCCAGTGCGGGGCGCGACATCTTACGCTTCCATCCGGCGGCCTGCCGCGAAGCGGCGAAGAAGTCCGCTGCCCGCCAAGGCGTCACCAAGCAGCTTGACCAGCAAGCCGCATAAGACCATCCCGCTCAGTACCCGGACGACCAATGCGATCAGCAGGATATCCATTCCCCATTTCGTATAACCGAACATTTGGGCGGCGAAGAAGAACCACACCGGCACCATCGCGCCTCCCGTCACCATCAGCATCGGCCAACTCCATTTTTTATATCGCACAAGGGCAAAGGCTCCCTCCACGATCACCAAATAACAGGCAGCGGCCACGAAGCAGGACAAAATGCCGTACGCCGTTCCCATAAAAGCTTGGACAACCGCCCCGATACCGTAGGTAATCAAGGCCGTCCCCGGTTTGCGGATAATATAATACGCCAGCAATCCGTAGATCATATACAAACCGGTGATCGTCGAGGTGAGGATCGGTCCCCCCAACCCGTTCAACGCTTGATTCAGCGGCGACAGAAAAACTGTCATCACGGCATTCGCCGCGGCCAGCATGGCCATCAACACGATATCTAGTGTGGTAAAGCGCTGAAACGCCTTGCCCGAACTTGCTCCCTTCACATGAACCATCCTCTCATCGCTTTCGATTGTTAACCATAAAACATAATTTAGGTTAACAATCAATCGGCGTCAAGTCCTTTTTTTGAACCGTTGCCCCTCTGCGTTAATCTCCCTGTGTCGCTAAAGCGCGAGAAAGCGAGATCCTTCGGGCCTGCAAGGGTTAAATTATCTCACAGCATCCACAGACCCGCCGTCAAAATCAAACTTATCATGATCGTCCCTATGCCAATGGCTTTAAACGGCACCTCCCGTAAAAACGTCCGCTCCCGATACGCGCCAAACCCCTTGGCATCCATCGCCCCGGCGGTTTGTTCCACGCGCCTTATCGCCCCGGTGAATACGGTCACTAACTGACCCCGACGCTGTTCCAGTCGCTCCTGGATCCCTCGCGGTTGCCGGCCCATCCGGAGTTTGCGGGCGGCCGCAGCCTGCCTGCCTTCCTCCGCCAACAATGGCAGAAACGTCAGCGCCATCGAAATTCCAAACACAAACCGGTACGGCAACTTCAAACGGGTTGTCATGATCACGACGAAATCCTTGGGATCGGTGGACTCGATATAAGCCAGCGAGGACAAAAACAAGCTAACCATCCGCAGGGTCACCGCTGCGGCGTCGCTTAGTGCAACCCCCGAAATCAGCAGAGGTCCCTCGGTACTGCCCTCTCGAAGCTGTACGGCTAGTGCAGTTACAACAAATAACGGCAGGCCAAAGCCGAGGATCCATGCGAACCGCCGCAATAACCGGTGCCAACTCATCCCGGCCCCCAGCTTAGCCGCTACGATCAACGTTAGCAACAAGACGATCTGCCGACGCGGGTCGTCCCAATGCATGGTGAGCGCAGCAAGGCAAGCTAACGCGACCAGTTTGCTGAGCGGATCAAGACGGTGAAGGAATCGGCCACCGTACTCTTTGCTATACTCCATCGTTAACTCCCCCTCCTGCGTAATACTCTTTCTTTAACAAGGAATACATCAGCAGATCAACAAAGCCGCTCTCCGTCCATTGATACTGCCGAAGCAGTCCTTCCTCCAGGAATCCGAACGCCTTCAGCAGCCTGCGAGAAGCGTTGTTCCTCGGGTCGACCAGCGCCTCGATACGGTTTAATCCCATCGTTTCATACCCATAGGCGAGCAGCATCCGCAGCGCTTCCGACATATATCCATGCCCCCAGTACTCCCGGCCCAAGTCGTAGCCGATCTCGCCGCGATAGGCTCCGGCCAGCTCCCAGACATTAAATCCGCAGCTGCCGATCAGCTTCTTCTCCTCCTTGAGCTCTATGCCGAAGCGAAGCGTGTCCTCGCTCTCGGATAAACCGTTAAGT
The DNA here is from genome assembly GCF_037969915.1 of Paenibacillus sp. FSL R7-0216. Taxonomy (NCBI): domain Bacteria; kingdom Bacillati; phylum Bacillota; class Bacilli; order Caryophanales; family Paenibacillaceae; genus Paenibacillus; species Paenibacillus sp. FSL R7-0216. The sequence goes on along the minus strand of NZ_CP150222.1, from coordinate 829,517 downwards.
AGGTTAATCATCTCCCAAGTGTCCTCTACCGAGGTGAACGGCGGAAGATTCATGTACTTTATTACCTCAGAATCACTCCAATAATGAAACAAAACCCCTGCATCGTTCCGCTCCATCCGCCGCAGCCGCAGCCTTTCGCTTTCCAGCACGGGAATGTCCCCGCCGCATCTAAACACGATTTCCAGTTCCCCCTCGCCGTTTCCGCTTCTGCATGTTTGAGTGATGTTCAGGGATTTGTTCTTTCTCCATTACAACACCTTTTTATAGATAATCATATCGGAATAAACTCGTCAAAGGGGAAGGGCAAATTTTACAGAGGGGCGATTTTCCTTCCAACTTTTCGGTGATACTATTATAGACATAGAGAGCTTTACGGATAGGCTCGCAAGGAGGAACCCACGCAGATGGTATTTACGATCGTTATCTTGGTTTTGCTGCTTGCCGTATTGGCATTTGTGAGCGGGGTGCCGCGCTTTGCGGTTCGCCAGATCACCCAGATGCGGCTGCAAACGAATGAGAGTATTTACGAATATTTAGAACGAACGGGTGTATATACCCGCGAACAATTCGAGCGGTTACCCAAACAAGCGGTACAGGTAATGTCCCGCGACGGATTGAAGTTAAACGGGTACGTGCTGGAGTTGTTCCCCGAGAGCCACCGCTGGATGATCATCGTTCACGGTTATACGGTCTCGTTGCTCGCCTCAACGCAATATATCGAAATGTTTCAAAAGGCGGGCTTTAACATTCTGCTCGTGGATCAACGCCGGCATGGCGGCAGTGAAGGAAGCTACACAACCTATGGTTATCAAGAGAAGTACGATGTCCAAACGTGGGTACATTGGATCCTTGAGAATTACGGGGAAAGTAGTGTGATCGGCCTTCATGGCCAATCCTTAGGGGGCGGAACGGTTCTGGAGTATCTCTCCATTGCCCATCCCAATGTGAAATTCGTCATCGCCGACTGCCCATACTCGGACCTGACGGAGCTCATGCGCCATCAAATCTCCAAGCTGAACAGGCTGCCGGCCAAGCCGCTCTTGCCGCTGGTTGACAAGCTGCTGCAGCGCAAAGCCGGCTTCCGACTGCATCAGGTTAGTCCAATTAAGGCCGTCGAAAACAGCAAGTTACCGGTGTTGTTCATCCATGGCATGGAAGACAACTACGTACCGACCTATATGAGCCGAGAGATGTACAGTCAAAAACCCGAACCCAAAGAACTGCTGCTCGTGGAGGGCGCGGTCCACGCCAATGCCTACGGCATCAATCCGAAGCGGTATACCGATCAGGTTCAGACCTTCATCGAGAAGGCACTAGGCGCGGATGAACAATCCACCGCTTATTTACCAAGCATCTGACTTTGAGCCATGACGATATACTGATCCAGGCGTTGGCTTAATTCCAGAATCGTGCCGCTGCTAAAGTTGTCTTGGGTAGCGGCATTCATTAATTCCAGACGCAGGTGCTCAATGGTCGCCTTCAGATCATTGCTGATTTTGTTATTGGTACGGCTTACGCCTCGGAGAGTTTGAGGTACCATAAAATCACCTTTTCATTAATCTTGTCCCTATTTTACCTCATGATGCCAAAAAACATATTTTGCAAATTTGATAAAAATTAGCACTCGGTGTCGGACTTTGTAAGAAAAAATAGTCCCTCCTCCGCAAGAATGCTATCCCTCGACAAAAAACTTATTTATAATAGATTTTATTACTGCCGGCGGCCTAGGTCAGCCTGCAGCTTCAAGGAGGGAATAACGTATGTTTCATGCCAGCGAATACAGCGGCTCCCGCGAAGAGCGGCAGAATGCCGTCTTGTCGCAGCTTCAAGCGCTCATTTACGAGGAAAGCAGCCAAGTAGCCAATTTAGCCAACGCCGCCGCGCTGCTGAACTTTTTCTTAGATGATATCAACTGGGTCGGCTTCTATTTGTTCGACGGCCAGGAGTTAGTACTTGGGCCGTTCCAAGGCCTACCGGCCTGTATTCGGATCCCGCTCGGCAAAGGCGTGTGCGGGACCAGTGCGGAACGCCGAGAAACGCTGCGGATCGAAGATGTCTACGCCTTTCCGGGACACATCGCCTGCGACGCGGCGTCCAATAGCGAGATTGTCGTACCGATCGTCGTGGGAGACCAACTCATTGGGGTACTGGACATCGACAGTCCGCTGAAGGGGCGGTTTGACGCCGAAGATCAGGCATTCCTGGAGCAATTTGTGGCGACGCTCGCCAAGCAGTTGTAGTTGACAGACCCACATAACGTGGGGAGTATGTTGCGGGATTTGCTCGTTCCACGAGTCCTATAGGCCTTTGCGCGTTTTCCGCGCAGGGGTCTTTTTTTGACTGTTACCTTAGTGCCCGCCGTCGCTCTCCCGCTTTGGGTTCCCATTCTATCAATTTTATGCGATATTTCATTCATATCCCGCTGCCTTCGCCTCGTTTGCTCCTATTCTGTTCGATTTTTCATACAAAATTCCGGTTTCAGGGCCTTACTCTCTCCGTTTTATACGATTTTTCATACAAATCCTCCGTTCGATAGCAAGCTCTCCCCATTTATACGCGATTTTTCATATACATTCCTTATACCAGGTTTACCCACGTTCGATAAAAAAGAAGCGCGAGCATAAGGGGCTAGACTGCCCTTTATGCTCGCGCTATTTTATCCTGCCATCCCAAGCGCCGCGGCTTAATACCGCCAGAGATTAATCTTCTCCCGGCTTTGTGACGATAACCATGCCCTCCACATGCCGTTTGCTCATCAGCTTGCGCTTTTTCCGGTTCTCCTTCGAATCAAAGACGATATCAAGATCGTAGTCCTCCGGATATAGCGACTCGCTCTTGAGATATGGCTTCAACCGTTTATGGTTGATTTTGATTTTCTGTTTCTGAACCTGAACCCATGCCATTCCTCGAGAATCCGGGGGTTCAACGACGATGCCGATTTTTCCAATGGACGTCACCAGGACAGCGTCGCCAACCTCAAACTTGCGGGAGGGTTGGATCACCGCTTCGGCAGCTTCTTCGGGGGCTCCTTCCGCCTCCTTCCCATCACCGCCTGTCTCTCGGCGACCCCGGGGCATTGACACGGCTGGCGCTGAGGATCGCTTCGGCGGCACGATTTCGTCCCACCGCATGCCCCCGCTTCCAGAGCCATCAGTGAATTGCTGTCGGCTGACGATATGCTGCGAGCGTTCGATGATTCCGCCGGACATCCCTAGCTTACGGGCAATTTCGATCGCATAGCTGCGGCCGGATTGCCCGATGGTCAAGCGATACAACGGGCGCAGCGTCTCGGCGTCAAATTCCATACGGGCGTTCTCGAAGCCCTCCGCTCGAGAGGCAAACGTCTTAAGTTCGTTAAAATGCGTCGTAACCATCACTGTAGAACCTTTGCGTGCGAACTCCTCCAATACCGCGATCGATAACGCGATCCCTTCCCCCGGGTCGGTACCTGCGGCCAACTCGTCGATCAGCACCAAGGTAGACGGCCTTGCCTCCTGTAAGATTTCCACCAGGGCACCGATCTGAGCAGAGAAAGTGCTGAGCGACTGCTCCAGGTTCTGTCCGTCCCCGATGACCGCGCGGATGCCTTGGTATACCGCAAACCGGCTGTCCGACGAGACCGGCACCAGCAGGCCCGATTGCACCATCAAGGACAGCAGGCCCACCGTCTTTAGGACAACCGTCTTCCCGCCGGTGTTAGGGCCGGTGATGATCAGCGTCCGGTAATCGGCGCCAATCGCTACATCCAGAGGAACCATCGTTTGCAGCAACTTCGGATGCTTTGCCCCTCGAATCACCGTGTCACCGCTCTCGCTCAGCTGTACCGGGGCACCACCAATCGCTGCCGCATATTTCGCTTTGGCAAATATGAAGTCGTACGTCCCCGTGATCTCGATGTTCCGAACAAGGACAGCGGCTTCTCGTTCGACCAATCCGGCGAGGTAACCTAAGATTTTGGCCTCCTCCCGGGCTTCCTCTCCTTGAAGCAGCTCCAGCTCTCCCTGCAGCGCCGCAACCTCCTGCGGTTCTATGAACACCGTCTGCCCGCTGGTCGACTGGTCCAGCATACGCCCGTTGACTTGCTTGTAATAATCCTTTTTAACCGGAATCACATATCTGCCACCGCGGACGCTCACAATGTTCTCTTGCAAAATGGAAGCATGGCGAGCCATGACGGACTGAATACGCTTCTGAATCCGCTCCTTGACGACCGCGATTTTCTTGCGCGTCTTCTCCAGCTCCCGGCTCGCTTCATCTGTGATCACCCCGAACCGGATACAACGAAGGATCTCCTGCTGCAGCGAGGGTAAATCTTGTAGGTCGGTCGCATAAATGCCAATTCGCCAGGCCATTTCGCCTTTAGAGGCCATATATTTCTTCAATTGCCCGCAGCTGTGCAGGAACGTCTGCACCGCCATCAGATCTTGTTCGGTGAACAAATAACCCGTGCCTAGCAAAGAGACGACCCACTCAATCCCTTCCAGAGAGGGCAGCGGTACACTGGCCCCTTTCCCGTATAAAGCGAGCGCTTCCGCGGTTTCCGCGATCGCCCGTTCGATTGCCCGTTTTTCCACCATCGGCGTAAGCTCCTCGATTCGATGCCGACCGGCATAAGATACCGCGTATCCCAGCAACTCCTGCTTAATGCTCTCATATTCCAACGTACTACTCGAAAATGTATTCAAGGTAGAACCTCCTTCAAATGGGTTGTCATTCCTTCTTTTTGAAATCAAAAAAGGCAAAGGACGGCACGTATGCCATCCTTTGCCTAGACCTCTCCCGCTGATGCCGATCAGAAAATCAAAAAAGCCGTGCTGAAAACAGCACGGCTTCATCATAATCATGATGACGGCAGCTAGGGAGAAGCTGCAAGATGTCCCGCGTGTGTTCTTAACTCATTCATAGACCGAAACAAGCGTACGGAAAAATACGGGCGCGCTCCAACTTCAAGCGGCACGTTCCTGTACCCTGTGTAACCGTCTCTATGAAGTTAACTAGTTAAGAACCTTCACCGACATCAATATCTCTCCTCTTTAGAGGTAATTCAAAAAGTCATCTTTCGATCACGAAGTGGGCCAAGAAGTAATTTCGACTTCGAATCTTGAATTCACCCGGGCCTTCCGTTGCTCTCGTAGCCTCCGGCTACGCTCCGCTACTCAGTCCCTAGCTTCATTCAACCTTCTCGGTGCTCCAAACCTGACTTTTTGATTTTCATTAAACTAGGTAATTCAAAAAGTCATCTTTCGATCACGAAGTGGGCCAAGAAGTAATTTCGACTTCGAATCTTGAATTCACCCGGGCCTTCCGTTGCTCTCGTAGCCTCCGGCTACGCTCCGCTACTCAGTCCCAAGCTTCATTCAACCTTCTCGGTGCTCCAAACCTGACTTTTTGATTTTCATTAAATAGGTAATTCAAAAAGAAGGAATACCTTTAATTTACCAAAAAGAGGCGCTATTCGTCAAGAATCCGAGTTTATGCGCACTTCATCCCTTTTTGAGTGGAATATCTTGCTAATTGAGTGAATTGATTAATTTTATTCTTACGATCATTTCATGTATTATATATGGGGCGTTAAAATTGTTAACTCGGCATTAAATTCAACTAAAGGAGCTTTTGCGGAAAGGAAGGAAACGAAGTGTCACAATTCAATCGCATCCGGCTCGCCAACATCAAGCCGTTTGTCTTTTTCTCCGTCATTATGATCTTGAAGATTTATCTCGTCTGGACGGCCATTTTTGATGGAGTTCCTGCTTGGGGGCCATTGCTGAAGGAAATCCCGTTTATCTGGGTTTTGTTCTGCCTGATTGAATGGTTCTCCTCCAAACGTAAGATTGGCCTTTATCTAACTGTAAACTTGATCGTTACCGCGATATTCTTCGCAGCCGTTATGTATCATAAATATTATGGGGTAATTGTAAATTATACTGCCCTGCAGCAGGTCAATCAGGTCACCGCCGTGAAGAACAGCGTGTTCTCCCTGCTGGCGCCTTATTATTTGTTGATCTTTCTGGATATCGTTATAATCGGCTTCTGGCTGTTCCGGAAGAAGCGTGCCGAGAAGCTTAAAGCTTTCTTTAATCTAAAAAAAGCCAGCACTGGCGTAATCGCCGGCATCTTCGGCTTCTCTCTGCTGCTGTGCATCTTCAACATATGGCCGAACCGGGCTAGCATGAACGAAATTAAGCAAGCCGAGCAAATGGGCATCCTGAACTATGAAACATACACGATTTTCTCCAGCACCAAGAAGGAAGAGCTGGTCGATAAAAACCAGATCTCGCAAGCGAAAATCGATAAGTTGAAGGGCATTACCGCCCCGTCCGAACCGAAGTATTTCGGTGCTGCCAAAGGCAAGAACCTGATCATCATCCAGATGGAATCGTTCCAGAACTTCCTAATCGACCTGAAGATCGACGGCCAGGAAGTGACGCCGAACATGAACAAGCTGGTCAAGGAAAACACGTACTTCAACCATTTCTATCAAATGGTTGGTCAAGGTAACACCTCCGATGCTGAATTTGTCGTCAATACCTCATTCTATATTCCATATAATGAGGCGGCGACGCAAAACTACCCGGACAAGGAATTGCCGAGCTTGCCGAAACTCATGCGGGATCAAGGTTATGATACCGCGACGTTCCATACCAACGTCGTTGATTTCTGGAATCGCGGCGAACTGTACAAAGCGATTGGCTTTAACCGTTATTATGACCAGAAATGGTTTGGTACAGAGGACACCGTATTCTTTGGACCTTCAGATGAAGTGCTGTACAAGAAAACAGCCGAAGAGCTGGATCGCATGCAGCAAACCGGACAGCCTTTCTATACCCAAGTCATCTCGATGACGGCGCATCATCCGTTCACGACGCCGCATGAGAAGGATAAAATCCAGCTGCCGGAGCGTTATCAGGACAATATGGTTGGCGATTATCTGCGGGCGCAAAGCTATGCAGACTACGCGTTGGGCCAATTTATTCAGGACTTGAAGCAAAGAGGCATTTGGGACAACAGCGTCGTTATGATCTATGGAGATCATCTTGGCTTGCCGATGTATTCGCTGGACAAACATGGACTTGAGCTGATGAAAGAGATCTACGGCCGAGATTACAGCTATATTGATATGATTAACATTCCGCTGCTCATTCATGCCCCTGGCGTCAACACGCCTGCGGTTATGAACAATGTCGGCGGCCAGGTTGATATCCTGCCAACGGTGGCTAACCTGCTCGGCGTGAATCTCGATAACCACATCCACTTCGGTGAGGATATTTTGAACCAGACGTCTTACAACTTATTACCGCAGCGTTATTATCTTCCGTCCGGCTCGTTCCTGAACGATCAGGCGTTATTTATCCCAGGGGTTTGGTACAACGATGGTACGAAGTACCCGCTGGCGAAAGATGGCGTGAAGCAAGCATTGACGACGGAAAGCGAATATAATCGTGCGCTTGAACTGCTCCGCCTCAGCGACAGTTACGTGCAACAGCTGCCCGACCGGGTGAAAGAAAACAAAGAATGACACGAGGATTTGCAAAAAAATCAGAGCCGCAGGCATCCCGAATCGGGATGTCCTGCGGCTCTCTTTTCTTCACCCTTACAACGCCGGAGTGGCAACTCCCTCCATTGCTGTTTTCTCTAGCGCTTGCCTTTGGTCTTCCTGGCTTAATCCGCGTTCATGAAGCAACTCCTGCTCTTTCATGCGTAGATGCTTACGCCCTCTCCAGCGGAAGAATGAAAACACGCCGCGGATATATTCGTCGCTGATCATGCTGGCATAAATCGCAATGATTCCCCAACCCAGCGATACCCCAAATAAATACGAACAACCGGTTGCCACCACCGACATGAAAATCAAGGAGATCACCATTGTGTAACGGGTGTCCCCTACTGCATTCAAGGAGTTGCCAAGTGCCATGTTAATCATTTTACCAGGCTGCAGCAGCAGATTCAGCCATAGCAACGCAGCGCATAAGGCCAAGATATCGGTATCTTGCGTAAACAGCCCCAGTAGCTTGGGACCTAACAACACGAGAATAAACGCGTTGACGATAACCAGCGGCAGTCCGAAGGCCAACACCCGGTATACCGCACGATACGCTTCCTTCGTTTTGCCTGCTCCGTAAAGATGGGCGATCTGAATTTGCGCCGCCATTGCCAACGAGAAACCTAACATGAAGCAAAACGACTCCAGCGTATTCATATACGTCCTGGCGGCCAGTTCGGTGGAGCCAAGCACCGCGAGGAACGAGAAGATCGCCAGCTGCGAGAACACCCAACTCGCCGAGTTGACCCCAAGCGGCCAGCCGATCACGAGCACTTCCTTGAATAGCTTGCGGTCAAACACCGGAATATCCTTTATCCCGATCCGCCGCTGGAACGTACCCAGGAAAATAAACAGCAACACAACCGTAGCGATCAAACGGCTAATCACTGTCGAAATGGCTACCCCGGTTAACCCCCATTGCGGAAATCCGAAGGCTCCGAATATAAAGCAATAGTTCATGAAGATATGGATGACGTTCATGCCGATCGCCGTAAACATCGGGCCCTTCGTATTCCCGGTGTTGCGGATCGCCGTCCCTAGCATGGAGATCATCGCGGTCAATATCATCCCGCCGCCAACGATGGAAATGTAGACTTTGGCCAGCGGCAGCAGTTCGTCCGGAAGCTGCAGCATCGTGGCGATCGGCCCCGGTACGGCGATCAGCAGGATACTGAGGAAGATCCCGATCGCAGCCGTTACTTTAAAGGCAATAATGGCAACGGTCCGGGCATCCTCTTCGCGGCCCGAGCCGATCTTCTGGGCGATGACGATCCCCGCGCCGCTCGCTACCGTAGCAAACAGCGTAGTCAGCGCATTAAACAGCTGGTTGGAAAACCCGACGACCGCCACCGCATTATCGGATATGCGGCTGACCATCAACGTGTCGACGGTGCCCAGCAGGATTTGCAGGAACAATTCGATAAATATAGGCCAAGCGAGCAGCCAGAGGGAAAATTTATCCTTCTCGCCGCCCTTGATTTTCTTCATTATTACAACCTCCTGGATATCGGAGAATCCAATGGACTCCCTGTCATCGTGTTAACATGAAACACATTATAGATGTTAACCTCATCTTGATGTATCATTGAATCAACTCAATCTTTCAATATTCCAACTTAAGAGGAGCTGGTACCTTTTGCCTCCTATTATTGAATTTACCGCGCCCCCACTCCCTCACTATATCGTCAGCGGTTCGGCGGTTATTCCGGTGGGCGGCAAGCATCCGAGCCGGCAAAATATCGGCGCCTTCGACCTATTAGTCGTCGAACACGGGCGTTTATTCATCGGGGAGGAAGGACGCGATTACGAGGTGACGGCCGGACACGCCTTGATTCTCCGTCCCGACTGCTATCACTATGCGCTGGAAGGCTGCCGGGAGGATACCCTGCACCATTGGCTGCATTTTCAATTAATGGGCGATTGGAGGGTTGTTGAGGACGAAGCCTATCGGCATTGCGGATGCAGCATGACGGATAAAGACGTCCCCGGTTCGATCTCCCTGCCTCCGTTTACCGCTACGTCGTATATCGTCCCCCTGCCCCAATATACGAAGCTGGCCCAGCCGCAAAAGATCATCACCCTGCTGAACGAACTGGTCGAATTGAACCGAAACCTTCATTTGGACAGCGTCCGACTGCGCCAGCAGGCCCTTTTTCAAGACGTGATCGTGGAGTTATCCGCCTCGTCCGCCCCTGCCGGACTTCCTCCGCAGTCGGCCTGCGCCGAGAAGGCGGCCTCCTATCTACGCGAGCATTACTGTGAGACCTTTTCCGCGCAAAAGCTTGGAGAGAGCATCAATTTCCACCCGGTGTACATCGCCCGTTGCATGCAGAAGGTGTTCGGCTGTTCGCCTGCCGTTTATCTGCAACGCCTTCGCATCGAGCAAGCCAAGTTGTTGCTCCTTCAAACGGATCTGACGATCGAGCGAATTGCCGAACAAGTCGGCTTTAACCAAGCCGCATATTTCACCGCCTGCTTCAGTAAGACCGAAGGGATGTCCCCGCGGAAATATCGCCAGCGATTCACTTGGAACAATGAATAGGCTACCTTTTTCCGTGATCCCGGGGATTGGTTTTTTGATTATCGCTCAGGACTCCTCTATAATTCAAAGAAACCGCTTTTTTACTTAAGCCAAATGGGGGAAATGGATTGACACTTGTGAAAATATTTGCCGACAGCATCTCGGATCTGCCGGAGACCTGGGCCCGTGCATATGATATCGGCATTGTTCCGCTTTATGTCGTTTTCGGCGAGACCGCCTACAAAGATAAACTAGAGATTACCACCGCCGACATCTATCGACGGGTCGATGAGGATGGAGTCTTGCCCAGAACGGCAGCGCCGGCTCCGGCCGATTTCATCGCCGCTTTCTCACCTTGGATTGAGCAAGGGCATACGATCGTGTATATCAGCATGTCATCCAAGCTCTCTTCCTCTTACCAAAACGCATTGATCGCCGCAGCTGAATTTCCCGAAGGACGCATACACGTCGTGGATTCCCTGAACGTTTCCGGCGGTATTGCATTGTTGGTTCTGAAGGCTGCCATCGCCGCCAAGCAGGGGACCGGCCCTTCCGAATTGGTCAGTATGCTGGAGGAAATGCGGGAACGGGTCGAAATTGAGGTGTTAGTGGACAGTCTTGACTACTTGCATAAGGGGGGGCGCGCTTCCAGCGTTCAGTATATGATCGGAAGCTTGCTTAAAATCCGGCCCGTGTTGAAAGTGAAGGAAGGGCTGGTCATCTCCGCCGATAAATACCGCGGCAAAACCGAGAAAGCAATCGAACGAATGCTTCATAACTTCATCGACAACGTCCACAAGGTTGATCGGGAGCTCATCATCGTCGCACAGACGCTAGCCGAAAAAGCCGCCGGCTTCATCAGGAATACCCTCCTTGAAAAGACGGATGTCAAGGAAGTATCAATTATTGAAGGCGGATGTGCCATCTCCTGCCACTGCGGCCCACGGACGGTCGCCATCATGTACCTTCGGCAACCGAATTCCGCCATATAAGCTAAATTTGGACAGCCAGAAGATATACAACCGGTGGAGGAGTATCTCATATCAAAGAGGCCGGGCGAAGGGATAGGTATCCCTCTGCTCGGCCTTTCCTTCATCATGCGGTGCTCAATATTTTCCGAATTCCCGATCCCTTAGTCAAGAAAATATGACCTATATCACTTCTTCCCCGGATCGATATCCTGCGGGCGAAGCCCTTCCCAAATGTTCGGGATATTCACCTTGGATGGATCATCAAACACGAGAAAAGCCGTCGGCAAATAACGCTCACCGTATTCGGACGAAGGCTTGTTGGCGATTTTGCCGCCTTCTTTCACCAATACGGTAGACGAACCACCATCTAGGTTGGCGGCGATCACTGCGCCATGATCGAGCATGATCTGCTGGACGTCGTATAAGCTGGCACCGATACTGTACCCCGGCTGACGCCCATCGATGACGACGAACAGGATGGCCCCGTCTTCGCGTTGCCCCATGGCCGTCCGCGGGGCGATCCCCCAGCCTTCCTTTTGGCTGCGGATTTGCCCTTTTCCATTCACGATGATTCTCGGCTGAAACGTCACCGCCTCCTGGATCCCCAGCTTATCTAGCTCCTCCAGCGTATATTTACCGGCAATCATTTTCCCCTGCTTATCCAGTCCTACGATTTGCGTCGCCGCGCCTGAACTGATGCCGTTGTAATACAGCTTACCTTGCGAGATGACCACGCCAATCGGCTTGAAGCCGTTGCCCTTCCAGTTCGGATCGGCAAACCCGCCGCCGTTGACGCCGGCGATAGCTCCGGTCCGCTCTACCATGCTGGAGACCTTCTCCCCTTTGCCTCGTTTGACCGGCACGCCTAAACGAATTTTGGTCGGATCGTTGACGGTCATCACATAGCCGTGGTAGCTGTTTCCAGAGACTTCCTCAATTTCGACGAGTGGCTTCTCCGCCTGTGTATCCTCTTTACCTGTGTTCGATAAGTCAATCGTATGGGTGTCCTTCTCCGTCCCCATCTGTTCGAACCGAGCCTGGTAAGCGGCTACCCGCTTGTCCAACTCAGCTTGCCCGATGATATATTTTGCCCAATGGCGATGCTGCGTCGTAATCAACGTATCCGCCATCAAAAATCGCATATTATTGCCGGACGGGGTGAAGAACAGCCAGATCATCGCCGCCGTCCCGAGAAGCATCATGGTTATAATCAATCGGGACAACAGAAAGAAAAATCCACGCTTTCGCCGTTTCTTGACGGACGTGCGTTTCTTGGCACCCGTTCCCCGCTTCACCGACGCACGGCTAGGTAATGTAGGCGTTGGCATGATGGTTGTCTCTCCCCTTGCTCTCTAATATAGCTTGCTGTACATTAAACGTTCATTCTAGTCCGAAAGTTTCACCCTTATAAAGATGGCCCGCGATCGCAACCAACGATCACGGGCCCATTCCTCAAAAAAGCGACCACCAAATCTTCACTGCCGTGAAGGCGATGATGACCACCAATCCGTAGCGCAGATATTTCACGTTGATTTTCGCCCCGAACCAAGCCCCCAGCGGGGCCCCGGCGAGACTGCCGAGAACGGTGTACAGCACCGGTTCCATCGGGATGGGCATCGTCGCGATTTTACCAACCACCCCGCCTATAGCAGAGAACAACACAATGGCTAGCGACGAGGCAATCGTGGTACGGGGTGGGATTTTCAGGATCGTCAACATGACGGGAATGAGCATAAATGCTCCCCCGGCACCAACAATGCCAGAAACGATCCCGATCAAAAACGCGGAAGCCATCGCGATCACGCGGTTGAAGGAGATTGCCTCTGCCCCCGTTTCCGGCACTGCGCGATTTGGAATAAGCATCAGCACGACTGCAACGGCTGCCAGAATACCATAAACGAGGTTGATGACGCCACTCGCCAGATAACCCGAGACCAGCCCTCCGAGCAGGCTGCCGACCAAAGTGCTGCCTCCCATATACAAGACGAGCCCCTTGTGGATGCCGCCTGCCGGCGTTGTCCGACTACGGAAGGCCAGTACGCCGGAAAGGGAGGCGAACAACACCTGAAACATGCTGATCGAAGATACCTCCTGCCCAGTGAAATGGGCCGCCCCAAGAGCCGCAGGAACAAACAGTAGCAGCGGATAATTAATAATCGCACCGCCAATGCCTAATAATCCGGAGAAAAAGGAGCCCACAAGCCCCAATACCACCATTACCGCAAACAGCAAAACATCCATACTCCCACTCGACTCCTGTCTAAGGTCCCTCGTGCAAATTCCTTTTCGTTCCTCTGTACTTCCGGGCTAGTAACCGTTATAATAAATACCAAGTAAACTTATCAGAAAAAGGTGATGGTTCTTGCGCGCCACTTTGAAGAAACTGTTCGAAAGCCGCTGCCCCAATTGCAGCCAGCCGCTCATTTCCGAACGGGACGCCGATCGTTCTTTGAAGACCTGTCCGCAATGCCACTATAAGGAAGAAACCTATCTTTCCCTGGGCGTCACCGTCGTCTACAACGAGACCCGAAACGACTTTAAATAACGCTGCATTTCCTATCGTAACATACTTAAAACCCACCTGCATCAGCAGGCGGGTTTCTTCTCCATACACAGATTCATCGCTGCTCTTACCCGGCAAACTTCCCCGCGCAAGGCATATAATTGCTGAAATCCCCGTCTTCTTAAGATGCGGGCGGCTTTCATGGCAGCATAACGGTTGTCTGTCAAAATAAGAACTGGGTCACCAGGCGATAGCTCCTTACTCCAAACAAATGGCAATCGTCCCAATGAAATGTTGATCGTTCCGTCCAGGTGGCACTCCTCATAATCGAAGGCGTCCCGGACATCCAGCTTCTTCGTCTGAGGTGGAACTCCGAACCCGCATAGGGCCCCGGCCTCCACAAACGTCAGACCCGAGACAGGCCATACCAACCGCAACAAATACCCACAAACGGCGGCGGCAGACAAAATTCCTCCAGCTATGACCAGCATTCCCGTCACTCCACTTCGTCCTGCCAGGCCATCATCCCGCCGGTCATGTTAACCACGTTATAACCTCTCTCACCCAGCAGCTCGCAAGCCAGACTGCTGCGTCCACCGCTGCGGCAGATAACAATGACCTCTTCCTTCGAATCAAGCTCGACGTGCCGTTCCGGCAACTGTCCCAGCGGAATATGTTTAGCTCCCTGAATATGGCCTTCGGCCCATTCGAGCGGCTCCCGAACGTCCAGAATATATACCGGTTCGCCCCGTTTCATCCGCGCGGCCAGCTCGGCCGGGGTAATTTCCTTCTCTGGCTGAAATGCCATGTTCATCGTCTCCCTTCAGGTTATCTGCTCTTGACCAATAACTCGACGGCTTCCTTCACCAAATGGCTGGTGTCGCCCCCTTGGATCTGCTCCTCCAAAATGCACTGCTGCAGGTTGTCCGCAACGATTTGCGCCATCGCTCTGTCCGCGGCGCTGCGTACCGCAGAAAGTTGACTTACAACTTCCTTGCAGGGCTTCCCTTCCTCCATCATCCGAAGTACGCCGCGCACTTGGCCTTCTATACGTTTCAATCTGCGTTTGACTTCTTCCGCATATAGATGTTCCTCATTCATGTCCCGCACTCCTTTCCGTAAACAAACGTGCCTGACTCTCACCTCTCAATACCCCTACGGGTATTTATTGTAGTGAATAATTCCCCCAAAGTCAACCCAGCTATCCACAAATAAAAAGAGGGCGGAATCTCGCTCTCCGCCCTCACGCACTTTACGATATGTGATTTATTTACGATTAGACACTTTATCCCATTCCGTATCCAGTTGTTTCAAATAGGCATCGATATCCTTCTTCTGGAGGAAACCTTGGATTAACGCATCCAGCTTCATGGCCCCTGGAATGTAGTGGTCCGCAAAATCGGATATTTGTCCCGCTGCGAAGGCTTCCTTAAAGCCGTCCATGATTGGATCGCTTTGCGATACACCGGTAATGGCCGGGAATGCTTTCTGTTCATCGATATATTGCTGTACATTTTCCGCTTCTAATAAGAATTGGACGAACTTCGCGGCTTCTTCCGGATGTTTGGTGTTCTTAGCAATCGTAAGCAACGTATCTACGCCAGAAATGACCTTGTTGCTTGCGGAATCATTAGTTGCAGGCAATGGGAACACGCCCAGTTCAATCGAAGGATTGGCCTTTTGGATTTCCGGAATCGCCCATACCCCTTGCAGATACATCGCAGACTCACCCTTGGCAAATGCCGTATTCCCATCGTTGTAGCCTTTGCCGAAGATATCCTTTTGCCCGTAATCCAGGAGCTTTAACTGCTTCTCTGCGACTTCTTTAAAGGCATCGGCGAACTTCACTGTACCTTCCTGGCGTTGCTTGAAAATATCGGTCCCTACGATGCTTGGTTCCAATGCATTAAACGGGACTAGCACAGTCCAAGAGTCTTTATAGGTCAGGTAGAAGGCATTTTTCCCGTCCGCTTTGAACTTCTCAGCGACGGCAATAAACTCATCCCACGTTTTTGGTACTTCTACACCCGCCTCTGCAAAGATCGCTTTATTATAAATGACACCGCTGGCATTTGCGGAGAATGGAATGCCATTAACTACCTCGGTTCCTGTCAGATCGTTCATCATCTGAATATATGCGGGTTGAATCGAGGAGAGCAGTTGATCCCCCGTGAAGTCCTTAAACATTCCACCGGCCGCCAGCGATTTGTAAGCATCCGTTGCGCCCATCCCTACAACATCGGGAATATCATTTTTGGCCGCTCTGGTTTTAAGTACGGTTTCCGCGTCAGGCGGGTTAACCTGAGTTACTTTGATATTCGGGTTGGCTTCGTTAAACTTCGCAACCAGCTTGTCGAACGTCTCTTTCGCTTCGGTTTTGTTTTGGAAAAATTCGATTTCTACCTTCTTGCCCGAAGAGGCAGCTCCATTTCCGGATGCCGTTCCAGAGTTGCTTGTTTCGCCATTATTCCCATTGCCGCAAGCGCTAAGCATGGATAGAGCCAACAGACCTGCTAATACGGGTGCTACGATTTTTTTCATCGTTTTGAATCCCCCTGATCATATAAGTTTTTGGGACTAAGGACTTCACAGAAATCCAACGTAAACGTTTACGTTTTTGGCGTAAAAAATGTGCTGTTGCCGTTGCATGAGCCCGTCTCACGTACCCAATCTTGAGGGCAATCGTCGAACTCGACCCGGCTTCTGATTTTACGTAAACGCTTACCTAGAATATATCTCCGGGAAATTTGTTTGTCAATCCTCTTTTCGAATTGCCAATAACTTCTTAGAGCCTATCCCCTCCCCCAATCAAAAAACAAAGTTGACAAATAAAAGGACACGATCTAAAATTCGAGTAAGCGTTTACGTATTCTCCTTAGGCTTCTTAATCGGTTCCAAATTTAAAGCGGATGAGGCTGAGTAATGATGAATCCAACCATAAAGGATGTCGCAAAAAAAGCGAATGTCTCTATCGCAACCGTGTCCCGGGTGCTCAATAATTTGCCAGGGTATTCGGATCGTACGAAGGCCAAGGTATATCGGGCGATTGAAGAGATCGGTTATCAACCCAATGCCATAGCCCGCGGCTTAATCAACAAGAGAACCCAAACGATCGGCGTCATGTTTCCAACGGTATCGAGTCTCTTCTCTTCCGAGATTCTCCGTGGCGTCGAGGACTTTGCTCAAGACAATGGATACAGCGTCGTGGTTTGCAATACCGATTCGGATGGTAAGCGAACGCTGAAGTATTTGCAGGTGTTGCGCGAGAAGCAGGTCGACGGCTTGATATTCTCCAGCGAAGTGCTGAAGGATGAATACTATCAGACCCTACAGCAAATGCAAATCCCTTATGTGCTGGTATCGACCGAATGCCAATACGACAACGTTCCATATGTCAAGGTCGATGATTTTCAGGCGGCCTATGATGCCGTGGAGTATCTAATACGTTACGGTCATCGAAAAATCGCGCTGCTCAGCGGGACAAAACACGATACGATCGCCGGGATCCCCCGAATCGAAGGGTACAAGAAAGCCCTCGAGCAACATGGCATCCCGGTTAACGAATCGTATATCGCCTATGGCGATTTCCTATTTGAAACAGGCTGCAAAGCGATGGAAGAGCTCTTGACCCATGCTCCGGATCTCACCGCGATATTTGCCGCCAGCGACGAAATGGCTATCGCTGCTATTTCCGTAGCTGCCAAGCATGGAATTAAGGTTCCCGATGAGTTATCCATTATCGGGTATGATGATTTGAAGCTGGCCCGGATGTCGGTTCCTCCTTTAACGACCGTCCGTCAGCCATTGTATGAGATGGGCAATCTTTCCTGCCAAAAGCTGATTCGCATGATCCAAACGGAGGAACCGGAAAGCAGCATGATCATGGACCACTCCATTATTGAAAGGCAAACGGTGAGGCCGTTTGGTTCTTAACCCTCTAACCGAATGTCCATCATGCAAATAACGTAAGCGGATACGATAAAGCTTGATATCCATATGCCGCTCACGTTTTTCTTTGCACGTAACGTAAACGTTTACTACCTGTTTGTCGAAGAACCATTTTTCACTTTGAGGAGGAACTCTCATGACCAAACGCCGTGCGGCCTTTTATTGGATGACCTTACCCGCTCTCCTGCTATTCTTTGCTTTCCACACTTATCCGGCCCTTCAAGGCATATTTTATGCGTTCACGAACTGGGACGGCTTTAGCGGCGGGTACGAGTTCATCGGCCTAAAAAACTTCGTGAATGTGTTCAAGGATTCCAATGTGCTGGACGCCTACATCTTTACATTCAAGTATGCCATTACGGCGACCATTCTTATCAACGTCCTCAGCCTGCTGATCGCATTAGGGCTAAATGCAAAAATCAAGGCGAAGAACTTCTTCCGTGCATTTTATTTTCTTCCTAATGTCCTTGGCGTTCTGATCATCGGATACATTTTCAACTACCTGTTCTCCAACGTCTTCCCTGTATGGGGCGAGAAGCTTGGGAGCGACTTATTATCGACCAACCTTTTAGGAAATCCGGACTGGGCATGGATTGGCATCGTTTTTGTTGGAGTATGGCAAGCCATTGCTTACAATACGATTCTTTACCTGGCAGGGCTCCAAACGATTCCGACCGACTTGTATGAAGCTTCGAGCCTTGACGGTGCCTCCAAATGGCAGGAGTTCTGGAAGATCACCTTCCCGATGCTCGCTTCGTTCTTTACCATCAATATGGTGCTGGCCATGAAAGGCGGCCTGATGGTATTCGACCAGATCGTCGCGTTAACCGGAGGGGGTCCCGGGACGGCTACGCGCTCCATTGCGCTGCTGATATATCAAGGCGGATTCACCGGCGGCGAGTTTGCTTATCAATCGGCCAATGCGGTCATCTACTTCATCGTGATCGTCGCGATATCCTTGTTCCAAATTAAAGTTCTGCAAAGACGGGAGTTGGATCAACTATGAAAAAGAAAATCAATTGGCTCGCGACAATACTCATTGCGCTTGGCTCCCTTTTCATTTTGTTCCCGCTTTACATGACAGTCAGTATCGCCTTGAAAAACCCGGAGGAAATGGCGAACTCTATCTTCTCCTTGCCAACCGGCCTACATTTCAGCAATTTCACGCGGGCCATTGAAGCCACCGACTTCTTTCAGGCTCTTGGGAATAGCATCGTGGTAACGGTCGTATCGGTTGTCTTTATCCTATTGACCAATTCCCTGGTCTCTTATGCCATTGCACGCAACATGAACCGCAAGTTCTTCAAAGGTCTGTATCTTTACTTTATCAGCGCGATGTTCATTCCGTTTCAAATCATTATGCTGCCGGTCGTGAAAGTCACCACCGAGCTTAGCATGAACAATATTCCCGGCTTGATCATTCTGTACATTGTATATGGCCTGCCGTTTAACGTCTTCGTCTATGTCGGGTACATCCGCTCCGTGCCGATCGAACTGGAAGAAGCGGCTAGAGTGGACGGCACCTCCACCTGGGGGACCTTCTGGCGGATCATTTTTCCGCTACTTGCACCGATCAGCGCTACGGTTGCCATCTTGTCCAGCTTATCGGCGTGGAACGATTTCCTTCTCCCCCTCATCCTGTTAGCTGAACCGACCCAATATACCCTGCCTCTCGTGCAGTACGTGTTCCAGGGCCAATTCAGCACGGATTACAATCTGGCCTTCGCCTCCTACTTGCTGGCGTTGCTGCCGATGGTGATCGTCTATCTGTTCCTTCAGAAATGGATCATTAACGGGATTACTCAAGGGGCAATCAAAGCCTGAATGCAAACACAAAACGACCCAAGCCTTCGTGAAGACACGGATGGCTTGGGTCATTTTTTATTTCAACGTGATATCTTTCTCCCAGGTCAATTCCTGGCCTTGCTCATTGCCGAATACGAAGGTGACCTTTCCCTCTTCGCCTTTCATCTCATCGGGATAGAGGAATCCCATAAACTGTCCGTTCCCGCTGATGTAGAAGCCGTTCCCGCCGTTTTGCCCATGCTGAATAGCTTCCTTCAGCGTATTCACGATCTCGTTTTTCTCCGACTTCCACTTGATTTCCTTGAGCATATAACCTTCCGGCGCTTTCTTGACGGTGAAGTCAAAGCTGCCCCCTTCTGCAAGCGGTTTGGGTGTCTGATCAATGACAATCAGGATATCCCCGTTAGCAGTGCCGTTTGCATCAGCTTGGTTACCGTTTGCATCGCCTTGATTGCCGTTCGTCGCTGCCTCGTTGCCTGAGTTGGCCGTGTTATCCCCCGAGTTGGTATTGGCCGACGACGGATCGCTGACCCCTACCGTATTCGAAGGCGCATTCTGGCTCTGCGGCGCTCCGGTAAGGGTTTTGCTGCCGCATGCGCTCAGCATCAGTACCGTGGCCAGGGCCATCAACAAGAATATTAGGGTTTTACGTTTCATCATGAGTTTCTCCTCCGTTTTGGGTTTCTTTATCTAGTAAGGTAAAATAGAAAGCTACACCTTGCTCCGTATTCAAAGCGCCATATTCACTGCCATGCAGCTCCAGGATATGCTTTACGATCGCCAGTCCCAGACCGGTTCCGCCTGACTTGCGGTCACGAGAACGCTCCGCCCGGTAGAAATGGTCCCAGATCCGAGTGAGATCCGCCTCAGCGATGGAAGGGCCGGCATTTTCGATCTTTGTCGTGATTGTCCCATCCTCGTCTCGGTGCAGTCCGATGTGAATCGTGCTATGCTCTCGGGCATGACGGACGGCATTGCTTAATAAGTTCAGAATCACTTGCTCGATGCGTCTCGGATCCGCCCAAACCGTGACTTCATTCCGTTCTGGGGGCAACTTCCCCCCTTCTTGGCTCCGGTTCAGTTCGATCCGAAGTTCCTTCGCCTCCAACTGCTGGTCAAAGGACTCCGCCACCCGTTTGATCAGGCTGGTCAGAGAGAAGCTCCGGGGATGGAGCTGCACCTTCTTCACCTCAAATTTGGACAATTCCAGCATATCCATAATCAAGGCGTTCATGCGGTCGGTTTCGCTGACGATCAGGGCCAGATACCGCTCCTTCTTGTCGTCCGCCACGCCGTCCTGCAGCCCTTCGGCAAACCCTTTGACGATGCCAAGCGGTGTTTTTAACTCGTGCGAAATATTGGCGACTAGTTCCTTACGCAGCTCTTCTGCGATCCGCTTCTCCTCCACGTCGAGCTGCAGCTGATGGTTTGCGCGGGTTAACTCCTTCAGCGCCTGATCCAAATTACGCGACAACCGCGCAAGATGACGGGACAACTCGCCGAACTCATCCTTGGACCGGGCCTCCGGCACCGCGGAGAAATCCAGCTCCGCCAGCCGAGCCGCCGTACGATTCAGGGCGAGCAGCGGACGGGAAACCATCCGAGAGAAAATCAGCGACAGCAGCAGCACTAGCACGACGATCAGCGGCGCTAACACAATGACATAACGTTGAAGGATATCCACGGCCTCGCCAACCGGCTGCAATGAGCTTAACGCAACCATGTAGCGTGGGCCGGTCTTGCCTTCATTTGCGAGCGGCTGCAGTAGCACTACGTATTCGACGCCGCTCCATGTGTCACGCCATTCGAAGCGTACCGGATAACCTTCACGCAGACGGGTCTTAGAGGTTTGGGCCCTCCAGGTTTGGAGCGCATCATCGATCAGCGTATCCTGATAAAAGGGATTATAGGAGCGGGAGTTCAGCTCCGGCAGCAGCAGATCCGTCACTTCACCTTCCGACCGCACCAATCCGATGTCGGGTTCTTGGGTCGCCTCTACCGACAAGCGGATGTTCACGGGATTCATGATCGTATCCAACTGATCCATGAACATCCCATCGACCGTTAGCCGATCGCCGATGGCAGCCTGCGGAATCGCCTCGCTTGTCGTTCCTTCGGTCGGAATCACCACCTTCACCGTTTTCCCGTCCGAAGTTCGTATATCGATGTAATAGGGTTCATAGTGAAGCTGCGTAAACTCCCGATTCAGAATCGCGATGCTGGCATCGTGTCGGTTCATAAATTCGCCCAGCTGCCGGGAAACCTGCTGCTCATCGTCGGGATGCTTCCTATACTGCGCGGCGAAGCTCTCCATGCTCCCCGCCAGACGGCTAATTTTAGTTCCTCGGTAAAACCGCTCGAAGAATACTCCCTCCGCCGCCATCACCACCAAGAAGGCCAGCAGGACCAAAGCCGATGTTACGACGAACAACTTGAAAACAACGCTATGCCTTTTCATGGGTTCATATCGAATTTATAGCCCGATCGGATCACGGTCGCGATGTACCGTCCTTCGTCTCCCAGTTTGGCTCTTAATTTTTTGATATGGGTATCCACCGTCCGTGAATCCCCCAAATAATCGTAACCCCAAACCGCATCCAAAATAGCTTCTCGGCTCAGCACCTTACCGGTATGCTTAACCAGAAAGATCAACAGCTCATATTCCTTTGGCGTCAGATTAACCGGCTCGCCCCTGACGGTTACGACATGGGATTCTCGATTGATCGATAAGTCGCCGAATACTTGCGTTTCGCTGTCTCGGCCGACCGTGCCTTCCTTCCTCTTCATCAAGGCGGTGGCACGTGCAACGAGCACTCTTGGACTCAGCGGCTTCGTCACGTACTCGTCGGCGCCCAGCTCGAATCCAAGCAGTTGGTCGTCGTCTTCGGCCCGGGCCGTCATGATAATGATCGGCACGTCCGATTTGCCGCGAATTCGCCGACATACCGACCAGCCGTCCATCTCGGGCATCATGATGTCCAGCACGACCAGGTCGACGGAGGTTTGCTCGAACATCTCGAGCGCGATCCGACCGTTTTCCGCTTCATGAACTTCCCACTGTTCTTTTTTAAAATAATCGGTAATAAACTCGCGCATCAGCACGTCGTCTTCCACCAGCAATATGCTTCGTTTCATTCGGGCATCACCTATGCTCGTATTCTGGCCTTCCCACTACACTTCTATGAATTCGGGCGGCACCTCCATTCCTCCTTGCAAAACCAAGTATAACGAAGCGATGTGTCCGCCGTGTGAACTTAGGGTGAACATCAAAAAGGACTTTCCGCGCGGAAAGCCCTACCTTCAAATTCAGATGCACTTTCGATTTCCATTAGGGATGACTACAAGACCATCGCCCAAGGGGCTTCCACGCAAACATGGGCGGCCACATCTCAGGAATGGAAAGGGTTCGGTGGCTTATTCTTGGAGGATAACCACATTGCAGTTACTGTCCCGGCAGATTCGCAGTCCCGTTTCGGCGTACGTCCGTGGGCTATTGATAATGAGCAGGCAAGCGTTTGTGGAAATTAAGCGAAGAAATGACGGGGGTCCATTTTGATTTATCTTAATGAAGTGCACTCCACCACATCTATACCTCAGTTATATTCAAGGTAAAGCATCCAGAGATAAATACAGACAGGCTGCGGAAACGGCAAAGAACAGGAAAGAAATCCGACGATTTCTACGCATATTAAACCCGAAAGCTCCAAAGAAGATCATGGCTGCGAGCTTCGACACGCTATCCGAATAGCCGCCCAGCGAAAAAACGGAACTGCTAAACACAATAGACGACAATAAAGAAATCACGACTCCCATACGAAACCACAAGGGTTCTCTCATGAATAAATGAAAGAATGATTGAATTTGTCTCACAAGCCCCTCCTTCTGAGCAGTCACGATAAGCGAATAAGAAAACCCTTGATTTATCACCGTTTTTGACAAATCAAGGGTCTTATCGTGTCACAAACCTGCATTGTAAATTGTCTCAGTTAACCGTTACTCACCATGTGCTTTTCGTTCTCTTCGATTTATTGCCATAACGAAGTAGCGCAAGCAACAGGAAGCCGATTCCTGCTCCGTTCATCAACCCCAACCCAAAATCCGTCATCTGGATGTCGCTTCTACCGAGGTACATTGCCAGAACAATGAACAACATACCGACCATGGTCAACAACAGGCCTTGCATCTTCTCTTTCGTCATGGAAAACCCTCCTTAAATCTTATACGCCTTCATGGCTTTGCGCAGTTCTTTGAAGGTAGGACGTTTGCCGTACAGCAGGACGCCGGTGCGGTAAATTTTCGCGGACAGCCAGCCGAACAGGAAGATCGCAATGGCTAGGACAACCAGCGAAAGCGCAATTTCCCAAACTGGCGGTTCGCCGATGCCAATCCGTACGATCATCGATACCGGTGACACGAACGGGATGAAAGAACTCACCTTCATGAGCAGCGAGTTTGGCGTGCTCAAGCTGAAGATCCCGATATAGAACGATGCCAACGACAACATCGTGATCGGCATGACTGCCTGCCCCAGCTCTTCAGTGCGGCTGACCAGCGAACCGATCGCGGCAAACAGTGTCGCATATAAGAAGTATCCCAAGATGTAAAAGACAAGGCCAAGCACTAAGACTTCCACGCGGATATCGGACAATTGAAGGTTGAAATCCGCCAACACCGGCTGATTATACGGCAATGAAATGTTGATCGCAATAACGCCGGCAAAGATAGCGATCTGTAACAAGCCAATGAAGAACATCCCGAGGATCTTGCCGAACATTTGCGCCAACGGCGATACGCTCGTGATGAGAATTTCCATGATCCGCGAACTTTTCTCCGCGGTAACCTCGGCCGAGATCATATTCCCTGTCATCATGATCGTCATGAAGAACAAGATGATCAATACGTACACAATCACGTAGTTAATCGCACCGGTCTCTTCCGCCTTATTCCCGGTTTCGCTTCCACCCGTTTCCGGCGAAGCCTTCACCGTATCAATTTGCACCGGCGCGCTCAGCGCGGCAATCTGCTCATCGGTCAGCATGCCCTTCGTCAAATACTCCGCCTTGACGTTCTGCAGTGCCGCTTGCAGCGCGGTTTGCAGCCCCATCCCCAAGCTGTCTTTCTTGGAAGTGTAGGTCACGGTCGGGAAGACACCGCCGTCCCCTTCAGCAAATTGCAGATAACCGTCAATGTCTCCAGCATCGATCGCTGCCTGCAGTGCCGCTTTATCTGCCTGTTCGTAAGGAATAAGCGTGTAGCCTGCTGCCGGCTGTTTCGCCGTATAAGCCTCAAGCGATTTCGCCAGTTCCGTCTGTCCTTCGTAGATAAGACCGATCTTGGCCGGATTGTCGTCCCCACCGGTAAACTTGTCGATAAAATAAGGTACATGCATCCCGATGGTCACGAGCAGAGCCAACACGAGCGTAGTAATAAGAAATGATTTCGTTCTGACTTTATTCATAAAAGTAAAGCCAACAACCGTCCCCATTTTATTCATTCGACTCACCTACCTCTTTAATAAAGATCTGATTCAGGGTGGGCTCCTTGATCTCGAAATGCTCCACTTCACTGACTTCCATCGCTTTACGCAGGATTTCTTGTGCAGCCGCTACCTGCGAGATGCGCACGAGGTAACCGCGTTCCTTCCGCTCTACCTTCTCGACGCCTGCAATCTGCTCCAGCCCGGTCACTTCACCGATCGTGTGCAGCAACACTTCTTCACGAGGATACCGCTTTTTAATCTCCCGCAGATTGCCTTGCAGCACGGTGTTTCCGCGATGCAGAATCGTGATGTTGCGGCACAGCTCCTCCACATGTTCCATCCGGTGGGTGGAGAATAGGATACTGGTGCCTTGATCGCGCAGCTCCTTCACCGTCGCTTTCAGCAGCTCGACATTAACCGGATCCAACCCGCTGAACGCTTCGTCCATGATCACGAGTTTCGGTTTATGGACAACCGCGGCTATGAAGCCCATCTTTTGCTGGTTCCCCTTAGATAACTCCTCGATCTTCTTGTCGTAATATTCCGGCACTTCGAACCGATCAAGCCAATATTTCAAGCTCTTGTCGGCTTCCGCCGCAGACATGCCGCGCAGCCGCGCCAGGTAAATGATCTGGTCGCTGACCTTCACCTTCGGATACAAGCCGCGCTCTTCCGGTAAGTAGCCCATCTTCGCTTGCAACTCGCGGCCATAGGGCTTCCCGTCATACGAAATCTTCCCGCCGTCCGGATAGATTAAACCCAGTACCATCCGCATTGTCGTTGTTTTGCCGGCGCCGTTTGCCCCGAGCAATCCGTAAATCTCGCCTTCCTCCAC
The DNA here is from genome assembly GCF_037969915.1 of Paenibacillus sp. FSL R7-0216. NCBI lineage: Bacteria > Bacillati > Bacillota > Bacilli > Caryophanales > Paenibacillaceae > Paenibacillus > Paenibacillus sp. FSL R7-0216. The sequence goes on along the minus strand of NZ_CP150222.1, from coordinate 803,914 downwards.
CTGCAGTGAGATGTTGTCGACGGCGGTCTTCTCGCCAAATTGCTTCATTACGTTTTCCAGAACCAATGGATTTGCCATATTCCCTCTCCTTCTTCTATATGAAATCAATTCATCCCATTAAGCCATTGTCGCTTCCGGTGCCGGTTTGACCGGTGGATGCCCTTGGATCCACAGCTGCAAAATCTCATCCAGCTCTAGGCTGCGGGTCTGCATGACCTGTAGCCCTTTGGCCGCAAGGCTTTGCTGGAGTTGCCCTTCATGCTGCTCCTGTACAACCAGCTTGGTCACCGACGGGCCATCCACGCAGAGGATCGTTCCTTGCGGTAAATCGTCCGGCGAGCACCCGCCGCTGCGGATCCAGATCTCTTTCCAACTGCTGAATAATTGATCCTTCTCGGCCATCCCCAGCACCTGTCCGTGATGCACCAATGCGATGTAATCGGCCAGCCGTTTCACTTCCTCAGCGACATGTGTTGCGAGGAGTATCGTCATATCCTCATCGGCCATGAACTCCCGGAGCTCCTCAATCATGCTCTTCCAGGCGAACGGATCCAGTCCCGAAGAAGGCTCGTCGAGCAGCAACAGCTTCGGCCGAGCCGCCAGCGCCGCTGCGATTTCGAATTTCCGCCGCTCCCCTTTGGACATTCGATTGAGTCGTTCCTGTCTCGGGACATCAAATCGATCCATCAAAGCTTCAAAGAGCTTCTCATCCCAGGATGGATACCAATGCGACCGGAACTGAGCTGCCCGCTCCGCCGTCATATAATTCTCTTCCGGCTCAGGCGCTTCGGGGACATACCCGATTTGTTGACGCAGATCAATCGGTATCACGCCGGAGAATGTTTGCCCGAACCAACGGATCTCCCCCGCATCAGGCCGGAGCATCTGCTGGATCATTTTCATGATTGTGCTTTTTCCCGATCCGTTAGGTCCGACCAGAGCCACAATATACCCCTTCGGCACTTGCAAGTGTAGCGGTCCAATCGTCTTGCGACGCCCCTGCTTAAGAGCTCCGACCAGCTCAATTGCCATAGGTTGTTCCATTAGTTCGTTTCCTCCTTGCGTGGCGACGCATCGTATTTCTGCTTCACGATTTGCAAAAACAGCTGCTTCAGCTCTTCCGCCCCATATTGCAGTGATTGTCCGGCATCAACAGCCTTTTCGATCGCTTCCTTCACCACTGCGGTGCGGTATTCATCTCGCTCACCTGCAGTGACCTTGGCGACGAAGGTCCCCGTTCCCTGCTTGGTACGAAGGAGTCCCTCGGTCTCTAAGTCTTGGTAAACCCGGCGTACCGTGATCACGCTGCAATTTAAGGCGCCAGCGAATTCCCGGATTGAAGGCAGCAACGTCCCTTCTTCGATTTGTCCGCTGACGATCAACGACCGGAGCTGCGACTCGATCTGATGATACAGCGGCGCGGCGCTATTTTCGTTAATTTGAATGGGAATCCACACCCTTCTTGCTCACCTCCGCCTTACTCCCCTTTTTTCCGTACTTCATTAGCCCAAATCTCGTTGGTTTAGTTTCCGCAGCGTCACCGAGGACAGTGAGGCCAATCCAACAATCCCTACAGTCAGTGTGCCCCACATCAATGGAGACCGTACGAGATGTTGCCGGGAGAACTCCAGGGTGAACGACATGAGGTTGCCGCCAAACCAATTCGCAGCAAATGCGATTAGCCCCAAACCAAGCATCAGCAGGAAGGTTAACCATAAATAAACTTTGCCCTTCTTCAGAAGCTCGAAGTAGATGAACACCCCGTTGATCAATAATCCATAACCGTTCCAAGTTAAAGCAAACACAATAAATGTACCAAGCCCCAATCCACTGTTATTCATCAGTTTCGTTACCAGATAAATACCGCCGTAGAACAAAACGCTATTCAGCAGCATCGCTACCCCCAATTGGATCAACCGTTCCCGAATCACTGTCTTTAAGGGAATCGGTAACACACGGTAATAACGCAGCATCTGAGTATAGGTGTCTCCTTTAATGTAGTTAAATGATCGCCGAGTAAAGAAGAAACCCGTGAACGGAACCATCGCCAACATCAAGAAGTCAACCATCGGATTCATTACGTAATCGGTCTCCTCCCGAGCCCCCACCAAGGAGCCGAGCATCAGCGCGACGTAGAGCATAAAGATGACGTTCCAGATCAAATAAAGCCGATCGTTTCGCAAATCTTTTTTGAAGATGAACCACGCGTCTTTCCAACTGTCCAAGTCGATCAACCTCTTTTCATCCCATTCGCCTTCAGCTTGTTTCTCTCATTCGTCAATGAATTTTGTAATCACTGTGCTTACTGTTTATATCTTTATACACAGTATAATCACTGTGCTTACCCATGTCAACATTTTCCTTTGGTTACATAAAAAAAACGCCAACAGCGCGATTCCTCAAGAATCCGCCATTGGCGATTAGCCTTACGATCAAATGAAGTTTTCCGTTAGACTAGCCTACCCTAAGCTCCCAAAATCACTTCCCACACCGGCTTCGTATGGCCGCCCGGATACATCAGGTACAACAGCACATATACAGCTACACCGGTAATGGCCGTACAGAACCAAATGACCGAGGTCACCCGGCCCCATTTGCGGTGTTTAGCGTATTTTGCCTTAAAGCCTAGTACCAACGTAGTGATTCCGAATACAGCCGCGACGGTTGCCAACACGATATGGAAAACAAGGAACGTTTGATAATAGCCCTTCAGGCTGTCCGGTCCGCCCCATGACGTATTGCCGATAAATACGGTCCGCGACATGTAGATCACGAAGAACAGCAAGGCAGCCGCGGCGGCAGCGATCATCGTCTTTTTGTGGGCTTCTCGTTTCCCTTTGATGATTAGCCCCCAACCGATCGCAACCAGCACCGCACTAATGACGATAAACGATGTGCTTAGCGTCGGAAATAACGTGAACAGATCCAATTTGCATCCTCCTAAACATAGACCACATTTTGTGAGCGTGTACACTGGCCCTGTTATGTCACGGCCCAGCTTGCGGGGGCAGCGGCGGATTTAAGGGATCATTCGGTCGCGCCATCCCCAGCATTTCATCTTCCTCGGCGTTCTCCCGGTTCTCTTGCTTGTACCACTGGAAGAATACATAAGCCAGCATCGACGCAAAGATGAATTCCTGAATAAATTTCATCAGGATCCCTCCCACCTGCTGATCAATGTCCGGCTGCAGGTAACCAAAGAACTCGGGACCGCCAAATTGGCGGAGCAGCATCGCCGGATCGCCAGCCACGCAGTAACCCATTGCCCGCGCCCAAACCGCAGGATCGCTGTACGTCGCATACAGCGGTTCATCGGCAAAGATGATCAGTCCGCAGGCCGGCGTCAACAGAACCATATTGAGGAAGATAAAACCCATCTTCTTGAGCCCCTGAACACCGGCCCGTTCCGGCAGCGGGTTGACCAACGTCCACCACATGAGCACCGCGGCGACAAATAAGACAATGTAATACAAGCGATGTATCCCGAAATGAAGCATGACATAATCATGCACGACCGGCAGATGGTAAAACGAAAATAACCCGTTAAACACCACAGCCGCTACTACCGGACGAGCAAACACCTTCAACTTACTCAAAGGGCTCCCGGCCAGGTAAGAGGTCACTCGCCGCCAAACCCACGGCGGCAGGCCCAGCATTAATAACGGCGGCGCCAGCAGATAGGACAACGCCATGCTGAGCATGTGAAAGCTGAACATCATGTGGCCCAGCAGTTCCACCGGACCTCCTTGAGCCAGGTAGAGCAACACCATCCCGGTAACGAACAACAGTTTCCGTCCTACCGAAACGTGAGAATTCCCCTTCGCCCATCGTTCACTGCCCGGCCCGATCAACACGAAATACCCGCCTGTAATCAATAGCATCAAGGCCAAGAATACCGGACTCCAAACCGCCGTAAATGTAAAATATTCTAATCCCAGCACGGCAAACCCTCCTTCCGTAGCGCCGTCAGTTCTGTCCAAATTGTGAACAAGCCTGCAAATACGACAAAAACGGTGACAGCGCCCCAAAGGGGCGGTACCGTTTCTGCTTTGTTCCTATAGATATCCAGTTCTTCGTTTACCACCACATCCAATATAACGCGGCAATAATCGCTGTAAATGCAACGAAAAATCCGCCAGCCATGAAGATAATCGGGATCAAATGCCCCTTATCCTTCATATGCATCCAATAACCCAGTTGAATCAGCACCTGTAACACCGCCATCACGAGCAGCAAAATAACGGTAAAAGCGGTGTTCACCCCGCCTGCCGCAACCGCTGCGAAAGCGATTAGGGTTAGGACGATGGAGAAAATAAACGCGATGATATGCTTCTCCGGACCTTCATGCCGCTGGCGATGCTTTACCGCCGGCGAACCGTTCGATTCCTGATTAACCATCCGTTAGACCACCTTTCCGAGCAGGTAGACAACCGTGAAGATGAACACCCAGACCACGTCGATGAAATGCCAGTAAATGGCCGACACATAAACCTTCGGTGCCGTGACGACGTTCAGGCCCTTTTTAAAGAGTTGCCCGATGAGCAGAGAAATCCACAAAATCCCGAACAATACGTGCGCTCCGTGGAAGCCCACTAACGTGTAGAACGCTGAACTGAACGCACTTGTCGTCATCCCGTACTCTTCATGCAGTACATACTCGGCAAATTCGTAAATTTCCAGTACAAGGAATGCGAGGCCGAGCAGCACGGTTACGCCTAACCAACCTGCCAGTTTCCCTTTATCGCCGCGATGCATCGCCTGGATGGCGAAAACACTCGTTAAACTGCTGACCAAGAGGATAAAGGTTGCGGCTGCCGTCATCGGTAAGTTAAACAGTTCGCTTGCAGACGGGCCATCGGCGATTTGGTTCCGCAACGTCAGGAAGGTCGCAAACAAAGTACCAAACAGAACCGCCTCGCCTCCGAGGAACAACCAGAAGCCCAAAATTTTATTACGGCCTTCCAGCGTTGCCTTCTCCGGTTCATGCGGCAGCGTGCCGGTTACATGCGATGTGTTTGGCGTACTCATGCTTTGACCCCCTTCCCATTCAGTTCGTCCAGTTCAATGTGCCAGCCGTGATCGTCATACAACGAACGGAGCAGCATGCACAGGAACGTGATCGCCAAGCCGATCCCGACGACAATATAGTTGTTGAACAGGAAGTTCATCAAACCGTTACCGAAATCATCGTTCGTGAACATAAAGCCCAAACCCGCGATGAACAAGCCGACCGACATAATGAAAGGAAGAATCGTCGGCGATGGCATATGGATCGGTCCAACCGGCTCCGCCGGCGTCATTTCCTTATTCCCGGCCATCTTCTCTTTCCAGAACGCGTCGATGCCGCGTACCAGCGGAATTTGTTTAAAGTTATACTCTTCCGGCGGCGAGGCAATCGACCACTCGAGCGTACGTCCGTCTTCCCAAGCATCGCCAGGTACGCCTTTCGGTTTGCTTGCCGTGATGGCGATATTCACCAAGAACAAGATCACGCCAACCCCCATCAGGAATGCACCGATCGTACTGATCAAGTTCATCAAATCAAAGCCTTGATTCGGCAAATACGTGAAGACGCGGCGCTGCATCCCGATCAAGCCAAGGAAATGCTGCACGAAGAACGTCATGTGGAAACCGATGATAAAGAACCAGAACTCCCATTTACCGAGTCTTTCATCCAGCATGCGGCCGAACATCTTCGGCCACCAATAATGCAGTCCGGCAAACAAGCCGAGTACAAGACCACCTACAATAACATAGTGGAAGTGCGCTACGACGAAATAAGTATCATGATATTGGTAGTCCGCCGGCGCCGAAGCCAGCATAACCCCGGTTACCCCGCCCATTACGAAGGTTGGGATAAACCCGGAAGCGAACAGGTTTGCCGTCGTAAAGCGGATTTGTCCGCCCCACATCGTGAACAACCAGTTGAAGATTTTGATCCCCGTCGGAACGGCGATCAGCATCGTGGCGATAGAGAACAGGGCATTAGCCACCGGTCCCATCCCTGTCGTAAACATATGGTGCGCCCAAACCATGAAGCCGAGAAAGGCGATCAAGATCGTGGCGAATACCATCGAGCTATAACCGAACAGTCGCTTACGCGAGAACGTACTTACAACCTCGGAGATGACTCCAAACGCCGGCAATATCAAAATGTAGACCTCGGGGTGACCGAAGATCCAGAAAATATGTTGCCATAGCACCGGGTTGCCGCCGCTTTCTACATTAAAGAAGTTAGCGCCGAGAATCCGGTCGAACGTGAGTAGCACCAATCCAACCGTAATCGCCGGAAAAGCGAACAGGATCATTGCCGACGTGACGAACGATGTCCAGGTGAACATCGGCATCCGCATAAAGGACATCCCCGGCGCACGCATCGTGATGATCGTCGCCAGGAAGTTAATGCCGCCGATCAGTGTCCCAAGACCGGCAATCTGCAGGCCGATCGTGTAGAAATCAACCCCGTGCGTCAAGCTATAGGTCGTTGACGAGAGCGGCGTGTACGAAGTCCATCCGGCATCCGGAGCGCCGCCCATGATCCAACTGAGGTTCAGCAGCAAGCCGCCGAACAGGAACGTCCAGAACCCAAGGGCGTTCAGAAAAGGAAACGCCACGTCCCGAGCCCCGATCTGCAGCGGAATCACCGCGTTCATCAGAGCGAAGATGACCGGCATAACGCCAAGGAAAATCATCGTTGTGCCGTGCATCGTGATTAATTCGTTAAATTGCTGTGCCGTTACAAAACTATTCATCGGTTTTGCCAGCTGCACGCGGATCAGCAATGCTTCGATGCCGCCGATCCCAAAGAAGAAACCGCCCGCCACTAAATACAAAATGGCGATTTTCTTGTGATCGACCGTCGTCAACCAGTCCATTATTCCCTTGTGCCGCTTGACAGTGTGAGCATGAGCCAAGGTTTGTACCCCCTCTTTTAATTCCTATCTATCCATGCCGTCCATAGAGGCACGCAAGATTAATAAGATAATTTGCTGTTTGCCAAGTAGTCGGCGATCGCTTCAATATCCGCATCCGTCAATCCGAGGTCTTGCTTCGGACTCGGCATTTTGTTGCCCGGTTTCACCTTCTGCGGATCTGTCAGCCATTCCACCAAATTATCCTTGACCGGTTTGCCGTCGATCGGTTTGCCGGACGCTTCTGCATTATGTAAAATGCTCGCCACCGTCTCTCTGCTGCCGATGCCCGTCAGGTTTGGCCCGATCGGTCCACCTTGATCGCCAACGGCGTGGCAGCTCAAGCATTGCGTCTTAAACACTTCAGCCACGGCCGGATCTTGAATCGTTTGGACCGGCGCCTTCATCGCTTCAACCCAACGGTCGAAGGACTCCTGGCTAACCGCCTTGACTTTGAATTCCATGAAGGCGTGGGATTTCCCGCACAGCTCGGCGCATTTCCCGAGGTAAACCCCTTCATTCGTGGCTTCCAGCCAAGCTTTGTTGACCGTTCCGTCCGTATTCGTATCCGTTTTGCCGCCGAGCGAAGGCACCCAGAAGGAGTGCAGCACGTCGGCCGTCTTCAGCTCAAGCGCAATTTTCTTGCCCGTAGGAATGATCATATCCTGGGCTGTCGTAATTCCGTATTCCGGATAGGAGAACTCCCACCAGAACAAATGCGAAGTCACTTTGACTTTCACCGCATTCGCATCCTTCGAGTAGTCCTCGCCAAAAGCAAATACTTTCTGCACCGTCGCAACCGCCAGAATCAACACCAGGACCAGCGGAATGGCCGTCCAGATAATCTCCAGCTTATGGTTGCCTTCAACTTGCTTCGGAATATCCGTTTGACCCGGCTTGCGGCGGTACTTGACCCACACGTAAGCGGCAATTCCGAAAACGATCAGCATGACGACTACCATGATCGTAATCGACAGCTTAATTAGTCCAAGCTGACCCTCGGCTACCGGACCCTGCGGTCTAAGCACGGACAGGTCTTCGCGGCCGCATGCGGACAAGAGGAGCGCTAGCATGGCAAACATAGGTACTAGCCGCTTAACAGCCTTCCACGGTTTCATCATTGATCTACCCCACTTCTTACGTTTTCTTCCGCAGCATCACAGAGATTCTTAGCCTAAACAGCTCGAAAATCTACCTGTCTATCACGGAAACTACATTCCTGTCAATTACAACAATCACCTATTAAATATATGATCGAACCCCTCTTTTGTCAATGATTCAGGGGCAGTTCACAAATTGTTCAAATATCCGAAAAGCCGCACCACAAAAGGTTTTGTTAACGTTTTCCCTCGTTCGACACCCCTTGAAAAGGCTGCCAATTTTGAACATTTCCCGGCGAATTGTGACGAATCCTCGCTCTGCTTCATTTTTGACATTTCTTCAAACTTTATTTCATTATAACTGAAGTAAAAACCTGTTTTCTGCTTAGAGATACGGACTTCTAGAGGGACATTCAGCCGATGAACGGTGCATCCGTTGATCAGTAGAGGGTGCGAGTTGCTCGAGATACTACGATGTTGAGTTGGCGTTGGACGGTGGCTGACGGGTTGGTGGAGAGGGCCTTGCACTGGGTAACGGCGGAGATAGCGCGGGATTGTTTGCTCTAGGTGCGGTGAAGTAACTGGAGTGGTGTTGGGAGGGGGGGGATACTCGGAATCAAGTGGACGCATTTGCTTGGTAACTAACTTTCTAGAGGCAACTCTAACGGAACGTAATGACCTTATTTGCTCATTTCCCGGCCATTTCCCACAGTAACGGAACCCAGAGACCTTATTCGGCTTATATCGCCGGGATTTAGCCTTGATTGTACTAAATAAGGTCTCCCGGTTCCGTTAGAAATCGGGACATTGCCAAATCCGATAAATAAGGGCTCTTAGTTCCGTTAGAATATAGAAATGTGGCGATGGTACGTAGACGGAACGTAGTACTGAACATACGCGAAACATAGCAGTGCAAAGTTGGAGTCGCCCAGCCCCTCCCCATAAAATCTTATCTTAAAAAGAAAAAAGAGAGCTATGCGCTCTCTCTTCATCACCCTATTGTCCATTCGTAAGCACCAGCGGCCCGTCCTCCGTGATCGCCAGCGTGTGTTCGTAATGCGCTCCTAGGCTGCCGTCCGCGGTGCGTATCGTCCACCCATCGTCCTCCCACAACACGGCGCCGGTGTCCCCGCCGGTAAAGATCGGCTCGATCGTGATGACCATGCCCGGCTGCAGCGTTACCCCGCTGCGCGGACGGCCAAAGTTCGGTACGTCCGGTGCCTCGTGCATCGCCCGGCCGATACCGTGGCCGATCAGCGGCTTCACGATGCCGATGTTTGCCGCCTGCGCCACGCGCTGCACCGCATAACCGATGTCGCCGATCTTCTTGCCGGGTACGGCCTCAGCGATTCCGGCCAACAAGGCTTGCTCGGTGGTCGTGAGCAGCTTCTCCGCCTCATCGCTCACCTGCCCGATCCGATAAGACCAGCCGGAGTCGGCCATCCACCCATTTTTGCCCACAACGATGTCGATCGTCACGATATCCCCCGCCGCAAGCTTGTGATTACCCGGAAACCCGTGGCATACCACGTCATTAATCGACGCGCAGGTGGCAAACGGAAACCCGTGGTAGCCTTTCTGCTCTGCCGTGGCTCCCCGCTTCTCCAAAAACGACTCCACAAAGGCGTCGATCTCCAATGTTGTGATTCCCGGTCCAATCATTTTGGCGATTTCGCGGTGGCACTCGGCCAATATCCGTCCCGCCTCGCGGATCCGCTCGATGTCCTCTTTTGATTTTAAACGTACCTTCATGCTCCGGTTCTCCTCCCGCTGCCGTCCGACGATTGATTTCGTGAGTTTCCGCCTGTTTCATTAATATATGTGGGAACGGACGAAAAAAACCGCCCCGAACGCCCAAGGCGACGGAACGGCGATATGCTAACATTCAAATGGTTCAGGAAACGGACGAATCCAATTTCCCGAGCTCATGCTCAACCAGGTGGGTCAATTCCTCTTCATAGCCGCCCATAATACGATACTTGCGGACATATTCTTTCACGAACTTCTTCGGATCCTTCGGTTTGAAGATTCGGGTCATTTCCCGTAAACTTTCTTTCACTTCGTCATGACCTTTCGTTGCCATAGTGATTCCCTCCCAGAACGCTTAAGGTAAATGCTCCGATTTTGCGATGCCGAAAAGTGTAGGTTCACAATCATGAAGTCGTGCCGGCTATTCAGTTGTATGGAATGACCTCCTATTCCCTTATTGTAACATATTCAGGATCAGGTTTCAGCTTTCTTCCAATCGTACATTTTTTATCCGTTCGATCTAAACATATTTATAAACGGGAGGAAGGGGCAAACTACAAGCAACTTAAGGACATGGATTGGACTTGAAGAGGAGTGATATTTCATGACTTCCCAAACTCCGAAAATCATTATTTTATATGCCAGTTACGGGGATGGGCATTACCAAGCTTCCAAAGCGGTCGAAGCCAGCTTGCGGAGCAGAGGCGTGACCGACGTTACGCTACTCGATTTGATGGCTGAGGCCCATCCGTTGATCAACGGCATCACGAGGTTCGTGTATTTGCAAAGCTTCAAAACAATTCCCCGCCTCTACGGTTGGGTTTATAACGCCACGAAAGAAATGCCTCAGGAAGCGCCTTTGCTTGAAGTGATAAATTCGCTTGGGGCCGGGAAGCTGCAACAAACGCTGAGGGAACTTAGGCCAGATTTGATTATTCATACCTTTCCCCAATTAGCAATGCCCCGGCTGTTAAAACGGACCGGTCAGTCATTGCCGCTCGTCAACATCGTGACCGACTTTGACTTGCACGGACGATGGATTCACCCGGGGGTTGACCGTTACTACGTGGCGACCGACGACATGAAGGCAGAAATGATGAACCGCGGCATTCCCGAAGACCGTATTCGGGTGAGCGGCATTCCCGTCAAACCGGAATTTGGCCGCCAATCTAAGACCAGCGAGAAGTCCTTCCCAGAGCCACTCCAAAGACTTCTCTCGGAGCGTCCCGTCGGCAAACCCACCGTTCTGTTGATGGCCGGAGCCTACGGGTCCATGCAAGGAGTACGCGAAGTCATCGAACGGTTAACTGCCCTGGATCGTTATCGAGTCATCACGGTATGCGGGTGGAATCGCGAGCTTTACCGGGGGCTTCAGGGGCAACTCCGCCCCCATCCGGACGTTCACCTCATCGGATACGTCAAACAGGTGGCCGAGCTGATGCGGAGCAGCGACTGCATCGTGACCAAGCCGGGCGGGATTACTTTGTCCGAAGCGTTGGCCTGCCAATTGCCGATATTCATCTATCGCCCCGTTCCCGGGCAAGAGCTCAATAACGCGCGATACCTGGCGCAAAAGGGCGTAGCTTGTATCACCCGTACCCCCGCAGAGTTGGCTCAGGAAATCGACGCGCTCTTCGGGGATGAATCCCGACTGACCGAGCTACGCCAGAAAATCGAAAGCCTCCGCCGGCCACAGGCCGCGGAGGTGATAGCAGATGATATATTACAGCAATGGTTCGCGCCCGAACGGGCCGAGCTGGTTCTTACGTGAGAGGGCTCGTCATACATTTAAGGTAAGACAATCCTCTCCCGAAAGAAGGTCATGTCCTTATGTCCCCTTTTAAATCATCCACCGGCCTCTACGAAAACGTCGCCGGCTTCCTGTGTTACCTGTTTGCGTTTGTCGGCGGCGTCGCTTTTCTTGCCCTGGAGCGGCGCAGCCGATTTGTGCTGTTTCACGCCCTGCAATCGGTCATGTTGTTTGGCGGCTTAATGCTGGCCCACGCCTTGTCCGGATTCCTGCCGGTCATCGGCATTGTCGTCAATCTGTTACTGAGCTTGCTTGGCGTGACGCTTTGGATCGTGCTGATGCTGGCCACGCTCCAAGGCAGATGGTTGAAGCTGCCCTGGATCGGCGAACTGGCTGAGAGACAGTTACAAAGGATGTAGCTACTCCCTCAATCCGTCAACTGCCGATAATTAAACCGTAGCTTGGGCTGTTTCGCTTGAATCGGTCTTAACTTCAGTCATGAATGCTTTACGTTTACCCCCTAGACCGTTAAACAGCAAATTCATCACAATCGCCGTAAAGCTGCCCGCGACGATTCCATTGTCTACGAGGATCCGAAGCGCGGCGGGCAGTCGATCAAATAGTTCGGGCATCACGGTTACTCCAAGTCCCATGCCGACGGAACAAGCGATGATCAACAGGTTCTCGTGCCGGTTCAAATCCACTTGGTCGCCCAGCATCCGGATGCCGGAAGACAAGACGAGCCCGAACAACGCGATCATCGCTCCGCCGAGCACCGACGTCGGTACCAACTGTGTCAAAGCGGCTATCTTTGGCACGAAGCCGATTAGAATCAGCAAACCGCCGGCCACCACGATCACGTCGCGAGTTTTCACCCGGCTCATTTGGACAAGCCCTACATTTTGCGAATACGTCGTATACGGGAAGGAGTTAAATATTCCCCCGAGCATGATCGCAAGGCCTTCCGCACGATATCCCCGTGTTAAATCCTTATCCGTAATCTCCTTATCCACGATCTTGCCCAGAGCCATAAACACGCCGGTTGATTCCGCGACGCTGACAATTGCCACAAGAATCATAGTTAGGATCGCCGAGGCATGAAAGGTTGGTTTGCCAAAATAAAACGGCTGCACGGCATGAAACCAACTGGCTTCCCTAAGCGGCGTCAGATCCACCTTGCCGGCGAGCGCCGCCACAAGGGTCCCGGCGATCAGTCCCAGCAGGACCGAGATCGAACGTGGAAAACCCTTAGCAAAGCGGTTCATCAAGATGACGAATAACAACACCCCGAAGCCAAGCGCAAGGTTGAGCGGGCTCCCGAAGTCGGGATTCTCGCCTGGACTGCCTCCGCCAAGATCGGAGATCGCCACAGGAATCAACGTGACCCCGATAATCGTGACTACAGAGCCGGTGACAACCGGTGGGAACAAAGCTATCAGCTTACCGAACAATCCGGCGAACAAGAAGACGAATAACCCAGAGGCGATGATCGCACCGTAAATGGCGGAGACCCCCGCACCGTCCGTCAGTCCGATGGCGATCATCGGCGATACGGCCTGAAAAGCACAACCCAGCATGACCGGGAGGCCGATCCCAAACCAGCGGTTCCCCCACACCTGAAGCAATGTGGCGACGCCGCAAGCCAGCAGATCGATAGCAATCAGATAGGTCAGCTGCTGAGGCGTGAAATGTAACGCGCCCCCTACAATCAGCGGTACGATAACCGCCCCGGCATACATCGCCAGCACGTGTTGCAAGCCGAGCGATAAGGTCTTCATCGGATGACGATGTTTCTGAAATATGCGTTCACGTTCCATATGGTTCAAGTTCCTCCCCTAGGTGATAATTAATCTCATGAATGAATGGGTGCATCCTCCAAAAAGGCAACCACTCCGTCTTCCAGCGAGGCAATTCGAACGAGCGATTCGACTTGGTATCCCGCTTCCGTGAGCAGCCGAGACCCTGGCTGGAACGACTTCTCAATGACGATCCCAATGCCGGCGACAGTTGCCCCGGCTTTTTCTACGATGCGGGCCAATCCGAAGGCTGCCTCGCCGTTTGCCAAGAAATCGTCCACGATCAACACCCGGTCGTCCGCACGCAGAAACTTTTTGGACACCGTGATCTCGTTCGTTTCCCGTTTGGTGAACGAGTAGACTTTTTCCACATAAATGTTGTCCTTCAACGTCAACGACTGATGCTTGCGCGCAAAGATCATCGGGACGCCAAGCTCCAACGCCGTCATGATCGCCGGGGCGATCCCCGAGGATTCGATTGTCAACACCTTCGTAATGCCTTCGTCGGCAAAACGCCGGGCGAACTCGGCCCCCATTTCCTTCATCAGCACCGGATCCATTTGATGATTAAGAAACGAATCCACCTTCAATACCTGGTTCCCCAGCACGATCCCCTCTGCCATCACCTTGTCCTTCAGCAACTTCATTCCTGTTGTCCCCTCTCCAAATCGATGATTTCTAAATATCAGCCAAACGCAAAAAAGCCCATCCCCTGACGGAAATGGACATGTAGACAGAAAGCACCCGATGCGGACCCGAAGAACCAAGCGAAACCGGTTAATCAGGCGTTAACCTACCTGAAGCCTCCGGTTCCCGGGTTTATGCGCGGCGTTACTTTCCGTAGTCCGATCATTCCGGTGATCAGGTAGAGACATGCAGGCCGATTCCTGCACTTATACGGAAAATCCAAAGATGAACACACAATGTTAGAAGTATAACGCATCCCGCCCGGGAAGAGGAAGAGGAATTTCGAGGGATTCGTGAAAACTTTGCAAAGCCTTGCAAGATGATCGCGGATAAACGGCGTTAAAGACCAGGTTAAAGCGGTTTAGGCTCCCGCGGCAATAGGTTGGTGAGCAGCGATTTCAACTCGCCGTCTTCCTTATAGCTCTTCTCACCCGTGTCGAGGCGGCGGACCCGGATCTCGCTGTAATTCGCGCCGGCTTCCGTCGGCTTGAACACGAGGTTTTGACGATCCTCCAGACGCAGCTTATATCCCATCTCTTCGAACATTTGCAGAAAGTCGCTTTCGGCCGGATCCTTCCCAGGATCGAGAAAAAGCAACCCCCGCAAGCTCTTTACTTCATCCTTATGTACGACGTCAAAATGTACGATGCATTCCATATGCTTCACGCTCCTGAACACAGAATTATGCGGTATAGCATCCCCTGCAAGGGGTGGAAGCATCCGCCGAAGCAGTGCATTCCCCTGGACCGGGGCGCCGCAAAAATAAAACCGGCATGACAGCTGCGGAGCGCTTCGATCGCTTTGCCCCTGGGCCGCCGTACCGGCGAATACCGCATGCTTACTTATTACTACGAAGGAGTGCTCTCCCGCGCCTGTTTACTTTATGACAACCTGATGAACTTTCGTTCCGCCTTAAATTTGTTCAGAGCCGCAATGCGGACACCATTTCGTGCCTTTCACTAACGTAGAAGAACAAATTTGGCATTTGACCGTGGTCACGCCACCGATCACCACTTCCACTTCCGAATTCTCGGTTTGTGGCGCAGCGGCGTTCTGCGACCAGCTGCGAATGCGCCGATCTAACTCTTCCTGGCGTTTGCGCTCCCGCTCCAGTTCGCGCTGCCGACGCTCCTCATCCTCGGGGCCAACCGGCTCCACCGGTTCAGACACCTGCTCCGGTTCCCGCGACTCCGTCTTCTCGCGAACCAGGGAAGCGGCAAGCACCAGCGTATCCATCTCGCCCACCGCCATCGACTCCATGACGGGCGGCTCGAAGCTAACCGCTGCCTCGCTCACTACCGGTGGTTGTACCGGTTCCGGAGCAGGCTTCAGCAGCTCCGCCGGGACGGATGGCTTAGCCTTGACCAGCTTATGCCCGCAATATTGGCAGAACAGGGCATCCTCCGCTACGTTCCGACCGCAGGCACCGCACAAGCGTTCATTTTTGAGCTCGGCGATTTTTAGCCGAATCTCATCGCGCTCTTCCGTCAGCAGATCACAGGTCTTGGCCAACTCGAGCATCTCTTTTTCCGCTGTTGCCATGTCCTTTTTCCGGTAAGCCTCATAAAACACTTCGCCCATTTTTTGAAAATATAAACCGAGTTCACGTTCGATATTTGAAATTTGGGTGTTCAGTTTACCGATCTCCACGACATTTTGCGCGCGATCGGTAACCTTGCCCGCACCGTCTTTCAACCGTTGTAAAATATTCATGACATGATTCCTCCCCGCGAAATATTCATTATCATACCAGATTTTGCCCCCCCATGAAACCGTCCTGCGACTCAGGAAGCGGCTTCTCCGGGTTTCCATTGGCGCCACGTTCCAAATCCGGGACAGCATGTTGTAATTTGTACAACATATGGGACACGGACGCGGGGATAGAACCTGAAATGTTGCTTTTGTTACAACATTTTTGTCCAGTTCAGCAACTGCAGGGGAGAAATGTTGCAAAAACTGCACAATTTCGACTGATACGTGAGCATGAAGGCTCAAATGTTGCAGGAAGTGCAACATTTCCGCCATTTCAGAGGCGGATGGGCCGAAAATGTTGCAGGAAATGCAACATTGGGTGCGGGGAGTGTCCTAAGGTGCGCATGGAGTGAGGGCAAAAGAGACAGCCGACCGCAGCGGTTGGCGGGTTCGGGGGCCTATCGCGGAGTGAGGCTCTAGCGGAGCCGGGCCTCACGAGGGGCCGTGCTGACCGTGCAGGGCAGGTCAGCGCGGCTTACGGCGCAGCGGGGCGGCAAGCTCCTCCGCCCGCTGCATGACCCGTTCGGCGACGAGCGACAGCCCCGTCGCCGCCCCCCGCACGCCGGGCAGCAGCGCAGCCCACGGCGCCGGGTCCGGGCCCGGCGGCGCGCTGGCCGCAGCCGGGCCCGCGGGGCCGAGTTCCACGTCGACGTCGTGGAACTCCGGCCCGGGCTCGTGCAGCCGGCCTTGCTCGGCTGCCTCCGCCAGCCGCTCGGCCAGCGGCTGGCCGCCCGGGCCGGCGGCCTCGCGCCGGGCGGCTTCGCGCGGCCCGGCGGCACGGCGCAGCGCCGCCTCGGCGTCCGCCAGCGGCGCATCGGCGGCCCAGGCCGCCCAGACGGCGGCGAGCAGCGCCTCGCGCGTCCAGCCGAGCCGGCTCAGCCGCAGCTCGGCGTCGGCCGCCCAGGCCGTCCGTGCGGCGGCCAGCGCTGGCGCGAGCCGGGCGCAGCCCGGGTCGCCGCACGCGCAGCGCGCGCCTGGGCTTGGCGTAGCGCCAACGCCAGCGCCGCTCTCGCCGCTCCCTGGCCCTTCGCCGCCGCGGCCCTCCGCGCCTACGAGCTCGCCCGCAGCTTCGCCTTCGCCAAGCGGCCACGGCGCGCGCTCCGCCGGCAGCTGCTTCGCGATGCCACCGGCCCCATGCTCGGCCAGCGCCGCCGCCAGGCGTGGCCGTTCCGCCAACCGCCGCAGCAGCGCCTGCTTCTCCCGCTCCGCCGATGGAGCCACCGGGATCAACACAACATGATCCGGTTCCAGCTCCACCCGCAGCCCATTCGCTTCATAGCGGACCCGCGGCTCTCCGGGTTCCAGCGCAACCGTCTTGGGCCTGGTCATGTGTATTCCTCCTCGTAGCAAGATATTTGTCTTCCTATGCGTGAACTCTTATTTTCAGCCGAACGCTCCTTCCGGAAACAGCCCGCCTTCCTGCAACACGATCAAGCTCCGCAGCTCCTCATCGCTCATTTCCGTCAGCCATTGCTCGCCAGAGCCAACCACCTGCTCGGACAGCGACTTTTTCCGCTCGATTAATTCGTCGATCCGCTCCTCCAGCGTTCCTTGGCAAATCAGCTTATGCACCTCAACGTTCTTCTGCTGTCCGATCCGGAACACCCGGTCCGTCGCCTGGTTCTCCACGGCCGGGTTCCACCACCGGTCATAGTGGACGACGTGGTTAGCCCGAGTCAGGTTGAGACCGACCCCACCCGCCTTCAGCGATAACACGAAGATCGGTGAGCCCTCGCCGTCCTGAAATGCCCGCACCATGGTATCCCTGTCCGCCTTCGGCACTCCGCCGTGAAGAAAAAACGGCCGGACGCCGTACCGCTCTGCAAGCCGCTCCTTCAGCAGCTCGCCCATCCGCACGTATTGGGTGAAAATCAACGCGGCTTCCCCACTGTCCATAATCAGATCGAGTAATTCGCCGAGCCGCTCCATCTTGCCCGAGCGCCCGAAAGCGACCGACTCCGATGTCCGGACTCCTTGAACCAGCTCGGGATGATCGCAGATTTGCTTCAGCCGCGTCAAGGAAGATAGCACCAAACCCTTGCGGGCAATGCCGTTATGGTTGCCGATCCGACCAAGCAGCTCCGCCGTCACCGTTTGGTATAAGCGGGCTTGTTCGACGGTTAGCGAGCAGTAGGATTTCAGCTCGATTTTCTCCGGCAGGTCCTTGCGGATGTCCGGATCGCTCTTGAGACGGCGCAGCAAGAACGGGGCGACCAGCTTCCGCAGCTTCTGCAGCTCAGCCGTTTGCTGCTCTCCCCCGGCTCCGGTATAACGTGTCCGAAACGAAGCGTGCGTGCCCAGGTACCCGGGATTGAGAAACTGAAAGATCGACCATAGCTCACTCAGCCGGTTTTCGACAGGGGTGCCCGTCATGGCGATCCGATGCGGCGCACTGAGCTTCATCACGCTTTGCGCCTGCTTGGTGCCATAATTTTTGATATATTGGGCTTCGTCCAGCACGACCGTCGTCCAATCCGCCGACCGGAGTTCCTTGGCATCTCGACCAGCCAACTGATACGTTGTCAGGATGACGTCGCATGCCTGGTACTCCTGCAGAAAGCGCTCGTCGCGGTAGCGGTCGCTCCCATGATGCACGTACAGGCGCAGCCCCGGAGCAAAACGGGTGAACTCGCGCTGCCAGTTGCCCAGCAGAGAGGTTGGGCAAATGATCAGGCTTTTCCCCCTCGTCTGCGAGGCGTCATCCAACAGCACGGAGATGACCTGGACCGTTTTTCCCAAGCCCATATCGTCGGCCAGCAAGGCGCCGAACCCGAGCTCGCGCATTGTGGTCAGCCACTGGTATCCCCTCTCTTGATAGGGCCGCAGCGTCCCGTTCAACCCGGGGGGCACAGGCCGCGGCCGAGGTTGACGGACCGCAGCACCGGTCATCAACAGGGATAACATCCCGGTGGTTTCGATCCCGGCGATATCTACGCCTTCCAGTTGGATATCCTCCTCACCGGAAGCTAAATGCATCAATTCCCGGAAGGTCAGGGTTCCATTCTCATGGCGCTTCATAAACTTGAGCACCTGACGAATTTCCTTCACATCTACTTCAATCCATTCGCCGCGAAAAAAAACGAGTGGCAGCTTCGCCGACGCCAACTCGGCCAGTTCTTCCCGGGTCAGTTCGCGGTCGCCAAGCAGCGCCTCCGCTTCAAAAGCGACCAGTTGGTCCACGCCCAGCTTCGACATTCCCGCCGTCCCGCTATCCGGCAATCCACCCGCAAAACCCTGGGTTTTGATACGAATGCTGGCGGGACGACGCCCCTCTCGGGTCCAGCGGCTTGGCATTTGCACGGTTACTCCGTGCTTTCGCAGCGCCGGTACCGACTTGCTTAAGAACGCAAACACTTCTTCCGGTTCCAGGATGAGTTCCTGCGGACGCGGGGCCTCCAGGGCAGCGGCGACTTCCCGGGATACGTCAGCCCCCTTGTTCAACCGCAGCAGGAAATTCTCCTGCACATTCCGGTACAGGAGACCGTGAATTTCCATGTCCGGCTCGGGGTAACTCCAGATAAGTCCAGCCGGCAGCAGCACGCGGGTGTCCTCGGCTCCTTCAGCCCAAAGGCTAAGCCGCCAGGTCGAAGTCGCTGCCGCAGCTCGATCCTCCTCCGTCGTTTCGCCGCCCCCTTGGTAAGGCTCCACGCGAAGACATAAGCGCAAGCTTCCGGTCGCCAGACCGTCGGCCTCGGGTTCCTCGGCCCGGGGACGTCCGCCTCCGGCAGCGGCAACGTCCGCACTCAGCTGCTCTAGCTCCGCCGCACTCCCTTGAATATCTGCGGGTTGCCCACCGGTTAGTAGGCCGTTCCACCACAGCTCGGATAGTGGCGAGGAACCCCGGTGATAGTCCGCCCGGCTGGGATTCAGCTTCCGCCCTAAATCCTGAACCGCCCCGCGCGTTTCGTGATCGATCATTGCGGTTAAAAACGAGTGCAGAACCGCCATCTGCCGGTCCTCTAGCGATCCCTCGTCTTCGGAGGATGCCCCGGCCCCCGTTTGAACCGCGGCTAAGCAAATCGGCGGCATCGCACCGGCAAGTCGCTGAAACCGGGCCGCATCCTCCGGCTCTGTCAGCGATGGCCCCCAGGCTGCCCGCATTTGCCCCTGCGCCCCGCGCCGCCGTCCGGTGGCAGCCACCGGGCGTATGTTCGGCGCGATCCGGCCGCGCAGCAGCAGTTCCAAGGCAAACCGGGCTGCTTTGCTCCAATAGCCCATTTCTGCTCCCGGTTTAATCCCTTGCTCCTCCCAGACCGATTCGTCCCATTGCAGCAGCAGGCGCCACGCCTCGGGTACGGGCAAAGCCAATCCCTCCAGCGACCGTCCGACTAAACTCCGCCGTTCTCCGCTCTTATAGGACCTCCGCACGGAAGAGACTGGATACCTGACCTCCGCGAGTCGCAGTACGGCATGCTGAAAAGGGCGGACTCCCGGCTCCAGCTCCTTGCGCCGGAGCACTGCGGTCCATGCATCCACCTTCGACTCCGATACTTCTCCGGAGAAGCAAAACAATATGTCGCCCAACCATATTCCGTAAAGACGTTGATTCATGATGATCTCCCGTCGGTTATCCTGATTCCTACCAAAATTCATTACTAACATCTTATACGAAAAACGCCGCTTATAAAACCGTCTTCCCTCCCGCCTTCTCTACTTCGCCAGAAGTGCCCTGATCTTTAGAAGAACCAACCGTGAGGTACGATCCATCGCACAACTTTAGTGCCGGCCTATTGTATTCGGTTTTTCGTATCTAATACCGTGCTAATGTCAATAAATTCTGCAATGTATTCGAAATTTCATACAGATTGTCGTCTAATGTCCCTTTAATGGGCAAATAAGTATGAAATTTCATATGCATTCCGTTGAAATCTCCGAATTTGCCCCAATGTGTTCGGTTTTTCGCATACATTAGCGCCTTACGTCCCTTACGCCCTTTCGGCTATCGTCTTCCTTACCGACTTTCGCCCTTTCCGCCTCATCGCCTTCCCCACCGCCATACATCTTTTCCGCCTCATTGCCTTCCCTATCGCCTTACACCTTTTCCGCCTCATCGCCATTCGCCATATTGCCATATCGCCTCATTCTTCGGGACCCTCCGACATTCAGGCAACTAGCGGTAATTCTTCTTGCGATAAAAAAGCCGCCGAAAGGCTTTCGCCTCCGGCAGCTTTCCCGACTCAACGAGCCGGATCTTGGGCTTTCGTTATTTGACCGCGATAACCTCGATTTCAACCAGGCCGTCCTTTGGCAGGCGCGCTACTTCAACAGCGCTGCGTGCAGGAAATGGCTCGGCAAAAAACGAGCCGTACACTTCGTTCACCTTCGCAAAATCATTCATGTCCTTCAGAAATACGGTCGTCTTGATGACCTTGTCCAATCCGCTCCCAGCAGCAGCCAGCACGGCCTGTACGTTCCGCAACGATTGTGCGGCCTGCGCTTCGACCCCTTCCGCGAGCTGACCGGTTTCCGGTACCAGCCCCAACTGACCGGAAGTAACGATCAGATCACCCAGCTGAATCCCTTGCGAATACGGGCCAATCGCACCCGGCGCGGACGTCGTGGAAATTACATGTTTCTCCATAACCTGTCATCCCATCCTTTCTACACCCATTTTAACGATAACCGGTCCCTTACGGCAACCCAGACAACTAACTTACCTCGCCGTTATGTTCCCGGGCTGGTTTTAACGGTAAATAGAAAGAAAACGCGCTGCCCTGGCCTTCCTTGCTGGTCATGCAAATGTGACCGCCCAGCAGTCGGGCCAGGTTACTGCTGATCGAAAGGCCCAATCCGGTCCCCCCGTATCGCCGGCTAATCGAACCGTCCGCCTGCTGAAACGCCTCGAAGACAGCCAACTGCTTGTCCTCGGCTACACCGATGCCCGTGTCCGATACGGTGAAGACGATCCATTCCGTTTCAGACGTATCGTCCGCCGGCGCTTTGCGGATATCCAGTTCCACCTGCCCCTTATGCGTGAACTTAAATGCGTTGGACAGCAAGTTTCGCAGGATTTGTATGATCCGCTGCGGATCGGAGATGATTGAATCGGGTAAGCCCGCTTCCTGCGTAATCTTGAATTCGATATTCTTCTGGGCGGCAACCCGCTCGAATTGTGCCTGCATCCAGACGGGAAGCTCGGCCAACACTACTTCTTCGGCCGTAATCTCCAGCCGCCCCGCCTCGACCTTGGACAAATCCAGAATGTCGTTGATAATCTGCAGCAGCTCATGTCCAGATTTATGAATAATGCGGCCGTATTCCGAGATCTCCTCTCCGGCCTCGTCCGATTCTCCGATCATTTCCGCCAGATTGATGATGCTGTTTAGCGGCGTACGCAGTTCATGTGACATCGTCGCCAGAAACTCCGATTTGTAACGGGAAGCTTGAGCTAGTTGCTTGGCCCGATCCTCCAGCCCGATCTTGGCCTTGTGCAGCTCATCCGTCTGTTTGCGAAGCAGCTCGTTGGCGTACTTCAGCTCCAGATTTTGCCTCGCTCCAAGTTGGAAATCGCGAAGAATCAAGGCAAACAGCAGGCTGAGTACGATGCTCATCGGCAGCGCAACCGGCATGACTTCAAACAAATAACGCTGCGCCGGCATGACACCGAATAAGGTGATGTTTAGACTATTCACCAAATTCACGACCAGAATCGTGACCATGCCTTTAACAACAAAGCGATGATGGGTGCGTCGCATCCAAATGTTTAAGCCGGCACAAACAAAGCCCAGGAGCGTTAGGTTCAGCAAGCCTACCATCGCCGCTTCGCTGTAGCCTAACGTCAACCGGGCCAAACCGATGCCGATCCCGATCAAGACCATTGTCAGCGGACTCGAATACACAAAAGCCGCAATAATCAGCGGTACCACGCGTAAATCATACAAAACGTCGTCCGCAAACCGGAAACCAAACTTCATGCAGATCCAGCCCGCTAAAATCATTAATAGAACGGACAGCACGTAAAGGGTGTTCTGCGACATTTTTCTCAAACCGTATTTATATAGGATATTGGCCAAATATGCCACTGTGATCAACAAACACAGATTCAACACAAAGGTATTACCGATCCCCATATCCCCACTCCTGTTGCCGAATCGGCTAGCTACTGAAGATCAGCCGGATTCTTTACTTTGGTTGTCCCGCCGATAATACTGCACGAACAATTCGGCGAAATACGGATCCCATTGGGTTCCGCGGCCTTGCTCCAGAATCTCGATGGCTTGGTCTCGCTCCAACCCCTTACGGTAAGGCCGGTCGGAGGTCATGGCATCAAAGGCGTCAGCCACGGCGATAATCCGTCCGAACAGCGAGATCTCTTCCCCGGCCAATCCATCCGGATAACCTCCTCCATCGTAACGTTCATGATGCGACCGGACCCCAGGCAAATAGGGAGCCATTGCATCCGCAGGCTCCACCTGCTTCAAAATCGCCTCTCCGAGCACAGGGTGCTGCTTCACCTGCTCCCATTCCTCTTCGGTCAAACGGCCTTCCTTCAACAAAACGGCATCGCGAATGCCGATCTTGCCGATATCATGGAGCAGTGCCGACTTACGCAATTCATCGATACGCTCCTCGGACAAATGGGCCAGTTGGCCGATTTTGACGGCGTATTCCGCAACTCGCAGGGAATGGCCGGCCGTATATGGATCGCGGGCATCCAGCGCTGCCGCCAGAGTAGCGAAATAGCTATCCACCAACTGGCTGTTCAGGGCCGCCTGGGTTTGCAACCCCCGCAACATATGATTAAATCCCGAGACCAGCCTCGAGAACTCGTCGGAAAACAAGTCGCTTGCTCCCGTTCGGATGTGGCCGGACTTCACTTCGGCCATCCGTTCGTATAAATGTTGAATAGGCAGCATAATTTCACGCGCCAGCAGCCGAGAGCCGATCAACGCAAAGACGATGCTCACGGCCAAAATATACCCGGCCCATTGCCAATAGGTATAGGCCCCATGGCCATAGTCCTCGAGTCGAAATTGCATCGATAAGCTGTACAGCAGCAAAGGAGCCATGCTCATCAAGAAAAAGCTCCATTTTAACTTTCGAGATACAGGGACGATAACCCTTCCATGAAGGGATAATTCCTTACCAAACATCTTGCGACTCCAGGCGATGAGTTCCTCCAGTACCGGTCGGATCGCATAGGAAGTTAAATAGTATTCAACCAAAGCGTGCATGCCGCTGACCAGCATACCGCCCAGGGCGGCAAGCAGCACATAATAAGGCGGAATAGACAAGCGGCCGGCATGGATCAATCCCAACGTTAAACCTGCACCGGGGACGACCAGACCAAATAAATGCGGACCGAGAATTCGCTTGACGGCAAGCGAAGGCAATCGGTGTGTGCGTATGTATACATTTTGAAGCGTTTGGTAGCTGCCGACTTCCTCCATGAATACAATATGGATCGGCTTGATCTGCCGGGTAAATACGAACCATTCCAGCCCCAGCATGCAGCAGAGCGACAGGCCCAAGATGCAGATCAGCCACGCATATTCCGATGGGGATATATCCAAGGGCGCAGCGGCGATCAGACTCGCGATCGCGATGAGCGCCAGCAAGGAGCCGGCTGCGTAATTAAGTAAGAGGCGCGAAATAAACGTCCTGTACACCGTCAAAGAGGATGCCTTCTTTCCGTTTCGCGATATTTTCGGGCATGCCCGCTTCTATCTATATCGGCAGCAATCATGACTATTTTCATAAGTCGATTGGAACTTTTTGTGTATAAGCCCTCATTCCGGATGGTCCGATGGCCGCTCGCATGAAAAACTTGCCGATATTTAGTCTTTAAGAACTAGGCACTCAGACCGATTAAGGATTAGAGGCAACCTGTTCTTTTCGCCTTCTTATCAGCGCCATCTTAAAAAAATAAATATTTTAAAAATTAGGTAATCGCTTTCAATTGTTGGATCCCTTACGGGGCGCCGTCTCCGCCGATTTGGGAAGTTGTTTTATGTCACACCTCATGTGATTTATTTCACATTAACACCTATTTTAATATGCTAAAATTCCATCGAACAAAGGTTTTGGGACTCCCGGATCCCCCATAAAATCGGCCTTTTTTACCGCCCCGACACTGATTTCCGTTATTAAAATGTCTTCACATTTTAATATATATATTTCATTCACTGGAGGTCTCTATCATGAAGAAAGCTTCAATCATCCTTAGCAGTGCCCTGCTGCTCGGTGTATTGGCCGGCTGCGGGTCGAACAATGACGCGAACAACGCGAATACGGCAGAACCGGCAAACAACGCGGCGGCGACTAACGAAACAAACGCGGGAAGCAACAATGCGGCTGCAGAGCAAGGCAAGTATCAAGACGGCGTATACTTTGCCAAAGGTGAAGTGGATGCGGAATCCGGCTGGCAATCCTACGTTACCCTGACGGTATCCGGCGGCAAGATCACGGAAGCCAAATGGAACGGGTTGAGCGAGAAAGCTCCTGTCGATAAAGTGACTTACTCCAAAGAAGGCAAATACGGAATGAAAGCTGGCGGCGCTTCTTCGGAATGGCATGAGCAAGCCGAGAAAGTCGAGCAATTCCTGATGGAGAAACAAGATCCTAAAGCAGTCACTTTGAACGATGAAGGCAAAACCGACGCAATTTCCGGTGTTTCCGTCCATGTAAGTGAATTCTTTAACTTGGCGGATCAAGCGTTGGCTGCCGGTCCAGTTGAAGCTGGTCCTTACAAAGACGGTACCTACCATGCGGAAGGAGCCGCTTTCGACGAACATTCCGGCTGGAAAGATACCGTTGATGTCGTTGTTGCCGCAGGTAAGATCGTTAAAGTCAACTTCAGTGGCGTAAACGACAAAGGGGAAGACAAGAAGCAATACTCGATCGACGGCAAATATGGCATGAAAGCCGGCGGCGCGCAAGCCGAATGGCATGAAGAAGCGGCTAAAGCCGAAGCTTATTTGGTTGAAAAACAAGATCCGGCATCCGTCACATTTAACGCAGAAGGCAAAACCGATGCTATCGCCGGCGCTTCGATCACGCTGCAACCTTTCTTCGAACTCGTTACCAAGGCACTTGAATCCGCGAAATAATCGCATATTACCACCCACCCTAAAATGAGAAGGTGAATCTCTTGAAGAAAATCGTAGTTTTGGGCGGCGGTTATGGCGGTGTTGTTACTTCCAAGCATCTGGCCAAACTGTTCAAAAAAGAAAAAGACGTGGAGATCCAGCTGATTGACCGGAACCCCTATCACACGTTGCTGACCGAACTGCATGAAGTCGCAGCGAACCGGGCACCCGAAGATTCGGTCAAAATTGAACTGAAGAAGATTTTTGCCGGGCAAAAAGTCGACGTAGTTCTGGATTCTATCGATGCCATTGATTTTAGCGCCAAAGAACTTCGTTCCGAGCTAAATACCTATAAATACGATTACCTCGTTATCGGTACCGGTTGTAAACCGACCTTCTTCGGGATCCCGGGCGCTGAAGAACATGCGTTAACCCTGTGGTCCTATGAAGACGCCGTGCGTCTGAAAGAGCAAGTACGCAACAAGTTTAGCGAAGCAGCCAAGGTTCGCAATGCAGCCAAACGCCGCAAAATGCTGTCCTTCGTCGTGGTAGGTGCCGGCTTCACCGGCGTGGAATTGGTTGGCGAATTGGCCGAATTCCGTGACGAGCTCTGCAAAGAGTTTTTTATTGATCCGAGCGAGGTGCGTCTGGTCGTCGCCGATATGGCTCCGAAAATCCTGCCGATTTTGCCGGACAAATTGATCCAAAAAGCTGCGAAACGACTGCACAAGATGAACGTAGAAATCATTACGAGCGCCAAGATCACCGGCGTTACGCCAACCAGCGTACAGCTTGGCGAAGGCCAAGAACTGGAAGCTGATACGATCGTTTGGACGGCTGGGGTCGAAGGCTCCGAGCTCGTCGGCAAGCTCGATGTGAAACAGGAAGGCCGCAAACGGATCGTGACCAACGATAAGCTGCAAAGCATCGATCACGAGAACGTTTATATCGTCGGCGACAACATCTTCTTCATTCCGGAAGGCGAAACCCGTCCGGTACCGCAGATGGTTGAAAACGCCGAGCAAGCCGGTCCTCTTATCGCACATAACATTCATGCGGACATTCACGGCAAACCGAAGAAGTCTTATAAACCGGGCTTCCACGGAACCATGGTATGTATCGGCAGCCGCTACGGCGTAGCGAATGTCGGCCTGCCGAATAAAATGTTTATGCTCAGCGGCTTCATGGCGATGTTCAGCAAGCACTTGATCAATATGTACTATCTTTTCACCGTGGCTGGTTTTGCCAAAGTATGGACTTATATGATGCATGAATTCTTCCATGTGAACAATCGCAGAAGCTTTGTTGGCGGTCACTTTGCGAAGCGTTCGCCCAACTTCTGGCTCTTGCCGCTGCGGATCTTCGTTGGCTACAAATGGCTGGAGGAAGGCATCGACAAGCTTCCGAAAGTGTGGAAAGATCCTTCGAACATCTTCCTGATCCCGGCTTCGCCAAATGCTGACGTCATCTCGGCGGCCAGTGAAGCAGCCGGTGAAGTAACCAAAACCGTAGATGCCCAAACCGCAGCTTCGGCTGTAGAAAGCGCCTCGACGGCAGTTACCGCCTTACCGGTGCCAGGATTTATCAAATCGATCGTTGGCTGGTTTATGGATGTGTTCTTCTACACTTCAGACGGCGGTTACACCGCTCTGGCCACCGTATTCCAATTCTTCATGGTCTTTGCGGAGATCGCGCTTGGCGTCATGATTATCGTGGGTCTGTTCACCGCAATCGCTTCGGCAGCCACTGTCGCGCTCGGCGTCATGATCTGGTCCTCCAGCATGGCTTCGACGGAAATGCTGTGGTACATGACCGCAGGCGTCGCTTTGATCGGTGGATCGGGCAGCGCGTTTGGCTTGGATTACTACGTACTCCCTTGGCTCAAGAAACAATGGAAACGAATCCCGCTCGTGCGAAGATGGTATCTCTACACGGAATAATGACAGCTCTTTATAAAACCTTGAACCGGAGTAATGAGCGCTTGGCGCCCATTACTCCCCTTTTTCTCCTTTGCCGAAATCGGTGTCAGGGTCCCTGCAAGCCTACCTGCTTTTAGGTGCAAGTTCAAAAAGTCAGGTTTTGAGTTCTTGCTTCGTGGTTGAAAGATGACTTTTTTGAACTACCTCTTTAAGGAGTGTGTGTCTTTATGAATCATCCTAAGCTCATCCAAGACGCTTATCGCTTATTGCAGGGCGAAATCTCGCCCGAGGCCGGCATAAAGTTAGATTTACCCCATGAAGAAGTAACCCCACTAGCCGTTCTACTGGAGCAATACGACATGACGCCGGTACGCCAGTGCCAGCTGTTATCCATTTACATCGCAATCAAGCTCGCTCTTCAACGCCACAGCGAATGCAGCTCCCTCGCCCCTGGTGAAACGCTGACCCGCAAGGTGTTGGACGGCGACTATCTATACAGTTTTTACGTCGAGCTTTGCCTCAAGTGGGAAGAATACGACCTGCTGACGCATCTTGCTCCTATTATCAAGCAAATGCAAATCAAACGCGTCGAGGGACGCCCCGAGGACGAGCGCTTGATCAAGGCCTTGGAACTATTTCTACAGCTAGAGAACAACCGCAGCACCGCCACAAAGGCAATGTGAGACGCAAAATTGCCATCTGTCGTCTTCGCACAGCAACCGCCGCTACGGATCTGGAACGCAGACCGCTAATCCATGCCAGGAGGGATCGCCATGAAGCTTGAGGAATCGCTGAACATCTCTTTGAATACGGTCGATCGGGAAATCGAAAACATGGTGAAATACGACCGTGACGTCCCCCGTTCCTCCCAGCTTGCCAAAAGCATCGTGGAGCTGATCCGTTCAGGCGGTAAGCGGGTTCGCCCCCTGATGGTCATCGTCGGCAGCCGGTTTGGTCCGAGTCCCGATCCCAAGAAGGTATGGCGGCTCGCTGCCGCTGCAGAGTTTATTCACGCCGCTTCTCTGATCCATGATGACATCATTGACGATTCGACGCTGCGCCGCGGACAGAAAGCGATGCATATCAAGCTGGGCGTCAGTAGCGCCCTGCATGTCGGCAATTATATGTCCGCCAGAGTCATCGAGCTGATCTCCGTCTATTCCGCGGAACGGGAGAAATTCGTTTACGACCTCTCCTCCCTGGCTACGACGAAGCTTTGTTTAGGCGAATACCAGCAACTCTCCCATCTGTTTGATTACGACGTGACGATTCCGGAATACTTGGAGAAGTCCAAGAACAAAACCGCTCAACTCATGGCGACCTGCCTGCAGATCGGCGCGAAGGCCGCCGGCGCGAACGCAGAGACTGCTCAGTTGCTGTATACCTTCGGCGAAAAGCTTGGCATGTCTTTCCAAATCCGCGACGATGTGCTCGACTTTACCCAATCTTCCGAGAAGCTGGGCAAGCCGGCCGGCAGCGACCTGCGCAGTGGTCAGGTGACGCTTCCCGTCCTGTACGCCCTTCAGAACAAGGCGCTGGCGCCATCGATCCGGGCGATTACGGCAGACAGCCCCTCTGCGGAAGTGGATGCCGTTGTAGCGGCGATCCAGGCGAGCGGCGCACTGGAGCAAACCGAGAAGCTGAGCCGCCGGTACCTTGGTGAAGCACAGGACATCATTGATCAGTTGAGTCCGTATCCGGCGCACCGGGATCTGCAAGCGCTTCTGGATTATTTTGGCGGACGGGAGAAGTAATTCATACGATAAAGCGCGAATCTCAGGGATGAATGTCCTTGAGGTTCGCGCCTTTTTTTGCGTTATAAACAATTTCCTTGATTTTCCGATATATGGGCTAGAGTGATTTCGAATAGGGGGTTGCGTTCATATGCGAATCACACCTATGAGTCAAAACCAGAAGAATTCCAATGCGCTGCATCAAGTTGTTTCCATGCTGAATGAACGTGCGCAGCAGAAAGATTGCGGAGTCGAGCAAGAGCTTCTCACCCAGAAACTAGCATTGGCCGAGACGACGAAGAGCGATCAGCAACAAAGCAACCCAACAGGGGTAACGATAAGTGTCGGTGCCTCAAATTTAAACCGGGCGATATCCACCTACGATAACTTATTGAACGGGTTGGAGCCGGTGGAGAAATATATCGCTGTACTGGATAAGCGAGAACAGGCCTTACAAGATGCCCGGGACAACCCACAAACGAGTGCGGAAGAACTGGCAACGCTTGAGCAAAGCGTAAGTCTGGTCAAATCCCGCATCCAGGATCAGGTTAACCTGATGACCGACTTTTATGGCAAATTCTATATTGGCGTGAGTCGGCTGAATCAGCAGGCTCCCCTGCTGCCGCCGGGACATAACTCCCTATCGGCCCAAGATTTGGGATGGAGTAATTTAACGGGGAAAAGCGCTGCCGAGATCGGAGATCTGTACCGCCGCACCGTGACGGAACTGTCCGATTATCAAGCGCAGCTCGAACAAACAGCCGGGATCATCTCGAAACCCCGCAACAACACAGTGGATCGCAACTCACAAGAATGGCAGGCTGAAATCGAGGAACTGGACCGTTCCCTCCGGCCCTTTAAAGTCATCGAAAAGATGGAAGTCGACTACTCCCAGCATATTAATATCCGAATCTAAGTTAACCCCCCACGTCTGTCGCTAGGCGCGGGGGGTTTTTAGCTTAGCTATTTCAACAGAAAGTAATCGGCGAGCGCAAAGAACAAAATCACCATGCTGATTACCTGGTTTAAATTGTATGAGGCCACGTTCATGCGTTTTCGGTTCGACGGTTTGATGATTTTGTGCTCCGTCATCAACAGCAGGATGGCCAAGATGATTCCCGTGATATACAGCCCCCCCAGGTGGCGTATGGGGATTAAAGCAATCAGCAGCAGAACCATGATGAAATGCAACCCTGCAGCGATACGCAAGCCGTTCCTCAACCCAAAGGCGCTGGGAATGGACCAAAGGCGGTGACTACGGTCAAAATCGATATCCTGAGAGCCGTAGATAATATCAAACCCGGCGATCCACAACATGACGATCGTGCCGAGAATAAACGGCGTAAACGCAAACTGGCCGGTGACGGCGAACCAGGCGCCGATCGGAGCCGAAGCGATCGTAAACCCAAGGTACAGATGACTGAGATACGTAAACCGCTTCGTATAGGAGTAAGACGAGATGAGGAAGATAGCGACCGGCGACAGGATCAGGCACAGGATGTTCAACATCCCCGCGGCAAAAATAAAGATCGCATAGTTGATGACAACAAACACCAGCACCTCCTTCGACTCCAGCAGCTTCCGCGGCAGATGGCGATGCGCCGTGCGCGGGTTTTGCGCGTCAAAGACGCGGTCGACCACGCGGTTAAAGGCGTTTGCCCCGTTTCGGGCCCCGATCAGGGCGATCAGCCCCCACAGCATCACGCGCCATGACGGGAACCCTTCCGCGGCCCAAATCATCGAGATGATAGCGAAGGGCAGCGAAAACAATGTATGCGAAAACATCACCAATTCGCTGTACAACCGGATTTTGGTGCCGATTTTACGGGCTACTTCCATGGGATGGTCACTCTCCTTTAAAGCATTCTGAATTAAGCCCCAACACTACAGCGCCCAGCCCCTTCGAGCCATCCCTACTAGCCGCCAGATAAATAGCGGTAAAATGTACCGCTATTTATTGGAAAACTGCCGGTATGACCGAAATAGCGGTATTTTCTACCCTTATATCGCGTCTAAAGTCGGGTTATTCCGGCTTAGTCGGTAAATAAGGGTACTTTATACCGCTATTCGGGCGACCAGAGGTTGGGAGCGGCGAAATAACGGTATTATTTACCGTTATTTCGCCGGCCGGGGCGTTGGCGGGGCCGGGGCGTGGGGGCCGTTACGCCAGCTCCGCCAGTACGGCTTCGAGCGCATCCAGCATGCCGCGCACGTCGTCCTCGGCGATGACCAGCGGCGGTTGGAAGGCTAGAACGTTGCGGTTTACGCCGTTCTTGCCGATGATATAACCGCGGTCCAGCATCCCCTCCAGCACGTCGTCGACGAGCTGCGCGCCGCGTTCGGGCTCCTCGGCGCAGAGCTCCGCGCCGAGCATCAGCCCCGCGCCGCGCACTTCGGAGACGTGCTGCGGGAACCGCGCGGCGAGGCGCGTCAGGCCGCCGCGCAGCAGCTCGCCGAGGCGCTCTGCCCGCTCGGGCAGGCGATGCGCCTCGATGTAGTCCAGGACCGCGAGCGCGGTCACGGACGAGACGGGATTGCCGCCGAACGTGGAGGCGGATGGCCGGTTCAGGCTGGCTGCGATCTCGTCGGTGGTGGCGAAGCCCGCCACCGGGATGCCGCTGCCGAGCGCTTTGGCCATCGTCAGGATGTCCGGCGTGACACCGTACCGGTCCATGGCGAACATCCGGCCCGTCCGGCCAAACCCGGTCTGAATCTCATCGGCGATCAGCAGCACGCCGTGCTGCTCCAGCAGCCGTTTCACTTCAGCGAAATACCAGTCCGCCGGCGCAATGATACCGGCGTTGCCCTGGATCGGCTCGGCGATCATTGCGGCGATGGTATCGCCCTTATCCGCCAGTGCCGCCTCCAGCGCCGCGAGGGAGCGGCGTGCCGCTTCATCGGCGCTAAGCCCCCGCTCGTACGGCCGGGGGATAAACGTGACGTCCGTGTCCTGCGCCAGCTGTGGATCGGTCCGCCACATCTGGAGACCGGTCACGCTCATCGTCAGGTACGTCCGGCCGTGCAGCCCCTGCTCCAGCGCCAGGAATCCCCGCCGCCCCGTATGCATGCGGGCCAGCAGCAGGGCGCCTTCATTCGCCTCCGAGCCGCTGTTGACGAAGAACGTCCGGCGCAGATTCCCCGGCAGCACATCGGCTAGCCGCTCCGCCAAATCCACGTTGGGCTGCGTCAAATAGATCGTGCAGGTATGCTGCAGCATCCGCAGCTGCTCGGCTGTCCGTTCGGCGATTTCCGGGTTGCAGTGGCCGCTGGCCACAACGGATACGCCGGCAAAAAAGTCCGTATACCGCTTGCCGTCATGCCCGTACAAATACTGCATTTCTCCCTTCACCAGCTGCGGTGGGTTCCGATAAAAGTGGCTGGTGCATGGATAGAAATATTGCTCCCGCTTCTTCAACACTTGTTCCGGTCCAATATAGCTCTGCATATCCCTTCGCTTCCTTTCCCCCGTTAGGCTCGGCTTACTGCTGCTTCCGCCTCGTTAGCCGAAGCCTCTTCTCCGGCGCCTGCTGCCCCACTGGCGCTGCCGCCGTCAAATTGCAGCACGCCCAGCGTATAGCCGGCATAAACCGGCGTCATTCGACCAAATTGATCCCTAGCAGCATCCGGATTAGCCAGCGCCGCCTTGTAAGAACGCACGATCTCGGCCAACTGCTCTGGCTTGTAGGTTGCGCCTTCGATGCGGAAGACCGACAAGCCTGCCTCAAGCAGCTCTTTCAGGACCGGCATCAAGCAGAGTTCCTTAGCCATCATTAAATGATTGCGGCCATGGACGTCCCGGTAGACCGGGTTTTCGCCTTTATCTGTCTTCAGCACAAGGATACTGTTATCGACATAGTGGTTATCTTCCTCCGCAATGGCTTGGTACACTTCGGCGTTCTCGTACAAGTCATGCTCCATATACATGATCGCAGGCGAACCGTGTACGATGGCCTCCAGCGGTCCTGGCGCATGTGCCAGCAGCCCCGCCAGATCCTTCAGCGGCAGCTCCATCGATGCCGTCAACCGACCAACGCCAAGCCCACGGTAAAAATCGGCCGACAGACGATTGTACACATTCAGATTGAAATCGCCCACCAGTGGGTAACCTTTGCCGACAAACTTGCGAATGGCGCCCAGATTAGTTACCATCAGGCCGTCGATCGGCAACCGCTCTCCAAACAGCAATCCTTCATAGAGATCGAAATGCTGCTCCGTCATCATCCGCGGCAAGCCAAGGTACAGCTTGGCATTCCCCTTCAACGCCGCCAGTTCCTTCACGTCTTCCTTCGTAAACGGCCGATCCGGCTCGAATACGTCACCGGACAGATAGAGATGATCGGCTCCTGCCTCCAGTGCGGCTTTGGCCTGTGCCATGTTATTCACATGCACGGATATGCCCGCAACAACTCCATTCTGCCGTCCTGCCCCCTTCTTCTCTTGAGCAACGGCTACGAGCGCCTCACGGATAGCCTCAACGCGCTTCTCGCCAAGCTCACGCTCCTCTGTCGGCGTGCTGAACACCTTGCCCGTGCTGTAGAACTTGCCCGTCCCTTCATATCGCCGGTTGATGTTGGACAACCCCGGACGGCCAAACGCGTACCCTGTAGAGAAATCACGCTTGCGGTTTTCGTGCAGCAGCTTCGTGTCCCGGCTGCGATCAAAGCCAACCGGATCGTTGATGTAGCGATCGATCGCGTCCCCATACGCCTTCACGAGCATGATGACGAATGCCGCGTCACGCATGCGTCCTTCGATCTTGAAGGAGGTAATCCCACCGTGGATGAGCTCCGGAATGTGCTCGTACATGAACATGTCTTTGACGGCCAGCGGGTATTCCGCCGGATAGACGTTGCCGTCTTTTTTCACACGATAATCCCAACGGCACGGCTTCAGGCATTTGCCCCGGTTGCTGCTCATGCCGAACACCATCGAGCTAAAATAGCAGTTCGCCCCATGCACCGAGCACATATCCCCATGCACGAAGTACTCTAACTCCATACCGGTCGCCTGTTGCAGATAGCGGGTAGTCATCAGATCCATCTCGCGCGACGTGACGACACGGGTCACTCCCATCTCCTGCAGGGCCCGAACCATTTCCACGTTGTGCACGTTCATCATGACGGAGGAATGGACCTTGATGTTTAGGCCCATTTCACGGACCAAGGACAAAACGGCGAAATCCTGTACGATAATCGCATCCGGACCCGCCGATTCCAAAAATCGCAAATACGCCTCCGCTTCCTCCAGCTCGCCTTCGTTCAGCAGATTGTTGACGGTGACGTACACTTTTTTGCCGAGGCCGTGCGCAATCTTGACCGCCTCCGTGATTTCCTCCAGGCTAAAATTGAAGCCTTTACGCATCAAGCGCATATTCAGGCTAGGCCCCCCGAAATAGACCGCGTCGCAGTTCTCTCCAATCACTTGTTTGAAAATTTCAAATGTTCCCGTGGGCGCAAGCAGCTCGACTTCTTTCCCATTAAAAAAACGTGCCACAGTCGTTTCCCCCTCACATGATTAAATGCCAACCTATCAACCTATCCATCCAATTCTATCTACCTTCTTGTATTGCAGGAAATACAACATTCTTACGCTATCCTCGCTTGCCCACTCCAAATGTTGCAGAAAATGCAACAATCCGCGCAGGGGAGGGCATGCAAGCCGAGGTGCAGCACAGGTGCGCAAGGCACAGCGCCAGGAGCTATGATGCAACGTGTTAGCGCAGATGCGCGAAGCACCAGCTCCCGGTTCAAATCAAGCGGTACACCACGGCCGCTGCCGCCAGAATGATGTAGGATGCAACAAACCAGGTGTCCCGTCCCTTCCAGGCCAGCAGGTGATATTCGGAACGCGGCGCGCCGATCGTGTAGCCGCGGGACTCCATGGATAAGACCAGCTCCTCCGCTCGCCGGAAGGCGCTGACCGTGACCGGGACGAGCAGCGATACGAGCATGCGCCCCTTCTCCTTCCAAGGCAGCTCCTTCAGATCCGCACCGCGGGCAGCCTGCGCCTTGAGGATTTTGTGCGTTTCGTCCAAAATCGTCGGAATAAAACGCAGCGCAATGCTCATCATCAACGTTAGGCGTTCGGAGGAAATACCCACCCGTTGCAACGGCTTCAACACGCCGCTGAGCCCCTGGTTCAGCAGCCCCGGCGTCGTCGTAAACGTCAGGATCGCCGTGAACGATACCAACAGCCCCATGCGAAAGGCGGCGATCAGCCCGCTGCTCACTCCTCCGCTGTACAACGTCCAGGATCCGATGCGCCAGAGCGCCGCCCCGGATTCCACCGTCAAACACTGAACGACGAAGATAAACACCATCAGGACCCACAGCGGTTTGGCTGCCTTCAGGTAATATTTCAGCGGAATCTTGGTCGACAGCATGTAGGCGATTGAGAATGTGGCAGCCACAGCCAACGCAGGCCAAGAGCCCACGGCCACAATCGCGACCAGGTAGAGGACCATCCCGGTCAACTTGGCCCGAGGGTCAACACCGTGTACCCAGGAGCCGGTATCGATGCTGCGGCCAAACAGCAGTTTATTACGCATCTCCATCGCCTCCTTCCCCGAAAGCGCCGGCTGGGACGAACTCTTCCATACGGCCCGCCGCTGTCCGCTCTGTCTGCAGCCGGGCCAACCGTTCCGCCAGCGCCGCCGCCGTCAGACACGGCGGCTCACCCGTCAAGCCGAATTGTGCCGCCGCCTTATTCCAGTAACGAATGCACGCCGGAATCGCCAGTCCTTCGGCCTCCAGACGCGGCGCCTCTCGTGCCAGCTCCGCGGCGCTGCCTTGAAACGATTTCCGCCCCTCTTTCATCACGATCCACTGCTCCGCGAACGGGAGCATCTCTTCCATCCGGTGCGTGACCACGATCACCGTTTTTCCCGCTTCGCGGTGCAGCCGGGACAGCATTTCGGCCAATTCGGCCCGGCTTTGCGGATCCAGCGTCGCCGTCGGTTCGTCGAGGGCAAGAACGTCCGGCTCCATCGCCAGCACCGAGGCAATCGCTACTTTGCGCATCTGTCCACCGCTCAGGTGAAACGGGTTGCGGTCGAGGAACGAATCATCCAGGCCGACCTGCGCTAACGCGCGGCTAGCTCGCTCCTTCGCTTCGTCTAAGGAACAGCCGAAATTGAGCGGCCCAAAGCAAAGATCCTTTTCCACCGTATCCTCGAACAGCTGTTGCTCCGGGAACTGGAAGACGAGTCCGACGCGGCGCCGCAGTTCGCGCATCGGCGGCGTCTTGCCTCCGGCTCGCATCGTCACATCCAGTACGCGAACCGTACCGCCTGTCGGCTTCAGAATGCCGTTAAAATGCTGCATCAACGTCGATTTACCCGATCCGGAGGCCCCGGCTATTCCGGCAAACACCCCGTCTGCCAGGTACAGGTCGACCTCCTCCAGCGCGCTATGCCGCCATAGGCTGCGCTCATCATAGGCAAAGTGCACTTGTTTGAACTCGATGGCCATCAGAGATCCGCCTCCTCGTCGCCGACCCGTCCTAAGCCGACAGGAAACGGTACTCCTCGCCGCTTCAACTCCTGCTGTAATCGTATCCGGTACGGGGCAATCAACCGGCAATCGGCCATCAGCGTTTCATTGCGAAACAGTTCGCCCGGCGTCAGGTCGGCAGCGACCGTCCCGCCACCCAGTACGATCGCTCGGTCAGATGCCAGGATCTCGTCGGCATCATGAGTGATCGACACCATCGTGTAACGGCCGCTTTGCTTCATCTCTCGCAGGATGGCGAGCAGCTCGCCGCGGGCTTTCTCGTCCAGCATCGAAGAAGCCTCGTCGAAAATCACGATGCCCGGTTCCATCGCCAATATCGAAGCGACGGCCACCCGCTGTTTTTGCCCTCCCGACAGCTCAGCGGGATGTTTGGGCAGCAGATGGCCGATTTGCAGTTTATCCGCATATTCCCGCACGCGGGTCACCATTTCCTCCCGCGGCAGGTTGCGCCCCTCCAGACCGAAGGCGATATCCTCTTCAACAGTGGCGCCGATAAATTGATTATCCGGATTTTGAAACACCATCCCGATCCGCGGGCGCAACCGCTGGACCGTGTCCCGATTCAGCGGGGTTCCTTCCACATCAACCGTGCCGCCATTGACGGCTAACAGTCCGCCTAGCAGCTTGGCTAGCGTCGATTTGCCGCAGCCATTGGGGCCCACCAACGAAACCCAGCTGCCCGAAGGGATACTCAGTGTGATTTCGTGAAGCACGGGATGCGCCGGGTGATACGCGAAGGAAACCTCCCGAAGTTCATAAGCCATTCCGGTTTCGCCCATTTCTCTCTCCCCCCTCAGGTATGCTAAGCACAGGGCCGCCCCGGCTTAAGCCGTTTCCGCCAAAAAGCCTTCAAATAAAGATAGCTTCGACAGAGATGGAATCAAATATCTTACAGCGATGCCGACAGCAATACCGGTCAAGACCCCCATAATCAACAGCATCGGTAAATAATAAAAGATCTTCGACGTATTGAAGTACAGGGCAGCAGCCGTCAACTGCCCGATATTATGGGCGATCCCCCCGACGATACTGATCCCGATCACGCTCAGTCGCTTGCGGCCAACTAGCAGCAGGAACCACATCGCCGCAAAGCTGAACAGCGCCCCCATAATACTAAACAAGAAACTGGAAAAGGTCCCGAATATAAATGCAGTGAGCAGCGTCTTCAACAGTACCATCATCAAGGCGTCCCGGGCCCGCAGGAAATAGAGACAGGTCAGCACCATAATATTGGCTAGCCCCAGCTTCGCGCCCGGTACGCTCATGTTTACCGGAATCACGGATTCGACCAGACTAAGCACAACCGCTACCGCCGCGAAAATCGCCACGATCACCGTTCTTTTTAACATTAGATTGGATTGTTCATTTAACGAGCGCATCGACATCGTCTCCTTCTCCCGAGGATACCACTTCGACCATTAACTTATGTGGTAGGCATACGATCGTCCCGCCGTTCCGGTCGATAAACCCGAAGGTCAGGCACAATTTGTCCGGGCAATCGGCGTCAATCATCTCAATGCCGTAATCATGCACCTTCAAAATGTTGTAACCGTACTCCGTTTGGATGTCCACGGTCTGTTCTTCTCCGGTCAACTGAACCGTTTTAAACAGCTTCCCGTCAACCGTAATTCTCGCTACCCGGTTCTCATTGTTGTGATTGTTTTCACTTGAATTGCCAAGCCATCTCGGTACCAAGAACACTAAAGCGACGGCAACGATTAACCCGATCAACAGGATATCTCCGCGTTTCATGGCAAACTCCCTTATTTTTTGATTATATAAATCTTAGATGAACTCATTATACATGGTGCTTCCCGCGCTCTAGTGTGACAAATATCTCACCTCATGGAGTTTTCCCAGGGTTTCACAAAATCATCACTTTAGTAGGGATTTTATGGATAACTATTGCATTTTTAAAATATTCAAAGTATAATATTAAATTAGATTGTTATGACCACGTTGCAGTTCCTCAAAAGATTATAACTCTCCTTATACCAATCCGGTATGAAATTCCTATTTGAATGACCCAAGATAAGTAAGAATTTTGACGAATTTCTGATTCACACTGGCGCGGTCATCGGAGCCGCAAGGACAATTGAGAGGTAGGGCTTTTGTTGTTTTAGAAACAGGCAGTTTGTTGTAGTCGAGGCAGGAACAATAGGCCAGTCTTCACGTGTACATGAAGGCTTGGATAACAATACGAAGCGGGCATTGGCGCGAATAGCCGATGCCTGTTTTGCTTACACTAACGTTGTCTTTCCAAACAAAACCAAAGGGGTGTGTGAAATGCGCGAAGGTTTGATTCCTACCGTTCTTGGAGCTGTAGTATCCGCTTCAGCCGCATCACTGCTTGGAAGCAAGTATAAGCTTGCCGCTACCGGCGTACTTGGATTCGGTTTGGCCCATATTGTACTGGGTACGATCGACCTCATCGAGCACCGTTAGCATTCCGTTTGGGGGACGGACGACCCGGGAGCACTTGGCTTCCGGGTTATTTTTGTGGGGCAGTCGAGAGTATATTCCCAGCGCTTCCAACAAATAATGGGGATAATCCATAGAGAAAGAGGATTGCCCTATGAAGCTTACGGACCGAATTCGCAACCGTTTTGAGCATGACGGCGATTTTATTATGGAAGAGCATATTCTGGCCGGGCGGCCTGTACAAATCATGGGATTTAAGTCATTGATCGATCTGCCAAAAACGTGGGCAAATCTACAGTCCCGTGTCCGGGAGGCGGACCTTGATTTCTCGCTAGATACCGATTCGGCCTTGATCGTACTCAATAAGCTCGGTCAAATCATATCCGAACCTGACGAGGCCTCTCTGCTTGCCGTAATGACGTCCGGTGACCTCATCATCTGCTATGAGGATCCCGAAACTTACCTGGATGTCGTGCCCGTTCCAACCGCCTTAACCCGCAGCATCGAACAACCGTTAAATGAAAACGTGCTGCAGGGTTCGGCTAGCGCCTTTAACGACGATATTGCCACGAATATCGGCCTACTGAAGAAGGAATTGAACACCGCGTCTTTACGCACCAAGGTCTACGTCTCCGGGAATCACTCGCCCCGAAAATTGGCCTTGTTGTACTTGGAAGGCCAGGTTGAACCGGCTCTTCTCCGAGAAGTCATGGAGCGACTTGAAGCCAATAAAAACCGAGATCTCTATAACTTGCAGCGGGTTTGCAAAGCGCTGGGCTTTCAACCCTGGAAGGCGGTACCCAAATTCTACACCACCGAGTTGCCGACGGAAGCCGCCCATACGCTGCGTCAGGGGCGAGTCGTTCTCTTCCTGGACCGGTTTCCGTTTGCTATGATCTTGCCTGCACTGGTCGGCGACATCTTCATGATGGAGAACGATCGGAATTACCCGATCTTGTTTATGTACCTGATTCGAGGGCTGCGCATTGCCGGCATCATGCTCAATCTCATTATGCCTAGCCTTTACGTAGCTCTCGTTTCTGTAAATCCGGAAGTGCTCCGCATCGAGCTGGCGCTTTCCATCGCCGAGAGCCGTTCCGGGGTACCCTATCCGGCTTTCGTGGAGACTCTATTGCTACTAGTCGTACTTGAGCTCATCATCGTCGCCAGCGTCCGGCTGCCGAAAAGCATTGGTCCGACGCTAACCGTAGTCGGAGGGATTATATTAGGACAAGCCGTCGTCGAGGCCAAGCTCGTCAGCAGCCTGCTTATCATTATTCTTGCGGCGACTACGATTGCCAATTCGGCCGTGGTCGGCTTTCAAAATTCGCTGCCTATCCGCCTGTTTAAGTATCTCACGCTGATTTTGGCTTCATTATTTGGTGTCCTCGGAATCCTATCCGGTCTGGTCATTATATGCGCCTATTTGGCTAGCGTAACAACCTATGGCATCCCCTACTTATATTTCATCAAATCAAAGGATGATTCAAATGGATAAAAGCCTACAAGTTGTGCTCGTACATATCCTGACCCACATCGGTCTGATCTTCTTTATCTTTCCGACGAACATCATCGATAGCACCGAATCGGCTCAATGGATACCCATCCTGCTCGGCTTCCTGCTTCATTGGATCCTAATTTCCCTATATACCAAAGGGTTAAGCCAATTTGAAAGTCAGAATCTGCTGGATATTTATAGCCAATTTGGCAAACCCGTCGCCGTGATTTTCTTATTGCCCCTGTTCATTTACATGTTTATGGTGATATCCGTGACGATCCGGGCGTACGCGGAGACGATCTCCCTCGTGTTTCTGTCCAATACGCCGTTATGGGCGATTATGTTGTTGACCTTGTTGATTTCAGCCTACATCACCTCACTGGGGGTGCAGGCTCTTTTTCGTACTGGCGTGCTCATGGCCCTGATCTTCTTTCCGCTGATCGTCTTCGTCTTGTGCATGTCTTTCCAAAACGTCGATTGGCACTACATCTTCCCCTTATGGAACAGCCGTTTTTCATTTCTTACGGATCCGGATTACCTGGAAAGCTCATTTGCGTTTTTCGGTGGGTTTATGTATCTCGGGTTCATTCAGCCAAAAGTGCTTTATAACCGAAAAAAAGTCATTTGGGGGAGCCTGTTGCTGCTCCCGTTCTTTCTTATCGCCGTTTATATTCCGGTCCTCACCTTTGGGGAGAATACAACCTCTCAATACCATTTTCCGTTTATCGTCGCGGTGGACACAATTGATATCACCTGGCTGATGTTCGACCGGATCACCATGTTCTTTCTGCTCTGCACCGTAACGTTTGTTATGTTGTTTACGGCTTTGACGGCTTGGGTCAATGTGGAAATCTTGAGGCGCTGCCTGCCGAAATCGATCCGGACCTCTTACATCGTTATCGGTCTGACCCTGCTTACGTTTATCATGGGCATCAACATCCCGGATTGGCAGGACGTCGATCTCCTATTTGGGTTGAACGCTTGGATGCGATTATATGTATACCTAACGATCCCCTCTTCGATCTTTATCCTGGGATGGATCTCCCGTCGAAAGGAAGCAACTGCTGCATGATATCCCGTCGTCTTCTTCTGAAACTCGCGATGGTTGCCTGCTGTACCTTAACCCTTAGCGGCTGCTGGGATAACCGGGATATCAATCATCGCTCTCTACCGGTCGTCATGGGGATCTCCCGGGAAGATTCCAAATACAAGGTGTTCCTTGATATCCCGCAAACGAGCGAGAACGGGACCCGTTCCATGCTCGTTACGCGTACGGGGCAAACGATTACGCAAGTAGTCGACGAAATTAGCTCAAATATGGAGACCCGCGTCGATCTGCTGCATTTGAAGGTCATCATTTTTGACCGGAAATATGCCGAGGAAGGACTTACCGACAGCATCTCCAGCTTCATGCGTTCTCGCGAGATTTCTGCCAAAGCGATGGTTGCCATTTGCGACGAGGATTTAGAGACTTTTTTTACCAAGCTCCAGAAGAATTCATCAACGGATCAAACCGTGCTTTACAATTTTTTTGAAAAAAATGCGGGTTGGAGCCCGTCCGTCGCAGTAACGCGAACCTGGGAAATATTTCGCAGCATCCATTCTTATACCCGGGATATCGCCATCCCGATTATTAAATCGGGAACAAGCACGGTCATCGAAAACGTCGGAGCAGCCATTATTAAGAACGGCCGGATGGTTGGACAAATTACCGCGGACGAAACCCTGCTGATGAACGCCTTTAACGAAGAAAGTGCGCACGGCAAGATCGAGGTCATGAACCACGCCAGCGTGTTAATTGTCAGCAACTCCATGAAACACCGCGTTGCGCTGAAGGACGGAGACCCGTACATGCGCAGCCAAATCAACTTAAAGGTATCCGTTCTGGAAACCCGCGGGGGGCCTACCGTGGATGTAATCAAGGATGAACTAGAGACTCTGTTGACCCAACGCTTCAACAAGATGTTTAAAAATATCCTGAAGCACGAGGCGGACATCCTAGGGGTGGGCCAGTATTTTCGAACTCGAATCCCTCGGGACAAGTTGGCCCATTGGCGTACGGAATATCTGCCTCGTTTGAAGATCGATTTGGACGTGAAAACAACGATTCAAAATGAAGGCAATCTGAAAACCGTCAGGGATAAGCCCTTCAAATGAGGCTGCGTTCTACATCACAAACGCAAAAAAACCCCTCCGGCAGGCCGTGAGGGGATGATCCATGATGAAGGCAGCTTATCCGCCGATCGCCATAGCCGAGAAGACAATCGGCCCTACTACTCTGGCTGTGCTATTGTTATCCTGATTTTCTACGATCAACTGATAGTTTTGGACGCCGAGCGGGGCATGTTCTACAAAATGCACGCTAATGAGACCCCAGTCGTTGAAGGCATCCTCCAGCTCTACCAACCCATAGAAAATTTCGGTGCCTGCTCTCCAAATGCGCACCAGGACATTCGGCGTATCTGACAACGCTTCAACACCGATGGTCGCCTTCAGTTCGACACGGTTGGTTGTGGATGCCGGATTGGCCGGATCAATAAATACAGAAACCGCCGCAATTTGCACGCCACCGACTACCGGAATCGGAATGTTCACCCCGTTCGTTACCGGGGTCACGACAGTAGAGTTGTAATCCAAAATCGTCTTTGCCATATCTTCTTCTCTCCTTTACTAGGTTATGCTCTATTCTATGTAAGGGAGATTTCAGATTCCTAGATGAT
Organism: Paenibacillus sp. FSL R7-0216; assembly: GCF_037969915.1. Lineage (NCBI taxonomy): Bacteria > Bacillati > Bacillota > Bacilli > Caryophanales > Paenibacillaceae > Paenibacillus > Paenibacillus sp. FSL R7-0216. The sequence goes on along the minus strand of NZ_CP150222.1, from coordinate 760,339 downwards.
TGCATCAGTAGATTTGACTCATTTTTGCAAACAAGCACGAGGGCGGAGGATAGGCATATGATGGGTAATAAACCTTGGAGGTCAAAATTCAAATGAATGATTATCCCAGACCGTACCCTTACTCTGCGTATTCCGTAGCTTCCCTGCCCCCCCACGCTTATCCTTACGGAGTGAATGCAGCTCCACCGTTTCTTTCCCCAGGCTCGAACCCAGGGATTACTCCCTATCCTTCGCGCTTTGCGTCCTGGGGCGAGCTGCCGCTTCAAGATTACGGGCAACAGCCGTTGGTTCTTAACATCAACCGGGCTGCCAAGCAAAACGAAACGTTCCGCACGGCATTATGGACAGGGAAACATTTTCAGGTTACCTTGATGAGCATTCCCGTTGGAGAAGATATCGGACTCGAGGTCCATCCTCACACCGACCAATTTGTACGGATCGAGGAAGGCCAAGGGGTTACACAAATGGGGGATACACCGGAAAAGCTGGATTTCGTACAAAATGTTCACGATGACGACGCCGTCTTCGTCCCCGCCGGGAAATGGCACAATATCACCAATACTGGCACCGTTCCCCTCAAGGTCTATGTGATTTACGCGCCGCCCCAGCATCCGTTCGGCACCGTGCATCAGACGAAGAAGGATGCAATGGAGGAAGAACGAGTTTAACGAGAATTCGGGAGGTTATTTAACCTCCCGATTTTTTATTGGCTCCTAGGCCCATTTATTAATAATTTATATCCATGCTCGCACACATTTCATAGGGAGAACAACCTACAATCGATTTCTCCTTATTGATCACAATCCCTAGAAACGTTTCCCTATTTCTGCTATAGAAAGTAATATGTAACTCTTTAGTCGGCAAACTTCTTAATAACGTGTCGATTTCACTTTTTAGTAACTCCCCCTGCTGGGTCTTTACCAATATTATCGTTACTCTTACACCGTATTTATAGGTTTGCTTTTTGCTCTCCTTAATATCGATTTCAAACGGAAGCTGCTTCTGTTCTAAGATTGTTGTGATTTCCTCGACAGTGTTGTTTATTGGACTTGGGAAAGGCAATGAGACAAGCTTGTTTAGATGGTCATCAGAAATGGAGATATAAACAGGAAGAGAACGAACAAGGTTATATTGAGAAGAACCATATCCGTTTTCACTTTCTCATGTCGCCAGCGCAGGAAGTAATAATAGGCTATGCCAATAACAATTAGGGTGATAACCCTAGGAATAACAGAGCCATCTTGATGCCGTGAAAAAATGATACCCCCGATCATTAAGCTGCACGATCCTCCAAATAGACAGCTCACTAGGATGACCCAGAAATTTGTTTTCACCGATCTCTCCCTCTCCTCCTGTCACAAATACGATCCTTCAGATGTCTTCTAGGATGTACTAAACAAAATAAAACTGGAGGAACCAATAATGAGGCGAATAGCTAAGATGATATGGATAATATCACAATTGCTAAGGAAACCTTCAAATACAATGCAAATGGATCCGTTGGCCTTTTTTACAGATAGCTTATAAAGAAGCCGAAGCAACAGTCATACAATGCGCTTAAATGACGAAAGGGGAAGTTTTAGATGACAAATTTCATCGCGGATATCAAAATTCCAGATAGCAAACTAGCCGTAGAAGCTGCCGAATTATTGCGCGATCACGGCGACGACCTTTTGTGGAACCACTCGAACCGCGTCTTTCTGTTTGCGGCGATGAAGGGAAATTCGAGTCAAATCAAATACGATGCCGAGTTGCTTTATATCAGCTCGCTCTTCCACGATCTCGGCTTGACACCCGCCTTCCGAAGCCCGGACAAACGCTTTGAGGTCGATGGGGCGAATGCGGCCCGCGACTTTCTGAGAAGCCGCGGCATTCCGGAAGAATCCATTCGATTGGTATGGAATGCGGTTGCCCTGCACACCACCGTCGGAATTGTCGAATATATGGAAACCGAGGCGGCTCTGATGAATTTCGGCGTCGGTTATGACGTTGTCGGGAAGAACTTTGATTTCATTCCGGCAGAAGTGCGGAAGAAAGTCGTCGAAGCTTTTCCTCGCGACCAGTTCAAACACAACATCTTGCATGCATTCTGGGAAGGCTTCAAGCACAAACCGGAAACGACATACGGTACGATGAACGCCGACGTGTGCGAGATGTTTCTTCCGGGCTATCAACGCCCGAACTTTTGCCATCATGTCCTTCACTCCAAGTGGGAGGAATAAGGGGATTGAGTAACTTTCCGGCAGAAGTTTAACTTTAATCGCAAAAACGCGCCCCCCGAGACCTCGGAGGGCGCGTTTCCACTTGCATTAAGGATGCTGGTGAAGGGATTCGAACCCCCGACCTACGCATTACGAATGCGTTGCCGTAGTGACTTATTGGGTGTTATACGGTGTTAGTAGCCCGTAAAATAAGGGGATTTTATGTCTTAGGTGATTTCAAAGTTTAATATATTTGCTTGCCGTTAGAAGTTCGGTTAGAAGAATTCAAGCAGTATATATCTCTTGTTTTACATAAACAATATATTTCAAGCAGATAACACTAACATTATAATGCTGTTCGTTCATAAAAAACCATCTAATTATTTCTTTACATGATAACGCTCTGGCACTGATTCTTTTGTACGATTTAGCCCCCCCTTTCTAAGCATTACTTTGAAAGGGGGGTTCTTTTTATTCCGTCACTTCTTCTGATAATTCCTTTTTCCTTAGATAAATAACTTGAATACTTTCCTGTGTTATTTCATCGTCAAGAATAAAAGTAAGCTCGAAATCACCTCCAGTATTCTCGATCATTAGGTTGCTAAAAATTGCATATCCACTTTCATTTGTTAATACCACCGTATTTCCAACTAATTGTCCCTCACCACGGCTAAGAATAACTTTGATTGATCGACCTACAGCTGGATTTCCTAAATGATCCACTACTGCCAGTAATGGTGATACATCAAATTCACCTTGATCATTTACATATGTCGGCAGTGTATTAAAGTACACTTGAAGATCATTGGGTGAATTGTCCATTACCAATTCCTCATCGAATGGACTTTTTTCTGTTGGCGGCTCTATGATCGGCTCCATTATTTGTTGTTCTTCAGTTGGTTTTTCTTCCGCTTTTTCTTCAGCAGACTGATCTAGATCACGTTGAACATCAACTTCGACTATTCCTATTACATTAGTTTCAATCAAACGGAAAGAAAGAATTTGCTTTCCATTCGAGAAAAATATAAAAGGAATAGTGGCAACACCATCTTTGAACTCAATATCAACTACGGTAGCGCCCGTAGTCGAAAGGTTAGTACTTCCAATCCTACCTGGGCTACCTTCAGCAGAAAACAGATACCCAAGCAACTCGATTTTTTGTAGACCAGTGAAAGAAGTATCTACTGAGTTATCAGGTCCATAGACACTTAACGTTACTGTTGCTTCTTTATTAATCTTTATTCCATGTTCATTACCGGTACTTACGATGAGTTGTTTTGGTAAACTATTTAAGGTTGATCCTAAATAATTAATCCAACCAGTGTTTGTCCAATCCGACCATACACTTTCATCCCGTACCCTTACGCGTACCTGTAACGCTTGGCTCGAAGGCAAAGCACCGTTCACTGTCCAAGTGCCACTGTTCACCGTCACAGACTGGCTTACTTCACCCGAATCCGCTACCACTTCTCCTGTCGCACTCAGAACTTGTACCTGATATCTTGTAAACACGGTCAACGCCGCATCATTCTGCTCCCATAAGATCGATGGGTATTCTACATTCGTTACCGATGGCGATGCTTCCATTCCTAGTGGATACGTCAGGCTCACTACCGGAGCACGGTTCTCTTGCATTTGTACCGGAGTCAGTTGTCTCGTTACTGTGCCGTCGCCTAATTGCCCCTTATTATTTTCGCCCCATGTCCAAATGCTACCATCTGCCTTCGATACCGCACTAAAGTACATCCCCCCTGCCACTGCACTAACTTCTGTTAGTCCACTTACCCGCACAGGAACGGTACGACTTGTGGTTGTTCCATCTCCGAGTTGACCAGTTGCATTATACCCCCATGCCCAAACCTTTCCGTCCATGACAGCTAAGCTCGAGCCATTTCCTGCTCCTACTGCAGTCACTCCGCTTAGGCCGGCCACCTTCGTCGGAGTACCAATTGCTCGATCAGCAGTTCCCCAATGCCAAACCGTTCCATCATTTTTTAACGCTAAACCATGGCTAAGGCCGGCGGCTATCCGGGTAATCCCACTTAGCCCTGTAATAATTCCGGGGGTTGTCCGGTTCGCCGATCCATTTCCAAACTGATAATTCGATCCCGCTCCCCAACCCCAAACCGTTCCGTCACTCTTCAACGCAAGAGTAAAGTTTAAGCCGCTTGCTATTGCGCTCACTCCGTTCAAACCAGTAACCTGTACTGGGCTAGTGCGAGTAGAGGTTGTTCCGTCGCCCAATTGCCCTATGTTATTCAACCCCCATGCCCACACTGTCCCATCACTCTTTAACGCATAGCTACTGTAACTACCGTTATAGCCACTGCTGGCTATGGCAATTACCCCTCTTAATTCGGGAACCTGAACAGGTCTCAACGTAGACGTTGTATTTCCTGTCCCCAATTGACCATAAGCATTATCCCCCCACGCCCACACTGTCCCATCACTCTTAAGCGCTAGGCTATAATTTCCACCTGCCGCTCCCGAAACCACTTGTTCCAATCCCTCAACCTTCACCGCAGTTGTTTTGTTTGTAATTGTTCCATCCCCAAGTTGACCACTAGTATTAGATCCCCAAGTCCACACACTGCCATCTGCTTTAACATAGATCCCATGACTACCCAAGGACAGTGATGTTGCTGTTTGTGTCACACCTACCTTTAGCCAACCTACTGGCGTCCAATCCGACCATACACTTTCATCCCGTACCCTTACGCGTACCTGTAACGCTTGACTCGAAGGCAAAGCACCGTTCACTGTCCAAGTGCCACTGTTCACCGTCACAGACTGGCTTACTTCACCCGAATCCGCTACCACTTCTCCTGTCGCACTCAGAACTTGTACCTGATATCTTGTAAACACGGTCAACGCCGCATCATTCTGCTCCCATAAGATCGATGGGTATTCTACATTCGTTACCGATGGCGATGCTTCCATTCCTAGTGGATACGTCAGGCTCACTACCGGAGCACGGTTCTCTTGCATTTGTACCGGAGTCAGTTGTCTCGTTACTGTGCCGTCGCCTAATTGCCCCTTATTATTTTCGCCCCATGTCCAAATGCTACCATCTGCCTTCGATACCGCACTAAAGTACATCCCCCCTGCCACTGCACTAACTTCTGTTAGTCCACTTACCCGCACAGGAACGGTACGACTTGTGGTTGTTCCATCTCCGAGTTGACCAGTTGCATTATACCCCCATGCCCAAACCTTTCCGTCCATGACAGCTAAGCTCGAGCCATTTCCTGCTCCTACTGCAGTCACTCCGCTTAGGCCGGCCACCTTCGTCGGAGTACCAATTGCTCGATCAGCAGTTCCCCAATGCCAAACCGTTCCATCATTTTTTAACGCTAAACCATGGCTAAGGCCGGCGGCTATCCGGGTAATCCCACTTAGCCCTGTAATAATTCCGGGGGTTGTCCGGTTCGCCGATCCATTTCCAAACTGATAATTCGATCCCGCTCCCCAACCCCAAACCGTTCCATCACTCTTCAACGCAAGAGTAAAGTTTAAGCCGCTTGCTATTGCGCTCACTCCGTTCAAACCAGTAACCTGTACTGGGCTAGTGCGAGTAGAGGTTGTTCCGTCGCCCAATTGCCCTATGTTATTCAACCCCCATGCCCACACTGTCCCATCACTCTTTAACGCATAGCTACTGTAACTACCGTTATAGCCACTGCTGGCTATGGCAATTACCCCTCTTAATTCGGGAACCTGAACAGGTCTCAACGTAGACGTTGTATTTCCTGTCCCCAATTGACCATAAGCATTATCCCCCCACGCCCACACTGTCCCATCACTCTTAAGCGCTAGGCTATAATTTCCACCTGCCGCTCCCGAAACCACTTGTTCCAATCCCTCAACCTTCACCGCAGTTGTTTTGTTTGTAATTGTTCCATCCCCAAGTTGACCACTAGTATTAGATCCCCAAGTCCACACACTGCCATCTGCTTTAACATAGATCCCATGACTACCCAAGGACAGTGATGTTGCTGTTTGTGTCACACCTACCTTTAGCCAACCTACTGGCGTCCAATCCGACCATACACTTTCATCCCGTACCCTTACGCGTACCTGTAACGCTTGACTCGAAGGCAAAGCACCGTTCACTGTCCAAGTGCCACTGTTCACCGTCACAGACTGGCTTACTTCACCCGAATCCGCTACCACTTCTCCTGTCGCACTCAGAACTTGTACCTGATATCTTGTAAACACGGTCAACGCCGCATCATTCTGCTCCCATAAGATCGATGGGTATTCTACATTCGTTACCGATGGCGATGCTTCCATTCCTAGTGGATACGTCAGGCTCACTACCGGAGCACGGTTCTCTTGCATTTGTACCGGAGTCAGTTGTCTCGTTACTGTGCCGTCGCCTAATTGCCCCTTATTATTTTCGCCCCATGTCCAAATGCTACCATCTGCCTTCGATACCGCACTAAAGTACATCCCCCCTGCCACTGCACTAACTTCTGTTAGTCCACTTACCCGCACAGGAACGGTACGACTTGTGGTTGTTCCATCTCCGAGTTGACCAGTTGCATTATACCCCCATGCCCAAACCTTTCCGTCCATGACAGCTAAGCTCGAGCCATTTCCTGCTCCTACTGCAGTCACTCCGCTTAGGCCGGCCACCTTCGTCGGAGTACCAATTGCTCGATCAGCAGTTCCCCAATGCCAAACCGTTCCATCATTTTTTAACGCTAAACCATGGCTAAGGCCGGCGGCTATCCGGGTAATCCCACTTAGCCCTGTAATAATTCCGGGGGTTGTCCGGTTCGCCGATCCATTTCCAAACTGATAATTCGATCCCGCTCCCCAACCCCAAACCGTTCCGTCACTCTTCAACGCAAGAGTAAAGTTTAAGCCGCTTGCTATTGCGCTCACTCCGTTCAAACCAGTAACCTGTACTGGGCTAGTGCGAGTAGAGGTTGTTCCGTCGCCCAATTGCCCTATGTTATTCAACCCCCATGCCCACACTGTCCCATCACTCTTTAACGCATAGCTACTGTAACTACCGTTATAGCCACTGCTGGCTATGGCAATTACCCCTCTTAATTCGGGAACCTGAACAGGTCTCAACGTAGACGTTGTATTTCCTGTCCCCAATTGACCATAAGCATTATCCCCCCACGCCCACACTGTCCCATCACTCTTAAGCGCTAGGCTATAATTTCCACCTGCCGCTCCCGAAACCACTTGTTCCAATCCCTCAACCTTCACCGCAGTTGTTTTGTTTGTAATTGTTCCATCCCCAAGTTGACCACTAGTATTAGATCCCCAAGTCCACACACTGCCATCTGCTTTAACATAGATAGTATGATTTGCAGAACCGATAAGACTTAGTGGTGTTTTATCGTAATATATTCCATCATCAGAGAAATTGCCTGCTTCATCTCTTGCAATTATTTTGAATTTATAAGTTGTATTTAGTGTAAGATTGGAAAAAATATATTCGGTATCTGTTATAGTATCTAGATATACAGTATCTAGATAGATATCATATCCAGTAACTTCAACATTATCTGTTGAAGGCATCCAAGATATTTTGATTTCGTTATAATTCCTTAAATGTGTTTCGAATCCGCTAGGTGTCGAAGGCCTCGTTTTGTCAACTTTGGCATCACCTACAACTTCTTCACTTAAATTGAATACATTATCTACAGCCCTCGCGTAGACATTATATAAACCCTCAGTATCAATAATTATAGGATCTATATAATCCTTCCATTCACCATCCTTGCCTATTTTATATTGATATTTTTGGAACCCACTATCAGCATCCTGAGAATTGGATAAAGTAATACTTACAAATTGATTTGTCCATTTTAATGGGACAATAGTCATCGTAGGTTTTGTTGGATTTGTCGTGTCTACTTTCACTGTTTCAGTATGTATCTCGGAGTCGTTTCGATTCTTATCTCTAACAAAAGACTTGAAATAGTAAATTCCTGTATCGGGCAACGCAATTGGTTGGCTGTACTCTTGAATATTTGATTCGTTAAGATCATAGTATGTTTTGTATACACCCGACGAGTCATCTTGTCCAATTAAGTTGTAGTATACGCCTACTCCATACCATTCATTTACCCCTTTTACTCCGTCAATATGTGAAGTAAGAGTGGGAATCGTCTCGTCTTGAGTTCCATCAAGATCTAATTCGACAGATGGTGAAAGGGTTTGGTCAATAACTCCATCACCATTAGCGTCAACTTCAAGAATAATTTGACCTTCCTTACTAGTACCTGAGGTAAAGACAGAACTAGGAGTTACGTTGATTTCATCAAACCGAACTGTCTTCTCCTCAATATCATCTTCATTGGACCATGTCAGAGAGTATATCATCTCACCATAGCCGGTTCCTTTAAGCCGAACGTTATAGTCCCCTTCTTCTAAGAAAGCAAACTTTGTTTCACCGTCCGAATAATACTCCCCGTATGGAATAGTGGTTTCATATGTATCCGTACCCGTTGGACCAGTGTGATTTCCCGCCGCATCATAAACGTTTAACTCTACTGGACATTCTATTTTTAATTTTAGTGCTTTAGTAGGCTTTGAAATTTTACGAATATTAGGCGCAAGTTGTTCCGGACTTCCTTTTAATATATTTGCAACTTGCTGTTGAACGCTTGTATTTCCAGGTAATTCCGAATGTTCTTCTTTAATGTAATATGATTTGTTTTGATCTAATTTAGATCCTACAGTAGCACTAATTAATGGAACCGTGCCGTCCCCCTGAATACTTTCAATATCAGAAACTGCTCCTTGCCTGTATTCAGGTATAACTACTCCTCCAGGTGTTGGAACTTGATCTCCAATAATGAAATATGAATCTACTGAATTTAAAGTAGATAATATATTTTGATCTTTAGGAGATTGCATGACTTTATAAATCAAGCCATTATTAGCCCAGTCGCGTTTATTTAAAAAGTTCATTGATTCACTGTATGTGTTTAATTTTGTTCTTTTAAAGCTACTTGTTTTCGTCCATGAAAAGCTATCATCAATCTTTTCAGTAGTCAAATATCTTGAATTATTATATGTGAAGTAGTTTTCAGAAGGTAATAGTTGATACGCAGATATAATATTAGGCATGATGCTTTTTATAGCATTATGGATGATTATATCTTGATAAGGTACTCCAGAAGCATAACCTGTTTCAAAAATAAAAGTAGCTTTGGGTGCTCCCAAATACGGAGTCCCAATTGTTATTAATTTGTCAATACTGCTTGCGTTACCTTGTTTAATATACTCAGATGCAACTAGCCCCCCCATACTGTGTGCAACTATATATATTTTACTGTAGGGTGAAGCAGCACGCTCTTTATCAATTCTCTGCTTTAAACTCTTAGCGTTTTCTGTAATATCCATCCGCCAATCATAGCCAAAATTTACAACATGATAATTTTGTTTAGAAAGAAACAGACTAATACTTTCATAAAAGTCAGCAACAGGTTCCCTTGGTTCAACCGCATCATATTCACTCACTCCATTTTCTTTCATAGCAAGCTTCTTAATATTATTAAGAAGCTCGAGATTTTTATTGGGGATCCATGCCTTTACGTTATCAACATATAAATCGGTTCCCATAATCCCAGGAATAAAAATAACTCGGTCTTTATATACAGTTACAGAACACTCTCCTCCGAAATCACTTGCGTCGATAGGTTCAACTATAAATTTATAGGAACCTTCTTCTATCGCATTGTATTCAAAAACACTGCTTAAATTCCCAGAAGAATCATAATAGTCTCTCAACCAAGAACCATTTAAATACACTTCTATCTTTACAGTGTGCGGTTCATCATCAAATCTATAATGTACTTTAATTTTATTTCCAAATCTAACTATTGATTGTTCAGCCCAAACACTTGTGCTTAAAATACCAATATTGTTATCTGCACTTGCCACACTGTCAGTTCTAAAAAGATTCTTTTCACTATTACTGTAATTGGAAGTGAAACTTCCAGAATGTGCAAATGCCAGATTACAGAACGTTGAAATTTGAACTACAAAGCACAAAATAATAGCAAGTATTCTTTTCATTAAGTTTTACCTCTTCTCCTTATTTAAAATTAGAATGTATTGAACTACGGAGTATTTTAAACTTAATACATTTAGAGACTATAAAATGTAAAAATAACTGAAGCAACGAAAACAATAATACTTGCCATATACAATAAAAGCTGTTTTTTCCTTCTGAACCAACGAAGAATCAAATAAAAGATTCCCAAGGTGATTAATAAATACAAGATAGATATATAAAAATCATAAGGATCCCTGTCTCCTAACCCCCGAGTGCTAAAAGCAATCACTATCAAAAAGTAACAGCTAATTCTTCCTAATACGGGAGTCAATAAAAAAAGGAAAAAATTAAAAAGTAAATACTTTATTTTCAATATAGTCCCCCTACCTCCTTTTTCATTCTCGAAAGTAAATATTCTCCAAACCCTTTATAATCCCTTCCTTATTAATCGACTTTTTACAACATAGGAAAAAGAACCGCGCTAGAGCAACTGTCATCGTGGATTGGTTAACTTTAAGTCTTAATTAGATTCCCGTTCTTAAGATCAGATTTTGAACAAGATCATTAAAGAACATCCCAATTTCCTAAAATTCATTTTCAGGATTTAAGATATTCACAAGCTACCCTGCTTCTTAAGGCCGGAATCCATCCTAAAGTAGTTCAGGAAAGAATAAGGTATTCCTCACAATTAAAGTTACATAAGATACTTATTTTCACTTCTTCCTAACCTTCAGGCAGCGTTCTTAAAAGGATCGGGAAATTGATACTAGGTGATAATGATCCGAAGAGCGAAGAGGTATTATAGAAATATAAGCTTAAGGGTATTAGGGTCAGACAGATTTAAATATGATTAACCCTCAATACAAATAAGCGCGTTCTCCGAAAAACCATGGAAGCCGCGCTACCCTAGAATAGTAAAATTATCACTTTCAAAACAAAGATCCTGCATAATAAAATCGGTGAAAAAATGCTTTAATTTTGTTTATTCGCCAAAGTTGTGTCATCAGGATACTCATCCCATGCTTGACCGTCAAGTAGCCTTCCAATCCGAAACTTTTGGACTCCTCCCCATTGTTTAAAAAAGAAGGCGTTATTCTGCTCCAGGCATTGATCTTTTATTTCACATACCAATTCTTCCTTCATTGGACGAGCCTTAGGCCCCGACTCGCCACCAATAATAACCCAGTAAATACCCGTAAGATCTAAGTTCAAAATTGGGCCAAGATGTGGTTCACACGACAAAAGCTTTATTTTAACCGGTGTTTCTCTAAGATGTTCAACTCTTTGTAACACCTTATGATTTTCAACGTGACCCCTTGCCAGATATTTGAGGTCCATTTCAACAGTGGGGCAAGTTCTAGTAACCTCTTTGATCTATTAGTGAGTATTTGGAAAGTATGCCAATGTTCTCTATAAGGTGAAGCTTTAAAGCGTAAAAGGTTAGAAATTCCCTTATTGCACAAAAAAAACGCGCCCCCCGAGACCTCGGAGGGCGCGTTTCCACTTGCATTAAGGATGCTGGTGAAGGGATTCGAACCCCCGACCTACGCATTACGAATGCGTTGCTCTACCAGCTGAGCTACACCAGCAAGTTCGTTTTTAGCGAACAAAAATTATTATAACTCGTTTTCAAAATAATGCAAGCGCCAATGCTTGGTAATTACAATTTCTCGCGAACGGAGCGCAGCTTCTGCTCCGAGGAGCTGGCTTTGTCGCGGCGGTCGTCGATCTTGATCGACGTCGACACGCGGCCGGCACCCGACTGGAACGGCGCTTCATGGATGGCACGAATGGCGGCGAACACGTCGTCCAACGGCCCTTCAATAATCGTGCTCATTGAGGTTAGGGTAAACGTAATTCCCGTCTGCTTCTCCAGCACCCGATGCAACTCAGCGACATAAGCGCTCAGGCTGGTGCTACCCGTTCCGATCGGAATGACGGTTACTTCAGCGATGGCCATAATCGATCCCTTCTTTCTGGTAGTGGTTTTGTTTTCAATCACGAGCTTGTTATTCAACCTACCTCCATTCTACCCATCCTTGCACTTGAAGATCAACCGATCTCTAACGGACTGTAGTGACCTTATTTGTCCCGGGAATCCGAACTTCGCTTTCTAACGGACCTTGGAGCCGCTATTTGCCTAGAATCTGCCCCATTTATACGTCTTCGCACCAAATAAGGGCCTTGGGGTCCGTTAGATTTCTTATTCGTCAGAAATTGCAGAAATAACGACTTCTCAGTCCGTTAGCCAACACCGTTCGAAAAACAGTTGCCGCCCCCAACCATCCTCCTAGTTCCTCAGTCCCATTCATAAATGTTCACAATTCTCCCTCGTCCCCCACTCTCCGCATCGTTATAAGGACTGGAGATTTTCACGACGTTTTCAGGTCATTTACATGGTAAAAATTCGGTTTACAAACACAACATCTTGGGCTATCCTTAGATCAACGCAACAAAATATAGTGTGAACGGGTGATCCGGCGGACAAGCCTCCGGACCTTAAAAGGGAAGTGCGGTGCAAAGCCGCTGCGGTCCCGCCACTGTAATCGGTAGCTAGGCGCTAGAGACGAAACGTTCATCGAATCGTCTTGAAGGCCCAGCCGTTCGTCTGACCTTTATGCCACTGCGGCTTGATTCTAAGGCTGCGGGAAGGCGTCAGCAATGACCCGAAAGCCAGGAGACCTGCCCGTTTGGAAGACACCGACGGAAAACCTGCGAGGAACAGGGATGGTGTCCGCTTGCCGCTGAACCTTAGGGCTTCTATTTCTATGCCCAACGTGATCGTTATGATGCAGCGCATTCGGGCATGTCCACCCTCGTCGGGTTGGACATGCCCTTTTATATGAAGTAAAAACTCAGTTTATCGGGAGGAGAACTTTGTTATGGCATTGCTAAACCAGACGTATACCGGCCGAGACACCTTGCTGGATGAAGTCATTCAATTAGGCGAGGAAATCGTGCACAGTCGAAATCTCGAGGTGCTGCGTGAGAACGCCAATTTGAACGGGGAGAGCTTCTCCGGCAAGATGAGTAAATTCGGAAGCGAGTATGCTAAATGGTACGCAAACCATTTCGTGATGCCGGCCCGCTTGGTCCAAGCCATCCAGGACAATATTGTCTACGTCCACGATCTGGACCAATACGCCATCGGCACAACCAACTGCATCTTTATCCCTTTCGATAAGCTGCTGCGCGAAGGCTTCAATACCGGGAACGGCAGCGTACGCCCGCCATCCTCCATCATGACGGCGATGGCGCTGGTGGCGATCATTTTTCAATCCCAGCAAAACTCCCAATACGGCGGCGTATCCGCGAACAAACTGGACTTCGATCTCGCCCCGTACGTGGCCAAATCATTCGCCAAGTACTTCCGCAAAGGGTTGGATTACTTTGAGGAAGGCGATGCCAGCGCCGAGTTGGGCGACATTGCCATGAGCCGCAGCGACCTCCGAGACGGGTATCCGAAAGCCTTCAAATATGCGTTAAAGGAAACCGAAAGCGAAACGCTGCAGGCAGCCGAGAGCCTGGTCCATAACCTAAACACCATGTCGAGCCGGGCCGGCGGACAAATCCCGTTCACCAGCATTAACTACGGAACCTGCACCTCGCCGGAAGGACAGCTGGTAATCAGCTCCCTGCTCACCGCGACCATGCGTGGGCTAGGCAGCGGGGAGACGCCGATTTTTCCGATTCAGATTTTCAAATGCAAGCAAGGGATCAATCAAAATCCAGGAGAACCAAACTACTCCCTGTTCCTGAAAGCTGCGGAATGCTCAGCCAAACGGCTGTATCCGAATTTCGCCAACCTGGATGCCCCGCTGAACCTGATGTATTACGATCCGACGAATCCGGATACGGAATTCGCTACGATGGGCTGCCGCACCCGGGTGCTGGCCGACCGTTTCGGACGGAACCATCTGTCCGGCAAAGGAAATCTATCCTTTAATACGCTAAACCTCGTCAAAATAGGCCTGGAGCACGGGATCGAATTGGGCCATCGCAAGGAGGCCGATGAGCGCGGCTTCTACCGGGAGCTGACGCATTATATGGATATCGCGCTGGAGGGTCTGCTGCACCGTTTCAACATCCAAGCCTCTCAGAAGGCGAAGGCTTCGGATTTCATGATGCGTGAAGGGGTCTGGGAGGGCGGCGAGGCGCTGGCACCGGACGACGCGGTTGGCGATCTGCTCAAACACGGTAGCTTGTCCATTGGATTCATCGGCTTGGCCGAATGCATGAAGGCCATGTACGGCAAACACCACGGCGAAGACGAAGCGGTGTATCAGAAAGCGTATGATCTGATCGCCTACATGCGCGACTATTGCGACCGCCAAAGCGAAATCCATAATCTGAACATCACGTTGTTCGCCACCCCGGCGGAGGGCCTGTCCGGCAAATTCACTAAACGGGACCGTGCGGTATACGGCCCGATTCCCGGAGTCGTGGATCGCGAATACTACACGAATTCATTTCATATCCCGGTCTACTACAACCTCAGTGCCGCGCGAAAAATCGAACTGGAAGCCAAGTTCCACGGGCTTTGCAACGCGGGTGCGATCTCTTATATCGAGCTAAACGGCAATGCCCGCAGCAACCCGGCAGCGTTCCTGAAAATCGTGCAATTCGCCCTGCAGCAGCAGGTCAGCTATTTCAGCATCAACCATCCGATCGACCGGTGCTCGGCTTGCGGCTTCGAAGGGATTATCGGGGCAACCTGCCCTTCCTGCGGCAGCCATGAGAACGATGTGCATATCCGCCGCTTGCGCCGGGTGACGGGCTACCTGACCGGCGATTTCCAAACGCGGTTTAATGCAGCCAAACAAGCGGAAGTGCGCGACCGGGTCAAACACGACGTATGAATCTTTGCGGCTACTATCCCGAATCTATTAATGAAGGCGAAGGCTTGAGGGCGGCGATTTTTATCAGCGGTTGCCGTCATTATTGCAAGGGCTGCTTCAGCCCGAAGACCTGGAACTTCGATTACGGCGAACCGTTTACTTTGGAACGCGAAGCCGAAATCATTCATGACGTTAAAAATAACCCCCTGCTAAGCGGCTTATCGATCCTTGGCGGGGACCCTTTCTTCTCCGCCGCTGAAGTCAGCGGGTTTATCGACCGACTGGTTGCGGAGACAGGGCCTGTGTCGATTTGGATTTACAGCGGTTATACCTACGAAGAAATCATAGAACGCTCTGGCTCACCTGCATACGAGCTGCTAAGGCGCTGCGAGGTGCTGGTTGACGGAAGATTCGTAGAAGAGCTTCGCGACCCTTCCCTCCTCTATCGCGGGAGCTCCAACCAGCGGCTGGTCGATATTCAGCAAAGCCTGCGGCAGGGAAAGCCCGTATTATGGGAGTCCATGTTCTCTTTCTAGGTACCTCTAAAAAGCTGACTTTTTGATCACGAACAATAGAAGTTTCTGGTATAATTAAAAGCCTGTGACCTTTGTCACAGTTTGACAACATTCATCACGGAGCGCGAGTACCCTTGCGCCCCCTTTTTTCACCCGTTATCTGCAATTTGAAAATTCAAGATTTGCGGTAAACACAGGCGGACTGCAGCATTCATTCCAACTTATTTCACGAAAGCGAGGATTCCTCTCATGCCCACTCTAGTGACCAAACCAAACAACCGACAACTTGCGTTTGACGGCGAGCGCCTTGGCGTCTATGCCGACCGTATTTTGCAAGGATTACATAACCTCGATAAAGAACGCCTATTACGCGGCGTGAATGCCAAGCTCCGTCGCGACGAAGTGAACGGCGAAGAGATCAGCAATGCCTTTACGATGTCCGCCCTGGAGCTCGTCAGCAAAGACGAACCGGATTGGAAATTTGCGGCTGCCCGTTCCCTGCTCACTTCCCTTTATAAAAAAGCAGCGGTCAACCGCCGTTACAAAGCTTACCCCGAGGAGCCGTACGGCTCGTTCCACCACCTCATCTCCGAGCTGTGCAAGCTGGGCATCTACCGCGAAGAGCTGCTCGAGTGCTACACGAAAGAGCAAATTGAAGAGCTGGGCCGCACGATCGACCCTTCCTGCGATTTGCTGTTCGACTACATTGGCCTACTGACGCTGACCGAGCGTTACCTCGCTACCGATTTCGACGGACGGACGATGGAGCTGCCGCAGGAGCGCTATATGGTCATCGCGATGTACCTGATGCACAAGGAGCCGGAAGAGAAACGCCTGGAATTGGTGAAGGAAGCGTATTGGGCGATGAGCAACATTTATATGACCGCCGCAACCCCAACCATGTCCAATGCCGGTAAAAAAGTCGCCGGTCAGCTCTCCAGCTGCTTTATCGATACCGTAGACGATTCCCTTGAGGGCATCTTCGACTCCAACACCGACGTGGCTCGACTGAGCAAAATGGGCGGCGGCATCGGCGTCTACCTCGGCAAAGTCCGCGCTCGCGGCTCCGATATCCGCGGCCATAAGAATACCAGCTCCGGCGTCATCCCTTGGATCCGCCAGTTGAACAACACCGCCGTCAGCGTCGACCAACTCGGAACGCGAAAAGGCGCGATCGCGGTTTATCTGGACGTTTTCCACAAGGATATTCTCGCCTTCCTCGACTTGAAGCTGAACAACGGGGACGAGCGGATGCGTGCGCATGACGTTTTCCACGGCGTTTGCCTGCCTGACCTATTCATGGAGGCGGTAGAAGCTCGCGGCGAATGGAATCTATTCTGCCCGCATGAAGTGAAGAAGACGATGGGCTGGAAGGATGAGAACGGACGTCCGTTGGGTCTGGAGGACTTCTATGATGAGGAGTTCGGAAAGGGCAGCTTCCGCGAAAAATACGCCGAAGCCGTCGCCCACCCTACCCTCTCGCGCATCACGATGCCGGCGATCGATATCATGAAGCGGATTTTGAAATCACAGTTGGAGACCGGTACGCCTTACATGTTCTATCGCGATACGGTCAACCGAGCGAACCCGAACCGCACGCACGGGATGGTTTACTCCTCCAACCTGTGTACGGAAATCATGCAGAACCAATCGCCGACGGTCGTCGAGCAAGAGGAACTGGTAACGAAGGACGGGCAAACCCGGATCGTCGTGTCCAAAATTCCGGGCGACTTCGTCGTCTGCAACCTGAACTCGATCCACCTGGCCCGCGCGGTGCCGGCTGGCGTGCTGGAGCGGCTCGTACCGATCCAGACGCGGATGCTGGACAACGTCATCGATATCAACAATATCGAAGTGCTGCAGGCGCAATACACGAACAGCCAATATCGGGCAATTGGCCTTGGCACGTTTGGCTTGCACCATCTGCTCGCGCTCGAGGGCATCCGTTGGGAATCCAAGGAGGCCGTGGAGTACAACGATGCGCTTTATGAGAAAATCAACTACCTGCTGGTCAAATCCAGCATGGAGCTTGCCATAGAAAAAGGGAAATATCCGAAGTTTGCCGGTTCCGACTGGGAAACGGGGCATTACTTTGAAGCTCGGAACTACACGGACGGCACGCGCGAAGGCAAATACGTAACGACCGAACAGTGGCGCGCGCTGCAGAAGGAAGTGAGCTTGAACGGCGTCCGTAACGCCTGGATGTTCGCCATCGCGCCAAACGGCTCGACCTCGATCATCGCCGGTTCCACCGCCAGCATCGATCCGTTGTATGAGCTGCTCTCCTATGAGGAGAAGACGACGTACAAGATCGCTAACCCGGCACCGGATCTGTCCGAAAAAACGATCTGGTATTACAAGACAGCGTTCCTGATCGACCAACACTGGTCGATCGACATGGCCGGCGCTCGCCAGCGCCACGTCGACCAAGGGCAAAGCTTCAACCTGTACGTGCGGCCGGACATCAAAGCCACCGAATTCCTGGAGCTGCACCTGCATGCTTGGAAGGCCGGGCTGAAGT
The DNA here is from genome assembly GCF_037969915.1 of Paenibacillus sp. FSL R7-0216. Taxonomy (NCBI): domain Bacteria; kingdom Bacillati; phylum Bacillota; class Bacilli; order Caryophanales; family Paenibacillaceae; genus Paenibacillus; species Paenibacillus sp. FSL R7-0216. Next base: position 742,235 of record NZ_CP150222.1, on the reverse strand, counting down.
CGACGTATTATGTGCGCAGTCGGGCGTTGACGATTGAGGAGTGCGAAAGTTGTGCCTCATAGGGGACTCATCCCTCCCCACCCCTCCCTTACCGTAAGGGAGGGCGCCCGAGGGCCTGCTGCCCTCTGGGCTCCCGCAATGAGAGGAACGTTGGAGTGACTGAGGCGCTCCTGCACGCTCTCCCCTGCGGGGATACGCTTTAGGTTGGCTCGTGGAACGCTTTTCCCCCTTCGGGTACGTCTTACTTTGGGCGCACCCGGGTGACCTGGTAAACCGTGCTGCTCATAACTGCTGCTGTCGGCGCACCCGAGGGACTTTGGCGGGATGAGCCGCTTCTCGCCCTTCGGGCCCGCTCTACTTCAGGCGCTCCTGCAGGGCGGTGACTGCGACTTTGGGGCGTTTTGGCGAGAACCGAGTGCGAATGAGTCGTTGTCCCTTCGGGATGCACTTACTTTTAATGAAATTGAGCGGCAGGGGCGTTTGAAATGCCACTGCGTGCTAGGCGGCGCCATCCCCTGCGGGGGATGCGCTCACGGCTTTGTAATAATACATGCGGGGAATGGGCCAAAGGGTTCAATGAGCTAGGACACAGATCTTAAGCTCATTGAACCGAGGTGAAATGATTCTGAAGAAGCTAAAAGCTTTCTGAAAGAAAGCTACTTCGGAAGCATGCGCTAGGTCGCCTTTGCGAGTGGATTTCTACAACTTCTGAATCCAGTTCAATCAGAGAAATCCGCGAGCAACAGCGATCGTAAGAACATTTCAGCCGGCGGCCCCCTCCCGCATGATCCACTACAAATTAAGGAGCGAAATCCCATGCAACTTCAAACGATATTCAACACCGAAGCCCCCAACAAATCAACGCGGATCATCGGCGGCGAAAGCTCGGGCATCTTGAACTGGAATGACATCCGCATGCCGCATATGTACAAGCTGTACAAAGTGCTGCTGCTCAACCACTGGATCGCGGATGAGATCCCGATGGCCAAGGACGCGCAGCAATTTGCCCTGCTCGATTCGGAAGAGCAGCGCACCTTTAAGATCAACATCTCGCTGCTGGCGGTACTCGATTCGATGCAAACGATGTTCGTTGGCGACGTAAAACGTTACTTCACCGACTCGTCGCTGGAGGCGATTTCGGCGATCATCGGTCAGCAGGAAGTGGTACACAACCAATCCTACTCCTACGTGTTGTCCTCGATCGTATCGGAGCAGGAGCAGAAAGAGATTTTCGAATACTGGAAGCATGATCCGGTGCTGCTGGATCGCAACAAGTTCATCTCCGACATCTATCAGAACTTCCGTAATAACGCGACGCCGCAGACGTTTTTTGAAGCCCTGGTTGCTGACCTTATTCTTGAAGGCATCTTCTTCTACAGTACATTCGCCTTCTTCTACAACCTGGCGCGCGATCAGAAAATGATGGGCACCAGCCAAATGATTTCGTATATCCAGCGGGACGAGAATCAGCATTGCTACTTCTTTGCCGAAGTGTTCAAGCAATTGCTGGTCGATTATCCGGAGCTGAACACGAAAGAAAACATCGACTACGCCTATCGCACGATCGACCGGGCGGTCGAGCTGGAAACGAATTGGGCGCATTATACGCTAAAAGATGTGCAAGGCATCGACTTGAACGAATTGTCCGATTACATCAAATATATCGCCAACAAGCGACTGACGTTGATGGGTCTGGACAAAGCGTACCAAGGCGTCGATATCAACTGCATGCCGTGGATCAAGCCGTTCTCCGACGAGGCGCTGAACGCGACGAAAACGGACTTTTTCGAGGCCAAATCCCGTAATTATGGCAAGGTTGGCGACGACAACGGGTTCGACGACCTGTAAGGACAAGAACGGCGCAATAAATGATGGCGGCTCTTCTGCATTAGCTCTGCGGAAGAGCATTTTTTCGCAAAAAAAGTTTGTCCCATTTAACTTCGGTTTAAAAAAACGGGATATGCTATGATTAACTACCAAATCGGCCCAGTGCCGGAACATCGGAAGGACGTTAGCATTTATGGATTTACTGATTACCGTAATTATGCTTCTGATCTGTCTTGTAGCCTCCAACATCATCAGCCACTATATCCCGTTGATCCCTACCGCGTTGACGCAAATCGCTCTTGGGATTCTGATTGCGCTAGCCTTTAACGGGTTTTCACTGGAACTCGAGACAGAATGGTTCTTGCTGCTGTTCGTTGCACCCCTGTTGTACAACGACGGCAGGTATTTCCCCCGCGACCAACTATGGAATATGCGCGGGGCGATTCTGGGGAACGCAATTATCTTGGTGGTATTAACTACATTGGGTGGCGGTTACCTCATTCATGCGGTGATTCCCGACATTCCACTGGTCGCGGCATTCGCACTGGCCGCGATTCTGTCCCCTACCGATCCGGTGGCCGTCAACGGGATCGCCAAGCGAATTCATCTCCCCGAGAAGGTGCTGAATCTCGTCCGAGGGGAATCGCTGATCAACGACGCCTCGGGCCTGGTAGCCTTTAACTACGCGGTTGCTGCGGTTGTTACGGGGTATTTTTCGCTGCGGGAAGCCGTGTTCGATTTCTCCTATATGTTCGTGACCGGAGCCTTACTGGGACTGGTGCTCAGCTTAATCATGACCTGGATTCGGTTCTCCCTGCTCAAACAAGGGATCAAGGATGCCACGCTGCATTCCCTGCTGCAAATTCTGACGCCGTTCCTGATCTTTATCGTCACGGAGGAGTTCCTGCACGCTTCCGGTGTTATTGCTGTGGTTGTGGGCGGTATCGTGCATTCCCTATTGCGGGAGCGAACGGAAACGATGCTGGCGGAGGAACAGGTGTTAACGGAAAATATCTGGTCCACCGTGCTCTTCATCCTGAACGGGATTGTCTTCCTGCTGCTTGGGTTGAACATCCCGTCATCGATGCAGGCTACCGTCGACAACCCGAATATTAACAATGTGCTGGCAGTCGGTTACGCGCTTGTTGTTGGGATCGGGATTTTGGCGATTCGCTTCATCTGGTCGCATTTCTTTGCCATTTATGAATACCGGAAGGCTAAAGTCGGCGAGGTTGACAAACCTACGATAAAATCCAGCTTGGTTCTGACCCTGACCGGGGTTCGCGGCGCAGTCACGATGGCCGGGGTATTGTCGATCCCTTATGTAGTCGCCAGCGGCGGTCCGTTCCCGGAACGATCGTTGATCTTGTTCTTGGCGGCAGGCGTCATCTTGTTTACGTTGATTGTGGCCACGATCTTTTTGCCTATGCTTAGCAAAGGGGGCGCGCCCGGCGAAGAGACCGACGAGTTTCTCGATATGAATGAAGCCCGTACCCGCGTGCTGCGGGTAGCGATAAACAAGATCAAGGAAGAAATGAACGACGACAACAAGACAGCGGCCTACCAGCTCATGGACGAATATAGCCGGCTGCTTCAGCCGGCCTTGGATCAATGGGGAGCTCAGCGTCCGGATCGTCCGGCCATGCTGGGTAAAATCACCGAATTGCACCGTGTTGCACTGAAGGTGGAACGCGGCTACATCCAACAGGTGATGGCAAACGGAGGCATGGACAAAGAGATGTTCGAGGCTTTCGAGAAGGCGCTGGAGTTACGGGAAGAGAAGCTGTCGCAAAGCGGCCGTGCTCGCTTCTTTTTCCTGGTTGGCAGTGCGGTTCGAGACTTTCGGCGCGCGAAACGAAAATACAAGGAGTTCGCCATGAAGGCCGAGGGAAGAACCATCCAAATCCACGCGCTGCAAGCCGCACTCGAGCACTTGCAGGGACTGAAGAAAGGGAACGAATCGGACAACCTGATCCAATTCGTCATCCTGGATTACAAGCGTGGGATCGCCCGGCTTAAAGGCACCGCGGATCCATTCAGCGAGAAAACGGAAGCTCAGAAGGAAGAGCTGCGGTTGCTGGTCATGGACGCTGAACGCGCGGAAATCAGCCGCATGTTCGAGAATGGCGACATTAACCGGGAACAAGCCCGGGAACTGCGCCGAGCGATTAACCAGATCGAAAGCCTCACCCTCTATGAGCACGAGGAATAGCGATGATTAAGGAGACGGCGGTGCCGCGCGAGCGTAACGAAACGTAACGCGCTTATTCGGCGAAGAATGGGCAACACAGAAATCTAACGGAACCAGAAGACGCTATTGGGACTATTTAGCCTGGGATCAGGCCTTAAATAGCCAAATAGCGTCTTTTCGTTCCGTTAGACTGGGTAACTGGCGTTTTTCGCCGAAATAAGGTCTGCTCGTTCCGTTACGCGAGCGTTCCAGCGTTGAGCGCGCCGACGCGCAGCTCCGCCCACGGGAGCGGTAAACCGCCGGGATGCCGCAGGCGGACCGTCCGGCTCTCGCCAGGCAGCAGGTCGAAGAAGTTGTCGCTGAAGCGGACCCCGCCCAGCGGCAGCTCCAGCTTGACCAGCCGGGCAACGCCCTGGCCGGAGGCCGTGACCGTGACGGTCTGCGCTGCTTCATCAATCTGCACGTCCAGCTCGGCGGCAGGCAAGCGCAGCTCCTTCGGGTCGCGCAGATAATAGCGATTCACCGGTGCGGCGAATCCGGTGGCGCTCAGCTCCACCAGCACCTCTTCCGGCGCCAAACCGGCCAGCGCCTTCGCCTCTTCCAAGCCTCCGAGCGACAGCGCCGTTTGCGGCGGGATCTTCGCCGCAAACGAAAACCGACGAACGCCTCCCGGAGGAGTGTCCTGCACGCCTGCGGATCCGCCTCCCATTCCCCCGACTTCCTGCGCCCCCGCCAGATCGCCGCCCTGTACCAAGGGATGCACCGTTACCGTCACAGTTCCCTCCAACTCCTCCAACGTGTCGTTGACCACCCACACGCGTAGCGGCTCGCCCGGCTCATGCTCCAGGGACAGGAGTATGGGATGAAAGAAGGTCTTGCCATAATAATACGAAGCCTTCGGTAGCAGCTCGTAATCGATCATCGACCAGCTCGTCCCCGGCCAGCTGTCATTCAGTTGCCACACCAGCGCGCCGCTGTTGCGGTGACGGTGGCGGCGGAAATGCTCGATTCCGTACTTCAGCCCTTCCGCTTGGGTCAGCATGGAGAAATTCATGTACTCCTCGATGTCCTGCGGAATCCCCGTGTAGCCTTCCATCAGCAAAATCCCTTTGCGATGGTTCGTATCCTTGTTCCGATACGCCATCTCGGCGCTCCCCCAGGTAAACTTCCCTTCGGGAATGTTCTTCGCCAACGTATATCGATTCGCCGAAGCATGCATACCGAACTCACTGCTAAACAAAGCAAGGTCTTGCTTATAGTTCTTAAACGTAACCCCTTCGATGCTATAATCGAGCCGCGGCTTCTCGCCTTGCATACGCGGGTACACCGACCCATGCCACACTTGCCAGTTATGGCGGTCCCCCTGATTCGGATCGTTGGCGTCATACCCGTCCTGCGCGCCATAGGGCGACGAAGGCCAATACGGACGATACGGGTCCAGTTCGGCCAAAAGTCCGGGGATCAGTTCATGATAGATCGTCTCGCCGAAAAAAGCTCCGGTAATGTCACCCGCTGCCGACTTCATGTCAACCAGCCAGTCGATTTCATTGTTGCCGCACCAAAGCGCAAGCGAGGCGCGGTTCCGCAGCCGCTTGACGTTATCGATGATTTCCTGACGCACATTGTCCATGAAGTCGCGGTTAAAGTCCGGAAATAGCGCATTGGCAAAAGCGAAATCCTGCCACACGAGCACCCCGCGGCGGTCACATTCCTCGTAAAAAATCTCCTTCTCATAAATGCCGCCGGCCCAAACGCGCAGCATGTTCATATGCCCCTCCACGGCCAGCTCGATCAGTCCGCGATACATGGGTTCCGAGATCGATCCGATCATATGATCTGCCGGAATCCAGTTGGCTCCTTTGGCATAAACCTTAATGCCATTAAGGATAAAGGCAAACGACGGACTGCCGTCGGGATTTTGCAGCGATAATTCCAGCGTGCGTATGCCAAAAGGCTGCTCGTAGCGGTCAATCTCCTCGTCGTCGGCAAGAAGCGTCACCTCCAAAGTGTACAGATAAGGCTCGCCCAAATCATGCGTCCACCAACGCCGCGGCAGGGCGATCCACAGTTCGGCCGACGCCGATCCCTTCGTTCGAAAAGCCTCCGGAAAGGCTTGTCTCAGCCCTGCTTGAACGCCTAATAGAGCCCCGCATTCCTCCAGCACAGGAAGCTTGGCAGACGTTACCTCCGCCCCATCCCCGTCCAGCAATCGTACGACGGCCACCGCCGTCGTTCCGGAACGAAAGGCCTCCGCTTCGGCGCTCACCCGGATGACCGCCTCCTCCGCCGACGCGGATAACGTTGCGGCATATACGCCGGTCAGCTTCGCCCGTCTGCGCCGCTCCAGCCGAACCGGACTCCAAATGCCGGTCGTCACGATCCGCGGCCCCCAGTCCCATCCGAAGTTCATCGCCGCCTTGCGGATCCAGGGACGCTCCTTCGTATAGGAGGACCATTCGAACTGCTCTTTGTCCCGGTGATGTAGATCTAGCGGATCGAATCGAACCGCCAGCGTATTTCGGCCTTCACGGACGATCCGCGTGACGTCGAACGTATAGCAGCGAAACATGTTGGATGCCGAGCCAATCTCATGTCCGTTGACGTAAACAGTCGCAAACGTGTCCAGCCCTTCGAACGTGAGTTCCATCCGCTCTTCATCCCCCGGTACGGCATTCAACTCAAACGTCGTGCGGTACCACCATACTTTCCGCTCGATCCAGCGGCACTTCGCATCGTTATGCCCGTAATACGGGGGCTCGATGATCCCGCGTTCCAGCAGCGCCGAATGCACGTCGCCCGGAACGTTTGTCTCGATCCAGAAGCGGTCGTCCAGTCCGGGGGCGGCCAGCTCCAAAGGTGGTTTCTCCCCAACCTCAAAATGCTGCAGCTTCCATGGTCCCGATAAAATCATGAATCGTCCCTCTTTTCCCGATGGTGATGTAGGATGGCGATTAATTCTCGCTCGCTGTCACGCCTGCCGGATCATAACCCAACGCTTCCTCGCGAAATTCGCTGGGCGTCTTCCCCGTATGCTTCTTAAACAGCCGGCTGAAATATTTCACGTCCTCGTACCCGGTCATTCCGGCGATTTCGCTCACCTTGGCCGGGGATACGACCAGCAGGTCCATCGCTCGGCGCATCCGCAGAGCGGTGACGTAGTCGCCGAAGTTGCTTCCCGTCTCTTTCTTAAACAGCTCGCTAAGATGCCCGGGATGCAGGTGCACATAAGCTGCGATCTGCTGCAAACTTAGCTCCCCCGCCGGGCAGGACTCCATAAACGCCTTGGCCCGCTGCACATGGGAAGCCTGCCCTTCGCCGAGCTGGCTGTGATACAAGTTCATCACGGCATGCAGATGACGAAACAGCTCCTCTTTCAGCTTGCCCCCTTCGACCTGCTGCTGCAGCCATGGCTCGAAGCGCGCTTCTCCTTCTTTCCCTAAAGCCCGGAGCGTTCGCTCTAGCCAACGGTGCGCGGCGACGGCCGCCGATTGCAGACAAGCCTGATACGATTCCGGCGTACATTCCGGGTCCGCGGCCAGCTCGTCGGCCAACCGCTGTGTCCAAGCCCGCAGGGCCATCGGATCCTGCTCCAACAGGATCGCGCCAAGCCCGTTCTCCTCCTCTTGCGATAACACCGTCCTCCCGCCTTTGCGATCGGCGATTTCCCGGTAATCCAGCAATTTATGGCTCATCAGCAGATCACGGTAAGCAAGGGCGGCGGCCGCCGTCAAATAACTTCGATGGACCTGGTCCAGATCGTCCACGGCAATACCAGCCGCCAGGCGCAGCCGGCAGTTCAGCAGATTTTCGATCCGTTCAAGTACCCCCTTCAAACGCCCGACCGTAGCGAATGCATCCCCCCTGTCTAGCCCGGTCACGCAAACGATTTGACCTTGGTGGATCAATACCGCCGCACCCGGCAGCAAGTCCTCCAGCATATTTTGCACGGCAAATCGCAGCAGCGAATCGGCGTCGTCCTCCTGGCCCCAGCCGTCGGCGGACAAAAGTAAAACCTGCCGGTATCCCGGGCTAATAGAGATTTCCCTTTCCTGATTTTCCTGCTCGGAAAGAACCGGGACCGATCCTACCTCGCCTTCGATCACCCACTTAACCAACTGACGCCGCCGCTCTTCCCGAGCCTGCCGCTGAGCGCGGGAGTCCTCGGCCCGGCGCTCCTGCAGCCGTCGCTTGGCCCGAAGCACCGTTCGGATAATTTCCTCCGGTTTGCTGGTCTTCAGCAGATAGTCGCCAACTCCCTGGCGGATGGCTTGCTGGGTATAGGCAAAATCCCCGTAACCCGACAAAATGATCACCTCCAGCCCCGGCAGCCTTGCGGCCGCTTCCTCCGCCAGCTCCAAGCCGGTCTTGCCGTTCATTCGGATATCGGTGATCAGGATATCCGGCCGCTCCGCTTCCAGCCGCTCGAGCGCTTCCTCCGCGGATGCGGCCGGCGGAAGCAGATTCAACCCGAGCTCGCTCCAGGAAATAACGCTGGCTAGACCGGTCCGGATGATGACCTCATCATCCACTATCAATACGTTCATGGCGATCCCTCCATGATCGGAATAGAGAACGAAACCTGCGTCCCTTCGCCTTCCCGGCTATCTACGGTAAGGCCCGCTTCTTGTCCGTAATGCAAGAACAGCCGCTCGTTTACGTTGCGAAGCCCATATCCAGCGTTCAATTCTGCAACCGTGGCCATCATAGCCGCGGTCTCTGCCATAACCGCCCCCGGCATCGCCGCTTGATCCTGCGATTTCCCTGTCCCTTCAACTCCCGGCAGCGACAGCGCCTGACGGACCTCATCCAAACGCGCGGCGCTCATCCCCAGCCCATCGTCCATGACCATTACATGCATGCGTTTCCCCTCCGGCTGGATCAGGATGGTGATCGTTCCGATGCCCTCGCGTTTTTGAATCCCATGGATCAAGGCGTTCTCCACCAAAGGCTGCAGCAGCAGCTTCAGCATCCATTTATCCAGAAGCCCTTCCTCCACGATATACTCAACATCAAATTTATCGGGAAAACGAATCGATTGGACCCGAACATAGTTACGGATATGCGCCAGTTCCTGCTCAACCGGACAATAATCTCGGCCCTGATTAAGGCTGATCCGCAAGAAGTCGCTAAGCCCCTCGACCATATCGGCGATTCGCCGCTCCCCCGACATCAAGGCGATCCAATGGATCGAAGACAAGGTATTGTACAGAAAATGCGGATTGATCTGCGCCTGCAATGCCCGCAGATCGGCCTCCTTCTTGCGCGCCTCCCCGCGGATGACCTCCCGCTTTAATCGTTCGATATGAGCGCCGAGCATATTGTAGCTCTGACCTAGCCGGCCGATCTCATCATCCGAGGTCGCTGGAAAACGCGGCAAAGGCCGCTCCGGATCGATCCGCGACAAATGTCGGGTCAACACGCGCAGCGGCCGGGTGATCCGGCGCACCGTAAACCAAATCAGCAGCGTGCACGCCAGCACGGAGACACCAACCACCATAGCGGTTAACGTCAAGATATAGCGGTTCTCCGCTTGGTATTGGTCGTAGGGGACACTGCCCACCAGCATCCAGCCGGTCAACGGCTCGCGGCGGTACAGCACCGTCGATTTTGAATCCCCGCTGCCATAGATCACGCTCCCGTTCTCAATCAGGCGGTTGCTGCGCGGTTCCCCTCCGTCGTCCGCCGCCGCGACCCCGCCCGGGATCAAAGCGAACAGGCCGGGCGCAAAGGTATCCAGCGGCTGGCCTAACCTGGACTTGTCGGCGGATGACAGAATGGTACCGTCCTCTCCAATCAATTCGACTTTACCCATCCCCTGGCCAAACTCCGGCGATTCCAGATTGCGGGCAAGCTCCCGTTCGTCAAGGCTGATCGCCAGCCAACCCAGTCGGCGAAAATCATAGATGCTGCGAATCGGCCGGAACAAGGTCATGACCTGCTCCATCCCGGCGTAATCGCGAATTTCGTATACGCCAGACCATGTTTTCACGCCCCCGGCAATCGCTTCCGCCGCCGCAGGCGGGAGCTCATTTTCATACCATGTGGCCGTAGACAGGCGTCCGTCAAACCGTTCGGGATAGATGGCGATATTGGCGATATAAGGCTTGGAGGCCGCCAGATTCGTCATTCTCCCTACTAACTCGGTCCGCTTAGCCTCATTGTCCTCCGGGCCGGTCAGATAGGTCTGCAAATCCCGTTCCCCGATCAAGAAGATCGACAACGTTTCGATATCCTCCAGCATAAAGCGCAGATTGGCATCCATTTGCTTCAGCATGTCGCTGCCGGTCAGCTTCGTTTTCTCCTCTGTAATGTTGGAAGAGATCATAAAGGCGAACAAACCCAAAGCCAACATCGGCACGATCATGGACGCCGCAACCACCACCGACAGCTTGCGCTGAAGCGACGTAGTCAGCCATTTATGCATGTTGCGCTCCCCCTTTGCTCCGGTGTAGGATATTCCTCCCTTATCCTTTCACCGCGCCGGCCGTCATCCCCTTCATCATTTGTTCCTGAAACAGTAAATAGAGAACGATGGTCGGGATCACCGACAGCGTCATGCCCGCCAGCGACAAGCCGTAGTCCGTCTGGTAGCCGTCTGCGAAGTTAGCGATGGCCAGCGGCAGCGTCTTGAGCGCCGTCTTGTTGATAAACACGAGGGCGAAGGAGAAGTCATTCCAGGAATGCAGGAAGCTAAGAATGGTCACCGTGGCTAAGGCCGGAACCGACATCGGCAACATGATGCGGAAGAATAACCCCCACAAGCCGGTGCCATCGATAAAAGCCGCTTCCTCCAGCTCGCGGGGCACACTCGTCAGGTACGCCGTCAGCACGAATACCGCCGTAGGCAGCGCAAATGCGGTGTAAGGCAGAATCAGCGCCCAATACGTGTTCAGCAGCGACATCTGCTTCATGAGAATAAACAGTGGAACCAGGGTGCTATGAATCGGGATCAGCATCCCGATCACGAAGAAGGTCAAGACCCCACCTTTCCAGCGGAACTGGAAACGGGCCAGGATAAACGAAGTCAGCGCGGCTATGAACAAGGTCAGCACAAGCGATCCGAGAGCCACAATAAGCGAATTCCCGAATGCGGTACCGAGCCGCGAGCTCTCCCAAGCCCGCGTGAAGTTGTCGCCATGCCACACCTGCGGCAGCCCAAAGGGACGGGCGTAGAAATCGGCGTTCGTCTTAAACGCGCTGATCACCAGCCAGAAGAACGGGTACAGGGTCACCACCCCATAGAGCGTCAGCAGGCCCCAAAACAAAAGCCGGCCCGTTTTGCCCAGCACCCGCCCGCCGCCGCCATTCCCCGCGTTTTTCGCCGATAGAGGGGTTGTTAGATTCATGTTCATGTTCAATGGGTACCTCCTTTCATCTTAAGCGGCGTCTTTCTTCCGATTGGTCAGCCACTGGCTGGTGCCAATCAATAGCAGACTGATGATCATGATGCTGGTGGAAATCGCGCTCCCGAACCCATAACGATAGGTCGAGAAGGTCGAATTGTACATATATGTCGCCAGCAGCTCGGTCGCATGCGCCGGGCCGCCCTTCGTCATGATGTAGACCAGGTCGAAGGACTTGAGACTTCCCGATATGCACAGGACAACCGCCACTTGTACCGTATTCTTAATCATCGGCAGCGAGATCGTCAGGAGCTTGCGAACACCGGAGACGCCGTCGATCTTAGCCGCGTCGTGGATTTCACCTGGGATGTTCTGGAGCGCAGACATGAAGATGATTAGATAAAGTCCGACATAACTCCAAATCAGCGGCGGAAGAAGCGAATAAATGGCGATATTGCCGTCCGACAACCACTCCAGCTTCCAGCTGGATAGACCCAGCGCGTCCAGCAGAAAGTTCAGGATGCCGATCTGCGGATGATAAATGTACTGCCAGATCATCCCGATCACCACCGTGGACAAGACCATCGGAAGAAAAACCGCCGAGCGAAGGAAGCGCTGCAGCAGATTGCTTTTGTGCAACAACACCGCCAAGGCGAGAGCCAGCGGAATTTGCCCGAACACCGAAGCCAGCACGAACACGACATTATTTGTCAGCGCCCGCCAAAACACCGGATCCCGCAATATTTCCGCATAGTTGCTTAGGCCGGTATATTTCGCTTCGCCGATGCCCGACCAGTTGAAGAAACCGTAATACGCCGACCAGATCACCGGTACGAAAACAAACAACGAGTAAATCACCAGCGCGGGCAGCAGGCCGGTGATGATGAAGCTCTTGCTGCGTAAGGCGTTCATGCTCTCTCACATCCTTTAAGGGAAAAAATAATCCCCCTCCCCTGAGGGGAAGGGGGAACTCTGCTAATTCGAAGCCACAGCCGCGGCTTGTGCGTCCTGAATCTTGCGAGCGATTTCCTCCGCTTTGCCGCCCATGAGCAGCTCCTGCAGCCCGTTGTTCACCACTTCTACGGTTGCCGAGCCCAACTTGGAGTCGTAAACGGGTACGATTTTGACACGTTGGATCAGATCATACAGCTCTACGAACAGCGGATGCGCTTTGCTCTTGTCGAGCTCGATGTTGTAGCTGACTAAGGTGCTGCTGTCCAAAGTAGCCTTTTGCCCGTCGGGACCTGCCATCGCGTAGAACAGCTTCATCGCCGCTTCCTTCCGGGCACCGGTCAACTTCTTGCTGACGCCAAGGCCCGTACCGACGACGCCTGCGGTCGTATCTGCGGCTCCTTTGCCGCCATCAATCGTAGGGACGATGGTGATATGCGTGTTGTCCAGCACTTCCGGCGGCGCATTGTTGACCAGGTTGGCCAGCGCCCAACCGCCGTTGACGACCATCGCGGCATTCCCCTGGAAGTACAACTGCATCATCTGCGTCTCGTCGAGGCTATTGAAGCCATCCTGGAACGCCTTGATGTCGCCAAGCTTCTGGAACTTGGTCAACGCCTCGACGAACTCGGGATCTGTAAACTTGGCCCCATCCTGCGCAACGGCCTTCAGGAACCACTCCGTGCCGGTAACCCGGTCGCCCACGGTGCTGAAGAACGTCGATTGTGCCACCCAGTTCGCTTTGTTGCCCAGCGCGATCGGGATCACGCCGTTGTCATTAAACGTTTGGATCGCAGTCTCTAATTCTTCCCATGTTTCCGGTACCTTCACGTTATATTTCTTAAACAAGCTATCGTTGTAGTAAATAAAAGAGCTTGGCGCCAGGTTCATCGGCACGGAGTAGATTTTGCCGTCTACCGTGTAACCGTCCAGCGCATTCGGAATGAAGTTGTTCTTCCAATCCGGATTGGCATCCAGTTCATCGTTGATCGGCTGCAGCAGATCGCCTTTGACGAATTCCTTCGTCATCGCGTCCGGCCACATCACGAACAAGTCGGGCATTTCGTCTGCCGCGGCCACTGTCCGCAGCCGGGTCTTCAGCCCGTCCGTCGGCAGCCCTTCGTCAACAACCTCGATTTCGGGATGAGCTGTCCGGAAATCCTCGATAATTTTCCGCATCGCCACCGCTTTGGCATCTTGGCCTGTCCAGTTATGCCAGATCGAGATGCTCACTTTCTCTCCACCGTTATCTCCGCTGCCCGAAGCCTCATTTCCCCCGCCGCAGCCGGCGAGCAACAACGCCAACATGGCGGCACTGCACAATAGTGATATCCATTTTTTCATCGTATTCGAATCCCCCCTTGCTTTGATTAAACTCATTGTAATGTTAGCGCTCTCAAAACATAAGGAGACGAATCGCGGCACCAGGGGTGAAAAATTTCGGTTTGGAACTTAGACAAAGGGTTCTATTCTGCTTCTAAAGCACACGATATTGCCGTCCGGATCGCGAAAATGCATCGACCTGGCTCCCCAAGGGTACGTGGTAGGAGTCGCCACGAATTCAACGCCCAGCGCTTTTAACCGCCCATATTCCGCATCGACGTCCTCAACATTAAAACCCAAAGTGAAGTTCCCCGATCCCCAATAGGTGGAGAAATCAAACCCCATATCCGTTTCCGCCGCCCGCCGCGAGTAAATCGCGAGTCCCGTGCCCTCGGTCTTCATTTCCACGTGAATCTCGTCCCCCACCGCCGTCGCTTGCAGGACCGTTTCATAGAACCGGGTCATCGCCACCACCTGATCCGTTAAGATCGCGACATCTACAAATTTCATCCTCATCTCTCCTTCCGCGCCAGAATCAAAAACCGATGCTCCCGACTGGATACAAATCCGGTTTGATCTATAATGTTCTGCAACTCGCATAACTTCTCGAAACAACGTTCCACAGAGAAATCGGCAAACTCCCATTCTAGGATTTTGGCAAAATAGACGAGCGCACCCACATCGCGAAACTTCACCTCGGGAAAAGCCTCCTGCTGAACCTCGACGTCGAAGCCCGCTTCAATCATGTCTCGAACCGTATGGGCCAAATCGAACTCGGCGGGCGTCTTCATTGCCCCTTCGCCAAGTAGATTCCGCGACAGCTCCCGGTTGTTCCGCCCACCCACTTGCTGGGTGATAAACACTCCGCCCGGCTTCAGGATTCGATAGACCTCCTTGGCCGAAAACGATTCATGACGGTTAAGGACCAAATTGAAAAATTCATCCTCATACGGCAGCCGGTCATCCTCCTCCACCTTAGACACTTCAATCCCATAAGCCGGCAGCTTGGCAAGGCACAGCTCATAGTTGGGCGGGTACGCTTCCGTCGCATAGGTGCGGCCGGGTGGCGGTGACAAGGACAGCAGAAACTCGCCCCCGCCGGTTCCCATATCGAGCATCACTGCGTTCTCGCTCATCTCCTGCTGAACCAAGGTCCGATAATCCCAAGGCAATTCCTCTTCTTCCAACCGTCCGTCCAGCTCCGAGAAGTCCCAACCCTGAAAAGCCTTGGCCTCCTCCGCTTCCCACCGCTTCTTCAATTCGCTTCGATCCACTGCCTTTGCTCCCCCTTGTCCTAGTTACGTGCGACAATTTCTTGCAGCGCCTTCCCCAACGTATCGAATCGGAAGGTGAATCCCGCCCGTTGCAGCCGCTCCGGCAACACCCAGCGACTCTTCAGCACCAACTCGGTCTCCGTGCGAATTAGGCGAGCGCCCAGCTCCAGCAGCCAACTCGGCGCGGGCAGGCCGATTGGAACGCCCATTGCCCGTCGCAAGCCGGCCATCAGCTCCCGGTTCGTGACCGGATGCGGGGCGGAGGCGTTAAACACGCCGTCGAGCTCGGGATGCTCCTGCAGGAATCGGACGATCCGGAACAGATCCTCCATATGAATCCAGCTGAACTGCTGGCGGCCGGACCCTTGGGCTCCGCCTAATCCGAAGCGTACCAGATTACGCAATGGGCCCATCACCCCGCCGTCGTCCAGTACGATCGCAATACGCAGCGCGACCCGCCTTGTTGCCGGGAGGTCAAAGGCGAAGAACGCCTCCTCCCATGCTTTTGCGACGTCAACCGAAAAACCCGAGCCCACTTCTCCGCTTTCCTCCGTCATCGGACGGTCCTCCGCATGCCGGTAAATCGTCGCCGTACTGGAGTTGATCCATAACGCTGGCGGACGCTGGCAGGCCAGGATGCACTCCCCAAGCTGACGCGTTGTTTCCGTCCGTGACTCCAGAATAAGCCGTCGATTCTCAGGGGTGTACCGGCAATTCACCGATCTACCGGCGAGGTTAATCAGCAGATCCGCCCCTTCCAACGCCTGCACGATGGCACTTTGGTCCTCCCAGGGAATATGGGGCGCTTGTCTTGAGATTACCTTAACCTCGGCTCCCAGTTCCTTGAACCTCTGCGCAAACGCCTGTCCAACAAACCCGGTGCCCCCAGCCAATACCACTTTCGGCATGCGATCCGCTCCTTTGCCCTGACATTTAGTTTTATTATACCATGCCGTCACGGGGGATTTTTCCAATGAAGTTGTTGCTTGCCAGATGAGGTTAGGCGATAATTCTCCTAAGCAAAGTTAGAGTTACAGTTGAGTTTATAGACACTATATGAGGAGGATGACGGTGGACAAGTTCGGCATGTACGCTAAATTCACAGCCAAACCCGGGGAACGCGACCAGCTGGTCGGCATCTTGCTGGAAGCCGCCGCCGGCGCCGGGAGCGTTCCGGAATGCGAGCTGTATGTGGTGAACGTTTCGGAAACAGAGCCCGAAACCGTGTGGGTTACGGAGGTTTGGAGCAACGCGGAAGCTCATGCCGCTTCACTGCAAGATGAAGCTACGCGAGCGATGATTCAACGCGCGATGCCGCTGATCGCCGGAGTGGAATCCATTCCGATCCGCCCGGTTGGCGGGAAGGGAATCAAGTAGCCGCGCGCATGAGTGAGATGTAAAAGTGCAGTTCTTTTTCGCCAATTTGGTTCGATTCGGGCGATCAAGTGCAAAAGTGCAGTCTAAATCCGGCAAATCACCTCTTATTCCCGGATTCGTCCCTGAATCAAATGCACTTTTGCAGTTCAGTCGCGAGATACGAAGGTTTAGCGAAATATCAACTGCACTTTTGCAGTTGGCTGGCTAGGAGGATAGCCCCAAAAAAGCCCTGTTCCATATCGGAAACAGGGCTTTCGTTGTTTAGGCTTGCAGATCCTTCACGATGTCGCGTACCGCTTCAACGAGCGGGGTTGCCGGACGGCCCAGCAGAGTTTCCAGGTCACCGCTCGGAACGTCCAGCGCCCCTTCGCGGATCCAGCGCTGAATGGAGACGAGGAACGGCACCACTGGCTCCGGCACGCCCGCACCGCGCATTACATCGGCGTAAGTCGCATCGTCGACGTGTTGGACCGGAACTTCACGGCCCAGGGCCTCGCCAATGATCCGGGCCAGCTCGGCATGCGGAATCGGCGTGCCCGAGAGCTCATAGATTTTGTTCTCATGCCCGTTGCCGGTCAGCACGGCTGCTGCCGCTTGCGCATAGTCCTCACGTGTAGCCCAGCCGACTTTGCCTTCTCCAGCGGAAGTCACGAGCGGCGCTCCAGCCAAAACACCTTGGATCGTGCCGGTTTCGTTCTCGATATACCAGTTGTTTCGTAAGAACACATAAGGAATTCCCGTCTTCGCGATCGCTTCCTCGGTCGCTTTGTGAACAGGCGCCAGCTCCAGTGAATTATGCGCCGCATTTACCACGCTTGTATAAGCGATGAGCTGAACCCCCGCCCGCTGCGCCGCCGCAACGGCCGCCAAGTGCTGGCGGATCCGCGTGTCGTTATCGCCTTGCGTCGATACGATCAAGAGCCGCTCCACGCCGGCAAATGCCGGTTCCAACGAAGCGGGGTCCTCGAAATCCCCTCGGCGTACGTCTACACCCCGCGCGCTAAACGCGCGGGCTTTCTCCGGATCACGTACGCTGACCGCCAGCTGCTCTGCCGGCACCTTTGCCAGCAACGCTTCTACCACCTTTGCGCCGAGTTGCCCCGTCGCCCCTGTCACTAAAATCTTCATCCTGGAATCCTCCTTATCGATTGGGTTGCCATGAAGCCATCGATCTACCTGTAACCATTATAGTTACACTAGATAAGGAAGTCAATGATCTTCTCGCAACAGTTCCCTTAGCATACCCTCCCGATGATTGACGAACTCCTTCATGATGATGTAATGATCGGTCTCTTCCAGCGTGGTCTCCTCGATCCCGTCCGGCGTGAGCTCGTACATGAGGCTGTCCGGATACGCCATCAGGATCGGCGAATGCGTGGAAATGATGAACTGGGAGTGGCGTCCGACCAGCTCATGAATCCGCGCCAGCATCGCCATCTGCCGATACGGGGACAACGCCGCCTCCGGTTCGTCCAAGATGTACAGACCGCGCCCGCTGAAGCGGTTCATGAACGCGGCGAAAAACGATTCGCCATGCGACATTGTATGCAGCGATTTTCCGCCATAAGAGTCCCGGATAGGTGGACCGAAGCTTGGTTCCCGATCCAGATTATCGATTTCCGTCGCCAGATTATAATAGCTCTCCGCCCGGAAAAAGAACCCGTCCCGCGGCCGCATCGGCCCCCTTACGGTACGCAGATAGCGATGAAGCTCGGAATGGGTCTCGGCCGTCGCGAAGCTAAAGTTCATCGTGCCGCCTTCCGGGTTAAACCCCAGGGCGACGGCGATGCCCTCCAGCAGCGTAGATTTGCCCATCCCGTTTTCGCCGACGATGTACGTCACTTTCGGGTGGAACTCCAGCTGACCCAGCGACGAGATCGCGGGCAGATGAAAGGGATAGTCGGCAAACGTCGGCACCTCCTGCCGCTGCAGCGTGATCCTCCGCAGATAGGCGTTTAACTCCATTAAACGTCGCTCCCTTCCCCTTCCAGCGCACCGTGGTACAAGCTATGATAGAACCCGTGTCGTCGCAAGAGCTCCTCGTGCGAGCCCTGCTCGATCAAGCGGCCTTCCTTCAAGACCAGAATCTTGTCGGCCTGGCGGATGGTGTTCAGACGATGAGCGATCACGAAGCTCGTTCTGCCTTGCATCAACCACTGCAGGCCTTCCTGGATTTTGATCTCCGTCACGGTATCGATGCTGCTGGTCGCCTCGTCCAGTACAAGAATCGACAGATCCGCCAGTATCGCCCGCGCGATGGCCAGCAGCTGTCGTTGCCCTTGGCTGATGCCCCCGCCGTCTGCGCCGAGTACCTTGTCGTAGCCGCCAGGCATCCGCACGATGAAGGAGTGTGCGTTCGCCAGCTTGGCGGCTTCTTCCACCTCCGCATCGGTCGCATCCAATCGACCAAAGCGGATATTGTCGCGGATCGTGCCCTGGAACAGGAAGGACTCCTGCAGCACGAACGCCATCTGCGAACGCAGGCTGTCGCGCCGGATCGTCCGGATATCGCGGCCGTCGACCGTGATCGTCCCGCGCGATGGTTCGTAGAAGCGCGACAGCAACTGGATCAGCGTCGTTTTGCCGGCCCCCGTCGGCCCGACCAATGCGATCGTCTCGCCCGGATTTGCCGTAAAGCTAATCTCCTCCAACGTATCGCCGACCTCGTTTCCATTTTCCTCATAAGAGAAGTAGACGTCCGAGAAGACCACCTCGCCCCGAACGGACGACAGCTCTACCGTCTCTTCCTCGGCGCTAGCTTCGATCTCCTCGTCCAGCACCTCGAACACCCGCTCCGCGCCGGCAATGGCCGACAGCAACGTGTTCCACTGGTTCGCCAGATCGTTCAGCGGCCGGGTGAATTGCCGTGCATACTCAACGAACACAACGATCACCCCGACGGTCACTCCGGCACTCCCCTGAACCGCCAACACCCCGCCGATCCCGGCCACGATCGCGAAGCTCAGGTTATTGAGCCCGTTCATCAGCTTGGGGATGAAGCCGGATATCGTCTGTGCCCAGAAGCTGGAGCTACGAATTGCCCCGTTACGTTCGCGGAAGTCTTGCAGCACTCGCTGCTCTTGAGAGAACGCCTTAATGATCCGCTGCCCCGACAATGTCTCCTCAATGTAACCGTTCAGGTTGCCAAGATCCTGTTGGCGCCGCTTGTACAGCGGCCCCGTCCGCTTCGTGATCCATCGCATCCCGGCCATCATCAGCGGCACGACGAGGAACGTCAGCAGCGTCAGCAGCGGGCTGAGGTACAGCATCACGGCGACCGTGCCAACCAGTGTCAGTACGCTGGAGAAAATCTGGATCGCCGAGCTGTTCAGCGTCGAGCTGACATTGTCCATATCATTGGTCAGTCGGCTCATGATCTCGCCTTGCTGGCGTTTCCCATAATACGGAATCGGCAGCCGATGCAACTGGGCGAACAACTCGGAGCGCATGCGGTACACCGTCTCCTGAGCGATTCCGATCATCCAGATGTTTTGCAGCCAGGACGTGAGCGACGAACCGGCAAACACCAGCGTTAATCCGATGAGGAACATTACCCAAGGACGGCCGCCACCTGACTCCAAGTAATCATCCACTGCCATCCCGACCAGGTATGGGCCTAGCAGTGCTAATCCCGAACTGAAGACAACCATCAGCAAGACGGTCGCCAGCCGGGCTTTATGGGCAGATAGGTAACTCCAAATCCGCCCTAACGTGCCTGACCAATTTTTAGCCCGCACCTTGGGCCTTACGCCGCCGGGTCCGCCGCCATGTCCGGGCCGGCGCGGCGCAGCCGCCGTCGCAGACGGAGCGTCCTGACGAGCCCCTCCGCCCTGCGTTGCCTGCGAGGATGGACCCAGCTTCGGGTACGGATGGCGAAACGGTTCAGTGAAGGTCTTGAACGGCATGGGGATCCGCCTCCTTTCCTTGCTGGGATTCGCAAATCCGCCGATACAATTCCGAATGCTGCAGCAGCTCCTCATGTTTCCCGCTGGCAATCAGCCGCCCGTCATCCATAAGAAGAATCAAATCCGCCGTAGCTGTCGAGCTAATCTTCTGAGTAATAAGCAGCGTCGTGCAAGAAAGGCTCGAGATCTCCTCCAGCAAAGCTGCCTCCGTGCGGACGTCCAGCGCGCTGGTGCTGTCGTCCAGAATCAGGATGGCCGGCTGCCGCACCAGCGCCCGGGCGATCGACAAACGCTGTTTCTGCCCGCCGGACAGATTAACGCCGCGCTGACCGAGCCGCGTCTCGTAGCCGTGCGGTTGTCGCTCGATCGTCTCGTGAATTTGCGCCTGCCGAGCCGCGGCCTGAATTTGCTCCAGCGTCGCATCCTCGCGGCCCCAGGCAATATTCTCCTGGATCGTTCCGGAGAATAACATGACCTCTTGCGGCACATAACCGATGGCGCGTCGGAGCCGTCTCCGATCGAGCTCGCGGATATCGATCCCATCGATACGGATCGTTCCCTCCGTGGGCTCGTACATGCCGGGGATCAGCTGCACCAGAGATGTTTTCCCCGAACCGGTCGCGCCCATGATGGCGATTCGCTGCCCCGGCTCCACCGTAAACGATACGTGCTCCAGCGCCATCACGTCGCGGCCCGGATAACGGAAGGAGACCTCGCTAAACTCGATGCGGCCTTGGATCGGTGACACTCCTGCTGCTGCCGCCATCTCCGCCGTTGCCCCCAACTCTCCATCCGTTTTCTCACCAACCGCCTCCGTCAAACGACCTTCGCGCTCCCCGGCCGGATCATCCTCCTCCAGCACTTCGCGTACCCGTCCGCCTGATGCGGCTCCCCGCGACAGGGAGCTCATGATCCAGGATAACGCCGATAACGCGCCGATCGTCCGCAGCGAATAGTTGATAACGGCGACGACTTCGCCAATGCTGGCGCCCCCGTCCGCGATTTCGACCCGGCCAAACCACAGCACCGCAATGATCCCGGCGTTCATGATGAACAGCAGGAACGGCATCGTTGTCTCCGTCAGCTTCAGCGCGGCGACTGTGCCCTGACGCAAATCCCGGTTGCGCTGTTCAAAGCGCCCGATCTCATGCGACATCCGCACGAAGACACGGATGAGGCGCATGCCGGTCAGATTTTCCTGAATCAGGCCGTTGACGCTGTCTGTGCGCCGCTGCACCGTACGAAATAAAGCGGACGCTTTACGGATCATCCACAGGACAAATCCCAGCAGCACGGGAACCGTAATCGTCAGCAGCAGCCCCAGCTTCGCATGGACGACCAAAGCCATTACGACGCTCCCAATCACAACCAGCGGCACCCGCGAAGCAAAGCGCAGGCACATAAAAATCACATCCTGCAGAACCGTGATGTCCCCGGTCAGCCGGGTGATCAACGAAGAAGCCGCAAAACGGTTAAATACCTCATACGAGAAGGATTGCACCTTTTCGTACAGCTTGTCGCGCAGGTCATAACCGAAGCCTTGACTCACATGCGAGGCGAAGAAGGAACTGGTAATCCCGGCGAGAAACGCCACCAATGCGCTCGCCATCAGCACCCCGCCCCAAATCCAGGCGACGGACACCTCGTGCTGCCGAATCCCCTGGTCGATGATCCGCGAGATGATCAGCGGCTGAACCAGCTCCACCGCCAGCTCAATCAGCAGCATGACGATCGCCGAAATGGCGGCAACCCGGTATTTTCTAAAAATAGCGGTCATAACGGACATCCTGATTCCTCCAGTCCGGGTGATTCCGTAAGAATCGCCAAATTGGTAAACTCTGCTGTTTTATTATAAAACAGTTGGGGGTGCTTGTGTATTTAGGATAGACTTTGGCAATCCGAATCCGAACCGAATTCACCGGGAGGCCGCTCTAGTACTCTCGGTTATCCACCTCTAATTCAGCGGTTACTTCAGTAAAGACGGTTTCAGGGGTGACAATCCTTTTGGGCAGCGTCCGCCCTTCCGTCAGCTCTCTCACCGCCTGCATCAGATTCGGTCCAAGCAGGGGATTGCATTCGACCACCGCGTTGATTTTGCCTTCGGCCATGCTTTTTAGCGCCCTGCGCGTCCCGTCGACGGAAATGATCACGATATCCTTCCCCGGCCTAAGCCCGTAAGCCTCGATAGCTTTGATGGCGCCCAGCGCCATATCGTCATTATGAGCGTACAGCACATCCATCTCTCCACCGTGTTTCTGCAAAAAAGAGCGCATGACCTTCTCCCCCTGTTCCAGCGTAAAATCGGCATGCTCACTTTCCAGCACCTTGAATCTCTTATCCCCGAGAACCGTATCCGCAAATCCCCGGCCGCGATCAATGGACGGCGTCGAGCCCTCCGTCCCCTTCAGTTCCACGATTTGGATTGGCCCGGGGTGACCAACCATTTTATCCAGCAGGAATTTGCCCGCCTTCTTCCCTTCTTCGTACAAATCGGAACCGATCAGAGTCACGTAATTGGACGCATCGACCGCCCTGTCGACGATGATCACCGGGATTCCGGCCTCCTCGGCCTCGTCCAGGATCGGTACCCATCCGGTCTGAATAACCGGAGCGATCGCGATCACATCGACCTTGCGCGAGATAAAGCTGCGGACCGCCTCAAACTGCTTTTCTTGAGATTGCTCGGCATTTTCAAACAGCAGCTCGATCCCCGCCTCTTTGGCCGCTGTCTTGATCGATTGGCTATTCGCGTTCCGCCAGTCGCTCTCCGAACCGAGCTGGGAGAACCCCAGCACAATGCGGTGTTTCTCCGCAGCCGGCTCTCTTGAGGAAAGCTCAGGCCCCGAGGTGACATAGGTCATGGCCGTTTGATCCGCTTCAGGGTGAACCCAAGTCTCCTCCGCGGTTCCGGCCTGGCAGCCGGAGAAGATGAACAGAAGAGCAAGCAGGGCCAGAAGAGGCATGGGTTTCCATAATGTGAAGCGATTGCGCCTACGCATAACACGTCTTCCCCCTATTTCGTGATATCCCATTAACCGGAAGCTTATCACAAGCGATTTCACCGGAAAAGAGCGAAAAAAACCTGAGCGTTTCGCCACAGGTTTTTTTCGTAAGCCTCCCCGTTCGTTCCTTACCCTCGCTCGGCCAGCCGACGCTCACCAAGCAGCCTCTGCAGCAAGATAAACAGCAGGAGCAGTACGCCGATCACGATCCGCGTCCACCAAGAGCTAAGGGTACCTTCAAAGCTAATAATCGTCTGAATCACGCCCTGAATCATGACCCCAAAGAAAGTACCAACAACATACCCAACGCCGCCGGTAAGCAGCGTCCCGCCGATCACCACGGCGGCGATGACGTCCAGCTCCATCCCGTTCGCATGGAGTCCGTAGCCGGACAGCATATAGAATGTAAACACAACACCGGCCAATGCGGAGCAAAGTCCGCTGAAGCCGTAGACCATCAATTTCGTGCGGGCTACCGGCAACCCCATCAGCAAAGAGGATGCCTCACTCCCCCCGATGGCGTACGCGTTTCGTCCGAATTTCGTGTAATGGGCCAAATAAATGCCAAGGGCAACCACGACCAAAGCGATGATGACGCTAATGGATACGAAGTGATCGCCCGGCAGCTTGATCTTCGTCTGGGCCGCCGCCGTGTAAAAGGCATTATCGATCGTAATCGTGTTGATGCTGATGACGTAGCACAGGCCGCGGGCCAGGAACATCCCCGCCAACGTCACGATAAACGGCTGAATGTTGAAATAATGAATCGCCGCCCCCATCGCCGTTCCGAATCCCGTCCCCATGATCAGAACGAGTAAAATCACGAGCGCGGGCGGCCACCCCTGCTGAAGCAGGCTCGCGGAAACCATCGTCGTCAAGGCGATCACTGAGCCGACCGACAAGTCGATCCCCCCGGACACGATCACGAAGGTCATGCCGACCGCGGTAATAAGCAGAAAGGCGTTGTCGATCAGCAGATTGAGCAGCACCTGCCCGGAGAAGAACCCGGTATACCGGAACGAGCCGGCGACGAACATCAGCAGAAACAGGCCGATCGTTACCCCTAACGGAATGTAATTACGTTTAAGCATGCGGCTTCACCCCCGGTTTCGCCGCAGTCGGCGTTCCTGGCTTCTTCCGATTCCCGCTCAGGGCAGCCCGGAATTGATCGGATTGGATCAAACAAACCGCGAGAACGACAACCGCCTTAACGACCAGCGTGATTTCCGGCGGTACGCCCACCATGTAAATCGTTGTCGTCAGCGTCTGAATAATCAGCGCCCCCACCAGTGTCCCCGCCAAATGGAATCGCCCCCCGTTTAAGGAAGTCCCGCCGACAACCACGGCCAAAATCGCGTCCAGCTCGTACCATTGCCCGGCATTGTTCCCGTCCGCGCTCGAAACGTTGGAGCTGAGAAGCAGACCCGCCATCCCTGCGCATAAGCCGCAGAACGAATAAACGGCCAAGGTCACCGTCCGTGACCGGACACCCGCCAACCGGCTGGCCGTGGGCTTGCAGCCGACCGCCTCGATAAACAGTCCTAATGCGGTTTTGCGGGTCAGCAAGGAGGCGACCGCAAATACAGCCGCAACCACAAAGATCGAAAACGGCAGCGAAAGCCAAAATCCGGCTCCCAGATATTGATACTTGGAGCTCTGTACCGTAATGATCTGTCCGTTTGTAATCAGCTGCGCGATCCCTCGCCCGGCTACCATCAGGACCAGGGTGGCTATGATCGGCTGGATGCCGACCCGGGAGACCAGAAATCCGTTCCAGAGGCCAAGCACGGCGCACAGAACCAGCGCGAGGCCGACGGCGCACAGAACGGGAATCAAGCTATTCTGGTCCGTCGCCCGGCTAATCTGCAGACAGGCCATCGCTCCCGCAATCGCTACAACCGAGCCGACAGACAGGTCAATGCCTCCGGTCGCAATCACCAGAGTCATCCCGATCGCCACGAGAATTAGCGGAGAACCAAAATTCAGGATGTCGATCAAACTGCCGTAGAGATGGCCGTCCCGCATTTTGATGGAGAAGAAGTCCGGCGAATAAATCAAGTTAAACAAGAGCAACAAGGCGAGCACGAGCAAAGGCCATACCAAACGATGTTTTCTCATCCCTTCTCCCCTCCGGCGATCGCCTGCATCACCTGCTGCTGATTCATTTCGGCGCCCTTCATTTCCTTCACCTTCCGGCGGTCGCGGAGCACGGCGATCCGATCGCTCACCCGCAGCACCTCCTCCAGCTCGGAAGAGATAAACAACACGCTCATCCCCTTCTCCGCCAGCGTCAGTACCAGCTTCTGAATTTCCGTCTTAGCGCCGATGTCGATTCCGCGGGTCGGCTCATCCAGAATGAGCAGCTTGGGCTCGGTCACCAGCCATCGGGCTAGCAGAACCTTCTGCTGATTGCCGCCGCTCAAGTTGCGGATCAATTGCTCCGAATCGGGCGGATGAATATTCAGCAAGCGGATATACTCCTCCGCAATTTCCTCTTGGCGTTTGCGCGGAATTGCGCGAGACCACCCCTTCGCCGCCTGAAGCGCCAATACGATGTTCTCCCGAACGGTCAAATCGTCGATAATGCCTTCCTTCTTCCGGTTCTCGGAGCAAAAGGCAATGCCTTCGTCTATGGCCTGACGGGGGGAGTGAATACTCCCGCCGCTGCCGGCCATTTGAAGGCTTCCCTGATCGTGCCGGTCGGCCCCGAAGAGAAGGCGGGCCATTTCGGTCCGACCGGAGCCAAGCAATCCGGCTAACCCGACAATCTCCCCTTGGTGAATCTGCAAATCGAAGGGCTCGATTGACCCTTGCTTCCCCAGTCCCGCCGCGTTCAACAGCCATTCGCCTTCCGGCTTACCGCCGTCCGCCGCCGAGCTTGGGAATTCCTCCAGCAGCTCCAGTTCTTTGCCGATCATCTTCGACACCAACTCGATGCGGGGAAGCTCATTCACGAGATACTCCCCCATGAATTCCCCACCGCGAAGGATCGTAATGCGGTCGGAGATTTCGTAGACCTGATCCAAAAAATGCGTGACGAACAAAATCGCCAGTCCCTCTTCTTTCAGCTTCCGCATAATGGCAAACAACTGCCGAACCTCGCTCTGATCCAAGCTGGAGGTCGGTTCATCCAGAATCAACACTTTGGCGGAAATGCTGAGCGCCCGTGCAATGGCGACCAACTGTTGAACCGCAACCGAATAAGTTTCGAGCGAACGGGTCACATCGATGTCCAAATGCAGCCTTTCCTTCAGCAGACGCTCCGCGTTCCGGTTCATTTCCTTCCAACGGACCCGGCCGAACCGGTAAGGCTCGTGGCCGATATAAATATTTTCCGCAACAGACAAGTTCGGGCAAAGGTTGATCTCCTGATAAACGGTGCTGATGCCGGCAAGCTGCGCCTCCTGCGGACTATGCACCCTGATCGGTGACCCTACCATCTCAACAAGGCCTTGATCCGCGGCGTAAACCCCGGTCAACACCTTGATCAAGGTCGATTTGCCGGCACCGTTCTCGCCCATCAGCGCATGCACCTCACCGGGAAACAGCCGGAAATTCACATTTTTCAGTGCTATTACGCCGGGAAATGTTTTATGGATCCCCGACATGTGCAGAATCGGTTCCATAGGCTCCATATCCTTCATCTCGCTTAATACTTCCGGTTAGGCAGCTCACGCTTGGCGTCTTCAGAAGTAAACACGCCTTCTTCGGTCACGATCCGCTTCTCGATTTCCTTACCGTCGACGACATCTTGAACGGCTTGCATCAGTTGGGGTCCCAGCAGCGGGTTACATTCCACGATAAAATTGATTTTGCCTTCGCTGGCCGCGACGAACCCGTCTTTGACCCCGTCCACCGTGATAATGAGGATGTCCTCACCCGGCTTCAACCCGGCCGCTTCAATCGCTTGGATGGCTCCTAATCCCATATCATCATTGTGGGCATACAGCACATCGATCTTCTTATTCGCCTTCAGGAAGGACTGCATGACTTCCTTCCCCTTCGCCCGCGTAAAGTCACCGGTTTGCGAAGCAATCACTTTCAGATTCGGATTCGCCGCGATCACTTCCGCAAATCCCTTTTGGCGGTCGATCGCCGGTGCGGAACCCGTCGTTCCCTGCAGCTCCACGATGTTGATCTCCTCGGTCGAGTCCTTGAATCGATCCACCAGCCATTGTCCAGCCCGACGTCCCTCTTCCACGAAGTCGGAACCGATAAACGTCTTGTACAGCGAGTCGTCTGGAGAATCGACCGCTCGGTCAGTCAGAATCACCGGAATCCCGGCGTCCTTCGCTTCCTTCAGCACGGTATCCCAACCCGACTCCACCACCGGCGAAAAAGCGATGACATCCACTTTCTGCTGGATGAAGGTACGAATCGCTTTAATCTGGTTTTCCTGCTTCTGCTGGGCGTCGGAGAACTTCAGCTCGAAGCCGGCCTCTTTGGCCGAATCTTGAATCGATTTCGTGTTCGCCGTTCTCCATCCGCTTTCCGCGCCAACCTGCGAAAATCCAAGCACGATTTTTTTGCTTTCCGCCGTTGTGTCCTTCGCGTTTTCCGTCGTTGTGTTGCTTGCCGAATTGGATTGCTCCGCTTGTTTGCCGCCGTTATTCGCCGGCTCCTGGGCATTCCCGCCCGAGCCGCTGCCGCCGCATGCGGACGCCAAAAGAAGCAGCAAGGATGCCGCAACAATCAGTCCGGATTTTTTGATCGAAACCATCTTCAAATTCCTCCCCTTTTTGGATCACCATGGTCTGGCGTGATCCGATTATAAAACGCTTACATCCTCTCGAGATACGGAGTTTCATCGCAGACGTTTGCGTTTTCTTTCGTTTCTATACTCCACTTCGATCTGTCCAGTTTGTTTTTTTGCGGCGTTCCTTTGTTTTTTTATGAATGATTGCGTTTTCAAGGGGGTTGCTTCATAATATGGGATCAAAAGAGCCCTTCTTGAAAGGCAGGCCTCCCATGAAGCTGATCAATTGGATCTCCTCCAGCCTGCGCGCGAAGCTCCTCCTGATGTTCCTGTTCCTGACGGTCATTCCGCTCATCGCCATCGGGTTGGTCGCTTATCAGAAGTCTTACAACACGGTCTACGAGAACAGCAAAGCCAGCGCAGTGCTCACGGCGGATCAACTGGCGCGAAGCCTGGGAACGTTGTTCACCGACAGCAGTAAATTGCTTGAACTCGGCAACCATTCGCAGGTGCTGCATTTTCTCTACTCGCAAAACGACACCTATGAGGATGCCAAAGAGATCCTGCGGACGATCGACTCCTACCGTCAAACCTACAAATATGAAAGCGTCCTGAATATTACCATGATCAACCTGTATGGGAGGGGCATCAGCGAACGGCGCGGTGTATTTGTGCTGGATAAAAACCCGCTGCGTAATCCCCATTTCGCCTATTTAATCGACAATCCTGATGTCGTACTCACCGTCCCTCCGCTTGACGCCCTGACGTTGGACCATCCCGACGGACTTCAGGAGAAACCCGCCATTTCGATCATGGCCGCCGTCAAACAGCGGATTACGCACGAAACGATCGGCTTCATCGTCATCGATGTAGATGCTTCGGCGGTCAGCCGATTCTGCGACGAGGTCAAAGTGGGCGAAACCGGATTCTTCTATATCGTCGACGCCAGCGGACGTCCCATCTTCATGCCGTCCGGGCTCGTCCCGGATCAGGTCTTGCCGGAGCGGGACGTCTTGGCCCGAATGGCTACCGGCGCTTTGACCAGTTATGTCGATAAATCGAACGGAGGGCCGAAGTTCATCTTCGCCTCCTCCCCCCAGGCCGCTGGCTGGAAAATCATCGGCCAGGTCAACTTGCGCGAAATCGTCAAAGAGGCCGATTCGATTCGGCAACTCATCATCGTCAGCGTGGCGCTGAGCATTTTGTTTGCCGTTTCATTGCACTTTTTTATTTCCTCCCGGCTCACGCGCCCGCTCAAGCTGCTGAAGAACAAGATGAAGCTGGCCGCATCCGGCTTTCTGGAATCCAAGGTCACGCCCGCAGGCAATGATGAAGTCGCTGACTTGGGGCGCAGCTTTAACATTATGCTTGGGAAAATCAAGGCCCTGCTCGAGCAAAGCATCCGGGAACAGGAAGAGATCAAGAAAGCCGAATTGCGCGCCCTGCAAGCCCAGATCAACCCTCACTTTCTGTACAATACGCTCGATTCGATCCTGTGGATGGCGGAGGCGGGCAAGAACGACAGGGTCATCACGTTGGTGCAATCGCTCTCCCGACTGTTCCGCATCAGCTTAAATCGCGGGCGCGACTGGATCCCCTTGGAGAAGGAAATTGAACATGTCCACAGCTACCTGATCATTCAACAGATGAGGTATCGTGATATTTTGGAGTACCGGATCGAGGTGGAGCCGCATCTCCTCCCCTGCTCCGTTCTCAAAATGACGCTCCAACCGATCGTGGAAAACGCGCTGTATCACGGCATCAAAAATAAGCGGGGCAAAGGAATGATTACGGTATCTGCTCAGGAATCCGGGCGTGAGCTTCAGCTAACCGTAAGGGACAACGGGTGCGGAATTCCTGCGGATAAGCTCGAACGGCTGCGCCGCGATTTGCTGAACGGACGCCTGCCCGTGGAAACCGGCGAAGAAGTGTCGGGCGGCTTTGGACTTCATAACGTCCATCAGCGGATCAAGCTCTTTTATGGCGAACCCTACGGGGTCGTGATCGACAGCGTTGCCGGAGAAGGCACGACCGTAACGATATCCATTCCAAGAGGCAAGGAGGAATGACCGATGAAGAAAGTGCTGCTCGTCGATGATGAGATTCTCGTCAGGGAGAACATTCGGGATTGCATTCCGTGGGAACGGGAAGGGTTCGATTATCTCGGCGACGCTTCCGACGGAGAGATGGCTCTGCCGATGATCGAGCAGTTGCAGCCCGATATCTTGATCACCGACATTAAAATGCCGTTTATGAATGGCCTTGAGTTATGCCATGTGGTGCGCGCTAAATTCCCTCAAATCAAGATCATTATTTTGAGCGGACACGGGGAATTCGATTATGCCAGAAAAGCGCTCAGCCTTGGCGTGGAGGAGTATTGTCTGAAACCGATCAGCGCCTCGGATCTGGTTGGGTTGCTTCGGGCGGTAGGCGACAAGATCGATAAGGAGCGAAGCGAAAAGGAACAGCTCGCGGGGTTGATGCGCCGGGAACTGGAGAAAGCCGGGAATTCACGGCACAAGCTGTTAAGCGATTTATGCGGAGGGATGTTGTCCGCACCGGAGGCCATTCAAACGGCCGAAACTTTATCGGTTCCGTTGGTTGCCCGCTGGTATGCCGTAACGATTATCGATCTGCGTCCTGCGGAACCTTCAACCGGAGAAATGGATGTCGAGGGTGCCGCGGATTGGACCGATCTGTTAGAGCATATTCGGAAAGAGTGCGATCATCGCCAGATGCTGCAGTATCCAGCCAGCCGGACCAAAAAGGTATGTATCGTCAAAGGGGATACGGAAAGTGCGATCAAGAAATTGCTGGAGCCTTTTCGCCGAGTGCAGGCCATCCTCGAAGAACCGGCCTGCCGCTTCCCGCTTTCCCTCGGGATCGGCTCGGGACATGAGCGTATCCAGGGCATTCACCTTTCTTTTCTCGAAGCCGAGGAATCGCTTCACTGGCTACGGCTCACGAGGCAAAACCGGCAAAACCTGCTGGAGGCGACGCGCAGCTCCATTCAACACAATATTTTGCTGGACCGGCAGGCCTTTATTCGGTTTCTAAAGATCGGAACCTCCCGGCAACTGTCTTCCTTTATCCCTGAATTCGCCGCCGTACTTCAGTCGATCGATTGGGATGCCTCTCTGACCGGTTACTACATCCTGAACGACCTGACGTTGGAGGTGTTCAAGGTGGCCGAGGAGTCCATCCGGGGACCCGGGGACTCGGGCCAGAGCCTCCGGTCGTTTCAGGGGCGGATCGAAGCGGTGGACCGTTGGGAGGAAGCCTGCGCTTATTTGACCCACCTGGTGGAACAATTCTGGTTGTGGCGCGCCAGATCCACCGACCGTTACGCTGATTTACTTCATCGGGTGAAGGATTATATCGCCGCCAATTATGACAAGGGCTACATTTCCCTGCAGCATGCCGCCGAGCATGTCAGCATGAGCCCGAGCCACCTGAGCAAAATCTTCAGTCAGGAAACCGGTCAAACGTTTATTGAGTTTCTGACGGAAACACGGATTCGCAGAGCGATGGAGCTGCTGCAGTCGACGCAATGCAAAACGTATGAAATCGCATGTCAGGTCGGCTATAGCGATGCGCATTATTTCTCGAACCTATTTAAGCGGGTGACCGGGATGACGACAACCGAATTCCGTAAACATGGCGCGTTGACCGCTGTCAAAACCAGCATCCGCCTCACAAGGGAGGAGCCGCATGATCATGCCGTTTCAGAGTCGCTGGAATAAACGCTCGATAGGGGGCGCTTGGTTGGGAAGGCTGATGAGCGGACGTACCTTGGGGCCGGCGTTGGGTTTGCTGTTGGTGTTGGCGCTCACGGGATGCCAGAGGGCTCCGGCGTCTGTCGCGGAGGGTGGAGGTGCAAGCACTACGGTCTCAACCGCCGTCCCTGCCGCCGTCCTTCCGCCTTCAACTTCGTCTAAGCTCCAAGCGCCGAAGTACATTTTCGGCATCATCTATCCGATGGCGCATCCTTTCTATGAGGAAATCACCCGGCTTGCGGAAGAGGCGGGCTCTCCCGAAAAGGTGAGGCTTGTTGTCAAAGCCCCCGAAACGGTAAGCGTAGAACAGCAAATCCATATGATGGAGACGATGATCCAGCAGCAGGTTGACGGTATCGCGATTTCCCCGATCGATTCCGTCGCACTCACCCCGATGATCAACAAGGCGGTAGACGCCGGAATTCCCGTCATCTGCTTTGAATCGGACGCCCCGGATAGCCGACGTTCGGCTTATATCGGCACGGACAACGTGGAGGCCGGGGCGGAAATGGGCCGCGTGATCCAGAAACGGATGAAAGATAAAGGCATGGTCCTCGTCGCATCCGGCGTTTCTTCGATGAGTCAGGATCGGGACCGGCTGGAGGGATTGCTGGACTTTTTGCATGACGAAACGAATATCCAGGTGTTGGAGATCCGCCACAACGAGGGGGACGACGGCAAGGCGCTGGCCGACCTGGAAGCGATGATTGACGCCCACCCCCATTTCGATGCCTTCATCTCGGTCGATCTTACCTCCAGCTCCGCCTCCGTGCTCGTCTGGAAAGCGATGGGACTAAACCGTTATGCCGTGGCCTTCCATATGACGCCGGAAATGAAGGAGGGCTTGCGCAACGGACAGATCACTTCCGTGCTTTCGCAAAATGAGGATGGGTGGGGTGGATTGCTGGTCGGCCAATTGCTACGGTTGGCCCGTGGAGAGTCGGTTCCCGCCATTAGTGATACCGGGTGGACGGTCATCGATAGCTCACCCAAAGCGATGGCATCCAAAACGAAGTAAGAGGCGTAAGCAAAAGCCCTTCCAGCGGCACAACCGCGGAAAGGGCTTCTTTGTCGTTGATTAAGCTTGTCCTTCTTCTCCCAAAACAAAGCGATAAACGCTGTCGACCTTCTCCTCCGTCAAATCCCCGCTGTTGTCGAACACTAGGATAGAGGAAGCCGGGATGTCCCAATTGATCTCCGGTACGAACTGCACACGGTGCTTGAAATCATCCCAGTGCTCCAGCTTCCAGGTATCGCGGTCCGTGCGACGGTCAATAATTCTTTCCTTTTGGGTCTCCATGTCCTTCAGCGCGACGACCACAACCTTGACGTCCACTTCCCTTTTGGACAATCCCGCCTCTTGAAGGAGCGTTTCTAGCCACGCTTTGTTTTTCAGTTCCGCCGTGAATGGAGAAATCATAAATACGTTTTGGCCGGCCGCCAAGTTTTCAATGCAGATGTCCCGCGTCGTATCGTATTCCAGATCACGCAGATGCTTCTTGTAAAATTCGGAGTCCCGGTCGTTCACGTCCAGACCGTTCATCTCCAACATTTTCTCCACACAGCGTCCCCCTACGGTATCGCGGTCCAAAAAAGCCGCCGGTATCCGTCTTGCCAACTTGCGGGCCACCGTCGTTTTCCCCGTTCCAGCGACTCCTACGAAAAAGACCAATTTCAGCATGATGTCCAAATATCCTCCTTCGGCAATTGCGAGCAGTTATGTATTTTGTCCTATTGTAACATTTTTTCTCCCGTTTGCGCCGTTGGCTGGCCGCCACAAAAAAACCGGCCCGGGAAATCTCCCCGAAACCGGCGATTGAGGCCCGTGTTCCGCACGCCATCGCAATGGCTTAGGATTGCTGCTGCCGCAGCCGCGTCTCCCGGGCGAGCTCCTTGACGTTGTCCTCCAGTCGGCTGCGCAGCTCCTCGGCGATTTCGAAACCACCCGCTTCGGTGCGCGCCACTTGGGTGTCCACCGCATACACGCCGCCCAAGATATAACGTGCGCCCAGCACGGACAAGACCGGCTTCAATGCGTAATCAATCGTAAGCAGGTGAGCAAGACTCCCCCCGATAAAGAGCGGCAGAATCACTTTTCCGGCCAAGCCCTTTTGCGGCACCAGATCCAAGAACGTCTTCAATACGCCGGTATACGACGCTTGATAGACAGGGCTGGCGACGATCACTGCGTCCGCTCCAGCCACCAGCGCATTCGCTTTAACGATCGCTTCACTTTCAAATTTGGTGTGGATCAAATCCTCCGGCGGCAACTCCCCCACGTTCAAATGGCTGACTTCGAAGCCTTCCCCTCGCAACAGCTCCTCGGTCAACGCGATCACCGCTCCCAGCCGGGACCCCAGTGTTGGATTGCCGTTAATCACCGTAACTTTCATTTGGATTCTCCCCTTGTCTCATTCGGACGTTCGCCTTCCCTCGAATCCCCGACGAATTCCCTAAATTTTAAAACGATGCTATCAAGATTTGAATGAAAAGTCAATGCAA
The DNA here is from genome assembly GCF_037969915.1 of Paenibacillus sp. FSL R7-0216. Lineage (NCBI taxonomy): Bacteria > Bacillati > Bacillota > Bacilli > Caryophanales > Paenibacillaceae > Paenibacillus > Paenibacillus sp. FSL R7-0216. Next base: position 708,068 of record NZ_CP150222.1, on the reverse strand, counting down.
GCCGGGGCGCCTTCCCCACGCGGGCGAGCCGCTCGGTCAGGCTTTCTCTACAAGGCCTCGATGATGTCTCCGGCGAGCAGCGACGCCGGGTTGCCCGTACGGGCCGCGGCCGCGCGCTCGCCGGCCAGGCCGTGCAGATAGACGCCGAACGCCGCCGCTTGCACGGCGTTCAAGCCTTGCGCCAGCAGCCCGGCGATGAGGCCGGTCAACACGTCCCCCGAGCCCCCGGTCGCCATGCCGGGGTGCCCGGTGACATTGACGAACACGCGGCCGTCCGGGGCCGCTACGACGGTGCGCGCGCCCTTCAGCACGAGCGTCACGCCGTGCTGTAAGGCAAAGCGCCGCGCCAGGCCGATGCGGTCCCGCTGCACCTCGGCCGTGGACAGGCCGGCCAGCCGGGCCATCTCGCCGGGATGCGGCGTTAGGATCGTCGCCGCCTCCCGGCGCTGCCACGCCGCTAAGCCGTTCGCGGCGGCGAGGATGTTCAGGGCGTCCGCGTCCACCACGAGGGGACGCGGAGCGCCCTCCCACACGGCGCGCAGGAAGCCGTCTTCGCCCGGGAAGCGGCCCAGCCCCGGGCCAACGGCGAGCACGTCGCGCGCCGCCAGCAGCCGCAGCAGCTCGGGGGCTGCTGCGGCGTTCCACGCGCCGGCTTCGGGAGCGCCGCCGGCCGGCGCGAGCATCAGCTCGGGCACGGCCCCGAGCACATGCGGCAGCAGCGCCTCCGGCAGCGCCCATGTGACGAGGCCGCTGCCGGCGCGGAGCGCGGCTTTGGCGGCCAGCAGGCCGGCGCCGCTCATCGTGAGGCTGCCCGCCGCCAGCAGCACGTGCCCGTACGTGCCCTTATGGCCGTCGGCCTCGCGCCGCCGGCCGGGGTCCACCCCGAGCTCGCCGCGCAGTGCCTCCTCGGTGAGCAGCACCCCCGCTTCCGCCGCAAAGTCCGGCGGAAGCGCGCGGGGGATGCCGATATAGCGGACGATCACGTCCCCTGCGGCCTTCGCGCCCGGATACTGCGTCAGCCCCGCCTTCAGGAAGGCGAGGCATACGGTGATCCGGGCCTGGATGCACGGGTCGTGGACCGCGCCGGTATCGGCGTCCAGCCCGCTGGGGATGTCGGCTGCCACGATCGGCAGCCGGCTCTCGTTCGCCTCCCGGATGAGGGAGGCGTAGGCTCCCCGGGGCGCGCCCTTCGCCCCGGTGCCCAGCAGCGCGTCCACGATCCCGGTCACCCCGCGGGATCGGGCCGCGGCCACCGCGCCGGGTGTGTACGCCTCGCCCGGCAACCCCAGGGCTGCAGCGATGTTGTGCTGCAGCCCGGCTTCACCGCCGAGTCGCTCCGGCTCCTCGGCGTACAGCAGGCTCACCTGCACGCCCGCATCCGCCAGATGGCGTGCGCACACCAGACCGTCGCCGCCGTTATTCCCCTTGCCGACGAGGATCAGCCAATGCTCCGCCGTCTTCTCCTCCTCCGAGACCCGCTCCCCGCCGCTCACCAAGGCATGACGCTCGCGAATCGTCTCCGCCGGGCGCTCCGGAAGCCGACCTTCCCGCCGCAGCCGGCAAAAGGCCAACACCTCCTCGGCAATCGCCCGTCCGGCGTTCTCCATCAAGGCGACCGCCGGGATTCCGATTTGCACAATGGCATGGTGGTCAATGGCGCGCATTTGCTCCGACGTCACCAATTTCATGGTTTCTCCCCTCCCCCTGAACTTACTTGCGCCAAATCACTCTTCCCTAGTACCCCACCGTGAATCGGGTGCCGATATAATACGGGTCCTCCGCCTCGTCAAGCAAGGCTGCCGCGTAATCCTCCGTCGTAATCCGGCTGTTGTCGCGCTCGTCGGTAACTAATCGGTCTAGGCCCAACCGGAACATGCCCGTGCGGTTACCCGGCTCGATGAACGCCGGCGGGCTCAGCACGGTCCATTTGAGATCCGACGCCTGGTAAATACTCAGCGCCTCTTCATGGGCCCGGGCCAGCGGACGTACTTCCTCCGGGAACTCCGGCGTATCCATCAAGCGCACCCCCGGCGCGACCTCAAGGCCGCCGGCCCCGCCAACGGCGATCAGCCGGCAGACGCCGCCGCGCTTGACGCCTTCAATCAGCGAGCGCGTCGCTTCCAGCAGCTCGTCCTCTTCCCCGAAGCGCGGCCCGTACGCGCTGATCGCGAGGTCCTGCCCCTGGACCAGCCGGGCGATCGATTCAGGGACCAAGATGTCCCCTTCCTCCAGGAACAAATGCCCGGCCTTTTTGGTGTCCGCCGGGACGAGATCCGGCAACCCCATCTCGGCCGCCCGCGTCCGATCTCTGACCACCGCCGTCACTTCATGTCCGCGCCGCACCGCTTCTTCCGCAATTCTTTTTCCGATCGAACCGGTCGCGCCAAATAATACGATCTTCATCTATGTCTCGCCCTTTCCTCGCGTTGGATGGTAATCCCAGGTTTTGCTGTTTACATTATAATCATCCTGCCCCAGCAAGTCCAAAAGAACAAGGCCTCCCCGCTGCCGCGCAGCCAGAGAAGCCCACTGTCATCTGCAGAGGACCCATTGTTGTAGTTTGTGCAACATTTTCATCGGTCCGTGCTGGGATGGATCTATTTTGTTGTCCTTGTTGCAACATTTTCGGCACCTTTTGCAGCATTTTCACCTAAATTAGTTCGGGCTGTATGGATAGGTTGCCTAATTTGCAACAATTCGGGGATCGCTCGTTTTTACGTCGTACCCCGCGTACAATCGCAGCCCGTTATCCTGCTTTGCCTAACGCGAAGCTTAAGATCAAAATCACGAACACCACCGTGGTGATGATCACATACCGGTAATCCCGCTCCGCCCAAAACAGGAACAAGGAAACGAAAACGCGGAATACCGGCGTCAAGATCAGCAGCAAGAGGCCGGTCTGGATCACCGCTGCAGCCTTGAAGGCTACCAAGCCGGACACGATGGCGCCGAAGCTGGTCGGATACGTATCCCCCGGATACCCGCTGTCGCCGGTGACTAAATACTGGACGAGTCCGGTTACGATGACGATTGCGGCAAGCATGACGCCGATTCGTAGCATTTTGCTAATCGCCGTTTCGATTTCGAAGGTACGGCTTTGCGACGATTCGTTAGAGCCAGCCATATCAACCCCTCCATCCTTGGTAGATCATTTGAAATGCGACGTACACCATGACCGGGATAAAAAGCTTGCGGATCGTCTTGCTCTTCATCCGCTGCATCAGGCGAGACCCTACGGTTGCTCCTATCAGCACACCCAGCGCTACCGGCGCCGAAATGATCGGTATAATATCGCCGCGGAGCAAATAGATGCCTGCGCTTGCCGCTGCCGTTACGCCCATCATAAAGTTGCTGGTCGCTGACGACACCTTTAGCGGCATTTTCATAAACACGTCCATCGCCATGACCTTGAAGCTGCCGCTGCCGATGCCCAGCAGTCCGGAAATGACGCCCGCGCCGTACATTACCCCGAAGCCCTCGTATACCCGGTCCACGTTATAAGCGACGGTTTGGCCCAGCGCCTTATCGTAATACTCGCCCTGCAATCCGAGCTTTTGAGCTACCGGATGCAGCGGGACGTTCTCCGGAACTTCCTGCTTGCCCTTTTTGATCATGGCATACGCGGAGTAGAGCAGCAGCAGCGCGAAAATAATATACAGAAACCGCGGGGCAATCAAGACCCCGATAAACGCACCGGTAATCGCCCCGACGGTCGTGGCGATCTCCAGAAACATGCCGACCCGCAGATTGGTGATCCGATCGCGGATATACGCCACCGCCGAGCCGCTTGATGTAGCGATGACGGAGATGATGCTCGCCCCGATCGCATGGTTGATGTCAACGCCAAACAACAAGGTTAACGCGGGGGTTACGATGATTCCTCCGCCCAATCCGAGAACCGAGCCGACGATACCCGCCAAAATGGCGATCATGAAAATTTCAATTACTGTAGAAGTCAATCCGATGGCATCTCCTTTGCCCTTTACTTTCATGGTGGCGTGCCCCTACCACCGCGTTCATCATGTCATTGCTTTCTCCAATACATCCCAAGACCGCCGGGAGCGGTGTATTCGAAACCGAAGCTCCGGTACAATGGATCCGCCGGGACGTCGGCAATCAGACTGACGTAAGTTAGCGGCAGCGCATGCCCTTCCAGAAATCCCATGATTTCTCCCATGATCCTTTTGCCTAGGCCTTTTCCCTGAAGATCCGGACGTACGATGATATCGACGACCTGCAAAAAGCACCCGCCGTCGCCAACGATTCTTCCCATCCCCGCCAGCCCCGATGCATCATGCAACGAGACAGCAAATATGGAGTTGGCTAAGCCCGTGGCTGCTCCTTCTGCGCTGCGCGGGCTCATTCCGGCTTGCTCCCGAAGCCTCAGATAATCGTTAACTTCAGGGGCCACCCGTATGATTTTAACCTCAGCACCGGGTGTCCGTTCATTCATGTTGTTCCCTCCGTCTGCCGTTTATTTTCACAAGTTTTCATCAGTTTCCAAGTATACCATATTTCCGAATCTCTTGAACCAAGCTTGAATCCGAACGGCACGTGTGCAATAGTGAAAGGAGGAATATGGAAAGGGTGATCACCATGTCACTGTCGGAATGGGTTACCTGGCTGCAGACGTCTGAACATTCGGCAATAGCCGCTTTCCTGGCGTTATCAGCGTTTCTCGCGCTTTACGGTGCGACACGCCGCAAAATCGACCGGGATGAACACAGACGACTGGAATACGTCAACTCCACTTTGGATCGTTATGCTTCGGCTGCCGGGTCTTTAATGACAGCTATGGATCTGTCATCGCAAACTTCCCTGGACCCGGACCTAGGCCTCCTACGAGACAAGCTGCTCGCTTGCCGAGCCGCGCCTTATACCAGTGAAAATCTTCTGGCCCAAATCGCCGCTTTTGTCGAGGACAGCGATGCTTCCCGCCTTCCTCTGATGCTGAGAACGATCGAGCGGGAAAGCGAGGCTCTCATCGCCGAGCGGGACAAGTTGCTTCGCCTGATGGAACGGCCCGGCTGGGGAAGTTGGCTCTGGCGCGTTGTCCGGCCTCTTTTGCCGGTGTTGTTCGCCGCTGCTTTCTTTCTAACACTGCTTTGGTTATGGCGCTTGCTGGGAACGAGCCTCTCCAGCGAGACGGTAACTGAAGACGTATGGGAGGTGGCGACGGGCTGGATGCAATTAGCCTCATGCTGGTTTGCGTTGCTGCTGCTTTACATGGCAATCATGGGCGGGCGGAATCGGCATGACAACGCCGTCCCCGCTCGTCTGCTGGCCTCCTTCATCGCCGTGTTGGCTGCGGTCCATATAGCTGGAGGTCAGTTAGCCCCTTATATTTTGGGCACCCAACTGCTTCTGTTTCTCGGCGGGTTCCGCCTAAACAGCCGCAAGCCAAGGAAGGCGCGTCCATACGTCGGCCACGACCCGCTGCCGATGTCACCGGGGGCTGTTGAAACGCCCCTTCCCGGAGCCGTGCAGGCGGAAGGCCGACTGGGAGAAGGCGAAACGCCGCAATAAACACAAACAACCCCGATTCCTTGTAGGCGGCGCAGGCCTCGCTGCCTGACCGCCCGGAATCGGGGTTGTTCTTATGGAAACCGTTATGCGAGTTACCGCTGTCCGGATTCGCGCAAAGGTTTGGCCGTATGACGGGAAGCACCGGAAGCCCTGGAGGCGCTGCCTGGATTCAACTCGTAACGTTTGCGCTCCGTGCGTTCCATTTGCACGATTTGGCCTTCATGAACGACGATGTTCAGCGAACCGAATTCCATGCCGCCCAGCAGTTCCGCGATCCGTTCCAGCCAGATTTCGTCGACTTTCAATGGTTTCGCCATCCCCCTACCCCTCCCCTTATACAGGTAAATCAAAAGTTATCTTTGGATCACGAAGCTCTCTCATTAAGAAGCCTATCCGACAGCGAATCTTGAATTCAGCCGAGCCTTCCGTTGCTCACGTAGCTTACAGCTACGCTCCGCTACTCTGTCTCTAGCTTCATCCAACCTTCTTGGTGCTCCCAACCTAACTTTTGATTCTTGATTTGAAGCGGTAAATCAAAAGTTATCTTTGGATCACGAAGCTCTCTCATTAAGAAGCCTATCCGACGGCGAATCTTGATTTCAGCCGAGCCTTCCGCCCGCACACACGTCGTTAACCAGCGCCTAACGTCAACTCAACCGGTTACTCTACTAACTACTAACTTACGCAACGCCCTACTACCGCTGCTTCCACCGCATGAACTCCGCTACCTCCAACTAACTTTTCGCCTTCTAACGGAACCCAGAGCCGTTATTTGTCCGTTTCGCGAATGATCTAGTTTCTAACGGAACCAGGAGACCTTATTTCGGGCAAATACAGTCCATTCTCCGCGAGATGAGCCCAATAAGGCGTCTGAGTTCCGTTACAGCGGGAAATAGCCGGGAAATGAGCAAATAACGACGCTACGTTCCGTTAGAAGTTGGCTGCTCGGTTCACGGTTCACAGTTTACCGCACACGGCACCTACAACACGCTCTCGGCAAACCTCCGTATTACGTCCCCAAAAACCCTGAACCGCTTAACCTAACCCCATTAAGCAACTTGGCGGCGGAGCTTGCGTTTCTACCTTAATGGCGGCTTTGGCGCGTGAACCAGCCTTTGAGCAGCAGAGTCACGAGCGCCAGTAGCAGCAAAAGAGAGGCTACGGCAAACGATGCGGCAAATTGGTATTCGTTATACAAAATCTCCACATGCAGCGGCAATGTGTTTGTTTCTCCCCGGATATGGCCCGAGACGACGGAGACGGCACCGAACTCCCCCATCGCTCGCGCGTTGCAAAGCACAATTCCGTACAATAGACCCCATTTGATATTCGGGAGCGTGACCTTCCAGAAAATCCGGAAGCCCCGAGCTCCCAACGTGACCGCGGCCTCTTCCTCCTGCTGCCCCTGATCCTCCATCAAGGGGATGAGCTCACGGGCAACGAACGGAAAAGTCACGAACAACGTCGCCAGGATAATGCCTGGCAAAGCAAATATGATTGAAATCTGATGTTCGTCCAGCCACGGTCCAAACCAGCCGTGCGAGCCGTATACGAGCACATAAATCAGGCCTCCGATGACCGGAGATACGGCAAACGGCAGGTCGATCAACGTGACCAGCACCTGCTTGCCGCGAAACTTGAATTTGGTGACGGCCCACGCGGCGGCCACCCCAAAGATTGTATTCAGCGGTACGGTAATCAAAGCGACGAGCAGCGTCAGCCGCAACGCAGACAACGCATCCGGATCGCGGATCGCCGCAACGTACACGTCCCAGCCTTTCTTAAGCGCCTCCGTCAGCACGACGGCAAGCGGCAAGACGATCAGCCAGAGCAGAACGAGTGCGGCCGCCGTAATCAATACCCACTTCATGGCGCCGCCCCTCTTCCCCACCTGCCTACGCGGGGCCGTCGGCTTGCTTGCAGCTAATGGCACAGAACCGGCCATAATCTTCCCTCCTATCGAGTTCGTGTCTTACCGCGCGGTCTTGCGGATCCGGCGCTGAAGCGTATTGATGAGCAGCAGCAGCACGAACGAGATCATCAGCAGCATCAAAGCTACCGCCGTCGCTCCGGCATAGTCGAATTGCTCCAGCTTCGACATAATGAGCAGCGGAGCGATCTCCGTCTTCATCGGCATGTTGCCAGAGATAAAGACGACGGAGCCGTATTCGCCGATGCCGCGAGCAAACGCGAGCGCAAACCCCGTTAGGAGCGGCGGCAGGAGCTCCGGCAACACCACTTGGCGGAAGGTACGGAAGCGGCTTGCGCCGAGCGTCGCCGCCGCCTCCTCCACCTCGGCATCCAAATCCTGCAGCACCGGCTGTACGGTGCGTACGACAAACGGGATGCCGATAAACATCAGCGCAAGCGTGATACCTGCCGGCGTAAATGCGATGCGGATCCCCAGCGGTTCAAACAAGGAACCGATCCAGCCGTTAGCCGAATAGATCGCGGTAAGCGAAACGCCGGCCACCGCCGTAGGCAAGGCAAAAGGAAGGTCGATCATGGCATCAAACACGTTTTTGCCGGGAAAATCGTACCGGACCAGCACCCAGGCTAGCAGCAGCCCCAATACGGCATCAATAAGTCCGGCCACCGCCGCGGTCACAAAGCTCACCTTGTAGGAAGCCAGTACACGCGGGTCGGTCGCGACATCCCAAAATTTCTCCCAGGTTAGTCCTGTAGAATTCAGCAGCAAGGCGGAAAGCGGGATCAGCACGATTAAACTGAGATACAGCACGCTGAATCCCATCGTCAGCCCGAAGCCGGGCAAAACGCCGCGCTTTGTGGTGCCACTGTGCATATTTTTTCGCCTCCGATTCGTTACGGTCGGTTTGGATTATTGTGGTACATAGATCTGACTGAAGATGCCGCCGTCATTGAAATGCTTCGCTTGCGCTTCGGCCCAGCCACCGAATTCCTCAATCGTAAACAGCTTGATCTCCGGGAATTTGTCGGCATACTGCGTCTTCACGCTATCCAGTGTCGGGCGGTAGTAATTCTCCGCGGCTATTCTCTGGCCTTCTTCCGAATACAGGTATTTCAAATAAGCTTCAGCTACTTCACGGGTGCCCTTGGCATCCACGTTCTTGTCTACCACCGCGACTGGCGGTTCGGCCAGGATGCTCTCCGACGGATAGACGATATCGAATTTGTCCGGACCGAGCTCCTGCACAGACAACCAGGCCTCATTCTCCCACGCCAGCAGAACGTCACCCAGCCCGCGTTCCACGAATGTCGTGGTTGCGCCGCGTGCTCCACTGTCAAGAACCGGAACATGCTTGAACAGTTCCTGCACGAACTCCCGTGCTTTCGTTTCATCGTTATTGTTATGATGCAGGGCGTATCCCCATGCCGCCAGGTAATTCCACCGTGCTCCGCCAGAGGTTTGCGGGTTCGGCGTAATGACCTCGACTCCCTCTTTGATCAAATCGTCCCAATCCTTGATCTCTTTGGGGTTGCCTTTGCGAACTAGAAATACGATGGTCGAGGTGTAGGGCGAGCTGTTGTGCTCGTATTTTTGCTGCCAGCCTTCACCGATCAGACCGCTTTGCGAAATGGCGTCAATGTCGTATCCGAGGGCCAATGTGACCACGTCGGCTTTCAAACCGTCGATGACCGCCCGGCTTTGTTTACCCGATCCTCCATGCGACTGCTTGATTGTCACTTTCTGTCCTTTTTCCTTCTCCCAATAGGCCGCGAAGGCTTTGTTATAGTTCTCGTATAATTCCCGTGTCGGGTCGTAGGATACGTTCAGCAACTCCACCGCTTTGGGCTTCACCCCACTGCCGGAATTGCCGGCTGCCGCGCTGGCTGCCTCGTTGCCCCCGCTATTGTTCGCCGAGCAAGCCGCCAGGACTCCAACCAATATCAACGTCAAACCTATTAGAACCCCTTGCTTCAACCTTCTGTTCATCGTATCACTCCCCATACTCACTTTCTTCTCGCTTTACTAGGGCAGGGCTGTCATCTACCGCATCAGAATCCATTGGAAAAAGGAAAACGGAGAAACGCCCCACCCCCTACGGTCAAACCGAGCCACTACCCGTGTCTGCCAAGGCAAGTAGAGCGTTCCTCCGTCCGTACGGTGAGAACATTTTTAATTATTCCTACCTGTTTAGTATGCTATGGTGTTATTTTATATGCGGCAGCCTAAAAATGTCAAACCTTTTTATGCAAAAAAATCAAATTATTTATAAGCTCCCCTTATAGCCGGGACAGGCCCTGGCTTGGAGCGCTATATGCCCCCTTCCACAAGAAAAGAACCCGGAAGCCAGCGGAGTGCGGGCCTTCGGGTTCTTGGGTCGGAACCTTCGTCTTTCATTTGAAATTGAAGCTTCTGCCTCACTTGGTACCTGCCGGCCGCTGGGCGTTTTCCCTACTAGTAGAGATATGCCATTTCAGGCTTCCAGGTTCCTTGACGCTTCGAAATTCTTCCGGAGTTACTGCAACATCCCCGCCGCAAGGTTCGCCGGAAGCGGCTCGATGCAGGACGGCTTGTCGACCTTCAAGCTATGCGCGGTCGGCGTAAGATGGCCGCTCTTCGGATCCCGGCGTAAAGCGGCGATATTGCCGCTGTTCTGATTCGCCACCAGGACGTAATCTTCCAAGACCGCAAAATTACGCGGCCAACTCCCCTCCACACTCGTCCATGCCGGGTCATCCAGACGTCCGGTCTTGGGGTCCAGGTGGAAGCGAACAATGCTGTCATGTCCACGATTGGAGCCGTATACGTATCGACCGTCCGGCGAGAAGTGAATATCGGCCGGATAATTCTCCCCATGGAACTCAGTCGGCAGCGAGCTGACGTGCTGAATCACCTCAAGCCGCCCCTCCATCGGATCAAAAGCGTAAGCTGTCATCGTGTTGTTCAGCTCGTTCATGCCGTAAGCAAATCGCTCCGATGGATGGATTACGAAATGCCGCGGCCCCGCTCCCGGCGGCAACTCCGTCACCCCGTGCTTCACGAGTTGCCCGCACTCCAGACGGTAGATCACGATTTGATCGGTTCCTAAATCGGAGACGAATGCGAACCGACCGTCCAGACTTGGCACAGCGCTATGCGCATGAGCCGATTCCTGGCGTTGCCGGTTTACGCTGCTTCCCTCATGGCGGATGAGGGAGATCATGTCCCCCGGCGCACCCTCCGGATCGAGGGCAAACGCATTGACATGACCGCTGGAATAATTAGCGACCAGTAAGTGCCGCTCCGGCCCAGGCTGTAAAGCCAGATAGCAAGGATCTGCCCCAAGCGTAGCCTTTTCGCCTTTCATCGACAGCTTCCCGTCCTTCGGATCTACCTCGAAACCGGCGACCCGCCCTTCCGCTTGTTCACTTACCGCATACAACCGCAGTCCCTTGGCATCGAGTGTCAAAAAGGATGGATTCACGAGACCCGAAATGCTGTGAAGAATCCGCATTTCCCCGGTGCCTCGCTGCAGTTCGCAGAGATAAATTCCCGGATCCTTATTTTCGGCGTAGGAACCCGTATAGAACAGCCAGACATCTTGGCTTTTTTCACTCATTAAATCCTCTTCCTTCCTATGATCGGGTTCATCCAGCAACCGTTTCACCTCGGACAAAGGCAGCCGGTCAAAATACATCTCCACCTGATGCTCCGCCCCGCCATAAATCTGGTTCATGACGGCAGGGATATTCGAGGAAATGGCACAGGAGGAATGCTCGCTGCCGGAGCACCAACTCGGACGCAGCGAACCTTGGGCGAAGATGCGATACAAATCGCCGAGAGACACCTGAGAGAGCTCGGCCTTTAGCAAGTATCCGCCGTGCGCCCCCTCTTTGGTGGTCACGAGCTCGTGGCGGCGAAGCAGGCTAAGCACCTTGCGCACTCTCGCTGGATGTGTCGCCACACTGCAGGCGATCTGTTCGCTGTTGGCCATGCGCTCTTCCCTGGAATTCAAAAACAACAAGCAATGGACGGCAACCGTCAATTCGCTGTTCATCTTTCTTCCCCTTTCCCTTACCGATTTGAAACAAGTGCAGGTGAGTATGATATAATGTTCTCGCGAATCTCTATTACCTAGTAGCCATTATTGTTGGGTACAGCGCACAATTACCTACAGAAAGGGAACCTCTATGAAGCTGATGAATCCCTCTTATATGCAAATCTTTTTTACTTTCGGTGCGATGGCCATGGCCGTCGCAGTTCTGTTTATCCGTCTGAAAGCGAGCCGTCGGCCTGTCACCGTGAAGAAGATCGTCATTCCGCCGCTTGGGATGACTACCGGCCTCATCATGTTCGTCGTCCCGGAAACGCACATTCCATTCCTGTGGGGCGTGATCGCTTTCGCTTTCGGCTGGCTCCTGTTCTCCTATCCGCTGATTCGAACAACCAAGTTCGAGAAAATCGACGACGAGATTTATGCGGAGCGCTCTCGCAGCTTTATCCTGATCCTGGTCGGGTTGCTGGTCGTTCGTCTCCTGCTCCATGAAGTCGTGGAACAATATGTCTCCGTGATGCAAACAGGAGCGCTGTTCTTCCTACTCGCATATGGTATGATCATTCGCTGGCGTCTGTTTATGTTCAAGCAATACCGGGTCATGACCGAGAATATCGAGGCCTCCTGACCCTAATCAGGCGCAGGAGGCAAAACTCTTAACCTTCCACAACCGATCGGTTGCGCCCCTCTTCCTTTGCCCGATAGAGGCAGCGGTCTGCACGACGGATCAACTCCTCCGCCTCCATCGGATCAAAGGGAGCAAGGCGATATCCCCCGATGCTGATCGTAACGTATGGCTCCGCCTTGGAGCGTTTATGCTCGACGGCCAGGCTGGCGATCGCTTGACGCAGCCGCTCCGCAGCTTCCAAGGTTTCCTGCGTCTCAAGTCCTGACAGGACGACCACGAATTCCTCTCCCCCATACCTGGCAGCAAAGCCCTGCTCCTGCTTCGCCACACCATATATTGTCCAAGCGATCTCTTTCAAGACGTGATCCCCGCCTTGATGTCCATAATAATCATTATAGGCTTTAAAACAATCGATATCTATGATCAGCAGCGACAGCGCCGTGTTTCGCTCCTCCGGGGAGACCATTTCCCAAGCCAGTATCTCATCAAACCGCCGGCGATTAGGTATCTACGTCAACCCGTCGAGATTGGTTAACCGAATCAGCTGTTCGTTCGCATGCTCGAGCTGCAAGCCGGATTCCATCAACTGGCGATGCTGCTCCGATAACCGGATAAATAGTCGATTCACTTCATTTACCACTGCACAAATCACGACTGTCGAAGCGATAACCGAATTGATTTTGGCTACATACCACCCCAGAGTAAAGCGCATGCCGGCAAACAGCGTCAGCGTCACGTCCATCAGTAAGGCAAGCATCGCCACCGCCAACCATAAGTGCAACATCGACCATCCTTTGATTCTTCTCCATACCGCCATCAGGGCAAAGAAATTCAAAATCCACAAGACGGGTCCGATCCCTGAGGTGTTTAGTTTGCGGTAATCGTTCTCTTGAATGATGTCAGGCAGCCAGCGATCGCCTAAAGCGGTGAGCTCAAACACGGCAAATACGCTCAACAACGTCAATGTGATACCGGCTGTACCGTAATTGAAAATCATCTCTTTTGAGCTTAATGGCTTGGACCACTTTCGATTCACCCAAGCGTATAACAAGATACCAAAGGAAAATCCGCTATGCCAAAATACCCATAGCCAGCCCGCGGTTTGCCCCCCGGCCCCTATCATCTCCCCGAATCCGCCAAAGAGATCGGGAAAAGTTAATATATGCAAAAACGTCATCAATCCACTATATAAATAGGTGCAGGACAACACGAGCAACGCCGGAAGACCGGAGGCCCGATATTGGCTGTAGATGATGAAGGCCGTTAGCATATCCCCAAAAATCAGCCAGCCGATCGCGGCGGAGAGAAAGGTTTCTGTGGCGGGAAGCGCTGTCATCCCAAATGGCAAAGCCACGAGCGACACGGAGATAATCAGAACACCGATGAGAATGGCCAGCTTCCTTTGCTTGCTGCTGGAAGGAATATCGAAGACTTGAGAAGCAACCTTATAATTACCGTGCATCGATGCGGGGGTTCTCCCTTCTGGATGTCAAACATTGTAGTAGTTCAAACATATTAAATTTTTAATATAGATGCAATCCTTTTATGGATATTTCATTTTTGCATACCCAAAAAAAACAAAAACAGCCGTATTCGCTTTGATGCGAATACGGCTGTGGCTGCTGTCAGCGTCCACCGATTCCGGCGGCGTCCTCGTCTATGCCTTCTTGGCCGACGATCTTTGATCGGAGCTTGGATTACTCAGTTGGGGAAGCATGCGCGTTCCCATGACCATCTCAGACGAGCAAAGCGGACAAGCCGGACTATGTTCAAACGTGAAGTTGTCACGCATCCATCCATTGCAATCGTCGCTCGTGCAGGTCCATACCGGTGTATTTTCCTCAGGAATTTCTTCTAACGTTTTTTTACGGTAGTTCATAATTCCCCTCCTTCAAGGTGAGCGTTCTAACCGGGTGCATAGATGTGGTTCGTCATAGTGCTATATGTACCATCAGAAGCGAGGTTTCCGAATGTTAACCTCATGAATGATCTTTGAGTAGAAAAACTGCCCTCAATGCGAGAACGCATTAAGAGCAGTTTCTGGCTAGCTTACAGTTTTACAACGTTTTCGGCTTGAGGGCCGCGGTTGCCTTGAACCACGTTGAATTGTACGCGTTGGCCTTCGTCGAGGGTTTTGAAGCCTTCGCCAGTGATCGCGCTGAAATGAACGAATACGTCATTTCCGCCTTCCACTTCGATGAAGCCAAAACCTTTCTCAGCGTTAAACCATTTTACTGTTCCGGTTTCCATAGGGGAATACCTCCTGTTTAAAGATTAACATGATTCATTTTTTTAACAGAAGTCGCTCAAAAGGGCTGACCCTTATGAACATGCACCACTTGTATAAAAAAAATTCACACATTGAAAAAAGTTCCAGGTTTTAAATAGTGACACTCTTTTCAATGGGTGAATGATCTTCTTTCTAAAACACGAGATGAACTCATTATATCCTTTTGCCAGATAAAAAGCAAATCCCCTATTTTTGCAAACCTGTTCGGAAAGACTGGACAAATGCGGCAAGCGAAAACTATAATGACAGTTGTAATCTGCAGTCATACTGTTCAGGGGTGCTGGAATTGGCCGGCTGAGAGTGTATCCCTCAAAGATACTGACCCTTTAACCTGATCTGGATAATGCCAGCGTAGGGAGCTATACTATATGGATATGAACTCGTTATTCATTTCATTTCCATTGCCTATCGCGTCCCGGATCCGGGACGTTTTTTTGTATCCGAAATTTGGATTGCGCTTAAGGTCGCGTTTCCAGGGTTATACCAAGAACAAAGCTGCGGAAATTTAAACAATCGAAGGAGAGAATGTGTCGTGAAAGTTCAACTACGCACCGTGCTGGCGCTGTTCCTCGGCTGTATGCTGCTAATTCTGTCTGCCTGCGGCGGAGCCAACGGAAATAGCGCGGGCAAGGCTGCTGCAGGAAACCAAGGCGGGCAAAATGCCGAGAATGCCGCGCCTAACCAGGCGACCGGCGAAGAGCTGCGCAGCGTCAAGGTTGTGCTCGACTGGAGCCCTAACACTAATCATACCGGCCTTTACGTCGCTAAGGACCAAGGGTATTTCGCCGAGGAAGGGCTGAATGTGGATATCCTCCTTCCCGGCTCTGGCGGCGCTGAGGCGATGGTTGCCTCCGGGGAGGTCCCGTTTGGCGTCAGCGTACAAGAGAACGTCACCCAAAGCCGGCTCCAAGGCGTCCCGCTTGTATCCATCGCCGCAATCATTCAGCATAATACATCCGGCTTTGCTGCACCTGTTGCCAAGAATATCAAGACACCTAAGGATTTTGAGGGCAAAGCCTACGGCGGATGGGGGTCTCCTGTGGAAGAAGCGGTCATTAAATCCATTATGGACCTGCAGGGCGCCGATGTCGGCAAGGTAAAGTTCCTCAACATCGGGGATGCCGATTATTTTACGGCCGTGAAGCGGGATATCGACTTCGCCTGGATCTTCTACGCATGGACCGGCATCGAAGCCGAACTGCGGGGTGAGCCGCTGGATATGCTTTACGTTAAGGACTTCTCCGAACAGCTTGACTATTATACGCCGGTGCTTGTCACCAACGAGAAGACGATCAAGGACGACCCGGAGCTCGTGAAGGCGTTTATGCGAGCGGTGTCCAAAGGCTATGACTATGCAATCGCCCACCCTGAGGAGTCGGCGCAAATTTTGCTCAAGGCTGTACCGGAACTCGACAAGGACCTGGTAGTTGCCAGTCAAAAATGGCTGAGCCCGAAATACAAGGACGACGCTCCGCGCTGGGGCGAACAGAAGAAAGAAGTATGGCAGAACTACTCTGATTGGATGCATGAGCGTGGCTTGCTGGAGAAACCGCTTGAGGTAGATACCGCTTTCACCAATGAGTTTTTGCCGAGCGAATAACTCCCTGAAATTATGTTTTCAACCAATTCCCATTATCGAAAGGATGAACTCATCGATGCCAAACGCACTTTTAAGCATTCAAATCATTCCAAAAACGCCAAATGGTGAAGACGTGATACCGTATGTAGACCGGGCCATTGAAGTGATTCAGGCTTCCGGGGTGAAATATCAGGTCAATCCCCTGGAGACCACCATGGAGGGGAAACTCGACGAGTTGCTGGCTATCGTGAAGAAAATGAATGAAGCCGTCATCGAGTTTGGCAGTACAGGCATCATTTCGCAAATCAAAATCTCGTATAACCCCAAAGGCGTCAGCATGGATAAGCTGATTGAAAAATATCGGCCATGAATCTCCGCAGCCTTTGGCACAGCATCTGGCCGCCCCTTGTGGCGGTCATGCTGTTTTTGCTGATTTGGCAGGGCGCCACCGCCTGGTTTCACATTGAAAAATGGATCCTCCCCAGCCCGGTTGATATCGGGCGTGAAGCGGCCGCCGGTGCGGCCAGTTTAGGGGAGCACACGCTGGCAACACTACGGCTGATGCTGATTGGTTTTGCCATCGGAACGTTCGTGGGCTTGTTGATGGCGTTTGTGCTCCATTATGTCCCGTTTCTTAAAGCGTCGCTGTATCCGTTGATCATCTTGAGCCAAAACGTGCCGACCATTGCGCTGGCCCCACTGCTCATGATCTGGTTCGGGTTCGGGATCCTGCCGAAGATCATCGTCATTACGCTCGTCTGCTTCTTCCCTGTTGCGGTGGCGACCATGGACGGACTGAGCCGCACGGATCGCGCGATGCTGGATTATATGCGGATGATCGGTGCGTCCAAGGCGGATATCTTCCGCAAGCTGGAGGTGCCCTACGCGATCCCCTCGATCATGTCCGGGGTTAAAATCGCCGCAACTTACAGCGTCATGGGTGCGGTCATCGCCGAATGGATCGGTGCGGACAAAGGAATCGGCTATTATATGATGCTGCAAAAGGCGTCGTTCCGCACAGACAAAATCTTCGTCGCCATCGCGATCATCGTAGCGATCAGCCTGGCGATGTTCGCCTGCGTTGCTCTTTTGGAAAAATGGCTTATCCGCTATAAACCGTCGAACGACCGGAGTTAACGCAGCTTACAGAAAGGGTGGCTCGGTTATGAGTGAAAAATCAACGATAAGGGATCTGGCCGTACCGGCGCTCGAGGTCCGGCAGATCCATAAGACATTCCGCGACCGGCGACGGGAAGTCCCCGTACTGCGCAATATCTCGCTACGTGTGCCTGCCGGCGAATTCGTGTCGATGATCGGCCCATCCGGCTGCGGCAAAAGCACGCTGTTTCACATCATCGGTGGGTTGACGGCCCCGGAACAAGGAGAAGTCCTACTTCAGGGACGCCCGGTTACCGGTCAACGCGGGCATATTAGTTACGTGCCGCAGCAACCCGCGCTGTTCCCCTGGCGGACGATCGAGGACAACGTCGTTTTGGCGCAGGAAATCGCCGGAACCAGAAACCGCAGCGATCGTAAGGAAATCCAGCATTGGCTTGAAAAGGCCGGGCTAGGCGGTTTTGAACGAGCTTACCCCCATATGTTATCCGGCGGTATGCAGCAGCGAGCTTCTTTCCTCCGGGGGCTGCTCGCTCCCCAGGAAGTGATGTGCCTCGACGAGCCGTTTAGCGCCCTTGACGCGCTGACGCGCAGCGAAATGCAGCGCTGGCTGCTGGATATTTGGGAAGAGAATAAGCGTTCTGTCTTGATGATTACGCACAGCATCGAGGAGGCGCTGATGCTCTCCGATACCATTTATTTATTCTCGAGCCGGCCAGCGAGCATCCTGCATGCCATTCAAGTGCCTTTCCCCCGACCGCGGCGTGATGAAATGACGGAAGATCCCGACTTTATTCGTTTGAAGCGAGAAATCGCATCCATGATGGCAGAGGAACAACGCAAAACGACAGCAGGAGGAGTCTAGATCATAGACTCCTCCTGCGATTATGTATTGATTTCGGCGACAGTAACTTGATCCACTTCCAGCATCAATTCTACCCATCTTTGCAAATGCTCGGCTTCCCCTGCGAAGGCAATCAGCCAGGTCACGGATTCAATGGATTCATGAGTTCCCTCCGGATCCACGAGATCCGGCATTCGGGCAAGTACCCGCTCATAGGCGTTCAGCTTTGCGTCGATCAGCCGGAATCGTGCCAGCCTCTGCGCACAATCGGGAAATAAGGTCACGCGAAGGGACAGCAATTTCCGGTCTGCCCGTTTGGCTTCCTCCAGTTCCGCCGGAGATACAAGACGGTTCCAGGACCCATTATCCATGCCCATCCTCCCCCCCTTGTAACCGCGACATTTACATGATCGAGTAAATGTTCAACATCTCATCGGACAGCTGCATTAACGCATCGACAATCTCCGGGTCGAACTGGGTTTCACGATGACGGAGCAGCTCCTGCTTGGCTTCAGCCATCGTTAGCTTCCGCTCCCGGTAATGCCGATCCGATGTCATGGAATCAAAAGCGTCGACAACCCCGCAAATTCTCGCATTATAGGGGATTTCCTCCCCTTGCAGCCTGTCCGGATATCCGGCTCCGTCCCAACGCTCATGATGCCACCGGACGATATCCGCGATACCTGGGCCAAACGCCGGATCCGCTTCGACGAGTTCCGCCCCGATGACCGGGTGCAGCTTAATGATCTTCCACTGCGCTTTCGTAAGCGGCTCCCGCTGTTCGATGATCGCACGAGGAATCATCGTTTTGCCGATATCATGCATAAAACATCCGCGGACCAGCATGTCCTTCTCCGCCCCGCGAATCTCAAGCGGTTCGGCGATCTTCTCTGCCAGCATGGCTACTCGAATACTATGATGATAGGTTTCTGGATGTTTGCGCACGAGCAGGTTAAACCACTTCACTGCATCTGGGCTATTGTCCATATACAGTTCGTCAATGAACTCATTAAAAACAGTCAACCGTTCTGCCCCCTAAAACCTGTGTCTTCATTTGCCTTTCCCGTTCTGGATTCGCACTTTCCTTCCTTCCCTGAAGAAAAAAAGAACTTTTCCTAAAATCCAGTTAAATTTTTATGCTTTTTACCCGATGATGAATCAGAGCAAACGGATGAAAAACAGATCATGTCGTACAATAACAATTATGCGACAAATCTAAGTAAAAAATGGTCAAAATTTGGCAAGGTTTGTAATTAACTCTTGTTACATTATAGGACAAAAGGGCGATTTTTGCATTATTTTCAGCAAAAAAATAGACAAAAAGCACTAAAATTTTTGAGAGAACTACATAAATTCCATCAAGCAGTCCTGCACGTAGTCGGGGGCGGCTTTTTTCATTTGCTCGACGGTGTGTAAGTAACGTTGGGTCGTGTTGATATGAGCGTGCCCCAAGGTTTCTTGAACCTGCTGCAGCGAGGCGCCCTGAAGTAAGGCCAAAGTCGCGTTGGTATGCCTTAACCAGTGGGGTGTCGGTTGCTTCTGGATCCCGCTTGTGGTCCCCGCTTGTTTGATGATCCGTTCGATTTGCCGCGGCGTTATCGCAAACAATACCAGTTCCGGGTCCGGTTCAGGGGAACCCGCCAATTTTCGCGCATGCTCCTGATACATCCTCCAAAGGTCATGCGGAATCTTGACCTCGCGCGTTTTTCCGCGCTTTGCGTGAGAGACGGTCAACCACACGGACGTTTCTAGCAAATCAGCGTTAAAATCCTTCCATTTGATTCCGCACAACTCGGATACACGAAGCCCTAACAGCACCAACGAAAGACCGATCAGATAATTTCGCAGGCTTTGACGCCGCAATGTTTCCAGCAGCTTGCCGACTTCATTGCGTGTGAGATAATGCCTGCGGCTCGTAACGACAATCGCAGGGATGCGAATATTTTGTGCCGGGTTATGATCAAAAAGACCGATACCGCGGTCGCTCCCCCATTTGTAAAACGACTTCAACGGCGCGATAAATGCAGCCACGCTGGCCGGAGCAAGCGGTTTTTGGGCATCTCGGTAGAATCCTTTCGTCAGGTAGATTTTATACGCTTCGATTTCCCTCCAGGACACCTCTCGAAACGGGACCCCTGAAAGGAATTGCCTAAATTGCTCCAGCGCCCGATAATAGTTTCTGCGGGTATTTGGCGCTTTGGCGCACGCGGTCAGGAACATCTGAATGATTTGCTCATCCTGATATTCCTGTGCGGATGATAAATGAAAGGGATATTGTTGGGCTACAGCCGACAAATAGTTAATTGCCATATTTTGTAGTGGACCTCCTGTTGACGTAATTTTTGTCGCATAATTGTTATTGTACGACATGTCTGCTCGGCTGTAATAAAAAACCATTTACAGAGGGTCCGCTCCCCTTGCAAAAAAAGGTATAAAAGCCGCAGAAATCGCTGAACTGCATACCCAAAAAACAGGTATAATAAAGACATGCTGGTAACCTGTTTCTGGAAAGGGTCTGGTGAGATGTCCTGCGTTCTTCATGGTTTACCGTTGGAAACTCAAATTCCGTTGATCGACGCCCATATTCATTTGGACCTTTACGACGAGGTCACCCGGGAACGTCTGCTGCAGGAACTGCCGGGATGCGGGGTTGAATCCGTAATTGCCGTTTCGATGCATCTGGCCTCTTGCAAGCTGAACAGCGCTTTGGCGGAGCGCCATCCGAACCTGGTACGCCCGGCGTTTGGATTTCACCCTGAACAGCCAATTCCCGCGAATCGGGAAATCGATCTGCTACTGGATTGGATCAAGCGACATGCCGGGGAGATGATTGCGGTAGGCGAAGTCGGGCTCCCTTATTATGCTAGGCAGGAGGCGCTGGAACAAGGAAACCCGTTTGAGCTTGAGCCCTACGTGGATTTACTGGAGAAATTTCTAGTTCTAGCCAAGGAGACGGGTAAACCGGTCGTGCTGCATGCGGTATACGAGGATGCCGACCTTGCCTGCGACCTGCTGGATCGGCATGGTATCACCAAGGCTCACTTCCACTGGTTCAAAGGCGCGGAATCGACGGTCCAACGCATGGCTGAACGGGGCTATTTTATTTCGTTTACGCCGGATATCGTCTATGAAATGGAAATTCAGGAGTTGGCCCGACGCTATCCGCCCGAGCAGGTTATGGCCGAAACCGATGGCCCTTGGCCATTTGAGGGGCCGTTTGCGGGTCAGATCACCCATCCGCGTATGACCAGTCACGTCGCCATGGCTTGGGCGAATCTCCAGGGCATTCCCTCGGAAGAGGCTGCAAAGACGTTGTATCGGAACACGCGGCGTTTTTACGGATTGTGAAGGAAACGACGCTTAAAACAAAAGCTGTCCCCCAGGTCACCACAACCTGGACGGACAGCTTCTTTGCTGTTATTTCAATTCAAAACCGCGTTCGGCCAAAAATTCACGCATATGAAGGCGCGCCGGTTGAGCCAACTTCTCGGCCATCAGTTCAGACCAAGCCGTATCCTTCGCCCCGCCGGTCCGTTCGCGCAGATACTTCGACATCACCTCGTCGTAGGCGGCCACTTGTTCATCCTGACCGGCGGTGTCATAGCCGTTCCAATGCAGCACGGCCGGCAATGGAAGACGCGGCCGTAAACCCGGCTCCTGATCCGGGTAACCCAGACACATCCCGAAGACGGGATACGCCAAATACGGTAAACCAAGGAGCTCGGCCACTTCTTCGCTTCGGTTGCGGATACCGCCGATGTACACGATGCCAAGCCCCAGCGATTCCGCAGCTACCGCAGCATTTTGCGCCGCCAGCGCCACATCGACTGTAGCTACGATGAAGTTCTCCGTCGTGTCTTCGTAAGTTTTTTGCGATGGAATATGCCGCTCTGCTGCCCTTTTTAACCTGGACAGATCCGCGCACCAGACTAGAAACACGGGGCACTCCGCCACATAGGACTGTTGCCCGCAAAGCTCTGCCAGCTTGACTCTTCGACCCGCGTCCGTCACCGCGATTACGCTATAAGCCTGCACATTGCTCGAACTGGAGGCCATTTGCCCCGCGGACACGATTTGCTCCACCAGTTCTTTGCCCACCGGGCGATCGCTGTATTTGCGAATCGAACGATGCTCCATCAATCTGGATATCGTCTCGTTCATCTTCCACACTCCTGTTCCCTGCATGATGTTAGTCCCATTATGGAACTTTCCTCCACCGGAAGCAAGGCGACCACTCGATCACTAGCCCTGATTCATCAACCGCTTCTCCCAAAGCCCCACTACAATTTACCGACAGCAACCCCCGTGTACAGCATATAAATCGCCATTCCCCATACGATCAGTGCTGACACCCGATTGATCCCCCGCAGCATCGCGCCTCCCCGATCCAGGCTTCCAATGGTTTTCCCCGCCATCGCCAAGCCGAAGAACCATATCCACGATACCAGAATCGTAGCTAGTGTGAACGCCCATTTCGCGCCGCCCGCATATCCCAGCGAGCTTGTCCCAATCACGCCGATCGTATCCAGAATCGCATGCGGGTTCAAAAACGTCACCGATAAAGCGAACACCGCCTGCTTCTTGGCAGGCAACCCGGATGGCCCGGCGGAAGCCGGCGCGGAGGCGTCCCGCCAGATCGTCCAGCCGATAGACATCATAAAGACAGCCCCCGCCGCAAACAACGCGATCTTCAGCCAAGTCCAGGACAAGACCAGCACCGTTACCCCCAATACCGCCAGCAAAATCAGGATCGTATCCCCCACAGCAGCAGTCAGCACGGCCGGCAAAGCCCTGCGCAGTTTACGGCTGGCGGCCCCCTGGTTAAACACGAACACGTTCTGCACGCCTAACGGCAAAATGAGGCCAAACGCCAACAAAAAACCATGGATCACTGCACCCAGCATGCTCTCTCCCCCTTCCATCTCTATGCGACTAATTGTACCCGTCCATTCCCCATTTGGCTCCATCCATTTGGATGGAATTCAAACCAACCAAACGATATAATAGGGGAAAATAACGTCGTTCACGCGAGAAAGCGGCAATCTGCAAAAAGGGGGTTATCCAACATGAACCATTCGACTTGGCGTCCCAGCCGAAGTTCACCCTTCCCGCTCCATCGCCAAATCATGGAGCATCTGCGCGACCTGATCGCCGGCGGCGAATGGCCGGTTGGGACGCGTATCCCGTCCCAGCGAGAGCTTGCCGCGCGTTATGGCGTCAACCGCAGCACAGTGGTCGCTGCGCTGGATGAGCTGATCGCCGCCGGCTTGCTTCAGGGCGACCGCGGCGGCGGCACCCGCGTCGTCAATCGGACCTGGGGCGTGCTGACTGCTTCACCGCCGCCGGACTGGAACGAGTACGTCCGCGCCGGCGTGCAGCACCCCAATCTGCCGGCGGTGCAGGAGATTAACCAGGCCGAGTTCCGTCCGGGCATCCTGCGGCTTGGTACCGGTGAGATGGGGCCGGATCTGCTGCCGCAAACCGAGATGGCCGAGCTGTTGGGGCGAATGGCCCTACGTCCCCCAAACCTCGGCTATGGCGAGCCGAACGGGGATCTACGGCTGCGGGAAGCGATAGCCTCTCGGTTGAACCGGCTGGGCATCGCCGTATCGCCGTCCTCGCTGCTGATCGTCTCCGGTGCCTTGCAGGCGTTGCAACTCATAGCCGTCGGGTTGCTTCACCGGGGTTCGACGGTATTAACCGAACGGCCGTCTTACCTGTATTCGGTCCCCGTATTTCAGAGCGCCGGGATGAAGCTGCGAGGCGTGCCGATGGATGAACAAGGACTTCGCGCCGACTTGGTTTCTGTGTACGCCAAGCAATATTCAGGCGCGTTGTTATATACCATTCCGACTTTCCACAATCCAAGCGGAACGGTGATGAGCGAAGCCCGACGGAATCAACTGCTGGAGGTTTGCGAAGCGGCCCGCCTTCCCGTCGTCGAGGATGATGTCTACCGCGAGTTATGGCTGGACGAACCGCCGCCGCTTCCTTTGAAGGCGAAGGACGCCAGCGGCAGCGTGCTCTATCTTGGCAGCTTGTCCAAATCGCTGAGCCCCGGGCTGCGTATCGGCTGGATTGCCGGCCCTCAGCCCGTGATCGAACGGCTCGCCGACATCAAGATGCAAAGCGATTACGGCTCCAGCGCCCTTTCGCAGCAGGTCGCGGCGGAATGGCTGGAGAGCGGCCTGTACGACCGCCATCTCGAGCGGTTAAGATCTGCGCTCCGTCTGCGGCGCGAGGCGGCGCTCGACGCTTTAGGGCGGCATTTTCACGATATCGCGGAGTGGGAAGCTCCGCGGGGAGGCTTTTACATATGGTTGAACCTTCATGGATCCCCCTCCCCGCGCAAAGTGTTTGATGCCGCGCTGAAGGCCGGCCTTCTCATCAACCCAGGACACTTGTATGACCGCGAAGCGGAAGGCCGCTTGCGCCTTTCCTACGCGTATGCCACAGCCGATGAGTTAACAGACGGTATCGCCCGCCTTAGTGAGATCGTTCGCGCTTTGGAGTAAACCAATCAGGAAACTATTTACCGTTCGGAAGCGTCTACTATGTAACGAAGGAGGAATCTACATGCGTTTGCGAAAGGGGCTGCGGGGCTGCCTATTCTGCCTGGCCGCAGTGACCGTGTTGATCATGGCAGTCGCCTGCTCTCCTAGCAGCGAAGGAAACAAAACAACGGCTCCGCCGACAGTCGAACTGCCCGTTTCGGAGCAAGGCCCACCATCTGGCGAAACCGGAGAATCAGGAACGGGAACGGATAGCGGTAATCTATCGGACGCAGAGGACGAGGAAGAAACCGCAACCGGGGACGAGGAATCTGAGACGTCAGCCGAGAACATGAATGGATCGGCCGGACAACTCTATGCCATCACGTTTGAAGCGATGATGGAACTGGACGAAGGGTTGAACCATGAGATGAACTATATCGCCGTCGACCTGAGCGAGATGACTCAACTAACGGAAGACGACAAAACCTATATCATTGAATATTTGCAAGACTTCGGCACCGAAATCCGTGACCGGACGTTGGATCAGTTGATGGAGGAAGAAAATCCGGAACAGAGCAGTCCTTCCTTGAAAGGCGTGCTGCTGCGCGTCGACAAGGTCGAGATTAACGAGGACTCCGCCCAAATTGAGGGTTCCAAATACCGCTCCGGCACCGGCGCCGTCGGCGCCAAGATTACCTTGAAGCTTGAGGAAGGCGCTTGGAAGCTGTCCGGATCCGAGATGACCTGGATTAGTTGAGAAGGGGGCCGGGGCCGGACGCGAGAGCAGAGGCAGGCACGTGGAGAGCGGCGTGCAAGTCGAATGCGGCGAAGTTGCTGCGGACCACCGTTACCGTTTGGGATTACCAGTGACCAAGTACACTTCCGTTCCACCCCGAGTCCTCATCCAAAAAATGTTGCATTTTATACAACATTTCTTGGTGTTGTCGCCACTCTGAGCATAAATGTTGCTAAAAGCACAGCATTCTAGCCCGTTATCTCCAGCAACTCGATTTCGTCTCCACTTGCCCGCCCCCACAACCAGCTTGGTAGCCTCTATTCCCCCTCCCACCAAAACCACGAGTTAGTCAGAAATACGCTCCCCCTATCCTCTCCTAGCACTTTACGCACTTACGCATCTTCTCCGCCCATTCGCTCTCTCTAACACCAGCTCACTTCCTCACGATCCACGCACGTATACTCTCTCTACTTCTACCTCAAACACTTAACCAGCTTCTACTCCACATCCATTCCATCAAACGCCCTACGCACCTCTCCACCTCTCCCTCTCTCTCCGGACCCCTTTGGATGCCCCTCCAACTTGTCAAGTAACTTTGACTTCATCCACCTATTTACAATATATTGCAAAAGTGATATCATATCAGTATCAATTCAATATGCAGCTGAAGGAGTGTCATTCATGATGAAAGAAAAAGAGATTTCGTACCTGAACGGTTTTGTCGCCCTGCTGTTCATTTTGGGATTTGCCGCGTTGGGGACTTACCTTATTACGCTGAACGAGGTTTTACCGATTGCGGGCGGAGTGCTCTCCTGCGTTATCGCTCTCGTGCTTTTGACCGGTCTCACGACCGTGCAACCGAATCAATCGGCAGTGGTCACCTTCTTCGGCCGTTATCTTGGCGTCATCCGGAAGAACGGTTTCTATCTGGCGATTCCATTTTCGACCCGCAAGAAAGTGTCGCTGCGCGTTCGCAACTTCAACAGCGCCAAGCTGAAAGTCAACGATGTCAACGGGAACCCGATTGAAATCGCTACTGTCGTTGTGTTCTCGGTCGTCGACTCCGCCAAGGCGCTGTTTGAAGTGGACGAATACGAAACCTTCGTCGAAATCCAAAGTGAAGCCGCGCTGCGACATGTTGCCAGCAAATATCCGTACGACCAGTTGGATGACGTCGGATTCTCCCTCCGTGCCAATACGGAAGAGATTGCACTGGAGCTGACCGGCGAATTGCAAAACCGTCTGGCCATCGCCGGGGTTAAAATCATCGAGTCGCGTCTGACGCACCTGGCCTATTCGACCGAGATCGCCAGCGCAATGCTGCAGCGTCAGCAAGCCGAAGCCATCATCGCAGCCCGCGAGAAAATCGTCGACGGTGCCGTCACCATGGTGCAAATGGCCATCGAACGGCTGCAAGCCGGCCAGGTTGTCGAGCTGGACGACGAACGCAAAGCCGCGATGATCAACAACCTGCTCGTCGCCGTCGTATCCGACCGTTCCGCCCAGCCGGTCATCAACGCCAGCACGTTGTACTGATTAGGGGCATCCATTCACGATGGCCAGCAAAAAGAGCTTCCCACTTCGCCTTGACCCGACTCTCTATCAGGCTTTGGAACGCTGGGCAGCGGACGAATTCCGAAGCGTGAATGGTCATATCGAATACCTGCTGCGAGAAGCTTTGCGCCGCGAGGGAAGACTGCCTTCCACCCGGGCGCCGGGCAAGGAGGAGGAGAAGCATGACACAGACGAAAGAAATCCGTAAGCCGTGGTGGGAATCCAAGTCGACAGCCCTGCTGAAGGAGTATGCCAAAACCTCCGGGAGTGCTTACACCGCTGGGAAGTTCAGTGGCTGGAGATACAAGAGCCAGCATGTGCGCGTGCCACTCCCCCGCAGCTTCGGCAGCTGCGAGGTGGCGATCACCGATCCGAGTAACGACTCATCCGGTAATGAGTACGTTATCTCCGTGAAATACATTTACCGGCCGCGCCGCAAGCTGGAGTTTGTTTTATTTTCAGCCAAACGTCATCTCTTAGCTTGGTTAACCGGAGGACTCCGGGAAACGCCGCTCCCGAACTCCGCCATGAACAAGCGGTTTCAGGCCAAGGCTTCCCATCCCAGTCTGCTCCGGTCGGCATTGAAGCATGAGGGGCTTGAGGAGCTCCTAGACCTTCATCCCAACGTGCATTTTCGATTACGGATCAAGAGCGGACGCGCCACGTTAACCTGCACGGAGAAGTTCAAAAAGCCCGACGTGCCTGCCATCGCGGCTTCCGTCGAGCTGATGAAGAAAATGATCTTCGCCTTGGAGGAACAAGGAATCGTCGGCGATTCGCAACCCCACTCTCGCAAATAAGACAAAAAAACAAGCCTTCACGGCGCAAGGCCGGGATCAACCCGGAAACCTGCTCCTGAAGGCTTGTTTTGTTCTGTTACAGCTTCACCCGCTGCAAGCGGAGCGCGTTCAGCACCACCGAGACCGAGCTGAGCGCCATCGCCGCACCGGCCAGCCACGGAGCTAGGAAACCGGCTGCCGCCACCGGGATGCCGATCGTGTTGTACGCGAGCGCCCAGAACAGGTTCTGCTTGATGTTACCCATCGTGCGCTTGCTCATCGCGATTGCGTCCGGTACGCCTTCCAGGTCGCCGCGCATCAGCGTCACGTCGGCAGCCTCCATGGCCACGTCGGTGCCCGTGCCGATAGCGATGCCTACGTCGGCTACGGCCAGCGCCGGGGCGTCATTGATGCCGTCGCCAACCATCGCCGTCTTCAGGCCGCGGGCCTGCAGCTTTTTCACTTCGTCGGCTTTGCCTTCCGGCAGCACCTCGGCCAGCACCTCGTCGATCCCGACCTCGGCGGCGATCGCCTTAGCGGTGCGCTCGTTGTCGCCGGTGATCATGACCACGTGAAGTCCCATCTCCTTCAGCCGCGCCACCGCGGCTTTGGACGTCTCCTTCACGGTGTCGCTCACGGCGACCATGCCGGCGTAGACGCCGTCCACCGCCACGAGCAGCACGGTCTGGCCGGCCGCTTCCAGCGCGGCCATGCCGGTCTCCGCGGCGGCGACGTCGACGCCTTCACGCGCCATCAGGCGGCGCGTGCCGGCGAGCACCCGGCGGTCTTCCACGACCGCCGCAATCCCGTGCCCGGGCACCGCTTCAAAAGCGGTTGCCTCGGGCAGCTCCAGGGCGCGCGCCCGCGCCCCGGCCACCAGAGCATCCGCCAGCGGATGCTCGGAGCCGCGCTCGGCGGCGCCGACGAGCCGGAGCAATGCCGCGTCGTCCCAGCCCCCGGCCGGGACGACTTCCCGCAGCTCCGGCTGCCCTCGCGTGATCGTACCGGTCTTATCCAGCACGATCGCCTGCAGCCCCTGGGCGGCCTCGAGATGCTCGCCGCCCTTAAACAAGATGCCGTACTCCGCGGCCCGTCCGGACCCGGCCATAATCGACGTTGGCGTCGCCAGCCCCAGCGCGCAAGGGCACGCGATGACCAGCACAGCGATCGCCTTTTCCAGCGCCTCGGCAAAGCTGCCCGGCGCCACGAAGAAGAACCACACCAAAAACGTGACCACAGCAATCCCAACCACAATCGGAACGAAGATCCCGGAGATGACGTCGGCCACCCGCTGAATCGGCGCCTTTGAGCCTTGCGCCTCTTCAACGACGCGGATGATTTGCGCCAGCGCAGTTTCACTGCCAACCTTGGCAGCCTGAACGCGCAGCATGCCATGTTTGTTGACGGTCGCGCCAATGACCGCGTCGCCTTCCTTCTTCTCTACCGGGATGCTCTCCCCGGTCAGCATCGATTCATCCACCGACGAAGCGCCGCCGACCACCAAACCGTCGACCGGGATCTTCTCGCCCGGCTTCACAATCAGTACGTCACCCGGTACAACCGCTTCGATTAGCACCTCGGTTTCGACGCCATCCTTAAGGACGAGCGCCGTTTTCGCCTGAAGCCCCATCAGCGTTTTGATCGCCTGGGAGGAGCGGCCTTTGGCCAACGCCTCAAACCACTTGCCAAGCAGGATCAGCGTAATCAGGATCGAACTCGTTTCATAATACAGCTGGGGGGTATGCCCGTGCGGCATCGATAACGAATCCAAGCTCAAATACAAACTATAGAAATACGCCGCCGACGTTCCCAGCGCGACCAGAACGTCCATGTTCGCACTTCGGTTGCGCAGCGCCTTGTAAGCTCCGACGTAGAATCCGCGCCCGATGACGAACTGCACCGGCGTCGCCAGTACGAGTTGAAACCATGGGTTCATGAACAGCTCCGGCGTCCAGATCCACGAGGTGAAGGAGAAATGCCCGGCCATCGCCCACAGCAGCGGAAAGGCAAGTACCGCCGAGACGATCAGCTTATTTCGCTGTTTGCGGACTTCCCGCGTACGGATATCCTCGGACTCCTGTTCGGACGGCTTCAATACCGCACCGTAGCCTAACTGGCTCACTTTCTCAATGATCTGGTCCAGCGAGACTTGAGTCGGCTCAAACCGCACCTGCGCAGTTTCCAGAGCCAGATTGACGTTAGCCTGCTCGACTCCAGGTAATCGGTTTAGTCCTTTCTCGATCCGGGCGGCGCAAGCCGCGCAGGTCATTCCGGTAATTTGCAGCGTCGTTTGATTCGGATCCCCGCTGCCGATGGGCAATGCATTTTCCATGACCATTCCTCCATATCAATACCGATAATAAGTACCCCTGGGGGGTATATAAGAGGCGAACGAAATTTTCGCCTTCCGGAACCGCCGCATCCCGGGCCTGAGGCGCAAGGGGAATGCCGCACCCCAGTCCCACGATCCGCCGCAGCGGATTAAACGACGTCGTAACCTTGATCCTCAATTGCTTCTTTAATTTGCTCTACCGTCACTTTCGTTTCATCGAAAGTGACATCTACTTTCTTAGAGGCCAGATCGACTTTCCCTGTAGCACCAAGCCCGGCTACCGCCCCTTCTACCGACTTCACGCAATGATTGCAGGACATGCCTTCCACGTTTAACGTAATATTTTGCATCGCAAATTCCTCCTAGAGTATAAAAAATGGCTTAACCTTGCAGCGTACCCCCCTGGGGTTCCGCTGTTATTTCATGAGCTTGTTGACCGTGACCAGCAGTTCGTCGAGCACTTCAGTCTCGCCGGCTTGAATCCGCTCGATCACACAGCTCTTCATGTGTCCCTCCAGCAGCAGCCGACCCACGCTGTTTAGCGCGGACTGCACGGCGGCGATCTGGTTCAGCACATCGTCACAGTAAGTATCTCTCTCGATCAGCCCTTTGATACCGCGGATTTGCCCTTCAATCCGGTTCAAACGACTGGTCAGGTTGCTCTTCATCGCTTCGGAATGGTGGCTGTGTCGTACCAGCTTGCCATTCTCCATTACGTGTTGTCCCTCGCAATGCCCCTCACAGGACGCGGACGACGGATGTTCATGCCCCTCAATCTTCGCCATACGGCTCTCCTTTCCAAACCAGCGTGGTTTGCTGTGGTAAGCTCATTATAATATACCCCCATGGGGTATGTAAAGAGGTGATTTTTATTTTTCGCAATACGAATTGCACAGTGCTCTATCCTACGAATAGATTCTCATTTACACTAGATGTTGGGTTTACTTATCCCAGGTAAGCTGCAACTCCCAAGAAAGCTGGTGCCTACCTAAATATGAACCGTCTGTTAAAACCATTGCCGCTTCTACTAATGATGTCCCTGCTCTGTGTTCTTGGAGCCTTCTTGGCTCCGGTAACCGAGAAATTGTTCTCCCTTCTGCTTGATATCCTTCTGGCTTTCTTATTCGCCATCTTCGTTCACGAGTCTGGACACCTGCTCGTTGGACTCTCCTTTGGGTTAAAGCCGGAAGAGATGATCGTTGGTCCGTTTCGGCTCCTCTTTACCGGACGTACCCTCTCTTTCCAACCCAACAAGAACTGGCAGCGCTTTGGCGGGACGATGCGCTTCTCGCCTTGCTCTACAAAGCTGACAGAGATCGCCCGCAAGTGGTCCTGGATGGCCTTGGGAGGTCCTGCATTCAGTTTACTTACCGCTCTGCTTATTCTGGTCATCCACCGCTCATCACATCCATTAACAGAGCTGTTCATAGGGTTCAGCTTTGCGCTTGGTGCGGCTACGCTCGTCCCTCTAACCAATGGGGTTAACCCTTCTGACGGCAAGCTCTTTATGCTCCTGCGCCAGCGATCGGCAAGGGCCGAACGATTGATGGCCGGGGTGATTTTGCAAAAAAGCTACTTATCCGAAAAGCGACCATGCGAATGGAATTCCGAAGTCATCGCCTCGGCAGCCCGGCTGCTAAATGATTTATCGGAACGTTCACCCGAGCAACTAGCCGAGGAAGCTGAGCTCCGAATGTATTTGTACCTCCACTTTGCCGACACGGGACAACCGGAGGACGCACTAACCTATATTCGGCCGATTAGTCAGTCAAATCATCCCATTGCGTCCATCCCGGTTACCCGCCTCATGATCGACAGCCTATATGCCTGCCACCTACTATTGAACCCTTCTGGCTTTCATATCCAGGGGAATGCCCAAGCGATAGTTGAAGCGATGCCAGACAAGGAGCCCTACAGCTACCACAAAGCTTGGGCGGCGCTGATGTCCTTACAAGGGGAAAACGAAAAGGCGGCGAAGCATTTATCCCAAGCTCGAAGCCTGTTGGAGCGATGGTTCAAACCCTTTGGCACCTATCATTTTGAACAAGCGATCCTATCTCGTATCGAAAGACTGTCTTATCCACCACCTAGCGACCAAACCAACGTCAAAAAACCCGCTGCCACGAATACGTGACAACGGGTTTCTTTTCAGATAACCGACTATGCTCTTACTGATAACCCCAAATCATCGTCAACAAGGTCCCGAATACGGTAACCAGTCCGACGAACAAGGCGTACACAAGGTTGGCATACAATGCGCCTTTGCTGCGGTTCTCACCGATGTGCATGAACAGGAACAGCTGAACCGACATCTGGATGGCCGCGCAGACCAGCAGGATCGACATGCCGACGCCAAACGACATATCCCAGAAAACCACCGACAGCGCTACGGCAGAAAGGATCAGTGAGAACACATATCCCATGACGTGCTGAATCGGGAACAGTTTTTTCATGTCACATCAGTCCTTTCAAGTATACGAAGCTGAAGATGAAGATCCAGACGACATCCAAGAAGTGCCAGTACAGCGAGAAAATAAACGATTTGTTCGCCGTATCATGAGTAAATCCTTCGCGTTTCACCTGAAGCATGAGCCCACTGCCCCACAGCAGACCCATCGTCACGTGGGCGCCGTGGGTGCCTAACAGGACGAACAAGCTCGATAGAAATGCGCTGGTTTGGATCGTTGCACCTTCATGAACATAGGTGACGAACTCGGTAATTTCGATGCCAAGGAACCCAAGGCCAAGCAGCAGCGTGATGGCGAAGAAAGCCATAAACGGTTTTCTTAGCCCCAACCGCATGCTGTGTACCGCCAACCCGCAGGTGAAGCTGCTCGTCAACAATAGGAACGTTTCGCCCAGAACCGGTCCAATTTCGAAAATCTCCGCGCCGCTCGGTCCGTTACCGGTCCGATTCCACAGCGTCAGATAGACCGAGAACAGTGTGGCAAAGAGCACGATTTCCGCACCCAGGAACAGCCAGAACCCGAGTACCCGGTTACTGTTCTCTTCCGTTTGATATTCCAAAGGCAAAGTATGATCTACTTTCATGCGTGTTCACCCCGCAATCCTGCATCCGTATCCATCCGATCGGCTAAAGCCCGCTCGGTTTTGATGATTTCACTGACCGGAATGTGACGCCCATGGTCGCGTTCGAAAGAACGTACCGCCAGCATGACGACAATTCCCAGGCCGGCGATAATCGCCGGTACCCACCAGCTAAAGACCATAAAGAATCCGAAGAACATGAAAATCATGCCGAGGATAAACGGTTGACCACTGTTGTTTGGCATATGAATCTCTTCGATTTTATCCGTGAACAGCGGTTTTCCGCTTTTCTTCGATTCCCAGAACGCATCCAGCGAATCCACTTTCGGTACGATCGCGAAGTTGTATTCCGGAACCGGAGAATGCGTGCTCCATTCCAGCGTACGAGCGTTCCAAGGATCTCCGGTAGTATCCCGTTCCGCATAGCGGAAGCTCCAGTAGATGTTGTAAACCAGAACGATAAACCCGATGGCGAGTCCCACGGCCCCGATCGAAGCGATCAAGTTCAGCGGACCGAAGCCCGTGCTTTCCGAATAGGTGTACATCCGCCGAGTCATCCCCTTCAAGCCGAGGAAGAACAACGGCAAGAACGTGACGTTAAAGCTAATGGCGATAATCCAGAAGGCCAGCTTGCCCTGGCGGTCGTTCAGTCGGAAGCCGAACAGTTTCGGGAACCAGTAATAGAACCCGGCGATGACCGCGAATACCGTCCCCGGAATGAGCACATAGTGGAAATGCGCGACCAGGAACATCGTATTATGATATTGATAGTCGGCGCTCGCCATCGCCAGCATGACCCCCGTCACCCCGCCGATCGTAAAGATCGGAATAAAGGCGAGGGAGTACAGCATCGGCGTCGTAAACTCGATGCGCCCCTTTTGCAGCGTAAATAGCCAGTTGAAAATCTTGACCCCGGTTGGAACGGCAATCGCCATCGTCGTGATCGAGAAGATCCCGTTGACCATCACGCCGTGTCCCATCGTATAGAAGTGGTGCGCCCATACGACAAACGACAGCAGGGAAATGACGACCATGCTCCATACCATGGATTTATAACCATACAGATTTTTGCGCGAGAAGGTCGAAATGACTTCACTGTAAATCCCGAAGGCCGGCAAAATGACGATATAAACCTCCGGATGGCCCCATACCCAGAACAGGTTGGCCCAGAGCATATCCATCCCGCCGTTGGCCATCGTAAAGAACTGCGTGCCGAACAGCCGGTCGAACATCATCAGCGCCAGCGCCACGGTAAGTACCGGGAACGCGAACAAGATGATGACGTTAGTGATGAGCACCGACCAGGTAAACATCGGCATTTTCATCAGCTTCATCCCAGGTGCACGCATCTTCAGAATCGTCACCAGGAAGTTCACTGCGGTCATCAAGGTCCCGATCCCCGCAATCTGGATGGCGATCGAGTAATAGTTGTTACCCACCGTCGGGCTGAACTCGATGCTAGCCAGCGGGAAGTATGCCGTCCATCCGGCATCTGGGGAGCCCCCGATGACGAAGGAGATGTTAAACAACATCGCTCCGGCGAAGAACAACCAGAAGCTGACGGCGTTCAATCGTGGAAACGCAACGTCGCGCGCACCGATTTGCAGCGGAATGACTACGTTCATCAAACCGACAACAAACGGCATCGCCATAAACAGGATCATAATGACCCCGTGTGTCGTAAAAATCTCGTTATAATGCTGCGCGTCCAGCAGTCCGTTCTCCGGAATCGCCAGCTGAGCCCGCATGAGCAGCGCATCTACGCCGCCGCGGAATAACATGATCAATGCTGCAATAATATACATGATGCCGATCCGCTTGTGGTCGACAGTCGTCAACCATTCGCGCCACAGCCAGCCCCATTTTTTAAAATAGGTTAGTCCGATGAGAATCGCCAACGACACGACCACGATACTAACCATCGCGCCGTAAATCATCGGCTCACCTGTGACGAAAAATTCGTCCCATTTCATGTTAAGCTTCTCCCTTCTCGTTGATTAGTTATGAGCTTCGTGATCGCTGGATTCTGTCATGTCCATGTCGGAATGGTCCATCGTAGAATGATCCATTTCGGTCTGTCCGGACTCCTCAACAGCGCCATTCTCGCCGCCATGATTATGGCCGGCATTCTCCCCTTCCGGTGCAGGCCGGAAAGCCAAATGGGTGGAGGTATAAGTTTGGCGGCCGACATGTGCGGTCTCCAGCAATTTGTCAAACTCCGGTTCGGTCAGTTCAGAAGCCGTGTCCTTCACTTCTTTGACCCATTCGTCATATTTAGATGGCGTCATGGCCAACGCTTCGAATTCCATATGCGCGAAGCCCTCACCCGAGAAGTTGGAGTTCTTGCCCATATACGAGCCTTCATGCTCGGCAACGATGTTCAGCGTGTTGACCATGTCGCTCATCGCGTACTTTTGGCCAGCCAGCTGCGGAATCCAGAAGCTCGTAATCGACCCGAACGAATACAGCCGGAACTCAATCGGACGGTTCGTCGGGAAGTTAACGTAGTTAACCGTTTCGATGCCTTCCTCCGGATAGCTGAAATGCCATTTCCAGTTGGACGAGGCCGCATAAATCACAAGCGGTTTTTGATCCTCATAACCTTCAGGCACCTTTTCCACCGCAGAGGTACTGCGCACGGTCACGACCGAAAGAACGGCCACGATAATGATTGGAATCGTAATCCAAGTGATTTCCAGCCATTTGCTGCCTTCGACATGCGGCGGTTCGTAATCCGGAGCCGCTTTAGAGGCGCGATATTTCGTTAGCATGTAAATGTACAGCGTGTAAACGACCAGCAAAATAAACGCCATCGTTAAAATAGAAAAAATGATGACTTGCGATTGGGTCTTGGCCACCGGACCTTTCGGATTCAATACCGCCAGCTGGTTGCAACCGGTCAGGAGGACAAGAAGGGCCGAGAATAAAGCGAGCAGCAACCCTTTCCTTTTCATAGGATACCGATACCCCTTTCTTCATTATGAACGCCATCCCCTAGCTTAGAGGATCGCTTCGTTCGATCAGTTACTTTCATGTTAGGAAAGGGGCGGTTGAATAACAATTCATAGAGATTGTTATATCTGTAAATTTATAACAGTGTAAAGTGTGATTTTTGTCCTATACATCGCAGTGAAAGTTGATTGACGGCGATTTTCGGCCATTATCCGTCAAATTTGCCGATTTTGATAATTGTTCACAATGCGCCTCTCCCTCGTCAGAGTTCGCAGAATTGTCATATAAAATCCGTTATTTGTGATCTTGTTCACAATATAAACTCTGGAGACTTGCTTCGCGTTGCACACTCTTCCCTCTTACGTTAAGGGAATTTACGACATTTTCGTGACATTTTCCGTTTGTAATAATAGAAAAGAGGCTGTCCCAAGCAGCAAACTCACCTGCCCTCGGGACAACCTCTTAACTCATGCTTCAATTCTCTCTCAAGCGGACGGAACAAGAACCGCCCAGCATAAGGCTGAATATTCGACTACAGCAGCTCTTTGCGAAGCTGTTCCGGCGATTTCGGCGACAGCAAGCCAAACGGAATATCGAAGACGGTCTTTGCTCCCGACTGGCCAGCTTGCGACAGCTTGTACGCCGCACGAGCGTAAGCGACCAATACGCTAGCCGTAAATTCCGGATTGCTATCCAACTTCAGGCTAAACTCAATCAGCTGTGTGCTGTTCTCGCCGGTCCGACCGCTGCGCAGCACCATGCCGCCGTGCGGCATCGCGGAGTGGTTCGCCTTAAGTTCTGCATCACTAATAAAATGTACGGTCGTGTCGTAATCCGAGAAGTAGTTCGGCATCGACTTGATCTCTTGCTCAATCTTCGCCAGATCGGCTCCTTCCTCCGCAACCACGAAGCATTCACGCAGATGCTTCTCGCGCGTGGACAGCTCCGGATTTTCACCTTGGCGCACGCGCTCAACCGCCGCTTCCACCGGAATTGTATACTGAACGCCGTTCTTCACGCCCGCCACGCGGCGAATCGCATCGGAATGCCCTTGGCTGACACCTTTGCCCCAGAACGTATAGTCGTTCCCTTCCGGCAGCACGGACTCGGCCAGCAGCCGGTTCAGCGAGAACAAACCCGGATCCCAACCGGTCGAGATGACGCTAACCGTTCCCGCTTTCTCGGCAACCTCGTTCACCTTCGCGAAGTACTCCGGAATTTTCGCATGCGTATCAAAACTATCGACGGTATTGAACATGGCCGCCAATTGCGGCCCTTGCTCTGGCAAGTCCGTAGCCGACCCGCCGCACAAAATCAACACGTCGATGTCGCCCTTATATTTTTCGATCTCGGAGATGTGAACCACGCCGCTCGCCGACGCCACCGCGTCCGGTTGTCTGCGTGAGAAAATCGCTTTCAGCTGGAAATCCGGATTTTGCTTCAACGCCAGCTCCACGCCCCGTCCCAAATTTCCGTAACCTACGATACCTACCCGAATTGTTGCCACTGTATATCCTCCTTCATTATAGTCAATCTCGTCTTATGCTATGGACTAACCCCCATTGTAATTTACCCTTATCACTTTTTAAATAGTTAACATGCAAAGTTAGTCTTTTTGTTTAAAAAATATGTGCTTTTGTGCAAATGACACTGTATTTTTATGCAAATCTTAATTTCGACACTTCACAAATCGGTCACAATTGAGGTGCGATTTCTTTACGATATAGCCCATTCTAGTCATACCCACCCCTTATTAATCATTGTAAAATGTTAATCGTTGTGATGAAATTCATAGACTATTCCGAATAGGAGCTAGATTCGTTTGAAAATTCGGCTGTACAAATGGAGTTTCATGGCGGCGGTAGCTTGCGCTGTCCTCTTTGTTCTGGCTCCGGTTTCCGCTTTTGCCCATGCCTACGTCGTCTCTTCGGACCCGGCGGCCAATGTGATACTGGACACTTCGCCCGCTGAGTTTGTGATCGATTTTAACGAACCTCTCGAGGAAGGGTTTCACGAAATCGCCATCATAGGCCCAAACGGGGATAACGTAGCCGACGGGAAAGCCGAGATCGACCCCAACAAGCCTTCCCGACTGAGCGTCGCTATGCAGCCGGACTTACCAGAGGGATTGTATACGGCCAAATGGAACGTCGTTTCCGGCGACGGCCATGCCATCTCTGGAACGATTCCGTTCCAGATCGGGAAGGAGGCTTCAAACAGCAACCTTCCGATTCACCCCTCTACTGACGGTGGCAACTCCTTCCCGGACTGGAGTCTCGTACTAGTCCGCTGGCTGTTCTATGGAGGTACAGCGGGGTATCTTGGGGCTGTCGTATTTCATGCCTGGCTTCTCCCTCGCCGGTACAACACCTGGTCCGAACGTCTGAGAAGACGTAGCCGAACCGTATGGCTAACTGGCTTTATCGCTTCCACCACCAGTGTCCTGCTTAGTTTGCCTCAGCAAACGGCTAGCGATGCCGGGGGAGGATGGCGGGAAGCGTTCGCCCCCGTTCTTTGGCGTCAAACGCTGGCGTATACGACCTTCGGGGAGATTTGGAAAATTCAGCTTCTGCTGCTTGGAGGATGGCTCTTGTGGACTTTGTTCCTTCTCCGTGCCAGCCGAATGACCCGGCCACGTCTATTTCCGCTGGGCGGTGCGATGGTATTGAGTTTGGGCCTGCTCCTCACCAAGGCCTTCATCGGACATGCAGCCACCGCCGAGGCGCAGGGGATCGCCGTTACGGCGGACTTCCTGCATTTGGCCTCGGCACTGATCTGGCTGGGCGGCGTTGGCGCCTTAGCGTACTTGCTTCCGGTGACAACTCAACACGCCGCTGCAAGCCGTGATCACCCGTCCGTATCGCCTGAGAATCATTTGTATTGGCGTGCGATCCGGCGCTTCTCGATCCTTGCCTTCTTCATGGTCGCCATCCTGTTGGGGACCGGCGTTTATAACAGTCTGTTGCATGTGCCGACCTTATACTCGCTTACGCATACGGCGTATGGCCGCATCCTGTTGGGGAAGATTGCTCTGACACTAATCTGCCTGCTGCTTGGAGGTTTATCCTTCCTGCGTGGACGACGGGCAGAAAAGTCGCTAAACGCCGGCGTATGGTACGAATTTGGAACAGGTTTAGTGGTGCTCATTTTGGCCGCTGTCCTGGCAAATTTACCGACGGCCGCAACAACCCCAGGTCCTGCCAAGCTAACGGAGCGGTTGGATGACGGGACAAAGGTGACGATATACGTTACTCCAAATGTCGTAGGAACCAACCTTTTTCAAGTGTACGTTCACGGGCCAGACGGAAACCTACGCAACGACGTAGAGCAAGTGACGCTTGAGTTGACTTCAAAAGAAATGGATATGGGCAAAACGGAAATCATTTTCCCCGGCGATTCGCCGCCGGAAGCCCGTGAGCTCATGACAATGGGCGGCCGTTGGAACGTTCATGTCCATATTCTGACGAAATCGCTGGATCGCTACGATTACGATACGGAGCTGACGGTAGGAAATCCATAGGAATCACCGATTACCGAACTATCCATTTTTCAATAAAAAGGAGATTTAGCCATGTTCAATCCCACTCGTTTTTTCGGTAAGCGTGTTTGGCATTATGCCGCCGCCCCCGCTATCGCTTGGATTCTGATATTCACCATCTTCACCGGGACAGCCAGCGCACACGTTACCGTTAAACCAAGCCAGTCCACCCCAGGCGCCTGGGAAACTTACAGCCTCAAGGTACCTGTTGAGAAAGACATCCCCACCGTCAAAGTGGCGCTCAAAATCCCGGAAGGCGTTGCCTTTAAACAATACCGCCCGGTACCGGAGTGGTCCGTGGATCTAACGAAGGCGGAAGATGGAACGGTCACTGCCGTCACCTGGACGGCCGAAGGCAACGGGATCAGCGCCGGGGAGTTCCAGCAGTTTGAGTTCGTCGCACAGAACCCAAGCGAGAACGCGGAACTAGCCTGGGACGCCTTCCAGTATTACAGCGATGGCAGCGTGGTGGAATGGACTGGGGCAGAGGGTGACGATCGGCCGCATTCGCTGACGGTCGTAAGCGCCGCGGAGAGCAGCGAACAGGGCGAACATTCTGCCGCCGGGCATGATCACGGCAGCACCAAGGAGGATGCCACGACCAGCAACGTGGAGGCAAGCCCCGCTACCGTCGAAGCTCCCGGTGCCGTCTCCTCAAGCGGCATCAGCTCTTCTGCCGGGACCGTGGCCCTCGTGCTCTCGGCATGCGCTCTGCTTGTTGCACTCGCAGCCTTGTGGGCTGCACTGCGCGCCGGACGCAAACGCAAGACAACCTAACATTCAAAAAAGCAGCGGTTCTCTCGGATACATCGTCGCATCAGAGAGTCCGCTGCTTTTTTTATGGCAATATATCGATTTATCTCATGCCGACTGGGGGTTGATCGTAGGGTTCCCTGCCTATCTTCTGCCGTTCCCGGGGAACAACAAGCAGGCAGCACAGTGCCAGCAGCATCCCGGCCGATGCGCTGATGAACAACGCCGGGTAGCCGAAAACGTCAATCAGCCAGCCAAGCAGCGGCGGCGACGTAATCGCAGCCAAGGAGGACACGAAGTAATAGATCCCTGTGCGCGTCCCGATGCTCTCCTCCCGCCCGGTGGCAACAACCCAAGGGTAAGAGTTAATGTTGATGCAAGCCCAGAAGATTCCTCCGACAATGAGCAGTACCCGCAGCCATAGGACGGAATCAACGAAGATCATCGCTCCGAAAATGACGAACAATCCGGCAACCCCGATCGAGATGATCATCTTCTTCCCGAAGCGCGCTCCCAGCCAGCCGCTCGGCAGGGCAAACAGCAGGAAGGCTAACGAGAAGAACGTCAACGAAAACGAGGCCTCCGCATCGCTCATGCCGACCTGTTTCGTGCCGTACAACGTGAATAAAGCCTCAACTCCCTGATAAGCCACAAACCAGAAGAAAATTGCCGCCAAAATCAACACGGTCGTCTTGTCCAGTTGGTCCTTAATTCGAATTTGCGGCTTCGGTTCCTGGGCCGCCGCGGCGTGCCCTGCTAACCCCAACCCCAACGCGGCCGGTTCGCGAATGACCGCCTTTAACACAAACAAGCAGATGACCATCACGACTCCAGCAAATAGAAACGGTACATAGGATCCGATGCCATAGAGCTGGGAGCCGATTCCGAAGGCTAGCACCGAGCCGATGCCCCCCATAAAATTGATTACGCCGTTGGCTTGGGTCCGCTGCGGTTCCGGCGTAATGTCCGGCATCAACGCGACCGTCGGCGCCCGGAACAAGCTCATCGACAAATTCATTAATACCATAAACAATACCAGAGTCACGAATCCGGTATGCCACGGAATCAGCGTGGCAAACACGGCGCCCAGCGGCATGCCGATCAACAAATAAGGCATCCGCCGTCCGTACCGGGTATTTGTCTTATCGCTGCGGTGTCCGATCCATGGCTGCAATACAATGGCGAAGTAATTATCGATCGTCATCATGAACCCGATCATGGCGGCGCTCTTCAAATAGTCGTCCAAAAAAAGCGGAACGAACGCATTGTACAACGCCCAGGTCAAGCTAATACTAAAAAAACCAAGTCCCAGCAGCCATGTTTTTTTCATCCGCTACACCCCTTGTTTCGCCAGCAACTCCGCCAGGCGGTCTGGGAAATCGGTGATGATGCCGGCTACGCCAGCGTTAATCAACGCCAACATCACCTTCGGATCGTTTACGGTAAACGGGTGATACACAACCTCGTTGGCTTTAGCCAGGGTCACGAGCTCCGGTGTCAACGCGTACTGGTAAGCATGGAGCGCTTCCGCGCCGATCCGTTTCGCATAATCCCAAGGCTCGTACAAGCCTTCCATGTACAGAATGCCAGTGCGAATGTCCGGAGCCAGTCTTTTGCATTCAACCAGGGAGTAATGATTAAAACTTGAAATGATGACCCGTTCGCTCAAACCATAATGCCGTACCGCATCCACCACTTTCTGCTCAATGCCGGGATAGAGCACGACGCCGGTTTTCAGCTCGATGTTCACGATCGTGTCCGTGCCGCGCACGAGGTCCAGCAGCTCCTCCAGCGCCGGGATACGTTCACCCGCGAAGTCTTCATGAAACCAGGAGCCTACCTCCCGTTGCTTGATTTCGGCCAACGTCAAATCTTTGACCCACTCCGACGTTCCTGCCGTCCGTTGCAGCGTTTCGTCATGAATCAGAACCAGCTGTCCGTCGCGAGTCATCTGCACGTCTGTCTCGATGCCGGTTGCCCCCATCTCCAGGGCTTTGGCAAATGCCAGCATCGTGTTCTCCGGGTAATGCCCCGCCGCCCCGCGATGCGCGAAATTGATGATATCGGTCAAAAGGATCATCCTCCTAGGGATTTTATTTAAAATTAATATTATCCATCCCTATAGTATAATCCTGCATTGTTAGGCCCATATAAAAAAAGCTCCGCGATTTCCGGCCTTCTCCCAACGAGATTTGACCCTTTGCGCCTCTTTGCACGATTATCCCTTTCATTCAGGAATAGGGGATCTAGACCACAACCTGATGCAACGGGATAATCGTCAAGAGAGACACCCTAGCCTGTTTGGCCTAACGAAAACGAACTTTTTCTCTACTTCGAAAAAAAACGTGCGACTGCCAATGCAGCCGCACGTCCCGTTCTCGGACAGCCCACTCGTCCAATCACCTGCTTTCGTCCCGTCAGGAACGATTTACCGTCACCGGCTCAGCCTTCCGCAGCTCGGCGTTTAACGCCTCGGCGTCGCGAACCGCGCGGATATCCTTCAGCACCTCACCCGGCTTGCTACCTTTTCCAATCACGTAACCGGCAAAGGTTAAGCCGACGAAATCAAATGTATACTGCATCTGCTGAATGAGCGGCAGCGCTTTGATTCGCGGATTGTCGCCGCCAACCACGATGGCATATGCCGTTTTGGCCTCCATCCGCTCTTTGAAGTTGAAGCGAACGTCACGAAGGCTTTGTGACCAGCGATCGATGAAGTTTTTCATTAGACCCGATGCTCCGTACCAATATACTGGTGTGGCGAAGACCAGAATATCATGCTCCAGCACCTGCAAGATGAGATCGTCGTAATCATCATCCACCGGATCAAACCCGCCTTCTTCGTGACGTTGGTCGTGAATCGGCTTGATTTCTTTCTCTCGCAACACGATATTCGTAAAGGGGATCCCCTCTAATGCCAGTCGCGTCAACTCCTCCGTATTCCCTCCGGTCCTTGCACTTCCTTGAATGACTGCAATGCGCATTCCCCTGCACTCCCCTTCTTCATTCTCAAGCGAAAACTTCCCGAATTACGCCTACTTATGTTATACGATGGGCAGACTCATTTATGCCAATCTAAAAAAGTTTATGGCGGTTTTTCGCGAAACGTGCAGGGGGTTGTCTAGTAATGGGCGGGCAGGACGACGCCGGGCATTGCCGAGGGGCCGGAAGAAGTGCCCCCTGAACTTCTCTCGAGGCCCGATTCAGAGGCGTTCCGATCCATTGACCCTATCTCATTTCCGCCGAGACTTACCGGATAAGCTCGGCCGCCGAACTCCAGCAGGCCGTCTACCGTTCGAACGCTAAGGCCAACCAATGACTTGGGCTCGCCGCTGCGGTCCGTGACGAGCCGAGTTCCGTACGGAAAGCGGCAGTAGAGCTCCCCATTCCGGTAAACGGTGCTGCCTTCACGCGTATTAACTAGCTCGAACACTGTTCCGTCCACCGTCCGAGCATAAGCGGTTTCCTCC
Source organism: Paenibacillus sp. FSL R7-0216 (assembly GCF_037969915.1). NCBI lineage: Bacteria > Bacillati > Bacillota > Bacilli > Caryophanales > Paenibacillaceae > Paenibacillus > Paenibacillus sp. FSL R7-0216. The sequence goes on along the minus strand of NZ_CP150222.1, from coordinate 664,469 downwards.
GCCGGCACTTCGCCGTGATCCATCGGATAAGGCAGCAGTCCGGTGAACCACAGCTCCTCCTCCGGCGTTGGCAAGATGCCGCACAGTCTCTCCACGTAGTCGAGCAGACACAGAATCGCAGGGGAGTAGGTCTCCGTGTAGCCTTCTTCTCCCGTCCACGGGCTAAGACATTGCGAGAACCGCTGCATGCGGACCATCGCCGAGAGAATCGGCTGCAGCACCCAGGTCAGCTCCACATACCTTCCGTGGTGCTCGAACGCGTGCGGCGCACGGATCAGGCTAAGGAAGTTCGTCGTTCCCGCCCAAGTGTTATAAGCCGACGACGGATCGAACCGCGGGTCGTCCAACGCGATCGAAGTAAACGGATATTTGGCGAAGAACTTCCGTGAGTTCAATAAATAGCGGCGCAACGACGAAGCAAAAAACTCCTCGTCCCCTACCTCGCAGGCCAATACGCGCAGCAGCACATCGGACTGGATACGAACAAACTGTCCGCTCGCATCCACATCGTAGAAGAATCCGTCCTCCGCATCGAAGCAAAACTTCATCAGGCTGGACAAGCTCTCCTCCGCTTTCGTCGCCCAATCCATGCCAGAGGCCATCCCGAGCTCTGCGGCGATGTCCGCCAAATAAGTTCGCTGGCAATATACATTGGCCGTCAGGTCCGGCGCCAAGAGCGGCAGCACCGGCGAATCCGGATCGTACCGACGCGGGTCGCCCAAATGCGGCGTATCCGGCACATGCCAGAAGCGCGGGGATAAATCATGACCCGTATCGAACGTGCAAAACGCCTCGACGCATCCCGTCCCCCGCGTATCGCGGAACGCGGCCAACCAGGCGTCATGCCGTTCCATGGCGCGGTACATCTTATCCAGGAATGCCCGGTCCGACCGCCCATTCAGCCGGTAATGGTTCCATACGGAACGGGCCAGCGGCGTGACCATTTGAATTTGCCGATACGCCGGCCCGGCTCCGGTCACTTTGTACGGCATCAGGCCATCGGACCTTTGGTAGTCGGCGAACAAAGCAAAGCTCGCTTGCGCCACCGACGGCACGAAGCGGCTGAGCAGCTCGGCATTGATCGTCCCGGTACTTTCCAGCCAGGTACCGAGATATACGCCGCCTTCATGCAGCACCGGCACGCCGCTCACCGACGGCACGATGCAGTCGAGCAGTTTTCGCACGCCGGCATAATAGACGATCTCCAGCGGACTCCCTTCGTTAGCTGCAAATTTGACGCCCGAGGCGGCAAACTCTTCCAGGATGGCGCGATCCGCGTTTTTGCGCAGCCCTTCTTCGCTCACAGTCGACAGTACATCCAGCTTGCGAAGCCGCTCTAGTACACCCGTCTCGCCCACCTCACATCCCCCCTTCTTTCGGGAACGCGCTCAATCGTCCGCCCCGCTCCTCCACCGGAATGAAGATCGGACGCTCATTCGGGCTATCGTTCGGCGTATGGATGGCCAGGCGCAGCTCCCCTGCGAATGTCCGGAATACCATGCCGTGTCCGCCGTCTCGCTTGTACAGCGGTTCAGCGTCCTGCACCCAAGATCCATCGATATCGTCTTCAGCCTGCCGGGCGCAGCCGATCGTATAGCCGCCGTCGCTGAAGCTGGACCAGAGCAGCAACAGTTCGCCGGTTCCGGCACGGTAAAGGAACGGACCATCCGTGACATAATTGGCCCCGCCGCGAATCCCCTCGGCCCATGGCGCCTCGGAGGCCCGGAACAGCAGCACAGGCTCGGACACTGCCCGATCTAGCTCACGGCTCAAGCGCACGGCGCAAATCTCCCCGTCCTGCACTTGAACCCATTCATGGCAGAACACCATCCAGGGCTCTCCATGCCGATCGACATAAAACGTTCCGTCCAGGCATTCCCAATCGCGCGGCGTTAACGGCCCATCGCCGAGCGGCCGAAACGGGCCAAGCGGGCCTTCCGCCACCAGCGTTTGCGTGCCCCGGCATCGCCCGTCCGCCTTGAAGGTGGCGAACATGTAGTACCGGCCTTGCCACTCGTGCACCTCCGGTGCCCAGTAGTTGAAGTCCGACCAGAAGTCCGGGGCCGGCCGGAACGCCGGGTACGGGCCTTCCCAGACCGCCAGGTCCGTGCTCACGTAAACGTCGAACCCGCGCGGCTTTCCTTTCCAGCATGTCTCACCAATCGTGCCGTACATATAATATTTGCCTTCCGCTGGCTCCGGCAGAACAAACGGATCTCGGATATGGATGTCCGATAACGTTAAGTTCACAACAGTTCCCTCCTATCCTTACTTCAGCCCCGTCGTGGAGATCCCCTCGACGATATAACGTTGGAAGATCAGGAAAATCACGATCACCGGTGCGACCGCCACCGTCGACATCGCCATCAGCGAACCCCAGTTCGAGGTGCTGGTGGAGTCGATTAACGAGCGCAATCCGATCATGACCGTAAAGAGCTTCGGACTGTTCAGGTAAATCATTTGCCCGAAGAAGTCGTCCCATGTCCAATAGAACGTGAAGATCGACGTCGTTATGACCGCCGGTACGCAAAGCGGCATGATGATTCGTAGATAAATTTGCAAAGGTCCGCAGCCATCGATCCGGGCGCTTTCGTCCAACTCCAACGGTAAACCGCGAATAAACTGCACCATCAGCAGCACGAAGAACGCATCCAGCGCAAAAAACTTCGGCACGACCAGCGGCAGGAACGTATTCACCCATCCGAACGTATGGAACAGAATATATTGCGGAATGAGCGTGACCTGAAACGGCAGCATCAACGTCATCAACATCATGCTGAACCAGAATTTCTGACCGACAAAATTCAAACGCGCGAAGGCAAAGGCCGCGAGCGAGCAGGAAATGACATTGCCGATCACCGCAAGTGCCGCGATGATAAATGAGTTCATTAGGAAATGCCCGAACGAATACCCTTGAATCCCCCGCCATCCGTTCACGTAATTGGACAACGTGAAGGAGTCCGGCCACAGGCCGAGGTCCGAGAAGATTTCCGCGTTTGGCTTGAACGAGCTGCTTATCATCCAAAGCACCGGGTAAATCATGATCATGCCGATCACGATCACCACCACATGTCTCCACAATTTGCTTAAGCTTAGCCTCAACACCATCTCTCTCAGCCCCTTTCGTCCTTGCCGTCACCGTAATAAACCCAATACTTGGAGGAGGCGAATACGACCGCCGTAAAGATGCCGATAATGACCAGCATCACCCAGGCCATAGCCGAAGCGTAACCCATGTTAAAGTACGAGAACCCCTTCAAGTACAAGTACAACGAGTAAAACATCGTCGAATCAATCGGCCCGCCGTGCCCATCCCCGATAATGTACCCGGAGGTAAACACCTGGAACGAGCCGATCATGTTCATGACCAGGTTAAACAGGATTACCGGGGACAGCAACGGCAGCGTGATCCGCATAAACTGACGTGTCCGGCTGACCCCGTCGACCGCTGCGGCCTCATAGATTTCGCCCGGGATTTGCTTGAGGCCGGCCAGGAAGATAACCATGGACGAGCCGAATTGCCAAACCGACAGCGCGACGATGGAGTAGATAATGTAGCCCGGATTCGCCACCCAATCGGGGGCATGAATATGAAAAATTTCGAGGAACCGGTTGAACAACCCGTCACCCGAGAAGATTTTTTTCCAAACGACGGCAATCGCCACGCTCCCCCCGAGCAAAGAAGGGATGTAATAGACGGTTCGGTACAACCCAAGCAGCCGCAACCCTTTATTCAAGATAATCGCGACCGCCAATGCAAACACCAGCCGCAAAGGGACCGAGAGGAACACGTACTGGAACGTCAATTTCAACGAATGCGTAAACGTGGCATCGCCGGTAAACATCTCCGTAAAGTTATGAAGCCCGATCCAATCAGGGGATTTCAACATGTTATAGTTCGTAAAGGACAAATACAGCGAAGCCAGAATCGGCCCGATCGCCATGCAAAAAAATCCGATCAACCAAGGGAGCAAAAACAAATATCCCGTCATGTTCCGTTTCAAGGATCGACGTTGCTTCCGTTTCACGCTTGCTTGGGTCGCCACGCCTGTCACTGAATTCATAAGTAGGCACCTCCGCATCAATCTATCCTCAGGTTCAGAAAAAGGGGAACCAAACGGATCCCCCCTCTCCTTGTGACAGACCTGTTATTTTGTCGTTGAACTCAAATTCAGCTGCAAGATCTTAAGCCCCTGAGCGTAAAACTCTTCTGCGGCCTTCGCAATATCCATGCGTCCGAAGGCGACGTTTTGGCTGGCTTTCAGCAGCTCCTGCTTGAATTCGTTTGATCCCGGAACGTTGTACAGCAAATCCACGTCATCAACGGCTACGATATCCAGGTAATCATAAACGACTTTATCCGTTTCGGAGGCTTCCGCCTTCAGGACCGCCCGCATTTCCGAGGAGACGGGCACGCCGCGGTTGTTGCCGAGGATTTTAGCCGCATCCGGATCGTTAACCCAGAAGTCCATCAACATCGCCACTTCCTTCGGATGCTTGGTATTCGCATAACCGACGATGTTCTGGCTCGATTGAACGGAGATCATGCTTCCGTTAGGCCCCATCGGAACCGGAATCAGGGTCAGCTTATCCTGGGACATTTTCTGGAAATCAGCAAACTGGTTGGTTGGAATAAACTGCATCGCTACTTGGCCTTTCGTGACCAGGGACATACTCGTGTCGTCCGGATCAGCCGAAATCTGCAGCTCCGGCGTTACGATGCTGCCCGCCTTGCGCATGCCTTCCCAGAGGGTAAACCACTCGGCTACGTCCGCGGCCTCGAAGCCCAGCTTCTGTTCGGGCTCATTGTAGATCATCTTGTCGCGTTGAGTCAGGTAGACGCCAAACTGGTCCATCTCGCCGGAATAATCGTATGACCCGTAGATCCCTTTGCCTGTCGCGGCGATTTGCTCATTGATCTTGATAAAATCATCCCAGGTCCAATCCTTCGTCGGCATGGTTAATCCGGCTTTCTCGAATAGTGCCGTGTTGGCCAGGATGGCCGTGGAGTTCGCTCCAATCGAGATCCCTTGCAGCTTGCCGTCAAAGGTATTCATGTTGATAAGCTGCGGTGAAATCTTGCTGGTATCGACCTCATTGCCGACGTACGAATTGATGTCCAATAGCACATTTCGTGTTGCATATTCCAAGATGTTGCTCCCTAACGTAAACAGGTCTGGCGCTGTTCCCGAAGCGAGCTGCGTATTCAGCTTGTCGAAATATCCGTCAAAAGGAGAAAACTCGGGAACCACTTTGATGTTCGGGTGCTTCTCTTCGAATTTCTTCAGCATGGCCGTCGTGATGTCAGCCCGAGTTTGGTCCCCCCACCACATGACGCGGAGCTCAACTTGTTCCTCGCTGGAGGCGTTCCCCGCCTCTGACGGCTGGCTTGAATTCCCGGTCGTTGCGCTGCCCGCATTGTTGTTACCGGACCCGCATGCCGAAACCAAGATGGCGGTTACGAGAAGCAAACTAGCCAACAACATCGCCTTGGTCTTCTTCATCTATACCTTCCCCCTTATGCTTAATGGTCTTGCTGGTTAAATGGTAGCGCATACAAAAGAGGAGAAGAATCCAATTTCTTTGGACATTGCACTTATACTTTTTTTAGCTTTTGTCTGATTGCCGGTGCTCCGAGGGACTGATTCCAAACACCTTCTTGAACTTCGTGCTGAAATAACTGGCATTGGAGAAGCCCGTCAGTTCCGCGATATCGCTTAAGGCGAGCGGCGTCTCATCGAGCAGCTGCACCGCTTTGTTCATGCGAACATCCGTCAGATATTGGAGAAAGGATTTCCCGGTTTTCGTTTTAAAGAGATCGGACAAGTAAGAAAGGTTATAGTGATATTGCTCCGCGATTTGCGACAAATTGAGATCATTCATGAAGTTCAGCTCGATCATTTCCTTCATCGCTTCCACGATGGAAGGTTCTTCTCGGGTGCCGCAGCCCTTCTTCAAAGCAAATAGCGGATCGGCCAGGCCGTAAAGAAAACGGCAGGCTTTAGGTACGGTTCCGAGCCCCCATACCCACTCCGGATCGATCCAAATCTCATCCTTGTCACGCAATGCGAACCCCAGGGTATCCGCAGCCAATTCAATCGACAAGCAGCATTGAAAAATCAGCTTCACGAACTGCGGATGCGACAGGGCGAGGGCTTTGGCGAGTTCTTCTTCAACCAGCTTCTCGAACGCTTCTTTACGGCCGTCGGCCAAATGACGTTGCAGCAGCTTCAGCTTATCCTGCATCGCCAGCTGGGTCGGATCCGCCGGGCCACGCATGGACTCGCCCTCGGCTTGCTGCGCATGCTGCCCCATATACCAGGCCAGCACAGAGGAGAGGTAACCTTCACGCCAGGCCTCAAGACCCTGTGTGGGTTCGCCCGCGGTAATGAGAGCCTCCCGCTTTAAGTAGCGGCGGACGATGTCGGTCACCTGAATCGAGAAGCGCTGCACGGCCTCCAGATCGCCCGGCACGATGGCAAACAGCATATCGGGATGCTTCGCTTCCCGAAATACCGGAATTCCGGGCCCGGTGTCGGACGTACCGGCGAGTTCCCGGCACAGCAGTTCAAACGGAAGACGAAGACCGGATTCATCCGGGGTCTCTAGCGGCGACAAACCGATCGCCACAAAACGCACCGGTTGCACGGCGAACTCGCTCAAGCCGAACAACCGAATCCGCTCCTGCCATAAATGACTGCCGCCCGGGTAAGCTTTGATCACGCTGTTGATAAACTGCTCTTTCATTTCCTCCAGGTAACGGGACAGCTTCCACTCGGCCAGCTTGCGTTCCTCTTGTGCCGAACGTTCTTGGTCCAGTTCGGAGGCGACCCGGTTCAACGTTTCAGCCAGCTCGCTTCGCGTCACCGGCTTTAGCAGCAAATCACTGGCCCGATTCTTGATTGCTGCATGCGCGTACTGAAAATCGTCGTATCCCGTCAGCACGATAAGACGAATGGAGGGATATTTCCGGGAGCAGCTTTCGAGCAACTCCACCCCGTCCATAATCGGCATCCGCATATCGGTAATAATGATGTCGCATGGCTGGGTTTGGAGCCACGCCAGCGCCTCCTGGCCATTCCCTGCCTCCCCGGCAATCTGCAAGCCAAGCTGCTGCCAATCGATCTTCAGCCTTAAGCCTTGGCGTATTTCCCGTTCATCATCAACCAATAACACGTTATACATCGGCATCCCCCTCCCCAATCGGCAAACTCAGCGTGATGGTGGTCCCTTCTTCCGGCGCGGATTGGATCGAAAACGCAAAGCCGGCTCCGTAATAAAGTGCGCAGCGTGCCAAAATGTTTCGGAGGCCGATCTGTCTCCCCCCGGTGCTTAATACCTGCTCCAATTGCGAATGCTGGTACTCCGCGTTTAACTGCCGTACCAGCTCCGGGTCCATACCTACCCCGTTATCCCTCACCTGCAAGAGCAAGCGTTGTTCCTCTTCCCAGATCCGGATGCGTACCACGGCGACGTCGCTTTTGACTTGGCTGTATTTGACCGCATTTTCAACGAGCGGTTGCAAAATAAACTTCACGATATAAACCGGACGATCGGGTACGGCGTTCTCCATCGACAAATCCAACTGCTCGGCAAACCGGTGGTTCAGAATAGCCGCGAAAGATTCGGTATACGTCACCTCGTCGCGCAGCGGGATCAAATCGCTCTTGGCATTCAGCGAGAAACGCAGCATTTTGCCCAGCGACTCGATAACGTCGACGGCATCATCCGTTCGCCTCTGGATGACCAGACTGCTAAGCAGCTCCAGCGTGTTGAACAGAAAATGCGGGTTGATCTGCATCAGCAACGCCCGATATTCCGCCTGTTGCCGTCGCAGCTTCAATTCGAACTCGCTCTTCAAATGGGCCCGCAGCCTAACGATCATATTGCGGAACGTGGCTGTTACGAACCCGACCTCATGGTTCACCTGCTGACGCTCGGGGATGCGCTGCTCGGCTTGGGCGAATTCCCCGCGTTGGACGAGCCGCATTGCCGCTACCAAGCCTCCCAGAGGTTTCGTGATGCTATAGGAAATCCAGACAGCCGCAAGGACGGCGAACACCAGCAACGTCCCGGTCGCGACCAGAATCCCTGATTTCAGATTGATCAGGTTGGCCAACAGCTCCTTTTCCGAGACGGCGCCAACCAGCATCCAATCGTTGAATTGCAGTTTTTTGTACACATAAATCATGTCTTCGCCTTGAGGTCTGGCGTAGAAAACGCCCTCCCGGGGGCCATGCCCTCGAATGTCCATCAGCTTGTTTAAGACCGGCTCGTCGAAATCCGACAACGGCTGACCTAACAACGGTTCGCCTTCGCCGCTGAGCAAGAAGATCGTGCCATGCGTCCCGAGATGGACCTGACTGAGCGGATCCTTGAAGTATTCCGCGCGAACGTTCACCTTCATGACGGCGGTAGCTTGCGAAATGCTAAACGTCCCGATGGGGATCAAGAAGCTAATCACCTCATGCTGCTTCAAGCGAACCGGTTCATAGGGATCCACGCTCGCTGGAGCCCAGTGCTGTTCAGACTTATAAAAATCGGTATACCAGTCCGCCTCCAAAAACGAAGGATCCTGCAGGATTCGATTGTCTAAACCGACGTAAAGCCCGTCCTTGCGATAAATCGAGGCGGTGGCGATGATGGAATAGTTATTCACCGTACGCGTCAGAAACTTGCTAAGTTGAATGTTCTTCAACATTTTCTGCCCGTCGGACAGCTTCGGATCGGAGACGTATTCGCTCCACTCGTTCGTGATTTCGCTGTTATAGATAATCGAGGAAAAATCGTAGATTTGGCCGATGGTGGAGTTGATAAGCGCGGTGTAGGCCGTCATTTTTTCCAGTGCCGCCGTTTCGCTGTCGGAACGCAGGATGGCGCTGGATTTGTTATAGCTGATCAGGAACATGACGCAAAAGGATATGACCAATAAGACGACAAATACGGCAATCAGCCGATTGCGCAACGAAAAAAACATCGGCGCCCCTCCCTTATGCACAACACTATAACCAAATCGGACAATTCTCGCAATAAGCGCTTACATAGGCGTTACGTCAAGCTTTTTTTCATCGTACCTGCCAAGAGTTCCCCGGTGTTGAAGCTCCTGCCCCGACTTCCAGACGAGGAGCCAACCCGACCAAGGTCCAGTTCACAAACCGTCCCCAGCCCGTTATGCCTTGCCGTCATTCCCGGTAGAATGAAGACATGAACAACGGATAGGAATTCGTTAGACCGAAACCTTGACCCCAATGATCCTGTGACATGTAAAAATAAATGAAAGCGAGTGGTTGATCATGAGAAAACTGTATCGTTCGGCAACGGATAAGCAAGTAAGCGGCCTGTGCGGCGGCTTGGCCCAGTGGCTGGGGGTTGACTCCACAGTCGTGCGGCTGGTGGCCGTCATTGCGGTATTCTTCAGCGTCGGCTCGGTCGTCGCCTTGTACCTGATCGCCAGCCTGGTCGTTCCGAAGGAACCGATCGGCAGCTACAGCTACGATGATCCGTTTTCCCCGTTTTGATCTGTAACGTATCGCAAACATTATTGAACTTAAAGGAGAGATTCGAATGAGTAGCGTATTTGATCGCATTGCCAATCTGGCGAAAGCTTCGATCCACGAAGTATTAAACAAACTGGAGGACCCGGTTCTGATGACCGGCCAATACTTACGCAACCTGGAGGACGACATTGCCGCCGCCGAGAAAATGATCAAGGAGCAGCAAATGACGGCTACCGTCCAGGACCGGAAAAGCACGGACATCGCGCATCTCGCCAAACAAAGCGAAATCCGCGCATTGACAGCCCTGGAGCAAGGCGATGAAGTTACGGCACGCCACGCTGCCGCGGAGAAAATCCGTTACGAGGAACAAGCGCAGCAGTACGCCAAGGAAGCTCAGGAAGCCCGCGATCGCGTAGCCGAGCTGGAGATTCGCCTTGCAGAAGGCAAAGCGGAATTCGCCCGCTTGAAGGAAAAACGGAACGAGTTAGCCGCCCGGGCCCGCAAAGCCCAAGTCAAAGCCGAAGCAGAACGGCCGAACTTCAGCCGCGGTATCGAAAGCGGCGCAGCGGCTCGAGGTTTCGAGCGGATGGAAGAGAAAATCCTGAACTGGGAAGCCCAGCAGGAAGTCTCGGCTAGCTATGGGAACGCGTCCGGCGTCGCGGATGCGGGCAGAACGCAATCCTCCGCCGTTAACGAAGAACTCGAACGCCTGAAGGAGCAATTGTCGAACCGGCATAACTGAGCCGTTGATATATAGAGAACCGCCCGATCGCATCTCATCGGGCGGTTCTTTAGGTTAAGCCAGCACAGAGCCCAGCTTTTTCACTTTCTCCAGCCATTTGAGGCGTGTGGATTCCTGAGAGGATGAGACCCTGTTGAACTCCGTAATGCGCACCGTCTTGATCCCGCAATAACCCAGAATATTGTTTCTCATCACTCGGTGCCCTGCTCGTTTATAGAACCAGCGATTGTACCAGGAAGGAGTGTCCATCGTCACGATCAAATGCGCGGTTTTCCCCTTGAGGAGTTTGTCCCAGAGCAAAGAGTTCGGTTGGTGCTTGTAGGCGAACCCGGGCAAGAAGACGCGGTCGAAGAACCCCTTCAATACAGCCGGCATCGTCCCCCACCACGTCGGATAAACAAAAACCAGATGATCGGCCCAGCGGATCAACTCCTGCGCTTCCCCCAATTCATCCTCGAGCTCGGTTCTTTGACGATAGCCGTATTTTAAATTCAAATCAAAGGCACTCCGGCTTAGATCGATTTCTCGGACCTTTGCGCTGGCTTGAGATGCGGCGGCATCCCGATAAGCCCCTGCCAGTGCGGTGCAATAACCCTCGGGATTGGGGTGCCCATTAATGACCAAGACATTCATTTGGTTGTCCTCCTTCGATTTGGAACTTTCGGTGCCATCGGCTTGTGAAGAATGGTATCTTTAGCATAAGGCGAACATCCGAGCGACGAAATGATCGATCGCGTAAAAATATTGAGGATTCGCGCAAAGGAGGGAAACGATTCATGGATCCCCTTGGTTTTGCGGTATCGATGGTATACCCACTTCGCAAAGCTATCGCCAGAAAGGGACTCAGTTTCGAATATCTCTGCCAACTGGCGGGATTTGATATTCATTTGCTCAGCGATGTGGAAGCGCGGATCCGTGAATCCGAGCTGGAGCGGTTAAACCTTGCGGCGGCCAAGTATGCGGAGGATGAGAACTTCGGCTTACATCAGGGGCAACTTACGGACCTCGCGGATCTAGGCATTCTTGGTTATGTCATGATGCATTCGGAACGTATCCTGGATGCCCTCCAGGCTTATCAAAGGTACCATGTCATTTTGTGCAGCGGTTACAATCTCGAATGGGAGGAACAAGGGAACGACTTGGTTCTTCGGATTTGTAGACCGCATTCGCTTCCGATATCCCGCTATTGCTTGGACGATATGGTGAGCTCGGTTTACCATCTGCTACTCCGGATGAGCCAGCGTCCTGTTCCGCTTCGCGAACTGCAGCTCACTTATTCCGCTCCGGAGGATCTCAGTGCGTATATTTCGTTGTTTGGGATTGAACCCAAGTTTGGCGGTAAAGAGGCCTACTTCCGGATGGATCGGGAAGTGCTGCAATTCCCGATGATGTATTCGGATCCGAGGCTGCTGAAATCCTTTGAAGCGATCGCGGAGGAAATCAAGACCAAGCTGGTGCGCGGAAAGTCGTGGTCCGATCAACTTCGCGAGTGGATGTTGACCTGCTTGCCCGGCTATTTTCCCACCCTGCAACAATCGGCAGAGGCGTTTGCGATGAGTCCAAGATCGCTGCAACTGAAGCTGAGTGAGGAGGGAACCACCTACCAGCAATTATCGGCGAGCATACGCATGGAGATGGCTAAAGCCTATTTGAAGCACCATGAATATTCCTCCAGCGATATCGCCTATTTACTGCATTTTTCCGAGCCCAGCGCCTTCCACAATGCCTTTAAGAAATGGACCGGATTTACTCCGGGACAATACCGGGCGAAGGAACTTAGAACCGTTTAGACGTGAAAAAGAGCCCGGCAAGAACAATCTCTTGCCAGGCTCTTTAGGTTTCATGCACTTATTTGCCGTCTTTGCCGGCCTTGAAGACTTCGCTGATGGCACCGAGGCTTCCCAGCGTTTCGATCGCATTGGACGGGATGAACACCTTGTTCGCCGGTCCCTTGGCCACTTCCTTCAACGCCTCGAAGGATTGGTACGCCAAGACCGCTTCGTTCAGGGCGGCATCGCGCAGCATTTCGATCCGCGCTTTTTCGGCAGCGGCAACCGACTCAATCGCTTTCGCTTGACCAAGCGCTTCGAGCTCTTGGGCTTGGCGGAAGCCTTCGGCTTCGCGAATCCGCGCTTCCTTGTCGCCCTCGGCTTTCAGGATTTTACTTTGCTTGTCACCTTCCGCACGCAGGATCATATCCTGCTTCGCAGCTTCCGCTTCCAGCACGATGGCCCGTTTGTTCCGTTCGGCCTTCATTTGTTTGTCCATCGCTTCTTGGATATCTACCGGCGGTCGGATATCGAGAACTTCCACCCGCTCGATCCGTACGCCCCATTTCTCCGTCGCTTCGTCCAAGGCGATCCGGATATCGGTCGAAATCTTCTCCCGACCGGACAACGTTTCGTCCAGCTCCATCTTACCGATGATTTGACGCAGCGTTGCCGTCGTAATGTTCCGCACCCCGTAGACAAAATCGGAGATGCCGTACGTCGCTTGCTCCGGATTCACCACTTGATAGAAGATGATCGTGTCGATCTGAACCTGAACGTTATCCTTGGTGATTACGGTTTGCGGAGGCACATTGGTTTGTTGAATCCGCAAATCATGATACGTCCGTACCTGGTCGATGACCGGGATCAGTACGTTAAGCCCCGGCGTCAGCAAGCGGTTGAATTTACCGAGCCGTTCGACGACTCCCACCCGTTGTTGCGGTACGATTTTGACCGTCAATGAGATAAATACGACGACAACAACGACAATGATCGCAATAATTGCCCATTGCATTAAGAAATTTCCTCCCATCGTTCTACTTCGATAATTGTACTGCCTCGCTCCAGCACCCGGACCTTCTCGTCCCGGCCGATCGGGACAGTCGCCGTAGCGCTCCAAGAATCTCCCCCGACCTTCACGATGCCGTATTGCCCGGGTTCGATCGGTTCCACCACAATGCCTTGCTTCCCTACCAGTTCGGTACCGATATCCTTAAACCCTTTTGCTGCGCGAAATTTTCTGGAGAGCGGTTTCGTAAATACCGTCAGGACCAAAGCGACCAGACAGCCCGCAACAACCTGCCAGAAATAAGCTTCGGGGGCCACCAAAGCCACGGCTGTCGCAACCAGCGAACCGATGCAGAGCCATAGCAGGTAAAAAGTCATCGTCATCATCTCAAGTACCAATAAGATTCCGGCGACGATGAGCCAAATTGCCCACATTTCCATCCCCCTGTTGCACCACCTTTCAGCATTATAATTATGTATACGGTGAACATAGCAGAAAGTATCAGGGAATGATAGGGATTTGCAAAAAAAAGCACCCCAGCGCCACGGCTGGAATGCTTCTTTGAGCTCAAAGGGTTTATGGCATTGCCTAATTAACGATATAAAGCCAATATCTGGAGGAAGGCCGCTTTCGTGCCTGTTGCTTCTTCGTCCCCATAATCTAAGGACTGGATGACGTAAAGCCGTTCAGCATCTTGCAGAGCTGCGGCGAAGCTTTTGACCTCGGCCAGCGTCCCCTTCAAGTTAAGCCGAAATGACATTACAGTGAACCCCGCCGAGTTGATGTCGGCTTCATTCAGCGGTCCGGGAGCGTCTATCGGCGAAGTCTCAGCCGAGGCAGCGGACGATTCGCCGATCCCGGACTCTTCGAAGACGACCTCCCTGATCTGCACACCGGAAGACTTGGCTGCCTGTTCCAGGTCAAGCAAAGTCCCTTCCCGATCGGGTTCGTCAGGTACGGCCGCCTCTTGCTTGGCCGTGTCGGCCGAAGCGTTCTCCGCCGCCAAATCCGCTCGTTTGGCATCCGCGATCGCCTGGGTCTTTTGTAGAAAGAGTTGCTTCTCTTCGTGGTCGGACTCCAACTTCACCGACTTCGCGACCTCCGGTCGGTAACCGAAGAAATAAAACGATCCTGCCGCCAGCATCACGAGGGCGGCAATCAGCATCCAGCGGACTCCGGCAGATCCAGACTGATGTTCCGTCTTCATTCTCCGTCACCTGCCTGTTCCGTCGTTACCGTCCCCAACCTCAGTTCAAACGTACCGATATATCCGCGTCCCGGCAACTCCTTCACCGATTGAATCAACTCCCCGTTTAATTCCGGCTGTTCACGAAGCGAGGATGAATAAGTGCTGGCTTGGCCCAAGCTGGTGAACAGGCAGGTCCAGGCCAGACCGGCATCGCCAAAGCGAACCGTCTCCAGCGTGCTGCCGGTGGGCAACGGAGCTTCCAATCTGCCGATCAACGTCTTCACATCGGGCCGCTGTTGTCGCAGCTTCTCGATCAACTCGACACCCGCGGCTCCGATTCCTGAAGCCCCCATGCTCTGCAGCTCGTTTTGCAGCTCTGCTTGCTGCTGCTCCGTTTCAGCGATCGAGGTTCGCAAAGCTGCCGTATCTTCCTGCACCCCCCAATACTCGTAACCGAGGTAGGCGCTGATAGCAAGCCCTGCGAGCAGCAACAAAACGGGCAGAACGAGTCCGGTTGATGCCGCACGGGGTTTGGGAGGGAGCAAATTGATGTCGATCATCGGCGTTCCGCTCCCTTCATCGCCAGGCCGAGGGCTATCGCATAACTGCCTTGGTCGGCCATGTCTTGCCCGACAAAATAAGGCGATACATCCACTTCGGACACGCTCACCTGATCAAAGGCCGCCGACAGCTGCCGGGCGATCTCCGGCTTGTCCGGCGCCGCGCCCGCGATCACGATACTTTGTACCCGTTCATGTCCTTCGTGCAGCGTATATTCGTAGAAGTTCATGATTCGGGTTACCGAGGAGACGATTTCTCCGTACCGCCACGTATTCAGCTTGTCCCCGGACATCGGCTCCAGCGGAAACGTGCGTACGAAATCGGGCAGACCGTGGTGGTACGTGTAAATCTCAGCTTCCTTGGCTTTAAAATTAATAGCCATCACATTGCTGGTCTCCCCGAGCAAGCGCTGCTGCCGGAGGATTCGCGATAGCGCGATTGCGGCCAAATCGACCGCTTCCATACGTAATCCGGCGGTTTCCAAAGACGAAACCAGCCCTTGTACGACCGGACGGGGGACGGCCGCAACGAAGGTGAGCAGAGTCTCCTCCTGTACGCGATCCTCCATCCAATGGTAATCGATCACCGGATCCTCGAAAGGCAAGCGAATGCTACCTTCGATCTCCAGCTCGGTTACGCGGCGCTGCTGTCTTTTGCTTACCTTGGGGACGTGGAGCAAACGAATAAACGACTGGGAGGTGGGGGCCGCCAAGCGAACCTTTTTCCCGGCGAGTCCCCGGCGGTTCACCCAGCGCTTCACCATATCGGTTACCCCGGTCACATCGGGAACTCCGTCCTCGTTCAGTTCGGCATCTACCGGCAGTAAGCCGGCCCGTTCCACGGTACCCCGTTTGGGGTTGTATTTGACGTAACGGATGCCATCCTCATCGATGGTAATTCCGATATGGGCCGGCCGTCGGCTCAGTAAAGAGGGATGACGTTTTGCAGATACCAATGGATGATCTCCTTTCCATACATGTAAACCACCAGGGTGCCGATCGCCAAAAAGGGACCAAACGCCAGCGTCTGGCCGCGGTTCCTGCGGCCTCGCGCCAGTTGCAGCAATCCGGCGGCCGCGCCGGCCGCGCTGGCCAGAAATAAGGCCAGGAGCACGCCGGGAAAGCCGACGACCCAGCCGAAGACGGTCAGCAGCTTCACGTCGCCCATCCCCATCCCCTTCCCGGAGGTGAGGAGGGCGATCAGCAGCAGCAGACCGCCGCCGCCAAGCGCGCCCAGCGCTTGGCTCCACAGCGGGACGCCGCCCGCCAGCGGGGCGGCGACGAGCAGCACGGCGCCGAAGCCGAGCACGGCGCCGTTGGGGATGATGTGCGCGGTCAGGTCCGTGACCGCGCACATCACGGCCAGGGCGGTCAGCAGCAGGCCGACCGCCCATGCGCCCGATGCACCGAACTGCAGGTGCATCAGCGCGAACAGCGCCGCCGTCGCGAGGGCGGCGGCGAGGTCTCCGGCCCGGCGCAGCCGGCCGGAGGCGGGGGCGGCGGCGCTGGCGTCAGCCGCGCCGCCCGCGGGCTCGCCCGTGGCGGCTGCTTCGCGCGCCGCCGGGCCTGCGGCTTCGCCGCCGACGGCGCGGAGCAGCCCGCGCCGAGCGACCAGCCGGCGCCCGTATCGCGCCAGGGCCGGCCCCAAGGCCAGCCCGGCGGCCAAATTCAGCGCCGTCAGGAGCAGATTAGCGTCCATTATGGCGCCTTCGCTGTACCCGGTTTACCGTTCTTCAAATCTGATGCATTAAAGTTAATGGTATCGCCACCTGTAACGACGAGCGTTACAACCGTTGCAGTACCTGTCGCTCCCAAGTTAACCGTTGTCGTATCAGCTAATGGGCTACCCGATTTCGGATCCGTAAGCCCGCTTTGGATGTACTTGTCTGTAACCAACTGCGCCAGCGTATGCGTTCCTGAGATCTCCCCATTATTTTTTGAAATCGATCTCAATCTCGCCGCCTCATACAGCTGATTCGCCGTCGCCGATCTGGCGTTTGCTTTCGTATCGTCCAGCAACCCCGTAATCAACGGCACCGCGATGGCGGCGATGACGCCGATGATCACGATCACGGCTAGCAATTCGACGAGCGTAATCCCCTTCTCTTCCTTGCGTAAACGTTGCAAACGTTGGATAAGTGCTGTCATGATTGATTAACCCCCTTAAATAATTCATAACATTTGAACCAAGATTAACTAATATTCCGATATAAGCTAAGCATCGGGATCATCACCGAGGCGATAATAAACCCAACCACGCCAGCCAGCAAAAGGATCATCACCGGCTCGATCAACTGCTTCAGCTTGTCCACGGTATTCTCTACGTCGCGTTCGTAGAAATCCGCTACCTTGCCCAGCATCGTATCAATCGAGCCCGTCTCTTCGCCAACCCGGATCATCTGAGTCACCAGCGGCGGAAATACCCACGACTGGCGCAGCGGCTCAGACAGGGGCCGGCCTTGGCGCAGCGAGGTCTGGCATTCCCGGAGCGTAGCTCCGATCACCCGGTTACCGACCGCCTTCTCCACGATGGCCAGGGCCTGCAGCACCGGCACCGCACTGGCGAACAGCGAGGACAACGTCCGTGTCAACTGGGCGATCGCGCTTTTTCGGTTGAGCATCCCGAACACGGGGGCTTTGAGCTTGAGGTAATCCCAAGCATAGGCACCTCGCTCCCACCGCAGGAGAAGATAGACGGTGGCGACCGCCGCCAAAGCGGTCAACAGCCATAGGATCCAATGCTGCTCCAGGCTACGGCTAAGGGAAAGCGTAAACTTCGTGATCGCCGGCAGATCCCCACCCAGTTGGGCGAACATCGCCTGAAACCGCGGAATCATAAATTTCAGCAAAAAGATAATGACAAACACGGCCATCACGCTGACGATCAGCGGATAAGTCATCGCCGACTTCACCTTTTCCCGCGTAATATGCGCCTTTTCAAAATACACGGCCAACCGCTCCAGCGTCTCCTCCATGCTGCCCGCCTCTTCACCCGCACGGATCATGTGCACGAAGATCGTCGGAAAGATCCGCGGGTACGCCGAGATCGCCCCGGAGAATGTATTGCCTTTGCGAAGCTCGGCCGTCACTTCGGCCAGCGTCTTCTTCAGCGGTTTGCTTTCAGATTGCTCCGCCAGGATCGCGGTCGCCTCAACGATGGAAATACCCGCCTTGATCATCGTGGCGAATTGCCGGCAAAACACGACGAATTGCTCGTTTTTGACCGGACTCCCTAGGTAAAACTCCTTATTCCAAACAGTCTCCCGCTTTTCGCGCAGACCGGTTACAACGATTTGCTGCCTCTTGAGCTCGGCAAGCGCGGCGGGTCGATCGGGAGCTTGCAAAGCCCCTTTGCGTTGTTTCCCCACCCCATCCTTGCCTTGATATACGTACTGGGGCATCTGGCATCTGTCCTTCCGCTTCTCACATCTGTCTTTGCGCCACTCATGAATTAGAGCGTGCTTTCCGTCAAGTACGGCCGGGCTGAGGCTTCATCCACCGCGCCCAGCCGCAACAGCTCACGCAGGCTCATCTCCAGCGTGTGCATCCCAAGCTGGAAGTTCGTTTGCATCACGCTTTTGATCTGGTGCACCTTCTCCGAACGGATCAGGTTGCCGACCGCCGGCGGATTGAGCAGCAATTCCGTCGTGCAAATGCGCCCCTTCCCGCTGCGGGATGGCAGCAGCCGCTGAGACAGGATCGCCAGCAGCACCGAAGCGAGTTGAATCCGAATTTGCCCCTGTTGAGCCGGCGGAAAAGCATCGATAATCCGATCGATCGTTTGTGGCGCATCGGCGGTATGTAAGGTGGCAAAAACGAGGTGGCCGGTTTCGGCCGCCGTGATCGCCGTCCGGATCGTTTCCGGATCGCGCATCTCCCCGACCAGAATAATATCCGGGTCCTGGCGAAGCGCTGCCCGGAGGCCGCTGTCAAACGATACCGTATCCAATCCCACCTCACGCTGATTGATGATCGATTTATCATGGCGATGCAGATATTCGATCGGGTCCTCCAACGTCACGATATGCTTACGCTGCGTATGGTTGATATGGTCTATCAACGAGGCCAAAGTCGTCGATTTCCCGCTTCCGGTTGGGCCGGTAACGAGAAACAAGCCTTGCGGCTTCTGGGCCAGCTTCAGCAGCACGGGCGGGAGATGTAAGGTTTCGAATGCCGGGATGGATGGCGAAATGACCCTAGCTGCGATACTGATCGAGCCCCGTTGCCGGAATACATTGATCCGGAACCGGGAGATCCCAGGCACGCCGTAAGAAAAATCCAACTCCCCTTGCTCCGTGAATTTCTTGTACTGCGCTGGGCTCATCAACTCCTGCACGATCTGCTCCAGCGTGGACGGCGACAACAGCTCCTCGCCCAGCGCTTGAAGCATCCCGTCGATCCGCAGTACCGGCGGCGAATTCACCGTCACATGCAAATCGGATGCACCGGCATCAAAAGCGTGTTTCAACAGTCCGTTAAACGTTTCGTCCGTTACGATAGGTTCCTGGTTCATCGCTCTTCCTCATCTACTTCGCGGATGATTTCCTGCAGGGTGGTTCGTCCCTCCAGCGCTTTCTGAATCCCGTCGGCAAACAGTGTCGTCATTCCCTGCTCCTTCGCCATCTGGCGTAGTTCAGGGATTGAACAGCCGTCCACGATAGCCGAACGAAGATCATCGCTAATGATCAGGGCTTCATGCACCGCCATCCGGCCGCGGTAGCCGGTTTTGCCGCAAGTGCCGCAGCCGGCGCCGCGGTACAGCTTGTCCGTGCGTATGCCAAGCCGCTCCAGGTAAATCATTTCCTGCTTATCTGGCGTATAGGCGGCTTTGCAATCCGGGCAAATGCAGCGCACCAGCCGCTGAGCTACGATCCCGATCAGCGAGGACGCGATCAGGTACGGTTCGATGCCCATGTCGCGCAACCGGACGACCGTACTTACCGCATCATTCGTATGTAAGGTCGAGAATACGAGATGGCCCGTTAACGAAGCTCGAATTGCAATTTCCGCCGTTTCCAGGTCACGTATTTCTCCCACCATGATAATATTAGGGTCCTGCCGCAGGATCGAACGCAGCCCCCTGGCGAACGTCAGTCCGGCCGCAGGATGAACCTGCATTTGGTTCACGCCGTCCAGCATGTATTCCACTGGATCTTCGACCGTTATGATGTTCGTTTCCTCTCGGTTCAGGTGCTGTAATGCCGAGTACAGGGTCGTCGTTTTCCCACTTCCCGTTGGTCCTGTCAGCAGGACCATACCGTGCTGCTTTTCGATCATTCGCCGGAACAAGCTTAACGAATGCTCCGTCATGCCCAGCTTGTCCAATCCCTTGACGCCGTCGGCGAGATCGAGCAGCCGCATGACGATTTTTTCCCCATGAACGGTAGGCAGCGAAGACAATCGAATATCAATGGGTTTGCCGTCCACCAGCATCTTGATCCGGCCGTCCTGGGGCAGCCGCCGTTCGGCTATGTTCAAGTTGCCCAATATCTTCAGTCTGGCGATGATCACGCCTTGCATCGACTTCGGAACGGTCCGCTCGTTGCGAAGCTGTCCGTCGATCCGGTAGCGGATCGCAAGCTGCGTATCCATCGGGTCAACATGGATATCGCTGGCCCCGAGGCGTACCGCCTGCTCAATCATTTGTTGCACCAGCCGGACGACGGGAGAATCCTCGCCCAAAATCACCGAATCTAGGGCATCGATTTGAGCGACGCCAGCTCCGAGATCCTTAATCATCTCGTTCATGGAGTCCTGCAGGCCATAGAGCCGGGCAATTCCTCGCTGCAGCTCGCCCCGTGAAATAATTGCCGGTTCGATCGTAAAGCCGGTGCTCATACGAAGGTCATCGATGACAAACAAATCCAAAGGGTCCGCCATCGCGACCATCAGCTTACGTCCGTCCACGCGGATCGGGAGCACTTGATAACGTCTGGCCATCTGCTCCGGAATGACCTGGCTCAATTTGGCATCGATTTGAAACCTTGACAACGTGACATGCGGGATACCAAGTTGAAACTCCAACACCTCGATGAGCTGGTGTTCCGTCAGGACGCCTTGCGCCAGCAACACGTCGCCGAGTTTTTTCTTTGTACGCTGCTGTTCCTCCAAAGCGGTTTGCAGCTGCGGTTCCGTGATGATTCCGGATTCCAGTAGAAGTTCACCCAACCTTTTTTTGATCGTGTACATGGTTCACCTCATCACTGTTGGAATTTTTAAGAGAATCTGAGAGTGCATGTGCTGAAAAAAAGCTGTTACGAGGTTAGTTCCAAAGGCCTATCCAAGTACGTTCGGGTCATTTGATAGATTACACGAGGGAAAATTATGCAACCTTAATTTCATAACGATTATATACCTTTCGCAAAAACGATGCTATCATTTTTATAGTAAAATATACCTAGAATACATAGCTCGACAGGACTCTCCATCGACTAACAAGACTCAACATTTTTTTATACCGTTTGAAAGCGAGTGGATCGTCATGAATTCCGCCTTAAACCCCAAAAAATCTTCCCTTCGGCATACGATTGCTCGGGAAGACGGTCTAACGCTACTCGAAGTGGCCCTTGCGCTAGTTATTCTCTCGATCGTCAGCTTATATTTTCTATCCTATTTCACGAACAGCGCCACGCAGAGCAAGCTTACGAACCAACGCCTGTCTGCGACCCATTTGGCCAACGCCCATCTGCACGAGATTCAGGCCATGGAGTTCTCAGTGCTGCAAACCTGGGCCAACCGCCCCCCGGGTACGCTGCCTAATGCGACTAAGGACATCTACCTCCTGACGACCGAGATCAGTGACCGAAATTCGAAATACGCTTCCAATCCCGACATTCTGTACATCACCGTAACCGCCTATTGGCAGCCCGATCCGTCCCAAGGAGCCGGCAAATATAGGCATAACGTCTCGATTACTGGCGCCGTCAAGAAGAACTATGCGACTGCTGCGGGAGGGAGTTTACCATGAAGCTTCGGATGGAGCTGATTCGCCGTGAAGACGGCATCACACTTGTGGAGCTGCTGGCCGCTTTGGCTTTGTCCGGTCTCCTGGTCATTTTGGTGTCCACCGTGTTGACCACCTCGCTGTTCGCTTTTGGACGAGTCAACCATGAAACCGAGCTGCGAAATGAAGCGATTACGCTGAGTTCCGCGCTCCAGGCCAAACTGAGAAACGCCGCGGCGATCTCAAGTTCTGGAAGCAGCTTTACCCAATTTCAGGCGGAGGTGGTCACCGACGCGCTTTCGGAGGCAACCCAGACGATCCGCTTCCAACTGAACGGTGGACAGCTTCTCCTTGACGGTGTCCGGTTCAGCGACGAAACGCTGGATTTAACCGGCACCACGTTCACCAAGGGACCCAACGATTTACTTCTGAACCTGAAAGTTGCGCTCAAGAATGAGCCCAAGGTGGAACCCATCTATTTATTCGTTTCGATAAAACTTATATCGTGAGGTGCGTAGGGATGAAAGGACGAGGACAAGCCGCTTTTCGCCAAGAGCAAGGTTATGCCTTGATCTCCGTATTGCTTCTGGTTGCCCTCCTTCTCGTGGTGGGCACTTTGGTCATGCAGTCGGTGACAAACTCCCAAGGCATGGTGAACGTCTCTGAAGATATCGTCTCCGCCCAAGCCGACGGCGAAACGAAGCTGTTGATCAAGCTTTCCGAACTCAGGGCTGCCGTGATGGCGCTGATGAAGAAGGACAAGGTCACGCTGGAGGATGTCAAAGCTGCCGCCGCTCCTTATGTAGAGTCAGATACGGTAACTTTGGACAAGGAAAACCAGCGATATGTCGCCATTGTCAAAGCCGACGGGGTGTCCGACAAAATCACGCAAACCTTTCGGCGGAAGGTGGCAATTACGCTATCCTTCACCCCGGGCGATCCTTCCCCGGGATCCGGAACGGGCGGGTATGCCGTTGTTAGCTTTGGAGCCCTGGCGTTGAACGGAACGACGATCAATGGCAACGTCTATTCGGCAGGTGCCGTCGCCAATAATCAGTCCAAAATCAACGGAGTGCTTGTATCCCCTACCATTCCGGGCGGATCTGGTTTAACTCCACCGGATAAGCTGGATATTTCCTCCATTGTCCATCAGGTCGATAAGGAAATGAAGACGACGAAATCCGCCCTCTTTTCCACTCCGGCCACACCCCTGGATTTCGAGGTCAAAGCCAACGCCAAGTATACAAAATCAACCGTATTGAATTCGATCAAATTGATGCCCAATGTCACTTTAACGGTGGATGGCGATCTTTGGGTGAACGGCGGGGTAACGATGGAGGCTAATTCCTCGATTGTTGCCAGCGGGATCATCTACATTAGCGGGGACTTGCTCATGAACAGCGGGAACAACATGAAATTACAAGGCAGCCGGATAAAAGTAAACGGCACAACCAATTTTAACAGCGATCCTACGGTGAACATAACTGGGGATTTCTACGGAAGCACGTTAAACACGAGCGGTACGTTACTGGCGAAAAACATCTATTTAACGGGAACCTCAAACGGCAACATCAATGGCAGCAATCAATTCGCCTTGTTCGCTGCGGGTTCGGTCAACCTGAATAACGGGAACTCCCCTTCGACCCTAGCGGGCAGCGTCTATACGAACGGAGCGTTAAATATCAACGGTAACGACAAAGTCATCATCAACGGCTCCACCGCTCCCCCTACGCCCCCCGACAAACCGTCGGAGATCAAGTTTGAAGAGAAGAACGTTGTGATCAACTGAATGGCCTCAGCGCGGAAACACTTTATGCCGTGAAATAGCGCACGGGAGCGCTTGGGCTATTCTAACGGACTCCAACGCCGTTATTTCGGGATAACAGCCAGCTATAAAAATGTAACGGACCCCACAGGCCTTATTTGGCGTTTTTGAGCTACATGCACGGTATTTTCGGTCAAATAACGGCTCTAAGGTCCGTTAGAATTTGGAAAGGCCCCATTTGGGGCAAATAAGGTCTCTCAGGTCCGTTAGAGTGACCACTAGTGACCAATAGCATGCGATGAGCCGATGAGCCTAACGCAGCGCACAAACAAACCGGCCGCCATCGCGAGCCGGTTTGTTCTTTGCAATTTACTTCAAAGACTCCGCGATCCGGATCAATTCGCTTTCGTCTAACCCTTTGGCGATCAGATCAAACATCACGCCATCCGCCTCCCAAGCAATCGAATTCCCATTCACGATGATAGCATCCGCACCACCGATCTTGGTCTTCTTTACCGCTCCCTCCGTAGAGCTGGCATAAGCGGTTTCTTCGTCGGCTAGCCGCTGCTGAATGTAAATTTCATTTCCGTTACTCGCTTCGGCAAAATACAAACTGATGTATTTCGGGCTCGCTGTCCCCTGTTCGTCGAGATATTGTTCGGCCCGTTTAAAGGCGTAACCTTCCGGCAAGAACGCTGGCATTTTGACCTGGAATGCGGTGTGTTGACTCAAGGCTTCCGGGTCGGACAACGTAAGAATCCCTTCCTTCACCTCAGCTTCCGCTTGGGCCTTGGTCACGATTTCCTCGTTGTCAAATCCGGCGATCTCCTCGCCATCCGCGGTATACAACGTCCCTATATGCGAGTTCATCTCGAAAACAGGTTTACCGTCCTTCGTGAACACTTTGCCCTGCAAAGCTTCCGGCAACGGGATTAACGCTTCCTCCGAAGGAGATTCGACCTGATAGACGGTGATATGTCCTAACGTAACCGTGGAAATAATCCGATCGAGCAAGCCGCTGGCAAACGACGAAGGCGTAAATCCGATCCCGATGACCAGAATCAGCGCCGCGGCAACAGCCACCGCTCCGGCAAGCTTGCGACCCGTAAAACCACGGACGGCGCCGCGAGCAGAAGTAGGGTTCGTGATCCGCTTTTTTACCGCCTCTTTATGAATTCCCGCACCCAGTTCGGCAGCGGCAAGCGCTCCTCCGAAAGCTACCAACTCGGCGTACTCTCCGGTCTGACTCACGGGATCCTCGCGTCCTTCCAGCAGTGCGTCCACTTCAGCTTCAAAACGGCGGTATTGTTCTTGGTTGTCCATCCTTATCCTCCCTTTCAAGTTCCAACTTTAACTTCTTCGTAGCGCGAAACAGCATCACACCGATATGGCTTTCGCTTAAGCCAATAAATTCGGCAATTTGAACATTCTTCAGACCAGCACCGAATTTGAGGGCTATCAAATGTCGTTCCTGGGGCTTTAACGTCTGCAAAGCTCGACTCATTTCCGTCTCCGCTTCTCGGACGAGGGTCCGGTCCTCCGGCCCTTGCTCTCGAGATGGAGACTCTTTAAACAGATCCAGGGAAAACCACTTCCGTCTCTGCTGCTTACGGTAATAATCGTTTACCGTATTGCGGGCTATGGCGATCAGCCATGCCTCAAACGGGGAGCGATCTGCCCGAAAGGTACCATAGCGGGTCAATACCTTCTCGAAGACCTGGCTGGTTAAATCCTCTGCCGTATAATCGCAGTCCACCCGGAAGCGAATATATTTAAAGATTCGGGTATAGTAGGTTTCAAAAATCACTTCAAACTCCGTATCGGCCGATACGGCTGTCCGCTCTTCTTGGTCTCGCTTGTCCTGCTCCTTCACGGATGGAAACAGCGCGCGCTGCTGCAGCATGTTCCTTCCCCTCCTTTCTCCAAGGGACGGATTTCTTGGGGCCACTTCCTCCGCGCGGCAGGATGCCGCCTCCAAGCCATCCGCATGTTAATACGTTTAAAGCACGGTAATCATTACACTTGCCTACAAAAAAAACCGCCGGGCTAACGCCCAGCGGTTCGAATTTATTCTCATTGCTTTGTATTACGCAGTCACGACGTCCAGATCCACATCGCGTTTGAATGCCTCGGTGTCGTTCTCGCCGAGGATCTTGCCGGTGATCACACCCGCGGTGATCGAGTCATTGACGTTCAAGGCGGTCCGGCCCATATCGATCAACGGCTCGACGGAGATCAAGAGGCCTGCCAAAGCGACCGGCAAGTTCATCGTCGACAGCACGATCAGCGAAGCAAACGTCGCTCCGCCGCCGACGCCGGCGACCCCAAACGAACTTATGACAACAACCAGGATCAACGTCAGAATGAAGTCCCAGCTCATTGGATTAATTCCTACGGTTGGGGCAATCATGACGGCCAGCATTGCGGGATATATCCCGGCGCAGCCGTTTTGCCCGATCGTTGCGCCAAATGAAGCCGACAAGTTGGCGATCCCTTCCGGTACGCCCAGACGTTTAGTCTGTGTTTCCACATTCAGCGGAATCGTTGCGGCACTCGAACGCGAGGTGAACGCAAACACCAGCGTCGGGAGCACTTTACGTACATATTGGATCGGATTGTAACCAAATACGGCCAACAGGATCAGGTGAATAATAAACATCACGATCAATGCCACGTAGGAAGCACCGACGAACTTGATCAGCTTCAAAATCTCTTCCGCATTGGTTGTGGCCGCGACGTTCGTAATCAATGCCAAGATGCCGTAAGGCGTTAAACGCAGCACCAGCGTAACGATCCGCATCACGACGGCATAAACCGCTTCAACCACTTTGCGGAACGTATCTGCCTGCTCCGGCTTCTTCTTATCCAACCCAAGCACCGCTACCCCGATAAATGCTGAGAAAATCACGACCGCCAAGGTCGAGGTGCTCCGCGCGCCCGTCATATCCGCAAACGGATTGGTCGGAATGAAATCCAGCACTTGCTGCGGAATCGTCTTGTCTTCCACCGTACCGAGCCGTTCCTCAAGCGCCGTCCCGCGCGCCTGTTCCCGTTCGCCCGCCTGGATTTCGATCGCCTTGAGATCGAAGCTCAAGCTGGTCACGATACTGACGCTCGCCGCGATCGCCGTCGTAATCAACAGCACCGCGATAATTAGTCCGCTCATTTTGCCCAAATTCTGCTTGCCTTTCAGGTTCATGATCGCTGAGATGATCGATACCATGATCAGCGGAATCACGACCATCTGCAGCAGCCCTACGTAACCTCGGCCAGCCAAGTTAAACCAGTCGGTTGACTTCGCGATAACCTCCGAGCCAGCCCCATAGGACAACTGCAAGATAATGCCGAACACCAGCCCAAGGCCCAGCCCGGTAAATACCCGTTTTGTAAAAGAAACGTGCTTCTTCTGCATCCAAATCAGAACGCCGATCAGCACCAGCATGACAGCTACATTAATGATGATACGCAAGGTATCCATAATCAGATCTCCCCCTGAAAAAATAATACATAAATTCGTCTTCGCACCCGCTGGGCAAACGCCCAGATGCGAATTACAAATCGTATGATATCACATATACGAGTATTTTGATAGGATTAATTTTTACAGAGCTTGTCATGGAATTGAAGACGTTCCATCCTCTCGTATAAGACCGTAAACCAGCGGCCATACCATACAGTGAATCCGTTCATCATAGTCGAGTTCCAACGTTTGCGCATTATTATTAGGTGATGATTTAACGATTATGGCTTATTTTAAGGTAAATGAATAGGATTGTTCTATATTCTATCCCTTAAATCAGCACTATTTGAATGAAGTAGGGAGTATTACTGAGAAATTCGAAGATAATGATGAGTATTATTAAAAAAACACCGAATTTTCATCGATTTCATTTGTGCAAACGTTTTAATAATGTCATGAAGTCAGGTATGATGGTGAAATAAAGGGACTATTCGGAAAGGAAGATGATCCATGCAAACCACAGGCCTTCTCCGACTTACGAAGTTACGGCGGATTGGAAGCGCTGTCCTCATCCTGCTGCTGCTGGCGGGTTGCACCGGAACGCCGGACGGCAACGCCTCAACCCCGAAACCAAAGGACAACAACACGGGAACAACGGCAGATTCAAGCCATAACTCGGACGGGGGTGCGAAAGCTGTTACAGCCGATGCCGTAGATCCCCAGCCGTCTACGGTATTCTATGAAGTCTTCGTCCGTTCCTTCGCCGATTCGAACGGCGACGGCATCGGAGATTTCAAAGGCTTGACCCGCAAGCTCGACTATTTGAACGACGGAAACCCAGATACCGACTCCGATCTGGGTATCGGCGGGATTTGGCTGATGCCGATTAACCCTTCGCCAAGTTACCACGGCTATGATGTGACCGACTATCGGCAGATTAACCCGGACTATGGTACATTGGACGATTTCCGCGAGTTTCTGAACGAGGCGCATAAACGCGGGATCAAGGTCATCATGGATTTGGTCGTCAACCATACCAGTAAGGAGCACCCTTGGTTCAAGGAGGCGGCTGCCGATAAATCCAGTAGTTATCGGGATTGGTACGTATGGGCCGAGGATAGCGGAACGGCCACGTCCGGCTCCAGCGCCGCTGGAAGCGGTAACCCTTGGCATAGTGTGCGGGGCGACCACTATTTAGGTATATTCTGGGAAGGGATGCCCGATCTCAATTTTGATAACCCGAAAGTACGGAAAGAAATCACCGCGACAGGTCAGTTTTGGCTGAAGCAGGGTGTGGACGGGTTCCGACTAGACGCCGCAAAGCATATCTATGAAGATCTGCAGACCGATAAGAGCCAAGCGACCACGGACAAGAACGTTGCCTGGTGGCAAGAGTTCCGTAGCGGGTTAAAGGAAGTTAAGCCTGACGCCTATCTCGTGGGGGAGGTATGGGATCCTTCGGCGGCGCTAATCGCTTCCTATTTGGATCAGGCGCTGGATTCCGGGTTCAACTTTAGCTTAGCCGAAACCATTCTCAGCAGCGTCAAGACGGAAAAAGATGCGAATATCCCCTTCACTCTGGAGCGTTCGTATAAGCTGTATGGCGAGAAATCCGGCGGCCAATTCGTCGACGCCACGTTCCTGACCAACCATGACCAGAACCGGGTCATGACCCAGCTGGAGGGGGATTTACCGCATGCGAAGATGGCGGCAAGCTTGCTGCTGACACTTCCCGGCAACCCGTTTATTTATTATGGCGAGGAAATCGGCATGTATGGCGCAAAGCCTGATGAGCTGATCCGCGAGCCGATGCGCTGGACGCAGGACGACAGCGAAGGGCAAACGACCTGGGAGACCGCGGAGTACAATGCCGGCAAGAAAGGCCTTAGCGTAAGCGAACAAGCCGGTGACCCGGCTTCGTTGCTGTCGCATTACCGCAAGATGATTCAGATCCGGAACGAGTTTCCCGCGCTCAAAGACGGTGCCATTCAGGAATATGAAACGGACCAGCCGGGAATAACGGCCTTTGTGCGCATCACGGAGGACCAGGCCGTACTGGTTGTTCACAATCTGACCGGTGACAAACTTACGTTCACATTGGACCCGAATCAAGCGGACGGTAAGAGCTTCGCCAAGCTGCTGGCTGAAACGAGCATTGGGGCGGAGCTTAGCGGGAACACGCTAGGAATACCGGCATATTCGACGGCCATTTTGGAATAAAGCTCGCTGCTTTAACGCAACCGTAGCTGCCGCTACCCCAACTTGTCATCGCTCCGTCGCTCCGTTCCGACTCCAAAGACCGCAGTTACATGGAGCCTCGTAACGGACTGTAACGGACTGTAATGACGTTATTCGATCCTATAATGCGGACTTCTTTACGTAACGGACTCCAGTGACGTTATTTGGGCCAAATCGAGCATTCGAAGCGAATCGAGACCCAAATAGCGTCTCCTGAGTCCGTTAGCTGCCTGCCAAAAATATAAACGCTCCGGCGGAAGGAAGCCTAGCTTTCCTTCAACGCCGGAGCGTTTTTAATTATGCAAACTAGTTAGTGGCTCCCCGCTCGTTCTCCCTGAAACGCGCTAAGCGAACGTTGCAATTGAGCTGCCAGCTCTTCCAGCCGAGCTGACAGATCGACCAGTTCGGCGCTAACCCGATGCTGCTCCTGAGACATCGAGGCAACCTCCTCAGTGGAGGCGTTGGTTTGCTCCACAACGGAACTGACCGTATCGACGAAATCATGCAGGATCGATTGCGAATGCAGCAGCTCCTGAACGGAGGTGGATGAACTCCGGATCTCCGTCACAAATTGCTCCATCTCCCTTTTGACGTTCTGGAAGATGCCGGCCGCCTCTTTCACGGCTTCCGTTTGCGCGGCAAACAACGGGGAAATGCCTGTCAGCACCTCAACGGTTTGTCCGATCGCCTCCTGGATCTCCTCGGTGATCGCCGACACCGTCTGGATCGATTCGCCCGAAGCTGCAGCCAGCTCGCGAATTTCTCCGGCGATGACCATGAACCCTCTGCCGGCCGACCCGGCTCGGGACGCTTCGATCGAAGCGTTGAGGGACAATATATTCGTCTGCTTCGTCATTTCAACCATCGGGGCGAGGATCGATCGAATCGAGCGGGTGCTGCGGCTCAGCTTGTCCGAATTCTCCTCCAGCAAGGCCGTCATACGCGCTACCGATTCGGTCTTCTCCACCAGCTGTTCCATGTACGATTCCCCTCGTTGGCTCACGTCGATGACCCGGCCAGCCGATTCGTCCATCGCCGCGTTGACCTGAGCCACCCGGCCCATCTGGTTGCCGATTCTCTCCGCCGTCTCGGTTCCTTTCTCCGCTTCCACGGCCAGGCTTTCCGCCCCGGCTGCAATTTCCCCGGTTGCTTGCGCAATTTCAGCAGCGGTTTGCGACGTGTCGCGCGAGGCTCTCGTCAGATTCTCCGCCGTAGTCAACAATTCTGCCGCAGACACGTTCGTTTGTTCCACCAGCCGAGATATTTGCTCTAACATCCGGTTAAAGCTGTGGCCCAAACGTCCGATTTCGTCACGTCCCTTGAAATGAGTGCGAACCTGCAAATTCCCGCTTTCGCCTTCCTCCATCAAACGGCAGAGCTTCTCCAAAGGCCGGCCGACCATGCGCACCAGTAAATAGCCGATCAGCACGGCAACCACTACGGCACCCAATAGCACAAATAACATCACGACCAGCAGCCGGTCCGCCGCACTTAGAAAATCACTCTCCGGGGCATACCCCACGATTCTCCAGTCGACCGTCTTTAGTTGTCTATAGACGACCAGTTGCTGTACCCCTTGCTCATCCGCGGCTTGGAATGAGCTCTCTCCCGATTGTGCATGCTTCGCGTCAATATGGATCACAGAATCCGTCTCCAAGAGGGTCTTATCCGCCGCATGGACAATGCGGTTATCTGCGGTAAGCACCCGAACCTGACCGCTCTTTCCGATTTGCAGGTTACCCAAAATGTCGCCCACTGCCTGCGCTTTGATCTCAAACAGCAGGATGTACTCCGCCTCCGGGTGATTCATGTTCCTCAGCAACCTGGCCATCGTAATCGTCGGCTCGGTGTAAGCGCCAAAAAAGCCCTTCTGCAACGCCGGAAACCATACGGGTTCTCCTTCGGCCTCCAGCACCGATTTCACCCGCGCTTCCACCGCCTCGTCCGTACGCACCGAGCTGACCCCCGAGGACTTATACGATTTCACATCCTCCAGACCTTTGGTGACCAGACGCACCCCTTGAAGTCGATCGTCAGCCCCCTTCAACGTATCGAGTTTCTTACGAATTCGATCTTCGGCTTTCGTTCTGGCGACGGTTCCGATCCCCGGTTGGTTAACCGTTTCCAAATCGCTCCGCAACGTTTGATCGACGGCTAACTGCCGCGAGGACGCCTCATATTGGTCAAACAGAAAGTCCAGCTTGTCCGCGGCCTGCTCCACCGCCTGAGTGGATGCCGATGCCACCTGCTCACGGATAATTTCCCGCGACGCCCGGTAAGAACTGAATCCTAGTACTGCCGACAACAATACAACTGCAGCAAATACAATCACAAACATCTTCAAACCCACGGAATTCCAATGCCACTGACCGCGAAGCTTCTTCATACCCCGCATCCCCTTTTACAATATATGTATACAAAAAAAGGGTATAGCCCAGCTCGACTGAGGCTATACCCGGGTGTCTATTCTCTCTTGCTGCGTTATCCTTTGCTAGCGCCTGATGTTAAGCCGTCAACAAGCAACCGCTGCAGGAACATGAACAGGATGGTAATCGGCAGTGCGATCAGAACCGCCCCTGCGGCAAACAAGGTAAAGTTACTGTTTTGGTTACTGCTGACCATATCCCACATGCCAACCGCCAGCGTCCAGTTTTCCTTCGTCCGCAGCACGAGCCGAGCAAAGATAAAGTCAACCCATGGACCGACAAACTGGGTTAACGCCATATAAGTCAGCATCGGCTTGGACAGCGGGAGGATGATGCGCCGGAAGATCAGGAAGTTGCTGGCGCCGTCAATCCGCGCTGCTTCATCAAGCGATCGCGGAATCGTATCGAGAAAGCCCTTCGCGATAAACGTACCACCGAGCGGGGCCCCTGCCGCATACACGATAATCAGCGCTATATGCGTATCGAGAAGCTGCAGCTCCCTGAGCAGCAAGTAAATGGCGATCATGCTCATGAAGCCCGGGAACATCCCCAGAACAAGCATCCCGGATAGCGCCGTTTTGCGTCCACGGAACCGAAACCGGGATAACGCATAGCTGGTGAGCAGTGTCAGCAGCACGCCTAGGAGCATGGAGAACACAGCGATTTTCAACGTATTTAAGTACCAGGTGCCAAACAAATACGTTTTCGATGTAAATAGTTCGGTATAGTGATCAAACGTAAACTTCTCCGGAATCAGCGTTTTGCTATATAGCGATTTACCTGGCCGCAAAGAACCGAAGACGACCCATAGCACCGGGTAAACGGCGGCAATGCACAGTATAACCAGCATCACGTAACTGGCACCCAGCCGAATCGCGTTTCGTATTTTCCGTCCGCTCATTGGATCATATCCTCCTCTTTAAACGACTTGGTTCTGCGGTAGTTGTAAATCGAGAACGAAGCGATAATGATGAAAATAATGATCCCGATAGCAGAGGCCATGTTGTATTTGTTTTGGTTCAAGGTCAGTTTGTAGAGCCACGTAACCAGGAGGTCGGTAGCCCCGGCGTATTGATAATCGCCTTTGACCGGATCACCGCCCGTTAGCAGGAAGATGGCGTTAAAGTTGTTGATATTACCGGCAAATTGAGTAATGAGCGTCGGTGCGGTCGTGAACAGGATCATCGGAAGCGTAACGATTCTGAACTTCTGATATCCGGTAGCTCCGTCCACTTCGGCCGCTTCGTACAGATCCTTCGGAATCGTGGTCAACACGCCCAGGATCAGCAGCATGGAAACCGGAATCCCGACCCACATATTGACGACGATGACCGTAACCTTCGCCCAGAACGGGTCAGTCAACCACGGTAATCCGCCTAGCCCGAAATATCCGAGGTATTGGTTAATCGGACCAAACTGGCCATTAAACATATTTCTCATGACAAGCAGCGAAATCAGCTGCGGAATGGCGTAAGGAAGAATTAAAATCGTTCTCCATAGCCCCTTAAAGCGAATGCCCTTCTGATTGATAAGCAAGGCCACAAGCAACCCGCCGAAATAAGTCGTTACCGTCGACAAAATCGCCCAGATAATCGTCCAGGTTAAGACGCCGTAAAAGGTATGGCTCCAGGTTTTTAGCGCCACCAGATTCTTAAACGTTCCGAATCCGACCCAATCAACCAGCATGGCTGGCGGAATGTGCTTCGGCGCCGAGTAGTTGGTAAACGCGAGCAAGATCATAAAGATGATCGGCATCACGGTAAAAAATAAAATCCCGACAGCGGGGATACTCAAAAAAGCAACAGCGAATTTATAATCTAGCACATAGCGAACCGATTGCTTAAAGTTATTTGACTTCTTGCCTTTATCTCTCTCTTCCCCGATTTTGCGGGCGTCTCTGACGTTCATGACGTATACAAGAATGAACACCGCCAAGAACAGTAAGGTAATCAAGCTCTGAATCATGATGAAAATAGAGTGATCTCCATCCACCCATTTTCCTTTGACAAGCATTCTAGGCACTTCGCCAAGCGTAATCATACCCCAAACCGCATTGCCCAAATTACGAATAAAATAAGTGATCCCGAACGCTTCAATCAGCATCATCAACAAACCTTTGATGATCTGCCGATTATACAGCTGACCGAGCCCCATGCACAGTATCGACAGGATCGTCGCGTTTCTCTTGTGTCGGTCCATTTCCCTTCCTTCTCCTCTCCTACGGGAAATTAAGGAATGACCCGCCGCTAACAGCGGCGGGCAGATCGCTTCCCTCGTACGTCGTTTACTTATTCAGCCGCTCCGTTATTCAAATCCTTAATTTGCGTTGCGGCCTTTTCCATAGCTTCTTTCGGATCGGCATTATTATTCCAAATCTCCGGCAGTGCCGCATTTACAGGAGCCCATACGTTAGCCATTTCCGGAATAGAAGGCATTGGCTGCGAGTTCTTCGCTTGCTCAGCAAACGCCGATACGTAAGGATCGTTTTTGATTTGATCAGTTTCCAGCGCTTCAAGGTTCGTAGGTACTGCGCCAACTTTTTCGTTCAGCAACAATTGAGCGTCTTTCGTGGAAGCAAAGTTCGCGAACAATTTCGCTGCGTTCGGGTATTTCGTAAAGGAGTTCACGACCCAAATTTTAATCCCGGAGAAAGTGATCGCCGTTTTGCCGTTAATGGACGGATAAGGAGCCAGACCCAGGTTGTCGCCGAGAGCTGCCTTGTAGCCGGCCAATTCCCAAGGACCGTTGATGTCCATTGCTACGTCGCCTTCGTTAAACAAGCTGCGTTTAATGTCCGGGTTGATGTCGCCGCTATTGATCGGGAGAATTTCTTTCAAGCTTTGGAACACTTTCATACTTTCGATGGCTCCATCGGTGGTTAAGCCGATATCGTCAGGGTTTGTGCCATTATCGCCGAACAGGTAGCCTCCCGTGCTGGCAATAAACGGATAGTTAAAGTACATGTTCCCAACTTCCCACATGATGCCGTATTTATTCTTCGACTTGTCGGTGAACGTTTTGCTAAACTCGATAACGTCACTGAAGTCTTTTGGCGCTTCGGGAAGGATCGATTTATTGTAATACAGAGCCATCGTTTCGGCTGCCCGCGGATAACCATAGAGCGTACCGTCGAAAGTTGCGCCTTGGATCGAAGCTTCTGTATTGTTCTTCGTCGTTTCTTCGGCAAACACGTCGTTCGCCAAAATCAGACCGGAGGTTGCTGCGTTGCCCAAGTGATCGTGAGGAACGATCAGAACGTCGGCAGCGAGACCGGATGGTCCGTCTTGCGTCAATTTACCGATTTGATCGGTTGGAGCTACTTCTTCGATTTTTACGTTTACGCCGTATTTCTCCGTAAATTGTTTGGCGATTTCTTCTGTAAATACTTTCTCTTCTTTACTTTCCCAAACGACCAGTTCCGCGCCGTCTTCCGGAACGATCGACTCTGCGGAAGCATTGTCAGTTCCCGCATTTCCAGTGTTTTCGGTTTGGTTCGCCGGAGCATTCGCACTTCCGTTGTTGCCACCGTTATTATTCGATCCGCAAGCTGTGATGGAAATAACCAAGGACAGCGCCGCAACCAAGGTCAATGCTTTTTTGAACTTCATTACAATAACCCCTCCTAAATGTTTATATAGACGTTTTTCAAGAATTTTGCGCAAACGTTTTCAGAAAGTGCTTGAAACTATTTCGCCGTTGCGACTTCTATCTCCAATAGTTTAGCATTTCCCGCCCGAAAGCGCTTTATCCACGTAACACATCATACATCATGGCATGCTACTTGTAAAAACGTTTGCACAGTCCTAAACTGGGGGTAAATCATTTCTTTTCTCCTTCTCTCTTTTATTTTCTCCGATATTCGCATTTTTTATGTATTCACGACCTTGCCATACGCTAGCATTCGAGGCATGTTTTCGCGTTTTCCCCCTATGTATCAAGCGGTATTTGTCCTTTTTGTCTACGA
Source organism: Paenibacillus sp. FSL R7-0216 (assembly GCF_037969915.1). Taxonomy (NCBI): domain Bacteria; kingdom Bacillati; phylum Bacillota; class Bacilli; order Caryophanales; family Paenibacillaceae; genus Paenibacillus; species Paenibacillus sp. FSL R7-0216. Next base: position 628,907 of record NZ_CP150222.1, on the reverse strand, counting down.
TTACTTCCATACTTTCATTCAATACAACTCTCTTTGTGCTTCTGTCTTGTGCAATGGTTTGAACAGTGTTATAATCCGGATCAATGAGAGCAATACTAGCTTTGCCGCTCGGTTCAATAAGTTGAAGGCGCTGTTATCGAAAGGTACATCCTCGGCCCGTTACTTGGCTTGGATGTGCTTTTTTTGCTTATGCACAAAACAGCCGGGACGGAGCCTGGCGGACGAAGCGATCTAAAAACCGATTTAGGAGGAATTTATTATGTTACTCGAGGCCGTGTATCATCGTCCCAAACTCAATTGGACTTATGCTTACGACAACAGAACACTCCATTTGCGCCTGCGGGCCAAGAAGAACGATCTCACCGAGGTTTATGCTTTTGTTGGAGACAAATACATGTGGGATCAAAGCAAAGAGCTGATTCCGATGACCCTCATGATCAGCGACGAGATGTTCGACTACTGGGAATGCGCTTATCAACCGCCGCTGCGCCGGACGAGATACGGCTTCCTGCTGAAATCCGGCGAAGAGCAAATCTGGATGACGGAAAGCGAATTTACGAAGGAACGTCCGGCTGGTCCTGAACGGCTGTTCGAGTTCCCGTTCATTAATCCGATCGACGTGTTCACGCCGCCTGCATGGGTGAAGGATGCCATCTTCTATCAGATCTTCCCGGAACGCTTTGCAAACGGCGACCCGAGCAACGATCCGAAAGGGGCATTGCCTTGGGGCGGCAAGCCGGAACGGGATAACTTCTTTGGCGGAGATCTGCAAGGCGTCATCGATCACCTTGATCACTTAAGTGAACTGGGCATTACAGGAATCTACTTCACCCCGGTCTTTGAAGCGACAACCAACCACAAGTACGACACAGCCGATTATATGAAGATCGATCCGCATTTCGGGGACATCTCCACGATCAAGAAGCTGGTGCAGGCTTGTCATGAACGCGGCATCAAGGTGTTGTTCGACGCGGTGTTCAACCACTCCGGTAAGACGTTTGCTCCCTTCGTGGACGTGATGGAAAAGGGCGAAAAATCCCGCTACAAAGACTGGTTTTACGTGCGCGAATACCCTCTGCAAGTGAAGGACGGCGTACCAACCTATGATACGTTTGCGTTCGAACCGCTAATGCCAAAATTGAATACCGAAAACCCGGAAGTCAAAGAATACTTGTTGAAAGTCGCCGAGTTTTGGATTAAGGAAGTCGGAATCGACGGCTGGCGGCTGGACGTAGCTAACGAAGTGGATCATGCCTTCTGGCGCGATTTCCGCAAAACGGTAAAAACTGCTAACCCAGACGCCTACATCTTGGGCGAAATTTGGCACGAATCCTCCGGCTGGCTGCAAGGGGACCAATTCGACGCCGTGATGAACTATCCGTTCACCGAAGCCGTGCTTGATTTCGTCGTGCGCGGCACGCTCGATGCCGAAGGTTTCGCCAATGCGATCGGCAAGCAGTTGTCCCGATACCCTCTTCAGGCAAGTGAAGTGGCATTTAATCTGCTCGATAGCCACGATACCCCTCGCCTGTTGACGTTATGCAAAGACAACAAAGCCCAAATGAAGCTGGCGGCCCTGTTCCAGTTTACTTACAGCGGAACGCCTTGCATTTATTACGGGGACGAAGTTGGCCTTGACGGCGGGCAGGATCCGGATTGCCGCAAGTGCATGGAGTGGGATCCGAAACGTCAGGATCGCGACTTGTTCGCGTTCTACCAGAAGCTGATCGCCGTTCGCAAGCAGCTCGCTCCGCTGCGCACCGGCAGCCTGAAATTCCTGCTCGCAGAGAAGGAAGGCTCGAAGCTCGCGTATGAACGCGTATTGAACGGGGAGAAAGTGCTTGTCCTGTTGAACAACTACGATGCCGGACAGATCCTCGAGGTTCCTGCGGCGGGGCAAGCTTGGCGCGACGCCTTCAGCGGTCAAACCTACGGCACGAACGACGGCAAGCTCGCCGTTAAGCTTCCGGCTTACGGTTATGCCGTGTTGACTCTGGCGTAAACGATCCTTCCTACGCTAAATCAAGCTTCACCTTTTTTGTGGCCGGCCTAATTCCTTCTGGAAATGGCCGGTCGTTTTTTTGGGGTAAATCGTTTGCGCAATCCGAACAGTTATTTACTCCCAATGATGTTTAATTTCGATGAAAACACCCTGATCACAAGGCGGATGTATGCGATTTATCCCCAGATTCTCTATTTACTTTCCGTTTTCTTTAGATTAATATTACAGTGTAAAGCAAACGGTTCCACAGAGGAGGTTTTTTATGGCTGTCACCATTAAGGATGTTGCCAAAAAGGCCGGAGTATCGCCCTCTACCGTGTCCCGGGTGCTGTCCAATCACCCCAGAATCAGCGCGGAAACCTCGCGCAAAGTGAAGCTCATTATGGACCAGCTTGGCTACCATCCAAACATCATGGCCAAGAGTTTGGTCTCCAAAACGACAAACAGTATTTGCATCATGCTGCCAAAGTCCGCCGAGGAATTATTCTCGAACTTCTTCTTCATGGAACTGATCCGCGGCATCGTAACCCAGGCCAGCCGCCTAGGCTATGATGTGCTCATCAGCTCCGGAGCCAATGAGAAGGAAGAACTCGAAAGCGTCTCCAGACTTTTGAACGGACGCCGGGTGGACGGGGTCATTTTGCTGTATTCACGGCAGAACGATCCGGTGATCGATTTCCTCCATGAGGGGGGTCACCCGTTCGTGTTGATCGGACGCAGCGAGGAATATCCTGATATTTTAACGGTGGATAATGATAATATCCAGGCGTCATACGACGCCACAAAACATTTGATCGCCTTGGGACATGAACGAATCGGGTTCGTCAGCGGACCGCCGGAGCTCGTCGTCTCCAAAGACCGGTTGAAGGGCTATCAGGATGCGCTCAAAGATTCAGGCTTGGAGTGCCGGCCCGAATGGATTGTCGAAGGTGAGTTTTTACAGGACAGCGGCTATCGGGCCATGTCGTTCTTCATGAATCTTCCAGACCGTCCGACGGCTCTGGTCATGATTGACGATGTTGTAGCCTTTGGCGTGCTTCGCGGCTTGCATGAACTGAAATTCAAAGTGCCTGAAGATTTGTGCCTGGTCAGCTTCAACAATATCCCGCTGTCGGAGCTTTCTACGCCACCGCTCAGCAGCATGGATATCGGCATTTACAACTTAGGTTACACCGCTTCTCAGGTGTTGATTCAATCGATTCAAAACAACAGCGACAAGGTGTATCCGAAGCGGCAGATCATTCCGCACCGCCTGATCGTCCGCGATTCGTCCATGTATTCGGTCCCCAAGAAATCCTAAGGGACGCATGGACCTGTTGGTGAAAATAAATGGGAGCTGAAGCTTCCTTTATTTTTCACCTTTTGTTCAAACGTTTGCGCTAATCGATGACCTTACAGGAGGTTGGTTATGAATCCCATTCAAGCTTGTTTGTTTGACCTCGACGGCGTGCTCGTCGATACCGCGAAGTATCATTTTCTGGCCTGGAAACGGCTAGCTGCGGAACTTGGCTTTGAATTCACGGAACAGGATAATGAGAAGCTCAAGGGCGTAAGCCGCATGGCTTCGTTGGACATTTTGCTTGGTGTTGGCGGCCTTCAGCTGGAAGACAACGTGAAGCAGGAGCTGGCCGAACGCAAAAACAACTGGTACGTCGAATACATTTCCCGGATGGATGCGTCGGAAATTTTGCCGGGGGCGCTCGAGTTCCTGCAGCAATGCCGTGAAAACGGGCTGAAGACCGCACTGGGGTCGGCCAGCAAGAACGCGCCGATCATTTTGCAAAACACCGGGCTGACGCCGTACTTCGATGCGATTATCGACGGTACTCGCACTTCCAGCGCCAAACCCGACCCTGAGGTATTCCTGCTCGGCGCCTCGGAACTTGGCGTTCCCCCGGAAGCTTGCGTCGTATTTGAAGATGCGGAAGCCGGAATCGAAGCTGCTCGTCGTGCCGGCATGCGCTGCATCGGCATCGGATCGCCGGCAACGCTTGGCGACGCCAACCGAGTAGTCTCTTCGCTAGGCGACGTTTCGGTTGCCCTGCTTCAGCAGCTGGCTGCCGAGTAAGCATAAGAGGCCCATAGTACAACTTCGAGCAACGTGACTCGCCATTCGCCAAAAAAATGCGAGTCTCTTACGGCGAATAGCTCTCGTTCTTTTTTGCATAAATAATCTATTAGAAAGACTAAAGGAGCGGTTAGAGTGAAACAGTATTTAAAAGTGGATCCTTGGTCCATCCTGGAGGAATCCTTTGATCCGGCGAATCATGAAATTTCTGAAAGCATTTTCAGCATTGGCAACGGATATATGGGCCAGCGTGCAAACTTCGAGGAGCAATACAGCGGTCCTTCCCTGCAAGGCAGCTATATGGCCGGCGTGTATTATCCGGACAAAACGCGAGTGGGCTGGTGGAAAAACGGCTATCCCGAATACTTCGCCAAAGTGCTCAACAGCACCAACTGGATCGGCATCGGCGTGTTCGTGGACGGCGTGGCGCTGGATTTGGCCGAGTGTCAGGTCAAGGATTTCGTCCGCGAGCTCAACATGAAGGAAGGTACTCTCTCCCGCCGTTTTACCGCTGTCATGAAGGACGGCAAAGAACTGGCAGTGGAATCCGTGCGTTTCGTCAGCATCGTACGCCATGAAATCGGGGCGATCCGTTATGCCGTGACGCCGTTTAATTTCAGTGGTGAGCTTCGTTTTGCGCCTTATCTCGATGGGGATGTGAAGAACAAGGACTCCAACTATGAGGAGAAATTCTGGCTGGAGGTGGAGAAATCCGCCGGTGCCGACCTCTCCTACTTGACCGTGAAAACGAAGAAACTCGACTTCCACGTGACATCGATCATGTCGTTTGATGTGGAGCAAGGCGGGAAACGCCTGGAGCCGACTCCCGCGTTCCACGAACAGGAGAAATTCGTCTCCGCCGAAGTAGCCGTAACCGCTTCTGCGAACGAAACGGTTACGTTGTTCAAATATGTAGCGAATGTGACCTCTCGCGATCACGGATTGGGCGATCTGGTGAAGGCTGGAACGGAAGCGCTCCGCTCTGCGAAGCAAGCCGGGTTCGATACGCTGAAACGCGAGCAAGCCGAAGCCTGGGCAAAGAAATGGGAAATGAGCGACATCATCATCGACGGCGACGTATCGGCGCAACAGGCGATCCGCTTTAATATTTTCCAATTGAACCAAACCTACAGCGGCGAGGACGACCGTCTGAACATCGGACCGAAGGGCTTCACCGGGGAAAAATACGGCGGCAGCACCTACTGGGATACGGAAGCGTATTGCCTGCCGTTCTACCTCAGCACGGCCGAGTCCGACATCGCCCGCAATTTGCTGATCTACCGCTATAAACACTTGGAGAAAGCCAAGGAGAACGCTCGCAAGCTGGGCTTTACCAAAGGTGCGCTTTACCCGATGGTCACGATGAACGGCGAGGAATGCCACAACGAGTGGGAAATCACGTTCGAAGAAATCCATCGGAACGGGGCGATCGCTTACGCGATTTTTAACTACGTAAATTATACAGGCGATAAATCCTACCTGGGCGAATATGGCCTCGAGGTGCTCGTGGAAATCTCCCGCTTCTGGGAGCAACGCGTGAACTTCTCGCAGGCGAAGGGCAAATACGTGATGCTCGGCGTAACCGGACCTAACGAATACGAGAACAACGTCAACAACAACTGGTATACGAACCGGATCGCGGTCTGGACGATGGAATACACGCTGGAAGCGCTGGGCGAGGTCAAAGCACAGGATTCCGCACACTATCATGCACTGGTCGAAAAGCTGGGCCTGGAAGAAACGGAAACGAAGCAATGGCAGCACATCATCGACAACATGTATTACCCATACGATGAAGAGCGCGGCGTATTCCTGCAACAGGACGGCTTCCTCGACAAAGAGCTGATCGCTGTGAAGGATCTGGATCCGAAGCATCTGCCGATCAACCAGAACTGGTCTTGGGACCGGATCCTGCGTTCGTGCTTCATTAAGCAGGCTGACGTGCTGCAGGGCTTGTTCTTCCTCGGCGACCGTTATGACCTGGACACGAAGAAACGCAACTTCGACTTCTACGAGCCGATGACCGTCCACGAGTCCTCCCTCTCCCCTTGCGTGCATTCGATCCTCGCCTGCGAGCTTGGATATCAGGAGAAGGCGTACGAGATGTACCTGCGCACCGCGCGCCTGGACCTCGACAATTACAATAACGACACGGAAGACGGCTGCCATACGACCAGTATGGCCGGCACGTGGATGGCGATCGTGCAAGGCTTCGGCGGCCTGCGCGTGAACGACGGCGAGCTGGTGCTGCGTCCGTTCATCCCGTCCCACTGGACCTCATTCTCGTTCAAGGTGATGTTCCGCGGATCCCTGTTGCAAGTAAATGCAACCGAAGACAACATCATCGTTACGAACGAGTCGGATGCACCGGCGGCGATCCGCATCTACGACCAAAGCTACACGGTCGCGGCGAAAAGCCAAGTGCAAGCGCAGCGTCTGGAGCCTTCGGCGCTAAGCTAAACGATTGTAACAGCCCCCATCGGCTTGGCCGTGGGGGTTGTTTTTTGTGTGAGGCGGGGGCGGGGGCGGCCCCGAGTGAAATAGCGGTAAAAAATGGCCTTATTTCTGGTGATTGGAGTTGCGATGAACAATTAACGGTAAAAAATGGCCTTATTTCTGTCCGACAGGGGCAAAACCGCCCATTTTGGGGCTCCTCTGGAGAAATAAGGCCATAAAATACCGCTATTTTGTTCAAAAGAGGCCCTTTCGCAGAAATAAGGGAATTTTTTACCCTTATTTGTTGGGGCCGCGGCAGCGTGGCGATGCCTGTAGCGGCCGAGCCACCTGGGCCGGACGCAGGCCAGCCCCCCAGCGCCGGGCTGCGCCGCGGCGCTAACCCAAGGGCCGCGGGGCTCCCGCCCCTGGCCCTTGCGCGGTTACCGCGGGACGGCGAGTACCACGACGCCGACCCCGCGAACCTCCAGCCGTGCCCCGGCTGGAGGCAACCCCGCTGCAGCGCCCGCAGCCGCTGCAGAGCTACCGCTCGCGCCCGCTTGCAGCGCGAGCACATGCTCGCCGCCGAACCGGACCTCCCACGGTCCGAGGGCGGGCAGCTCCAGCGACAACGCGCCGGGGTTCGCGTTGTAGAGCACGTACAGGTGGCGGTCCGGGTCGCCACCGGCGTGGTCGCGCAGCGTATACGCCACCGCATGGGGCGGCGCTGCTTCAAAGCGCAAGTGCGCGCGGATCTCGTCCGCCGTCCGCAGGCGGAACGCGGGATGCGCCCGGCGCAAAGCGATCAGGCTGCGCATATAGGAGACGTCGTCCTGATGCGCAGCGCAGCGTTCCCAATCGAGCCAGTTGATCTCGATCGGCGATTTGTAGCTGTTCTCCACGCCGCCTTTCGAGCGCAGGAATTCCTGACCGGCGTGGAGGAACGGGACGCCCTGGCTCGTCAACACGATCGCCGAGGCAAGCCGGTGCATCGCCCGGCGTTCGTCGTCCGAGGCGCCCGGCGTGGACAGCTCGATTTTGTCCCATAACGTGTGGTTATCATGGCATTCCACGTAGTTGACCGACTGAATCGGTTCAACGGCAAATTGCCGAAGCTCCGCCCCGTCATAGTCAATGCCCCCGGCTACGCCGCGCTTCACCCCGTCCTCGAAGCCTTCGCCGGCGCTGATGAATCCTTTGCGGTCAAAGATGAAAATATCCCCCTTCACCGCATCCCGCAGCCCATCATTAAACATGCCGATGCCCGGTACCTTCCCGGCGTTATCCTGGTTGGCCCGGCGCTCTTTGGGAAGCACCGTCTCCATCATCCAACCTTCGCCGATCGTCAGGATCGAAGGATCGATCTCGTCCAGTTGACGGCGAATTTCATTCATCGTCTCGATATCGATAAGTCCCATCAGATCGAAGCGGAACCCGTCAACATGGTATTCGCGTACCCAATGCAGGATCGAATCAACGATATATTTCGTCATCATCGGCCGTTCCGAGGCGCACTCATTCCCGCAAAACGCCCCGTCCGAGAACGTCCGGTCCGCCTTGTACCGCAAATAATACCCCGGCACCAGCTTAGTAAAATGAATCAGGTACCCATCATATACGTGGTTGTAAACCACGTCCATGATTACCCGGAGCCCGCGAGCATGCAGCGTCTGGATGAGGTGTTTCAGCTCGGCGATGCGGACATCCGGAAGATAAGGATCTGTGGCGAAGGAGCCTTCCGGCACATTATAGTTCTGCGGATCGTACCCCCAGTTGTAATGGGGCTCATCCAGACGGCTTTCATCCACGCTCTCTCGGGAGTAATCGAAAATCGGCAGCAGCTGCACATGCGTCACGCCCAGCCCGGCGATGTGGTCGAGGCCCGTCGGAATCCCGTCCGGCCCCCGAGTTCCTTCCTCAGCCAGGCCCAGGAACTTGCTCTTCTCGCGGATGCCGCTGCTAGGGTGAACCGACAGATCGCGAAGGTGCAGCTCATAAATCACGGCATCCACCGGCGATTCGAACGGCGGCTTCACATCTTGCTCCCATCCTTGCGGGTCGGTGCTCCGCAAATGGAGGATCGCCGCTTTCTCCCCGTTCACGCCCACTGCTCTTGCGTAAGGGTCCGCCGCCTCATTCCATTGCTTCCCAACCTTGACGCGATACGTATATAATAATCCCCGGCAATCTTCCGCTACCGTAAGAGTCCATGTCCCTTGTACATCCCGCTGCATCGGCAGCTCATTCACCGGCTTGCCGTCCCACCTGTCGTATAAAACAACCTTCGCCTCTGACGCCGTTGGCGCCCATAAGCGAAACCGGGTTTGCTCCGGCGAATAAACCGCCCCCAGATCATCCCCATCATAGTCAAACTTCTCATCAAACTCGGCGTCAAACACCGAGATTCCCTCGGTGACCGCCAAATCTCCGTAATCGATGGTGCCTTGGTATTCTTTTTGTACCGACATCGTTCATCACTCCCATCCCGTCAAATTCGGCAGCACGTCTTCCGTATAAGCGCGAAGGATTTCGCCTACGCTCCAAGCCTGCGTAAAGCAACCGCGCCCGGTGCAGGCAAACTCCCCGTCAAAAATCTCGGCAATGCCGCCAAGTCCGCCGTCATGCATATGATCCTCAAACACGCTGCACATCTCCTTCGCCGTCCGTACGGCTTCCCGGCTGTAGCCATTCACTTTGCAATAAGACGTGATGAACCCGCCAAGCGGAAACGCCCACGTCGTTCCCATATGATAGGCGCCGTCCCGATCGATCAGCTTGCCGATATAGCGAGGCTGGAACCGTGGGTCCCGGTTGGACAATGACCGAAGTCCATACGGCGTGTACAAATGCTGATACACCGTTCCCACAACCGCCTTCTCCTGTTCCGGAGGCAGCATCGTAAACGGCAGCGATACCGCCCATATCTGGTTGGGCCGAATCGAGGGGTCATCTTCCAAGCCGCCGCCGTCTTGCGGCACGTCCACTACATCGTAAAGGCATTGATCCGCCTCGTTCCAGAACCGGCGGCAGAACGATTCCTGCACTTTCTGTGCTAATTCATCATATGGCAGCTTATCCTCAAAACGTTCCGCTAAATGTGCCATGATCCGCAATGCGTTGTACCACAGCGCATTAATCTCCACCGGTTTGCCGTGCCGCGGCGTAACCACCCATTCGCCAACTCGCACGTCCATCCAGGTGACCTGATCGAGGCCCCCGCCGGCATGAATCAGCCCATCCTCATCCATTCCAATGGAAAAGTCCGTGCCGTCCCGGTAAGCAGCGATGATTTCCTTCAGCTTCGGATAGATTTTGTCGTGAATGAACCTGTAATCATCTTCCCCACCGGTATGTTTCAAATATTCATAGACGGAGTGAACATACCATAAGGAGGCGTCAACCGTGTTGTAGAGCGGCTCCTGACCGTCGTCGGGGAACATGTTGGGGATGAGCCCGCGCCGCACGTAATGGGCAAAAGACTCCAAAATCTCGCGGGCTTCCGCGAATCGTTTGGTCGCCAGCGCTACCCCTTGAAACGCAATCATCGTATCCCGGCCCCAATCGGTGAACCAGGGGTACCCTGCCAGAACCGTCTTCAACCCGGTAGACTCCCGATCCACGATAAAATGATCCGCTGCCTCCACTAGGCGGTTAGCCAGCCGATCGCTGTAACCGGCCGTCTGTACGAGCTGCTCCATCCGTTCGCGGTATTCCCGCACGATCGTAAAGCCATCCTTTCCGTCCAGGGCCAATGGTTCAGTGGAGCATTTGAGATACACTCTCTTACGCTCATATGGCTCAACGGTCACCTGAATTTCATACGGTGTATAGTGATTGTCGATGCCCAGAAAACCGTTCCGGTTCTCGAAGGGGTAATAATGCCCTTCTTCGATGACATAATTCGGTGTCGCCATCGTTACGGGCAGCGTGGAACGATCCAGAAACTCCCCTTCCGAAGCCAGGAAAGAGATCGTCACCGCCGGATCCCGTTCGGGAATAAGCTGCAACAACCGACCTCTCAGCTGCTTCTCGAAGCGTAAACTTCCTTTCTCGGACACATCCCCGGGCGAACGGTAATTAAACAGCGGAACCAGCTTGATTCGCGCCGGCTCCTTGCCCCCGGTGATGTCATAACAAACTGCGACCGTATTATGGCCGTACTCCAGTGCGATCGTTTTGACGATACGCACGTCTTCGACCTGGTAATCGTATTCCGGCACAGTATCCAGTTTGAAGCGGCGCAGATGGCGTTGTCCGTTTTTTTGCCAGTTGATGTATTGTTGGGAAGTCAGGTCATAGCTGCGGTCACCGATGTCCACCTGCTCCTGCGAACGCGTAAACACCAGCATCCGGTTCACCGGCGCTTTCGCCGAAGCCACCAAATAACCATGCGACATCCGGTAACCGCCGCCCGGTACAGAATGATTGGCATATCCGCCGATGCCATTACCGATCAGCCACTCCCGCTCGTTCCCTTCCTCGATTGTCCTCCAGGCGTTGCGTCCCAGGACGTAGGCCCGATCGTTTGCCAACTCCTTGACGAAGGCACCGCCTTCCTCGATTGCTCCTTGCATGAACTCGTTCTCCATATGCCAAGCTCTCTCCTTCCGCTTTCCAGCGAAGCGAACAACTGCTCCAAACCAACGTTGCCCACACTTAGGCTAGTAAACGTTTACTTTCCTCTATTGGCAGGATTATATCACCGCTTTTAAGGTTAGGTCAATCGTTTGCACAATCAGGTGAATCGAGCTTGGCTGACATAGTCTACCCCTTCACCGCCCCGGCCGTAATCCCGGCGATAAAGTATCGCTGGAGCAGCAGAAACAGCAAAATAATCGGGAGCACGGCGATCAGTGAACCTGCGAACACGATGCCCCATTGCGTCGTATATTGCCCTTGAAAATTTGCCAACGCGATCGGCAATGTCCGTTTTAGCGGATCATTGATGATGGTCAGCGCCCAAGGGAATTCCTCCCACACCGTCAGTGCGTTAAAGATGGTGGCCGGAACAAATGCCGGCTTGGAGAGAGGCAAGATGATCGAAGCGAACAACGTCCAGGCGCCTCCTCCTTCCATCTCGACCGATTCATCGATGTCGCGGGAAATCGAGTCGAAGAAGCCCTTAAGCAGGAAGGTGGTAAACGGTATCGCGCCGGCAGCGTATACGACGATGAGTCCCCACCGCGAATCGAACAAGCCGAGCTGACGAATCAGGACGAATTGGGGGATCAGCAGCGTCAAACTCGGGATTACCAAGCCGCCCATGATGATCGCAAAGCTCAGACCTTTTCCCTTAAAGTCAAAACGCGAGTAGGCAAAGGCCAACATGGAAGACAGCAGAAAAATGAGCGCGAAGCTAGCCAACGTCACCCCAACGCTGTTCAACAAATACAGAGCGAAATTTTGGCTTCCCCAAGCCTCCCTGAAGTTGGACCAGGTCATTTCCGAAGGCAAAAACCGGGGTGGAAATTCGAATAGCAGAGTCATGGGTTTGAGCGCGGTCAAAAGCATATACACTAACGGGTAAATGGAGATTACTCCGCCCGCAACGAGCAAGACGTAGACGCAAAATGTTTTCAGCGAGCGCATATGGTTCGCCCCCTATTCCTGTTTCTTCAGACGGAACTGTACATACGTTAATCCGGCAATGATGACCGCAAACACGTAGGATAACGCCGATGCGTAGCCCAAATCGTATTCGGAGAACGCCTTTTGGTACATTCTCGTCAACATCACTTCGGTCTGGTGCAGCGGCCCGCCATTGGTAATGAGATAAACGGATGTAAACACATTAAACGCGCCGATGATCAACATCATTTGAATAAAAAACGTCGTATTTCGAATCGACGGCAGCGTAATATAACGGATTTGGTTCCAAGCGTTGCAGCCGTCTAAGGAGGCCGCCTCATATTGATCTTTGGGTACTCCCTGCAGTGCGGCCATGTAGATGACCATCGCCCAGCCGACCCCTTTCCAGATGCCCAGTGCCCCGATCACGATCATGGCTTTTCCCGGTTCGCTTAGCCAACTGATCGTACGGTCCGTAAGGTGAAGCATATCCGTAATCGCATAATTCAAAAAGCCCTGATCAGCAAATACATACTTAAAAATTAACGAGGCGACAACCCAAGACGTAATGACCGGCAAAAAGTAAAGCACCCGAAATGTTTTAGTCCCGGGACGGTTCTGGTAAAGCGCGTAAGCCACCAGAAACCCCAATATCATTTGGCCGGGTACGGAAATGATTCCGTAGATGAAAATATTCCGGATCGAAATCCAGAAAACTTCATCCCCGAACACATGCTTGTAATTGTCCAATCCAACAAAATCAAGTTGATGAATGTTCGTGAGCCGAAAATCATAAAAACTGTAGATCAAATTCCGGATCAACGGGTAGAGAATAAATAGGGCAAAAAATAGAAATCCGGGCAAGAAGAACAAGTATCCAGCTGCTCCGTGTTTTTTGCGCATGTCGTGTTGACTCCTTCGTTGAAGGGAGCGCCTCCCTTGCGGAAGACGCCCTCCCGAGAATTGACTAATCCTTTAACAAAGCATTGATGGCACTTGCAGCCGCATCCAGCTCCGTCTTCACATCCGCATCCGTCATGAAAATTTTGCTCATTGCATCGTTGATGACACCGTCGATTTGCGGCCAAGCGCTCACCGGAGGGCGCGCCTTTGCCGTCTTCAGCTGTTCAAGAAACGGCGGATAATAATCGATCGCCTTTACATCAGCATTCTCCATCGAAGCGAGATTGACTGGAATTTGGCCGATTTTGCCCATTTCGACCTGTGCCGCTTCCGATACCATGAACTTCACGAATTTCCAGGATTCCTCTTGCTTGTCTTTACTAAAGATCCCGATATCTTCTCCGCCCAGTACCTGAATAGATCCCGTTGACCCTTTTGGAAAGGAAGACATTTCCACGTCGAAATCAGGGAACTGCGACTGGAATTGGGCAACTGCCCACGGGCCTTCCGCCATCATGGCGTAGCTTCCGCTCGCATGTCCTTCCGTAACTGCAACATCTCCCGGCTTGAACCCGGAAATTTGTCCGGCTGCGAAAGCAGTTTTGAGTTTCGTGATAATGTCAACCGTAGCCGGGCTGTTCAAGTAGCCGTCAGCCGTCGTGAAGTCCGGCGAGAGCACGTCGCCCCCATTGCTCCAAATCCACGGCAGGATATTCCAGCCTTGAAGGGCCGGTTCGCCGAACCCCCAGCTTTTTTCATACTTGCTATTAATTTTGCCCAAGGCCTCAAAGAACTGTTCCGTGGTTTCCGGCGCTTGTTCTACTCCGCTTTGCGTCAGCATCTCCTTATTCCAGAACAAGACCTTGGTATTCGTATTTAAGGGAAGTCCGTAATAATGGTCGCCTACTTTAGCTGTCGAAAGAGGTCCTTCCAGCAGGCCGCCGGAAACCTCGGCAAAATCTTCGAATGCATCAAGCTGCTGCAGCAATCCGCTCTTCTGGAACTCCGGAACCCAGATGATATCCAACCGGGCTACGTCCGGCAATTCGCCGGCACTGCCGCTGATTTGCAATTTCTTATGCAGGTCCTCCCACGTGAAGGCAACAGGCTTGACCTTAATCCCGGGATTTTCCTCCTCAAATTTCGGGATGAGCACCTCTTTCAGCGTCTTCTCTTCCGGTGATGCGGTACTATAATGATGCCAGAACGTTAAAGTGACTTCCTTGTCGGGCTTTGTATCTCCCGAACCTGCGCTGTTAGCAGCCCCTTGCTTGTCCTTGGATCCGCAGCCTGCTAAGACCAGGATCACGGCAAGCAAAATTGGCAATAGTTTACTCCATTTATTTATCATAGGTCGATCTCCTTAATCCCGTTTTTGGAATACCATCGTTTCTCCGGGGCCAATCGTCGCCGGCAAGCGCCCGGTATCATCCGAATTATGAATGAAATACTCGACGTTCAAATCAAACCGCTTCAACACGGCGTCCAACTCCAACGTTTCTGGCGAAAAATTGATCAGCAGCACCGCTTCCCCAGATTCAGCGTAACGCCGAATGACGTAACACTCCGAACCTTCCCGGTATCTGAGTTCCGTGAGCCCGTGCTGCAACACCGGGTCCGTCGTTTTACGACGAATCCAGCTGCGGAACTCCCTAAACAACGGTGTTTCCACCGGGACGAGATGCCATGGCATACTTCCTCGGCATCCCGGATCATTCTCCCCGGTATTTCCCAGTTCGTCCCCGTAATAAACGGTAGGATTGCCCGGCAAGAAGAATTGAAATGCCAGTAGCTGCCGCAATTTGCTTTCGTCGTTCCCGCAGCGAGTCAAAATTCGCTCCGTGTCGTGGCTTCCCAGCAAGTTAAACATCTGATCTAGTTCTGCTAAGGAATAACGATGCAGTAAGTTCACAAGTCTGGAGTGGAACTCGGCAAGCGTCAGGGAGCGATCCAGGCAATAGTCGAACAAGGCCGTTCTCAGCTCATAGTTCATCACGCTGTCGACGCCACCGGACGCCATTAGGCGCTTGGCATCGTCCCAAATTTCTGCAATAATGATAGCGTTAGGATTTAATTTCTTGACATAGGATTTCAGCTCCCGCAAGAAGCTGATCTCCACCTCATCTGCGACATCGATTCTCCAGCCGTCGATCTCCGTCTCCTTCTGCCAAAAGGAAACGATATCGTATACGTATCGCTGAACATCGGGATTCGATGTCCGCAGCTTAGGCATCCATTGATAATAACCGACTGAGTCATAACCGTCCTCGCTCCGTTGGATCGGGTATTGGTTAATATAGAACCAGTCTTTGTAAACCGAATCCTCCCCTTTTTGCACGACATCCTGAAAATAGGGATGATAGAATCCGCAATGATTGATAACAAGATCGAGGATCACCTTGATATCGCGCTCATGGCATTTTCGGACAAGCTCTTGCAGGTCATGCACCGTCCCGAATTGCGGATCGATTTGAAAGTAATCCACCGTGTCGTATTTATGATTCGACGTGGCCGCAAATATAGGATTCAGATACAGCGCGTTAATGCCCAAACCACTCAAATAATCCAATTGTTGAATGATGCCTCGCAGATCACCTCCCATGTAATTGTCCCGGGTCGGCACGCTCCCCCAGGGTTCCGTAGAGTCCGGGTCATTTCCGGGATCCCCATTACAGAACCGTTCAGGGAAGATCTGATACCAAACCCGTTCCTTGATCCATACCGGAGAACTCACCACATCGCGATCTCCCGCATAAGCGAAGGAATAGCTACCTTTGGTTCCCTCGGACTTTTGCAATCCCTCGGCACCCAGCCAATAGGATTCCCCCTTTTCTACAAACTCGAATTTATATTGAAGGTACCGAATGCGAGATTCCATACCCGTCAATATCGTGCGATAATACTTGAATTCTCCCGATTCCGCCCATAACGTCATCGTTTGCTTTCGGATGCCGTACTCCGGTTTATATTTATTCCAGTAGTTTAACGTCACCTGAGCAGCCTCGGCAGGAAGCTTCAGGCGAACTTCCAGCTCGTTAAGAGAAATTAGGGTAGCATCCACTACCGGTTCGTGATACAGATATTGGGTCATCAACTTATTACCTCTTATGTTTAGTTTGTTCAATCATTTTCCGATTTGCGTCCGAATCGATATGGATGGCGGAACTCCCGGTTCTTTATTCATCAACGAAAATAACATTTGGGCCGCCTGCTTTCCCATCATTTCCAGATCGATTTCCACGAAATGCACCGGGTATTTCAGGTATTTGGACATCGGGAAGCTATCGAATGTAGCCAAAGCAAGCTCCGCTAATAGAGGATTACCGTTCTCCCAGTCCAATATCTCAAAAAGCTGTTCGTGCGTGCAGCAGATCAAAGCATCGGGCCGTTGCCCTTCAGATGCATATTCCTGAGGATCATGAAACGATTTTAAAAGATCGACATGCTCAATCACCTGAGCTTCCAGATGATGTTGCCGCATCGCTTCCCGATAACCGGTCAGGCGATCGGCCAGGAATTTGTCCCGCAGAGCGGCTGACCCGCCGGCATAAATCATGATGCTGCGGCAGCCTAAATTCAACAGATGCTCGGTCAAGACCCGGCCGGCCTGAACGTTGTCGATATCCACCCAAGGTACGTCCACTTGAGGCAGCGTGTTTTCTCCGGACACCACAAAAGGCATATTATGTTTGGCAAGCAGTTCATAATTCCGCTCATTGAGCAATGTATTGGGAATAATGACGCCGTCAACCCGGTGCTCAACCACCACGCGCTCAAACGTGGATCTGTCGCTTTTCCCGTCATGATCGCTCATCATTAGGAACATGTGATCACGATCGTATACAACCTCTTCAATTCCCTGAAGGACTTTGTAAAAAAACGGGTTGGCATAGGCCTGTTTATTGGTGTAGTCAAAACAAAAGCCGACCGTTAACGTCTTGTTCGTCGCCAATCCGCGCGCGATGGAATTGGGGACATAGTTATACTGCTTCATGATGTCTTCGACCTTCTTCCGGGTTTTCTCGGAAATGTTCCGATTCCCGTTAATCACCCGCGATACGGTCGCCTTATTTACACCCGCCAAAATTGCAATTTCCTGAATAGTTATCTTAGACACGATTGATCTCTCCTTAACCTGCAACCGGTTGCATAACTTATTATACAAAACGCTTTCATTCTTGGCAAGCCTGGTTTTTTCGTACCGTTCCCTTCCGGAGTGGACCTATGGCAGGGCAAAAAAAGTCGCCCAGGAGTGTGCTCCTGAGCGACTTTTTCATAAACCATGGCAGCGAAGATTACGCCGCCTCCCCTCCGATAACCTCCAAATCCTTCAGCAGCAGCTTGGCGAAGCTTTCCTTAATGGTCAGGCCGCTTTGGACGTTAATGGTCAACTTCAGCGCTTTCAGTTTAATGTCGCGCTCCAGCGAAGTTTTCGCTTTTTGCAGAGAGGTGATTTGAGCTAGCAGGCTAGTGGCCGTGCCTTTAGATTTGAAATAGCCGTGCTCCTTGCCCAAATCCACCAGTTCGTCCAGATGGGCAATGTCGATCGTAACCTTGAACGCAAACTCCACCGTAGCGGTATGTCCCGCCGCATCCGTTGCTTGAACCGCCAGCTTGTGCGTGCCGACGGCCAGGGAGAACGGAACGATTTCCGCGATCCCCGAGATGCTGCGACCGTCAAGCCGGTAGGCCGTAGATTTCGAGCCGCTGACCGCGTCATGGACGGCAATGGTGAATGGAACGCTCGAAGCAACCTGCAGGACTTGACTGTCTCCCCCGAACGTCACTTCGGGCGCCAGGCGATCTACATTGATATACAGCGACTTGGAGGCTTCCTGGTTCCCCGCCTTATCCATGGAGCGGTATTCGATGGTATACTTGCCGTCGGCCGTCAGTACCAGCGGATCGGCATAGGAAGTCCACTCCCCGCCATTCACCCGGAACTCAGTCCGGTCCAATCCGCTGCCTCCATCATCCTCCGCGTAAAAAGCCACGGTGACTTCCGTTTGGTTATATACATCCGCGCCTTCTATCCCCGTAATATTGCTTTCCGTCACCGGAGCGGTTAGATCCGCTTCCACCGCGCTAGGCACAACGTGGTCCAAGGCGAGCGGCTTCAGTTGGTACGTTCCCCGGAACACCGAAGCGATTCCGCTGATATCCACACGCGTGCCTGCAGGGTACAACGCCGTAAAAGCATCCATCGCCGCACCGGTTCTCCCGTCGAAGCGTACCCGCGTCGAACTCCCGTCTTCCTGGACGGCGTTGAATTCAAAGGAACCGGTTGGCGCGGCAGCAACAACGTCACGCACCTCCACGTTCGTTAAGGTGATGAATTGCCCTTGATTGGCTTCCGTCACCGCCTCCTGGACTAGCGGCTGTGGCAGCGGGGCCGTGCCTAACTTTTCGATCAGCACCGGATTCTCCAGCTCCACTTCACCGTTGTACAACGTTCGGGTTGCGCTGATTCGGACCAGATCTCCGGCATGGTAACCCGCTGCCGTTTGAAAGACATAAACCCCAGCCGTCTCGTCCTGTAAATAAAAACCCTGACCGCCAAACACACCAGGTTCGGAGGTAATCACCCCCTGCGCTGTAACGACCGTCCCTTCCGCTGCCCCGCGAATTGCAGCTATCGTGCTCAGCTCCGGCACCGGCGGATGATCGCCTGGCAACGGCTCGGCATCCACGTTAGCAATTTCGATTTGCTTCGTGATCTCGTTCGCACTGCCTTGCTTCAAACGCAAATTGGCGCTTGCGGCCGTCACCCCCGGTTTCAGCTGTACGGTCAAGTCTTTGGATGCATGCCCTTGGGCGTTACCCGTCAAAGAAAACGCCGGACTGTAGTTGTAATCCGACCAGCTGCCGTCGGCATTCTTGAACCGGGCAATTTGTTCTCCTCCCGCTAAGTAAATGCCCACGCGCAAATCGGACTCCGTCTGCCCCGGTGTCAAGCCGTCCGCCGTTACACGGAGTTGGAACTCCTGCTGGCTTGGCAGCTGCGTTTGATGTACGAAAGCAAACACCGGCTCCGTTTCTGGCGCTTGCGACGAGCCGTAAGATCCCGGTTTAAAGGTCGCCGGATCATACCATTTGTATCCGGCGGCCGGCTGCGACCAAGGTTCCGGCTGCGGTTCCGTTGTGGCGGCGGGTTCCTCGTCAGCACCCACCACCGTCGGCACGTCCAGCGTTAATCCCGGTACCTCCCCAAAGGAGGTGTAGTTCTCGTCGTACGCCAGCCATTTTACGGTTTGCACCAGGAACAAGCCGTCGTCGACTTCCTTGAATCCGTCATACGTCGTTTTCTTTTGGCCATTCTCTTCCCGCACGTATTTCGGCGTTGCATCTTCTACCGGCGACGAATCGCCGATAAAGGCCGCTTTGCCGAGGCCTAGCTTGGCGATGGCAGCATAAGGACCTTCCGCCCGGCCGCCTCCGTCATAGACTCCTTCGTCAACCGCATTCCCCCAAGCCGGAACGCCGGTCGGGACGTAGACAAGCCCCTTGGCTTTCTGTGGATCAAGAATCGCCACGGTTGACCCCGCATGCATGGCGACGGCTTCTACGCCGGCCGTGATGCCAAACGATTGCGACGGGGTGACGATATCGGCTGCATTGACGTCGCCAAGAGCGTTATAACGGAAACGAACGCCAAAGTTATTGGCCAACCAGTCGGAGCTATTCAATCCCTGCATCGCAGGCGAGTTTGCTTCTTCGGCCGTCATCCCCTTGGCTGGATTTTCATAAGCTCCACGGCGATAGCCGTTAAACACCTCTGAAGCGTCCCAGCGGTTCTTGTTTCGGTCGGCATTATAATGGTCCGAGATGAAGAAAACGGCTCCGCCATTTTCCACGTATTGTACCAACGCCGCTTGTTCAACTGCTTTAAAGGGTACGTTCGCTTCGGGAATAATGAAGACATCGTAAGGTTGCAAAGCCTCATAGGTGATCGTTGTTTCCCCGAAATTGTACGGTATCGGCCGATCCAGCGATTCTACCGTAAAGCCAGTCGCCCGCAGTCCCTCCGCAAAATCCGAGAACCCGCCGTCGATAACCCAGTCCGCAGCGCCGGAGGTTTGGCCGTGAGCATTGTCAAACAGTACCTTCTTGCCGGTACCGTCCGGTAACTCCGGAGTTTCACCCGGATCTGTTCCTTGGCCGGGATCCTCGCCAGGGTCTTCACCAGGATCTTCCGGTTGAGCCTGTGATAATGAAATTGTTGTTACGCTTTTTAACCCTGGAAAATTGTTGTATGCCGCAAGAGATCCCGATACGACCACCGATTTCCCGATCAAATCCGGATGGCTTTGCAGGCCGAACTCCGCTCTTAAGCCGGAAGGGACCTGAACATCGATGAGCTTGGCTTTGTCTCGCTCCCCAGCCGTATCAGCAATGAGAAAGTTGAAGTCGTTGCCGAAGGGAGCGTCGAAATCCGCGGTGAGTGAACCTGTCGCATGACCGACGATAATACCGGCCACTTCGGCAGCTTCGCCGCTATTCCCTTTCGCGATCGCTGCAGCAACGCTGTCCGGTGCTGTGCCAGCTTCCGAAACCGCCTCGGTCTGCGGAACACCTCCATCCGATAGATCGGACGGCAACTCGCTGCCCGGCACTTGTACTTCCGAAGCAAGCGGCAGCCCCGCACCGTCGTCAACGGTTCTTTCACTTACTTCCGCCGCTATTGACGGATCGGCAGACTGCGCTGCCGCCTGCGGTGCCCATCCCGGCAGACCGGTTACGATTATCGCACCGGCCAATAAGAGACTCAGCCATCTGTTGCGCCTAGCTTTCGCGTTGCCCTTACCCATAAGTCATCGATTCCTCCCTATTCGCCTATTAATTGGACTACCCTCTCATCATATTTATTATAAAATTGCAGATTATTTCCTTGTTGTAAAAATAATGTAAAATCGCCGATTCTGGACATTTTGAGCTAAAAGACATACAGGTCTAAACCCCATGCCTTGATCCTCCGATAAACAATCTCAGG
Source organism: Paenibacillus sp. FSL R7-0216 (assembly GCF_037969915.1). Lineage (NCBI taxonomy): Bacteria > Bacillati > Bacillota > Bacilli > Caryophanales > Paenibacillaceae > Paenibacillus > Paenibacillus sp. FSL R7-0216. The sequence goes on along the minus strand of NZ_CP150222.1, from coordinate 607,943 downwards.
TATAGTTCTTCCGAACTATACGAAAACCATCTACGAATTCATCTGGACGGAGGCTGTCTATGTACTGCACCAACTGTGGGAATGTCCTACATGAAGAAGATCGTTTTTGCGCTAGTTGCGGTTCCCCGGCGAAGCCGAGCAGTGAAAGGAAGGATATCCTGCTCACCCAACTCTTCCCCCCGTTAAATCCTCAACAAGGACGAAACACGACCGAATTCGGAGTCTCGGAAGAGGATCTGAGAAGCTTTGTGGGGCGCCGAGCAGAATCCTACTTGCAGAAATGGCGGGAAGATAACCGCTGGAATTGGCCGGCTTTTCTATTCGGTGGATATTGGCTGTTATACCGTGGAATGTATTTATATTTACTTCTATATCTGGTTGCAAGCTCGCTTGCGATGAACATTGCCGGACCTCTGCTTTTTTCGAATTCAGGAAGCACCTTTTCGGGCGGAATGGTGGTGACCGTGCTTACCGTATATTTAGCTATCAAAATCGGTTTGGCTATTACCGCGAATCGACTTTATCTAAGCCAGGCCAAACGTAAAATCAACGTACTTTATCAACGGTATCCTTCGGATCCTGTCACCCGTGAAGAGAAAATCGTATTAGCCGGGGAAACCAGCCTGTACATTCCAATCGCACTGGCAGTTCTCCCGTTATTAGTCGCCCTCGTATTCGGAGCGTTCACTTACCTCCATTACTATAAACAAGTCCAAACTGAAATCGAACAACTGCAGGAATAGGCGTGAGTCCCCGCTCGCAAGGAAAAACAGCACAGCACCACCTCAGTTCTCCCTATACAGTGGTCTTAGCCCGGCTTTCCGGAGAACGGCTTAAATGGGAGTGAGCTCTGCCGATATGTTTCGTTCGTTAAAAATAGCTGCTATTCTCACCGCCGGCTTAAGTTTACTTGGACTTAGCGGTTGTATGGCTTCTTGGTCCTCGCATGACCAGCCCGAGAAGCTGACGGCGGGACAACCGCTAACCCTGTACGTCGCCACCGATATCCATTACCTAAGCCCCCGCCTGCATGATGATGGGGAGGCCTTTCATACCTATATCCAAGCCGGAGACGGCAAGCAACTGAGCTACATCGACCCGATGAGCGAAGCCTTCGCCGAGGAAGTTAAAGCGAAGAACCCGGCCGCCCTGATCTTGAGCGGCGATCTAACCAACAACGGGGAGAAAGCTAGCCACGAGGACCTGGCCGCCAAACTGAAGAAGATTGAAGCCGCAGGAACTCAAGTCTACGTGATTCCCGGTAACCATGATCTTTCGAATCCTTGGGCACGCCGGTTCAAGGGCGACTCCCAATACAAAACCGAAGCGATTACCCCGGAGCAGTTCGTCGAGATTTACGGTGCTTTTGGTTATCATGAGGCCATTACCAGAGACACTTCAACTCTAAGCTATTTAGCTAAGGTTTCTCCCGATCTTTGGTTGCTGATGCTCGATACAAGCCAGTACGATCTAAACGAGTTCGCCGGCTTTCCCCAAACCGATGGGGAGATCCCGCCCGCAACGCAGGAATGGATCCAAAAATGCACCCGCCTTGCCAGTGAGAACGGCGCCCGCATCGTGACCGTGATGCACCATAACCTGGTCGACCACAGCACCGTACCCATCAAAGGGTTTACACTCAACAACAGTAAAGAAATAAACCACTTATTTGAGAAGCTGCGTCTTAATCTTGTATTGTCGGGCCACATCCATATTCAAGATATCCGCCAGACGAATCACGGCCTCTACGATATTGCGACCAGTGCCTTCAGCGTCTATCCGCATCAATACGGTGTGCTGCAATACGATCCGACCGGAAGGACGATCGAGTATGAATCCACTCAGGTCGATGTAGAGGCATGGGCCCGTAAACGGCAGGTATCAGACGGGAACCTGACAGGTTTCGCGGAATACAGCCGCAAGTTTTTCGCTGAGCATTCTTATAACAAGGCTTATGCCTCCTTGGGGGAGCTCCCCTTATCCGAAGCGGATAAGACGTTGATGGCACGGACCATGTCGGACATCAACCTGCTGTATTTCGCGGGCAGGGCCGCATCGGGGCCCGAACGCGAGCGCCTGCTAGCCTCGCAAGGCTATCGATTATGGGAGAAGGCCGATTCGACCTTTCTGCAAGGGTATGTCCAAAGCATGCTAGAACCGAAATCTCCATACAACACCAAGCTGCAAATGACGTTGCAAGGCGGATTGGAGTAGCCCTAACCTCTTCGTACCATTGAGCGGTGACATCGTGTCACCCTCATCCATCCTGAAACTATAAAAATGGGCACGGCTCCTTGATCCAAGGTCCGTGCCCATTTCCGTATCCGTATATGTTCCTATACCGCTCCCGCTTTCTCGATCATACCCCTGGCGATCCACACGCCGGCCGCTCCCGCCTGGGCCAGCCCGCGGGTAATCCCCGCGCCGTCACCGCCGCAGAACAAACCGCCGATCTCGGTTTCCAGCGATTCGCTCAGCTTCGGCCGGGCCGAGTAGAATTTCGCTTCCACGCCGTAGAACAACGTATGCTCGGAGGCGATGCCCGGCGTCACCTTGTCGAGCGCCTCGACCATTTCGATCAGACTCTTCATCGTATTGTACGGCAGCACAAGCCCGAGGTCGCCCGGCACCGCTTCCTTGAGCGTGGGTTCAAGGAAGCCTTCCGAAATCCGGGCGGCCGTGGAACGGCGGCCGCGCAGAATATCACCGTATTTTTGCACGATCACCCCACCGCTGGACAAATCGTTGGCACGCTGGCAGATTTCCCGCGCGTACTCGTTTGGCTTATCGAACGGTTCGGTAAACCGGTGCGAAACGAGGAGCGCAAAGTTGGTATTCCTTGAACCCAGCGCCGGGTCTTTGTAAGAGTGGCCGTTGGCCGCCATGACGCCGCTGTGGTTCTCAACCACGACATGTCCGGATGGATTGCTGCAGAACGTACGAACTCGCGTGCCGACCGACGTGTTATAGATAAACTTTCCTTCATACAGGTGCTCATTGATCTCCCGCATGACCACGTCAGAGGTTTCCACGCGGACCCCAACGTCTACCTGATTGTTCGTCATCTTCAGCCGGCGCTTCTTAAGGATGTCGGTCAGCCAGGCCGAGCCGTCACGGCCCGGAGCTACCATCACTAGGTCGGCCTCATAGGTTTCGCCGTTCTTTAGCGTAATGCCCCGAACTTGGTGGCTTCCGTCGATTTTTTCCGTGATCAGATCCTCGACCTCCGCCTTAAACAACATATCGACGCGGGTATTCAGATATTCGTAGATCGATTTCAAAATCTCCAGGTTCTGCTCGGTCCCCAGATGCCGTACCTGTGCCCGAAGCAGCTTCAGTCCCGCTGCGTATCCCCGTTGTTCGATCTCCCGCACGGCCTCCGTCATCGGATCGGTAACCGCGGTTGTCGCCCCGTGCTCCAAATTGATCGAGTCGACGTATTGGATCAAGTCCAGCACCTTGGACGGCGCGATATAATCGCTCAGCCAACCGCCAAATTCCGTCGTGATATTAAATTTCCCGTCGCTGTAGGCTCCGGCCCCACCAAACCCCGCGGTAATGGAGCAGGCCGGCAGGCAGCCGGCAAATTCCTTGCGCCCGGCCGCAGGCGGGCAAAGCGTGATTTTCTCCTCCAAGATCGGACAGCGGCGGCGATAAATATCATGCCCCTTGTCCACCAGGAGCACCTTCCAATGCGGCGCTTTACGGGTCAGTTCATAACAGGCGAAAATCCCGGCAGGTCCCGCCCCCACCACAATGACATCGTATTTACTCATCTGTATCCTCCTGAGGCGATATGAATTCATGCCATAAACATAAAAATTCCCGACCACTCATAGGTATGCGAATGCACCCTATTCGTAGTCAGGAATTTATGGTTCCTTGTAGAGACCCTCAATCCATATTACTGAGGATATACGAATTCGATAGTTTCGTTTAGTCTTGTCTGTGCTTCAGAACAATCTGAGTATAAGTGAAATAAACGGATGAGTCAAGGTGGTTTTTTATTTAATATTCGTGTTTTGTTGATTATTACGTGCGACTAATTGCATTTTACAATAACAATAATACAAAACACGAACATTATAACCGAATAACCCCGACTTTTTACCTAGGGCAAAATTCGCGTTCCTATGGGGTTGTATTATATAATAGTGATAGTTTTATGCCTTTATATTTAAAAATTGAGGAGTAGATGCATCGAATGGACAGTGACAGGCAATTGGTATTAAATTTATTTTTAGTCGCGATTCTCATCGCGCTCACGGCATTTTTCGTGGCGGTCGAATTTGCGATCGTCCGCGTCCGGGGCAGCCGGGTTGATCAATTGATAGCGGAGGGACGTAAAGGAGCCCTCGCCGTCAAACAGGTCACCTCTAATCTGGACGGATTTCTATCGGCTTGCCAGCTCGGAATCACGATTACCGCGCTGGGACTTGGATGGCTTGGAGAACCAACGGTGGAGAGCATGCTGCATCCGTTGTTCCATCGCCTGGAGGTACCCGAGACCGTTGGCAGCGCGCTCTCTTTTATTATTGCGTTTGTCGTCATCACGTATTTCCACGTTGTTGTGGGCGAGCTGGCTCCCAAGACGGTGGCGATTCGCAAAGCGGAAGAAATTGCTATTCTTACGGCCAAGCCTTTGATTCTATTTACGAAGGTTATGCGCCCTTTCATCTGGGCCTTGAACGGATCGGCCAACCAACTGGTGCGCCTGTTTGGCGTCAAGCCAGCTTCCGAACATGAAGAAGCGCACTCGGAGGAAGAACTGCAAATCATCATCAATGAAAGCTTCGAAAGCGGCAAAATCAATCAGAGCGAATTTGGCTACGTAAACCGGATTTTTGCATTTGATAATTTGCTCGCCAAGGAAATAATGGTACCTCGCACCGACATGGTGTGTTTATATACGGACAAGACGCGCCAGGAGAACCTGGATATCATTCGGGAGCAGCAATATACCCGTTTTCCCGTCGTCGAAGGCAGCAAGGATAACATTATCGGCATCGTGAATACGAAGCAGTTTTTCCTGGCTTACGAGGGCAATCCGAACGTCGGTTTCGCCGCTCTGCTGCAGCCGGCGATGACGGTTTCGGAAGTCACCCCGGTGAACGAACTGCTGAAGAAAATGCAGCAGGAAGGCACCCATATGGCGATTCTGATCGACGAATATGGAGGAACAGCCGGCTTGGTGGCGCTTGAGGACATTCTTGAGGAGCTCGTCGGGGAAATCCGCGACGAATTCGATAAGGAAGAGGAAGATCCGATCGTTCAGTTGGATGAGTCACATGTGGTCGCCCTTGGCACGGTGACGGTGAATCAGATCAATGACGTACTTTTGACCGACTTGAGTACCGAGGAAGTCGATACGATCGGCGGCTGGCTCTATGGCATGAACCCGTCTATGGACGTTGGGGAAACGCTGGAGCATGAAGATTTGACGTTTAAGCTGCTAGAAAAGGAACCGCATCGTTTCAAGAAACTCGAAATCGTTAGGCACGACGCCTAAGGCAGGCGTAAGAAAGCGCGAGCGCAGAGGGAATCTCTGCAGGCTCGCGCTTTTTGGGTTTATGTGACCTAAGATTACTGCGGCCAGCGCCGTCTCAACTCCGCCAGTTCTTCGTCAAGAGGTGTTTCCCCGCCGTACCGTACTTGGTAGTATAGCCGAAGCAACGGGCTTAATGCGGCATCCGAGTCCACTCGGACCCGACTGTTCTCCCTCTCCGAATTCCCCGCGCCAAAGCTGAAACGCCGTCTCCCGGGTTTGGTCGCTTTCGTGGCTTCGGACTTCCGCCCTGTTTCCAACCTTAACTCCTTCACCATTTCCTGCGGCGTCAGATAGGGCTTCATCGGATATCCGCGCTCCTGCTCCTCCCGCAAAAATAAACGATACAAGTAACGAACCCTTTCTCGGTTATCCTTCATTCCCTCCCAACGCTCAGGCGGCTTCCCGGAACGCAGCAGGCGGGATCCCATCTTGCGCCATCCTTGCAGAGTAGACTCCCAAGTGAACAGGCTCGTCTCCTCGTCGAGGTAAGCTGCTTGCTCCGTCGTAGCGCCTTCCCGACGCAACAGGGAGAGCAAACGGTCGATCGCCTTACGCCAGATCCCGCCGGCGTTCTTGTAGAGCCAATACAGTACAAAGCCCAGCAGTGCGGCTATGATCAAGCCACCGAAAGCATAAAAAGCAAAATTTAGGATGCGCGAGAGCAGATCCGGATCGTGAGTTTCCACCGGGATCATGGGCTCCAGCGGCTGAACCCCCACCTCCGGCTGCTCCAACGGTTCGGGTTCTTTCGGTTGCCTAAGCAGCCAGCGTACGACCGCTCTTAGCCATCCTAATAGCAGGCTGCCGATCCAGCGACCGGCTCCGGCCGCTAGCAGCAAGGCGAGTACTAGGATGACGCCGACGAACAAGCGGTTATGGCGGCGGAGACTCGCGGGCAGACGTTCTCCCGAATCACCGGAATGCGAGCTGTAGCGTAAATACTGGTGGTTGGTTACGAACAGGGCGGTGGCCAAGCTGAATACGCCGACCCAGGTAATCAACGGGACGGTTCCTTGAAGCGCCTCGATTCGCGGAAAAAAAATCCCCGCAAGGAAATAAAGGCCAAGCCCGTCCCAATACAGCCGATAGCTGCCCTGGCGATTGCGGACTGTCATCCCCTGCAGCGAGCAGAGCACGCCGGCGGCAAGCAGCGCGGCGGTTTGCAAGAGAAAGACAGCGACGGAGGGCGCGTTGCCGTAGCCAAGTGCCCCCACTCCGCCGGCCCAGGCAAAGGCGGCCGCGGCAAAGGCCAAGCCGAACCCGAGGGCCACCGCCCCGCGTTGCCACAGCTTATGGAGGCGCGGGCCAGCCAGGACGCCGGCTAGTGACAACAATGGCAACAACCCCAGCCCCGCTACCGGGAACTCCGGCGGCCGGAGAAAGGCCGCGAACAAAATCCAAGCCGGCAGCAGCAGCACGTATTCCATCAGGCAACCTAACCCTATCCGCAGCGTCTGCACAAGGTAAGCGGATTCATTTCCCCCGTCACGTTGGTGATCGTCGGCGCGTTCTCCCTTCCCGGCCAGTTCGCGGTCCCGTTCGTCATATTCGCCCCTGTTGCTCATCCGATATCCCTCCCGATCTCCCTGCGAGCGCATCTTCCCTCTTCCCCTCCGACCGGAAGATACTCTTCTTCATTAGCTTCATCATACCACAGAGCAAGGCGCTGCGGGCGTCGCTGAAACCGACGCAAAAAAAGAACCCCGCTCCTCTCGCAAGAGGCGGGGTACATTCCACTGCTGGCGTGAGTGAGCCGTAAGTCATTTAGATGACTGACGTTTCACTGTAACCGACTCGCTCGACGAGCAAAGGGTTTTTTCGCGCTTCCGTTTCGAATTCCATCATTTCCAACAGTCCGTCATACAGCGAATATCGGGGCTCCCACCATAGGACATCCCGAACTTTGCCGTTGTCCAGTAAGCTCTGCTCGATATCCCCTGCCTGAGCAGGCCGAAATTGCGGCTGGACATTGCGTCCGGAGATCTCTTTCAACATTCCGAGTGCCTCCAGGAGCGAGATGCTTCGTCCACTGCTGACATTTAAAATTTGATTGCCTGAGCTTCGCAGCGCCAGCACATTCGCTTCTGCGACATCTTTGACGTACACGAAATCCCGTGTCTGCAGCCCATCCCCGTACACCTCCAGCGGAAGTCCCGCCAACAACCGCTCCACAAACGCTGTCAGCACCCCATCCTCCCCGGTACGCCGTTCCCGGATCCCGTAAACATTGGCGTACCGCAGAATGGAATAATCCAAGCCGTAGCGTTCGCTGAACGATTGGATATACATCTCCGAAACCCGTTTGGAAACGCCGTAAAAAGACAATGGCTCCGTGCCGTGCGACTCCTTGATCGGCAGATGATCCGGATTTCCGTAGACCGCGGCCGATGAGGCAAACACGATCCGCCGCACTCCAAAGCGTACGCATTGCTGCAACAGCTGAATGGTCCCCAGAATGTTCGTCTCGGCATCGGCCGACGGGTTCTGCAGCGAGCGACGAACGCTCGTTTGAGCCGCAAGGTGAATAACGGCATCCGGGCGTTCCTCTGCAAAAATAGACTCCAGCTCCTCCGAAACGATATCCACCGAGTAATAGGAGACCGACTCGTCCATTTTTCTCGGATTTCCGGTTTGGCCCGTATCGACCACAACCACCTGTTCCCCCTCTTCCAGAAGCCGTTTGACCGTGTGACGGCCAATAAATCCCGCTCCCCCCGTGACTAGCACTTTCATCGACTCGACTCCCCTATTCCCTAAAAATACCGGCGTTTGCCCCGTTTCAACCACCTTATGTAGGCCTAGCCCGAATTAGACTAGGAAAGTGCTGGATCTTCGTCTGTTTGCACGTATTCGCGTATAGAATCCCGATTCCACTAATATACTGCTATGAATTCTTTTAACGAGATCTTAGCCTATTTTCGCTAGAGACGGAGTGGAACCCAATGAAAATGAAAATCCGTAAAAAAGTGGCGATACCGGTAGTTCTTCTACTCCTCGTGGCTGGCGGACTGCTGACCGCCTATTTAAAATACGAGCCGTCCCGGCATTTTCGGGAGACCGATATCCCCGTGTTGGCGACGCCGGAGCCAGTTGGCGGGAAAGGGCAGGAGGATCTGTCCGACGGATCTGTCGAGAAGTCGGAACGGTCCGGGGTAGCAAATACGGGGACGACCGTTGAAGCTGCAACGGCAAATCCCGCACAGACGGAAGAAATCCGCGGTGATCGCGGCAGCTTTAACCTGCTGCTGCTCGCCACCGATGCCCGGGCAAAGGAAGCCTCCCGCACCGACGTGCTGATGCTGGCTCACGTCAATCCGGGACAAAATAAGGTAAGCCTAGTATCGATTCCCCGGGACACCCGGGTCCACCTTCCCGGGATTGGCTTGACCAAGATCAACCATGCGCACGCCATGGCAGAAGCGGGCGGAAAAGGCGGTCACGCCGGTACCCTTGCCGCGATCCAGGCCGTCAGTAATTTATGCCGTTGCTCCCTCAACTACTACGTCAAAACGGACTTCGACGGATTCGAGCATTTCATTGATACGATCGGCGGCGTAGATGTGAAGCTAAACGCTCCCGTCAAGCTAACCTACAATTATCGGACCTTGCCTGCCGGGGAGCAGCATTGGAACGGAGAAACCACTCTCGATTTCGTCCGCGAGCGCAAATCGCTGGATGACGGCGATAACGCCCGGCAGCGAAACCAGGCGCTGGTCGTTCAGGCGATCGCCCGCAGGCTGCTCGTGCCAGACAACCTGGCCCAGCTGCCTGAGCTGATCCGACAAGTAAAAGAGGACATTTTGGATACCAATCTGACCGATGCCGATATGCTTAGCCTGGCTTGGATGGTTCGCGGCATCGATCCGGAGGAGATGTATTTCGTGCAGTTTCCGGGGAGCAGCGGCAAAGCCCATGATCCGCTGGTGAATGCCGAGCTTTATTATTGGATCCCGGATATGAAGGCCTGGTCCGAGCTTTCCCGTGAGATCTTAGGGGATGCGCCCGATGAGTAAATCGACCTCGCCTCTTCCCAACGGCCGGCTGCATCCGGGTGGAGGAGGACCTCGGGGGCTTCAGCTTCGAGTGCTGCTCCTCGTCATGTTGATTCTGGCCTTGAGCTGGGGCCTGTTGCTGCGATGGGGACCTGCCCTCCCCTTCCCTGCGCCTACCTTCAACGTGAAGGAAGCCGGCGCTAAGGGCGACGGGATTACGGACGATACCCGCGTATTTTTGCGCGTGTTGCGGCAAGCGGCGGCCACCGGCAGGGACACGACCGTCATCGTGCCCCCCGGTACGTACCTGCTCGCCTTGGACGAGCCGCTGCCGCTCCGCAGCGGCGTAACCCTCCGCGGCCTGGGCCGACCCGTCTTGAAATTCCGTGCGGTCTCCGGCGCCCGCTACGCATTCGAGGCCGTCTCGATCCAAGGGCGGAGGATCCGCATCGACGGCGTTGTGATCGACGGCGGCGCACGGCTGACCCGCGGCATCGGCGTTCACAGCGGTTCGTCAGATGTGGCCATCGTGGGCAGCACGATCCAGGACTTGAACCAGCCGGCGGAGCCGCGGCACCCGTTGTCCACCACGGTCGTCGCCGGCATTATGATCTATGGGGACACCGTCGACATCAAGATCCTCGGCTGTACGCTCACCGAGATCGCTGCGCGAGAGGCTGCTCCTGTCGCTCGGGGAATTATGACTTGGGGCGAACCCGGGCGAACGATCGCTCGCCGCGTTAACATATCGGGCAACCTCATCTCTTATATTTCCCCGCGGGAGGATGCGGACGGTATTTATTTCGATCAGCCGCCGGGCTCCTCGCCTTTGTCGGATTCCGTGATATCCAATAATATCATCCACCATGCCGCCAAACGCGGGATCAAAATCTCCGCTCCCGGCGTCGTCGTGAAGAACAACCGAATCGTCAACCCTTACTCCGGGAACAACCGCTATCTCACAACGCCTAGGGACGCGCTGCCTCAGGACATGTACGCAGCGATTTCCGTTTATGCCGGCGATGTGACCGTGTCCGGCAATATCATCGGGGGATCCGGCAGCTACTATGCCGCCATTGAGGCTGACGTCGGTGCGGCGGACGGCATCGTCATTGAGAATAACGTCATCGAAAGCGGTGTGAGCCCTCCTTTTCCCGATTCGAGCGGGATCCGCCTCGACCAGATCGGTGGCTTCCGGATCACCGGCAACGCGATAAACGGTGCAGAAACGCCCATCCGCTTATCCGACAATGCCCGCCGGGCGCTCGCCTCGGGAGCGGGGACGCTGACGGACAATATAGCAAAGTAAGTAGGGGGAGTGAAGTCGGGTTGGGTATCGTTTTGGATGGCATCTAGTATGCGTGTTGTGTGTCTGGCGGGTGCCTGGTGAGTGTCTGGCGGCTTGGTGGTGTTCGGTGAGTGCCTGGTTAGTGCCTATTGAGTTCCTGGTGAGTGTTCCTGTTAAGTGCCTGTTGAGTTGCAAGTGAAGCTTGATTAGTGACCGTTGAGTGTCTGTTGAGCTAGTTTTGTCCCTTTTGGGCTGTATCGTGCACCTGCTTGGGCTCCTTTTCCCTTCAAAATGTTGCATTATATGCAACATTTCAGACGCTAAACTGCTTAAAAACCCCAGAATGTTGACATTAGTACAACATTCTGGGGTCATTTTGCCTGTGGCGCTCTAATTTGTTGTACTTTATGCAACATTTCGGCCATTCGTCTCTAGTACCGAATAAATTGTTGCACAAAATACAACATTTCCCAGATAGGCACAGGTGGGATAAGATCCATTTAGTTTAACGCGGCCAAGGTGGAGGAATGCGTGAGGAGAACTGCGATCGCGAACTGTGGGCTGTGGACTATGGACAGCGACGTTTAACCTCCTGTTGGTGAAGGTACCAGGCAAGCTAAGATGGCGGCAAGCTTGTCGTCGATGCCATCGTTGTGGCCGTAGCCGTCCCGCTGGACGCGGATACGGGTGAAACGGCAACAGCCGTACTCAACGATGTCGCCGCCATCTCCGTCCCTCCGCCTGCCTCTACACCCTTGGCCTGCTCTCGCTGGACTACAACCCGGATCGTCTGGAACAGGATCTTCAGATCGAGCAGCAGCGAATATCTTTTGATGTACATCAGGTCGTAACGGAGCTTGTCGGAGGGCGTGGTTGCATACCCCGCCATCACTTGGGCATATCCGGTTAACCCCGGCTTCACCATCAGGCGGTAGGTGTAATGCGGCAGCTCCTCCTTGAAGCGGTTAATAAAGAACGCCCGTTCCGGCCGAGGTCCGACCAAGCTCATTTGACCCAGAAGCACGTTAAACAGCTGAGGCAGTTCATCGATACGGGTGGCGCGGATCCATTGCCCCAGCCGGGTTACCCGTGTGTCATTCCGCCCGGCCAGCACGGGTCCAGTTCCAGTTTCCGCCCCTTCCACCATGCTGCGAAACTTATACAGCGGAAACGGTTTTTCTTGCAATCCGATGCGCTCCTGCACATACAACGCCTTCCCCCGGGACGTCAGCGGGATCAGGACGAACATCACCAACATGACAGGAGACGCCATAAGCAGCAGCAGCGAGGACACCGCAAGATCTAGCAAACGCTTAAACACCCGCTCCGGCAGCGTCAACTGCGGCGGCATAAGCGAGTAAACAAGCAAATCGCCAATTTGCTGCGGTTCGGCGTCGGCCAGATAGAGCTCGTAAAAATCAGGAACGATGACCACTTCCATATTCCGTCGCCCCGCGTTCCGAGCCCACTCCGCCTTCATTTCGGGGGTGAGCCCTGGCCCGATGAGCAGCGTCTCCATCCCCTCCCACGCTTGCTCTGGCAGCGCTGCACCCATCCCGGGGCCCTCCTCGCGAACGATCCGTTCAACACGGAACCACGGCTTACCCTGCTCCAGCATAATGCGAAGCACCTCATCGTCCGGGGCCTCATTGCTGATGACAGCTAGTGTCTTTTTGCGACTAAACCCTTTGCTCTGAATATAAAACAACAGGAGGCGCAGTCCGAACGACAGCAGCAGTTGGGCCGCAAATGCGTAGAGAAGCAGGCTGGGGGTTAAACTGAACAGGTTGCTCGCATACCCAAATACGATGAGTTCCGCAGCAACAAATAACTGCGCCAGCAGTAAGTTCCACAGGAATTGCACCGGCTTCCGCCGTCCCGCCAAATCATATAGGTTAAAAAAATAATACGTCATCACCGTAAACATCCCCAGCCAAGGCGCGCTGCGGAACCGACTATCCCCCAGAACGGCGGGCGAGTGCAAATCCTCCTGCGGCAGCAGCGCGGCTGCAAGCCGGTAGCTGGCATAGATCACCAGGAGATCAAGCAGCAAGAGAACCGCCTTCATCCCGTTATTCCGATAAAGCTTGATCATAAGCTTCCCCCTCCTCCGCTTCCCCCAGGTGCGGCCGTACCCTGCGAGCTTCCGCTCGCTCCATCAACCCAAGCCCCGCATAGACCGCCGTCAAATCGCGGCGAATCCGCTCCAGATCGTACAGCCCCGCCAGCTTGCGGCTGTACTCGCCCATTCGCCTCCGCAGCCCGGCGTCCTGCTGCAGCCGCTCGAGTGCAGCGGCGGCTGCCGACACGTCCCCGACCGGCACGAGGTACCCGTTGCGGCCGGGGACAACGAGGTCGCGGCTGCCCCGTACCTCCGTCGCCACCAGCGGCTTGCCTGCGGCCAGTCCCTCCAGCAGCGCCTTGGGCAGACCCTCCCGCCTTGACAGGAGCGCTACGGCGTCGGCGGCTTGCAGCAGCTGCGGCACATCGCGGCGGTATCCGAGGAAGCGCACCGCCTGTGCTGCGCCGGACTCCGCGGCGAGCTGTCGGCAGCGCGCTTCCTCCCCACCAATTCCCGCCAGCAGCAACACGGCGGGGAGGCCCCGGCGGCGAAGCTCAGCGATGGCTCCAATCAGCTGACCCTGATTTTTGTTGCGGTTCAGCTCGGCGACGCAAAGCACGGCAAAATCGTCTGGGGCCAAGCCCAATTCGCGGCGCAGCCGCTCGCGTTCTCCGTCCTCCAAGGCCGAGTGCAGCGGCAGGTCGACGCCGACCCCAGGGACGTAAACCGATCGGCCGCGCACCGGAAAAGCAGACGCCTGTCGTTCATCCTCCCGATTGATCGTGACAAGAACATCGGTCCACCGGGACAGGAATCGCTCTAGCGGATAATACAGCAGCCGGTTACGCCAAGGAGCCCCGGCATAGAAATGAAAACCGTGCGCGGTATATACGACTTTGGGAAAGGGTTGACCCGCCAGCCGAGCGGCCAGCCGGCAGACCACACTCGCATTAGGCGTATGCACATGAATCAGGTCGTACCGCTCCCGCTTCAACCAGCCGATGAGCTCCCGCAGCGCCCGGAGGTTACCGGGAGCGAGCGGGTTACGGCTAAAGGGCAAATCTCGGCACTCGAACCCCACATGGTCCACATCCGCCCGGCCATGATCCGGGGCGGCGTAGGCATGAACCGTAAACCCGGCATCCCGGAGGTCGCTCATAAAAGGAAGGTGGAACGCCGCCAAATGGGCGTAGACCGTTGCGACATAGGCTGCTTTTCGCGTCATCCCTCATGCGCCTCCTTCGGCAGGGCCCGGGATGCCGGAAGCTTCCGGCCGGACGCCTGCTCGTAAAGCTCGATCCACTTCCCGGCGACGCGGGACATCTCATAGTTTGCCGCGGCATGCTCCCACCCGCGCTGCCCCATGGTTCCCCGCTCTTCCTGCGGCAGAGCCATGACCCGTTCCATCGCACGAGCCAGCACTACCGGATCCTCCGGCGGTACGAGGTAGCCGTTCACGCCGTCCAGCACCACCTCGGCGTTGCCGCCCACCGCAGTTGCGACAATCGGAAGTCGCCCGGCGCAGGCCTCCAACAGCACGATCGGGAGGCCTTCCCATTTGGAGGAGAGCACGAATCCGTCGGCCGCATGCAGCAGTGCCGGCATATCCGTACGGATCCCGAGGAACCGTATGCTGTTTGACAATCCCAGCTCAGCGGCCTGTCTTTCAATATGCGGACGTTCCGGCCCGATCCCGGCGATCCAGAGCATGCTATTCGGGAAGCTCCTCCGTGCGTCGGCAAAGGCGTGCAGCATGGCGGGGTAATCTTTTTCGGGAACGAAGCGTCCGGCTGCCAGCCAGATAAATGGGCTTGGACCGTCAACGGCCGGCTGACCTTCCTCCTCCCCCGTCATTCCCAGCTCGGCTCGCAGTTGCAGGCGCCCCCGCTCGTCCCCACCAAAACGGCTGAGATCGATACCGTTCTCCATCAACCGAATTTTGCGGGCCGGAGCAATCCGGCGTTCGGTATAACCGCGCACAGCTTCCCGGCTGACATTGGTCAGCAAATCGCCCAGCGGATCGGTCATTCGATACAGCAACTCCCGCCGCCAGCCTCCCTCATTTACGTTGTGGGCGGTGCAAACCAAGTAGGGGATGCGCACGAACAACCGCGTGACGCGAGCCAAAATATTCGCGTGCACCAGATGGCTGTGGACCACGTCGGGCCTCGTTCGCCGAATGATACTGGCCAAGCGAACTATGGCTCGGGGGTCCGGCACGCCCTTCTTCATGCCGAGGCTGACGACATCGACCCCTAGTTTCCCAAGCTCCTCTAAGTACGCGACCGGGGGGATCATCGTCACCAGACGGACCTCGCAGCCTCTGGCCCGTAGCTCGCGGCACAGAAGCAGCACCTGATTTTCCGCCCCCGCGTAATCAAAACCGGTGATCAAAAACAAGAGCTTCATGTTTCATTCCCACTCCTTCCTGTTGCTTTGCTGGCAGCAGCGCCAAAGCTGTCATGGCCATCACTACATATTCATAGTTGAAGCCGAAGTCCCCGCTAGCCAAGGCGTAACCGATCGACTGAACCAGCAGGATGGCCAGCACTGGCGTGCGCTGAATAGCGGCCCACAAGGAGAACAACACGGCGAACGTCCACAACGTCAGACCCGCAAATCCCCCTTCCGCGGCGATCTCCAACACCAAATTATGCGGAAAATCCCGAGCTAAAGGCGGCGTCACGCTACCTAACCCGGCGCCGAGAAACGGGGAGGACTCCAGCTTCTCTAAAGCTCTCGTCTGCAAATCTAACCGGCCGATATAATTGTCGTCGCCCTGCAGCTGGTTCCGGTCGAACAGGACCATAAACCGGCTGCTCTCCACCCAAACCGCCAGTTGCTCCGCATAAGCCGATGCGATCCCGCCTGCGATAATCAACAGGAAGAGCAAGGGCATAGCCAAGCGAGTCAACTTTCCAAGCTTACGCTCCCGAAATTTGCGAATAAACCATAGGCCGAAATACAGCGCGTTGGCGAGCAAGAATGCAGCCAGCGGTCCCCTTGACTGCGTGGCTAAAGCCGAAGCCAATGCCGCCCCCAGGGACAGTAGCCTGACCGGCAACGGAATTCGCGGAGCCCATAGACAGACCGTCGCCGTGATCAGCGAGGTTCGAGCGTTAAAAATCGGATTCCCGCCGGGAAGCGTTAATCGGCCTGGATATTCCTCGCTATACTCGCCAAGCAGTAAGTGTAAGATCGCATAAGCCATCCCCGCCAAAGCAACGACGGTCCAGGAAAATCGGCCGTACTTTCGATAGATGAGATAGACATACAACGCCGGAATCACTCCGTGCGCCAACAGAATGACTTCCTTCATGATTCCATTCGACTCCGCCGGGGCCCAAGTGAGCGAAATCAAGGCATAGGCCAGAAAAATTCCCCATAGCCAAATCCCTTGATCCCGCAACGTTTCGAGCACGATGGACGGTTTGAGCAGCAAAGCAACGCCTACGGGCAGCAGCGGTGCCCCGATTAACAGGACTAACGATTCGCCGGGAATGGCCAATTTATAGAAATAGGCAAAGAAATCAAAGTAGATGCAAAACGCAAACAGGTAGGCGGCGTCTACCTTCATTTTTAGCGACAGCAGGCATTGGAGAGTGAAAAATACAACTGTCGCAACAAGTAACGCCACCCATACTAAGCTGATCTCCGTCATGATCCGTTCCCTCTTTCCCTCTCTCCAGCAATACGCCGCATATAGGCCACACGAGCCGCCTCCTTGACGGTGATGTCCAAATGACGCACATGCTCCCGACTCACCCGCCGCCCGCGCCACTCACGGGCAAATCGCTCTATGGCGGAGAGATGGCGAATCCCGTTCTCCGGCTCTCCCGGCAGCTGAAGAAAGAACGGCACCGGCTCCGGAAAATCCGTCTCACGGTAAGCGGCGATGACCGGTAAGCCGTTAGCCAAATATTCGCGAACCTTCAGCGGCGAAGCCTCCTCCATGCCTTTTCGGTACAACGCCAGCGTGCCGATGGCGAGATCGGCACGGTCGAGCAATGTCTGATAACGATCGCGCGTCAGTTGACCGTGGAACACCATATTCGCCGGGGCCTGCAGTTTGGCTGTCTCCAACTCCGTGCGCTCCGGCCCGATGATGTCGAACCACCAGTCCGGTTTCGCCGCAGCCAACCGGGCGATCTCATCCAAACCCTGCCAAGCCTGGCCTGGCGAGCTGATGAACACGAATCGGACAGGTTCCTCGCTCGCGGAGGTGTCCGCATCCTTCCAAGCGGTCACCTCCGCAAACTGATCCAACGGGATACCGTTGCCGATGACCGCGTAACTTTTGGCGTATCGACGGAAGCCGTCGGCTTCGGCCAGCTCGCCGCTAACGAAGACGAAGCCCCCTGCAGCCGCCAGCACAAGTCGGCGTGTCAACAAGTGGTAGAAGCGGCGGAGTCTCAAGACTCCTCCTTCCAATGCCAGTTCAGCCACATCGTTCGTGTTGATCTCGAGTACGGAGGGATAATCGCGGAGCAGCCGGGGCAGAGAAGGATAAAACAAGTCGAAGCGATGGTAGATGACATCCGGATTCCAAGCCCGCACCTGGGCAGTCAACGCCTTAAAGCGAGGGGAACGGCCCAGCCAGCCGCGGTACTCCTCACGGAATACCGGCAGCCCTCCGGTTTCTGCCTCCGTCCACGCAGCAGCGGTTCCGCGGCTGAACAGAAACAACGCCGCTTCATGCCCTAACGCTTGCCAGCTAAGGGCTTGGCTGATGATTTTTTTGAACACACCGCTCTCCGGCCCTTCGTTCCAATGAATCAGATAGGCAATTTTCACGACTTCTCCCCCTTGCGGCTGTTAGGCCCCAGCAGTTCCAACACCAATCTTCGGTAAACGGATCGGTCCGACGATTTCACGAGCTGGCTGTTGTGCCATAACAGGGTGAAATCGCCGTTATATTTTCGACATTCCAGGTATAGATCGCGGATCGTTTCATAGGCTTGCTCGGGGCCTAGCCCCATATACTCCGGGTGCAGGATCGTCTGATCCATCACGATCAACGGACGCTCCCGAAGCGCCAGCTCCCGGCGGGTCTTCAGGTTAAAGATCGGGAATTCGTAGCAGACACCGCAGCGGAAGCCCGCGCGATCCGCATAGCTAAGCGTACTGTCGTAGTCCAGCCCGGCATCCTCCCAGAACTGCCATGTATCCGGCGCCCGCCACCGCAAATAATGCTGCCGCCCCCCCCACACCGCCTGGCGGATTCCATTGTCCTCTGCAATCTGTCGCAGTTTCTCATATTGTCTGCGGATGCGCACAGGGTTCAAAAACGTGTGGTAGCCTGGATGCAGTCCGATCTCATGCCCCCGTGCATGAATCTCCTGCAGGAGACGTTGAATCACAGGGTCGTCGATGGAGTAATTCCCATCCAAACCGGATTTCGCCCTATGCTCTTCGGTAATGAAAAAAAAGGCGCTGCGAAGTCCGGCTTCTTCACTTAGTTCCATCAACCAGTCAAACGTGTTGTACGGATCCCGGTCCAGCGCGCGCCGGGATCGAAGGATTATTCCGGCTTTCTTGCGGGCGGACTCAAAATCCCGACGGCGAAGGGCGTCCATCAGAATGTCGCGAATCATACGCAGCCGGCTGCGGCCATAAACGTAAAATGGATAATCCACGTCATGGCTGAGGTAGACGGATGCCTCCCGCTTCCTGCGAGCCAGTTCCGGCCAAAGCTTATGCAACAATTCCCACAACAGCTCCACATACTCGTTGACGATCGGACGATGCAAGAAGGACTCGCGACAAGCCAGAGAGCGCCGTCCCGGAAACCGGCCATGCCGGTCTCGCTCCCGAAACGCAACCTCCTCATACCTTGTCAGCATAAACAAGCCGCTGCCAAATACATCGAGACCGAGATAGAACCCTGCCTCGCCCTCTTCGCCAAGCGTCTCGAGGTAGCGGCCGGCGCGGCCCCTCTTCCCAAAGATGACCGGTAACGGTTTCTCCTCGGGTCCTTTCGCAGGCGGCGTAAACCGATCCAGCGGCTGTTTCGGTAAGGAGGCAGGAGTGAGCCACAAATGGTCGGGTGTTTGCAGCAGCACGTCCGGCATGCGGAGCCTGCGGACCGGAGCATCTCCCCGTTCCACCGTGGCTTCCGAAGTCAGTGCCAACTCGACATGTTCCCCATCTCTATATGCGATGGTATAGTCCAGACCAAGAAACTCGCCCAGGATCACGCGGTAGATGTACTCTCTCTCGGCGGCCCTTGCTGGAGGTGAATAAATCGTCAGCATCCCGTTATCCTCGCTCCTTGCCCAGTAGTGATAGCTCTGCAGAGGCTTCGGTGGAAGCTTCTGCGGAGGTGCCTATGGAGGCCTCCCCTTCGCTGTCCGCCCCTTTGTACTTCCGCACCGAATGCCACGACAGCCCCAGATGCAGCACGTATCCCAGCGTGGACGCTGCGCTGAACAGCCCGATGGCAACCTCCACCGACTGCTGCGTATACCAGGCGAAGTACAGGGAACCCAAGATCAACGCCGTGCGAATGATCTCCCGATACAAGTGCAGGTCCTGACGCTCCATGACATCGATCGTAGAGCCGACGGAGTTGGCCACAAACTGGCTCAGGTACATGATCGACAGGATGCGAATAAAGCTGCCCGACCGGGCCCACTCCTCGCCGAACAGGAAGGAGAACATATACGGGCCGACGGCTACGATGAAGAAGATGACCAATGCGCCGAACAGAAAGACGTTGCGAACCGTTTTGCGGAACAAAGGATAAAGTCTGTGGGGGTGATTGATCATGGAGTCGGCGGATTCCGCCAAATACACGTTGCGAACAGAGGTCATAATCAACGTCATCGGGGAGCCGAGAATGCGCTGGCAGAGCGCAAACCAGCCGGCTACCTGCGGACCGTAGAACGAAGCGAGCAGGATGGTTGGCACGTACAGCACAACGCTATTCAACAGACCGGCGGCCATCGACAGAAACGGAAACCTCCGGTACCGGTAGGCGCTCTCTTTCAGGTCGGCCCAATCCGAGGTGATGGCCTGGCTTTTGACATCCCGGCGCCACAGCCTCCACTGCGGCAGCAAACCGCCGAAGCGTCCGATGATGTCACCGATGATCAACCCCAGCGGGCCGAGGTTGAATAAGCTAAGCCCAATTTGCGAGGAAACCTGGCTTAGGCTTTGCGTATATTTCGTCCGTGCCAGCGGTTTGAAGTATTTTTTGCGGATCGACCAGTAGTTCAGGATTTGGTAAAACCCGGCGCCGAACAAGCTGACGATAAAGAACAGGTAATAGTGCGTCAAATAGGACTCGTGCAGCCAAGCCGACAGAGGCTCCTCTAAGATATGAATCCCGATGCCGCTGGCGATGCTGACCCCGACGCAGATGCGCAGCGACAAACTCAGCACGTTGGAGGCGGTGCGGTCATCCTCTGGCAGCGTTATGGCATTTTCGTAGGAAAAAGAGATGACCATCAGCAAAATCCCGATGATGGACAGGTACATGGAGTACGTGCCGTATTCCGTCGGCGAATAAAGACGCGTCAACACCGGCAGCGTCGCCATCACGATCACCTGGCTGATCATCGTTCCGCTGGCCAGCACGGCCACGTTCCGCAGGAACCCGTCATTCATGAGCTTCCGCAGCAGGCCGGGCAGGTTCCGGATCCGCAGCAGCTTCCCGAGTTGCCTGAGATAGCGGATGAATGGGGAGAAGAGATTCTTCATCATGTTTGGCATAGCCGTCCTTTAATAAAATAAATTAGCCCATCAGCCTGCGAAGGTGTCCCGCGATGTGTTCCTGCACGTCCGCCTCGATCTGCGGCCAAATCGGCAGGGACAGCACTTCCTGCGACAACCGTTCCGCCAGCGGAAACGTCAGGCCTCGGTCGGCATAAACGGGAAGCCGATGGACCGGCAGCGGGTAATACACGATGCTGCTGATACCGGCTTCGGCTAACCCCGCCTGGAGCGCATCCCGCTGGCCGTTCAGCACGCGCACCGTATATTGGTGGAACACCTGCTTGTTGCCGTCCGGCACCTCGCCTGGAAGCATCAACCCGGGGATGTCCCGCAGCAGATCATGATAGCGCGCCGCGGCCTGACGGCGGTCTTCGTTCCATGCCTCAATATGGGGCAGCTTGACCCGGAGGATGGCCGCCTGAATCTCATCAAGCCGGGAATTGAAGCCCACACGTTCGTTGTAGTATTTTCGCTTCGAGCCATGGGTCCGCAGCATCGCCGCAGTTTCGGCCAACCTGGAATCGTTTGTCACCAGCAAGCCGCCATCCCCATAAGCCCCAAGATTCTTCGACGGAAAAAAGGAATAACAGCCCATCTCCCCAATCGTTCCGATCTTCCGTCCCCCTGCTTCGGCGCCAAACGCCTGGGCCGCATCCTCAATCACGATCAACCCCCGGCGGCTGGCCAGGTCCATCAACCGCTCCATGTCCAGCGGACGGCCGAACAGGTGCACGGGGATAACCGCCTTCGTGCGCGTCGTTAACGCCGCCTCCAGGCTGTCCAGATCTAGGTTGTACGTCAACGGATCGACCTCGGCAAAAACCGGCTCCGCCCCCACCCGACTGATGGCTTCCGCCGTGGCGAAGAACGTGAACGGCGTCGTAATTACCTCGTCGCCAGGCCCGATTCCAGCCGCCAGCAAAGCGATGACCAGCGCGTCTGTGCCGGAATTCAACGCAATCGCATGTTTGGTTCCCAGGTATTCGGCGGCTTCCTGCTCCAATTGTTTGACCTGGTTGCCCATAATGAACGCCGCTTCGTCCAGCACACTTTCGATGGCCTGCATCACCTGCGGCTTAAGCTCCGCAACCTCCCGCTTCAGATCCAGCAGGGGAATCGCCGACTGCGGTTTTCCTGCGGCCGTCGCCGTTCCCGAATCCGTCAGATTACCGACCGTGCTGTCTGTTTGTTGTCCTCCGATACGTAATGGTTCCATGCCCGCTCACCCTTCCTTAATAATCGCCACGGCGTCCTGCTCCAGCCGGTATTCCCGCCCGCAATCGCCGCACCGTCCTGCCCCGCCGCTAAAGCCCAGCGTCTTGCCGCAGCGGCACACCCAGCCAATGCGCCGACCGGGTACTCCGGCGATTAGCGCATAAGGCTGCACATCACGGGTGACGACAGCCCCGGCTGCGACCAAAGCCCACTCCCCGATCGTTACCCCGCATACGATGGTAGCGTTCGCTCCGATCGATGCGCCGCGCCCGACCCGCGTCCTGAGATAATCCTCGCTGCGGTTGCGAGGAAACGCCGCACGTGGTGTCCGCACATTGGTAAAGACCATGCTTGGCCCGCAAAACACCTCGTCCTCCAAAATGACGCCTTCGTAAACGGAGACGTTGTTTTGGATTTTGACTCCGTTGCCGATGCTGACGCGGTCTGCGATGTAGACATTCTGCCCCAGACTGCACCGGCTACCGACGACCGCGCCGGACGACACGTGGGCGAAATGCCACACTTTCGTCCCTTCCCCAACCTGTGCCCCCGGGTCGACAACCGCGGTTTCATGAATATATCCGTATCCGTTCATGTGATTAACTCCTCATAAGGTTAATGGGTGAGTCTCCGCGCCAAACCGCCTATTGATGTAATAGTAAGCGTTCTGTAACTGAACCCTCCGACAGCACCAAGCCAGGCGAGCGAACACTACAGCAAGTAATACCGCTCCGGCTTCGCCTGGTTCTTCATGGCGTTCCGGGTATCGAGCAGACAGCGGCTGGTGCGGCCGATCAGCTCATAGTCAAAGCCCGAATGATCGGTCGCGATCACCGCGATATCGGCCTCCCGCAAGCGCTGCTCGGTCAGTTCCTCGCACGTATAGGTGAGGCCATGGTGCTTGAACTCCGCGATATGGGTGTCACTGGTCCATACGGTAGCGCCCCGCTCCTCCAGCAGCTCGATCATCTTCAGCACCGGCGATTCGCGGTAATCGTCGATGTCCTTTTTGTACGCGACGCCCAGCAAATAGACGGTCGAGCCGCTCAGCGATTTGCGATCCCCGTTTAAGATGTCGCCGATCCGCCGCACGACGAACTCGGGCATCGCATTGTTGATCTCCCCCGCCAACTCGATCAATCGGGTATGGTATCCGTACTCCCGCGCTTTCCACGTCAGGTAAAACGGATCGACGGGGATGCAATGTCCGCCCAGCCCCGGGCCCGGATAAAAAGCCATAAATCCATAGGGCTTGGACTTCGCCGCTTCGATCACTTCCCACACGTTGATTCCCATCCGGCTGCAGAGAACAGCCATCTCATTCGCCAAAGCGATGTTGATATGGCGGAAGGTGTTCTCGTAAATCTTCTCCATTTCCGCGACAGCCGGGCTGGATACGACGTGCACATCACCGTTCAGGACCTGCCGGTACAACGCTTCGGCTACCTCCGAGCATGCAGGCGTGACGCCGCCGACGACCTTGGGCGTATTCTTTGTGTTGTAGGTTTTGTTGCCGGGGTCCACCCGTTCCGGGGAATACGCCAGGAAAAAATCCACCCCGCACCGAAGTCCCGTCGCCTCGAGGATGGGCTTCACCAGCTCCTCCGTCGTCCCGGGGTATGTGGTGCTTTCCAGCACGACCAGCATGCCCGGATGCAGAAAACGAGCGATCTCCCGCGTGGAATTCTCCACGTAGCTCGTATCCGGCTGCTGATAAATATCCAGCGGGGTCGGTACGCAGATCGCTACGGCGTCCACTTCCTGCAAAAACGCATACTCGGCGGTGGCCAGCAGCCGCCCGTCTTCCACCATCCCGCGCAAGTCCTCGTCTACGACATCACCTATGTAGTTGTGACCGCGGTTCAGCATTTCGATTTTCCGGCTCTGCACGTCAAAGCCGATGACCCGATAGCCCGCTTTCGCTTTCTCGACCGCCAGGGGCAGACCGACATACCCCAACCCAATCACACCGATTACCGCGGTTTTGTCCCTTAGCTTACGCAGCAGTTCGGCTTGCCCGTTCCCGGAATTCTTCGTATTCTCCATCCAACTGCTTTGCATCCCGCTATGCATCAGCTATCGCCTCCTTCCTATCTAAAGGTATGGGCAGGTTCACCGCTGCCCCCGCCGGTCATGTCCAGGGCTAGTTTCACGGCGCGAATGCCGTCCTCCAGCGAGATCTCCGGTTCCCGGTCTTCCCGAACAGCCCGGACCAAGTCAGCAATGATACACTGGTGACCCGGCACGCCGTAAGGATCCTCGTCCACCCTGCGGATCAACGCCTCCGTCTCTTCCCGTGACATTGAAGCGCATACCCAATGCCGGATCCAATTAGCCGTCTTGCCGCCGATCACGGCGTAGCCTTCCTCCCCGAACACGGAGATGCTTTCCTCGAGGTTATGCCCGTACACCGTGGTGGCGGCTTCGATCACGCCCAGCGCGCCGCTGTCCAGCCGGATCGCCGCGATCGCCACATCCTCCGCTTCGATCTGCTTCAGCCGTGTGGCTGTCAGCGACTTCACCTCTGCAACCGGGCCGAACAACCATTGCAGCAAGTCCAGGCCATGAATCGCCTGATTCAGCAGAACACCGCCGTCCATTGCCTTCGTTCCCCGCCAGGCCGCCTGATCGTAATAGGCTTGGCTGCGGTTCCAGCGAACGGTCATGTTCACGTGGCTCAGCTTGCCGAACCGCTGCTCTGCCAGCGCCGCCTGAAGCACTCTCATCGCCGGTCGATACCGATTCGGATGTACGACCGTTGCTTTGACGCCGCTGAAGCGAACGGCTTGCCGCAGCTGCTCCGCCTCCGTCAGGTCCAGCGTCACCGGCTTCTCCAGCACGAGATGCTTGCCCGCCCGGAGCGCCTCCAGCGCCAGTGCCCCGTGCAACCCGCTGGGCGCGCAGATGCATACCGCGTCAATGTCCGGCTGCTGCGCCAGCATGGTGCCGAGGTCCGGATAAGACGCGGCCGGCGTGATCGCTCGCAGCTCCTCCAAACGGGCCGGATTCGGATCGCACATAGCCACTAGTCTAGCGCCTTCCGTTTTTTCGATCGCGTCGATATGCTTGTAAGCAATATGCCCGCAGCCCGCGATGGCGAAATTCATCATTTGACCGCCCTCCCTTTATATTTCTTCTCCATCCGGACCAGGGCGTCTCCAAGCTCCGAATAGTCATCCGGCAGGTGCCGACGAGCCTGTCGGCTTTTTTTGTTGCGCATATGGCGGGCATCCAGAATCAGCGCCAAGCTCAGTCCCGCAAACAAACCCACGAAGCTGGCGAGCGCGAGATTCAACGCCTTGCGCGGGCTGACCGGCGTCTTCGTCTCCTCCAGACTGGCGTAATCGAGAATGGAAACATTGGCTCCTTCCACGATTTCTTTGGATTTGGCGATAAACGTTTCGGCGAAGGCGTTGGCGATGGCTACCGCCTGCTTAGGCTCGTCTCCTGTATATGACAACAGGATTACCAGCGTGCCCGGATCGGTGCGGACTTTGATCTTTTTCAGCATTTGGATGACCGTGTCAGGGGTGGATACCTTCTTTTTGACCTCGGCGGCGACATAACGGCTTTGAATGGTATCCTCATAGGTTTTGGTCAGCATTTGGCTGGCCAGAAACTCATTGTACGTACTCGATTCCGGATTCGAGGCGATATTGGCGACCAGACTTACATTCGCGCGGTAGGAGGGAGTCACCACTTCATTCAGAAGAATAGCCAGTCCGACGCAAGCCGCCAATACGATGATAAATGCCAGAAAATGCCGCCGGACGGCGTTCCACACGGCTACCATATCCATGATTGTTCACCTCATTCGATTAATGCCTGCAAGCTCCGGTTCTCTGTAAATTCCACAGGTTCATCCGGGATAGCCATTGCCGCTTTCTCCGCTCCCGCCAGAACCCGTTCCCCAAGCTCTTCCATGTTTAGGCTGATCATCCCGTACTGTTCGGATAAAAGGCGGTAGTGTTTCACTACGGCTTCCAACGATCTGAACGTCTCATCTTCTGCCGCGTTGTAGGGATGAAGCCAGAGATGATACACCTGTCCCTGCCGGGCGGCATGGGTCATACTGTCCTTGATCCTCTTGATTCGAAGGGGCTCCAGCCGCCTAAGCGGTCCTGGCGGTGTCCGGAAGAAGAAGCTTGCCGGCAGATCGATCGGCAGTCTAGGCGAAATCGAATCCACCGGGTATGTGTGATGCCCGGTCAGGTTCATGTAGCTGTCGCCGAGCCTGAGTGCCCGGCGCAGAAAGTGATCGGAAACCGAATATCCCGCCCTGTATAGCGAGTGGCGTGGATTTCCCCGGTAGGTCTTGAAACCGAGTTCCGGGAGTTTGCGCATGTACTGACTGCGCAGCTGGTTGCGCGGGAGCACTAGGCTTTGGAGGTGAATCCCTCTTTTCTCCGCTACAGCTACGGCAGCCTGCAGGTCGCTGTAAAACTCGTCGACAGTCTGTCCTTTCTCCATACAGTAGAAATGCGAAAACGTATGCGAGCCAATCGCTTGGCCCGGGGTTCGGCGGATATGCTCGATCAGCGTTGGAGCAAAGAAGTAAGGATCTTCTGCCTCACCCTCCCCAACAGATCCGGCTTCGATCTCACCGTAAGGCGAAAGCCTATTGTCGGCGTAACTAGGCCTAAGTGCCGGCAGACCGGCCAGCAGTTCGTGACGATCCGCAAAAAACAGCATTCCCACCGTCGCCCAAGTTGCATGGACGCCGGACTCCCGGAACAACTCTAGCACGTCGGAAATCCGTTCCCTCTCTCGCAACCATTTCGTTCCATACTCCGCCTTGGTATAAAGATCGCGGACTCCCCAATAGAGCTCGAAATCGAGCGAAACGACTAAGATTCCCGCTTCCTCCGCCAATTTTGACTCACCTCTTTTCGGGCCAAGCTGTGGTATCTACCGTTCTACCAAGTTGGTTGCTATATAGTCTTATATTCCGCGTCCTGCCAATTTAGTAGCCCGATTTATAAAATTCACCTTACGTTTTATTGAACCACCACGTTTTGATTGGTCGTCGAGGAGGTCTTCACCTTGAAAGAGGCAGCGGTAATTCGGTTCCCCGTACAGAGGAGATTCCTTTGCGAGTACCCGCGCAGATACGTCGTCAGGTCGATCCCGCCGCCCTTCGGCATGCGGATCACGTTGTTTTCGATTCGCCCATTCTCGGCGTTTTGCCAAGTCCAAATCCCTCGCTCGCCGTTTTGCAGCTCATTGCCCCCGATGACGAAATCGCGAATATTCCCGAGGCGAATCGCCGTCGTTCCTTTGATCTCACTTTGGCTCCCCATGGTGATGGCATTGCCTTGAATGGTCACATTCTCAACGACCGGCCCAGCCCCGACTTCGATCGCGGCATAGAAGCTGCCCCTGCCGGCAATTTGGTTTCCCTCTACTTCGCTATCTCCCCCGTAGATGCTGATCGCCGCATACATGTCCGGAGCCAATCGGCCTTTTTCCACGCCCATATAGAAGTTGTTGCTCAAATAAGGATTGTTGATCGTATTGCCGCGCACAGCGACCCCTTTCGCAAACACCTTGACCGCCCGTTTGGCGCAATAATCGAAGCGGTTTCCGACGATTTGACTACCGACTGGGGTACCGCGATTCTCTTCCATGGCCGGGTCCTCGTAATAAATGCCGTCGCCATCGTCCGCCGGCCCGATATGGTGAATGCTGCAGCCGATGATCGATACCTTTTGTGCGGCCCGCTCCTTGCTCCCCCAGGTTGTTGTGACGTAAATTCCTCGGGCGACAAGACCGGCTCCGCCTCCGTTTCGAGCGATGACGTCCGCAATCTCTGCGCCCTGGATGGCAATCGACTCTGTGTTGCCGAGTACGACGATGCCGGACACAACCCCCGCATAATAATCGCTGCGCCGGTCACTGCTATGCGTGGCCCCCTGTACGAGCAACCCTTGAACCGTAACTCGTGCGCTACCCCCGGCGATCGTCAGCACCCGGTTCACCCGCCGATTGCCATCAAGGACAAGGCCGGTCAACAGAGTGTCTTTGCCCGTCACCCGCATAAGTTCCCACCCAAAGCCGCTGGACCCCGCGCGAATGATCGAGGTACGTCCGTCTCCCTTGAGCGTGGTATTGCCCCCAACCCTCAACGTTTTGGCCGGATTGACCAGGTAAACTCCCTTGGGAAAATAAACGGTATCTCCGGTTGACGCCGCCTGGTTCAGCGCTTTCTGAATCGCCGCGGTATCGTCTGTAACTCCGTTCCCCTTCGCCCCGAAATTCGTTACTGTTATCATGGTCTTCCCTCCTATGCATTCGTTTGATTATATATAATGCCAAGTCTCTCCGAAGGGAGCGGCTGATGGCCATGTTGGTCCCGCCCGCCTCCACGCATATTCGTATGGACAAGATCATAGGCTGGCAGTAAGGCACGGTATGCCTTAAAAAGAAACCAGAGGTAATCCTATGGACAATCGCGATGTATTGGAAAAATGGGCGGAATTTCACGTCCGCAAATGGGGCTGCAGCGCACGCCTAACCCATTGGGAAGCCCCAAATTCGGCTGCGCGGGCGGAGGGACTGTTGTTCTTCAACCGAAAAGGCCACTTGTATTTGCCGCCGTTGAACCCTTACCACCCCTTTGCCTTCTACCCGACCCCGACAGACAAGCCTTACAAGCTGACTCGCCAATGGCACGAAGCAGCCAAAGCGATGATTCCGGATTTGCTGAAGGCGCAGCGTAGCGCAAGCTTCGTACTTCCTCCTGAGATTGCCGACATCCGCCCTTTCTTGTGGAGCGGTTTTAAAGCTGAGGTGAAGTACACGTATATCGTGAAGCTCCCCTACACCCTCGATCAGGCCAGTACGGAGATCCGCGCGAAAATCAAAAAGGCGACCGCCGCTGGCTACCGGACGGCGGTGACGCGGGACATGGGCGAGGTGCATCAGTGCTTGCAGGGCACGGAGTCGCGGCAAGGCTTCAGCCACCAGCTTACCCTGCAGGATCTTGAGCGGGTCCAGGACCTGCTTGGGGATCAAGCTTTTCGCGCCTATGTCTGCTATGCGCCAAGCGGAGAGCCGGTCAGCGCCAGCGTTGTGGTTGTATTAGACGGCCGGCGCGCATTCGGGTGGATCGCTGCCAGCAAGACGGAACATTTGAACCGCGGCGTGGTTCAGCAATCGCAAAGCTTCGCCCTGCAGGATTTATCGGATGCCGGCTTCGCCGAATTCGATTTCGCCGGGGCCAATCTCCCGACCGTCGCATACTCCAAGACCAACTGGGGCGGCCAGGTCACGCCCTACTATCTCGTCCGCCCTCCGGGAGTTAAGGAAATTCTTAGAGCAGGGCGCGATTGGGTACGGTTTGTTCGAGGAACCCGGTCCCGCTGAGAGATGAAACGTTCGCCCGATTTTCCCCCTTCCCATTTATTGAAATTTATATATAATAGACATAAGTATTAGTTCGTTATAACGAACGTACCAGCGAATGACACTGACCTTCCATCATTATCAGTCTGCTGCAAGCTAGGAGGGCCGAGTTTTAAGGGAAAGGATGGGATCATTTGAAGAGGGTGAGGGTTCGGGGCTACCGCAAATATGCCATGGCTGTGTACGCCGCTTCCATCCTGGCTGGGGTCGTGTGGCATGCAGGACAGGCCAGCGCCGCAGACCAAATCAAACTGCGGATCGGAACGGAGTTAAGCAGTGAGCTGCCGATGAGCAATTTAAAGCCCGGGGACCGGGTAGAGCGCACGTTTACGGTCGCCAATGACGGCACCGTCGCTTTCGATTACAAGGTGCGTACGCGCTTCGTCACGGGGGACACGGAGTTCTTCGATGTTCTGCAG
This sequence comes from Paenibacillus sp. FSL R7-0216, assembly GCF_037969915.1. Classification (NCBI taxonomy): domain Bacteria; kingdom Bacillati; phylum Bacillota; class Bacilli; order Caryophanales; family Paenibacillaceae; genus Paenibacillus; species Paenibacillus sp. FSL R7-0216. The sequence continues at coordinate 578,299 of NZ_CP150222.1, read as the reverse complement.
TTAACGGTGAAGGACGGAGACACCGTCATTTATGACGGCGCGCTGCATCTGGAGCAACAGGATATCGCCCTGGGACGCCTTGCGGCGGGCGGGGAGAACGAGCTGGATTTAAGCGTGGTATTTCCGGAAGAGGCCGGTAACGAGTATCAAGGCAAATCGGCGACGATCGCATTCAGCTTCTCCGCTTATGCCGAGGAGCCTTCGAACGGCGGAGGCGGAGGTTCGAATCCTCCAGGCGAGGGGCCTTCCCAGCCGAATAATCCAACTCCGGTGGACGGCGGTAATCCTCCAGGCAACCCTGAGGTGAAGCCGGATTTACCAGGCGGGCAACCTCCGGAGAATCCCTCCGCGGACAATCCCGATTCCACCACGCCAGAGCAGCCGGAAGACCCCGCTCTCCCGCCGCAGGAGCAAACCCAAACGCCGACGGAACCGGGACCAGGGCCGGGGCCGGGCGACAGCGGCTCGGGTATGATGGAAGAGCTGCCACAAACAGCGAATCCGTGGTTTAACCTGATTCTGATCAGTTTGTTCGCCACGGTCGGAACCGGAATGTTCCTACGCAAATCCGGACGGGGATAAACATGCGGCGCAAACGTTCGTTACTGCGAATGGCCGCATGGCTGGTGTTTTCCATTTCCTTGGTTGTTTTGGCCTACTCTACGTACCAAGCAGTCAGTGCCCCGCTGGAGGCACAGCAAGCCCTGCGGCAATGGGATGAGCTTCAGCGGGAAACAGAGGGTGGCAACGCGGCGCGGACAACGGACGAAAACCCGCTTTCCCCGGCGTTAGTCGGAAATCTTCGGCAGACGGGCGGCGATGGAAGTTCGGCAACGCCTGCCCGAACGGCGGCGGAAGGCGAACTTCTCGGCGAGATCGCCTTCCCCTCCCTTGATCAGCGCTATGCGATCTTAGAGGGGACGGGGAGCGAACCGCTTAAACTGGGGGCCGGACATTATACCGGCAGCCCGCTCCCCGGTGAAGACGGCAACAGCGTGCTCGCCGGACACCGGGATACCGTTTTTCGCAATCTGGGTAAGTTGAAAGCGGGCGATCGGATTGAGGTGGAAACGACCTCCGGACGTTACACCTATGAGGTGACGGGGCGGAGAATCGTCGACGAGAGCGATGCCGATGCGGTCCAGTCCTCCGCCGAGCCGCTGCTCACACTGATTACCTGTTACCCGTTCACCTATGTCGGGCCAGCTCCAGAACGGTTGCTGCTTACGGCAAAATTAATAGAAAAAGCTCCGGATTCCTAACCGGCGCTTTTTCCATGTCTATCGAGTTAATCTGCGGGAATCTCCATCCATTCCACGCCGTTGCCGTTTTGTCGCAGCAGCTCGGCGGTTTCCGCCAGCTTCTCACCCTGGTGGCAGGAGATGATCAGGTAGTCGGTATCGGTCGCCCCTGCCTCGATTTCTATCTCCAGCATCCGAATCATCGAGGCGGTTCTGTCCAGCACCATCCGAGCCATGGTTTCAAGCAACAACGTAAGCTGATCAGAGGAAGTATGCGGCTCGATGCGGATGGGCTCATTTGGGCCGTCGGCCAAACGCGCATTGCTGGCAAATCCCGCTGCCAGGCCGCTGCGCAGCGCATGTTCAGCCACGGTCGCGGCATAACGGATCCCCATCTCGATACGCTCCGGTTCGATGACCGTTCTCCACATCGAATCGCTGGTCTCCAGGTTCAGGTAGATCATCAGCCGATGGTCGGCTGTATAATCGCGTTTATGTACCTGCAACTCGCCTGTACGAGCGGTCGCTTTCCAGTTGATGTTGCCTAGCGGGTCACCGGCCCGGTATTCGCGAATGCCCGCCGTCAGGAACGGATCCTCTATGATCCAGCGCCGTACGGGCAGCTCCCCCAGCCAGCTGTGGTTCGGCAGCGGCAGCTCCTGCAACTCCAGAATCCGCGGGTACACCAGCAGTTCTAAATCCAGGGGGAACCGCTTGACCTCAGCATTCAGCCCCAGCGGATCGCCCGTCGTCATCGTAGCCGACTCTAGCCGGTATTGTCCCCGGCGTGAGCAAGTCACCTCGTGGCGCCGGGTAATTTGTCGGTAGGACCGCAAGTAAAACAAGCTGCTGTGGTTCTGATAGATTTCCCCGGCATGGATATTTAGATTGCTCTGCCGCCCGAACGTCAGGCCTGCGGCGATGCTCGACTCGAGGCGCAGCCACGGCAGCGGCAGCAGCTTGGCGTTGGCGATGACCTCGACCATTTCGACGGTATCCCCTTCGAACACCGCCCGCTCGGTGAAATAACGTCGATAGCTTATGCCTTTAAGCGCCCGCCTGCGATACACGAACGCCAGCAGCAAGATAATCAGCACGGCGCTGACAAGTAGCCATGGTAGCTGCATCGACATTGGTTAGTCCCCCTGTCTCCCCTTTGCCGCAAGCACGGTCTCCGCCGGCACCTCCACCTGCTCGAGTGCCTGGCGAACCACCTCGGCGCCAGGCTGGTCTGCGCCGCGCAACCCGTGGCGCAAGAGCAGCCGATGCGCAAGAACCGGCGCAGCCACCGTCTTGATATCGTCCGGCGTCACATAATCGCGGCCGTGCAGCAGCGCAAATCCTTGCGAGGCGCGCAGCAAGCTCATGCTCGCCCGCGGGCTCGCCCCCAACTTAACCTCCGGATGCTTGCGGGTCGCCTCGGTGATCGCCACGATATAAGCGAGCAGGTCTTCCTCCACGCGGACGGATTGCGCGAACCGCTGCGCCTCCGCCACCTCCGCGGCGGAGGCGGCTGGACGAAGCTCCGTTAGCGGCTGGCGTTCCTTAAAGCGCCGTAGAATGGCTACCCCCTCATCGGACGTCGGGTACCCCATGGCGATCCGCATCAGGAAGCGATCCAATTGGGCTTCCGGCAGCGGGAACGTCCCCTGCTGATCGACCGGATTTTGCGTTGCCATAACGAAAAACGGGGCCGCAAGCGTATGCGTGACTCCGTCGATCGTCACCTGCCGCTCCTCCATGCACTCCAGCAAGCTGGACTGCGTTCGCGGTGTCGCCCGGTTAATCTCGTCGGCCAGCAGCACGTGGGTGAACACCGGCCCGGAGCGGAACTCAAATTCGCCGGTCTTTTGATTATAGAAATTAATGCCGCTCAAGTCCGATGGCAGCAAGTCCGGCGTAAACTGAATCCGCTTGAATTCGCCGCCGAGCGATTTGGCCAACGCCTTGGCTAACAGCGTTTTCCCGGTACCCGGCACGTCCTCCAGCAGCACATGCCCGTTCCCGAGCAAGGCGGCGAGCAGCAGATCAACCACGTCCTCCTTCCCAACCACCACCTCACTGATATTGCGGCGAATCCGCCCGATGATCTCTACCGCTTCCCGTAGTTCCATAGTAAAACCACCTTTATCGCAAAATTAAGAGTCCGTTGTTACCGCTTTCCTTTTACTATTGACCAAAGCGATCAGGCCCGAAGCCACTCACTTAAGTCCACCACCGAACGCATGGCGTATTCCTGTCGGACCGGCACGCCGTCTTGCAGCACGACCAGACAGGGGACGCTGGCAATCTGCCACCGCTCCCGCAGCTTCGGGGTATAGTTGATGTTCAGCTTGGATACTGGAATGCAGGGGCCGGATGCCAGGACGATCTCCAGCATCTTTTCCGCCAACTGGCAAGTCCCGCAGAGAGCCGTTACGAACAATAAAGCCTCTCTGCCGCTTGCCTTCTCCGCATTCTCTGTCTCCACCATCTTCTCCGTTTGCATCAGCCATTCCTGCTCAGTGATTTCGCGTAGGGGCACGGGCTCCCACCTCCCTGTCATTCTCCTAATCCCTATCATAGCATAGGAAAACGGCCCTTTCGCCAAAAAAGCGAAAAGGCCGCCGAGGATCCGGCTTTACGCCGGGCGTTTCGTAAACACGTAGAAGGTGACGCCAAATTTGTCGGTGACGATCCCATACGCCGGACTGAAAAAGATCGGCTGCAGCGGTTGGTGCACCTCGCCCCCCTGCTTCAGGGCGTCAAACAACCGTTGCGCGTGCTCCGTCGTGTCTACCGTGAGGCACACGGTCACCTGGTTGCCGACGCTGTGCGTCTCTCCCGGTAACTTGTCCGATACGTACATTTCAGCGTCTCCCAGCTTCAGTACCGAGTGGTTGATGCGCTTCTGCATCTCTTCGCTTATCGGCTCCTTGGGCTCCGGTATTTCGCCGAACGTTTGCTTGAAGACTACCTTTGCCTCCAACGCTTGTTCATAAAACGCAATCGCCTCTGCCGCTTCTCCATTCATCGCAATCAACGGGCTAGCCAACATGATCATTTTCGATCCGCTCCTTATTAGTTGTCACTTCCCCGGACACCGAAGCGCCGGTTCAAGTCCGTTTCGCTGGACTTTGTACTTAGTGTAGCTCATAATAGTGACAACTATTGTCATAATTAAAAAAATGATGAATGGAGCTTTAAAAACATGTCCAAATCGAAACGGCTCATGGAGCTGATGATGACCGTCAACCGCAAACGAAAGTTCACCGTCAAGGAATTGGCCGATGAATTCGGCGTCTCGCCCCGCACGATCCTTCGGGACCTGCAGGAGCTTGGCGAACTCGGGGTCCCCTTATATTCCGAGGTTGGACCGCACGGCGGATACCAGGTGCTAAACGAACGCGTACTGCCTCCAATCGCGTTTACCGAAGAGGAAGCGGTGTCGATCTTCTTCGCCAGCCACGCCCTGCGCCATTATGAGTTTCTCCCGTTCGAAACGGAAGCCTCCTCGGCGCTCGGCAAATTCTATCACTATATGTCCGGTGACGTACGGGACCGGATCGATCAAATGAAGAACCGCATCGACTTCGTGACCCCGTCGCGACAATCGGCTTTTCCTTTTCTAGGATTGTTGCTCGAAGGAGCCATTCAGCAGCAAGTCCTCCGTATCAACTACGAATCGCGCCACGGCGTCTCTACCTGCCGCCAGATTCAGCCAGTCGGTATCTTCGCCAGCGGTGGCTTGTGGTATTGCCCTGCCTACTGCTTCGAGCGCCGCGATTTCCGCTTGTTCCGCTGCGACCGCATCGTCGCAGCCGAACCCGCCGAGGGATCCGGTGTTCCGGAACCGCTCGATCTGCGCCATGTGCACCTCGGCAACTGGGAGGAACACCTCGGGCGCAAGCCGGCGCGGGTCAACTGCGTTGTCGAGCTCAGCCGGCTGGGCGTCGAGGCGTGCGAAGGCCTGCTTATCCGCCGCAGTCTGAAGCTGAACGTCCGCGAGGACGGCTCCGGCCGGCTGGAGGGACCGATCCCGGCCAGCGAGCTCCCGTACCTCACTTCGTTCTTCATCGGTCTCGGCCAAGATGCCACCGCCCTCGAACCGCCGGAGCTGGTGGACTCGATCAAGCGGAGGTTGACCGAGCTGCTGGAGAAGTATTCTTAGGCCATATTACATCGACAGCGAACCCGCCGTCGCGATCTGGTGGTACAGGCCGTTTACGTCCAGCGTGCCGAACACATTGTTCTGGTTAAATACGAGGCGCTCCGCCTCCAGCTCTTCCAGCAACAAAACGCGGCCGTTCACATAGTCCAGCAGGCGGTCGCGCGCCGACGCGGCGCGGCTCAGTACCCCGCCATAGCGGATGTCGAGCACTTCCCAGCCAAACGGCTTATACGTTCCAAGCCACAGCTCCCGATGTGCCACCCGCAGCTCTTCGACCCGATGACGCAGCTCCGGCAGCGTCTCGTCGGCGATCTGCCGCAGTCCGTCCCGGTCCCCGGCGTCGTAAAGGCGCTTGATCGTCACGCCCAGCGTCGACTTCACGGACAGCGCGGCGGCGAGCTTTTCGTAGAAGGCAAACATCGCGGCAAACAGCTCCGTCAACCCGCTTCCTTCTGCCTCACGGTAGCTCCGCCATTTCTCGGCCAGTCCGCCATAATAATCCGGCAACGTCCCTTCCATGCCTTCCACATGCTTGTCGAACAAGCCGATCAGCGGATCTTGCCAAAGCAAGAACTTCGACGGATTCGCGCCGTAATAGTTCCCCTCGTGGACCTCCGGCACTTCGTCCATCCCCTTCAACGCTTCGAGCGGCCCGAACAAATCGAGCCCCGTGCAGGCGGCAAGCCGCTTCTGCAGATGCTCGTCCGTCACCTCGCCGTCATGGTACCCGTACTCCGCAAACAGCTGCAGCCCCGGCAAAATCACGAAATGATTCGCCTCGTTCCCGTTATCGCCCCACGCGGTCGCAAACACCTCTCGCAGGCCGCTCCGCTTCGCCGCACGCAGCGCCGGGTGCATGGACGACCACGTTTTGCCGTGGTTCGGGGCCATCAAATTCCACATGTGGATGCCCCCCGCGAAGAGCGGCTCCGACCCGAGCAGCCGGTGCTTGTCGAACACTTCCTTGTACGCGTTCTCGTCTGTCCCCCAGTAGTTCCAGTAGACGAACCGGAGGCCGTCCGGGATCTTCGCCATATTTTCCGCGGAAAAATCCGCCTCCATGTTGTACAACCCGCCCTGCACGTCGTTCGACAGCAGGTTGAAATACATGTCGCTCCAGATCATCGGTTCAAGCCCTAGCTTCCCGGTGATCTCCATGACCCGCCCCACGTGCTCGTTCATCACCTCGAACCGGTCGCGGAAGCCGTTGTCCCGCAAATAGCGGCCCAGTCCGACCTGGAACGCCTCGTCCATGCCGATATGGATTCGCTTCGACCGAAACGGGGCCGTAGCCGCCCGAATCGTCTGCTCCAAGAATTCGTACGTCGCTGGCGTACCCGGCAGCACAATGTCGGGATGGTCCCGAAGCGGCTCGGCATAAAGCCATTTCAGCGCGTGAAATAAATGCCCCAGCGTTTGAATGCACGGAATCATCTCGATGCCGAACAGCGCTGCGTAGTCGTCGCACTCCCGCAGTTCCTCCGCGGTGTACCGTCCCCGCATATAGCCGAAGTAAGGCAGTTCCGGTACCTCATACGTGTCCTCGGTATACATCATCAGCCCGTTCAACCCCATGACCGCCATATACCGCAGCATCTGCTTGATCGCGTCCACACGCATCACCGCATTGCGCGAAGCATCCAGCATCGCCCCGTTGTAATCGAAGTTCGGCCGTTCGGTCAGATCAAACGCCTCCGATATCTTGGCCTGCTCCAAAAACAACCCTAACGCACGGAAAAAATGAATCTTCTCCCCATACTCGATCCGGCCCTTCCCTCCGCTGAGCGACACCCGCAAATGCCCAGCGTCCTGCGGCAACCGCACAACTTCCACCGGCAGTCCCGCCGGGTCCGACTGGAATCCGAGCTGAGCCTCCAACTCTTTCACGCCATCAACTAATTCCTTGTCCATCCCTTGAAAATAAAGCTTCATCCCGTGAACCTCCTCTATAGTGTAAACCCCTACGCTCAGACCTACTGTCCGCCCCGGCTCCGATAGCTCCGCGGCGAGTACCCGGTGATTCGCTTGAATACGCGCGAAAAGTAAAACGTATCCTGATACCCTAGCGCCTCACCGATTTCCTTGACGCTTTTTTCCGTGTTGAGCAGGACGTTCTTGGCCTCGGCCGCCTTCAGCCGGTGTATGAATTCGTTGAGCGGATAACCCGAATATTCATGCACGATCCGCCGCAGCGTCGACACCGAGATATGATGCCGCGCCGCCAGTTCCTCCGGCGTTGGATCCGCGTACAACGAAGCGGAGATGTCCTCGATCACCTTGAGCACGAACCGCCCCCGGTTCCCGGCCTCCGCCTGATCCGCTTGCGACACCAGCTCGTAGAGAAACGCCTCCAGCATCAGCGAAGCCCGGTCGAGATTGCTGGGCATACCGCTGTCGATCAACATGAACATCAGCTCCATCCGGTTGATGACCGAGTCGTCGATCGTTGCTTTTTGGACCTGATCGGGATGCTGCAGCCAGCTGCCAAGCCACTCCTCAACCCGTGAGCCTTCCACCGTGAAGTAATACTCATCCCAATGCCCTTCCGCGTGCGGACCGTAATGGAACGTTTCGCCCGGGAACAAGCAGAACCATGAGCCGGCCGTGACCTCCTGCCTGTCCGCGCTGCCGACCTGGTAATACCCGCTTCCGCCCGTGATCACCACAAACGCCCAATACCGGAACCTCGCATCTGCGCGCTGCATCGTGCGCCCAGGCAAATGGCCGGCGTTCACGACAGCTAACGATTGGATTTTGCGCCGGCTGGCATCCACCGCGGGATTGAACAGTCGGATCGGCTCAGGACTGATCATATAATCCAGATACTTTGTCATCCTGAACATTCTCCCTTTAAAATGCCTGTGCTAAATTAGGGGTGCCTAATCATAACTTTGAATAAATAAAACATATCCTAGCGAATGAATGCTCTCATTGTAGCAAACTCGCGCGGAGAACGAAAGGGTGCACCTGCGAAAAATGAGTGAACTGAACATCGGTTTGATCGGCAGCGGTTCGATTTCTGAATCCCATCTTCAGGCTTACCGCGCCAACCCGCGGGCCAAGCTGTTGGCGATCTGCGACATTAATGAAGAACGGGCCCGTATCATAGCGGGCAAGTACGACATTCCCCACGTTTACACGGATTATCACGACCTGCTAGCCAACTCGGATGTTCAGGCGGTCAGCATCTGCACCTGGAACAACTCCCATGCCGCCATCAGCATCGACGCCCTGGAAGCGGGCAAACAAGTCCTCTGCGAAAAACCGCTTTGCATCACCGTGGACGAAGCGTTACAAATGCAGCAGGCGGTTGAGCGGACAGGCAACTTGTTGCAAGTCGGTTACGTGCGCAGGCATGCCTCCAACATCGCGGTACTTAAGAAATTCATCGACGCCGGCGACCTCGGCGAAATTTATTTCGCAAAGGCGAGCCTGATCCGGCGGCTAGGCAATCCGGGCGGCTGGTTTGCCGACAAGGCGCGCTCGGGCGGCGGTCCGCTGATCGACATCGGCGTGCACGTCATCGACCTCTGCTGGTACCTGATGGGCCGACCGAAGGTGAAGTCCGTGAGCGGCAACATTTACGCGAAATTGGGCAATCGCTCGAATATCGAGAACTATGCCTTTTATCAAGCGGCAGATTACGACGCTTCCTTCAACACGGTCGAAGACATGGCCAATGCCTTGATCCGCTTCGAGAACGGCGCTTCGTTGATGGTCGACGTCAGCTTCTCCCTCCATGCCAAGCAAAATTCGGCCCTGGTTAACATTTATGGAGACAAGGGCGGCGCTGAAATCGAACCGGCGTTATCGATCGTGACCGAACGCCACAACACCATTCTTAACATCGAACCGCAAATCACCTCGCCGGGATTCGATTTTCAGGGTGGCTTCCAGAACGAAATCAACCATTTCGTCGCCAGTTGCCTGGATGGCATCCCGCCAATCAGCCCAGTGGAGGACGGCGTAGAAATGATCAAAATCCTGAACGCGATTTACGAATCGGCTGCTGAAGGCCGGGAAATCCATTTCTAATTTGGAATCTAAGGAGGCGCGAACGGAATGAAGCTGAATAACAAAATCGGTATTATCGTCGATAGCTTTGGCGTAGGCGTTAAGGAAGGCTTGAAAAAGGCGAAGGCGGCCGGAGCCGAAGGCGTACAGATTTATGCCGTTTCCGGCGAGATGGACCCGGCGGTACTGATCGGACCCAAGCGCAAGGAGCTGCGCGATTACATCGACAGCCTGGGGCTAGAGATCTCCGCCCTGTGCGGCGACCTCGCCGGCCACGGGTTTCAGGACGCCACCGCCAATCCGTCCAAAATCGAAAAGTCGAAGCGAATCCTCGATCTCGCGGTTGAGCTGGGCACAAACGTAGTCACGACGCATATCGGCATCGTACCGGAGGACACAAACAGTCCGATTTATGCGGCCATGCAGCAGGCTTGCGAGGAGCTGGGCGTTTATGCCAAGAGCCTGAACGCTTATTTTGCCATCGAAACCGGACCCGAACCGGCCGCCCATCTCAAAAGCTTCCTGGATACCCTCACCACCAATGGCGTCTCCGTCAATTTTGACCCGGCCAACATGGTGATGGTCACGGGAGATGACCCGGTCCAAGGCGTTAAGACGCTTCGAGATTACATCGTCCATACGCATGTCAAAGACGGCATCCGCCGCCGCTCAGTTGATCCGCGAGACGTGTACGGCTTCCTCGGCTACGACAAGATGAGCCACGAGAAAATCGCCGAAATGGCCGCCTCTGGCGCGGGCTTCGAAGAGGTGCCGCTCGGCGCGGGCAGCGTCGATTTCCCGGCCTATTTCGCCGCCCTTCAGGAAATCGACTATACCGGCTACCTGACGATCGAACGCGAAGTCGGCGACAACCCGGAGGAGGATATTCGCCAAGCGGTTGGTTTTATCCGCTCGTTCCGGGGATAGACGGCCACACTACCACTAAAGGAGATGAACCTTTCATGAAACTGGGAGTCAGCTCTTACAGTCTCTATCAAGCGATGCAGTCCGGATCGATGACCCTTCTTGAGGTGATCGATTGGGTTGCCGGCATCGGCGGAGAGCATATCGAAATCGTACCGCTGGGGTTTGATTTTGGGGAAACCCCCGAGCTGATCGAGCAAATCCGCGAGCGCACGGCGCAGGCTGGGATTGCCATATCCAACTACGCGATCGGCGCTAATTTCATCGTGGATTCGGAGGAGGCTTATGCGGCGGAGATCGCCCGGGTCAAACGCGAGGTCGACCACGCCCATGCGCTTGGCGTCAAGCTGATGCGGCATGATGTCGCTTCCCGGCCGGACACCTCGATTGTCCGGTTCCAGGAGGACCTGCCGCGGATCGCGGACGCTTGCCGGGAGATCGCCGATTATGCCGCGCAGTACGGGATCACGACCAGCCTAGAGAACCACGGCTATTACGTGCAGGCCAGCGACCGGGTTCAGGCGGTGATCCATGCCGTCGATCGGCCAAACTACAAGACGACGCTTGATGTCGGCAACTTCGTTTGCGTCGACGAGAACCCCGTCGTCGCCGTGAAGAAGAACATCGGCTACGCCTCGATAGTCCACGTCAAAGACTTCTACGTTCGGCCCGAAGGCCGCAACCCCGGCGCCGGCTGGTTCCGCAGCGCAGGCGGCCAATACCTGCGTGGCGCGATCGCCGGCCAGGGCGACCTCGATCTGTGGGAGATCCTGCGCATCGTGAAGGCATCCGGCTACGATGACTACCTCTCCATCGAATACGAAGGCATGGAGGACTGCCGGCAAGGTGCGCGCATCGCCTTTGACAATGTCCGGCGCATCTGGGACGAAGTCTAACTCAGATTCATCTTCAGCGAGGTATACTTTCGTATACCTCACTTTTTTTGAGCTCTTCCACCCCTTACTGACCAGGGCTTTGCATGATTATCCCCTTGAATCAGGCTGCACCGTATAGATCTAATAGTCACTCCCAGCCCCGCTCCTTCCTCCCCCTCCACCCCTGAACAAAAGGGATAATCCTGCAAAGGGGCTGCAAAGACAAACTTTTCGAGAGCATTGCACGATTATCCCCTTGAATCAGATGGAATCAGGCTCCTGAACAAAAGGGATAATCCTGCAAAGAGCTCTCAAAGACAATATAGACAAAACAAAAAGGTTATCCCGCCATTACAAGTAATGGCAGGATAACCCTATAATCCTTTTTCCCGGTTTAGGTTCAACAGGGTTTCCCCGAATTATCGGCGAATCCCGATCGTGACGATTTCACAAGGGCCGGCCAGCAGCGACAGGCAACCTGCCGCGCTCTTGGAGAGCGGCGTTGCGGCTTCTTCGAGAATCGTTGTTTTATAGAAATGCTCATGCGGAATGTTTAGCCCAAGCGTCAGCTCCGAAGACTGCTTGCTCATGTTGTACCAACGGAGCAGCAGGTCGCCGGTCGCCTCGTTCATTTTGAGCGAGGAGAACGCCAGCTCTTGGCCTTCCCATTGGAACGGAGCATACGCCGGGGACAATGTCCCCTCGTGCATTTCTGTTTGGCTGACCGTCCACGGAATCTGGAACTGGTAAGCCTCCGTAAACGCGCCGGACGCAACGCCGTCGCCGTTATGCGGGATCAGTTCCATCCGAGCGGTGTGTACGCCCAGGCACTGGGCCTCCGGCGTCGGGAACAAGCCCCAATCGCCAAGCTCGCCTACGGAGCGCAGCAGCGTGACCGCGATCGTGTTTCGGCCGTCGCGCAGCACTTCGTATTCGTTCAAGCCGAGGTTGGCCACCGTCAAGCCGGCTCCCTCGCCGCTGACGTCCACGAACGCTTGCTGATGCTGCGTGTTGCTCGGATTTTCCCATTCCGGCGCCGGTTCGATGCTGCGTTCCGCGATTTCAAACATCGAATCCACCTGATGCGTCGATGCCTTCAGATCGGTTGGGAACAGCGCGCGAATCCGATGATCCTTCGCCGTGTTATCGATCGTCGTTTCCATGTGAACGCCTTTGCCGGCGGCTTCAAGCGAAATGACTGTACGGAGCTTCAGCGTCGTCAGCTTGCTGCTGCGCTGGGCTTTGCGATACGGATAGTACACTAACTCCCGCATCTCCTCGTCCAGCTTCTCGTCTGCGGACGCCGGGATCTCCCAGTCATGGCACACTTCCACGGAAGCGCGGAACGGAGCATCCTCCAGCACACGGATTTGCGCCGCCAGCCCTTTCGTGGTCAGAGGCTTTTCACCCTCCGGCTGCTTGTACATGTATTCGTTCCCGATATCGCCGGTATTCTCATACACGCCAAGGTCCCGATACACCTGGCCCGTCGCTTTATCCGTTATCACGAAAGATCCGTCTTCCGCGATTTCCACCTTCAGGTTCGCATTCTCCATCACCCAGTGACCGGTGAACAACGAAGCTGGCTTAGCAGCCACAGCCGCCGACTTCCGGCGCACCCACGCGTAGGTACGCAGGCTCAGAGCAGCGACATCCGTCGCCTGGAACGTCAGCTTCACGCGGCGGCACATGTACGGCTGGCGGAACTTGTCGTCCGGCAAGTCATAGCCGAACAGCAGCCCGAGATCCTCCACCGCACAAGGCACCGTGTTCCCCTGCTCGTCGACCAGCTCGCGGCCCGACAGATCCACCGCCTTCATGCGGCGGCCGGTCTCTTCAAGGCCAAGGCCGTCACGCAAATACAGGCGAGCGGCGTCCAGCTCAATGGACACCGTGCCCGTACGGCTCCAGCCGGTCGTATTGAACACGACCAGCGGCAACGTGTCTTCGCCATATCCGGCGAAGACGGAGGTGTTCACCGCATCGGCGATCACCCGCTTGCTGTCGTCGATGAGCGCCTCGGCAACGTGGCGGCTCTTTGCGAAGCGGGTGACCATCTCGCGGTGAACCTCGTCTACGCTGCATCCGCAGATGCTGTCATGCGGATGGTTTTGCATCAAGGTTTTCCACGCATACGTAAACAGGTGATGCGGGTAATCCTTCCCGAGCAGGTTCGCCATCGAGGCGAGCGGCTCGGCGACTTTTTCCAGCAAAGCCTGGCCTTCTTGGTTCATTTGTTTCAGGTACACGCGTGCGGAAGCGGTGTTCACGAGGGTGCCCCAGCCATCCGTACGTTGACTGCGCAGTTCGCCCTTCACCGTGGACAGCTCGCGGCCTTCCAGCGCCGATTCCAGCTCGTTCAAATATTCCGGGAAGTTCGAATGAACGAACTTCGTGTCCGGGTACAGCTTCTCCGCCGTGCGAATCGCTTCTGGGAGGTCTAACTGCAGCGGCTGATGATCGCAGCCGTTCATGAACAGGAGCTCGCCGGTGGCTGCGTATTTCTCTGCGTCCGCCAGCTTGCGATCCCAGAACGCCTTCGCTTCCGTCTCATCCACCGGCACTTCGTTGCCGTTGGAATACCAGTTGGCGAACAGGATACCGAGCACCTTGGAACCGTCCGGACCTTCCCAGATGAGCTCTGAGAAGGAAGACTCGTACCCGCCGTCGGACACGGTATTGTTGAAGCCGGTCGGCTTCACGCCGCGGCCAAAAAAGGCATTCCCAATCCCGGACTGCTGCATCAGCTGCGGGATTTGCCCGACTAAGCCAAAGGTATCGGGGAAATAACCGATCTTCGCTGGAGCGCCGTATTTTAACGCGTCCTGGTGGCCAATTTGCATATTCCGGACATTCGCTTCGCCACTCGTCAGAAACGCATCCTGCAGAATGTACCAAGGCCCGATTAGAATACGGCCTTCACGGATATATTTCTCCAGACGTTCCTTGTTCTCCGGCCGCACCTGTAGATAGTCCTCAAGAATGATCGTTTGACCGTCAAGGTAAAAGCTGCGGAACGCCGAATCGCCGTCCAGTTTATCCAGCAGCGCGTCCACCAGCTCCACCAGGCGAACGTGATGCTTCTCGTAAGGCAAATACCATTCCCGATCCCAGTGTGTATGGGAAATGATATGGGCCGTTCTCTGCTTGCTCATTTATCTAAACCCCCACTTTCCTCCGTGGTTTGATATCCTCACGTGACGGCTTACGCTTCCGTCTCCAGCGGATATTCTTCCATGTACTTCAGCAGCTCGTCCACGGTGGTGAACGCGAGGCCGGTTACCGTATCGGCGCAGCCATAGTAGATAGCGATGCGGCCAGTCTCGGCGTCGGTCAATGCTGCGCAAGGGAAGGTGACGTTCGGCACGTCGCCAACTAATTCATACAGCTCTTCTGGGCCGAGGATGTAGTTACGCGAACGCGCTTTGACGATCCATGGCTTGTCGATGTCCAGCAGGGCGCAGCCCATGCGGTATACGAAACCGTTACAAGTATTGATAACGCCGTGGTAGATCAGCAGCCAGCCTTGGTCGGTTTCGATCGGAACCGGTCCTGGGCCGATTTTTTTCGATTGCCATGCGGAAGCATCGCCGTTAATCGTCCCCATGACGTAACGGTGTTTACCCCAGAACGTCAGGTCCGGGCTCACGCTGTAGAATATATCGCCAAACGGCGTATGCCCCGTGTCGCTTGGACGGCTGACCATCGCGTAGTAACCGTCGATTTTGCGCGGGAACAACACGCCATTGCGGTTGTACGGAAGAAAGGCGTTTTCCAACTGATGGAACGTCTTGAAGTCGGTTGTGTAAGCAATCCCGATCGTTGGGCCGTGGTAGCCATTACACCAGGTGATGTAGTAACGGTCGCCGATTTTGGTGACGCGCGGATCATAACGGTATTCGCGTTTGGTGATTTCCTCGTCGCCTTCGAATTGGATCGGCTCGTGGTTGATTTTCCAGTTCACGCCGTCGTCGCTGAACCCTGCAAAAATATCCATGCTGACCGAACGGGAATCGCAGCGGAACACGCCGGCAAATCCGCCTTCAAAAGGCACGACTGCAGAGTTAAACACGCTGTTGGAGTTCGGGATCGCGTGACGCTGGATGATCGGGTTCTGGGAGTAACGCCATACCGGCGCGTTCGAACCGGCCGGTTTGTCTTGCCAAGGGATATTTTTCAGGGCTTCGCCGATAATTTTGCTCATGGTCAAGTCTCCTTTGGGATATGAGTTTACAAAATACCTTCCTGCATTGCACGATACACCAGCTGCGAGAACAAGCTGTTCGACCAAGCGAACCATTTGCGCGTAAACGTGTTGGGATCATCGGCGTGGAAGCCTTCATGCATATAGCCGGTACCGGCGTCGGTGGCCTCCAGCATCGCGATCATTTCCAGCTTCTCTTCCTTCGTTTGCGCCGTGATGCCTTGCATCGACAGGGCCATATGCCAGATGTAGTTCTCCGGCGTATGCGGGCTGCCGATGCCCTTGGCTGATTTGCCTTCGAAGTAGAACGGGTTCTCTTTGCTCAATGCAAAACGCCGTGTATTTTGATAGATCGGATCGTCTGCGCCAACGTAACCCAGGTACGGAATGGACATGAGACCCGGCGTGCCGGCGTCGTCCATCAGGCAGTAGTTGCCGAAGCCGTCGGTTTCGTAGGCGTAAATCGGACCGAATTCCGGATGGCGGTAAATCCCGTACAGCTGGATCCCATGGTTGACTTCAAACTCCAGCTCCTTCAGTTCGGCCAAGAAGTCCATGTCGCGGAAGACCCATTCGGCGAATTCCTGCATTTGACGCAGCGTTACAACCGCAAACATGTTGCCTGGAATGTTGTAGTGGAAATCGCAGGCGTCGTCGCTGGAGCGGAAGCCCGACCAGATCATTCCCGTATAGTTGACCGGCATCCCCAAACCATTGTTCCGCAAGGAATCGGTTGGGATCCCATTGTTGCGGCTGAAGCGGTAAGGCGATTGCTCGAAGTGATGCTGCTCGGTTTTAAACAACTCGTAGATTTTCCGCATTGCGGCTTTAAAGCCGGCGTCAAAAATATCTGTCAGCTCGGTTTCCTTCCAATACGTATAAGCCAAGCGGACCACGAAGCACAAGGAATCGATTTCGAATTTGCGCTCCCAAACCCAAGGGGACATCTCCGTTACGTCGGTCGTGTTCCAGTGCCAATCGTTGGCCGATTCGTTAAACGCGTTGGCGTACGGATCGATATGCACATAGTTGATATGGCGTTTGATCAACCCGCTGATGATCCGCTGCAAATCGGGATCGTTCTTGGCGAACGGCACATAATGGATCACCTGCTCCACGGAATCGCGCAGCCAGGAGGCCGGGATATCACCGGTGATGACGAAGGTCGTTCCGTCGTCCATCAGCTTCGTCGTTGTTTCCAGCGTGTTCGGGAAACAGTTCTTGAACAGCTGCAGCAATTTCGGGCGATGCGCCAGTTTCGTTTCCGCTTCAGCCAGCACGTCCTTGACGGCTTGCGGCAATTCCAGCTGCGGCATCGGTATTTTCGGGAGTCTAAATTGTTCCATGAGCTTGTCTTCTCGCTCCTTTATAGGTCATTTCATTTCATATCACTAATCGAGTGAGGGGGGCTGGGCGACTGGGCGGGTGATCTTACATATTAACGGTACTTTATCCTGTTAATTTACCTGCCGAGCAGCCCCACGCCACCCCAACTCGTCAATTCCTACTTACTTCAACTTCAACGTCTTGATCTCATATGGGGCAAAATCGAGCTCGACCCGCCCAGCGTCCATCGTCATCGGCTCAAGCTCCCGCTCTAGCGCGTCGGACAAGAACGCGGCCGAAACCGGCTCGTTCCAATTCAACGCCACGCGTTCGCGGCCGCCTGCCGACTCGTACAGACGCAGGATCACGCCATCGCCATCCTCGGCAGGTTTCACGGTGTCGAGCACAACATGCTCTCCCGCAAATCCTAACAACGCCCCTGTGGAAGGCAGCGAGCCTTCCTGTACTCCGGCCGCCAGCACGGCCGGCATGTGGTTCAGCTCGGCTGCAGCGCGCACCGTATGAGCAGTCTGCCAATCGCCTTGATGCGGATACAGCGAATACGTAAATTCATGCTCCCCTAGATCGGCGGTCACGTCCGGCCATTTCGGCGCCCGTAGCAGCGACAAGCGAATCGTGCTGCCCTGGATGTCGTAGCCGTATTTGCAGTCGTTCAGGAGGCTGACGCCGTAGCCGCGTTCGGAAACGTCGGCGAACCGGTGCCCACACACTTCGAATTGCGCCTGCTCCCAGCTCGTGTTGCGATGCGTCGGACGTTCCAACGCGCCAAACGGAATTTCGTAAGTCGCTTTGTCCGTGACAACGTCGATCGGGAACCCGACTTTCAACAGCTTATGGGCTTCGTTCCAATTCACCTTCGTTTGGAAATCGATCCGTTTATCGTGATGATACAGGATCACATCCTGCGTGATTGCCGATTGGCCGATACTCCAGCGGAAGCGCAGCACGTCTTGGACTGGACCGCTTGCGACCAGACCGCTCTCCAGCAATACAGCCTCACCGGCCGGCTGCTGTTCATAACGCGGGTCAATGTCCCAAGCATCCCACAGGGTCGGACGGTCGTGATAGAAGTGGAAGCGGTTCGCGCTTTCGCCCGTCTTCACGATCTCCCGTCCGGCTTCCTTATCCCACAAGCTAACGATCTCGCCGCGGTCATTAAATTTCAGGCGGTAGAATTCCGTTTCCCACTCGCCTTGGAAACCCTTGATTCCGGCCGATGAAGTCGCCGTCGTTCCAGCGGCTGCAGCCGCCTCGGCCCGTAACCAAATCGTCTTGTAACCAAACGCCGGAACCTCCGGCACGCGGACCCAAGCCGCCGAGTCGCCGCTAAGTCCGGTCCGGACGTCCAGCTCAAGCCGCGTACCGTGCTCATCGTAAGCAGCCGCGCCGCTGCGATAAGCTTGGTCCGGAAGTGCCACAACCGCGTCGCGAGTCCAACCCAGGCTGTTGAAGACAACGTATGGCGTACCTTCACCCGTGGTGGTTACCCGTTCGACCAACGCTGTTAGGCCGTGACGCAGGCCGGTGTTGCCTTTTTCAAAAATATCCGTATATTCCTTCGTTGACGTCTCGTACGCTTCGGTAATCGCCGAGCCCGGAATAATGTCGTGGAACTGATTTAACAGGATCAGCTTCCAGCCCGCCTGCAGCGTGCTTTGTGCCTCGCGTTGCTGATCCTTCGGCATAGCCGGAGCGGCCAACGCGTTCCACAGCTCGGCCTCGCGGTACAAAATTTCCGCCTTGCGGTTGCTGCGCTTGTTACGTCCGTGGGTCGTATACGTCCCCCGGTGCAATTCCAAGTAGAGATCGCCGTGCCACGCTGGCAACTTCGGCTGCGCCGCTTCAATGCCAGCGAAGAACTCCGTCGCCGTACTATATTCGCTCGCCGGCTGACCCACCATCAGCTCAGCGCGGTTAATGTACTCCAGCATTTCGCGAGTAACCCCACCACCGCCGTCGCCATGTCCGTAGAGCAGCATTTGCTCCGGATGGACGGCCTTCTGACGGTAGGACTGCCAGTGCTCATGAACGTCCTTCGGCAGCGTATTCTCGTTTACGCCATGGTTCAGATAAGACAGCATAGGCGTACCGTCAATACCAACCCAATGGAACAGATCGTACGGGAATACGTTGGTATCATTCCAACCAAGCTTGGTCGTCATGAAATAACGAATCCCGCCGTGCTTCAAAATTTGCGGCAACGAGGCGCAATAGCCAAACGTGTCTGGCAGCCATTCGATCTCGGAGGTGAATCCAAACTCCTCTTGATAGAAGCGCTGCCCGTAAAGCATCTGCCGCATCAGCGATTCGCCGCTTGGCAGGTTCAAATCCGGCTCCACCCACATGCCGCCAACCAATTCCCAGCGGCCTTCCTTAATCCGCGCCTTCACCCGCTCGTACAACTCGGGGTCGTTCTCCTTCAGGAAGGCGAACAGTAGCGGTTGGCTTTGCGTGTAGCGGTATTCCGGATACTCGCTCATCAGCGCGTCGACCGTCGAGAAGGTCCGGCTGGTCTTGCGCACCGTCTCCCGCACCGGCCACAACCAGGCGATGTCGATATGCGACTGGCCGACCATCTGGATCAGTCCCTCGGCATTACCGCCAATGGCCTTCACTCGCTCCGCAAGGCTTTGCTCCAACTCGGCAATCGCTCCGCCTTCGCGAACCGCTTCCGCATCCAGCGTCACAAACCCGTCCATGGCGCTATATAGTGCCTCGATCAAGCGGGTACGCCGAAAATCCTGTTCCGGCAACAGTACCGCCGCATCGCGGACGATCGTCGCCGTATACATCAGGCTTTGCACGGGCCGGTTCACCAGCACGAGTCGGCTGTCAATCTTCGTAATCGGCGGCTGAATCACCGCTTGTTGGTTCAGCGGATCCACCGGCTCGGGGATCGGATCATACAGCTCGATTTCCAGCGAGAGCGGGCCTTGTCCCTGCTCCTGCGGCAACGTTACGAACGTATGGTTCCGGTCCAAACCCTGGGTTGATTTCCCGTTGATTCGCAACAACCCTTCGCCGCCGGAAGCAAAGATGAGACCCACCTGTCCGCCGCGCCATCCTTCCGGAATATCCAACTGAGTCCGGAAGAAATACGTTGTTCCCTGCGTGCTCGGGAACCGCTCGAAGGCTTGCCCCTCCAGATAAGGCGTTTCTTTGGTATAACTTCCGGGAACCTGGTATACGGATGAAGTAATCTCCCACCCGCGCAGCTCGATCTGATCAAGCCACTGAGCTTCCGACAGCTCCCGGATGAAACGTCTGATGCGTTCCATATATATTAACCCTCCCGCACAAAGAGATTGGCGCTCAGCGTATCATTCACATTCTTGCCGACATGCACCCGGAATTCTCCCGGCTCCACCACCGGTTTATAATCCCGTCCGATGTACTGCAGCTGTTCCGAACCAACCTGGAACTCCACCGTCTGCGTCTCACCTGGCTGCAGGAATACCTTGCGGAACCCCTTCAGCTCCTTCGCCGGCCGAGTCACGGTACTAGCAACGTCGGAGATGTACAGCTGTACCACTTCCGCGCCAGCCCGGTCGCCCACGTTCGTCACTTCAACCGTCACCTTCGTTGTGCCGTCCGTATCGATCGTTTCAGACTCAACCTTTAAGTTGCTATAGTTGAATTCGGTGTAGCTCAGCCCATATCCAAACGAGTACCGCGGCTGCGAATCATTTTCCAAGTAGCGTTTGCCCCGCGAACGTTTGCCGTTGTAGTAGACCGGAAGCTGTCCGACATGCTTCGGAACGGAAATCGTTAGTCGCCCGGAAGGATTCACGTCGCCGAACAGGATATCCGCGACGGCATGCCCGCCCTCCTGACCCGGGTACCAGGCTTCCAGAATCGCATCGGCATGCTCGTCGATCCACGGCTCGGCAATCGGCCGACCGTTGATATAAACCACTACAAGCGGTTTACCCAATTTATGAATTTCTTGAATCAACTCCAGCTGTACGCCGGACAAACTGAGGTTCATCCGGTCAATGCCTTCGCCGCAGTCCATGTCGCTTTCTGCATTGCCAGTCACTTTGGATGCACCGGTTCGGAGGTCAATCGTCCCCTCGCCGAAATCTCGCGCGCTGGAGCCGCCAACGACCATAACCACCGTGTCTGCTTGCTCCGCGCAAGACAAGGCAACTTCGAATCCTTCCCGAGAGTCGCCATTAATCCGGCAGCCTGGAGCATACAACACCTGCTCCGGCGTTCCAGCCAGCTTGTTGCGGATCCCGCCCAGCACGGTCGTTACCGTAGAACGCGGCTGCGGCGAGGTATAATCGCCCAGCTGATTGTAGCCCACATCGGCGTTCGGGCCGATAACGGCAATTTTACCTGTGCCTGCGGACAGTGGCAGCACGCCGCCTTCATTCTTGAGCAACACGATACCTTCGCTGGCTAATTGCCGTGCCAGCTCCACATGTTCCGTGCTGCCGATGACCCGCTCGGCCCGCGCCGGGTCGGCGTACGGTTGTTCGAACAGCCCCAGTCGGAATTTCAGCGTCAATACGCGGCGTACCGCCTGATTGAGCACTTCTTCCTCCAGCTGTCCCGAACGTACCGCCTCCACCAGGTGCTTGCCGAACATCACGCCGGACATCTCCATATCGATGCCCGCGCGAATCGCCTGGATCGCTGCGTCCCGTCCATCTTCCGCCACGTCATGGCCGGAAGCGAGCATGTCGATCGCGCCGCAGTCGGTGATGACCATGCCGTCAAAACCCCACTCGCCGCGAAGAATGCCGTCCAACAATTCTTCGTTGGTCGTACAAGGTACCCCGTCGATCTCGTTATAGGCCGGCATAATCGAAGCCGCACCGGCTTCCACCGCCTTGCGGAACGGCAGCAGGTCGACCTCCAGCAGTTCGCGCCGCCCCATATGAACCGGGCCGGCATTGCGGCCGCCCTCGGAGCTGCCGTAGCCGACGAAGTGCTTCAGCGTGGCTGCCACGCTGTCCTCTCCGTCCAGACGTTCCCCTTGCAAGCCTTCGACCGAAGCCACGGCCATTTCGCCGATCAAATAGGCGTCTTCGCCAAAGCATTCTTCGGTCCGGCCCCAGCGGGGATCACGCACGACATCGAGGACCGGGGAATAGGTGACCGCACCGCCTTGGCTGCGCGTCTCCCGGGCCACTGCCCGGCACATCTCGCGGTACAGCTCCACGTTCCAGGTGCTGCCGAGCGACAATGGCACCGGAAAGACCGTGGCGCCGATCGCCATATGGCCGTGCGAGCACTCTTCCCCGATCAGGATCGGGATGCCGAGGCGCGAGTTCTCGATGGCATAACGTTGGATTTCGTTGACCGCCTCTGCGCCCTCGCGCGGCGACAAGCCGGTTTCCAGCGTCACGCCTGTCCACGGATCGGCGCGTAACACGCCGTACAGCGAGCCGATTCCTCCGCTTTGCACCTGCTCTTTAAACGAATCGGTCAGCTTGATCTCTCCGTCTTTATGCTCATAGGTCTGCCAACCGAAAGGCTGGACCAGCTGGCCGGCCTTTTCTTCCAATGTCATCAGTCCGAGCAAATGCTCCACTCGTTCCGGGACGGGTTTCGATCTGTCTTTGTAAAGCAACGTCTCCACCTCGCTCCTTACATTTTTGCTTTCATTCCAAAAGAGTTCAAAAGGGGTTCAAACAAGAGTTAGAATTGGGTTTTAATTGCGTTTTAATAAAGTTCAAATCGAGTTCAAAAAGTTAGGTTTCCAGCACCGAGAAACCACCACTATTATTCTTTGACAGCGCCTACCGTAAGTCCTTGTACAAAATACCGTTGGAAGAACGGATAAGCAAAAATAATTGGCAATGTCGCAAGCACGACCATCGCCATCCGCGACGTATCTTGCGGGATGGACTGCAGTGCGGTCAAACTCAGCGAGCTGTTTTGCGAGTTCTGTTGAATAAAAGCAATACTCGATTCGATCCGCATCAGCATCGATTGCAACGGTACCAAATTCGGATTGTCGATATACAGCAGCGCGTTAAACCAGTCGTTCCAATAACCTAATGTGCTAAACAATCCGATTGTCGCCAAGCCCGGCAGCGACAGCGGCAGGACGATGCGCAGGAAGATAAAGAAATCGCCGGCGCCGTCAATCCGCGCCGATTCAATGATCGCTTCCGGAACGCTCGTACTATAGAACGTACGTAAAATCATGATATAAAATGCATTCATCGCAAGCGGCAAAATTAGCGCCCACAACGTATCTTTCAACCCCATCAACTGGGATACCACCATGTAAGTCGGGATCATCCCGCCGTTAAAGAGCATCGTAACGATCGCAAATACGGAGAAAAATCTCCGGTAACGGAAGCTCTTCCGCGAGATGGCGTAAGCGTAAAGCGAGATCATGATCAAACTGATCACGGTTCCCACGAGGGTAATCAGAATCGTCACGCCGTAAGAGCGAAGCAGCGAATCGCCGCTTTCGAACACGAAGCGGTAAGCTTCCAGACTCCATTTGGCCGGAAACAACCGGTAACCGTCCGTTGCCAGCGTTTTTTCATCCGTGAAAGAAATAATGACCACGAAGATAAAGGGGAACACGCACAAGAACGAGAAAATCCCTGCAATCAGGTGCAAAACGGCGTTCCAACCGCGAGAGACGTTATGAAAATCTTTGGTTTTTCTAGCAATCTCCGCCATTCTCTGACACTCCTTTCAGCTGTTTTAAAATAGGGCGCTGTCCTTATCAATTTTTCGCACGACATAGTTGGAAACCATGACAAGAACAAAGCCTACCACCGATTGATAAAGGCCAGCTGCCGTACTCATGCCGATTTCCCCGGTTGTTTTCAGACCGCGGTATACGTAAGTGTCGATGACGTTAGTCACTTGATAAAGCGTGCCCGAATCTCTCGGTACTTGGTAGAACAAGCCGAAGTCAGCATAGAAGATCCGTCCTACCGCAAGCAGGGTCATAATAATAATGATCGGGGAGAGCAGAGGAATCGTAATGTTCCGAATTTGCTGCCATTTGGTGGCCCCGTCGATCATCGCCGCCTCGTAAAGCGATTTGTCGATCCCCATAATCGAAGCAAGGTAGACTACGCTGTTATAGCCGATCGATTTCCACAGGTTGACGAAAATCAAGATATAAGGCCAATACTTCGGCTCCGAATACCAGTTAATCCGCTCCGCGCCAAACCAGCCTAGGATTTGGTTAATCATCCCCCGATCCATGCTCAGGAAGCTGAACGCGAAATAGCCGACGATAACCCAGGAAAGGAAATAAGGCAGGAACATCCCGGTTTGATAAACTTTTGCCATCGTTTTGCCGACCAGCTCGGACAGCAAAATCGCCATAGCTACAGAAAGGACTAGTCCGATGAAGATAAAGGCAAGGTTATAAAACAAAGTGTTGCGAGTAATGGTAAAAGCATCGTTGGTGCTGAACAGGAATTTGAAGTTATCCCAGCCTACCCATTTGCTATGGGCAATACTGGCCCAAAAACCGTCACGGCTGAAGCGGTATTGCTTAAATGCCGTAATCGTACCGACCAACGGAAGGTACGAGAAAAAGAAAAACCAGACGGCACCCGGCAACACCATAAATAACATGACTTTATTCTTGAGCAGGTTTTTGAAAAATGCAGTCATGATGTTCCCCTCCTGTCGAAAAATAATGAAAAAGGATCGGGCGCAACAATCACCCGCCCGATCCTTTTCGTTTCTTTAATTGTTACTTGTTGTTCGCAGCTCTCCAGGCATCGAGCTGAGCTTGGGCTTCAGCAATGACCTTGTCAAGGCCGGCCTCTTTGAATTTTTCGATTGCTTTCGGCAAGTAATCTGCCGGATCAACCGTACCGGTCATCAGCGAGGACCAGAATTGTTCTTTTACGTTCTGTACGGCTGCCATTTCAGTTGCTACTTTCGTGCTGTCGAAGTTGAAGCTCAGGATCGGCGAATTGACGCCTTCTGCGTTAAACTTCTTGAATTGCTCCCATTTGTCGTCTGCGTCGTTCGGGTTCAAGTAGAGGAGCATGTTGTTGCCCAAAGAGTAAGATGGCATGTCGTAGTTTTTCGATTCTGCCAAGTTTTCGTAGTGCGTGTCGTCAAGTTTCTTGTAGTGAACGCCTTCGATCCCGGAGTCAACCATGTTACGCAACACTGGATCGGTATTCAACAGATTCAGGAATTCCATTGCTTTCTCTGGATGCTCGGAGTTCGCGGAGATCGCCATGATCGAACCTTGAACGGAAGTGTTCGTGATGATCGCATCACTAGCCGGTGTGGAAACCACAGGGTAGCCATAGCTTGCAGACCACAGGTTATCAGCCAGCGGCTGGGTTTGCGCACGGTCCATGAACCATTGACCGGAAGTCATCAGGTCGCTGGTGGAACCGGTGGTTGCAGCTTCAGGAGCTACATAGCCTGCTTGATAGTACTTGTGCATTTGATTCAGAGCTGCTTGCATTTCAGGCGTTTCCAGGATGTTTACGATTTTATAATCGGTCGTATCCAGTTTCACAGCCATCGGCAAGTTCTGGATGATGTAATCATAAGGCACGTAAGGAACGTAGTTCTTGTCCATTGCAAAAGGCGTTACGCCTGGTTCGTTTTCCTTGATCGTTTTCAGCAATGGCTCGATGCTTTCCAAGGAACGAATGCTAGTGATGTCTACGTTGTATTTGTCAGCCAACGTTTTGTTAAAGCGCCATACCTCTTGTTGTGGCAATTCTTTGTTGGCAGGAATGCCGTAGTTATGGCCGTCGACTTTGGAACCTTCCAGGAAGGCCGGGTCGATGGTGTTTTTCAGATCTTGTCCGTATTTCTCGAGCAGATCATCAATCTCCAGGAATGCACCTTTTCTAGCGTTTTGTACGTAGTCGAAACCGCCGGCGGAAGTGAAGACGATGTCCATCGGCTCACCGGAAGCAACGTTAACTTGCATTTTTTGCGTGTAATCGCCCCAATCGATCATTTTCATGGTGATCGTTGCGTTGATTTTCTCTTTGGTGTACTTGCTGACTTCTTCCATAACGCGGTCTACGTCTTTTTGAGGCGTCCCGATTGTGTACCAAATCAGGTTGACCGCTTCTTCCGAATTGCCCGCTGCAGAACCGTTATTGCTTTCAGCGTTCTTGTTGCCGCCGCATGCGCTTAGTACAAGCACTAAGGCCATCAGAGTGGCAAGTACGAAAGAAAAACTTCTTTTGTTTTTACTCATGCTGATCCTCCCTTTTGAAGCTCTTTTGTTTTGTTTAACTACCTTAACCTTACCGGATGAAAGCCATTACAAAAAGAAGATAAACTTAAAAAATCGAGGTACAAATTAAAGAAAAGAACAATACCCCGGATCCAAGGAAAACCTACCTTTCCGGCAGGCCTAAATCTCCTTGATCCAGGGTACCCATCCCCTTCCTATCTAATGCAGCGCTTTAAAGTCGGTGGGGGAGATCCCCACGTATTTTCGAAACTGCTTATAGAAATAACCAATTTCCCAATACCCTACGTTCCGGGCGATTTCGTGCACCTTGAGATTGGTGTTCTTGAGTTGCTGCTTCGCCTTATCAATCCGATATTTATTAATGTACTCGGCAAAGGACACGCCGGTCTCCTTGTGAAATAACTGTCCGAGATAAACCGGATGTATATGGTATTGCGCTCCTAGCGTTTTTAGCGACAACTCATCGGCATAATGCGTATCGATGTAAGTCAACACTTGATGCACAACCGGATTTTTCGCGTCCTGCAGCAAGGAGCAAACCGTCTCCTCTGCTAAGCCCTCAAGAATTTCGATCAGTCCCTGGTATGTTTCACAGCGTTGCACACGTTGGAGTGCTTTCTTAAACAAGTCCGTCTCTTCTGTATATTTAATATGCTGAAGCTCCATCTTAAAGCGGACAACCAGCTCCAATGCAGCGTTCTGCAAATCCTCAGGGCGGACCCCCTCCAACTGCTTCAACTGCTCGAAATCACGGCAAATACACTCCTTCAAGCCTTCCTTATCCTTGGCCAAAATCAACTTGGCGTAATCATCCCATGCTAGCGGATAACCGCTCTCCAGAGCGCTGTTGCCGCCGTGGTCGCCTTCCAGCAGCTTATATTCAATCGTCCGCCGATCAGGATAAATCAAGTAGTACTCTAGAGCGCGTTTGGCTTCCTTGTAACTGAGTGAAGCCGCCTCGGGAAGCCGGCCCACACTCCCAACGCCGATTTGGATCGTCCGGTTCATGACAGACAGCTCGAGGGACAGGTGCTCCATCCACTCTGCAAATGTCCGTTTTTCCACTGCCCCTTTGGGGAGGGAACCCACAATCACGATATCGCCGTCCACATCACGGAACAGGGTAATTCCCCGTTGCTCTTTGAGATAACGTTCGGTTCGTTCGAATATTTCGGCCGAATTGCCATCCGTGCGCAATACGGCAACCGCAGCGCAAGGCCCATGTAAATTCAGTCCGAGCAGCTCGGCCCGCTCCTCAAATTCGGCGGCTGCGATTTGCCCGTTCAGCCAGCGGTACAGCGTGTTATCCTTTAGAATCTGGACATCATAGGCGTCATATAGTCCGTCCGACTGCAGGCTGTCCAGCTTCTGCACGGTGTTGCGCAGCGTCGACTCCAGCTCCTCCAGGTTAATGGGTTTCAGCAAGTAGTTTTCGATGCCTAGCTTCATGCCTTCTTTGAGATAATCGAACTCGTTAAATCCGCTTAAAATAATGACTTTCAGTTCCCGGTGAAGCTTCCTCGCCTCGGAGATCAGCGTTAACCCGTTCATCACCGGCATGGAGATGTCTGTGATCAATACATCGACCGGCGTTGAACCCAGAGCATCCAATGCCTGCTGACCGTTCTCCGCATGCCCGACGATTTCGAGGCCAAACTGCGGCCAGTCGACAATATCATATAAACCTTCGATGATAAATGGTTCATCATCGACGATAAACACCTTATACATCTTCGCCCTCCATTCCTTCCCGATTGGGGTAACGAACGATGATCGTTGTCCCTGAACCGGGCACGCTGTCGATTTCTATCCCGTAAGCCGGACCGTACAAGAAACGCAATCGCGTATGCACGCTACGCAAACCGAACATTTGCCCGGTTTCTTCCTCCCGCTCCAGTTCCCGGCGGATTTCCGTAAGCCGATCCGGTTCGATGCCTTTCCCGTTATCATGTACCACGGCCACCAGGGTATCCCCGTCTTCCCGCACATCGATCGAGATCTGATTATCAAATTGGTCCGTTCGAATCCCATGAACGATATAATTCTCCACAATCGGCTGCAGGGAAAGCCGGACGAGCGCTTTGCCGTAGAGCGCCGGATCGGCTTCGATCTCATAGTTAAAGCGATCTTTGTAACGGATGCGGAACAATTCCAGATACAACCGGCAGGCTTCCAGCTCGTCTTTCAGCGTATAGTTTTTCTTTTGCTGCACCATGCTTTTGAACAGAACGGATAAGCTGTAGATCATCTCGCCCACATCCCTGGCCCCTTGGGAGATCGCACGCATGCGGATGACCTCAAGCGTATTGTACAGGAAATGCGGGTTGATCCGGGCCTGTAAGGCAACAAGCTCCGTTTGCTGCTGCTTGATCTCTGCTTTAAACACCCGGTCGATATACAAATTCAACTCGTCCAACATGTCGTTAAAGCTTTTCGAGATTTGCCCCAGCTCGTCCTCCCGTACATCGGCGATCCGTGCCGTGAAATCGCCATTGCGAACTCTCCGGGTAAACCGGATAATGCCGTTCGTTCGTTTCGCGAAATTGCTGATGAATAGAGCCGGGATGAGGATGGCAAACAGAATGCAAATGGAACTGATCGTTAGGATCGTGTTGCGCAGTCCTTGATAGGTTTTGGCCAACTCCTCTTTCGGGACCGTACTGAGCACCGTGAATCCCCCCTGACTTTGCGTCAGCTTGGTGGCGATCATCCCGTTGCCGAGCACCCCGGTGTCGTACAATGAGTTAATTTGCTCGGTATAGGGATATTTCCGGCCATAATTAGTTCCGGAGGTATCGAACAGCACGTTGCCATCCGCGGACAAGACCAGGATTGAACCTTTCAGGTCTTCTCTGTACATCGCCAGACTGCCCCACACATTCGCCGTATCGAAATAAACGTCCAGTTGACCAATGTTGCGAAGCGTAAGCTTATTACTGATCGGGATGCGAACCGAATACATCGGGGTATTCGGTAAACCCACCGTTTTGCGCACCCATATATTGGAGATCCCCACGTTCATCCCTTCCTGTTGATACATCACATCGGGCACGAACGATCGGGCCTGATTGGTGGGGATAATCTTAAACTGCTTATCGCTGCCAAAGACATACAGCTGCTGCAGATCCGCGCTATATAACATCAAACTACGAATGTCCGGATCATCATCGACCACGTTGCGAAAATACAACACGGTATCCGTAGACGAACTATTTTCCATATAGAATCGGTCTAGACGGTAATTCACGTAATCCTGATACGGATGCTCCAGGAAAAAGGAAGTGTTCGAGGCCCGCTCCTCATCGCGATAAATGTCCCGCACCATGGACTGCACGGAGTCGTATTTGCCACCGATGTAATCGCTGACGCTTTCGATCGCTCGCTTCTGGATATCCAGCTGCCGTTGCACCGCGGACTCGGACATAAACATGAACATTAAATATGAAAACGTAATGATCGTAACGATCGTAATCACCGAGAAAAACAAGATGATCTTCATGAACAAGTTGTTCTTGAAGTAATTCCGATAAATGTTCCGAATGAACATGTCTTCCCTCCTCGTGCAAGGTCAATTATACCATGCCTTTGGGGCTACATGGGATTAGCCGTTCTTGACGGGTAGCGGCAAGCTCCCGGGGTGCCACCCTGTAATGCGGCGAATAGGCTGAAATGTTGCACGTACTGCAACATTCCTAAATTTAAAACGCCTGTTCCTCATAGGAACAGGCGCTTCTCATGTATAGCGGATTGATCCGAGCCGGGATCTTACCCGCGGAATTCCTGCAGCCCTTCGTTCAGCGAACGGGTCGCCGCGTAGACTTGCTGGTAAAGCTTGAAGAGGCGAGCGTACTTCTCCACGTTGGCCGGGATCGGCTCATACGTCTTGGCGTAGCCGATAAAGGCGTCGGCGCATTCCTTCAAGCTGCCGAACCAGCCGCTGCCGACAGCTGCCATCATCGCGGCACCCATCGCCGGGCCTTGCTCGTTCTTCAACGCCACAACCGGCTTGCCGAAGATATCCGCTTGCATTTGCAACCAAACCGGATTCTTGGCGCCGCCACCGATGGAGATGACGCGTTCGACCTCGATGCCGGCTGCGCCGAACAGGTCAAACGACTCCTGCAGCGAGAAGGTGATCCCTTCCATCACCGCGCGAGCCAAATGCTCCCGGCGATGCGTGCCGGACAGGCCGATGAAGCTGCCACGGATCACGCTGTCCGCGTGCGGCGTACGTTCCCCAACCAGATACGGGGTGAACAGCAGCCCTTCCGAACCCGGCGCGATATCGCCCACCGGCTTCAGCAGCTCGTCGAAGCTAAGCTCCGGCGCCAGCGATTCCTTGAACCAGCTCAAGGAATAACCTGCAGCCAGCGTCACGCCCATGGCGTAAAAAGCACCCGGATGCGCATGGTTGAAGAAATGCACCTTCCCGGCGAAATCCTTGTTCTTGTCTTCTTCGTACGTCAACACGACACCGGATGTGCCGACGCTGCAAAGCGCGTCGCCCTTGCGGACGATGCCCGCGCCAACCGCGCCGCAGGCGTTATCGGCGCCGCCGCCGAATACCTTCGTGCCGGCCGACAAACCGGACTCTGCGGCAAACTCTGGCTGCAGCGAGCCGGTGTTCTCGGTACTGCCTACGAGCGGCGGGCAGAAGCCAGCCGGAAGCCCGAAGGTTGCAGCGATCTCTTCGCTCCACTGGCCTTCCGGTACGTTAAGTAACAACGTTCCCGCCGCATCGGAGATTTCCATTTGCACTTGGCCGGTCATGCGGTAACGCAAATAATCCTTCGGCAGCACGAACCGCGCAGCTTTAGCGAACAGCTCCGGCTCATTCTCCTGAACCCAGAGGATCTTCGGCAGCGTGAAGCCTTCCAGCGCGGCGTTGCGGGTAATGTCGAGCAGCTTGCTGCCCAGCTTTGCATCAATGTCACGACATTGCTTCGTCGTCCGTGTATCGTTCCACAGGATGGCGTTGCGCAACACATTGTTCTGCTCATCCAGCAGGACCAATCCGTGCATTTGACCGGAGAAGGATACGCCCTCCACGTCTCCAGCCGCTACGCCGCTCTCTTTCAGCAATTGCTTCAAGCAAGTCATTGTTCCTTTTACCCATTCTTCGGGATCTTGCTCACTGAACCCAGGACGCTCTTGAATCAGCGGATAAGAAGCCGACGCCTCCCCGGTGATCTCCCCGTTTTGGTTCACGAGCAGCGTCTTGACCGAGCTGGTCCCTAGATCGATGCCAATCACATACTTCATTGCGATACTCTCCCTTCGCATGTCCCCGAAAGGGGCTTTATACCACAAAAAGGGACGGCAAGCGTCCCTTTTTGAAAAAGTTGTGCGTGAAAAGCCGACTTTTGAATCTTATTTCGTTCCGAAAATGTATTCGTTCAGGCGGGCTTTAACCAGCTCGAGGTGGTTCGACTTGTTGACGATATGGCTGTGCTCCAAAGCATAAGCTTCCAGTGTTTTGAAGTTGGCTTTGCCGGATACGATATCCGCGCCAATTCCCGTCTTGAAGCTGGCATAACGATCATTCAATAGGTTCTCGATGAACTTGTCTTCGATCATTTTGCCGGCTACTTTCAAGCCTTTCGCAAAGGTATCCATCCCTGCAATATGAGCATAGAACAGGTCTTCCGGCTCGAAGGAGCTACGTCTTACCTTCGCGTCGAAGTTGACGCCGCCGGAGCCCAGGCCGCCGTTTTGCAGGATTTCATACATAGCCAGCGTTACGGAATACAGGTCAGTTGGGAATTCGTCGGTATCCCAGCCCAACAGCATATCGCCTTGGTTGGCATCGACCGAACCCAACATGTTGTTGATGCGAGCTACGCGCAGTTCATGTTCGAACGTATGACCAGCCAGCGTCGCATGGTTTGCTTCCAGGTTAAGTTTGAAGTGGTCTTGCAAGCCGTATTTTTGCAGGAACGCAATCGTTGTAGCTGCGTCGAAGTCGTATTGGTGTTTGGTTGGCTCTTTTGGTTTCGGCTCGATCAAGAATTGGCCTTTGAAGCCGATTTCCTTCGCGTAGTCGATTGCCATTTGGAAGAATCTCGCCAGGTTGTCGAGTTCCAGACCCATATCCGTGTTCAACAGGGATTCGTAACCTTCACGTCCGCCCCAGAACACATAGTTTTCAGCGCCCAATTCAAGAGCCGTTTCCAAACCTTTCTTCACTTGAGCTGCAGCATAAGCGAATACGTCTGCGTTCGAAGTTGTTGCTGCGCCATGTACATAACGCGGATTGGAGAACATGTTCGCTGTGTTCCACAGCAACTTCACGCCGGTTTGGTTCATGCCTTCCTTGATTTTAGCAACGATAACGTCCAGGTTCTCGTTCGATTCTTTCAGCGTAGCGCCTTCCGGAGAAACGTCAACGTCATGGAAGCAGAAATAAGGAGCGCCGATCTTTTCCAGGAATTCAAAGTTCACTTCTACGCGGGCTTTCGCAAGATCCAAGCCGCTTACCGTTTCCCAAGGACGAATCATGTTACCTTGACCGAACGGGTCGCTACCGTTCATCGTCAGCGTGTGCCAGTAAGCAACTGCAAAACGCAGGTGCTCTTTCATTGATTTGCCGAGGATGACTTCATTCTCGTTATAATGTTTAAATGCCAGCGGATTGTTGGAACCTGCGCCTTCATACTGAATTTTGCTAATGTTCTTAAAATAACTCACCACTAATTCCTCCCAGCCAGAAATTAAATTTTAAGTAAGCCTTTACATCATGTGGATTATAAGTAGCATGCCCACCCGATCACGGGAGCATGCTTTCTACACCTAGATCGTATCACGTTCCACTTAGTTTGTCTAGTAAACTAACAAAGTTATTGATTAAACCCGGGTCATTTATGTTATGATGCGTATAGACATACATTCACCGTGCCTAGAGGCATGGGTATAACGAGGGAGTTTATATGAAAATCACAGGCGACCAGCAGCTCATCAAAAAAATGAATAAAACCATCGTCCTGGATACGATCCGTCAACGTCAGCCATTGTCTCGCGCGGATATTTCCGCCGCGATTGGGTTGAACAAGGCGACCGTATCGTCCCTCGTCTCTGAATTGATCGACAGCCAGCTTGTCACCGAGATCGGCCCCGGCGAATCTAGCGGCGGACGCAAGCCTACTCTGCTTCTCTTTAACCGCAGCGCCGGTTATGCGGTCGGCATCGATATCCGCGTAAATGATTTGCTGGCCGTGCTCGTCGACCTGGAAGGCCACGTTCTGCTGGAAAAAACGGTTGCGCTCGCCGATTTCACCCCGGACCATGTGGTCGAACAGATTCGCAAAACGATCCGCCAGTTTAGCAAAAAACTCCCCGAATCCCCGTACGGTATCGTTGGGATCGGGATCGGGGTGCCTGGGCTCGTCGACGACAAGAGCCGCGTTGTATCGGCGCCCAACCTGGACTGGAACCAGGTGGACCTGTACGATCCATTGGCCTCCGAATTTGGGACCAATCTGCATATTGATAACGAGGCCAACGCCGGAGCCATTGGCGAGAAGCTTTACGGCGCCGGCCGCGAGGCCCAAAATCTGATTTACTTGAGTATAGGCATTGGTATCGGCTCCGGTATCATCGTTGGCGGCGAGTTGTACCGCGGCACGTCGAATTTCTCCGGCGAGGTTGGCCACATGACCGTCGCCGAGAACGGTCCCCTCTGCCGCTGCGGTAACCGCGGCTGTTGGGAGACGCTAGCCTCGGAGAAGGCGCTGCTCGACCGGGCAGCCAAGCTGTGGAACGATTCGCACCCCGATCTGGAGGAAATTATCCGGCTCGCTCGCGACGGCGAGCCTCGGGCCGTTCAGCTCCTGAATGAAATCGGCGCCCAGCTTGGCGTGGGATTGGCCAATTTGGTTAACATCCTGAATCCGGAGCTGA
The DNA here is from genome assembly GCF_037969915.1 of Paenibacillus sp. FSL R7-0216. NCBI lineage: Bacteria > Bacillati > Bacillota > Bacilli > Caryophanales > Paenibacillaceae > Paenibacillus > Paenibacillus sp. FSL R7-0216. Next base: position 544,473 of record NZ_CP150222.1, on the reverse strand, counting down.
TCGTGATCGGCAACCGCCTATCGCTTGCCGGAGACCTATTGCAAGACGCCATGTTGCACACCATCGAGAACCGCAGCTTATCCTATCACCGGAAGAAAAGCGGAGTCGCCTTCGCCAATCTAGGTATCCGTTCTACAGCGCTGGGCGCGGCATCCATGCCGATTACCATGTTCCTCAGCGAGCCGGATCCCGTTCCAGCGCAGGAGGGCAACACGCCGGCCGGAATTTAAGCGATAGATAATAACCCGCAGGATTCGTGAGTTTACTTCACGATCCTGCGGGTTATTTGTTGCGTTAGATCATTTGTGGCCGATAGCTTCGCAGCAACTCGCGGATACCGGCCTCCGGAAGCGGCTTACTGATATAATACCCTTGAATAATATCGCATTTGGCTCGCCGAACATGCTGCATCTGTTGCTCCGTCTCCACGCCTTCAGCGACGACCTGAAGTCCCATTTTTCGTCCGATGAGCACGATCGCTTTGGCGAGGGAGCGGCTGTCGTCCTGCTCCGGCAAATGCTCGATGAACGTTCTGTCCACCTTCAGCGTCGTAATCGGCATCTGCTTCAATGATCCCAGTGACGAATAACCCGTGCCGAAATCGTCTAAAGCGATTTGAATACCGAAGGCTTTCAGTTCGTTCAGCTTAGGCACAAGCGAATCGACCGTTTCCATAATCATGGACTCGGTAATTTCCAACTCCAGACACACGGGTGCCAGCCCCGTCTGCTGCAGGATGCGCAGAACTCTGCTGACGAAGTCTTCTTCGAGAAGCTGAACGACCGAGATATTAACGGCGATTTTGTACATCCCGAATCCATCGTCCTCCAGACGTTTGGCGAAGGCGCAGGACTCTTTCAGCACCCATTCACCGATCGGTACGATCAGGCGGCTGTCCTCGGCGATCTTAATGAAAGATAAGGGCGACACGTAACCGAGTTCCGGGCTGTTCCAGCGAATCAGCGCCTCGAAGCCGCAAATATGGCCATCGCGCACCCCGAGTTGAGGCTGATAGTGGATGGTAAACTCGCCCCGGGTCAGGGCTTGCCGAAGGTTTTTTTCCAAATGTACCCGTTCATTAAACGCTTGCAAAAATACGGGATCGAAGACGACGTATTTGCCTTTCCCCGCCTCTTTAGCTGCGTACATCGCCACGTCGGCGTTCTTGAGGATTTCTTCCGGCGTGCGGCCGTCTTGCGGATAGAACGAAATCCCGATGCTGACCGACACGAACAGATCGCTGTCGTCGATCCGGAACGGCTCACGGAAGCCCTGGAGTAGCTTGTCCGCCAGCGCTGTCGCCTGTTCCCTCTCCACATCTTTCAGCAAAATCACGAATTCGTCCCCGCCCAACCGAAATAACATACCCGTATCCTCGATCAGGGAGGTCAAGCGGGAGCTTGCTTGCATCAGCAGACGGTCGCCAAATTTATGACCTAACGTATCATTGATATACTTAAAATTGTCGGTATCCACGAAAAAGAGGGCCGCTTTGGCGTTCGTCCTGGAAACCAGGGCATCCATTTCTTCGAGCAAATACAGCCGATTCGGTAAATCGCTAAGCGTGTCGTAATAAGCGAGATGCCGCATCCGCTGTTGGTACATTCGCAATTGGTGCACCTCGATATTCGAGCCCACCATCCGGTAGGCGCGCCCCTGTTCATTAAACAGCGCTTTTCCCCGACCCAGGAACCACCGGTATTCCCCGTCTTTACAGAGCAGGCGGTATTCGCACTCGAAAACTTCCTTTTCCCTTGCCTGCAGTGCCGTGATCTCCTGCTGAATTTTCGGGGTATCGTCGGGGTGGATCACCTGTTCCAGCATCTCGGTGCTAATCGGGTCCTCTTGACTATACCCAAGCAGCTCAAACCACCTTGGCGAGTAGTACCGGCGATTTCGTTCCAGATCCAACTCCCAAATGCCGCCGTTCGAGGCTTCAGCGACCAGCCGATAGCGTTCCTCACTTCGTCTCAGCCTCTCCTGGTTTTCCAGCAGCTTATCGTAGTTCTCCTTTAACTCCTCTTGGGTGGCGGTTAGCTCCAGATTGGCGGACTCCAGTTCCTGATAGCTTTGATGCAGTTTATTCTCGAATTGCTTCCGCTCCTCGATGTCCACGCCGGTCATGATGAAGACGTCCGGATCGCCCTGTAGTCCGGGAATGACCGCCGTTCGGAACAAAAACGCCTTCGCTTTCCCTTGGTTCGCGCAAAACAGGTTGAGCTCGCGGTTATCAACAAAGCGATGGGATAACGCCTCGTCCAACAGCGGAATCAACTCCCGGCAAGCATGCTGCAGCAGGAGATGCTCCATGTAGGACCGTCCAACTGCTTCTCCCTCCCGGATGCCTGTAATCCATTCGGCATATCGATTGAAACGCACCGTTGTCCGGTCGCTTTGCACCGCCCAAATAAATAGATTGGTATGATCCAGCACTTCCTTGGAAAATCCCCGTTCTCCATGAATCGTGCGCCGCAAACGGATGATGTAGACCCGGATTAGCCAATAACTAGCTGCCACTCCACCGACTAACAAGCCGACGACAAGGATAAGTCGATTTCGCATCGCGTTCGAGAAAGACTCCGAATGGGTGAAAAAATACTTCAGATAGAGCTCCTCATAGACCCCCGAGCGCTTCAGTTCATCCATTCGGCCGTTGATGTAATCGACCAGTTCCGGCGTCTTTTTGCTGACTCCATAAGCCACATCCCGAGGATACAGATCCTCCAATACCTTATGAACCTCACCGGTCATTTCCCGCTTCACGATCAAATAATCGACGACGTTCTCATTCTCAAACAATAGGTCGATTTCTCCCCGGTTTAAAGCCATAAGGGCCGCTTCAACGGTAGGGTATGTACGGTAAGACGTTACGCCGGCTTCCGACTGCAGAATCTCCTCGGAATATTGACCCGCGCCGACCCCCACGGTATATTGATTCAATTGATCCGTACCCAGCCTGCCCTGAAAGCTCTCTCCGGCATAGACGCCTATGTAGGTCTGCATGATCGGTTTAGAAAAAAGAATATCCTGCTTCCGATTCTCCTGAACTGCCATCAAACCTGCCGTATCCGCCGAACCGCCAACCAGCGCCTGATAAGCTTCCTTCCAATCGGAGGCGGAATAGAACAGCGTGTAGTCCCGCTCCTTAAAAATCAGATGAGTCAATTCCAGATCGAAGCCCATTTCGAACCCATTCTGGCTGAATTTATAGGGCGGATAGTCCAGCTCCGTCTGGTAACGAACCACCTTTCGTTCCGCCTCGACCGTCGCAGCGCCTAACCCCGCCATGATCGAAAATACGAGCATACCTGCTATTAACAACATTCGGACCCGCTTCATAAGCGATACACCCTTTACGGTAGGATAAGAGTGGGGTTCCCCCATCGAATCGCGAAAATATGCATATTTTGTTTCATCTTATCATAGTTAGGCTGGAACCCATAGGCTAAAATACCCGGATCGACAAGAAAAATAGGCCCCTCCGAAAGCGGAGGCGCCTACCTTGAAAATATGTTTATTTATGCGGGGTTTTGGAAGCTTCCTCCGCATCCAAATACGGTTTATTGGCGAAATAGTACATGAAGCCCATCAGCAGCACTCCGCCAACCAAATTGCCGAGCGTTACCGGAATCAGATTATGCACGACACCGCCAAACGAGATTGTGTCCGGGTGATCCAGTACCAAAGCGATGGCAAAGGTGCACATATTGGCGATGCTGTGCTCGTAGCCGGAAATAAAGAAGCAGAAGACGAACAGCATCATGGCAAACATTTTGGCCCCGTCTCCTTGCAGTGCCATCGGGATAAAGAACGCCAGACATACCAGCCAGTTACATAGAATCGCCCGGAAGAACAACTCCATGATCGGGGTAGCCATTTTATGTTCGACCACACTTAACAAGAAAGTGTTGACCGAGGCATCGGCAAATAAGCCGGTCAGATAGATTAATAAGGCGAAGGCCCCTGCTCCCAAGATGTTACCGATATAGCTGAACACCCATAACTTCGTGATGTCGCGCCATTTCAGCCGCTTCCTTAAAGCGGCGTATGTATAATAAAATGTATTCCCGGTAAACAAATCCCCGCCACCGTATGCGATCAGAATAATAGCAGCGCCAAAGGTGATGGCGGCCATCGGATAGGTCAGCGGCGAATGCTCTAGGTAAAAGTAGTTCCCGCTCTTGAAAGCAACGATCACCCCAAAACCGATAAACATGCTCGCCAGCATGGCTCTAGCAATATAGCGGAGATGGCTTTGCATAAAAATTTTATACTTCTTGAGCGCCAGCTCCTCGACTTTCAACAGTGATTCTGTCTCCATAACGCCTCCCATTGTTCTCTGTTCTGTTATTCGTGTTCATTTAGCTTATCCGTTGTTAGCCATTGCCATCCGGCAATGTGCCAATTCATTCAAATTTTAGATTAAACGGTCTCGCCGCTATTTACAAGGGGCACGAAATTGTGCATAATAAAAAAAAGACTCATTTGATAATGATTATCATTATTATCTTTGAGATCACTCCGGTTTATCACCGAAAACGGCCAAGAGGAGACGAACGCCCATGAGATTGCTATCCGCCCGCAGAAAGACAAGGCTGAACATCGATGACTACTTGGATCTGCTCAATCTTGCCGCCCAATTAGGCGACCTACAGTGGCAAAAGGAAATTATCCGCAAGCTGGAAATGATGCAGTCCGAGTTCACCGACGTCAGTCAATAGAATAGATAGGGTTCACATAAAAATAAGCGCGTGCTTAGGGAAAGCTTCCCAAGCTCGCGCTTTTTGCATGAACACGAATTCCATGAAGCCCAGATGGGGTTAGACCCTTACAGACATCTGCAAGTCTTCTCCGCTAGACTCCATCATTTCAGTAATCACCAAATCCGTTTTACGCATGAGGTCCACTTCATAAGGCGATCTTACGTTTGAACCGTCTGCTTCGCGGATGATCTTAACCACCGGACGATGCACCAGGCTGGAATCCAGAGAGGATACGATGCCGAGCTGGCCGTTGCTGAGCTTCACTACGGAGGAAAGAGGATAAATGCTGATATTTCGCAGATAAGTTTGAATGAGTTCCAGGCTGAAATAACGATCTCCAGCAGCCAGCAAATATTCAATCGCTTCTCCCGGAGTATAGGCCAGACGGTAGTTCCGCCGTGAGATCAAGGCATGGTAGGTATCGGCAATGGCGACGATTTGCGCGTATTCATCAATTTCGTGATGTTTCAGCCGGGAAGGATATCCCGCCCCGTTATACCGCTCATGATGCTGCAATGCGCATAGGGCCGAACGTCTCGATACGCCTTCCATATCGCAAATGATTTGGAAGCCCGCCTCCGGATGCCGACGCAGCGCCTCACGGTCGGCTCCGGTCAAGCTGCCGTTTCGCCGGATCGTGTGGGCTGGCAATTCGGTCATTCCGATATCGAATAATAACGCGCCGACGCAGAGATCGATCATTTCCGCCCCGGAGTATTGACCCGCGATGCCAAGAATAGCCGAATACGCTGTCACATGAAAGGAATGCTCCAGCAAGTAGGGATCGCTTTGTTGCAGGCGGATCAAGCCATCCAACACTTGCTCATGGCTTGTGATTTCGTATAAAATGTTCCGGAACATGCGGCGAAATTGTTCGTCCAACTGCGGGGTGGACGGTCGCCCAAAACCCAAGTCGGAATCGGCCAAACGAACCAGCATTTGCCGGATTTGCTTGCGCGCCTCGCGTTTCTCTTTGAGATCCTGAAACTTCATGATGGGGCTTGTCCCCTGGATGTCTTCATCGCGGAAGGAACCGACCGGTTCTTTCTTGCCAATCATGGCCGTTTGAATCCCCAACTTCTTAAGGCGTACGATATGGCCTTCGGTTAACGCGGTTCCCGCTCCTAGCATGGTCATCCCGTGTTGATTTAGTATAGGCTCGGCTAAAACGTCGCCTGGTTCGAGCATTCTGACATGAACCTGTCTCATGACATCATCACCTCATCCTTATTGCAGATCAGCTAGTTATGACGAACGCCTTCGCCCTATGTCATGATCTATTAACTGCGCCTTTCGGCCTAATCATCGTTTTCTTCCTATCTTCCTATAATAATTCAAGAATTGTAGTCCAGACCACAGAAATTTCCTATTCGACAAAATAAAATTTATCATGACGGCAGCAATTGAGACATTACCCCAAAGTATACTTTGTAAAAGGGTCTTTCGACATTACTATACAAAAAGTCACTATTCTATCTTACATTTCAACGATATTCTAAATTATAATAGCGAAAATTTGAAGTAGGTGAGGGGGGATGAAGAACTATGAATTCGACACTTCATGAGTACGAGGACTTGGAACGACTCCCTCGATTGCTAGGACGAGAGTGGGAGTCGGAGATCTTTTCCGTATATCTAAAGCACTACTCCAATATGGAACGAATCCTTAATATCTACGGCTCGGCTGGCGTAGGAAAAAGCGCGTTGGCTGAGGAGTTTCAAAAACAAGCCACCAGGCTAGGAGCTACCGTTATCGCCATCGACGCCGCGAAAATCAGAACCGTACCGGAAGATTTCAGCAGGCAAGTCCTGTTCCAGCTTGATTTATTGGACTCCCTCTCCTCCCTTTCCGATCCTGACTTTATCATCAGAGCCTCCATCGATGCCATCCAGAAACGATCCAAACTTGGTCCTGCGTTCTTATTTATCGATACGTATGAGCTTCTAGAACCGATGGATGATTGGTTTCGCGATTTTTATATCCCGCAAATCAAAGACCGCTGCCTTTGCGTCATTTCCGGCCGAAACCCACTGTCCAGTCAATGGACGGAAAGTCCCTTCTGGAAACGATCCATCTATCGGATGCCGCTCACGAATCTGGATTTTAACAGCGTTGTCGCCTATCTGCGGACCTGCGGCATCGTTGAGCCAGAGCAGATCTACCGCATCTGGAAGCAAACCGACGGTTTGCCCCTGATGCTGGCCTCATGGCTTAGCGGGCATAACAACGGGGAAGTGGTCTTCCCCAGTTTACGAAATGACGGCGATCACAGACATCCTGAAGCGATAACATTCGGTTTAACGCCGGAGAAGATGCCGATGACGAAACCAGAGGCCGCGATTTACGCCCGTACGGATTTGACCCATCGTGAGAAGGAGGTTGCCGCTCTGGCCGCCGAAGGGTTGACCAATCGCGACATCGCCTCACGCCTCTTCCTTAGTGAAGTCACGATCAAGAAGCATATGCGGTCCATATTTCAAAAGGTAGGCGCTAGCAACCGGACACAGCTGCTCAAGCTGTTGATGGATTAAACCGCCAATGGGGGTCCTATTTCGAAAAAAAACCGTCCGATTCGGACGGCGTAAAGTGTAAGACGATATAAAGTTACGGCAGCATGGTGCTGCCCATCAAATATCGGTCGACCTCGCGGGCGGCGAGCCGCCCCTCATACATCGCCCAAACAACAAGACTTTGACCTCTCCGCATATCTCCGGCGGCAAATACGCCCTTTACATTCGTTCGAAAATCGCCAAGTTCCGCTTTCACGTTCGTGCGTTCATCCTGATCCAGGCCGAGTTGCTCGGGTAGGACCGCCTCCGGACCTGCAAATCCTAATGCTAACAACACCAGATCGGCAGGAAGAGCCTGCTCGCTTCCCGGAGTTTCCACCGGTATCCGGCGCCCGTCTACCTGGTTCCACTCCACGCGGACCGTATGGACTCCGGTTACTTGGCCCTGTTCATTCCCCTGCAGCGATTTCGTCGAGGTTTCATACCTGCGGGGATCCTGTCCGAACATCTCGGCCGCCTCCGCCTGCCCGTAATCCGTCTTTTGCACCTTCGGCCACTCTGGCCACGGATTATCCTGCCCCCGGGACAGCGAAAGCTTCGGCATGATTTCCAGCTGAGTCACACTCTTACAGCCTTGACGGATGGCCGTAGCGACGCAGTCGGTTCCCGTGTCTCCGCCGCCGATAACCACGACATGCTTATCTTTAGCCGATAGGAAGTTGCCATCCTGAAGCCCCGAATCCAATAGACTTTGGGTATTCCGGGACAAAAACTCCATGGCTTGATGAACGCCGTTCAATTCCCGGCCTTCGATCTTCATCTCCCGGGCTTGCGTCGCCCCGCAGCACAGCACCACGGCGTCAAACTCCGCCCGCAGCCGGTCGGCCGGAAGCTCCTCGCCGATCTCGACCCCGGTGACGAAGCGAATCCCTTCGGCGGCAAGCAAATTAACGCGGCGCTGAACGATTTGCTTATCAAGCTTCATGTTCGGGATGCCGTACATCAACAGCCCGCCGATGCGATCCGCCCTTTCGTACACGGTCACGGCATGCCCAGCTTTGTTCAATTGATCCGCACAGGCCAGCCCCGCAGGACCGGATCCCACGACCGCCACCTTCTTACCGGTGGATGCGGCAGGGACCCGAGGCCGTATCCAGCCTTCCTCGAATCCGTGGTCGATAATGGCCCTTTCAATGCTTTTGATCGTCACGGGCTGACCGCTTTTGCCAACGGTACACGCTCCTTCGCACGGCGCCGGGCAGACCCGGCTGGTAAACTCGGGGAAATTGCTCGTCTTTTGTAGTCGTTTTAGCGCTTCCTTCCAACTGCCGCGGTACACAAGATCATTCCATTCCGGAATCAAGTTGTGCGCCGGGCAGCCGGAAGCCATTCCCGACAGCAGCTGTCCTGCATGACAGAACGGAGTCCCGCAGTCCATGCATCGCGCGCCCTGCATTCTCAGCTTCTCCTCCTCCAGCGGTACGACGAATTCCTGCCAAGAGCCGATACGCTCTTGTGGCCGAATCTCGCCCGGTACCTCTCGACGGTATTCCAAAAAACCGGTAGCCTTTCCCATCTCCAACCTCCTGATCTAAATGACGCTCGTTTTTGCATGAACCGGAACTACCATCGCCCTCTCGCGTTATCGCTATAAAGCAATGAAATGTACAGCTGCAACTTTACGCATTGCATTTAAATAAGCCCATGTTATCACCGTGACCTGACCGTTCAGAATGAAGAAGATCACCATCGTGAAAAAAATTACTTATCTAGGCATATGGGCATGCGACGATTGTCGTGTCTTTTCGAAAAACCGATTGCCAGCGGCACTATGCCGCATGTATGATGGGGTTATAAGCTTTGGCTTTGATCGGACGCTCCCGTATGACGGACATCGTCGGTTAACTACATCTCAAGCGGTTCATTTCGAGGAGGCTTTTATTTCGTGGAAGACGACCAGGCTAGCTCCCCATTCCGACCAGAATCCATGCTCACTGCCTCGGCCCTGCTTCGCGCCATTGATCGGATGGGCGTCGGCTTGGCCATCACAGATCCTAATCTCGAGGACAACCCTCTCGTTTACGTAAATCAAGGGTTCGAACATCTTACCGGGTATAATCGTGAGGAAGTCTTGCGGCGGAATCTCCGTTTTCTTCAGGGAGAAGAGACCAACAAAGAACATCTCGACGTTATACGGAAAGCGGTAAAGGAGATCGAATCGGCTACAGTAAGAATTAAGAACTACAAGAAGGACGGCAGTACTTACTGGAACCAGTTCGTCATCAGCCCCATACTGGATTCAGAGGGCCACCCTCTCTATTTCATCGGACTTCAGTTCGATGTGACCCAAGAAGTGGAGCAACAGCAGGCATCAACAGAACGACTTCGCCAGCTGTCCCATTTCGATCCGGTCACCCGCCTGTTGAATTCCAATCGTTTTAAGGAACTCATGCACGCCGAGCTTCGTTCTGCCCAAGCCGAGAATACAATGGCGGCGGTCATGTGCATCAATCTGAATCGGTTCCGGCATATCAACGAGAGCTATGGCGAATGCGACGGCAATGAGCTGCTTCGGCAGGTCGCCGAAAGATTGGGCCGTGCCTTTCCAGAAGGAACGCCGATGTGCCGCAACTTTGCGGATGAATTTTTTGTGCTGGTATCAAACGTGTCCGATCCCTTGTATATACATACACTTGCACTTGATTTGAATGACGCGCTAAAGGAGCCTTATACCCTTTCCGGTGAAACATTCCATGTCGGTTTGGGGATGGGGATCAGTCTCTACCCCGATGACGGGTCCGACGTAAATCAATTGCTGCAGCATGCCGAAATGGCGATGAAGGAAGCGAAGAAGGAAGCGCTGGAAGGCCCGCACTACTTTGATTATTACTTGATGGACCGTCTAATGGCCCAGTTGACTTTAGAGAAGAAGATGATTCGAGCTTTGGCGTCAGGGCAGTTCGAGCTGCATTTCCAGCCCAAAATCGATGCGGTCACCGAGAAGCTGACCGGCTTTGAGGCGCTGATCCGTTGGAACGACCCCGTGCAGGGATACATTCCGCCGGTCACTTTTATCCCGATCGCCGAAGACAATGGGTTTATAGTTGAATTGGGCAAATGGGTTCTGCTTGAAGCCTGCAGGGTGAACAAACGATGGCAGGAGGCCGGGCTTCCAAAGCTGCCGATGTCCGTCAACGTCTCGGCGGTACAATTCAGACATCCGCACTTTTTGCGTACGGTTGAACAGGTGCTAGCCGAAACGGAGCTCGCTCCACAATTTCTGGAGCTCGAAGTGACCGAATCGCTGCTGAACGAGCACGTGCTGATCAGGGATACCTTAACCGCCTTGCAGAAACGCGGCATTTCGCTGTCCGTGGACGATTTCGGGACCGGTTACTCTTCCATCCATTACTTGAAGTCGCTGCCCGTTCAGGTGCTAAAAATAGACCGCACCTTTGTGCAGGAAACGCCATGCTCGGAACGCGACAATTCCCTGCTTCGTTCCATCATCCAGCTTGGGAAATCGCTGGGCATGACCGTGCTGGCCGAAGGCGTCGAGACGAAAGCCCAGTTCGAATTCCTGCAGCAAAACGGCTGCGATCAGATTCAAGGTTACTACTACAGTCGACCGCTGAACGCTGAAGCGATAGAGGGATTGTTGAAGTCTAGTTAATGGCCGCCACGGTATCAAGTGACTACGACCTTGACTGCCGCTTGCCCAAAGGGTACAAGTAAAAAAACAGCAACGCCAGCAGCAGCGCCGCAGCCGGTATCCCGCTGAGCATCCATCGGATGCCGATCGCGGCCGATGCCGGCTGTTCTTTTAAGCCGGCTTCATACCCGCTTGCCTCCAGGATGAGCCCCATGCAGGCAGCCTGCAGCGAAACGCCCCACCTCACGATAAATCCGTTCATGCCGAAGTACATACCTTCCCGGCGTGCGCCGGTACGCCGTTCATCCTCGTCGATCACCTCGGACAACATGACATCAAGCAGCACCAGCAGCCCGGCTAATCCAATCCCCACGGCAACTGCGGTGGCAATCGCGCCGCCCTCCTTCGTAACCCAGCCAAACGGCAGCAGGGCGGACGCATAGCAAGCAACAGCGATCAGAATACCCTGCCGCGCTCCGTATTTGGCTGTTAATCGTCCCCACAGGAATACGCACGGAATGGCAGATAGAAAAATCGCCCCTAACAGCAGGGTGTTAAAGCTTTCCTCACGGCCCAACACGTATTTGGTGTAAAACGGTATGCCGGCCGGCAGCAGGGCAAACGTGAACTGCACCAGAAAACTACCGATCACATACAGGACAAACGCACGGTTCCCCAACGTATGCCGAACCGCCGTGGTCAAGCGGAACGTTGTGCGGGATGCATCGGGATTTTCCCGGCTGCCCCAAAGGGACAAGGCCAGGAAAACGGCCGACAACGCTGCGAATATGCCCCCCATTGCACCCCAGCCGATTTGCGAATAGAGGAGCGGCGGAATCGCCACACCCACGATCATGCCGACGATGCCCAACATCTGCCGCCAGGAGGATACGTAAGCCCGGTCCTTGATGCTTTGGAACATCTCCGGGAACAATGCGGAGTAGTTCAGCACCACTAACACGAACAACGCATCATACAGCATTACGGTTCCTATAAAATAGGGAAAAGCCGCACCTTCATCCGCCGGAGGCGTCCATAACAGCGCAAAGGCTGCGGCCAGTGGAACCAGGCCGAACCCGATATAAGGGAGCCGTCTGCCGAACCGTGTGCGGGTCCGATCGGACAAATGGCCAAACAGCGGATTAAGCAAGGCATTAAGCACGCCGTGGAACACCATCGCCAAGCTGATTAAGGCCGGGCGGACGCCCAGCACGTCGACATAATAGTAAACGAGATAGGTGGCAAAGGCCTGCGACATCAAATTTACCGCCAGATTCCCCGAACTATAGGCCACCTTATGAATCTCCGACCGCTTGCCCCGCTTCACATGACGTATCATCCGCCCCACCTCCTTATTTTTGAAATCCGTCCTGTTCTAGGGCCGCTGTTGCAACTGCTGCAGATCCTTCCAGCGGATCAATTCGATGTCCTCTTCCGCCAGAACCGCCTTGATCTCCGGATCGCGGAAAAGCTGAAAATCCCAGTGTCTTTTTTCCCACTCGGAATGGATGGCCTTCAGCTCCTCCGTTGCCAGCGCAGGATGTATGATGATTTCGGATACACCGGGGCGCAGCGCTTTAAGAACGGCGATCATCTCCCGCTTGTAGCTTTCGTACGTTTCACCCGGCTGCTTGCCGAACGGCAGACCGATCAGATCGTCGAGAAGGATGACGCCCATCCGGTCGGCCAGCTCGGTGACCTGGCGGGCTAAGGCAGCAGCCTCCGGCGGCAGTTTGCCTACCTGTGGCAACGAGCGTGGCAAACGGAACGGCAGACCGTAATCGGCGCAAATTTCGAACGTTACGTCGAGGAAATGTTGACCCGTTGCCAACCCGTATAAACTGCCCATGTGGTTGTCGAGATGCGTAGGCGCGAGGCCTAACGCCAGCGCGGTCTCCACCTGATTGATCATCTCCAAGCGCACCTGAGGGCGACTCGCCTGCAATTCGAAGCGGGCCACGTCTTTGGGAAAATAACCTTCCTCCGTAACCAGCGTTCGCACGTCTCCATCGCGGGTGACCGGTCCCCATTTATAACCGTTCCATTCACTGGTGAACGTCAAATGCACCCCTACGTCGTATTCTGGATTGGCGACGCTCCAGGCCGCAGCTTCCTTAGCCCAGGCGCAAGGGACCATGACCGTAGCCGAGGAAACCGCACCTTCCTGCAGCAGTTGGATAATCGCCGTGTTCTCCGCATGGCACATCCCAAAATCGTCCGCATTGACGATTAACAATTTGGTGTCCTGCCCATACCCCAATCGCTCTGCCAGTGTCATCTGTCTTCCCCCTCCGTTTTCGCAAATAGCTTTTTCCGTTCCCGGAATAAAACGCTTACATAACACATGAGGCCGATCATCGGCCGCCCTTTGGTTTACGGATACAACTCCGAGTCCCGATTCAGCACGAACGTATTACAAATCCAATCGTGCAGGCCACGCTTCTCCGCGCTGAAAGCAATCATGAGGAAACCAATGAACAAGAGCAATGCCGATAAGAACTGCGAAAAATATCGACCAATGGATCGCAAAATGGAGATTCGTTCTCCCTCCCCATCCACGATCTTCGCTCCTACCGCCAGTTTCCCGATCGTTCCTTGCCAAGAGGTGGCCGGCAGGATCACGAAGTACAGCAGATCAAGCAGCCTTTGCATGAAGTCGGAGAAAGGGAGGATCCAATCGATCACTGTCAATATCAGCCCATCAATGAAAAAAGCGAGCAGCCTTCTCCAGAAACCGACATACACCGGATTGGGATCTCGGTAAATCATTTCCCTCCGCGCCTCACCTTCCGGCGATGACGGCTCAAAATGGTCAGGGCCGTATTGGTACAGCAGTGTTTGTGCCATGCATTCCAATCCTTTCTTTGGCCGATACGTCTACTCCATGTTTATGTAAGAAACCCAGCCTCTAGTTCCCTGGATAGTAAATTTCGCGATATCCCCAAATTATTCCTCCCGACGCAAAAAAAGGCGACCCTTGTTAGGTCGCCCTCGCTTCCTGCTATTTGCGAATTCGGTAATGATAACCCGAAATCGTCTCAAAGCCTAGCTTGCCGTAAAGCTCCAACGCCGGCGCATTACCCGCCAACACTTGCAAGTACATGCCTTCCGCGCCGTGCTCGGCCGCCCATGACGCCAACGCCTGCAGTAGACGGCCAGCAACGCCTTTGCGGCGATGACGCGAGTCGACGACAACGTTGCTGATTCCCGCCCAGCCTTCCTCGATCACCACGGTGGCCACTCCCATCGGCTTTCCCGCCTCATAAATGGCGGCAAACGACTTGGGCTTCGGCATGGCCTTGAAGATCGCCAAATACCCGGCCCGCCGTTCCTCCGGAAATCCTTCCATCCGCAGGAAATCATTCATCCAAGGCTCCTCCGGCTGTGCGGTCAAAGTAACTTTTGCTTCGCCAATCTCGTAAGTTGTCGAGCGCTGAAGCACCTCCTTGATGGAGGCTGCCAGCAACAGACAATTCATCGAAACTTCGTAACCGGCCGCAGCAAGGAGCCCCTCCAGTTCTTTGGGCGAGGAGTCGCTGACATGAAAACATGGTGGAAGTCCACGCTCCCGGTAAAACCGCTCAACTCCCTCCAACCACTCGCCCTCCGGAAACGGCCCCGCCGCCAGCACGCTGTTCGCCCGCGTCGTAACACCACCGTTGGCCCTCAGCCTCCAGGTGCCAAGTGACTCGAGTTCGCTCGGTGGCCACCCGCTCGCTGCCAACTGCTCTATCGCGCTGGCAAGCTCAGGCCCCACAGATAAACGTTTCATTTTAACCACTCCCCAAAGAATCGCTCGTATCCTTGCTTCATCACTGTAGCCGAAAACTTCGAAAACGCGTATTCCCGGTTGTCGGCGGAATATTTCTGCGGCGAGGCCGCCGCCATATTCACCAGCTCGAACCAGTTCTTCTCATTGCCCGCAAAGGCATGGCGGGAGCTAATATGCCCGTAGCAAGGATGCTCCGGCTTGACGACGATTTTGCCCATTGCCAGCGCTTCGGTCAGCGGCATGGCAAAGGTATCGAATTTAGAGCAACTCCAGTACACCTTGGCCGAGTTCATCAACGCAAACACCTCGTCCTGGCTTAACGCGAACTGCAAGGTGACATTAAGCGGGACGTCGTATTTTTTCACACTTTCCTTGTAACGCTCCCCGCCGAACACCATCACGACATCTTTGTCCGGATTTTGCCGCGCGTACTCCAGCACCAGATCCGGCCGCCGGTTCTCTTCATCGCGTCCGATCCACAATACCCGGTTATCGACGACGGCTGCCGGGTCAAAATGACGCTCCGCCAGCGATTCGTTAAATCCGATGGGGATCACATCCACATCACTTACTCCGAACACGTCGTTCAACTGTCGTCGCAAAAACTCCGTTTGCACGATCGCCTTGTCCACGATTCCGTAGAAAGGCTTCATCATTTCGTATCCGGTTAACGCAGGGTCAGGGAAACTATGCGGGAACAGTACGCTGTTCGGGAGGAACATTTTCAGAAAAGTAAAACCGGAGACCGTATAAATCACATGCTCGATTTGGTGCGCATGGATTTGGTCCAATACGACATCGTAATTGACCAGATCGCCTTTCTCGTGCTCGTAGCCGGGAAGCCAATCATGCCCGCTGACATGGCGTTCCGGGGAGATAAATACAACGTCCACGCCAAGTTCACGGCCGATATCGCGCAACCGCTCCGCAAACACACGTGGGCCTTGGGCTTCCGCGAACTGGATTTTTCGCATCACTAAACCGACTTTCTTCATAGGATCCCGCCTCTAGTTTATATTGTCTTGTAGTGGATGGATTGCCACGTCACGTCTTGCTTCGTCAACCGCTAACGGACCTGAGGGACGTTATTGGCTACGAATCCGGGACTACGAGGTTTTAACGGACTTGAGAGACCTTATTGTAGGCAAATCCGGCAAAAACACCTCTTTGTAGCCCAAATAGCGGCTTACAAGTCCGTTACTCCGGGAAATATTCGGGAAATGAGTCGATAACGTCACTACGGTCCGTTAGCAGATCGTAAGTGTTCTTATATTACCCATGGTTTTCCAGCAGTTCCAAACATCCAGTCAAGCCTTTCGCCGTCTCTTCCCGCTGCCGCAGCAGTCCTTCCTTCGTCCAAACGCCGCCTCCCCGCCGCAAGTCGTTTTCGACCAACAGCAGCATCCATAGAGAAAAGATCGCAGCGAACCAGGCATACTCCCGGACCAATACCTCCCTCGCCCATGGCGTGCCTTGCTTGTCCGCTTCGTCCATATAAGTCTCAAGCAGCTTCACCCGATCCTCGACTGGCATCGCTTTTGGAAACCGCGGGTGCGACATGTCGATGAGGTGGTACAGATCCCAGTAGGGGAGATTCCGATGCGTGTGCTCCCAATCGAGCAGAACCACGCCCCCTTCCTTCGTCACGGCATAGTTGCCCAGATGCAGGTCGCCATGCGACAACACCTGCCGCCTGACGTTGAAGCCGTACCCGTCCCGAACCGCCGGGACGATCTCCCAGTCGAGCCATTGTATCGGTAGTCCCTGCCCGCCAAGGACGGCCAGTGCCTCGTCCCGCCGTCGCAGCACATCAGCGGCGATGACCTCAATGCCCGGCTTGGGGCCTTGGGCCGTTAAGCCCGGCCATTGTTCCGCCGGTGCGGCGTGTAGGCGGGCCAGCTGTCTAGCCGCCGCTTGAGCATACTCTAGCCGGTAGGAATGTCTCAGCGGCCCCAAATCCTCGAAGATCGTCCAGCCCCGGGTTCCTTTCCCATCCAGGGAGACCGCCAACAGCTTGGGTGCCGTAATCTCGGGGAGTTTCGCCAGAATGTTCCGGTTCACCCACGCCTCCCGATCCACCGATTCGCCGTTCGTGAGCGGCTTGAAGATATAGCTGTGCTCCGGATCGGTATAGAACCGCTCCACCCATCGCCCGTTCATCCCTTGATACATCGGTTCCCTGCGCCATATCCGGTTATCGTCCAGCGTTCCATCTGCTTTGACTGCTTCACCCAAGTTCCGCATTCGCTATCCTTCTCGCTCCCTAGTTTGACCTTAATGGTACATAAATTTTGAAAAGATTGTCAATCTACTGTCTTGGAACGGGGGTTGTGGGCAAAAAAAAGAGCGGCGCCTTTAGGCGAACCGCTCTTTTTAATCAATATAGAGTTGATTTGATTCTGGTTACGGATTAGTTGGCGTCGGAGATGTAATTGGATCCGTGCCCGTTGGCGCTGCAGCTGGAGCAACAGTTACCAGGACTGGGTTGGAGAGCGCATATCCCTTGGCATTAATCATATCCGGTTCTGACAGGATATAGACCCTATAGCTCTGAGCAGTAATCGGAGAATCATAAACGTCTACGCTAACCGTGCCCGTAAGCGGACCATTAGCAGCCACCTGTATGCCCTTATCTTTGAGACCGACAGCCGCATCTACGTTAAGGGTTTGGCCCTCGGTAACTACAAGAATTCGATACGAACTAATACGACTATCACCGGGTGAATCAAATTCAACCGTTATGGAGGAAGCATTAGCTACAGCACTCACCCGAGTTACAGGTGCGACAGCAATATTATCCACTTTGAGAATAGGCTGAACGGCATTGGAGGCCGCAGACAAATTATTGGCTCCGCTCCGTGCAACCGTCAATACAAAGAATTGATAAGATGTATCTTTGTTGATCGGGTTACCGTTGACATCGTTTGGTTTATCCAAGGTTTTCGTAATGTTACTTGCATTCGGAACTCCTACCGATGTGTATCGGTCTGGTTGGGTTACAGCGTTGGCATCGGAAATTTTATAGTTGCCGGCGTTTCCTACCGGAACCGCCAGAATCCGATACTCAGCCACGTTATTCTCATTGGCCAACTTATTAAAGCTAACCACGATATTGCTATATGTGCCATTATAATTCGAGTTCAACTGAGCATACAAACCGGAAACGGCACCTACGGAACTGTTGTCATTCAACGTAACCTCATTCGAAACCCCCGACAACGCATTCGATCCACCGCCGCTAACGGCAAGCGATAGGACGTAAACCCGATAAGCCACACCGTTGCGGAGAAGCTCCCCGTCGGTATCTCGTGCCCCTGCCCCAAGGTCAGCGGTCAAGGTTACCCCATTTTTATTGACGGGTGTATAGTAATTAGACGAATTGGCTACGTTCAGATTAAAGCTTCCGTACTTCGATGCCTTCACCACGAACACACGATATTGATTGATATAGGTTTCGTTCGAGGCCCGGGTAAACGTCACCCGCAGATCCCGGCCATCGCCGAAATCATTTGCGTCATTGGCCGCTACATTTGAAGCCGTCCCAACAGCCGCTCCCGATAGCGTAATGACGTTGGAAGCAGGAGAAAGCGTGTTGCTGCCTGTATAGCCATTGCTGCCAACCGACAAGACAAAGACTTGGTAGCTGACGCCGTTTTTGATCGCTGCTCCATCAACATCTTTGGCCCCCGCAGCCAGGATACCGGTTAACGTATAGTTGCCCTTGCTGATATACGTGTATCTGTCACTGGATACGGCATTCGCCTTCGACAGATTAAAGCTGCCGGCGTTTGCCGATTTCACTACCATGATCCGGTAGTGGCTGATATTCGATTCATCGGCGGCACGGTTAAACGATACCCACAAGTCGCGGCCGTCACCGTAATCGCTGACGTCAGCGGTATTCAGATTCGAGATGGAACCAACCGCATTGTACGACAGCGTAATCGGCGAGGAGTAATAAGACAACGCGTTACTCAGGTTATATCCGCTGCTGGCTACCGAGAGAACAAACACCCGATAGCTCACCCCGTTACGAATCGTCGCTCCGTCGACGTCCCTTGCCCCCGAGTTAAGGACCGTGGAAAGGGTGTAGCCGTTTTTGCTTACGGTGGTATAGTTCGAGCTGCTGACATTATTAGCTTTAGACAACGTAAAGTTGCCTGCATCCGAGGTTTTGACGACCATAATCCGATAGTTGCTGATGTACGTCTCGTTTGAAGCCCGGGTAAACGTCACCCGAAGGTCGCGACCATCGTTATAATCACTCACGTCTTCAACGGTGACGTTCGATACCGTATCCACCGTGTTGCCGTTCGTCAGCGTTATGGCGCTCGAAGCGGCGGATAATGTATTCGTTCCTGCATAATTTCCGGTGCCCACGGCCATGGCGAACACCCGGTAGCTGACGCCGTTGCGAATTGTCGCTCCATCCACATCCCGCGCACTAGAGGACAAGGCATACGATGTGATGTTCGAGCCCGTCTTATTGACCTGGGTGTAGTTCGCGCTGGATACTCCGTTCGCCTTTGCCAGGCTGAAGTTGGCATAATCGCTGGCCTTGACGACGAAAATCCGGTAAGAGCCAATCCGCGTTTCGTCCGAAATTCGATTGAAGCTGACGCGCAGGTCACGGCCATCGCCGTAGTCGTTCCAGTCTTCGACCTTCGTAATGACCGGCGAAATGACCGAGCCTATCGCAAGCGAGATCGCGGAAGAGGCAGACGACAATTTGTTAGCGAAGCCTGAATTATTACTTACCGATTGCACAAAAATGGTGTAGGACACACCGTTCTTAATCAGATCGCCGGATGTATCCCGAGCGGAAGAAGCCAACTGACCGGTCAGCGTCGAACCGCTGCCCGATTTGGACACGACCGTAGAATACGAGCTTGGCACGTTGTTCGCCGTACTCAGGGTAAAGCTTCCGGCGTCCTTCGTCTTGACGACGAACACCCGGTAGTTAGCGATGCTGCTCTCGTTCTGAGCCCGCGTAAAGGTGACGCTCAAGTCACGGCCATCGCTGTAATCGCTCACGTCACTGACCTTCACGTTCGTTGGAGCGGCCACGGCCGCGCCGTTGGACAACGTAATGGCCGGAGATGGATTCGACAACGCATTAGCGCTATTGCCCTTCCCAATGGCCAATACATAGGCAACGTAAGATTGATTTTCACGGATTGCAGCCCCATCGACGTCTCGTGCACCGGAAGACAGGTTCACGACCGGATCCGTTCCCGACGGCGACAACGACGTGTAATTGGCCGACGAGATCCTTTGCGCTGCCGTCAGATTAAAGACGGAAGCATTCGAGGACTTCACGATCATCACGCGGTACTGTTCAACGCGCGATTCGTTCGAGGATTTCGAGAAGCTGATTTCCAAATCCCGGCCGTCCCCGTTATTCCCCACATCGCGGGCTGATACGTAAGCGACCGGACTAGGATCCGAGCTTCCACCATCCGATCCGCCTGTGCCCGAGCCGGAGTTGATCGTGACGATTTTGGTGGAGTTGTTCCACCCGACTTGCTGGCCTAGCGCCTCGCTGACGAAGCGAACGGGCACCATCGTTCTGCCTTTGATGCTTTGCGCCGGCACGTCGAGCAGCACCGCGTCGTTGTTGATCGTAGCCGAACGCGACTTTAGCTTCAGCACGATGGTCGTGCCGTCCTTCTGGGCCGTGACGGTTTGCAGCGTCTGGTTATAGTTGACCGTAGCATCCAGCGCTTCAAAGATGGCCCGCAGTGGCAGCATGACCCGCCCGCTGATGACAACCGGCGCCTGATCAGTGGTCAACCGGCTGCCATCGATGTAGATGCTGATCGGCGTAGCCGCCTGCGCCGTCGTTTGTTGAAACATTGGTATGATTAGAAATGCGGCTAAGAGCGAAGCCCATAGTTTTTTCAAAAATCTCATCCTCCCCATGCTCATGAACAGAGCTACAGAAAAATAACTCTTCCCATTTGACGTATCATCTCAGGTAAAAGTTTCTATGTTTTCCTGTCGTATAAAAAAATTACCCCTGGACGCCTAGCCTTGAACCAAGAAGCCCGGAAGTCCCGGGACTGAAGCCCCCTAAACTGATTCGAAAGGCGCAAAAAAACCGCTCCCCCTCATGGGAAAGCGGTTGAGCATGAGGACCTATTCCCCCGCGAGCCTATCTAACCGGGCGCTCAACGTTTCACGCCAGCTGTCCGACAGTTCCTCCACGGCCAAAACGCGCCGAATTCCCTCGGCATCCTCCTTGTCCAGGTGCATCACGCGATTCGCGAAGGCCAGCGTGACGCCTGCCGAGTGACTTTCGATCAGCTCCAACCGATCCCCGGGGCGAACCTCCCCCTCACGAAGAACCCGGAAGTAATACCCGGTATAGCCCGTTTGCTGGATTTCCAGCGGCAGCTCGGGCAAGCCATGCTTAACGCCCACCTTGAAGCAGGGCTGTCTGGGTTGGCTAACCTGAACGACGGCTTCGCCCAATCGAAACCGGTCGCCGATGTGGATCTCCTCTTCGAGCATCCCTTCGGTCGTGATATTTTCCCCAAATGCCCCTAACTCCAATGCGATCCCAAACCGCTCCTCCCAGTAGGCATACCGCTCGAAGGGGTACACGCAAACGGCCTTATCCGGCCCTCCGTGAAATCGGAGATCTGCCTGCGCGTCCCCGGCAAAATTCACCGTCGATAGATGCAGCGCGTCCTTCACCGGCATTTTGAAAATCCCCGAACGGACCGTCTTGCCTTGATGCTCAACCTCAATCGGCTTCCCTACATTCAGCGAACGGATCGCTACTTGCTCTACCATCTTCGATTGCACTCCTCTGCTCCGAAATCACCTTTATATTGAATTCCATTATACGGGAGGACCTCTGACAACACCACCCTACATTCCAAGAGACGACCCGCCAACTGAAACTTACAGGGCAGCTCATCCGTATTACTACTAGGAATCATTGCTTCGCGCATGTCCATCCCTTATTCAAAGAGAGGAATTCAATCCATGAAATTCAAACTAAAAAAAGTGGTCATCCTCGGTACGATGGCCCTCGTCATTACCATAAATCCCAGTATGTCCGGGTATTTGACCAGCCTGGCCTATGCGGCTCATCCATCTAAGCAATCCAGCACTAGCAATCATGCGGAGCGTCCGGAGGACGAGCTTAACGGACTTCTCGGCGCTGCCTCCGACAAGGAGGTCTACGACGCCTTGCTAGAAGGCGAGTCGTTGGCGGACATCGCCGAATCCCGTGGTCAAGACGCGGACCGGGTGATCCGGCTGCAGGTCGCACAGCTGCAGGAGCAGTTGCAGAAACGCTTGAACGAAGGAAGCTTAACCCAAGAAGCTTATGAACTTCAGTTGCAGGAGCTCCCGGAACTCGTGGCACAGAGCGCGCGAACCAGGTATACCATCCTCGGTTAACCTGACGAAATCAAAGTGAAGGCCCTACAAGATAACCGCTTGCGGTATCCGGTAGGGCCTTCTTTGGTTATTTTCCCCGCTTGGGGAGCAGCTTGACGTATTCGTCGGAGAGCTTCATCAACTGCGTAATGTAATCGTAATCGCTGCGATACGACGCGATATCGGCAACCGGCTGCAGCGAGTCCAGGGAGATCGCGGTACCGTCGTCAAAGCCGGCTCCCGGCACGAACATGACCTCATCATTAAAGAAGGAGCCTGTCGGCAGATAATACCTCATTCCAACCACGTTGCGGTCCATATTCAGCAGGTCATGCCCAAACGCGGTAAACCCTTCCTTTTCCAGCGAAATGCCAAGGAGATTGGCTACCGTCGGCAAAATATCAACCTGTCCGCCAGCACGCTCCACCACCTGGCCGTGCTGCTGTCCTGGGATGTGGATGATCAGCGGGATGTTGAATCGGCTGATCCGCTCGTCGTAAGCGATCCCCAGCTTCTCGCTGATTTCCTTCGCGGGAACGTCTTTCTCCTGGAGGCCGAAGTGATCTCCGTAAAGTACCAGCATCGTGTTCTCCCACAGACCCGTTTCTTTCAACCGTTCGATCAGCTTCCCAATTGCGTAATCAGTATAGTTGGCTGCCTCGATGTAATTCCCGAGCATCGTGTCTTCCATGTCCGCCGGAAGATCGAAATGGCGGCGGTCCTTCGGCACCACAAACGGATTATGACTCGAAGTGGTGACAAACTGGGCGTAAAACGGCTTGTTCTGCGCTGTCAGCTCCGTCAGCTTTTCCATGCCAACCCGGTACATTTCCTCGTCAGAGGCTCCAAAATCGTTAAAATGATCGTTCGTATAATACGGCTTGTCATAATACTTATCGAAGTTCAACGCCGGGTACATTTTATGGCGGTCCCAAAAAGTCACTTTATTGATGTGGAACGTGTTTGCCGTGTACCCGCGACTTTGCAGCAAGCGCGAAAGGCTTGGGATCTGCCGATCGCCGTAACCGGTCGACATCGCTTCTGCGGCCGTCGGATAAATCGACGTATTGGACATAAACTCGGCATCCGACGTATTGCCGGGTCCGATTTGCTGAAACACGTGCGGGAAGTAGAAGCCTTCCTTCGCTAAACCGTTCAACACAGGCGTGATCTCTTGACCGTTCAGCTTGAGATTGATCGGGAAGTTCTGGAATGATTCCATTTGCACGATCATCAGATTCATCCCTTGGGCGGCGCCGAAGTATGCCGGATCCCCCGTTGCCGCTACCTCTTGGTAAGGATAGCTGCTCTGGAGCTGACGGACCTTGGCTGCCGTCTCTTGCAAATTGCCTTCCGCGATCATCCGCTCCTCCTCTTGGTCGCGGATTGCCGCATCGACCTGGAAGTTAAAGAACCCGACGCTTTCGGCCCGCACCAGTTCGTTATCGATGCTCTTCCCCGAACGGATGTACAGCCCGGAAAGCATCAGACTGACGATCAGGACGAACGCAACTCCCACCTTCCACATCAACGAGGCGCGCGGCCGGTCCGTGCGGAAGCTGAGGCTTCCCGACAGATGGAATCCTCGCGAAGCCCGGCGACGCCGCCCTGACTGGAGGATACGCACCGCAATCAACACCGGCAGGTCGATGAAATACAGAAATTGTTCAGGCCGCAATAACGAGGCTACGCTCGCTTTGACCTCAGGCACCTGGTTTAACCCGCTTAGCACCGCATAGGTAGGTACCGTACCAAAATAGGCATTATACACCGTTGCGGCAAACAGGATGAAGGATAGGGCAAAGTTAAATCCTAGATATACCCCCCATTTGCCCTTGATCGGCGTTAATAGCTCAACCAGACACAGCAGCGCCAGCACCGACAGCCACTCGCCGGGTAATCCCTGAGCTCCAATACTTCCATAGAAAAAATAACGCAGCAATAACAGCTTCGCACCGATCAGCGCGAACGTTGCAATAAAATGAATTCGGTTTGAGTTACGTATGATTCCCATCTCTTTTCTCCGGATTGTTCCCGTGTTTACATAAATTACGAGTTGAAAAAGTCGGGGTTTTCAGGACCGAGAAGGTTGAATGAAGCTAGGGACTGAGTAGCGGAGCGTAGACAGATCTACGTGAGCAACGCAAGGCCCGGCTGAATTCAAGATTCGATGTCGGTTTGACTCCATGAACTACTTCGTCATGGGAAGACGACTTTTTGAACATCCTCTAATAACACACGATTTTCTATTCGTTTATTATAACACGGTAAAATCCAGAGTCGAATTCACACGAAATCAGCCATGGAGCGAACGATTAGCTTGCCCGGATGCCCCGCTACGAACGGTTCCCCGCTGCCCTCACCGCCCCGCTTCCGGAACTCCACCGTCAACGGTATGCCTGGGATCAGGTCGAAGTAGTTGTCGGAGAAGATCCCCTCCTCTTCCGCCGAAATCCACACCTGGCGCGCCAAGGTGTCGCTTACCAAGGTATACCGGCTGCCACCGCTGCCGTCCTCCTCCAGAAGGGTAATGCTCGCCTGCGGCAACGAAAGCTCTTTGTCGGATACGAAATAAAAGGATTTGCTGTCTACTTCATGCCCGTCCACTTCAAGAACGGCGTGCAATACGACCTGGCGCGGATCCCGGCCTTCCAGCCATTCTTCCCGAGTGAACGCGGCAGCTTCAACAACCGAATCCGCAGTTGCGCGAACTTCCGACACCTGTTTTTTTAGTAAGGCACCATGCATGTCGTATAGCGATAACCGTAGCTGACCTCCCACTGGTTTCTGCAGATCGGAGATGAGGTTGACCGAGATTGGGCCTTCCTCCGGCTCGTAGATCACCAGCATCAAGTCGCGGTAACTTCTGCGAACCGTATACTGCAGTGCCTTCCAGCGTCCGTAATAGTCCATCCCCGCCCAGGACGCCACCGGCCAGCAATCGTTCATCTGCCAGTACAGCGTTCCCATGCAGTAAGGCTTGTTGCGGCGGTGCGCTTCAATCGCTGTACGGATTGCTTCGGCCTGGAGCACCTGGCTCATATACAGGAATGATTTGAAGTCCCTTGGCGCAGGCAAATAAAGATCCATGTATTCCTTGATCAACTGGTTGCCGCGGCCGTTCTTCTGGTGAGCCATCATGATATCGGATTCGAGCGCTAGCTCGCTCTCCGGGGCATAGGTTAGCACCGATTTCAGCTCCGGGAAGGATTGGAAGCCGTATTCGCTCATAAATCGACCGACTCGGTGATTATAGTTGTCGAACGGCTCGACCGCATGCCACACGCCCCAGTAATGGACGTCGCCTTCACCGGTCACTTGGAGCGCATGCTGGTTTGCATCCCCCGTAAGCTCACGGAGTGGCGAAGACGGCCAATAGGCCACACCGCCGCCATAACGTTCCACCACCTGCGGCAGGATGCGATGGAAAATCGCATCGTAATCGGCCCATAGCTTCTCACGCTGCTCCGAGGTGTAATCCTTCTTCCATCCCCAGCCCCCATCTTCCTCATAATGAGCCCAAGCCGAGTCAATCTCGTTGTTGCCGCACCATAATGCGATACTTGGATGATTCCGCAGCCGTTTGACGTTGTCCTCCGCTTCGCGGGCAATGCTGTCCAAAAACCCTGGTTCGCCCGGATACATACTGCAGGCAAACATGAAGTCCTGCCATACTAGAATCCCGTATTCATCACACAACTCGTAAAAAATGTCCTGCTCGTAAATGCCGCCGCCCCAGATGCGAAGCATATTCATACCGCTTTCGGCGGCTGAGGCAATCTCATGGCGATAGCGTTCGTCCGTTACTTCCGTTAAAAAACTGTCGTTCGGGATATGGTTTGCACCCTTGGCGAACACCGGTACACCGTTCAACTCGAATCGGAAGGAAGCTCCGGCAGCGTCCTTCTCCCGAACCAGCTTGATGTCACGCAGCCCGGTATGGACGGACGCCTCAGCGACCGTTTCCTGCCCGCCCACCACGACGAGCTCGGCCCGGAAATGGTACATCGCCGGTTCTCCCAGCCCCCGGCACCACCACAGCTTCGGCTGGGCGATCACCGCGGACACCTCCACAATGTGAGTTCCCGGTTCCAAAGCAATCGAACGAACCCAACTCAGTTCGCCGGTGGATAACTGTAGCTGGCCCTCCCATCGCTCGGCGGTTTCGATCTCCACCACGGCGGTGAGCTCTGCAGCCGTGGCGTTCACACGGTCCTGGCGGATGTGCATGTCACGGATCACCGGACCGCTCCATCCTTCCAGCCGAACCTCGCGCCAGATTCCGCTGGTCACGAAGCGGGGCCCCCAGTCCCAACCGTAATGATACGGTGCTTTACGGGCAAACACGCTGACCCGGCGGTCGCCTAAACCGCCCAGCTCCGATTGGTCGTTCGACGCCGGGAGGTCGTAACCCAGCTTCTCAAGCTTGGGCAAATCCTCCGCGATCGGCGAGCGGAAGCGAACGGCAATTGTGTTGGTGCCTTGGCGCAAAAGCGGCTTCACATCGATTCGCCAGACGCGGAACATATTGTCGGCCGACAAGGCGTGTACCCCGTTGACCGTTACGTCGGCATACGTATCCAAGCCGTCAAAGACGAGTTCAATTTGCGGCAAAGCGAACCAAACCTCATCCAAATCGAAGGAGGCCTCGTATTCCCAATCTTTTCGATCAATCCACTGCAGGTCATGTTCGTTGGTTCCATAGAACGGATCGGAGATGAGCCCGTTGCTGAGCAGATCCGTATGCACCGTGCCCGGTACTCGGGCCGGCTTCCACTCCTTTTCGTCGCAAGCCTTGAATTTCCAATGTTGGATCGCATAGCTATGATTGTTCATAAGCCCTCCATGAAGTCGTAAGTTATGCTCTATTATATACTAATTTAGATGAAACTTGTTATATTTTTGTTATTCACTTTCACTCAACAAGGAGCGATCTTGTTATTGTCATCTCGTTTTCCCTTCCCGTCGGAACGAGCGAACCTGGTGATGGAGAAAACCAGTCATTACAACGACCCAAGCCGTCAGGGCAACGACGATCATGACGCGCGGAATCGCGACCAAGAACGGCAACTTCAATGCCTGTGACAACTGATACGTACTGGTTGTATACATGGCCAACGGAAACACCATTCCCCAAAACTGGGGGTCGTACGTCAAAGGGTAACGATGGTAGGCGTGCCGCCATATCATCAGAATAAACAATAACGGAATCCACCAACTGCCGGTAATCCAGAAGAACAACGTAAATCCGCGCAAAAAGGGGATCAACTCCGTCAAAAACGGCCATTTTTCAGCATGCAGCATCAACGTGGAGCCGGCCAGGGTCGTAATCGCAACGGCGCCCATATTGATCCAATAGGGCGGGGTCAACGCAGCATATTTCAGATCGACAAAGGTAAACCGGTAGAATATTAAGGTGATGATATTCAGGTAAAGCATACACCCCAGCAAATACATGCATAGCGTAAAAAACAACACGACCTCACGCCCCTCCGTTAGGTAGGATGAGATCAGCGTACCCAGAATGGATACGGATTGGGTGGCGACAGCGGCAATTAACCACGCGCCGTTGATCCCCTCGGCCAGGGACGGCTTTTCTTTTCTCACGGTAACGGCCGTAAAGAAGGTGTACATAATAACAACCCAAAGCAAAATGCCAAAAAACCACAACCCGGTCGATATCGTACCGTTATGCGCCACAATGAACCACTGGCTGCCATATACGCAGGTCGCTGCCGTGCAGGTAAAAAAACCGGGACCTTGGCTATGGCTCGTCAAATCGGCCCGCACTCGCGGGAAAAATTGGATTAGGCGAATCAACGTGAGGATCCACAACGTGATATAAATGCAGGTGTTCAGATATAGCAGAATCTCGGGAGCAAGCGGAATCTTCAGCAACTTCATCGCAATCGACAAGGCTCCGGTCGCCATTGCCATGGAGAAATACCCCGGAAATAAACGTTCAATTTTCTGTTCAATTGTCTTCCACATTGTTATCCATCCCCGCCTCAAAAGACTCAGCCCCCGGTGCTTACCAGCCAACGAGAAACCTAATTTCAATTTAGCACGATGAGAATCTACGGCTTTGTGACTCCGCTAACCCCAACCCGATGGATCTCCTAAATTACATCATTATCTTTTATGGCGAATCATAGTATGATGATGTCGAAGTCCATCTCTTTTTTGGAACGTTCTCATGAAAGGGGTTACATATGAAGAAGATTTGGATTGTATATTTGCTGTTATTTGCCTGTTTTGCGTTATACGTGCTGGATTATCGCTCGCAGACCCGTTTAAACGACCAATGGAATTCCGGTGGCCTGCAGGGATCCATCGACGAGAAGTATGTGATGGTGACGTTTCAAAGGGGGATCGATTATTGGAAAAGCGGGTTGAAAGGATTTGAGGACGCGGCCCAAGCGCTCAACGTCTCCGTGGAATACCGCGGCTCCACCCAGCGCGACATTCACGAGCAAATCACGGTGCTGGAGCAAGCTATCGCCAAAAAACCGGCTGGCATTGCCATTTCCGCCATCCATCCGACCGAGCTGACCGCCACGATCAATAAAGCGGTTGACGCCGGCATCCCCGTTGTTCTATTCGATTCCGACGCCCCGGGTAGCCGAGCCTTTTCCTTCCTCGGTACGGATAATTACTCCGCCGGAGTTGAGGCTGCACGAAAAATGGCCGAGCTCACCGGCGGACGCGGCGAGGTGGCGATCGTGACCGTCCCGGATCAGCAAAATCACCAGGAGCGCACAGACGGCTTTGCGGACACTGTCTCAAAGGAGTTCCCCGACATGCACATCGCCGCGATAAAAAACGGAAAAGGCGACGAGCTTTACTCCCGGCAGTCGGCAGAAGAGATTTTGCGAGATATCCCCGGGATCGCCGGCATCTTCACCACCGAAGCCAACGGTGGCATCGGCGTTGCGGAGGCGGTCCGTGAATATGGCTTGACCCCCTCCGGTCCGAAGATCATCAGCTTTGACACCGATAAAGGCACCCTGGACTTGGTCAAAAGCGGAGACATCTCCGCCACGATGGCCCAGGGAACCTGGAATATGGGGTACTGGTCGCTGCAATTACTCTTTTCGCTGAAGCATGATCCGGACGGATCCCAGCATCCCGGACCCCGCGTCCCGCAGCGGTTGGATACGGGCATCACCGTCGTTACGCGGCAGAATGTGAATGATTACTATGCGAAATAGCTATGGAAAACGGTCCTGGGAGTTCCGCGATTTTTCGCTTAACAATCTGCCGATCCGTTATAAATTAATCGTTCACTTTTTGCTGATCAGCATCCTGCCTTCCATCGGCCTGGGGGTGCTGACGAATTGGACCGTCGACCGCATCATCGAACGCCAGATCACGGACAATACGCTTCAGCTCATCGGCAAGGTCAACCGGTCGCTGGAGACCTATGTGGAAAATTTGCAAAACATGACGTTCTTTATCTCCTTTAACCCGGAGGTGCTGCAGTTCCTCGAGGGCCGCACTGATATGGGGATAGACGATTCAACGACACCGTCTGGCGGGGAACCTCGCCTCACTGGAAGCACGGACGCCCAGCCGCGAACCGTAGCTGAAGCCGAAGCCGACCACTACGAAATTCGCAAGTTCCTTCAGGGCTTTACCACCTTGTATTCAGAAGTCGCGGGGGTGCTGATCGTCAACAGCCGCGGCGACTACATCAGCAATGAAATGTATGCCAGGACCGATGGAAGCCTGACCCGGGAAGAGTGGTATCAAGAGGCGGTTCGCAATAAAGGAATTTTTAAGATTATCGGCCATCCGCGGGGCCGTAACGTGACCACGCATGTGAACTACA
This sequence comes from Paenibacillus sp. FSL R7-0216, assembly GCF_037969915.1. Taxonomy (NCBI): domain Bacteria; kingdom Bacillati; phylum Bacillota; class Bacilli; order Caryophanales; family Paenibacillaceae; genus Paenibacillus; species Paenibacillus sp. FSL R7-0216. The sequence goes on along the minus strand of NZ_CP150222.1, from coordinate 514,552 downwards.
AGGACAGCGAGGTCGTTTCGGCCGTAAGGGCGATTCTCGACCCCGAGACCCAGCAGGTGAAAGGTGTCGTATTAATCGACCTCAAGCTGCGGGTCATCGCTGAGACCGCCCAGGACGTCCGTTTGGGGAAAACGGGCTATCTAACGGTGGTGGACGGAAACGGCGAATTGATCTATGCCCCGCCGGATCCCTACATCGACCGTGTCCCGCTGGAACGGCTTAGCCAGGACGCTTCGGGAACCTACGCGGAGCGAATGGGCGGACGCGAGCTGCAATTCATTTACCGGCACTCGCCGTTTACGAACTGGACGACCGTCGGCGTATTTTCCATGGCGGAGTCCGCCTCCGAGATGCGGGAAATTCGCTTTTACGTGGTTAGCTTTGTTTTTGTCGTCTGCCTGTTGGGGATGACCGCCTCCTTCTATTTGGCCCATACGATTTCCAGGCCGATCGGTCAATTGGCTTCCTTTATGCAGAAGGCGCAATCCGGGGATCTGACGATTCGCCACTGGAGCGACCGAACTGACGAAATCGGCCTGCTCGGTCGCCGCTTCAATGCCATGCTGCAGCAAATTCACCGCTTGCTCTCTCTAACCGAACTGCAGGAGCGACAAAAACGGGAAGCGGAGTTGCGGAGTTTACAGGCGCATATCAAACCGCATTTTTTGTACAATACGCTGGATACGATCCATTGGATGGCCCGCCGCAAAGGAGCGGAGGATATCGCAGAAATGGCGGAGTCCCTCTCCAAGCTATTCCGAATCGGACTCAGCAAAGGGAATGACATCATCCCGCTGAATGATGAAATCGAGCATGTCCGTAGCTACTTGCAAATTCAACATGTCCGTTACCAAAACAAACTCGAATACGCTTTGCATATCGCCCCGGAAATTCGCGGCGTCTATGTCTTGAAGCTGATCCTTCAGCCCATCGTAGAGAATGCCATCTACCATGGAATCAAGGAACGCCGAGGACCGGGCCATGTCGTGATCGAAGCGGTTGAAGACGGCGGCATGCTGGTGATCTCTATCCGGGACGACGGGAAAGGAATCCCGCCGGATAAACTGGCCCAATTGCAAAAGGACCTCCAAGCCGCGGTTGCCGCCGATGGACGGGAACAGGGACTTGAACCGATAGGCTCATCCGGCGCAGGTGACGTCGGCCAGGGTTATGGGATGCTGAACGTGCAAGCCCGAATCGCATTGACCTTCGGCGCCAAATATGGAATGACGATCCAGAGCGAAGTAGGCCGTGGAACGGTCGTTACCGTCACCCACCCTATCATTCGGGAGGAACCCGCCCGATGGGAAAGGAGCGAATCATGAACGCAGCATTATCCGATTTCCGCTGGAAGGTGCTCATCGCCGACGATGAGCAAATTATCCGCGAAGGTATCCGCGACAGCGTCGACTGGGAGGGCATGCGCCTTACCGTAGCCGCCGAGGCGGAGGATGGCGAGGAAGCCCTGGAGTTAGCTATCCGGCATGGCGTCCATATCATGCTCGTCGATCTTAACATGCCGATCATGGACGGCATCGAATTGATGAAACGGGTCCGCGAACAACTGCCGGATTGCAAAATCGTCATCATCACGGGTCATGACGAGTTCGCATATGCGCAAAAGGCGATCCGGCTTCAGGTGAAGGATTATATTCTAAAGCCGGCCAATCCCGCGCAACTGGCGAAGGTGCTGCGCCAAGTTCGCGGAGAACTAGAGGAAGAGACGTCCAGACAGCAACAGTGGCAGGAGGCCTCCCGGCAGATTACGCGCAGCTACCCGCTTCTAAGAGAGCGATTCTGCCAGCAATGGCTAGACGGTGGGATGACCGCCGCGGAAATCGCCGAGCAATTGCAGTTCTTGAAGCTGCCGGATGCCTGCCCCGATTGGCTGGGTGTCATCCGTTTGCCAGAGTCGGCGAGCTCCGCCGCTGTCCTCAAGGAGGACGATCGACAGCTTTATGGATTTGCCGTCGATAATATCGCGGCCGAGGTGCTCGCCCCTTACCCCAAGACGATCTTCCGGGATCCCTTCGGCCTCATCGTCATCCTGCTCTGGAGCTTGGAAGCCGAAGCCGATTTTTACCGCATCGAAACTTTGGTTCGTACCCACTTGAAAATTGCCGCCGAGGTTCACTTGGCCGAGGCTACCGGCGACGTACTAGGGCTCCCTGCCGTTTACCGGAAAGCCAAATCCGCCGTGATGAGAGAAACCGTCGTTTCGCCGCTGGTGCGCCGGGCCAAGCAGTACATGCTGGAGCATTTCGGCGATAGCGGATTCACGTTGGAAGCGATGGCGCAAGCCTTGCAGTCTTCCCCCGCTTATTTGAGCCGCATGATCAAACAGGAGCTGGGGACCACGTTCAACAGCTATTTGACGCAGCTTCGCATTCGCCGGGCGACCCGGCTGTTAAATGCCACGGACCTGACGATCGGTGAGATCGCTGAACAAGTCGGCTACGAAACCCAGCACTACTTCAGCACGGCGTTCAAGCGAGCGACCGGCCTTTCCCCGCTGCAATACCGCAAAGGCGCGTTTGGACGCGAAGACGCTCAGGGGGAGTAACGCTCCCCCTGAGATATAAATCCCCTCCGACCTCCACAAAGGTACGATTTTTATAAAAAGAGTCAATTCACTGTAAATACGACCTCCCCCATCGATTGCTATACTCCCTACTGTAAACGCATTCATTTCAGGTATAGGGGGAATCGGTTTTGAAAAAGGTAACGGCCATTTTACTTGCACTGGCAATGGTATTGGCCCTCGCGGCTTGCGCCAATGGCGGAAACGACGGTGGCAGCGGATCGGGCAACAGCAAAAAGGGAACGATCGGCATCGCCATGCCCACGAAATCGTCCGAACGCTGGGTGAACGACGGCAACAACATGGTCAAGGAGTTTAAGGCGCTTGGCTATGGTACCGACCTGCAATACGGGGAAGACGTCATCGAAAACCAGGTGTCGCAGATCGAAAATATGATCACCAAAGGTGTAAAGGTCCTCGTCATTGCTGCTATCGACGGCGGCGCTTTGACCGACGTCCTGCAAAAAGCCCACGACCAAGGCATCCAGGTTGTTGCCTATGACCGGCTGATCATGAACAGCGAATACGTCGACTACTACGCCACCTTCGACAACTTCAAGGTTGGCGTGCAGCAGGCCTCCTACATTGAGGAGAAGCTTGGCCTGAAGGACAGCAAAGGCCCGTTCAACATCGAGTTGTTCGGCGGCTCGCCGGATGATAACAACGCCTACTTCTTCTATGACGGCGCCATGTCCGTACTACAGCCTTACATCGATTCCGGTAAGCTGGTGGTGCGCAGCGGACAAACGAAAATGGAGCAAATCGCTACCCTGCGCTGGGACGGCGCCACCGCCCAAGCCCGCATGGACAATTTGCTGAGCGCCCATTACAGCACGGAGAACATTGACGCCGTTCTTTCCCCTTATGACGGGATCAGCATCGGCATCCTCTCCTCGCTCAAAGGGGTTGGTTACGGCTCCGGAAGCAAGTCGATGCCGATCGTGACCGGCCAGGATGCTGAGCTGGCTTCGGTCAAATCGATACTTGCCGGCGAACAAACGCAGACCGTCTTCAAGGATACGCGCGAGTTGGCGAAAAAAGCAGTCTCCATGGTCCAAAGCATTCTGGAAGGCACAGAGGCCGAAGTCAACGACTCGAAGACCTACGATAACGGCGTCAAAGTCGTTCCATCCTATCTACTCGAACCGGTTTCGGTTGACAAGGATAACCTTGAACAAGCACTTGTCGATACCGGCTATTACTCCAAAGAGGATCTGGGACTCTAACATCAACTTACGGTGACTGGCATAGCGGCGGACGCGGATTGGGGCGGCCGTCGCTATGCCCTTACCATGAGCGAAAGGCCAGGTGGCGCAAATGAGCAACACGATTTTGGAAATGAGGGGCATTACGAAAACCTTCCCGGGCGTCAAGGCGCTGAACAATGTCAACTTAAAGGTAACCTCCGGGGAAATTCATGCCCTGTGCGGAGAGAACGGGGCCGGTAAATCGACGTTAATGAAAGTGCTCAGCGGCGTATATCCTCACGGCTCCTATGAAGGCGAGATCCTGTTCGAAGGGAAGGTCTGCGAATTCAAGGACATTAAGGAAAGCGAACAGCTAGGGATCGTTATTATTCACCAGGAGCTCGCGCTGATCCCCTATCTCTCTATCGCGGAGAACATTTTTCTCGGTAATGAGCAAAGCAAACGTGGGCTAATCGATTGGAACGAAACGACGGTCAAAACGAAAGCGCTGCTGGAACGCGTTGGTTTAGATGAATCACCGGCCACTCACGTATTAGAACTCGGCGTCGGTAAGCAGCAGTTGGTGGAGATCGCCAAAGCGTTGTCCAAACAGGTCAAGCTGCTGATTCTGGACGAACCCACAGCGGCCTTGAATGAAAACGACAGCGAAAACCTGCTGGAGCTGATCCTCGAGCTGAAGAAACAAGGCATCACCTCTATCATCATTTCGCACAAACTGAACGAAATCAGCAAAGTCGCCGATTCGATCACGATTCTGCGCGATGGCAAGACGATCCAGACTTTGGATATGAAAGCCGATCAGGTGACCGAGGATCTTATCATCAAGGGCATGGTTGGCCGTGACCTCACCCACCGCTATCCAGAGCGGGTTCCCCGGATCGGCGAGGTGATCTTCGAGGTGCGGGACTGGGAAGCAACCCACCCGCAGCAAGAGGATCGCAAAGTGCTGGACGGCATTAACCTGAATATCCGCCGCGGGGAAATCGTCGGGATCGCCGGTTTAATGGGCGCAGGCCGGACAGAACTGGCGATGAGCCTATTCGGCCGTTCCTACGGAAGGCATATAAAAGGCCAACTCTTCTTGCATGGGAAAGAGGTGCGGTTTAATGACATCAGTCAAGCGATCAAGCATGGCGTCGCTTATGTCACGGAGGATCGTAAACAATACGGATTGGTTCTGATCGATGATATCAAACGCAATATTTCATTGGCTTCGTTAAGGAAGCTCTCCCGTCGCGGTGTCATCGACGAACGCGAGGAAGTAGGGGTCGCCGAGGAATACCGGAGCAAGCTCAACATTAAAACGCCGAGCATTTTGCAAAAAACGGTCAACCTGAGCGGCGGCAATCAACAAAAGGTTGTTCTCAGCAAGTGGATTTACGCACAGCCGGAAATTCTGATTCTTGATGAGCCGACGCGCGGCATCGATGTCGGAGCCAAATACGAAATTTATTCGATCGTCAACCAGTTGGCGGACGAAGGCAAGGGCATTTTGTTCATCTCCTCGGAGCTTCCGGAAATTCTTGGGATGTGCGACCGCATTTACGTCATGAGCGAAGGCCGGATCACCGGAGAAGTCAGACGGGAGGACGCCACCCAGGAAGTACTGATGAAATCAATGACTCGAGGCAGGGGGTAGACCGATGCAAGCGGTTAGCGAGATTTTCAGAAAAAACATCCGCCAGTACGGCATGATTATCGCTTTAATCTTCATTACCGTGCTGTTTCAAATTTTGACAGGCGGCATCTTGTTGAAGCCACTTAATATTACGAACCTGATTTTGCAAAACAGCTACATTCTAGTGTTAGCCATCGGGATGGTATTAGTCATCATCACAGGACATATCGATTTATCCGTCGGCTCCATCGCCGCCTTCATCGGGGCTTTGGCCGCCATCATGATGGTCGATCTTCAGTTGCCTACGTTCCTAGCCATTATCATCTCTTTGGTGATAGGGGGATTGATCGGCGCCTGGCAGGGATTTTGGGTTGCTTATGTGAAAATACCGGCCTTTATCGTCACGTTAGCCGGGATGCTACTGTTCCGGGGCTTGACGATGATCGTGCTGGGCGGCCAATCGATCGCGCCGTTCCCGAAATCGTTCCAGCGGATCAGTTCCGGCTTTATTCCCGACTGGTTCGGCGGCGGCAGCCTCCACACCCTGACGGTTCTCCTTGGCCTGGTCCTCTCCCTCCTCCTGATTTGGCAGGAATGGAAGGAGCGCCGGACCCAGCTCAAATACCAGTTCGAGGTAGCGCCGATTTGGATGTTCGTAACCAAGCTCGTGCTGCTCGTTGCCATCATCAACGTGTTTACCTTTGTGCTGTCCACTTATAACGGGCTGCCGAATATCTTGATCATCTTGTTCTTCCTGATCGTCATTTACTCGTTCGTCATGAACCGAATGATCGCCGGACGCCATATCTATGCGCTTGGGGGCAATGAGAAGGCCGCCAATCTCTCCGGCGTCAAGACGAAGAAGGTGACGTTCTGGGTGTTCGTCAACATGGGCGCCTTGGCCGCGTTATCCGGACTGATCTTCGCCGCCCGCCTCAATTCGGCGACGCCGAAAGCCGGGACGAACTTTGAGCTCGACGCGATCGCGGCCTGCTTTATCGGCGGCGCCTCGGCCTCCGGCGGGATTGGCACCGTCATCGGTGCCATTATCGGCGGTCTGGTCATGGGCGTCATGAATAACGGCATGTCGCTCATCGGTCTCGGGGTCGATTGGCAGCAAGGGATCAAAGGTCTTGTTCTGCTCCTTGCCGTCGCCTTTGATATTTATAATAAGTCGAAGACGAATTAAACCTAGGGCCCTCCGGAAACCGAGGGCCCTTTTTGTATACGCACCCATGCCGGAGTATAATGGGAGGCAGGATTATGCACCTATTTTTTCCATAAGCAGGTGATTCTCATGTCCAGTTCCCATCTCACCAAAAGGGCGCTTGCCGCCGCGCTGAAAAACAGGATGAACCATACCCCCCTCAATAAAATTACCGTTAAGCATCTCGTGGACGATTGCGGCCTAAACCGTCAAACGTTCTATTATCATTTCCGGGACATTTACTAGCTCCTGGGTTGGATTTACCAGACCGAAGCGGTGGATGCCATCGCCGGGGAGCACGGCTACCACACCTGGTCCAGCGGCTTTCTGAAAATATTCAAATATATCGAAGAGAACCGATTATTTTGTTTGAACACGCTGAATTCCCTGGCACGAAGCCATCTGGACTCGTACCTGTATAACGTCACAAACCATCTGGTCATGGAGGTCGTGGAAGAAGTGTCCGTAGGAATGCAGGTGGATGAAGCGGATCAACGGTTTCTGGCAAATTTCTATGCGTTGGCGTTTGTCGGGTTGATCGTTAGATGGATGCAAGATGGCATGAAGGAACGTCCGGAGAACATCGTCGATAAGCTTGGTGAACTGGCTGACGGCCATTTCGAACGAGCGCTGCAGCGATATGAACAGAAAGCCTGCACGTCCAAAGTTTCAAGTCATCAACGTTAATGGTTTTGCTCGAAATAGGGCCGATTTCGTCGGAATCCTAGACACTCCCTGAGGAGTGTCTTTTTTTTATACAGCCGCGCTCCATTGATGATTTTGTTTCCTTCAAAGAGAGATTACATTGAGATTGTTCCATTCATCACATTCCTTGGAGGCGAAGGTAATGTCAGCAAAACTTAACACGAGACAGGTTTATTTGGTCGGCGGAGGAATCGCTTCGCTGGCGGGAGCCGCTTTCCTGGTGCGAGACTGTGATTTTCCCGGCCAAAATATTCACGTATTGGAGGAAATGAAGGTGCTGGGCGGCAGCAACGACGGCGCCGGTATCGGTGAGCAAGGTTATGTGATCCGCGGCGGCCGGATGCTGAATGATGAGACTTACGAAAACACTTGGGATTTGCTGCGTTCCATCCCTTCGATAGACCATCCGGGGCTTTCGGTGCGGGATGAAATCATCGCTTTCGATAACGCCCACCCGACGCATTCCAACGCCCGATTGGTGAACCGCGAAGGCCAGGTGGAGGACGTCACTTCCATGGGCTTTGATATGGCGGACCGGCTAGCGATGGTCAAGCTGATGATGACCCCCGAGGAGAAAATGGGCAAAGCGCGGATTAACGATTGGTTTGGGCCACATTTTTTCGAGACGAATTTCTGGTACATGTGGGCGACGACGTTCGCCTTCCAACCTTGGCACAGTGCCGTGGAGTTCAAAAGGTACATGCTTCGATTCATGCATGAGTTCCCAAGAATCCATACATTGGAGGGAGTCACCCGCACGCCGTATAACCAGTACGACTCTATTATTTTGCCGCTGCAAAAATATCTGGAGGAGCACGGCGTGGACTTTTCGCTGAAATGCACGGTCACGGATCTGGATTTCCGCGAAGGCGATGGGATCACCGTTACCCGAATGCACTATCTGAAGGAGGGGGTTCCGGGGGAACTAGATTTGGCAGAGGGAGATCTGGTGATTGTGACCAATGGTTCGATGACGGAGGGCTACAGCTTAGGCGCAATGACCTCGGCGCCGAAGCTGAACGGCAAAGGGAGCTCTTGGCTGCTGTGGGAGCGCATGGCCGCAAAGAAACCGGGGCTTGGTCGTCCCTCCTCTTTTGACGATCATATCGACGGGTCAAAATGGGAGTCGTTTACGGTCACCTGTCAGGACTCGCGCTTCTTTAACCGGATGGAGGCCTTCTCCCGCAACAAGGCGGGAACCGGCGCGCTCGTGACCTTTAAGGATTCGAGCTGGTTGATGTCCATCGTGCTGGCCCATCAGCCGCATTTCCGCAATCAGCCGGAGCAGGTCAAGGTCTTCTGGGGATACGGCTTATTCCCGGATCGCGTCGGGGATTACGTGCCTAAGAAAATGTCCGAATGCACCGGCGAGGAAATTCTAACCGAGCTACTGCACCATCTCCACTTCGACCAGGACATGGAGGCGATCATTTCCACGGCGAACTGCATTCCATGCATGATGCCGTTCATCACCTCGCAGTTCATGCCTAGAGCGATCGACGATCGGCCAAAGGTCATTCCGGACGGCTCAACCAACCTGGCGTTGATCAGTCAATTCTGCGAAATTCCGGACGATGTCGTATTCACCGAAGAATATTCCGTCCGCGCAGCCCGTATGGCGGTGTATGGACTGTTAGGGTTAAATAAGCCCATTGCCCCGATCAATCAATACCAGTACGATGTACGCACGCTGCTGCAGGGCTTGGTCACCTCCTTCCGATAAGTCCGGGACAGAGTGAAACCGTATTTCCAAAGTGACTTATTTCAGATAAGCTAGGCAGCATCGAATCCCATCCATAAGCGAAGCGAAGCACACTCGCGCATCCGTCAATCCTTGGCGTGCGTGGTGTGCTTTTTTTGCGTTTTAGTAAGGAAGTGTTGTTCGTCCATAGCAATGAGATTATCCTCGGTCCAACAAGTCGGAGAAAAGCCACCGACACGACCCCATTCCCGATCAAAGAAGTCAACAAAATATTCAATTACAAATTGACCGAAGGATAAAGAAGCCTCATCTACGCGATGGGCTTTTTTCTTCGGTAATCAGAGTACGTGACCTTACTATATTTATTTAACAACCGGTCAAGCACAACCGACTGATGGAGTACCCGTGCATGCCGCAAGCCATATCTCTGCGCTAACCGATTTAATTCCTGTCTTTCCATTTCAATGCGGAATCTGATTTTTTCAGAATTGTTCATAGCTATCACCCTAGGAACATATTAGAAGAGGTTGCCAAATATTGCATAATGAAACCTAATGCAAGAAACAAAAAAATTCCATTTTTTGAAATAGAAATATAAAAGGCCAGCAGTAAGCTGACCCCAAGATTATGTAATCATTTCTCTATTTAAAACTATTAGCTCCAGCCGTGCATAAATGTAGTAATCAAACCTTTGCTAACCACCGTGAAACTAAGCATTAGAATACCCGAAACCACCCAAGACATTTTGTTTTTCATTTTCCCACACCCTTCTACATAATTTATTGTATTCTTGAATCTGCTCCTCCGAAGCATACTGCCGATGAAGCTCAAAAATAGCCATAGCAGTATTTACGAGGAGATCCCTACCGCTTACTTGGAGGGACATTTTCATGCTGTCCAAGATGTTATTTAATCCTTCTTCATATGATTTTCTTCGAAGATGATAAATCGCGTAGTTTTGAAAGAAGGAAGAATAACGGAATACATAGGGAGGATCCTTAGAAAAATTAATATTCGTTGCTCCATTCGCCAGCCAAGTATCCCTGCCGAATTTCCTATATTTTTCGATTTCGTCGGCAAATTTATTGAATACCTCATCAATAAAAAAATTGTGTCTGTTGGCGGATTCTGCTAAAGTGATTAAGCCTTCGACAATCTCATCCGGATGAGACTCAAGAAAAGAGACATATTCAGGAATCCTCAAATGATTGCCAGCCTTAACATCTACACATAAATAATTGGCTTTAGCGAACATCTTTAATTGTTCTACTTCTTCCCTTGCCTCGTCATCCAGCCCCTCAAACCAGCTTAAATCCGTATATTCAGCAATCCATTTCTTCGATTCTTCATACATCCCGCGGTATTCGTAGCTGCCTGACTTAAACAAAAAGGCCCTGCCATAATAAAAGACTAGAGGTCGGGACGGCTTAAAGTCTGGCTGCTTCCAAATCTTCCTTTCATAGAAAGCCCAGGCCAACTTACTTAGTTCATCCGCATAATTTTCAACTTCCACCCAATTAAATCGAAAGGCATAAACCTGAATGAGCATTAACAATCCGTCAAGTGCTAGTTCTTCAGGTAATCGGTATCGATAGGGTAAAAATTGCAAAGCTGCTTTAAAACCCCGGAGACTATCTCTTTGAAAAATTTGAAAGATTCTATAGTAACTCATTGCAAGCCGTTCTGAATGACTGGATCGCTCGCTTTCAATTACGGCTTCATACAGAATGACGGCGGCTTCTTTCAACCCCTGAACAAACATTTGTTCCGCCGTATCGAAAATCCCCGCAATCTGCTTCAAATCCTCTAGTAATCGGCTTAATACCTGATTAATGCAATCATGCTTCTGCAATTCAGCGCATCTTAGAAGGAACGGTCGTAACCTTCTCCAATGCGGAGCAGTTGAAGTAAAACACTCATCAGCGTATAAATCGTAGAAGTGTCCCTCAGACAGCCCCATTGCCGCTGTGATTCGGTCCAACTGTCCGATCGCAATAGGTCGGTTTCCGTTAATAATTCCGCTTAACGTTCCGACATTAACTCCGGCAGTTTCCGAAAAGCGATGTAGGGTTGTCCCTTCGCTCTTGATGTAGTCTTCCAGTTCTGCGCGAATCGTGGTTGTGGATATCAAAAAATTATCGCCCCCCAATTCCGCTTACTTCTATGAGCCGAATAATCTCGACTGATAGAGCAACCAAACGACATCCAATGACATCAAGCAACACCATATACTTCTAAAATTCCAATTTATGTTTACATAATAATCCTAAATTTGACAGTCGTCAATAAGAAAAAAGACCGATAAGCAACTATTTTGTCTGCTTATCGGTCTAATTGTAGTTTCCTAGATTTCTAGCTCCGCCGCAGCCGCATTCGCTTCCACTTGCGCCGGATTTTTGCAGCCGGGGATCACCGTGCTAACGATCGGATTCTTTAGGCACCAGGCCAAAGCCCACTGGGCCATATCTACGCCCTCCGGCACTTCATTCCGACGGATCTCCTCTACTTCCTCAAGCTTGCGGCGGGTACTTTCCGGGTCATGATGGTGGCGTACGTCGGTCTCGCCGAACACTGCACCCGGTTTATATTTGCCACTGAGGTAACCGCTCGCCAGCGGTACCCGGGCAAGCACGCCCAAGTCCTGGCGCTCGCAGGATGGGAACACCCGGTTCTCCGGCACGCGGTCCAGTCGGTTGTAAACCACCTGGATCGCCTCCGAACCTACCTTGGATGAAGCCTCCGTCTGATGAAGGTTATCGTTGCTGCCGATCGAAGTGCCTAGATGAAGGATTTTCCCCGCTTGCTTCTGCTTATCCAACAGCGTCCAGAGTTCATCATGATCAAACGCCGCATCCGGCCCGGAATGGAACTGGTACAAATCAATATAATCGGTCTTCAGCGCCTTTAGCGAAGCGTCTAGCTGCTGCAGTACCGCCTCAGCCTCAAACCGATCCGTCCGCGTGAACCGTTCATGGAACTGATGCCCGTATTTCGTGGCAACCAGCCAATCTTCCCGGTTACGCCGACTCAGATAATCTCCGATAAACGATTCGGACAAATGATCGCCATAGCACTCCGCCGTATCGATCAGGTTGATGCCAAGCTCCCGGCCCCGGTCCAAAATCGCATCCACTTCCGCTTGCGTATAATTCAAGCCCCACTCTCCGCCGAACTGCCAAGTACCGATGCCGACCACGGAAACGTTCAGGCCGGTTTTGCCTAATTTGCGATATTTCATCTTCCAATCCTCCCGATGTGAATTGATTCTATTTCAAGTAAAAAACCTCGCGCATCGGCACGATCGGCTGTGGCTCGTTAAAGTCAAACGAACCCTCGACCATCCCCGACGTAATCGCGTTCCACCGTTGACAAACCTCACTATCCGCGATGTACTTGAAAGCCGCGTCCGGATCATCGCATTCGAAGCAATAAAAGAACTGATTCCCCTGCTGAAAAATCGAATAGTTTCGAATGCCCGCTTGGGTATGCTCTGCGAGCACCTCCGGCCAAGGGTTCAAATGCAGGTCAACGTAAGCCTCCAACTGGTCTTCCTTCACGCGCCAGGTCCAGGCGAACTTCCGGCTTGGACTGATTCCCACGAAAATCCCTCCCATGAAAAATTCATTTACTTTGACACCTTCAGATCCCCATTCACTTCATAAAGCGTCGGATCAACTTCAATTTACCGGCGGTATAAGGCGGATAAATGAAGCTGAGGTTAATCCGCGTTGACTTCTTTAGCACGCTTTTTCGATGAGAGAAGGTTTCGAAGCTGTAGCGTCCATGATAAGCCCCCATGCCGGAGGACCCCACACCCCCAAAGGGCAGATACGGGCTGACCAGATGCATGACCGTGTCGTTGATGCACCCGCCGCCAAACGAAACCGACTCCATCACCTTCCGCTCTGTTCCGGAGTTGCTCGTAAACACATACAATGCCAATGGCTTAGGCCGCTCTCCGATGTTCCGAAGCGTCGCATCCAGATCCTGATAGTCCAGCACCGGCAAAATCGGCCCAAAGATTTCTTCCTGCATCACTTGGTCTTCCCAGCTTACGTTCTCCATAATCGTCGGCGCTAGGTACAAATCCTCACGTTCCCCAGTGCCTCCGACCGCTACCTTCGACGAGTCCAACAACCCCATCAACCGGTTCCAGTGCCGCTCGTTCACAATCCGCCCATAATCCGGACTTTGCTGCGGATCATCCCCGTAGAATGCCGTGATCTGTGTCTTCATTCTGGCGATCAACTCCGCTTTGACCGACTCGTGAACGAGCACATAATCCGGGGCCACGCAAGTCTGACCCGTATTCAGAAACTTCCCCCAAACGATCCGCCGAGCGGCTAACTCCAGATCCGCCTCGCGATCGACGATACAAGGGCTTTTCCCGCCAAGCTCCAACACGACCGGCACCAGATGTTCAGCGGCTGCCGTCATCACAATTTTTCCAACCTGAATGCTTCCGGTGAAAAAGATAAAGTCGAGCGGGGCATGAATCAGCGCGGATGTGACCTCCTGCCCTCCCTCCATGACCCGGATGTACTCGGGATCAAAATATTCGCCGAGCATCTCGGCAAGGACCCCGGAGACGTGCGGCGTATACTCCGACGGCTTAACAATCGCGGCATTTCCCGCAGAGATTGCCCCGATTAACGGATCGATCACCAGCAAAAACGGATAGTTAAACGGGCCGATGATCAGCGCCGAGCCGTAAGGCTCCCGGTAGATATAGCTGCTGGAGCCGATATGGGTTAGCGGCGTACGGACCCGCTCCGGTTTGGCCCACTGCTTTAGTCGCTTCATCACGTATCCGATACTGTCGTAAGCATAGCCAACTTCCGTGCTGTAGCCTTCAAGCTCGGGTTTGCGCAGATCCCGCTGCAGCGCCTCCAAAATACGCGTTTCGTAACGGGCAATGGCCGTCTTCAAACGCTCCAGTTGGCGCAGCCTGAATTCTACCGAACGCGTGGCGCCGCTGCGGACGTATTGCTGTTGAGCGCGAACGACCGCTGCGACGGATCGCTCGGGTGGCTGTGCATCGGTAGGCGCTTGGGTCGGATTCTCGGTTTCACTCAAGGCGGATCCCTCTTTTTCTCGAATTCTTGACAGGATATTTGTCTATTGTCCCTATTGTAACCCGGATTTGGTTTGGAGGGGACTGTCCTCGGAAATAATGGAGCTAAAAAACACCCGCGAGAGGGAGAACATCGATGCCTCATCGGCGAAGAATAAAGTGCAGATCCGCGCAAGCCCTAGTCCACGGCCCGTTAACAGCCAGCCAAACCTCGGCGCCTGGCGAACCGCAGCCACTATTTACGGATTTGGAAGCTAACTTGCACGCAATTCAGGAAACCCTCGGAAACAGTACAGACATTATTATCCGGAGTCTGCCGATCGGCCACAAAGGTGATCGGTCGATGGCCCTTCTCTTTACCGACGGGTTGGCCGATCAGAAAGTCATCACTGACTTCATCATGAAATCGGTGATGTTGGACATCAACATTTTCGGGCAGACCGACAGAACCGTCGATCCCCCCTCCGACGTCGTGCTAGCCTTGAAAAGCTATGCCTTAACGATCGGGGACGTTCGGGATGTCTCCGATTTCGACGCTTTGTATCAGGCTCTGTTGTCCGGAGATACCGTGATTCTCGTCGACGGGCAAGATCAAGGCGTGGTTTGCAGTACCCGGGGCTGGAAGGACCGCGGGGTGAGCGAGCCTGCCTCGGAAAACGTTGTTCGCGGTCCTCGAGAGAGCTTTGTCGAGTCGTTGCGTACCAATACGGCGTTGATCCGGCGAAAAATCAAAGATCCCCATCTGTGGCTGGAAACGATGCAGATCGGCAGGATTACGCGAACCGACGTGGCTATCATGTACATTAAGGGCATCGCCAACGATGAAGTGGTCCAGGAAGTGCGCGATCGGCTGACGCGGATCGATGTCGGCAGCATTCTGGAGAGCGGCTATATTGAGGAATCGATCCAGGACGAAACGTTCAGCCCCTTCCCGACAATCTATAATTCCGAGCGACCGGATGTCATCGCCGCCGAACTGATGGAGGGCAAAGTGGCCATCCTAGTGGATGGTACCCCGTTCGTGCTGGTGGTACCGGCCTTATTCGTCTCTTTCCTTCACGCCTCGGAGGACTATTACCAGCGCGCCGACATCAGCAGCTTCATCCGTCTGCTTCGTTATCTGGGAATAATCATTTCCCTCTTAGGTCCGTCCCTGTATGTGGCCATCACGACGTTTCATCAGGAGATGCTGCCCACGCAACTGCTGATCAGCCTGGCGGCACAACGCGAGCAAGTACCGTTCCCCGCTTTTATCGAAGCGGTGCTCATGGAGCTGACCTTCGAAATATTGCGGGAAGCCAGCATTCGAATGCCCAAAAACATCGGCGCCGCAATCTCCATCGTCGGTACCTTGGTCATCGGCCAAGCTGCCGTGCAGGCGGGCATCGTTTCCGCGGCGATGGTCATCGTTGTGGCGATCACAGCGATCTCCAGTTTCATTCTGCCGGCGTACAACATGTCCATCGCTTTCCGGCTGCTGCGCTTCCCCTATATGGCGCTGGCCGCTTCTTTCGGCTTGTTCGGCATCATCGTGGGGGTCATCGCCATGGTACTACACCTGTGCAGCCTGCGATCGTTCGGCGTTCCTTATATGGCCCCATTCGCCCCGCTGATTCTAGCGGACAACAAGGATTCGATCATTCGGCTTCCGCAGTGGATGCTGCTTACCCGCGCACGCCTTATCAGCAAGAACAACTCCCGGCGCCGAATCAGTACCCCGCCGAAGAAATCCCGCGAAGCCGAACCGGATCTGACCGGCAAGACAAAGAAGGAGACTTGAATGTGGCTAAAAAAGCGGCTGTCCTGATGTTGATATTGTTCGTAGCTTCATTGCTTGCCGGATGCTGGAATCGCAAGGAGCTCAACGAGCTTGGCATCGCCGTCGCCGCCGGTGTGGACATGGAGGAAGGCGGCCGTTACCGGCTCACCGTACAGGTTGTAGACCCCGGCCAAGTGGCATCGCAACAGGGGGGCAACGGAGGGGCCCCGGCCACGCTGTACACGAGCGAAGGCGATACGATTTTCGAAGCGGCGCGAAGAATCACCCAAATCAGCCCTCGGAAAATCTACTTTTCCCATCTCCGGTTATTCTTGATCGGTGAATCGCTGGCAAAGCGGGGCATTGGGCAAATGCTCGATCTGCTGTCCCGGGACCATGAATTCCGCACCGACTTTTACCTCGTGGTCACCAAGGGAACAACCGCCCTCGGGACACTGAAGATCATGACTCCGCTCGAGCCAGTACCGGCCAACAAGTTGTTTTCATCCTTGGAGACCTCGGAAGAAAACTGGTCACCCAGTTTGTCGGTTACGCTCGACGAGCTGATCGACAACTTGACCAGCCAGGGGAAACACCCCGTTCTGACCGGATTGGTGATCACAGGGGATCCGCAGATGGGACAAACGAAAAAAAATATCGCCAATATCTATACCCCCACACAACTGCAGTATTCGGGCTTGGCCGTGTTCAAAAAAGACAAGCTGATCGGCTGGCTTGACGAAAAGGAGAGCAGGGGATACCACCAAATCCATAAAGGCGTTAAAAGCTCTGTCGTTTTTATTCCCTGTCCTGAGGGCGGAAAAGTCGCTGTCGAATACATCCGTGGCAAGACGAACGTCAAAGGGAAGGTAGTCCAAGGACAGCCCCGGATCGACATCCAGGTCGAAATCGAAGGCAACATCGGCGCCGTTGGCTGTAAGAAGCTCGATATCACCGATACCGCCACGATTGCCAAGTTAGAGAAAGAAGTCGAGGCCAGAATCATCGATTTCGTCGAGGAGACGATCGACAAAGCCCAGACGAAGTACAGGGTTGATATTTTCGGGTTCGGCGAGGTCGTCCGCCGCGCGGACCCCAAAGCCTGGAAAGCAATGAAAAACAACTGGGACGAGGAATACTTCACCCATTTGCCGGTGGCGATTCGCGCGGATTTCGTTATTCGCCGGATCGGAACCATTTCTGACTCGTTCCTAAATCAAACGAAGGAGTAAATGACGATATGCTAGGGATCGTGGGAATTTTGGCGGTTGCAGGTGCCATCGCGTGGCTTGAGCTTCCGCCCCTCTTGAAGCGGAGGCAAATAAGAGAGCTCTGGGCTTTTTCCGTTCTGCTCCTAATCGCGGTCGGGGTTAGTATTCCAGCCGCGTTAACGTCCCATTTCCCCAGTCCGCTGATCGCTTTCACAATCATATTTAAACCATTCAGCAAGCTGCTGTCCGCGATCGGCTTAATCCCATAAAGCGAGGTGACCCGGATGAAGGAGTCATACCTGATGTCCGCCAGGCAAATCACAATCATGACAACGTTGTTTACGGTGGGCAGCGCCATCTTGATCATCCCCTCCGGTATGGCTGCCACTGCCAGACAAGACGCTTGGATTGCCGCCCTCGTCGGGCTCGTCTGCGGTCTCCTGCTGATCGCGTTCTACAACGCCATTTCGCTCTGGTACCCGCAATTGACCCTGATCGGAATCATGGAAAAGCTGCTCGGAAAATGGCTGGGCAAAACGGTGGCCATCTTGTTCGTGGCAACCTGGTTTGTGATAACCCCCGGGGCGACGCTGTATTATCTAGGGAATTTCATGACGACCCAAATCATGCCCGAAACCCCGATCAAGGCGATCAACATTCTGTTTATTCTGGTGGTCATCATGGGGGTCCGCTTGGGCATCGAAGTGATCGCGCGCGCTGCGGAACTGTTGTTCCCCGTGGTCATATTGCTCTTCACCGCCCTCCTCCTGCTCGTGCTGAGCCAGTTAAAACCGGATAACGCCCTTCCGGTGTTAGAGTCGGGAGTCCGGCCGATTTGGCCGGCGGCACTGTCCTATGTTTGTACGGTATTCCTTCCGCAGCTTTCTTTATTTCTGTTCCTGCCGCCCTCGATGAACCAGGCCCGGGAAGGAAGAAAGGCGGTACTCATAGGGAGCGCGATCGGCGGGACGATCATCGCCGTGATCGTCGCCTTATCGATCCTCGTCCTGGGTCCGGAAATCACGGGCAGGAGCCTGTATCCGAGTTATGCGCTGGCCAAAAAAATCAACATCGGCGATTTCCTGCAGCGCATCGAGTCCTTTATGGCTGTCCTTTGGATGATTACGCTGTATTTCCGGGTAACGTTATACCTTTACGCAATTTCGTCTGCGACAAGCGAGCTTTTCGGACTGAAGAATTACCGGCCTGTCGTGTTGCCGCTCGGGCTAATCGCCGTCGTCCTGTCGATCGTCAATTTCCCGAACGCTTCGTTTCATCAAACTTGGGATACGAAAACTTGGATTCCGTATGCCCTTACGGCGGGAGTCTTTCTTCCCTTGCTATTGTCCGGGGTTCACCTGATACGAAAAGGTAAAGAAAGCAGGAACCCAAAAAACTGATTCGAGGTGCTTGTACCATGTTGAACCAAACCAAAATCTCTTTGCGGCAATTGACGTTATTAACGGCGCTATTTACGGTCGGCAGCGCCATTTTGATCGTCCCCTCCGGCATGGCCGCAGCGGCGAAGCAGGATGCCTGGATCGCCGCTCTCCTCGCACTCGGGACAGGTTTGCCCATCGTTTGGCTGATGTCCGCACTGGCAAGCCGCTATCCGGGAATGACCTTGGTCGGCATCTTGGAAACCCTGCTCGGAAAATGGATCGGGAAGACCGTGGCATGCATCTTGGCAATAACCTTGTTCCTGACCGGCCCGGCGACGGTACTGCATGACGTCGGTGATTTCATGGCGACGCAAATGATGCCCGAAACTCCGATCGAGGCAATCCTTACTTTGTTTGCGGCCGTAGTGCTCATGGGCATCCGCCTCGGCGTTGAAGTATTGGCGCGTTCCGCGGAAATGCTGTTCCCTTGGTTCATTCTCCTGTACGTATCACTTGTGCTTCTCATCTCGTTTCAAATCGAGCCGCGGCATGCAGCCCCCCTGCTGGAATTCGGTTTTACTCCGCTCTGGCCGGCTGCCCTGTCCTTCATCAGCGTTGCTTTCCTCCCTCATATCGCGCTGCTTCTATTCCTGCCTCCTTCCGCGAACCGCCCTGCCGAATTCGGCAGAAGTTTATTTATCGGAAGCTTGCTCGGCAGTTGCCTGCTTGCGATTGTCATCGCTTTGTCCATCCTCGTCCTGGGGCCAGAGATTACGGCCAGAAGCTTGTACCCGAGCTATTCGCTGGCCAAAAAAATCGACATCGCCCACTTTCTGCAGCGGATCGAAGTAATTGTCGCCGTGATTTGGATTATTTCGCTTTATTTTCGCATCACGCTTTACATGTGCGCCGTGACGTTTTCATTGACCCAGATTTTCGGTCTGAAGGATCATCGCCCGTTGGTGCTTCCGCTAGGGATGCTCCTGGTTGCAACTTCCATCGTCATCTATCCGAACATCCCTTTCAAGCAGACCTGGGATACGGAGACTTGGACGCCTTATATCCTCATGGTCGGACTGATCCTCCCTATTGTCCTGGGAATCGTTCAACTGCTGCGCAAAGTGATTATGAACAAGAAGCAACCCTCTCCCCCCTCCTCTCGCAGTTCATAAGAAGCTGGCCGCTTATATCCTAGTGCCCGTTCTGGGGGATGGGGCAATTTTATACGGCTTAAAGACCGCTATTTAATTCAACCTGCCTAAGCGATTACATGTCATATATTCTTACACATGAATGCAAAAAATCTGTTGAAAAGTGATTCTTGGAGTGAGGAATGCACTTTTTCTAGTGCCGAGATGAATTTTAGTCAACTTTATGAACGTTTTTTGTAATTTATATTGACATGATCTTTTTCCAGCTTCTATAATTTAACTACGTTCACAACGTCGTGGCGCATATAATCCGGTTTCGCACAACGCTGTGCCGCCGGTTGGCAAAGGAGCCATTCGGGCAATCTTTAGATTGCCCGGGGCTCCTTTTTGTTTTGCGCCCCTCGTTGGGGCATGTCAAAGAAAACAGAAACGTCCCGGTTGAAGGGGATGAATCCTGGAGAGGAGATGAAAGGATGGAACGTACCGGTTTTATGAAAAGTGGGCATAAGCCCTCGTTGTTGAGCGCCTTTCTGTACTTCGATGTTAGCTTTATGGTATGGGTTCTGATCGGTCCGCTGGCCGTCATCATGATGCAGGATTACCCGATGAATGCGGCGCAAAAGGCCAATCTCGTCGCTCTGCCGATCCTCGGCGGTTCCGCGCTTCGCCTCGTGCTCGGCGTGCTGGCCGACCGGATCGGTCCCAAACGGACCGGCCAGATCGGTATGGCCGTCACCCTGGTGCCGCTCGTCTGGGGCTGGCAATTCGTCGATTCGCTCAGCGAATTGTATGTGGTGGCTTTGCTCCTGGGCGTTGCCGGCGCTTCCTTCTCAGCGGCCCTGCCTTTGGCCAGCCGCTGGTACCCGCCGCAATACCAGGGATTGGCGATGGGAATCGCCGGGGCCGGTAATAGCGGCACCGTCTTCTCCACCTTATTCGCCAACCGGATCGCCCAGCATTACGGAGGCTGGGAAGTCGTGTTCGGGTTGGCCCTCATCCCGGTAGCGTTGGTCTTCCTCGTCTTTACGCTGCTGGCGAAAGACAGTCCCAACCAACCGGAGCCGAAAAAACTTCGCGACTACGCCGCCGTGCTCCGCCAAAGGGATACGTGGCTGTTCTGCCTGTTGTATATGGTGACGTTTGGCGGTTTCGTCGGGTTGTCAAACTATTTGACGATATTTTTTAACACGGAATATGGGCTTAGCGCGGTAAGGGCCGCCGATTTCACGACTTTGTGCGTGATCGCCGGGAGTTTCTTCCGCCCTGTGGGCGGCTGGCTGGCTGATAAGGTCGGCGGAGTACGCATGCTGCTCGCTTTATACGCGGGGGTCGCCCTCATGATGGCGTTGGTGTCGTCATTACCGCCGCTGTCGATCGTGACCCTGCTGCTATTCATTGGCATGATGTGTCTGGGAATGGGCAACGGCTCCGTGTTCCAGCTCGTCCCCCAACGCTTCCAACAGGAAATCGGGGTCATCACAGGCATTGTAGGCGCAGCCGGCGGGCTCGGCGGTTATTTCTTGCCGAACATTCTTGGCCTCCTAAAGCAGTGGACCGGTTCCTATACGCCCGGTTTCCTCATTCTAAGCGGCATCGCGTTGGCTTGCATTCTCACGGTGATCCTGATTCACGGCGAGTGGAAACGAACGTTTCTGGAGCGGAAGGAGGCTGCTTATGACGCTTACCCCTACAGCCGCCCATCCTGACGGACGAATGCGATCCCACTGTCCCTTCTGCAGTATGCAATGCAGTTTGGGGTTGCACTCAGCCCCCGGTTCCTTCGCGGGGTATGAAGTTAAGCCCAGTCCAGACTTCCCCGTAGCCACGGGTCGATTATGTCAAAAGGGCTTCCACGCCTTGGACCATACGGTTCATCCAGAACGGGTGATGCAGCCGCTACGCAGGCTTTCAGAACAGGGATGGGGCAAAGGGGAGGCGGGGTCTCGGTCCTCCGAAGGAACCTCGTCGGCTTGGTCTCCCGCAGCTTGGCCCGAAGCGCTGGACGGCATCGCCGAGCGCATTCGGCAGCTCCAGGAACAGTACGGTCCTGACAGCGTAGCCGTGTTTGGCGGCGGTTCGCTGACGAATGAAGTGTGTTATCTGCTCGGCAAATTTACCCGGGTCGCTTTGCGCTCCCGCTACGTGGACTACAATGGAAGATACTGCATGTCTTCCGCAGCGGCGGCCCAGCAGTTGGCGTTTGGGATCGACCGCGGTCTCTCCTTTCCGCTCGAGGATATTCCCCAAGCGGACTACCTCATCCTTGCCGGCACCAATATCGCCGAATGCCAACCGACCTTGATGCCTTACCTTTTGGCTGCCAAAAAACAAGGAGCCGTCATCGTCACCATCGATCCTCGGCGGACGATGACGTCCAAGATTGCAAACCACCAACTGACGATCGAACCCGGACAGGATTCGCTGCTAATTAGCGGGCTGCTGCATGTGATCCTGGAAGAGCGGCTGTACGATGCGGAATTCGTGGCCGAACATACGGAAGGGATTGAAGCGGTGCAGGAAGCTGTGCGGCCGTTCTCGCCCGACCGAGTGTCCGTCCTCACCGGGATCCCTGAGGAAACGATCCGGCAGGTGGCCCGGGGATTCGCCGGGGCGAAGCGCGGGATCATCCTGACCGCGCGGGGTTTGGAGCAGCAGGTGAACGGCGTGGAGCATACGCTGCAGTACATCAACCTGTGCCTGCTGTGCGGGCACATCGGTAAACCGGGCAGCGGCTTCGGCTCCGTCACCGGGCAGGCCAATGGGCAGGGCGGCCGCGAGCATGGACTCAAGGCCGACCAACTGCCGGGCTACCGGTCGATCGAGGACCCGGACGCCCGGGCGCATGTCGCCGGCGTCTGGGGACTTGATCCCGGCGAACTGCCCGGCAAAGGGGTCTCCGCGTATGAGCTGTTCGGGAAGGTATTGGACGGCGACATCAAAGCGATGATCGTTCTCGGCTCCAATCCGGTCGTGTCCAGCCCGAATAACGCCCGGGTCGCCGAGGCGCTGGCGAAGCTGGACCTGCTCGTCGTCGTCGACTTGTTCGAGACGGAGACGGCCGCCTACGCGGATTGGCTGCTGCCCGGCACGTCCTTCCTCGAAGTGGAAGGGACGATGACGAACCTTGAAGGCCGGGTGTTCTATCGGCCCCGGGTGTTTGAGCCGACCGGCGCGTCCATGCCGGACGCCTGGCTGCTGTGCGCCCTCGCCGAACGGCTGGGCCGAGGGCGCTATTTCTCCTACTCGTCGATGAGCGAAGTGTTCGACGAGTTATGCCGCGCTTCCGCCGGGGGCAAAGCCGATTACAGCGGCTTAAGCTACTCGCGCCTGCAGGAAGCGCAAGGGCTGTTCTGGCCGTGCCCCGGGCCCGGCCAGGCGCACCCCGGGACGCCGCGCCTGTTCGTGGGCGGCGTCTTCCCCCGTGCGGGCGGCCGGGCCCGCCTGCACGCAATCACGCCGCAGCCGCCGGCGGAAACGGCAGATACGGAGTACCCGTATCTGCTGACGACCGGCCGGCTGGGCGGGCACTACCTGAGCGGCGCCCAGACCCGCCGCACGGACGCCCTGGCGAAGAAGGCGCCGGAGCCGGTGGCGGAGCTCCACCCGGCTCTGGCCGAGCAGCTTCGCCTGCGCGAAGGCGACCGCATCCGCTTGACCACGCGGCGCGGGTCGCTGGATTTCGCCGCCAAGGTGACGCCGGACATTCATCCGCGCACGATTTTTGTTCCGTTCCACTGGGGCGGCGACCAAGCGATCAACCGGCTGACGAACGATGCCCTCCACCCCGTCAGCCGAATGCCTGAATTCAAAATCTGCGCCGTCCGAGCGGAACGGGCTAGGACTGAGGAGGCCGCCCCCGCCCTAGTCCATTCGGCGAAGGCCGACGCCCTCAGCGATGTTCCTTCCGGACGATTTGCTGTTTCGTGTCCTCGATATTGTGATCTTCGTCGCGAACGGCTTTGATCGTCAGGTAAGGCTTGGCCCCTTTCTTTGACCTTCGAGCTATATCAATGGCGGTTCAAATAAAAAAGCGACCTGGGAAGGTCGCTTTTTCCTATTTCGATTTAGGGTTGCTGTTCTGTAGTAGTCGTTGTCGTGGTGGTTGTGGTCGTGGTTTCATTGCTTGCCGCCGGATCGGCGCTCTCATTATAGATGACAACCGATTGGGAGCTAGGCTCCCATTGCACGACCGCTTCAAAAGCCTCGCTGATGAACCGGACCGGAACAACCGTGCTGCCGTCAATGACGGTAGCCGGCGCGTCCAGCGTCTGTTGTTCGCCATTCACGTAAGCCGTTTTGCTATTGATGATTAGCTTCAGCGTTACGCCGTCCTTCGTCACCGTGATCGACTTGTCCGCCGGGTTGTAGGCGACTTCCGCCTGCAAGGCTTCGGAGATGGCCCGGAATGGGACCAGCGTGCTGCCATCCTGTACGATTGGAGCTACGTCTGTTGTAGGCTGTTCACCATTGACGAACAATTTAACTCCTTTTTTCCCGAGCTTCTCATAGAGTTTGCCGAGCTTCTTGTACGATTCGATGTTCGTGAAGTCCGCCAAAACCGCTTCCTCCTGCAAATAAACAGCATCAGTCACGCTGCCTTCTTGCTCCAACAGGTCCGCCGCCTTGGATAAAGCCGCCGCATCTTCCTTGATTTGCGTAAGCTCCGCCTTCATCTCATCCGTGAGTTTAGTATCGTATTTCGTCAGGAGCAAATCGGCCAATACCGCGCCCGACGGCTTGTCCTTGACGTTTTGGATCGCTTTCAACAAACCTTTGTAGCCGTTGTGGCCCGGCTTTTCGGATTTTTGCGTATCCGTGGATTCTTCGCCCTCCGGGGTTTGCGTTTCCTCCGTCGCCTGCTCCTCTACCGTCCCTTCCAACTGCTTCTCTACCTTCTTGCCGTTAGCTTTCGTTTGCTGTGCATCCACTTGGATGCCGGCCTCCGTTTTCTTATCGGCTCCCTTGCCGTTATTCCCTTGCTCCGCTTTCGCCGACGCCGTGCCGGTCGTCAAGCTTAATGCCACCACGCAGAAAAATGCGATCATCCAGCTTTTTTTCATGTTGTTGTGTCCTCCTCAATGATTGTCGTTAATTGGGGTTTGTTGTTTATTACGTTGCCCTATCAAAAATTGTGGGGGGCGCCAACAAAGTTTTTTTCCGGAACGCCGACATGTCGGAATTCCTGCCGAAAAGCAAGTATGAGAAATCCGGTCCAACGATCGAAAAATATGCGGCATAAGAAAAAGGCCGGCCGATGTCCTCGGTCGGCCGGTGCTAACTTCTACCTTGTGTGCATCAGCGCCGATTTCCGGCGCGCCTTGATGTCCCTTATGCTGCCTTTGCACGATTATCCCTTTCATTCAGGAGGGCCAGGAACCCGGAGTGAGTCGAGCTCTTCTCCAGTTCTCGGCAATCTGATCAAAGGGGATAATCGTGCAAAGCGTGCGAAATGATCCTATTGCCCGCCAACCTCCGCCAGTTGCGCTTCGATCGCCGCCGCCAATTCCTCGTAAGAGGAGCTCGGCAGCAATTCCCCGTTGACCATGAACTGCGGCGTTCCGTTTACTCCGTAATAGCCGGCGGTTTTGAAATCTTCTTTGACCGGCAACATGTAGGCATGACTTTTCAGATCGCTTGCGAAGCGGTCGTAATCTATACCGTTGATATTTTTCTTCACGAAGTCCAGCAAAAATTCGGGTGTCGCCCAAATTTTTGTCTCATCGCCCTGATGCGCATATAACTTGCTCTTGAACTCCCAGAACTTCTCGTTGCTCTGCGCCGCAACCGCCTCGCCCGCGCTGGCCGCCATGATCGAATCCCGGTCAATGAACGCAAAGTTGGTAAAGAACAACTCAATTTTGCCGGTATCGATGAAGTCTTTTTGAAGCTGAGGCATGTAGGTTTCTTCCCACTTCTTGCAGGCCGGGCATTTAAAATCGGCGAATTCAATCACCTTGACCTTCGCGCTCGGTTCTCCCAAATGCGGCTGCTTCTCATACTTCAAGCCTTCGGCGGCGTAGTCGCCTTTGATTTCCGTGTAGTTTGGGAGATCCTTCAAACTGGAAGAACCCGAATCTTTGAGAAAAACGATCGCCAGGGTGATTACCAAGGCCCCGATCAATATCAACGAGATCACAAAAATCAGACCGGATTTCGCAGTCCCCCGGCCTGTTCCTTTTCCGCCCGCAGATTTGCCTACAGTCCCCTTACCGGCGTTCTTCTTGCCTTGGGTTGTCCTGTTGTACGCCGTCTTGTTGTTCGGAACCGGTTTCCCGCTGCCGTTACGATTGCTCCCCTTGTTATGGGCCATCCGCTATCCTACCTCCATGTGGATTCGTTTCGTCCTCATTCTAGCGTATGGCCCACGGCAAGGGACGTAATTTAGGTCACAGAGTGTCGCCGCAAGTATACAAACCGGCTGGCGTAATCGCCTGCCAAGGTCAGCGGCAGGCCGAGGCGCATCAAGGTGGAGCCGTGCCGGACGTTGTCTGCGGCCAAGTCGGTGGTGATGCCGGTAGATTCGGCCGCGCGCTGATCGGCGGTGTTGTTCGCCTCCACGGTCAGGTCTTCCTCTGGTACTTCTACCCGGTACCGCCCATCCGGCTCTAAGCCTTGGAGGCGCAGCCGCAGCTCCGTGTCGCCGAAATACTGCGCCTGCCGAAAAGCGAACACGGCGACTTCGTCCCGGTCTCGCGAGACATACTGCCACGCGGCCACATCGCCTTCAGCGAAGGAGGCAAGCCGGTAAAGGTCGCCTTCGGCAACCAAATGGCGCACCTGTTTGTACAGCGCCACATAACGGTTGGCTTCGACGATTTCCGCCTCCGACCAGCGGGCGATGTTCGCGCCGATGCCGAGCCCGCCTAGCATGGCGCTGTGGAAGCGGAACGACAGCGGTAGCCGCCGGCCGTTCAGGCCATGCGGGGATTCCGTTACCCAGCACATCATGACGGAGGGGCTGTAAGCGTACGAGAAGCCCTCCTGGATCGTCAGCCGATCCCGGGCGTCCGTATTGTCGCTGATCCAAGCCTGGTCTGCAAACCGTAGCATGCCGAGATCGATCCTTGAGCCGCCCCCGGCACAGGTCTCGAACTCCACCCGCGGGAAACGGCTCCGGAGCTCGGCCCAAATCTCGTACAAGCTATCGACGTGCTTGATCCACACCGATTCCTCCGCATGCTCGCGCAGCGGGATGGCCCCCGGCTCCGTGATCGTTCGGTTCATGTCCCATTTGATGAAGGCGATGTCGTAGGTGCTGAGCAGCCCCGTCATGAACTCAAGCACGAACGCCTTGACCTCCGGCTTGCCTAAGTTCAGCATCAATTGATTGCGAAGCAGCGTTCCTTCGCGCGTGGGGAATTGATACACCCAATCGGGATGGTTCCGATACAACTCGCTGTCCGGATTGACCGATTCGGGTTCGACCCATAATCCGAAGTCCATGCCGAGCCGTTTCACCTCGTCGATCAGCTCCTGCAGCCCATTCGGGAATTTCTGAGGATTCACCTGCCAATCGCCGAGACCGGCCCGGTCGCTGTGGCGCGCGCCAAACCAACCGTCGTCGACGACAAACCGCTCCGCGCCGATCCGGGCCGCTTGTTTGGCCAACTCGATTTGCTCCCGGACGTTCACCGCGAATTCCGTCGCTTCCCAGGAGTTGTACAACACTTTCCGTTCCCGGGATCCGGGCAGCACGTAATCCCGTTGATAGTTGTGCAACTTCCGGCTCATCTCTCCGAAGCCGCCGGAGACGAAACCACCCGTAAACACGGGGGATGTATAGCTCTCTCCCGGTCCCAAAGTAAACGCCCCATCGAAGTCGTTGACCCCGCCGACGACGCGGACTTGGCCGAAGGTGGAGGACTCCAGGACGATTTTCCAGTTGCCGCTCCAACCCAGCGCACCGAACCAGACGTTCCCGGACAACTCGTCCGCTTTGCCGTCATCCAGCGCAAACCAAGGGTTGGCATGCGCACCGGTGAAACCCTGCCGCGATTCCAGCACTTTCTTGCCTTCGGTGAGCGGCGCCCGCCGGAGCTGATATTCACCGGCCCAGCGGCCGGTCACATGCGTCAGGCGGACGGAAGGCTCGGCCGGGGCGGACCAGGCCGCCGCCATGACCTGATCGATTCGAACGGGAACGTCCTCCTCATTGACGATCGTTACCGAACGTTCGATCAGATCGTATTTCTCGATAACCCGGTAGCGCAGCTCCACCCGCAAACGGTAATACTCATCGCGCAGCCGAACAATCAAATCGTCCGCCGCCAAGCGGCTCCCGACTTCATACCCTTCATATCGCAACCGCAAATCGCGAACGCCGTTCTGGAATTTCACCTTCAGGCAGGGCTCTGCATATAAGGTACCGCCCCAACCTCCATACTCCTCCCGTTCCCGGTTCACCTCGGCATCAAAGGAGCTGTGGTGACGGAGGCGAAGCAAATCGGCACATTCCGCAGCCTCCACCGGCTCGCCCCAGTAGAGGTGTTGCAACGTCCCGTTTTCGTTGACGCCAAATAAATAAGACGAGTTTTTCGTGCGTAGTTCAAATATTTTTGATGCTTCCAACACGTTAATCGGCATATGATCACTCTCCCCTTCCCGCTTGCTCCCTAACCTCAGCCTTTGACCGCTCCGGCGGCAATGCCTTTGATGATGAACTTCTGCATCAACAGGAAGAACGCAATAACCGGAATCATGCCCATGACGGCATAAGCAAATGCCAGGTTCAGGTCGCTGCTGTATTGTCCGAAGAAGAAATACTGCTGCAACGGGATCGTACGATATTGGTTATCCTGTAAATACAAGAGCGGCAGCAGGAAGTCATTCCAGATATATAAGGCGTTCAGAACGACAACTGTCGCCGTCACCGGTTTGAGCAACGGGATGATGATTCGGGCAAAAATCCCCGGCGTGCTGCAGCCGTCAATTTTGGCTGCCTCCTCGATCTCGCGAGAGATTTGGCGGATGAACGCGGCGTAGAACAACACGCCCGTCTGGATGCCGAACCCGCCGTAAATCAGAATGATTCCCCAATGGGTATCGAGCATCTGAAGCGTTTTGCCGAGTTTATACAACGGCAGCATGGTGACTTGAAACGGAATCATCATGCCGGATAGAAACACCATGAACATAAGGTTGTAAAAGGGCTTGTTTCTTCTCGCAATGGAGTAGCCAGCCAAAGCGGATACCAGCACGATCAGCACGACGGAGACCACCGTGACGATCAAGCTGTTCATGATCGCCAGCGGGAATTTCGAAGTCTCCCAGGCATGGACGTAGTTGGCGAAGTTAAGGCTGGACGGCAGCGCGTAGAAGTTATCGAACGTTTGTTTCGCTGTTTTTAGCGACATCAACAGAGCTACATACAGCGGAAAGAGAAATAAGACCGCCAGTGCCAGAAACAGGATGAAGGTGATGGCTTTGTTCGCTTTCATTAAAGCTCAACCTCCCGTCTTCTGGAAATGGACATCTGAACGACCGTCACGAGGACGAGAATGAGGAAGAACAGCATGGACAGCGCCATCCCGTATCCTCCCTTAAACGAGGCGAACGAAGTCCGGTAGATATAGGTGGACATGACCTCGGTCGCAAAGCCGGGACCGCCGTTCGTCGTGACGTAAACGAGATCGAACACCTTCAGCGAGCCGGTGAGCACGAGCAGTAGGTTGATCGTAACGGAAGGGGCAAGCAACGGCAACGTGATGTGCCGGAACGTCTTCCAAGTTCCCGCCCCGTCGATGCGGGAGCTTTCGAACAACTCGCCCGGAATGCCTTGCAGGCCGGCGATGTAAATAATCATCGGCGACCCGACCCCTTGCCATAAAGCGATCAGGATTAAGCCGAACAGCGCGTAATCGGGATTGCCGAGCGGACTGGATACCTCGAGACCGAGATGGCTCAGCAAGTTCGGAATTCCCGTGCTATAGTTATAGCTCCAAACGAACCCCGCCAGCACGATCGAGATGACGCTCGGCAGGAAAAAGACCGTCCGAAACAGGTTGCGCAAAGGCAAGAAAGCGTCCAACACCAAAGCCAGCAGCAGAGATAGCACGTTAACCAGAATGGTTAGAATAATGGCATATTTAAACGTGTTCCACAGGGCGTCCCAAAAGCTCGGATCCCCAAAAGCCTGCACGTAATTATCGAAGCCTACGGAAGCAAAAGAATCGGAAACCCCGTCCCAATTCGTGAACGAATACCGGGCTCCCATCACCAGCGGAATCACGACCGCCAGCACGAACAGAGCCATCCCCGGTAGCATAAACAAGACGTACCACATTTCATTTTTCGCCGTGCGTTTTAAAGTTCCCATCGGTTCACCCTCTCCTAAACCGGCGAAAGGCACAGGCCCCTGCCCATGCCTTCCGTCAAGTTCGCTCTATTTGTGATTTTTGCTCACCCAGTCGTCCATATCGGCCAGGATTTGATCCACGGTCGTTTTATTAAAGAACAGTCTTTGCAGGTTTTGGTCGAACTGAGAGCGCCAATCGATTGTCGTTTTAGCCAGATAGAGCTGAGAGTCGTAAGTTTGCGCGTTATCGAAGTACGGTTGCAGGTCTTTGAGCGCCGGAGCGATATCCGTCGAGGTACCCTTCACGTAGCTAAGCGATTTGATGTTCTCGACCCAGGCGTCCCCACCTTCCTTGCTGCTCATGAACTCCAGGAATTTTAAAGCGGCTTCCTTATGTTTCGTCTTGCTGCCGATCGCCAGCGAAGCGTCCGCATTGAAATCGAGCTTGTTGGCATTCTCGTCATTGCTGAACGGGTACGGGAAGTAGCCAAGGTCATTGTTGTAAAGCTCCGGATTCTTCTTCTCGATGTCCGGCAACGGCCAAGTGCCCATGTACATCATGCCGACATCCCCTTTGGCGAAAAGATCGACAGCTCCGTTGTAATCCACGCCAAGCTGATCCTTGTTACCCAGCTCATACAGCTTGAGCGCGTGTTCCATCGTCGTTTTTACGGCCGGATTATCGGCGAATTTTGCTTCGCCGGTTTCGATCTTCTCGAAGAAGTCCGGTTGGCCGATCAACGCCGAATTGCTTGGCATATCGCGGGTATCCCACATGGTCAGCGTCCAGGCATCCTTCCACCCCAAGGCGAACGGCGTTTTGCCGGCGGCTTTGATTTTCTCCGCGGCGGCGATCATTGCGTCCCAGGTTTTGGGTACCTCAAGGCCCAAGTCGCGGAAAATTTTCTTGTTGTAGAACACGGCGATCGGGTTGGCGTTCAGCGGCATGACGTAATTTTTCCCGTCGGTTGCTTGGCCTTTCACCACATTCTCGTCGAAGTTGCTTAGGAACGGTTGGCCGGTCAAGTCCATCAGGTAACCGCCATCGGCAAACAACTGGGTGTTGAAGCCGGCGTTCAGGGTGAACACGTCGATGATGTCCCCGCCTGCCAGCTTCGTCTTCAGCAGGGTATAGTAATCGTCGTATTTCACCGGTTGCACTTCGACCTTGATGTTCGGATTTTGGCTTTCGAACTGCTCCACGATTTGGTTAATCTGGTCGGTGAAATCGCTTTTGAAATGCATGAATTTGATGGTCACCGGCTCACCGGAATCGGTCTGGTTCTCGGAACCTTGGGCGGTGTTCGTATTTCCGCCGCCGTTATCCGTGGCCGGCGTTGCCGAATTGTTCCCGCCGCCGCAAGCGGCTAGCAAAACGCTTAACATCAGGATGCAGAGGCTGACAGACATCCACTTCTTCAATTGAGCTTCCCCCTCGTCTAGGTCGTTAAAGTCGGTACGAACGGCCTTCGCATCGAGCCATTCTTTGCCTAGCTCGGCGCGCCTTCGTCCTGTCTTTATCGTATCGGTCCGCCGCCCCGGCCGGAATAAAATAAATTGTGCGTCCGATGTTCAATTTTTTGTGTTTCCGGTTTGGTCCACATGGGCATCGCGGTATTCGGAGGGGGTTTGCCCGGTATTTTTTTTGAACACCTGACTGAAATAACGCTGGTTTTCGTACCCCACCAATTCGGAGATATCGCTGATCTTCCGTTCGGAGGAACGAAGCAGCTCACACGCCTTCTCGATCCGTTTGCGCGTCACGTATTCGATGAAGTTCTCAGAAGTGACGGACTTGAACAGCTTGCTAAGGTAACTGGGATCCAAATGAAATCGGGTAGCCGCATCAATCAAGCTAACGTCTTCGAAATAATGGGCATCCAGATAGTCGACGAGTTGTCCGATCAATTGCGCCGAATCCGTTTCACGCCGACCCGCCCCGTATTCCTCGGCGGCATCCGCCCATTCGGCGAGCAATCGGCGAAGCTCACCGGGTTCGGTGACCCCTGCGACGGCGGCGGTTTCGTACAGCGCAGGATGCGCCGCGGCGATGCCTTTCATTTCTGACTCCGCCGCCTCCCGGATGATCATGAGCTCCCGCTGGACCTGTCCGATCGTAATGTCGACGGAACGGTTGGTTCGCGTTCGGTAATCCTCCAACAGTCTACGGAAGTCCGTAGCGGAGCCGGAGGCAAATGCCTGACGGATCGCCAAGGCATCAAACGAAGTCAAAGCCGCCGTGTTCCGCGGTTGCTCCGATGGATTCGCCAGCGACACCGTCAATCCCGACCCATGCAGACATTCATGAAGAAGGGTACGTTCAGCGGCGCGATACGCCTCGGGGAGTTCCGCGTACCCATCGCACACACCGCTAACACCGGCCAGCACCTCAAGCTTCAGCGTACGCTGAACGGCTTTGTGAAGGGCTTCCAGCCATTTGTACCCGGGGGTGCCTCCCTCTTCGGCCGTTGCAAAGGCTTCACCTTCGGGAGAGTCTTCCGAGACGATCAGGCAACAACCCATGCCGTCGTCCGAGATGAAAGTAGGCATCCGCTCGTCACCAAGGATTTCACGCAAGATATTATCGATACTGAACATTAACAATTCGGCATTCCCGTGAAAACCGGTACGAGCCACCTCGGAAAAGCGGCGGAAACGAATCACGACGAGACGGTAGGACTCACTCGCGTCCATTTGCATTTCCCTTGCTTGCTGCATGATATCTGCCCGATTGGCGATCCGCTGCGCCGTTACATTTTGCAGGAAAGCCCCTCGCTTCATCCGGCGCATTTCCCGCGTTTCCCTCTGTTGCTGCTGCAAGCTCATGTATCGACGGATCGCCTCCATCGCCTGAACCATGGATTCGCGCAGCTCCGGGACAGACACCGGCTTAAGCAAATACTCGCAGGCCTGATAGCGGATCGCCGCCTTCAAATACTCGAATTGCGAATACCCGCTGATGACGATGACCCGAATATCGCCGTATCGTTCATGCAACGCCTCCAAAAAGCGTTGTCCGTCCATGACCGGCATGTTCATATCCGTGACCACGATATGCGGTTTGCCGATTTCGATCAGTTCCAGCGCTTCTTCGCCGTTCTGGGCTTCAGCGATCACTTCGACGTCCAGCGATAGCTCGCTGATCATTTTTCGAATGGATTTTCGTCCTAGCGTCTCGTCATCCACGACCATGACTTTATACATCCTCTGTCTCCCCTTGTCTGTAAGGAATCGTCAGACTTACCGTCGTTCCCTGCCCCGGTCGGCTGTCGATCTCAAGCCCATAAGGCGTCCCATAAAACAGCCGGATCCGTTCGTGAACATTGCGAAGGCCGATAGATACTCCCGTGAACACCTTGGAAGAAGGATGAGCCAAAGCCGCCCGAAGAGCCTCTAGCTTGTCCGGTTCCATACCGGGTCCGTCATCAGAAATCGACATCCGGATATGGTCGTCCTCCCGTAACGCAAACACCTCAATCCGTACTACGCTCCGTCTCGTTTTGCCCAAAGCGTGTACCATGATATTTTCAAGGATCGGCTGAAGTACGAAACGGATGATCCGGGCATCCATCAACTCCGATTGCACATCGAATCGGGTTGTAAGTGATTCCTCGAATCGGAACTGCTGGATATACAAGTAGTTGTTCAGGTGCGCCAGCTCCGCCCCGATCGTCGATTCCATGTTCCCCTCGTAAAAGCTGTAGCGGAACATATCGCCTAAGGCCCGGCACATCTCATGGATTTCGTAATCGCCAGCCAGCACCGCTTTGCCGCCAATCGTCTGCAGCGTATTGTATAGAAAATGCGGATTGATTTGCATCTGCAGGGCCATAAACTGCGCTTCCTTGTTGCGCAGCTGCATTTTGTATTCTTTTTCAATCAGCTCCTGGATCGTCCGGGTCATGAAGTTGAAGCTTCCGGTGAGTTCGGACAGGTCATCCTGCCAACGGTTCGTCGGCAGGGTCACGTCAAAGTTGCCTTTACGAACGGCTTTCATCGCTTTTCCGAGATATTGGATCGGCCTCGTGATGAACTGCTGGGCCAGCAGGGAGAACGCCGCGATCACCAGCATAACCAGGACTAACGCTCCGAGGGTAATCCTCAGCGTCATTTGCCGGTTATGGGCAAGTTCCGTGCTGGGATAAACGATATTCAGACCGATATTGGCGTGATCCAATGGCGAGTTGCTGACCAAGAGCTTCTGGCCCTCCGTAAATTGCAGCGTATGCTCGTTGCTGTCGTTCAATTCGTCAGGAAGCCGGTAAGGCTTGATCTCTGTTTTGTAATTGTCGTTCGTCCGGTAGAAGGTTTCTCCTTGACCGTTTTGCAGCACAATCACATTAGGCGCCCGGTTATAGGTCTCTACTTTTTTCGTGAAGTCTTTGCCAAGGACGTAAAACAATAAGGTCCCGAACTTCTTGCGGTAAAACGGATCGTAAATCGGCAATGCATAGACAAAAAGATCCTGCTTGATCGCGGGATCCTGATACGTAAACATAAGGGAATGTTGAAACGGCAGCTCGGCGACATCGCCGTAATGCGGCATCCTCCGATCCAGCGCGATGGCGTTGTAGCTATCGGCACGGGTCCAGCTGTCCCGCAGCGTATGATCGCTCCCGTAGACCATGATTTTGATGATGTCCGCGTTGTTGCTCACCGCCAGACGGTAATAGCTGGCCAGCGATTCCCTGACGTCGATGATATCGGCGTCGTTGTAATTGGTGCCGTATTCCATCAGGTCGATGACCCGCTTAAAGCCGTAAACCTGAAGGGCGGATGTGGAGAAGCTGCGAAAATACTCGTCCAGATAATCGGACAAATATTCGGCGTTCTGGTCCGAGCTGCGCACCATCGCCTGCTCCAAGGAACGGGTACTGTTTTGGTAAAAAAGGTAAGACAGAACCAACAAGGGGACCAGCGAGATCAATACGGTGCTCCAGACGATTTTGGCGCGGATGCTTTGGTTCATGAATAGACGTTTGATCATATCGGTTCCCCCTGGGGTCATAGATGGTAAGTATCAAAAGTTTATAGCATGTTTACGTCCAGATGCCAGCGATACACGCCGCGGGCCGGAACGGTGGCGGCTTCGCCTTGGCGCACGGCATGGGCGAGTTCATCCATGCGGCCCGTGGCCGGCTCCAGGGCGAGCTGGTAGTTGCCGCCGAAACCGCCGTAGTTGGCCCAAACGGCCAAGTACGGCACACGGTCCGCCGGGAAGCGGAACGTCAGCGCCTCGCCGGTCGCGGGATCGCTGATCCCGGCAAAGCCGGCGCTGAGCCGGTCGGAGAAATAATATTTCTCCGCGAATCGGCCGGCATTGGGCTCCACTGTGCGCAGGTCGATCGGCTCTCCGGCCGCGCCGTGAGCCAGCGGCCAAGCATGTTTGTCGCCGAAGGTGCCCAACCGTTCTCCCGCGGAATAGGAGACCTCGATCTCCGTCAATTCGGCCGGGACGTGGAGCTTCATGCCCTCTCGTACCTGCAGCAACGGATGGGCCGCCCATAGGAAAGAGAACGGCGACTCCGAGCGGTTCGTTACGGCGTAATCGATGCGCAACGTGCCCTCGGCAGGAAAGGTGTACGTCTTCTCTAGGACGTATGGAAATTGTTCGCCGTTGATACGGCAGCTCAACGCCTCCGAATCTGTGACGCGGTGTTCCCAGGGCCGGGACCAGACCTCCCCGTGATCGGGAATCGGCCGCCCTTGCCAGGGCTCGTGCGGGTAAACGCCGGCGTTAATGGCCGGGAACATTTCGTCCCAGCCGCTTTCATCGCCATCACCGAAGGACGTGCCGTAACCACGGTTCCCCAGCAGTTTGCCGCTCCGCCAGAGCCACTCGCGCCCGGTCTTGCGATTCCGGAGCGAAACGGCCTTGCCGCCCAGCTCCGGAACCACGGTCACCGCTATGAGGTTGGTTTCCCCTGTCCAGGCGTCCCAGCGTTCCACCTGGGTCTTTCGCCATTGTATCATTCGCCTACTCCTCCTCCAACCGGATCGCTAAGGTGGTACGTTGTTGAATCGTCGCCTGTGATTTGTCTTTATGGCTTGCGGCTTGTGGATTTATGCCATGTGGCTTGTGCCATGTGGCTTGTGCCAAGCTCCTTGTTCCTTGTTCCTTGTGCCCACTTCCCGCAGGTTTTCCTCTATGTCGCGGGATCTGGATCTTCTAACGCTTGTGACCGACGCTATTTGAGCAAAAAAAAGGCGATGCTGGATTTAACGCTTACCAGACACCTTATTTGCTCATTTTATAGTGAAAAGGGGGCTCAATCGCCCCCATAAGCACGCTGATCAGCGTTAAAAAATAATAAACGTCATTTTAAGCCAAATAAGAATTGTGGCAAGCGTTAGCGCACGTCCTCCACGCTTCCATCCACGCTTCCATCGACACTTCCATCCACGCTTCATCGACGCTTCCATCCGCTCTTCCCATCCACGCTCTGGTACTTGCGCATTTATGCACACGTCTACGCATCCGCATCCGCATCCGCACCCGCACCCGCACCCGCACTCACACTCACACTCACACTCACACTAGCGCCAGCTCCACCCCACACGCTGGGTTTATGGCTCATTGATTCAAGGTTTCTTCGTTTTGTGCTCGCTGTTCATTGCTTCGTTCGCCCAGCGGCCAGCCCGCCGGGGTTACCGGCGGCACATCCGCTTGTGGATCAATGCACCTGGGTGGCTTGGCTCCAGGGCCAGCACTTCGTCGAACCGGACGGCGGCCTCTTCGGTCCGGCCGAGGCCCAACAAGCCTAGTCCCAGCATGAAGCGGCAATGGATGACGTTACGTTTGTTCAAATCGTCCTCGAACACAAGGAAGTCCGGCAACGAAACCGCGAAGTAATCAAATTCCACCTCGTCGAACAGATGGGTCTCGGCGTAGTCGATCAGTTTGTTGAACCGCCGTTTGGCTTCCTTTTCCACGCCCAGCTTCCACCAAGCCAGCCCTTGATAAAAAATCATCTCCGGCGGCTGATCGTTATAGTACATCGCGCCGGACGGTTCTTCCAGTCCTTGCGAGGCGGCCTGCCAATACGCCGTTGCCTGTTCTAGCCGGCCCAGTACTTCATAAGCGCAGCCCAAGTAATACAGGATGTCGTTCTCCTGTGCCCCGGCGAGTTTGCCCTCCCCGAAATTCTCCGGATAAACGAGCGCTCGCTCCAGCCGCTCCATCGCAAGCACCCCGTTTCCGGCCTCCAACGCTTGTTTGCCGAGCTCGACGAGGGTTAACCGATATTGCCCGGTCACTTTCCCTTCTCCGCCCTCCCAAGGATGGAACTTGTGGGATTCCAGCGCCCGCAGGGCGTCCTCATGACGCATCAGCGTATTTAACAGCGTGACGTACTCTACGTACAAATCGTCGCGTTTGCCCACCAGCGCCGGATGCCGCTCCAACGTCGCAAGTCGTTCCGCCGCCGGACGGCCCAACTTC
Organism: Paenibacillus sp. FSL R7-0216; assembly: GCF_037969915.1. Classification (NCBI taxonomy): domain Bacteria; kingdom Bacillati; phylum Bacillota; class Bacilli; order Caryophanales; family Paenibacillaceae; genus Paenibacillus; species Paenibacillus sp. FSL R7-0216. The sequence continues at coordinate 477,219 of NZ_CP150222.1, read as the reverse complement.
TTGTAGAGCTGATCCAGCTCGTAAAACACACGGGCATCGTCCGCGTTCAAGGCGAACGCCATCTCCAGCGCCTCCCGCGCGGCCTCCGCATCATTGCGCTTGTTGAAATATGCCAGCGCTAAATTGCGGTGCACGGTCGGGAACCCGGCGTCCTCCTTACGGGACGCCTCCCAGTGGGCAATCGCGTCATCCGGGCGTTTCTTGTCGTACATCCAGTTGCCGAGATAGTAATGCGCTTTGGCATCGCTCGGATCGGCAACGATGGCGCTTTGCAGCACGAGCAGATCCGTCAGGCTGTTCGGGAAGCAGTAATCCGCCGGGGCGGCGGCGCCTGCCTGCCGATGCAACGCGGCCAATTCGCCGCGGCCAGCCCGTTCATGGGCATAGGCCAAGGTGTAGTGCAGCATCGGGTAAGCCGGCGTGGCCGCGTCCGGCGCAATCCGCTGCATCACCTGCACGGCTTCATCATACAAGCCGAAGCCGAGGTAGTCCGCGGCCAGCTGCAGGGCGTTATGCGCGTCATCGCGCATGAACCGCCGGAGCTCAGCCAAGGCCGCGTTCGCGGCGACAGCGTCGCCCGAGGCCAGCAGCGCGGCCCAGCGCTCGTTGGCGGCGCCGAAGTCGGCCGGGTCGAGCGCCAGCGTCTCGGCCGAGTAGCCGAGCGCTTCCGCCGTCCGCCCGAGCTTCCGCAGCAGCGCCGCCTTCAACAGCCGCGCCTTATAGTTGCGGCTGTTCCGGATGAGCGAGCGCTCAGCCAGCTCGAGCGCATCGGCATAGCTGCCGCGGCCGCAGGCGATCGCGGCCAGCGAGAAGTAGCCGCTGTCCTGCCAGGCGGCGGACCAGACGGATTTGTAGAAGGCGGCAAACGCCTCTTCGTCCCGCCCTTGGAATTGCAGCGCCAGCCCAAGCTGGTACAGCGCTTCGCTGTCGTACGGGTTCGGGTTACGCCAGGTGAGCGACTTCACCGCTGCACGGAAATGCGCTTCCGCTTCGGTAAACCGGCCCTGGCGCAGCAACAACGTGCCGTAAGCGACATTGATGCGAATGTCTCCCGCATCCCGCTTCAAGCCTTCCAGATAATACGCCTCCGGCTCGAACGTGGCATGACGGTATTGCTCCAGATGAAGGCCGGCCAAATACAACTGCTCGTTAGTCTTCAGCTCCTGCGGTTTCGGCAAAGGTTTGGCGGCTTCCGGCACCTGCTCAATCGACGGCTTGGCCGGACGGTACGAAATCAGCAGCCGTCCTTCGACGTTACGCACGGTCACGATCAGGTCATGCGGTTGGTCGCCTTCGTCCAACGTAACAACCGATTTGTAGGTAGCGGCCGGCGACAGACGCACCGTGTCGGATACATAGATCCGGCGTGAGCCCTTCAACTCCACGATCGCCCCTTCATAATCGGAGGTCGCATAAGCCAACACCGTTGCCGTCCGCGCCGTCTCGTCGACCTCGAGGTTGACGGCCGCTTCGATGGAAGCATTTTTCACGACGCCAATGTCTTTGTAGGGCATGAAATACTGTTTAAACGTCTTCTCCTCATACGGCTGCAACCAGGTGAAATCCGGCTGATTATCGGTGTACACCCCGGTCATCAACTCAATGTAAGGACCGTCCTCGTCCGTCAGGTTGCGGTCCCAAGCCTGGCCGAATTCGCCGTTCCCCCAAGTCCATTGCTTCTTCCCCGGGGAGATATGGTGATTCGCGACATGCAGCAGGCCGGCCTGCACCCCATGGTCGTATCCGCCCACGAAGTTGTAGTCGGACTTGTAAGCCATGTAGGACGTAGGCACCGGGATATTTTTGTAGCGGGAAATATCTACACCCTCCGAGTAATCCATCTTGTAATAGGTGCCAGTGGCGATTGGAAAACGCGAGACATCGCGTTTGCCGTGGTCGAATACGGCGGTAACGTCCGGCGGAAACACGGACTGCGTATGGTCATTGACCGCCACGGCTGGGTTAGCCCACCACAGGAAGGTCTGCGGCTCCGGCGTCCGGTTGTAAAGCTGCGCGGAGATCTCTAGGTAAGCCTTACCGGGATACAGCGTAAATCCGGCGGTCATTTTGGTGCCGTACATCCGGTCGATTTCGCTCACCCAAACGGTGGCGCTGCCATCCTCGCCTTGCTCCAGCCGGTATTCGACCGGACCATAGGTGTTCGGCCGATGATGCTGCGGCCAGTTGAATTCAATGCCGCCGGATATCCACGGCCCGGCTAAGCCAACCAACGCCGGCTTGATGACGCGGTTGTAGTAGACGAAATCGTAGTTGTTTGTCTTATCGAGCGCGCGGTAGATCCGCCCGCCCAGCTCCGGCATGATCTCGATTCGAACATATTCGTTCTCGAGAATCGCCAGCCGATAGCGGACCTCCTGCTTCTCATCGTGAATCTTATCGATGACCGGATGAGGGTAGACTCGTCCGGAACTGCCTTGATACACGCGTTTTTCCAAGAACATCGGATTTTTGTCCGGCTCCCCAACCCCGTACGTCGGAATGAGCTTATCCTCTTCCCAGACTCGTACCGTGGCCCGTTTGGAAGCCTCCCGCTGTTGAATGTTCATATCCAATCCTCCCCATCGTTGTTATAACGTTTGTAACCCCAATGTACCGCGAGCACAGAGGAATTCCAATTGACGAAATACGGGAGATGATGGATTATATTCTTATTGGAGGTGTTCCGTATGGAGAAGAACATCCGTAAACCTGACGGGTTCGAATCCCAAAAGCTGTTCGTTCAACCGGACTATATGCTGAAAGAATTGATGATTTCCGCGCTGACCCGCCCGCTGTTCGTCAGCGATATCGGTTTTTTTCCGCACGCGCAGCACCACTTTCGGGAACGGCCGGATGGGGCAGACGCTCATATTTTCATCTATTGCGTGGAAGGCGAAGGATGGGTGGAATGGAAGGGGGAATCCGGCGGCGACGAACCCGGCGATGCGGTGGGGACAACGAGGACGTCGAACCTAACCGAACGGAGCTACAAGCTGACAGAGCGACAGCTGGCCGTCATCCCGGCCGGTGCGCCGCATCGATACGGGGCCTCGACCGACAAGCCCTGGAGCATATACTGGTTTCATCTGCAGGGCGAGGATACCGCTGCATTGATTCGCACCTACGGATTGGATCAGGACGGACCCGTCCGGCTGCCACTCAGCGTTCATTCTCAGTTACTGGAGCAATCGGAGCAGTGTTACCGCCTGCTTCACGACAAGCATTACTCCCTGCCCGTGCAGATCCACGTCGCGCAGACGATGCGCCATCTGCTCAGCAGCATCGGGCTCAGCGCCGAACGTTCGGCGCAGGACCGCAAACGCGAGCGTTATTTCGACGAGGCCGTCCGCTACATGACCGAACGGCTCGCGGAGACCGTCACCCTCCCCGAGCTGGCGAAACAGGTCGGTCTGTCAAAGCAGCATCTCGTTTATTTGTTTAACCGGGAGGCGGGCCTCCCGCCGATCGAGTATTTTTTGCGGCTCAAAATGCAGCGGGCCGGACAATTACTCGACCTCACCGGCTTGAGCGTCAAGGAGATCGCCGGTGCGGTCGGCATGTACGACCCGTATTATTTTTCGCGACTATTCAAGAAAATTATGGGGTACTCTCCAACCGAATACCGAAGCATTCCAAAAGGATAAACCCCGGCGAGGCGAGCTCCGCTGAATGTCATCCGCTGATGCGCATCAAGACGGCTTCGCGGGCCGCTTTCGTCAAACCGCCAAGCACCAGATCGTAAGAATGATCGATCATCGCTCGCACATCATCCAACGGCAAGCTGCCGTCCACTGTGACCGTATTCCAGTGCTTTTTGTTCAGATGGTAGCCGGGTTTGACACTCGCGTGCTGCTCCCGCAGATTGGCGGCGATAACGGGATCGCATTTCAAGGAGATGCTCGCCGCCCCATCATCGGACGTGACGGGCAGTAAAGCGAACATTTTCCCGCCGACCTTCATCACCAAAGTCTCCGGACCAAAGGGATATTCCTGGACGGCCCCTTTTTTGGACAAGCAATAATCAACCAACTTCTTATACACCGATCTTCCCCCTCACTCGCAGGTTTCTGGTGTTACTATATCATGATGGCCAAGCGAGGAAAAGCATTGTTGGGGTTGGGGTTCTGTGGACTCTTGGCCCAGATTCATTAATCAGCTTCTCCCCATCCCGACTATACAAGGTTCTCGCATAATCCGGTTGTTTGAATGGTTCCCGCTTCCGGATCGATCCGGTAAGTGGCAATTTCGAAGCCGCCCAGGTGAACCTCCTCCCGGATGCCCATCGAAGGGATGGCGATCGTCGTCTTTCTCGCCTGCCCCGTAGGCTCAAACAATCGCATGATGTACCCCTTCCTATCTTCCGCCTGCTTGAAGGCGCTTAGCTGGATGACTTCATCTCCCAGCTCCAGCAGGGATTTGGACAATTCCCCTTCCCCGGATGGAAAAAAAGACAACGCATAAGGCCGCTCGTTGTGCGCAGTTGCTTCGCGATCTATTCGTGCGGCTCGCTCCGCGAGTTCCCCTGCGCAAAGCCAGAAGGTAAACCGATGCTCCCCTTGGTCGATCCGCGGCGAGAAGCGGTCCTGCGCCAGGATCGGCCGGTCGCCGATCGGATGGGCGCAATAACCCGGGCTGCGCAGTAGTGATAGTCGCAATTCACCGTCCAGGTAATCGCAGCCGTAGATGCCGTCGTTGACGCAAGTTAACATTCGCTGCAAGCCGCCAGGGGTGCGGCCTAGGACGGAGACCCATCTTTGGGCGACGGCCTCGGTGCCGTCCTCCGGCAATTCGCTAATCCCGAAGGCCATCTGGCCGCGGAACTGCCCGTTGCCGCCAAACACCGTAGGCACCGCCAACTTCAGCATCGTATCCTTCTCATTCCAGTAAACCCGCAACCCGATTTCGATCTCCGTTCCCTGCTTCGGCAGTTTGTAGGTTTGAACGAGAAAAGAATCCCGGTACCGGAACACCGCCTCAATCACCGTCCGCACCAAGCCGTCCTCGATGACGCGAACGGATGGCAGGGTCGCCCGGATACCGGAAAAGGCGCTACCTTCTGCCGGATCCATCAGCTCGAACCGTCCAACGACGTCGCGGAATGCATGGGTATCCATGCGCCAAGGATCCTCGTTATCCTGGAGGGCCAGCACGGCGAACGCCCCCGGCTGAAGCAGAGACTCGCCGCCGCGAATCCGGTATTCGTCGATCAGACCCGTGCGAGCGTTGATCGTGACCTCCAAGTCCTCGCTCCGGAATCGATAGGACCCGTTCTCCTCCCGCAGCGTCGGGAGCGGCTTGTGATCCCGCATTTCGATCCGGCAGTCGAAGCGGTTCATCGACAACGGCGCCAGCTCCGCCGCAAACACGACTCGCTTCCGCCAATCAAGAGGCAGATTGCTCTCCTCCTTCTCCGCCTGGCAAGGAACGGGCACGCCATCTCGGTAAACGACAGGGTTGGAGAATCCTTCGCCCCAATTGGGGTCCTCTAACATAAATTCGCATTCGAAGATGCCCCGGACCGGGAAGGGGTGCGGGTTATAAACCAACACCGGATACTCCTGCGGCTGCGCTTTCGGCTGTCCGGCGGCCAGGGCGAAGAAGGCCCGCGTCTTCAGGCGTGAGGCGGTTTCCAACCCATGGCTGAGCAAATGCAGCGCGGACTCCTCAGCCGGCTGGATCGACGTCCCCGGCAAGATATCGTGAAACTGCGCCATCATCAGATCCTGCAGAGCAGCACGCAATTCCTCCGCCGGATAGGGAAGGCCGTGCTGCAGCGCGGCGGCGGACAGCATTTTCTCCGTTAGATACAGCTCGTTCTCGAGCTTCCGGTGCCGTTGTTTAACACGGATCATTGATGTATAGCAACCGACGAAGCGGGGATTCAAATCCCCCGCGTAGGAAGGTAGCGCTTTGGCCTCCGGCAGCTCCCGGAAATAAGCCTCCGGTGTGGAATGAACCCATTCGAACCCGCCGCAGGACTCGGGCTGCTGCATCATCTCCCCGATCCGGTCCAGATCAAAGCGGGACGGTCCGCCTCCATGGTTGCCCACGCCCCACGGGATCAGGCCGATCGGTTCATCGCCGTGATTTCCCAACCACTCGCCGATCTTCTCATGGGCTTTCCCCAGCGCCGAATTATAGCTGCCTTCGATTTTGTGAGCCATCAGCTGGCTGCCGTTATAGCCCTCCCAGATAAAATCCCGGGCCGGCAACGCCGGGAACTCGTCCGGACGCATGAAAATGTATGAATCATAACCCGCCTGCTGCATCATTTGCACGAGGCCTCGCGTATGGCCAAACGAATCGAAATTGATCGCGGTGGTCGGCTGCACGCCGAATTTCTCGCGGAAATACTCCCGTCCGAGCAGGATCTGCCGCACGAACGATTCGCCCGACGGCATATTGCAATCCGGCTGTAAATACCAACCGCCCATAATGTGCCACTTGCCTTCTCGGACCAACGTTTGGATACGGGTGAACAACGACGGCTCGTATTCCTCGACCCATTGATACAAAATCGCTTCATTATGATTGAAAATATATCCTTCGTACGCCTCGCAAAAATCCGCAGCCGCCCGGAATGTCGAAATCGCCGCAGCCGCTCCTTCCTCCCACTCCCATTGCCATACCGGATCCAGATGCGCGTTGCTGAGTAAATGCAGTTTTTTCACAGGTCTCCCCCTTGTCTTGCTTTCCATGATGAAGGCGCACTCCCCGTTGGAGGCGCTTTCCAGGCATGATGTTACCGTGTAAAGTTGGGAGCGTAAAGGTACCTTTGCGGTGTGTGGCGTACATTTTCCCTACGAAGAGGACCTGCGGAGAAATAACCGGCGAGAATGCCTTTATTTTCGCTCGCCGATGGCGAGGTTCTGAAAAAATAGCGCCGCTCAATCAGGTATTCGCGCTGGGAATGACCGAATATCATCCAACCGCCGAAAATAGCAAACAGGGGCCATCCCACGGAGTTCGTCATTGACTTCCGCTTCGGGATCGCCCCACTAAACTATAACGTTTGCGGCGCAAGCGCGCCGTCAAACCGATATTCCCCACCGGCAGCGGCCTCGAAGGCGATGCGGCGGTCACCAGAGCATAACGTAAACGTGCCCGGCGAATAGGCGCGCACGACTACATCGGTCAATCGTCCCGCTTCCCAGGCGAGATTGACCTCGGCGTTTCCGCGGGCCCTTAGACCCGTCACCCGGCCAGTCGGCCACGCCGCCGGCAGCGCCGGCAGTAGGTGAATTTCCCCGTCCGGACGGCTTTGCAGCAGCATTTCCGCAATCGCTGCGGTACCGCCGAAATTGCCGTCAATGACGAAGATGTTTGTCTCCGCGCCGGCGATGCCGGCCTTGGAGTAGCTCAGCAAATTGTTGAAGCACAACTCCCCGACCAGGTGCGAAATATGTTTCAAGGCACGGTCGCCGTCCTGCAGCCGGGCGAAGAATAATCCGAACAGCGCGGCCGTAAACTCGATATCCTCGAGTTCATCTTGCTGCATGCGGTTTTCCAGCGTTACCCGAGCCGCGGCCGCCAGCTCCGGCGTTTCCTCCGGCGTAATCTGATGGGCGGGATACAGCGCAAACAGATGCGATAAGTGGCGATGCTCCGGCTGGGCTTCCTCGTAATCCTCCAGCCATTCCTGCAACTGTCCCTTCTTGCCGATCTGCAGCGGGGGCAGCAGGGAGAGGGCCGATTGCAAAAGCCCTTGCAGGTCCACATCCTCTCCCAGCAACTCCGCCGCTTCCAGGCAGAACGTGAAGAGTTCCCGAACAAGTACCTGGTCCAGTGTCGTCCCCATCGACAACTGCCAATGCCCCTCCTCCGGACGCCCCGGGTAGAAGTGGTTCTCTGGGGAGTTCGACGGGCCGGTCACCAACCAGCCGTATTTCGGATGTATCGTCATATAGTCAAGGAAGAACCGGGCTGCTTCGCGCAGCACCGGATACGCCTGATTCGCAAGAAAATCGCGATCCAGTCCATATCGGTAATGCTCAATCATCTGCATGGACAGCCATAACCCGCCGGTGACGTTTAATCCCCAGGAGGTGTCCCAGCCTGGTTCCGTAAATCCCCACACGTTGGAAAATACATGCGCCACCCAACCGGGTGAACCGTAGGCGTCGCGAGCCGTCTTTCGGCCAGCCTGGGCCAAGCCCTCCAGATAACGCATCAAGGGGAGTTGGCTCTCGCCAAGATGAACGACCTCCGTTGGATAATAGTTCATCTCCGTATTCACATCGAGGTGGTAATCGCAGCTCCAGCCCATGCGGCAAGCTTCGCTGTCATTCCATACGCCCTGCAGATGCAAGGGGAGCGGCGAATCCTCCCGCGCGCCGGCCAGGGTCAAATAACGACCATACTGCAGGAATAAAGCAAACAACTGGGGATCGCTGCCGCCCTGCCGCAGTAGCCGGATCCGTTGGTCCGTAGGCAATTCCGCCGCATTAGAGGGGCCCAGATCGATGGACACCCGCTGGAACAGCGGCTCGTAATCGGCCAAATGGTCTGCCATCAGGCGATCGTAGCCCTTGGACAACGCCAAGACGGTCTGCAGTCCGGCTGCGCGCTCCCACGCCCGCGACTCGCTGCGATAGTCCGTGGCGATGGCCACATAGATGCAGGCCTCGTCCGCACTGGTGACGACCAGCCTGCCCTCCTGGACGCGGATGCTGCCGCCTCGCGTCTCGATCTCGATGCGGCCGCGGCAGTTGACGCCGCTAGCTCCGTCGCTATGCACCGTTTCCGTGGCCTTGCCGCGAAATTCGAGCGTCGCAGAGCCCTCCGCCGAAACCGCAAACTCGGGCGTGAGTCCCGCAATGCCCAGCGTAAACGAGACTCCCCCCGCCGCTTCGCTCCACATCCGCGAGACGAGGACATCGTCTGCATGGGAGGCGAATAGCTTGCGTACCAAGGTCGCTCCGGCCGGGCCGCCGGTCGTGGTCAACAGGGCCGTCGCCAAGTCCAGCTCGCGCCGGAAGCCGGTGCCGTCGCAAGTACCGCCGGTGCCGTTAAGAATTCCCTCGCCACTCCCGGCAAATTCGATCACTACATCACACATGGCCAGATGGGTGCCGAAATTCGGCTTGGGCGGCTGCAGCGCCTGCTTCGCCAGCCGGTCGCCGCCGGCGAAATCGCCGGCGAACAGCCGCTCGCGGATTTCCGCCAGCGCCGCTTTGCCATCGGTCGCGGCAGGTGCGCCTTCATCCACCTGGCCCGACCAATACGTCAACTCGGTCAGGTTCCAGACCTCGCGGTCGGGCGCGGCCATCACGACGGCGCCGATTCGCCCGTTGCCCACGGGCAGTCCCTCCGACCAAACCGTGGCCGGCGTGTCATACCAGAGCCGGGTTGCCCCCTGCTCCGTTACGTCCACCTTCATCCGCCTTCACTCCTTCCCGGACGTGAGATACTGCGGTACCAGCCGATACGTTTCTCCCGCTTCCGTAGCAAATTGCGTCTCGCCTTCCACGGTTCGCTCCACCGCAACCTCAACGCCGCCGTGATAAACGAGAAAAGGCGTGTCTCCGCCGAGCCCCGCTCGAACGCGGCAGGCATGACCCAGACGGGAGACGATCTCCGCCTCGGCCAGTCTCCCGTTCGCCCAGCACAGGTTCACTTCGAAGCCGCCGCGGGCGCGAAGGCCGCGGACTTCGCCGTCCGACCAAGCCTCAGGTAAGGCGGGCAGCAGCGCCAGCACCGGGAGATGCGACTGCAGCAGCATCTCGGCGATGCCGGCAGATGCGGCGAAATTGCCGTCGATCTGGAACGGCGGATGCGCGCCCAGCAGGCTGGCGTACACGCCGCCGTGATGATAACGCTCGGTATCGCCGTCCTTCACCAGCCGCAGCATATTGCCGAGCAGCCGCAACGCCCGGTCTCCATCGCCGAACCGGCTCCACAAAGCCACCCGCCAGCCCAGGCTCCAGCCCGTGCTTTCGTCACCTCGCCGCACCAGTACCTGTCGTGCCGCGGCAAATAGCTCTGGCGTCTCTTCCGCCGACAGCTGGCGGCCGGGATAGACGCCCACCAGATGGGAGGTATGCCGATGGTGGACGTCTTCGTCCTCAAAGTCCCGGCTCCACTCCTGCAGTTGACCATACTTCCCGACCTGCAGCGGCAGCAACCGTTCGCGGGCCTGTCTCAGCTCCTCGCGAAACGCCTCGTCGATGCCAAGCACCCCGGCTGCTTCGATACAGTTCGTGAACAGCTCCCAAATCAGCGACAGGTCCATCGTTGCCCCTTCACTAATGGCCGCAACGCCCTCCGCCGTGCGGAATTTATGCTCCGGCGAGGTTGAAGGCGAAGTTACGAGACGGCCCGACTCGTCTTCGATGAGCCAGTCGAGGGCGAATAAAGCGGCGTCCTTCAGGATGGGATAAGCAAAATCATGCAAATATGCGACATCCCCGCCAAAGACGTAATGCTCCCACAAGTGCTGCGTCAACCAGACGCCCCCCATCGGCCAGAATGCCCACGCCGGATCGCCGTCGCCGTAATCACCCACGGGGGCCGTTTGTCCCCAGATGTCCGTGTTGTGATGGGCGGTCCAACCCCGGGTGCCGTAATTGATTGCGGCCGTTGTGGCCCCGTTCTCGGCTAGGTTGCCGATCATCTCCAGGAGCGGCCAGTGGCATTCCGCCAGGTTGCACACTTCTGCCGGCCAATAGTTCATCTCCGCGTTGATGTTTAGCGTCCAGTTGCTGCTCCAAGGCGGCCGGGTGATCGCATTCCAGATCCCCTGCAAGTTGGCCGCCTGCGTACCGGGACGAGAGCTTGAGATCAGCAAATACCGGCCATAATGGAATAAGAGCTCGACTAAACCCGGATCGGAGGCGCCATATTCCGCGATCCGCCGCTCTGTGTCCAACCCTTCCGGAGCAGGCGATTCGCCAAGCCGCAAGCTGACGCGGCCAAACAAGGCTTGGTAGTCTTCGATATGCCGGGCCCGAAGATCCGAATAGCGTCCGGTTAATGCGCCGGCCAGGTCAGCTTTGGCGCGCGCCGTCGCAATCTCAGCCGGAGCAGGCCCGGTCCGGCCCGCCCCCGGGATCCGGTCGAACCGCTCGAAGCTGGTCGCCGCGCTGAAAACCAACACCGACTCCGTCGCATCCAGCACGTGAATACCGGAGCTGTCGACGTTGATCCGGCCGTCGGTATTCACAACCGCCAAACGGCCCTCGAAGGCCATCGCCGGGGAGACAGTCGGGTCGCCGTAGCGGATCGGACGATCCGCGCTCACATAGTTCGGCTCCACCCGTTCCGGCGCCGTCCCCCGCATCACCAGTACGCCTTCTTCCGCCGTGGTGGCATGGCGGAGCGGGCTATCTAGCCGGGCGTGGAAGGCGAGCGCCCCGGGGTGGCTGCACGTCAGCCGCAGTGCAATGACCTGATCCGGGTGAGACACGAAGATCTCACGTGTATAGGTCACCTCTCCGATAGCGTATTCCGTCAGATGGACGGCATTCGCCAAATCCAACGTGCGGCGGTAACTCCGGCAGGCGGCCCCATGCTCGAACGTCAACTGCAAATCGCCGAGCGGCAAATAGGATTCCGTATACGGCCCCAGCATTTGACGCCCCAGTTGGTCCGCCTCTTCAAAGCGGCCTTCCCGGATGAGCTTCCGTACCTCGGGCAATACCTGCCGAGCGGCGGGATTGTTCCAATCGCGCGGATAACCGGACCATAACGTATCCTCATTTAGACTGATCGTTTCCCGCTCCACCCCGCCGTAAACCATCGCGCCGAGACGCCCGTTTCCAACCGGGAGCGCCTCGGTCCAGACCGCGGCTGGTCTTTCATACTGCAGCTTCGTGTTTTGCTCCATTGTTCCTTCCTCCCCTGCCCATTCTTATTTCTCGTTCTTCAACCCGTCACTGCTATGATAAACATGATCTACAATCACCGCATCCGGGCAGGCCTCCAGTTGTATGGCTTTCCTAAGGTCGAACCCGCCGGAAGATGCCAGCCTAACTTCGTTTCCGCGAAAGATCAAATCCTTCGTGCTGTGCGCGGACAACAGGAAACCCTCCGATTCGAAGTGATTATCGACGACGGCAATTCCACGATGAACCGGCTTATCCGGGAGCGCTTCCCGGTTTTCCGGCGCAATCATGATCGCCGCGCAAGCTTCCCCACCGCAGGAGACAAACCGGTTTCCCTCGATCACCATATCCTCCACCGCACCCGATTCGAACCAGGAATTCGCGTCGGCGGCAACTAGTATGGCGCTCATCCGCATTCGTTCAAATAGGTTGCCGCGGATCAAAGTCGACCCGCGTGTGGAAGCCAGCACTCCGCGTGTCGGGATGCGGGCGAAATGATTGCCCGTGATTTCCACCTCCGGGGACCAGGTGACATTCTCGATCACATCCCGCGATCCCTTCTCCTCCGGAGCAGGCCGCTCCAGCGTGAGCAGCAGCTCGCGTGGATCTAGCCGACGAACATCACGCACCTCGCCGGTTCCGTACGTCACCAGCGTATCCGCATCGACGAAGCCGATCTCATCCCCCGCGCGGAAAGCCGGTAACCCGTAGGTCTGCGGATGCATAAACCGCACAACCAATTGATTTGGTGCCGGGCGGCCGACGATTCGCAAATACGTGCCGTGGACATTGATCGCATCGTCATGCGCGCCCGCAAAGCGGCAATCCCGAATCGCGATCCGTCCCCGGCAGCCCGACAGGTGGATGAAATCGGCGAAGCCGGCGACGGTCCGGCCGGTTTCGGCGCGCGGCGACAAGTCCAGATGCTCGAAGACGAGGTTTTCGCTGAATTGTCCGACCATCCCGAGCCCATGCATAAAATGCAGGCCGCAGCCGGAAAACGCGATGCCGTCACTTTCATGCACAAGGACGCCCACCTGATCCCGGAGGCCGTCCCGCATCTGTACGATCCGCCCGGGGACCATCCCCTCGGGTAAGCCGCCGTCAAAATCAAACCGCAGCCGTCCAGGGCGGACCTCCTCCGTATGCGTAGTCATCCGCTCCAGCCAATTATCCACCCGCCAGGTCGTATTATCGACCGGATCGCAGAGCTGCATCGGCCCGGCCCGAAAACGCCAGTCTTCGCCGATCCATGCTAGCCTGCCTTCTTTCACCTCATAGCTCGAATCCGGATGCACTTCTGCCTCCATCCAGCCCTCCTCTTGCTCGCACCGTTTCACCGTCATTTCCGTTACCGTCGGTATAGCGTAATCGAAGTGAAGGTCGCGGATGGCGACGTCTTCGCAGCTGTCGATCAACAGCATCGTCTGCTTGCCATGGAACAGAAACAGAGCCCCGTTCCCCCGGAGGGTCAGGTGCCGCTGCCCCTTTAGCAGCAACCCGATTGTCTTCGTAACATCCGGCAATTCCTCTTCGCTTGCCGTGTTGGTCACATGGTAAGGAGCCCGGATGGCCGCCTGCGAATAGAAATGATACCGTCCGCATGGCACATCCAGCACAACCGGACCTTCCGCTCGTTCGGCCGCCTCCAATGCTAGACGCATGGCCGGCTGTGCATCTTCCTCCGTATCCGGCCGGGCTCCATAATCCACTAGGGAGATTACGGTTGCACGATCTTCGCCTAACATATCACATCCGCTCCTCTCCATCTATCTCTGTATTGGCAGAAAAATGCCTAAAAACGTCCATCTTCGACTCCACCATCTCGATAAGAAAAACGGAATGCCGGCCCAAGAGGCCGGCTTCCGTGATCCGCGCCGCCGGTAGCCCAAAAGCGGCTGCGACGCGAAATATTCGAGTTATTTCGCCGATTGGTCATACGCCTTCTGCAGAATTTCCAGATAGCGATCCAGCTTCAAGTCCTTCAAGCCTTGCACATAAGCATCCCAATCCTTATTCAAGTCCTTGTTGCCGGTGATGAACTGCAGCTGGCTTTGCTCGATGTAGTTTTTCAAGTTCGTTTGCAACATGCTGGCTTCGTCAATTTCGCTTGGATCAATCCAGATCGACCAGATTGGGAAAATCTCCTTCGGCTCATGTCCTTGATACAGCAGCGAGGCGTTATACAATCTGCGCTCATAGCCGTCGGAGGCGTAGATGTCTTCCCCTTGGACCCACGTATCGCGGTATTCCTTCGGCATGTAGAAGTGGCCCATGCCGCTCCAGCCCGCATTGTGCGGCGCTTCGCCTTCCTTCATCTGAATCGTCTTGACCATCGGCGTTACCCCTTCGCCAAGGGCCTTGTCACCGGGCTCCGGATCGGTCCAGTCGATGCCTTTCATCCCTGTGCCGGCATTGGTTTGCCCTTCCGGTGTATACATGTAGTCGATCGCTTTGATTAGGGCGACTTGCACTTCTTCGCTGGCTTTATTCGTAATGACAAATTTAGCCCCCGAGGTCACGCCGCCGGCATCATGCGTGGCGAACGAAACCCCTCCCGGTCCTGACAAAGGCGCCAGCGGATTGTAGTGAGCAGAACGGGTATTGCCCGGATCGATGTTTACGAAAATTGCCGGATGCATGCCCGCGCCGGCGCCAAGGATTTCCGCATCCGCGTTTTCGCCGATCTTCTTGTAAGCCTCGGCGTTTTGCGTAAAGGCACCCGGATCGATCAGTCCTTCATCGTACAGCGATTTGATGTAAGCCAGGCCTTCTTTCCACTCCGGCTTGATCGCTGCGGAAACCACCTTTCCATTTTCCATGTTTAAATAGTTGCGGTCATCATCATAGACGAAGGCATTCATTAAATAGGGCACGATACGTACGCCGAAATCCTCCGTGGAGCCGCTAAGCGGTACTTCGTCCGCCTTGCCGTTGCCGTTCGGGTCCTTTGTTTTGAACGCCTGCAGCATCGCTTTGAATTCCTCCGTCGTTTTGGGCTCTTCCAGGTTCAACTTCTGGAGCCAATCCGTGTTCACCCACATTTTATTCGGATAAGAGCAGTGGAAGCATTCCGTGTAAGCGCCGAGCCCGTAGATGTTTCCGTCCGGGGCGGTGTACAGCGCTTTCATTTCCGGGGATTCTTCCATCGCTTTTTTGATATTCGGGCCATACTTGTCAATCAGGTCGTTCAGCGGGATCAATACGCCTTGTTGCCCGTATTTGAGCACGTCGGCTTGGGAGAATTCGTCGATGTAAGCGGTCAGCAGGTAGGCTTCCGGATAGTCGCCGCTCGCCAACGAGATTTGGCGTTTCTCCTTCGCACCGTCGGACGGGTTGATCTGCCAGTTAAACTTGATATTAAACTTCTCTTCCAAAAACTTCGTAAATTTATTGGTCGGAATATCGATGCCCGATTCCTGAACGGCGAAGACGCTGACTTCCACCGGTTTGGTCGATTCCGCGCCCGACGAACCGTTGCCCTGGGCGTTGTTCGAGCTCTCTGTATTTTTTCCCGAACAGCCGCTGATCACCAGCGTAATCGCCAGTACCAGCATGAACATGCTAAGCAGGGTTTTTTTCAAATTGGATCGCTCCCTTTTTAATAGATGTCATTCGCTTCCCTTCCGCAACTCTCTTGGTGCAAATCGAGAGCATCACCTCCTTCTATAATGAAGTCAGAACCCCCCAGGCGCAACCGTCATTTCGAGGTGTACGGCCCTCTCAGCCTTTAACCGAACCCACCAACATACCTTGAACAAAATAGCGCTGCACAAACGGATAAATGATCAACACCGGCAGCGTGGCGACCACAATCAGTGAATACTTGAGCAGCTCGGCAAGCTGCTGCTTCTCGACGATGGCCATCGCATCCATGTTGCTCCCGCTGTTGTTCTGGATAATGATGCTCCGCAGGATGAGCTGCAACGGGAACAGGTCTGCGGTTTTCAAGTAAATCAAAGCATCGAAATAAGCGTTCCACTGGCCAACCGCATACATCAGCACAAGCACGGCAATGATCGGTTTGGACAGCGGCAGCACAACGCTCCATATGAACCTTAAATCGCTGCAGCCGTCGATTTCGCTTGCCTCCAGAAGCTCCTCGGGAATGGAGGATTGGAAGAACGAGCGGGCGATGATCACCTGCCAGACCCATATTGCATTGGGGATCAACAGCGCCCAGCGCGTATCGATCAGGTCCAGCCCCTTCACGACCATATAGGTCGGAATCAAACCGCCGCTGAAGATCATCGTGAAGGTGATGACCATCATCAACGCGTTCCGTCCGAAGAACGCCCGGCGCGACAGCGGATAAGCGATCATGATGGTCAATGTGACGCTGATCAGGGTACCGACTGTCGTATAAAAGATCGAGTTGAGGTAACCGGTCATCACCTCTCCTCTGCGGAATAACTCTTCGAAGCCTTTAAAGGATAGCTCCACCGGCCATAACCAGACCTGCCCTGAGGTGACGGCCGCCGGGCTGCTGATCGAGCTGCTCACGATATAAATCAACGGATAGAGCACAACGATGACGAGCAGGGTCAGGATGACATAGATGACACCGATAAAGATCCGGTCTCCCGCCGATTCTTTGATTCTTTTCTTGGGGATTGCTGTAGCTGCCATATCCTAACTCCTCTCCTACCAGATGCTGTTCTTCGTAAGCCGCTTGGCCAGACCGTTGACGGTCAGCAGCAAAACGAGATTGATGACGGAATTAAACAAGCCGACCGCGGTCGCGAAGCTGTAGTTGGCGTTCAGTAAACCAATGCGGTAAACGTAAGTCGCGATAATTTCGGAATTAACCAGGTTCAGCGGATTTTGCAGCAGATACACCTTCTCGAAGCCTAGCGCCATAACATTGCCGACGTTCAGGATCAAGATGATCACGATGGTCGGCACGATACCCGGCAAGTCGACGTGGCGGATCTTCTGGAACCGCGAAGCCCCGTCCACCTTGGCCGCTTCATACAAAGTCGGATCGACCCCCGCCAAAGCCGCCAAATAAATCACGGCATTATAGCCCGCGGTCTGCCAAATATCGGACCAGACGTAAATCGAACGGAACATCCCCGGTTCGCCCAGAAAGTTAATCGACTCCAACCCGAAGTAATTGAGCGCAACGTTCGCAAAACCAAGTCGAGGCGCCAGAAATAGCATGATGATTGACACCATGACGACGGTTGAAATGAAATACGGGGCAAAGGAGACCAACTGCACGAACTTCTTGAAGCGGCCGCCGCGGATTTCGTTGATCATCAGCGCCAGAACAATCGGGATCGGGAATCCGGCCAGGATCAGGTAACCACTGAGGATGACGGTGTTCTTCACCAACGTCCAAAATTGCGGGTTCTCAAAGAACAATTGAAAGTGTTTGAAGCCCACCCACGGGCTGCCCCAAATGCCCTTGATGACGTTGTAGTCCTTAAACGCGAGCGCCGCATTCAACATCGGGTAATATTTGAAAATAAGAAAGAATAGCACCGGA
This sequence comes from Paenibacillus sp. FSL R7-0216, assembly GCF_037969915.1. Classification (NCBI taxonomy): domain Bacteria; kingdom Bacillati; phylum Bacillota; class Bacilli; order Caryophanales; family Paenibacillaceae; genus Paenibacillus; species Paenibacillus sp. FSL R7-0216. The sequence continues at coordinate 459,906 of NZ_CP150222.1, read as the reverse complement.
GGAATCACGAGCAAATGCAGTTGCCAGTGCTTCTTGATGTTGCGGCGCGCAACCCGCCAATAACTGGCCTTGCGCGTGACGTCCGGCACGTAATCCGGTTGAAGAGCCATTTGTTTATCCAGAACAATTCCCCCTAAACGTGAAGTCATCGTAGTTGGTAGCGTTTTCTTTACGAGTCGATCATAGGGCATGTTTGGCGGGATTGAACAGGTACACTTCCGTCTTTTGACGTACAGATCTCCCGTTTTTCGGGGGTCATCCTTCGGGCCTGGAGCCATTTTTCCGTAAAAAGAAAACAGCGGCCGCGCCTCCCTGAATCGGAAGGTACGGCCACTGCAATGGCGGAGCGATATAGATAAGCCCATGGGGAGGATGCGTTCCGTTAATCCTGGCAAGACTGCCGATAAGCGCTCGGCGATATCCCCGTCAATCGTTTGAATGCCCGACGGAACGAATGCGAGCTGTTGTACCCGACCCGGGCAGCAATCTCGTCCACGGTATAGCCGCTCTCTTTCAGCAGGACCGCGGCCTGGTCCATCCTCACTTTGATCAAATGGTCGGAATAGTTCACTCCGGTGACTTCTTTAAACAGCTGGGAAATGTATTTCTCCGGTCGCTCAACGTGTTCTGCAACCCGATACAGCGTCAGGTCGGGGTCTGCGTAAGCCTCGGCCGTGTACTGATAGATCTGTTTGATCAGTTGGGCATGCGAATCCTTCTTCTTGTTGGCGATATAGCCGCACAACTCCTGAATAATCACGTGGATTTCCTGCTGGATCGATTCAAGCGGCCCGGTAAATGCGATCTCGATGATTCGCTTCTTGACGCTCTCGAACAGCGGGGATTCCAGAAAAATTTTCTGATCCAGAAGCTTGAGGAACGTGCCCTTCATTTCCCCCACCAGCTGGTGTTTCATTTCGACGGACAACTCGCGTTGATCCAGATTCTGCGCGAAGATCGAGTCGATGATCTTTCGTGCCTCCTCCAGCTCCCCGGCGCGAATCGTGCTGATGAGACGATGCTCGGTATCCAGCGGATAATAGTAGGTCGTGTTTTCGATTTGCGTCTCATGGCTCCACATGATGCCTTTTTTGTTCAGGTACACGGCATATTCCAGCGCCTGTTTCGCCTGGTCGAAAGATTGGCCGACCTCCGTTACGCCGGCAAACGGTTCACCGAATCCGGCTTGCATCGAGATTTTGTATTCGGCAAACACATGCTGGACGAGCTTCTCCATCAGTGCCGAGATCCGCTCCTCCTCCGCCGGTCCCGGGAGCCGGTCGGCCTCGGAGAAGAACAGCAGAACGATTTTGTCCGAACCCGAATCGGTCATCGGTACAGGTCCGGCGAGCTCCGTAACGGCTTGCTTCATGAGCAGCCTTGCGGCGTTCAGCTCGTTCAGCACCTCCACGGTATCCATGCCCGCATATCCGTTGATTTGCAGGATCCCAACGTAACCTTCGCCTTGCCGTAACGCGATGTCGGCCTGGGCCGCCGCCGAGACGATTTCATCCCGCGATTCGAATTCACCGGCAATCAGCCGCTTTAGGAAAGCATCTCGCACCAGCGGAAGCTGGCGGTGAAGCTCCGACTCCAGCAATTTGTTTTTCGTGATCATCCCGGCGATATTTCCGCTCAAGAAGTCGAACTCGTTACGCCCTGCGTCTTCGTCCTTCCCGAACTGCTCCTTCATGACCCCGATCAAGTGGTTGATCGGAAGGCTGTTACGATACGCTAGGAACAAGCCCACCAGCAACCCGATAAACATCGCGCCACCGGTAATCATCCAGGAAATCTGCTTGATCTGGTTTGGCTTCTCCATCAACGTGCTGCGAGGAATACCCGCTTGGTAAACCCAGCCATTCTTGTCCGAACGCGTGGTAATCACGAGATCACCGCCGTAAAATTGGCTCGTCTTCTTCTTGTCAAATTGGGGATCCGCCTGCAGCTTGGTGATATCCTGCGCCGCTTCCCCTTGCAGGAAGATCGTGTTTCCCTCGGCATCATAAATGTGGACCCACCCGCCGCTTTGTTCAGTTAAGCCGGACAATAGCCCTGCGATCGTTTTCTGGTCGATCAGGACGACGACGATCGCCGGCGACGTATCATTAAAGCTGTCGAGCGGCAGCGATTGCATGTAGGTGATTACCGAGGTCTTGACATCCCGCTCGCTGAACGGGGTCAGCGGCTTGATTTCGCTGCGATGGGTTTTGCCTAATACCTGCTGCTCCCACTCCTCGAACGACAAATTGTCGTAATGAAAGTAATCGTAATAGTGCTCCGGTCGGAATGAGGATCCGGAAGTCACGATCAAATTATAGTTGGCTAGATAAATAAAATAATTCCGCAAAAAATCGTTGGTTTGCCCGAACGTCAACACGTTTCGCATTGCCTTCCAGATGCCGTATACATCCCTTTCGGTGCCTCGGTCGTTCATCAGAGCGTTAATCTCCTGGCTGATCGCCAACTGCCGGGTCATGCCCTCCACTTCCGCCATCCGGTGCTCAAGCAACTCTTGGCTTTTTTCCAGCTGGATGACGCTGTTCTCAATCGAGATCGACTCTGTAACGGTAATGGACGTTCGATAGGAGACGTACCCGCCGATGCAGGGGATAAGCAAGATGGCAACGTAAGAAATCAGAAAGCTGCGGAAAACCCGGGAATGCCGAAGCATGGGATGACCCCCCATCTTTATTGTTAGCGCTGTCATTTCAGGCCGAGCCGCCCGCCTTTTTGGTTTCATCATTATATCTAGTTCCGTTTTATTCTGTCTAGCGAGAAATAGGCGCCCCATTAGTCAAAGCATATCGAGGTTTGCCCCGCTTGGATAGGTACTCCTGGGTAGGAAGGCGTACATTTTTCCCGGCTTGTCCGCGGTGAAACCGCGCAGTGGCGCGGGTTTGCAGAATCGTTCGGCGAGGGGAAGAAACTGTTCAAAGTTACGAATGCGGTGTTGAGAGTACGACGTACAAGCGTGCGGAGAGCCTATCGGTAAAAAATGGCCTTATTTCTCCCCATAAGACGGATTCAACACAAATAAGGCCCAAAAAGGGCCTTATTTATAGGAAATCTAGGCAAAACAAGCTAAAATGGGGCTCCTGCGCGTCGATAACGGAAAAAAGTTCCCCTATTTGACCGAAAATAGCTATCGCAACCGAAATACGGCCCTAAAATACCGTTATCGCAGGAGGTCGCTGGCCTTCCTCGCCGGGACGATGTGCCTCTTTCAACGAGGGTACCGCGCCGGGACAATAGCTACCTGCCGCGACGGTGCCGGACCGTGGCGCCAAATCCCTACGGTATAGGCGCCACCGTAACCCGTATCCCACCATCCGACGGAGCCTACAGCGGCATCGCCATCCCGTCGATGCCGATCATGACCGCGCCGGTATCCGCCTCCAGCTTGCCCTCGGCCAAGTCGAGGATCGCTCGCGCGGTGTCCAAGGGGTCGCCCGGCGCCTGGTTGCCCCCCATCGGAGTGCGCATCCACCCCGGATGCATAGCGAACACCCCGAACCCCAGCGGCACCAGCTCCTTGCGCAGCTGGGCGGTAAAATGGTTGAGCGCCGCCTTGGACAACGCGTACGGATAGTCACCGCCGTAAGCCCCGGCCAGACAGCCTGCCTCCGAGGACACGTTCAGGATGAGCGGCCGGTTCCCGGCCTTTAGCAAGGGCAGGAAATGCTTCACCATTTTCATCGGGCCGTACAGATTCGTGCGAAACGTATTCTCTACCGCAGCGAATTCCAATCGCTCAATCGGCTGCTCCCGCGCCAGCAAAACCCCCGCATTGTTGACCAACGCATCAACGGCGCCCCATCTGGCGGCCATGGCCTCCTTCGCCTTGGCGACCGACTCCTCTTCGTCCACATCAAGCTCAAGCAACGTCAGTTTGCCTGGCGCTCCTTCCTGTAGATCTTCCAATGCCTCCACGTTCGTTTCCAACGAACGAATGCCGGCGGCCACTTCATGGCCGCGGCGCAGCGCTTCCCCCACGATTTCAAAACCGAGTCCCTTGCCTGCTCCCGTTACGATCAGTCTCATACAATCCAACCCTGCTTTCTTCGGTTGATATGAATCCGTTTACATTTATGAAGATGCAATTTCTATTTATCGTTCTCCAGCAGCTCGATCCACAGCTTCAGATCGCGCGTTGCATCCATATAGGCGTATCGTCCGCCAGTATACTCTCCCTTTTGTGCCAACGGCATGCCGCGTCCTTCAAGCAGTTGAATCTTCTCCTTCATCCCTTCGATTACGAAGGCAATATGGTGCATACCTTCCCCCTTCTCCTCCAAGAAATCCCGCCAAGTGCTCGGATGTTCGTCCGGTTCGATGAGTTCCAACTGCAGCTGACCGCAATCAAAAAACGCCAGTTTGGCACGAGCCGGAGAGGGGGCTCCCAGATATTCCGTCTTTGCCACGTCCACGGCGTCTGTCCAAAACCAAGCCGGCTTCTCCACGCCTAGAAAATCCGCGTAGGCCTGCGAAACAGCTTCGATATCCCTAACGATGACTCCAATTTGCGTAATGATCTTGGTGCCCAATGGTTGTTTGTCCATGTGTGGTCGCTCCTCTTTTCCCAAATATGTGATTTGATGAGACCATGGCCCAATGCATCCCCATCTTAGCATATTCGAGCATCTTCTGGTACAAACCGATCGTGGCAAAACAGGTACAAGAACCTACTGCACAAATGCCCATAACCGCGAATATACTGCACCAAGAAAAAAGGAGGAATGGATTCGAATGCCTAATATGTATACGCCTTATGGCGGTGCTCCAAGCCAAGTTAGCCCGATGAGCCAAGAACCGATGGGGTACGACCACAAAAAACAGATGATGGAAATGTGTAAAAAATATCATCACCATTTAATGCAAATGGAAGGCAGCGACGGCCAAATGTACGAAGGGATTATCGACGGCATGGACGACGAACATGTCTACCTGCTCGTTCCCGTCGGGGAAATGGAGGACCGGGGGTTTGGTTATCCATACGGCGGCTTCCCTTATGGTGGAGGCTTTGGTTACGGCGGCTTCGGTTATCCGCGTCGCTTCCGCCGCTTTATTCGCCGGCCTTACCCGTTCTTCTTCTTCAGAAGATTGTTCTTCCCGTTTTTCTTCTAAGAGAAAGGTTTGCTAATAACAAGGCCTCCTGCCGAAACAGGAGGCCTTGTTATTGTTTAAGCCTGGCTTTGAGAGTTGCGGCGTCGGTACACACTCTGGCCAATTCGGGCATAAACGCCCCGCAGACTTCGGATATGCTCGTAATTGGGATAAATAATCGTATCGAGCAGGTAGGCCGATTTCCGGCTGCCGGGTTTTCTTCGCCGGTTCAGCGCCTCGATGATCCCGGAAGATGAGCGGATGCCGATCCCATGACCATAGAAGCGATCTTCCCCCAGCATAATCACGTTCTCCCCTTGCCATTCCGGGGTCTCGGGATGATGGTCCGGGTTTTTGAAATAGAGGATATCCCCCGGATACGGGCCAAGCCTTAGACTTCCTTGACGAAAACCCAGATCGCTGTCATACTGCCAATCGTAAAGGAGCAGATTGGTAAAATACGTATTAAACGCCCGGCTGCCGATTTGATCCAATACGGCTTTATACATCACAATCATCATCGCCATCGAGCATTCGAAGCCATATAGCGGTCCGTTCCGGTAAATATCGTAAATCGCATCGGCAGGCGCCGCTCCGTTTCTTAACCGGAACCCCCCTTCCTCCGTACGGTTCCAATACATTTCATTGCATCGGGACTTACGGTATACGGCAAATTGGGCACCGCTCTCATTCAGCGCAAGGGCCGAATCGACGATCGAGTTCCGCAGATTCAGTTCAAACAGCAGTTCGTCCAAAGAACCGTAACGATAGGGTACCGGGCTTCTTTCTTGGGCCTGCACAATTTCCCTTTGAAACGCAGGCAACATCATTTCGGATAGTTGCCTTTTATCTTTTGGCGGCAGAAGGATCAAACCTATTCCCCTCCTTGTCAATTTTCGGGTGAATCTAGGTTAGTGTACGTGGAGATGCCCGGTTTGGTGCCCACCCGTATCGAATCTGCCTTTTCCAGAAAAGCTAGACGAAGCGCGTTATAGCCTAAAAAGGCACTTAACTCCCATATCCAAGGGGTGACGCAAACGATGAACAACCGTCAGAAAGAGATTATACATATGCTGCTCAACGATACTCGGCCTCACTTGGTGGTCCGGGATATCGCCCTGCATTTCAATTGCTCCGAGAAAACCATTCGCAACGATTTAGATGAAATCAACCGAGATTTGGCCCAGGTATCCAACGCCCGGCTAGTCCGCAAACCCGGATTCGGGGTTACGCTGGATATGACCAAGCAAGACAAGTCCGAAATCGCCGCCTGGCTTCTTCAGTCCACCAAGAGCAAGGAACAGGAAACGGGCGAGGAACGGCTGATCGCTGTAGCGTATCAACTGCTTATGGAGACGAAACCGATAACGATTCAGGAGCTGGCCGACAAGCACTATACGAGTAAATCGGTCATCAAAAAGGATTTGGCCTCCTTACGTGAATGGTTGGATAAACGAGACTTGTCCGTCGTTTCCAAACAGAAGGTTGGTGTCCTGATCGAGGGGAAAGAGCGCGACAAGCGCTCGGCATTGTCCAAGTTATCCCAACTGACCGGTGAAGCCGGCCAGGCCTTCATCAAGGATCGATTTGCCGCCCACGAGCTCGATATCGTCACCCGGGAGCTGAAGCAGCTTGAGCTTGATGCGCAGCTTGCGTTTACGGACGAGGCGTTGGACAATTTGCTGATCCATACGCTGCTAATGATTCGACGGACGAAGCTGAAGCAGCCGATTAAGTTCTCTGAACAGGAGAAGATCATTGTCCGTGAGAAACCGGAATTCCGCAGGATCGGAGTTTTTATCCGAAAACTGGAGCGCCTCTTTGCCGTACGGTTTCCGGAGGACGAGGCGGCTTATTTGACCGCCCATATTCTCGGAGGGAAAATCCGCTCCCGGGCGCGGATCGAAACGGCGGAGCCCGGAACGGACCCGGCGGCGGAAACGGCCGAAGCCCGCGGTTTGGCGGAAACGTTAATCCGGAAAATGTCCGCCTTAACCTGGGTGGATTTTGGCAAGGATGAAGTCTTGATGGAAGGGCTGCGTATTCATTTATATTCCACGTTGAATCGGTTAAGCTATGGACTCACCGTCTCGAACCCAATGCTGCAGGACATTAAGAAAATGTATCCGTACATGTTCGACATGGTCATTTCTGCAACAAAGGAGTTAAGCGTAGGGTATCCCTTTGCCATTCCCGAAGAGGAAGCGGCTTATCTGACACTGCATTTCCAAGCCGCGGTGGAGCGACTCAGCCAGCCCGCCGAAGAAATGAAAACGGTCGTGACCGTCTGTCACATGGGGGTAGGCATGTCACAAATTCTTCGCTCCAAGTTGGAGCGAAAATTCCCCGAGCTGCAAGTACTGGATTCCGTTCGGAAGGCGGACCTTGTTGGGTATTTGGCGAACCATACGGTCGACTTTATCATCTCCACGATACCGCTGGAACATGTGAACACCCCCTCCATCACGGTGTCCCCGTTGCTGGAGGCCGGCGAAGTGCAGAAGATTACCGACTTCATCGGCAAGCTCGATCATGAATCCGGTCATACCGATCACGCCGGTTCGATTATAAGTTCGTATACTCAGCCCTCGCTCGTCTTTCCGCGACTTGCGATCAACCATCGATTTGAATTGATCGAGCTGTTGGCCAATCGGCTGGCAGAGCAGGGGTTCGTCGAACAGGATTATGCACATCAGGCGTTACTGCGGGAGCGGCTCTCGTCCACGACCATCGGCGGCGGGATCGCAATCCCGCATGGCGATCCTAAGTTGATTCGGACATCACGGATTGCCGTTGCTACCCTGGAAGAGCCGCTGGATTGGCAGGAGGAGAAGGTGTCTATTGTGTTCATGCTGGCGCTTGCCCCGCAGGAGCAAGAGATGATGAAGAAGCTGTTTCAACGCTTGTCCCTCCTTAGCGAACAACCCTCGACGATCGAGCGAATGGTGCGTGCGGAAACGCCCGAGGAACTCCTTGGCAGCTTGTAGTGCCTCTTCAAACAACTCATGCAGGATATAATCCGGTTTTTCCGGAACTTGCGGTAATCTAAAGTTCTTTTCCGCCGTTTTTTTACGATAAGATGGGTGATGTAAACGATTTCGATCTTTGAATACAGGAGGAAACATCCATGAAATTATTGGCGATTACCTCATGTCCCAACGGGATTGCCCATACGTACATGGCGGCGGAAAATCTACAAAAAGCCGCCGACAAGCTAGGCATCGAGATGAAGGTCGAGACTCAGGGCTCGATCGGGGTGGAGAACCAGTTCACCGATGAAGATATTCGCCAAGCGGACGGCATTATCATCGCCGCCGACAAATCGGTAGACAAAAGCCGGTTCGTCGGCAAAAAGCTGATTGCCGTTGGCGTGCAGGAAGGCATCCGCAATCCGGAAACGCTGATCAAGCAGATGGTTCGCGGCGAAGCACCGGTATACCAAGGCCAAGGCGGCAGCGAAGGCACACCGGCGAAGCAGACCGGCGCTAAGCAGCAAAATGCCTTCTATCGCCACTTGATGAGCGGCGTTTCGTACATGATTCCGTTTATCGTCGTAGGCGGTCTCTTGATCGCCATCGCTCTTTCAATCGGTGGCGTGCCCACACCAGGCGGCCTGCAAATTCCTGAGGACTCGTTCTGGAAGACGATTGAGAAGCTCGGAGCCGCCTCTTTTACGTTCATGGTTCCGGTATTAGCCGGGTTCATCGCCTTTAGTATCGCCGACCGGCCCGGCTTAGCTCCCGGGATCATTGGCGGTTATATCGCCGCAAACGGCAGTTTCTACGGCAGTGAAGCCGGAGCCGGGTTCATCGGCGGGATCATCGCCGGTTTCCTGGCCGGTTACGTCGCGCTATGGATCAAGAAGTGGAAGGTGCCGAAGGCCATCAATCCGATCATGCCGATTATCATCATCCCGGTCCTCTCTTCGTTAATCGTCGGTTTGGCTTTCATTTACTTGCTCGGTGGTCCGATCGCTCAGGTATTCGAATCGCTGACGAGCTGGCTTGCCAGCATGCAAGGAGCCAGCTCGATTCTGCTGGCATTGATCCTCGGCGCTATGATCTCCTTCGACATGGGTGGCCCGGTCAACAAGGTTGCGTTCATGTTCGGCTCCGCGATGATCGCGGAGGGCAATTATCAAATCATGGGTCCGATCGCCGTCGCGATCTGTATTCCGCCGATCGGACTGGGTCTGGCCACGTTCTTATTCAAGCGCAAGTTCCATGATGCAGAACGGGAATCGGGGAAGGCCGCCTTTACGATGGGCCTGTTTGGGATTACCGAAGGGGCGATTCCGTTCGCTTCGCAAGATCCGCTGCGCGTCATTCCCAGCATCATGGTCGGCTCGATGGCCGGTTCCGTGATCGCCATGCTGGGCGGCGTCGGCGACCGTGTCGCCCATGGCGGACCGATCGTTGCCGTGCTTGGGGCTGTCGATAATATCCTCATGTTCTTCGTAGCCGTCATCGTTGGCTCCATTGTCACCGCCTTGATGATCAAGCTGCTGAAGAAAGACCAGGTTGAACCTCAATTGGTTGGAGCAAGCGCTGTGGAGGAGGCTGCTCCGGCTATAGAAACACCGCGTCCGGAAGCCGTCCGCCCGGTGAGCACGCCGGTTTCCGAAGTCCATCGCCCGGTGAGTAAACTAACCGATATCATCAGCTTGGATTTAATTGAGCCTTCCCTGTCGGCTTCAACGCGGGACGGGGTCATCGACGAGATGATCGCCATGCTGAACGTTGAAGGCGTACTGACCTCCCCGGCTGAGTTTAAACAGGCCATCCTGAAGCGCGAGGAGGAGAGTTCCACCGGAATCGGAATGAACGTCGCGGTGCCGCACGGGAAATCGGCAGCGGTGCGAAAACCCCGGGTCGTATTCGGGATAAAGCCGGAAGGCGTTGATTGGAGCAGCGCGGACGGTTCGCCCGCGAAGCTGATTTTCATGATCGCCGTCCCCGCCGAGAACAAAGGCAATGAGCATCTAAAGATTCTGCAAATGCTGTCCCGCAAGCTAATGGACGACGGGTTCCGCGAGCAATTGCTGCAAGTAAAATCCAAACAGGAAGCCTATGAGCTCCTGGATCAAGTCCACTAACAAAGAAAGTCCCCCGAGCCGCCAAGGCGGTCCGGGGGATTTTTGTTATACCTGTTGAATTTGGATCAGATTCGTTGTTCCCGCCTGGCCTAACGGTAATCCTGCCGAGAAGACCACGGTGTCGCCGTCCTGGACATAACCCGCTCGGCGGGCGCTGTCGATCGCTGAGGTTAACATCTCATCCGTTGTCGTTACCGGCCCCCCTAAATAAGGGTACACCCCAGACAACAGAATCAACTTGGTCAAGACATGCGGGTGATGGGCAATCGCCAGAATCGGCGCCTCGGGTCGATATTTCGAGACCATCCTGGCAGTAAAGCCGCTTTCGGTGGACGTGATGATCACTTTAGCGCTCAGCTCCAGCGAGGCGCTAACCGCGCCTTGGCTGATCACCTCCGTGATATTGGTGCCGTGCAGCTTTCTTCTCCGATTGAATGCTTCCCGATAGTCGATCATCGATTCGGCCTTGCGCGCGACGGCAGCCATGGTTCGCACCGCTTCTACCGGATATTTCCCTGCGGCAGACTCGCCAGACAACATGACGACGTCGGCTCCCTGCATCACGGCGTTGTAAACATCACTGACTTCCGCGCGCGTCGGCCTTGGATTCACCTGCATCGACTCCAGCATATGGGTGGCGACGATAACCGGTTTGCCTGCCAGATTACACTTATCGATCATTTCTTTCTGCAGCATCGGCACTTCCTCAACCGGAATTTCTACCCCAAGATCGCCGCGCGCCACCATGATTCCATCCGAAGCCTCGATGATATCCTCCAGATCTTGCACGCCTTCCTCATTTTCGATTTTGGAGATGATCTGGACATGTCCTCCATTGTTCTCCTGCAAAATCCGACGAATCTCACGGATATCGTCGCCTTTACGAACAAACGATACGGCGATCATCTCGACCCCGTTCTCCAGGCCAAAATGAATATGCCGAATGTCCCGCTCCGTCACGCCAGGCAGCGTAGTTTTGATCCCAGGCAGATTGACGCCCTTGTTCGGCTTGAGCTTCCCGCCGCTGACGATGCGGCAACGGACTTCCGCCCCCTCGGCCGATATGACGCGCAGCTCGATCAACCCGTCATCGATCAGGATCCGATCATTTGCTTGCACAACCTGGGGCAATTCGGGATAGTTGACCGAGATTTTCGCGGCGTCTCCGGCTAGCGGCTCTGTTGTAAGCACCATCTCTTCTCCGGCAATCAGCTCGCAGAATGGTTCCCGCAATTTCCCGATGCGCACCTCTGGTCCCTTGATATCCATCATAATCGGTACAAAGTTATGCAGTTCTTGCGCGGCTTGCCGCACCCGTTGAATGCGGGCCACATGCTCCTCCAGCTCCCCGTGGGCCATATTCAGTCGGCCGACCGTCATCCCGCCCTTAATCATTTCCTTCAGCACGGAAACTGAGTCGCAGGCGGGGCCTAACGTGCAAATGATTTTTGTCCGCAGCACCTTGAAACCTCCTTAGGTAACGTTTAGGTTAGTATGCGTCAAGCCGCCGAAACGAATTATTTTTGCAGATGGTAAGGAACGGTTGCAATGACAATGTCCTTTTTATTGAATAAATAGGCCCGAAGCAAAAGGCTCGATTGGTTATGCAAAATATTCTGCCACCAGTGCCGGGTAATAAACTGCGGAATCAGGACGGTAATATGGTCGGTTTCTGCAGTTTTCCATTCCACCGTATCGATGAACTTCATGATGGGCCGGATGATGCTGCGGAAGCTGGAACGGAGCGTGATTAACCGAACCCCAGGGTTCCACTCCTCCCACTTCTTCTCCATGCGGTCTATTTCTTCGTCATCAAACCCGACATACACGGCAACAACGTTGTTCGTCAGCGATTTGGCGTAGCTCAACGAGTTCATCACGACGCGAGTGACGCCCGCAACCGGCACGACGATGGTGCTGCCTTTGATGCAGGGTTTTTCCGTATCCATCTGGATTCGAAGCTGGTCGGCAATATTTAAATAATGACGATGAATTTGGTAAAAGATAAACATCACCAGCGGTAAGAAGATAAATACGACCCATATATGCGAAAATTTAGTGATGATGAAGATCAGCGTAATCCCCAGTGTTGTCAGCATCCCAATCGTGTTGATGACAAACCGGAACACCCATCCTTGCGGCTTCAGCTTCAGCCATCGAATCATCATCCCGAGCTGTGACAAGGTGAACGGAATAAATACGCCAACTGCGTATAACGGAATCAAGCTCTCCGTGTTGCCATGGAACCCGAGAACCAGCAACGCCGAAGCCACGCCAAGGAAAATAATCCCGTTCGAAAAACCGAGCCGGTCCCCGCGCACCATAAACGCATGCGGCATGTACTTGTCTTTGGCCAGCATAAACGCCAGCAATGGAAAGGCTGAGTAGGCCGTATTGGCGGCCAGGAACAGGATCAGCGCCGTAATCGCCTGGATGACGTAGTATAAAGCACCCCGGCCGAAGGTCGACTCGGCTATCTGCGAGACAACGGTTGCTTTCGGATCAGGAGCGATACCGTACCAATAGGCCAGCGCACTGATTCCGATAAACATGGTGCAGAGAATGACACCCATCATCACCAGCGTAGCTGCAGCATTACGTTCGGCCGGCTGCTTGAAGTTCGGGATGGCGTTGGAAACCGCCTCAACCCCGGTTAAGGCCGAACAGCCGGAACTGAACGCCTTGAGCAGCAGGAACAGACTAATATCGGAAACCGCCGTCCCCATCTCGGGCACGCTCGCGTGAATTCCACCAGTCAAATATTTAAACAACCCCGACAGGATCAGAACAAAGATGGACGCGACAAACAGATATACCGGAACAGCCAATACGGATGCCGACTCCGTTACCCCTCGAAGATTCATTAGCGTTAATAAGGTGATCATTAGCAGCGCAATCAACACCCGTTGATCATGCAGCGCCGGGAAGGCGGATGTAATGGCATCCGTTCCCGCCGACGAGCTGACCGCCACCGTCAGAACATAATCGACCAGGAGCGAGCCGCCGGCCAGCAAACCTGTCGATCGCCCAAGGTTATCCATCGCCACGATATAAGCCCCGCCCCCGGCGGGGTATGAGAAAATCGTTTGCCGATACGACAAAATCAGAATAAGTAAAAGCCCAAGAACCGCAAACGAGATCGGGATGGAATACCAAACGGCCGAAAATCCCGCCGCCATCAAGACGATCAGAATCTGTTCCGTCCCGTAAGCCACAGACGATAACGCGTCCGAGGACAGTACCGCCAACGCCTTGAGCTTGCTCAGTTTCTCCCCTTCAATTTCGGCACTTTTCATCGGTCTGCCGATCAGTACTCGCTTAATTTTGTTCACCATGGTGATTTCCTCTCTTCTTCCCCTAAATAGCCCTATGTCTCTATCCATTCGTGGTTCTATAGGCTCCCCATTCCCGCAGAGAACAACACAAAAAGGCCGCAGGAAAGTTGGACCTTCCCGCGGCCGCTTTTTTGAAACTCAAGCGAATATCCGCGACAATTCCCTCTTTCGGACGCTTACGGAGTTAGCTGACGGATTCGGGCACGAAAGCAGCCCTACGCTCATAGCCAGGATGGCCAAAACAAGCGATTCACCCCAGAAACGAAGCCTCAAAGCCCCGTTTCGGTTGGTTCCCCCGTTTCTTACTGAATAAAGAATTCAGCGATCAGGTATTTGCCATATAAAAATTACCACTGATGAATCATACTCCCCGCCCTAAAAAGTGTAAAGATGAGTTTAAGGCGGATTGGCAACGAAATGCGATCCGCATTGTCGAGGTAAGCGTATACATCGCTCTTCTACGCTAATTATTTCGTACGGACTTGAAATTACGAGGAAATAAGACGATGGCCGATAGTGACGTGAATTATTCATATTCCCCTACTGGAATATTTGCGGCTAAATAAGTTATACTCGAAACAAGGAAGTGAGACCGATGAACACTGCAACTTTGAGCGCGCTTGCCGAACCCCATCGACTGGAAATGGTTGAACTGCTGCGATACGGCCCCCTAACCGTAGGAGAAATCGCGGATCGGCTCCAAGTCCGGCAGCCGCAGGTATCGAAGCATCTCAAGGTGCTGAATGAAGCCCGCATCGTCGAGGTTCAACCTGTTGCGAATCGCCGGATTTACCGGCTTCGGCCGGAACCCCTGCAGGAGTTGGACGAGTGGATCGCCTCGTTCCGAAACTTGTGGGAAGAGCGGTTTAACCGGCTTGACGAATACTTACAGGAAATTCAAAGCCCGGATCAACAAAAAACACCGTAAGAAAACGGCAAATGCCGTATTTCTTACGGTGTTTCTTTGATGATTTCAGCCGAGATCAAGCCAGCGTCAAGACCTCATATTGCGCAGCCAGTTCCATAAAACGCCCCATACTGGACACCTCGCCAGCTGCGAGTTGATCCTGGATGCCGTAATAGTTAACGCAGGTCCCGCAAGCCAATACCGGCACACCGCGATTCGCCAGCTCCTTCAGGTGCAACGAAGCAAACGACTGCTCCGTTAGGGCAAGAACACCCCGATTTACGCAAAATACCGCCGCCGGAAGCTGCTCCTGTTCCCGCTGCTTCAACAACGTTAGGAACGTTTCCAACAGCTGCACCCCCAGCTCCCGATCACCGTCCCCGAAGCTGTCGGTCGTTAGAAAAATAACTTTTCGGTTCAAAGCGATTCTCCTCTCAGCTTCTGATCGAGCAGTTCAAACGTCAACTGTAGCCGGTCTTTCGGCACCTCGCCATAACGGTCTCCAAGACTCACCTCGAAGGAACAGCCTCCATCCGCCTTCTCCTTGAGGCCGGCGGTTAACCCAACGCCGGTTTCCCGGTACACTTCAACAAGAGTATGCTCCAGCCGGTCCTTGGGGACATCCGCATGGACGTGGAACATGTTCGAAACCGGGACGGCCGGGACCGTCTTCATCTGATGGCATCGGTTATACCACCCTGCCAGCTCTTGCGCCTGCCGATAATATAAATCCATTTTCCCAACGCGCTGCTCATAGTAGTAATCTGCGCTGAGATAATACGGATACAAGCTGATCAGGTCACCGCCGTGACGTCTCTTCCACACCTTGGATTCCTTTGTAAACTCCGGCTCTCCGGCCAATATCGCTCCGGCGATCCCGCCGATGCCCTTGTAGAAGGAGATATAGACGCTGTCGAACAGGACGCACACTTCCGCCGCGGTCTTTTGATAGTAGGGAAGAACTTCGAACAACCGGGCTCCGTCCAGATGGAGCTTGATGTCTTTCTCCCGGCAGAACTCGGAAATCGCCACGAGCTCCTCGAACGGCGGCAACTGGCCGCCGATCTCGCGCTGGGGCAGTTCCAACAACAGGCACGAAACGTCCTCGCCAAGTTGCTGTACGTCCTCCAATCCAATAAGCCGGTCCTTGTCCGCCAGAAGAATCGGTTCGATTCCGTGCAGTTCCTTCAAGCCGTCTTCCTCATGAATCTCCAAATGGCATAAGGGGTGATAGGCTACGCGTTTCGTCCCCTTGCGATCGCACCAGATTCGCAAGGCGATTTGCTGGGCCATCGTACCGCTGGGAAAGAACACCGCCGAGGCTTTGCCCAGCACCCCGGCCATTTTTGCTTCGAATGCTTCCAGGGACGGTCCCATACCGTACATGTCGCTGTCCAGCTCACCATCGATCCCGGAAAAAGCCTGCTGCAGCACCCCCACACTTCGTTTACCGTGGCCCACCACTTGATAGACCGTCCGGTCGAAAGCCGCCTTTAACGATTTCTTATCCGATGATCCTTCGTTTCCATACATCGTTCTTCGCCGCTCCTCTCTCCAAGCTGTCTGCATAAACTGTGAATTCATGCTTATTATAGCTCGATTCGGAGCAGGAATCGATGATCGCCCAGTAGGACTTGTCTCTTCTTTACACCAATTTAAATTTCTCCACTTCTTGAATCATTTCAATCGAAAGCGATTCAAGCTCTTTAATCGCCTGGGCAATATCCTGGGTGGTGCCGTTCAACTCGATGGCCGAGGCGGAGATTTCCTCTGAAGAGGCTGAGTTTTGTTCTGCTACGGCAGAAGCCGAGCTCACGGTCAGAAGAACCCGGTTCTTATCCTCGTTGACGGTGACCACAGAACCGGTGATATCTTCGATCTGCGGCATCATTTCCCGAATGGAACGGATAATCTCCTGAATAACCTCCATCGTCGTCATGACGACCTCTGACTGCCGAGCCAGTACTTCGCCCGTTCTGGCCGAAGTTGCCGATACTCCGTCCATTTCCAATCCGATCTCCTGCAGCAGCTCGTCGATTCCTTGTGAAGAATGCTGCGTTTGTTCCGCTAATTTGCGAATTTCTCCAGCTACCACGGCAAACCCCCGGCCCGCCTCACCTGCGCGCGCAGCTTCGATAGACGCATTCAGCGATAACAGATTGGTTTGCGTGGAGATGTCGCTAATCAATCGAGTAATTTCCGTCACGCGAGTCAGGCTCCCCGTCAAGTTATGAACCTTGCTTTGCGTCTCCTCGAACGAATCGGCAATCCCCCTCACGGAGGTGACCAACTCGGCCAGTTTGCCACTGCTGTTCTGTGCTTTATCGTTCACTTGCTTTGCTGCCCCATCTACCGTCTCCAAGGAGCGGGTGATTTCGTCCAATCGGTCTCCGAATGCCTGGAAGGACTCTGTCATCGAAGCCAATTCCTCCGCTTGATTGACGGAGCCGAGAGAAACCTCCTGGATGGCCGTTGAGACTTCGCCAACGCTCGTTTTCATCGCCTCGGAGGAGGCGGTCAGCGCAATGGTTTGCTGGGTTAACTTCTGTGAATCTTGCCCAATGATTTGCAAAATCGTGCGAATCGAGCTAATCGTCTTGTTTAAAGCCCGGTTCATCATCCCGAATTCATTGCTGAGTTTGCCGTTAAATTGTATGGTTACATCGCCTTCCGCAACCCGTTCGACCCTGGAGATGAAGTCCTTCATGGAGGAGCGGATCATCAGGACGACGAGAATGGAGATGGCGCTAACGAGTAGAAGTGCCACGCCGAAAATCACGACAAAAAACCGGATACTCGCTTCATAGAGCTGTTTCGAAGCCTCGCTTTTCTCTTCAGCCACGCGTTTCTGGTAATCGACGATATTTAGAATATCCTGGGTCAATTGATTGCCTGCCTCGGCCATTTCCACGTTCGTCAAGTTCCGATCGGCGACAAGACCTTGCTTTCGTTGTTCGATCAAGGTAGGAAGATACGATACGTATTTTTCATAACTTTGAGCAGCTTTCTTCGCCAACTCTCCTTCTTCCGGGTTATCTTGGGAAGCCGCCACATTCCGATCCAGGATGGCCGAGATTTGACCGTTCAAATCCTCATATGTTTGGATCATGGCCTCATCGTAATCGCGGTCGATGATTTTCGTCACCGTATTGCGCAAGTTGCCCATGTGACCGTTCACGTCCTCCCAATCCTTCAGCTTGGGAATAATCTCAGAGGTAATCTCCTCCGTCGTGGAATTCATTTGAAAAATCGAGTTGATCCCTACAACCCCAATTGCCGTAGTGGCTAGCAGAGACAACACCCACAACATCACGACGCTATGCACGATCTTGATGTTTCTTAATCGATGGATCCAGGCGCTCAATATAACCCCTCCTATTTATTTATTTTCTGTAAAATCAAGTAGGTTGATTACTATATCGGCTAAAATCCCGAGACAATATAGACACAAAACGCCTTATTTCGACATAAAATTCATTTTATCTCCGCTATTTTCTGACACTATTCGACATTTTGCATATAAAAAAGAACGCCTGTCATCTACAAGCGTTCTTTTCATATGGTTGTTAAATATTAAAGCTTAAACACGTTCGTTAATCCGTTCATATTCTCGGACAATTCTACCAGCTTACCGGAGGTTTTCCCGATATCGCCGAAGATCTTCTCCTGTGTACCCAGCTGCCCTTGAATCTCGCCGGATACCTCTAGCCCCGACTCGATGGTGCCATTCACATCCTCCAACGTTGCGCTCATTTCCTCGAGCGAAGCCGCCTGGGTGGTCACTCCATCGGAAATCTCGGTCAGCATGGCAAAGGTGTTCTCCATGTTGTCCATGATCTGTTCGATCATCGTCTTGACGTTTCCTGATTGCGTTACGCCCTGTTGGACCTTCTCCTCGGTCTGGGCGACTGCAACCACGACGCTGCCGGTTCGAACGGTCATATCTTCGACCAAGCTGCCGATTTCCTGTAAGGATTGATTCGTATCCTCCGCCAGCTTTCGAATTTGTCCGGCGACGACCGCAAATCCTCTCCCCTCTTCCCCGGCCCGGGCTGCCTCGATGGCCGCGTTGAGGGCTAACAGATGCGTTTGTTCGGAAATTTGCTTAATAATGCTAACGACCTCGGTAATTTTCTGGCTCTGTTCTTCTAACCCGAGCACTTCGCCGCTGACGTGCTTCGTATTCGCCGCCAGATCATTAATGGCTTCAACGATGGAGTCCACCGAATTCTTTCCGTCTTCCGCGGAATCTATGACCAACTGGGCTCGCTCTGCAATTTGGTTGGCCAGTTCTGCCGTCGTCTGCGAATGGTTCGTAATCTCTGAAATGGCAACGGCGGTTTGCTTCATGCTTTCCGCGTTTTGGGTAAATACGTTCAGCAGGAGCTTGACCCCTTCGTTGATTTCATGCACTTGCCCATTGGCCTGCTCAATAATCTGGTTCAGCTCTTCCGAAGACAACGTCACCCGTTCAGAAGAGGACTGGATCGTTGCAATCAGGTGCTTCAAGTTATCTCTGGCTTTCTGAAGCGACTGAATCATCTGGCCCGCTTCTCCTTGCTGGGTCACCCGAATCTCAGCGGACAAATCGTTCTCGGCCATCGAATTAGCCAGCTTCGCCCCTTGTTTGAGCGGACGAACCAACAACACTTCGGAGATGATTACCGCGAAAATTTCAAAAACAATAAAAATGATCAATGCCTTTAACCCTAAGGATGGCGTAATCAGCTTGAAAAAATCATGATGTTGGCTATAGGATAACGTTACGACTAGAGCGGTATTTGAGACGAACATCGCCAAAAAGACGAGCACCATGATCCGCGTACGGATAGAAATGTTACGAATTCGATTCATCTTAGCATCACCTGTCTTGTTCGTAGTAGGGTATAATTGAAACTTCCTCTAGCAAAATTTGAAGCGATTCAGGAATCTCCTCCTAGTATTTAGATAGGTCATAAGTTCCAAATATTACATGTGTTGTCCATTATATAGTCCCAAATCACTACAGTCAAATAAGAGTGGATGATGGTAAACCGCTTTCAATTCTAGTAAAATGAGATGGGTTATGACATCAACGTAGAAGAATCGCAAACAGGGAGGATATCGGAATGGTCAATATGAAAGGAAAATGGGCGCTCATTACCGGAGCCAGCCGCGGAGTAGGTTATCAAACGGCGATGTTTATGGCCGAGCAGGGATGTAACCTGATCCTGCACAGCCGCAACCAGGAGCATACCCGGCAGATGGAGCAGGAGATCCGGGCATTCGGTGTCCAAGTCTACTCCGTTCAAGCTGAGCTGGCCAACCACCGAGAAGTCGTGGCGATGCTGGATGAAATCGAAGCCAACGGCACGCCGGTGGACATCGTCTTCAATAATGCTGCAGTCCAAATCGCCTACCGTACCGATTATTGGCAGACCCCGGTCTCGGATTTCGAACAAAGCTTTCTAATTAATTTCATTTCCATCGCGACGATTTGCAACCGCCTGATCCCCAAGATGGTCGAACGCGGCTTTGGCCGAGTCATCAACACCACCAGCGGGATCAAAAACGAGCCGGAGCAAGCCGGCTACGCGGCTAGCAAAGCAGCGCTCGATAAGTTCACCAAGGATTTGGCCTCTCGCCTCGAAGGCACCGACGTCATGATCAATTTGAACGATCCAGGCTGGTGCCGGACCGATTTGGGTGGCCCGCAGGCCCCGAACTCAGTGGAAAGCGTGCTGCCGGGGATCGTGGTCGGCGCTTTCGTCGACGACAAGAAGAGCGGACGCTACTTCCCGGCGCAAAGCTTCACCGGCCTGTCGCTGGAGGAAGCTATCGCGAAGGCAGAGACGTTCGAAGCGGTACCCTATACGATATAACAAGAACATCCCGCGGCGGCCCGCGGGATGTTTCTTAATTAAAGACCATTTATCGTTTACACAGGCTCAAGCTTCATATTGCCTAGAACCGGCGGCGTTCATCTCGCCGGACGTTTCCGCCGCCGTTTCGAGAAAGACCCGATGGGATGGATATGCCAACTTAATGCCTTCCTGCTCCAGCACATGCCTGTATACATTGTTCTAAAATGACCGCAGTTCCTGCGCCAGTTCCATAAACACTTCCATTGCCTTGGTGTAAAAGGGAGAGGCCTGTGTAACTAGAGAAAATTGACGGGAATACGGCAAGCCTTCCATCTCCAATAGCCTCAGTGTTCCAAGTGCCATTTCCTTTCGCACCGCCGCTTTGGACAACAGGCTAATTCCAAGCCCCGCCTCTACCGATTCCTTAATGATTTGTGTACTGCCGAATTCCATTAATCGCTCCGGGTGAAAACGATGCTGAGCAAACAGATGATCTACTGCTTCGCGTGTCCCCGAGCCAGCTTCCCGGACGATCCAGGTTTCCTCGCGCAAGTCGATAAGGCGAAGATCCCTACGCTCGGCGTAACGGTGTCCGGCAGGGACAACTACATACATCGCGTCATCGGCAATCGGCACGATCCGGTAGCGTTCATCCCGAACCTCCCCTTCAATGATGCCGACGTCCAGCCGACGGCTTCCCACCAACTCCACGATTTCCTTGGAATTACCGATGGTGATCGTCGGTTTGATTTCCGGATACCCCGCCATCATCACAGCCAACACATGCGGCAGCACGTACTCCCCATACGTATAACTGGCACCGATCGACAAATCCCCTCGCGCCGCGTGTTTCATGTCGTCGATGAGATACTGCATCCGCGCATACAACCCGGAAATTTCCCGGGCATGATGATATACGATTTGTCCCGCCGGGTTCAAGCGTACGTATTTATTACTGCGGTCAAGCAGCTTGGTTCCCAGCGCCTGTTCCAGGGAACGGATATATTGGCTAACCGCCGGCTGCGTCATATGCAACATTTCGGCCGCTCGGGTAAAACTTTGCTTCTCCGCGACAGTAATAAATACCTCAAGAGCCGGATCCATTTTTGCTTCCTCCTTATGATCAATCATCTCATTTATAATCAAATACTTATCATAATAATATATATGATTTATTTTACTTATTATTAAAGCGGATTTAAGCTAAAAGGGCAAATCAACGGAGGTGAAATCACATGTCAACTTCCTTATTACCCTCTAAAACAGTCTTGCCGACAACACCCGAAACCGCAAAAAAAGCCGAGCTCCTGTTCGGAGGCATCGGCTTTACGCTTGTGATCGCCATGCTTGGCTTTGGACTTGCTCAACTACCCGGCTTCAACCGGATCGGACAGCTTGGTTGTTCGATCTTGCTAGCCGTCCTCTACCGGCAATTCGTCGGATACCCGGAATCCTTGCGTCCAGGCATCCGGTTTGCTTCCCAGCAGCTGCTCCGTTCAGCAATCGTTTTGTTTGGGCTGAAACTGAACCTGGACGTCGTGTTGCAACAAGGCCTGCCTCTTCTGGCTCGAGATGCCGCAACCATCGCCTTTAGCATGATCGCCACTCTGCTGATCGGCAAATGGCTAAAGGCGGATCTCTCCCTCTCCTTGCTGCTGGGGATCGGCACCGGGGTGTGCGGAGCGGCAGCGATCGCCGCCGTTTCACCGATTCTCAAAGCCAAGGAAGACGATACCGCCATCAGTGCAGGATTGGTGGCTTTCGTCGGCACGCTATTCTCCTTGGGATATACGCTACTTCGACCGTTGCTTCCGATGTCCGAGCTTCAATATGGAGTTTGGAGCGGTGTCAGCCTTCACGAGATCGCCCATGTGGTGTTAGCCGCTGAGCCGGCCGGGCCAAACGCTCTGGCCGTCGCTATATTAGCCAAATTGGGCCGTGTATTTCTGCTCATTCCGCTTAGCTTCCTGCTGATGTATGGCATGAAGCGTACCGCTGGGACATTGTCGCTGAACCCAAGCGCAGCAGAAACGGCTGCCGGATTCGGACTTAAACCGAAGGCCGCCATCCCGTTCCCCTGGTTCTTGCTGGGTTTCATCTCGGCCAGCGTGATTGGCACCTATGCGTTGGGTACCTGGATCCCTGTGAAGGATGCTTTTCTTGGCGATATCTCCACTCTGACCGGATTTCTCCTGACGATGGCCATGGTGGGTCTGGGACTGAACGTCAACCTGCGCGAGCTCCGATCCAAAGCGCTTCGGCCTCTGATCGCGATGCTGATCACGTCATTACTGTTGTCCGTCGGGACCTGGATATCGCTTATACTTTAAATTTTCCGATCAGCGCCTGCAATTCCTCGGACAACTGACTGAGTCCTTCCATGGAAGCCATCATTTCCTGTACCCCGGCATATTGCTCCTCCGTATGCGCATATACCTCGCGCGAGCCGCCGGCCGTCTGCTGCGCCACCCGATCGATCGTGGTAATCGCTTGAACCACAGCCTCCGATTGGGAAGACAACTGCTCTACCTGACCGGCCACCCGGCCGATCCCGCCAGCCACCTGCTCGACGGCCTGCCGGATGCTGGTAAACACCTCGCCGGCCTGTTGGACCGTGACAATACCGGCAGCAATCTCGTGCGACCCGGCTTGCGCCGCTTCGATCACCATCTCCATCTCACTACGCACACCTTCGACCATCTCGGCCACGTCCGCCGCCGCTGCCCCCGTCTCCGCCGACAGCTTCCGCACCTCACCGGCGACTACGGCAAACCCTTTGCCGGCTTCCCCGGCTCGCGCGGCTTCTATCGAGGCGTTCAGCGACAGCATCTGCGTCTGTTTGGCGATGCCGGCAATCAGCTCGGCCGCTTCCGCGATTTGGCCGGAGCGGACGCCAAGGCGCTCGATGAACGCGCGCAGCTCGTCCATCTGCCGCCGAATCGTAGCCATTTGAGCCGCTGCCGAAGCAACGATCTCCTCGCCGGCCCGAGTTTCATTCACGGCAGCCGCCGATTGTTGACGGGCATCATCCGCCAGTTCGGCCATTTCCCGAGCTCCGGCAGCCACATTCGTCACTTGGGCCACGCCAAGCTCCACGCTTTGCACCTGCTCCTCGCTCCCGGCCGAGATTTGGCCCATAATTCCCGAAATCTCCCCGGAGGAGGCACGGAACTGCTCCGACTGGCTTCGCAACTGATCGGCAGAATCGGCGACTCGGCCAGCATGCCGTCCCAAATTGCCGATCATGTCCTGCCAACTGCGTCTCATGTGGTTAAATGCAGCCGCCAGTTCGCCAATTTCGTCGCGGTTTCTCACGACCGTCTCCGTAAGGGTCAAATTGCCTTCCGCTAGTTCACGCGCGCCACTCACCATCACCCGCATCGGTTTTACGATCTGCCGGGACAACATCACGCCGGTCAAGATCGCGAACAAGATGGCTACGGTACCGCACAGCGCCAGTATCCACATCGTCAACGTCGATTCCCTCTGGAACTCCCTTAATTTATCCTGGAGTTGGTTCTCCTGCAGCATCCGCAGATCACCCGCCCCCTGAATCATCGTATCCGACGTCGGGATCGCCCACATCAGAGCTTCCGCTTTCGCCAAATCCGGCTTGCCCGATTGGACGTAATCCCGGACCTTCACCAGCAGTCGGGCAAACGTAGCGTTGGACCCCGACAACGAGGTAGCAACCGCCCCCTGCTCCTCACTCGCGGAAGCGCTTACGATTTCATCGATCAACGCGCTCAGCTGCTTATTTACCTCCGTCAGCGCTTGCTCCTTCTCAGGCGACGGCTCTACGATATACCCGAACAGGAGGCTGTTTTGACGCTGCGTCTCGATCTCCAACTTAGCCACTTGATCCAGAGCCGCCGTATTTTGCCGAAGCAATTCGGAATAGTTATGGTCCAGCCGGTTCAAGAATACGTAAGCGACTCCGGCAATGACTCCAACCAGCAGCGATACTGTAATAAAAGCCGCCGTCAGCTTCCGTCCCAGCGAGAACGCCAGCCTCCCGTTTCGATTCATAGGAGAATTCCCCTTATCCTTCATCCCTTGTCCCCCCTTGGTTTGCTTTAACGAACAAGGGCCGCCAGACTTGTCATCTGCGGCCTATGCTCCTTCTGTATATTCACTTGTATCATCTACCAAACCATGGTAGGAGGGGAATTCAAAATTCTCCTCTGTTCTATCAAAATTCTCATATTTATGGCTTACGCCGCCTCTTTCGCCTTCCCGGCCCGCATGAATATCTTGACGATCTCATTTAGCAGCAACGGAATCAGCGCCAGCAGGATGACGAGCCCCCAATCGGCCAAGCTGAGATTTTCCACCTTAAACGCCGCAGCCAGAAACGGGATGGAGATCGAAAGAAACTGCAGCAGCAATCCGGCAACGACCGCTCCGACGAGGATCAGGTTGGAGAACAAACCGATGGCAAAAATCGATTTGGTCGCACTGCGCTTGGCAAACGAATAAAACAACTGCGATGCCGCCAGCACGACGAACGCCATCGTCCGCGCATAGGTCATCACCTCTTCGGGAATATCCGCGGAGCGTAAACCGTATCCATGCTCGCGAAGCCCCACGTAAAAAGCAACCAACGTCAGCGCCCCGATCAACAACCCGCCCAAGACCGCCTGCATGGCCGCCCCCCCGGCAAAGAAGCTCTCCTTCGGGTTGCGCGGCTTGCGTTTCATCACGTCCTTCTCGCCGGGGTCAACCCCCAGCGCAATCGCTGGAAGCGTGTCGGTGACCAGGTTAATCCAGAGAATCTGAGTCGCCAGGAGCGGCAGCGGCCAAAAGAACAGAATCGAAGCGAGGATCGCCACGATCTCGCCAAAATTGCAGGCCAGCAGGAACGTCACGGTCTTGCGGATATTGGCGTAGATGTTCCGCCCTTCCCGGATTGCCTGGACGATCGTCGTAAAATTGTCGTCCGTCAAAATCATATCGCTGGCGCCCTTCGATACGTCGGTGCCGGTAATCCCCATCGCCACGCCGATGTCCGCCGTCTTAAGCGAAGGCGCGTCATTGACGCCGTCCCCGGTCATGGAAACGATGTTGCCCTTCGCCTTGAAGGCTTTGACGATCTTCACCTTATGCTCCGGCGAGACGCGGGCGAATACGCGGATGTTGTTGATTTTCTCGGCAAACGCCTCGTCCGAAAGCTCGTCGATTTCCGCCCCGGTCATACTTTGCTCCAGGGAGCTGGCGATTTCCAGCTGTTTAGCGATCGCTACCGCGGTGTTCCGATGGTCGCCTGTAATCATGACCGGCGTAATCCCCGCCGCTTTCGCTTCGCGGATCGAGTCCTTCACCTCCGTCCGCGGCGGATCGATCATACCGACGAAGCCAAGGATCGTTAGATCCTGCTCCATTTCCTCCGGGGACAGGATACGGTCCGCATCCTTATAGGCGGCCCCCAGCACCCGGAGCGCATCGTCCGACATCGCCTCTGCCGCCTCTATGTAGCGCTGCTTCAGCTCCTCGGTCAACGGTACGGCCTTCCCGTTAACCACGGCGGAGTTCGATATTCGCAGCAGTTGATCGATCGCCCCTTTGGTATGAACACGGTATCCCTCCCGCGTCTGGTTCAGCGTGGACATCAGCTTGCGGTCGGAATCGAACGGCTTCTCGGACACCCGCTTGTATTCGGCTTCCAGCGACTTCTTCGAAATATCCTGCTGCTCGCCGTAAGCGACTAGGGCGATCTCGGTTGGGTCGCCGGTGCCCTGACCGTTCTCGTAGGTCGCATCGGAGCAAAGCACAAACGTCTTGATCATTTCGATCGGCGCCTCATCCCCCAGCGGCTGCGCGGTAAAATGCTTCACAACCGTCATTTTGTTCTGGGTCAGGGTTCCGGTCTTATCGGAACAGATAATGTTGACCGAACCAAGCGTCTCGACGGCCGGCAGCTTCTTGACGATCGCGTTGATGCGGGACATGCGGGTCACGCCAAGCGCCAATACGATGGCCACGATGGCCGGTAGCCCTTCCGGAATGGCCGCTACTGCAAGACTGATCGCGGTCAGGAACAGCTCAAACAGATCACGCCCTTGAATCAGACCGATCACGAAGATCACGACGCAAATTCCGATGGCGATATAGCCGAGCATTTTGCCGAGCTCTTCAAGCTTTTTTTGCAGCGGGGTCAGCTCATGCGTGTCTTCGTCCAATATTTTGGCGATTTTGCCCATTTCGGTGTTCATGGCCGTTCCAACGACGACCCCTTCACCACGCCCGTAGGTCACGAGCGTCGACATGAACGCCATGTTGCTCTGGTCCCCAATTGGGGTCTGAGCTTCTTCGTGCAGGTCTTCGGCGTTTTTGTCTGAGGGCACGGACTCTCCGGTCAGCGCAGATTCCTCGATTTGCAGGTTAGCACTCTCAAACAGACGCAAGTCGGCCGGGATGAACCGCCCGGCATCCAAAATGACGATATCTCCGGGAACGATCTCTCCGGAATCAATCTCCTTCACCTCGCTATCGCGCCGCACCAGCGTTTTGGGGGTGGTCATTTGCTGCAGCGCCTCGATCGCTTTCTCTGCTTTCTGCTCCTGGATGACGCCGATGATCGCATTCAACAGGACAACGGCCAAAATGATGACGGCATCCATGTACTCCCCGACGATGAGCGTAACGACGGCGGCACCGAGCAGCACGTAAATCAACATATCCTTGAGTTGGGCGAAAAACAGCGACCATAAGCTAGGTTTCGGCTTCCCTTTAATTTGGTTCGGTCCATACGTAGACAGCCGCTTTCCGGCTTCTCCCGTGGAAAGTCCGGCAGCCTTATCCACTTGCAGCTCTTGCAGGACAGCTTCCCGGGTTTTGGTATGCCACATGCAGCAGCACCTCTTTACTCAAATTTGACAGGCAATGACTTACCATTATTGTAAACCACATCCACGGGAAATTATGATGCAATCTTCTGTATATTTAGAACTTGGGTCAGCCTATTCAAATCACAGCGAATTTTGTCGATATTTGTAGAAACACCTTAGATTGGAGAGATTGAATAAAATGTTCCGTAAACTGTCATTAGCAGTCAAATTTATGACGACCGCTGGCTTGGTCGTTATCATTTCTTTATCCCTCCTGTTACTCGTCAATTTAAACCAGTCGATGAAGACCAGCATGGCCAAGGGCGAATTAGAAGCGGAGTTAGCCGGCAAACAATACGAAGCGGATTTCGAAAGAACTTTCATCGGACTCAAGGCTTCCTCGGACAGCCTGGCCAAGATGTTGGTCGAAACCGGTAAGCAAGGCGATTTGTCCCGGGAGGAAGCTATTTCCTTATTGCAAAAGGAGCTGTTAAGCCATCCCGAAGTATATGGAATCGGCATGTTGTGGGAGCCCAATGCCTTTGACGGCGCTGATACAAAGAACGTGAATCAGGCCGCATATAACGATGAGAAAGGTCGGTTTCTCCCTTACCTCTATAAGGAAGGGGATCAAGCGAAGCTGGCTCCTTTGGCGGACTACGGATCCCCCAACGAACATGAGGAATACCAAATCACGAAATCAACCGGGAAGACGGCTTACCTCGAACCTTATACCAATGAGATCGGAGGGCATCCGGTCCAAATGATGACGGCAGCCTATCCGATTCTCGATGCGTCGGGAGATTTTCTCGGCGTCATCAAAGTGGACGTGTTGATGGATTACTTGCAAACGGCGGCGGAACAATACACCCCGCTTGGCGGTTATGTCGCTTTGGTGACGGAAAGCGGTGTTTATGCAGCCAACCCGCATGACCCCGAATCGGTCCTTCAACCTTACGGCGATAATCCGGAAAAAGAAGCGCTGTGGCAGCAGGTGAAAAGCGGGGCAACCCTCAAAGGCTACACCCTGAACTCCGCGGGCCGAGAGGTACTTCGGTCATTCGAACCAGTAACCATGCCGGGGAGCGATCAAGTGTGGTATACGCAGACGGCCGTGGATAAGGATGTCATTCTGAAAGAATTCACGCAGGCCAAAACAACTTCGATCGCGATGTCCGTAGGGGCGCTAGTTGTGCTTGCGGCCATTCTCGCGTTGCTGGTTTGGCGAATGGTTATCGTGCCGTTACGCCTCTTGACGGGGAAGCTGCAACTCATGGCAGAAGGCGATCTCACGCAGAAACTGCAGGTTCGCAGCGGCGACGAGTTTGGAAAAATGGCCGGTCATTTCAATGAAATGACCGAGAAGCTGCGTGACATGTTCCAACTGGTCGCCGACTTATCCATGGCCGTCGGGGCGACGTCCCAGCAATTGACCGCCAGTGCCGAACAAACCGGCAAGGCTGCCGAGACCATAGCCACATCGATCAACCGTGTCGCCGAGGGGGCACAGGAGCAAAACGGCTATGCTTCCGATTCGTCTCAGGCCGTATCCGAAATGTCCATGGGCGTACGACGCATCGCCGACTCTTCCTCCGCGATCTCCGTTTCCGCAAGCGAAGTGACGTCGAAAACGAAGGAAAGCAGCGTCCAACTGGAACGGGCGGTGTCCGATATGAAAGAACTACAAGCGGCGACCGAAGCAACCGCCTCCTCCATCGTTCGCTTGGAAGAGCGGTCCACGGCGATCGGCGGCATGATCGAGCTCATCGCGAATATCAGCACGCAAACGAACCTGCTCGCGCTGAATGCGGCGATCGAAGCTTCCCGAGTCGGCGAGCATGGACGCGGTTTTGCCGTCGTTGCCGGAGAAATTCGCAAGCTGGCGGATCAGACCAAACAAGCTGCAGAGCAGGTTACGGAGCTGGTGGAACAAGTACGCACCGATACCAGCGCAGCGGCAGATTCCATGGCCAAAGGCAGCGAGCAGGTCGAACGGGGCGTAAGGAGCGTATCCGACAGCAACGCCATGCTGTCGCTCGTTCTCGCGGAAATCAGCAACGTCAACGACCAGTTGCAAGAGGTGTCCGCCACGGCCGAGCAGATGACCGCAAGTACGGAGCAAGTCTCCGACAGCGTGATCCGTTTAGCCGACATCGCATCGGAATCGTCCTCAGAGTCGCAAAGCGTTGCCGCGGCTTCCGAAGAGCAGCTCGCCTCCATGGAGGAGATCTCCGCTTCCAGCGAAGCGCTGAGCAACATGGTCCAGGAGCTGTTGGAGAAATTATCTCAATTCAAAATTTGAGTTCTTCGATATCCCGCCACAAATTTGCCATATTATGTAGGATCCCATTTAAGCCTTATCAAGATGAAAAAATGCCCGGGCTATGCTACAATACTGAAATGTTAAACGGGAACGTTTAGAGGGATGTATTTCTAGGAGGGTATTTAATTTCATGTTAATCATAGGTATCGCCGGCGGCACCGGGTCCGGAAAAACGACGGTCGCCCGCTCGGTTATCGGCCAGCTGGACACGGATAAAGTGACGTTCATCTCGCAGGACAACTACTATAAGGACCAGTCTCAGCTTAGCATGGCCGAACGGGAGAAGACGAACTACGACCATCCCTTCGCCTTCGACAACGAGCTGATGGTGGAGCACCTTGCCCAACTCAAGAACGGACAAGCCGCCTATGCGCCGGTGTACGATTTCACGATCCATACCCGTTCCGAGAAGACGGTCAAGCTGCTGCCGAACAACATCATCATCGTGGAAGGCTTGTTTGTCCTGTACGATGAGAAACTGCGAGAGATGCTCGACATCAAGGTGTTCGTGGACACCGATTCTGACGTACGCATCCTCCGTCGCGTGTTGCGTGACATGGAAGAACGCGGACGCTCGATCCATTCGATCCATCAACAATATCTCGCAACGGTGAAGCCGATGCATGAAGCGTTTATCGAGCCTTCCAAAAAATACGCCGACCTCATTATCCCCGAAGGCGGGCATAACGAAGTCGGCATTCAAATGCTGGCCATCCTGACGGAGAAGCATTTAACCGGCGGGTTCAAAGCCTAAAAGGGGACGACCACTGCGGTGGGTGGGTCGGATACGCGGGAAGATGCACCTGCATGTGAATTCCTGCAAAAATGCAGTTATTGTTCTGCGAAACGACCCTCAAGCACAAATAACTGCGAAAATACAGTTAATTTGGCCAGAGATGGCCCAATCCGGAATAATCCGAAGAAATACCTGCACTTTTGCAGGTATTTCTTTTGTTTATCGTGTTTCTCTTCAATAACCTGCACTTTTGCAGGTATTTTTTTTACGATTTCACCTGCCGGTACCGACTTTTAGCCAGGGCCGAGAAGATCAGATAAAGCCCGATCAGCAGCGGGAACAACAACCAAGCGAACCCACGTCCCAACGCGAACGGTGTTTCGAACAGAAACGCCTCCCAGAATGCAGCGCCCGCTTTCTCCCATAGGCCCGGGGTATAATACAATGCCTTCGGATTGGTGAACGCTGTGGCATCCACCAGTCCCGTTGAGACCATCGCCGCAAAAATCGGGATATAGCAGCAGGCGAGCGAAAACCACATCTGGGACAAGCGTTGGTAACGCCCCGCCCGGGAATCGGCGTCCGAGAAAATATCATCGCCTGCGGTCTCGTCCATCTTGCGGAAATACTGCGACCCGGACGATTTGCTGCCAGCCACATGCTTCCAGCCGCTGTCCTCAAACAAGGCCAAATAGTCCTCGAAATCAGCCCGGCTTCTAAATGGGCGGAAATCGATTTTGATCACCGCATCCTCCGGTTCGGTCCGTTCAAAGGTATAGGCGATCGACTTCCCCGCCAATGCGAATCCCCGTTTGGCCATCTCGTTCAGCCATTGCTCCTCTTTTTCAAAATCGATGAAAAATTTAAATTGTTGCATGTCATTGTCCCCCTTATTCCCAAGACATGATTTCCTTCGTGACGTTCCTCATATGGTTCATTCGCTCGTAATCCAGCCATAAAATCTCTCGGCCTTGGCCCGTGATCGCATATACCTTACGGCGGCTGTCCGCCGTGGCCACAGGTTCAATCCACTTCAGCTTCACCAGATTGTCGATTGCCCCGTACAAGGTGCCGGCCGCCATCCGTACCTGCCCGCGGCTGAGCTCCTCCACCTTCTGCATAATCAAGTAACCATGCGCCGGTTCCGCCAACGCGAGTAAAATATAGTACACCGTTTCCGTTAGGGGCAAGTGCTTGTTGTCCCTGCTCATCGGTTTCGTCCCTCCCTCTACGTACGCTCGATATATCGTACAACTGTATAGTTACACTATATATAGTTTGACTGTATATTGCAATAAAAAAATACGCACCGCCCGTCGTCAACTACTTCGGGCCGAGCGTCTGCGTTTCAATGCTTCTCGCCCAAGAGCAACGAGGAACAGCAGCGGAAGATAACCAAAGGTGAAGGCGCCGCCAACCAACGAGATGACATGCTCCATCCGCTCAATACTCACGGGAGTCCGCATCGAGAGCACCATTCCGATAATGACAAATGTGGTCGTCCCTAATGCCCATTTCCTCGAGATTTTCAGCGTCCGGGTCAAAATACGCACCGCCGCCCAGATCGACATACAACAGATGGGAAAAATAACGAGCAGCCAGTTGAAGATATAGATATAGTCAAAGCGCTCCAGGAAAGCGAAACGAATGATTTTCGAGAGAATCAAGGTCGGCCAGAGCGTGTGCTTCAATTGCCGGATATTGAAATAACTGAGCGTGGTCACAAGGATCGTCATGTAGAGCAGGGTAGTGTGAGCAACCGCGAGATGAGCCCATCTCTGCGCTTTGGCGTTATTTTTGATAAACGGATAATAGAACAACAGGAACTCGGGCCCCAGAAAGATGTAAATGGATTGGACCGCCGATTTGGCATAATCGCCTAGACCATGGTTCCAAAGGGGAAAGAAATTGAGCCAGTGGGCAATTTTCAGAGGGAAGTACAACGACGGCAGGACCAGACTGGGGATCACGACACAGAGCAGACAGATTCCGGCGACGACGCGAAACCCTCCGGATACGATATACCCGGCCACCGCTAATAGGATGATCGAAATTTGCCAAAGCGGCGCATCGGGGAACACCCACACATGAATAATTTCCCCATAGGGACGGATCTGCCCCGTGCAGATCAAGACGCAATAGAAGAACAGGATCCCGGATAAACCGTTCCCGACGATAGGACCAAACAGTTGGCGGTGAAGAGAGAAGATATCTCCTTCTTCGGCCATCCGCATCAAGCGGAATAGCATCCAAATCAACAAATGCATGCAAGCGCCGACAAACAAGACGGATACCCAGGCATCCTGCTCCGCGCCGTCTACGATCTTTTGCTGAAAATTCAACATGCCTATCCCCGTCTGGACACCATGAATGAGGAACCAGACGAGGTAACCCGAGACTTGGTTGCTTTCCTTGACGGTACCGCTCATCCGACTCCCCACCTTCTTCTAATTTCCGATGCCCGATTCTTTCAGGGTGATTTGGGTATGAAGTTCAAAGCGCATATTCGGGTATTCCCTCTTATAAAAAGCCTCCTCATCCCACGATCGGCGATGCGCCCGGACGAAGTCGCCGACGCCAAGCGGATCGACCCCCTGGTCCCGCAGCTTGTTCAGCAGCCTCGTCTCGCCTAAATCGATTTGCCGCTCCAGCATGGACACGATCTCCCTGTAAACCACCAGGTCCCGCATGTTCACGCCGCTTGGCGGTTCCTTCAACATCCCTTCTAGACGCAAGTGGATCGTCAATTTCGTCGCACCGGCATCCCGGGACAATCTTAACAACGGCCTCCCCTTGAACACGTTAAAGGCCGCCGTCCGATATCCCGGTTCTGCGGAAACAGTGACAGGAAGAATCCCACCTGTCCCTCTTCCTTTCAACATTTTGAGAAGCAGCGTCTCCTTGGCGCCAAGCACCAATTTGAGGCGGTCATCATGAAAGATACCAAGACCCGCTAGTTCGATTTTGCCGTCGTGATTCTCACTCAAATAAGGGGCAAACGGATCTCTTCCCTCTCCGTAATAATTGAACAGGAAGATCTGCAGGTTATTCAGCGGCACGTTATCGGACGTGATGTTCTGTTCGATCAAATAATAGGGCAGCGCCTCCCGGTGTTCGCCTTCCAGATTCCGGAATAACCGTTCCGGCGGTTGCTCCGATACCGCCACAATCATACTCGTACTGATCAGCGGATTCCGGCAAAAGGTGTGAATGAAATGGGCCACCCCTTGTTCCGCCATTCGCCGATCAAACACCAGCAGCCGCAGTTTCCCCAAATGGATAGGATGGGGCGACTGCATGTTCATCTCGCTGAGCAATAGCTCCATATTTTCGCCTTTTCCCTGAAGGGGCATGATCTTGTCACCACGCAAATGGTCCACGTACAATCCGACCGCCTGGTACTCCTCCTTGTCCCGGTTTACCCCAAGTACGGACAGGATTTTGATATTGTCAACGATCCGGTTTTGGCTGCAGCCAGCCAGGATCAACACCAGTACGAGGAGACCCAAAACGACAGGCATTTGATGACGCAGCGGCTTACTCAACATCGTTATCCTCTTTCCGGGAACGAGGACGGTAACGAAACGCCGACAAGGGACGAAGGAATAAGCTGCGATGGGCCATGTACTGGTAGGAGGCCCGAATGACGCTGTCGTCCAGGTTCCCCTTCCGGAACGGATAAAGCGGTACGAGATAAGGAATTCCCAGCGACTTAAGACGGATCAAATGACCCATCAGTACAAGAAAACCCGCCGTGATGCCAAACCCTCCCAAGAAAGCTGCCAACAAGACAAAAGGGAAGCGCAACAGCCGAATCGTATTGGCCATCTTAAAAATCGGAGTTGTAAAAGACGCCAATGCGGAAAGGGCAACGATAATCAGCAAAATATTACTGGTCAACGCCGCTTGTACCGAAGCTTCGCCGATTACAATCCCGCCGACGATCCCGAGGGTCTGTCCGATTTTGGAGGGCAGGCGCGCTCCCGCTTCCCGGAGCAGATCGATCGTAATCTCCAGAAAGATCACCTCCACCACCGGCGGAAACGGAACATGAATACGCGACTCAATCAGCGGCCCCAACATGCTTTCAGGGATCACCTCGTAATGAAATGTCATGACCGCCACGTAAATCGGGGTGGCAAAGATGGAGAACATCACGCTCAGCAGGCGAATAAAGCGAAAGAAGGATCCCAATACCCAAGGTAAATAATAATCCTCCGGCGACACGAAAAACCCCAGAAAGTTGGCTGGGGCCGCCATTGCGTAAGGAGAACCGTTGGAAAAAACAGCGACCTGCCCGGAGGTAATCGCATACGTGATTCGGTCGATCCGTTCGGAAGACAAGAACAACGGAAACAACGTGTTCGAATTATCCGCGAGGATCTCTTCCAGTTGGGAGGTATCGTACAACACCTCGAAATCAAAATCTTGGAGACGTTGCTTCACCGCATGGACGTACTCCGGATTGGTGACGTCCTCCAGATATACGACGGCGATTTTCGTCTTCGAACGCGAACCGACCGTCAGCGTTTCAATGATCAACCCGGGGGTTGGAAGCTTCTGCCGTAAGAGATGCAGGTTCGTATCCAAGTTCTCCACGAATCCGGCCTTGGGTCCAACCACGCTGAACTCGTTCTCGGTATCGTTGTTCTGCCGCTGCCCCAATTGACCGTTATCCAGGTTCGCCAGGATATACGTACCTTCCGCCGAACTCATCCGGAGGAGCACGCACCCCTCCATGATTTTCGCGACGGCCTCCGGCTCCTGTTCCGTTTGGTTTACCTCGGCGAACGGCAGCAAGCCTCGTATATCATCCGGGCGTACGAGTTGATCTCGATGCTTCTGAATCGCCGGCAGCAGGAAATGCGTGACTTTCTCCGCCGACACTAAGGAGCGAAAATAGGCGATTCGAATCAACCCTTCATCGTCCTCAAAGGGAGAGAATTCATGAAAATCGCTGGATTTTTGAGCCAGGGTCAGGGTTAACCGACCTGCGTGTTGCCGCCCCTTTTCGCCGGAAAGGTCCACAAACATCTCCCTCGATTTCAATGATTTTCCTATAAGGTGCCGCAGCGTGTCGGGTTTTATGCACAAAACCGGCACCCGAATGGGGTGCCGGTCACGTTAATTAGCAGCGAGATGGTACGAATCCGACAATATGGCCAGGTTCAGCTTCCTTGTAGAAGAAAATACTCGATGGGCGTTGATTAACGTCCCGGGGTCTCCGATGCCAATGGCCACCATATTGGCGCAACGGATCGCTTCCACACCGGAGGATGCATCC
The DNA here is from genome assembly GCF_037969915.1 of Paenibacillus sp. FSL R7-0216. Lineage (NCBI taxonomy): Bacteria > Bacillati > Bacillota > Bacilli > Caryophanales > Paenibacillaceae > Paenibacillus > Paenibacillus sp. FSL R7-0216. The sequence goes on along the minus strand of NZ_CP150222.1, from coordinate 424,450 downwards.
TCGATGCCGAGGCAATTTCTCGGGGGAACGCCAAGCGCTTCGGCCGCCCGCAGGAAAATTTCCGGATCGGGTTTGCCCCGTTCCAGCATGCCGGCATCCACGATCTCGTCGAAGTAGCCGGTAATCCCCAGCGAGGCCAGGATGGCCGCAGCGTTACGGCTTGCCGAAGCAACGGCCATGCGGATGTCGCGTGCCTTCAGCTCTTCCAGCAGCTCCCCGATACCCGGCAGCAGATGCTCCGGACGGATGCGGTGGATCAACTCCCGGTATCGTTCGTTCTTGCGCTGCATGAACCGTTCTTTTTCGACTTCCGAATAGCGGCGGTCCGAACGTTGCAGCAGAAATTCGAGCGAGGTTCGGCGGTCGACGCCTTTCAGGTTTTCGTTATACGCCTTATCGAAGGGGATCCCGAGTTCGTTCGCCAACTCCAGCCAGGCCTCGTAATGGAATTCGGCCGTATCGGTCAAGACGCCGTCCAAATCGAAGATGACTGCCTCCAGGGCCCGGTTCGGCAGGGTAACTTCTCCTTCGATCTTGACTCGGTTGCCCAAATGGCGGATGGTAAGCGGTTCGCCTTCCGCCAGCCGGTAGACGGTGTGATCCTTCGTGACCTGAACGGACAGCATGCTGCCCGCAAACCGCAAATTAAACGCATAGCTCGTCCATTGGGCAGGGATATCCGGCGCGAATTGCAGTTCTCCATCCACCTGCCGCATCCCGGCGAACCCGTCGACGATCATCAACCGGCTGCCGGCCATCGAGGCGGTATGAATCCCGTCTTTGACGTTGAGGTGGTAATCGTCCAGATCGACCCGGGCCGTTTGCTGGAAGAAGCCGTAAGCTTTGTCCATATAACCAAGTTCGGCGCCGATGATCCCGTGAATGCAGGTGGATAGGGAGGAATCATGCGTCGTCAGCGGCTCGTAGTAGTTATAGTTCCGCTGCTTCTCCCACGTCGCAAACCGCGGGCTTTGCGTATACATCGCCATGACCAAGTCGGCCTGCTTCAATACCTGATGGCGGTTGATCCGCAAGCTATGATAATGCATCATCAGCGGGTAGTTCTCTTCGGGCGTCGCCGTGAAGTCCCATACCGGCTTGTTCAAGAAGGAATCGTCCTGGCCGATCAGCCCGTTCTGCCGATGAATGTAAATGCCGGCCGCCGCTTCGCTCCACCGGGCAACCTCCTCCTCGCTAATCCCCATGGCGGCGACAAGCGCCGCCCAGCGCTCCGGACGCTCCTCCCGCAAAGCAGCCGCAACCTGCGCCGCATACTCGAGCTGATCCTTGATCATCAGGTTCGTGTAGGCATTGTTATCGACGACGGTCGTGTATTCGTCCGGCCCGGTCACGCCGGTAAAACAGAAACCGCGGCCTTCGATCCACGCCCCTGCGCCGGCGAAATAACGCGACGTTTCGAACAGGATATCCGCCCCCGCCTCATACAAAAAGGGCTTGTCTCCCGTCGCTTCCACGTACTTCTTCAACGCGTAGCAGATGTCCGCGTTGATATGGATTTGGGCCGTGCTGGCGGACGGATACGCCGAAGTTTCCTCCCCGCCGATCGTCCGCCAGGCGTAAAGCGCCCCGGCCTCGCCCATTTCCCGTGCCCGTTCCCTGGCCTTCGGGAGAATGTAATGCCGGAATTTTAGTAACTGCTTGGCGATGTCCGGTTGAACGTACAGAAAATAAGGGAGCATATAGGTTTCGGTATCCCAGAAATAATGGCCATCATAGCCTTCCCCCGTGATTCCTTTCGCCCCGATGTTGGTCCGGCCGTCCCGGCCGACAGACTGCAGCAGATGATAGGCGTTAAAGCGCAACGCCTGCTGCAGCTCGGCATCCCCTTGCACCAAGATGTCCGCAGACTTCCAGTATTCGTCCAGAAAGGCCTGCTGCGCGGCCGCCAACTCGGCATAGCCCGCCGTAAGAGCGGCTTCCAGCTCATCCGTGGCCAGCTGCAGCAGCTTCTCCTCCGGGTTATCCCTAGAGGTATAATACGCGATGAATTTATCGAGGACAACGGTGCCGTTCTCCTCCGCCTGCACGCGAAAACGCTTCTCGATCCACTGGTCCCCCGCAGCCGTTTCCAACTCGTAAGCGTGGCTGAGGGCGTGTTCGACGCCGCAGAGCAGAGCGAAATTCGTCATGCTCGTCAATTGGAGCAAAGCGCCGAACGTCCGATGCTCATACGCTTCCTTCGTTTGCAGCACTTGCCCGTTGAAGGCGGAACCCGCTCGCGGGTCGCCTCCCCCAGCCTGATTCGCCACTCGCCCATCGACCGACGACGCGAGCAGGATCTCCCCCGAGAAATTCAACGGCGTCACTTCATACCGGATCGCGGCCAAATGCTTGCGGGCAAACGAGGCAAACCGCTCGATTCGAATCCGCAGTTTTTTGCCCGTTGCCGTCTCCCAGACCTGAGTCCGGATGACCGTCCCTTTCCGCATGTCCAGCCTACGGCTGTATTCACCGATCCGCTCGGAAAACAAATTGAATTTCTCGCCGTCCACGTACAGCTCGACAAGTTTGCCGTCCGTGACGTTCAGCATCGTTTGGTGCACCCGGGGATGGCCGTAATGACGCGCCTTCGGGTATGCGATCGGGGAAGAGTCGTAAAACCCGTTCAAATAGGTGCCGTGCAGCGACGTTCCCGGTGGGCCGTCATATCCCTCCTCAAAGTTGCCGCGAATCCCGATATACCCGTTGCCGACGGCAAACACCGTCTCATCCCGCTGATTCGTCTCCGTATCGAACGACGATTCCGTTACCGTCCAGGGTTCGAATGGATAGATGATCTGACCTGACCGCATGTGCTTCTCTCCTCTCTTCTCCCGCTTCCGAGACGGGTTCTTGTTCTCAAGGCTAGGACAAAATCGCTCCGCTTTGCACCAACGTCTCCTGAAGAGCCCGGACGTCCACGTCCGCCGGCGAAATGTCCCTTGCCGCCGCCATCGCCGCGGCCGTGCCTGCGGCTTGCCCAGTCGCCATACAGCTCGGCGTCAGCCGGGTCGTTGCCAATGCTTCATGCGTCGTGGAGATACAGCGGCCCGCGATCAGGAGATTATTGATGTCCAGCGGTAGCAAGCAACGATAAGGAATGTCGTAGGCACCGTCACCGTTGATCCAGGCCGCTTGGACAGCTTTGCCCGACGGATCGTGAATGTCGATCGGATAACCGCTACGGGCGATCACGTCCTCGAAGCGGCGGCCTTGCACCACGTCCTCCATCGCCAGCGCATAGCGCCCGACGATCCGGCGCGTCTCCCGGACTCCGATCTGCGTGCCCACCTGAGTGATTTCTGCTCTGGCGAAGCCCGGAAGACAACGTTTCATGAAGTCTGCGATCATCAGCACTTGCTGGCGTCCCAGCTCCTCAGCTTCGGTCAGTTGCTCTACGTCGGTCCCGTCCAGCCCTTGCACGCGGACCATATTCACGACGATCTCGTCCTCGCCCGGCCCGGTGAAGAACAGCACCTGATCGCGGTTGATGGGCAGGCGGGCTTCCTTCCAGTGCTTATAAAAGCCCTGCACCGCCGTCAAGGGAAGCCCCACCAGTTCATCGAACGGCGTCTTGCGGTAGAATTCGTCCGGATGTTCGATCATGTACTGCTTGACGACCTGTAGATCGACGCCCTTCATGCGGAACTTCATCGTCATCGGCTGGGTTTTGCCGTCCGATTCCCGGCCCTGCCGGACGGGAGCGCCAGCGAAGTACGCCAGGTCGGCGTCGCCCGTCGTATCGACGAACTGCTTGGCCCGCAGTTCCACCGGCCCGGACTTGGTGGCCAGCTTGACGGCCCGGACCGCTCCGGCTTCGGTCACAGCTTCATGCATGAAGCTGTGGGCAAGGACTTTCACCCCGGCTTCCCGCAACATCTCCAAAGCAAGCAGTTTGTACATTTCCGGATGGTAAGGCGTCACTGTGTGTACGAACCCGCAGGTGTCGCGAACATGGCCCGGCGAGGCCCCTTTCGCCGTCAACCGCTCGACGATTTCCTGGGCGATACCAGCGATCACCTGTTTGCCCTCCGTTGTATGGAACGTCATCCACGGATACACGAGAGCAATGGTGGACATGCCGCCGAGAAATCCGTATCGCTCGACCAACACCGTCCGTACGCCCTGTCGCCCCGCCGCAAGAGCGGCGTTGATGCCCGCAGGCCCGCCGCCGACCACGACGACATCAGCTTCCAAAATATGATGCATAAGTTTCACCCTTTCTTGGACTGTCTTGTAAATCATCTGAATTCAGCCTTTGACCGCCGAACTGGCGATCCCCTCCACAAACCAGCGTTGAAAGAACGCCACCAGGAGGATCAGCGGCAGCAAAGCTGATACCGAAGCCGCCATAATTGCGGTATAGTTGGTCGTATTTTCGTCCACGAAGTTCGTAAGCGCCAACGGCAACGTATATAGCTCGTTTGTTCTCAAGAAAATAAGTGGCCCCTCGTATTCATTCCAGTGCCAGGTGAAGCTGAGGATTAGCAGGGAGACCAATGCCGGCTTGGTCAGCGGCAGGGACACTTGCCAGAAGGTACGGAACACGCCGGCGCCGTCCACCTTGGCCGCTTCGAGGATTTCGTTCGGCAAGGTACTGAAGAACTGGCGCATGATAAACGTGCCAAGCACGGAGAACATGCCCGGCAAAATGATCGCCCAGTGGCTGTCCACCAAATGCAGCTTGTCGAACAAAATAAATCGCGGCACGAGCAAAATTTGCGTCGGGATGATCATCGTAGACAGATAGAGAAGGAACATTACTTCTTTTCCCCTGAAATCTAGCTTGGCGAAGGCGAAGCCGGCCAAAGCGCTGGTTGCGATCGTGCCGAGCACGCTAATGGCCGTAATTTTGATCGAGTTCCAATAATACAGGCCGAACGGGTATTTCCCGGCCCACACTTCAAGATAGCTGTCAAAATGGAAAGTGTTCGGAATCCAGTCGATCGGCGTCTGGAACATTTGTGACTGCAGCTTGAACGACGACGAAGTCATCCATAAGAACGGCAGAATCATGCAAACGGCCAGCGTGGCGAACACAATCGTGAGAATCCACTTCATAAACTTGCGTTGTAATATCATTTCTTTCTTCCCCTCCTGTTTAGAACTCGTCCTGCCATTTCTTCTGTCCCTTCCACTGCACCAGTGTAATCAGCAGGATGATCAGGAAGAGTGCCCAGGACACGGTTGCCGCGTAGCCGACCTTATAATACTGGAAGGCCTGAATGTAGATGTAATATGACAACACCATCGTGGAGTTGAGTGGCCCCCCCTTGGTCATGACGGATACAGCGGCAAACACCTGGAAAGTCGAAATGATCAGAGTGATGGCAATCATGAAGCTGGTCGGCTTCAGACGCGGGATAGTGATGCTGAGAAATTGTCTTAGCTTGGAAGCCCCGTCCACCTCGGCCGCTTCGTACAAATCCTTAGGGATACCCTGAATCCCGGCCATGTACAGGACCATCGTATACCCCGTGTAGGTCCATGCCACCATGATAATGATTGCGGGCAGCGCCCAGTGCTGGCTGGCCAGCCATCCCGGGACGCTGCCCATGCCGAGCCCCCGCAGAAACTGGTTGATCGGCCCTTCCGACGGGTTATACATGACGCTCCACACGACGGAAATCGCCACGATGCTGCTGACGTACGGAAGGAAAAACAATACGCGCAGGAAATTCTTCAAATAGACGAACGAATTCAAGAAAACCGCCACGATCAAGCCGACGAGCATGGCAGCCGGAACGGTGACCCCGGTGAAGATGACGTTGTTCTTCAGCGACTGCCAGAAATAATTGTCCTGGAACAGCTGTTTGAAATTATCGAGCCCGATCCAATCGATCCCGTCGTACCCGCGCAGATAGTCCCAGTCCATGAACACCATGGCCAAACTGATCAATAGCGGAAACAGGATGAAGATGAAGACGCCCAAAAAATTCGGCAGAATGAACAAATATCCAGCCAAGTTATCCTTATAACGGTTTTTGCGGATTCCGTATTTCACGGTTGGTTCAGCTCCCTTCTCTCATAACCGTATAGTATGAAAAATCGCCTTCGCCCGGAATGGACAAGACTTGGCGTTTTCCGTCCAATTCTTTCCGTGAGGAAATGCCCGGAGGCAGTCAAGAATTCTCCCCTTTGTAAACAAAAAGGCAAGGATCCTGGTTCAGGTTCCTTGCCTTGCTACGCTTTGTGTTCGCTTGCCTTGTCCCGTGCATTATTTGCTTTCGGATTGGATCACCTTGTCGGCACGCTCTTGCATCGCCGCGAGCGTGTCGTCTACCGATTGCTGATCCATGAAATATTTCTCTGCCTCTTCTTTAGAAATCGTGGTGATTTGAGGGAATGCCGTCGCTTTCTCGCGAACCGCAAAGATATAATCCGCTTTCAGCACGTTACCGAGCGATTCCTGGTCGATGACGTCCTGCTTGTCGCCTACGATCAATTGGGTCACTTGGTCGAAATCGGCGGTTTTGTTCGTCGGGATGCGTCCGCCCGCAATCATGTCCATGTTGCCTTCCTGCAAGTACCAGGACATGAATTGGAAAGCTTCTTCCTTGTGGGCGCTATTATTGTTGATGGACATGAAGTCGTTCATGCCGCCGTTGTTGACGTTCGTGCCTTTTTCGTATTGCGGCGCTGGAGCGAAAGCAACGGCAAAGTCGCGCGGCCACGTGTCGGTATCCTTCAAGCTTCTCATCATCCAAGCTCCGCCGTAAACCATTGCCGCCTTGCCGGTCAGCAGCTCGTTCGCCGGATCCAGCTTATTGGCGATGCCTTCGCCCCAGCCGACCATGGCGCCTTCGTCATACAGCTTCTTCTGGATTTCCAGGCCTTTCATCATGGCCGGGTTGTTGAAGTTGGACAAGCCTTCAGCGGTATAGAAAGAATCCTTCGGCTGGCTAGAAACCAGCGTAAACTTGCCGATCAACAGATCCGCGCCCGGCGTGACGAACGCGCCTTTGCGGTCGTCCTTGTTCAGCTTGAGCGCCAAATCGGCAAATTCATCCCAGGTCCAATCCGTCGGTACGGGCTGGCCGATTTCATCCAGAGCGGCTTTATTCAGTACAACGAAATCGATATTTTTATAGCCCGGCAGGTAGTGGGTTTGATCGTTGAATTTCAGCAGATTTTCGCTGCCGATCACTCCGTCCACGTCGAAGCCCTGCGTGCTGATCATCTCGTCCAGCGGAGCCGTCATGCCCGAATTTTCGCGGCGGAACAAGTTGTTCTCTCCATAGCTGAAGAAGATATCAGGTGCGTCGCTTTGCATCATGAGCGCCGTATCCAGCTTGGTGTTGCCGGCGTCGTCGTTGATGTAACGCACGTATTTCACTTGAACGTCAGGATGGGCAGCGTTCCATTTGTCGACCACCGTCTGCGGACCGTTCTCCTCCGGAACCGCCCCCCAAATCGTCAGGTTAACGACGTCGCTGTCGCCGTTGCTCCCTGCACCAGCCGCGTCTTTGTTCCCGTTCTCATTGCCGTTCGAGCAACCGGTAACCACGATCGTAGCCGCCAGCGCCATGGACAATATGCCTTTAAACCATTGCTTCATTCTTAAGTCCCCCCAGGTAGTGGATTGTTTCTCTTGCTATGAATAAGGTAACAAAGCCCGTCCGGGGAGAACATGGCCTAATCCTCGGCAAAACAGGGTAATTCTTATCGAATCTATTTTCCCAGGTATAATCGACGGAATTCCAACGGATACACCCCTTCCATGCGCTTGAATTGTTTGCTGAAATAATTGGAATCTCCGTACCCGACCATCTCGGAAATTTCATAGATTTTATAGGTTTGGTCCTTTAGCAGTTCACGGGCGCGGTCCATACGAATCCGGGTGAGATGGTCCATGATCGTATGCCCGGTTTCTTTCTTGAACAGGATGCTCAGATAGTTCTCCGTGAAACCCACGGCTTTAGCTAATTCCGACACCTTCAGCGGCTGGTTGAACTGCTTGCCGATCGTCTCCAGCACGACCTGGATCTCCGGGCGGACCTGCTGATGGGACAGTGACTTAACATATTCCAGATACACGGGCATCCAGCCCCTGCACCACAAGTAGATGTCCTCCAGCGTCTCCAGGCTACGAACGGCATGATACGGATACATTTCCTCGTGCAGCGGGGCCGAATACAAATCCCCGCCGAGCCGGCGGGCGAAACCGTCCATCAGATGGATCCAGTGCACCCAATTCTCCCGCTCCACATCCGGGGGCGGTTTGGGGCCGGCAAGGACGATGCGGTACCAGCCGTCCAGGTAAGCTAGCAACGCCGACTCGTCGCGGATGTCCAACAGCCTCTCCCACTGCTCCTGAAGCCATGGCGCCGGAATCTCATCCGGTTCGGCATAATCGATGCGGTCAAAATACACCAGCGCCTCCGGCCCGGTGTAAAAACGAAAGCCGAGGGCCTTCTCCGCTTGGTCGTAGGCGTGGTGCAGGTCCAAGATATCCTCGAACGGACTGGATACCCCCACGCTGACCGACAGCTTGAGGAAGGTGGCGACGGCATCTTGCATATCCCGAATCAGCACTTCCTGATAGCGATCGGTCAAGATGGTGAACAGGCCGCCACCCATGTCGATCAGCTCGCCATCGGAGTATTTCTTGAATACCTCGCCAAGGACATTGGCGACGGTGTAATGCAGCAAATGCTCGCTCCGAAAGTTGTTTTGCTCTAGCACCTTCGGATACTGGTCCAACCGGAGGTTGATTACGAGAATGGGCGGCGTGTAAGCGCGCAGGCCGAATTCCTGCATGATTTCCTCCACCTCGGCTCGCGTCCCCTGCCGCTTGACCAGGAGTTCTCTCAGTCGCTTCTCCTTGGCTTCTTTGCCGTATCTGCTGACTTTGACTTGCAGCCGCGAAGCCTCCAGGAACTTCTCTGCTTCCTGGCGGATCGTCTCTTTCATGGAGTTCAGCTTCTGCAGCAGCTCCGAAGGCTCCATTGTCAGCTTGAGGATATAATCGGCTGCTCCGAGCCGCAGCGCTTTCTGGACGTATTCGAAATCGTTGTGGTTCGAGAGGATCAAGCACCTCGTCTGCGGCGAAAGTCTGCGGATTTCCTCCATCAGTTGCAGCCCGTCGCAGCCGGGCATGCGGATGTCCGTCAGGACGATGTCGCAAGGGGTATCCCGGAGCAACCGCAGCGCTTCCTCGCCGTTGGCCGCTTCCCCAATCAATTCAAAGCCGTTCTCTTCCCAAGGGATGATCGTCTTCAATCCGATTCGCACAAGGATTTCATCGTCGACAATCAATACTCTGATCATGAATCGTTCTCCTTTCGTTCGGCCGTCCGAGGGAAGGAGACCTCATCCGCAAGGGACGGGTTATCCAACCTTGGTAGCAGGACCTCCACAATGGTTCCTTCTCCGATGACACTGCTCATCCGCAGGCCAAATTCCCGTCCGAAATGCAGTTTGATCCGCTCGTTCACGTTATGGATACCGATGCCGCTATATCGAGCGTGTTCCTGATTCAACTGGCCGGATAGTTCCCTTAGCTTCCCCTCGGCGATACCTATCCCGTCGTCGGATACGGTGAGCTCCAGTCCTTGCTCCGTCTCTTCACCTCGAATCCTGATGGTTAGCGGCGTCCGCCCGCCATGAATGATGGCATTTTCGACGATTGGTTGCAGGGTAAATTTCAGGATCGCGTTGGACATTAACTCGTCCCGAACATTGATCTCAAACTGCACATTGTCATGAAAACGAATTTTTTGCAGGTCAAGGTACACCTTCAGATGGGTCAATTCCTCCTCCAAGGTGACAACCTCCTGCTGCGTTCTCATCGTATATTCCAGCAGGCGGCCCAAGTTGGTGATCATCCCGCTGACATGGTCTGCACCGGACAAAGTAGCCATCCATTTGATGGAATTCAGCGTGTTGAACAGGAAATGCGGGTTGATCTGCGCCTGCAGAGCCTGAAACCGCGCTTCCTCTTTGCGCTGCTGCTCCTTGGATAATCGCGTGATCAACTGCTGCAGCCTCTTCAGCATTCGGTTGTAGTGCTTTCCGACGATGGCGACCTCATCGTCTCCGCGCACCTCCACGTAAGCTTGCAAATCCCCATCTCCCAGCCGGTTCATCGAGCGGACCAATTGTTGCAGTGGCTTCGTGAAGCGAATCATAAAATAGATAAAGACGATCGAGAACAGAAAGGAAACGCCGATCAGCCATAGGATCGATTGATTGCGCAGCCCCCCGAGCTCTTGCCAAAACAGCTTCTCCGGAACAAGCTGAATCACGCGCCAACCCAACCGGGGGATTTCCCGACTGGTAACGGAATAATCCCCTATCGAATCATTCGTACCCGCGTCCGGTTGCTCGTCGGCCACCTTTATATTCTGCAGCAGCCGCGCCGTTTGCTCCACGTTCAAAGGCGAGCTACCGCCAAGTAGGTTGCCCTGTCCATCGGTCAGCAGAAAGCTGCCGCCCCCTTTCGGTTGCGTACCGAAAAAGACGGATCCGGGAATGCCGATCATGAGCAAGTCCGCGCCTTCCCGCTGACTGCCCCCGATCCACCGGCTTAATGTGAAATAAGGCTCGTCCACTCCGGTGAGCTTCCCGATTTCCCCGGCATACGGATATTGCCAGACCGGCCAACCTTTTCGCGCGATCGCCGCCTCTGTCCAGGACTCCTTCTTCAAGGCTTCGAACAGCGCCTTCTCCTTGCTGCGGTTATTGGGCCCGGAAGCCGTTGAATGCACGTAGCCTCGGTCGTCGATTACCGCAATGATCGCATCGCTGCCCAGCAGAATGTCGCGGATATTGACCAGCTTCTGTTGAATGTTGTTATAGCGACGCAGTGATAAATAGCTCGTCTCCCAATCGTCGTCAGACTCCAAGAATTCAATGAATTCCGGATCGTTCATGATCAGGTTCGAAGCCTTTAGCACGCGTTCGGTCAGATCGTCCATATTGCCGACCACTTGGCGATGCGCTTCCTCGTTGCCGCGACGGGCCTCGTCCATCACGACTTTGCCCGAAGACATATAGTAGTTGTAAAAAATCGTCCCGATCGGAATCACGATGCAAACAAAAAAAGAGACCAAGATTTTCCCCCGAATCGAACGGGGAAGAACATTTAGTCTTTTCATATTAGAAATGACCTTCTTTATTCATGGGTTATGAATCTACGATAGCATATCGAATGCCTTTGAAAAGGGTGGATAGTTGACATCTTCCTGCTATTTCTTTGTTATATGCCCTCGTATTGTAGCATAGCCTAACGGCGTTTCCCTAACCGCCTCCATTTTAGTAAGCCTCCCTGTATAAATATGCAAAATAGCGCGTCCAACGGTTTGATGGATGAAGCGATTCGCAGTATGATAAATCATGTTGAGAACGGATACAAGGAGGGTGGAAAGAAACGGCTAACTTTTCTGGGAGAGGACGGGATGCCCGATGCGGGGAAAAACCTTGCTGCTTGGCCACATCAAGTCGCATATACCGCTGTACTTGACAGCAGTGTTGTGCCTGACGGCCGCCAATGTGACGTATTCGTATTTTCCGAAGGTACTGGGGGATTTCACGGACCACCTCCAGCAAAGCGGGCTGACGAGAGGTGGAGTAGGCCGGTACGCGCTGACTCTGGCTGCCATCGCCGTCGTCTACGGCCTATGCTTCGGAATCGGGCAGTACATCAACCATCGCCTGGGCCGGATGTTTGAATTTCGTGCCCGGAGCCAGCTGTTCCGGCATTTTACTCAATTAAGCGAAGCGTTCTTCTCGAAACACGGGATCGGCAAGCTGCTCAGCTACGTGATGAATGACGTCACCGGCGTGAGGGAGTCGATCGCCAACGGGTTGAACCAAATGACCAATGCGTCGGTGTTGTTGATCTCCGTCATTACGATGATGACGGTCAGCGATATTCCGGCGCTTTTGATCGTGGTTTGCGTCTTGCCGCTGCTCGCCATTCCGTTTATCGTGATCGGGTTCGGCCCTAAAATCCGCGATAACTCGCGGAAAGTGCAAGAGTCGCTGGCGGCAATGACCGAAGCGGCGGAAGAGCAGTTTGAGGGAATCAAAGTGACGAAAAGCTTCGCGATCGAAGAAATCGCCCGCGAAAGGTTTGGGCAAACGGTCGACCGCATCCTGGGCAGCCAGTTGTCGCTGGTGCGTATGAGCTCGCTGTTCCAGGTGCTGCTGCCGTTTACCGGTGCAATATCGATGGCCGTAGCCATCGCCTACGGCGGCCTGCTCGTCGCGCGCGGCGAGCTGTCGCTCGGCAATTTCGTTGCCTTAACGTTGTACTTGCGGATGATCATGAACCCGCTTCGGCTGATCGGCAACGTCATCAACTTCATGCAGCGCTCACGGGCTTCGCTGGATCGGCTGAACCGGCTGCTGTCCGTGAAGCCGGACATCCGCGACGAAGACGGGGCCCTGCCGATGCCGGAAGATCTGCAAAGTCTTTGCATCGACATCCGCGGATTGACGTTCACCTATCCAGACGCCGTACGCGAGTCGTTGCGGGACATCCGTCTCCGGTTGCAGCCCGGAGAAACGCTGGGCGTCGTAGGCCGGACCGGCAGCGGGAAAACCACGCTCGTCAAGCTGTTGCTGCGGGTATACGATCCGCCTCGCGGCACGGTCTTCATCGGCGGCCGCGACATCCGATGCCTCACGCTGGAGAGTCTGCGCACCCGCATCGCTTATGTACCACAGGACGGCTTCCTGTTCAGCACAACGCTTCGCGACAACATCGCCTTCTTCGACCGGACGTCAGAGCTGGGCCAAGTCGAGGAGGCCGCTAGGTTGGCCGATCTCTATGACAACGTCGCCGGCTTCCCGAAACGGTTCGACACCGAGCTCGGCGAACGCGGCCTGACGTTGTCCGGCGGCCAGCGCCAGCGGACCAGCCTGGCCCGAGGGCTCATTAAGGACGCTCCGATTCTGCTGCTGGACGACAGCGTTAGTGCGGTCGACGCCGTGACGGAGACGCGAATCCTATCGCGTTTGCGCGAGGCCCGAAAGGGGAAGACCACCCTGATCATCGCCCACCGCATCAGCGCCGTCAAACATGCCGACCGCATTCTCGTATTGGAGGGCGGGCGGATCGCCGAAGAAGGAACACACGAGCAGTTGCTTCAAGCCGGGGGCTTGTACGCGAGAATGCATCACCTCCAGGAAGGAGGCGATAGCGATGCCGTCTAAACCGGAAACCGCGGATAGCCGCAAAAAGTACGAGGTTACCCCAGAGCAGCGGCGGAAGGCATTTACGGCTTTGCTCGGTTATGCGAAACCGCATCGAAAAGCTTTTCTCGCCGTATTCGGCTTTGCCTTCCTGGCGATTTCCGCCGACTTGCTGCAGCCGTTCCTGATCAAATATGCCATCGATGAGAAGGTGCTATTTGGCGCCCACGGCCCAAGCATCCTGCTTGGCCTGGCCCTGGCCTACCTCCTGCTTGAGGCGGTCAGCGGCGTCTTCTCCTATTGGCAAGCCAATCTGCTGCAACGGGCCGGGCAAAGCATTGTCGCCTTGCTGCGCAAGGACCTGTTTAAGCAGATTACGAGGCAGTCGATGTCCTTCTTCGACCGCAACTCGGCCGGCGGTCTTGTTACGAATGAATCGAGTGACACGGAAACGATCAACCAGTTCTTCACCCAAGTGCTGCTGAGCTTAGTGCGCGACGGATTATCGCTCATCCTGGTTGTCGTATTCATGTTCGCGCTGGACGTCCAGTTGGCTTTATATTGTCTGGTTCTCTTTCCGATCATTACCGTGATTGCCATCGCCTTTCGCAAGTATTTGCGCACCAGCTACCAGCGGGCCCGCTCCTTGCTGTCCCGGCTCATCGCATTTACCGCCGAGAATCTGAGCGGCATGAGCCTGATTCAATCGTTCCATCAAGAGGGGGAGCAGTCTTCCCGCTTCAGGGAGCGGAACACCGCGTATCTGCGGGCCAATCTGCGGGAAGTGCGGGCGACGGTGCTGTTCAACCGCTCTTTCGATATTCTCGGCAATTTATCGGTGGCCTTCGTGGTCTGGATCGGCGGCTTCGCGGTGCTGGGTCACCGCATCGAGTTCGGTGTGCTGTACGCCTTCATCAGCTACATCCGCCAGTTCTTCCAGCCGATCAACCAAATCACCCAGCAGTGGAACACGCTGCAATCGACGATCGTGTCGGTGGACCGGCTGTGGCGGATCTTCGCCGCCGAACCGGAAGTCCAGGACCCTGCGCCGGAGAGGGCCAAGAAGTTGCCAACCCGGACCGTGCGCGGGCGGATCGATTTCAATCACATCCGCTTCTCGTACACGGACGGACAGGAGGTGCTGCACAACCTCGACCTCCACGTACGGGAAGGCGAGTTCATCGGCATCGTCGGCACGACCGGAGCAGGCAAGAGCTCCCTGGTGAACCTGCTGACGCGGTTCTATGACGTGGACGAGGGCAGCGTCGAAATCGACGGCACGGACATCCGTCGCCTGCCGCAAGCCTCGCTGCATCGCATCGTCGGACTGGTACAGCAGGACCCGTTCCTGTTCGCCGGGTCGATCATCGACAACGTCCGCCTCTTCCGCGAAGACATCCCCCGCGAAGAGGTGATCCGAGCCTGTCGGCGCATCGGTGCCGATGCCATGATCGCGCGGCTGAAGGACGGCTACGACACCCGGCTGTCCAACCGGGGCAGCGGGCTGTCCGCCGGGGAGCGCCAGCTGATCTCCTTCGCGCGGATCCTGGCCTTCCGGCCGAACATCCTCATTCTCGACGAGGCGACGGCCAACCTGGATTCGCAGACGGAGCAGCTGATCCAGAACGCGCTGAACGTGGTATCCACCGGACGGACGACGCTGGTCATCGCGCACCGGCTGTCCACCGTTCTGCATGCCGACCGCATCCTCGTCATCCAGGATGGCCGCATCACGGAACAAGGCACGCACGAAGCGCTGCTTGCCCGCGACGGTTACTATGCGGAGCTGGTACGCCACTCGCGGCAAAGCCGCGCGGAGCCGCAGAAGCTGGCGCAGCGGCGATAATAAGAACTGGAGGGCTGGCCCGTTCAATCGGGCCGGCCCTCTTTTGGATAAACTGCACCTCCCCACCTCGTTCGCAATACTATGGTTGTAAAGTCTATCTTGGGTGGGTGACCTGCAGATGATATACACCGCGCTGGGGGATTCCATTACGTTTGGCGACAATGCTTCCTCGCCGAAGTTGGCATATCCTCATTTAACCGTAACGGCTTATAATCGTTCAAACCCCCGTACCATTAAGGGTTATGTATTAGCTCGGTCCGGTTGGACCAGCAGCAATTTACTGGATGCCGTCCTGTGGCAGGGCTCGGAGATGATCAAGCGCTCTTCCGTCGTCTCGGTCTGGATCGGCGGCGTGGACTTGGCGAATGCGGCCATTACTCCGCTTGTGAATGGCGGTCCGTTTCCGAATATGGCAATGCTCGTGCAGTTTCGCCGGAATCTGAACGCCATCCTGGGGCAAATCCGGAAGACCAGTTCAGCCCGGATCGTATGCTGCACGCAGTACAATCCGTTTCCGAACAGCTCGATTGCGGTTGAGTGGATCGGCCGCCTGAACCAAACGACCCAAGGCATCGCCGCCGCATACGACGCCAAAATCGCCCCGGCGCATAAGTGGTTCGAGGGCAAACAGGCGGAGCTGATCGATGGTTACCGGGAAGGGCAACTGGAGGACATCCTTGGCGGGACGCTTCCGATTCATCCAAACGACCGAGGCCACCGGGTCATTGCGAACGGGCTTTCGCCCTATCTTTTTCCCAAATCAAACGTCTCTTCGAAAAAAAAATAAACCGGGACGCGTATTCCGCATCCCGGACTTGTTGCATACCCGCACGGACTCCTCCGGCCTATCTGGCGACTTCGTCTTCCGTGACGTCGTTGAAGAATTTAAACGCGTAGATGGCGCAAATGCCAACGATGGTATAGATTACTCGCGATAGGGTCGCGTCTTGGCCGCCAAAAATGCTTGCCACCAAGTCGTATTGAAAGAGCCCTACCAATAGCCAGTTTAACCCGCCCACAATCAGTAAAGTGAGCGCTACAACGTTCAACGTTTTCATTCCGGGCCAACTCCTCGGTCGAAAAATTTTTATTCATTAGTTAAATTTCCATGTTGCCCAAAATTTATGCAGGCCCCGGCAAATATCACAAATCGTCCAAAAAACTAAGGAACAAGCACAGGCAGCACGCCAAAATCCGAGTAAGATATATCGAGCAAAACGTCTACCCGAAAAAATCTCAAATACTGAGGTGATCCTAGCATGGCAAGTTCGGCAAACATTCGCAATCGAGCGAAGCAGCTGAAAGGCCAGCCGGTTCGCGTTCTTATGCACGATGGGCGTTCTTATATCGGATGGATCGCCGGGCTGGATTCGAGCGGCCTGCTCCTCTCCGTGCCCCCGCGCGGCAAGAAGAAGTCGAAGAAAAAGGCGGCAGCACGCAGCAAAAAAGCCCGGGTATCGGCCTTCCAGCCGCTATTCGGCGGAGGTATACCCGGATATCCCGGTACAAGTGCCGGCATCCGGCCCCCGGTTGCTGGCTGGGGCTTTGGCGGTGGGCCGGGGTTTGGTTACGGCTCCTTTAACGGAAATCCGGGAAGACCGGGAGCCTATGGCTTTGCTGGAGGCCCGGGGCCGGGAAGACCAGGATTCACCGGCTTTGGCGGCCCAAGCGGAAGTTCCGGCGGACCGGAGGGGCAGGCTCCGGAAGGCGAATCGCCGGAAAGGCCTCGCCGGGCTGGAATTTTCGGTATGGTGCAAAAGGTGCAGAAATACATGCCCTTGATGAAAATGGGCTACAACGCCATCAAATCGATCATTCCCTTGTTTAACGGCATCAAAGCCTTGATGGTCTAAACGGTAAGGCAGTCTTCCCTTGGGAGGCTGCCTGTTTTTTCGCGAGGTTCAATGGGAAGGATGGCATTAAGGGCTATCAAGGACTATCCCTTATCCTCAGATTCGGAAAGGAGCACCCGCATGTCGTCTTCTTACCCTTATTTATCGCGAAAAATGGTCGATACCCCGTTTCATGATCCGGAACTCCTGGAGGCGGTCTGGAAATCCCGCTGGGGCACCGAGAATCCGATCGGCCCGATTCGCCTGGTGCTCATGCACGCACCGGGGGAGGAGGTATTGCAGCTGCATGACTCGGCCGGCGCGATTGAATCCGGCCCCGTTCTGCTTCAACATATCCGGGGGAAGCTTAGCAAAAACAACGGCACCGCAGCCCCAAAGCTCAAGCGATTGCAAGCTCAGCATCAAGCGTTGGCCGCCGCCCTGGAGAAGGAGGGCGTTCGTATCCTCTGGCTGGATAAGCCGGACAAGCCCTGGCCGGAAACGATGTATACCCGCGACTTAGGGATGGTCATTCCCGGGGGCGTTATTTTGTCTCGCCTTGCGTTATACGTCCGATATGGGGAAACGCCGCTGGCCGCCCGTACCCTCGGTGCGGCCGGCGTACCGATCCTCGGCATGATTCAAGGCAACGGCTTTGCCGAGGGCGGCAGCTTTATCATGCTGGACCCGCAAACGGCGGTCCTTGGCCGGTCGGAACGGGTGAATACCGAGGGAATTGATCAGGTGCGTCATCTTCTTTCGCTACAGCAGATCGACCTCATCGTCATCGACCTCCCCGCCTCGATCATCCATCTGGACGAGGCGTTTCTGGTGGTCGATCGCCGCAAAGCACTCGTGAATATCGCGTTGCTCCCGTATTGGTTCCTGGACGAACTGCATCGACGCGGTTTCGAGCTGCTGCACGTGGATCCCCGCGATCCGACCTTAACCATCAACGGTTTAGCGTTGGCCCCCGGGAAAGTGCTGTTTTCCGCGGACGGGAAGCATACCATCGACCTGCTCTCCAGCCACGGTATTCAGGTCATTCCCGTCGAAATCTCCGAAATCGCCAAGATGGGCGGCGGTATCCATTGCTGTACCCTGCCGCTGATTCGGGAACCCTTGCTATGAATCGAGTCGGGGATAAACAAAAAAAGAGACGCAGGGCGCGTCTCTTTCTTACCTACTTACGGCGGTTCTTCGCGAACCGGGTATACACAATCAAGGCGGCAAGCATCATCGCCACAAACCCGATGTTCCCCGCAGCTTCAGGCGTCATTCCAAACAAGATGCAAAGGTTGGTGACCAGGCCATTCGTCAGCAGCGCGATTAAAATCAAAAATATCGGACGCCACAAGTTATATCCTCTCATTCAGCGACACTCCCGCTCTCTTCATAATCGAACCTATGATTTCATATTAGAAGCATTTTAACATAACTAGAGAGCGTTTGCATTTTCGCATGGGAGGTACCGGCGTCAACCGAGTCGAAAATAGAAAGGGATCCGCGGGTTACCCCACAAAAACGCAACCGCGAACAGGTCAAAACCTCCCTTCGGGGATTAAGATGAGGTTGTTATGAGAACCAATACCAAGATCGACTGGCATCGAAAAGTTGAAGAAGCGATCATGCGCATTCTAGGTGCCTTGGATGAGCCGCTGAACTTCCGGCAAATCTCCAAAGAGCTCCATTCGTCGCCGTATCATTTCCACCGGAAGTTTCGCGAGTTGACCGGAGAGAACGTACATGAATGCCTAAAGCGGCTGCGTATGGAAAGGGCGATGCACCTCCTGCGGAATACCGATAGGGGGATCCTGGATATCGCGCTAGACTCCGGATATGAAACGCCGGAAGCGTTCACCAAGGCGTTCAAGCGCATCTTCGGACTGACTCCGACCGATGCCCGGAAGCTGCCGAGTTGGGAAGGCGCCGTATTCTCTTCCGTCGGCCTGCATTACAACGAAAGCCAGCCGTCCCATTGGTTCTACCTCAATCCTGAAGGAGTGAATCGATTGGAAACGAAAATCGTCGCTTTTGACGCCAAACGAATTGTGGGTGTGGAGAACGTAGGAGATTATTGGGGACTGCCCAAAGCCTGGGAGAAGCTCCACGCCGTCTTGAAAGAGCATCAACTGTACCCGCAAGCCCAAGAATGGATGTCGGTATTTCCTGACCATGCAGACCATATCCCGATGCCGGAGAAACGGTCTTATGCCGCCATCGCCGTGGGCGCAGACTTCCAGAATGAAGCCAACTATGGGTTGATGGAATACGTGATTCCGGCAGGCTTGTACGCGGTGACGGTCCACTTCGGCTCGTCCGAAGAAATCGGCCCGACCTGGGATCGCTGGATCCAGGAATGGCTCCCGGACAGCGGCTGGAGGGCCGATCCTACGCGGCCGAACTACGAGTGGTATCAGAACCAGTGCGTCCCGCCGGAACTGCAATTAACATTCTTGTGCACGCCGGTGATCAAGATCGAACAATAACTACAGAAATCCCCCTTAACATGTGTCGTTAAGGGGGATTTCTTAGGGTTCCCTCACTCACTCCGCGCCTAAAATTTCCTTTGCCCTCCGAATCGTCTCTTCATCCGGAGGTTTGGTGTGAAGGAGCGGGTATTCGATGCCCATTTGCTCATATTTATAAGTTCCCATCTCGTGATAGGGCAGGATTTCCACGCGTTCCACGTTGTTAAGGGTTTTGATGAATTCAGACAACTTGCGCAGGTCCGCTTCATCGTCGGACAGTCCCGGAACCAGAACGTGGCGGATCCAGACCGGCACCTTGGCGTCGGAGAGAAACCGGGCAAACTCGAGGATATGCGCGTTAGGTTTTCCCGTCAATTCCAGATGCTTCTGCGGATCGATCTGTTTCAAATCCAACAGTACGAGGTCAGTGTATCGCATCAATTGCTGCAGCGATTCAAAAAAGTGCGCTTGTTTCGTAAAGCAACCGCCGGAGGAATCGATGGCGGTGTGAACGCCCAACTCCTCCTTAAGCGTCCGAAATAAAGCCAGCAGAAAATCGACCTGCAGCAAAGGCTCTCCTCCGCTGACCGTGACGCCGCCCCCGGAGAAACGCATGAACGGAAGATAACCTCGGATCTCGTCGACCAGCTCCCGAACGTTCACGATACGCCCTTTACCGATCGCCCAGGTGTCCGGATTATGGCAGTATTGGCAGCGCAACAAGCAGCCCTGCAGGAAGATGACATAGCGGATACCCGGCCCGTCGACCATGCCGGACGTTTCAATGGAATGAATGCGGCCTTGCTGCTGCTCCATGGGCGTCTCCTCCGTCAGATTTTTTCGTGGAACGTTCGGTTGATGACGTCGAGCTGCTGTTCCCGCGTGAGTTTAATGAAGTTTACGGCGTATCCCGAGACGCGGATCGTCAATTGCGGATACTGCTCCGGATGCTCCATCGCATCCAGCAAGGTATTTTTGTCAAACACGTTGATGTTCAGATGGTGGCCGTCCTTCGCCGCATATCCGTCCAGGATCGCCGTCAGGTTGCGGACGCGTTCCTGCTCGCTTTTGCCCAAGGCGCCCGGCACGATCGAAAAGGTGTTGGAAATCCCGTCGAGCGCATACTCGTAAGGCAGCTTGGCTACCGAAGCCAAGGAAGCGATAGCGCCTTTCTTGTCACGGCCGTGCATCGGGTTCGCTCCCGGCGCAAAAGGCTCGCCTTGCTTCCGCCCATCCGGCGTATTGCCGGTCAATTTCCCGTAAACGACGTTCGATGTGATGGTCAGCACCGACATCGTCGTTCGGGATTGGCGATAGGTCTGGTGTTTTTTGAGCTTGCGCATAAAGCGTTTGACCAAATCCACCGCGATCTTGTCGGCTCGGTCATCGTTATTCCCGTAAGCCGGGTATTCCCCCTCCACGACGTAATCGACGGCGATCCCGTCCTCGTCGCGGACCGGCCGAACGGTGGCGTATTTGATGGCGCTCAGCGAGTCGACCGCCACCGATAAGCCGGCGATCCCGGTCGCCATGGTACGCATCGTCTCCTGATCGTGAAGCGCCATTTCCAACCGTTCGTAGCAGTATTTATCGTGCATGTAATGAATAACGTTCAGCGTATGGATGTACAGCTCGGCAAGCCACTCCATTACATGATCGAATGCGGCCATGACCTCGTCGTAATCCAGTTTGTCCGAGCGGATCGGCGGTATCGGCGGCGTCACCTGCACTTTCATTTTCTCGTCGACGCCGCCGTTGATCGCGTAAAGCAGCGCTTTGGCGAGATTCGCACGCGCGCCGAAAAACTGCATTTGCTTGCCGATCCGCATCGCGGAAACGCAACAAGCGATCCCGTAATCATCGCCGAAATGCGGCCGCATGAGATCGTCGTTCTCATACTGGATCGAGCTGGTCTGAATGGTCATGCGCGCGCAGTATTCCTTGAACTTCTGCGGCAGCCGGATGGACCATAACACGGTCAGGTTGGGCTCCGGCGACGGCCCCAAAGTTTGCAGCGTATGCAGGAAGCGGAACGTACTCTTGGTAACCAGCGGTCGCCCGTCCAGCCCCATGCCACCCAGCGACTCGGTTACCCAGGTCGGATCGCCGCTGAACAGCTGGTTATACTCCGGCGTTCTCGCAAATTTGACCATCCGCAATTTCAAGACGAAATGGTCGACCAGCTCCTGCGCTTCTTGCTCCGTAAGCCTTCCCGCTTTCAAATCGCGGGCGACATAGATGTCGAGAAACGTGGAGGTCCGGCCCAAGCTCATTGCCGCCCCGTTCTGCTCCTTGATCGCGGCCAAATACCCGAAATACAGCCACTGAAAGGCTTCCTGCGCGGTGGTGGCCGGCTTGGAAATATCGTAGCCGTAACTTGCGGCCATTTCGCGCAGTTCCCCAAGCGCGCGGATTTGCTCCGCGATCTCCTCGCGCGAGCGGATCACGTCTTCGCTCATCGGCCGCTCGTCGAAGAAGGAAAGCTCATCCTGCTTGTTTTTCACCAGAAAATCCGTGCCGTAAAGCGCAACCCTCCGGTAATCGCCGATGATGCGCCCGCGCCCGTACGCATCCGGAAGCCCCGTAATGACGCCGGATTTCCGCGCCAGCTTCATTGCCGGGGTATAGGCATCGAATACGCCTTGGTTATGGGTTTTCCGGAAAGTGGAGAAAATGCGCTCGATCTCCGGATCCAGCTTGAATCCGTACGATTCGCAGGCGCTTTCCGCCATCCGGATTCCGCCATAAGGCTGGAGCGCACGTTTGAACGGTTTGTCCGTTTGCAACCCCACGATCCGTTCTCTCTCTTTGTTCAAGTAACCGGGGCCGTGTGAAGTGATGCCGGATACGATCCGGGTATCCATATCCAGGACGCCGCCTCGTTCCCGCTCTTGTTTGGCCAGTTCCATAAATTGCTTCCAAAGCTCCTTCGTCGCTTCCGTGGCTTCCGTCAGAAAAGAATCGTCCCCCTCATACGGTTCATAATTGAGCTGAATGAACTGGCGAACGTCGACTTCTTCCTGCCAGGTTCCCGGTGAAAAGCCTTCCCAAGCCTGCATTCGTCGTTTCCTCCTTTTGCGTACTATCCTCATGATTGGGATGCGTATAGTATGGTCTGGCCGCATCGAGTTCAAGGAGGTTCATCAATGGTTTTTCTGGCGGATTCCGCCAATGGATGCAGGGGATAATAATGCGCCGTCCGGTAAAACTGTACTTGTTTATCTCAAAAAGGGTCTGGTATGTAATCAACCATAATTTTTCAATAGTTGGAAGACGAGGAGGGAAATGAATGGCGGCCAAACCAAGCCAAGCCGAAGAGAAGGATATAGTAACAGACAAGAAAACCGCCGCGTTGGAGGAAGTCAACCGTCTGGTTGCCCGCGCTAAGGCGGCCCAAGAGAAGTTCCTGCAAATGAATCAGGAGCAGGTCGACCGCGCGGTACAGGCGATGGCGCTCGCCGGATTGGACAAGCACATGCTGTTGGCCAAAATGGCCGTGGAGGAAACCGGACGCGGCGTTTATGAAGATAAAATCACGAAAAATATTTTTGCGACCGAATACATTTACCACAGCATCAAAAACGATAAAACCGTTGGCATCATCGAGGAAAATCCTTATGAAAATTATCAGCGCGTGGCCGAACCGGTCGGCATCATCGCCGGCGTAACGCCCGTAACCAACCCGACCTCCACCACGATGTTCAAAACGCTGATCGCCACGAAAACGCGGAACCCGATCATCTTTGCTTTCCATCCTTCCGCGCAAAAATGCAGCAGCGAATCGGCGAGAATTCTGCACGAAGCCGCCGTGGCCGCGGGTGCGCCGGAGCATTGCGTGCAGTGGATCGAACACCCGTCGCTGGATGCGACGCAGCTGTTGATGAACCATCCCGACGTGGCGCTCGTGCTAGCGACGGGCGGTTCCGCCATGGTCAAGGCGGCTTACAGCACCGGCAAACCGGCGTTAGGCGTCGGACCGGGGAATGTGCCTTGTTTTATCGAGAAAACGGCGGATCTCCGCCAAGCCGTTACCGACCTGATCCTGTCCAAAACGTTCGATAACGGCATGATTTGCGCTTCCGAGCAGTCCGTCATCATCGAAGAACCGGTGTACGACACGGTCCGCAAAATGATGATCGACAACGGCTGCTACTTCTTGAACAAGGCGGAAACCGAAGCCGTCTCGAGCTTGGTGATCACCGGGGAGCGTTGCGCCGTCAACGGCGTCATCGTCGGACAACCAGCCCATAAGATCGCCGAGATGGCCGGCTTGCAAGTGCCGAAACATACGAAGATTCTCGTTGCCGAGCTAAAAGGCGTAGGGACGGACCACCCTCTGTCCGCCGAAAAACTAAGCCCTGTGCTGGCCTGCTATAAGGTAAAAACGGCGGAGCAGGGCATCGATCGGGCGGCGGAGATCGTCACTTTCGGCGGGCTCGGTCACTCATCGGTCATCCATTCCAAGGATGAGAAAGTAATCGAAGCGTTTGCCGACCGCCTCAAAACTGGACGTGTCATCGTCAACTCCCCTTCGACGCATGGGGCGATCGGGGACATCTACAACACGAACTTGCCTTCGCTGACCCTGGGTTGCGGTTCGTACGGGCATAACTCGACCACATCCAACGTAACGGCGGTCAACTTGATCAACGTCAAACGCGTCGCCTATCGGACGGTGAACATGCAATGGTTCAAAATCCCGCCGAAGATTTATTTCGAAAAGGGGGCCACCCAATATCTTGAGAAAATGCCGGGCATCTCCAAGGTGCTGATCGTCACCGACGAAATGATGCTGAAGCTCGGCTACGTGGAGAAGGTTGAATACTACCTGCGGAAACGATCCAAGCCAGTGATGATCGAAATCTTCGCCGACGTCGAGCCGGATCCCTCGGTCGAAACGGTGGAACGCGGCACGCGCATGATGGAGAGCTTCAAGCCGGACTGCATCATTGCGCTCGGCGGCGGATCGCCAATGGACGCGGCCAAGGCGATGTGGCTGTTTTACGAATATCCAGACACCAGCTTCCATTCGCTCAAGCAGAAATTCCTGGATATCCGAAAACGGATCTATAAGTATCCGCGATTAGGGGAAAAAGCGACGTTCGTAGCCATCCCGACGACTTCGGGAACCGGCTCGGAAGTCACCTCGTTTGCCGTCATCACGGATAAGAAAGAAGGTCATACCAAATACCCGCTGGCCGACTATGAACTGACGCCGGACGTGGCGATCATCGATCCCGAGTTCGTCTTCTCCCTTCCGAAAACGGCGGTGGCTGACACCGGGATGGACGTGCTCACGCACGCGATCGAGGCTTACGTCTCCGTCATGGCCAGCGATTATACCGACGGCTTGGCGCTGCATGCCATCAAGCTCGTATTCCAGTACCTGGAACAGTCCTTCCATACGGGAGACCCGTTGGCACGGGAGAAGATGCACAATGCTTCAACGATTGCCGGCATGGCGTTCGCGAACGCTTTTCTCGGCATCAACCACAGCCTGGCGCATAAATGGGGCGGCGAATACCACACGGCACATGGCCGGACAAATGCAATCCTGATGCCGCACGTCATTCGGTATAATGCCCAGAAACCTTCCAAATTCGCCTCATTCCCGAAATACCGTTACTTCGTCGCCGACGAGCGGTACGCGGAAATCGCCCGAATGCTAGGGCTCAAGGCGGGAACGACCGAGGAAGGGGTCAACAGCTTGATCGAGGCCGTCCGCAAGTTGAATCAGTCGCTGGGCATTCCGGAGAAATTCCAGGATCTCGGTTTCGACCCGGCCGATTTCGAATCGAAGGTGGACTACCTGGCCGACCGGGCTTTCGAGGATCAGTGCACGACGGCCAATCCCCGGATGCCATTGGTTGAAGAACTCGCTGATATTTACCGGAACGCGTTTTACGGAAAGTTCTAATTTTCGGCACCCAGGCCCTCCTATGCTTACGGTTCTTCGAGTGAAGACCGACCTCGTAAGCTTGGAGGGCTTTTTGCTTGCAATGTCCACCCTTACGCCTCTAGGTAAACTTTGTCATAGACACTCCCGGCAGTTCGTTTTTTATAATCATTAGGGTTCTACATAAACGGGAGGATTTACATCTATGTGGTTTCTATTTGCTTTATTGACATCTTTGGCTTGGGGTGGCGCCGATCTGTTCTACAAAAAAGGCAGCGACAGCGCGGACCGATACAGTCATCTGAAAATCGTGGTGATGGTTGGACTCGTGATGGGGATTCACGGTACGGCTTACCTGATGATTAAGGGGCTTTCCTTTGATCCGATGGATATGATACGGTACTTGCCGGTCTCCGCGCTGTATATCCTATCGATGGCGATCGGTTATTTCGGGCTCCGGTACATCGAGCTTTCCATCGCTTCGCCGGTGCAGAACTCGTCCGGGGCCGTGACGGCGATCCTGCTGTATCTGTTCTTTCCCCATGACCTCGGCTGGGTCGAAATTGCGGGGGTAGCGATCATCACCCTCGGCGTAGTGGGGCTGGCGGTTCTGGAGAAGCAGGGCGAACGGGTCGCTCTCAAATCGGGGACAGAGCGTATCGATGCGAAATATCAAATCGGCGTAATGGCGATTACCTTTCCGCTGCTCTACTGTCTGCTTGACGGATTAGGTACGTTTGCCGACGGGATTTATTTGGACGAGCTGAAGCTGATCGGGGAGGACGCCGCGCTGCTGGCTTACGAGTTCACCTTCTTCCTGTGCGCTGCGGTCGTCTTTATCTATTTGGTCGCGGTCAAAAAACAACGGTTCAACTTCTGGGGAGAGCGCGTCAAAGGCGTTGCCGCGATCTTCGAGACGGCGGGCCAGTTCTTCTACGTATTCGCCATGGCTAGCAATGCCATCGTGGCCGCGCCGCTGATCGCTTCGTACAGCGTATTCTCGGTAATTTTGTCCCGCCTGTTCCTCAAGGAACGACTCAGCCGGCTGCAATACGCCGTCGTTGTGCTTGTTCTGGCGGGGATTGCGCTGCTCGGCTTGGCGGACGAGCTGTAACGGACCGTAATGATCTTATTGGCCTATTTCCCGGGTATTTCCCAGCGTAACGGACTCCACGGGTCTTATACGGCCTGCGGAGCTGCATGTCACGGTGATTTTCTGGAAATAGCGTCCTCTCCGTCCGTTACGGTCACGATGCATCCGCTCGTCTCCCATTAGCGTCTCTGGTGTCCGTTAGACAAGCCCGGCTCATGACATTTCCTCACGATGGACTACCCTAGGCTCACTCATGTTATACTGCTACTAATATGCCGAAAGCGAGGTACCCATCATGTGGAAAGAATTCAGAGCCTTTGCGCTCAAAGGAAATGTGCTTGATCTCGCCATCGGGGTGATTATCGGCGCAGCCTTCGGAGGGATTGTGACCTCTTTGGTCAACGATATCCTGATGCCCGTCGTCGGTTTGTTGGTTGGCGGCATCGATCTGAAAGAGATGCAGTTTCAATATGGCGACACCATACTGAAATATGGTGCTTTTCTGCAAACCGTCATCGACTTCTTTATCGTCTCCTTCTCCATCTTCCTGTTCGTCAAGGGAATTAACAAACTGAAACGCAAAGAGAAAGAGGAGCCAAAGACTGAAGCCCCACCCGCCCCTTCCAAAGAGGAAGAGCTGCTGGCCGAAATTCGCGATTTGCTGAAGCAAAGAGCATTGGAGGAGAAGTAACTCCAACCGAAGCATCAAAGCCCGAGCCGCAACTGAAGCGTTGCGGCTCGGGCTTTCTTCGAATGACGGATTCTTGCAACTTGGCTAACGGATGGTTATCGCGTCAGCTTTGGCCGGCGCTGCTTCCAGCGGCGGAGGCAAAACCTCTTGCCTTGACGACCCCGCCCAAAACGCCGCGATGAAGCCGATCGCGGCTGCGCCTGCCATGAACCAGAAACCATATTGCACGGCATCCCCCAGCATTTGACGCATCAACTCCAGTTGCTCCGCCGGTAAACCGGCATGGGAGTTCAATGCGGCCAACGGGTCGGTGACGACCCCAAGCTCGCCAGCCACTCCCGACAAATCCCCCGAGTGGTGCTCCAACAGGACGGACAGCCTCGCGTTGATTAGAGAGGTTAGTACCGCTGTGCCGAAGACGCCGCCGATGGAGCGAAAGAAACTAACGGACGAAGTCGCGGCTCCTCTAACCGAATCGTCTACCCCCATGCTGACCGCGGTTTGCCCCACCATCATCATCATGCCGATGCCGAGGCCGATGAGCATCATCACCAGGCATAAGACGACATAGCTCACGTTAACCGGGAGGAAAATCATCATCAGGAATCCTGTACCTGACAACAACATTGACAAAGCGATATTAAAGCGCCAAGTGAAGCGTTGAATGAGCGCTCCGCACAAAGTTGCACCAAACATGACGCATAACATGAGCGGGGTTAATGCGCCGCCCGTCCCGGTCACGCCGCCGCCTAGACTGCCCTGCACGAATAACGGAATATACACCAGCGCCCCGTACATCATGATTCCCTGCATTAGGGTCGCGACATAGGTGCTCGCCATCACTCGGTTTCGGAACAAGCGAAAAGGAATAACCGGCTCCTTCTCTCGTAATTGACTAAGGACGAACCACGCCGCGGCGATTCCTCCGACGATTAGCAAGCCGAGGATTGGCAGGGAGCTCCAAGCATATTGCACGCCGCCCGTCTTCAAGGCGAGCAGCAACGATAGAGTACCCAGAATCAGCAAACCGGGACCGACATAACCGATCGATGCGTCCGGCTTCGGCGTTGCCGCGTTTCGAGGGAGCAGCTTCAATATAATCACGAAGATGACCAGTCCCAGCGGCAGATTGATGTAGAATATATATCTCCAACTCAACAGCGACGTAATCAGCGCGCCGACCGTCGGCCCGATCACCGAGGAGAGGGCGAACACGCTCATGTATAGAGTCTGGTATACGCTGTTGCCGTTTCGCGGCATCAGGCTGAAGACCACCGTGAAGGTGATCGGCATCAGAAGCCCTGCACCGATTCCTTTAATGCCGCGGAAAATGATGAGCTGCAGCATCGACTGGGCCGACCCGCAAAGCACGGACCCGATCACGAATATCGTCAACCCCAACACCAGGAACACCTTTCGTCCGTATAGGTCGGATAGTTTGCCGGCGATGGGAGTCATCGCAGTCGAAGTCAGCATGTATATCGTAAATACCCAGGACATCTGAGTAAATCCTTCCAATTGAGTCACAATCGTCGGCAATGCGGTAGAAACGATCGTTTGATCCAATTGCGTTAAAAGTATGCTTAACAGGAGTCCGGCAAACAGCCAATGAAACCGCCTGGCCGTAAGCTCCCCAAATCTGCTTTCCATTCCGCCATCACCCGCTTCATTACGCTAGGTACGTCAAATGCCGGCCATTTTCGCGCAGCGGTTCAGATAACCGTGCACGGTATGTTCCGAAATTCGCGATACCGCAAAACCTCCATAACGATTGATCTGTTCCTCCAGCACTCGCTGCACGGCATCGGATGCCGCCCCTTCCCTCTTCGTCCAGATCCCCACGAACCGGTCGGCAATGGCCCCGGAGTTGGTCTCCCAATAGCGCAGCAATTGTACGATATCTTCCGATAACTCGCCGTATTTGCTGGAAACCGCCACAAAGAGAAAATCCTCGCTCCCATCCCGGTCCCGCCATCCCTCCAAGCTGCGGATAACGTTTACGGTACAACCGTTCCATCCCTGCATCGCCTCAAGGATGGCGGAAAGCTCTCCATCCTGTTCCGCCTCGCCGGCGGCTGGATCGAAGAATACGCAAATATTGCGGCCCTTCCCGTCGGAGGCGTCATTTTCCTCCTTGACCGGATTGTGCATCAGCAGGCCGTGCTGCGCGATTCCGATCATTTGATCGGCAATGACTTCCTGCAGTTCTTCCTTCGTACCCGTATATCCCGTAATCATCGCAAGGGAATCCGTATCGCGATAATAGAATTGATTCATCATCCCCCAGAGACAAAACAGAACGACCTGAACGTTAACGTGCGGATTGAGGATACCGGCCCGCTTCCACTCCTTGAACATTTCGTTCTTGTCGAAGAAGTCCTGAAACCACTTGGAGGAAGCATACCGGTCGAACAGTTTTCCGCCCTCCAGGGATTCTTTATGAAAGATTTTATACAAATTTGGAATTTTGCATTTAATGTCAAAATGCGTCTTGATATATTGTTTCAAGACAAGTTCCGGATGAACGTTCTCCCACGATTGTCCTTCAACATAGCTTTCCCATTGGCTAAACAGGCGCATCAACACAGCCTGGTACAACTTCTCTTTGGTGTCGAAATAGTAGTGTACGAGTGCCTGGTTGACTCCGGCCTTCGCGGCGATATCGCTGATGCGCGTTGCGGAGTAACTGCTGTTTGCAAACAGCTCCTCCGCACAGTTTAGAATCCGTTCCTGCACGTTGGTCTTCTGCTCATCCGATTTCGTCATTTGAGACATATCATGTCCACCTTTCTAACTTGGAAGAATATTCGAGCTGGAGCTACTGGGCGCTTCCGTCAAGAATACTCCTCCGAAGAAAGCTTACAGCAGGGATTTCATGACAGGCTCAGTACTCCTTATCCATTCCTCGATCGCATTGCGGCCGCGATCCCCCTCGGTATCGAGGACATACAGTCCTCGCCCCGGACAAATCGCTCCCAATTCCGCAAGTAAAGGCTTCAAGTGAAGCTCGACCGCCAATTGATGCTGATACCCCGCCCCGACCATCAGCGGATAAGCCAGTTTCCCCGACAGGGCGTTCATCGGGAGCAAGTCCATGAATAGTTTAAGCAGCCCGGTGTAGGTCGCTTTGTACGTAGGGCTTGCCACTACAAGATAAGTGGACGCTTCCACTCGGGCTTGCAGCGATTGGATCGTCTCCTGATCCCATTGTACTAGAGCAGATGCATATTCCGCCAAATCGATGACTTCATGCGTCACCTCTGTGGAAATATGCCGCTTAAGTATATCACGAAGCAGCTCGGCCGTTTGTTCGGCGAAAGCAAAGGTTTTCGAGCGGGGCTTCGGATTGCCTACAATCGTCGTGATTTGCATGGTTACGCACCCGCCTTATCCAATGCCGCATATTTCCCGCGATAAAATAGCAGCGGTTCCGCCGCCCCTCCCGGGGTATGGATATGGAGTCCCCGGCCCAGCAGGACCAAATGATCCCCGCCTTCCAGCATGTCCTCGACAACGCATTCCACGCTCGTCAAGCAGCCTTCCAGCACCGGTAGGCCGGTCTCCCCGGCATGATAGGCAATCCCCAAAAACTTCTCGTTACCGCCTTTCTTGGCGAATTGCCGGGAAATCGATTCCTGGGATTTCTCCAGGATATTCACGCAATACTTCCCCGTTGCCGCCAACTCCGTTAGTGTGGCGCTATGGCGGTCAACGCAGATCAACACCATCGGTGGGTCAAGCGACAAGGAAGTAAAAGCGTTTGCCGTCATGCCCAGCGGATTCCCCTCTTGGTCCAACGTCGTGATGACCGTGACCCCCGTGGCAAATTGCCCCATCGTATTTCTCCAAACCATCGGATCCATTTTCGCTTCCTCCGTTCACCGGGCCGCTTTAACTCGGCCCGTTACATATTTTCCATGCGGTAAAGGCATAAATCGCCGCCGCGTCCACCATATCGTCAAGCGTCGGTCTAAATCGAGCAGGACCGAAGGTCGCCGACGGGATACCGTACATGTTGAACACATTATGGTCCCGCCACATACTGGAGTAGGCTGGATGCGCAATCGGTAACCGGCCACGGCCGGCGGCTTGGCTCCCCGCCTCGATGGCTTCGGCCAATGGGGCAATCTCCTCATCATTCGCCTCGTACCCTTGCCGATACACAAGGGGCAGAACTTGGCCCAGCAGGTTAGCCTCATGAAGGAGTCGTTCCAGCCCTCGCTGAATCGGCCCGATCGATTGCTTTGCCGTGAGATTGACTTCGATATAGATTGAACAAACCTCGCTGCCAGCCCCCATAATATGAGGGTCGCCGCCACGGATCGCGGAGATTTGCGCTTTCGGGACCGAGGTCCCTCCGTTCGCGCTGTAGGTGTTCTCCTTCTCGTAAGCCATCGCCCACTCCTGGATTTTACCGATCAGCACCGCCGCCTTCACCAGCGGATTCGGATGCCTTACCAGCTCCGAAGAATGCTCCAATAGCGGCGTAAACACTTCTTCGCCGTATAGATCAATCCGGTAGAGCGCATGACCACAAGACATCCAAGTCATGCCGAAGTCGGTACCTTCCGCCGCAATCGCGTAATCTGGGGCAACGCCGCCGTGAGACAACAAATACTGGGCCCCGATCTCTTTCCCTAGAAACTCGCTACCGCGGAATTCCTCCACCTGCTCGGGACCGATCTCCCCTGGACAAGCCGTAACGTACAAGCGTCCTTTGAGAGAGAGCCCTGCTTTTTTCAACGCTTTGGCAGCCATTAGCGTGCAGGTCATCGGCCCGCGATCGTTCTCGACCGGCCTGCCCGAGAACACGCCGTCTTCGAACTTTGCCTCCAGCCATTCCGGGCGTTCCACAGTTTCCGGCCGGTAACGCCACTGATCGCGTTCGTTATATTGCGGGGCTTCCGTATCCAAATGACTGGTGAGCAACAGGTTTTTGCCTTCTCCCGGCGCCGCTCCGCCGAAAGTCCCAATCACGTTAAAGCGATTCTCGACCATCCCCGCTTTACGCGGATTGAAACCTTCCTCCTTTAACCAGTTGTATACATAATCTCCCGCTTCCTTCTCATAACCCGCAAGGCTGCGGATATTGCCAAGCTCCAGCAGGAGCCGGGTTAGTTCTTCTCCGTCGATGTGGCTGCGGATGAGCTGCATAACCTCACGATCGCGGTCTGTCAATGTTTGCCCTTTCAATAGGCTCATTCTACCTACGCCCCCTTCCAATCGGAGAGAACCTGCTCCGTGGAAAGCACGGTTGCGAAATTCATCCCCAGAATTCGGATGGACATGTCATGCATGTTCTGATCATACGCCGCGCAGGCGTCCTCAACGACGAAGATCCCATAGTCTTTCATGAATCCGTCCCGAATCGTGGAGTCCACGCAGCATTCGGTCGTGACGCCTGTAACCACCAGTTTGTGAACGTCCAGCTGCTGCAGCAGCAACTCTAGGCGAGTGCCCACAAAAGCGCTGTAACGCTGTTTCTCGACCGCATAATCCCCGGGGCCGGGAGCGATCCGGTAATCCTCGCTGCCAGGGGTCCCCCGCCGGCAAACCGCAACCACTTCCTCCGGATCGAACCCCTGCAGCGCATACCAAGCTTTCATGGCCCGGGAATCGGTCTCCGCATCCGTAACCAGACGGATGAAGATGACCGGAACCCGATGATCATGCGCACCCTGAATGAGTTCCTCGATACGATCGACGGCAGGGTCAACTGATGACAAATCGGCGCCAAAGTCCGCCATTTTCCCGTCCGTCCCGCAGAAATCCCGCTGCACGTCCACAATCAACAAAGCCGCATGATCATTCAGCCCCATCCCCATTGCGCATCCATCCTTTCTAAAGCCTTGCCTATTTGACGGCGAAGGTTCCTCTAAGTCTCGGCAGCACCTCTTTGCCGAAGATCGTCAGGTCTTCCACGTAGTCGGGGAAGGTCAACATCATTCCGTCGATGTTCGTTGTCTCGATGATTTCCTGGATTCTGCCTTGGATCGTGTCCACGCTGCCCGCGATCGTCTCCGTCATGAAGGCGCTCTTGGCACGGTGCACCATCGAATTCTCCCGACCGTCAGGCTCAAGACCATAGCTGCGGAGCATTCCTTTGATCGCGCCGAAATCCGCCCCTTCCTGGTACGTTTTGATTCGCTCCTCCGCGTGCTCGTCCGTATCCCCGGGCACAATGGTAAACATCGCGTAGGTTTTGATCGTCTTGTTGCGTTCGGCCGCCATCTCCTTAGCGCGTTTGCTTACTGCGGCGAGTTCTTCCAAATCCCGGCCGCCGATAAAGCAAGCATCCCCTTCGTCAATCGTAAAGCCCATGCCTTTCTCCGATTGGCCGGCACAAATGATTTCCGGTCTCGGCTTTTGCAGCGGCTTTGGCAAGGACTCGCATTCTTCCAGGTGGAAGTATTGTCCCTGATGGGTGACCTTCTCCTCGCTCCACAGCCGCTTCACGACCTGCATCCATTCCTTCGCCAAATCGTAGCGCTGATCGTGGCTCAACTCCTCCGGCCACATGCCCATTTGCTGAAATTCCCCGGCGAAAGAACCGGAAACGACGTTCATGCCAACCCGTCCGCCGCTGATTTGATCCAATGTGGCAAACATTTTGGCAGCTACCGCTGGATTGAACAGGAGCGTATGCACCGTCGCATAGATTTTCACCCGGGTCGTCGCTTCCGACAGCCCGGCCATCATCGTCATCGATTCTAGGGACGTCCCCCAATGGTTGGTCGTACCGCCGTATCCTTTCCATTTCGCCATCGACATGATGAAATCCAAACCCAAATCCTCGGCGATGACCGCCGCTTTCCTATTGATGGCATAACTCCCGTCCAATCGCGGGGAGGTTTCGGAAATGATCCAGCCTCCGTTGGTCACCGGCAAAAACACCCCGAAATCCACTTTGTTATAATCGATCGTCGTCATCGGTTCGTCACTCCTTGTATTTTATGAAATTCATAGGCTTATTCCGGCCAAATCAACATTTCACCGTCATAAATCGAATCGATATAGGCATTGTTCATCACTTGATCGACGGGGAGCTGCTCCTTGATGACGCCGGCTAAGGACAACATCTCGATTTCGCGCGACCACTGCTCTTCTGCCTGCCAGGCTACGCCGTGACCTGGGATACGGGATTGCCTTACCAGATTGCTCTCGACCGACCAACGGTTCGTCTCCGTCGGCAAGTCGTATACGGAATCGGATTTGGATGCCATCACCTTTAAGGCTTCCTCGCCATGCGACACCGCATAGTCGTGCGCCCGAGATACAGCTCTCAGGAAATCTTCCACCGCTGTCGGGTGTGCCTCGGCGAACTTGTTGTTCACCGTCAAGACGCCAAAGGAGGTTTCCGCTCCGAACTGGCCGGGGTCGATAATCGAAACCTCAACACCCATTTGCTGCATCAGATAAGGCTCGTTCGACTTGTATACCGTTAATGCGTCCACTTGGCCAGAACTCAACACCGTTGGATCGTATCCTACGGAAACCCCTTTGACTTCCGTCGGGTCCACGCCCGAATTCTTGAACATCGCGACGACGTTCGCCGGCATGGCTCCGTGGTAGCCAAGCATTTTGCCAACCAGGTCCTTGGGCTCCTTCAGGCCGGAATCACTCATGACCATAATGGCGCTAGTGCCCGTGGAGCCGAACGTAGCGATCCCTTTGATGTCCGCGCCGTTCGAGACGGATTGGATCACGAGGCTCGGCGTGCCCGCGCTGGCAATTTGCGCCTGACCTGCCGCCAGGAACTTCATACCCTCCGAATCGAGCCCGGGCATGATCTTTACGTTAAGTCCCAACTCCTTGAAATAACCCAGCTCCTGGGCCATCACAACCTCGATATCCGGCGGAGATGCCGCGTAATAATAACCTGTGATGTACGTAATTTCTCCGGCCTCTTCATTGAGCTTCTTTCTCGCTTCCCAATCGACAGGTCCGTCCTCCGCAGAGCCGTTTGCCGATTCAACCGAGTTGGACGGTTCTCCGGCTCCATGATCCGCAGCGGCATTCGCCGCAGGAGTTGGCGCCTTGCCTGAACTACCGCAGGCCGACAACATCATGGCAGTCAACATCATTAGTACCAATAACAACGGTATTTTTTTGCTTTTCTCCATCTCCATGCTCCTCCATCTCCCTATCCAATATCTCTCATCTATGCGGTCAGCCCGTGGCTGGTCCGGCCTCATTCAATTAGTCTCGGTCGCCGCCCATCGCGTGCCAGAACAACACCTTCCGTTCGATAAACCGCACGACGTTCGTCAACAGAATTCCCATGATCGCCAGCATAAAGATCGCCGAAAACATTCGCTCGGTCTGCAAATAGTTGCTGGACATCATGATGACGTTGCCGAGACCTTCCGTCGATCCACTCCATTCCCCTACTACAGCCCCCATTACACTAAGGCTGACGCAGGTTCTCGCTGCCGAGAACAGATACGGCAAGCTATTCGGCAAACGCAGCTTGAAGAATATTTCCCGTTTGCTGGCATGTAGAGATTGCATGTATTCCAAGTGATTTCCATCAATCGAGCGAAATCCCGTGATCGAATTAATCAACATCGGGAAAAACGTGATAATCGCAGCGATGAGTATTTTCGGCAGCGCATCGAAACCGAACCAGAGGATAAACAAAGGGGCAATGGCTATAATCGGCGTGACGTTGGCAAGAACCGCGATCGGCAGCAGGGTTCGCTCCAGCAAAGGGGAATGGGCCATAAATATCCCGGCAACAATCGCGACCGCCATACCTAGGAAGAATCCTGCCAAAGCTTCGAATAACGTCACCCCGGCGTGAGGCAAATAAAATCCAATGGAAGTTGCAAACTCATATAACACCGATGACGGGGCCGGCAAGGTGACCGGCTGAATCTTGAACAGGCGCACCGCAAGTTCCCAAGCCAGAAACAAGGCAACGAACGCGGCAAGGGGCGGCAAGTACGGCGAGGAAACCACACGGGACTTTACTCTGCTTAGGACGGACGCCTCTTTCTGTTTCCCCGGCTTCGAAGCGACCCTGATTACGCCTTCTCTAGCAGCACTTCTCATGACAGAACCACTTCCTTTCTAGATCTATCAATTCGACTTCCATTCATCCCGCAAGTAACCCCGGATCTCGGCAACATACCGATGGAACTCTTCGGTGTCCTCAATCGGGCCACGTCTCGGCCTTGGCAAGCCAATGTCGATTACCGCCGCTATACGCCCCGGTCTAGCCGACATCACCACCACCTTGTCGGACAATAAAACGGCTTCCCTCAAGCTGTGCGTCACAAACAGCACCGTTTTCTGATGCGACTCCCAGATGTCTAGCAATTGATAGCTAATTTTCTCCCGAGTGATCTCATCCAAAGCGGAAAAAGGTTCATCCATGAGAAGAATAGGCGCTCCGGAGCCGAACGCCCTGGCGATTCCTACCCTTTGCTGCATGCCCCCGGACAATTCCTTCGCGTAGGCATTCACGAAATCGCCAAGCCCGACGGATTTCAGCAATTCTACAGGATCTTCCCGTTCTACCACCTTAACGGCGGCGGTTCCCCTTACGTTCACCTCAAACGGAAGATTCATGTTCTCCAAGACGGTTCGCCAAGGAAACAAAGCCGGAGATTGAGGAACGAAACCGAATTGCTTCCGGCTCTGCGCGTCGAGCGGGCTCAGCCCCCCGATCGTAACCTCGCCCCGATCCACCTCGGCAAGTCCGCCTACGATGCGGAGCAGGGTTGACTTGCCGCATCCGCTTGGACCGATCAGACTGACGAAGGTGCCCTGTTCCAACTCCAGATGAATGTCCCGCAACGCTTCGGTCATATGACCCCGGCGCTTAAACCATTTACTGACATCGCTCACCTTGATGTAAGTCAATCCTCATCACCACACTATGCATTTAATTAGTTGATTAAAAATAATTAACTATCTATTTAATTTGTTATTCAAAATAGTAGCACCACCCAACTTTTATGTCAACTTATATTACAAAGAAAAATTTATTTTTGGCATTTCATTTGAGAATATAGTCAATATTCACGTTTATATGTTAGGTATAATGACATGTATTTCGTTATTCAATCAAAATTCACTTCCAAATTCGGTTTTTTCGTTATGTTAATTAACAAGTTAATCAACCCTGTTTCAACTGACTCTAAACAAAAAAAACACCGTTCTACCTTTTCGGTAGTGAACGGTGTTTGTTTTCCATCTGTCGAATACTCGCGAAGCTAGCAATGGTTAGAACAGAATCCCTTACGCCAGCTTCTGCCCGCAATTCGGGCAGAAATTCGCGCCATCGTTCTTGGCCCCGCAGTTCGGGCAGAAATTAGGGCGCTTGGAACCTGCTCCTGCGGCGGAAGGCGCCGAGGGTTGCGGCGGCTGACTCGTCCCTGGGTTCGGCGACTGCGGCTGCGAATGATCCTTCCCGTGGTCTGGTTCCGAATTCAGGTTCTTCATCATTTCCTTGGCCAGGTTCATGCCCATCATCATGCCCGCCATGTCCGAAGCGGCCCCGCCGCCCTGCACCTTGCCCGAGGCGAGGCCGTCGGTCATGCTGACCTGCTGGTATTTCGGCAGATTGCCGATCATTTCATGCGACGCCGTCTTGGTGATCATATCCTGAATTTCCTTCGGATAACTGAAGCTCATGACCTGGAATCCCGTAATCGCCAGCCCGTCGTCCATCACCTGCATATCCAGGTCTTCCTGAATGCCCCGCGCGATATCCGCAGCGTTGGCCTGCAGATTAAACATGTCTTTGCCCTCTCGGCTAATCCACTTCATCAGCAATTGGTCGAGTACGGAGGTAATGCGAAGTCTGACGTCCTCCACCAAATAACTTTGCTTGACTCCCGCAACCTTATCAATTAACGTCACATAGTCATTGACCTTGAAATTAAACGTACCGTTTGCACGAATCGGCATCCCGCCGGGGAGCTGGGGCGTAGGAATTAACACCGGATTTTGCGTGCCCCACCGGACCGTAAACTCCTTCGTGTTCACGAACAACACCTCAACCCGCATGCCGCTGTTGAAGCCGAACTTAAACCCTTTCAGCGTAGACAGGAACGGCACGATTTCCGAGGCAACGTTATATTCGCCTTCCTCCTTGAAAATCCCCTCGATTTTCCCGTTATTGATAAAGACGGCATCCTGCCCCGAGCGGATGATCAGCTTACTCCCTTTTTTGATCTCCCGGTTATTCCATTTCCAGAAAATCATGTCGTCCCGGAACTCTTCCCATTCCACGACATTGGCAAATTGGCTCTTGAAAAAACTCATAGGCTACCCTGCCCCTTCCGTTAAAATGATCCCCGGCTCCCGCTATGCGAGTGTCCGCCGCTGGTCGTTCCTCCGCCTCCACCGCCACTGCTGCCGCCTCCGCCCCCACTGCTGCTGCTCTCGATCTTCGTTTTCGTTACCGTGGTACGGAGATAGTTGTCTTGCCGCCATATAACGCCGGAGTCACCCGAATCCTCGTAGGTACGATTGTTCACCGTGACCCTGCCGCCGCTCCGGAACGCCATTATACCGACAACCACTCCCCCGATGACGAGTGCGATCACGAGTTGAATGGCGGTATTGAACAGGAGGTTATCCGGATTCACTCCCGGTCGGAACCCCATATACCGGTAGGATGTGCGTATGTATTCTGCGAAGGCGCCATGATAATCGCCTGCCGTTAGGAGCGGGGCGATTTTATTGCGAATCTTATCCAAACGGCTGTCATCCAGGTATTTCTCACCTTTATAGAAACCCGCCAAATATAAATCCCGGTTGCGCATATCCAACGTCAAAATCACGGCATTGCCATGGGCTTTGTCGTACCCCGGAGCTCGCTCGTCATAGAAATCCTCCGTCAACTTGACGACGTCCTCATCTTCGGGGTTATCCGTCGTAAAGACGATAAAGTCCGTCTCCCGTTTCGGCCCGTATTCATTAGCCAAAGCATTCAAATCATCGATATATTCCGGATACAGAATATCGGCTTCGTCGTAAATCAGCTTCTTCTCGGTTGGTGTTTGTTCTGCCCAAGCCGTCAACGGAGTCAGCATCCATAACGCGACCAACGTTAGCAACAAAAACGTGGTTACCCTTCGCTTGTTCATATGAAGCCGCCTCCCAACATCCAGGCCACGATTTTGAGCCCCAGGAAAGATACAGCCGATACGCCGGCGAACCATGCCGCCATTTTCCCCTTGCTAAGTGGCGGTTTCCCCACCACTTTCCCCGTCTGCCCGTTCATCGCAAACGTGTATTGTTTCCCCTTGTAGTTGTAATAAACCATCCACACCGGAAGCAGCGTATAATCGGACCGCTTAACGGTCGTATCCATCTGCTTGTCGGAATAACTTACCGTAGCATATTCAGCAACAGTCGAAGATATATAGGATTCGATATAAGGCATTGTTTTCTCCTGGGCTCTCGGGGTGAGTTGCTCGCTGTTAAAGTTATACTTTTCGGCGATATAGCCTGCGAGATAAGGCGTCTTAAACGTCTTCAATTGATCGTAGGGAAAAGGCTCCAGCTTATCCATCAGCTGATCGTCCATTTTCGCCGAGGCATCGATCGGCAGCCGCACATAATTGAGACGGATTCTCCGGTAGAACTCGTAATAATCCGTTTCCGTGTATTGGTAATCGCCTCTCCGATAGCTTCTCACCTGGGTCCCTTGGCCGCGGACATCCACATTATGAAGTAAGTCGTACAACCAGAACGGCACGTACATCCCGGTGATGTTCTGGATGCGGTCCGCGGTCATGAAGCCGCGGGGCGTGAGCAGCCCTTTCCGACACCATTTCTTGAAGGCCGCCATCGCTTCTTCCTTGCTGATCGCAAAGGGGATCACCTGTTGCGGGGCCAGCTTTCCGGTCAGGCGATCGCTCAACACCACGGCGGAGCCGCAGAAGCTGCAGGTCGTCGCACTGGTCTCCGGTTCCGTCACGATCACCGCGCCGCAGCTTTCGCAATGATACTCCCGGACCTCATCCTCCGCGAATACCTCCTGCTTTAACGGGTCGGGAATTTGCTCGATATTGTCTTTGCGGCCGCAGCTTGGGCAGGATAACATGCCCGTCGTACTATCGAAAGTCATGCCGCTGCCGCAGCTCGGACATTTGTATTCAATGACCGGCAAATCGTTCACCTCAATCCATCCGAATAAGAATTCAGAAATTTTGCTTATTTATTTTCGCTTTAAGCGCCGCGAGTTCGTCCTCCGGAGTAGTTACCGTAAGAGTACCCGACTCCTCTCTGGCCGTGTTGTTGCCCTTCTCCAGCTCCGCGAAGATAGCATCCAGATCGTCTTCCCGCGTCCCAGCTCGCAGCTCGGCCAATGCCAGCGCTTCGTTCAGCGCTTGATCGGCCTTCGCCTCCAGCTCGCGAAGAGTCTCCTTCCCACCGGAAGCCTGTGTCCGGCTCAGCGTTTCGGCCTCCGCCAGTTTGCGCTTCAGCTCGGCTTGCCGCGCCTCCAGCCCCTGCAGTTCGGAACCCAGCTTATCCTGCATCCGCTTCATTTTGGACGAATTGTCCGCGGCTTGCTCGTAGGCCGCCTGCAGCCCATTCAGACGCTCCGCCTGCTTCCCCTTCCGCTCCAGAAACTTCAGCGCGGCAGATTCGTCGCCCGATTCCACCGCTTTCTCCGCATACCGCTGTAGCTTCCGGACCTCCTCGGCGCACTCATCCAGCGCGCGCTTCGCCCGTTCTTCCTCCACCTGCACCGCCGTCGCCTCCGCCTTGACTTGCCCTATATCCAGCCTCAACTGGCGAATATAGGCATCCACCGTCGCTGCCGGATCCGGTGAACGCTCCAGCAATGCGGAGAGATTGGACCGCATCACGTCCCGAAACCTCGCCAAGATTCCCACTTCTCGTCCTCCTTCAGATCCGTTATTTACTTAATAATACATCAAATCCGATCCATTGGTTTCAATGTCGGCGATGAAGGGATGGCAAAAATAAAAACGCCCCCAAAGGGGCGCATACACGGGTTATTGGTCAGAGTCTTCCTTTTTCTCGGAGTACGCGATCAGGTTGACCTTCTCCCCGAGGGTTTGCTCGATCTTCTCCTCGAGCCTCCGAATCTCCTGAACCAGCGACGCCCGGTCCTCCAAATCCGTGAATTCGTAATCTTGTTGCATAACGCTACACTCCTCCCTAGTTTTAAGATAACTTGCGCGGAAAGGAGTCGTTATATGCAGCAGCGGGGTCATAAACCTTACTTGGCTGCCGCATGGTTATTCTTAAAAATCGGCACCATCCGCCGCTTCCCTTCCCGAAACACCGCCAGCTCCTTATATCCGAGCTTGACCATGTCGGCCAAGGCCGTATCGAGCAGGGTGCCGATATCGTCCGGAAAGTGAGCATCGGAGGATAACGTCAGCGGAACCCCGTAATGGGCCAATACCGACAGGAACAAAGGACTCGGGCAGCTCTCGGCGATGGGATAGCGGTAGGCGAGGCCGGTATTGATCTCCGTAGCGACGCCGCTACGGGCCATTTCCTTGGCGATGCTCCGGTAATACGGCAGCAGCTTCTTCTCATTAGCCGGCCGGAAGCCAAACACCTTCAGGTTGTCCGGATGGGCGATAATCTGGAACAACCCCGAGACGCTAGCCTGTCGCAGCAATTCGTAATAATCCGCGTAGGTTTGCACGGGATCCCGGCCGTCAAAGCCGGTCTTCGCCTCCGGATTGTCGAAACCCCAGCCTTCCAGAAAATGTACCGAGCCGATCACGTAATCCCAATCATAGCCGGACAAAATCTCACCCAATTCCGCTTCGCACCCGGGGAAGAAATCCGCCTCGATGCCGAGGGCCAAATCCGGCCGAGTCTTCTTCGCCTTCGTGACGAAGTTCACGAAATCCGCGATCGATGCCACGCATACTTGGTCCAACCAGGTCCGCTGCAGCTTGCCAACCCGACTGTCATCCAACAGCATATGTTTCTCGTAATACGGGCGGCATTCCCGGAACCGGTACAGATGATCGACGACGCCAAACTCCTGAATGCCGCGTTCGCGCCCCCGAATCAAGTAGCGATCCAACCATTCTTCGCTATAGGCTCCCTGCTCCATACGCCGAGACAACAGCTGTTTCATTTCTTCGGCATACTCGATCGTGTGATGCCCCAGCGCTGGATCCGGCCCCGGCTCGGTCGCAGCCAATCCTTGTAAGGTACGCGATAGCCAGCGCAAAGAATACGGGCCTTCTTCCAGATGAAAATGCATGTCAACCTTCACCCGCAAACTCCCTCCTTGTCTACTCCCATTTCACCATGGCCCCGGAAGGCTTGATCCCGAGATAATGGCACATCAGCGGAGCCAAATAGAGTTGGGACAATCCCTGATCGCTCTGGAGCTTCGGCGACGGAATCGGTAACTCGCCAAATACATACAGCGGAACGTTTCGCTCCTCTGGCTCGGTTCCTCCATGTTGTCCCGCCGCATTCATCCCGTGATCGGAGGTGACGATAATCTCATACCCTTGCGACCGCCACAGCGGCACAAGGGTAGCCAGCATCCCATCCACCGCGCGGACGGCGCCTTCGTACTGCTTGCTTTCCCCGCCGTGCTTATGCCCCATATCGTCGATGTTCATCGAGTGGATATAAAGGAAGCTCGGATCATACGTCGTGCGCAAATGCTCCGCATCGAGGAACAGATGGCTATCCGGATAGTGGTCTTCAAAATAAAAGATTCCGTGCTGAATCGGCTGGTTTTCCTCATGCTGATGCCGGTCGGTGACCGGATTAAACGGTGCCCGGTTATACAGTTCGCCGACCCAATGGTACGCAGCGGCGGCCGTTCTTAGTCCCGCGGCTACGGCGAGATGGAACACGCTTTGCTCCCGGCTTAGCCGCGCAATGTGATTCGCCGTG
Source organism: Paenibacillus sp. FSL R7-0216 (assembly GCF_037969915.1). Classification (NCBI taxonomy): domain Bacteria; kingdom Bacillati; phylum Bacillota; class Bacilli; order Caryophanales; family Paenibacillaceae; genus Paenibacillus; species Paenibacillus sp. FSL R7-0216. Next base: position 381,611 of record NZ_CP150222.1, on the reverse strand, counting down.
ATGCCGTTTCTCGCAACTGGCGTACCGGTCAACAGCACTTCGTAGAGCGGGCGCGACAAGCTCGGAAGCTGCGACTGCACTTGATAACAGGTAACCTCCCCCTGCTCCACGAGATGCTCCATGTACCCGAGATACTTGCGGGCAGCATCATATCTTAACCCGTCCAGTACTACCACGACGAGCTTCTTGGCTTCTGCTGATGACATTCGTTTCTCCCCCTTTAATTGGTGGCTTCCATCCATTGGATCCGATGACTGCGGAGCGTCTGCATCCACTCCTTTGGTGCGGCGGCGTCGCTGACAATGGCGTGAACCTGCCCAAGCGGCGCGATCTCCACGAAAGCTTCCTTGCCCAGCTTGGACGCATCGGCCAGCACGATCGTGCGGGACGCCGCTTCGATCATCCGGCGCGACATCCCCGTCTCGTCAACATCGTAATCGCTGATTCCGCGTTCCAAGGAGATCCCCCCGATGGAGATAAACGCCTTATCGACCCGAAACTGCGACAATATGCTTTCGCCGATCGTTCCCGACATCGACTGTTGCTCCGGATTTAATTCCCCGCCTACCACAAATATCTTCCCGGAAAACCTCCCGCCGTTCAGCGATTCCATCAAGTGATACGCCACGGCCAGCGAGTTCGTCAGGATCGTAAGCCGCTCCCGCCCGGCAATCGCCTTGGCCATCTCCAGTGTCGTCGTGCCGATATCGATGGCGATCGTATCGCCGGATTCGATCAGCTCAGCGGCAGCCCGGCCGATTCGCTCCTTCTCCTCCGCCTTGACCTTCTGACGCTGCAAATACGGCGGTTCGTAGCTGGTTAGCTTAGTCAGGACCGCGCCGCCGTACACTCTTTTGGCCAAACCTTCTTTCTCCAGCAGGATCAAATCGCGGCGTACGGTCTCTTCTGATACGGTGAAGCGATGCGAGAGTTCCGGTACCTTCACCTGTCCCTCCTGCTTCAACTGCTCCATGATGAATCGTTTGCGTTCCTCGGATGAAATGGACAACTTGCTTAGGCCCCTTCCTTCTCTAGCTGCAGCAATTGTGCGCGATCCAAAGCCAGGGCGACCTTGCGGTCCTCCTCCAACCGACGGCTTCGCCCGTCATTTAAGGCATCCACTGTCAGCCGGATGCCGGCGGCATCGATGGCGTAACGGATCACGTTGCCGAGGATCGACGCCGAATGAACGGTTCCTTCCACAATCGGTTTGCCCGCATGGATCAGGTCAATCTCTTGATCCTGTTCGCCGACCAGCGAAAGCGCCTCCGGCCGGATGGCATAACTCTCCCCGTCGCCGGGGACCGTGCCGAACAGCCGCATCGCTTCAGCCCGCGTCAGCACGTTGTAGCTGCCCATGAACCGCGCGACGAACTCGGTGACAGGCTTGCCGTACAATTCCTCCGGCGTCCCTTGTTGTACGATATTCCCTTGATTCATTAGGCAGACCCGGTCGGATAAAGTTAGCGCTTCTTCCTGATCATGCGTGACGAAGATCGTGGTCATGTTGAATTGCTTTTGAATCTCGCGGATTTCCGTCCGCAGGTTTTTGCGGATTTTCGCATCCAGCGCGCTCAGCGGCTCATCCAGCAGAAGCACCTTGGGCCGGACGGCGAGCGATCGGGCGAGCGCCACCCGCTGCTGCTGGCCTCCCGACAGTTGTGCGGGATAGGCGTCCCGCTTGTCGGTCAAGTCAATGAGCTCCAAGAGTTCGCCGGATCTTTGGCGACGGGCTTCCTTGGTCATCCCGCGCATCCGCATGCCGTATTCGATATTCTCGCTGACCGTCAGATTCGGGAACAAAGCGTACGATTGGAACACCATGCCGATCTCTCGGCTGCGAGGGGGCAGGTTGACGATGTCCTTGTCATCCAGCCAAATCCGCCCTTCGTTGATCTCCGTCAGACCGGCGATGCAGCGCAGCAGCGTGCTTTTTCCACATCCGGACGGACCTAACAGCGTGACGAGTTCCCCCTCGCGAATGTCCAAATTCACCTGATTCAGCACCGTCGTCGTTCCGAATTGCTTACGGATCCCTTCCAGCTTCAGATATGGCTTCATTCTGAAATCCCCCTGTTTACTTTTTTGCCGAGTTTCATCAAGATCATGGACAACGCCAGGATAAACAAGAAATACGAAATCGCGATCGCGCTGGCCAAATGCCCGCTTTCATTCATGCGCCGGGACAAGTACACTTGGATGGTCTGAATATGTCCCCCAACCAGCATATTGGTCATGACGAATTCCCCGAATAGCACGGAAAAAGACAACAGCGTCGAAGTCACCACGCCCGGCCAAATGTTCGGCAAAATCACGGTCACGAACGCTTTCATGCGGCCGGCACCCAGCATTTCCGCGGCATTCAGCAGCTCCGGCGCCGATACGGTCAACAGGCTGTTGCGGATGCCCTGGTACATATAAGGCAGCACGATGATGAAATACGCGCCGATCAAAATATAGGCGGTGCCCGAAATGTTGATTGGACCGGTGGAATATGTGCGGATCAACCCCACCGCAGCAACGACGCCGGGCACGGCATAAGGGAGCACGACGATTCCTTTCATGAAGCTCTCCAGCCGGGGCAAGTAAACGGTGATGATGAAAACGGCCGGCAGCATGACGGCCAGGCTAAGCGCGATACTGATCGCGCAGAGGTACAGGGATTTCCACAACGCGTCCAGAAATCGCGCATCCTGGAACATTCCGCTGAACCACTCCAACGTCCAGCTCTCCGGCAGGAGGGTCGCTTGCCACTCCTTCGCGAACGCGTAAATCATCGTCGCCAGAAGGGGGAGCAGCAGATAGGCCATCATCACGAGCATCAGCGAACGCGAGCCCCATCCTGCTTTCTTGCTTGGCGTCTGCATTACAATTCCTCCTTCAACGCAGGAGATTTCAGCTTGGGCCATCTCCGCCGACTGCGGACCTTACCCTCCGATGAGCCGGATTGAAACTGGTGCAGGCGCTGGGTCATCTTGTGGTTGAGATATACAGCCAGCAGCGTCGACAAGCCCATAATGACCGCCAGCGCATTCCCCAGCTGCGGCTCGGTCACGACATCGCCCGAGACCAGATTGCCGATTCGCACAGCGAGCAAATTGAAATTGCTTCCGACGAGGGCATAAGCGGTTGCGTAAGCGCCCATCGCATTCGCGAATAAGATTCCCAGCGTACCGAACACGGCCGGCAGCAGCACCGGAATCCCGATCGTTCTCCAAAACTGCCAATGGCTCGCGCCAAGCAGCGACGCTGCTTCCTTCCACTGCTCCCGAATCCCGTAAAACGACGGGTACAGCAGCAACAAAGCCAGGGGAACCTGAAAATAGACATACACCAGGACCAGCCCCGACCAGCTATATAAGTTGAAACCGGCAAACACGTCCCACCCCCACTGCTTAAAGAGCAAGGTAAAAACCCCATTGCTCCCGAGCAGGATAATGTACGCGAAGGCGAGCGGCACGCCAGCGAAATTCGAAGTCATATTGGACACCATGATCAAGCGGTCCCGCATCTTCGGCGCGAACCGCGTTACGGAGTAGGCGCATGCCAATCCGACGACAATCCCGATGACGCTCGAGAAGACCGAGATCAACAAGCTATTCTGAATGGCTTTGAGATAATAGTCGCTTTGAAAAATTCGGGCGTAATACCCAAACGTGATTCCGGCACCCTTCTCCGGGCTGACGCTTCCCGTTAACATCGACACGATCGGCACCAGTTGGAACAGGGCCACCATGACGACGAAAGGAACCAGTCCAAGCAGATACCAGCGATTTTTCCGTTTCACGCCACACCCTCCTTATTGGAAAAAAGGGGCGCCCTCCGTCCAAGACGTTTGACGCACCACTTCAAATGGTAGAACTCGGACTCGCAATTCGTCCAGTTAGTTCATATGAACAAGCACGCGCTCCTGCCACAGCTGCGGCAGCTTCTTCGTTGTTTCTTCCCAAGCCTTGTAGTCGCCGATCGGCTTCACGTTGGCATAGGCATCGGCCGGCAGCAGCTTGGCGGCAACGTCCTCGGGAAGCTGTACGTTCTCGCGGATCGGACGGGCATAGCCCTTCGCCAGGTTGATTTGGCCGGCATCACTCAAGATGTACTCACGTGCCAGCTTGGCCGCATGCGGATGCGGCGCGTATTTGTTAATGATCGTAGCGTAACCGCTGACCACGCTGCCTTCCTTCGGAATAGCGACGTTAAACTTCTCCGGACCGCCCAGTTGATCGCGGTAGTTCAGGGCATTGAAGTCCCAGAACAAGGTCACTTGCACTTCGCCTTTCTCGATGTTGGCCAGCGAAGCTTCTGCGCTGGATAAGCGGCCTTTTTTCGCCAAGTCTTCGAAGTAAGCAATCCCCGGCTCGATGTTCGTTTCATCCCCGCCGTAGGCAATGGCGGCGGCCAGGACGGCCATTTGCGCTTGCGCAGCTTTGGTCACGTCGCCGACGATGATTTTATAGTCGCCGTTCTTCAGATCTTCCCAGCTTTGCGGCGGTTGTTGGACCAGGTCCGTGTTCGTGAAGAAAGCGATAGACCCTTGGTACCCTACGATCCAGTGGCCGTCCTTATCCTTGGCCCAATCCGGAACCTCGTCCCAATACGAGGTTTTGAACGGTTGGGTCACGCCCTTGTTCACGGCAACCGGACCAAACGCGATCCCCACGTCGCCGATATCTGCGGTCGGTTTGTCCTTCTCCGCCTCGAATTTGGCGATTTCATCGGCACTCGACATATCCGTATCCGTGTGATCCAGCGAATACTTGGTTTTCAGATCCACCCAAGTATCTTTCCAGTTCGCCCACGTATCCGGCATGCCTACGCTCACGACAGAACCTTCTTCTTTCGCTTTCGCTTCCAGATCGGCCAGCGTAAGCTCCTCGGCCTGCGCCGCTCCGCTTGTGTCCGTAGCGGCCGCATTGCCTCCATTGTCACTCGCACCACAAGCCGCTAGCATCAATACAAACAAGGATAAGACCAGACCCAGCGTGAACTGCTTCTTTAACCCAAATTTCATGGTTTTCATGCACTCCCTGTGGATTATTGTGGGTTCGTTATGTATTTCTGTTGATTCCGACCCAAGTAGAGTATAGGTTTTGACTGTTTGCGCTGGATTAATGGAAATGGTGAAGTTTATTAAATCGGAGGCGGATGATTTGTTCGGATTTTCGCCCTTGTAAAGTGCGTTCCGGAAGGGATAAGATTACTTTGACATTTTTCGGCAGCAAGGAGGCGCAATGAAGAGGACACTCTTCCACATCTATGAAAGTCATTCATTTCTTCTTCCAGATTGCCCTGCTCACGGGGTTTTACGGTGCAGGGTTGTTGCTTCAGACGGTAAGCAAGGCACCGATTCCCGGGAGCATCTTCGGCCTCGTGCTGTTGTTCCTGGCTCTTAAACTGCGGATTGTTCCTGCGAGGTGGATGGAACAAGGGGCCGGATTTATGCAAAAGTTGATCCCGTTATTCCTGGTACCGGCCACGGTTGGCGTCATGGACTATTTCCAGGTGTTCACTGCGGGCGGACAATGGCTGATTCTAATCGTTGTGCTCAGCACGCTTTTAACCATGATATTGGCAGGGTTGACTACGCAATGGGTAGCCCAACGGACCTCGAAACCTCAAGAGGAGGCGATCCCATGCGTGAAATCCTTTACGAAGCAGGCATAGTGCTGGGCGTAGTCCTCTTATACCTCCTGATGAGCGGATTGTATCGCAAGTTGAAATGGGCCATTCTCGTTCCGGTCCTCACCTGTTCCGCACTCGTGATCGGCTTGTTGATGACGACGGGGACTTCCTACGGCGATTTCATGAGAGGCGGACGTTGGCTGCAATATGGTCTTGGCCCCGCCGTCGTAGCGCTCGCCTACCCGATGTACAAAGAACTCGACGCGTTGCTCAGAGAATGGAGAGCGGTCCTCGCCGGCACGATCGTCGGCATTGCGGCTGGAATGATCAGCGGCATCGGATTTGCCCTATGGGCAGGGTATCCCCGTGAACTGATCGTGTCCATCTTGCCCAAATCGATTACAACACCGGTTGCGATGGAAATCTCCAGCAGCTTGGGAGGGAACGCATCCATTACCTCCGCCCTGGTGATGCTCGCGGGGCTTACGGGTGTCATTCTGGGCCCTATCGTCTTCAAATGCTTTGGAATTACCAACGACAACGGGAGGGGCATTGGCTTCGGGGCCGCCTCCCATGCGCTAGGCACGGGCAAGGCCGCGGAGTTTGGACCCACCGTCGTCTCGACCAGCACGGTGGCTCTGACCTTTAGCGCCGTGTTCGGCTCCGTGCTGGCGCCGTTGGTCGCTTGGCTCTTGTTGTGATCAGGGGAACAGCGGATGAGCCTCGCCTCGTCACTTCTTGTAGCCTCGTAGCCTCCTCCCTCTGCAGTTCCACGCATGCAAATAAGGCCCTTTTGGGGCCTTATTTTTGTTAATTTGGCTCTTTCGCCGAAAATAAGGGACTTTTATGGCCTTATCGATCCGGGCGCCGGCCAAAACCGCATTTTCCCGGCCTATCCATGCAAAATAAGGCCAAAAAAGGCCGCTATTTCGAGCCAAACGCCAATCGGGAGGAAAATAAGGCCCTTTTTTACCCTATTTCCGCACGCGGCCAACGCAACAAATGCCCGAGAGGCCGCAGCCATATGCTACATACTTATTGTTACAACAACTACGTCACCGATCTGTTGACCCCCCTATCGACCAATCTGCTACTCTCGGCATTATAAGGGCGAAATCCTCAAATCTATGTTGGTTAGCAAAACTGTCCTCATCTACAAGTTTTGATTTTGCATATAAGAGCCTCGAAACAAATAACTCTCCCATATATAAATAGAGTAAAAGACTATTCCATGTATATTTACGTTTATTACATACAAAGAGAAAGTTAGATTATTTAGATATGTTTAACTTATATTATAATATTTTACAATTTGGTATTTTCGCGATAATATGACTCTTGTAATTAGTAAATATTTACTATTAAATACTTATCAAGGAAAGGAGATGGCGTTTATAAGCAATGACAGATAAAATCTACATTGATTTATAACTCCATCTAAGATTAAACGAAGATGATTTTTGATGAGCAGAAGTCCATTAATTAATCCAATTAAGGAGGAGTTTTATCATGATTTTTAATCTCAAGAACATTAAAAAATCATTTATCATTGCTACGTTACTATGTTTGGTAATGGTTTTGGGTACTTCCGCAAATGTATCAGCCAATGAAAGCGACAAATCTATTAAACTTTCATATGGTGAGAATTATGAGAATAAAGAGACAGGCGAATATTTCAGATGGGTAACATCTCCCACGAAAAAAGGAATCGCAGCAAACTCTGTAGCTAAAGAATTTGAATTTAAGATTCGTTTCTCTGTAGAATCAGATGGTTTTACAATTGACAGTTCTTCAGTGGATATTGATTCTACTGCCTGGGTCGAGGATGTATTTGGAAATGTAGAGAGTGGTTACGAAGGTCATAAATATACGGTCCAACTTAGTCGATTGTTAACAACAAAAAGTTTGCAGTTTGATATAGACGGGACAGAATCCGGAACAATTTCAGGACTTACGAGTGGCGGTACTTATAAGATAAAAATTATCAATAATGATTATATTCCAGACGGTCAATATTTGGTCGGATATGGATCTGTAACAAATAATTAAAGAAACACATCAAAAAATGGTATTATAGAAGGCGATGATATCGTCTTCTATAATACCATGCTTTTATTTCGACAATTTTTCCGGAGGTGTGGATAGCATAAAATGAAAAAAAATATGATTTACCAGAAAGTCATAGCATTTTTTTTCTATGGCATAAGTTTAGCAATTCTTCTACTACTCATTTATGCATTGTTTAAAACTAATTTTTCCGGGACAATTTTTAAATATATATCACTTGCTGCTATTCTTTATTTTGTATTTGTTCTAATTGCAAACTCATTGCTATTATTAGCAGTTAACAATAATACACTGAGAATCAGAACATTCAAATTTAGCTTTTTTCTTTACTTTTTAATCTACATCACTATGATGTGTGGATTATTATTCAAATCTGGTGTAGATTGGAAATATAGTTCTCTGATAGAATATTATGTTGAAAACTCTAATCTCATACCTTTTAAAACAATATCGTTTTATTTTTTAGCTTTTGTAGGTGACTACATAAATAAGTCGATTGTGTTAGGAAATATTGTAGGTAACATTTTAATGTTTGTTCCTTTGGATTTATTTATAAGTATTTTCTTCCCTTCAAAGATAATTGGTTTAAAAAGAAAAATATTTATGTTCCTTTTTTTCATCATAATGATTGAAGTTATTCAATTAGTAACCCAAACAGGATTCTTTGATGTAGATGACATTATACTTAATTCCATCGGTTTTATGACTGGTTATTTCTTATTCAGGACACAGAGCATTCAAAAAATGATTAGATTTGTATTTATTCATGAAAAGGCGCCTAAAAGTGAGGACTATGCGGAGAATTAGAACTTTCCTTGAGGTTTTGAGTAGACAATTTATCAATGACGCAAAAATTAACGTAATCATCTTGTGTACTTTAATTCTGACCTTTTCTTTTGTATTTATCATATCCGGAGATATCGTATCGAAGTTTTTAGAGTATGGAAAAATGAATGTTGCTGTGAGGACTTACGAAATTAGACTCGCGGGTGCTAATTCTGTTGAATCCTTTGATTCTATTTTTAAGGAATTCATAAACAAACGAATCGAAAAAATAACTCACCTGAATCTATCTGCAAAAAATAGCGTCATTCGCCATTTTGATGTTGCTTTTGATCATCAACATACCAACCTCTATCCCCATACCAACAATACAATCATTCTAGGTCGAAATTTTAGTAATAGCGAGCTACTATATGGGCTAAATGTAATCATACTAAGTCAGAAAGATTACTCAAAATATTATAGTAATTATAAATTAGGTGATATTGTTCAATTTGCAGATTATGATTTCAGATTTATTGGTATTCATAATGAAGATAAAATAAGCGGTCCCATAATCCCTTATAATACTGTGCTGAAACTCTCAAAAGGCAATGAAAATAACTTTCGCGTCAATGAAGCCTTTATATTGATGGAGGAACGATTAAATAAAAAAGAGATTCGTGCAGTTGTCAGATCAGCCAAAAATCATCTGAATTATGACACTGACTATCAAATTACCACCTCCTCTTCTTGGATGAAAGACAGTATCTTAAAAAATACGTCCGGGAGTGTTATTTCTGCATTTATAGTTATCGTGTTCAGTTCACTTAATATAATTAATTTGCTTCGGATCATCCATTTTCGGAATAAGAACGTAATGAAAATATACAGAGTTCTTGGTTATGAGGACAAATATATTGCTTTTAATTTCATTGTGATATTGGTTGTGTTAACAATTATTTCAGTAATTCTCGGATCTTATTTAGCTGGTCCAATAGGTTCATATATTAAGCAAATTACGGCTGTCTATTAAAGAGGAGAATATGAGCAGAATTTTTGAATTTATTAAAATATATGCCTCCCCCAGCAAATACAAGTACTTATATCTTTCTTTGGAGCTAGTCGTTTTTTGTTTCATATTTCATCTGGTTTTTAATAATGTCGGAGAAATCAAACTCATTAAACAAACATTGGAAAGAGCCGGTGCAAGTCACCTATATCTTGCCGAGATGACTATTAGCGACATGAATAATCTATCTAAAAAATTAGCTGTTTTGCAGAAGAAATTACCTTATGGAATTGAAATGATCAGCCCCTCGAAAAAGCTGGCGTTTACAGATCAATTGCAAGGTAATCAACAAATTACCGTAGATTTTTTATCACGGAATGAAATCAAACAATATAAATATTTGATCTCAAAAGGTGACTATTTTCAAGATATTGATGATAGTGAGAAAATTTACCCAACTATAGTTCCGAAAAAATTAAGCAATAAATACGAATTAGGAAAAGCTTATAACATTACGATAAATAAAAATCTGATGAGCCTGCAATCTATTAAAATTAAAATCATAGGAGTTCGAAATGACAACTATATTTTGGAACACACCTATGGGAATCCCAATATTTACCGAGGGGATAGTACAATCTTAGTATTTGATCGTATAGGCGAAATTTCTAAGCTTTTCTATAGTGAATTCGATGGTTCGGTTTCCATCATGTTCGAGAATACTCGTCCTTATTCTGAAGGTGTGTTTACTTCATTTTTAGAAGATATGGGTTTAAAAAATATTAATAATCTTGAAGAGAACATCCTTATGCTAAAAGGATTAACATATAAGGATTTATATATATACCTCACTCTTTTAATTGTCATTTTCCCACTTATCGTTGTTTCGATATCAAGTTTCTTTTACCTAGAATTTCATAATAGAAAAAGCGAACTATTCATTTTAAAGAATTGCGGCATCGACGTGAAATTTTATTTCCAATCAATGTATATTATGAATTTAGCATTCTTCCTAGTTCCAGTAATACTTCAAGAAATCGTCTGGTTTTTGATATGCTCGGGTTACGGTATCCGATATTTTTGGTTGCACTGTTTGTTAATTCTTGCGTTATGTTTTGTTACAGTAACCTTGATTACTTCGTTTAATTCATATTTTTTTAAGAAAGTTAATTATGATGATAAGTCATTAGATAAGGAGATCATATGTGAATAACAATAAAACAAATGACATTATTGTATTGAATAAAATAACAAAAGAGTATAGCGGAAATGAACTAGCACTCAATAACGTTACTCTTTCTATAACTACTGGTGAGATGATTGCAATTGTTGGCGCATCCGGGTCAGGTAAAACTACCTTGATGAACATCATTGGGGGAAATATCAAAAATTACTCGGGTAGCTATCATTTCCAAGGAAGAGACTTCAAATCCATATCAAAAAAAGAAATAGCGGAAATAAAAAATAAGCATATCGGTTATGTACTACAGAATTTTGGATTAATCGAAGACATGTCAGTCTATAACAACCTTAAACTGCCTTTACTATTTAATCAGGCTATTCAAATTGATCAATTCAATAAAATGATTGTAAATACATTGAACAAAGTAGGTTTACCTAATTTTGCCACAAAAAAGACAAGACTCTTATCCGGTGGCGAAAAACAACGTGTAGCGATTGCAAGAGCCATCATAAATAACCCGGAATTAGTTATTGCAGATGAACCAACAGGGGCATTGGATTCCAAAAATACTATCGCCAGTATGGAGTTATTCAAAAAACTTAATAAAGAGAACGGGATCACTTTTATTATCGCAACTCATAATAGTTACGTAGCAGACATGTGTAACAGAGTAGTCGTTATACAAGATGGAAAGATAAAATAAAAATATTCAGGAAGAAGTAAGGTGATATTGGCCTATGGTCGTGCTCATGATCTTTTTGAAGACGAGGGTAAAGCTTGGAGGGCGGTGAAGCCGCTGATCAGGGCACTTTCATTACCTTACAAGATTTAATTCAGAAAACAAAGGAGCCCGCCAACCTATCCGTTGCATCTCTTTACTCAACCACGCTAACCAACACCGCTTCGGCCACTTGCCGATCCTCATCGGATAGCCAGACTTTCACTGGGGGAGCCATCTCCCTCGTTTCCAACAAAGAAACGACTTCGGATCTGGATGCCTTTTGATAGTTGCTGATCACGGTATGTTGATGGGAACGGATGTGGCTGACGAAGAATTTCGTTGCGTCTGTGATTGGGAACCGACCCTCCTCGCCCTCCGCTTCTTCTGGAGCCGAAGTTCCCCTTAGTTTCAGGTTCATCTGCACCGTCACTTCTTGTGTTCCCACAGCGGTCAAACTCCCAAACACATCGGCCCGAGCTTCATCCCAACCTGCCATCACCTCTTTATTCTCGTCGACAAAACCAACCCTTGTATTGGAGAATGGCAAAAGGCTGTCATAACCCAGCATTCTGGCGGAAGCGACTCCGGCTAAGCCAACCAGCATAAAGAGGACAATCAAGACCGTCAGGAGGCGATTCGTCGAAGAGGTTTTTTTTCGGAACCAACGATAGATCCCGATCCCGATCACCCCACCCAAAGTATTCAATAGAATATCGTCGATATCGCTGCTGCCCAAAGCCAGGACATATTGAATGATCTCAAGCAGGAGCGAGGTAACCAGCAGCCAGAGCGATTGCAGACGAATAGACCTTCCTTTCCCTGCATGGGCCGCCAAGATCCCCAAAGGGACGAACAACGCGATATTCCCCCCTACATTAAGCAATGCTCTTCCCATACCCATATTGGGGCTCGTGAAGAACTCTGCGATCGTATAAAAAGGAATCCAATTGATGCTTCTTATCGACCGCTCTCCCGCATGGTAGAAAATCGCCGCAAAAGGAACCGTCTTAAACAAAATCACCTGAAGCGTGAATAAACCATATGCGCTAAATAATAAGTAAAAGAGCGCCTGCAACCAACGGCTTGTTCTGGCTTGGCTGAGGTTGATGCTCCGTCCTCGATCGAACTTTGAATCCATCCTGTAGATCCACCTTCCTTGGTTCTTTTTTGAGGCCACCTTTCACAAGGTTCGTACTATCGGAATTACGTTTGGATGGATCCATTAGTTAGCGCCTTTAGGCTTCTTAGGCAAAAAGAAAACAGCCGCCGGCACTTCAAGCCGACAGCTGTTCTTGATTCTTGCTTATTTCACTTCGCTCAGGCGCTCTTCCAGGCGATCCCACGTTTCGGTAATGCCTTGCAGCATGCCCATATCCATAACGGTTTTGAGCGATTCCGAAGAAACGTATTCCCCCCGGCTGACTAGCTTCGTTTGGCCGCCGCCCAGATCAATGAACTCCATTGTAATGACGGTGGCTGGCAACGAAGCGTTGACGTTCCCCTCGGCATCCGAGAAGTAATCGGTATAAACGAACCCGTCTGGTTCGTCAATTTCCTTGTATACGGCTTTGCCCCAGGATTCCGTTCCGTAAAAATCCCCCATTTGCGGGTCCATGCATTTCATGCAGTAATGCCAGATCCCGCCAGGCTGGAAATCGACGGTGCATACCGTAACCTCAAATCCCCTTGGTCCCCACCAGTGTTTCAGATGCTCCGCTTCTTTAAACATGGAGAACACCAGCTCTTTCGGCGCGTTAAACACCCGTTCCAGTACCAGTACCGTTTCATTTTCCACGCGGTGAACCATCGTTTGATTCGACATCGACAAATCCTCCTCATTGGGATTAGAGATTTAGGTTTTATGAGAACAATATACACTATACGGAATATTCCTGTAAAGGAATATTTAAAATTGATGTACAAATAAAGAAAGCAGTGAGACAATGATTAACGGCTTAGGCTTAATACAGAGCCCGGAAAGATAGAGAGAGTTTGGGGGAAGAAGAGAAACCGATGGAATTTGACATCTTAGCAGCATCGCTCATTTTTGTGATTACCTTAACCTTTGTGATTTGGCAGCCAAAGGGGCTGAATATTGGGTGGTCCGCCTGCGGTGGCGCAGTGCTGGCCCTGCTAGCCGGCGTCGTCGGATTAGACGACGTAGGGGAAGTCGTGCAGATCACGTGGAACGCCACCTTGACGTTTATCGCAATCATTATCATTTCGCTGATCTTGGACGAGATCGGCTTGTTCGAATGGGCGGCGCTGCATATGGCCCGGGCTGCTCGGAGCAGCGGCATTCGCATGTTCGTTTACGTTAGCTTGCTGGGGGCGGTTGTCTCGGCGTTTTTTGCTAACGATGGGGCGGCCTTGATCCTCACACCGATCGTGCTCGCGATGGTCCGCCATTTGAATTTTGAGGAGAAAATGATCTTTCCTTTCATTATAGCCAGCGGATTTATCGCGGATACCACCTCACTGCCTCTCGTCGTCAGCAACCTGGTGAACATCGTATCGGCGGACTATTTCGGGATTGGTTTCGCGCAGTATGCCGCCCGGATGATTATACCGAATCTGTTCTCGCTGGCGGCGACGATTACCGTGTTGCTGCTCTATTTTCGCAAAAGCATCCCTCGTGCCTATGACCCGTCCAAGCTCAAAGCACCGGCCGAGGCCATCAAAGACCCGCGCTTATTCCGCTTGTCCTGGGTAGTGATGGGGATCCTGCTGGTCGGATACCTGGTGAGCGAGTTCCTCCATCTCCCGGTGTCCTTGCTTGCCGATGCAGTGGCCCTGATCTTCTGGGCGATTGCCCGTCGGAGCCAAGCGGTCGACACGAAGGCCGTCATGAAAGGCGCGCCATGGAACATCGTCGTTTTCTCGATCGGGATGTACGTCGTTGTGTATGGCCTCGGCAATGCCGGGCTGACCGAGGTCTTGGCGGATCTCATCCAAGCGGCGGCGGATCAAGGCCTGTTCGTGTCCACGATGGCCATGGGTTACATCTCGGCGTTCTTGTCGTCGATCATGAACAACCTGCCGGCCGTCATGACCGGCGTACTTGGCATCGCCGAAACCGCCACCTCGGGTACGGTCCGCGAATCGCTGATCTACGCCAACGTCATCGGCGCCGACCTCGGCCCGAAGATCACGCCGATCGGCTCGCTCGCCACCCTTGTCTGGCTCCACGTCCTCGCTAAGAAGGGCGTCCGTATCTCTTGGGGGACATACTTCAAGGTCGGCATCGTGCTGACGATCCCGATTTTGTTCGCGACGTTGTTGGGGTTGTGGGTGGTTTTGAGGGTGTTTTAAGAGGGGCAATTGCCCCCTTTTCTTATTCCACGAATATCAATTTACTCCCTTGATACTTCCATTTTGCGGTGATATCCTCAATGCCAATGCGGCTTCGGATAAGGTTTATTTTAGGTTACAAGTAATAAACCATAATGTATAATTGTTATAACAATTGAATAGTATAATAAGGAGGTATATCTATGGGTAAGGTGATGCATGAAATGGAACGTAAAGTAACGAAGTTTGGAAATAGTCTCGGAATTACCATGACCGAAGCTCTGAAGCAAATCGGACTAGATATAGGTGATGCTGTGAAAATCGATGTAAATGAAGCAGATGGAGAAATTATTATACGTAAGGCCAACAAGGTAACTCTACCTGCAGGGATCAGCCCCGAGTTTCTCGAAACCCTCTCCAATGTGATGGAAGAGTACGATGAAACATTAAAAGGCCTGAAGGATCGATAGTATGCCCATTCGATACCTAACGGTTCAAGAGGTTGTAGCCATAAATGTTGCTGTGATCCAAAAGTATAGTCCAGAGGAACATGTTGGAATTAAAGATAGGGGCCTATTGGAGTCAGCGGTATTTCGCCCTCAATCCTCCGCTTTTAGTAAGGAAGCCTATCCTACACTATTTGACAAATCCGCAGCTTTATTTCAATCCCTTGGGCAAAATCATCCTTTCCATAACGCAAACAAAAGAACCGCATTTACCGCTCTGGTTATCTTCTTAAAACTGAACGGTTTTGACTTTATCATGGACCAAAAGGCGGCTGAAGATTTAACCGTCAACATGGTAAACCATCATTATGAGTTTCAGGAATTAGCTCAAGTGATTCAACAACATTGCTCTAACACACAAACAGATAAATAGTCCCCTTATAGTGTGAAAACAGTGAATTTACAAGGATCCGCGGGCTCCCCCTTCTCTCTCTTCTGTCTCTTCTATCTCTTACTCTTCTAGCTAGTGCAAAGAAATTATGGAGAATTACCGGAGAGGGTGAGCGATTGAACCTTCTTGAGAACCACCTCGAAGATTTCGTCCTTTTTGCAAGAAAGGTCTGTGATTTCGATGCCTAGACCCAGCATACAATTCAACTCGAACCAAAGGAACGCGAAAAATCATTCACCTGATTCATCACGTTCCTTCGATCTTTCCTAGGCGTCTTATTGATTTCAAATTCAAAACACGCATTCCGTGGCGATCGTTGGCCGCTTAAGTAGTTCCCATCCGGTCTTGGCAGAAATAAAAGAAGCAAGCTCCGAGCCCATGCGATAATGCGTTTGATAGCCGGGATGGTATCGTCCGCCCCATCCTTCAACCTCTGGATGGATTAAGCCTAGATCAACCAGGAACACTTTCTGATTTCCGTTTTGGTTGAAATGGGATACCACCTTTTGGACACTGGGGAGATAATTGTTATTCATGGTTCCGACACAGCAAAATACATAAGGATCTTGATATTTCTCCAGAATGGTCCGAACGAATTCGATATAAGCTGCGATATACTCTTCATCAACGATCGGCGTTGAATAATCATTTTGGCCCAAGTTAATGACCACCCCATCCGGAATATAGCATTTGAAATCCCAAGGCGTCGTCCCTTTCCCAAGTGTCCCGTAAAAATGCTCCGGCAACCCTTGCTGGTTCCCTACCGCATCCTGCCAAACGCCAATTCCGCAGATCGCCAGCGTATGATATTCCGCGTTTAGCATCCTGGCGCTGATCCCGACATAGGACATGTATCCGTCGTCCAGATGTGGCGCTTCGGCGAGCTCATGGGGATGGCCAATCCCGGCCCCGTCCGTGATTGAATCGCCATAGTATTCAAGCCGGAGCGACTTTGCCGCAGGCGGGGTAAGGAAGCTTCCGCCCTCAGGCAACGAAAAGCGATGGAACGTAATCCCTCCCGTTAGAATCCCCGTGCGTTTATGGATCTCTAACGTATGTTCTCCATCAGGCAATCCCTGTTCAATGACGTACTCATGGACTCCCTTCTTCAAATTAATCCAATTCCGGGCTACGCCGTCCAGTACGATTTCAACATAATCCTTCCCGTCGGAATCCTCCGCCGTCATGGTAATTGCAGTTCCCCGAAAAGCAAGAAAAACGGCTGAGTTCACCCACCCGCATCTTGGAAGTTCCTCCTCAGTCAGGTCAAACCTCCCCATGAATCTAGCATGTTGCGAAAAATGAAACTCCATTGCTGCTCCTCCCTTCAACTTCGAGTATTGTCACCAAACCGAGCATATATCAGTTTAAATAAAGTATACTTTATTTATTAATATATTCTCTTTTCATATTATCAATCGACCCCTATTCAGTCAATAACATATAAGATATGCGCCCGCTAAGTCTTTATGTATAATACTTAAAGGGATGCGGAATAAATTTCTCGCCTAATAATAAAGTATACTTTTATAAGACAATATACTATAATCAAGTATAAAGAACGAGAGACTGAAATCGAGGGGTATTAAGGTGAACGAACCGAAATATGACACCGTAAAACGAGCGCTACTCCATCAGATTCAATCCGGCAAACTTCGGCCTGGCGATAAATTGCCCAGCGAGGAAGATCTAATGAAGCAGTTTCAAGTAAGTGGCATTACGATACGCAAAGCCATGACCGAACTGGCGAACGAAGGCGCCATCATCAGAATTAAACGGAAAGGCTCTTTCGTAACCCAAACTCAGGCCGCAGATCCATCCAGCCGTTTGATCGCATTTATCTTATCGGCAGAGGATAATTACGATGTTTCGTATATGAAAATCATTAAAGGGGCTCAACAAGCGGCAGCTGAATTCAACTATTCCTTAATTGTGGAATGGAGTAACGAGAATCTCGCTGTGGAACAGGCATCCATCCAGAAGATGCTGGACCGGAAAGTCGACGGGTTTTTGATCTATCCGTTTGATCCGGTCCAAAGTCAGGACAACTACCAATTCATCGAACGAAACAACATTCCTTACCTATTGGTAGACCGGTACAATGTGGATCATCCCAGTTATTTTTCCGGCTGCAACAATTTTGACGGGGCCATCCTCGCTACTCGGGAGCTCCTCCGCCTAAAACACACGAAAGTCAAATTTACCAGCTATCATTTCTTCCTACAATCCGAACAAGAACGATTCGCCGGTTATTGCAGCGCCATGCGTCAGGCCGGTCTTCCGGTCACCGACGACAATTTGTTAACCGACATTGATTATGACCAATTGACTGACAGCATTAGGAAACGTGAGGTTACCGCTTTGTTTTGTTCCAATGACAAGCTGGCCATTGAAATAATCGGGCAATTGTCTAGTCGCGGCATCAACATCCCGCAAAATGTTTCCATTATGGGATTCGACGATTGGGACCATTCCGACAATTTGTCGATCGGATTATCGACCATCCGGCAAGATTTCGAAGAAATCGGCAGAAACGCCGCAAACCTGCTGCACCAGGTTATCCAAGGCAATACCCATGGAAACAACACGAAAATATTGTCGGGGGTTTCTTTGGTCATCCGGGAATCCACCTGCGAGAATCCATATGCATAGCCTTATCAAATCACAAACCCCACGAAAGGAAGGACCCTTTAATGAGATTCGACTTTTTGACCTTTAGTCTCAGACACGGACTATTCCATCAAGAGCAGGACGGAATATCCTGCTTCCTCCCTGGCAGTGCGATTACCGTGCGTTTCCACGGGCGAGAAGTCACTGCCGAAATTGAGGATGTTAACGGAGAGGGTAAAAGCTGGGTAAACGTCTATATCGACGATCTCCCCGTACGGGTGATGAGAATCGATCCGGATAACCGGGTATACCAGCTGGCCGACGACCTGGAGGACGCCCCGCATACTTTAACGCTGCAGAAGCGAACGGAAGCGGCATTTGGCACCCTCAAATTCACCAACCTAACCACAGAAAATGGAATCTTTCTGAGCCCGCCGTCCCCTCTCCCCCGCCGCCTGCTGATCATCGGCGATTCGATCACTTGCGGCTTTGGCAACGAGGCGCAGATTCCTTGCGATTGCGATGCTTCACGCGAGAATATCGCTCTCGCCTACAGCTCGTTGACCGGCCAGTTTTTGAATGCCGAGACTTTGATCGTCGGGGCATCTGGTACGGGCTGCTATCAGAACTTTGGCGGCTCCAAAAAAAGTCGCATGTCGGATTATTTTATGGAAACCATCTGCCCTTATCTCGACCAAAAGTCCATGGATCCGTTTCACCCAGAATTCATCGTTATTAATCTCGGAACCAACGATTGGTCCGCCCCCATCGAACCCTCGGATTACCTGGCACAATATCGTAAACTGGTAGACTTCATTCGCAGCAGGTATCCCTCGGCCCAATTGTTCTGCGCCATCGGCCCAATGCATCTTGGCCCAAGTCCCCATTTGCAGACCCTGGTAGAAGAACTCAACAAAGAAAGCGACAAGCCTGTGCACTTCGTGGAATTCCCGCTGATCCAACGGCCGGAAGACGGCATGGGAGGCTGCGGACATCCTTCCATCAAGAAACATCGGCAGATGGCCGAACAGTTAGCAGGCACGATCCGTCAGCTTTGTTTTTAAAAAAAGAGACAGCCACCCTCATGAGGAGGAGGCTGTCTCTTTTTGTGAAGATGACCTAATATTCACTATAAACTCGTAACTCCCCGAACCAAGTTCAACAACCAGATCATGTCGATCCTCCCTCAATTGGAGAGAATCAGGCAGGCACTCCCCTTCATAACGCGGCCAGAGGATCTGATTGTACCCTTGCTCGAAAATCGAAGATAACGGCAAATCCTCGCTTTGTAATGGAAAATACACTTCGGCACGGCAATTCGGGGGGATCTGAATCTGGCATTCCCAGCTTACGCGGTTTACCTTGGACCAACGAACGGTATATGGCCCGCGAATCGTATGTGTCGTAGCGGACGCGTGGCGCAGTCTCCTTGCACGAAACGGCCTGAACACCGCCCGCCCAAAAGCAACGGCTTCGGGATGCGGAGCGATGCCGGCCACATGCTTGTAGAACCAGGCGCTAACGCTGCCGAACATCGGGTGATTATGGGAATCGTGGCCATCCCAGGATTCCCACAACGTCGTAGCGCCATTGTCGAGCATATAGCCATAACCGGGAAATTCTTTGGACAACACCATTTCCAAAGCCAAGTCCGTCTCCCCCTGTTCGCTGAACAAATCGAACAAGAAGGAAGTGCCGAATATGCCCGTGTCCAGATGCCCGTGCAGATCATCCCGATAATGCCGCAAGACCCGCTGCCACACTTGATCGGCATAGGTGTCGGGGACGCAGCCCAGAACGAACGGAAATACATCCGCGCCTTGGCGCCCGATGGAATAACTGGCTGTTTCCGAATTAAAAAAGGCTTCGTTAAACGATTCGCACACAAGGCAATGCAGCTCCGCATACCGTTTGCGATCCTCTTCATAACCGAGAACCCCGGCCACCTCGGACATCAAGCCTGCCGTATAAGCATAATAGAAGGTGCTCACCAGTCCAGGCGGTAGCTGGTTCTCTCCGGGGACGCACCAGTCCCCCAGAAACCAACTGCCCGGTTCTTCGAATTCCACGAGATAGCTGCCCCGATGACGCGTACCCAAATAATCCATCCAACTCTTCATGCCTTCATAGTGTTCGATCAACAGTCGCCGGTCCCCATAGGTACGGTACATGAGCCACGGCATGATCACATAGGCGGATCCCCAGGCGACTCCCCCTCCGCCTCCATTAAACGGGGCCGTGTGCGGGACAAAACCTGTCTTTTTATTCTGCGCATCGCCAATATCACGAATCCACTTGGCATAAAAGGTGGACATCTCAAAATTGTAGATCGCTGCCTGGGCCGTGACATGGCCATCTCCCGTGTATCCAAGCCGTTCGCGATGCGGACAATCGCTAGGCACACCGCCGTGCAAATTGGACAGCTGCGCCCAACGATAAGCTTCTTGGATCTGATTCAGCAACGGTTCAGAGCAGGCGAATTGACCGATGGGCTCGACAGCCGCATGCACGATGACACCTTCCAGATCCTTTACATCCGGTACTCCGGGATATCCGGATATCTCTACGTAACGAAAGCCATGCCAAACGAATCGGGGCTCGTATTGCTCTGTTCCCCGTCCATTCATGATGTAGGTATCGGCTTGTATTTGACCTTCTCCTCCGCAGCTTCCAAAATCAAGCGCCCCGTCAGCCCCGCAATTTTCAGCAAATCTCATCGTAATCCGCTGTCTGGAGTTCCCTTGCATGCGAAGGCGTACCCAACCCGAGAAATTTTGACCCAAATCAAATACATATACATTCGGCCTGACCTCGACACGCGAGATGGGGGTGATCGTGCCGATTTTTTTATCCGGAGGAGATAATTGAGCCGTCAACCGCCCGGCCGGCGGATGAACCAAACGGGCAGGGCCCCAGGATGTATCATCAAAGTGATTCCCCGTCCATCCAGGCTGTTCAAGCCGAGCATCATAGATCTCTCCGTAGAACACGTTATTGAACACAATCGGCCCGGGGTTGCATTTCCAATGGTCGTCACTCCGAATGCAGTCCACTGTACCATCCTCATACGTGATGACCAGCTGCAAAATCAACTTGGGGGCACCATACCTCATGTTTCCTTCAACGGTTCTCTCCGCCTGATTGTAGAACCCGTTCCCCAACATGACGGCAATCGTATTCTCTCCGTGCTGAAGATGGCCGGGTACGGAATGCTGAATATAGTGAACGCTTTTGGAAGTTTGATCCTCAAACGGATACAACAAGCCTTCGATCTGCCGATCATCATAATCCGTCCAATTCGGTACTAGGACATGGTCCCCTATCGGATTGGCATTCAAATACAGCTCAAAATAGCCAAGGCCGGAAATATCTAGAACCGCGTGTTTGACCTTCTTTTCAATCGAAAAAGTCCTTCTAAATAACGGAGCCGCGATCGCCTCGTCAGCCCCGATCCACAGAGCCGTCCATTCATCCGGGCTAAGGATCCCCATGTCAAAAAAAGCTACCGCTTCCGACTCGTATTGTCCTCCATTTTGATCCCAGCATCGGACGGTCCAGTAACAACGTTGTCCGCTGACCAGCGGCTTGCCTGCATAAGAAACGTGATAGGTATCCGCAGATTCAACTTTGCCGGAATCCCACAAATCACCGACTCCCGCAAGCATATTTCTTTCCTCTGCGGACACGATGATTTGATACGCCACCTGTCTGCGGTTTCGTTTAGAAGCGTGGAGCTCCCAACTAAAGCGGGGTGACTTGGTTTGCACACCAAGCGGATTGTTCGTGTACTCACACCGCAGGCGATCCACTTTATCCATGACGCCACTCCCTTTCCAAATCAGTAAGATTCCACATCAATTAGGCAATAGGGCCGCCAAAAGGCAGCCCTCATACTCTATTCAACCTATAGGAAAGCGCGAGCCGCTTTCCCTATTTTTTCGCCAAGAAGTCATCAACCTGCTTCTGCAGTTCGGTCTGGATTTTCTTCAGGACCGTTTCACCTTCCGCTTTGAACTTAACAAAGTACTCATCCGGATCCAACGCACCGTTAAATAATCCGCTATAATATTTGGCTTGGATCGTTGCGAATTGCGCCACTTCGTTCTTCACCGGAGTTGGATCGAAAGAGAAGCCGGTCATGATATCCTTTGTGAAGTTGTCGGCCTGCGCAATAAATTGACTATACTTCGCCGTTTCTTCATCCGTCCCCGCCCATTCCCGCTCCAGCACAGGATTCAGCATGAGTTGGAATGATACGATGCCGCCATCGTTGTTCAGTGTTTCGTATTGATGATCCCCAACCGATTTCCAGTTGACACCTTCAATGCCCCGCTCCAACAGATCATAATTTTCCTGACGGTTCGCCCAATCCAAGAACATCATCGCGCGATCCTTATGTTTGCTGGTCTTCACGATACAAATAAAGTTATCCATTTTGAAATTCGACAGATTTTTTCCTGGCGTGATATCAAAAAGACGAACGGCTTCCAGTTCACCATCAGGCACAACCTGTTTTAATTGGTCATTAAACGGTTTGGGAATACCAAAGGCCATTTGCGGCGTAGCCGCCACCTTGTTCTGCAGCTGCATTTCGGCCGAACTGGTTTTGTTCGTTAGAACGTCCTGCGACATGACTTTATCCACGAATAACTTGCGGACATCCAGGATATTTGACCAAATTTTAGGCTCCTTGGTTTCAAAGAAATTGTAGGCCTTCCCGTCATTTCCCTTGTAGTACAACATCAAGCTGGCTCCCGCAAAGTTCGTCGGGCGGATACTCACACTGGTGTCATCCCGGATCAGCCAGTTCACCCACGTATAAGTGACGTCATCTGCCCCGGCGATAAGCGGCGTAATCCCGGGATAATGATCTCGGATGGCATAAAGATACGCTTTCAGCTCCTCATACGTCTTCACCGGAGGTAAGTTTAGCTGCTCTCTCAAGTCTTTGCGAATAAAAACCGATCTTTGCTGGGTGTAAGCATTCCCCAGGGGTACGCCATAGATGCTGCCATTAATTTTGTTCGCATCCCACATTTGCTGCGGTCTCGTCTTCAGTACATTAGGGCCGTATTTCTCCAATAGTTCACTTAACTCTTCGTAATATCCCTGGGCTGCCATCGTGTCCAAATGCAGCCAAGGCGCATCAAAGATTAAATCTACGCTCTCGCCTGAAGCCAACATAACGTTGGTTTTCTGATTTAGATCCGCAAAGTCGACCATAGTAATCTTAACCTGCGTATTCATCTCGGCTTTCAAGCGCTTATTTACTTCGGCCAGAACCTCGTCGAAGTTCGCCCCCTTCCCTCCCGGAACGACGATTTCCAAGGTAACCGGTTCTAGAGAGGAAGCTCCGGTTCCCCCGGAGTTGTTGGCAGTCGAGGCGTCCTTGCCGCCTGCGCCGGAGCAGCCGGATAAAGCGATCGTCAGCGCCAGCAGCGCAACTCCCAAAATCTTATGTTTTGATTTGGCCATGTAAGTAACTCCCTTCCACATGATATTATCGATTGGAAATTTCACCCTTTGATCGAGCCCAAGGTCAGGCCTTTAACAAAATATTTCTGGACCATCGGATACATAAAAATAATCGGTCCAATCGTTAGACAAACGGTAGCCAGCTTGACCCCCTCTGCCGGGGGCAGCGTCAGCACATTGCTGTGATTCATCGAGGAGAGCTGCATCTGCGACATAAGTTGCCGAAGCAGCAGCTGAAGCGGGTACATCTCGCTGTTATCGATAAACAGAAGCGAAAGCCACCAATCGTTCCAATATTGCAAGGCGTAGAATAAGCTGATCGTCGCAATCACCGGCGTGGAGATCGGCCGGATGATTTTGAAGAAGATCGTCCACTCTCCAGCCCCATCCATATTAGCCGATTCATTCAATTCATAGGGTAACGAACGGTAGAACGAAACTAAAATAAACGCAAAGAACGGATTCATGACATAAGGGAGGATGAGCGCCCAAAGCGTATCCTTTAGATGCAGCCACTGGACGACCAAGAGATAGAAACCAACCAGCCCCGAACCGAAAACCATCGGCACATACGTCATGAAGGAGAGAAAACCGCCATATCGGTTCTTACGATGCGCTAACACGTAAGCAAATAAAGCCGTGACCCCAAGCCCGATGGCTGTGCCAATGGCGGTTACTGCAATCGTGACCCCATAACTTACAAACATTTGCTTCCCTTGAAGGAGAAACCGATAGGATTCTATTGTGAAGTCATCAGGCCATATGGCATATCCGTGGAGAGCCAAGCTCCGGGTGGTGGCGAACGAATTGATGACCATCAGCCAGAACGGGAACAAGCAAGCCAGCGCAAATAGAACCAGAAACAACCCGAATAGCCACACTGTCACTTTGTCAGAGATGCCGCCTGTCCGTCGCACTTGTGCGAGCGGGTTCAGAGCTACCGGACGATTCATTTGTAAAGTTCACCTCCCTTTCAATTGCACGGAATGAAGACGCTAGACTTTTAAAACAACCTGGAATCCTTGTCCACCTTCCGCACCAGCGCATTAAAGGAGACGACGGCAATCAGCCCCATGATGGACTGATAGAATACGATCGCTGACGACATGCTAAAATTCCCAAGCTGTCGTAGCGCACGATAAGAATACGTATCGATCACGTCGGTTGTCGGAAATAGGATCCCGTTATCCCCTATAATCCCGTAGATCATGCCGAAATCCCCATAGAATATCCGCCCAACCCCCAGAAGCACAAGAATGATGATTTGCGGCTTGAGCAAGGGGAGCGTAATATACCTCATCTGCTGCAAACGCGTGGCTCCGTCAAGACGGGCACTCTCGTAATAATCGGCTGAGAACCCCGTGATAGCCGCTAACAGGATAATAGAGTAGTAACCCGCACTCTTCCAAATTCGTGTAAAGGTAAGAATGATCGGCCACACCCATGGGGTCTGATACCAATCAACGGCTTGAAGTCCGCTCATGTCCAAGACACGGTTGATCAGGCCATCCGTATTGTTAAGTAGAATAAATGTCATATAACCGACGACAACCCATGAGATGAAATAAGGCAAGAAGACAACGGATTGGATCGTACGTTTAAACCATTTCAGACGAAGTTCATTTAAGAAAAGTGCAACGAGAAGTGCAAACACCATTTCAAACACAATGAACAACGTATTTAAATAGACAGTATTAACCGTAACCTGAAGCCAGTCTCGATTGGAAAAAAAGAAGCGGAAATTGTCCAGACCTACCCACTCGCTCCCCCATAGGCCCTTGCTGATTTGGAAGTCCTTGAATGCAAGCAAATGTCCTGCCAGAGGAATGTAGGAGAAAACAACGAGAAAGACAATCCCCGGGATCGCCATCGAGTACAAGCCCCGGTTCTTGGCAAGGTCTCTGATGAGTCTCAAATTTTAGTACCCCTCCTTTCTAACCGATCTGTCTGATGTGGCCATATCCTGACAGTGATTATTATGGAGGGTAGGACTCCTCCGGGATAGTCCTCATAGTGTCATTGGAGGTTCTCATCTGCAGCATCTCGCTCCCGCAAACGTCCTCGTTTGCACATTGTTAAAATGAAGACTTCACACGCAAGCCAAGTTATGGATATGATGGAATCACAGTCTATCAATTGTACCCGGGGTGCTGGATGAGATGAAGATCAAACTTTTTCTACAGAAGACTTACTTTCGTACCTTTCTATTGCTAACCACGGTTTTGATCTGTTCCATGATTCCCTTCACCTATTTTCTGTCGGCGGAATTCTCAAAATACACCATGCTAGAGGTGCGCAGCAATTCGCAAAACGAGGTCAACAACCTCGCATCGAAGGCGGAAATGATTCTCGGTAATCTGAAAGCTTACGGGCTAAGCATGTACGCCGATCAGAACATTCAGAACTGGTTCTTTAACACAGATCAAGACCCGCTCATTAATCACGCCGCCCAGGTCGCTCAGTCGAATTTCATGTCGACCGAACCGCTCATCCAACGATCCTATTTAATCAATTTGAAACAAGGCCTTGTTGTCGATTCGAAAACGGGAATTATCCGTTTTGACGCTTTTGCTGACCAGCGCATGCTAGATCGGGTCAAATTACTCCAACGCCAATATTTACGCTTCTTCAAACATTCGCTGGATAGCTCCGACTATCTGGCCCTTGTTCTACCCGCAACTCCCGAGAAGCGCTCTGACTTCTATCTCGTGCTTCTTATCGATCAACCGCTATTGAATAAGCTGCTCATCGGTGAAACCGTCACCTCGGAGCAAGACATTCGAATTCTCGACGAGCACGGAGAACTGCTATTGGGCACGCCCAATCCCGAGTTAAATGAGCTGCTGCATCAAGCCGGGCAGGAGCATCCGACCAACGAGTTCCAAGTCCAACTGCCGGATCAGAGATGGTTCGTCAATACCGCCGGATTAACCTCGGAAAACTGGGCGGTCTATTATTCGACCGAATACCATACGTTGACTCGTCATATCTCTTCGTTTCAACAAAAATTGGTAGCGTATACGTTACTATTACTTGGAATCGTCTCTACGTTGTTCTTCTGGAGTTCACGCCGTTCCCTGCGTTCCCTTACCTTTATGTCTGAAAAGCTGCGAAAAAGGGTCGCTTTGACCAACATCTCAGCGGACGCCAAACCCGATATCCAGTGGATTAACGACGGCATCGATATGCTGCTGAACAATATGGATCAGCTGCATGCCTCCATGCGAAATCACTCCGAGCTCGTTCGAACGGAATTTCTCGCGCAGTGGGTGCTGCACGGAACGCCAGGAACCAAGAGCTATGAGTACATTCAAGCCCAAACCCAACTCACGTCCTGCAAGCATCTGTTTCTGGCCGTCCTGCGGATTGAAGCGTATACGGTCTTTTGTGAACGTTACGACTTTCCTTCCCGGAAATTAATCAAATATGCCATACGCAATATTAGCGAAGAGATTATCGGCGCCGAATCCTATGCCGTCGAAGGATTGGATATGGGCGGCGATCATCTCATCTTAATTATGGGCGGCCATGTCTCAAGCGAGCTCCAACTCCAACGACTCCTTCAAGAGATCCGCAATCAGATTGCGCGTATTTTGGGGATCGATACAACGGTCGCCGTCAGCGATGCCTATGACTTCGGGGCCAACCTTCGAAACGTGTATGATCACATCTACGAATTGACGATGCTGCGATTTCTGGATGGGGAGAAGCCCCTCTTTCTGGAGAGCGATTATGAAGAATTTATGGCCGGTTATCCCGCCGCATCCGAGGCGCTGGAGACCGCCGACATCATCAAGGCGATCCGCCGCGGTCGTCCGGATACCGCCGTTGCCCTGCTTCGCCAGCAGATGAAGCACATCCATGAGCTTCCTTATCGCGATTGCAAGCTTAACCTGACTTACTTTACCTACGACTTGCTCAAGAGCTTCAATAAGTCCAACGCTTTACATGGAATGAGCAATATCCATCAGCTTCTGGAGCGGTACAGCACGCTATCCGATTTCCAAGCCTGGCTGGAGAATATGGTCACAACGCTTGCGACCGAAACCGAAGTCCCGAAATCCTCGAACCGCAAGGAAGAGATCGTCCAGGAAATCAAAGAATACGTCGATAGCCACCTGCAGGATGCGCAATTATCGATTGAGCAGGTTGCTGACAATTTCTCCTTCTCCGTAAGCTATATTCGGCTGGTATTTAAGGAGATTGCCAACCTGTCATTGTCCGAGTATATCCTTCAGGCAAGAATCGAGCGAGTGAAGGAGAAATTGGTATCCAGCCAACTCTCCGTGTTAGAGATTGCGGACCAGTGCGGATTCTTATCCAAAGGTCACTTCTTCTCCGCATTTAAGAAGTTTACGAATCTCACTCCCAAGCAATATCGAGAAATCCATGGAGACACCCTCTAATCAAGGAGAAGGGCCATCCGGAAAGGAATTCAGCACCTTTCAGATGGCCCTTAGATTGATATTTACTTCGCGGCTTGCTCTTAACGGCTGCCTGTACCTTGAACAGGTTCCAACCCCAGTTTTGGGTTAGACAAGTCGAGTTTATACATGACTTGATTATAGTTATAACGGGGAGTTGGGATGTGATCGGTGTACGTATTGGTATAGGTTCCCTCGAAGTAAATCACCCGTCCCCCATCCTTGCTGAAGTATTTGTGCTGTGCCACATTATAGAAAGTATAATTGTCATGCGTGATGATCTTCTTGGCGTGGACCCAGGGACCCTGAGGCGTAGGAGCTTCCGCATACCAAATTTCCCCGAGCACCGACGTGCTGCCCAGAACCTGCTGCCCGATCATCACGTAACGCTGCCGATAATCGTTCCATTCAATAGAACTTGAGGCGATTTCCACCCATTCACCGGTATCGGCATCCGTCAATTGATAATAATGCGGGTCATCCGCTTGAATCAGTCCGAGTTGAATCAATTCCTTCTCTTGATTCTGGCTCAGCGGCGGGGTGTTCTTCTTCCATCCCCAGACTAAGTTGCCGTTCCCGTCACGTTCCAACGAAGTTTGCGCCCCATTGTACGTCGTTCCAGGCATCAGGCAAGTAAATGCTTCGTATTGGGTGTAGTCGATGATGGCTTCGTAGCTTGCAGCCACGCGCAAATTAGGCACTCGATGTTCGGTGAACAACCAATAGCCCTGACCGTTCTCCTCATAATAGGTGGCCTGGCCGCCAGGATGGCGCCAATCCTCTATGGATGGGAACTGGACGACCTGCTCGAACTCCTTCGTCTGATCGTTAAAGGCCAGAATCCCATAAGCGGTGGGTTCCGGATTATGCGTACTGTAACCGGCAAGCAGGCGTTCCTGTCCGTTCTGGTCCTCGGCCGTCATCAAGCCGAATACCCAGGCGATGCCAGCACCATCCGGCAATGGCGGCACTAGGCTCTTCACGAACCCATCCTCTTTCGTGAAATAACTCAGATTCACTCCAATATCCGGATCCAACCCTCCGTTTTGCGGTAAATCGGAAGTCGCTCCCGTCACACGGAAGTTCCCCAACGGATAGGCCGGTCTGTCGGTATCGCCCCAGAACCAGTACAGCTTATCTTGATACTTAATCACCTGCACGGAATCCTGCCCCATGACCAACCCGTTTACTAACGGCTCCTGAATCGGCGTATGTTGACCCAGTAGTACGCTGTCTCGGTAGATGCCCTGGCCTGTCATTCGGTATAACCTTTCGGCAATGTTGGTTCGGTTCATCTCAATCGTAATAGAGCCCCCGGGCGTAATCTGCACCGCTTGCCCGCGATAGCCAAACATGTCCACGGGGTAATCGTAACCGTCGCTCGACAGATGAAAGAAGACATTCTGATCCATCAGGCCGGGCTCGTCAAAAGCCACAACACCGGCACTGTCCGTGTAGTAAAGAATATTGTTGGTCGTCCTTAGTTCAACCAAGGGAATCCCTCGCCCCGTTTCAGCGTCCACCACTTTGATCATAAAGGGTTTATGGACTGCTTTCTTAGCAACACTAACATCCGGTGCAATTGTGTCTTCCACCGCTTGCGCTGCCGTTGCAACGCCTGGAGTCATCAGGGCCATCAACATCATGCATGTCCATATCCCCGCTCTGTTCCACTGCCTGATTCTCAATCTTCTCACCCTCCCGGCCTATCAAAATGAAATCATGACAAATTAACCATCCTGAACTCAAATCGTGATGTCGAACACGCACACCTTAGCCGATGGATCACCTCCTTACCATGGTTCTCAAATGCCAACCTTCATACGCGTCCAGTCGAATTGGATCGCGTCCAACAAAGCACGCGCGATCAAAAGATGTCCCGTCATATTCGGATGCACCCGGTCGGAGGCCAACGCGGTAGGATGCATGTAGTTGAAGTGGTCAACAAAAGCCGCCTGGATATCAATAAACCGTGCTCCTACCCTCTCCGCGACCCGATGGGCGGCACGGCCAAATTCATCCATTCGGCTGCGCATCGTATCGCCGCTATTTGGCTCCAGATAAAATGGCGACATGATGACGAGGCCTTGCAGGCCGGGAAGAGCCAATCGCACCAGCTCTTCCAGGGTCTGCTCATATTCTTCTAGACTCACATGCGACTCTGGTATCGCAGGTTGGTCGAATTGCCTCCATACGTCGTTAATGCCAATCATGACCGTTAGCCAATCCGGGTTCAGGTCCAATACATCCGTGTGCCATCTCTCTTTTAAGTCCCGGACCGTGTTCCCGCTGATGCCCATATTCGTCACGCGGACGGAGAGCTCCGGATAAGCCGCCTGCAGCATCGCGTCCACGATCGCGACATACCCTTTGCCTACGCCCTGGAACAGACCTTCACCATACGGATATTTGCGCTCGCAATCCGTGATCGAGTCGCCGATCATCACCAGACGTTGTCCGTTCCTCAGCTTCATGCTTCATTCCCCCCGTTCCGTTGGAGCCGAATCGTCTTCACTTCGAACGGACGGAAGGGCAGTACCACATCCCGCTCCGCATACAGCACTTCGGCCTTCTTCTCCTCAAGCATATCCGCCTCATAAACTGCGGCGAAGGACAGGCCCACATGAAGCTTGCACGTCACCGAAGCTCCCTTACTCTCATAAAGGCGCAAGATCCAGTCGCCCGATCCGTCTTCGGCAAGTTTAACCGTTTCTGCGATCACATTGGACTGATCTAGGGCAAGCAACGACTGCGTCTCCCGACTTCCGCCAGTCACAAGGCTAACCGGATAATTCAACTCGTAGGCTTCCCTTACGACGGGACTATCGAGGAACGCCCCCTTCCAGAAGGTGAATCCGTAAGTAAATTGATGTACTCCCTGATCGGACGTCTCATCTGGCCAAGTCGGGGCCCGAAGCAACGTTAAACTCATGAGGTTATCGTCGACGGAAATTCCGTATTTGCAGTCATTCAACAAGGCAAAGCCGCGGTTCGCTTCGGCAAGCGCCGACCACTTATGCTGAACCACTTCATAGCGATCCGCATCATGTGGGCGCGAAGCATGGTTGGGTCTCTTCACGTGACCAAATTGAATTTCCTGCAGCGACTCGTTCGTGTGGACGTGAACAGGGAAGTCAACTTTCAGCAGCTTATTCTTCTCTTGCCAATGCACGGTCGTATGGAATTCCACCCGGCGGCTACCGGCGCGCAGCCGGATATCTTGGATCAGGGCCGATTGATTTATCTTGCGTTCGACCCGGATATTCGCAAAGAGCGGACCGTTCGCGGTAACGGATACATTGGCGCGATCATTCAACTCAATCGGGGCTAAGCGATAACGCCGGTCAATTTCCCATGCGTCGAAATCCGAATTCTGATCTCGATACATCCGCATGACATTACAGTGATCGGCAGCCCATTCCCCTCCGGTCTCTTTGTCAAAAATACTGGTGATCTCGCCTCGTTCGTTGAGTTCAAGCGCCATCCATTCGTTCTCCAGATGCGATTCCGTCGCGATAACGGTGGATACCGCAGGGGCATCCGCCGCTTTCGTTTCGACGCGATACGTTGACCAGCCCATGGAAGGAGCCTCTACCTCCGCATAATTTGCACCTTCGTACGATTGGACCGGCAGAGCCGCTCCGTTCTCGTCCGATATTCCTTGAACGCCCGCGGGCAAGACAACCAGGTCCTTTCTCGTCCAAGATAACGAGTTAAAGACGGTAACTCGAGAAGCATCATCGTTCGTAAGCGCCTCTCTTGCTGTAGAAGCTAATCCGTAAACATTCGTATTTAGTTCCTTCAGCGTAAGCTGCGCCTCTTCATGGACGCGATGAATAGAGGATCCCGGCAAAATATCATGGAATTGATGCAACAGCAAAATCTTCCACAAATGATCCAGATCCTTTTGAGGATACGCTCGTTTCTGAAGCAGTTCCGCAGCAGTCCCCCACAATTCAACTTCACGGAAGCCGATTTCCGCCTTCCGATTCAGCTTCTTAATAAGTGCTTGCGTCGTGTAGGTCCCGCGGTGTGCCGGATAATAGAGCTCGCCAACGTATTTGACATCAGGAAGGCCTCGCTCGATCTGATCCTCAAAATATTCGATTGGCGATCCATGCTTCGTCTTAGGAACGCCCTCCAAATTACCCAGCCTGCGCAGAAACTCGAGATCGTCTCGATTAGATCCGCCGCCTCCGTCCCCGTGACCAAACTGGGTTAGCCGAGTGGAGATCCCTTCAAGCTGGACGCGGTCACTCCATTGTTGGATTAAGAAGGAAGGCCTGATCCGAATCGGGTAGTAATCGCCGTAGTTAAGTAAATGCGTCAGGACTTGCGAACCGTCGATCCCTTCCCACAGGAATGTGTTATGCGGGAACGGATCCGCGATATTATCATAGGTGCCGAACAACTTCACGGAGCCGAAATACTTGATTCCGCAGCCCTTCATAATTTGCGGCAGGTTCCCGGAATAACCAAACACATCCGGCAGCCACAACATCTCATTCTCCACGCCAAACTCTTCCTTAAAGAACCGCTTTCCGTGCATGGCTTGGCGGATCAAGCTTTCCCCGCCAGGCAAATTGGTGTCGGGCTCAACCCACATGGAGCCTTCAGGAATGATCTTTCCTTCCTTGACCGCTTGCTTGATACGCGCATACAACTCCGGATATAACGTCTTGACTAATTGGAACAAATACGGCTGACTCTGGGTGTACCGGTATTCCGGATATTCGTCGATCAGCGCCAGCTGGTTGGACATCGTCCGTGCAATCTTCCGTTTCGTCTCTTCAATCGGCCATAACCAAGCGACATCCAGGTGCGATTGGCCCATAAGATAGAGCGTAGGCGCCGTTGAACCGTTCACGCAGGCCAAGAGCGGCTCCATGATTCGCCGGCACTGCTTAACGTTCTCTTCCAGCAATTCTTGACGTAAAGTGAGATCGATCGTGGCAAACACCCGGGTTAGACAACGGTCGATTTCCGCCACGCGAAGGGATTTAGCATCGAGATGATTGCGCAGATCATATAAGCACTCCAAATCGATAAAAAATTGATACACTTCCTCTTCAAAAATACAGAGTTGCGACTCTCCGAACATAGGCTGCGTATCCGAATGGCCAGCATAGGCTTCAGCAACAATATCGAAGCGCTCCCCCGCTTTCGCCGAACGTGTCAAAGTTACGTAATAATGGTTAAGGTCCTTGGCACCGCTTACGATTCCGTTAATGTACACGGTCGCTTCGGAACCAAAATCAAGCATAGCTACAAGCCGTTTACCTTCCGCTTCCTTGGGAACAACGGCGGTTCCTCGGAACCAGCCGTATTCCCATTTGTCTCCCCAACGTTGGCCCGGGGTGATCTCCCGGAACGGTTGGCCATCCATCTCATGAATAAACAACTGCTGCATCGTCGTAAAACCAGAAAAATCGAGGGGCGAAACTTTCGTAATCACAAATTGATCCTTTTTATTCAAAAGCTTTTCAACATGAAATAAAATCTCTTTCTTGTCACTCATGTTTCTTCTCACATCCTATGGTTTCTGTAGTAAGATCGCTTAGTTGGAAATGACTCTTTTAGCGGCATCGTTATAGATTTGTAGCACCTCATCGATGTTGCCCATTTTATGAATCTTATCGATGAACGCCTGCCAATTGTCGAAACTGTTCTTCCCTGCTACAAATTTGGCCTGTTCTTCCGTTACGAACGTTTTCACCGGGTTCATGATCTCCGAGATTCGCTGACTTTCGTCACTCGTAAGTTGAATCGACGGCTCACTCAGCCAAGAAGGAACATACTCGTTCTCAGGCATTGGCAGACTTGTCAGAAACTCAGACTTCTCAATAGGCACTTCTTCATATTTACCGTCAAACACCGTATAATCCGTCGCGGCAAAATCCACGAATGCCCTAGAGTCGTTCACCATCTGTAAGCCCGGATTATAATTTCGACTTGCACGCATGCCGTATTTATCTCCCTCTAACCAAGGGTCCTTGGCCGTTTTCAACGAATCGACAAAGGTCGGAACACCGTCTTCCCCAATGGTATAGGTCGTGCCTTCAATCCCCCAAGTGATCAGTTCAATCATTTCATCCGTATATTGATAATCAATGAATTTGATCAATTCCTCCGGATTTTTCACTTTCGAACTTACACCGTAAGCTCCCCAGCCCAAATCCGGGGTATTGCCGTTGACGACCTCCTGCCAGGCTTTTCCGTATTTCGGATTTTCAGGGTAGATCGACACGGCAAAAATCTTGCCGTCATTTGCGGTTCTGGTGTACTCGCCCGGGGTGGTGAACCATTGGGTCAGCCACATGAGGTTATCGCCGTTGAGCGCCTTTCTTTTCAGCGTATCGTCCGTATCAATCGTGTACTCCGGATCCAGCAGCTTTTCTGAATACAGCTTATTCGCATATAGGAGCGCATCTTTATAGCCTTCATCCAAAACTCCGTATACATATTTCTCGCCATCCCAGAAGATGTCGTCCCGGATGTGATTCGCCGAGAAGAGAGATCTCAAGCTATTCCATTTTGTAGCGACTGGAAATTTGTCGGGGTAAAGCGCTTTGAGCTTCTTGGCCGCGTCATAAAATTCATCCAGGGTTTCCGGGATTTTGATATTGTTTGCCTTAAATACGTCGTAGCGGTAAGCGGACGTATTCTGAATCAGCATGCCGCGATCCTCCGGGAATCGGGGGGTGGAGGTTTCCTTAAAGGTATACATCTTGCCTTCGGCATCCGTTACCCGCTTCATCCCGTTCTTTACTTTGCTAATGTAGTTCATATAGTTCGGCATTAAGTCTTTATATTGAGCTAACTCCAGAAGCTGGCCTTGTTTGGCCATCTCAGTAGTGTCATAGAATAAAGGTGTTACGAAGAAGTCCGTGAGATCATCGCTTGCGATCATGAGTTTGACCTTCTCGTCATACTCGGAAGACGGAATATAGTTATAGTCGATCTCTACCTTCTTGCCCATATAAGCTTCCATCCGTTTATGCCATTCTTTGCCCACCATACTGTTGGGATTATCTACGCCGTTCGACGGCAACGTTACCGAGAATCGCATCACCTCTTGCTTGTCTTCGTTGGTAGCAGCGTTTTTGGAACCACTTGAACATCCGGACAAAGCCAACAGCGTAACCAATCCAAGAACCATTACTTTCATCCATTTACTCATTTGATTTCCCCCTAATTTGACAAATAGACCGCTTAACCCTTAATGGAACCCACGAAAATCCCTTTGGTAAAATGCTTCTGGAAGATCGGGTAAATACACATGATCGGAAACATCGTGATGATGATGACGCTCATACGTACCGCCTTCGGATCAAGCGCTTCCCCTGGGGCATTGATGGCAACTGCACCGCCCCCCACCCGTCCCTGAATGGCGGTGGTATCTAAAGTAAACAAATAGTTTCTTAATACCATCTGCAAAGGATACTTATCTTGGTCTCGCAAATAGATCAAGGCTTCGAACCAGCTGTTCCAGCTTCCCACCAGACCAAACAGCGCAAAGGTTGCGATGAGCGCCTTGGACAGCGGCAGAATGATTCTGAATAGGACAACCACGTCATTAGCCCCATCGATATAAGCCGAGTCCTTCAGTTCCGACGGGATGTTCAAAAAGAAAGTGCGAAATAGAAACACGTTGTAGGCGCTGACCGCACCAGGAAGAATCATGACCCATATCGTATCTAGCAGATTAAGACTCCGCATCAGCAGATAGGTTGGGATCAAGCCGCCGCCGAAGAACATCGTAACCATGAGGAACAGCGTAAGAAACTTCTTGCCGGCAAACCCGGGAATCGTGAGAGGGTATGCCATCAGCGCCGTAAACAACAGCATAATTCCAGTAGAACCTGCCGCGTAAATGATCGAGTTCAAATATCCTTTGAAAATATACGGATCTTGAAATACGGTCGAGTAAGCCTCCAGATTAAATCCTTTAGGCCAAACGGTGACACTTCCGGAAGAAATAAATCGCGTGCTGCTTAGCGAGGTTGCGATGATATGCAAAATCGGGTACAACACGACAATTAAGATGAACAGCATGATAACGATATTGATCACATCGAAAGCTCTTGAACCGAAGCTAACCTTTTTCATTTCCCCACCACCTAGAACAAACTCGTCTCTGACATCTTTCGGCTGAACCAATTGGTAAAGTAAAGAATAATGAACGAGATCAGCGACATGAATAACCCAATGGCCGTCGTGTATTCATACTGAGCCCCCAAGATCCCTTGGCGATAAACATAGGATCCAATAACATCCGCGACTTCGTACGTCTCGGGCGAGTAAAGTAAAATAATCTTCTGAAAATCGCTCCCGAGAATCCCGCCCACTGCAAAAATCAATAAGATAATCGTCGTTGGTTTCAGCGAAGGCCAAGTGATATGCACGACCTTCTTCCAACGCCCAGCCCCATCTACCTCGGCTACGTCATAGAGGGTTGGATCAATGCCGCTTAATGCAGCCAGGTAGATAATTGTGCCAAAGCCTACGCCTTGCCATATGCCGGAAGAGATAAAAATGGTTCGAAAATAGTCCGGCTCCAGAAGAAACATCACCGGATCTCCACCGAAAAAGGCCACAATATGGTTAAACAAGCCATCCCGTGCCGTAAATTCCTTTAGCATTCCCGCTACAATAACAACCGAAATAAAGTGAGGGAAATAAGATACCGTCTGTACAAACTTCTTAAATCCCTTTTTCTTTAGTTCGTTAAACAGCAAAGCCAATATAATCGGCGCTGGAAACGACCAAAATAACGTATACAAACCGAGAAGTAAGGTATTCTTTAATACCCGGAAAGCCATGGGGTCATTAAAAAAGGATATGAAGTATTTAAACCCCACCCACTCACTTCCCCAAATCCCTTTGGAAGCATTAAAGTCCTTGAAAGCGATTAGAATTCCGTACATCGGAAAATAGTGAAAGATTAACAGCGTCAGAAAGCCTGGAAGCACCATAAGGTAGAGATACCGGTGCTTAATGATCCTGGAGATCAGCCTGTTATTGGTTGTCTGCACAACGAACACCTCCTGACTGTAAAAATGTTGTGACAGATAGTGCGTTGATGAAGTCTCACCGAGAAACAGAAACTGAATCGCCTATACCTCCCCATTTGTAAGCGCATACATTTCACCCCCTGAGCAAACCCTTCGATAGCCAATAACGGCAAGATGCTTAGGTTACAGGCTTCTCCCCCACAGATATGACCATCATTAAGAGAATAAGTTATTATGCTAAGTAGAAAATAACACATACTATTTAACGCGTCAACAAAAGTATTTATTATACATTCGCTAAAGTTAGTATGTTATCTACGTGCTAATCCAAACTGGCGATACCTATGGGGCGTCAGGCCATGCTTTCGTTTAAACAAGTCGTAGAAGTAACTGACATTATCGAGCCCGATCTCCATGCTGATCTCCAAAATGTCCATATCCGTGTTAAGGAGCAAATTCTCGGCATAGGACACCCTTAATTGATTGATATACTGGGTCGGAGACATGCCGAGACATCGTTTGAACATTCGGCATACATAGGCATGCGACTTCCCGGACAATTGAACAAGGGCCGCCGTCCCCCGTGTGAAGTGCTCCTTCTTTTTGGCTTCTTTGCATAGGGTCCTAAACCATTCCGGTTGTCCGGTTAAATCAACGGGATCGTCCTCTGCCTTGATGTAGCGGGAGAACAGGTCAGTCAAGATAGCTCTGACTTCCGCCTTGACGACCAGCTTCTTTTCCTGAGGGATCAAACTGAGCTGATCGAGCCGATACCGCACATATTCTTTCTCTGTCTTGGACAGCAATGTCGAAGGCGGCATGTCAGGCACAAGCAGCCGATCGCTGGGAAACCCTCCCCCCAAAAAGGCGATCAGGTCGTCCAGCACCTTCCGGTGAAACGACAAATTGATAAACTGGCAATCGCCATCCGTTTGCTCATAGTAATGAACATCCCGATCGCGTATGAAGACGAGTGTATTCTCCTGCAGCAACTGTCGGTTGCCGTTAATAACGTGTACTACGCTTCCCTTCAGGATCAGAAACAGCTCAAAGAAGTCATGAGTATGCATCCCGATGGTATCTTTCACCGATGCGATCAACCGATAATGCGCCTGAATTTCAGCATCAATACCGTCTACCGCCAGAAGCTTTAGCATTACGAACTCCCCCTTGTTCATCTATCAATATGGACCCTGACTTAGCCCTCTGATGTCAAAACACCATAAAACAATCCAAAATGGAGCAAGATTTAGCGCCAAACTTTCGATTAGGATGAAGTTGTTATCGAAACCCCGGAAGGAGAATTTCTCAGATGAATTTATTAGATCTGCGTCAGCAATTTGAAGCTACCAAGCGCGTCTATGAGAGTGCCAAGCTAATCTTCCACGGCGTTCAAGGCTACGATGTCTATAATCCTTCTATTCCATTTGAGTGGAATGGCAAGCGTTATATTTTGGGACGCATGGAGAAGCGCCATGAGTGGGCGAGGTCATGGGTTCGCCTGTTTGAAGAAAGCGCCCCGGACGAATGGACGGTTGTGCCGGATACGGTGATTTATCAACTTGAAGATCCTTATATTAGCGTGATCCATAAACAGCTCGTATTAGGCGGTACGCACGTTCGTTACAAGCAAGGACGTCTCGATACCTTTTACGGTTATTTCTATAAGGGCTACGACCTGCATGATCTCTTCTATTTCACGACGGGTCCTGAATACATGAAGGATATTCGGCTGGTGGAGCTTCAGGACGGAAGGATTGGCGTCTTCTCGCGTCCGCGCAGCGAAAAGGTACGTAAGCAGTTCGGGAGCGAATCCTTAGTGGGATTCACGATCATTAACCACCTCGACGAACTGTCTCCGGAAGTTATCGAGAACGCCGAAAATATCTGCGGGTTGTTTCAAAAGGACGAGTGGGGCGGCTGCAACCAGGCGTACTTGCTTGAAAGTGGGAAGATCGGTGTAATCGGCCATATCTGCTATGCTCAGGAGGATCGATCCACCTATATGAACATGGCGTTTGTTCTAGATCCGCAGACGAATCAATTTTCGGACCTAAAAATCATCGGCACCCGTCCCTGCTATCCTGAAGGCCCCGCTAAAAAGCCGCATCTCACCGACTGTGCATTTACCGCAGGTATAGAAATGCGTCCGGACGGCAAAGTCAATCTGTACAGCGGCATCGGGGACACCGAAGCCGCCCGCATCGTGATCGACTACCCCTTCGAAAAGGAAGGCGCCATCATAACCTTCTAAATGAAATTCCTCATCCTTAAGCTGCTGGTTATGCCAGCGGCTTTTTTTATTACATGGTAAAGACAATACCATCCACTATTGCAAATCTACCTCTCCGAAAGTTATTATAATAAGTAAATCAAAACGCATACCTTTATACGACCACATCGTAATATAAACCTTCTGTAAATTCAATCCTTCTCTAAGAATCTGCTGGAATCTAGCTAAATTTCTTAAATTTACGCTTAGATTCGACAAGAATCTTCAGTTGTTTCAGTCTAAGTACGTATACTTTTTAAAACGGATGTGGCTATAATTAAAGAAATGCTGATATGAGGTGAACCTAATTGAGCAAGAAGGACCTGGCCCTGCCAAAGTACCAAATGGTGAAAGACTATGTCTTATCCCAAATCGAAAACCAGGAATTTACGGAGGATGAACGGATTCCAAGCGAGTCCGAATTTTCCAAGCTGTTGGATGTCAGCTCGATTACAGTCCGAAAGGCTCTTTCGGAGTTGGTAAACGAGGGGGTCATCTATCGTGTCAGAGGGAAGGGAAGCTTTGTCGCCAGCCAAGCAGCAGCAGTTCCAGACAAGACCTCCAATCTGGTTGCCTTCGTCATTTCCGGCATTGAACTGTACGATAGTTCGTATTTGCAAATCATGAGAGGGATTCAATCTTTTCTAGGCAAGCAAGGCTGCAAGCTGATTATCGAATTTGTGGAGAATGATTTCGAACAAGAACGGGAACTTATCCTGGGGTTAATTCAGACGGAGCTAAGAGGGATTTTGATTTATTCCTCCGATCCGGAAGCTGCGAAGGGCTACCTTGGAGAAATTCGGAAAAGGGGAATTCCGTTCGTCATGCTGGACCGCTCCCCTTCCGGCTATCCGGTGAACGTCGTCACCTGCAACAACCACGATGGAGCTTATGAAGCCGTCGAATACTTGATTAAGCAGGGGCATCGAAGTATTGGATTTGCAGCTTACGATTACTATCTTAGCCCCGAGGTTGACAGATATAACGGTTATCGGAATGCCATGACAAATGCATCCCTTCCGATTCCCGAATCTCTCTTATTTCTGAATAAAGAAATAGACTATGCGGTGATGGCGAATCTCATCCGAAACGGGGAAATGACCGCGCTGTTCTGCGCCAATGACAAGCGAGCACTTGAAGCCCTTGAACAGCTTACCTTACTTGGCATTCGCATCCCGGAACAAGTATCCCTCATGGGATTTGACGATTTCGAAAGCTCCAAATTCGCCAAGGTTGCCTTGAGCACCGTGAAGCAATACTTCGATACCATTGGTTACGAGAGTGCCAAGTTGCTGTTTGAAATTACCGAGGGGACATCCTACGGGAATAAGAAAGTCATGTTACCCACCAGCCTCGTCCTGCGTGACACGGTCAAGTCACTCAAGGGATAAGGCTAGGGGCAGATGGGCAATCGTTTGTGATCGTAGAAATCGATTGCCCCCTCACTTCGAAATATCCAAAAACCCCTCCCCAAACACATCCCGCACATCGTGAATCGTCAGGAAGGCGGCTTGGTCGATGGAGCGGACGATTCTTTTTAGCGTGGACACCTCTTGCTTGCTGATGACGATGTACAGGACTTCCTTCGGGTTCTTCGTATAGTAGCCGTGGCCCGACAGGACGGTTACGCCGCGGTCCATTTGGGTGATGACCCTCTCGGCGATGTCGTTTTGCTTCTCGGAGATAATCGTGACGGCTTTCTTGGGATTCAGCCCCTCGATCATGAAGTCCATCACTTTCGTGCCTACATATAAGATCACGATCGTCAGCATCAGCTTCTCCGCGCCAATGATGAAATAGGAAGAGAATGCCACGATCAGATCGAAAAACAGCAGCGCATAGCTGATATTCCAATCGAGATATTTATTGGCGATCCGGGCCAGGATCACGGTTCCTGCTGTCGTTCCGCCAACCCGTACGATCAGACCGATCCCGACCCCTACGATCACGCCGGCGAATACCGCATTGATGGTCGGCTCGTGCGAATCAATCCGCCAGTTTTCCGTCAAATGCAGGAACAACGAGTTAAAAGCAACCGCAATCACCGTATAAATCGTCGTCCGACGATCCAGAAATTTATACCCGACGATGAGCAGCACGCCATTAATCACGATATTAACGACCGATGGCGACCACTGATACAGGTAGTACAAAATAATTGTGACCCCCGTAACGCCCCCTTCGCCAAAGTCGTTCGGAATAATAAACAAATTGACGGCCAGCGCAAATAAAAAGGCCCCTACAATGATAATCAAGATATCCGCAATTCTCTTCTTCATTCCCACTCGAATCCTCTTCTCTCCACCGCATTTCTATCTTAACAACCAGAACATCGTAGCGATTCGAATTTGGAAAGTCAAGATGACTTTAACACATTACTTCTCTAGTTCGTTCACATGGAAAAGGAGGTAATCGCTAAAACATCAATAGAACAAATCTACACATCCCACCCTGCACCTCCGCCTTTTTACAACAAATCCACGCAATTTCCGGCGACGCCTCTGCGAACTTTGGTCCTATGCTATAATTTGAGGAAAAGACACCTGCGACCGCACAGGAGGCATGCCGCATGGCTGGATTTATGCGTTACCTGATCCCCCAGAAGTTAAAATACCGCCTGTTCATGGCGTTTGTTTGCCTGATTCTGCTGCCCTTCTGCGCCCTGAATTGGTACAACTACCAGCGCATCGAGACCTTGGTTCAGCAAAAAATCAGCCAGCAAAGCCACTCCCAACTGGAGCAGATGTACCGGACCTTGGAGGATCAGATGGGCATCGCCTTCAAGACGCTAATCTTTCTGAAGCAAGACGACTCCGTGAAATCCGTGCTTCGAAACCCGGAGCTACACGATGGTATGGAAAATAAACGGATCATGGAGAATATTTTCATGAACCTGAACAACAGCTTCTTCCTGTACAACCCTTCCGTCTACTTCATGATTCTGGATATGAATGAAAGCGTATACACCTCTTACCCGCCCCGGGACGCCTTGGTCTACGACAAGCTTAGAAACCACCCCGGCTTCGACCAGCAGGCGATGAATGCCAACGCGTACCATTGGGTCCCCAACGACCCGAACTATGTGCTGCGAGACGTCTCGACCAGCACCTATTTGCTGTCCTTATACGCCTACTTGGGCGATAACCCGAACCGGCCTTACGGCATGACCCGCATCAGCATTGACTATTCCTCCTGGCTGCGCTCCATTCATAACCAATCGGATTTGCAACAGCAGTATTTCCTGATTACGCGCGCGGGGGAGGAAATCTCCAAGTCGGTGCCGGATGCGGTGTTACCGGATAAAGTCATGGCGGAAATCGCCAAGCAGCCGGACCGGCAATACTTCATCGACAAGGACTCTAACTCCCTGGTCAATTACATCTATGTAGAATCGTTGGACTGGTATATCGTGAACCGAATTCCGCTGCCGATCCTGTTTAATGAGATTGACGCGTTGAAACGGCAGTATTTTACGACATTTTTCATGCTGATGGGAGCCTTTCTGGTCATAACCTTCGCAATCGCCGCAACGATCACCCGTCCGTTGTCCCATTTGCAAAATAAAATGATGGCGGTCGTTCGCAAAAACTTGAAAATCCGGCTGCCGGAACAAAAATTCCGCGGGGAGATTCTGGACTTAACCCGTACCTTCAATACGATGCTCGACGACATGGACGCCTTGATCCATCGCCTGAAGGCAGAGGAGCGCCAGAAGGAGGCTGTTCATTTTCATATGCTGCTGGCGCAGATGAACCCTCATTTTCTGCTAAATACGCTAAATACGATCAAGTGGAGTGCGATTCGCCAGGGAAATGAAGACATCACCGAGATCACCTTATCCTTGGGCAAGCTGCTGGAGGCCAGCCTGAATTCGGAACAAGATCTGGTGCATCTGCAAGACGAAATCGAGCTGGTGCAGGCCTATGTGCATATTCAGCAGGTTCGTTACAATCACCGGTTCGAGGTCGCTTACACGTTGGAGGACGAAGTCGTCTTTGCGCTGGTGCCGAAGCTGAGTCTGCAACCGCTCGTCGAGAACGCCATTATGCACGGGGTCAGTCATCTGACCGGCCCAGGCCGGATTGAGATTCGCGTCCGACGCGAGGGGCTAGCCCAACTAACCGTTGAAATTGAAGATAACGGGATCGGAATGGCGCGTTCGGCCCAAATCAAGAAGACCCGAAAGCGGCCG
This sequence comes from Paenibacillus sp. FSL R7-0216, assembly GCF_037969915.1. Classification (NCBI taxonomy): domain Bacteria; kingdom Bacillati; phylum Bacillota; class Bacilli; order Caryophanales; family Paenibacillaceae; genus Paenibacillus; species Paenibacillus sp. FSL R7-0216. The sequence goes on along the minus strand of NZ_CP150222.1, from coordinate 338,069 downwards.
GGCATCGGCCTGGACAATGTTCGGGAGCGGCTGCGGCTGCTCTTTAAGGAAGAAGGGCGCATGGATGTGGCGTCCTCGGACCAAGGAACTCGGGTTCGGTTTACGATTCCTTTATTGCTATCAACGCCTTATGCCAAAAGTCAACGGGAAGCAGCGCTGGCGAAGGAAGGCCATCCCCTGACGCTGCCGCCGGGGGAGGCCGCGGCCAACGATCCGAAAGGAGGTCAATAACATGTGGAAGGTGCTACTGGTCGAAGACGAGGTGTTCGTTCGCGAATCGGTTCGTGAAATCATCGCTTGGGAAGAGCTCGGATTTACGGTGGCAGGTGAAGCCGGCAACGGCGGTGAGGCGCTCGAGATGATCCGGCGCGACCCGCCTGATCTGGTGCTCGCAGACATCGTCATGCCGGAGATGGACGGGGTAGAGCTGCTCCGCCGCACTCGGGAAGAGGGTTATCATTCTCGCTTCATCATGCTAACCTGCATCGGCGAATTCGAATATGTACGGCAGGCGATGGAATACGGCGCTTCCAATTATATTCTGAAGCTGTCGATGAGCGTTAACTCGCTGCGGGATACGCTGCGCAAAGTGAGCACGGAACTCGCTAGGGACGGCGGCGCGGAGCCGGCGACTCAGGAGATCGGCGAGGCGAATCCGCAGGCGGTATCGGCATCTGCAATGGAATTGGCAGCGGCATCTGCTTCGGCCGCTTCAAACCTCAGTCTGGCCGGAACCGCAGTAAGCATCTCCCATCCCGAGGTGTGCAAAATTATCGATTACATCGCCGAGCATTACGCGCAGGACATCACGGTCAAATCGATGGCCCAATACGTCATGATGGGCGAGAACTACGTTAGCGCCTTGTTCAAGAAAAAAACCGGACAAACGCTGATCCACTACCTGCACCGCATCCGGGTGGAGAAAGCGCAGGAATATCTGCTGCACACCGATCTGCCCGTTCACGAGATTGGTCAACGGGTGGGCTTCATCAATGACAACTACTTCATCAAGATCTTCAAACGCCTCACCCAGCAGACGCCCAGCAAATACCGGCAATGGAACAAAACCGCCGAATAGAAGAAATCGATGGCGCAAATCCCCCGTTTCCGGACGCGCAATTGCATCGTTTTGTTCCGTGAACTGAAGGGATATGTAGGTTCAATTCCGCTCCCGTCCCCTGCTACGATGAGGGGGATTCAACCATCAACGATATAGGGAGGTCTTTACCCGTGAGAAACAAAAAAGGATGGGCCGCACTGCTGCTCTGCACGCTGCTGATCGGCCTGCTGGCTGGCTGCGGCGGCAATAACAGTAATGGGGCGAAGGGAAATTCGGGAGCGGCAACCCCAGATTCGAAAGCGCCTTCATCGGGCGAAACGATCAAACTGACGATGTGGGGCGGGGTTCCGCCGGAAGCCGGTCCGCAAGCTGTAGTAGACGCGTGGAACGCCGCGCACCCCGACGTGCAGGTCGAATACGTACGGTTCGTGAATGACGACGACGGGAACCTGAAGCTCGATACCGCGCTCGCCACGGGGCAAGCGGTCGATCTCTACGTGAACTACTCGGTGACGCAGGCGGCCAAACGGGTCGAGTCCGGCACGGTGCTCGATTTGAGCTCTTTTTCCGACTACAATATTGACGAGAAGATTGGCTCCAACGCAGCCACCTGGAAAATCGACGGCAAGTATTACGGCATCCCCACTAAGAAAAACGTTCAGTTCTTCGCTTTAAACAAGGATGCATTGGACGCTGCGGGACTCACGGTACCGAAAGCTTGGACCTGGGACGAAGCCCGGGAATACGCCAAAAAGCTGAAAGCTGCCGGCTTTAAATACGGGCTGGTGCAGCATATGGAACCGTTCGCCGATCCGATGGATTCGGTTCTGGAGAAGAACGGCTACGTCAAAGAGGACGGCGGCTCCAACATGGACCACCCGCTCGTGCTGAAATGGCTGGAAACGATGAACGCCATGATGAAGGACGACCAAACCACGCCGCCGCTTGGCGAGCAACTGACGTCCAAAATGCCGGTGGAAAACATGTTCCTCGGCGGTGAAGCCGCGATGATCAACATCGGAGAATGGCTGCTGCGCAGCTCCAATAACATGAAGGACTTCCCTCGCGACTTCAAAATCGCGTTTGCTCCCGTCCCCCGACTGGCGGAGAACGAAGCCGATTTCATCACCAGCGGCGGTGTAGGCGACTTTATCTCAATTAATGCCAACTCGAAGAACACGGAAGCGGCTTGGGAGTTCCTCAAATGGTACGCCGACGAAGGCATGATGCCGATGGCTGCCGGAGGACGGTTGCCTGCCTCGTCCGCGGTCGATCAAGACGCCGCGATCCAAAGCCTGCTCGGCGAATATGCGGACACCTATGACCAGGAATCGCTGGAATTCGTCCTATACGGAAACCAAACTCCAACCTTCGTCCGCAAGCTTCCACAGGAAATGGTGGACATGCGCTCGCAGGAATACGAGAAATTCTTCCTCGACAACCAAACCGCCGAGCAAACGGTGCAGGCGATGGTCAAACGTCATAATGAGTACCTGAAACAAAACAAATAGCAAGTTTAGAGAAGGTCCGGCTGGGTGCAGCCGGGCTTTTCTTTTTTTGCGAAATAGAACATATCTACATCTCCCCCACGCCGTCCTGCAGACCGCCTGAGAAATGCGTATTTCTGTAGCATGAGGTCGGTGGTTTTGTTCCTTATAACGGCCCGCCCCCTCCTGCTATGCTGAGGACATAACCGAACTTTCAAGCCCAAGAGGAGTGGAGCCATGTGAAAACATCGTGGATGAAAAGGCAGCAATTGCTGGGATACGTGTTTATCGGACCGAACATGATCGGCGTGCTGCTGTTTTTTATTTTACCGGCCATTTATTCGTTTTACCTGATGTTCACGGATTACAAGTTCATGAAGCCGGGCACCCGGTTCATCGGACTCGCCAATATCCAACGCATGCTGGGGGACGAAGTCTTCTATATCGCGCTAAAAAACACCCTGATCTTCCTGCTATCAGTGCCGGTGTCGATCGGGTTGGCTTTTGTCGTGGCGGTGGTCTTGAACCGCTCCGTGCATATGAAAAAGCTGCTGCGCGCCTTATACTTCATGCCTTACATCACCAGCGGCGTCGCCGTCGCTTTCGTGTGGATGTTGTTGTTCCAGCCGACGAACGGGCCAATCAACGGACTGCTGCGGGCGATTGGCATCGCCAACCCGCCGGGATGGCTGTCGACCACGGAGACGTCGATGTACGCCATCGACATCATCTGGATCTGGTTTATGCTCGGCTATAACATGATCATCTACCTGGCCGCCCTGCAGGAAATCTCCGGGGAGCTCCTGGAAGCCGCCAAGATCGACGGGGCCCGCACCTGGCAAACGATCCGTAGCGTCGTCTGGCCGCTCGTCAGTCCGACCACCTTCCTGCTGCTCGTCACCGGCTTGATCATGTCGATCAAGCAGTTTGGGATCATCCAGGCGATCACGCAGGGCGGACCCGGGAACAGCACAACCGTCCTGTCGCTGTTCATCTACCAGAACGCCTTCCGTTATTACGAGATGGGCTACGCTTCGGCGATTTCCTGGGCGCTGTTCCTGGTCATCCTGATCTTCACGATGATTCAATGGGTCGGCCAAAAACGCTGGGTTCACTACTAGAACGAGTAGTTTATTGGCAAAATCGCTGGGCGGATCGATGAGATAAGGGTACAAAATGGTGCTATTTCGGCGAGTCAACGGGAGTTGGCCGTATTTCGTACCACTTTGTGGAGAATAAGGCCATAAAGTTCCGCTATGTTGATAAGGTGTCTCCGGTCCCAAATCAAAAGCAGCAATACTAGCACTTTTAAGGAGGAAAAAAGCATGCCATCGACTTCCGTCACCAAAATCGTCACCACGTGCGTCATGCTCTTGTTCGGGGTACTTATGGTCGTTCCGTTCCTATGGATGATCAGCACCTCGTTCAAAACGCCGGCGGAGGTATTTCAGTTTCCGATCAAGTGGATTCCCGCCGACTTCAACTGGGAGCATCATATCAAGGTGTGGACCGGCAAGAACAGCTTCACTCACTACTACTTAAACTCTCTGAAAATATCGCTGATCAGCGTCACCGGCGCCGTGTTGCTGTCTTCACTGGCCGCGTACGGGTTCTCGCGGATCGAGTTCAAGGGGCGGAACGCGATGTTCATGGTGTACCTGTCGATGATGATGGTTCCGCCGCAGGTGCTGTTTGTGCCGAAGTTCATCATGTTCGACTGGGCGGGGATTTATAACACCCATTGGGCGCTGATTCTGCCCGGGATGTTTACGATCTTCGGCGTGTTTATGATGCGGCAGTTCTTCCTCACCGTACCGCAGGAAATCTCCGAAGCCGCCTTTATCGACGGCGCCGGCCATTTCCGCATCTTCTTCCGGCTAATTCTGCCGCTAGCCAAGCCGGCGCTCGCCACACTGGCGATCATCGACTTCTCCTGGCACTGGAACGATTACGAGAACGCCCTGGTGTTCCTGATCGACCAGGATCTGTTCACGGTGCCGCTTGGCCTGCAAAACTTCATCCTGGAGAACACCGTCGATTACAACGGCATGATGGCGGCGGCCACCGCGGGGATTATCCCGATGATTCTCGTCTTCCTGATCGGCCAGAAATACATTATTCAAGGCGTATCGAGTTCGGCGGTGAAGGGGTAAGAGCGTGCGGCTGGTCGAATTGAATGTTGCATCAAATGCAGCATTTAGGTGCGACCCACGGGTAGGAGCGTTGTTACAAGTTCACTAGTTACCTATCAAACGCTGAATTGTATTCGGTTTTTCGAACACAATTCGTCGCTAACGAGCCAAAATGCGAATTGTATTCGATTTTTCATACAGATTCCCAGCTCCCGACATCCTGAGCGCTGATTATATATGAAATTTCATATACAATCCGCCAAAATCGCCAAAAGCGACGAATTGTATTCGGTTTTTCGCCTATATTGCTTGCCACTCGCATTTTTGGCTCGACATTCACATTTCTGGCTCGACATTCGCACTTTTGACTCGCCGAATCATTAATTCGGCATCTCCTTCAACTCACTCAGTCAAACGAAAGGGGTTTACAAACCAATGAGAAACGAAACGGTACGTAGCGACATTACGGTCGTCGGCGGAGGACTCGCCGGCGTTTGCGCCGCCGTGGCGGCGGCCAGGCTCGGGCGTAAGGTGGCGCTCGTGCAGAACCGCCCGGTACTCGGCGGCAATTCCAGCAGCGAGGTGCGCGTCTGGGTCTGCGGAGCGACCGCGCACGGCACGAACCGGTACGCCCGCGAGACCGGGATCATGGGCGAAATGTTCGTGGAGAACCAGTACCGCAATCCCGACGGCAATCCCTATCTGTGGGATATGGTCGTGTTAGAAACGGTACTGGCTGAGCCGAACCTCTCGTTATACCTGAACACCGACGTGCACGAGGTCGAGGCGGACGGCGAAGAGGAGGCGCGGCAGATCCGATCCGTCACCGGCTGGATGATGGGCTCGGAGCGGCGCATCCGCTTTGAGAGCCCGATCTTCCTCGACTGCACCGGGGACGGACTCGTCGGGTTCCTGGCCGGCGCCAAGTACCGGCTCGGCCGGGAGGCCCGGCACGAATTCGACGAAGCCTGGGCGCCCGAGGTCGCCGACGACATCACGCTCGGCAGCACGCTGCTGTTCTACACGAAGGACGCCGGGCACCCGGTGAAGTTCGTACCGCCATCCTTCGCCAAGGATATTACGCAGACCCCGATCCCGCTAAGGCGCGTCATCCGCAGCGGCGACTCGGGTTGCCATTACTGGTGGATCGAATGGGGCGGCGAGCTGGACACCGTGCATGACAACGAGCGCATCCGCGACGAGTTGTCGGCCGTTATCTACGGAATTTGGAATTACATCAAAAATTCCGGACAGTTCGACGCCGACCGCATGACCCTGGAATGGGTCGGCTCGATCCCCGGCAAGCGGGAATACCGCCGCTTTCTCGGCGACTACACGCTGACCCAGAACGACATTCTGGCGCAGGAGCCGTTCGAGGACCGGGTCGCGTTTGGCGGCTGGTCGATCGACCTGCATCCGCCGCAAGGGATGTACGCCGAGGAAAGCGGCTCGAAGCATCTGCACGCGGACGGGAACTACCATATCCCGTTCCGCTCGCTCTACTCCGCGAACGTGTCCAACCTGCTGTTCGCGGGCCGCAACATCAGCGCGACGCACGTCGCATTCGGCACGACGCGGGTCATGGCGACCTGCGCCACGATCGGCGAAGCCGCAGGGACCGCCGCGGCGCTATGCGCGGAGCTGGGCGCGACGCCGCGGGAGCTGTCGCGCCAGCACACCCCGCTGCTGCGGCAAACGCTGCTGCGGCAGGATGCCTCCGTGCTGGGCGTCGCGAACGAAGACGCCGCGGACTTGACCCGGAGCGCGAAGCTGAGCGCCTCCTCCTTCCTGTCCCGCCTGGCAGCGGAATCGGCCGACGAGGCGTACCCGCTGGAACGAGACGTCGCCCTGCTGCTTCCGGCCGATCCCGGCCTCGCCGGCACGATTGAATGGCGGCTGGACGCGGCGCAGGACACGGAGCTTACCGTCGAGGTGTGGAGCACCGGAAAACCGGAAAACTACGTCCCCGCCACTCTTGAATACCAAGCGACCGTGGCTATACCCCAGGGCGAGGGACAGTGGATTCCCGTCCGGTTTGACTGGACGCCGGAAAAGCCGCAGAACGCTTTTGTCATCATCCGTAATAATCCATCAATCCGACTCTACTTGTCCCATACGCCGCTGACGGGACTACTGGCCTTCGAACGGGGCGCGGCGGCTCGCGTCTCCAAGGATCTCGAAGATCATGACGATTCCCAGCCGGTGGTGGAATGGAGCATGAAGCGTCTGGCTCGCAAAACGTTCTGCTTCCGCGCAGACTTCACCACCGACGCCTATCGCCCTGAGCATATCCTGGACGGTTATAAGCGGCCTTACGGCGGCCCGCATCTTTGGCTGTCGAAGCCGATGGCGCAGGATACCCAACCTTGGGTCGAGCTCGCCTGGGAGAACGAGCAAACCGTCCGCGAAATTCATGTGATTTTTAACGACGACGTCAACGAGGACTTGATCAACCTGCACCATCATCGCACGCCGTTCGAAATCATCCCTGAGTTGGTAAAGAGTTATCGGCTCGAAGCGCAGGATCCCGCCGGGAATTGGATCGCTCTGATCTCGGAAACCGGCAACCGACGGCGCAAGCAGGTACATCGCCTGGAAACCGCCGTTCCGGTCAAAGCCATCCGGCTTGTCGTGGAGGAGACAAACGGGTCGCAGCATGCGGAGCTGATCGAGGTCCGAGTGTACGAGAAATAACGAGAATAGCCCGCTCAATTGAGCGGGCTATTGGTTTGCTATCTTATACGCTTACTTCCGCGAAGAAACTGCTTTGGCCTTCGGTTTGTCCGATAGATACGGAACGCGTTCGCCTTTGAGCGACCATCCCGTCTTCAAACCGAGGATGAACCAGCCTAGGGCAAGCAGCCCTAACGTGAAAATGGAGTCGCCGATGACTCGCAGCCAGACGAAATTGTGGATGATCCCCCGGGTCATGAATTCCGCCGAACGGGCGTACCAGTAACCATGTTCCACGCTGGCCCAGGTCTGCATGAGCCCGATCGGCAGAAGGCTCAGAAGCACCATCAGCAACAACCCGATGTTGATGGCCCAGAAGGAGAAGCGGAGCGCCCCCGTTTTCCATTCAAAATTGGTGGTCAAACCGCGCAAGCAGAACAACATCAGCCCGATTCCCAAGGTACCGTACACGCCGAACAAAGCGGTATGCCCATGCACCGGCGTTGTATTCAAGCCCTGCATATAGTACAAGGCCACCGGCGGGTTGATGAAGAAGCCGAACAACCCCGCACCAACGAGGTTCCAGAAAGCCACGGCCACGAAGAAGTAAATCGGCCATTTGTAGGCTTTGACCCACGGACGGGCTCTCGTCAAAGTCAGGTTCTCATAGGCTTCGAATCCAATCAAGCAGAGCGGAACGACCTCCAAAGCGCTGAATGCCGCACCGAAGGCCAGCACCCCAATGGGCGTGCCGCTGAAATAGAGATGGTGGAACGTGCCGATGATCCCGCCGAACAGAAAGATGATCGTCGAGAAGAGTACCGAACCGGTGGCCACTCGGACTCGCAGCAAGCCCATGCGAGTGAACAGGAAGGCCATCACCACCGTGGCGAACACCTCGAAGAAGCCTTCGACCCAGAGATGGACAACCCACCAGCGCCAATATTCGGCGATCGCCAAATGGGTATGCTGCCCCCACATCAGGCCAGGGACGTAAAACAACGGAATCGCGGTGGAAGCCAGCAAGAACAAGACCAGCAGGTTACGCGTTTCACTGCCTTTTTTCAGCGCGGGCCAGATCGCCCGGGCCATCAGGAACAGCCAAAGGAACAATCCGACGGTAAGGAAAATCTGCCAGAACCGGCCCAGATCGACATATTCATACCCCTGATGTCCAAACCAGAAGTTCGCCGTGAAACCGAGTCTTTGCTGGATCGCGAACCATTGTCCGACCATCGATCCGACAACGATTATTAACAAGCAGACGAACAGGAAGTTGACTCCCGCTCTCTGCAGCTTCGGTTCATGTCCGGAAACGGCCGGCGCTACGAACAGTCCGGTGGCCAACCAAGCCGTGGCGATCCAGAAGATGCCGAGCTGCGTGTGCCATGTTCGCGTCACCGAGTAAGGGATCCAGTCTGCTATAGGAATGCCGTAGAAGCTGCTCCCCTCTACCTGGTAGTGAGCCGTGATCGCTCCCAATGCCGCCTGGACCACCACCAACGCGGTGACCACCCAGAAGTATTTCAAGGTCGCTTTCATTGATGGGGTAGGTGACAAAGCCAACAAGGGGTCCTTCTCAGGAAAACGCTCCTCCCCTTCTGTATGCTTCTGGGTAGCGTAATACCATGCCAGAGCTCCAATGCCCGCCAACAGCAGTACAAAGCTGACCACCGACCAAATGACCATGGAGCCGGTTAATGTATTGCCTACCAGCGGCTCATGCGGCCAATTGTTCGTATAGCTGACGTTCTCTCCGGGCCGTTCCGCCGCGCAGGACCAAGCCGCCCAGAAGAAGAACGCATTCAGCGCCTTAGCTCTGGCGGGATCCTTCAGGGCATTGCTTGGAATGGCGTAATCGTCGCGCAGCTTGTCGAATTGAGGGTCATGACCGAACAAGCCCGCATAATACCGACTTAACTCGGTAAACGTTTGGGCACGGTCCGGCGATAGGGTGATTTGCCCGCTACCGGAATCGTATGTATTCGTGCGCATTTCTTTTTTTAACCTACTGAGTAGCAGCGCCTGTTGATCATCGTTCAAGCGGTCATACGAATTTCCGGTTTCGGTTTGCGCCCATCGATGGAGCAGCATTTCCGATTCCCGGTGCAGCCAATCCGCCGACCAGTCGGGAGCGACATAGGCCCCGTGCCCCCAGACGCTTCCGATTTCCTGGCCGCCCATCGACTGCCAGACATTCTGACCGTCCAAAATATCCTGTTCGGTCATCAGCACCGTGCCGTCAGTAGATACCACTTGCTTCGGAATAGGAGGCATGGAATGGTAGATCTCCCCGCCGTAATAACCCAAGACCGCAAAGGAAATCGCAATCACGAGCCCCAGGCTGATCCATAACTTGGCCACTTTCATTACATATCACGCTCCTGTACGACAATGATGGTTAAGGACGTAGCTCCTTGATTGGTTAGGGTACCCCCGAATTTCCTATAATAACCAAGAATGAATCTTTAATTTCGAGAAAGCCAGGCTTCCCAATGGGGTGGTATCATTTGAGGCAGGAAAGGAGGAGCCTTCCAACAAAATGTAAGCGCTTAACTGCCATATTCAATATCAAAGGGGAGTGATCGAATGAATCAATCGATGAAACGTGTCCTCATGCTGCTGATCGCCGCAGTCTTGCTGCTGCCTGCAGGATGGCCGGCCTCGGTAACCAAAGCCGACACCTCGGCTCCGGACGGCACGGTCACGGTGTACCATGAGGACTTCGCAAATGGAATCGGCAAAGCAGTCCAATCAGGAGGGGCGACCCTGACGCAGGTCACTGGCAAGACGTTTACCGGCAACGAGGATGGAGGCGCATTATACGTCAGTAACCGGGTAAACAACTGGGACGCGGCCGACTTCCGGTTTAGCGATATCGGCTTGGTGAACGGCAAAACCTATACGGCCCAAGTTACCGTATACGTGGACGCCGCCGTTAGCGTACCCGCTGACGCCAAAACTGCCCTTCAAACCGTGGACAGCTACGGCAATTATGCCGAAGCGGCATACCTCGCCGGCCAAGCCGTGACATTAACGAAGGAGTTTACCGTGGATACAAGCGCAGACAAGGCGCTGCGCATCAACTCGAATGCTGCAGGTGCTGCGGTTCCTTTCTACATCGGAGACATTCGCATCACGGAGCAAGCCAGCTCCGGCGGTGGTGAGCAGCCGCCTAGAGACCCGGCATTGCCTTTCTCCACGATCACCTTTGAGGATCAAAAATCCGGCGGCTTCGCGGGCCGAGCAGGTACCGAAACGTTGACCGTGACGAACGAGGCGAACCATACGCCAGGCGGTTCCTATGCGCTCAAGGTTGAAGGCCGTACCGACACCTGGCACGGGCCAACGCTGCGCGTAGAGAAATACGTGGACCAAGGCGCCGAATACAAGATTTCGGCCTGGGTCAAGCTGATCGATCCCGCCAGCTCGCAAATCCAGCTGTCTACTCAAATCGGCGAAGGCAGCAGCGCGAATTACGTAGCCCTATCCCCCAAGACCCTAAATACCGGGGACAATTGGGTTCAGTTTGAAGGAACCTACCGTTATAACAGCGTGGGCGGCGAATTTTTGACGATTTACGTGGAAAGTTCGAATAACGCGACCGCTTCTTTTTACATCGACGACGTGAGTTTTGAAAGCACTGGATCCGGCCCAATTGCCATCCAAAAAGATCTGATCCCGCTGAAAACCGCTTACCAAAGCGACTTCTTGATCGGTAACGCCATCTCGGCCGAGGATTTGGAAGGCGTGCGCTTGGAGCTGCTCGGCATGCACCACAACGTCGCCACAGCCGGCAACGCCATGAAGCCTGACGGGCTGCAGCCGACAAAAGGCAATTTTACGTTTACCGCGGCGGATGCCATGGTCGATAAGGTCCGGGCAGAAGGGATGCAAATGCACGGCCATGTCTTGGTCTGGCACCAGCAATCGCCGGCTTGGATGAATACGGCCACCGATGCACAAGGAAACTCGGTCCCATTGAGCCGGGAAGAGGCCTTGGCTAACTTGCGGACTCACATTCAAACCGTCATGGAGCATTTCGGCAACAAGGTGATTTCTTGGGACGTTGTCAACGAAGCGATGAACGATAACCCGGGGAACCCGGCGGATTGGCAAGCGTCCTTGCGGCAAGCCCCGTGGAAGACCGCGATCGGCGATGACTACGTTGAGCAGGCGTTCCTCGCAGCCAGAGAAGTGCTCGATCGGCATCCGGAATGGGATATCAAGTTGTATTACAACGATTACAACGAAGATAACCAGAACAAAGCTCAAGCCATCTATAACATGGTCAAAGCGTTGAACGACAAATATGCGCTGACCCATCCGGGCAAAAAGCTGATCGACGGCGTCGGCATGCAAGCGCACTATAGCGTTAACACGAATCCGGAGAACGTTCGACTATCCCTGGAGAAATTCATCTCCTTGGGCGTGGAAGTCAGCATCACAGAGCTGGACATTCAAGCCGGCAGCAACTACCAGCTGTCCGAGAAGCTGGCGAATGCGCAAGGTTATTTGTACGCGCAATTGATGCAAATCTTCAAAGCGCATGCCGACCACATCGCCCGCGTCACCTTCTGGGGATTGGATGACGGCACCAGCTGGCGCTCCTCGTCTAACCCGTTGCTGTTTGACAAGAATCTTCAGGCCAAACCGGCTTATTACGGCGTGATTAACCCCGCCAAGTTCATTGAAGAACACCAACCGGATGTGTCGGAAGCGAGCCAGTCTACCGCTTTCTATGGTACGCCTACCGTAGATGGGGCGGCGGATGCCGTTTGGAGCAAAGCCCCGGCGATGCCGATCCAGCGTTACCAAACGGCTTGGCAAGGGGCATCCGGCACAGCCAAAGCGCTCTGGGACGATCAGAACCTGTATGTCCTGATTCAAGTCAGCGACGCGCAGTTGGATAAGAACAATCCAAACGCATGGGAGCAGGATTCGGTTGAGGTGTTCCTGGACGAGAATAATGCCAAGACCTCGTTCTATCAAGATGACGATGGACAATTCCGCGTGAACTATGCGAATGAGGCTAGCTTTAATCCAGAGAAGCTCGCCACAGGCTTCGTATCGGCGACCAAGGTCGACGGCACGAACTATACGGTCGAAATGAAGATTCCGTTTCAATCGGTTACACCGGCGAATAATGTAAAAATCGGCTTCGACACGCAGATCAACGATGCCAAAGACGGCGCGCGCCAAAGCGTGGCCGCCTGGAACGACACGACCGGCAACGGATATCAAGACACCTCTGTCTACGGCATCTTGACCTTGACGGGAAAAGGCAACGTCGATACGACGCCGCCCGTTTTGAAGATTACCGCCAGTCCCGCCGTTCTCTCGACACCAAACCACAAGATGGTTCCGATCCGGATCACATGGAAGGCCTCCGATAAGGATTCCGGTATTGCCTCGATTAAGTTAGTTTCGATCACCAGCAACGAAAGCGACAACGGGCTGGGCGATGGCGACAAAGCGAACGATATTCAAGGCGCCGATATCGGAACAGCTGATAAAGAGTTCCAGCTACGGGCGGAGCGATCGGGGAAAGGAAACGGAAGAATTTACACGATCACCTACGAAGCTACCGACAAGGCGGGCAATAAAACGACAGCCAAGACCACGGTCCAAGTCCCGAAGGGGAAGAAGAAGTAACAGCAAAAACGGCGGTGACAGGGATTCTCCCTGCACCGCCGTTTTCTATTCCGCCGTCATCGCTTACTCGAAGCACGCCAAGCATCCAGCTGTTTTTGCACCTCGGCCTGCACCTCGTAGAGGCCCGCCTGCTTCAGTTCCTCATTGAACTTCGGAAGTTCGGTATCTACGTCCACGCTGCCGGTCATAAGGCTCGGATAATATTTCTGCCAGACCATCTTGATGTTCTGCATCTGGATCGGCATCATGGACAAATCCGGCGTAAACCCAAACGTACTAGATTTCACGGCTCTTGCGTTGGAAGCGCGAAATTCCTCCCATTTATTTATCGGTTCCGGATTCTCGCCGCCCATCGTCTTTAAGATAAACCAGTTGCCTTGGGTAAACGTAACTCCAATGTAGTTGGACGAAACGTCGGATACGGGGTGTCCGTCCGCATCCTTCGGAGGGATCAGCACGACTTGACCCTTCTTGTCCAAGGTGTAATGCACGCCTTCGATCCCATAGTTAAATAGGTTTCGTACCTCCGGGTCGGTATTGAGCAGGTTCAAGAACTTGATACATTCGACCGGATACTTCGTATCCGAACTGACCGCCATGACGCCTCCCCGCACATCTTCGGTCGTGACCACCTCCGTCGTGACGGGATGCGCAACGACCTTGTAGCCGCGATCCTTACTCCAGCTATTCTCAGAGAGGGGGCCGCCGCTTGAGGCCTTCCAGAACACTTTCTTCCCTCTCTCCAGCTCCTGACTCTCCCGTAAAGCCGCATCTTCGTTGATGTAGCCTGCCTGATAATAACGCCGAAGCGTATCCAGCACCCGCCGAGCCTCCTCGGTTTCGAAAATACTCACGACCCGAGAACGGGAATCTAAAGACCGCAGCATTAATGGGAGTTCCTTATCAATCACGTACTCGTACCCATATAAAGCGAAGAAGTTATGGGAATCCTTGTCCAGCTCCATCGGCAAATAATCGAATTCCTTCTGCTTGATCATCTGCATCAAGGGTTCCAGCGATTCCAGGGTATTGTACTTCGTAATATCGATGTTATACTTCTTCACCAGCTCTTCCGGATACATCCACTGTTGGCGGACCGCTAATTCCTTATTGGTGGGCACGCCATAAATCCCCCCATCGTCCATCCGTACGCCCTGCCAAAACATGGGGTCAATGACATCGTACATATCCTTGCCCGTACTGGACAGATAGTCATCCAGCCGCAGCCAAGCTCCACGCTTCACGTAAGTGGTGAACTCCGGGGCATAAGCGATATCGAAGGGCGTTCCCGCCGATAACATCGTGTTGAGGCGATTATCGTATTCCTGCCATCCGACCTTGATATAAGTAATGGTGATTCCGATCTTCTTAGCCAATACTTCATTGATCTTGTCATTCACCTTCTTCAGGTCCGGATCCGGCTCCCCGATCGTATAGTAGACCAAATTGACCATGTCCTTACGCGGTATCGTTTCCCCTTTGTCAGAGGAAGGCGAACAGCCCATGACAAGTAGGGATAACATGCCGGTTAATGCCAAGAAAAGGGCCACACGATTGAACAACGAACGTCGCTGCATCCCATCCTCCTTTCCGCCTGTGGAGCACTAGCTTTTTTTTCGAAGATCCGAAGGGGACATGCCATAATATCCTTGAAAATGCGTGTAAAAGTAATTCAAATTTGCGTAGCCCACGGACTGGGCGATGTTGGCGATCTTCTCGTTCGTAGCGAGAATGCGCTCCTTCGCAAGAAGCATACGGTACGCCATCAAATATTCCGAAAATTTCATGCGGGTTTCTTTTAAGAACAACTGTCCAAGGTACGTACTATTCATGCGAAAACGCTCCGCCACCGATTTCAACGTGATGTTCTGGGCAAACTCCGCCTTCACCATGAGCAGGATACGGTTGGTCAGTTTGGATAACTCCTCATAGGGAATTCCCAGGATCGGATCCGTAGTGTTATCTTTCCTGCTGATCCCATTTAAAGTCCCCTGCAAATCCTCCACAATGATCTTCTCAATCACCTTCTGCAGCTTGGAACGCTCAACGGGCTTTAGCAGATAGTCCTTCACGCCGCAGCGAATCGCCGCTTGGGCATATTCGAATTCACTGTAACCGCTCATTATAATATATTTGGTAGGGAGACGCAGTTCATTGAGCTGATGGATGATCTCATACCCAAGATCAGGGCCGATACATACATCGAAGATGGCGATATCCGGCAATAAATCCACGGATTTGGCGATCGCGTCTTCTTTCGTTTCGCTCGTTTCGATTTGGTGAAAGCCGTATTCCCCCCAATCCAAGGTTCGCTTCATGCCCTCCAGAATCTGCGGTTCGTCATCTACGATCAGAAGCTTATACATGCTGAAGTCACCCCTTTGTGATCCTCACGGTAATCTTGACTCCCGCTTCCTCATTATTCTCAATTTCCATCGCTAAGGCCTCACCATAGAAAAAATGCAGCCGGGTATGCACGTTACGCAGTCCAATACTGCGTACAGGCGTATCATCACGACAGATCAGATGTTGCCTCACTTCTTCCAGACGCGCTTCGGGTATACATTTCCCGTTATCCATAAATTCCAGGATGAACCGTCCGTCCTCTTCCCAACCGTTCACGACGAGTAAATTGAATTCACTGCTTGAATTGAACCCATGAACGAAGAAGTTCTCGGCCAGCGGTTGCATCCAAAATTTGACCGTCTGGAGACGCAATAGCGCCTCATCCACATTGATCTGATAATAGAACCGTCCCGGATACTTCAGCTCCATGATGCTCAGAAACTTCTGCAACAGTTCCAGCTCTTCCCCGATCGAAATAATATTGTCTTTGTGAACGATATCGCGATAGAGAGAACCTAAGGTCGCAATGGCATCCGCCGTATCCACGTCACGGTGAAGCAAAGCCGTGGAGCGAATCGACTCCAGGGTATTGTACAGAAAATGGGGGTTGATCTGATGCTGAAGCGCTTTCATTTCGGTTTCCTGCTGCTTCAATTTCAGCAAATACTCGGTGCGAATATGTTTATCAAGCTCATGCACCATATCATCCAATTCGCGGGCAATCATGCCGTATTCGTTGCGCCGATAGGGAGCGGGGAAACTCGACGTGAAATCCGCCGTCTTCACTCGCTTGATGGAGTGGATGATGTGCCTTAGGAATCTCGCATCGTCACGCATATTGTAAGCGATAAGCAGCAATACGCTAATCATGGCCAACAGAACAATACCTACGACAGCAAATAGGATGCCCGCCTTTTGATGCATCAGGTGAGACAAATCCACGAGAAACACAAATCGGTAATCAAACTTGGTGGAGGTAAAGGTCATGAAGAAGACATTCTTCATCCCCCCTAAGGAAGAATACCCGCTGCTTCGTTTCTCCTCCGTGGCTTTGAGCGCCATCTCCTTGGTCCCATGGTCCATGCCGGAGATCATATACACTTCACCCGAATCGCTAATGGCCGCGGCGATGTCCAACTTATAACCTTGTACTTTCCTGAACAACGGATCGCTGCCGATCAAGAAGCGGAACTCTCCGATTTGACGAGAAATCTGGTTGGGGTCGGACAATTTCTTACGGTACACAAATCCCTTCTCCATAGACTCGCGAAAGATCTCATCCGTGTTCGGCACGCGAAACAGAAAGCTAGGATTGCCATTGTCATCAAACCGCACCACGTTGCTATCGGAATCGGTATGCAGACTGACTTGGGTCAGATCTCCCTTCATGGAACTGTGTAAGAAAGCCCTCATATCTTCCGGGAAAGAGACCAGCGGTTCATTGTATTGGCTATTCTGCAGCCTGCTCGTCTGGTAACCTTCCGCGGTGTTCCCAAGAAAGAAACGAACATCCGTCATCAGGCGATCATTAGAGTAAATTCGCTGCATATAAGCTTCAATTCGATCGGTATCATACTGCAGCTCGTTCTCGATTCGAGCAAACGTGCTGATTGCTTCAGCTCGAGCACCCTCGATCCACTGATACATGAGAACTGCACAGGTCATGATGCCCAGCGCCAAACCGATGGTCACAACAGATATCGTATAGGCAATGAATTTACTTCGGTATATTTTAATCTGCCAAAAGGAGCCCATTCGGCGCCTCCTTTGCCTTGTGTCTTACGGCGCTGATTCCAATGCCATCCTCTGTCCTCATTATACCATCATATTGAAAAGCCCGAACGGTAGATAAATCTACCGTCCGGGCCAATCGAGTGAAGCCTTAGCTCTTATTTAAAGAAGGCATCAATCTGCTCTTGTGCAGCTTTCATGATGGTATCCATTCCGGCCTTTTTCAGTTCTTCGATGATCTGTGGCACCCTCTTCTCCGGATCGGATGCGCCTGTGAGCAATTCATAACGGTACTTATCCCACGTCGCTTTCACGTTCGCTACTTCGGTAGTCAGATTGGTCGTGTCGAGTGAGAAACCGAGCAAGGACGAAGCGGTCGCTTGTTCATTCAGCTTCTGAACTTGTACCCATTGATCTTCCGGAGCTCCTTTGGTTGTCGCCATATTGAAGAAGGTCCCTTGCGTATATCCAGCCAGCGGCCAAGTATCGGAAATACGTTCAATGACTTTCTCGCCGTCCACTTTCACGTAGTCGACGCCCTCTTCACCAAAGGCCAGCATGTTGCGAAGCTTCGGATCGGTATTCACCAGCTCCAGGTATTTCAAAGCTTCCTTCTTATACTTGGAATTGGCCGAGATTCCGTTGAGGGAACCTTGAATCGTTGCCGTCGTGTAGAGCGGTCCGTAAACCTGCGTCATGTCGTACTTCTCGACGCCCTCGTTGATTTGCCAAGTAATGTCCGCCCCTGGGAAGCCTTGAGCACTGAAGAACGCGCGGCCTTTGTCCGCTTCCGGCTTGGTTGGAGCATCGGGATTGATAATGCCATCCTTATACCATTGGTGCAGAATCTTCAATTCGTCCATGACATCCTGTTGTTCCAGAACGGATACCACCTTGCGGGAAGCGTCATCCACCGACACCCCAATCGGAGGGAATCCCAGCGCAAGATCGTCATACCGGTTAAAGAATCCGTTAAATCCGTCGCCTTGCGTCATCGGCAATGGATAGAAGCTCTTGCCCTCTCCGTCTTTCATGTCGTGGAACGGTTTATCCAGATCCTTCAGGGTTTTGATGTTGTTCAAGTCAATGCCGTATTTCTCAACATACTTATGATCGAACACCCAATATTGGGTTAGAGAGGAGTCCTTATAGGTTGGCACGGAATAAAGCTTGCCGCCGATTCTCGTCCCATCCCATACCTTCTCTGGAATGAACTTATACAGTTCCGGTGTCTCGCTTTGCACCAAATCGGTGATGTCTGCGAGCGCCCCGATGGTCACTTGCTGATTGTATTTGGAAACGTTGGTGAAGAGGATATCGAAAGGTTCACCCGTGTTTACGATCGTGTTAATTTTCGTATCCCAATCGCCCCAGCTTGCCACTTTAATGTCGATCTTCACGCCGATTTTCTCGGCTGTGTATTCGTTCATGGCTTCGATGGCCTTCTCGAAGTTATCCGGAACCTGACCGCCGATCGTCCACCATACCAACGTCGGGATCTCCCCCGAAGTTGTCGGTGTTTCTGTAGAAGTGTTCGTCGAAGAGTCTGGCGAGTTGTTCGCCGACGAAGAATTCGACTTCGAACCGCATGCGGCAAGAACGGACATGAGAAGCATCATAATACATAGGGTAGAGATGAGCTTCAAAGACCTTGTCATAGATATTTCCTCCCTTTTGTGTTCTTAATATACATAAACTGAGACAAGCCCAGTTTATTTCGGATTATCCTTTGACTGCGCCTACAGTCAAGCCGGAGATGAAGTATCGCTGGAAGAAGGGATACGCAAAGGCGACCGGGAGCACAATCACGACAGCCACCGCCATGCGGGCGGATTCTTTAGGCATCGTGGCAACCAGCTCCGCGTAACTAATCCCCAGACTAGAAGCATTCCTTGCCAGCGCGTCCACATTGCTCATCAAGTTATTCAACAGTGCCTGCAACGAATACAGGTCCTGATTGTTGATGTACAACATCGATTGGAACCAGTCATTCCAGTAACCAAAACATAGGAACAAACCTATCGTTGCGATGACCGGTAAGGAGATCGGTAAAATGATCGAGAAGAAAATGCGCAACTGGCCGGCTCCATCGATTTCTGCGGATTCGATTAATCCGTCCGGAATCGTGCTTTTAAAGAAGGTCTTACAAATAATGACGTTAAATGAGGAGACCGCCAGCGGCAGAATCAGCGACCAAACCGTATCTTTCAGCCCCAGTAAATTGGCATTGATATAGTAGCTCGAGACCAACCCGCCGTTGAACACCATTGGAATAAATACGACCCACGTCAGGAACCCCTTCAGCTTATAATTCGGCCGAGAGAGAACGTACCCCATCGAGGTGGTGAGCAGAATCCCCAACACGGTTCCGACGATCGTGACAAAGACGGAGATCCCCAAGGCCTGCAAAATCATCGTTCCCTGCTTCGCGATATACCCGTAGGCATCCCCCGAGAAGGCCGTTGGGATCAGGTGATAGCCGTTCTCCCGAATCGAGTCTTCACTGGACAGCGAGATGGATAAGACCACCAGCATAGGCACAACACAAATCACCGCAAGGAAGAAGAAGAGGAGATGGAGGAGTAAATTCACCCCTTTGCTTGGACGATTAAAGCGATCCAAGCCGCTCTCGTAAACCGTTCTTGTTGCCATAAACGCACCTCCTTAGATCATCGCGCTATCCGAATCGATTTTGCGAACCGTCCAGTTCGCCGCTAGAATCATCAGACAGCCGAGAACCGATTGTACAAAAGCCGCAGCCGAAGCCATGCCGACAGTTGCCGTTTTGAGCTGCTTGTAAACCAAGACATCAATCGTCGTGGCCACATTAAACAGGGAATTGGAGTCCCTCGGGACCTGAAAGAATAACCCGAAGTCCGTGTAGAAGATCCGTCCCACCGCCAAGATGAACATCATCACGATAACCAGTTTCATCAGCGGCAGCGTGATAAACCGGGTTTGCTGCCAGAGCGTAGCGCCATCGATCACGGCCGCTTCATAGTAGGTCTTATCAATCCCGGCGATTGTCGCCAAATAGACGACCATTCCATAACCTAGCCCCTTCCAGATATTCATGAAGATCAAGAAGTAAGGCCAATATTTCGGTTCCATGTACCAGTTGACCGGCTCATTTCCCCAATTCACCAACATTTGATTGAGAATCCCCTTATCGAAACTTAAGAACGCCCAACCCACAGCGGAGACTACAACCCAGGAGAGGAAATAGGGCAGGAACATCATCGTTTGATAGGCTTTCCCGGCCCGGCGGTTGTGGATCATCCCGATCATCAAGGCTAAAGCCACGGGGATCACAATCCCAAGGACGATAAAGATCAAGTTGTACCCGATGGTGTTCCGAATAATGATCCAGGCATCGTTCGACTTGAAGAGGAATTCAAAGTTTTTGAGGCCTGCCCAGGGGCTGTTGAATACATTGCTCAGAAACCCACCGGTTATTTTGAAATTCTTAAAGGCGATAATGATGCCGAACATCGGCAGGAAACTGAACAGAATATACCAAAGGGTCGTTGGCAAGGCCAATAACGTCAGCTCCGTGTCTTGTTTGCGCCAACGCGAGTGTAAGCGCTTTCTGTTTTCCTTCGACTTCATGTTCCGTCACCTCTTTCCTTCAGCGTGTACTGCTCTGTCTAATCTCATTTTATCGGGAATACAGCGCTTACATCCAGACCATAAACTTGATACTATAGTCAACAAACTTTAGATTTGTACACAAAAATAGCCCGCTCTCGATGAGCGGGCTTAAGGTCATACCTATGATGTTATTGATTGCGGATCATGTAATCGAAGGCTCCCAAGGCAGCTGTCGCGCCTGAACCCATCGAAATAATGATTTGCTTGTAAGCCGAGTTCGTGCAGTCGCCGGCCGCAAATACGCCTGGAAGAGTCGTTGCCCCACGGTTGTCGACGATAATCTCGCCCATCCGGGTACGTTCTAGCGTGCCTTCCAGCCATTCCGTGTTCGGCACAAGGCCGATTTGAACGAATACGCCTTCCAGCTCGAGATGCTTCTCTTCACCGCTTTCCCGCTCGATGTAGGTTACTCCGTTCACCTTGCTGTCCCCCGTAACTTCCTTCACTTGCGCGTTCTTGATTACGGTGGTGTTCGGCAAGCTGTTCAGACGATCCTGCAAGACAGAGTCGGCTTTCAACTCAGGCATGAATTCAAGTACGGTCACATGCGATGCCACGCCCGCCAGGTCAATGGCTGCCTCAACACCGGAGTTGCCTCCGCCGACGACAGCGACACGTTTCCCTGCAAACAATGGACCATCACAGTGCGGGCAATACGCCACGCCTTTATTCTTAAATTCTGCTTCGCCCGGTACATTCATGTTGCGCCAGCGTGCCCCGGTGGACAGGATGACCGTTTTGCTCTTCAGGACCGCACCGTTCTCCAGCTCCACTTCGATCAGGTCCTTCTTCTGAAGGCCTTTCGCCCGCTGCGACATCATGATGTCGATATTGTATTCCTTCGCGTGTTCCTCCAGATTGGCCGCAAGCTTAGGCCCTTCGGTATACTTCACGCCAATCAAGTTCTCGATGCCAAGGGTGTCGTTCACTTGTCCGCCAAAGCGTTCAGCGACGATCCCGGTACGGATCCCTTTACGTGCTGCGTAAATCGCCGCGCTGGCACCGGCAGGTCCGCCCCCTACGACAAGCACGTCGTAAGGCTCTTTGCCTTCAAATGCCGTCGTATCCGACGAGCCCAGCTTGCCCAGAATGTCCTCGACGGACATCCGGCCGTTACCGAACAGCTCCCCGTTCATGAATACGGTTGGCACCGCCATGATCTCTTTGCTCTCGACTTCATCCTTGAAAGCCGCGCCGTCGATCATTGTATGGGAAATGCCAGGATTCAGAACGCTCAGCAGGTTCAACGCCTGAACGACGTCCGGGCAGTTATGGCAGGTCAAGCTGACGTAGGTTTCGAAGCGGTATTCGCCTCGAATCCCCTTGATTTGATCAATAATATGCTGTTCAACCTTCGGAGGTCTTCCGCTGACTTGCAACAAAGCCAGTACCAGGGAAGTAAACTCATGGCCCAGTGGAACACCGGCAAAGGTGATGCCGGTCTCTTCCCCTACGCGATTCACGCTGAAGCTAGGGGTTCTGGGTAAAGTCGTTTGTTCGACGGTAATTTTATCCGACATGCTGGACAACTCGTGAACGAGGTCCAGCATATCGTTCGAAACCGTATCGGTTCCGGCACTGACTTTCAGCAGAACATTCCCTTCAAGAAGCTGAAGATATTGCTCTAATTGTTGTTTGATGTCTGCATCCAGTTTCATGATTCTCTCTCCTTAGATCTTGCCAACCAAGTCAAGGCTTGGTTTCAAAGTTGCGGCTCCTTCTTTCCATTTCGCCGGGCAAACTTCACCTGGATGGTTATGAACGTATTGAGCTGCTTTGATCTTGTCGATCAGGGTGCTTGCATCGCGTCCAATCCCGCCAGCCGTGATTTCGATAGCTTGGATCACGCCGTTCGGGTCGATGATAAAGGTACCCCGATCCGCCACGCCTTCTTCTTCGATCAGAACGTCGAAGTTGCGGGAAATCGTGTGGGAGGGGTCGCCGATCATAATGTAAGTAACCTTGCCGATCGCTTCGGAGCTATCGTGCCAAGCTTTATGCACGAAGTGGGAGTCGGTCGATACAGAATAGACCTCAACGCCAAGATCTTTCAAGGTAGCATATTGATCCTGCAAGTCTTCCAGCTCCGTAGGGCATACGAACGTGAAGTCCGCTGGATAGAAGCATACAACGCTCCATTTCCCTTTAAAGTCTGCATCGGAAACATCGATAAATTTCCCGTTCTGATAAGCTTGAGCTTTAAAAGGCAATACTTCTTTTCCAATCAATGACATGATTTAACTCTCCTTTTGGCTGTGGTTTGTCTGTTATTTATATTAATTATTATATGCGAACCATTCTCAACGTCAATCTACTTCACCAAGTCTTCACAATTAATATACCCTCATCCGTTGAAACTAATCGTTTGCTTTGTAACTTTCACAAATTACTCACACGACTTTCAGAGGAACCCACTCGACTTTTAGAGCTTACTAGAAAGGATGAATAGGATCATGGGGCGCAAACCTAAAAGGCTTCGGACCGGAGGTTCGGTCGGAAGCCTTTTTTACGATTCCCTCCTTCGTTTCCGCTTGGACAGAAGGTACGGGCCGATCATCGCCCTGAGGATACGGTAACGGAGCTTGAAGGGATAGGGTGCAGCCCTCCCGTTTTCCTTCAAATAACTAAAGGCCGCACGGTTTCCCCGACTCGAATTACATTCGCTGCAAGAGGCAATCAGGTTCTGGGGTAGATCCGAACCGCCTTTGCTTGAGGGAATGAGATGGTCTACCGTCGTTGCAGGAGCACCGCACCATAAGCAGGTGTAGCGGTCTCGCCTTAGGGCGATCTTCCGATAATCTCGGAACAAGAACGGGTTGTAGAGCAATTGGATGGTCTGCTCGTCCAGCCAGACGGCCCGTTCCCGATTTACTTCCCGCCAAGCGCGATCCAGCGTGCACGGGGTTAGCTCTCGGCCATCCATATTCAATACGGTGATCACGCCGATCCCCTCCTAGGTTTTGATCAGGAGGTCACTCCTTGTTTGATTTTCACATAAGGACGCATCAAATAACTGGCTACTTTCAAGGGATTGATCCGTTTGGAAAAACACAGCTTGTTCGCCAGAGGACCATCCAGCACCCGTACGATTCGATCCAAATCGGCATTGTCGAGCTGTTCCATCACCCGACGTAGAACCAGCGAATGCTCATAGCTTTGACGTAGGGGGGCAGTCAACTCCTCATACTTGCCTAGACCGCATAGATCGTAAGCCGCATAAACTCCGGTCAAAAGTGCACTATATTGCCCAAATCCCAAGAACGGCATCAAGCTGCCATAGCAATTTCCAACATAGAAGGTGTTGCCGATCCGGGCCCTTTCGCAGATCCCCACCAGGTAATGCGTGATATGAAATTCATCCGTCACGGGGAGAGTCTGCCCTAGTTCGGTTCGAACGGTTTGGTGGAACGGTTCCCAGAGGTCCTGAAGTTTGACTCCCTCATTCGCGGGGATATCGGGGATGCCGATGACCAGGTTCGCTTCTTTCTCCGAAAAAGGAAGGAGATATCCGTACCCTCTCGGAGTAAGGTCGTAATCGAACCAGGTCTTGACTGCGTAGCGATCAAATTGACCTTCGACGGTAGCCCCCATCAAGGATACAGAGAGGTCTTCCCGAAAGTTTCGGGTTTTTTTCGCGTAACCCGCGTCCCCTGTGGCCATGACCACATGCGTATAGTCCGCCAGCAGTTGCTCATAGGTTTTCTCCGATTGAAAATAGATTGGCGAATTCACTTGCCGGCTGAGCTGGGCTTCGAACGAATCTTCTTCTCTCCCGCGGATATTGAGGAAGCCTAACGGTCCCTCCAGGATGGCCTTCTCCCACTTGGATTGAATCGTCATCTGTTCAATGCTCGCAGTCGGGTGAAGGAACAGTCCGTATTCTTCGGAAAACTTAGCAATGACATCCTGAACCGGCCGCGAAAATATCGAAAGAAGCGCCTCCGCATTCACGAACCGGTCGCCGACTCGACTCCTTTTCTCAAAGATGACCGGTTCGATGCCGTTACGCTCCAACGTAATCGCGCAAGCTAGGCCCGATAACCCCGCCCCCATAATAGCTACCTTCATACCGCAACCCTCATCTATTCAATAGTTGTAAGATATAGGGTCTCTTATTTAAATTTGAGCATGCATGACTTATGGGTGGGAGTTCATGGGAGGTTTAGGTGTTATCAGATACTTGTTCATTCGTCAACGTCATAAGCTCACTGACCGTCACCAACCGATATCCATCGGCAGTCAGCTCCTCGGTTAGCACCCGAACCGCCTCGATCGTCTGTGCCCGGTCACCATATCCGTCATGGAACAGGAAGATACTGCCGTTCGCCACCGACCGGCGCGTATGCTCCAAGATAAAATCCACGCCGGGTTGGGGCTGCTCCCAATCCTTTGCCTCACCGTTAACGCACCCGATCGAATAATACCCGAACTCCTCGGCAAGCGATAAGATAACCTCATTCACGGCAAAATACGGCGGCCGGAAGCTGAATGCCGGCTTTCCGGTCACCTGGCGGATCCGCTCGTCTCCCAGCAGGATTTCGGCCCGTGCCTCCTCCAGCGTCAAACGGGTCAAATCCGGATGTGAGTACGTGTGATTGGCAATCTCATGTCCGGCGGCATGTACCTTGGCCGCGATGTCTCCAAACCGATCGATCTCCTGCCCAATCATGCAAAAGGTGGCCTTCCCGTTCACCTTCCGAAAAATCTCCAGCACTTGTTCCGTATAAACGGGATGCGGCCCGTCGTCAAACGTAAAGGCGACCGCCTTCTCCCCGGTCGGCACCCGGTGTACCAACGAACCCTTGGCCATCATCATGAGACCCCTCCGATTCATTTAAGATGCCAGCTAGCCTAGACCAGCGTCAGCACGACGACAGACATCGGCGGCAGCGTTGCCGACAAGCCGTTTTCACTTACCTTCGTAACTCCTTCAAATACGTGCGGTTTCACTGTCTCTGGCTGCTCGAAGGTATTATGCGCATTCCTATCGGCATGCGTCAACACTCGCCCGGTGACCTTCTTGCCCGCCGCTAATCCGCGCAATTGCAGAGTTACGGAAGCTTCCTGCTGCGGATCAACGTTGCACAGGCTAATATCGATCGTGCCGTCCGCTCGTTTTGAAGCCGAACCGCTGATCTGAGGAATCGAATCCTCGCCCAAGCTGTAGACGTCTGCGTCCAGATGAAGGGCAAGCGCCTCGGCGTCCTGGTGAACCTTAAACATCTCGAAGACATGATAGGTTGGGGTCAACAGCATCTTCTCGCCTTCGGTCAGAATCATCGCCTGCAGCACGTTGACGGTCTGCGCAATATTTGCCATATGGACGCGGTCGCAGTGACGGTGGAAGATATGAAAATGCAAACCGGCAACCAGCGCATCCCGCATGGAATTTTGCTGATACAGGAAACCTGGATTTGTCCCCGGTTCCACTTGGAACCAGTTCCCCCACTCGTCCACGATTAGGCCGACCCGTTTCTGCGGATCGTATTGGTCCATGATCGCCGAATGCCGCTTAATCAACTCGTCCATATGAAGCGCTAGCTTCATCGTCTCGAACCACTCCGCTTCATCGAAGCCCAGCGCCGGACGTTTGACTTCAAAACCTCCCGGCACCGTGTAGTTATGCAGGCTGAGTCCGTCCATGTACGCGCCGGCTTGGCGCATCAGCGTCTCCGTCCAGTGGTAGTCATCGACATTGGCGCCGCCGGCGATTTTATAAAGCCGGTTCTCGCCGTAATTTCGGACGTACGTCTGGTATCTGCGGTACTCGTCGGCGTAATATTCCGCCCGCATGTTCCCGCCGCAGCCCCAGTTCTCGTTGCCGACACCGAAATACTTCAGGTGCCAAGGCTTCTCCCGTCCGTTCGCCTGCCGCCAGTTGGCCATCGGCGATTCGCCGTCAAAGGTCATGTATTCGACCCATTCCTGCATCTCCTGCACGGTTCCGCTGCCGACGTTCCCGCAAATGTACGGCTCCGTGCCCAGCAGCTCGCAGAGATCAAAAAATTCATGCGTACCAAAGTGATTATTCTCCACGACGCCGCCCCAATGCGTATTCACCATCCGTTTTCGTTGTTCCCGCGGACCCACGCCGTCCTTCCAATGGTACTCGTCAGCAAAACAGCCGCCCGGCCAGCGCAGCACCGGGATGTTCAGTCCCCGCAGTGCTGCGAGTACGTCGTTTCGAATGCCGCGGGTGTTCGGAATCGGCGAATCCTCGCCCACCCAGATGCCTTCGTAGATACAGCGGCCGAGATGCTCGGCGAAGTGCCCGTAAATATGGCGGCTGATCGTTCCAACGGATTGATCGGCATTGACCGTGATTTTGGCAACCATCCTCTGTTCTCCCTTCATTTCTAACCTTTGACTGCCCCTGCAATCATGCTTTGTTGGACTTGCTTGTTCAACAATAAATAAATGACCACCGTTGGGACGGTCGTGATCATCAGCCCAGCCCCTATGATTCCCCACTGCGTAATGTACGTTCCGACCATCGACATCATCCCGACCGTCAGCGTCTGATAATGCGCGTCATTGATGAAGGTCACCGCAAACATCAGCTCGTTCCAACAGGAGAGGAAGGTGAAGATCGCTACGGTAGCGATCGCGGGACGAATCAACGGCAGAATGATATAAAAGAAGGTTCTGTAAATGCCGCATCCGTCGATCACCGCGGATTCCTCCATCTCGCGGGGAACCCCCTTGAAGAAGCTGCCGAGAATGAATACGGCCATCGGAATTCCGAACGCGACGTAAGGAATAATCAACGACCAGTAGGTGTTCAGCAAATGCAGGTTTTTTAGAACCATAAACAACGGCAACAGCGCCGCATGAATCGGGACCATCATCCCGAGGAGGATCAGCGTCATCGTCAAATTGCTCAGCTTCCAGTTCATTCTCGTGATGGCATAGGCCGCCATCGAGGACAAGATCAATACCAGGATGATGGAAGCCGCCGTGACCCACACGCTATTCACGAAGTAGCTCATGACGTTGCCGTCCGATAATGCCTTGGCATAGTTGCTCCAAAGGAGCTTCTTCGGAAATCCCGCTACATCGCCGCTGAAGATCTCGCTGTTGTCTTTCAGGGAGAAGAACGCGAGCCAAATCAGGGGATACACTTGAACAATCGCCACGAGGACCAAAAACAATTGCAACAGGACCTTCCCAAGGAATGACGGCTTTTTGGGCAACCTTGCTTCTACAGTATTCATCAAACTCACCCCTATTCGGTCTTGAAGAATTTATTGATCAGCACCGTGAAGATCAAGCATTCCAGAATAATAAAGACGGATACCGCACTGCCGTAACCGTACCGGTACGTATTGAAGATCGTCGTGTACATCAAGGTGCTTGGCACCTCGGTCGCGAACAAAGGACCGCCGCCCGTGAGGACATACACCAGATCAAAGACCTTGAAGGCGCCAATGACCGAGAAAACGAGACAGACTTTGAGAATCGGCTTCATTAACGGGATCGTAATCGAGAAGGCGGTTCGGACCCGGGAAGCCCCGTCAATTTTGGCCGCTTCGAGAATATCCTGCGAGATCGACTTCGCCCCGGCATACATCAGCAGCATATGATATCCGACGTATTGCCACAGGGTTGGAATGAACGACGCCACGAGGGCGGTTTTTTTCTGACCTAGCCAATCTTGGGCCAATCCCGAGAGGCCGATGTTGTCCAGCAATGTATTTAAAAGGCCGTAATCCGCATTGTAGATTTTGGACCATAATTGCGCGATCACCACGGTGGAGATCAACACCGGAATAAAATACACCGTCCGATAAAAGCCTTCACCTTTCACCGAGGAAGCCAGGATTAAGGCAAGCAGCAGAGAAATCGGCAATTGAATGAAGATGGATGCTGCCGCGAACAGGAAGGAATTGCGGATGGAATGCAGAGCCCTGGCATCGGTGAACATCTCCACGTAGTTATCCAGTCCGATAAAAGTTCCTTTACCGACGCCATTCCAATCCAACACGCTGTAATAACTCGAGACAAAGATCGGAACCAATACAATTCCGCAAAAAATGAGAAGGGTAGGAAGAACGAATATCGCAATCGCGGTCTTGTTCGAAAACACTGAATTCATCGTAAGTTCTCCTCTCAAAGATCGTGGTCAGGGTTTCCCCTGACCACGTCTGGTTTGAGATGATTCAAGGATTAAAGCGTAAGTTCCGTCGGTTTGAGCTGCGCCATCTGTTTACAGAACTCCTCTGGCGTAATATCGCCAGCCAGGAGCGAGGCAATCAGGTTCTTATGCGTTTCCGCAGACTCGGCCGGAAGAATGTTATCCCACCAGGTAATAAACGAGGTTGCGGTCTTCATAATGTCGGCGGCCGATTGGTCCAGCGAGGACAGGCTTGAGGTGTCCAGCCCATCGATGTTCCAGCTTGGAAGGCCTGCGCCGGCCAGATAACCCTGCGTACCCAACTGCTCGCTCAGATACATCAGGAAATCAACCGCTTCTTTCGGATGCTTCGTCGTGCTGCTGACATAGAACCCGTCTACGGCCCCGCCGAAGATTTCCGTAGCTTTGCCCTTCCCGTCTTCAAACACCGGGAATGGAATGACTTGAACCTTCCCTTTGGTTGCCGAGGACGGATCTTCGATCCCGGCATTCACCCAGTTCGCTTGGAACATCATGGCGCCGCTGCCTGCATTAAATGCGCCCAGCATCTCATCGTAGCTCATACTCAGCATACTGCTGTTAAACGCGCCTACCTTCGCCAGTTCCTGCATCTTGGCCGCGGCGGCAACGAAATCCGGCGAATCCCATTTGGCCGGATCCTTGAAGGCTTCGATCACCGCGTCATTTCCGGCCTGGCGCATTGCGATCATGTCGTACCAGTACATGCCCGGCCAGCGGTCTTTCTCGCCAATCAGCGCCGGCGTGATTCCCGCCGCTTTCAGCTTCTCCACCGCATCCAGCAATTCCGTGTACGTCGTCGGGATTTTGGCTCCCGCCTTCTCGAACAACTCGGTGTTTACGTAAAGGTTGGCAATATGGGTGTAAACGGGCAGCGTATAGATTTTGCCGTCGGTTTCAATGGCTTCTGCCATCCCCGGCGCCATCTTCGATTTGATCTCATCGGTCAGATAGCTGGAGATTTCCAGCACGTTTTCGGATTCGATATAAGGCTGCATAAAGCTTCCGCCGCCCATGCCGTAGAAGAGGTCTGGCGCTTCGTTAGCCGCCAGTGACGTTTTGATTTTCGTCTTGTACTGTTCGCCGGTTGTACCGGTCCGTTCAATTTGGACGTCGGGATGCTCGCTGTTCCACTTCTCGATGATTTGCGGCAGCAATTTCGCCGACGGGTCCGTGTTCCCTACCGATTGGTCCCATAACGTCAGCTTGATGGAACCGCTTCCACTTCCGTCCGAAGACTTCCCTTCGGAAGAATTGGACGAACAGGCTGCCAAGCTACCCGCTAGACCTAACGCAAGGACGATACTCATGGATCTTTTTAACAACGCTTTCATCTCTTTGACCTCCCAAATAGATTCGATGCATCTACCGTTATTTTAGGAAAGATCCCCCGGGACCTCCATTCATAAAACCTGCATCCCCTTTTAAAATTCAAGCATTCCTCACTCGTCATCAGGCGTTACGGTACTCATTCATGGATCGTCCGGTCGACTTCTTGAAGAGGATACTGAAATAATGCGGATCCGTAATGCCAACCCGTTCGCCAATCTCATAACCTTTGAAATCCGTGGTTTTCAAAAGGCATTCCGCTTTCTTCATACGCAAGTTGGTCAGGTACTCTACGAAGGTCTGACCCGTTTCCTTCTTCATGAGCCGGCCCAGATGGCCCGGACTGACGAAGAAGACCGCTGCGGTACTGGCCAATCCGACCCCGGGATCGCCCAGGTTCTGTTCCAGATACGCCTGCACCTGATGGATCAGGTTCCCTTCCTTGGCTTGTCTTTTCGCAGAAATCGCCTTGGCAACCTGAAGGACGTAAGGCTCCAACGCTTGAACCAACTCCGGTAAATTATCGGCCGTAATGATCGACACCAGCGTCTCTGTGTCTAGTCCCTGTTCACCGTCTAGCTGCTGCTCCATCGCCGCGTGTTGGCATTCATGAATCACGTCCATCGCCGCCATCCGAAACTGGGACACGCTAGAGAAGGATACGTCAAAGATTTGCTCCAGCATCTCCGCTGCGCGATCAGAGGAACCGACGCTGATGTAAAATTGCAGTTGCCTCAATAGCTCCGGGTTAGATCGGTACGTTTCCTCTCTGCTGTCTACCATATCCTCATAGCAAATTACCTGGTTATTCCCAACGAACGCTTTATAACGGATCGCGTTGCAGGCTTCCTTATATCCCAGATGGCCTTCCTGTAAGCTCTGGCGCTTCCGCCCGACTCCAATGTTGACCATGCCTTTCGGAGCATGGATTAATCGGTTGAGCAACGCTTCACAGATCCCGGTTAGGTCTCCCTCTGGACGAAAAGAAATCAAGACAAACTGGTTTCGAGTATCCGACAGCATGGTGATGTAAGGATCTCCCTGAAAGAACAGCTCCATCTTCCGCTTGCACGCCATCCCAAGCAAAATCAACTGCTCCTCGGTGTGTTTCTCCGCTATCGGGGTAATTTCGACAACGGCAATTTGGTAGGGAGCTTGCTTCCGGAAGGCGGGCAGCTGAAAATATTCGGCTTGCTCCCGGATTTCTTCCCGGGAAAGCGTCCCCTGTAACCACTGCAGCAGGAACTTCTCCCGGAGATAAGGAAGACTCCGCGCCAACTCTTCCTTCAGTCTCGTAAGTTCCCCTTCCCGGGATCGTTCCTCCTCGATCTTCCGTTTCAGCTTGCTGGTGACATGCAGCAGGTCCGCCGCCCGAATCGGTTTGAGCAGGAAATCGAACACCCCGATTTTGATGCTCTGTTGCGCATATTCAAACTCATCATGGCCGCTTACGACGACAATTTTGATCTGCGGATGCTTCTCCAGGACGCTTCGGCTAAATTCGATCCCGTCGATGTTCGGCATGTAGATGTCGGTAAGGATGACATCCGGTTTCTGCTGCTCCACCAACTCCATCGCCTCCTGGGCACTCGGAGCTTCCCCAACGATCTCGAAGCCTTCCTGCTCCCAATCAATGCGCATGCGAATCAAATTCCGGATTAAATGCTCATCGTCAACGATGAGAACTTTCAACTTTTCCATGGCACATCTACTCCATTCGGTAGAATTAGCGTGATCGTTGTCCCTGACCCCGGTTCACTTACGATGTGGAATACGTCTTTATCTTCATAAAAAATACGCAAGCGCTCCATCGTCCCCCATAAGCCAAAGCTCTTGATTTGACCTTGTCTTTCCGTGAACAGGATTTGCTCGATCTCCTCCCGCGACATGCCGATGCCATCGTCGGAAATCGACAGGATCACCGATTCGTCCACTTGCTTGGCGGTGATCCGTATGGCCCCTTTCGTCCCCTTAGGCCGAATGCCATGGTAGAGTGAGTTCTCTACCAACGGCTGAAGCACCAGCTTCGGAATCGGGATTAGGTCGCAGCCCTCCTCCACCTCGAACCGGGCCTCAAATACGTCCGGGTAACGCACGCTCTGGATGATTAAGTAATTCCGTACGATCTCGATTTCTTCGCCAACGGTAATGACGTCTTGCCCTTTGCTCACACTCAACCGATAATAGCTCCCCAGCGCCTCGATCAACTCACATACCTGTTCGTTCTCTCCGGATAGCGCAAGCGACGTGATCGAGTCTAGCGTGTTATACAAGAAATGGGGCTTGATTTGGGATTGAAGCGCATTCAACTCTGCTTTGCGTATCGTCTTCTGCTCTTCAATGACGCGCTTCAGCAGCTGATCAATCTGTTCGATCATCCGGTTGTATCCGTTATACAGCTGCTCCAGCTCGAAGCTGCTCGGCTCCGTAGTGACCTTCATGAAATTGCCGCTAGGCGCTTTATTCATCGCCCGAAGCAGCTTCTGAATCGGTTTAATGATACTGCGTGAAATCACGAAGGAGCTGACAAAGAAGATGGTGCCGTTAATAATCAGCAAGACCAGCGTCAGCACCACCAACGATTGGTTACGCGACTCCATGGAGTTGTGCGGCGAGATGCTCACAAATTTCCAGTTGTAGGCTCCGCCCGACAAATAGGTCACGGTATATTTCCGGGAACCCAAATTCATGGATAGGGAGCCTGAATCCTTTTGCTGAAATTGATCCTCCAACATCGCCTTGTTCGTTTCGAGCAGTTCATGCAGAACGGCACTGCCTTGCTCGTCCGTTGCATCCGCCACAATGGTCTGATTGTTTTCATCTAAAATGGCGATTTGCAAGGAGCTCCCATTTTGCAGATTCGAATAAGCCTGAACTAATGCGCCGTCCTTGATATCTATGACCAACACCCCGAGAGGGGCCGTATTGTCGATGTCGCGAATCAAGCGTATAAAAGAGACGATATTGCCGTCGGCGGAGTCCGCA
Source organism: Paenibacillus sp. FSL R7-0216 (assembly GCF_037969915.1). NCBI lineage: Bacteria > Bacillati > Bacillota > Bacilli > Caryophanales > Paenibacillaceae > Paenibacillus > Paenibacillus sp. FSL R7-0216. Next base: position 304,868 of record NZ_CP150222.1, on the reverse strand, counting down.
GGCCCTCGTCGATTATCCAGCCTCAGAATATATTTTCCTTTATTGCTCACCACTTGGTCATACCAGGGGGCATCCTTGATATCCACCTCCATGTACGTTGGCAATTCTTGAGTTGCGACGGTGAAGCGATGCCCCGCATGGTCATAAATGTGCACGGAGTCGATGATCGGAACCGCTTGCATAAGATTGTACAGATAGGAGCTGACCTTCGACTGGGTTTGCAGATTCGCGTATACATCTCCCTGCCGGAGCAAGTTCTGCAAATTGCGATCGGAGAAGATCATTTTCGAATAGTTGTTGACGTTCTCAATCATTAAATCTACGTTTGTCCTTATGGACGTCACCGTTTGCAGCGAGGCCTCATTGATTTTCTTCTGGGCCGAATTGGCTGCCATTTGGTCCAGTACCATATAGCTTAAACCCACTGTAAACAAGATCACGAGAAAATAAGCAAACGGAATCTTAAAAGCTAGCTTTTTCGGCTTGCCGTAACTTAAAGATCGTATGCTCTTCACCAACCGCGTTTTCACTGTCCGGTCCTCCGCTTCTTGTGCCTTAGAATCCCACAACCTTCATTATATCGATAGATGGCCAAGCCAAACAATTTGAAAACACAACCGGAAGTAGGGAAAAGGTTAGACGATGCGGCCAAGAGGCCCCCTGTCGCACCAGGACAAGAGGCCTCTCGGCTCAGCAGTTACATCCTTTCGTTAGGAATCTATTTGAACAGGTCCGGCAGAATATCGTAGATGTACTGGTTCACCCAGTTCCAGGCGTGCGTGCCGCCATCGCCTACAATGAAGTAGAAATTCCCCTTGGTCGTATCCGACGAATAAATGAAGGTATCGGTGAGCTGTTTCATCGCATCGATCTGAGGCTTCAAGTTCGGATAAGCGATGTCCAAACTGCCCGTGGCGCTGAAGATATAGTAATCCTGCGGTTGATACCCTGCGTCCTTGGCGACTTTGGCCAGGTATTCCGCCGTTTCCTTCGGTTTGCTGCCTCCGCCTCCTTGGCCCAACGCCCAGCTATCCCCGCTTAACGGGAGGTAATACTTGAAATAGTCGAGGTTATGGATGAAGGTATACCATGTCGTCACTGAGCCCATAGAGAACCCGCCGAACGCCCGATGCGCCCGGGAAGCCTTCAACTCGTCCAGGCTGGCGGACTTCGCATACGTATGATACTTCGTTTCCACCAACGGCACGATGGTCTGGATTAATTCCTCGTGGAAGAGAGCCGTATCGTTTTTCCCGCCGTAGAAGGTTGGGGTTACCACGATCATCGGTTCAATGTCGCCGTTTGCGATCATATGGTCGATGATTTTCTTCAATTCCTTGCTTTGGCCGGGGCCGCCGAAGATGAGATTCTCGTTTTCCCCGCCGCCGTGCATCAGATAAAGCACATTATACTGCTTCGTGGAATCGGACGCGTCGTAACCGTACGGAAGATAAACATTCAGCTTCTTCTCATCCATTCCGCCGGTTAAGTTTGGCGTCTTGTACGTTAAGCTCTCGATCGTCCCCGGTTTGGCGCTCTCGGTTCGGTAGGCGTCCGGAACTTCCTTGAAATATTTCTCGTTCGCGGCTTCCTCCGTCATCTGCAGCTTGCTAACCGCAGCCTGGATAGCCGCGTATTGCTCATCGATTTGAGGTTGAGTGGCCTTTTTGTCGTTCAGAACGTTGGCGGCAACCACCTTCATCAGGGCGTCCTTCACCACGGCTGGATTTTGATATAGCGTAAAGTCCAGCTTCAGCGTGCTCTTGATCAGATTCAGAAGGTCGTAGGGATTAACTCCGCTGACATCCCCCTTGGTCTTGCCCGTGAGCACGATTTCGCCGAATTTGCTCGTATCGTTCCAGGCGCTGCCCGTTGAATCGAATAGATTCAAGGTCCCGATTCGATTTGCATCCTTCGCGTCGTTGATTTGCAATTCGAGGCCCATTACCTTTCCGTTCTCGGGTTTGGATTGGAGGGCAACCCGGGCTTCGATGACATATCCGCCGTCCACTCGTTTCGAAGCGGTGTAGAACCGCTCGACTTTACCGTTGTCCACGGATTGGGCATTCTCAACATTGACACGGAAATGCAAGTCGTCTAGTCCGTATTCCGGCGTCTTGTCGTGATTCTCATCCAGGAAGATCTCCAAGGAATCCTGCATGTAAGGAGTCACCGATTCGGTCGAAAGATGCTTATCCCTGACTTCAACCAGGACATACAGGGCGCGGTCATCCCACAAAGCCTTGAAAGTGGCGGAGGCCTCTGCTTGATCCGAAGCAAATTTAGGTGTAACCGCTTGCACTTTGCTCCAAGCTTTGTCGATGTCGCCGTCAATCACGGGCGAACCGAAGTGGGCCGCCATTCTGCCCTGGGCATCCAGCCCGCTCTTGTCTCCCGGTGCAGGCTTTCCTGGGTTCGGTGCCGCGGAAACCTCGGTCCACGAACCAGGAGCATTCGCAAACACCAAGGATACGCCGATCAACATCATCATAAAGGATTGCAGGAACAGCTTCGTATTTCTCTTCAACAAGTTCTCCTCCTTCAACCGGTCATGGGTTCTGGGTGGTTCCTCTGTTTTCATACGATACTTTCGCCGTTACCAACGCCCGAAAACAGCCTTCAGCCAACACACCCCCATACCGCCAGGTTTAGAAGCGCTTTCATAATTAACCTCCTTTAAAGGAAAATGAGTTTCACCCCTATTTTAGGGAGAGCAGGGCGATGACTACATTCATAAATCGAGCATTGGCTTTCAAAATTCGAACATCTATAGGGAGAACCAACGGAATCTTCCCCTCGTTCCTTTGTCACAAAAACACCCCGTACCTCGTCTTATGATTAAGGCCAAGTATGAATAGGTTATGAAACCGAGAAACGATAGGAAGTGAAACCATGAAGGAACTGTACGAGAAATATAATAGACTGCTCTTTAAACTCGCTTATCAACTGACCGGATCCGTCACGGATGCGGAGGATGTGGTACACGACGTATTTCTGAAAATCGCCGATGTGCCGCCAGAGAAGCTGACAGAACCCAAAGCTTATCTTTGCAAGATGGTCACGAACCGTTGCCGGGACCTGTATAAATCGGCACGCCGAAAACGGGAGCAATACTATGGGGAATGGCTTCCGGAGCCGCTGCACAGCCTGCATGACGATGCGATGGAAGCCGTCGTCCGCGATGACCTGCTGTCCTATGCGATGCTGGTTCTGCTTGAAAGGTTATCTCCAACGGAACGCGTCGTGTTTGTGCTTCGAGAGGCGCTTGGCTTTGATTATCCGGAAATCGCCGAACTGGTGGAGAAAAGCGAAGTGAACTGTCGAAAACTGCTCAGTCGAGCCCACGCAAAAATGGGGATGACTGCGGATCAACTCGTTCCCCAGGAGGGAACCGCTCCCGAGCTCGTCCATCATTTCCTTAACGCGCTCAAACAAGGGAACCTCGATCAAATCTTATCCATTCTGGACCAAGAGGTTGTCCTTGTCGCCGATGGAGGAGGCAAAGTCTTGGCCGCTGCCAAACCGATCTTTACCAGAGATCTCGTTGCCCAATTCCTGCTAGGGCCGTTTCGGCAAGCCACCACGATCGATGGAATCCAATTCGAGGTTACTCGGGTGAATGGACAGCCGGCTTTTCGGATTCGATCGGAGGAAGGGATTCATTCCGTCGGAATTTTCCATGTGGAGAACGACCAAATCCGCAACATCTATCTGGTTAGAAACCCGGATAAACTAAAACATGTCGAGGAATGAAACGAAGCACCAAGAGCCCCTAGGGATTCTTGGTGCTTCTGTTTTTTTACGTCGAGGCTTATCGCTTAGCTCAGTCCGGCTTTCGTCAATCCGAAGGCGGCGTCGGCAGAACCCGGTACGGTCTTGAAGGCAACGTTAACCCGGTTCCAGGCATTGATCGTCATGATCGAGAACGTGAGATCGGAAATCTCTTTTTCGGAAAATTGCTCGCGAACCCGATTATATATCTCATCCGGCACGCCATGCTCCGGCAAATGGGTCAGAATCTCGGTCCAGGCCAGGGCCGCCCGTTCGCGGGGGCTAAACAGCGTTGATTCCCGCCAAATCGAAATGTGGTACAGGCGCAGCTCGCTTTCGCCGTGGATTTTCGCCTCCTTCACGTGCATATCGAAGCAAAATCCGCATCCATTGAGTTGCGAGGCTCGGATGTGAACGAGGTGGCGAATCTCCTCCTCAATGGAGCTTCCCTTCTCAGCCCCGCTGAGTTCCATTAATCGGTTGAAAAATTCCGGGGATTGTTGCATGTAATTGATGCGTTGTGTCATTGTTCATCTACCTCCCATTTTTGATCAAGCACGAAAATATAACGACGAGGCGATTCATTCTGTGACAACATCAACATCAGAAAAAAAGCAGCTGAGCCGAGAGCTTCTCGTCAGCTGCCAAGTCTTCACTAAATCCCGCGTAAATTCCATGCGCAAAGGGAACTCATCGCCACGCTTGGTCCCTGTACAAATAACCGAATCCCCTCACTATCCTTGCGCAGAGGATACACTCGGCCCGTCAAGCAAAGTTCTTCATTGACGAACACTTCAACAATGGAGTGGTCGATGAAGAGGTGAACTCGAAGTTGTTTGTGCTGCTGCATATCGTAAAGGGCCGCGAGTTCCCAAGTATGAACGCCCGCCGCTTGACTGGATCGGGAACGGTCCAGTACGATCCGTCCTCCGACTACATCGAACTTCAGGGTAGTTTGCTCCTCTCCTTCCGGCGAACGGAATACTTCAAATCCAAACAACGCCTCAGAACCGGCCAGCTCATACTCAACGATGATCTCGACGGCTTTACCTTTTGTCTCTAGCTTATGATGGCCTTGCGTCCAGACCGTCTTCGGAAGCTCAAATGGGTTCTCCCTCAACACCTGAAGCTCCGCAACCGGTTTGAAGATCAGCGTGTTCTTGTCTGGGCGGAGCTCCACGGTTCTCGGGATCGACTGCACCCCTGACCATCCCTGGATCTCCGTCATCTCTCCGCGGGCGTTGTCGGGGAGCCATCCCCACAGAATACGCCGGCCGTCCGGAGCAAGCATAGATTGCGGTGCATAGTACCCTTCCCAGCCGCCATGATCCACGAAGCCCTCCTGCTCTTTCATAAACCGGAGATCGTCCCCCATGGATCCCACAAGATACTTCACCTTGTCGCTTGGCGAGTAGATCAGAACCATTTTGTCTTGCAGGCGGAAGGCGTTCGGGCATTCCCACAGGTTTTCCTCCCCCGTATGCAGGAGATGCAAGAAGGTCCACTCCTGCAGGTTCGCCGACTCGTACAATAACGCGCAGCCTTTGCCTTCCACGCTTCCTCCCAGCACCATCAGCCAGCGGTCTCCCTCTTTCCAGACATAAGGGTCCCTCCAGTCCCTTACGATCAGATCCTTGTCGTGGGCATCCGAGGTTAAAACTGGATTTACCTCGGACTTTACCCAAGTCATCAGACCATCGGGGCTGGTGGCCATCCATTGCTCCGCGCCGGTCTCGGCATTCCGCTCGCCTTCGCCTACGCTGGTATAGAACAGGGTCGGCACGCCTTGATCATCGATCACCGCACAGCCGGAGTAACAATGCACCTCGCCAAGTTCGGTGGAAGGCGCCAACGCGATGGGTAGGTGTTGCCAATGCACCAGATCCGTGCTCACCGCATGCCCCCAGTGGATCGTCCCCCACTGATCCCCATGCGGGTTGTATTGATAGAACAAATGATATTGACCTTCGCGATAAACAAGCCCGTTCGGATCGTTCATCCAATTCGCAGGAGGGGTAAAATGATAAATAGGCTTGCCTAGGGTCATGTCACATTCCTCCATTTCACCGGGATCCTAACGCGAAGTCATCGAAGGCGGGGCATCCTCCGGGGAGCTTCCCCATGCCTTGTTCGGCCGCGGCCCCATCTCTAACACAAGCTGTCCTCCGCTCATCAAGTCCTGATGGGTAAGCCAAGGCCGCGAATGCGGTTGCCCGTTCAAAACGGCGGATTGGATGTACTTGTTCGCCTTGGAGACCTGACGCGCTTCGATGACAAACGTTTGACTCTCCCCGACACGGAGCGTCGTCTTCTCGAAGATCGGGCTGCCGATATCATAAACAGGCCGCCCCGGGCACACCGGATAGAAACCCATCGCGCTGAATACGTACCAGGACGATAGCGAACCGATGTCATCGTCCCCGCACAGACCGGCTGGCCCGGCGTTGTACATTAGGTGTTGGATATCGCGTACGCGCCGCTGCGTTTTCCAAGGAGCCCCCGCGTAATTGAATAAGTACGGGATATGAAAGCTGGGTTCGTTGCCGTGGGCATACATTCCGATCAGTCCCGACATATCAGGGAATTGCCCGAGAAACCAAGGTTTCTCCATCGTGTACTGCTCCGTAAACAACGCGTCGAGCTTTTGGACGAAAGCCTCTCTCCCGCCCATCAGCCGGATTAATCCCTCCACATCGTGCTGCACATGGAAGGTATAGATCCAACTGTTCACTTCGGCAAAATACCCCTCCCCGGCAAATCCGCCGGACAGCTTCGGATCAAACGGCTCAACCCATTCCCCTTCCGCCGTCTTGGGAGCCATCAGTCCGAAATCAGGGCGGAACAAATGGCGGTAGTTACCCGCGCGTTGAAGGAAACGCTCGGCTTCCGCTTCCCGCCCCAGCTTACGGGCCACTTGGGCGACGCACCAGTCGTCGTAAGCTCTCTCCAGCGTAACGGATACGGATTGCCGGCGGTGCCAGGGATCGACCTCCGGCACCCATTCGTCAACGCCCACATCGGGGACCCAGGTAATCTGATTCGGCATCTTCTCCATGACGAGGTCCCAGAGTCGTTTTCTCCACTCGTCCGGATCCGCGACCTTCGCATCCTCCCTTACGGGGAGTGCCGGGAACCAGCCTTGTTCGTGGTACACCCGGTCCAATTCCGTAGCCGGCACCGTCCGCCAGGGAATCAGCGACATTTCCGTCGCATCCTTAAGCATGCCTTCATAGGCCTTCTCAACCTGGATATCATCCAGTCCCTTGGCACAAGCATCGGCAATAAGCGAAGCGGCATGATGGCCGATCATGACCGCATGATCCCCCCCCGGATGGGGAAGTTTCGGCAACAACCCGCCCTGTTCGTACATTCTGACCAACGAGTACACCATATCCTCAAACACGCGTGGTTCGATGAGGCTTTGCAACGGGCGGGCGCAACGATACGTATCCCAAAGCTGGTCATGCGTGTAAAAATCCCGTCCCTCCGCCTTGTGAACGCGTCCGTCGAAGCCACTGTAATACTGTCCGTCTTCCGTAATATTCCGCATCCGTTGCAGCGTACGGTACATCGCCGTATAGAAAATCGTCCGTTCTTCCTCCGTCCCGCCTTCCACCTCGATCGCGGAAAGCGCGCGGTTCCAAGCCTCGCGGGCCCGGGAAACGGCAGCGTCGAAATCCCAGTCCGGCAGCTCTTGCTGTCGGTTCTTACGGGCTTGCTCCAGACTGATGTAGGAGATGCCTACCTTCAACTCGATCGTAGCTTCCCCCTTCGGCGATCCGTAGGCTAAGTAGGCTTTGGGGCTGTTTTCGATAAAACCAAATGACGACGTTGCCTCTCTCATTTCCAAGCTAAAATAGCAAACATATCCTTTACGGGCACGCTCCCCTTCGATCACGCGACCCTCGTTCTTGTGAAATTGCGTAGAATCGCCGCCATCGAGGATGACATGGACCGGCCCAGTGGTATAGAAACGAAAATAGGCGCTGCGCTGAGCCGCTGTCATCTCGGCGTCGATCTCATGATCCTCCAGGAAGACGCGATACTTATAGGGCCGGGCCTCCTCCAAATCATGATCGAAGATAGAGGCATGTGCTTCCGGGCGATCGGACAAAGGGCTGCCGGAAACCGTCACCGATGCTGGTCCGAAGGAGAATCCGAAATTTTTGTCCGCCAAATACTTGTCTCCGATACCCGGCGTGGTGACCGGATCGATCTCCATCATCCCATGGGGAAGCTGCACGGTTGGCGACGTGGACCACGTTTTGTAGGACAACGTCCCGATATTGGTATTGACGTAGGAAGCCCAATCCCGATCCGCACGAGCGGTTATGTTCTTCAAGTTCATCCCTCCCAAAATGATAATCCCATTTCAATTATATATAATATATTCATCATAACATATAGTACACAAATTTTAGCGTAGATAACGATTTCACTTAGGGCTTCCCCCTCTTAAAAACAGAAAAGCGACCTTTGCAGGTCGCTCGCTTTTGAAATTGCATGAAGGCTGGGAATCTAAGGAGAATCGACAAGTGTGGGTTATCCTTCTATCATTTTTATCATTCTACCAATGACCATCACCGCCTCCGCCCGGGTTGCCTGGTCTTGGGGGCGTATGGTGCGGTCCGGATATCCGGAGAAGATCCCCTGCTCCGTCACGGCTTGGACGGCATCCTTCGCCCAACTCGAGATCCGTTCCCCGTCCGCGAAGGACAGAACGCTCTTCGGCTTCTCTAAATGCAAGGCGTTTGCCGCTATCACGGCCATCTGCTCCCTCGTAATCGGCTGGTCCGGTGCAAAGAGTGTGTCGTCAATCCCCCGGATGACCCCGTTGGCGTAGGCGATGGAGATTGCCGACCGTGCCCAATGCTTCTCCGTGTCGGCAAACGTTTTATCCCCCGCCGCTTTCCATGCCATCGCCGAGTTCAAGATCGAAACGAACTCTGCCCGCGTAATCGGACGGTTCGGCCGGAAGGTGCCGTCCGGATACCCGCTGACGATCCCGCTCTCCGTAAGATGCCGGATCGTTTCCTCAGCGTAGTGGCCTTGGATATCCGTCAGTACGACCGCTGGCTCTTGGATCTCAACCGTTCGGGAGAGGGCCGCAAATTTCGTAAAATGATCGGTTGTGCCGCTGACGGTGCCGTTTTCGTAGTCAACGAGCAGATTGTTCAACGCAACCCATTCCCCCGTCTCCTCGTTCAGCCAAACTAGCAGGATCTGTTTGCCATCCTCCTGCTTCACGTCGGCGTTCAGGCGCAGTTGGATGGTCACAGGAACAAGGAATTTTCCCGGCACATTCTTCTTAAAATCAAATACCCGGCTAACTAGACGTTCCTGCTCGGACAACGGCAGGGCACTCGTATCCGTGATCTCTTCGATCGTCACCTGGAACGGGCGATCCATCGCACCTGCCGGAAACTGGATTTCCCCACCAGTGAACTTTGCTGTGCCGCCAGCAGGCCCGATCGGATATACGTTGTTCGGCAACGATGGCGCTCCGCTGTTAGTAGAGGACGTATTGCCGCCCGGCGATGGCGCCGGGTTACTGCTTCTCTGGATCAGCCGGAACCGCTGGGACGTTGCCGTCTTCTCGTTCCCCATCTGATCTGCCGCTCTCACATGCAGGTACCAATCGCCGTCCGCTCCGCTCTTCGTCAAATTAGCGCCACTAACGAACGGTACCCAGCCATCCGTTGGCGAAGCGGGATCCGTTGTCCATACATATTGGAGCGATGAAGCATCGACTCCGCTTCCGGTATCCCCTACCGTCGTCCGGGTTGAAGCCGAACCCTCCGCGACTTCCCGCCCGTTCGGGGAGAAATCGATAGTAGGAGGCGTTTGATCGATCCTCACCTTCATCTCTTCGGACAGACGATGTCCAGCTTCATCCTCCGCTTCGAAAACAACTCGATGATCCCCATCCCCGGTGATTTCGATCGGCGTCCCGTTCGCATACGCTTGCGGCGACCCGCCATCCATCGTATAGGTAAAGGAAACGATCTCGCCGAATCCCCCCGCAGCGTACACACTGACGGTAACGCTCTGGTTCGTCCAGTCGCCATCCCCGTAAGGGCTGCCATCCGCTTGAACCATCTCCGGGGTCAAGGTCAGCCCGCTGGCGCTGATTTTCACCGTGGCGCGTGTCGTCGTTTCCATCCCCGCCTGATCCGCCGCCTTGAAATCGAGGACATATACGCCGTCATCCCGAAGCTCAAGGCTTGAAGAGTACGCCGTCCAGGTATCCCCGCCATCCAATGAATAAACGAATTCCGTGACGTCCGCCGGATCGCCATCAACCGAGGCGCTCACCGTCACAGGCTCGTTTGTCCACGTTCCGTCTAGATATTCGTCCCCATTTGACGTGGTCATCGTAATCGTAATCTCCGGCGGCCAAGGTTGATCTGCCACACTGAGCAGCGGATGACCCGCCAGATCGGAGACACTTCCCACATTCGCGTCATAGGACAGCTGGATGTCCTGTCCGCTATGCAGCTCCTCGCCGACCGTCAACTCTAAGGTTTTCGCTCCGGTTTTTACGGTATCAAGAACCCCAATTCCAACACCGTCTGCGGATACGAAAAACCCTCCCGTTGCAAGCAGATTTACCTCTTCATCCAAAGTCACCACGAGGTGATTTGGAGCTTCGACTCGTAGGTTCACGATCGCCGGGGGAGCGGTGTCAATGCCGAGATTCGCGGCAATGCCTTGCAAGGCCGGATACGACTTCCCTTCCTCGATCGTCCAGGTCCCATTAAAATCCCACGTCTCGAACGTGGATTTGCTCTTCATCGCTGCAGTCGGCTTCCCGCCTCCGTGGCCCGTTGTTGCAGCATCATAATATCCCGCGGTGACGCTGGAAGTCGGGCTGAAATCCCGGCCTACCAACCCTCCGATTTCGGAACCGGAGCCTGGGACATTCCCTGCGGCATAAGCCCGGTTGACCGTTCCGACATGTCGTCCGATCAGACCGCCGGTTTCGGAGCTCCCCGCAACGGAACCGGTGGCATAAGCATCTTCAATTAAACTCCCCAGATCGGCACGGCCCACCAGGCCGCCAACCACCATCCAGCCGGAGACATCGCCTCCCGCGAACGATTTCGTGATGACGCCGGGATACATATTCCCCACCAGGCCCCCGACTTTCTCAATGCCACTTACGCTGGCTGTCGAATAGGACAACTCGACGGTCCCCCCGCTCATATCCCCAATTAAGCCGCCGCTGGAGTATCCTCCGTTGATGCGGCCGCCCTCTACCCCAATGCCGTGCACGCGGCCTCCAACGCCGAGACTCCCAATCAACCCGACCTGGACGGTTCCCGGGCGGTTGATGAATAAGCCGCGAACCGCATGCCCTTGGCCATCGAGCTGCCCGGTGAAGGGGCCGAGCGTCGCATCGCCAATCGGCGCGAAGCCCGCCCCATCCTCGTTGCTCGTGGCCCACATATCGGCCCGGCTATCGTCCGTGAACACCGTGCCGAAATCCATATCGCTTACCAGCGTATAATCCGCCGTCAGATCCATCGCCATCAATTGTAGTTGATGGGCGTTACCGACAACCTGTGACCATTCCGCCCGAAGGAAAGGCCGCGTTGAACCTTCCATCATGAACCAGTCCGCCGTGAAATCCAACCCGGTGTAGCTCGCCTGGCTCAGCGCTTGTGCGGTTGTTAGGCTTGTCGCGTCACAAGAAACCTTCTCGTAAGCATCATTAAAGTAGCCGCACCCGTCCGCCTGCCCTGAAGTCTCTTCATCCCAGTAGTTACCTTCCATAAAGGTGCCGTTATTGGAACCAAGCACACCGCCGACATCACCTGCGGGAGCAGTAACCTGACCGGAGGCATGGGACTTACCAATATAGCCATCTACCGCCATGCCGACCAGTCCGCCAACGATTTTGTCTCCGCTGACAGACCCGATGTTATAGGATGTGCTTAAGATTCCACCGGATAGATACCCCGCCAAACCGCCTATGTAATTACCACTTCCATGAACCGTGCCGGCAAAATAGGATCGACTTAACTCCCCCCCTTCCTTCAGCCCGATAAGTCCGCCAACCGTGTCATTTCCTTCCACATGACCGGTCGCATACGATTCCGTTACCGTTCCATCGCTGCGTCCTACCAATCCTCCGACATTATTCGTTCCGCTGACATTCCCCGTAGCGTACGAGGTGAGAATCTGGCCGTATTCGTAACCAACCAGCCCCCCAACCACTCCAGATCCCCATACATCGACCCCGGCATGGGACTGCTCGATCGTCCCGTTATTGTTCCCTGCCAGTGCGCCGGTAGAGGTGCCGCCCGTGATGGTACCGCCCTCCATCCCTAGATCTCGAACCATACCTCCCGTGCCAATCATTCCAAACAGCCCCACCCCATCCTGAGACGGCCGATTGATCGTCAGGTTACGGATCACATGACCTGCCCCGTCTAACATCCCCGTGAACTGCTTGGAGCTGTCCCCGCTGCCTCTTTCCCCAATCGGCATCCAGCCCGCTCCGCCGTCCCAACCCGCCGTCGCCGACGCATCGATATCCGCGCCAAGCCGATAGTGGGCCGTCAAGTTGCCCCGTACTTCATCAAGCTGATCCAGCGTCGTGACGATAAAGGGATCCCCCGCCGTCCCGCTTCCCGCCATCGCCAATCCTTCCGAATCCGCAAAGACGGACATTGGCGGGACACCCAACACCAACGACAGTACCATCAACCCTATGAAAAAACGCTTCATTCCGTTCAACCCTTCCTTCTCTCTTTCACCGAATGATAATCATTCTAAAATTATAAAAGATCTCATCGGTCATCGAATCTAACCGCGGTTATAGATTCGGTTATAGAAGGTGGGGATGAACGCTCCTATATAGCAAAAAAGGGCTCTGCATGCTTTTTCACGAATGCCAGAACCCTGTCGGAACATCCAGGGTCTAAATAATTTCAATTCTCGTTTCCTGGACATCTACAATTGTGTTTACTTCCTCATTATCATGCCAATAGATCTCGCATCTAATGTTCGAGTTTGGTTCTTTCTTTATGGCGACAACTTTATTTACGTTCCAATCGATCGACACCTTAAATTGACCTGAACTAACAGGAACATTTTCAGAACCAAGTTCCCATATCACAATTTCACCAATTCTATTTATCTCTTTATCTGCCCGAGTTTTTGAATAAAAATGGATCGTTGTATTTTCTGGCAAATTCATTAAATCATAGTGGATACTCGGATTGCTGTACTGTCCGTCTCGATCATTCCCTTGGACAATTACACCACTTTCCAAAGAATGGTTTTTGCATCTATATTGAAGTAAATTTTCCACATCTCTAAATACAATCGATGTATTTGCGGGTATACTTCTCCACAATTTAACACAATCGATGATCTGGTTATGTCTTTCCAGGGCCGGAACCACAGTATTATTGTAATGATTCAGTCGATTCTCTTCACATCTTCCCTTATAGACAGATAAATTCTCAGATCCACTCCATCTATGTTTTTTTTTGCCCCACTGTGAAGTGTAATAGGCATAATTTTGAGGGTCCATATCTCCTACGGGCAAGCCTCTACCGCTGCTACAGGATGAAGAGACAAAGGTTTTTGCCAATTCTATAATCTCCGTTGATTTTGCCTCCGCCCAATCTGCGTATTCCTTTGCACGACTCGTCAAGTCTTGAACAAAAGCTCCATTGGTGCTCGATAGATATCTTAGACATACTAAATCCATACTTGCAGAGATCATGAAAGGTCCTAAAGTTTTAGTGCCCTCCATGATAAAACGCTCCGCCAAAATATGAACCTTTCCTTCAAGTTGTTTGATCATATCCGTATCTTGCTTGGGTAAATACATTAGAATGTCTTTTCTAACGGCTTCAAGATCGGCAGACCATTCCTCAATAAATTGTTGATTTACGATTTGATCAATCCGTTGGCAGATTTCATCAACTGAACTTCGTATTAATTGATCAGTAGATGATTCAATGCCAAGTAGTTTTTCTAATTCTACTCCAATCGTATCTCCGGCCAATTTGCTAACAATTCCTGCTGCAATCCATCCTGCAACAGCCATCCAATCGACAACAAAAGTTTCTTCATTAAAATTGTTCTGATAGTTTTCTCTTGTCATTATTTAGCCCCCCATTTTCTTTGAGTATTTTCCCCCTTCTTCTACCACATTATCCATATTCCTTATATGATAACGACGGTCTGGGAATGGCCGATGATTAATAAACAAAGAAGAGTTATCGGAAGTGATCCGATAACTCTTCTTGTGTATCAAGGGGATATCCAAACCATATCTAAGCCAGCCACAACTTCTCTTGCCCAGGTTGCTCGTCCAGGAACTCCTCATATTGCGGCTGAACAGGCGCATGGATTTGAGTTGGAGCCGGCTCTGGCGTCGGCTGCAGATAAGCCTCGTCCACATACATGATTCTGCGTTGAACCTGCATCAATCCATTCACGACGCGAAGCGCGACCCAGAACAACACCAGGCCAATGCCTTCGGAGAGCAGATACTGCTGATTATAGGTCCAATCGATATGGAAATACGTGAATAGGGTGTTTTCCAAAATATCCAGCTTCATTTCATTCATCAGAATGATATGCACGACGGGAAGGGCAATAAAGCCGATCCCTAGGGCAAGGGCCGTAACCATCACCGCAAAGAAGACGATGCCGGTGATGAAACGAAGGATCACGAGCATCAGATTTCGGAAGAACAACTCCCCGTCAAACCCCTTCACCATACGCATAAACCAATTCTGTCCAGCCTCTGCTTGTGCGTAGTTTGGAACTGCCGCGGGCGGAACCGGCAACCTTAAAATATGCCGAATCAGACTTTGCTCAAAGCTCACAATCCCATTCAACAGCTTGGCCATTCCAAAAAACATCGGGATCCCGATAAACACCGGAGTCAACGCAATGGAAAGGGCCAGCCCCGTAATCGCTAACGTCAAATAGATGATCCCCAACGGGAGAGAGAGCAAGAGATAGAGCATCGTTGCATAGGTCTTGGGATTAAACAGCGCCCAATTCACCTTCCCCACTTTCGCCACATTCGTCGCTTCTACTGCTTTCACTTTCAAACACTCCTTTACCTTCATCAGTCACGCGCAAAGTTTATAAACCCATTATAACTACCGTATTGGCGCGATATAACCGTCTTAGGTGGTGTTTGGAAGCTAGACTTTAGGCTAGGGCGATTCGAAAATAAAAGAGGCGAACCGTGGAACTGAAATCCACCATCCGCCGCCGTGCAATTAGCCCAAGAATGCGATAGAGCGCTTTACTTTTTTGGCAAAATCAATCGGATCATCAATGGATTCCCAGTGAACATACATCAGCCGCGGACTATCAAAGAGCCAGTGATTGTGAACCGCCGTTACTTTAATCCCGTTTTTGCGCAAATTGGTTAACAACCGATTAACCTGGCTTTGGAAGAGAGCCGTTTCCCCCAAACAAAGGGCACGACCTGAGCGATCCAATGACTCAAACGAGAACAGTTGATAACGGATCAACGGGGAAGTCGTTTTTCTCCCCAATATTGCAGCATTAATTCTTCGATTTCGGCTGACAAAACAAACGGGCCCTTTGGTGATTTCATGCTCCGTTCCACCTAAAATGCTAGAAAACTCGTTACACAGTCTTCGAAAACGAGGACTTGCCTTCACTTGTGCCGCCATTGCATTCATCCTTTCCATTCATCCGATAATCAAATCACGAAACAAAGCCGGACTAACCCAAAAAGGCAATTGAAGCTTTGGTTTTTCTAGCAAATTCAATAGGATCCGAGACCGCCTCCCAGTGGATATACATCAACCGTGGGTTTTCCTTCAGCCAGTGGTTATGAACGGCTGTCACTTTGATCCCCCGCTTCCGGAGGTTCGTGATCAAGCGGTTGACCTGATTCTGATGCAAGGCCGTCTCCCCCAGACAAAGCGCGCGCCCCGACTTATCCAGCGATTCAAACGAAAACATTTGCATCTGAACCAAAGGAGACCGCGTTCTTCTTCTCAAGATCGACTCGCGCAGATTCGTCATCCGCGTAACAAAACAGACCGGACCTTCTTCGATCTCGGATTCGCCGCCCAAGATTTTGCCGAATTGGTTACACAGTCTTCTGAATTGAGGACTTACCTTCCCATGTGCCGCCATAGACATCCTCCTTATATCAATATCAAGACATCCTATGTCAGAAAGAAATCATATGCATAGACATTTACTCTTGCTGAACAAATAAAAAAAGCACCCAAAAAGGTGCTTGATAAACCGTAATTAGCATCGCCTTAGTTCGCGTCAGGCTGCTGCCGTTCCGCGTTTCCATAACCCAACCGTGAAGATCAACAAAATCAGTACCTGGGCCGAAACTACCACCAAAGCCGTTTGGTCGAAGACCATCTCCGTGCTGAAGGAAAGGAAGTTATGGACCGCATGCCACACGATGCCAATCCAAAGGCTGCGGGTAATACTGATGATGAGTGCCAGTACAAGACCAACAAGAAATGCAAAGACAATCTGTAGCAACACCTCGACCGGATTGGTTCCGCTCAGGGCGTTGGCGGCATGCAGCACGCCAAAGACAACGGACGAGCCGATCACGGCCTGTTTACGGGTTAATCGGGATAGGAAGGAAAAGGACAATCCTCGAAAATAAAGCTCCTCGTTGAAGCCTACCATAATGGTGAACAGAGCAAGCACGGCGTATTCGGCCCCCGGACGGGTATACGCGTCGGGACCGTAGGCGACGAGCGGAATGACCTCCAACAGCAACAACGGCACGCCTAACCAAATGGAGCGTACGCTACCCGAGGCAGGGCGGCGAAAGCCGATCTCTTCAGCCGAAATCCGGGAACGGCGCAACAACCACAGGCCCACCAAGATGGATAAAACCACGGACGCTGTCATGACGAGGTACGCCGGAACTTCCGCTAATTCGGTAACTTGAGCCGCCGCGGAGCCGACAGCGGTCAGGAAGGTGCAGATCAGTGCCGCGATGACAGCGGCAAGATAAGGATGTTTGGTGATGAATTTCTCGGACATGGTTAAAGCTCCTCGCCTTTTTTTTTGAGTACAACCAGCAAGCCTTTAAATATGCTGCCTAACACGTCTCGTGCCTCCCCGTCGTCCATCGTGCTGCTATTCGTGGCGACCAAAGAAGCAATTCCGTGGGTCGTATACCAGATCCCGGCATATAACCTCCGCGCTAAATCGGGCGAAAGTCCGGTCATGCTCCCGATCATCGCAATCACCTGTTCGTCGCCTTCGGTGGAGCCGGCAATCTCGGTCACCTTCTCCTGCTGCAGCCGGTTCGACATAAACAGAAGCTGGAATAGCTTTTTTTCCGTCCGTGCAAACCGGATATACGCGAGACCCATCTCCAGAAAGCCGTTCCCGCCGCCCTGCATCGCCTCCAGCATCGCCGTGTTGTAGAGATGCTCCGCATAGGCGGATATCGCTTCCCTTAATTCTTCCATCGAAGCAAAGTGGCTAAAAATCGGCTGCGTGGAAGTGCCCAGCTTCTTCGCGACGTTTCGCGCATTGACGGCATCCATTCCCTCTTCACGCAACAGCTCCAGCGCCGCATCCAATACGATCTCCCGCGTCACCTTCGGTTTCGGGGGCATATGGTTTCCTCCTTGTTTCCGTTAAATAACAATTGTTATATTACGTATGTTATTTTATATTCAGCCCTATGTCAATGATATTTTTTCGGTTTGCGGGCCCTCCCGTCAACACCCTCATTTCCTTATCTCCCTCGTTTTTTCAGCTGAAACCTTCAGTTTCCTTTTTTCCAGATACCTCTGATAAAACCAAATGGAAACCGTTAACCAGCTGCCGCTTGCTAAGAATCCACCAAGAACATCACTTGGATAATGTACGCCTAAATAGATACGGCTGACTCCAATTGCGGTGATCATCATGATGCTAATTATGATTAACAATCCACGGCCAACGGGTGTTGATATATGGCGCCAGAGTAAATAGGCGAGAATTCCATACAAACTAAAAGCAGCCATAGAGTGTCCGCTGGGAAAACTAAACCCGTTTGCATTTACAATTCGATGTAATGTGGGACGGGCACGATGAAAGATAACCTTTAATGTTTCGTTTAAAAGAGCTGAACCGACGACCACAGATGCAAATAAAATCAACTCTCTACGGTGATGTAAAACTTGATATAGAAAAAACAGAACAATTATTGTAAGAACGACGACGGGAATTTCTCCGCCGATAAAGGTAAAGAATCTCATGATATTCGTAAGTGCAGGTGCTTCTCGTCCTTGAACCAAAGAAGTAATTACGCTGTCAAATTGGTTTATCTTTTGATCGGATACCAGCAGGGCTACGATTCCAAATCCTAAAGCGCTCAGAAGGCTTATAAAAAAGGCGCGGGTTAGCTGTAACTTTAAATTCACTTTTAAACAGACTCCTCTTTTACTGGGCTCCTTTTTGCTGCCCTTTGAATTGTTGACCGTTCCTGAGATGGTCGCCCCCCCAACCACCTTAATCTGTGCATTTTTAGGAAAAATACCCTTGAACGATATGCGTTCAAGGGTATTTCGGAATCGTATTCGTGATCTTAGCCAATAGTCACCTTGGAAAGTAGAGAAAGTTCTGCTTTCTATTTTGCAATCTGGCAGATCAAGCTTCGCGCCTCCGAATCAGCTCCTTCTCCAGACTCTCTCTTCCTCGGTTCATCGCCCAAAAATGATTCGAGGTGAAGAGCGGTTTCAGGATTGGCGAGAACAGTTTGAGTAAAGGCTTCTCGGCGTTCACGTACCAATCAAACTGTACGTTCACGTATTCCCCATCCTGCTCGAACCGCCATGTCCCGTGACCGACCAAGTCGCCCGAAGACTTTAAGGCGATAGAATGCGGCGCTTGTTCCGCCGTCTTGCATGACCTCCAACGAAGCTTGTAGGGCAACTTGCCTCTGGAGAGAATTTCATAGACCTCGTTGCCCGTCTCCTTGTCGGTACCTCCCGTTTGAATCTTCAAGTACACTTCGGGCCACCAGCGTTGATAGTCCAAGAAGTCGGAGCAAATCTCATAGATTTCCCAGATGTTCCCCTTTACCCGCCAGTGGGTCGGCATGTAATATTCGTTCGCAGCCATGGCTTAGTTCATCCCCTCCAACAGTTGTTCGATTTCAGGACTTAACGAGATCGCTCGCAAGAGGACGGTCAACACTTCGGCCCGGGTAGCGCTCTGATTCGGGCCGAATGCATTCTCGCTCCGGCCATTGATAATGCCAGCATTCGCGGCTAGCCGAATCTGATCCTTGGCCCACGTAGGTTCAATATCCTGCAGATTCACCGTCTTCTCCTGCTTCACCTCCGCCAAATTGACAATCCTGGCGAGGATCGCAATCATCTCGGCGCGCGTGATGTTTCGATCGGCATGGAACATGCCGTCCTCGTAGCCCTTGATGATGCCGTTACTGGCCAGTATAAGTACTGCATCCCTCGCCCAGCTGTTCTCAATATCGGTAAAGCCAGGCGTTGCTGCGGTGCCTTGGGCAAGCGGGAACAGCCTTACGAGCATCGAAGCGAATTCTCCTCGCGTGATGATGGCATCCGGCTTGAAAGCCCCGTCGCCGTATCCTTGAACAATCCCGAGTCTTGCGAACAAGCGGATGCTATCCGCTGCCCAGTGGTCTTCCGTATCCGGAAAGACGGGAACATTCGCATGGCGAGGATCGTTGAATTTGGCGGTCAGAAACTCCAGCATCGTATGGATCGCTACCGCGTCATTCACGTCGATCGGAGGTCGGCCGGGAACGACATGGAGTACCGCAGGCTTCTCTGGCGGCTGCGTTGTCGGGTCCGTCGGCGTCGTTGGTCTCGTCGGTGTTGCCGGTGCTGTCGGTGTTGTCGGGTTCGTTGGTGTTGCCGGGCCCGGCGGCGTTGACGGACCCGTTGGCGTTGTCGGGGTATCCCCGCCGCCAGATTGACGCTTGTAGATCGTGACTTCTTGGCTTCCGATGACCCCGGAGCCATCCTGAGCCGCCGCCTGAACCGTCACGGTGCCGGCATGTTCCGCCTTCAGCAATCCATTCTCATCAATGACCGCCTTACCGGTACCGCCTTGGATTGACCACGATACCTGCTTGTTCGTGGCATCGTCCGGATTCACGCGGGCGGTCATTTGCAGCGTGCCACCTTCATAAACGGAGGAGGTGACGCTTGTCACCGTAATGCTGGCAACCGGGATCGTGACCACCGGTTCCGAAGCCCTCGTGATCGTAACCCGATAAGCTTTGGTCGTTCCATTATCCGCTATTACGAATAGCGTTACGGGGTTGGAGCCCACATTCAGGTGGACCTCTATAGGATGACCGGACTCAACTATATTCCCGTTGACGGTTATGGTCGCCGCCAGATCAGATACTTCAGGCACGATCGTGACGCTGCTCGTCGCATGTCCGACCTCGGCAGTATAGCTGGTAACCTCCGCTTGGAACTGAGGCGTTAGATCACCGACGCTCAGCGTCAAGCCCGCTAAGTTGGCATCCGAGCTTGGATTTGAGCCAGACATCGGCTTAACCCGAATCGATACCGTTGCCAGTTCCGCACTCGATCCATCAAGGATCGCCGATAGCTCGACTATGGTTGTCTCGGTTACCTGCGGAGCTTTCCAAATGGTTTCGAAAGTGCCGTTTTCATCGGTTACCACCGTTGCCATGTCGGTCTCCGTCAGGATCCACTTGCCTCCGTTCGGGCTGCTCAAGTGAACGGAGAGGTTCGCTTGAGGCGTATCGTCTTCATCCACAACCGTACCGGAAACCCGGATTTCCTCGCCGCTTGACACCACATTGCTGAACGCGAACAGCTGGATCGCGAGCTGCTTGTTCTCCCACTTGGCGTATAAGGTCATGTCCCCGGCAACCGTATCCTGTTCGAAGTTCCATGGTGTCGCATAGCTCGGGTCCTTGTACCAACCGGCAAATCGATACCCATCCTTGCCCGGCGTCGGCGGCTCAGTTAGATTAGCCCCCTCGCTGGCGGTCGTCGCAGGAATGGCCGTTCCCCCGTTTGTCTCATACGAAACGGAATATTGCACAGGCGCAGGTTCCCATACGGCATAGAGCTTCACAATTCCGCGTACGAGCTTGAATTTATAGCTTTTACCCGCCTCATGGAAATTTCCGCTTCCATCGTTCCCCGTATTCCATCCTTGAAAAGTAAATCCCGTTCTCTTTAAGCTCCCACCCGGCTGAATCACCATCGATGAATAATAACTGTAATGCGTATTGTCGACCGGCGCTTCCCCTTCGGTTTGCCCGTTGCCGTCATATTCGACGCGGACATCGCTCGTTTCATAAGGGAACCCGTTTGAAGTCGCATAATTGACCATGTCTCGGTCGCCAACGGCCGGGAAGATGAGCTTGACTCCATTTTGCGTCCCTCCGAACACTTCGTCCCCCAGCCTCAAGGTCGCAGGCAGGATCACTTGAGTGAGCCTGTTATTATTAAAGGCATTCGTATCCAAGTAAGTTGTCGTCCCCGGCAGAATGATGGAAGACAACCGATTCTCGGAGAACGCGCCGAACCCAATCTCTTGCAGACCGTCTTCGGCGAACATTACATTCTCCAGAAGATTGTTATAGAACGCATAATCATCCACCTGGGTAACGCCGCTTGGGATCGTAATCGAAGTTAACCGATTATTCTCGAAAGCACGGCTGTTTACGGAAGTTAAGCCATCCGGCAGCATCACCGCCGTCAGCTCCTCGTTCGCAAAAGCACCCTCTCCGATCTCCATCACGACATAGCCGTCGATCGTCTCGGGAATGACCACATTCGAATCCGTTCCTTTGTACCTCGTAATCACAATCCCGCTGCCGTCGTCTTTCAGACGGTAGGTATAATCTCCGCTGGTCATCGTATCGGCTCTGCGGACATGCAGCGTATACGTCTGCGTGTGGAGTCCGTCCCCCGCGGTGACGACGATCGGGATCAAGTTCAACCCGGCTTGCAACGGTACCCGGACGGCTGAACCGCTGGCGGCAGGCATATGGTTAATGCTCAGCGTGGACAGATCGCTGGCTGTGCTTGCCGTCACGCCGATACTCGTGACGACATGGCTGACGTCCGCAACGGTGTAATTGTACGTGTCGCCCGAGAATTCCGGACTGAGCGTCATGGAATCTAGCGACAAGCCGCTTAACCGGGCATTGGATTTCTCCGATGGGACGACCTGAAGCGTCCGGTTGTCCATCACGTCGGTCGTACCGTCTACGCTCGCCGTGATGGTTACGGATTCAGGATCCGTGACCCAAGGAGCCGTCCATTCCGCGGTAAAACTGCCGCTCGCATCCGTTGTCACAGACACGTCGCTGCCCTCCGTGAGCTTCCATATGCCCCTCGTGCTATTCAGATTCACGACGGCGTTCGCAACAGGCGAGTCGTTCTCGTCTCTCACCACGCCGGTTACCGTCAGGGTATCGCCGCCCGTCACATTCACGTTATCTGCCGCCAGCTCTAGTGAAGCGATCGCTGCCGATCCGTTCCACTTCCATTTCGCATACAACGTTATATCTACGAAGACGTTATCCTGGGCGAAGTCCCATGGCTGCGAGTATCCGATGTCCTGATACCATCCGTCAAAGGCATATTCCGCCCTCGTCGGCACCGGAGGTTCAGTTGCTTGTTCTCCGTAGGCAACCGTTTGGGATGCGACGGACGTTCCCCCTCTCGTATCGAACGTTACTTGATAGGTACTCGTCTCCCAGTTGGCATACAAGGTCAAGTTCCCGTACGGAAAGCCATAAATAATCGGATAGTTGCCGCCGAAGTAACTCGTCCCGCTTCCATCCGGCATCGTATTCCATCCTTTGAAGGTATAACCGTCCTTCGTTAACGAACCTTGATCCGGGACCGCAAACTGTTTATAGCACACATAAGGCGTCGATGAGGGAGGTGTGCCCCCTGTGCTGCCGTTCCCGTCATAGGTAATCCCATATTTGCAAGGGATGATCTGGAGACCGTATTTGCTAGCATGGTTTTGAACCGATACGTCGCCGGCGAGCGGAACATAGATCGCAACATTCGGATTCAGACCGAATACGGGATACATATCCCCGCTGCCCAAATCGACATTCGGTGGGATCGCAACATTGCCCAATTGATTGCTCTCGAAGGCATTGACGTGGATGGCGATTACCGATTTGGGGATTTGAAGCGTCGTTAATTGATTGTTGGCGAAGGCATAATCCTCAATTCGAGTCAGTCCTTCCGGAAGGGCAACGCTGGCCAGACGATTATGCTGGAATGCGCCCATTCCGATGGAATTCAGGCTGCCGGGAAGCGTTAGGCTTTCCAACTGATTGTTCTCGAAGGCATAGGCACCCAGGAAGGTTAAGTTTTCAAGCGTAACGCTTTGTAGAAGGTTTTTTTGAAAAGCCCCTTTACCGAGGTACGTTACGCCGGGAATCTCGATCGTGGTCAAGCGATTGTCTTTGAAGGCATAATCGTAAATCTCCGCAACGCTCAGCGGGATCGCGGCGTGGGATAATTGGTTGGACTCGAAGGCATTGTTGCCAATGTACGTAACGCCATCCGGAATCGTGAGGTCTGTAAGCTGATTGCGGTAAAAGGCGAAGCTCTCGATTCTTGTAATGCCGATCGGGATCGTAACGCTGGCAAGTCCAGCGTTGGACAATGCGCTACTTCCGATAACGGTGACCGCCTTGCCTTCGATCTCGCTCGGAATGACGACCTCTGTGCTTGTTCCTGTGTAACCCGTAATCGTGACCGTGTCATCCGATTGCACCACATAAGTAAAATCGTTGTCCTGAATTTCCTCTGCGTGAGCCGTCGGCAGGGACAAGTTACCTCCAAGCATCACGCACAACATGAACAAGGTAAAAATTCGGCGCATAATTCTCCTCCAATTAAGATTGATCCATTGTCTATTAATGTAGAATAATCAATCCTATTAAAAAATCCCCCGAATGGGGGGGATTGGATGGAGTGCCTGTCGGCTATGAAATAATCTTCAACTCTTTGGCGCGCTGCAGCGCCTTCACGCGGTTATTGACGTCCAGCTTCCGAAAGACGTTCTTCAAGTGAGACTTCACCGTTTCCGAAGTGATGTGCAGCGACTCCGCAATTTGTCGGTTGGATAACCCTTCCGCCATATATTGGACGATTCGCGTCTCCTGTCCGGTCAGCAAGCCGGTTGAGGCCGGCTCCTCCTCGGAAGCCTCCTCTCGATATTTCTCCCTGATCTTCTCCCACGTTCGGGCAAATCGTTGTTTCGTCACCGGCTTCATTAAGTAGTCTAAAGCGTTCACTTCGAACGCTTGTACCGCATAATCGTCAAAGCCCGTGACGAAGATGACGGATAGGCAAGGATCCTGCTCCAGCAATAATCGGGACAACGACATCCCGTCCACTTCCGGCATGGAGATATCGAGGAAAGCCACTTGAATGGGGTTGGCTCGCACATACTCATAAGCTTCGCGCGGAGTCAGAAACGTGCCGCATACTTCGAGGTCCTCATATTCGGCAAGCAGATGCTGTAGCCCTCGCACCGACAAAGCTTCATCGTCTACGATCATCGCTCTTATCATCCAACTTCCTCCTGTCTGACGGATAGGGGAGCTCGAAGAACACCTTCGTTCCGACTCCAACCGCACTTTTGACTTGCAAGCTTGCATCGTATAGCAGCTTGATTCGTCGTGCTATGTTTCTCAGCCCGATTCCTCTGCGCCCCGAATCCGAACCAAGCACTTCTTGCCGCTTCGCCTCGCTCATTCCGCATCCGTTATCTTCGACGCTGAACCGAAGCTTCCCGTCCACTTCCCGAACCGAGATTTTGACCATGCCGCCTCTTACGCTAGACATCAAACCGTGCTTGATCGCATTCTCGACCAAGGGCTGCAAGATGAGCGGAGGAATGAGGCGATTCGAATCAGCCTCGATTTCGTACTCGATAGCCAACCGGTCGCCGAATCGTGCTTTTTCAATGTTGACGTAAGCCTGGGTCAATTCCAACTCGTTCTCCAATGTCGTGAACGTGTCCATTTGCTTGAAGTTAAGCCCGGATCTGAGATATTGAGAGAGGTCCAGCGTAAGCTGTTTCGCCTGTGGGGGGTCTTCTACGCAGAGAACGGCTATCGAATTCAGGGCGTTGTTTAGAAAATGTGGCTGAATCTGCGAACGTAAAAAAGCGATCTCTGCATCTTTGGCTTCCGCCAGCCGCTGTTGATTTTTCACGATCGTCTCCTTCACCGTCTCATTCAACGCAACGAAGACCAGCACGACGGCCACCATAACCAGGGTGTATAGAAGTATAGAGCTCAAGAACGTATCGAATAAGCCAATAAAGAGGGCCATTGAAAGAAAACTGCAAATGCAATAGCTAACTGTTAGACCTGTCGCGATCAACAGCCTTTGGTTCTTATTCGCTTGCAGGAATCGGGACTGGAAAAATAGGAAGATCGGGATGCACATAAATACGGCCAACGTCGTCGCATAGAATCCGCCATCCATCCCAAGGTAGGAGCGGTAGAGCAGAATAAGCAAGGATAGAAACAGCGTCGTCTCGACCCCACCGTAGAACGCCCCCAGAAGCAACGGAACGATACGGATGTCGATGGATAATTGATCGGTAACGTGGACGGGAAAGGTCATGCATAACACAAGCGCGACTCCGAATAGAAGCGCCTGCGTCAGCCTGAAATACTTAAATCTTCCGAAGCCGATCGAATAAAATAATTGGAAAGCGAAAATTAACGTAACGACGAACGCTACCTGCAACAATAAGTCTTCAAGGATATTCATCACAGCCGCCCTGTATCCTTCCCATCGATTCTATTAAGCCTATTGTAAGTAATCTCTGGCTGTTTTGTCTAACAGGGGTGTTGGATGCCGAAGGCATGAAAACATCATTCAGCCCTCAAGTCATCTTAATGATTTGAGGGCTGATTTTTCGTAGATTACAAATGGGATCCCCCGCTGGCATCGATCAACTGCCCCGTGACCCACCGGCTGTCAGAGGAAGCGAGGAAAGCAGCGATATCTGCCACATCTTCCGGCTCCCCCCATCTTCCAAAAATCGAAAATTCGGCACCAAACTTCCGGCTCTCCGGATGTTCCAGCATGGCCGCGTTCATGTCCGTGGCTACGAATCCGGGCAGGATGGCATTAACCGTAATCCCGCGGGGGCCGAGCTGATTCGATAGGGAGAGAGTCAGCGCGTTCACGGCTCCCTTGGTCATGTTATAGGCGGTAACCGCCGGAAGCGAGATTCGGGTCGTGGCCGACGAGAGGTTGATGATCCGGCCGCCCTCGCGAATACGCGGCAGCGCTTTTTTCGTCACAAAGAATGGGGCTTTCAGATTGATGGCGATCACTTCATCGAAGCTCGGTTCGGTGGTCTCCTCAATCGATGTGGTAAGGGGAAGCCCTGCATTGTTTACTAAAATATCAAAGTGAGGCTCCCCCGTCCGTTCCTTTAATGCATCATCCAATCTCTCATAAAGGTTCTGCACGCCTTGCTCAGATCCCAGCTCGGAACCGATCGCAAACGCAGAACCCCCTTGCTGCTCGATTTCACGAACCGTATCTTCCGCAGCGCCGTGATTCCTAGCGTAGTGAACTGCGACTAAGGCCCCTTCTGCAGCCAATCGCAATGCGATGGCACGCCCGATCCCGCGGCTTGCGCCGGTTACCAATGCGGCCTTACCCGTCAACTTGCTCATGTCCTCATCTCCCTCAAATATTTTTCAGCGAACCCTTCGGTTTCACTAAAGTTATAACATGAGGGGGATTTCGAAATGCTGCTCTTCTATTATCCGGTGACGGGGGCTAAACCTGCGGCAACGACCACTAGAACGTCTTTCACCGTGTCTTCCGCCGAACTCTGCTGGGGATGCCTGCTCCACTCCATGGCCGATCCAAAGATGCCCCAGCTTGCGATCCGGGCGGTCGCCTCCACCGTCTTGCGCGAAACGGAGGGTTCCGCTTGTTCGCTTAACCAGGCAAATAAGAGGTCATAGAGTTCTTTTTGCATCACGAGCTCAAACAGGGTCTCATACTGACGATCCGCCAAAGACATATACGGACGCGTACAGAAGAGAAAGTCGAACACGATGAGAATCAGCATCCGCAGACTCCCGATATCGGATAAGGCCGAATTCGGCAGCTCATCCTCCAGCTTCTCCAGGAATTTCTCCCTCATCCAGCTCTCCAGAAACGTAAATTTGTCTTCAAAATGCGCATAAAACGTCGAGCGATTTACCGTCGCGTAGGCCGTAATCTCTTGTATGGTAATCGAAGAGACATTCTTCTTCTGCTCCAGCAATTCCATAAAAGCTTGCATCAGGAGCTGACGCGTTCTTTTTACACGGGGATCGTCGGGGTTCGTGAGCATGTCAGGCTTCTCCTCTCTATCAGGATAAAAACAACAAAACGAGGCGTGTGTTGGATAAGCCACGAATGCGCTCATTTATTGGTTGTAAGACCTAAATTGCTTAGATAAGATTAGCACAGACAGTGTAATCAGTGAAAGCTATAAAGTAGGTAGGATGACCAAGGAAGGACGAAACGATATGACAACAACCTGGACAGAAGAACACATCCCGGATCAGACCGGACGAGTGGCTATCGTAACCGGAGCCAACAGCGGGATTGGCTGGGAAGCGGCGCGGGCCCTAGCCAGCAAAGGGGCGACGGTCATTATGGCCTGCCGCAATGTCGCCAATGCCAACCTTGCCGCTGATCGGATTCAAGCACTCAAGCCGTCGGGCAAAGTCGTAGTCATGGCGCTCGATCTGGGGGATCTGGCCTCCGTTCGCGCTTTTGCAACGGCCTTTCGCCAGAACTACCAGCGGCTGGATCTCCTGATCAACAATGCCGGCGTGGCGCATCCCCCTTACGGGAAGACCGTACAGGGCTTCGAGCAGCAGTTTGGGACGAACCACCTGGGGCATTTTGCGCTGACCGGTCTGCTGCTGGATCAGCTCGGCGCGACGCCGGGCGCGCGCATCGTGACCGTAAGCAGTATTTCGCATCGGTCGGGAATCATCCACTTTGATGACCTGAACCTGGAACGGAATTACAAACCATCGCTCGGCTATGCTCAGAGCAAACTGGCGAATCTCCTGTTCACCTATGAGCTGCAGCGTCGGCTGGTTACCGCAGGCCAATCCACGCTAGCCGTAGCGGCACATCCGGGCTGGTCCGCGACCAATGCGCTGCGGCATTCTAATTTCATGCGACACCTGAATCCGATGTTCGCGCAGCCCCCGAAAATGGGCGTTTTGCCGACCCTTTACGCGGCCACTGCGTCAGACGTCCGAGGCGGCGATTACTTTGGGCCAAGCCTTCTCGAATTGCGTGGCTTCCCCAAGAAAGTCGAATCGAGTCCGCGCTCGCATGACGAAGCCGTCGCGCGGAGATTATGGGCGGTTTCGGAAGAGCTGACGCAGGTCAGGTATGAGTTCGGGGCGGGAAAATAAACGAATAGGTGCTTTGGAAGTTGTAACCCGCTCAGTGAGCGGGTTACAACTTTTTGACCATTCCGGCTATCATTTGTACAATATTTATAGCCGTTTGAACCGGCGACATCCGATAGGCAGGAAGAAGGAGATTCTTATGGAATACCATGTATCCATGCATGGGAATGATCAGGCAAGTGGAACAATGGATCAACCCTTTCGTACGATATCACGCGCTGCGGCTCTTGCCATGGCTGGGGATACGGTTATCGTTCATGCCGGAGTATACAGGGAATGGGTGAACCCGGCCAATGGAGGAACAGAGGAGCATCGAATCCTCTATCGATCCGCAGGCGACGGGGAAGTCGTCATAACAGGCGCTGAACGGATTACCGACTGGAAGTCTGAGGGGGGCCATGCTTGGAGTACAGAAGTACCTAACTCCCTGTTTTCCGTTCGTAATCCCTTTGAAGAGGAGCTCCGTGGAGACTGGGTGTTTGACGGGCCCTTCCCGGTTCATCTCGGGGATGTCTATTTGGATGGCAAATCTCTGTATGAATGCGATCGTGTTGAGAAGGTTCACCAGCCCAAAATTTGGCCCGAAGCCAAATATCCCAAAGACTCCCTGTTAACGTGGTATGCCGAGGTTGGATCTGCAACAACCAAGATCTGGGCCAATTTTGGCGGAAAAGATCCTCGTAAAGAAAATGTAGAAATCAATGTCCGTCCTTATTGCTTCTGGCCTGAGAAACCCGGACTTAACTACATAACTGTAAGCGGATTCACGCTTCGTCAGGCCTCTCCACAATGGGCGCCGCCTACGGACTACCAGGAGGGTTTGATCGGACCTCACTGGAGCAAGGGTTGGATTATTGAAAACAATCTCATCAATGAATCCAAATGCGTGGGGATCAGCCTGGGTACCGAAGTCGGTACGGGTCACGCTAAGTCTTCCGGGAAGCATATTAAGGGTGGTACGCAACGTGAGCAGGAAGTTATTTTGCGCGCCTTACGCTCCGGCTGGCATAAAGATCGAGTTGGCAGTCACATCGTTCGAGGTAATGTGATTCATGATTGCGAACAGGCAGGTATCGTGGGCCATATGGGGGCCGCCTTCAGCCGTATTTATCAGAACCGGATTTACAATATTCACCACAAACGGCTCAGACACGGTGCCGAAGTCGCAGGAATTAAACTGCATGCTTCCCTGGATACTCAAATTTGTGAAAATATCATCTATAGCTGTTACCGTGCGCTTTGGCTTGATTGGCAGGCACAGGGCACCCGCATCAGCCGCAATGTATTTTTTGACAACCTATCAGAAGACTTGTTCGTTGAGGTTTGCCATGGTCCGTATCTAGCGGATCACAATCTGTTCCTCTCTCCTATGAATTTTCGGAATATGGCGCAGGGCGGAGCCTTTGTCCATAATTTATTTGCAGGCCGATTTGTCGTTCGTTCCGAGATTACCCGTACTACGCCGTATCACTTCCCTCACGAGACGGCAATGGCAGGGTACTCCAATATCACCGGGGGCGATGACAGGTACTACAACAACATCTTTTTGGGGGATGAGGGTGCGAATCAGGAGCCGGTTCCCATCACCTTTTTCGAGCATCTCCCGCTTAAACCAAGGGATGAAGTTGGAGAGAACGGGAAGACGGTCATGGATGGGGTTCCGGACGATTCCATCTGCTATCTGCATGCTGTGGGACTGGGAGGCTACGACAACCATCCTGATGCAAAAGATAAGAAATGGTGGGAATATACCAAAGAGGAGCTTGCTGAGCTAGGCGATGCCGCAAAGGATTTCTTAATCGGAAATGCCGTTCTTCCGGTGGCTATGGGTGGAAATGTGTATCTTAACCATGCAGTTCCAGGCAGTCATGAGCCCCATGCGAAAATCTATGCGCAGAAGGGCATCACCGTTCAGGTTCATCCTGCGCAAGGCCGCGTGCAAATTAAGGTCCATGCGCCCGAACTGCTTCGAGGAGCCTCTGCCCTATTGGTGACCACCGACCTGCTTGGCAAGACTTATCACGCCGAGATGAAGTATGAGGAGCCGGACGGCACTCCTTATCGTTTCGACTCCGACTTTTTCGGGACAAAGAGACCTGATGCAGATGTCACACCCGGTCCGTTTGAATTGACCGAAGAGGGTCGCTTTGACTTTGAATTTTAGATAGAAGAAGGGCCCGACCGTTAGGTCAGGGCCTTTATTATACATATGGAGGCAAGGGGTGCAGTGACATTATTGAAGTCAGATATCACCCTGAAAATAAAACAAGACCAGCACGAGGCAGCTCCTGGACAGAACCACAACACCAGTCTTTGAGGCTATTATACAATATCAGATATTGATGTCAACCCTTTTACAAAAATGAGACCAGCACGAGGCAGCTCCTGGACAGAACCACAACACCAGTCTCACTACATATATAACCCACTTGGAATGAAATTATTCTATCCTCTTGTCAATAAGCGTAATGGAATTTTGTAAATCCCATGCAGTTGTTGATCGCCATGAGGAGAGGGAACTAAACAAGTTCGTGATTGAATTTTAGAATATAATTCATTAACCCAAGTTGAGAAAGGGTCCATTGTAGTTGCCCCGACACAAAGTTCATGGTATTTTCTGATGACACCTGCGCATAAATCAGCAAGTTGTATACCTTCTTCTACCTTTGAACTTACAAAGAATGCCGATTCCACAATTGAAGTGCAGTTATTTCCTTCCCCAGAGCGGAATAAATAGTTTTTCATTTTGTGAGAGATTAACATGTCGTTCCCCTCATCCTGAGAATCGAAAGAGACTATACACTTCTTCCCCCGCATATAGGAATACCCATTAATACGTTGAAGCAAGAACCTGTAGTGATTAGGGAATGTACCTCCCTCCACTTGAAGCGGTTCTTCAGGTTTTTCCATCACTATTCCAAAAACTTTCAAGTTCATAATATTACATAGAATCTCGTTTACAACTCGATCTGCAAATACTTTATTGTTGATATTTTTAGTAATTGACTTTGGCTTAAGGACATTCACTGCTTTAAGTTCCACATCATGACGCCCGTACAAATCCATTTTGATATTGTACATTCGCTGCATGATATTCCTTACTTCATCCTTAGGGATGCATACTGCTGCAAGTACGGGGTTTTGGGTTTCATCATTCGGATGAGGAAAGCCACTCTCGTCAATATATGCTAACATACAACCCCTCCACTAAACTGATATCAATAGAGTACTATATATACCAAAAATATCAAAGAAAAAAGACACCTGACCCGGTGTCTCTTCTAATAAGCGGTATAGAGGCGAAGGGCGTCGAGCAAAATGATGATTGGCGCTAATCAGAGGAAGGATTCATTTAATAGCTTCCTTGCCTGCCGACAAATCTGTACTTTGAGGGATGGTTATTCAACACACTTCCGCTCCGCCCGCTTTCCCTGTAAATCGAAAATGATCTCGAATTTATTCCCCTCAGCATCCTCGCGATTACGTTTGTTATCCTTAATATAGTACAGGGATGCTCCAGATTGTTTGGCTTGTTGTCGAGCACGTTGACTGGCCTTCTTAAGTATACTTTGAAGCTGTTCTCGATCGACTGCCATAACGAGGACCCCCTTCTGTTTTCTGTTCATTGCTTTACATTATTATACACAAATAAAAAAGCCATCAACCACATCATTGGCTGAAGGCTTTTCGTTTTGTTTGTAGTATGGAGGCGAAAGGTGCCGAGCCCCTGTCCGATTATGTCACCCAAGAGTCACCGTTACGTGTTTATATTCTTTATTTTTTATCCGGGATATGCTCCAACAAATCACCCGGCTGACAATCTAATGCGGAACAGATTTTATCAATGATCTCTAGTGAGACATATTCATTGGTGTTCAACTTTGCCAGAGTAGCTGATGAGATGCCCGTCATTTTTAATAACTCCAGTTTCTTTATCTCTCGGTCTATGAGTAATTTTTGTAATGGTTTATAGCTAATCATTGCTTAACCCCTCACAAGGTAGTTGAATTTTTCTTTAATTATATTGAATAAACTTTGCATAGGCAAAATTACATTTGTGTTCGCTTGACAGTAAAGTTCACTATGATAAAATAATATTTACTAAGTTAAAATTTAGTTTGTAAGAATAAAATCTTGGGAGGTGCGATTCTTGACCCATTCTATAGAAGTCTTACTTGATCCGCTCATTCGTAATCGATTAGAGACTCTATACGGTGAGCTAAAAACCAATCACTCTGATTTCAACCAAGTATTGAGTGAATCTGAACACTATATGAAGACCATCCGAGAATCCCTTCCTGACAACCTCCAGCATACGCTATTCCTTTATGAGGACACTCAAATCACCTTGCAAGCCATTCTAGAAATCAAAATATATCTGCAAGGGTTTAAAGATGCCTTGTATCTATTTAATGAATTACATATTACTAAGCCCTCAAATCATTAAAATGATTTGGGGCCTTTACGCAGCCACCGCACCAGACGTCCAAGGCGGAGAATACTTTGGGCCAAGCCATCTCGAACTACGCGGCGTCGAATCGAGCCTGCTATCGCATGACGAAGCCGCCGCGCGGCGGTTGTGGGAGGTTTCGGAGGAAATGACGGTGGTGGGGTATGGGTTTGGGGCGGGGATATGAGCGAGGTTTAATGTTCCAATCTTCAGGTACTAAATTTCATTTTTTGTTTCATATTGTAGAAATCTCGATGAATGTTGAAACAGTACGATACTTCTACACCTAACAATAAACTAACTGTCTGATTTATGAAGCAGCACCTATTCTAAAGGGCTACTTAAATAGTTCAATAGTGCTTTTGAAATACCCATATTTGCCCGTCTATCATAACCATCATACCCCGGCATAGGATTTGCTTCCAAAATTATGTACTCATTATTATTAAGCAACTTGAAATCAAAACCAATAAATTCTAATCCGGACCTATTTCTGTACTCTATGCATAATTCTTTTATACTCCTCGGAATATCGACCGGAGTAAATTTAGACCCTCCTTTTTCGTATCGGTAATCAACACCAGTGCAATCAATTCTTTCAGAAAAAAAGGTCTCTCGTAATAGGTGTGTTCTAATATCGGCTCCTGATATATACTTCTGGAAAATTACTGGGCTTTGTTTTAATAATTGGAGGTTTGGCTTCAATGCATTGTTATATTTACTTACAATTGTCTTCTCAGAACTTGCCCCTTTGAAAATAGTTTCTGAATCTGATGTAAATTTCTCAGCGTCTTGTGCTGAATTGGTTAATAAAGTTTCTGGTACATTAAATCCACATTCTTTAAGTAGATAAAGGTGCAGAAATTTTGAGGAATTACTTAAATCACTGCCCGGTCTATTGATTACCATAATCGGAATATTGCGTAAAATCAATTCCATTACCTTTAATCTCTGCAAACGAGAGAAGCGAACTTCATCTATTTCATGTTCCTGATATGGAAAAATAATTCGGGAGTATACTCCAGTTACTTTAGACTCTGGAAACTGGATTCGCATCCCAGGGTATTCAATACTACCAGTTAGTGTTGCTTCGTCCCAATGATAATTACCATGATTGAGAAATTGATATAAATCAAAGAACATGTAATGGTATCCCAATACCTTTGCTATACTGATGGTATGAACGATTGTCCTATCTGATGGAATTCCAATAAAAAGGATCACTTTTATTCACCTATCCTTTATGTTAACTCCATTAAAAGTCGCTCGTTAATCCTATCTTCGATACCATTAATCCACGAAAAAGGAGGCTTATCCAAAACCTTCACTAAAATTAGCTCATCATCATGAATTGTTAATACTAGGGCATAAAAATATATACCACTTCGAGCGAGCTGTTGACTTACTGCTTTGATTAACTTCTTGTGCTCCCCACCCTCGACATCATAACTAAAATCGTTAAGTATAGTCTCGTATCTATGACCTACACAAATATGAATTAAATATTTGTGATGTGGAGCCATTGTGTACCGAAAGTAATGTTCACTTTTCTTCTCAAACCACGCAGGGTGCACTTCATCAGTATTTATAATTCCAATTTGATTTGTCACTTCGTTTTGAATGTGAATCTCACTTTTGTTATCTTCTATGTCCCTCATCACTAACTCTAAAATAGAGGAATGTTTAAACTTTAATAATTTCAAATGCGAAGCTAAACTATCATAAGAATTTTTCCAGCCCATTAGGTTTGGTCGATTTATTACCGGTTTTTGGACAATGTAGCAGAGTGCCCACAGCAAGGCAAAGTATTCTCTGTTTGCAAAATGCTCATCACGATTAGATGGACGCTCAAAAATGGTCTCAGGCTCTCTTATAAAAATGGAAGTTTTAGTAGGATTGAGCTCTATATTTCCATCGTCCAAAATCAGGTTGATAGTACAATTACCGTCTTTATTTAGAAAAAGACTTGTTCTTGTACTTTTTAGATCATTAATAACGGTATGTTTGTAATGTTTTGATTTTAGATAGCCTTTAAAACAACAAATAAACGGATCGGTGTCTTTTCCAATTAACAGAATATGATTCATAATATTGGTTTCAAGATATCTCTTACATTATTTATTTCCCCATATTTAATTACCGTCACCCTGTTTGTTACCTCAGCTAGATTAGGCATATCGCAAGTCTCATTACCATCAGAACCTTCTTTCCCTTCACTCCCATCGGATCCCTCCTTTGATTCTTTTCCTTCACTCCCCTCACTGCCTTCGCTTCCATCACTCTTGATATCTAAATCGTTTATTTTAGTTACAGCTACATTAATTGCTTCCTCCACACTTATAGGTTGTACCCTGAGATCTCTAAGCAAATCTGGACGTAACCCTGCGTTTATAAACAAATAGCTATTATCAGAAGGCATGCTAAAACACCCCATTTTCCCTTAAAATATCATCAACTTTAAAACCATTTATAACCAAGCCTTCTACTTTTGAAGCTTCGATGTAAATGTTCTTTATATCACATTGAAGAAAACGAACATCATCTAAAGTGGCCTGGGCAAACGTTGATTTCGTAATTTTCACTCGTAAAAGTTGACAATTATTGAAATCAGATAATAAGAAGTTGGAGCCCGCAAAGCTATTTTTGTGCCAAGTAGATTGTCGAACATCAGCATTTTCGATAAACATATTTGGTTCTAAAAGCAACTCACCATTTTCAAATTGTTGGGGCAAATTCAATCCCTCCTTCGTAATATTATTTGAATCTGGTCATACATCCATTATTTGAATTTACTCGTATTTTTATTCACCCTGTTCTCCACCATCAAACTAGAACCGTTGGAAAGGTCTCTATAGTGAAATAAGCCATACCTAGATAAGGTACGGCTTTAGAATTAATTCCGCGTATTATCCTAACATCCACTCGTGACTTGTAGAAAATGCATTTACGACTCCTCCACCCGAATCCCCACCACTTTCTCCGCCAAGTCCACATCAGCATGATCCAGTTGCACCTTCACCTTACCCAATCTGCGAGCCTCGCGCCATTCCCGCAAGTCTTCTTCATTCTCCAGCTTCAATTCCGCTATTTCACTGGCCCGATCAAACATGTACTTGCTCGTGTAGAGGCAGGTGTAAATCCCTTGTCCTCCTAGAGCAATCGGATTGTCCCGCCGCTCCCAACGTTCAATCGTAAACTTAACATATAGCTCCTCTTCCGTTCCGGACCGGGCCGGCCGTTCCGTGATTTCCCGTCTCCGGACCACCTTCCAATCCAGTATGCGGCCGAACCAGTGAATGCCTGTGTTGCCGGGACCTTGGAACTTCTTGCGAGACTGGCACATGGCGATGTATTCGATTTGAGTCAGCAGCTTGTGGTCAGCGATATTTTTTAGGGGCATATGGTAGAACTGATGCTTCAAAGCCATATCCAGCTGGGAAGGCTCCCTGAGCGAACCCACCAGGACATTCTTTCCCACAAATTTGTTGTAGTAATATTCCTTCGTCCCGCGAGGGCGAGTGGAACGTTCGTAGGCTTTCTCCGGGCTGTCTTGGATGATCTCCTCCAGCAGTTGGTCCATCAAATTCGTCGTGTTCGGCAGAAACGGGATCGCCCCGATGTTGACGAGCTGAATGCTTTTGTAAAAAGGGTGCTCCCTAAACTTCGCCTCATCCGGATACGGAAACAGCACATACGCCCCAAACATACTCCGCTCATACTCGCCGTTCCGCCCATCCTGGTACACAATCGCATCCCGGTACCGGTGCATCGTGTTGATGTCGTCCTCCTCAGGCCCCGGCTGCTTGTACTTCGTCCAGTAAGGCGTCCCCTCATAGGCTGGATTCAAGCGGTATTTCGCATCAAAAATATACTTATACTCAACCGCCGCGTCATTCTTTTTCAAGGTCAGCACGTTATCTGGTCTCTGCGCCAACGTAGAGTGGCCATCCCCCTTAGGCAGGGAATTGTAGTAGAGCGTAAACACCTCCCCATTTCGCGGATTCCGATACACCATCTTCGCCTTCCGCCCGCGATCCAGCGTCACAAACAGACCCGTCCGATTCACCTTAATCAGATCCTGGCTCACCAGCTCATATTTCCGCCGCATCAAATCGTGGATTTTCAGGAAACACCAGTACTCATACAACTGCGCCAGATCCTTCATCGATAACCGGAACAGATCCCCTTGAATCGAGAGCCCCTTCATCAGCAAGAGATAAATCCGATAGACTTCCCGATACCCCGGAGCCATCTGCAGGACCAGCGTGATCGAAACCTGCTTCATATCCCCGACTTGTAAAAAATCCTGCTGTAGCAGCCGCTGCAACTGTGAACGCATCACGTCAATTTTCTTCAGCAATACGGGATCCGCGGTGCCTTTCCTCGCTGCATGGGACCGTAGCTCCTTCAGCTTCGAGGTAATGCGCAGCAACACCCAGCGGATGAACCGATTTTCCGCCGTATCGAAGTCCATATACCGCCGGGTTTCAAGCACATGCGTAGGCAGCTCCTGCCCCGGAACAAACAGCTCCGGCCTTTTGCGCAAAAAGGCGATATTCTCCTTCCCCACCCGCTTCGCCCTCGACGCCTCCACCAGATGAGATTCACGGCGCATTTTATAGTGGGGGGCATTTTTGATCAGATCGATCCCTTGGGTCAGTTGCCCAAAAACCTGCTGTAATATCGTAAAAAACTCTGTCACACTCTGATGCCGGGTCTCCCTTAACCCGGTCAGATGAAACGTCTTGCGCAGAAAGTCAAAAGACAGATTATAGATCTGCTCATTCACCTCTCGCAAAATCACTTCGTAATCGCGCTTGTAATCCATTTTGGATGGGAACACTTCGAGCTGCAGCTTGAAGATGACTTCGCCATGCAGGCGTAACTCCAGTTCCGAAAGACCAACCTCATTCTGAAAGTTAAGAATCCCCGACATAACACGGCCAAGACGGCCTACAGGTTTAACCGCTTGCCGCAAGTGAAGATTTTCATGGAAGAATACGATCGGTAGATCCTTCTGTTTCTTCTCTACTACGATTTCATAAGCTTGGGTTTCATAAAACAGGGGCTCTGCCGGATCGCCAGGATTCCAAGCTTGGAGACCCGAGGACTCATGCGAAAAGACTTGAATCGAGTTCATCTCCACTTTCGGCGAGGGGACTTCTACTTGAAAATGGGCGTCCACCCACACCTCCCCCTCCTGCCGATGAAGCTGCATCGTCTCGACAGTCGGATGAAATGGCTTCCCTTTGATATTTAAATCAAACAGATTGGTCTCAATGCGTAGTAACTCCATCGGCGCATTACGATAACCAGTAAGAGGTGAATCCATCTTCTTCAAGCCTCCGTAACATCGAAGCGATTTTCCTTGCACTACGCGGATACTGGGCCTGATCGAGCAGTGATTTAAGCTTATTACCCTCGAACAATGAAGTCGTATCCTCTACATACTCCTTGACGGCAAAAGAGGAACCCACACACTCCCGCATCAAGTTCAGAAGAACTCTCCGGATCGAAGCGCTGCTGCCTTGAATGCGAGGCAATATTTTCTGGAGTAACTGGTGATCCAACGCCTCATCCTCGGCCAGCAACCCAAACCGCTGATTATAGAGCATATAGAAGCACACCGCATCCCGAATCCGAAAACCAACATGCGCATGGATCTCCTCCAAAATGCCGTTGATCCGCACCAACATTTCGGTCGTCTTCGTAATCAGTGCTTTGGATTCCACGTTATAGGCATCTACTAGCTGTAGATAGTCACTTCTTAGGAAGCGATTTGGCGTGGCCTCTGGACTTAGCTCAACCCCTAACTCATCGTCAGGAAATTGAGCTAAAAAGATATCATTAAACTCAATCGTATTTGCCCGGTCGAGCACCTTTTTACTAAAAGGGTGGGTTGTCTCGTCCATGTTGACCGTTCCGACCAAGTACACATTCTCGGGAATCGACAGATTGCCATACATCTCATGATCCTCATCCTGAACAAGCGAACTGCCGTGAATGATGGGATCGGTAGCAATATGTCCATCCCGCCATTCCTGAGTCTCCAGAATGCTAAGCATATCGCTGAAGTAATGCTCTACTCGAGCCAAGTTCATCTCATCAAGGCAGATAAAATAAGGCTTGCTCGGGTTAAGGGACGCCTCCAACAATACCTCGGTAACACGCCCCGGGCGGAACTTGCCGGACAAGTCACTGTAACCAATCAGATCAGACGGGTCACTCCAATCCGGCCGAATCGGGATCAGCGTAAACTGTCCATTCTCCGAAGTCGCCCCCATTGCCTCCGCAAAGAGCTTGATCAGCTTAGTTTTCCCGGTTCCTGATACACCTGCTAGGATGACGAAGGGCTTGGTTTTG
The DNA here is from genome assembly GCF_037969915.1 of Paenibacillus sp. FSL R7-0216. Classification (NCBI taxonomy): domain Bacteria; kingdom Bacillati; phylum Bacillota; class Bacilli; order Caryophanales; family Paenibacillaceae; genus Paenibacillus; species Paenibacillus sp. FSL R7-0216. Next base: position 265,821 of record NZ_CP150222.1, on the reverse strand, counting down.
AGGGAGAGGTAGAAGTTTTCGATCAATCCAGACGGGTAGGCAAACCCCTTATTTTTAATGTACAATTGGATACCATCCAAATTCCCGCGAACTGCCTCATCATCCATGTTCTCTTCCACCGTTTCCAAAGGATATTCAAGATCTTCGATCTGATCTGTTTGAAGCTCTCGATTGACGTATTCTTGGTATGTCGTCATCAATTGTTCTAGATCAGAAACTAGTTGATCATCGCTTGGGATATGAGACGCATCGTACCGCTTATAAGCAACCGTCGACACCTGGTAGTCACGCCCCAAACCAGCTGAGGTGAGATGGATATTTTCATCTTTGGAGAAACCCTGAAAATCCAGGCTCCCCCTTAATTCCGTCACCTTTTGCTGTAGGATCTTGTACCCTTCTTTTCTGCCTTGCTCTCGGATAGGTTTCGTAACCCCTTGGTTAAAAGTCAGGTAGACCGCGCTCATGTCCTCAGCAAATAAGTAGACGATATATTCCCCGTATTGGGTAGACTTCGTAATTCGGGTATCCATAAGGGCTAGCCAGGGAACCGTTGCCCAATTCCCCATCCCTACTGAGCCTTGAATTCTGATATCCTCCGAAACAAAAGGAAGCGTTCGAAGCTGCTCCGGCAATGTTTTTCTGAATAAAGTACCCAGAGCGTGATTCGTAAACGATTCGGTCTTAGCTTGAGAATAGGTGTGTAGGATATGTACCAAACTCTCGTGAAGAGAGAAGCTTGGCTCCTGTCCAAGCTGGTTATGGTATAGGTCCAATTCACGGTTAACATAATCCTGTAACTCCGATAACACCGCTTCCCCTTGCGCCCATACTGAATCCGCAAACGTCAAAAAAGCCCCGTCCGGCTGTTTAACAACAACCGAACGAAGCGCTTCTATTGGAGTATCGAGAATATGAGTCTTTATTTGCGGAACGTTCATAAGCTCCCATCGTGTTGCTACTTTATTTGGAGGTGAGTCCACAACAAGACCGTTACTCTCTCTATATTGGTAGTATGTTAGAAAACGTCTCGCTACATCATCAAACTTAAGCAACTTATCGTTCGTTTCCTGCCAAGTGTCAATCATCGCAAGCACAAGCACCATTTTGTAGGATTTTTGCTTTACACGGAATATATTAGCTAATTCAACTGGAAGTGACATGCTTTGCCCTCCGGAATTGTGATAGGTAAATAATAGTCGAAAGAGAGACCCGACCTTAAATATATCTTATTTTCGGTCGGGTCTTATTCTGCTTCTAACAAACAATGCGATGGTCTCGTTGTAATACAAGGATTCCTTCTTGTGTTATTCACTATCATTCTTTGCCTCTTTTATACCCTATTTATTTGTCAGGAATATGCTCCAATAAATCACCAGGTTGACATTTTAATGCCGAACAGATTTTATCAATGATTTCAAGAGAGACATATTCATTGGTGTTCAACTTTGCCAATGTAGCTGATGAGATGCCCGTCATTTTTAATAGCTCAAGTTTCTTTATCTCTCGATCAATGAGTAATTTTTGTAATGGTTTATAACTGATCATTTACATGCCCCTCACTAGATAGTTGCATTTTTCTTTAATTATAGTGAATAAATTTTGCATAGGCAAAATTATATTTGCGACCTCTTGACTCATAGATTCATTATGATAAAATAATTTTTGTTAGGTCGAAATTTATTTTGCAATAAAAAAATCTTGGGAGGTGCGATTCTTGACCTATTCTTTAGAAGTCTTACTTGATCCGCTGATTCGTAACAGATTAGAGACCCTATATGGTGAGCTAAAAACCAATCACTCTGATTTCAATCAAGTATTTAACGAATCTGAACATTACATTAAGACCATCCGAGAATCCCTTCCTGACAACCTTAAGCAACCTTTATTCCTTTATGAAGACGCTCAATTTACTTTGCAAGCAATTTTGGAAATAAAGATATATCTACAAGGTTTTAAGGACGCTTTGCATCTATTCAATGAATTGCGTATTACTAAACTTTAAAGACAATGGGCCTACCAGTTGACTAGCTGGATCCAGTTATAAATAAGAAAACTCTTCAAATTTCATCGATTCAGGATAAGGAAGAGACTAGTATACTTCAAATCTTAATTAAAAAACGAGGCACCCAAGGTGTCCCGTTTTTTAATTAAGATTCAGTTAATTCGTCATTAACTTCATAATCTTTTCCTTGCAATGTATTTTTAAGCCAACTTCTATAGCCCTCTAATTCATCAACCTGTTCTGATGTTACAGTAATCGCAGATGATGGATGAGAAACTATGTTGCGAAGTGTATTAATATCATTTAGCCATGAGGTTTTGACTTCTTTGTTTCCTGATTTTTTATAAGCAAAGATTTGCTCGAAAAGGCCCCAGTTATCTAAAATGATTTTCCTATAATCCATAAGATCAAAATAGAACTCTCTTCCTCCGCGTTGATTATCGTTCTGCTCTAGTCTCTCGGTAACCTTTAGTCTAACTTGTTTAGGCACTCCAAAGAACCACCATTCCTGTGCCTGTTCGCCGTGTTCTCGTTTTAATTCTTCAAGTATAACTTTTTGTAAAGTGGTCTCGATCCAATCAATGATCTCTTTAGCTTTAAGATGATTTTGTGCTTTTTCTTGCTCTAAGAATTCGTCTAACCCTTGCGGGTTAAATTGTGGAATTTGGGAGCGTATTGCAATTTGACACCTCTTTGTTCTAGTAGTCTGACCTTGAATACCTCTTAGATTCCTAAATCCCTTGCGTTCCTCTTCTGTTAATTCTCCAAAATAATTACCTAGAGCAGTTGAATAAGGAGAAATAATCTCTGCTAATTCCTCATTTTCTAGATGCAGAAGTTTTGCACCATTACTCTCAAGATGTTGAAATACGCTTCTAAGTACGTTTAAGCATGTTATTACACCGGCGCAACACACTAAAGTAGGCCCTTGCTATTTATATAATGAATCGAACTCCTTTTGTTCCGCAGGACTAAGGAACTCCGGAGTAACGATTGTGTTTATTTTGATATAGAAATCCTCAAATTTAACCCCTATTTCTTCGGTTATATCCGTTGTACAATAGTCTAATCTTCGTCTATCGTGATCTATTAATGGACTCTTTTTTATTAAGTTAATAAATTGCTCTGTATTAACTTGCCCCTCGTAGTACTCGTTAAACAATGGTCTAGTTATAATTATACCGGATATTATCTCAACAATTTGCGGCGGCCTTCTCTCAAAATATCCGACGAAATGAGTATCGTCAGTTATAAATGTATCGTTAATTTTTAACGTTTGACCTTGCGAAGTATTGGTTACAATCATTTTGTAGACTCTATTAATTCGCTCCAATCCTAGTTTATTTTTAATTTTTTGAAAATTTTCTTTATATAAATAAAAGTCCACTATTCTATCAAGTTGATTACATGCATCATTAAGATCATCTAGATTACGCATGTATTCTCTATACGATGTGGGATGATTTAGATGCTTCATCTCTATGAAAAACAAATCATCACTGAGGGCAAAGACAGCATCACATTCATAATCTTTCATTTCCAAATAAGTACATTTTACATTAGCGCGTCCCACTGACCTTCTGATGTTCTTTTCAAATTCTGTTCCTTTAATAGAAATATTAATTTCTTTACTATTTAGATTTAGTAAAATAGCCCTCGAAGAATCTGTTATAAAAGATGCAGAAGGTACAACAACATAGTCATTTCCTATTTTGATAAAAGGACAATCAAATAAATCATTGGAATTAATATCAAAAGTCATGAAATCCAGTATTTTTTCTGCCTTATTTTTTCGAATTCCTACCTCAACTAATTTATTGATCCATTTTTGTTTGGATCTTGCCATACAGACATCGTTAAGTGAAATATCTTTAAAATCATTAATAATTTTTCTTCTATGCTTTAAGAACTTATTGCATTCAACAGCAACCAGGGAATATGCTCTCACTAATTCAGATAATTTCATTTCACTAAACTCAATATTAAGATCTTCAATTGAGAAATACTCTTGAATAAACTCACACGCTGCCTTCTCATGTTTAGAAATATATTTATCGGGAGGCAAAGCCTTCGAAATTGTATACTGCTGCTCGAATATATATTCTTCATAGCTCAGTCTACTCATCTTTGCGTTCCTTATATCCATAAACCTCATATGAGAAATATGTTTTCCTCTAGCTTGTTCTCCCACCGCTTTGATGTTCATCTGATTATTATCTACCACTTCAACTTCAGTATCGAAATAACTCCATAATTCCATTATTGTATCCAAATAATTCCTTACACCCGAGCTGTTTAAATGTTTTCCAGCACAAAGAATATTATCTCTCGCTATTCTTTTGGATATTCCATTAAAATCATACTTTTTATAGAAAAAATACTTTAAAACAAGTCCGGTAGATTGAACGATATTCTCGTATATATCCGAGGAATTATTATTTAATCCATTTATTCTCCCCAACATTAAGTCGACCGATATTTTTTCATTAAACTCAGTTAAAAAAGTTTCTAATGCAATTAGATAAGAACATACATGGAGGTCAGTAGAAAGACATTTTTCAATTTCAAGAATATATTTTTCATTAAACCTCTTATATAACGCGTTCAGATGACTAACTTCCCGTTCAAAATCCATAAGCTCATTTGAGCACGAGTCTTGTTCTTTCAAAAACTCTAAAATTTCTTTATACAATTTGTTATCTCTTGGCCTGCCTGTTCCATATGGATTAATACAAATACCCGATTTCTTGACTAATTTAATTGTATTAACGATTCCATTGTTAGCGTAATTATCTTTAATTAATTGTAGAAAATCTGCTTTATCGAACTTCACCAATTTTTCTAATTCAAGGAGGTGCATGTAATCTCCCCTATCTCTTGATCGTGGTATACACTACAAAATACTAATGGCTTGTTAATGACTTTGATTTACGAAAGTGATTTGACTTAAATGGGCGATGCAGAAACCTATGAATTTTCATAGAGAAATAATTTAAACATCTTTAATAAAAAGTGGTCTTTTCTATTCAACTATGTTTAAATCATAAACTCCCCCATATTCCAAATTCGGTTACACGGCCACTATTTTTAATGTAAAAATTGGTGGCCGCTAGAACCTCCTGATATTTAGGTGGCAAGACTGTTCCCCTACTAATTGCAGGTTGGACAATAACGATTTTAGAAGTAAAGAGCTTGTTTTGCTTCAGCGATTTCTCGAGTTCCTGATATTGACCTTTTCTCATTTTACAGTGCTTACTTCTTCTACGACTTCTTATTTTGTCAAGCAGGGTTCCCCTTGATTTTAGCCATATAATTGATTTTATTGCTTGTTGTGTAACCTCATAAATATCACCTAAATCTGCATTGAATCTTCTGCCCCCCATTGCTTTAACATGGAAGAGTATTGCTTCAAGCTTCTGATCCGTTTCACTAATTGTAATGTAATCGGCAATTTCACCCGTTCCATGGTCATAAAGCATATAATTAAAATTGTCCTGTTCAGTTAATATTTCCTCTAAAACGTCTTGAATTGATCCTTGTCCTGAAGCTGCCTTACCAAATTCACACCGAATGTCTGTTTTGTATTTTGCCCAATCAACACTTTTGATGTTTCCAGAAGAAAAAACAATAGCATCTGGTACTCCTGTACTTATTTCATTACCTTCAATTATTGCATCGTCTGTTGTTTTAAAAATTAATGGATAATTATTTAAATATTCGGCCAGCCCCACTCTATTTCTTCCGTCTTTTATAATAATACTAGGTACAGCGCAGTGAAATTTCCCATCTGGCGTGCAAACAATTAACTCCGAAGAGCCGTGAACGCTCACTTCAACTTTGATTTCCATAGCAGAAACGGAAATAATTCTGATTGCTGCATCTGTTAATATAAATTCTGATACTTCTTCCTGACTTTCTATTAGAACGGGGGGAGATGAATATGTCCGATCAGAAAAAAAACAAAAAAACACTGTTTCAGGAAATTGTTTAAGCCTTTGAGGCAAAGGCATTAAATCATAATTAGTGTTTGTTCTTACTTTTATTGATTCATTGGCAATTTTAAGACCATATGAATCACACCATTTTACATACTCTGGAATAAGCAAATACGAGCTGCTCCAAATTTTTGATCCACTGCTATAACCAATAGTAACTGGTCCTGTTTCGGCAACAGCTTTACAAAAAACATGTCCAGCTGAATACATTCTTCCAGTAGCCGGATCAATAGTGGAAGCTACATTAGAACCAGCATAAATTCGATACGACTCTCCAGATTCGGCAAATCTATTTTGCATGCCTGTATTAAACATTTCAAACTCTTGTAATTCGCCTAGAACCCGATGAATTTCATTCCTTGGTATCTTATCGTAATTTGTAGTAAAAGCTTCTGCGATCAGTTGATAATCCATTTCACTTTTCATCTGCGAATAAATAAACAGAAGTGATGTTTCTTTTTGATAATGAACAATAAAAAGGAAATTTTCAACATCCAAAACTTGTTCGGTTTCTGACCACTTTGGTCGATTTTTAATAACCCCTAAGCCTACAACTGTGTTATCTAAAGGATTTCTAAAGATGTTTTCACCTACATTGCAGGTTTTAGGAAAGACTCCATTGAGATTAAACCCTGAGATATGATAGACCTTCGCGTGACAATTCGGTCTTAAACTATGCAAAGAGACTATATCTTCAGATGTGGCAGCACCATCACTTCGAATATATTCTCCAAGATTTCTTTTTACTTCTTCCTCTTTTCGAATTGTCCGTTCACTCATGTCCACTATGATTTCCTGCCAAACGGCATCGCTAGTAAAAAGTTTGTAGTTTTCTATTATCAGTTCATCATCATTCATAGCAATAAACTTAGCCACGCTAATATTATCAGCATTGGTTCTTGCAAATCTTCCAATAAATTGAAGTGTGCTGGCAAGAGATTTATGCGGTGAATGAATAGCTGCAATTTTTAAATTGGGAAAATCAAATCCTTCTCCCAGCATATCAACACAAATGATACCATCAATGCGTTTTTCCTTTAATTCACTAATACAAGACTCAACAGTTCTATAGGACATAGAGCTATCTATACGTTTCAATATTAGTTTTGTCTCGTTCTGATAAAGCTGTTCCAGTTGCTTTGCTTTTTCCCGAGTGTCAGTTCGTACCATCAGATAATGATCATATCCCATTTGTCTATCGTTAAGAAATATGCGTTCTGCTTCTTTAGCTATAAGTTTATCTTTTTCCGGTGCTTCATCAATTGGAATATAACGGACTTCGCCAAAAATTCCATCGCGATACGCCATTGACAATGGATAGGTATACAGAATCTCTCCCTTTAACTCTTTACGATCCATACGAAAAGGAGTAGCTGTAAATAGTAAATGGTTAGAATCCTTCATATTGATAAGGATCTGCTGCCACGTTTGCGCAGGTACATGATGTGCCTCATCTATGAGAACTAAATCAAACTTACCCTTAACATTACTTTCAGATAAAGATAACGCACATTGAGGCGTTGCAATAACCACATCTGAAGCATCAACATCAGAGTGAAGCTCATCAGAATATTTATTTTTAAGTTCATAAACCAGCGGGGGAGTGATCTTTTCTGAAAAAGCCGATGCCTCTTTGAGCGTTTTTAGTTCGACAAAATCTTTAAATATTTGGCCCCGCACCATTACACTGGGAGTAACAATAAGTACTTTCCTACTCAAAGTGATGTACGGCGTCATCATTAAAACGGCCGTCTTTCCCGATCCCGTAGGCATAACGATAATACCTGCAGCTTTTTTACGCAGTGTTTTAAAAGAAGCGATAGCATGAATTGCACCTAGTTGAGCATTTCTCAGACCAATCGTGTTATCGGTTGAGATAGGATATCTTAATTCATTATAATTATTTGAGAAATAACTCATTGTATAAGATCTCCTTTGCATTAAATTTAGGTTAATCTTTGAGTTACATATTCATATTAGAAAAATCAATGGGACTAGTTACTAAATACTCATAAAAATACTACCTATAGCACTAGTATTCGACAGAAAAACAGTCACACCTCCAAATATGAACAAAAAAGGAGATTACCAACAAGTTGATAATCTCCTTTGAAATCAAATAATCTATTAATCTTTTAGTGAATATAGCTCATTTCCATACTACCACTGTTTTCTAACGATGCAGCAATATTCTTTATTCATAGATTATGGAAACTCCGGTTGCTAGATCAAAACCATTGAGTTCTCTACCCATATTCTTGACAACCACTTTAGTCGGAAATTTTCTGAAATCAAGGAATTCGCTAACTGTACACAAAGAGCACGTTGAACTTATCTTAATGCTACATCCTCCTTGAAACAAAAAAATCCACAACCTCATACGGTTGTGGATTTTCTCTATGGAGGCGAGGGGAGTCGAACCCCTGTCCGAAGGCAACGCCACATAGGTTTCTACGGGTGTAGTGACAGATTTGATGTCACCCTAGAGACTCCCTGTCACCGGATTCCCTTCGGGTCAGCCTGATTATCTTCTTCCGTTGACCCCAGGCGGAGACCAGACGGCGTATCCCACTAAAGTTGGGCCCTATTCCCGGCACATGGGCGATGCAGAGATAGAGCTAGCTCACAGGTTATTAAGCTGCGAAAGCTAAGTTGTTGTTTTGTTTGCCGTTTAATTGGCTTTAGCGTTGATGAAGTGGACGCGTCCCCACTACCCGCTACCCATGCTCGATCTACCCCCGTCGAATCCAAAAACGCCCCCGAAATAAAAGGGTGTTGGATCAAAAGGTGCAGCCTGCAAGGGCCTGCTGTTGTTCGTTATCACAATTCCTTCTCCATAATAAGGAACGTGATCCTCTCTTACATCAATTAGTATACCACGTCTGCGCTTCTCGATGTTTATGGACTTGATGGAAACGCTGGGAACTTCGCCTTAGCCGACTAAACTTATCTTGCGACCTTCTGCTTCTCGCGCAGTGCCCGTTGAATATCACGCTGAGCATCACGCTTCGCAGCCGTGTCGCGCTTGTCGTATTGCTTCTTCCCTTTGCCCAGGCCCAGCAACAGCTTCGCATATCCGTTACGGATGTAAATCTTGAGCGGTACGATCGAGTACCCTTCCTGCTTGGACAAGCCCAGCAGCTTGTTGATTTGCACCTTATGCATCAGCAGCTTGCGCGTCCGCGTCGGGTCCAGTGGATTATACCGGTTCCCCTGCTCAAACGGGCTGATATGCATGTTGTGGATATGGATCTCGCCGTTCCGGATCGTTGCGAACGCATCCCCGATATTCACCCGGGCGTTCCGAATCGACTTGATCTCCGTGCCGGTCAGCACCATGCCCGCTTCGTAGGTATCTTCGATGAAATAGTCATGGGAAGCTTTTTTGTTCTGCGCCAGCACCTTACCGTCACTCTTCTTACCCATGTTCATCTTCCTCCTCTTGAAGCCCCACAGGGCAGTTTACCAGACATTTATTGTACCAACTTAGGCGGTCAAAAGCAAGGATGGACACCCTCCAGCCACCCACCTCAAGCCTTCCCCCGTGGCAACTTATCGGCATACCTCGCCCGCAGTTCTCCCAAGTACTCCAGCTTGGCTAGCACCTTCTCTTTATGAAGTAGTCCGATGCTCAAGATCATCTGCTCGATCAGCAGCAGCGGCGTCACCATCGAATGGAATTCTCCCAGATCCCCACGGCTCACATAAAAAGCAGCGTCCACCTGCGCCCCATACCGGAACTCTTCGCGATCCGTCACCATCACGGCCGAGCAGCCGATCCGCTTGATGCAGTCGAGGATTACTTCGGTCTCCGGCAGCAGTCGGGTGAAGTTGAACAGCAGCACCACATCCTCCCGCTGCACATGTGCCAGCGATTCCAGCAGCTCATGGCCGCTGGCCGCCATCATCCGTACCGACATTCCAAATCGTGACAGCCGGTAAAATAACAACTCCCCCAACGCCACGGACGGCCCCGGCGCATAGACGTAGATCCGTCTGGCTCCAGCCATCAACGCAGCGGCGTGCTTCAATTCCTCCGGGTCGGCCCGTTCCGCCGATTCCCGCAGATGAAGGCTCGTTTGCTCCAGCAGCTTCAGCGGCAAGCTCGACGGATCGAGCCGGGAGATGGTCGCCTCCAGCTTATGCGCTGGCGTTGTATCGATGGCCTGGCGAAGCCGCAAGCGGAAGTCCTTGCCGTTCTCGTATCCTGCCGTCCGCCAAAACCGCGACACCGTGGCAATACTCGTGCCCACCCGGTCCGCCAACTCCTGCTCGGTCATGAACAACGCCTCGTCGGGATGCCGCTCGATGAAATCGGCGATTTTTTGATGGCCGGGGGAGAACTTCACTTGATTCGCAAACCGTGGATTCCGGTACTTCGGCATGGGTTCAGCTCCTTATTGTCTCGTTGCATTTCGTTCCTATCCTAACAGCCAATTGTTATGTAAATTTATTTACATCGTTTTCACTATGTAAAAAATATTACAATCCGTTGACATACACCCACGTCTCATTTAATACTCGGCCTCTACACTTTGGGAAGAACGACTCATTAAAGGAGGCTTTCCCTTCATGAACCGTAAAACCTTGTACACCCTCACGTCCTCGCAAAAAATGATGATCTTCGTCCTCTCCATGTCCCTGTACGGCTTGTCCAACATGTTCACCGAGCTCATCCCCGAGTTTCGCCTCGGGCCGATCGAGCTCTCGGTGGAATACTTCGCGTTCATCCCGCTCACCTTGTGCATGCTGTTCCACCCACTGTATGCGGCGGTCGGGGCGGCGCTGGGCGAGGTGATTTTCGGCGAGCTGATGCTGGGACAATTCGGCGGACTGGGCGAGCTGGAAAAATTCCTGACCTTCTCCTTCGCGATGTACGTCGCCGGGCGTATGGTCCGTAACCCGCAAAACCGCCTGCAAGTCGGCACCGCCGCCATCACGGGCGTCATCATCCACCAGCTGTGCAGCAGCCTGGTCGACATCGGCAAAGTCTGGATCGGCGTCGAAGAATTTGAAGCCGTGCCCGGACTGGCGCAAAGCGTCGTGATCGTCGAAGGCGTCAGCTTCCTGAACGACGTGCTGTTCTCCGGCATCCTGTTCGCCCTGCTGCCTACCCTCTACCTGGTTCCTAGGCTCTATGGAAAAATCGAACCGCTCCTCGGCATCAAACCACGCGACAAATCCACCAAATACGAAGCCGCTGGCGTCATTTCGCCGAAGCTGGTGTTAAGCGGGATCGCGCTAGCGCTGATCGCGTTTGGCGCGGAATCGCTGTCCGAAACGGACTGGAACTTCGGCGAGTGGGACAGCGGATTGGCCGACCGGTTGGGCTCGGGGGCCATCTGGCTCAGCATTGCAGCCGCAGCCATCGTGGCCGTCATCGTCCTGCTGATCATGCGGGCCAAGCGGTCGCGCAGCATCCAAACCGGGGACGAGTCCGAGAACCTGCCGTATGCTTAATCCGATCAACGAAACCCGCGGCCCCGTGATCGACATCCGCAACGTGTCGTTTACTTACCCGGGCTCGGAGCTGCCGGTGCTAAATCAGGTGAATCTAACGATCGAACCGGGTTCCTTCACCGCCATCATCGGCGGCAACGGCTCCGGCAAATCAACGTTGTGCAAGCTGCTGAACGGGCTGATCCCACATTATTATTCCGGCGACTTTGAAGGCGAGGTCCTCATTCACGGCCAATCTACCTCGCAAAAAACCGTCGCCCAACTCTCCCGCCGCGTCGGCTACGTCTATCAGGACTTCGACAACCAGCTCGTGCGGCCCACCGTGCTGGATGAGGCCTGCTTCGCCCCGCTGAACTACGGGCTGCCCGATTACAAGGACCGGGCGCTCCACGCTTTGGAGCTCTGCGGCCTGACCCACTTGCAGCAATGCTACATTTGGGAGCTGAGCGGCGGGCAAAAGCATCTGCTCGCTCTAGCCGGGGCCCTTTCGCTCGGCGCAGAGATTCTCATCGTCGACGAGCCGGTGTCTCAGCTCGACCCCAGTCATGCCCGGCAGGTCTACGAAGTGCTGCGGGAGCTGAACCAGAACCACGGCAAGACGATTATCGTCATCGAGCATCATTCGGAATTTATCGCCGACTATTGTCAGGAGGTCTGCCTGTTGGATCAAGGCCGGGTGTTGTGGAAACGCCCGGTCTCCGAAGCCCTGAACAGCCTCGACGATCTGGAGCAGCTGGGCATTCAGCCGCCCGAGGTGACCCAGGCCGCAGCTTATCTAGCGATCCTGCCGGAAGCCAACGCTTCTTCGCGGCGGAATCCCAACGAGAAGCAACCCCAGCAGGCAGCATATCCGATTACGACCGAAGCCGCGATTCCTTATTTTCAGCGGCAGCTTCCGACTCTACCGGATGAAACGCCTGCACTATGGACCAGCTCCGGTGACCTATCCGCCGAGAAAGGGCATCACCCTGACGACGACCAACGTATCCCCGTCATCCAGTTCAACGGGGCCTCCCTGAACTACCGCACGATCCGCAAAGCGGAACGAACCGTGCTGCACGGCATCGACTTGACGCTCTATGAAGGCGAACGGATCGCACTCATCGGCAACAACGGCGCGGGCAAATCCTCCCTGCTGAAGCTGATCGCCGGGATCGCCAAGCCGTCCGACGGCAACGTTGCCATCCTCCAACAGGATACCCGCAGCATCTCCATCGAGCAGCTGTCGCGGGATGTTGCTTTCGTCTTCCAGAACCCGGAAGACATGTTCATCGAGGACAGTGTGCGCAAAGAGATCGCGTATTGCCTGAAACGGCGCGGCTACCCGGATGCGGACGACACGCTGCAACGCATGCTGCACAGCTTCCGGCTGGAGCCGTTGCAGGAGCGCGACGCGCGCCTCCTGAGCGGCGGGCAGCAGCGCCGCGTCTCGCTCGCCATTGGCGCGGCAATCCGGCCCGCGATCATGTTGCTCGACGAGCCGACGGCCAATCTCGATTTGGCCACGCGAGAAGAGCTGCTCGGCACGCTGGAGGAGCTGAACCAGCACGTCCGCACGGTGCTGATCGCTACGCATGACATGCAGCTCGTCCATCGCTGGGCCACGCGCGTCATCGTCATGCACGACGGCCGAGTGCTGGCCGACGGGACGGCGGCGCAGGTCTTCTCCAGCCCGGAGCTGATCCGCCGCGCCGGCCTGGCGCTGACGCAAAGCATGGAGCTGTCCGCCGCTCTCGGCCTCCAGCCGCCATGCGGATCGCCGACCGAGCTGGCCGACTGCCTCTACAGCCTCATCACCGGAAAGGAGACCCTCCCGCATGCAGCTCGTCCGCAACTGGTTTAACAAAATCTCGCTCGACCGCATCCAGCTCGAATTGATGAACACGGCCTACGGCAGCGGCCATGCTTCCTTATCCCGGCTGGATCCGCGAGGACTTCTGATTTGGTACCTGTTTTTCGCCATCGTTCCGTGGTTTCTTAACAGCTATATCGTGCTAGCCGGGATGTGCCTGTTCGTCATCATCACGACCGTGTTATCCCGGGTCACGCCGTTTATCATCATTGTGCTCTGCCTCGGCCTGATCGGACAGGTGGGATGGCTGTTTATCATCTCGCTTTTCTTCGGAGGAGACATTTCTTCCGCTCTGCCGCTGCTCAAGCTTACGCTGAAGCTGTCGATCGTCTCGCTCGCCAGCATCACCGTGTTCTCGGGCATGGATCCGGAAAAAATCAGCGACGGCTTACTCGCCCTCGGCGTCCCCGCCGCCTTCTCGTTCAGCTTGTCCTACGGCTACCGCATTCTGCCGGTATTGTTCGAGGAGTTCCGCAACGTCCTGCTCTCGTACCGGCTGCGCGGCAAAGCGCCCGAGCGGCACGGCGTCCTTTACTGGCGGCTGGGCGCGTATTATTTGAAGCTGCTGGTGTACGCTTTTTTTCCGCTGATGCTGGCCACGGCCAAACGCTCCCGCACCACCGTAGAAGCGCTGGAGACGCGCGGCTTCTCATACGGCATGAAAAACCCCGCCGCCAAGAAACTCAAGCTATCGCATTTGAAACTGCAGCGGCGCGATGTGCTTTTTCTGGGCGGATCGGCGCTTTATGTGGCGTTATTATTCTGGACTTCCTCATCATTTAACTAACCGACAAGGAGTTGTTTTCGATGCGCATCGACTTGCACACCCACGCCAAATTATCCAAGGCCACCGATTTCTCGCCGGCCTATTACGAGGAAATGATTGCCGAAGCCAAGGCGAACGGGCTGAACGCCCTTGCTTTGACGGAGCATTTTAATACGCGCAACTTCCATGAAGTGTATGACAACCTCGACCGCCTGTACCCCTTCAATGGTGAATATTACGAGGCGGACGGCCTCCGCATCTTCCCCGGCATGGAGGTGGATATCCGCGAAACGGGCCATATTCTGCTGATCGGTCGCAAGGAGCACATCCTGGAGGTTCGAAAGGCACTGGACCCTTATACGGAAAAAGGCTCCTTTATCCCCTTCGACGAGCTGATGACGTTGGCCGAGAACTACCCGTTGCTCAAAATCGGCGCGCATCCGTTCCGCATCTCCACCCCGCTCCATCATCTGGGGGCGGAGCAGCTGCGGCGGTTGGACGCTTTTGACCTGAACGCCAAGGATATGTACGAATACGGCAACGAAGTGAATCGCGCCAACGTCGAGCGTTTCGCCGCCGAACTGGGGAAACCGGTGACCGCCGGAAGCGATACCCATCAGTGCCTGCAATACGGCAGCTTGTACAACGAACTCCATCGCCCCTGCGACTCCGTCGTCGAGCTGAAGCAGGCCATCTTGAGCAGGGCCTACGAGCTGCGCGTCGCCGACAGCCTGCCCCTCCAGGTCAAAGCCTCCGTCATGCTAAAAAAACTGCTGAAACGCCTCGCACAGCTGGAAGAGCCCACCCCCACGTTAGCCGATGCGTAAAAACAAACCAGCCCCCGGAGCCAAAACTCCGGGGGCTGTTCTTTTGGCGAGCCTTACTTCTTCGTGATCAGCAGTTGCACGCTATGTGCGTTGTAGATGGCTTTGACTTGCGTTTTAGCCGGCAGGCCTTTCGTTTCGATCGAAGCGAAGGCGCTTTTCGGATCGCGTTTACCGCTCGTAATCACGGTAATGCGCTGCTTATCGGATACCTTCACGCCGGTGAAGTCCACGAGCAGCTTGCCGCCATACGTTGCCGTTCCTTTAATGCGGAGCGGTCCGTTGTCCGCACCAGCTAAGGCAAGCTCCAACGTCCCTTGAGCCGCTTGCTTGAAGTTGCCGGAGACAATCAGCTCGCCGGGAACGTTTTTGCGCAAAATCCCGCCGTTGTTCACGACCGGACCGTTCCCTAGAGATGTAGCCGAGCTGCCGATCAACGTACCTTGCTCCAACTGCACTCCGCCTGTAAACGTATTGTTGCCCGACAGCTCCAAAGTGCCGGTTCCTTGCTTCGTCAGTTTCCCGTAACCGGAAATGTCGTTGCGCCACTGGTCTTCCGCATGGAAACCGCCTTTCGCAGCATCCATCATTACCGTGACATCGTTCACGAAGGCGCCAAAGCCATCCGCTGCCGCAAACAAATTCAAGCGGCCCCAACCTTCCTTGTCGTCCAGCAGCGGGTACCCGGATGGTAGTCCGGTTGTCGCCAGAACCCAACGGCGTTGCGTGTTATCCAAATAAGGCAAACGCGTTTCGAGCAGCACTTCGGCCCCTTTTGGCACCGTCACGGCTTTGCCTTTGTCTTGAATCTGCGGAAAATCGTACGTCAGCCGCTCCGTGAACTTCTGCTTATTGCTTTCGTAATTGCTATAAGGATCCGTGCCCGTGCCGACTTGGTTGAGCAGCTTCGTATGCGCCTCTTTGTAGGCGGCTTCCTTCAAGCTCTGATTCTCCGGATCGTTCAGGATCGAGGCGGACAACGCCGTAGCCAACACCCGTCCCCCCATCACGTCCAGCGGAGAATGCATCCCGGCCACGATCCGGCTATGACCCAGATCGGAAGCTCGCGTCAGCAGCTCCTGATACCGCTCCGGTACGGCATAGGCCATAGCAAACGCCGCCAGGTAAGCCGCATTGGTATGTCCGCTCGGGAATCCGCCGTCATTGGTCGGATCCGGATTTTTGGCGGGAATGAGCGTAGGCAGTACGCTAACCTCTTCGCTCCAACGGAACGGACGAGGGTATTGAT
This sequence comes from Paenibacillus sp. FSL R7-0216, assembly GCF_037969915.1. NCBI lineage: Bacteria > Bacillati > Bacillota > Bacilli > Caryophanales > Paenibacillaceae > Paenibacillus > Paenibacillus sp. FSL R7-0216. Next base: position 249,673 of record NZ_CP150222.1, on the reverse strand, counting down.
AGTATCCTTTTGCCGGATTCGAGGAGGAATAGTTGCCCCGCACCGTGTTGACCAGCTTCACCATGTTGCCCAGCTTGGACTCCGGATCGCCCGCACCCGTGCCCTTATCGTCGTATTTCACTTCGGTCGCATCCGCCGGGATATCGAGGATCGTCGTTTGGGCTCCAGCCAAACTGCGATAGACGTCGGCCAGCGGGCCTAACCCGTCGATGACGCTGTAGCTCTGATTTCTCCGGTCGTCGAGATACGCCGCTTTTCCTTCGACTTCGGTGCGTTTGGCCGTGATCTCAACGACTTTACGTATATTAGCGTCCAAGACCGACTGCTTCAGGATCGTTCCACCATCCCAGGTCTTCCCCGGCGTCCACAGTTCGAGATAACCCGAAAGCGCCTCAAGGGCCGGGTTGGTCTCGACCGTCGCATTCTCCTTCACGTTGTTCTTGTACCGATCCGCAAAAGTCCCCGAAGCCGCCTCAACCGGGGCCACGCTAGAAGGGAGCATCTGTGCGGCGACGTTCGCGCTCGCTACACCCGCACTGCCCAGCGGACTTGCCAACACCAGGGAGAGAAGTAAAGTTAATACGATGGATGTTTTTAACCTGTTCATGCCGTTGATCATTCCTCCTTATTGAATGGCTTGCAAGACCCAAGGTCGCAAACCTACCCTTCCTAATGTAGGGGACAAGTGTTAAGCGAGTGTTAGCGTGAAGTTTGGTCAAGGTTAATATCCATCTAATTTGATTTATATCATCATTAATCTTCCAACCGCACACAGCCAGGGAAGAAATTGGGACATCACATTCAGCTTAAGAAAAAAGAGGCCAGCGGTCTAAACCGCCAGCCTCCTTATGAGGTTCTGCTTCAAGATGCTACTCCAGATTAATCCGCCGGATCGTCTCCAGCGGCACCTTAGGTTCGCGAGTCTCCGTCAACAAGCCGTTAACCTCCTGCTGCACGTCGGTAATTTGCGTATAACAGTAACCGCAGATGTAGTCGATCGACTTGATCGCTTTCGTGATGCTCTCGAACCGTTCGATAAACGCCTCTTCCCCGCTAACTTGGTTCCCGTATCCCCAGCCCGACTCCGATTGGAAAGCGATCCCGCCGAACTCCGTTACGAGGATCGGTTGGCCGCGATAGGCGTGCCCGTTCGCCAGGGCATATTTCCAATTGTTAAAGGAAATGTGGTTGCCGGTGATGTCTTCCCTATTCTTATACCGCTCCAGGAAACGGCTTCCCGATTCCTCATAATCATGCAGGGTCAAAATGTCCGAAACCGTGTGCTCCCACCCGTCATTCGTAATCACCGGACGATAAGGGTCGATCGCCTTCGTCAGGTGATAAATCCCTTCCGTAAACTCCTGTTGCTTGCGGTCGTTCAGGATATTGGCCACGCCCCAGGACTCGTTAAAAGGAACCCAAGTGATGATACTCGGATGATTATATTGTTGGCGAACGATCTCGACCCATTCCTTCGAGAAGGCCTCAACCGCCTGATCGTTAAATTCGAACGTCGCCGCCATCTCCGACCAGACGAGCAACCCTTTGACGTCGCACCAGTACAAGAATCGGGCGTCTTCGATCTTCATATGCTTGCGAACGCCGTTATACCCCATTGCCATGATCTTATCGATGTCTTCGAGAATCGCTTCCTCAGAAGGCGGCGTTAAATGCGAATCCGGCCAATAGCCTTGATCCAAAATCAATCTTTGGTAAATCGGCGTATTGTTCAGCAGTACCTTTCCGTTCTCGATTGAAATTTTGCGCAACCCGAAATAGGAGTACACCTGATCGACCACCTGATCGTCCCGGTACAAAATAAATTCCACGTCGTACAAATTCGGACGCTGCGGCGACCACTCGCTGAATTTCCACGGTCCTCCCGCTTCATGCAGCAAATCGGCATCCACGCGAAGCCAAGGCCGGTCGATGGCCAAGCGCAGCCGCTTCATGGTTCTACCTTTCAAAGAGATGACGGTCTCCACCTCAAGCCGGCCGCCTTCCAGATCGCCCGCGACCTGAAACTCAAACGCCACAGATCTGCGATCATAGTCAGGGGTGATCTTCACCGCATCCAAATGCGCCGAGTCCACGAACTCCAGCCATACCGTTTGCCAAATCCCCGTGGTTTGCACATAGAAGCATTCGAAGCTATCGCTCTGCCAGCGCTGCTTCCCGCGAGGCTGGGTGCAGCTCTCGCTGTCCTCCGCCTTCAACGTCAGTACATTTTCGCTGCCAAAAGTCACGTACGGCGTGATGTCAAAAGAGAACGCAGCGTATCCGCCTTGATGCTCCCCGACATAAACGCCATTGACCCACAGCTTGGCCCGGTAATCGACGGCTTGAAAGTGGAGTATCGCCCGCTGCCCCGCCGCATCGGCCGGGAGGGTTAACTTCTTCTCATACCAGACCTGCGGGTGGAACGTCTCCTCTCCAATTCCGCTCAGCTTGGTTTCGTACGTAAACGGCACCTGGATCTTGCGATCGGCCTGCAGATCTACGTACCAGTTCTCCCGCTCGCCGATATTGCCATCGTCAAAGCGGAAGTCCCACTCTCCATTCAAGTTGATCCATTGCTCCCTCACGAATTGCGGTCTGGGATAATCTTTGATATACATATGGGTTGTCATGGGTTAAACTCCTTTTCCTCTATCTATCTCTTTGCTTTAACTTTCATCTGGGTAAAGCTGAACGTCGTATCGATGCTTCGAAGCCCAACACGTCCGTGGAAATAAGGATCGGGATCCGTATAGTCGATGACCGGTTCCTCCGCTCCGCCCCAATAGACTTGAATGCGAGAACCCGCCATCACGACACGCAGGGAGTACGTCTGTCCGGGTTCCATCGAGGCGCGTCCGCTGCTCACTGCCAGCGAACCATAATTGAGCTTCAACAGCTGCAACTGCCCGTCGGTAAGGCTGATCGCATAGCCCATCGCCGAATCCTGTACTTGATGCTCGAAGTAGGATTCGTTCGTCGTGCGGAGGAACACCTGTCCTTCCCCGCTCAAGCTCTCCGGAATGCCCACTTTCAGCGACAGCTCGTAATCATCCCAAGCCGCGTTACCGACGAACAAACGATCATCCGCGATCCCGCTTCCTTGAAACCCGCCGTCAATGGCTTCGAAAGCCCCGTAAATATTCTCGGCTTCGACCAATTCCAACAGATTCGCTGTCTCTGCTCCCGGCACTTCCGCCGACGCATAAAGCTTCAATTCTTGGAAGCTGACTTGGCCCTTGCGCAGCTTGACCTTTAGCGTATGATAGCCTTCCGGGAGCTCCATCGTCCCCAGCTTGACCGTTTTCCACCCCGGGTCGGAATCTGCTGCCAACTTAAAGGTTTGCTTCTCGTTCCCGCTGCTCACTTCGACCGTTGCCGCTTCCTTCGAGGTTAACAAGCGCATCGCTAAGCCGTAGGTTCCGGCCTCGGCCACGTTGACCTTATAGGACAGCCAATCCCCATCCTGCTCCAGCTTCACGAAGTAACTGCGATCCTCCGCCTGACCGATGGAAACCCCATCCGACTTGCGGAACTCCCCTGCAGCGGCGTCGGACGGATTCACCTTGAAACCGCGCTCGGCGTCCTTCAAATAATGAACGGCTTCAAGGGTACCCGGAACAGGTTTATACACTTCGAAATCGCTGCTCCCGTTCACATCGTTGGAGAACGCCGTGTACGAATACGAAGGTTCGGCATGGAACGCCGCGTACCCGATCCGGCCCGTAACGGTTGTTTGAACCGGAAGGTTAAACTTCATCATCTGGTCAAAATAAACGCGAACCGCGCTTCCGTCATTTTCCACGCGCACCGTATGAAGTTTCATATAATCGAATTCTTCCGGCAACCGGAGGCTGTCAAGTTGCTCCGCCTGACCTCCGTGGACCTGCATCACGGACAACTCGCCCGTCGCTGGCGTCAATCGTACTGCCCCATAGTTCTCCGAATCGGTATACGAAAAAATCGCCTCCACATAAGCCTGTTCCTCATCCACCGGTTGCTTGAAGCTCAGGTTGTACTCCGCGGTAAATCCGGCGTTCGTTTTCACCTTGCTTAGCCATCTGCTCGTGCCGTCCGGCATCGACTCTACATCCCAAGCCGTCTTCGCCTCCGGCTGATCCAAGCGGCTTTGGAAATCCGGTTGCTTCGGAACCGGCTGCGCGGTATTCGTCGGCCCCAGCACTTCCATCCGGTCGCCGTTGAACACGATCCGATCGATATCCATTTGCCGCACCGGCGGGCCTTCCGCAGAGTGGCCCACCAAATTGTGATAGACCATGTAATAGGAATCCAGATCCGGCCCAACAAAGCTCGAGCTATGACCCAAGCCAACGAACGAACCGGATGTGTGAATCACCACCGGATTGTTGTCCGGCACCTGATAAGTCCCCGTCGGGTCGTCGTGAGCGACGGCGTAGTTAATCCGATATCCTTTGCTGAATACATGATTGCCGGTATAGGTCATATAGTACGTGCCGTTGCGTTTGATGATCGTGGAGCCTTCCGTCCACCCGCCCAGATAAGCGTTGGTCGTAGACCCGATATCGATCGTATAAGGATCCGTCATCGGATGGATGACGATGCCCTGATCTCCCGCATGCGTGAAGTACCACGCGCCGTTATCGTCAATAAAAACCGAGCCGTCGATGCTAAGTCCCAAATTCTCCGTCTGCACCTCAAACGGCCCCGTCGGGCTATCGCTTCGTAATACGTAGTGTCCGTTCCCGGCGGGCGAGGTGTACATATAGAAGTACCCGTTCCAATACACCACCTCGGGCGCGTAGGCGCCCGTCGTGATCGGGTCCTCGGTCACCAAGCCTTCGGGCGTCCAATGAATCAGGTCCTCCGAGCTCCAACCTTTGATCCCGGCGCGGAAGTCCTTCGTACTGCAGTAGAGATAATACTTTCCGTCGTGGCGAAGAATATAGGGGTCGCCGATGCCGTAATCCTCCCATTCTTCGGGCAGCGTAAAAGGGTTCTGATAAGTTGGATCCTGATCGCTATACAATTTCACCTTCACCCCTTCGTTCGAGCTACATGAACCAAGAATTAGTGCGATACAGACGGCCGCACACAAGGCGGCCAGCGTGAACTTCTTCCTTCTCCCGGGCTTTTGGTTATCCATCTTCGCTTCCTATCCCTTCAACCCGCTGATCGCCAAAGATTCGACGAAATACTTCTGACAGAAGAAGAACACCAGGATGACGGGAACCATGGCAATGACCGAAGCCGACATAATCAACGGGTAATCGGAATTGCTAATATACATCGATTGAAGGGAAGCGATCATCACCTGGATGGTCTGCTTCTCCGGGGTATGCAGATAAATCAACGGACCCAGGAAATCATTCCAGATCCCCATGAACCCTAGCGCGGCTTGAGCCGCAATCGCCGGTTTGGCGATCGGCAGGGCAATTTGCATAAACGTGCGAATGAATCCGCTCCCGTCCAGCTTCGCGGCTTCGATCAATTCCGTCGGGATGGAGCCCTGCATGAACTGACGCAGGAAGAACACCACCACGATGTTGCCGAACAACCCGGGAACGATTAACGGAAGCAACGTGTCTACCCAATCCAACTTAGAGAACCCGATAAATTGCGGAATCATCATGACCGAATACGGAATCATCATGGTGCCGAGCAAACACATAAAGATCGTTTCTTTGAACGGAAAATCCACCTTGGCAAACGCATAGGCCGCCATCGTGGAAACGAATAAACCGATCGTCAAGACGAATACCACGATCGTCGCGCTATTCAGAAAGCCATGGAGGATCGGCGCTTCGGCCCAAACTCCCTTGTAGTTGGCGAACGTGACAGGATTCGGAATCCACTTCGGCGGAAGGTCGAACACGTTCTTTTTCTCCTTAAGAGAGGTCGATAACGACCAGGCCAGCGGAGCCAACATAATAATGGAACCAAACAATAAGATAAGGACATTGATGCTAAGGGTAATTCGACGTCTCAGCAGCATAAACACGCCTCCAATGCTAAAGTCTCAAGTAACGCTTTCCTAATCGTTGTAGATCCAACGTTTGGATAAACGGAATTGGAGCAGCGTTAAGATGAAAATAATGATGCCAAGCACCCAAGCCAGCGAGCTCGCGTAACCCATGTTGAAGTATTCGAACGCATGCTGGTAAATGTAGAAGACCACCGTTGCCGCGCTGAATTCAGGACCCCCGTCCGCTGCCATGACATAGATCTGGCTGAACGCTTGGAACGTACCGATGACGCCCATGACCACGATATAGAAATGAATGTTCGACAGAAGCGGAAACGTGATATGAACGAATTTCTGAAATCCATTGGCCCCGTCCACCTCGGCCGCTTCGTAGTAGCTTCGGGGGATCGATTGCAACCCGGCCAAATAGAGCACCATATTGCCCCCGATGCCGCCCCAGAGTCCCATCAAGATCAAGGACGGCTTGATCCATAGAGGATCGCCAAGCCAGTTCGGTCCGGTGATATGAAAGCTATTCCATAACAGCTGATTCAGCAGACCGTAGTCCTGGTTTAAGATCCATTGCCATAAGAGGGAAACCGCGATGATCGGCGAGATCACCGGGATGTAATAGATCGTCCGAAATACCGAGATACCCTTGATCTTCTGGTTCATGAGGATCGCCAGCAGCAGGGAAAGCACCATGCCAAGAGGGATCCCGATCAGCATGAACACCGTGTTGAACAGCGACTTAAACACCTTCTCGTCCTTAAACAGATCCACGTAGTTGGCTAAGCCGACAAACTTCGGGGACGAAACCATGTCCCACTCCGTTACGCTTAATACGGCTGAGGCAATTAACGGAGCAAGGCCGAAGATGAGGAACCCGAGCAGCGGAACCGCAACGAAGCCGTAAGCCCACAGGATCTCCTTGCGCCGAAAACCGGGGATTTTATTAGTCATAACCCTTCTTCCTTCCCGCGAAAGAAATTAGAGAAGGTGAAAGCAGTACGCGCCTGGCTTCCACCTTCCATTGTTCTTCTATCTACCGAATTACTTGTTCCCTTTGTCGTACAAGTCTTGCAGCTTAGGCGCAATCTCTTTCGCCCATTCCGCCGCCGTTTGCTTGCCGGTCCACACCTTGCTGGCCTCTTGGTTGAAGGTATCCAGCCATTGCGTATCTTTCGAGCCATATTCAACCGGAGGGTGTCCATACTCAATGATGTCGAGGAAGACCTGCTTATGCTCCGGAGCCTTGCCGTTGTTCAAGTAATCGTTCTTCGCCATATCGATTAAGTTAGGCACCGCCTGGCCCATCTCCATGTTTTGCTTCTGACCTTCAGGGTCCAAGGACAGGAAGGCAGCCAAGTTAAACGCCTCTTGCGGGTGTTTGGACTTGCTGGAAAGGGCAAAGCCCATCGATCCAAGCCAAGTTGACGTAGTTCCCGTGTTCGGGCTTGCCGGCCACGGCGCGATATCCCAGCCGAAAGGCAAATCCCAGAAGGCCGGTTGGTCCCAAGGTCCAAGCGGGAACATGCCGATCTTCCCGGCGACGAACCGCGAATAGCTGTTCATCGCTTTCTCGTCGTCCGCGGAAGGGCTCACATGATATTTCAGATTCAAATCCGCGATAAACTGCATCGCCTCGGCAAACTCCGGCGTATCCACGGCGATTTTCCCTGTCACATAATCGATGTATTGTCCGCCGTTCCCCCATACCGCTGCTTCTAAAGGAAATCCGGCTCCGCCGAAAATATCGGATTTGCCGTCACCGTTCGTATCCTTCGTGACTGCTTGGGCCGCCTTCAGGTAATCGTCCCAAGTCCATCCGCCCGGTTCGGCAGAGGGATAAGCGGCCCCCGCTTCATCAAAGAGATCCTTGTTATAGGCCATCGCCCAAGGGCCGACGTCCTTCGGAAGTCCGTACAAGTCTCCCGTCCCCAGATTCTTTCCGTCGAACCGATATCGGTCGATGGCTTGCTTCCATACATTGTCTTGTTTGAAGAGTTCCGTGTTATCCAAGTAGCTTTGAATGTCGAGAATCGTGCCGGCCTCCGCATACTTGAAGAATGCCGGTCCAGACAGATAGAAGACATCCGGTGCTTTGCCGGAGGCTACCAGCGTCGTGAGCTTCTGGTTGTATTCCGCCGGAGGCACGCTGGTGTAATTCACTTTCACGTTCGGGTATTTGTCTTCAAAGGATTGGATCAATGAAGCAAAAATCTTCTTCTCGTTTGGATCTCCGTGACCCATGAAAGAAATTTCGACTTTCTCGTCCGAGGTGACTTGCTGCCCGTTTGAAGCGCCTTGATTCTGGTTTCCCGGTTCCTTCGAGGCATTGGCCGAGTTGGCATTATTACTAGAGCCGCAACCTGTAAGCGCTACCAACATGGACATGACCAAAAGCACCGCAATGACTGCCAAGCGATTGGTTTTCACGTGCATAACCTCCCTATTAAATTCGTCGCGATTACGGAATGGTGTGTGTCTGTTTAGGTCTGTAACCGCTTTACATTTGCATTTTAGTATATCCACTTAGATATTAGTATACTTTATTTAGTATATAATATACTTTATTAGATTAATTCTACGGGAACCGTGACTCTGCGCGGATTCGAGTGGCCTTCCAGCTGCTCCAGCAAACATTCCACGGTATGCTTACACATCGTTTCGATATCCTGCTGCACGAAGTGGATGCCCGGTCTTTCCGGCCCGTCGAATCCGACCAGCGCAAATTCCTCCGGCACTCGCTTATTCAATCGTTGCAGCGCTTTATAGGCATAGCCCGTGAGCTGTGCGTTCATGACGAACGCCGCCGTAATCTCGGGATGAGAACGGAAAAATTCATAGATCATTTCTTCCCCGGGGCCCTTATGGATATCGTCGATATTTAAGATACACCATTGGTTTTTGTTAATCGGCAATTGATTCTGATAGAACGCCCGCTCAAAGCCGGCCGCGCGGTCTTCGGTTACGGTATTCGTGATCACGGGAGAAATGAGGGCGATTTCCCGGTGCCCCTGGTTCAGCAAGTAGCTGACAGCGTCGAAGGTTCCCTTCTCGTTGTCCGCGCTGACGCTGTAAGTCCGGATATCCTTTAAATAACGGTCAATCAGAACGAGCGGGAATTTATCGATCGATAGGCGTAAAATGTCCTCGTTGTAGTTCTCCTCCTCGGTCGGAAAGATGATCATGCCCTTCACGCCGTTGCGATTAAAGGCTTCGATCGCTTCGCTTTCATTTCGCTGCGATTCCCTCGATATACTGAGCGTGAGTTGATAGCCGGACGCCCAGGCAAACCGTTCGATATTGTCCACGATCCGCTGTTCCACCTTGGTCTGCAGCGTAGGGATGATCAAGCCGATCGTTCCCTTGCGGGTAGAATCCGTGCGTTGCGTGGCACCGGCTGCATTCAAATAGCTCCACACCTCGTCATTAACGAAGGTCCCTTTGCCTTGATGCCGAGTTAAGATGCCTTCATCCGCCAGGCCGATCAGGGCGTTTTTGCTCGTGATCTGGCTGACATGATACTCCTCGGCCAGCTCCTTCTCCGACGGGATCCGGTCTCCCGGCCTGAGTTCCCCGGATTGGATGCGCTCCTTGATCTCATCCTGGATCTGTTTATATAAGGGTAGATTCTTCACAATAGGTCACTCCCATCTTCGCTCAACATAATATATATACTTAGTATATTATTTATTTTTCTTTTGTCTATGAGGAAGATGTGACCTCTCGGTAGGTAACAGCCGTTCGAAGGAACTGAATGCCCTGCTGATCGCGCAGGGTACACGACATTAACGATCACGAAGAACCGGATCAAAATGCGCTGCGCCTTGGACGATGTATCGATCGGTCATGAAGCAAGCTTACCCAAGCGGACCTATAGCGGAAGAAAAAATGGCCTCGCTCCCCATCTGCGCTGTTGCACGAAATGATCGAAATAACTGCGTAGATGCAATTATTTCCTCGCAGCCTGAGCTCAACGGCTAAATAGCTGTGTAAATACAGTTATTTTCTACGATTTTGAGAAAATCGGCCTTTACCTGGGGAATAACTGTATTCTTGCAGCTATTTTAAGAAAAACCCGACAATCGGTGAAAATAGCTGCACTCCTGCAGTTATTTTCCCTCCGGCCCAAGCGTCTGCATGTGGCTGTGTATCGAACAAAAAAGCCGATCCGGAACGCTCCGGATCGACTTTTCTCCTACGTGTTGCTTGCTCACTTCTTCTTGCCCTTGCCGCCGCCCCGCTTGCGGCCCGGAGCAGCCTCCTTGGCGCCCCCGTCCCGGGCGCCGACGAAGACCCCGCTCGCGGACGTCTTCTTCCGCCGCGAGCCTTTGTCCTCGCCGGTGCTGCGGTATCCGCGACCGGCATCGCGGGCCACGGCGACCGTCCCGGAGGCGTAGCCTCCCTTGCCGGAGCCGAAGCCAAATGCGGGCGCGCCGTCCGACGCGACGCCCGAGCTCTCGCCCGCGCCGCTATCCGCGCGGGCTACGGCGCTGCCAAGCGCGACGCCGCCGCTGCCTTTGGCAGCTCCGCCGCGCTTGCCGCGCTTCCCGCCGGGTGCGCCCGCCCCGGCGCCTACGGCCTCGGCGGTGTTGGCCCCCGCCGCCGCCCGGCCGGGCTTGCCCTTGGCGCCGCCTGCGCCGCGGCCGCCCTTGCCTTTGCCGGCGGCCTTGCCACCGCCTTTGCCCGGCTTGCCGCTGCGGCCTCCGCCGCCCCGACCGCCTTCAAAGGCTCCGCGTCCGCCGCCGAACTCGCCGCGCTGCCGCGGCTTCATGTCGACCATCTCGAAGTCGATGGTATGGTCGTCCATGTTCACGCGGGCCACGCGGATCTTGACCTCGTCGCCGATCCGGTAGATCTTCGACGTGCGTTCCCCGATCAGCGCCATATGCTGCTCGTGGAAATGGTAATAGTCATCCGTCATCGCGCTAAGCCGGATCAGCCCTTCCACCGTGTTCTCCAGCTCGATGAACATGCCGAAGCTCGTGACGCTGCTGATAATGCCAGGGAATTCCTCCCCGACCTTATCCAGCATGTACTCCGCTTTCTTCAGCTGTTCCGTGTCGCGCTCCGCCTCCACGGCGATACGCTCCCGCTCGGACGATTGCTGCGCGATATCCTGCATCCGGCTGGCCAGGTACTCCATCCGCGCCTCGCTTAGCGTCCCGTTGCTCTCGATCACCTCGCGAATCACTCGGTGGATCACCAGGTCGGGATACCGCCGGATCGGCGAGGTGAAGTGCGTGTAGAACTCCGCCGCCAGCCCGAAATGCCCGGTGCTTTCCGCATCGTATTTCGCCTGCTTCATCGAGCGCAGCATCATCGTGCTGATGACTGTCTGCTCCTTCGTGCCCTGAATGTCCTCCAGCAGCGTCTGCAGCGCGCGCGGATGTATCTTGTTGCCTTTCCCGCCTTTGACCGCATACCCGAAGTTGGCGACAAATGCCATGAAGTTCATCAGCTTCTCCTGGTCCGGATCCTCGTGAATCCGATAAATGAACGGCACCTTCAGCCAATGAAAATGCTCCGCCACCGTTTCATTCGCCGCCAGCATGAATTCCTCAATAATTTGTTCCGCGATCGAACGTTCGCGCTTCACGATGTCGACCGGCTTGCCGTTCTCGTCAACGATCACCTTCGATTCCTCGAAATCGAAGTCGACCGCGCCGCGCCGCATGCGGTTCCCCCGCAGCTTCAGGGCCAGCTCCTTCATCAGCTGGAACGTCTCGACCAGATCGGCGTAACGTTCGGTTACCTCCGGATCTTCTTCCTGCAGAATTTTCCGCACATTGGTGTAGGTCATCCGTTCCTTGGTGCGAATCACGCTCGTGAAGATATCGTGCTTCACGACCTTCATCTGCTCGTTGAATTCCATCTCGCAGGACAGCGTGAAGCGGTCTACCTTCGGATTCAAGGAGCATATCCCGTTCGACAGCCGGTGCGGCAGCATCGGAATGACGCGATCCACCAGATACACGCTGCAGCCGCGGTTATATGCTTCTTGATCGAGCTTGGAATTCTCCCGCACGTAATAGCCGACATCGGCGATATGCACGCCCAGTCTGATATTCCCGTTCGGCAAGCGCTCCACATTCACGGCGTCGTCCAGGTCCTTCGCGTCCTCGCCGTCGATCGTGACGATCACCTTGTCGCGTAAATCCCGCCGCCCCTGGCGGACGATTTCCGCCTCTTCGATCTCGTCGGGGGCATCCTGCGCCTCGGCCATGACGTCCTCCGGGAACGCCTCCGGCAGCTGATGCTTGCGAATGATCGACAGGATATCGACCCCCGGGTCGTCCTTGTGTCCGAGTATCTCGATGACTTGGCCTACCGCTGCAGACCTTCCTTCCGGGTATTCCACGATTTCAGCTACGACCTTCTCGCCGTCGACCGCCCCGCCGAAGCCTTCGCGAGGGATAAACAGATCCTTGTTGATCCGTTTGTCATCCGGGATCACGAAACCAAACGATTCGTTATTCTGGAATACCCCCACCACTTGGGTTACGGCACGGTGTACGATGCGCACGACCTCGCCTTCCAGCTTGCCGCCGCCCGCGCTTTTCGAGCTGACTCGCACCAACACGGTGTCTCCATTCATCGCGCTTTTCAAATCATTCGCATGGATGTATACGTCGGGATGCTCGCGATCCTCCGGGATCAGAAAAGCAAACCCTTTGGCATGGGCCTGCAAACGGCCGCGCACCAAATCCATCCGTTCCGGAACGCCGTAACGATGAGTGCGGGTTAAGATAATTTGTCCTTCCTGCTCCAACCGGTTGAGCATTTTCAGGAACTCTTTGAATTCGCCGGCATCGGTGATGCCAAAATGCTCCTCCAGCTCTTGATACGTCAACGGTTTATATGCGGTTTCCCGCATAAAAGCGAGCAGCTCTGCTTCTGTGATTAATTTCAAATGATTTCACCTCAAACCCGGCTTGTCCCTTTGGTGCCGGGGTGTAATTTTGCATGACATTTCCATGATATTCCTCTAGCCGTATATCCCCTAGTATACACGAAATTCGCGGTTGGCATCCGTTTTCGCCCGGGATTCCCGTGAAATTGCATGGATTTCATGAAAAAGGCTTAATTTTTATGAAAATCCAGCCGACAATATAATGGAAGAATTCCACGAATTAGGAGAGGGAGAAAGAAGGTATGGAGAACAATAGCATTCTGCAACGACGCAATAAGTTATTCGTCAAAATCATCTGGGGAATGGTCGCCCTCGGCGTCCTGACCGACATCATGATCCAGGTCGACAGCAAAGTCCTGTTTACGTTGATCATCGTCGGCGGAATCTGCTGTTCCATCGCGACCTACATGACTTACGCGAACAAAGGGACACGCTACGTTATGTTCGTCATCCCCGTGATCACCCAGCTGTTGACGTTTCTGCTGATCTACCAAGATCCGGACCCGATCATCAGCACGTATCTGCTCGTCTACGTGTCCGTCGGCATCATGACGTTGTATTCGAACTATAAGCCGATTCTGTTCTCGGGCGTATTGGGCATGGGGATCACGGTTTATTTCTTCAACGTTCCCTTCTACCACGATAAATTATTCGCCCGGGAATCGCTCAGTTATTTGCTGCTGTTCCTGGGATTTCTGATCGTAGCCTTAGCTTTTGCCGCCCGGTTCAGCGAACGCTTGCAGAAGGACGTCTTAGCTAAGCAGCAGGATGCCTTAGAGGCGAAGCGCCGCAGCGACGAGCTGCTCACGAATCTGCAAACCTCGCTGGATGTACTGGGCCGTCTGAGCACGCAGCTGCGGGATAACGTAAACGTCACCGGCTCGATCTCTAAAGAGATCACAACCACCTTCGGTAGCGTCTCCGCCACCCTGGAGCGACAAACGCTGGGGCTTACGGAAACGACCCAATCCGTGCAAGAGGTTGGCGGGGCCGTGGAAGTCACCGCCGAAATTTCGGCCCAGCTTCAGGAGCTATCGACCGACATGCTTCACAATACGGAGGCAGCCGGGGCAAAAATGAATTCCTTATCCTTACATATCCAGCATCTGCAGCAGGTGATTGCGGGTACGGTCACCCAAATGCAGAAGCTTCGCGACCAGAACGAGCAAATCAGCCAAATCGTCGAAACGATCCATGGGATCTCCACGCAGACGAACCTTCTGGCCATGAATGCAGCCATTGAAGCGGCCCATGCCGGGGAACATGGCAAAGGTTTTGCCGTCGTCTCCACGGAAATTCGCAAACTCGCGGAAAATTCGCAAAAGGCGACCCAGAGCATTAACGACATTCTGGCGGACGTCATCGGGCAAATCAACAATGTTGCCGAACAGATTACGCTAGGCTCCACCGCGATCCATTCCGGGCAGGAAGAGGCACAGGAAGTTCAGAGCTATGTAGAGAAGGTGTCCGACAATGCGCGTACGGTTAACCAGCAATCCGGTGAGGTGGATCGTTCGGTACGGCAGATGCAAGACCGATACGGCAGCATTATGGCGGAAATTATGGAGCTGGCCGAAAGCACCGAACACAATATGAGCGCGGCCCAGCAGATTTTGGCGGGTATCGAGGCCCAGGATGGCAAAATCCACGAGATCGTTCAACACTATCAGGATCTCGACACCTTGATTCTATCGTTATCGGCCACCGCAGCGGAAGAAACCGCACCAACGCCTCAAGCGGTCCAAACGGCGTCCGCTCCGTCAGGTCACGCCAAGCAACCGATCCCGGTCGGTTAAGGTCGCCTGCGCGTCGGTTTAGAAGGGATTCCTTCTAAATCTAATGAAAAAGGCTTGCCCGCGGGCAAGCCTTCTTTTTATTTATTTTATGTAGATAAGACCGTTTCCTGATTCAAGCTCTCGAGCGTGTCCACATACCAGACATAGCGCTCCGGATTCTCGTAAAACTCCGCCACATGGATAATGGCCGGTACGACATCGTCCCCTTTGTAGAATCGGCGTTCCCCGACCTGGGTCATCGGGACATGGAAGGAGATGCGAAGCGCCCGAAACAACGTAGGCTCAAGCAGGGTGACATAATGACGGATCCCGTTCTGCTGGGCAAACAATACGATGGTTGCGAGTAACCGGTTGAGATTTCGACCGCGGTACCGCCTCAGCAGCGCCACCTTATCGACCTCGGCGATTTCCCCCGGGCTTGAAACCAAGATAGCCGGGTGATCATCAAACGGTGCCAAATCGTTTAAGGGCTCGTCCGTTTGCGGCGCATAAGGTTTGAATTCCACGGTACCCACCGGCACCCCCGAGGTGTCATAAACGAGGCAACGACCTAAGACGTCGTCGGCAAATTCCGGTTCAAAGCCTTTCTCCATCCAAGCTTCCATCCAAATCGAGTGAAACAAGGTTCCTTCCTCCAGCGTACTCACCAGCTTGTACAATTTCCTTCCTCCTCTCATTGTCTGTACCAAAATTGTAATATTTTTACCTTTCTCAAGCCACGAAAATCCTACATAATCTAACATTTATTACTAATAAATTCCTTTCAATATTGTTACGATTTGTTTTCATAAAGTAACGCAAAAAAAGCCCCCGTCTCCTTAAAGGAAACGAGGGCTTACTCTGCTAGAATGATAAGGTTAATCCAACACGACGGCAACGACGATCGACAAGATGAAGAAACCCGCTGCCAATCCGACCGTGATTCGTTCGAGAACGAGCTCCATGCCGCGCGCTTTCGTTTTTCCGAAAAGATGTTCAGCTCCCCCGGAGATGGCACCGGCTAGACCCGCGCTCTTCCCTTTCTGCAGCAACACGACTGCGATCAAACCGATCGAGAAAATAACGAGCAATACCTTCAGCAAAATATCCATTCAATCCACCTCCTAAGTGAGAAACATCCTTCATCTATTCCATAATAACTCAGATATTTACGATACAAAAACAGCATTATCATTGTACCATAGCGTCCCTCGAATAACAACCGTTTTCCGATTGTCCCCGCTACATTAACTTAGTTTATATACCCGCGCCTCGTAAGGCCGCAAATCCATGCTCCGCACGTCTGCACCGGCTGGCACCCCGTCGTAGTTTGCAATAAGCAGTTCTGCGGCTTGGGCCTTTTCAGGACTGAGGGCCTCTGCTTCCGGTGTCGTCCAGTTGAATCGGGCCGGTTGGTCGTAGAAATTCAACACCACCAATAATTGCTCTTGCCCCAACGTGCGGGTGTAAGCGTACACTTGATTATCGTCGGCATTTAGCAGCTCATATCTCCCATAAACGATCACCTCATGCTGCTTACGCAGTTCGATCAGGCGGCGGTAATAGTGGAAGATCGAGTTTTCATCCGTCAGCGCTTGCTCCACATTGATGTCCCGGTAATTCGGGTTGACCGCTAGCCAAGGTGTACCCGTCGTAAACCCGGCATGCGGGCTACGGCCGTCCCATTGCATCGGGGTACGCGCGTTGTCCCGCCCTTTGGCGTAAATCGCCTCCATGATTTCCTCCGGTGTACGGCCTTTCTCCAGATACTCCTTGTACATGTTTATCGTCTCGATATCCCGATACTCGTCGATCGTCTCGAACCGAACATTGGTCATACCGATTTCCTCGCCCTGGTAGATATAAGGCGTCCCCTGAAGCGTATGCAACAGCGTGGCCAGCATTTTGGCCGATACGTTACGGTACTCACGATCATTGCCGAATCGCGATAGCAGGCGCGGCTGATCGTGGTTGTTCAAGTAGATACTGTTCCAAGCCTTTCCTTCCAACTCGGTCTGCCATTTGGAGAAGATCTGTTTGAAGTCGACTAGCTTCCACGGTTTGCCCCACCATTTGCCGTCGGATCCTGAATCGATCCCCATCAGCTCGAACTGGAACACCATGCTCAGCTCGCCCCGATCCGTTCCGGCGAATAGGGTCGCATCCTCCGGCGTCACATCCAGAGTTTCGCCCACCGTCATGATATCGTATTTGGACAAGACCTCGCGGTTCATTTCCTGCAGGAACTCGTGAACCCGTGGACCGTTGATGCAAGTCCCGCCGTCTTCGCTGTTCGGCAACCCTGGAGGTTTAGAGATCATGTTGATGACGTCCATCCGGAATCCGTCGATCCCTTTATCGAGCCACCAGGTCATCATATCGTACACTTCGCGGCGGACCTTCGGATTCTCCCAGTTCAGGTCCGGCTGCTTCTTGGAGAACATATGAAGATAATATTCGCCCGTGGATTCATCGAATTCCCAGGCGGGTCCGCTAAAGAACGAACCCCAGTCGTTCGGGGCCTCGCCGTCTTTGCCGGGATGCCAAATATAATAATCCCGGTATGGATTATCCTTCGATTTGCGCGATTCCACGAACCAGTGATGCTCATCCGAGCTATGATTGACGACCAGGTCCATGATCAACTTCATGCCCCGTGCATGCAATCCATTCAGCAGCTCCTCCCAGTCCTGCATCGTTCCAAAAGAATTCATGATCGACTGATAATCGCTAATATCGTACCCATTATCGTCGTTTGGCGACTGATACACAGGGCATAACCAAACCACGTCCACGCCTAGTGTCTTTAAATAGTCCAGCTTGGAGATGATCCCCCGCAAGTCGCCGATCCCGTCCCCGTTGCTGTCCATAAAACTACGCGGATAAATTTGATATACGACGCTTTCCTTCCACCACTTTTTGTCCACGAATAGGTCCTCCTCCGGATGGCTCTAATTAGTTATGTCCGTCCGTTGTATTTTGCACTTAGCCTTGCTATACAGCTAGTGGAGTAAACGCTTACGTTAGGATTAACAACAGGACCAGGAAAAATAAGAACATGAAACGGCCTTATTTCCCTTAGATTCATGTTTACCGGGACAATAGCGGTATCATTTGTCCTTATTTAGCCGCTCGGGCGTAAACTGCTCCATTTCGGAAGGAATAAGGGTATTTATTACCCTTATTTTCAATCCAACCGCTGGGAAGACGTAAATAAGGGTATTTTATACCGCTATTCCTGCGCCGATGGCCGAAGCCTGACCGCGTGTGCCGTTTGGAACGCAAGCCTCGACCGCGCCTACCAATCCGGCAACGTCCTTCATTGTTGCACCCATGCTTGCATCCTCGCTTTTTTTCTAAGAAACGTAAACGTTTACTCTATTCTTCTTCAATATACCGAACCACCGCTTCAGTTGTCAATGAGAGTCGCCTATGAAACAAGTTTCTATGTCTTTGATTCGCCACAATTTGACATCATTCGACATTATTCTTCATTTCTCTCTTACCCTATATTTAGGAAAGTGCTATTCTTAAGACAGAATCCTGCATCACGTTAATGCATCATTAGAATACATACTTCGAGGAGCGTGCGTGCCCAATGCGAAACAGCAATGAAGTACTCCGAAACTTTGTCAGCTACTTCGGCAAGATGATCATCCAGGGAGCGCTGATGGGAGCCTTTGCCATTACCATCAGTTCACTGATCGCCGGCGAGCCAATCTTGACGAGTCAGCATCTCGTTTTGATGCTGTTGATCATCGTTGCCACCATCGGTTTTGGCATCAAAAATTTCCTGGCCTACGCCAAGCCTTTTAAGGAAATCGAACGATTCATTTCGCAAATTGCCGCTGGCAACCTGACGCACCGGATCCGGATGGATCAATTGGGCAGCTTGAAGCGTTTCGGCGTGCCGATGGAAGAGATGCGGGGGCATTTGGGACAACTCGTGCTCCAAGTGAAACAGACCTCAACCGAGGTCAATCACAAGATTCGCGATTTGCATGAACGCCTCCAATCGAATCGCGAACAGTTTGATCAGATCGTTGCGGCGATGGAGGTCATCGCGGCCGCCAGTAAACAGCAATACTCCGCTGCCAAGGAAAGCGCCAAAGCCGTTGAAGAGCTGGCGACGGGTATCGGTCATATCTCTGAAATCTCTCTCTCGGTCACTGAGTCTTCCAGTGGGGTTGCCTCCATGGCAGAGACGACACGGCAGGAGATGCTGGCAATGAACGAACAGATGGGCAAGATGAATCAATCCTTTCGTGTTCTCACCGAAACGATTTCGCAGTTTCTGGGACGCAGCGAGGATATCGCTACTTCTACGGATGCCATTACGGGGATTTTGCAGCAGACGCACATCCTCGCTCTGAACGCGAACATTGAAGCGGCCCGGGCCGGCGAACAAGGCCGAGGATTTGCCGTCGTCGCCACCGAAATTCGCAAGCTGGCTTCCGAGGCGAACCGCTTCGCCGAAGAGATCGGGGAATTGCTGCAGAAAGCCGAAGAGGAATCTAACCAATCGAAGTCGGCCATGGACAAGTCCCACCAGGAGATTCAAGCAGGCATCACGGTGCTGGGTAAAACTGAGACGGTGATGGACGATATTCTTACCCAGGTTGTAGAAACGATCAATACCGAAATGAGCGGGTTCTCCGCGACCGGACAGCAAATGGCGGCTGGAAGCCAGGAGGTGGCCGCAACCGTCGACGAGATGGCGCGTTCCTCCTCGGAAACCACTCGTCATATCGATAACATCGTCATGCTGACCGCGCAGATTCACGAATCCATTCAGACCATGTCCACGGACGGGGATCAACTGGAGACCCTCGGAAGAGAACTGCAAGGCACGATTGAAAGCTTCCGTTTGGATGAGTCGCGAAGCTAGGTCGCTTCAACCTGAATATAATACAACAAGGTTCGTCCTATAAGTAAGTAGATCTTATCGCAGAAATGTTGCATTTTGTGCAGGATTTGGGCGGTGGAACGGCCCGTGGAGGTGAAATGTTGCACTTTGTGCAGCATTTTGGGGGCGTATGCGAAGAAATCGGGCTGAATTGTTGCACAAACTGCAACATTCTTGCCGATTTCTTGCCCACCATCTTCTGAAAAGAAAAAATAATCGGCCAAGGCATGAACGCCCTGGCCGATTATTTTTTTTGCAAAAAGCCCCTTGTTACTAGAAGACCGGAGTTATCCGGTCGTCCTTCTTAACGGTGTGCCTTCAGGTTGTAGAAGGATTTCAAGCCGTTGTATTGAGCCAGATCAGCCAATTGGTCTTCGATGCGAAGCAATTGGTTGTATTTCGCGATACGGTCCGTACGGGAAGGAGCACCGGTTTTGATTTGGCCGGCGTTCGTTGCCACGGCGATATCGGCAATCGTGCTGTCTTCGGATTCGCCGGAACGGTGGGAGATCACTGCCGTATAACCTGCGCGTTTTGCCATTTCGATCGCGTCGAATGTTTCTGTCAACGTACCGATTTGGTTTACTTTGATCAGGATCGAGTTACCGATGCCTTCTTGGATCCCTTTGTACAGACGTTCGGTGTTGGTTACGAACAGGTCGTCACCCACGAGTTGGATTTTGTTACCCAGTTTCTCGGTCAGCAGCTTCCAACCTTCCCAATCGTCTTCGGCGCAGCCGTCTTCGATCGTGATGATCGGATATTTGTCTGCCCAAGAAGCAAGCAGGTCAACGAACTCAGCGGAAGTGAAGGATTTGCCTTCGCCTTCCAGATGGTATTTGCCGTCTTTGTAGAACTCGGTAGAAGCGACGTCCATACCCAAGAATACGTCTTTACCTGGCGTGTAGCCGGCTTTCGTGATAGCTTCCATAATCGAGGACAAAGCGTCTTCGTTGGAAGTGAAGTTTGGTGCAAAACCGCCTTCGTCGCCAACAGCCGTGTTCAGGCCTTTGGCTTTAAGTACAGATTTCAGGTTGTGGAAAATCTCCGCGCCTGTGCGAAGAGCTTCTTTGAAGGAAGGAGCGCCTACAGGCAGGATCATGAATTCTTGTACGTCTACGTTGTTGTCGGCATGCGCGCCGCCGTTCACGATGTTCATCATCGGAACAGGAAGCTGTTTCGCGTTAAATCCGCCCAGGTAAGCATACAGCGGCAGGTCCAAAGCGTCTGCAGCTGCGCGAGCAACCGCCATCGAAACGGCCAGGATCGCGTTAGCGCCCAGTTTGCCTTTGTTAGGCGTGCCGTCCAATTCGATCATCATTTTGTCGATGCCAACTTGGTCCAACGCGTCCATGCCAATCACTTCAGGAGCGATGGTTTCGTTCACGTTCTTCACGGCGTTCAATACGCCTTTGCCCAGGTAACGGGATTTGTCGTCGTCGCGAAGCTCTACAGCTTCATGCGCGCCGGTGGAAGCACCGGAAGGAACGATGGCACGGCCCATTGCGCCGGATTCGAGATAAACTTCAACTTCAACGGTAGGGTTGCCGCGGGAGTCAAGGACTTCGCGAGCGTATACGTCAGAAATAATCGTCATTAGAATACAATCTCCTTTGAGTGTTTTATAGTTATTTTATGCCTTGCGGCTGGCAATCATCGATTGACCGGTCATTTCCGGCGGCTGCGGCAAGCCCATCAAGTCGAGCAGCGTTGGAGCTACATCGGCGAGAATGCCTTTGTCGCGAAGCACGACGTTCTCATCGGTAACGATGAATGGAACCGGGTTCGTCGTATGTGCGGTAAATGGACGGCCTTGGTCGTCGGTTTCCATATCGGCATTCCCGTGGTCGGCAATAATGATGACAACTCCGCCTTTGGCTTTGACGGCGTCAACAACCTTGCCTACGCACTCATCCGTTACTTCAACCGCTTTGATCGTTGGCTCCATCATCCCGGAGTGCCCGACCATGTCCGGATTCGCGAAGTTCAAGATGATCGCGTCGTGTTGATCCGACTCGATTTCTTTGACGCAAGCTTCCGCCACTTCATAGGCGCTCATTTCCGGTTTCAAGTCGTACGTTGCGACCTTCGGCGAGTTGATCAGGACGCGTTTTTCGCCCGGAAGCTCTACATCGCGTCCGCCGCTGAAGAAGAACGTCACATGCGGGTATTTTTCCGTTTCAGCGATCCGCAATTGCTTCTTACCGTTTTGCACCAGCACTTCACCAAACGTATTGTCGAGATTCTTTGGCTTGTACGCTACATAGCCGTCAACCGATTCCGCAAACAGGGTCAAGCACACGAAGTGCAGGTCTTTCGGGAATTTCGGTCCGCGGTCGAAGCCTTGGAAATCCTTGTTCGTAAATACGTTGGACAGTTGAATGGCACGGTCTGGACGGAAGTTGAGGAAAATGACGCTGTCGCCGCTTTCCACTTGCGCGATCGGTTGGCCATGGCCATCGACAATCACGGTCGGCATCACGAATTCGTCAAATACTGATTTCTCGTACGATTCTGTTACCGCCTGAATTGGGTCCGTATATTGCGGTCCTTCCGCATACACCATGGCCCGGTACGATTTCTCGACGCGGTCCCAACGTTTGTCGCGGTCCATCGCGTAATAGCGGCCTTGCACCGTTGCGATCTTACCGACGCCAAGCTCGTTCATCTTGGCGATCAGCCGCTCCAGGAAGCCCTTCGCGCTGTCCGGAGCCACGTCGCGACCGTCAAGGAAAGCATGCACGTAAACCTCGTGCATCTCTTCCTTCTTCGCCAGCTCGAGCATGGCAAACATATGCTCAATGTGGCTATGCACGCCGCCGTCGGACAGAAGGCCGTACAGATGCAGCTTCTTGCCTTTCGATTTGGCGCTGCGCACCGCCTCTACCAGCGTTTCATTCGAGAAAAATTCGCCTTCGCGAATCGATTTAGAGATCCGGGTCAAGTCCTGGTATACAATCCGGCCGGCACCGATATTCAAGTGACCGACTTCGGAGTTCCCCATTTGACCTTCCGGCAAACCTACCGCTTCCCCGCTGGCGGTCAGCGTGGTGTTCGGGTATTGCTTCAAATAACGGTCATAGTTCGGTTTGTTCGCTTGAGCCACCGCATTGCCTTCGACTTTTTCGCGAAGACCGAACCCGTCCATGATGATCAGAGCTACTGGTTTGGGAGCCGTCATTTATTTCGCCCCCTCAACGAGCTGGATGTAAGAGTCCGGCTGCAGGCTGGCACCGCCGACGAGTGCGCCGTCGATGTCGCTTTGGCCCATATACTCCTTCACGTTCTCCGGTTTAACGCTGCCGCCGTATTGGATACGGATTTTCGCGGCCACATCGTTGCCGTACAAACCTTGAACCAGGCTGCGAATATAGGAAATCACTTCGTTCGCGTCTTGCGAAGTGGAGGATTTGCCTGTACCAATCGCCCAGATCGGTTCATAAGCAATAACGACTTGCGCCGCTTGCTCCGCAGTTAACCCTTTCAAAGCCGCTTCGGTTTGCACCTTCACGACTTCTTTCGTTTGGCCGGCTTCGCGCTCTTCCAGCTTCTCGCCGACGCAAGGAATCGGGGTCAACCCGTGTTTGAATGCGGCAAGGATCTTCTTATTCACGATTTCGTCGGTTTCGCCGAAATACGCCCGGCGCTCGGAGTGGCCGATGATGACATAGTCCACGCCAAGCTCTTTCAGCATGCGTCCGCTGACTTCACCGGTGAAGGCTCCTTCGTCTTCAAAATGCATGTTTTGCGCGCCGATTTTGATCGACGTGCCTTTTGCTGCTTCTACCAAAGCCGGAAGGTTGGTGAACGGCGCGCAGATAACGCTCTCTACGCCGGCAACCTCCGCTTTTCCTTTAACGGCTTCGAAGAAGGTTTTGGCTTCGGAAACGGTTTTGAACATTTTCCAGTTTCCGGCGATAATAGGTGTTCTCACAGAGCCCACTCCTTCACTTCTTCATAGAGGTAGTTCAAAAAACGAACTTTGATCACGATGCAACTCAAGAAGTCGATTCGACATCGAATCTTGAATTCACCCGGGCCTTCCGTTGCTCACGTAGACTCATCTACGCTCCGCTACTCAGTCCCTGACTTCATCCAACCTTCTCGGTGCTGAAAGCCCGTTATTTGAACTTTGATCTTAATATGGTAGTTCAAAAAACGAACTTTGATCTGATAAACGGTTTACTTGTCGTTCAAAGCCACGACGCCTGGAAGCGCCTTGCCTTCCATGAATTCCAGGGAAGCCCCGCCGCCCGTGGAGATGTGGTTCATTTGCGAAGCCAGGTTGAACTTCTCAGCTGCTGCTGCAGAGTCGCCGCCGCCGATGATGGTGTAGCCTTCTGTTGTTGCGCAGGCTTCAGCCACTTCTTTCGTCCCGTTTGCGAAAATATCGATTTCGAACACGCCCATCGGCCCGTTCCAAACGACCAGCTTGGAGTTCTTGATGATTTCGGCATATTTCGCACGCGTCTTCGGCCCGATGTCCACGCCTTCCCAATCTGCAGGAATGCTGTCGATATCTACCGCTTTATGGTTAGCTGTTGCGCTGAAGTCGTCAGCGACGATGCAATCAACCGGAAGCACGAAGTTCTTGCCCAGCTTCTTCGCTTTCTCGATGAAGCCAAGAGCGGCATCCAGTTTGCTGTCATCCAACAGCGATTGGCCGATTTCGTGACCTTGCGCTTTGAAGAAGGTGTAAGCCAAGCCGCCGCCAATCAACACATTGTCCGCGATGTTGAGCAAGTTGTCGATGACGTCGATTTTGTCTTTAACCTTCGACCCGCCGATAATAGCAGTGAAAGGACGATCCGGATTCGACAGTGCTTTGCCGAGAACGGACAATTCTTTCTCCATCAGCAAGCCGGATACGGCTGGCAGGTAATGAGCGATGCCTTCCGTCGAAGCGTGCGCGCGGTGTGCTGCGCCAAACGCATCGTTGACGAACAGATCAGCCAGCTCAGCGAATTGCTTCGCGAGTTCAGGATCATTCTTCTCTTCGCCCGGGTAGAAACGTACGTTTTCAAGCACCAGTACGTCGCCGTTGTTCAAGGCATTTACTTTGGCTTTCGCGGCTTCGCCTACAGCTTCGTCAGCTTTGGCTACTTCTTTGCCGAGCAGCTCGCCCAAGCGTTTCGCTGGCAGCGTCAAACGCATGTCTTCGTTGACTTGGCCTTTTGGACGGCCCAAGTGACTCGCGAGGATGACCTTTGCGCCATTTTCGATCAAGTATTTAATCGTCGGCAACGTTTCGCGGATCCGAGTGTCATCGGTAATCTTGCCATCTTGCATCGGTACATTGAAATCTACGCGGACAAACACGCGTTTGCCGGTTACTTCCACATCACGTACACTTTTCTTATTCATCTCCACGTTCCTCCTAACGGTATGCGCGGGGAAAAATGCGCATCTACGGCTTTGATTCTGTTTTCTCTCCTAAGACGCCATGAAACTTCTCTCTATTTATAAAAAAACGGTGTGTGTGTGAATGTCGTATTTCATGCAAGAACCAAAGAGGAGTCCTTAAATTAGGTTGCTCCTCTTTGGGATGAATCGATCTTTATGGGTTACTTCTTATTTTACTTTTTTCGCGAAGTATTCCAGCGTACGAACCAACTGTGCAGTGTAGGACATTTCGTTGTCGTACCACGATACGGTTTTCACCAATTGTTTGTCGCCTACGGACAATACTTTCGTTTGCGTAGCGTCGAACAAGGAACCGTAAGTGATGCCTACGATATCCGAAGATACGATTTCGTCTTCGGTGTAACCGAAAGTTTCTGGGTCAGAAGCGGCTCTCATAGCAGCGTTCACTTCGTCAACCGTAACGGTTTTCTCAAGAACAGTTACAAGCTCAGTCAAAGAACCGGTTGGTACAGGCACACGTTGAGCTGCGCCGTCGAGTTTACCTTTCAGTTCAGGGATAACCAGGCCGATGGCTTTCGCTGCGCCAGTTGTGTTAGGAATGATGTTTGCTGCAGCTGCACGAGCACGACGGAAGTCACCTTTCGCATGCGGAGCGTCCAGCGTGTTTTGGTCGCCAGTGTAGGCATGGATTGTAGTCATCAAGCCTTCTACGATGCCGAATTTGTCATTCAGCGCTTTAGCCATAGGAGCCAAGCAGTTCGTTGTGCAAGACGCGCCGGAAATAACAGTTTCCGTGCCGTCGAGGATTTCATGGTTTACGTTGTAAACAACGGTTTTCATGTCGCCGGTAGCTGGAGCGGAGATTACAACTTTCTTCGCGCCGCCTTTCAGGTGAAGCTCAGCTTTTTCTTTCGTTGTGAAGAAGCCTGTGCACTCCAGAACGATGTCAACGCCAAGCTCGCCCCAAGGCAATTCTTCAGGGTTACGGTTAGCCAGAACCTTAACTTCTTTACCGTTTACTTTGAAGAATCCGTCATGTACTTCAACGTCGCCGTCGAAGCGGCCTTGAGTTGTATCATATTTCAACAAATGAGCCAACATTTTCGCATCTGTCAGGTCATTGATTGCTACGACTTCGATACCTTCCACGTTTTGAATGCGGCGGAATGCCAAACGTCCAATACGTCCAAACCCGTTAATCCCTACTTTTACGCTCATTGAATAGTTCCTCCCAGTGTTTGATTTTTTTTATTATTCAAGACAGGCCCGAAAAAACCCGTCATGAGTAAACCCATTTATTTCCCGGATTTCTTGCTGAGCTCACGAACGATCTCTTCCGCCGCAGCTTCATCGGTCACTAGAATATCCTCATGTCCAAATCGCAATACGGCATGGATCGCTTTCGCTTTGCTCTTGCCTCCCGCGATTCCGATCACGGTCTCTGTTCGCTTGATGTCCTCGAGACGCAGGCCTAAGGTTAGCATTTTGTGCACGACGACGCCATCTTCATTAAAGTAATAACCAAATGATTCCGCTAGCGCGCCTTCCTTGCGGATTTCCTCAGCCATGCCCGGCTCCAGC
Source organism: Paenibacillus sp. FSL R7-0216 (assembly GCF_037969915.1). Taxonomy (NCBI): domain Bacteria; kingdom Bacillati; phylum Bacillota; class Bacilli; order Caryophanales; family Paenibacillaceae; genus Paenibacillus; species Paenibacillus sp. FSL R7-0216. The sequence goes on along the minus strand of NZ_CP150222.1, from coordinate 223,187 downwards.
TTGCGGCGCCGCGCCATCTCCATAGCGTCTCCGATCCCGTGCACCACGATACGTGCCTGGCGGATCATGTTCACGATATCTTGAATGTTCGGATCGTGAACGAGCGACTCATAAGCTTCCTTCCCCAGCAAATCGGGAACATGCAGCAGGCGATAACCTGCACCAACCCGCTTCGCCATGCCGGAAGCGATGGTGTTCGCCTGGATTTCCAGGCTCTCGCCAAGACCTCCGCGTGCTGGTACAAACCAGCTTTGCTTCATCGTGACGTTCGGCGGTGGATTCAGCTGATCCGCGACTTCCGCCAGCGTTGTGCCGCCGGTTACCGCAACCACATCATCCCCACACATGGCACCCATCAGTGCCTTGGCACCTGCACGCCCCAGCTCCCGTTTTACGAGCGGTGAGGTTTCGCAGTCTCCAGGTACAATCACCACTTTACGCAGTCCATAATGCTGACGGATCGTGTCCTCCAAATTGGAGAGCCCGAACAACTCTAGCATCATCGGTTCCAAATCCTCAATCAATCGCCGTCCTGCGTCGCTGATTCTCATGCCTATATTCTCGATTTCTATCAGGCCTTGGGCCTTCATGAGATCTGTCTCGGCACGCAACACACGCTCCGTCATGTCCAGCGAATTCGCCAAGGTTCTGCGGCCAATGACTTCAGACAACATGATCTGGTGAAGTATAGTGTACCTTTTCTTGAGAATGTCCATGAGATCAGGAAGAAGCTGCTGTTGAATCTCTAATATATTTCGCATGCTTTCCACTCCTGCAAGCTTCGTCTTCTCTCTCCATCTCCTGGTCTTAAAATGTCCCGGGTTAACTTTTTAAGTCCCACTGATATTTTAACCAATATTTAGTTCGGTTGCAAGCCTGACGTCCGTATCATTTACTTTTGCCATTTTACTTATACATGGGGCCTCTAGGAGTACGTTATCGTTCCATAAAAAAGCTCCTTCCGCGAAATATAAACGATTGATGTCGTCTACTCTCGCAAAAGGAGCATGCGTGATTCACTTCAATATAATTGCCCGTTCAAGCAAGGCTTACGCTCTAGGGATACGAAGGGACAACGCGCTCTTCGGTCCGAGCCGGAACCGGGCTTCTTGCGTTCCTGTCAGCTCCAACGCGACATTTCTCGCTTCTTCCCCATCATTAAACAGTACGACGCCAATTGAATCGTCCGTATTCCGGAAAGCCACGGAGCGAATCGCAGCCTCCTCTGCCTCAGCGGCAATCCGCACCGCCTGCGGCCGGATCACTTTGCTGAAATGAGCCAGCGCATAATAATCCAGCGTATACTCGAGCTCGCGGGTCTGCTGGTTCACCGTCACAATCCCGCGGCATGTGCTCTTCCCAAAGCCGGGGACGGTGGGCCCATTCTGCTCATCGAGCGCCATATTCCAAAGCACCAGCGATTGGCTGTGATGGCGCAAAATTTCAATTCCCGTCCGCATGACATTAGAGAACGCCGGTTCAAACGCCGGAATCCATTCTCCACCGGAGCCTTCGGTGAAATGTACCTCTTTTTCCGGATAAGCCTCCTTCACTTGGCTTTGCGCCGAAGCTTCCCCTCCATACCAATGCCAGGCCACGCCGTCGACCGCATCCGCCGCTTCCTTGAATACGGACAGTGGATAATCCGGACGATCCCAGTTGTGGTCATAAGCCAGGATCTTCGTGGTCAAGCCGCGTTTCGCAAAAGCCGGTTTCAAATAGTTTTTCACAAAATCAGTCTGCATCTCGTCCGTCATCAACATCCCCGGGTAATGTCCCGGCACATAAAGCGGTTCGTTCTGCGGCGTCACCGCATAAATCGATAAACCGTGCTCGGCGTAGGATTCTACATAACGAACGAAGTAGTTCGCATAGGCTTCATAATATTCCTTCTTCAGTTCCCCGCCGATCATCGAGCCACTCGTCTTCATCCAGCCCGGCGCGCTCCAGGGGGAGCCAAACAGCTTGATGGATGGATTCAAGGCCAGCGCTTCTTGTAAGAGTGGAATCACGTCGGCCTCGTCGTGGCGGATAGAGAACCGCCCCATTTCCGGGTCGGTCTCGCCCTCGGGTAAATCGTCGTAGCTATAGATGAACCGGGCATAATCCGAGGCACCCATCGGGTTGCGCAATACGGAAAGGCCAATCCCTTCTTCCGAGTCAAACAACTTCTTCATTAAGGATAAACGCTGCTCTTCGGTAAGCACTTGGTGGATCAAATAGGCTGCCGAATCGGTAAAAGAAGCTCCAAATCCGTCCATTGCCTGATAGCCCACGGTTTCATCCAATCGGACGGCAACATCCGATACTGCCGAATCCTGCGGCAGCAGCTGCTCTCTCGTTTTTTGGACGAAGAGAGAAGACTCTCCAGAGGAATAATAAAGTTCGAGCTCAAGCATGATGTTCCCTCCACTTCTATAATGACGCTCAGTTTACTTGAGGCCGAGCTTATCTTTATTGGCTTTCATTTTCTCCGTACGAATCTTCACGATTTGATCCCAACCGTTGTCTTCGATGAATTTCTTATAGTTGTTCAACGTACTCTCGAATTCCCCATCGTTCTTCGCACGAATCAAGCTGACCATCGTTGTGTTCCAGGTTGTGTTGATCGCCGTCAAAGAACGAGCTTCCGGAGATCCCGCGTCCGGATTGATATTTTCAAGGATGAAGTGAGGTACCAGCTTGCCTTTGCCCCACTCTTGCATTTGCTTAATGGACTCAGGGAAGGCATCGGCGCTCAGCGCTTTATGACGATCATGACCGAAGAACATGAATTCGCCCATGCGGTATTCTTTCTTGAACTTGTCGGCATCTGTCTGTTGCAATTCTTTGACTTCCGGCGTGAATTGAACCGTACCATCCGCGTTCTTCGTGTACGTCTCGCCCTCAATCCCGTAATTCATCAGCATCTGGCCTTCTTCATCCAACAGGTACGTGAAGATTTGGAGGGCTTTCGCCGGATCTTTGCATTGTTTCGTAATAAAGCTGATCATCCAGCCGGTGATGCCGGATTGGTTCAATTTCGGCGTGTTGCCTACTGTACTTTGCGGTCCGTCGATGGCCAGATAAGCTTGATCCGGATGGGCGGTGGCGAAGATTTGCAGATTGCCGCCTTGCTGCGGAGTTCCGTCAAGCAGCATCGTTGCGTATTTACCCGATTTCACCTTCTCTTCAAAGGCTGGGCCGTCATCGGCAAAGCTGTCGTCGCTGATATTGCCGGCTTGATGCACTTGATTTAGCGTCTTGAGCCAAGTCAGGTAATCTTCATCCAGGTTCCGGTTGTAGAATTCGCCGTTTTCGGTTTCCAGCGGCACGCCAAGGAAGTCTTGGAACACGTCGCCCAGGGAACCTGTTCCTTCGCCGATCGAGTTAAAACCGAAAGGAATCAGCTCCGGGAATTGGGTTTTGATTTGCTGCATCACATTTTTGAACTCCTCGGGCGTACCAATAACTGGCTTGCCCAGCGCTTCATACACGTCCTTGCGGATCACGAAGGCGGTTTTGGCCGGAATGTTACCGCTGTCATAATCGGCTTGCGTATTGGAGTAGTTCGGGTAACCGTATGTGTTGCCGTCGGCTTGCTTAAACCAGTTGAGCGTATCTTGCGCAGCCACTTTGTTGAAATAAGGGTCGTATTTCTCCGCCAGTTCGTTCAGCGGCAATGCCCAGGAAGAAGCCTTCTGTACGACGGCGGAGTTCGAATCGAACACCGTGATCAGGTCCGGCATGTCGCTTCCCGCGAAGAAAGTGTTGAGTTTCGTATCGTCGCCAGTCACAAATTTGATGTCGATATTCAAATCTTCTTTGATTTTCTTCGTGACCACATCTTTGCCGAAGTCCGTATTCCACCAATCGGCGTTGACGTACCAAGTCAGCTGGGTTGGCTCTTCCTTCTTATCCAGCTTCCATGCCGGTGTATTGGCGTCTACCGTATAACGGTTCTCCAGGGAGACGTCCCCTTTCGCAGCCTTGGAGCCGCCGCCGGAGCCGCCGCATCCCGTAACGACCAGCGCAGCAGTCAGCAAGGCGGCGCAAGCCGTGATCCCTTTTCTAGCGAGACTTTTGTTCAACTTTAACATTTGTGTACCCTCCCTTTTTTTGTAAGCACAACCAGTTCAACACGCGGTAGACGTCCTCATTCTAAGTTGCTGATTCGTTACTCCTTCACCGCCCCCAGCATCATGCCGGAGATAAAGTATCTTTGTAATAATGGATAAATCACAACAATCGGCAAAGTCGTAATCACAATTGTTGCGAGTTGAACTCCTTTGGTGGTCGTTTCAATCACGACGGAACCCGCGATGTTCTGCATCGATTGGGTCTGGGATTGAACGATGATTTCGTACAGCTTCATTTGCAGCGGATACAGATATTGATCGGTGATGTACAACTTCGTCGTCATGAAGTCGTTCCACTGATTCACGCCGTTGAATAAGGCAATGGTAGCCATGGCCGGCATCGACAACGGAATAAAGATCTTCAGGAAAATCCTCCAGTCTCCGGCACCGTCGATCTTGGCCGATTCCTCCAGGGAATCCGGCACGTTCCGGAAGAAGTTCATGAGAATCACGACGTCGTAGTAGCTGAACAAAGCCGGGATGATGTACACCCAGAAGCTGTTAAGCAAACCCAGCGATTTAATGAGCAAGTACGTCGGAATCATGCCGCCCGAGAAGAACATCGTAATGACGCCCATCGTCACGTACAGCTTGCGGCCGCGCACATTGCTCTTGCTGAGGCCGTAACCGATCATCGCGCAGAAGAATACGTGGGTAACCACGCCGATGACCGTCTTCAGGACCGAGATCAGGAACGACTGCCAAATCGTATCGTCCCGAAACACCGCCTCGTAGTTCTCCAGAGAAAATTCCTTGGGCCAGAAGACGAACCCGCCTTCCGCCAGCGATCGCCCCGAACTGAAGGAAGAAACGATGACGTTCCAGAGCGGAATGACAATGATGATTGTAAATAGAATCAGGACCGTGACATTGACGGTATCAAAAATTCGGCTGTCGAGATCCTGTTTGACCGCCTTTCGATTCATAGCTGCTGCTCCTTCCTTACAGGACAGATTGATTATCGTTGAGTTTGCTGGTCACCTTATTGGCAAACACCAACAGAATGACGGAGACGATCGAAACGCCGAGACCGACGGCGGTCGCGTAGGAGAAATCCCCTTGCGTCATCCCCATCCGGTACACGTAAGAGTTGATGACCTCGGCTTTTTCCCGGTTCTGGGAGTTGATCAGCACTAAGGTCTGGTCCAGGTTGGAGCCCAGCAGGCCGCTGACGGTCAGGATCAGGTTCAAGCTGATAATCATCTTCATGTTCGGTAAGGTGATGTTCCAAATTTGCCGGAGCCGGCTCGCCCCATCGATCTTGGCCGCCTCGTAATAGGTCGGATCAATCTTGGCCATGATGGCGAGATAGAGGATCGTCCCCCAACCCGCTTCTTTCCAGACATCGGACAACACGGCGATCCACCAATATTTGCCCGGATCCAACATGATGTTCTGAGCCTTCGAAATGATTCCCAGGTCCAGCAGCAGCTGATTGAACATGCCGGTCGTCGAGAACCAAGTGATTAACATCCCGCCAAGAACGATCCAGGATAAAAAGTGCGGGAGATAGGAAATGGTCTGTACGATTTTTTTGAACCGGCCCATGCTCAGTTCGTAAATCATGATCGCCAGGATAATCGGGATCACGAACCCGATCGCCAGTTTCAGAAAGCTGATCCCCAGCGTGTTCACCACCGAATCCCAGAAGTACCGATCGCTTGCGATAATCTTGAAGTTATCCAATCCCACCCATGGGGCGGAGCTTAGCGTATCGATGACCGTGTAGTTCTTAAAGGCGATGGTTAACCCATAAATGGGGACGTAGCAAAATATAATCATAAAAATAATCCCCGGCCAGATCATCGACTGGATTTCCCACTGCCTGCCGAAGTCGATAAAGAATTGCTTCAATCTTAATCCCACCGGTTTCTTGGCTGCCGCAGCTGACTTCGCCATTTTGCGCTCCTCTCTTTATTCCTCAGGAAGGAATAAAAACGTTTTTATTTTTATCAAAAAGTTCCCTATCGTCAGAATCTTTCAAACGCGCCCGAGCCTAGTCTCGCCTTAAACGGACATGGCTCGAGCCCCGCACGATCAGTTCACCGTCCAGTTTTTGCACCTTCCCCTGCTCCTGCTTCTTAATCATGTTCACCAAATGGTTGACGGCCAAAATCCCTTGCCGAGCAATTTGATTTCGTACGGTGGTTAGAGGCGGCGTAAAATACTGAGCGATATCGATATCGTCAAACCCGACGACGCTGATGTCCCTTGGAACTTCAAGTCCATACGAGCGCAAAGCCTTAATGCACCCGATCGCACTCAGATCGTTGCCCGCCAGAATCGCGTCCGGTATTTTGCCCGGATGTTTGTGAACAAAAGCCCGAACCGCATTATAGGTGCTCTCTTCTTCAAAATACCCCTGCACAATGAAATCCTCGTCCACCGGCAATTGATGCTCTCGTAAAGCGGCGAGGTACCCTTCCTTCCGCTGCACGCTGTCGTACATCGTATCCACGCCGGACAGGTAGGCGATTCTCTTGTGGCCCAGGCTAATCAGGTACTTAGTGGCTTCGTAAGAGGAGGCATAAGAATTGAAAATGACCGTTCCCATCGTTTCCTTCTGAATGACCCGATCGAGAAATACCGCCTTGATCTTGTCTTTCTCCATCATTGCGATATCTTGATCATCAACCCGTAATTCCTCGTAAATGATGACGCCGTCGACTCGTCGACCCATGATATTGCTAATAATGGTTTGCTTGTCGGCCGTAACCATCACGTGCAAACCGTATCCAAGCCGTTCGCTCTCACGCGCCATCGACTCGACCAGAATGTAGAAATAAGGTCCCGAGACGCTGGTCGTGAAAAAGCCGAGCATATTCGTCTTCTTCGACTTCAGCTGCTTCCCGTTTAAATTCGGAACGTAGTTCAGTTGCTTGGCAACCTTCAGCACGTGGGATTTGGTCTCCGGGTTCAGTACGTCCACGTCATTTAACGCGTTAGAAACCGTGGAGATCGAAACGCCCGCCGCTTTAGCTACATCCTTAATGGTGACTTTCCCCATCTCTCGATACACCCTATCTATAAAAACGTTTTTATATATTCATCAAGTTATCATAGAAACGCTTTCATGGCAATCCTTTTTTTGGGCCTTTTTTTGCTTTAAGGATTTCGCCTTGCGTTTTGATTTGAAATATCATATAATAATTTTTGTTCGCTAAATTTGCGCCCGTGGTCCAATGGATATGACGTAGGCCTCCGGAGCCTGAGATCGAGGTTCGATTCCTCGCGGGCGCGCCATTCTATATTTGATTTACATGAACAAGTCCTGACTTTTAGTCGATTGGACTTTTTTTATTCTCTTGAGTTTGACTTTCTTTGACTTTCTCGATTAAATTGTTTATGATGAGATTAATCTTCTTCGTTTCCGTCAATTCTTAGATTGATTGGGGCGATTTTTGCAGACTATTCCATTGGGTGGGTCGTTCCATGCGAGCGCCCTAAATTTAAGGAGGTTTTATTGGTGAGTTATATTCCTATGGTCGTTGAACAAAGCAATCGCGGCGAGCGCGCTTACGACATTTATTCCCGTCTGCTCAAGGACCGGATCATCTTCCTGGGCTCCCAGGTGAACGATGTCGTCGCCAACTCCATCATTGCCCAGATGCTGTTTCTGGACGCGGAAGATCCAACGAAGGACATCTCCCTATACATTAACAGCCCTGGCGGTTCCATTACTGCCGGTATGGCGATTTATGATACGATGCAATTCATTAAATCCGACGTCTCCACGATTTGCGTCGGGCTCGCCGCTTCGATGGGCGCTTTCCTGTTGAACGCAGGCGCACCAGGCAAACGCTATGCGCTGCCGAACAGCGAAATCATGATCCATCAGCCGCTCGGCGGAGCCGAGGGCCAAGCAACGGACATCGAAATCCGCGCCCGCCGTATCCTCAAAATGCGTGATAAGCTAAACCAAATCCTCGCCGAACGGACCGGCCAACCGCTGGATCGGATCGAGAAGGACACCGACCGCGACTACTTCATGAGCGCGGCGGAAGCGAAGGAATACGGCTTGGTCGACAAAGTCATCGAAAAAGTGGATCCAACCGCCAAAGCCTAAGGCTTAAGACGAAAGGCTGCGCTTCGAACAGAAAGTTCTGTTCGAAGGGCGGCCTTTCTTGTTATATTTATTTTTAAATAAAGCGAGGGAAGGCACCCGCCAGCCCGGCGCTGGGCAGCCACGGTGACTGCGCGGAGGCGCCGGGGGAGCCCATGGGGGTTGTGGGGCGAGCTCGAAGGCCCCGGGGGAGCCCATGGGGCCACGTGGGGCGAGCTGAGGGCGCTGGGCCGGCCGATCATAAGCAGAATTCTGCCACCGTCCGCTCTAACGCTGATGAGAAACGCTATACTAGCAAATTCGGGGGTTTTTCTATTCTAACGACGCTGAGCGGCGCTATTTTCATCGAGAGTACCTGTTTACCGCTGTAAAATGAACAATAAGCTCTGTGGTAAGCGTTAGACTCGGAATGCCGCGATTTTGGCCCACTTAAGCTCTGTAGCAAGCATTAGCGCTAAAGTTAGTTCAGGTGGGACAGTTGGGATGGCCATTTAGTTGTGACATTGGACGGCTAGGCGCTAATTGATTAGTTGTGACATTAGACGGCTTGGGATGGTTAGGTGTGACTTGGCTTGGTTAATCGACGGATAATTAAAGGAGTGAATCGGGAGATGAAACAATCCGCAAGGAAGAAGCTGTATGAAGTAAGCCGTACGTTGGCGAATGTCGCCATGGGTAAAGCGAAGGCCGATTTGGTCGTTAAGGGCGGTACGTTGGTCAATGTCTACACCGGGGAGCTGTTGCCGCAGACGGACGTCGCCGTTGCCGAAGGGCGAATCGCCTTCGTGGGGAACGCCGAGCACACGATCGGCGAGGACACCGTCGTGATCGACGCGGCGGGACGCCACATTGTTCCCGGGCTTCTGGACGGGCATATGCACGTTGAGAGCACCATGCTGTCGGTAGCCGAGTTCGCCAAGGCGGCGCTGTCCAAAGGGACGACCGGCATCTTTATGGATCCGCACGAAATCGCCAACGTGTTTGGCGCGGAGGGCGTGCGCTGGATGCACGAGGAAGGTCAAGTCCTGCCGCTTAAGGTCTATACCACGTTTCCTTCCTGCGTGCCGGCCACCGATCATTTGGAGGATGCTGGAGCATCGCTGAACACGGGCGATATTGCCGAAGGGATGACCTGGGACGGGGTCGAAGGATTGGGAGAAGTCATGAACTTCCCCGGCGTCGTGTTTGGAGATCCGAAAATGCACGGCGAGATCCAAGCTACGATGGAGGCGGGAAAAACGGTAACCGGGCATTTTCCGAGCGATGACGAGCGGATGCTCCAGGCTTACACCGCATCGGGCGTTACCTCCTGTCACGAGACGGTGACCCGGGAGCAAGGGCTGGCCAAGCTGCGTATCGGCATGCACCTGATGATCCGCGAGGGCTCGGCTTGGCATGACGTTAAAGAAGTGATCAAGGTAGTCACCGAAGATAAGGTGAACCCTTCGAACATCCTGCTGGTCACCGACGACGTGTATCCGCAGACGTTGATCGAGCAAGGCCACATGAACCATGTCGTGCGCCGGGCCATTGAAGAAGGCGTCGATCCGGTCACCGCGATTCAGATGGGAACCATCAATACGGCGCGGTACTTCAAGGTCGACGGCGACTTGGGCGGGATCGCGCCGGGTAAATGCGCGGACCTGCTGCTGATCGGCGATCTGCGGCGGATGGAGCCGTCGACGGTTATCACCGACGGCAAGGTCGCCTACGACGACGGACAGCTCCGCGTTCCGTTCCCGGCGTACCCGTATCCGCCGCAGGCGCGTGCCTCGGTGAAATTGGCGCGTCCGCTGACCGCCGCCGATTTCCTCTACCGCAGCGCCAGCGGCAAAGAGCAAACGACGATCCACGTCATTGACGTGATCGAGAACAGCGCCCGCACGGCGAAGGGGACAGCAACCGTCAAGGTTGACGGGGACGGAATCGTGCGGCTGGCCGCCGAGCAGGATATCACGGCGCTCGCTTGCATCGACCGTCATCGCGGGTCCGGCGAGCTGTCGCTCGCCTTCGCGCGGGGCTTCGGCCTGAAGCAAGGGGCCGTAGCTTCCACGGTCGCACATGACAGCCACAACCTGCTCGTCATGGGTACGAATCCCGAGGACATGGCATTCGCGGCAAACGAGCTGGCGAAGTTGGGCGGCGGCATGATTGCCGTGCTGGACGGCCAGGTGCTCGCGGCGGTGCCGATGGCTATCGCCGGCCTGATGTCCGATCAGCCGCTGGAGACCGTCGTCACCCAAGTGAAGGGTCTGGAGGCGGCCTGGAAGCAACTCGGCTGCCAGTTGAACGCACCGTTCATGACGTTTTCGCTGATCGCCTTGCCAGTCATTCCCGAGCTGCGTATCACCAACCGCGGCCTGGCCGACGTGAACGAGTTCAAGCTCGTTCCGGTGGAAATCGATTAGCACCGGTTAAAGCTGCGAACCATACGTACCCAACCCTAAATAAACCCGCCAGAGGGTTCCTTCTGGCGGGTTTTTAGCATGACCCTTACAATGATCCGTGGAGCACGTTGCATGACCGGCCTATCGAGATCATACTGCCGCAGATTAGCGCAGCACCCCAACCGACTCACGACACACGAGTCGCGTGTCCAACTGCACCAGCTCCCCGCCGGTCGCAGGTGCCTCAATCAGCTCGAGGATCTTGCACGCGCCCATCCGGCTAAGCTGCTCGATCGGCCGTTGCACCGTGGTGAGCGGCGGATTCGTGTAATGTGAGAAGCCGATGTCGTCAAAGCCGACGATCGAGACGTCCGCAGGAATCTGCAATCCCGCCTCTGCGGCCGCCTTCATCGCGCCAATCGCCATATCGTCGTTGCAGCAGAACACCGCTGTCGGCCGTTCCTCCAGCGACAGCGCCATAAGCCTCCCCATCGCCAAATACCCGCTCTCCACGTCGTAGCGGCCCTCCACCATCCATTCCCTCCTGACTTCCAGGCCAGCGGACGTCATGGCCTCTAGATACCCCTCCTTGCGCTCCTGCGTCGACTTGTAGCCGGCGATCCCTTCCACCAGAGCGATGCATGTATGGCCCGAGTCGACTAAATGGCGTGTCATCGCATAGGCACCCTCCCGGTCGTTGGACACAAAATTGATCATGCCAGGATCGCCCACATTCCGATTCAACACAACCAGTGGAATCCCCTGCTCCCGTACATGGCGGATAAACGCATCATCAAGTTCGCTTTGGCTCATCAGCAGAATGCCGTCAAACCGACGGCGATGAATCGAACTGAAATCCTCGAAATCATCGATCCCTCGGAGAAACAAATTATACTGGACGCCAACCTCCTGACCCACACCGCGGATGGCCTCTGCGAGGAAGCTGGAGGACGTCCCCTGGACCATGCTCGTAAAAAACAACCCGATCGTATGGGAGCGCTGCAACACCAAACTCTTCGCGTTATAATTCGGCACGTAATGCAGCTGCTCGGCAATCTCTAGGATCTTGCGTTTGGTCTCCTCCTTGATGAGCGGACTGTTGTTCAGCGCCCGGGAAACCGTCATATGCGAGACGTTCGCCGCCCGGGCGATGTCTTTAATCGTAGCGGACATGAAGCAGCGTCAATCCTTTCTATTGTTCCGGAAAAGCAAAATATCGCTTGGCATTGCCATAGCAAATGTCGGTAACGATCCGTCCCAGCAATTCGAAGTCCTCCGGTGCCTCACCGCGATCGACCCAATCGCCGAGCACATCGCAAAGCAAGCGACGGAAATACTCGTGCCGTGTATACGATAGGAAGCTGCGCGAGTCCGTCAGCATCCCGAGGAATTGCGACAACACGCCAAAGTTGGCCAGCGTACGCATTTGCTGAGTCATCCCATCCTTGTTGTCGTTAAACCACCAAGCGGTACCGAACTGGATCTTGCCCGGCACTCCGCCACCCTGGAAGCTGCCCATGATGCTGGCAAGGGCCCAGTAATCGTTTGGGTTCAGCGAATACAGGATCGTCTTCGGCAACCCGCCATCCTGCTCCAGGGCGTCGAGCAGCCCGGCCAGCGCTTCGGCCAGCGGCCCATCGTTAATCGCGTCGTAGCCCGTATCGGGGCCAAGTCGCTTGAACATCGCCGTGTTCGTGTTCCGCAGCGCATGGATATGCAGCTGCATCGCCCACCCGCGCGCAGCATATTCCTTGCCTAGGAAGCGCATCGTATACGATTTGTATTTCCGTTCTTCCACCGGAGTCACGGAGCCCTTGCTCAACGCCTTGGCGAAAATCGCCTCCACTTCCTTCAGCGTCGTCTCGCGATACTCCAGTGTATCTAGCGCATGGTCGGACACACGACCGCCGATTTCATGGAAGAAGTCGATCCGCTCGCGCAACGCGTCTAGTAACGCCCCGTAATTCGGGATCGGCTTGCCCGTCGTCGCCTCCAGCTTCGCCAACCAAGGTTTAAACGTATCGCGGTTGATCTCTAGGAACTTGTCGGGGCGGAAGCTTGGCAGAACTGCGGTGTCGAAGCCCTCCAGTTCCTTGATCTTCAAATGATATTCAAGTGAATCCGCCGGATCGTCGGTGGTACAAACCACGTTGACCTTGGACTTCGTAATCAGATCGCGTGCGCCAAACCCTTCGCTTTGCAGCTTGGCATTTGCTTTGTCCCAGATAGCCGGGGCGCTCTGCTCGTTGAGCAGCTCCTGAATCCCGAAGAACCGTTGCAGCTCCAGGTGCGTCCAATGGTACAACGGATTACCCAGCAGCTGCGGCACAACCTTGGCCCAAGCTAGGAACTTGTCATAGTCATCTGCCCCGCCGGTAATGAGCTCCTCGTCGACTCCACAAGCCCGCATCACCCGCCACTTGTAATGATCGCCGCCCAGCCAGGCTTCCGTCAGGTTGCGGAACGTCTTGTTCTCGTAGATCTCCTGCGGGCTCAAATGGCAGTGGTAGTCGATGATCGGCAGATCCTTCGCATATTGATGGTACAGCACCTCCGCCGTATCGCTGTTCAAAAGAAAATTTTTCCCCAAAAACTTCTTCGCCATATTCCCATTCTCCCTTCAATTGGATCGTTGCCTCTCCTATTGTTCACGTTAACATCATTATGCTGATTCCATTGTAACCGTTTCCGGGTAAAACGCAAGGAGATTTATAAGTGCTGGGAAGACGTTGTCAATAACCTCCGTGTGTGTGCAACATCGAGGGGATTACTGTTGGATTTCCTGCAACATACTTGACCCGAATGGGCCTAGCTCGTTCCGACCTGCTGCCGCAATGATGTTGCAATTTGTACAACAATGGGGTCTTGAACGCCCTGAACCCAACGAATTTGTTATACAAACTGCAGGATCTGCCCTCGCCTCGCTCCATACAAAAACCGCCCTCCCGGCAGCATCCAGCCGAAGAGGACGGTAAAAAGGAATCGAACGCTTTAACGCGTTTTAAAATCAAACGGATTCGTACCCGGCGGCAGCAACTGGGCGAACGGAAAGTGGAATTCCGGGAAGCCAAACACATAAGGCAGATAGTCATACAGCTGGAAGAAGATCGTGACGCCGTCATCCTGCACAAAATACGAAGGATTCGGGCCGATCGTCTTGAAGTTGCCGAAATACCCGTCGGTTTCCTGCAGCTTCTTGGCAATGGCCGGGTCAACGATATTGCGGTAATTCGGGTTCGCCCGGAGCAGCTCGTCCAGCGTCAGCAGCTTTCCGTTATCCAATCGGAACGTCAGACCCTCCCGCACGGTAATTCCATGCGCACCGCCGGTGTAAGAGTACAGATCCTCGTAAAGACTTAGCACCCCGTCGCGATTGTAGGTCACCTTGTAGACGCCGACATATTCGTAAGGGTTCCCGCTGGGCGTCGTCGGCTGTCCCGCTTTCGCTTCCTTCAGCGCATTTGCCACAAACGTTTCCGCCTTCTCTTTGAGCAGCTTATTCATCCTCTTCTGGACCGATTTGTTCTTCAACCCGCTGATTTGCGGATAATCAACTTTAATCGAGGCTTCGGGGATTTTCTTCTCGATCGTATGGTTCGTGATCTTGACGCCCTGCTGCTCCTGCTGGAGTGTCGGTTTCGCCGCCCCCATCTCCCCGCTAAGCTCTACCGGCGACTGCGGCGCAGCTTCCGTCGGAACGACAGCCACACCGGAAACCATCAGCCCTGCGGTCATCAGCGATGTCATCATTTTTACCGCGTTACGCTTCATTGGATATCGCCACCCTCTTCAAGTTAATACCTAAATTATGACCCTGGTGGCAATAATTCATGTACGCAAAAAGCGCCAGCACGCCTTCCCTAATGGGAAGTGCCTGGCGCTTTTCAGAGATGCCATTGTAAAAATCCTACCGTCCGCTCTTCAATTCGGTCCAGAAGCGGTCATACAGCTGCAGCTTGTCGCCCACGTCGCCAAGCCATTCGGTACGGGACAATTCGTCCTCGGACAGATTAATCATTTTGTCGTTCCGATACTCTTCGCTGTGGAACTCCGTCGCTTTGGTATTCGGATCGCTGTAGCCAATGGATTCGTAGTTCTTCGCGCTCACTTCCGGATCGAGCATGAAGTTGATGAATTTCTCAGCTAGTTCTTTATGCTTCGAATCCTTCGGAATCGCATAGTTGTCCGACCAGATGGTGCCGCCTTCCTTCGGAACGACATAAGCCACGTCCGGATTGTCCTGTGCGATGTAGGAGGCATCGCCCGACCAGACGGTGGCGATCCAGCCTTCCTCTTGAATCATTTTTTGCTTAATATTATCGGTATCAAAAGCCAAAACGCTCGGCAGCAAATTCTTCAGATCCTCCACGGCAGCCGTGATCTCGCCTTCATCGGTGGAACTGTTGGAGCGTCCGGCCTTCTTCAATGCCATGCCGATCACCTCGCGGTTATCGTCAAGCAAGATGACCTTCCCCTTGTACTCGGGATTCCACAGGTCCTCCCAGCTGTCGATCTCGTCTTTAACGTATTTCGTGTTGTAGGCGATCCCCGTTACCCCTGAGGTGTATACGACCGAGTATTTGTTCCCTGGATCGTATGCTGGGTCTTTATAGGCGTCGGATACATTAGCGAAGTTCGGAATATTGTTCATGTCCAGCGGCGCCAACAGGTCTTGCTTGATCATCGTAGCCACCATGTAATCCGACGGTTGAATCAGGTCATAACCGCCGCCGCCCGCCTTGATTTTGGCCAGCAGGTCTTCATTGTTCGCAAACACGTCATAATTGATCTTCACGTCAAACTCTTGTTCGAATTGCTTCAGCACTTCCTCGTCAAAATTGTCGGCCCAGCTGTAAATGTTCAACGTCTCCTTCGAAGATCCGCAGCCGGACAGCAACCCGATAAGCATCAATCCTGCTAGTACGAGGCTAGCCCATTTCTTGTTTTTTATGTTCAATTCCCAATCTCCCTTCTGTTTCGTCGTACCGAATATAAGAATCCTCCTAGAACGGAAGCACGGATTGTTTCTTCTGGCCCTTGCCACGATTCAGCACAAATTGCGCCAGGAAAATCAAGGTCACCGTTACCAGGATCAAAATCGTACATAATGCGTTAATTTCCGGGGAAATACCCCGTTTGACTTGTCCATAGATGTAAATCGGCAGTGTGGTCGAATTCGGCCCGCTGACAAAGAAGCTCACCATGAAGTCGTCCAGCGATAGCGTAAACGCGATCAACGCCCCGGAGATGATACCTGGAGCGATTTGCGGCAAGGTCACGTGTCGGAACGTTTGCCACGAGCTTGCTCCCAAATCCTGTGCCGCCTCCTCCAATTGCCCTCCCATGCCGGACAGACGGGTGGTGACAACTACGTAGACGTAGGACAAGCTGAACGTAATATGCGCGATGATAATCGTCATTTTGCCTAGCGGCATATTCAATTGATTGAACAAGACCAACAAGGATAAGCCCATAATGATGTCCGGGATAATAATCGGCAGATACAACAGGCCGCCCATTCCCGCCTTAAAGCGGCGACCCAGCTTCCGCATCGCCAGCGCCGCCAGCGTGCCAAGCACCGTTGAAATTACTGTCGAGACAACCGCCACGGTCAAGCTGTTGGCCAGCGCTTCCATGACATGGCGGTTATCGAACAACGAAATATACCAATCGAATGTAAACCCGCTCCAATCCGCCGCCAACCTAGAACTGTTAAACGAATAAGCGACGATAAATAGGATCGGCACATAGATAAAAATCATCATCACCAGCGAATGAACACCCAGCAGCGGATGGCTTTTGGTTTTCATGAACGCACCTCCCGCACCTTTTGATATCGCGAGGTCATCGCCCGATTAAACAGCGCAATCAGAATCAGCGACGTGATCACGAAGATCACCGACAGCGCCGAACCAAACGGCCAGTTGCGGGCTCCTAGGAACTGGCTCTGGATAATGTTGCTGATCATGGCCGATTTGGCCCCGCCCAGGATATCGGTCACGACAAACATCCCCGTCGTCGATACGTACACCAGCACCGAGCCGGTCATGATCCCGGACTTGGTTTGCGGCAGCGTAATGTGCCAGAACGATCTCCAGCGCGTTGCTCCAAGATCGCTGGCTGCCTCCAGCAACTTCTTGTCCATTTGCTCCAGCGCCACATAAATTGGCAGCACCATAAACGGAATAAACGTATACACCATGCCGAGCAACACAGCCCCTTTGGTGTACAGCATCTGCAGCGGCTCGGAGATCAGCCCGATGCCAAGCAGGAGCTCGTTGACAATCCCTTGCGTACGCAGCAGCAGCACCCAGGCATAGGTGCGGATCAGGAAGTTAATCCAGAACGGCACGGTAATAAGCACTAGGCCCCAGGTTTGCATTCTCGGGCCGGCATTCGCGATATAGTAGGCCAAAGGGTAGCTGAGCAGTAGGCATAATGCAGTCGTCAATACGGATAACAGAATCGTGTCCCAATAAATCCCCAAATATAACGGGTCGAAAAATAACGCATAGGCATCCAGATTAAAAGCCAGCACGACATTGCCAAGATCGTCGCGTCCCATAAAGGAGATCCCCACCACGATCAGCATCGGCACGACCAGGAACAGGCATAACCACAGGAGCACCGGCAGCATGCTCAAGCCAGATTTCTTCATGATCCGATGACCACCTCGTCTTCTGGCTTCCAATCCACCCCAACCGTCTCTCCGATTTGCCACGTGCGCTCATCGTTTACGTCGAGCACCACCGAGACGGTCATCGGTTCGTTGTCGAGCTGGACAATCAGCTTGTGAACCCCGCCGAGATACAGCACGTCTTGCAGCTCGCCGCTTCGCTTGGATTCGCCGTTCTCACCGCCCCGCACGGCCTTCAGCTTCTCCGGCCGCACGGCGAACAACCGCCCGTCCCGGGAGAAGATGTTATTCTCGCCAACGAAGGTGGCCGAAAACAACGTGGCCGGCTGTGCGTAAATTTCCCGCGGCGTGCCGATCTGTTCCACCTGACCGCTGTTCATGACCACGATGCGATCGGACATCATCATCGCTTCTTCCTGGTCATGCGTCACGTACACAAACGTGATGCCGAGACTGCGCTGCAGCTGCTTGAGCTCGCCTTGTAGGCTCTTGCGCAGCTGTAGGTCCAACGCACCTAACGGCTCATCCAACAGCAGCACCCGAGGCTTGTTGGCAATCGCCCGCGCGATAGCCACCCGCTGCTGCTGCCCGCCGGACAGCTGATGCGGGTAACGCTTGGTGAGCGCGGTCAGTTGCGTCATCTCGACCGCTTCCCGCACGCGTTCCTGCTGCTGCTTGGCTGGCATCTTCTTCATCTTAAGCCCGAAGGCGACATTCTCTTCCACTGTCATATGAGGAAACAAAGCATAATGTTGAAAAACAAGGTTCAAATCCCGGCGATTTGGCGGCAAATTCGTCAGGTCCTGTCCGTCGAGCAGGATTTTTCCAGCGGACGGTTGCTCGAACCCGGCGATCATGCGCAAAATCGTCGTCTTGCCGCAGCCGCTCGGGCCCAGCAAGGTGAGGAATTCCCCTTCCTTAATCGTGAGCGTTAGCGGATGCAAGGCGACCTGTCCCGCAAAGCGTTTCTCCACCGCGGCCAGTTCTATCATCTTTGCATCAACTCCTTCAATGTAGGCTTGTCTTCCTAAGAAAAAAAAGCCATATCCATTGGTATGGCTTAACGGGTGCTAGATCATTTTTTCGCATATTCACTATACCTTGTTTTGACGCGGGTTACAATAGTTTTTGTTGGGTACCAAGGGAGTCAAATCAAAACCGCCCCCGATCGAAATCGGGGGCGGTTCCTATTGCTCGGTTTATTTCAGTTCGTACATCACGGTCAATGTTGTTTGCAAGTCAATTTCGCCCGGTTCCACCGGCGTGCTAGCTGCGGAATCGGCCGCGGCCATTTCCATCATCTTATAATTCTGCGTGAAGATTGGCGTGCTAGCATTAGCCTGGCTGATGCTCAGTACGATGCCCACCTGGCGGTTCGCTGCCTTGGCGATCGACGCCGCTTTCTTGTTGGCGTCATTCATCGCCTTTTGGATCACCTGATCCTGATATTGATCCGGATTTTCGGTACTGAAGCGGATATTGTCGATCCGGTTGGCTCCCGCCGCCGATGCCGCATCGAGCAACTGTCCAACCTTCGCCAAATCGCGGTAGGTCACTTCAAGCGAATGCTGAGCGGAATACCCCTTGATTTGCTGGCCTTCCTTATCGCTGTACGTATAATTCGGCTGTACGTAGAATTGGCCGGTTTGGATATCCTTATCGGCAATTCCCCATGTCTCTTTCAACAGCTTGGTCAGTGCAGCAACCTTGGTCGCATTGGCGCTTTGGGCTTCCTTCGCCGTCTTGGCTTCCGTCACTACGCCAATCGATAGATACGCTACATCCGGCTTCACGGACAACTCGCCACTGCCCACAACCGTAACCACATTCTTCTGCATCTCGCCATCCGCATAGACCGGCGTCGGCGCATTCAGGGTACCGCTTACAAACATTCCTCCAGCAATCAGTGTCCCCGCAACCAGCAGCGATGCCGCAGGCTTCATCCATGTTCTCATGTTCATGACCTCCATTTATTTGATAGACATTGGTAATTTACCCTTCTAAACGCAAACCGCGTACAAATGTTGCAGTTCACGCAAAAAAAGGATGATTCCGCAGTAAATCTACGGAAACATCCCCTTGTTCCGAATGGCAAAACCAGCGTTTACTGGTTCTCCAACTCCTCTTTGCTAACCAAATTGATTAAAGCGTTTGCAGCCTGCTCAGCATCCGCACCTTCCGCGCTGATGAAAATCTCAGTACCGGTACTGATCGCGAGGCTCATAATCCCCATAATGCTCTTGGCATTGACTTTTTTATCGTCTTTCTCAACGAAAATCTCGGAAGAATATTTATTCGCTTCCTGAACGAAAAGCGCAGCCGGCCGGGCATGCAGCCCCGTCTTCAGACGAACGGTAACCGGGTGTTTAACCATGAAAACTTACCCCCTATACGAATTCAATCCACATCATCATATTCGTAGACATTATAATTTCTATCATTATAGCATACGGAGTACGTAAGACACTAGCAGCAAAACCTTTTTAGCTCCCGCGAATTTTTTCGGCAAGCTCGTCGATTTTGCGCAGCCGGTGGTTCACTCCCGATTTGCTAACCGTTCCTTTGAGCAGCTCGCCCACTTCTTTCAGGTTCATATCGGGGTGGGCCAAGCGGACCTCGGCAACTTCTCGCAGCTTCTCCGGCAAATTCTCCAAACCCATTTCCTTCTGAAGCAGCTTGATGTTGTCGATCTGCCGAACGGCAGCGCCGATCGTTTTGTTCAAATTAGCGGTCTCGCAATTCACGATGCGATTCACGGAATTCCGCATGTCACGCATGATCCGCACGTCCTCGAATTTGAACAACGCCTGATGCGCGCCGATGATGCTGAGGAGCTCGATGATTTTTTCGCCTTCTTTGATGTAGAAAATAAACCCTTTCTTCCGTTCGATGCAGCGTGCGTTCAGATGAAACTCATTCGCCAAATCGACTAGCGCCTTGCAGTGCTCCTCGTACATCGAGGCAATCTCCAGGTGGTACGAAGAACCCTCCGGATTGTTGACCGAACCTCCGGCCATAAATGCCCCACGCAGATAAGCCCGTTTACAACAGTTTTTCCGGGTGAGCTCCGGATTAATCCCCGAGTTGAAAATAAACCCTTCGGAGACGATTTTCAACTCCCGTAAAATCTCCTCAACCCGGGCCGGAATGCGGACGATGTAGACGTTGTTTTTCTTGAGGCGCATCTTTTTCCGGACCAGCAGCTCCGTATGAATTTGGAAATGCTTCTTCAGCAAGGAGTAGATCCGCCTTGCGATCGCGGCGTTTTCGGTGGAGATATCCAAAATGATCTTTTTGTTCGAAACCTGCACCGATCCGTTCATCCGGATCAAGGCGGATAATTCGGCCTGCTCGCAGCAGTCCGAGGCTTCGACCATCGTCAGCTCTTTTTTGGTTTGCGCCGCAAATGACAAGGGACTCACCTCTTTCGTAAAATCCAGTTATCAACCAGTTGGTAAATATGATGGCTTAATTTATCAGCGTCATGCCGCAGGTATCTTCGGAACAACACCAACGTATCGGCGATGACCTTGTACCCTTGACCCGTCACGTTATCCCAGTCTACCTGGACGGGCTTAGCACCTTTCTCTGCGTAGAAATCCTGAACCTGCGGCGGAATTTCGCCGTCATTCACGATCACGTAGTCGAACAAATGCTTGCCGACATGGTTATACACTGCCTGCAAATGGTCGCTGACCGTGTAATCGTCCGTCTCGCCCGGTTGGGTCATGACGTTGCATATGAATATTTTGATCGCAGAAGTATTCTCCAATACGGCCTCCGCCAGCTTTGGTACGAGCAAGTTAGGAATGATGCTGGTATACAAGCTACCCGGTCCGATCAGAATCGCGTCGGCCTCCCGGATCGCCTCAACGGCCTCCGGCAACGGCTCGACTTCCTCCGGTTCAAGGAAGATACGCTTGATTCGGCCCCGCACTTCGGGAATCTTCGATTCCCCGGTCACGATCGTACCGTCTTCCATCTCCGCATGCAGCACCACCGCCTGACCGGCAGCGGGCAGTACGCGCCCACGCACGGCAAAGACACGGCTGAGCTCGCGAACGGCCGTCACAAAATCGCCGGAAATGTCTGTAATCGCGGCCAAAATCAAATTGCCCAAACTATGGCCGGCCAGCCCCGAACCCGAGGCAAACCGGTAGTTCAACATATCCGACAGCAGCGGCTCGACGTCGGCCAGCGCGGTTAATACGTTTCGGATATCGCCGGGTGGCGGCATTTGCAGTTCGTTGCGCAAAATCCCGGAGCTGCCCCCATCGTCGGCTACGGTTACGATAGCCGTGATATCGAGCGGTTTCTCTTTCAACCCGCGAAGCATGACAGACAATCCGGTGCCCCCGCCCATCACGACGATCCGCGGAACTCTGTTCTCCTTAGCCCGATGTATCACTTGGTTCACCTCTTAATGAGGGTTCAAAGGAGATCGGATCCTCCTTCTGAATAGCCTCTATACTTGCAGGGGAGCTAGATTAACGGTCTCGACCCTCGTCGCGATGACTCACGCGAACCGTTTCCGTTTCGCTGACGCCGAGCATCCGACCGAGGTATTCGGCAATCGCAACCGAGCGGTGTTTCCCGCCGGTGCAGCCGATCCCGATGATCACCTGGCTTTTCCCCTCTTTATGGTACTGCGGCAACAGAAAATGCAGCATATCCAGCAGTTTGGCCAGGAACGTTTGGGTCTCCGGCCACTTCATAACATATTCATATACATCGCTGTCTTGTCCCGTGTGCGGACGAAGCTGCTCGATATAATGCGGATTCGGCAAGAAGCGAACGTCGAACACCAGGTCAGCGTCGATTGGGATGCCGTATTTGAATCCGAACGAAGTAATATTTACCGATAAATTGCTGCTCTCCAGATGTGAGAAGCGGGAAATGATCTTCTCCTTGAGCTGCGCCGGCTTCATGTTGCTGGTATCAATCACCTGGGTTGCCGACATCCGCAATTCATCCAGCATTTTACGCTCCAGCCGAATGCCGTCGAGCGGCATACCTTCTGGGGCTAGCGGATGACGGCGGCGGCTTTCCTTATACCGCTGTACGAGAATCGAGTCGGTGGCATCGAGGAACAGGATTTCACACTTGATGGTGAAATGTTCCTTAATAAAGCTAAGCGACTCCGACAGCGCCGTGAAGAATTCCCGGCCGCGCAGGTCGATGACGAGCGCGACCTTGGCAATTTTCCCTTTGGACTGCTCAATCAATTCGGCGAATTTGGGAATCAGCACCGGAGGCAAATTATCCACGCAAAAAAATCCGAGATCTTCCAGACTCCGTACGGCCAGCGATTTACCTGCCCCCGACATGCCCGTGATAATGATCAGATTGGCGACCGAACCTGTTTCCTTCTCCGGCATTGTTGTTCCCTCCTCGCGAAATTCTCCTTGTCCCATGTTCTTTTTTTCTCCTCAGCAAACCATTAGCCGACCTGCTTGAACGTCACTGATCCTAACGGACCGTAATGACCTTATTGCCCGATTTTCCGGCGGTTTCCCGCTGTAACGGACCTCAGAGACCTTATTGGGCTCGTAGGTCGGCCATTTCGCTGCATTTGCCTGAAATAGGGTCTCCTCGGTCCGTTAGAATCCGCAATGGGTCTGCAACGGACGAATAGCGTCTCTGGTGTCCGTTAGCCTGCAGGTATACATCGCACTGACTCATCTTCATGATGATAAGACGACTTTTTGAACTTCCTTAATAATTAGGAGCGGAGGAAGAGGCCGGCGGCACCAACCATCCCCGCATCATTGCCCAGCGTAGCCGGTACGATTTGCATGCCTCTTTGCACCGGCTCCGGCGTCAATTTGGCGAATACGCTGCGGACTTCGTTAAACAGAATGTCGCCTGCTTTGGATACCCCTCCACCGACGATAAACAGTTCTGGATTCAGAACGACCGCAACCGCCGCCATCGATTTGCCCAGATAATAGGCCGCACGGTTCACGATACGGATCGCCGCCTCGTCACCGGCTTTAGCCGCATCAAAGACGTCCTTGGCCATGATGTTCTCCACATGCGACAGCGACGTCCGGTCCCCGCGTGCCACGGCATCCTTAGCCATACGGATAATGCCCGTAGCCGAAGAGACGGTCTCCAGGCAGCCCATTTGTCCGCAGCCGCAGCCGATCGCTTCCAGGTCCGGAACGACGGACATATGCCCAAGCTCGCCGGCCATCCCGGAGAACCCTTGATAAATTTTACCGTTCATGATGATGCCACCGCCAACGCCAGTGCCCAGCGTGTAGCAAACGCAGTTCTCGATTCCTTTGCCAGCTCCGCCCCAGGCTTCGCCCAGCGCCGCCACATTGGCATCGTTGTCTATTTTGATCGGCTTGCCCAGTCGCTGTTCCAAAATCTCACGAATCGGGAAATCCTTCAAACCTACATTCGGCGCCAAAATAATGATCCCCTCGCGGACATTCGTAAACCCAGCCACGCCAGCGCCTACCCCCGCGACCTGCTCCCAGGCGAACGGCGATTCTTCCACGACGCGCCGGACGTACTTCTCGATGTTCGCGACGATCGTATCCGCGCCCTTATCGACTTCGGTCGGGCCTTCATACGTATGAAGAAGTTGACCTTCTTCATTGCAAATGCCAACCTTGACTGCCGTACCGCCCAAGTCAACGCCAATGTAGATTTTTTCAGACATTTTCACAAGCCACCTTTTTCTTAAATAATAGATAATTTACGTGTCCATACGTGCAAAAAGGCCATTCTCTATCCATCACCACGCTGACCGCGCCATGACTGAAAACGCCTTCGCAAGTAGTTTACTCCTACGTACCAACTATAAGCGAACCCTTCGGTTCGGTCAAGAGAAGGGGGAAACGGCAATCCCAGTAACGATAAGGGATTTTGCGTAAATGACGTAGATCACAGACAGGTGGATGCGACCCCAAAACCCACTAATTCCCTTTGACCTCGTCACCTCAACAATGCCCATAAAAAAACCGGCATTCGCAATACGAATGCCGGGGGTATGTCGCGTGCCGTGCGAATTTAGGATAAAATCCGTTTTTGCCCTTCCAACTCACGAATGGGAGCGATATTCTGCGTGAATTCGAGCGTTCCCAAATAACGGCCATCTTCGCTGCGAACGGCAAAATAGCGGATGTAAACGAATTTGTCCTTGATCGGAATCCAGAAATCCTCGGCATCCTTCCGCCCTGCTTTGAAATCCTCCAACAATTGGTTGACGACATGGACGCTTTGCGGCGGATGGCAATTTTGCACGGTTCGACCAATGACCGCCTTCGTCCGGGCAAATATCCGTTCCTTACCGTGAGAGAAATAACGGACGACATCGTTCTCGTCAATAAACGTCAAATCGACCGGGAGATGGTTCATCACCGCCTCCAGCTGCTCCATCGACAGAATGCCGGTTTCGAATTTGACGAAGCCCTGCGGGACTGCCGTCCCCTCTGGGGCGGTTCCCCCGGCTTCGGCCGCAGTTCCTCCCGATTCGCTGTCTGAAGGCTGAAGCGGCACACGCTCCGGAATCCATTCGTGCTCCGGTGCCGTCAAGCAGAAGCCAATTTGTTCGCTTTCCCTGGCGATGCTGACCCATTCGTCTTCCGTTAACTTCTCAAGGGCCATCGGCAGCAAAATATTCTCTTCTTTAAAGATCATTTCGTTGACTTCCTTAATGATCCGTTCGAGATCCAGGAGGATCGTCTCCTGATCTGCGCTGCCGTTCGCCAGCTTGCCCTTTGTTTCCTTAATCATCATGCGAATTCCGTCATCAATTCCCCACATCACCTTCGTCGGTCCGTAGACGCCGTACTTCTCCAAATACGGGAACAGCAGGTTTTCTTTGCGGCTGTAGTGCTTATCCAGGTCCAGAAGCAGGCTTAAATCCTCCAACAGCTTGAATACCAGCTCCTCGCCGGCTTCCTTCCGGTACTTGTCGAGATGTAGCCGCAGCTTGAAATTGACCAGTCGCTCGATCTCACGGTTTTCCTGCTTAAAGGTGTGCACCGGATGGCCTGGCTGTTCCTCCGGCTTGGACGAGCGGTGAATATCTTCAATCGAGCCCTTAAATATCGCCGTATGGACCGAGCACAACCGCTGTACCTCCTCAACGGGGATGCCTTCCTCTTCCATCAGCGCATGCTCCATCGCGGAGATTTCCGAGACGGTCACGTCGCCGACCGCCGCTTCAAACCGCGCCTTTACTTCGTCTACGCTCTTGCCCTGATGCAGCTCTTTAATGATTTCTTTCAGCAGTTGCTGACGCCGGTTCAGTTCCGGAGCGCCAAACTCCCGATTATTGATCAATTCACTCATGGTCCAGTCCCTCCTTATAGGGTTTAACTTCTGTCTCTTCCGACTCTCTCGCTGATAACCATTCTCAAGAACAAGGTAGCACAGGGAAAATTGCCGGCTTGTGATTGCAATCACAAATATTCCGAGCGAATCATGGTTCCTCCCGTTTCTTTTTTCTCCGTCTTTTGCCAAAATAGAAGGAGGAGGAATGCCATCATGCCTATAACAAATTTGCTATATATTGAAGACGATCTCGAAATCGGCGAATGGGTCAGCACAAATTTGCAGGAGCGCGGTTACGCCGTTACCTGGCTGAAGAGCGGGGAACATGCCGTGGAGAAGGCTGCCGAGTGCCAGCTGGTCATTCTCGATGTGATGCTTCCTGGCTTGGACGGCTTCACCATAGGAGGACGTTTAAAGCAGCAGTACCCTGAGCTTCCGGTGCTGATGCTGTCGGCCCGAACCTCAATCGACGACAAGCTGCAGGGGCTCAAATTCGCCGACGATTATTTGACGAAGCCGTTCCACCCCGACGAGCTGGCGGCCCGGATCGAGGTGCTGCTGCGCCGCAGCGGGGGTTCCGCCGACCCGGAGCCGCTGCGCCTTAAACATTTGCTTGTGTATGAAAAAGAAAATCGGATCATCGATCAGAACACCGGCGAAGAAATCGTGTTGACCGGTAAACAGTTTCATATTTTTGCCTACCTGCTGCGCCATCTCGGGCAAATCCTGACCAAAGAGCAGATCTACGAAGCGGTATGGAATGAACCCTATCTGGACGGGGACAAAACCTTGATGGTCCATATCCGCCACCTGCGCGAGAAGCTGGAACGCGATCCCGCGAATCCCGAAGTCATTGAGACGATTCGCGGGATCGGGTATCGGGTGAGAGCATGAGATTCCGTCCGGTTCGCAAGTTCCGCAAATCGCTGCTCACGAGATACGTGTTGATCCTGGTAATCGCTTTTGTCTTCATCCCCGTTCTTATTCCGGTTAGTTTTTTCGCGTCTTGGAGTATCAATTTGCTGATGAATCCGGGACATTTATGGCAACAAACCAAACGCCCCTACGGGACGGGTATGGACATCGAGACCACTTGGCACCAGGCTGCCGCCGGGCTGAAAGGAGCTTCTGTCGAAACCATCGACGGGAAACTCAAGGAGCTGAAGAAGCGTTATCCCGACGCCGCGCTGTATTGGGTCGACACAGCCGGACAAACCCGTCTGCAGCTGCCGGAACAGGGAACGGTGCCGAAGCAGTGGTCCCTGGAAGACACCATCGCCTTCATGAAGCAACGCGTGGACGCCGACCCTTTTACGGTCGTCGCTTTCATTGGCGGGAACGAACGGGCCAAGCAGGGCTTCATGGTACTGGAGCTCCCGCGTAAATTTATGGTGATCCAAGATGTGGACCGGCAAAGCGACAGCCGTTTCTACGGCGTTTTTTTAGCGATTCTACTGGGGGCGTTCGTGCTGCTGTCCTATCTGTTCTTCAGCGATATTCGCAAACGGCTGCTGCGACTGGAGGCCGGCATGACCCGTCCGGGCCCCGATGGGCTTCCCTCTCTTATCCATGAAGGGCGACCGGACGAAATCGGCCGGTTGGAGCAAGCTTTTAACCACATGGTATTCGAACTGAAGGACAGCCGCCAGCGCGAAAGCGAGGAAGAAGAACTGCGCAAGAGCCTGATCAGCCATTTATCGCATGACCTGCGTACGCCGCTGACTGTGCTGGGGAGCCATTTGTATTCGCTCCGCCAAGAGTCATTAAGTGATCAGGGCCGGCAATCGCTGACTTTGATGGAGACCAAAATCAGCGATTTGTCCGGCCTGATGGACCATCTATTATCGTATAACCTGCTCTCCAGCGGGCGTTATGCCATGTCCTTGGAGCGGCTTGATGTTATGCGGCTGGTAAGGGAGAGTGCCGCCGCCTGGTATCCCGTTTGGGAGAAGGCCGGGATCACGGCCGATGTCGAGTTGCCGGAGCAGCCGCTCTACTGGAACATTGATGCCCAGGGCTTCCGCCGCGTGCTGGATAACCTGTTCCAGAACCTCGTACGGCATGCGGGTTCCGGACGTTATGCGGGGATTACAGTAGAGCCTCGTGGCGATGCTATAGCCCTCGTGATCGGGGACCGCGGCCCTGGGATGGAGTCCGCTTCAGCCGCTGTAGGAGCTGGGCTAGGCCTGCAGATCGTCGATCTGCTGCTGCGGGAAATGGGGCTTACCCGGGACACGGTATCCACGGATGAGGGAACGAAGATATATATTTATCCGTCCATAAAATTAAACGAATCTTAAACTTCCTCTGTCTATGTCTTTAAACTCCGGACGATATGATCATTTCCGAGGTGATAGATCGTGAATGAAATGATCATTCAAACAGAAGGCTTAACGAAAAAATACCGTGGCCGCGCCGCGGTAGACCATTTAAACCTGGAGATCGCCAAAGGAGACATCTACGGGTTCCTGGGGCCTAATGGCGCTGGGAAAACAACGACGATCCGCATGCTGCTTGGCTTAATTCAGCCGACCTCTGGTTCGATCCACATTTTCGGCCGCGAGCTGCAACGAGACAAGCTGGCCATCCTGCGCCGCATCGGCTCGCTGGTCGAATCCCCGTCTTATTACGGCCATTTGAGCGCGATTGATAATCTGGAGGCAATTCGCCGCATTCTGCAGGTGCCAAAATCGCGGATCGACGAAGTGCTGGAGATCGTCTCGTTAACCAGCGAAGCACGCCGGCCTGTGAAGGGCTTCTCCCTCGGGATGAAGCAACGTCTTGGCATCGCGGCATCGTTGCTCGGTAATCCTGAGCTGCTCATCCTGGACGAGCCGACGAATGGGCTGGATCCTTCCGGCATCCACGAGATCCGCGAATTGATCAAGAGCATGCCTCAGCAGTACGGTATCACCGTACTGGTATCCAGCCATCTGCTCGGCGAAATGGAACTGATGGCCAGTAAAGTGGGCATCATCCGCGAAGGCCGGATGGTGTTTCAGGATACAATCGACAATCTGCGGCTCCGATCGGCGCATGATATGGAACTCGTCGTATCGGAGCCGGACGAGGCGCTCTGGATCGCCCGCGATCTGGGCGCAGCCGGCAAGCTGCAGAGCGGAACCCTCTCGTTTCCGGGCATGGCTGATGCCCAGGTGGCCCATCTGGTCAAACGATTGGTGGAAAATGGACATTCCGTTTATCGCGTTGAACAGAAGAAAAAATCGCTCGAGGACATCTTCATGCAGGTGATCGGGGAGGGGGCAGCGTTATGATGTTGCGCTCCCTATCCTCCGACTTCCTGAAGATTCGACGCAAAGGCATTTGGTTCTTGATTTTCCTGGCTCCGATCGGGCTGATCGTCATGCAGGCGCTCAATTATGGGCTGCGCTTTGACTGGATGATGAAGCAGCATGCGAGCGATCCATGGGGCGGATTATTAGAGAACATCTCGTTTTTTGTTCCCATTGCCCTTTATCTCGGATGCACGCTGATTAGCTCGCTGGTCGCCAATGTGGAGCATCAGGTGAGCTCTTTGAAGCAACTGCTCGCTCTGCCGATCTCCCGGACCGCGGTGTTCAGCGCCAAGTTCCTGCTGTGCTTCCTGTTGCTATGCGTATCGTGCGTGTTGTTATCAATCGCCACAGTGATTCTTGGGGTATCCTTCGGCTTCAAACCCGGATCGATCCCTTTTCCGGATTTGGCACGCCTGGGATTTTATCCGCTGTTTGCCGTACTTCCGCTTCTGGCCTTGCAGCTCTGGCTTTCACTGGCTTATCGCAACCAAGCGCTTCCGGTGTCCCTTGGTGTGACCATTTCGATCATCTCGCCGTTTACGATGAATCTGTCGGAATGGTTCCCCCTGAACTGGCCGATGTTCGGGCTTTTCGGCCCGCACCGCGAATGGTTCGTGGCGGCTGGCCTGGCCGTCGGCGCGGTCATCCTCCTGATCGGGTTAATTCATTTCAACCGAAAGGACGTGGACTAAGATGAGAACCTTTCTGAACGTCTTGGCCGCCGAACGCCTAAAAATGGCGAGATCCCGCGTGTGGCTCGTCCTGTTAGCCAGCCCGGCCTTATCCGCCCTGATCGGCGTCTTGATCGATCTTCCGGACGGCTTGGATGCGAGCGCCTGGCCGCTCTTGATCAGCGGTATGTCAATGCTTCACGGGCTGTTGTTCTTGCCTATTATGTCCGGCTTGTTCCCGTCGTTTCTGTGCCGCTACGAGCATACCGGCGGCGGATGGAAGCAGCTGCTTGTATTACCTGTCTCACGCAGCGCAGTATACATGGCCAAGTTCACCGTTGTCTTCGGGTTGCTAGCCGTCTCCCAGTTGCTGTTCTTAGCCGCTCTCCTGATCGTGGCGCAGGTCCAGGGCATTTCCGGCCCGTTACCTTGGGGAATGATCGCTACGAGTCTTCTCGGCGGTCTAATTGCCTGCTTGCCGCTTGTCGCCTTGCAGATGGGCGTATCGCTGGTTTGGACCAGCTTTGCCGCCCCGCTCGCGGTCAATGTCTCGCTGACGATTCCGAACTTGCTGATTATCAACTCGGCTAAAATAGGCCCATACTACCCATGGGCCCAGCCGCTACTGGCCATGATGCCGCGCGGGCAGGCGGATTACGGCGCCTTTAATCTGCCGTATGAGAGCCTGTTTATCACCGTTCTCGGCAGCTTCCTATTGTTCCTGGCAGCCGGCATGCTGTACTTCCGACGCAAAGCGGTGTAGGAACACACAACTACAAAAAGGCCTGTAGATTAGCCGGAAGAGCCATTACTCATCCAAGCCAATCTAGAGGCCTCTATTTATAGGGGGGGTATTATGAAATGCTAAAACACCAGGTTATTCTTTGACGCCACCTAAAGCGACACCGGCAATAATGTACCGGGACAATAGGAAGTACACAATGAACAATGGTAACGCGGTCAACGCTAGCCCCATATAGATGGAACCATACTCCGTCTTATAAATATCACCGCGAAGTAAGCTTACCATGATCGGCATCGTATACTTACTCTTATCCGTCAGCAAAATGAGCGGCATAAACAGGTTGTTCCAGTTCGCTACGAAGGCAAAAATGGCCTGAGTTGCGATCGCCGGCATCATCAGTGGCAGAATGATTCGGTTAAACGTTTTGAATTCGCCGGAACCGTCTACGCGTGCTGCCTCGACGATCTCCAACGACAACGTAGCAAGCAAGTATTGACGCATGAAAAATACCACAGCCGGTGCTGCAATCGCTGGCAAAATCAGCGGAAGGAAGTTATTGGTCCAATGTAATTTATACATGAACTGATAAAAACCGATGGAGCTGGCTTGGGCTGGGATCAGCATCACGCACATAATAAAGGTAAAGAACGGTTGACGCAACTTCCAGTTATAAGCCACAAGACCATAAGCGGTCAGGGACGAGAAATACACCGTCAGGATGGTTGCAGCACCCGAGATCGTAAACGAGTTCACGAACCCTTGAATCGGGTCAAAGCTCTTGTCCAGCAGCACACGCAAGTTGTTCATCATATGAGATGAAGGAAGCAACGAGAGGCCGCTCTGGATTTCAGGAGTGGAACGTGTGGCGTTCACAAACATGATCCAGAAAGGAAGAATGCTGAGTAGAGCCAACAAGATACACACGATATAAATAATCGTCCGGTTCACTCTTAACGCGACGACACTACCCTCTTTAATTTTTTCCACGGCTTACACCTCCCCTTGAGCTGCACGATCAGCCTTTTTCTGCTGTTTCAGTGCTTTTTTCAATTTCGCCGCATCCCGATCACGCATCAGGTAGAACAAGACTGCGGACAAGAGGGCCGCGATCAAGAACAAGATCATACTTGCTGCTGCAGCTTTGTTGTACATGTAACTTCCCTTGAACGCTTGCGTGTAGATAAAGACGGAAGTCGTAAGTGTAGCATCACTAGGTCCACCTTGCAGGAACAATTGCGGAATATCAAACATCGTTAAACCGCCAATCATCGATGTAATCAATGTGTAGAGCAAGATGGTACGAAGACTTGGCAACGTGATGCGGAAGAAGGTTTGCCAACCGTTCGCGCCGTCAATTGCCGCGGACTCAAATAAAGCAGGATTTATGCCCATAACGCCTGCTACCAGAATGATCATGGTGTTCCCATACCACATCCAGAACTGGATGAATGCCACGATCCCCCGCGCCGTCGTCTTGTCCTGAAGGAAGAAGATCGGCGCATCGGACCAACCGAACATTTGGAATAGACTGTTCATTGGTCCCATTGGATAAGCGAACAGGGAGCTAAAAAGCACTGCAATCGTACTTGCAGTGATAATATTCGGCATATAGAGCAAGATCTTGAATGCACCTTGTCCTTTAATATTTAGGCGCTTGTTAGTGAACCAAGCGGTGAGCAAGAGTGCTAGGCCAATCTGTGGGACAAAGTTGATAGCCCATAGCAGCCCTGTATTAACGAGAGACTTCTTAAATGAAGCATTCTCAAGGATCAGATCTTTAAAGTTTTGAAAAGGGTTATCGAGAATTTCAAGCGGTTTTGGGATAATACCTTGCATATTCGTGAAACCGATGATTAGAGTGTACACAATGGGATACAGCGAGAAAACTAAAAAAATCAAAATAAAGGGTAAAGAAAAAATATACCCGTATCTCGAATAATTAACTCCTTTGTGACGCATGGCTCTCACCTCTTTTTAATGGATATAAAGGGGCGGGAAACACCCCGCCCCTTCGCATCTACCGCTTATAACTTCTTATTCGCTTTCGATGCCAAGTTGGTCTTTCACTTGTTGTTTGAAGGTTTTGATCGCATCGTCACGGGATTTGTTGCCTGCCGTGTAATCACGAACTTGATCGCGCCAGAGTTTGTTGATTGTTTCGTCGTATTGCGTCAAGTTCTTACCGGAAGCGTTCGCGTTAGCCGGTACGAAAATGTCAAACATGTTCTGGCCGCCGAGCAATGGAACTTCGCCATTCGATTTCGACATAACTACGGAGGAAGCTACGCTATCCTTCGTCCCTTGCTCGCCCTCTTTCATCGTGCCGTTAGCCCACAGATATTGGAGGCCCGTTTCGGAAGAGTCAAGCGTTACCCAATTGATAAAGTCTGCAACTGCTTTTTTCTTCGCTTCGTCTTTGGTTACATCTTTGTTAGCCAAGAGCCAAGTACCGCCCCAGAAGAAGCCTGTTGGTGGTTCAGTAACTGCCCAGTCACCATTCGTATCTTTTACATTGTCTTTCATTGTGTAGTTGATGAGCCAAGCAGGACCAAAGAAACCAAAGATCGGTTGAGGGCCGGTTCCGGACATATCCGCGAACCAAGCTTCTTGCCAGTCTTGTGTATCGTTATGGAAACCGTTGTCTTTCAACTTTTTGGAGAGATCAATGAACTCTTCACGTTTTGGATCGATATGAAGTTTGCCGTCTACAATCCAACCTTGTTCGGAACTGTTCTCGATCGCATGCCACATATCGCCGTCACCGGATACGATGCCGTAGCCTTTAGCTTTCAGCTTCTCAGCTGCCGAGAAGAACTTATCCCAACCAGGACCAACTTCAGCTTTGATTGCAGCTGGGTCGTCTGTTCCGAATACGTCCTTCGCAATCGAACGACGGTAGATGAACGCGCCGCCAGTTGCTTGGTAGCCAAGGCCTTTCAACGCGCCTTCTTTACTACCGATATCTACAGAGTATTGAGCGATGCCTGCGTCCTTAACCATTTGGTCAGTCAAGCCCAGGTCAGCGTAGTTTGCCGCATAACTGGAAGCATCACCTTGCGTATACTTCAGGACGAATGCTGCTTCAGCCGCATAGATGTCCGGAGCGTCTTTGCCGCCGCCGGCCAGAGCTTGGTCAAGCGCAGGCTGGTAAGCGCCATCAGTAGTAGCGATAACTGTGGTTTTGAATTCAACGTTTGCATCTGGATGAAGTTCCAAATATTTTGTTGTCATATTCGGAATTTCATCCGTAAAGCTCCACAGATTGATGGTAACCTTTTCACCCTTAGAACCTGTACCCGCGGAAGAATTCGATTCCGTCGGCGTATTCGTATTCGAGGACGATTCGTTCTTGGAGTTGTTGCCTCCGCAAGCCGTGAGGGCTGTCGTCATCACCAGCAATGCAGAGATCCCGATCAACAGGTGTTTCATGCGTTTCATGCGTTTCATGCTTTGCCTCCCCTTTTTGTTTTCTACTCGGTATTTTGTAACCGCATTCATATTTTAATACATCTTGCCCCTCTCCATAAGTAAGCGCTTATTGGGAAAAGTTCAACTATTTTTGGGTCTTGCCAGGAGGAAGCCTGTAACCGCTTAACCCCTTGTGACAATTGTCATCTTTAACTCATGACAATCCTTACTAACGAGGTTCGGAGCGTTCCATTATCCTAGAGTTAACCGATAAAAAACCAGAAATTGGAGGCGAAAATTAACGTGGAATCCATCATTGAAATGCACGACGTCAGCAAAAGTTTCAAAGATAAAAAGGCGGTCGATCACCTATCCTTCCGCATTCCCAAAGGCTCCATCACCGCGATTCTCGGTCCGAACGGAGCCGGGAAGACAACCGCGGTCTCGATGCTTCTCGGCTTGCTCGAACCTACCGCCGGAACCGTAAAGCTGTTTGGTCAATCGCCTAAGGATCGAACGGTCCGGGAGCGGACCGGTGCCATGCTCCAAGAGGTCAGCGTCATGGACCGGCTTAAGGTGCGCGAGGTTCTCGAGCTGATCTCCAGCTACTACCCGAACCCGATGGATCTGGCTGAGCTCGTCCGCCTGACCGGGCTCGGGGCTACCGATTTAAACCGGTATGCCGAGAAGTTGTCCGGCGGGCAAAAGCGTAGCCTCGGCTTCGCCCTCGCCTTGGCGGGCAACCCCGAGCTGGTGTTCTTCGACGAGCCGACTGTCGGGCTTGATATCACTGCCCGGCGGCGCTTCTGGGACAGCGTCCGTCAACTGGCCGAGCAAGGGAAGACGATCGTCTTCACGACGCATTACTTGCAGGAAGCTGACGATATCGCCGATCGGATCCTGTTGTTTAACCGGGGCAGCCTGGTTGCGGACGGCACGCCGGAAGCGATTAAATCGCGTATCGTCAAGCGTTCCGTTTCCTTCCTCACCGACGGCGACGGTACCGAACTGCGAAGCCAGCTTTTGGCGCTCTCCCCAGTCGCGGAGTGCTTCAACAAAGACGGCCGAATCCATGTGACGACGGACGACACGGATGCGGCGCTCGCTGCCTTGTTTACAGCCGGACTTCCCGTCCACGACATACGAATCGAACAGGGTCGTCTGGACGAAGCATTCGAGCAGCTTACGGCCAATCATGAAGAGGAGGCGGTCTAACGATGCGCACGATAACGATGCAATGCAAAGCGGAAATGCTACGGGTATTTCGCAATCCCTATTATGTTTTCTGGTCGCTGTTAATGCCGGTCATGTTCTATTTTATCTTTACTCGGTTTGTCAATACCGGAGCCGACACTCCGGGCGAGTGGCAAGCGCATTACCTGATGTCGATGACAACGTTCAGCGTCATGGGTTCGGCGATCATGACACTCGGCATCCGGCTGGTACAGGAGCGAACCCAAGGGTGGTCCACCTTCATGCGAGTCACGCCGCTCCCCGGGCCGGTATACTTCTTCGGCAAAATGTTCGGCCAAACGATGATGCATCTGTTTTCCGTCGTGTTTATTTTTATCGCAGGGTATTTGATTAACGGGGTATCGTTGCCTTGGCACCTGTGGATCTACAGCGGACTTTGGATTGTGGCGGCTTCGCTCCCTTTCCTCGCGTTGGGCACGCTGGTCGGTCTGATGAAACGCGTCGATACGGCGAGCGGTGTCAGTAACGTATTGTACCTCGCACTAGCTGTCACGGGCGGGATGTGGATGCCAATCGAAGTGCTGCCTAAAGCGATGCAGGCCATCGGCAAATGGCTACCCTCCTACCAGTTCGGCGGCGGTGCCTGGTCGATCGTTCAGGGCGTTGCACCGAGCTGGCGCAACGTGTTGATTTTGCTGGGCTACCTCTTCCTGTTTATGGTACTATCCACATATATCCGAAAAAAACAGGAAGCGGTGTAATTTCACATGAGGTTCGGCAAGTTCGAATTATTTCCGAAAAAATACGGCTGGTTTCCTTACATTTGGCCGATTTATCTCGCTCTTCCCATAGTTAATATTCGCGGAGAGGAAGGCGTCAAACTGTTTATCGGCTGTGCCATGATTGCCCTCTTTGCGGTGACGTACCGTCAGTTATACTGGGCTACCGGTCAAACATTTAACTTATGGCTTGCGCTTCAATTAGGGTTGATTCTCGCGCTCTGCGCATTCTATAGTCCATACAATTTCTATCTGGGTTTCTTCACCTCGAACTTTATCGGCTGGTACACCGACCATAAGAAATTTAATATCGCGATATCTTGCTTTGCTGCAGTGGAATTGCTGTCGCTCCTGATTGGCTCCCGGGATCTGCTGGTTACTGACCTACCGTTCCTGGTGCCCTTTCTGCTCATCATGCTGGTGATGCCGTACGGCATCCGTTCCATGGCAAGACGGCAGCATCTGGAGCAGGAACTTGACCGGGCAAACGAACAAATCAAAGAGCTGATCAAGCGCGAGGAACGGATGCGGATCGCCCGCGATTTGCACGACACGTTGGGGCATACCTTGTCCCTGATCACGCTGAAGAGTCAGCTGGTCGAGAAGCTCGCAGGCAAAGACTCCGAGCGGGCCCAGGCCGAAGCGCGTGAAATCCAGCGAACTTCCCGAGCAGCTTTGCGTCAGGTGCGGGAGCTCGTCTCCGACATGAGGGCGATTACGGTTGCGGAGGCCCTGGCCGAAGCCGGCGAAATCTTGCGGGCGGCCGACATCGCCATTGACGTAGAGGGCGATCCGCGGCTAACCGGCGTGTCGGACTTGACGCAGAACATCGTCAGCCTCTGCATCAAAGAGGCGGTGACGAACATCGTCAAGCACAGCCGGGCTACGCGATGCTCCGTCACGGTCGAGATCGCCCCGGCCGAGGTGCGGCTCCAAATCGAGGACAACGGCATTGGGTTGGCCGCGCGGAACGCGGGCGATGGTGATGGCAACGGCGACGGGCCGTTCACGCCGCCGGGCGACAGCGTCGCGGGCAACGGCCTGAAGGGCATGGCCGAGCGGCTGTCGCTGATCGACGGCGCATTAACCGTTGGTCCAGGAGTCCCGGGGCGCTCGGACACTCCCGAATCCGGCTCCCGCCGGGGCACCCGGCTGCGGATCGCGATCCCGCTCATCGTGAAGGAAGCCAACAAAGAGGGGGAAACAGCATGATCCGCATCGTGATTGCCGAGGATCAACGCATGTTGCGGGGAGCGCTAGCCTCTCTGCTCGATCTGGAGGACGACCTTGAGGTCGTCGGCCAGGCCGGAGACGGGGCCGGGGCGCTGGCGCTTATCGAGACCCTGCGCCCGGATGTCTGCCTGATGGACATCGAAATGCCGTTGATGAGCGGACTCGAGGTTGCCGAGAAGCTGCAAGCTCAGGGATCGCCGTGCCGCGTGATCATTCTGACGACGTTTGCCCGGCCGGGTTACTTCGAGCGAGCTGTCAAGACCGGCGTTCAAGGTTATCTGCTCAAGGACGAGTCCAGCGATCGCCTGGCGGAAGCGATCCGCCGGGTGATGGCCGGACACCGCGAAGCTTCGCCGGAGCTTGTCTTCGGCAGCCTCCGCCGTGATAACCCCCTGACCGCTCGCGAGCAGGAGATCCTACGGCTGGCTGCCGAAGGCCGTACCGCTGGGGAAATTGCCGGATCCCTGCACTTGTCCTACGGCACCGTCCGCAATTATATTTCGGAAGTTTTGAACAAGCTGGAGGTCAAAACCCGTATTGAAGCGGTACGCCTCGCGGAGGAGAACGGCTGGATTTGAGCAGCTCGCTGGACACGAAGACACACAAAAGGACGCCGAAGATCGGCGTCCTTTTAAAGTTATATACGATTTTTCGCATACAATAGGGCGCAGACGACGAAAAGTCCGAAATATATTCGGTTTTTCATATAGATTCTAGGACTTCGTTTGGAGGTTGCCTAAATCTGTATGAAATTTCGTATACATTCCTTTGAAATCGCCGAAAACTCCCACATTGTAATCGATTTTTCGCATACATTCTGACCAGAACAACACAATCTGCTCTGCGCCCCTGTCCATTCACTCGCTCAACTCCCCGTCGGACCGCTCCAATCGTGCACCATGCTGCCCTCGAGGAATTTCTCGCAATCCATCGCCGCCATGCATCCAGACCCGGCCGCGGTGATCGCTTGGCGGTACCGCGTATCCTGCACGTCACCGCAGGCGAAGACTCCGGGTACATTCGTTTCCGTTGTTCCCGGCTTGACGACGATGTACCCGTGCTCATCCGTCGCGACCGCGCCGCCGAGGAACTTGGTGTTCGGGGTATGGCCAATCGCCACGAACACCCCGTCGGCTTCCAGCAGCTGTTCCTGATCGCCGGTATTGTTGCGTACTTTTAGGCCCTTCACCTTGCCGCCGTCTTCCGTCACCACTTCCAGGGGCGTGCGATTCAAGGCCCAGCGAATTTTCTCGTTGGCCTTGGCCCGATCCTGCATAATCTTCGAAGCGCGCAGCTCTCCCCGGCGATGCACGATCGTCACCTCCGTGGCGAATCGGGTCAAGAAGTTCGCTTCCTCCATCGCGGAGTCGCCGCCTCCGACAACGAGAAGCTTCTTGCCGCGGAAGAAGAATCCGTCACAAGTTGCGCAGGTGCTGACCCCCCGGCCAACGTTCTCCTGCTCGCCGGGAATCCCCAAATACCTAGCCGACGCTCCCGTCGACAAAATGACCGTTTCGGATTCCAGCCTCTCGCCGCCCTCTAATGTCACTTGAAACGGCCGTTTCGAAAAATCAACCGCCTCGACCCAACCGTTCCTAAACTCAGCGCCAAAGCGCTCCGCCTGCTTACGCATGTTGTCCATGAGCTCGGGCCCCATAATGCCTTCCGGAAAGCCTGGAAAGTTCTCCACTTCCGTCGTCGTGGTCAGTTGCCCGCCGGGCTCCAGGCCTTCGATCACCACCGGGCTCAAGCTCGCCCGCGCCAAATAAATCGCCGCCGTCAGTCCGGCCGGCCCCGTTCCAATCACCAACACTTTATGCATTCGTTCGTACCTCCTTGGTTCCTAGGAATTTGCTCGACCTCTCGATTCCTATGTAAATGGAATGCTCCATCAAATTTTCCCCAAGTTGGACCCGCTTTACCCGCAAACAAACTATTGGACCGACGGAAAAATCGCCTCAATCTTCTCTTTCACCCCGCACACCTCATCCACACGTTGGACGTAACGGCGTGCCGTCGATGCTGAAATATTGTAATTCTGCGCTACCTGTTCGTAGGTGACCGCCAGGCCGTGCATTTTGGCCGTCAAATACTCGAGTGCCGCAGCCCAACCTTCCAAATGGGAAATCGTTGGCGTATCCGGATATAACCGGGTGAGAAAATCCGCCCACAACGTCTCCATATCATGCTGCTGTTGAAGATCGAAGCTCCGCTTCATCCGCTCCATCGCCAAATCCACGACCGCCTGCCATTCGTTCTGCCATACCGGTAGCTCTGTCGACACACGGCTGGGATCGACCATGGTCGTCGTCGCCCCGGTTCGAACGGGCAGTGGATTGCTTACGCCGAGATTCCGGAGCACGAACAGAGCCATTTCCTTCAGATAGGCATCTTCCTCCGGCTCCAGCAAAAAGCCTTGCAACGCTTCCTCGACTTCCCGATCAGCGATCAGGCCCAACGCCTGAATCACCTGAAGCTTTGTCTTCGCATCCCCGTGGCGTAGTGCCCAGAAGAACGAAGAGCGGATCAACGGATTCTCCTTCAACTCGGTTGGGATGCCTTGATCCGTGACCTCCCAGCGCTTCATTTGCTCCTCAAACGGCAGCAGGTACTGATAATTCACCGGAAACGGCCCCGCTTCGGGATGCTCACGCTCCTGGGCGAGACAGTTTAAATAATAGTCCGACACGCTCGAGCCGGGGTCCAGCCTTTTTGCCGTATTCCAAAGTTGTTCCGCTTCAGATCGCCGTCCGGTATAATACGCTGCCACGGCCGCGTAGTGATAGAGGCTCGCTTCAAAGGACGCATCCTCCCCGCGCAGCAGCCGTCTGAAATGGCCGAAGGCCGCGTTGTGACGGCCCAAAATGCCCATCGTCGTCGCCAGCTTGAATACGTGCTCCTGGTGGAAGGGCACGATATTTTCCAATCGTCCGGCCAACTCCTCCAGTGCCTCGTGGTTCCCCTCATGCTGGTAAAAAATCGCCAGATTACACAAACCATGCAAATTCCCGGGGTCTTGTGCCAATACCTCTCCCACCGTATCCAGCGCTTTGCGGAACAACCCCAGGTAGTAATACCCTAAGGCTAGGTTATTGCGGGCTGCTAAGAAGTCAGTGTGGTTCCGCACCAACTCCTCCAGCATTTTGACGGCTTGCGAGAATTTTCCTTCTTCCAGTAACGCGCGAGCCTGATCATGCTCGTATACGCCATGCCGAGACTTGATACTTTTTAACTTCGTCGGCCGGTCCAGTTCGTATTGCAGCAGGTCGATCATCTCTTCGGCTTCGCTTAAAAACTGACCGCTCTCATCCTGCTCCAGATAACTGACGAGCGCCTCTTCGGCCGCTTCGAACATATCCATATTGGCGTAGTTGTTCGCCATGTAGAAATAACATTCCGTCATGGCTGGGTCAACCTCTTCCAAGACGGTCTGTAGCACCTCATTGGAAGCCTCGTAATCTCCCATTTCCGATAAAATCCCGGCCATATTGCAGTGATTCACCGGGTTGCTCGGTTCGTATTCCACGGCTTTTCGAAAATATTTCAATGCCTTGTCATAGCGATAGCGGTCCAACGA
This sequence comes from Paenibacillus sp. FSL R7-0216, assembly GCF_037969915.1. Lineage (NCBI taxonomy): Bacteria > Bacillati > Bacillota > Bacilli > Caryophanales > Paenibacillaceae > Paenibacillus > Paenibacillus sp. FSL R7-0216. The sequence goes on along the minus strand of NZ_CP150222.1, from coordinate 182,787 downwards.
AGAGACAGCTCTCTCGAAGAAAAACCCCGCATCCATCGAGAAGGGCAGCACTTTTCCCCGTTTGGTTTTGGTTGGTCGCTTTTTTTCGTTCAAGCAAGGCACCTCCTTTGATTTCATTTCTGATAAGTCTACTTCCCGTACACTCAGGTAAACTCTCCATTCCACAGTATAACATAGGAGAAGCTGTCCTCCCACGGGGAATCCTGGCGGAAAATAACGGATGTGGCAAAGCCGGAAGGAAAACCGCCTCTCGCAGCCGAATAAATAAGATATTTGCAGAGAAAGGAGTTATTTCCATCATGCATCTGGTGTTTGTCTGGGAAAACATCATCGTCACCGCGTTCATCCTCGCCCTTGTGGTCTTTGCCGTCTGGTCCATATTCAGAAATATGCGACATCGAAAATAAAAACCGCCCTATATCTGCAATCATGAGAAGGAGGCCTTGTAAAACGATGGAAGCGAATAACCCCTCGTTTGCCACAATCGATGAATATATCGCCCAATTCCAGCCGGAGATTCAGGACCGACTGCAGCAAATCCGCAAGCTGGTTCGGGAGGTTGCGCCTGACGCGAAAGAGAAAATCAGCTACCAAATGCCGACGTTTGAAACGAATGGCAAAAATCTGGTGCATTTCGCGGCCTTTAAGAAGCATATCGGCTTTTACCCAACGCCTAGCGGTACGGAGGAATTTGCAGAGGAGTTGTCCATTTATAAGGGCGGCAAAGGGTCCGTACAGTTCCCCTTGAATCAGCCGCTGCCGCTGGACTTGATTCGCCGCATCGTTCTCTTCCGCGTGGCGGAAAACCAACGGATCGCGGAAGAGAAAGCCGCGAAGAAACGTTAGAACATAAAAAAAGCCGCCCCTAGGGCGGCATTTACTCGAATCGGTTTAGACTAAATTCCCCGATCCTTGAACAAAGCGGCAATGGATCCGCCTTCCAGGATAAACTGCGTGGCCCGGGCCAGCATCGGCGCGACCGAGAGCACCTGTACATGGGGCGAATGCAGCTCCGGCTGTGCGATCGAATCGGTGACCACCACCTGGCGGATGTTCGGGTGCTGAAGCTTATCCAGAGCATTTTCGGAAAAGAGCCCATGCGTCGCGCACACGTAAGGGTCCGCCGCCCCCCGTTCTTTCAGGCTTTCCACAACGTTAACGATGGTGGTCCCGGTATCGATCAAATCTTCGATAATGATCGGCGTATGCCCGGCGACGTCGCCGATGACGTGCGTGATCACCGATTCGTTGTGCGTGGGGCGTTTCTTGATCATGATCGCGAACGGCGAATCCAGCCCATTGGCCAGCTTTTCGGCCATCGAAGCGCGTCCCGCATCCGGCGAGACGATCACGGGATTCGGGATCTGCTGGGCCTTCAGATAGTCGGTCATCAAGTCCAGCGCGGTCAAATGATCGACCGGGATGTTGAAGAAGCCTTGAATCGCCGGCGCGTGCAAATCGATCGTCACCACCCGGTTCGCCCCCGCCGTCGTCAGCACATCGGCGAGCAGCTTGGCCGAAATCGGCTCCCGCGGCGCAGACTTGCGTTCCTGCCGGGCGTAACCGTAATAGGGCATAATGATGTTGATCGTTCGAGCAGAGGCCCGTTTCGCCGCATCGATCATCACCAGAAGCTCAACGAACAGCTCATTGATCGGATGGGCTAACGACTGAACGAGAAACACATCGAAATTACGGATGCTCTCTTCATAATGCACATAAATTTCTCCGCTTTTGAATCGCGATAACTTCACTTTTCCGGGTTCGACACCTAACCGGCCGCAGATATCTGACACCAACTTCGGATTGGACGAACCGGAAAACACACGCATTTTGGCTTCCATAATATCCTCCCGAATCCTTATTTACGACTTCCCTCTTCCAGAGGAATCATCGTCCGCCGACGTCCTTCAAAGGTCGCCAACTCCCGTACGCCCAGGTTATATAGCAGGGTACGTGCCTGATCCAGGTGTTCGCTCAGTTTCTGCGGATCATGGGCATCCGACCCGATGGTGAGCGGAATACCCAGCTCAATCGCGGCCCGCAAAATCCTTTCGCTCGGAAACATCTCGGCGCACGGCTTGGATAATCCCGAGGCGTTGAGCTCCATCGCGATCCCGGCTTTCTTAACGGCAGCCAAAGTTTTACGTTCTAACTGGATCGTCTCTTCTTCCCGTTCGGGTCCCGGCGTATAACCAAACCGCTTGATCACATCGAGGTGGCCGAGGAAGTCGTAGAATCCTGTCTGTGCGGCCTTCGTCACGGCATCATAATACCGCTCATATACCGCAAACACATCCTGGCCTTCCCAGTTGTGAACCTGGCGGAAATCCGATACATCCCATTCCCAGAGAAAATGCACCGAACCGATCACATAATCCCACGGATAAGCCGTGATGATTTGCTCGATGCGCGCCTCCCAGCCTTCAATATAGTCGCCTTCCAGACCAACCCGAACATCGATTTGCCCGCGGTATTTCTCCTTCAGCCGAAACGCTTCTTCGACATAACGAGGCAACTCCTCCATCGGCATGGCCATTTCCGGATAATAGGTAGCCGGATCGACATGCAGCAGCGGCATATGGTCGGAGACGCCAAGCTGGGACAAGCCGATTTCGATCCCCCGGCGAACGTACTCCTCCAACGCGCCAACGGCATGTCCGCAGCGTTCATGATGCGTATGGTAATCGATCAGCATCCGTTTATGCACCCCGCTCTAGTCGCGCCGCGGCCGTTCGTGACGCCGCTCCAGCTCCTGCATGATATCATCGAGCGGCAGGTTGCGTTCGCGCAGCAGCACCAGCAAGTGATAGATCAGATCGCTCACTTCGTAACGCAGCTCGTCGTTATCGCCGTTTTTGGCCGCGATGATCGACTCGGCGGTCTCTTCGCCGACTTTTTTGAGGATTTTATCGAGACCTTTCTCAAACAAATACGTGGTATACGCCCCTTCCGGACGTTCCGCGTAACGCTCGGCGATCAGCTGTTCCAGCTCTGCGAGCACCTTGAAGCGATCCTCGGCCCCGCCATTTAACCCAGTTGAAGCTGCCGCTATCTCAGCCTCAGCTGCCGTGCGATAGAAGCAAGTCGGCTCCCCGGTATGGCAAGCTGGCCCATTCGCAATCACCTCGACCAATAGCGTGTCTCCGTCACAGTCGTATTTCAAGGCCGTGATCCGCTGGGTGTTGCCGGAGGTCGCCCCTTTGTTCCACAGCTCAGCGCGCGACCGGCTCCAGAACCAGGTTAATCCGGTTTCCACCGATTTTCGCAGCGACTCGCGGTTCATGTAGGCTAGCATCAGCACGTCCTTGCTGCCCGCATCCTGCACAATCGCCGGAACCAGCCCGGATGCATCCCATTTCACCGCTTGCTCCAGTCCCTCTACAGATAGCGATAATTGCAGCGGTTGTTCATTTCCTACGGTCATCGTATTTCCACCCCTTTGGCTTTCAGCTCTTGTTTCAAATCCGGTATCGCAATTTCTTTATAATGAAAAATCGTCGCCGCCAGCGCCGCGTCTGCCTGTCCTTCGGTAAATACCTCGTAAAAATCGTTCGCCTTTCCGGCCCCCCCGGAGGCGATGACCGGGATCCCTACCGACCGGCTCACCGCGCTCGTCAGCGGCAAATCGAATCCGTCCTTGGTGCCGTCGGCGTCCATGCTCGTCAGCAAAATTTCCCCGGCTCCCCGCTTCTCGGCTTCTTGCACCCAAGCGAGGGCGCGGATCCCTGTCGGCTTGCGTCCGCCGTGGGTGTACACTTCCCACTCGCCCCACTCGGCGTTAAACTTGGCATCTACCGCCACCACGATACACTGGGAACCGAAGCGCCGTGCCCCATCCGAGATCAGCTCGGGATTCACCACCGCCGCCGTATTAATGCCGATCTTATCGGCTCCGGCGCGCAGCAGGCGCTTCATGTCATCGACTTGGGAGATCCCGCCGCCAACCGTAAACGGGATGGCAATTTCGCCTGCCGTTTGCTTCACGACCTCGACCATCGTAGCCCGTCCTTCGTGCGATGCGGAAATGTCCAGGAACACGAGCTCATCCGCTCCCTCCCGATCATACAACGCCGCCAGCTCTACAGGGTCGCCGGCATCACGCAGGTTCACAAAATTCACGCCTTTGACGACCCGCCCGTCCTTCACGTCCAGGCAGGGGATAATTCGCTTTGCGAGCATGCTGGTTCGACTTCCTTTCTATCTATTCTACGTTCGAGGATTTCAAGGATCCAATCGCCGTGATTGCTTGGGTCAAATCGATGTTTCCCGTGTACAGCGCTTTGCCCACGATCACCCCACCGATCCCTTGATCCGCATGCGCCGCGAGTCGCAGCAAATCGTCCTGCACCGTCACCCCGCCGGAGGCAATCACGGTTTTGCCGGATGCCTGAGCCAGCGATAGGATCGCTTCAACGTTAGGACCTTGCATCATCCCGTCGCGGGAAATGTCCGTGAAGATAAACGTCTCCGCCCCTTTGGCGGCCAACTCCTTCGCCAGCACTTCGGCTTGGACCTCGGATGTTTCCAGCCAGCCGCGCGTGGCGACAAGGCCGTTCCGGGCATCGATGCCGATGGCGACCTGATCGCCGTAAGTGCCCAGCACCGCTTCGGTAAACGCGCGGTCTTCGATCGCCGCCGTGCCGAGAATGACCCGACTTACGCCCAGCGACAGCAGGCGTTTAACGTCATCCAACGTGCGCAGCCCGCCGCCGACCTGCACCGGCACTTGCACGCTGCGGGCAATTTCGCCGATCAGCTCGTCGTTGACCGGATGTCCGGCCTTGGCGCCGTCCAAGTCGACCAAATGAATAAACGACCCGCCTTGCGCTTCCCAGGAACGGGCCACTTCCACCGGATTGGCATTATACACCGTTTCGCGATCGTAATCGCCTTGGACCAGACGCACGCATTGCCCCCCGCGAATATCGATAGCTGGATAAATCATAAAAGATGACATGGATGAAAACGACCTCCCGTCGTAGTTGATCTGAAAACTGCGATGTAATCGTGTAATGATTGCGTTGACTGCAATCGTAGGAATTGATGTGGTGACAGCAATAATCGGATTTGAAGCAACACCTGCAATAACGGTAATTTATGGCGCTATTTCGGCGCGTTCATGCAGTTTGAGCGAAAATAGCGGTATTTTCTGGCGTTATTTAAGCCAAATCGCTGGTTTTGAAGTAACTTGCCCCATAATAACGCCACTATATACCGCTAATCACCCGCAAACCCTGCCGACCCGCAAAAATAAAGCCATAAATTACCGTTAAAAACAGATCGGATGCAATGTGAAACCTACGCTTCCACCTGCCGCCGCTCCACTAACGTCAGGAAGTTGCGCAGCAGCGCCATGCCAAGCTCGCCGCTCTTCTCGGGATGAAACTGCATCCCGAACACGTTGCCGCGGCCGACGATGGCGGTCACCGGATGGCCGTAGTCGGTCACGGCCAGCACATCCTCTTGCTGCTCGGCTAACACGTGGTAGGAGTGGACGAAGTAGACATGTCCCTCTTCCAGCCCCGCGAGCAGCGGGTTCTCCGGCTGCAGGAACGCCAGCCGGTTCCAGCCCATATGCGGCACCTTGTACCCTTCGGTGCCCGCAAACCGCACCGCTCGGCCCGGCAGCAAGCCTAGTCCCTCGTTCCGCCCATGCTCTTCGCTTTCGCCGAAGAGCAGCTGCATCCCGAGGCAGATGCCGAGCAGCGGCACACCTTGACCGGCCGCCTGCCGCACCACGGCGTCCAGACCCGACGCGCGCAAATGCTCCATTGCGTCGCCGAAAGCCCCAACGCCCGGCAGCAGCACGCCGTCCGCCGCCAGGATCTCCGCCTCGTCCGCGGTGACGCGGCCTTCGTAGCCGAGGCGCTCTACCGCTTTGCTAACGCTATGCAGGTTGCCCATCCCGTAATCGACGATGGCGATGTTCATTGCGTTACAGCACTCCTTTCGTCGACGGCACCCCGCTGACTCGCGGATCGATGCTCGTCGCCTCATCCAGCGCCCGCCCGAGCGCTTTGAACACCGCCTCGATCATGTGGTGCGTGTTCTGACCGTAGTGCACAATCACGTGCAGCGTGATCCGCGCCTCCAGCGCCAGCTTCCACAGAAACTCATGCACGAGCTGCACATCGAAGCTGCCGACCCGATCGGAAGGATATTCCGCGCGATATTCGAAATGCGGCCGGTTGCTAACGTCGATCACCACTTGAGCCAACGCTTCGTCCATCGGAATGAACACGCTCGAATAGCGTTTGATTCCCTTTTTGTCGCCCAACGCCTCCCGGATCACCTGACCCAGGCATATGCCGATATCCTCCACCGTATGATGGTCGTCGATCTCAATATCGCCGCGTGCTTGGACCGATAAATCAAAATGTCCGTGTTTGGTGAACAAATCGAGCATATGGTTCAAAAAAGGCACGTCCGTTTCCAATTGAGCGCTCCCGCTACCGTCCACCGCAAAGCTCAACTGGATATCGGTTTCATTCGTTTTGCGGCTGACGCTCGATTGTCGAGCCGCCGTTCCCTCGTTATTCAAATTAGCCATGTTCGTTCCCCGCCTTTCCTTCCTGCTGCAGCCGGACCTCGATCGCCCGGGCATGGCCTTCCAGGCCTTCCCGCCGCGCCAGCTCCATAATGGTCGCCCCGTTCTCCAGCAGCGCTTCCTTGCTATAGTAAATCAAACTGGATTTCTTAATAAAATCGTCCACATCGACAGGCGACGAGAATCGCGCCGTGCCGTTGGTCGGAATGATATGGTTCGGTCCGGCGAAATAATCGCCAACCGGCTCCGAGCTGTACGGCCCGAGGAAAATCGCCCCGGCATTCTCCACCCGCCCCAGATAACCCATCGGATTCTCTACGATCAGTTCAAAATGCTCCGGCGCCAGCTGATTAATCACGTCGATTCCTTCTTCGATCGAATCGACGAGTAGAATCGCGCCGTAACGCTCGATCGAAGCTCCGGCAATCGCCTTGCGCGGCAGCGCGGCCAGCTGCCGCTCCACCTCGGCCTGGCACGCCTTCGCAAATGCCTCCGATGGCGTCACGAGGATCGCCGACGCCATCTCGTCGTGTTCGGCCTGGGACAGCAGATCCGCCGCCACATAGGCGGGATTGGCGCTGTCGTCGGCCAGCACGGCGATTTCACTAGGACCGGCGATACTGTCGATATCGACGACGCCGTACACTTCGCGTTTGGCTAACGCGACGTAGATGTTGCCCGGCCCGCAGATTTTATCGACGGGCCGGATCGTGTCGGTGCCGTACGCGAGCGCGGCAACCGCTTGAGCCCCGCCGACCCGGTAGATTTCGTGAACGCCGGCTTCCGCCGCGGCCACGAGGATATACGGGTCGATCCCGGCTTTGCCGCCCGTCGCCGGCGGCGTCACCATCACGATCTCCGGCACGCCCGCCACCTGCGCGGGGATCACGTTCATGAGCACGGAGGAAGGGTAGGCCGCCTTCCCGCCAGGAACGTAAACCCCGACGCGCTTCAGCGGCCGGATGATTTGTCCCAGCAAGCTCCCGTCCGGCTGCAAATCCATCCAGGAATTGCGTTTCTGCCGGGCGTGGAACGCCCGAATATTCGCGGCCGCTGCCTGAATCGCGGTAACGAACGACGGCTCTACCACGTCATACGCCGCTTTCAGCTCCTCCTTCGTCACACGCAGCCCCGACGCTTCCAGCTTCATGCCGTCAAATTGCTCTGTGTAACGAAGCAACGCCGCATCGCCTTCCATTTTGATTGCCTGGACGATCGTCTTCACCGCTTCGTTCTGTTCCGGCGATCCGTATTCTACTTCCCGCCGCAAATCAAACTCCTCTGCCGATACCAGTTTCATCATCCGGCATCCCCCTGCTTTCCTCACATATATCGTTTCTCGTCGCACCTTAAGCCTGCTTGACCTCATCCCGCCGAATCACCTTGCTCAGCGCATCGCATACGGCTTGAATCTCGGCGTTCTTCATCCGGTAGCTGACGCGGTTGGCGACCAAACGGCTGGTGATGTCAAAAATCTTCTCCATCTCGACCAACCCGTTCTCCTTAAGCGTCTGCCCGGTTTCAACCATATCGACAATCCGATCGGCCAAACCGATCAACGGCGCCAGCTCAATCGAGCCGTTCAGCTTGATCACTTCAACCTGTTGCCCATGCTCACGGAAAAATTGCGATGCCACGTTCGGATATTTCGTCGCGACTCGCTGCTGGATCCCCGGTTTCCAATCCGGCAGCGCGATGACCGACATGCGGCAGCGAGCAATGCCGAGATCGAGTAACTCGTAAACGTCCCGGTTCTCCTCCATTAACACGTCCTTGCCGACGATGCCGATATCGGCCACCCCATATTCCACATAAGTCGGCACGTCAACCGGCTTCGCCAAAATAAACTCCATGCCGATATCCGGAAGTGGAATGACCAGCTTGCGGGTTTCGTCCACATCGTCCGGAATCTGAATGCCCGCCTCGCGGAACAAGGCGGATGCTTTCTTATTAATACGCCCCTTGGGCATGGCGACTTTGATGATCTGTTTCAATGGATTGCGACCTCCTTGCAGGCACTATCTTGCCTTGAGTCAAAAGCTAACAAACGTCAGGATATCGCCGTACGATGCTCCGAGCGGTCCTGCCTTTCGTGCGGATTCCGGCGCACTTAGCAAATCCTCCGGACCCTCGGCACGGCGCATCAGCACGCTGCGACCTTCTCCGCGCAGCCGTTCCGCTTCGGTGAACGCCCGCTTCCGGTTCGGCGCATCATACTGCAGCAAGTCCGGCAACTCCGCTTCGCTTGCAAGGCCCCCCACTCCGTCCAGAATCCGATTCGTCTTCAGCGAGAAGCCCGTCGCCGGCGCGGGGCGGCCGAACTGCTGCAGCAAATTGTCGTACCGTCCGCCGCTGCACACCGGGAAACCCAGCTCCGCCGCATATCCTTCAAACGTCATGCCTGTATAATAGGAAAAGTCCCCGATCATCGTGAGGTCGATCATCACATGTTCGGCTACGCCAAAATCCTCCAGCGCCTCCCACACCTGGCAGAGATGGCGGATCGACGTTTGGGCGAGCGGATTTCCGCTCAGCTCCAACGCTTGGCCGCAGATTTCCTTCCCACCGCGCAAGCGGAGAATTCCCTCCAGCTCGTCACGTTGCTGCGGCGACAGGGATAATTCCGCCAGCGTCTCTCGGTAACCGACGTAATCGCGGTGCAGCAGCCCGTCTTTGAGCGCCTCTTGAATATCTTCACGGCCTGGAACCACATCTTCCAGCAGGCCGTTCAGGAAGCCGACATGCCCGACGGCGATCTTAAACGACTTTACGCCAGCGGCCTGCAGCGAAGCTACCGCCAAGGCAATCACCTCGGCGTCCGCATCCGGGGAATCATCTCCGACCAGTTCCACTCCGGTTTGAAAAAACTCCGCCTCCCGTCCCGCCTCTTCCTCAATCGCCCGGAACACGTTGGCGTGATATGACAAGCGGAGCGGCAGCGGTTCTTCTTTGAGCAAAGAAGAGACGACACGGGCGATCGGCGCCGTCATATCGGAACGGAGCACCATCGTGGTGCCCCGATTATTCAGCAATTTAAACAGTTTCTGATCCGACGTCGAGCTGGCTACGCCTACCGTATCGTAATATTCCATTGTTGGCGTCATGATCTGCCGGTAACCCCAACCGGCCATGCAATCCAGCACGCGCCGTTCGATGGCCCGCAGTTTATCCACGGCAAAAGGCAGATAGTCGCGGACACCCGCCGGTTTTTCAAAGCCTTTTGGTTTCGACAAGTGTTTCACCTCACCGTTCTTCTGTCATACATCAATTTTTTCTTTATTATATTAAAGTGCTACCATACTACCAAAGTAAAGAGTAGCCCAATTTTATCATATTTTCTTTTGGACCGTCAATCGCTTCTTCCTCTCTATGTCCTTCCCTAAAGTATTCCCCAAGCCGGTGCCGAAACCCTTGCTCCTTGCCGAAAAAACGCAACAAACCGGTCTGGTAACCCAGACCGGCAGGGGATGCTCAAAGTTACATATTTACGCCAACTGAGGAACTTTGGCCGCTTTCCCGCCGCCCGGACGGTTTATTTTTGCGCAAGGAAGCCGGCACATTCCCGAGAAACCACGCAGCGAACGGCAACCGCCGGAAGCAGAACTGCACGAACACCCAGGATAAGAACAACGCTCCCAACGAGCCGACTACGATATAGAAGAGATAGCCGAACGCAGCGCCGGGCAGCCTTTGTTCGCTCCAGAAAAGCCGATAAACGAACAGGACAAACGGATGAAACAAATAGATGCCAAAGGAGAGCTCACCCAGTCGGGTTAGCGATCGGGTCCAGAAGCCTGAGCCTTTTCGCTGGATATAAAATGCCGCCTTCATTAATACCAATGCGGAAAATAAGGAGTGAACGTTCCATAATAACTCAAACCAAAGAGAGTTCGGCGAACTGAGGCCCTGACGGAACGAATACCAGAGCTGGACATGAACCAGGGCGATTGCCAGCCATCCCATCCATAAAGCAGCCGTCCATCCCTTTTGGAGCTTCGGCAGCGCTTTCCATTCCATCGTGAGCCAGACTTTGATTTTGCCAAAATAGATGGCCAATACTGCACCAAGCATGTAATAACCCATATAAGAAATCGCGAAGCTTGCTTTATTCGGCAACTGCAGCTCGTATTTGTTCAAGAACACGAATCCCCATTGCAGCGCGAGACCGCAGGGGAGAATCAGAGCGAGCAGCACGCGGTGATTGCGAAAGGATTGAAATAACCACAAGAAGAGCGGAAACAACAGATAAAACTGAATGCTGATAAACACGAAATAGAGATGGGTGTAGGCCGTGCCGGTCAGCAGCGCCGTCCCCAGCGACTTTAGCTCGTACATCTTGGAATTATTGATGAAATCATGGCGGTAGAACGCCACAAGCAGAAAATAACAGCAGGAGACCAATACATATGGCAAGAGGATATAAGTTAGGCGTTTCTTGTAGAACTTGCCCACCAACTTGCGACTGATCGGCTGATCGTAGTAATTGTAGAAGAGCACGAAACTGCTGAGGAAGATAAACGACGGGGTTCCGATTTTGAAAAAAATATTCATCCAATTATAAAAGTAGTAGACCGGTGAATTCAACGCTTGTTCCGCCGCCGCGAACGAGGAAGCATGTACCTGGATCACGCTGATGATGGCTAATGCCCGAAAGATGTCCAGCTGCGGCAAACGCTCTTTGACCACCTTGCTCACTCAACCAACCCCTATTCATAATTAAGAAGAAGCCTTATTTATGTACTAGACGCCCGTTTTTGGCAAAAGTTTCTATCGAGTGCTCATTTCACTATACCAGAAGTTGGTCCATCGTAAAACCGTTTGACCTTCTTCACCGTCTTTAATACAGGGAATGAAATTACCGGCCGGTAATCCCTGTTCGCTGCATTTCATATGGGAAGGAAGGGGCCCGAATTGGAAGAGAGAGAATGGGCTGCCGCTGCCTGCAGCGGAGACGAACAAGCCTTTTACCAGTTGATATCCATCCATCGGCGAAAGCTCTACGGCATCGCCTACAGCTATCTGCGCAACGAAGCGGACGCCTTGGAGGCGATTCAGGAAACGGTGTGCAAGGCTTGGATCAAATGCCGGCGCCTAAAGGATCCTGAGGCCTTCATTCCTTGGCTGATCCGGATCTTGATCAACTGCTGCATCGATGAGCTCAAACGGCGGAAAAGGGTTCTTCCATACGTGGCGGAAACGGTGCAGGCAACTGGAGAAATGGTCAGCGTATTCAAAATGGATCTAGATTCGGCATTGGATCGGCTCAAGCCCAAATACCGTCATGTATTGACGCTGAAGTATTATCAAGACATGACCCTGGCGGAGATCGCCCGGGTGCTGGACTGTCCGGAGGGGACCGTCAAGACCTGGCTGCATCAGGGCCTGAAGCAGCTACGCCGCCATATGGATGTGGGAGGTGAATTGTATTATGGTTGATCGGGAGGAAAATCAGCGATTGGCTCGTTATTTTGACGGGGTTCGGTTGGCCGAGAAGCAGATCGGAAACGAGCAACTGGACGCGGCGATCCGGCGCGGCTTGGAACAGGGAAGAAGCCTACGCGGCAAATGGCAGCTACGCCGGGGTCTGGCCTGGACAGCCGGAGCAGCAGGGACGCTGGCCGTGTGCCTGTTGTTGCTGTTCGTTTGGCCAAGTGGGAGCCCGTTTGTTGGCTCATTCTTATTTTCCACAACAGCCAGTCCGAATAAAGTCATTCCAAGCTATGTCTCATCCTTGATGACCTCCGAGATGGAGCGAGCCGCCGAACATGGCTTATACCAGCCAATCAACAAGTCGACAGAAGTGGCCGGAACGAAGGTCACCGTCGACGGTGTACTGGCCGATGGGCGGACGGTGGTGGTATTTTATTCGATGGTCAATTCTGAGGATGTGAAAGCCGTTGATAACCTTTATGGCTATCTGATCGATAAGGATGGGGATATATTTATCAACCTTCCTAGACAAAGCGGTACATCATTTGTTGATTCTAAGGATGTTAAACATAGCTTCTTTAAGATCACCTTTGATCAAGATGCGCCGACTCAAGCTGGCTTTGCTATAGATTCCAAAGCCATCAATGGGGATGCTCTTGCCAAAATCCGCTTCGGATGGAGCAGTCGTCCTTATGCCAATTTGAAGAAGACCCTTTCCGTGAATCAAACCGCAATCCTATACGGCAAGCCATTGACAGTGGACCAAATCGTCCTGCGGCCGCTGAGCACGACGCTCCTGTTCAAGCCGCAGAAAATCGTGGATAAACCCATGACGGATTACCTTGAGGCCAAGCTGTATCTGGGCGAGCACGGGGAGGATCAATTTTGGCGATACACGAAATCTAGAGGCATCATTTACGATTACGGGAACGGGAAGACCTCGACGCCTTATCTCTCTGGGATTGATTTTGAAAGCCTTTATTACACGGATTGGAACGAAGTCACGCTCCAAATCGACGGTTTTGGAACCCCAGTTTCAAGGACACTGAATCTCGCGGTTGATACAGACAAGAACCAACTCATTGCTCCAAACCCGGCCGTAGAGATGATTGAAGTCGTTCCCGGTAAACAATCGATCGAGATACGCTTGTATATGCATCAAAGTGCTGAATCCAAGATAGCGATGCCATACCGCGTTGAGGATCACTTTACGGACGATAAAGGGAACACCTATCGAATTCTGAGCGAAAATGACTTCCCCTCGTATCGTCTTGATGACGACGTGGAGACGATCAGTTTCAAACTGGAGTCGCGTCAATATTCCCAACCGCTGAACTTCACGCTAACGGAAACCTTGGACTACAAACCCCAACAATTCAAGATCCCACTCAAATAATACGCAAAAAGCGGTCCCGATCGGCAAGTCGCCGGTTCGAGGCCGCTTTTTTAATTCAGCTTAACTTCTAACGCTTGCCACAATGCTTATATCCGCCAAAATCACCGTTTTGCAATTCTAACGCTGACCACAATGCTTATTGTCTCTATTTTCTGCCGTAATCAGGTGTTTTCCTCGAAATAGCGTTGCACAGCGTCGTTAGAATCTCAACAGCGCCGAATTGGTCACAATAGCGTTCCTGATCAGCGTTAGCGCATTTACCAAAATAGCGTTCCTGATCAGCGTTAGCGCACCAGGCATATGTGTCTCGCTCGTTAAGATACATCGAGATCGAGTTACTCCTCCATGCAACCTGACTAGCCGAGTCTTACTGCCACTTCGAGCTCCCTAGGTCATGCGTGCATTAACTAGGGCTCTTCCGCTCCAGCACCCGCAGCGGATTACCGCCGACAAAGGTGCCCGGAGCCACGTCTTTATGTACCACTGATCCGGCCGCGACAACTGCGCCGTCCCCGATCGTGACGCCAGGGAGAATGGTGCTGTTCGCCCCAATCATTACCTCGTCGCCAATCCTTACCTCACCCAATCGGTATTCCTTGATCAGGTACTCATGGGCCAGGATCGTTGTGTTGTAACCGATCACCGAGTTACGCCCGACGGTTATCAACTCCGGAAAAAATACGTCAACCATCACCATTAGCCCAAACGCCGTATGCTCGCCGACCTTCATACCCAAAACCCGTCGATAAATCGCATTCTTAACGGAAAGAATCGGGCAGTACCGGGCAATTTGGATAAAAATAAAATTGCGGACGCCCTTCCACGGGCTTACCGTTCGGTATAGCTGCCAAAGCGCGTTAGGCCCTTCGACCGGATACCGTTTGACTTGTCTCACGACTTCACCGGCTCCCAACCTAAGATACCGTAAAGATCGGTCATATCCTGGAGGATGTAGTCAGGATCATACTTACGCAGCACCGCTTCGCCTTTCAAAGACCAAGCCACACCGGCAGCCTGCACGCCGGCAGCCTTCGCACATTGCAGATCTGCCGCACTGTCACCGACCATCAGCGTTCGCGCTGGATCGGCGTTCAACTCGCGCAGCGCCGTCAGAATCGGTTCGGGATGCGGCTTGGGATGCTTCACGTCCTCCACCGTTACGATTGCCTTCATATACGGTTTGAACCCGAACATATTCAAGGCGAGCAGCGTCGTTTCCTTGATCTTTGTCGTGACGATGCCCATCGTGATCCCCCGTTCGTGCAGCCTTGAGATCACTTCCTTCACATGCGGAAAGTCACGGATCAGTTCATCATGACGTTCCCGATTGTATTTCCGGTAATCCGCCACCAGATCGGCGACGTCCTGCCTACCCGAGAAAATCTGCAGTTGATGCTCCAGCGTCATCCCCATATGTGGGATCATTTCTTCCCGGGTATGGGGCTTCAAGCCGTTCTTCTCAATGACATGCTCAAATGTCGTAATAATCAGTTCGTTGGTATTAATGATCGTTCCGTCTAAATCAAATAACACGGTGTCTATCATGCAGTCGCTACTCCTTCTTCTCTTCCGGAACTTCCGGTTGTTCCTCCGTTGTCGTCTCCGTCGTCTTGGCCGGCTCCACCTTCACCGGTTCGACATTTCCAACTGCTCCTGGCACCTCCACAGCGGCTACCTTCGTGGAAATAATCGGATCGCTGTAGTACGGCAAATCACTTACCGTACGGCGTCGCACAATAATGAAAATAACAGCGGCAATCACAATCCCAATGGCGAGCAGTTGCGAAATACGGACGTTACCGTAAGACGGGGCCAGATAGCCCAACTCAAAGCCGAACCAGGTCATCGGCGACCACAGCCCGTTCACGAACGAAGCGAGCCAAGCAGCCCCTTGGAAAGCCAGGCTGTCGGTCCGCAGCGCTTCAATGAAGAACCGTCCGATCGAATACCAAATGAAATACGACGCAAACAATTCACCAGACCGCAGAAACTTCTGTCTGCGCAAGATGAGAAGCAAGATCAATCCCACCAGGTTCCATAACGATTCATATAAAAACGTAGGGTGATGGAACGTCCCCTGCACATTCATTTGATTTACGATAAACGACGGCAGGTGCAGGCTATTTCGCAAAAATTCTTCGGTCGTCGGGCCGCCATAAGCTTCCTGATTGACAAAGTTCCCCCAACGCCCGATCATTTGCCCGATAATAAGCCCAGGAGCACAAATATCAGCAATTCTCCAGAAATTATATCCACGGCGCCGAACAAAGATCACCGCGCAAATAATCGCACCGATGAGCGCTCCGTAAATCGCGATACCGCCGTTCCAGATCTTAAAGACATCCCAGAAGTTATTTTTGTAATCGTCCCACATAAATGCGACGTAATAAATCCGCGCGGCAATAATTGCCGACGGCACCCCCAGCAACAGCAAGTCCATAAAGAATTCCTGGGGAATGCGGAATCGCTTCCCTTCCCATACCGCTAGCAGAAGGCCAACCAATGCAGCGCTTCCTAAAATCAGCCCATACCAGTGTACTTTCAAGCCCCCGATGGAAAATGCGATCGGGTCCAATAACAAAGTGCCCATCGTTCACGCTCCTAATCCAAATCGTCGATATCTTCCGCAATCGTTTCGGTCAGTTTTGTCGTAAACTGCAGCGCGGCGTTATACCCCATCCGCTTCAAACGGAAGTTCATCGCAGCCACCTCGATGATAACAGCCAAGTTCCGCCCCGGGCGTACGGGAATCGTGGCCAGCGGTACATCGGTATCGATGATTCGCGTCGTCTCCTCATCCAGCCCCAACCGATCATATTGCTTCTCCTGCTGCCAAGCTTCCAATCTGACCACCAGCGTAATCCGCTTATTGTTACGGATCGCCCCGGCGCCAAACAACGTCATGACATTGATAATCCCGACACCGCGGATTTCCAACAGGTGACGGATCAGTTCGGGTGCCGAACCATGCAATTGATTGTCCGAGGTTTGCCGGATTTCTACGGCATCGTCCGCAATCAGACGGTGACCGCGCTTCACCAGCTCAAGTGCAGTTTCGCTCTTCCCGATACCGCTGCTGCCCGTAATCAGCATCCCTACTCCATAAACATCGACGAGAACCCCGTGAATGGTCGCCGTTGGCGCCAGCTTCCGTTCTAGAAAACTCGTGATCCGGCTCGAGAGTATGGTTGTGGCCATGCTGCTGCGAAGAACCGGGATTTGCTTCTCCGAACTGATTTCAATTAATTCTTCCGGCACATTCCAAGACCGAGTGACGATAATGCAGGGAGTTTCCTCACTGCTGCATAAACGCTCCATACGATCTCTGCGCTCTTTCTCCGGAAGCATCTCAAAGAAAGCCAACTCCGTCTTCCCTAAGATCTGAACGCGCTCCGGCGGATGGTATTCAAAATAGCCGGCCATTTCCAGACCCGGACGATACAGATCATCCACCGTGATCGCACGCTTTAAGCCCTGCTCTCCGGAAACCACCTCGAGCCCGAACTGGTTAACCAATTCGGATACTTTCACTTTTTTAGCCATGGTGCTCTTCCTTTCCCCTGCCGGCATCCCCAACGGGTTCCTCGTCTCAACAAGCTCCGGCTCCAATATAAGCTGCCATTACGGCATTCATTCATCTTGTTACAGGATCACTCAATGTATTCATCGTAAAG
Organism: Paenibacillus sp. FSL R7-0216; assembly: GCF_037969915.1. Taxonomy (NCBI): domain Bacteria; kingdom Bacillati; phylum Bacillota; class Bacilli; order Caryophanales; family Paenibacillaceae; genus Paenibacillus; species Paenibacillus sp. FSL R7-0216. The sequence continues at coordinate 165,737 of NZ_CP150222.1, read as the reverse complement.
GAAATTGTCACGTAAATCAATCATTGCCCCGGGAGCAGCCCCGGGTTCCATGTTTCGGAGCTGTCAATCCTCCCGCTTAACAAAAAAACCGCCCCGAAGGGCGGTTTCTTCAACGCTTAACGGTTTAGCCGAAGAATACGTTGCGTTCTGTTTCTTTGTCGAAGATATGAATTTTGTTCATATCGATCGCCAGTTTAACATTGTCACCTTCACGCGTGTTGGAGCGGCCGTCTACGCGAGCGATCAGGCCGTCGCCGCCAGCACCGTTCAGGTACAATTGCATTTCGTGACCCAGGTTTTCCGTCAGGTACACGTTAGCGGTGAATGCAGTTTGCGGCGAAGCTTCCAGGAATACTGGCTCTTCATGGATGTCCTCAGGACGAATACCCATGATGACTTCTTTGCCGATGTAGCCTTTTTCTTTCAGAACGGTTGCTTTACCTTGAGGCACAACAACGTCCATGTTGCTCGCTTTGAAACGAACTGTACCGGCTTCTTCTGCCAGAGTACCGTTTACGAAGTTCATCGTAGGGGAACCAATAAAGCCAGCAACGAAGATGTTGCCCGGTTGGTTGTACAGCTCTTCTGGAGAAGCAGCTTGTTGGATGATACCGTCGTGCATAACCACGATGCGGTCACCCATCGTCATAGCTTCGATTTGGTCATGGGTTACGTAGATGCAAGTGGTTTCCAAACGTTTAACCAGTTTCGTGATTTCCGCGCGCATTTGACCGCGCAGTTTAGCATCCAAGTTGGAAAGCGGTTCGTCCATCAGGAACACTTGAGGATCGCGGACAATCGCGCGGCCCAAGGCAACCCGTTGACGTTGACCACCGGAAAGAGCTTTAGGTTTGCGATCCAGCAAATGCTCGATGTCGAGGATCTTTGCAGCTTCGCGAACGCGTTGGTCGATTTCGTCTTTCTTCACTTTACGCAATTTCAAACCAAACGCCATGTTTTGATAAACGTTCATGTGCGGATACAACGCGTAGGATTGGAATACCATCGCGATGTCGCGGTCTTTCGGAGCAACGTCGTTCACGACGCGGTCGCCGATGTACAATTTACCTTCAGTAATTTCTTCCAAACCAGCGATCATCCGAAGAGTTGTGGATTTACCGCAACCAGATGGACCTACCAGTACGAGGAATTCTTTATCCGCAATATCAAGGTTGATGTCTTCTACGGTTGCTTTTGCAGCACCCGGGTATTTTTTGAAAATGTGTTCTAAGCGTACGCCTGCCATGTGTTTGGCCTCCCATAAGTAAATTTGGTGGTAAGGGTTCTATGACCTTTATGAAATCGGATACATTTTATATTTATATATTAGTCGATAGGAGTTCACCCATCCATCCACAAACTGCACAAAAAACTCATGGCCTTTTCGTCACTTTATACAATAAGAGCTCCAGCTTGACCAAAACAGCGTCGTTAAACGTCCGCACATCCAGTCCGGTCTCCTGTTTGAATTTATCAATCCGATATAATAAGGTATTCCGGTGAATATAAAGCCGTTTGGCGGTTTCGCTAACATTACAGTCCAACGCAAAAAACGTCTCCAGCGTCGTCAACGTCTCCTCGTCTTGCAACAGGCCGGCACGGTCCCCAAGCTCCAGGGTGAACTGACGGCGTTGCTCCTCCGGGATACTGTATACGAGCCTCTCCAACTTCAGCTCCCAAGGCAAGTGGATTTGATCGGTAATATTAAACACTCGACCGAGGGCCAGCGTCTGACGCAAGAACAACGTGGCGGATGCCAACTCTGTCTCCCCGATTAATGTGCCCCCTACCGTCAGATGAAATCCCCCGACCCATTCGTTGGTTACGAGCTCGTATAGCCCTTGGCAAAGCGCGCCCAGCAGGTCTCGTTCTGTCTCCGCCGCTTCTTCGCTCTCTTCCCGCAAGCTCATAAACAGCTCTTCGGCCAGCAGGATCAGCCAATCCTCTTTCAGCGGGATTAAGATCACTTCACCGCCGAAATAACTCTTCAAGAGCTTGTTCAGTTTCGAAAAAGAAAGGGCCTGACCTTGCCCCGAACTCTCCCAATTCAGCAAAAAGGGCAGCATTCGTCCCTTCAGCTTCGGCTTCATGGAATAATGCTCGGGAAGCGGCTGGTTCAGTTCTCCCAACTCTATACGCTCCTGCAACCATTCCCCTAGTTGGATGCTGCGTGTCTCATCGTCTCGCTTCGGGCTTGGTATCATATGAGACGATTCTCGAGCCGCGGACAAAAGCAATTGAATGAGTTGCGCCTCCGCCTCGGTTACCTGGGAAAGCTCCGTCTCAAGCACGCGAACGTTTCCTTGCTGGCGTTCCACGAGCCATACCCACCGATGCTCGATACGAAAAGGACCGGAACTCCGGCCATCTGAATTCGGAATGGCGTCGTTCCAGGCCTGTAATTGCCACACGCTCTCCGATAATGACGTACCGATAACGCTCTCCACTTGCTGTATCAGCCATTTGATTTCCATAGCGTTGCCTTTCTCTCCATGCATTTTAGTGTTGATTAAATTCATTTTATCATACCCGCTGGTGTAAACGTAAATCCCGCTTTAGCGCAAAAAAGCCGTCAACCCTAAGGTCAACGGCTTTGGATATGAGCCATGAAGGACTCGAACCTTCGACACCCTGATTAAAAGTCAGGTGCTCTACCAACTGAGCTAATGGCTCATAAAAACTGGTGGAGGCTGATGGATTCGAACCACCGAACTCGTCAGAGAACAGATTTACAGTCTGCTGCGTTTGGCCACTTCGCTAAGCCTCCATATGAATTATGCTACCCGAATTACCCGAAAATAATGTAGGAGCATAAAAGTGGCTCGGGACGGAATCGAACCGCCGACACGAGGATTTTCAGTCCTCTGCTCTACCGACTGAGCTACCGAGCCATAGGTTTTACAGAAAATTTCCAAAAAAATAAAGCGGTGAAGTTGGTCACTTTCCCACTTTACGGTGGAAATATTTAAATAAATGGCGGAGCCGACGGGATTCGAACCCGCGGTCTCCTGCGTGACAGGCAGGCATGTTAGGCCTCTACACCACGGCTCCGCGTGAAGTAAATGGTGCCGGCGAGAGGACTTGAACCCCCAACCTACTGATTACAAGTCAGTTGCTCTACCAGTTGAGCTACACCGGCACGGTGTAAAAATGATTTGTTTGCAAGGTGTCGATGATGGTGGAGGCTGAGGGGATCGAACCCCCGACCCTCTGCTTGTAAGGCAGATGCTCTCCCAGCTGAGCTAAGCCTCCGAGATGTTATGGTAGCGGCGGAGGGGATCGAACCCCCGACCTCACGGGTATGAACCGTACGCTCTAGCCAGCTGAGCTACGCCGCCACAATATAAGCTTGTACAAATGGCGGAGAGAGAGGGATTCGAACCCTCGCACCGCTTACGCAGTCTAACCCCTTAGCAGAGGGTCCCCTTATAGCCACTTGGGTATCTCTCCAAGCCATAAATTCAAGGTTTAATCCTTGAAAACTGGATACGAAACGTATTTGCGTGTTAGATTTTTGGATAAGCCCTCGACCGATTAGTACCTGTCAGCTCCATACATTGCTGCACTTCCACCTCAGGCCTATCAACCTCGTCGTCTTCAAGGGGTCTTACTAATTGGGAAATCTCATCTTGAGGGGGGCTTCACGCTTAGATGCTTTCAGCGCTTATCCCGTCCGCACTTAGCTACCCAGCTATGCTCCTGGCGGAACAACTGGTGCACCAGCGGTGCGTCCATCCCGGTCCTCTCGTACTAAGGACAGCTCCTCTCAAATTTCCTGCGCCCACGACAGATAGGGACCGAACTGTCTCACGACGTTCTGAACCCAGCTCGCGTACCGCTTTAATGGGCGAACAGCCCAACCCTTGGGACCTACTTCAGCCCCAGGATGCGATGAGCCGACATCGAGGTGCCAAACCTCCCCGTCGATGTGGACTCTTGGGGGAGATAAGCCTGTTATCCCCAGGGTAGCTTTTATCCGTTGAGCGATGGCCCTTCCATGCGGTACCACCGGATCACTAAGCCCGACTTTCGTCCCTGCTCGACTTGTCAGTCTCGCAGTCAAGCTCCCTTTTGCCTTTGCACTCTTCGAATGATTTCCAACCATTCTGAGGGAACCTTGGGGCGCCTCCGTTACTCTTTAGGAGGCGACCGCCCCAGTCAAACTGCCCACCTGACACTGTCCCCGTACCGGATCACGGTACCAGGTTAGAACTCCGATACGATCAGGGTGGTATCCCAACGGCGCCTCCACCGAAGCTGGCGCTCCGGCTTCCTAGGCTCCCACCTATCCTGTACAAATCGTATCAAAGTCCAATATCAAGCTGCAGTAAAGCTCCATGGGGTCTTTCCGTCTTGTCGCGGGTAACCTGCATCTTCACAGGTATTAAAATTTCACCGGATCTCTCGTTGAGACAGCGCCCAAGTCGTTACGCCATTCGTGCGGGTCAGAATTTACCTGACAAGGAATTTCGCTACCTTAGGACCGTTATAGTTACGGCCGCCGTTTACTGGGGCTTCGGTTCATAGCTTCGGGTTACCCCTAACCACTCCCCTTAACCTTCCAGCACCGGGCAGGCGTCAGCCCGTATACTTCGCCTTGCGGCTTCGCACAGACCTGTGTTTTTGCTAAACAGTCGCTTGGGCCTTTTCACTGCGGCCCCCTCGAGCTATTCACTCTACCGGGGCACCCCTTCTCCCGAAGTTACGGGGTCATTTTGCCGAGTTCCTTAACGAGAGTTCTTCCGCGCGCCTTAGAATTCTCTTCTCGCCTACCTGTGTCGGTTTGCGGTACGGGCACCTTCTCCTGACTAGAGGCTTTTCTTGGCAGTGTGAGATCATGACCTTCGGTACTATAATTTTCCCTCCCCATCACAGCCCAGCCTTACGGTGTGCGGATTTGCCTACACACCAGCCTCACTGCTTGGACGAGCATCCATCAGCTCGCGTCACTACCCTACTGCGTCACCCCATCGCTCATAACGGATTACGGTGGTACAGGAATTTCAACCTGTTGTCCTTCGACTACGCCTTTCGGCCTCGCCTTAGGTCCCGACTTACCCTGAGCGGACGAACCTTCCTCAGGAACCCTTAGGCTTTCGGCGGATCAGATTCTCACTGATCTTTTCGTTACTCATACCGGCATTCTCACTTGTATGCTGTCCAGCGCTCCTTACGGTACACCTTCTACCTACATACAACGCTCCCCTACCCCAGATGCAAAGCATCTAGCCATAGCTTCGGTGGTGTGTTTAGCCCCGTTACATTTTCGGCGCAGAGTCACTCGACCAGTGAGCTATTACGCACTCTTTAAATGGTGGCTGCTTCTAAGCCAACATCCTGGTTGTCTGTGCAACTCCACATCCTTTCCCACTTAACACACACTTGGGGACCTTAGCTGATGGTCTGGGCTGTTTCCCTTTTGACAATGGATCTTAGCACTCACTGTCTGACTCCCGGTTAATCAGTCTGTGGCATTCGGAGTTTGACTGAGCTTGGTAACCCTTGGCGGGCCCCGCACCCAATCAGTGCTCTACCTCCACGACTATCCCACCGAGGCTAGCCCTAAAGCTATTTCGGGGAGAACCAGCTATCTCCGAGTTCGATTGGAATTTCTCCGCTACCCCCACCTCATCCCCGCACTTTTCAACGTACGTGGGTTCGGGCCTCCAGTGCGTGTTACCGCACCTTCACCCTGGACAGGGGTAGATCACACGGTTTCGGGTCTACGCCTACAAAC
>NZ_CP150222.1:105000-157500 GCF_037969915.1 Paenibacillus sp. FSL R7-0216 | reverse complement strand
CCGTTCACCCTCTCAGGTCGGCTACGCATCGTCGCCTTGGTGAGCCGTTACCCCACCAACTAGCTAATGCGCCGCAGGCCCATCCGTAAGTGACAGATTGCTCCGCCTTTCCCAAGCTCCCCATGCGAGGAACTTGCGTATCCGGTATTAGCTACCGTTTCCGGTAGTTATCCCAGTCTTACGGGCAGGTTGCCTACGTGTTACTCACCCGTCCGCCGCTAAGTCAATCAGGAGCAAGCTCCCGATTAACTCCGCTCGACTTGCATGTATTAGGCACGCCGCCAGCGTTCGTCCTGAGCCAGGATCAAACTCTCCAATAAAGTGTTTGACTTGCTCATTGAAACAAACTGACGAGATTTAAAATCTCATTGTATTACTCACTCGTTGTTCAGTTTTCAAAGATCAAACCATCTGTATTTCGTTATCGCTTCGTTTCAGCAGCGACCTTTATAATATATCACGCTGCCCATTCTTTAGTCAAGGACTTTTTGATTGTCATCATCTGGAAGACCTTGTCCAGCTTGTCCTGCCGGAGAAGCGAATTATAATGTACCATAGATGATCTGGCCGAGTCAACCGTCAAATCATAGTTAATTTAAGTCCCACCAACAGGGCGACACCAGGCAAGCCAAGCACGACTACTGTGCTTAAAGTGACCGGATTCAACGGAATGTACACTTCGGTTATTAACCCGGAGAAATTGATCACATAAATGCCCAGCGCCGCCAGTACGATATGGAGCCCGAACCGCGACAGCCAAACCAATCCGAGTTTACGCGAGAACAAAATGTATAACAGCAGCGCCAGCGACATGACAAGGATGCCGATCAGCACAAGCTTCATCTTTTTCCCCTCCTATATGAAATGTTCATGAGCCTTCCCCATAATAGGACCCGTTCCGAAAAGCATCCCAATCCACCTGCGCCTGCTTAGCCGCCTTGAGTTGGATTTGGTACCTTCGCTCTGCCGCCTCCAAGGTATAGATCGCTACATCTACCTCATCGTGCCCTACCGCTTCCTGAAAAGCGATCCGTGCTCGTTCCCACTCCCTCAGCGCATTGATCACTTCCGCATACAATTCCCGTTTGTAATCCATCGCCTCGTTTCCGCGAGCCTGGTTTAAGCGGCCTTCGCCCCAGCGTTTCAATATCTTCAAGCTTGATCGCCTCCCCATCCGGTTTATTTCATGTGTATCGGGGAGAGGACAAACTTAGAACCGTGACGGTCAGAAAACAAAAAGAACTTCAGGCCCCAAGCGAAAGCCCGGACCTAAAGTTCTTCAGTACCAAACGATAAGTAAAAATCTAATTTAGTTCTCGGCGCCCTTCCAGCGCCTTGGATAACGTCACTTCATCCGCGTACTCCAGGTCGCCGCCAACCGGCAGCCCATGAGCGATTCGGGTGACGCGAATATCGAAGGGCTTCACGAGACGAGAAATATACATGGCCGTCGCCTCCCCTTCGATGTTCGGATTGGTCGCCAAAATCAGCTCTTTCACCCGCTCGTCGCTCAACCGGTTTAGCAGCTCCTTGAGCCGAATATCATCCGGTCCCAAGCCTTCCATCGGCGAAATTGCCCCCTGCAGCACATGATAGTATCCATCGAATTCCTTCGTCCGCTCCATCGCCACCAAATCTCTGGATTCCTGTACGACACAAATGACGGATGCGTCACGGGTCTTATCCTGACATATCCGGCAAGGATCCGTATCCGTGATGTTGCAGCAGACGGAGCAATAATGAAGGTTACGCTTCACGCTAACCAGCGCTTTAGCGAAATCGATGACGTCATCTTCCTTCATGCGTAGCACGTGAAAAGCTAGTCTCGCCGCCGTCTTCGGCCCAATACCGGGCAAATGGGTAAATGCATCGATCAGCTTCGCGATCGGTTCGGGATAATACAATGGGGCCTTCTCCTTCAGTTTGTAAAATTAGAATAGGCCTGGAATTTTCATTCCGCCCGTAAACTTGCCCATGTCCTGGTTTGCCAACTCTTCGGCTTTCGTCAAAGCGTCATTCACTGCAGTAAGCACCAAATCTTGCAGCATTTCCACGTCGTCCGGATCCACCGCTTCTGGTTTAATGGTAAGTGCCAGTACCTTCTTATGACCATTCACCTCTACGGTTACCACGCCGCCGCCCGCGGTGCCTTCTACCGTTTTGCTGGCGAGTTCCTCCTGTGCTTTGAGCATTTGCTCCTGCATTTTTTTCACTTGCTTCATCATTTGGTTCATATTGTTCACGCTCGTTCACTTCTCCTTTAATTGGTCTGCATGTACATCATGCGATATATAGAAAAAACATAACCACGATTTTACGGTCTATACCTGGCCGATGGTTAGTTATTCCTTGATAACGACCAGGTCATCCCCGAAGATACTTAACGCTTCGTCCACCCAAGGTTCTTTCCCAGACCCGCCATCCTCTGGCAGAGGCTCCAGTTCGAGCGGTTCGCCGCCGGGCCGTTCTCCAGCACCTTGCAACGCATCGGTCCAATCCTTCAGCATCATGGTCACCAAATGGTACGGTTTGCCCAATTGGCGTTCCATTACCGTTTCAATGACCTGCTTATTGGCTGGCTTCTCCGTAGTCTCACGGTGGATATCGTTTTTGAACGCGACTAACACATTCTCCTCCGAAACCGATACGGGCTCGCCATTTACAAACCAGGCATGGATTGTAATCTTGGCGTCCTTGACAGCCTGAAGTACTTGGTTCCATTTTTGCTGGATATCCAGAAATTCCGGGCTATTGCGCGCAGCGAGATAATGATCCATCCCGGCTGGGATTTTTGCCTTCGAGGCCACACGTGGAGCGGCACTCCGCGAAGGCCGACTTCCTCCGGCCGCTGAACCTCCTGAGGCATTGACTCCTGCGGCAAGCCCGCCCTGCAGCGCCCGTTCCAGTTTCGCTTCCAATTCGCCAAGCTGACGCCGGAGCTGATGGACCTCGGATGCATCGGCAGACGCTCCTGTGCCGCGAGCCCCCGTCGGCTGCTCTTCGGCGCCCTCTCCTCCAAACGTACAGATCTTCAGCAAAGCGACCTCAAACAGCGTTTGTGGTTGGACCGCGTATTTCATTTCCGTCTGATAGTGATTTAACGTATCGATGATGCGGAATAACTGCGATTTTGTAAAAGCTTCAGCAATCTCCGCAAAATCCTGCGGATCCAACACGCGCTCCGTCAACTTGTCCGCCTGCGGTACCATTTTGACCATCAACAAATCGCGGAAATAGTATAGAAGGTTCTCCATACACTTATCCGCGCTTTTACCTTCCTGCATAAAGCCGTCGATCATCTGCAACATCCCGCCGATGTCACCGGCCAGCAAGGTTTTGGCCAGCTCTGCAAACTGCCGAGAGGCGATGCCGCCGGTCATGTCCAGCACCTGTTGGTACGAGACCTTACGACCCGAGAATGATGCGATCTGATCCAATACGCTTAACGCATCGCGCATCCCGCCGTCAGACAATCTGGCGATATAATCGATCGCTTCCTTCTCCGCTTCGATGCCCTCTTGTTCGCAGATCATCCGCAGTCGTTCACTTTGTTCTTCCAGTGATACCCGGCGGAAATCAAAGCGCTGACAACGCGAGATGACGGTTGCCGGCAAACGGTGCGGTTCGGTAGTCGCTAATATAAACATCACATGCGGAGGCGGTTCCTCCAATGTTTTTAGCAGCGCGTTGAAAGCTTCCGTGGTCAGCATGTGGACTTCATCGATAATATAAACCTTCTGCCGCACTTCCGTAGGGGCATATTTGACTTTCTCCCGCAGGTCGCGGATTTCCTCAACCCCCCGGTTGGAAGCGGCGTCAATCTCAAGTACGTCCATGACGGCGCCAGCTGTAATCCTCCGGCACGCATCGCATTCATTACACGGTTCAGCTGCAGGACCCTTTTCGCAGTTTACGGCTTTGGCCAAAATCTTCGCGGCACTGGTCTTCCCGGTTCCCCGCGGACCGCTGAACAGATAGGCATGCGACAGCCGCTGTTCGCGGATCGCATTCTGCAACGTGCGGATGATATGCTGCTGCCCCACCATGTCTTGAAACGACTGCGGCCGCCAAGCCCGGTACAGCGCAATATGCTCCATTATGCGGCACCTCTTTCTTTCCTCAAACGACGGTTGTCGTTTCCTTATTATACTATAGCCTTTTGGTCTATGTACAAAAAAACACCCCTGTCCGCAGACAAAGATGTATTTCTTATCGTATATTCACCGTGCACCTGTTATTGATCATTGCGATCCGAGCGGCACCTTTACGGCATGACTCGGGACAGGCTGCCCTCCGGCACAGGAGTAATACTGCTTATGGCTGCTTCCTTCCGGACCTGACCAGGTTCGCAGGTACTCCTTGCGGAGGACCCGTCCGTCAACATCTGCCGTAAAGACCGGCCTCACATCGACAAGACCTCTAACAGGACTTCAACCTCGCTACAGCGGATTGCGAGTTACAGGGCACCGCTACCTCCCCATCTAGCACGGTGAAACTAAGTATATCTTATGCCTGTACAAATTGCAACCGGAGGGAAGAAGTTGGCTGAGGTGCCTTGTCTATGCCTTGGCTGTCACTGATTTATGCCTTACCTCTCCATGCAACTCTAGCTTTATTTTGATATATTAATAGAATAAGAGAACATAAGAGAGGAGAAACACATGAAACCTATCGGGAAAATCTTGCTGGCCACTACCCTTTTGGCTGGAGGCCTGTTCGGAATGCAGCCTTCTCACTCTGAGGCGGCGTCATCCGTACGGATTCTGCTGGACGGATATCCGTTGGCCTTTTCTGGCGAACCTATGATCGTGAGTGGCACGACGCTGGTTCCGTTCCGCTCCATATCCGAAGCGCTCGGGATTACCGTCACTTGGAATCAGGCCTCTAAAACGATCACCGCTGTCAAAGGTACAGGAGCCGAAGCAATCCATGTGCAACTAACGCTGAACAGCAAAACGGCGAAGGTGAACAACGCTTCCATCCCATTGGCGGTTGCCCCTCGGTCCGTAGGCGGCAATACGCTGATTCCGCTCAGCTTCTTCAGTCAGCAGTTCGGAGCTCAGGTTGGATGGGACCAAACATCCAAGACCGTATCCATCGCCTCTCCGCAGGAGCGGATGTATACGCTGGGCTTCTACGCCATTTCCTCCTACTCGGACGTAGGAGCGGTTCCTGGTCTGGACGCCGTTGCTTTCGGCTGGAGTCGCATCGATGAGAATGGGCAGTTCACGCAAACCGGCGATGTCTTCCGACTACCGCAGTCCGCTGGCGATGTAACCCCGGACAGTCTCGTGAATGACGCAGCTGCCGCTCGAACCTTGCCTTATTTGATGGTCTACTCCAGCGACGTGAAAGGGGAGCTAACCCGGATCATTGAAGATCCTGCCCTGCGCCAGCAGGCGATCACCGACATGGTCAGTGCGGCGACAGAGAAAGCATTCCAAGGCATCATGCTTGATTTCGAAGGGCTCGGCTTAACGACGGACAAAGCGACTACGCGTCAAGCTTTTAACGCCTTCGTGAAGGAATTGTCTAAGCAAGCTCGGGCAGCCGGCCTCAAGTTGTCCTTGGCCCTCCACCCATTGAATTCGTCTTATCAGGGCTATGACTATAAGACCCTGGGGGCGCTGGCGGACGAAATCGTGATCATGGCTTACGATTACCTCCCGGGAGACAACAGCGGTCGGCCGCAGCCGGTGGATAAAGTAGATGAAGCGATACGTTTGGCCCTAAAAGAGACCAGCGCCAGCAAACTGATCCTCGGGCTCAACCTGGACAGCGAGGACCAAACGACCGTCAAGACGCTGACCGGTCTGGCGAAACGTTATGATCTGAAGGGCATCGCTTTATGGCGGCTGGGTATCATCAAGAGTGAGGAGTGGACCAGCCTCAAGCAAAGCGTGGAGTTTAAGAAATAATGGCTTGTTGAATAAGCAGGTTGGATCGAGGGCTGACAGATGTCGGTTATCGTCTCCGACCTGTTTTTATTTGATACGCGCCTCATCTCGACAGTCTGAAATGTAAAAGTGCAGTTTATTTCGCCAAATCGGCATATAGTTGCCGTTTCAAATGCAAAAGTACAGTCTAATTTCGCCTGTTGCTGCGAGTTTTCCAATTAACAGCCTTTTTGAACTGCACTTTTACATTCCAACAAGCAAAATATTCAATTTTAGCTCGAATCAACTGCACTTTTACACTTGGCGATTGGCATCGAGCGGTATTAGGAGTCCGTCGGGGTCGATGGGGCACTTCTCCGTCTACCAATTAAACGCATCCCAATCCCGCCGTACCACGTCATACATCAACACCCGGCCCGAATTCCCGCTGGAATGCGCATGCAGCCAGCCTTGCTGGCACAACTGCTGTAAATACCGCACCGCAGTCCGATGATTTACGCCAAGCTGCCTTTCTACGTCCTTCGGGCGAATAGATTTTCCTATTTGCACTGCTTGCAGCAACGTAGACTTCAACGCGATCTTAGCCAGATCACATTGTCCAGATACCTCAAACCGACTCATTAACATCCGAAGCAGCATAATGCAAATTTCAGGCTGTCGCTCCACATCGTCATAAGACAAAGAAATCACCCGGTAACCCAGAGCTTGCTGAAAAATTTCTCTGTTCAACTCCCGGCTATACATCGTGCGATCCATGTCGCGAACATGCGGTCCGAATCCTTTGATCTCAATGACGAGCTTCACGACTTCCGTTAACCAAGCGAAGTCCGCAAAATATGGCCGCCCCCGCCAATCCGCGATTTCATACTCCGGATGCAGGTTATCCAGACTCCCACGCAAAGGCCACCATACATTTCGTAAAAACAGCTGCTCGCCATGCCCATGCCCTCGATCCAAACGGTCTTTTCGTTCGCGGGAACGACGGTTGCGATGCGTGTCCAACCACAACCGATGCACCTGATCAAACTCCATATGTACGCCGCCTCCCTAAAACCGAACTTATATAATCACGTCAGTAAATAAGAAAAAAACGCCTCCGCCCATCATCAGATAGGCAAAGACGTTCTTCGTCATTTCGCTTGTGTAAGGGTATCTTAGATACCGTATTTCTTTTTGAATCTATCCACACGTCCACCAGCATCCAGGAATTTCTGCTTCCCTGTGAAGAATGGATGGCAGTTGGAGCAAATTTCAACGCGCAGGTCTTGTTTTACGGAACCTGTTTCGAACGTGTTGCCGCAAGCGCAAGTTACCGTAGTCACGTGATATTTCGGTTGAACTGCTTCTTTCATCACTTTCACCTCTTTCCGCCCTGAGCCTCAGTCGTGCCCAGAGTTGTAATGACACACAATCGCATTATAGCACGGGCCAACCTTTCACGCAATTGCCTGTTTTATCCTCGCACTTTGACCCGGGCCAATTCAGCCGGCGGTACATGCGTGTACGATCCGATCACAACATCCGGAAGCTCCTCCTGAAAAATCTCGATCGCCTGCTTCATGCCGAGAATCTCGCCCTTCGCCTTCGGAATCAACTCCAGATAGCTTTCAGGGTCGATGTTCAGGTTGCGCAGCTGAATCAGCTTTATCTTGCTGCGACGAGCAAATTCAATCATCGCTTCCACTTCTTCCTCACGGTCTGTTACCCCGGGGAAGATCAGATAGTTGATTGAGGTATATACCCCTTGATCCGCAGCATACTTCAACGACTTCTCTACATTCGCCAATGTATAGCCACGTGGTTTGTAGTAGGCGTTGTAATGATCATCCAGCGCGCTGATCGTACTAACTCGCATCAAATCCAAGCCCGCATCGACGATCCCGCGAATATGATCGGATAACCCCGCGTTGGTATTGATATTAATATACCCCATATCGGTCCGGCGTCTGACTTCGCGAATCGACTCAATGATGAGCTTGGCCTGCGTGGACGGTTCCCCTTCACAGCCTTGGCCGAAGCTGATGATCGACTCCGGCGTGGTCAAATGCTCCATCATGATCTCCACCAGCTCTTCAACGCGCGGACGGAAGTTCATGCGCGTCTGCGGGGAGACGAATCCGCTATCGTCCGGCTGTTCAGAAATGCAACCGAAGCAACCCGCGTTACAGGAATAGGAGACAGGGACCGCCCCTTCCCAGCGATTCAGAAACGTATTGGAAGCCGTTAGACACTCATAACCCAACGCGCAGTTGGATAAATGCTCGTATAGCCGATTCTCCGGATAACGGGAAGTATAGGTTTTCACTTGATTCTTCAGTTCAAGAGGATCGCAATTCATCGGATTCCACTTCTCGGGGTCGTCTGACAAGCGCGCCGTCACATATAACTGACCGTCTTTCCAGACAACCGCGGAATATCCGAACAAAGGGAGTTTATAATCCTTGTCGGTCTTCACATACCCCGGCAGACAAAGACGGGTATAGCCTTGCGGAAGCAAAGCTCCAACCGCCTGGACATTCCCGGGGAGCGGCTTCATTTCGCCAGTCTCCGGATCCATGCCGATCGGCCGGGTGGATGGTAAACCCACCAACGTCGCCCCTTCCGGAAGTGGAATCAGCTCATCCTCCATGATCTCCACGATCATATCCGCGCTGCGGGCTAAACCGTATAGCGAAGAGTGATCATAAACCTGTCCTTGTTCATCTGCATACACTAAGTACATGTTGTTCTCCTCTTTGTATTCATCGCGGAAGCAATGCTTCCCGATACACTTTTAGACTGTGGAATTATGCGGGGTCCCGGCGTTCGAAGAAGTCGAACTAGTCCGCGCAGAGGCGGAGCTTGATGAACGAACCGGACGACGTGCTCCGCCGTTACCGCCACCCGAAGGCGTGTTGCCGGAAACGTCAAAAGATGCCAGGAATTCAGCGTTGGTCTTGCAGTCACGCAGTTTCTTCAGGAACCCTTCGACAAAGTCGTAAGAGTCGTTCATATTCTTGCGAATCGACCAGATCGTATCCAGTTCTTCCTTGCTGAGCAGCACTTCCTCGCGGCGCGTGCCGGAGCGACGAATGTCGATGGCCGGGAAAATCCGGCGTTCCGCCAGCTTTCGATCCAGGTGCAGCTCCATGTTGCCGGTGCCTTTAAATTCTTCATAAATAATATCGTCCATCCGAGAACCGGTATCCACCAAAGCCGTTGCCAAAATCGTCAAGCTGCCGCCCTCTTCCACATTCCGGGCTGAACCAAAGAAACGCTTGGGACGATGGAAGGCAGCCGGATCGATCCCCCCGCTCAGCGTCCGCCCTGACGGTGGAACAACCAAGTTATAGGCGCGGGCAAGACGCGTAATGCTATCCAGCAAAATAACGACGTCCTTCTTGTGCTCCACCAATCGCAAAGCGCGCTGCAACACAAGTTCCGCAACTTTGATATGGTTCTCCGGCAGCTCGTCGAACGTAGAAGCAATCACTTCACCTTTGACGGAGCGCTGCATATCCGTTACTTCTTCCGGACGTTCATCAATCAACAATACGAATAACTCAATTTCGGGATTGTTGGTGGAGATGCTGTTGGCGATTTCCTTAAGCAGCAAGGTCTTCCCTGCTTTCGGCGGCGCCACGATCAAGCCACGCTGGCCAAGTCCGACCGGGGCAAGCAAATCCATAATACGAGTGGATAAGTGATTTGGGGAAGTTTCGAGCGCTAATTTGGTCTGCGGATATAATGGAGTCAACGCTGGGAAATGCAGACGTTCGGCCGCGATAGCCGGATTCTCGCCGTTAACGGCGTTCACTTGCAGGAGGCCAAAGTACCTTTCATTTTCTTTAGGCGTTCGGCATTTCCCGGAAACGAGATCCCCGGTACGCAGATCAAACTTGCGGATTTGCGAAGCGGAAATATAAATATCTTCCGTACTAGGCAAATAATTAATCGGTCTTAGGAATCCGTACCCTTCCGGCAAAATCTCGAGCACGCCTTCCATAAACATCAGACCGCTTTGTTCAGCCTGTGCCCTTAAAATAGCGAAAATCAATTCTTTCTTCTTTAATTGGCCGTAATAAGGGATCTGATACTGCTTCGCCAGCTTGTACAGCTCGGTAAGCTTCATCCCTTCCAGATCGGCGATTTGAAGATCCATATTAAAATAACCACCTATTCAATTTTATTGAAATCTATGAAGTCATGGCATAATGATAGACTTATTCGCCTAGTATGCCCTATCTTTGGCAACTTATGCGACGGAGAGGAAAGTTATTCTTCCGTTTCTCGCCAAACATCCGCGCCTAAAGCGCGCAAATTCGGAACCAGATGGTCATAACCCCGATCAATCAGCTCCACGCCGAAAACCTCGGTAATTCCCTCTGGAACAGTTAATCCGGCTACAACCAGCGCCGCCCCGGCACGCAAATCCGCCGCTTTGACCTTGGCTGCATTAAGCGGTCCGCCTTCAATGATGGCCGAACGGCCTTCCACGCGGATTTTCGCCCCCATCCGCACCAGCTCCGGCACATGCTTAAACCGGTTGCTGTACACAAAATCGCTAAGTACGCTGATCCCCTTCGCCTGGGTGAGCAGACTCGTCATCGGCGACTGTATATCCGTAGGAAACCCGGGATAGACTAACGCCTTGACATCGACATGATGGTAGTCTGGGCGTCCGATCACTCGAATGCTCTCATCAAGCTCTTCAACTTGGGCACCCATTTCCAGCAGTTTTGCCGTCAACGCCTCCAAGTGTTTAGGAATTACGCCATCGATTAAGACATCGCCCCGCGTCGCCGCGGCAGCTATCATATAAGTCCCCGCCTGGATCCGGTCGGGAATAATGGAATGGCGGCAGCCTTTCAGCTCGCTAACACCCTCTATCCGGATCGTCTCCGTGCCGGCCCCTTTAATCACGGCCCCCATGGAATTTAACAAAGTGGCCACATCTATAATTTCAGGCTCTTTCGCCGCATTTTCGATAATTGTAGCGCCTTTGGCTCTTGTCGCCGCCAGCATAATATTAATTGTCGCTCCAACGCTGCTGACGTCCAGGTAAACCTTCGCGCCATGCAGCTCTTTCGCATGCAAATGAATGGCTCCGTGCTCATTGGTTACGGTCGCCCCTAATGCTTCAAACCCTTTGATATGCTGATCAATCGGACGAGGCTCAAAGTTACATCCTCCCGGCAAGCCGATCGTAGCTTCTTTGAAACGCCCTAACATAGCCCCCATCATATAATAGGAAGCCCGTAACTTCTTTACCGGCCCATTGGGCATCGGAATCGAACGAATATGGGTGGGATCGATGCGCATTTGACTACCATCCCACATGACGCGAGCACCCAGCTCCTCCAAAATCTCCGAGTATACCGCCACGTCGCTCAAAATCGGCAAGTTATCCAGAACCACTTCGGATTCTGCCAAGATCGCAGCCGGAATTAGCGCGATTGCGCTGTTTTTTGCACCGCTGATCGAAACGCTTCCGCTCAGCGGACGTCCGCCACGGATCATTAATTTCTCCATAAGTCCAGGATCCCCCTACGTATTTGCGTCGGTACACAAGCCCATGATTTTTAGCGGCAGAAATGGAAAGACACCGTCTAAGCGGTGTACTCTCCAAGTCACCTTATTCAGCTGGACGGTCCAATCCCTTGTCCGCCCTATGGTTTGCGCCGCCCCCATCCTAGCGGAGTACGGCGCAAACGCTTGGCGTTGATCCTTAAGCCTTGTTGTTGGAACCAAACTCGCGGATTTTACCAACCACCGTAGACTTGATCGCGTCGCGACCAGGAACGATGTATTTACGTGGATCGTAAGCGTCTGGTTTAGCAGCCAATACATCACGAACCGCTTTGGTGAACGCAATTTGGTTCTCTGTGTTCACGTTGATTTTGGAAGTACCCAGCGAAATCGCTTTGGTGATATCATGCGTTGGAATGCCTGTCCCGCCATGAAGCACAAGCGGAAGCTTAACGGCATCGCGGATTTGTTCCATTTCTTTGAAGCCGAGGTTCGGCTCGCCGTGGTAAGGACCATGCACGGAGCCCAAAGCAGGTGCCAGGGTATCGATGCCGGTTTCTTTGACGATACGAACGCACTCGTCCAGGTTAGCGTATTGGATGCCGCCGATGACATCGTCTTCTTGACCGCCGACCGTGCCAACTTCAGCTTCAACCGAAACGCCTTTGGCATGAGCGTATTCAACAACTTGCTTCGTCATGGCGATGTTCTCGTCGATCGGATGATGGGATCCGTCGATCATAACGGAAGTAAAGCCAGCGTCGATCGCTTCTTTACATTTATCAAAGCTCGAACCGTGGTCGAGGTGAATTGCAACGGGTACTGTAATTTTCATGTCATGCAGCAAGCCTTCCACCATTTTAACAACGGTGTAGAAACCGCCCATATGGCGGGCAGCGCCTTCAGAAACGCCCAGAATTACCGGGGATTTCTCTTCTTCAGCTGCAGCCAGAATGGCTTGCGTCCATTCCAGGTTGTTGATGTTGTACTGGCCTACGGCATATTTGCCGGCAAGGGCTTTGTTCAACATGTCAGTCATCGATACTAATGGCATGGGTTTCAATCCTCCTAAGGATGTGGGATTTTATCTTATTTAGCCGACATTCACACACTTTCTTATTATACCACAACCTGTCAAAAATACTATTCATGCTTTCCTTTCGTTTGTGAACGCCTTGTGCTTATTTATTCCAGAAAAAGAGACCTTCTTTAGGAGACCGCGTGATTCCACGCCGCTCTTCTAAAGAAGGCCTTCTTTTCATCGCGGTCCGCCTAAAGGCGAGCTCCGCCCTTAAGCTGCATGTTGACCGCTGCGCGCATTTCATCAATGTCGAAGGGTTTCGTAAAATGCATCAGAGCTCCAAGATCTGTGGCTTCCTTGATCATATCGAGCTCGCCGTAGGCCGTCATCATGATGACCTTGATCTCCGGATTGGCCTCCTTGATATGTTTAAGGATTTCCAAACCATCCATGCCCGGGATTTTCATGTCGAGAAGCACCAAATCCGGCGAGTCGCTGCGGACGATTTCCAAAGCCATTTTGCCGTTGGCCGCCTGAAACGTTTTATACCCTTCGCTGCTGAACACTTCCATCAATAAAATGCGGATTCCGTTCTGATCGTCGACAATTAACACTTTCTTCTCTTCCACCGAAAAGCCCTCCTACAAGTCCACCCTGTAATCCTGGTCATACCTAAATACTTCGCTCCCGATTTGCAAAACCCTTCTCCACTGGAAAAAAGAGCCTTAAAAAATCAGTTGACCCATAATTGACAGAGTGTCCCCGGGCTGGCACTTGCGGTCAATCCGTGTTTAGGACAAATGCGCGATGGAGGCCTTCACGAACTCGCGGAACAGCGGCTGCGGACGGTTTGGCCGAGAAGTGAACTCTGGATGGAATTGCACCGCCAGGAACCAAGGATGGTCCGGAAGCTCCACGATTTCCACCAACCGCCCATCCGGCGAGGTTCCGGAAATACGCAAGCCGACGCGTTCCAGCGTCTCGCGATACGTATTGTTGAACTCATACCGATGACGATGGCGCTCGTACACCAGCTCGTCGTCATAACATTGCATGGCGAGCGATCCCGGTGCTAGCTTACAAGGATACAATCCCAGCCGCATCGTACCGCCGAGATCCTCGATATCCTTCTGCTCTGGCAACAGGTCGATCACCGGATATTCGGTGGACGGATTGATTTCCGAGCTGTTGGCGCCTTGAAGCCCAGCCAACGAACGAGCAGACTCGATCACGGCCACCTGCATCCCCAGGCAAATGCCAAAAAACGGAATCTTGTTTTCGCGGGCGTAACGGATCGTCGTAATTTTGCCCTCGATGCCGCGGTCGCCGAAGCCACCCGGAACGAGAATCCCGCCTACACCTTGCAGCAGCTCAGCCACGTTCTCGTCCGTTACTTCCTCCGCGTTCACCCAACGGACCTTCACGTCCGCATTGGCGTCAAAGCCGGCGTGGGACAACGATTCCACCACGCTAAGATAAGCGTCATGCAGCGCCACGTATTTACCGACGATGGCGATTTCCACCGTTTTCTCCAGCTTGTTGATCCGCTCTACGAGACCTTCCCATTCGCGCATATCCGGAGCCGGCGTCGTCAGTTTAAGGTGGTTAACGACAATCTCGTCGAGCCCTTCGTCGCGCAGGTTGAGCGGCACTTCGTACAGCGTGTCTGCGTCGCGGCATTCCACAACGGCGCTAGGATCAACGTCGCAGAACTGGGCGATTTTCCCCTTGATATCGTCCGAAAGCTCATGCTCCGTACGGCAGACAATGACGTTCGGCTGAATCCCGATGCTGCGCAGCTCCTTGACGCTGTGCTGGGTCGGCTTGGTTTTCACTTCGCCGGCGGCTTTGATATATGGAATCAGCGTCACGTGAATATACATCACGTTCTCGCGTCCGATGTCACTCTTGATTTGGCGAATCGCTTCCAGGAACGGCAAGCTTTCGATATCACCGACGGTCCCGCCGATTTCGGTGATGACGACGTCCGAGCCTGCTTCACGTCCGGCGCGGAAGACACGCTCTTTAATCTCGTTCGTAATATGGGGGATGACTTGAACCGTTCCGCCGAGATACTCGCCCCGACGTTCCTTGCCGATGACCGAGGAATAAATTTTCCCCGTGGTCACATTGCTGTTCTTCGAAAGATTAATATCGATAAAACGTTCATAATGGCCCAGATCCAAATCGGTCTCAGCGCCATCGTCCGTGACGAATACTTCCCCGTGCTGATACGGGCTCATCGTGCCCGGATCGACGTTGATGTATGGATCGAATTTCTGGATCGTTACCTTCAAACCCCTGTTCTTAAGCAGCCTTCCCAGCGAAGCCGCCGTAATGCCCTTCCCCAGTGAGGATACGACCCCGCCTGTCACGAAAATGTATTTTGCCACAGCCTAAAACCTCCTAAAGTAGTACGTGTTCATGAAAATGGGATCCCAGAAATCCAGGCAACTTAGATCATTAGCGTAACCTATTATCCGGTAAAACATAGCCAAAAAGGCTATAAAAAAACAAAAAAAGTGACACCCGAATAGGTCGGGGCACTTTCAAAAAAATGCATATGTTATAGGTTTGAATCATAAGCCCATGCAATAGTTTACCCGTTACCCCTGTTCGTGTCAAGTCAAGTCGAGAGGCATTCTCTGAACAAAATAAGACATAAAAAAGGACGGCTCAGGCCGTCCTCCAATTTGGTGCTCATAACTGCGAGTTCTCCGTCCAGAGGCAAATTAATCCTCGTCGCTGTCCTCGAAATCCTCCTCAGCGTCGAGTTCTTCCTCTTCTTCGGCGAGTTCATCCTCGTCCTCGAGTTCCTCGTCAGGCAGCAATTCCTCGTCTTCAACTTCTTCCACGTCGTCATCGTCGTCATCCGGGAACAGCTCGTCTTCGGTGTCCTCGTCGATCGCATCGTAATCCTCTTCGTCGTCGGAAACGTACGTATCTTCTTCTTCCACAAAATCATCGTCCAGATCATCGTCGTCGTCATTGATGATGCGCGGACGTTTGGAATTGCCGACCGGATCTTCCGAACGCTCGATTGGATACCAGCGCTTCAAGCCCCACAGGTTGGTGCCGACGCAGGCAAACCGTCCATCGATATTTATTTCCGTATAAAGCTGCGCAATCGCTCCGTTAATTTGCTCTTCCGTCATTCCGCGAAGCTGAGCAACCTCATTCATAAGGTCGCGGTAATAGTACGGCGTATTTGCCGCTTTCAAGATCATAAAGGCCAAATCGACCATCGGGATTTCTTGGACCTTCTCCGGGTCGATTTTCAAATTCAAAGGGGTACTCACGTTACGGACACTTCCTCTCACGCAAATAGTTCACTATAAAGTAAAGATGAAACCTTCTCCTTAAGGCCGGTTTCCTTCACTAACATATCCATATCACACAATAGTAAAACCTATTTGGACCCAAATTGCAAGTTTTAAAAACACACCAAAGCCCCGCCTGCCAAAAGGGAAGGAGCGGAGAACCCCCGGTTCTCCGCTCCTTGACTGTATCCTTCCCCAAAGAAGGCCCCGGCCTTCTCCTGGGTTGGCGAAAGCCGCAAGGCCTTCTCTTCATCCTATGTCCAGATTTGCACTTTGACACGCCGTATTGACGTCAAATACGGCAAGCTGGGCCCATTTCCGCAAAACAGGGCCGCTTCCCCATTCAATGAAAAAGGGAACCTCATACTATACTTCAACACGCTTCGTAGGAGGGGCTACTTATACATGGACTACTCTGGATTCCTCAGGTATTTGAACGATCATGTCGACGCCTCCGGAAAAAGCGGTCGTATCATCATCCGCTTTGCGCACCCGGCTGATTTCGCCGAATGCGTACGGCAATTGTTCAAGTACAAGCGCCAGCATCCCGCGCTGCGGCACGTCCGATCATCATCGCTACTGCAGGCGCTCATCTGCCCCCTTGGTTTGAGGGGGGAAGCCGCCCGCTCCCGCTTTGGCCTTAGGATCGAAGAAGACAGCCTCGTCAGCGTCCATAGCCCAGCCGCGGCTAATAAAGGGCAAACTACCGCAATTCCTTGGGGGGTACGGCGAATTGGTGCCCCGGAAACCTGGTCCATGTCCACTGGCTATCGGGTACGCGTTGGCGTCATCGATACAGGGGCCGATTTCAGTCACCCGGATTTACGCCATTCCCTGGCCCGAGGGATCAATCTGCTGAATCGAATCAGTCTACCGTACGACGATAACGGGCACGGCACCCATATCGCCGGAACCATCGCCGCTTCCGGCGGATCGCAGGGGATGATGGGGGTTGCCCCCCGGTCCTTAATTTTTCCGGTGAAGGCGTTTGACCATAACGGCTCCGCCTTTGTTTCCGATATCATTATGGGCATCGACTGGTGCGTACGCAACCGGATGCACATCGTTAATATGAGCTTCGGCATGAAGAGCAACAGCGCCTCGCTGCAAAACATCATTCGAAAAGCTCATAACGCAGGGATCGTTGTCGTCGCCTCCTCGGGGAACGACAAAAAGGGCCGCGGCGCCGATTACCCGGCGCGCTACCCTCAAACGATTTCCGTAGGTGCGACCAGCAAGGACGGCAAAATCGCCTCCTTCAGCAACCACGGTCCCAACATCGATATTTACGCCCCCGGCGAGAAAATCAGCTCTTCCTGGCTGGGCGGCGGCTACCGCGAAATGAGCGGCACCTCCATGGCGACTTCGCACGTCAGCGGTGCGGTTGCCCTGCTGCTTGCCATGAAGCCGGACATGAAGCCGGCTGAAATCAAACGGCGCCTGCGACGCACCGCCAAGCCATTAACCAGCACAGCGGCCAGAACCAAAGGCGGCGGCGCCGGCGAGCTCAGCGCGGCGCGCCTGTTGCGTTCCAAACCGGGGCGCAGCAGCAGCTAGGTGTGTAGAACGCCGTATCGGTGTTGTCGTCTTCGACGCTGCTTGCATGATTATCCCTTTGGTTAAGGGAGCCAGGTAAAGCGTCCAGGCAATGCTTCTAGATCCCGAAAGTTACATCTTGTCCGGAGCAGACACGCCGATCAGGCGGAGCACATTCGCGAGCGCGGTGCGCACCCCGCCGAGGAGTACGAGACGCGTTGCCGTTTGATCCGCGTCTTCCGTAATGACGCGCTCCGCCCGGTAATAGCTGTGGAACAGCGCCGCCAGTTCATACACGTAACGAACCAGACGGTGCGGCGCGTAGTTCTCTGCGGCCACGCCGATCTCTTCTGGCAGCTCGCCAAGCTTCCGCAGCAGATCGTATTCGTGCTCGGCGGTCAGCTTGCCGAGGTCCACGCTCTCCGCGGCCGGCACCTGGATCCCCTGCTCTTCCGCCTGGCGGAAGATGCTGCAGATCCGTGCATGCGCATATTGCACGTAATACACGGGGTTTTCGTTCGAAGTCGAAATGGCCAGGTCCATATCAAAGTCCAGATGCGAATCCATGCTGCGCATCGTAAAGAAATAGCGGATCGGGTCGACGCCGACCTCGTCCATCAAGTCCACCATCGTAACCGCTTTGCCGGTCCGCTTGGACATTTTCACCTTCTCGCCGTCCTGGAACAGGCTGACCATCTGTGCGATCAAAACGGTCAGCTTCTCCGGATCCTTGCCAATCGCCTGCATCGCCGCCTTCACCCGAGGAATATACCCATGGTGATCGGCGCCCCAGATGTTAATGATCCGGTCAAAGCCGCGGTCATACTTGTTGCGATGATAAGCAATGTCCGGCGTCAAATACGTATACGATCCGTCATTTTTCACCAATACGCGGTCTTTGTCGTCTCCGTATTCCGTAGTCTTCAACCAAGTCGCTCCGTCCAGCTCATAGGTCTGCCCTTTATCGCGCAGCTCGGTCAGCGAAGCCTCCACTTGACCGTCTTGGTACAGGGAGGTTTCACTGAACCAGACGTCGAAGCCAACCCGGAAGCGCTCCAAGTCGCGTTGGATCTTGGCAAGCTCTTTATCCAGTCCGAATTTGCGCAGGAACACCGTCCGCTCTTCCTCCGGCATGCTAAGCAGCTTATCGCCTTGCTCGGCGACGAGCTCCTTGGCGAACCCTTTGATGTCCTCGCCATGGTATCCGTCTTCCGGCATCTCCACATCCTGTCCAAGCTCCTGACGGTAGCGGGCTTCGATCGATTTGATCATATTGACGATCTGGTTTCCGGCGTCATTGATATAATATTCGCGCGTTACGTCGTAACCGGCAAAATCCAGCACATTGCAGAGCGCATCGCCCACAGCCGCACCCCGGGCATGCCCTAGGTGAAGGCTGCCCGTCGGATTGGCGCTGACGAACTCGACCTGCACCTTTTCCCCATTTCCCAGTCCGGTACGGCCATAGTTCTCACCTTCGCGGTACACTTGCAGCAAAATTGGATAGAGATAGCCCTTGCTTAACGTAAAATTGATGAAGCCCGGGCCGGCGATCTCCGCCTTCTCAATCCCAGCCTGCCCGTGATCCAACTTGCCGAGGATTTCCTCGGCGATTTGGCGCGGGTTCTTCTTCGCGATCCGCGACAGCTGCATGGCCGCATTCGTGGCGAAATCGCCGTGGGCCTTGTCCTTTGGCACTTCCAGCACGATAGCCGGAATTTCCTCCCGCTGCGCCAGACCTGCGGATACAATCGCATCCAAAATCGCTTCCTTCAGCGCCTGGTTCATTTGTTCCAACGGATTGTGTGGCATTTAAACGTCCTCCTGTATATGTAAACTGAGTTCAAAACGTCCCGATAATTCTTCGAACACGTATAAATCGTATTCCCATACCACGTGACCAACCTTGCCATCCCATCTCGACTCCAGCTTCACGGTATCGGTGGAGAGGTTAAACTGGGTGAAGGGGGAGCGGTAAAATCCCGGCAGGCGGCATCCGCTGCGGAAGGTTTGCTCGGCCTCCACGCCGCCGTGGCGCATGATTTTCAGTTCGTCGCCGGATAATTTGATCATCGTGCGCGTCTTGGCGCCATCCGGCCCTGGATCAGGCTCTTCATACCGAATATACACGGACTCGCCCCGGGAAGCGGCATTTCCCCGCAGGTGCTGTGCGGTTTCTTCCGTTCCCTGTCGGCTCGTCAGCACGAGGCTCACCGGCTTTGTTTCCGGCATAGGGCAAATCTCCTTCCGACTTCGATCCTTACTGTACTACTATAGCCAGTTCGTCCCGGCAATTCAATACATACGCGGCACAGCGCGCCTCGCTATCAAAAAGAAGCCGCTGCTTCAGCGGCTTCCTTCTCCTGATCCGGCTTCGCCTATCCATGAGCCTATAAGGGCTGGCTTAACGCGAGGTATTTGACTTTGCCATCTGCAAAATACACATGAAACCGAAAATAATCGCCAACTTTGTAGCTCCAACGGCTGACCAGCTTCAGTGCCTCCGGCCCCAGCTTCGCTGTCACGCCGTCCGTGCCGATCCCCGTCTTCACACCGTCCGCGGCCTGATGCTCCGACCTTGTAAAGACAATCATCCGATTTAAAGCGAGTACTCCGTCCTTAAACAAACGCGCCTGTTTCACCTGACCGGTGCCATCGTCGTAAAAGGGTTTCGTCCAGACCATATCCTCAGGTTTGGCCTTATCCAGTTGCTGCTCCCAGCCATTGAAATCGAGTCCGTCCACCAGGGCATCCTCCGCCGCAAGCGGGTCCGGATCTACGGTACCCGCTTGCTCCTGTTCAACCCTCGCACGCTCCAGCAGGGTATCCAGCGAGGCCAACTCCTCCCGCTCGTGGAACAGCCCCTGCATCAACAGCAGAACTTGGTCGTCGGCGTAGTAGTACTTCCCTTGGTACTCAAAGGCATTGCCGGTTAAATCATAGGTCAGCTCATAGTTAGTATCCGCCAGCTTGAATTGCAGAACGATCGGCTTCCGGGAGGCTGCCGGAATCGGATTCGCAAGCGCGCTCTTCATATCTGTATAACGAAGAGATTGCAGGAGGACAAACTGCCGTTCCGTCGGAACGTTGGCGTGCAGCCCGTTCCCGCCCGCCGTAATCGCCAGAACCTCCTCTTCCTTAAAGGGAAGATGATCCAGCAAATACGGAGATTTGGCAGCCGCCTCGATATTCGTTTCCTCGGCAGCTTCCCCCTGTTCCGCCGCCGGCGCTTGAACCGGTGCGTTCGTCGAAACTTCGGATGGAGCGTCAGGGCGGCCGTAAAAAATCCAACCCGCCACCATAACCACAATAATCATCGTAAGGCCCGCTAGCATACTCCGGGCCGGGTTATTCGTTTTGATAACAATCCCGCCCTATCCCATGAGAAAGTAGTGACATAAATCATACTACCATACTTTAATCCGGTCATTTATAGTTCGTACGGCATATTTTATTTCACCAACACAAGCAGGAAGTCCCGAATTAGTCCCCTCCTTTACTTCACGAGATCTTCCACGAATTTAGGCAGCACGAAGGCCGCCTTATGGATTCGCGGCGTATAGTATTTCGTGTCCAACTCGGGAATCTTCGTCTCATCCACTTGGAGCGGATCATGGACCTTGCTCCCCATCGTGAACGTCCACAGCCCGCTGGGATAAGTCGGAATATTGGCGCCGTAAACGCGGACGATCGGGAAGATTTCCTTGACGTCCTTATTTACTTTTTGGATCAGATCCGCTTTAAACCAAGGGTTGTCGGTTTGCGCCACGAAGATGCCGTCGTCCTTCAGCGCTTCGTAAATTCCTTGATAGAACCCGCGCTCGAATAATGGCGCCGCCGGGCCCACCGGCTCGGTTGAATCGACCATGATAACGTCGTATTGATCTTTGCTTTCAATAATATGCATGTAGCCGTCAGCCACCTGCACGTCCACCCGCGGATTGTCCAGCTCTCCGGCGATTTCCGGCAGATACTTCTTGGAATACTCGATGACCTTGCCGTCGATTTCCACCAATACCGCTTGCTCCACTTCTGGATGCTTGATCACTTCGCGAATGACGCCACCATCCCCGCCGCCAACCACGAGCACGCGCTTCGGACTTGGATGGGTGAATAGCGCCGGATGCGCCACCATTTCGTGGTACACAAACTCATCCCTGATCGTCGTCATAACCATGCCGTCCAGGACGAGCATGCGGCCGAATTCCTCTGTGTCCAGCATCGCCAAATCCTGGAATTCAGTTTGTTCGGTGACCAGGGTTTCGCGTATTTTTGCGGTAATCCCAAATACGGGCGTTTGTTTCTCCGTAAACCATAATTCCATTCTCTCAACCTTCTTTCATAAAGATCGTTGTATTTTCCGCCAAAACTTCATTCCCTATATTGTACCAAACGAAAAAATAATAACACATCTCCCGGGAAATCGGTGCCTCTGCCGCTCCTGGCGTGAATGATCTCTCCCAAACTTTCCCATACTAAAACAAAGATAACCGCAGCACGGATTTGTTTTAGGATTGGAAAGGAGAGTCCCTCGTGCAGAAACTCGTTCGCAGTGACCGACATCAACATAAGCGTAAACCTCGCCGTCCGTGGCTTCTGCTGTTTAAGCTTACCCTCGGCGCCGGATTACTTGGCCTATGCGCCGCCGGCATCCTGTTGCTTTACTTGTGGCAGGCTGAGCTACCGCTCGCCGATTCAGACCGGAACTCGCAGCTGATCAACAGCAAAGGAGAGACGATCGCCGTGTTCTCCGATGGCGGGAAGAACCGGGAAAGCGTTGAGTTGTCGAACATCTCACCCTGGCTCGTTAAGGCGACGCTGGCGACGGAGGACCGGCAGTTTTACAATCATTTCGGTTTCGATATGAAGGGGATGGCCCGGGCCGCTCTCGTGAACCTCAAGGAAATGGGTACCGTTCAGGGAGCTAGTA
Source organism: Paenibacillus sp. FSL R7-0216 (assembly GCF_037969915.1). Classification (NCBI taxonomy): domain Bacteria; kingdom Bacillati; phylum Bacillota; class Bacilli; order Caryophanales; family Paenibacillaceae; genus Paenibacillus; species Paenibacillus sp. FSL R7-0216. The sequence goes on along the minus strand of NZ_CP150222.1, from coordinate 135,288 downwards.
CCTTAACCCAGCAGCTGGCACGAAATTTATACCTCTCGCATGAACGGACCTGGTCGCGGAAGATCAAGGAAGCGATGTACACCGCTCAGCTGGAAATGAAATATTCCAAAGACGACATTCTACGTATGTACTTGAACGAAATCTACTACGGGCACGGCGCGTATGGGATTGAAGCCGCGTCTCAGATGTATTTCGGCAAGCCGGCCAAGGATCTAAGTCTTGCGGAAAGCGCGCTCCTGGCCGGAGTTCCGAAAGGCCCCACCTATTATTCGCCGTTCAATCATATGAAGAACGCCAAGGACCGTCAGCGGACCGTGTTGTCCGCAATGGTCACCACCGGCGAGATCACGCAGCAGGAAGCCGACCAGGCGTACGAAGCCCTGCTGAAATTCCAATCGCCGAAGCAGCAAAGCCCAACCGATAAGGCCCCGTATTTCCGCGATTATATTCGGAATGTGGTGGTCGGAGAACTCGGCTTCGACGAGACGTTGCTCGAACACGGCGGGCTCAACATCTATACGACGCTGGATCCCGATGCACAGCAGGCGGCGGAGACGGCGGTCGCCTCGGAGCTTGGGAGCGCCCCAGAGTTGGAAGCGGCCCTGATCTCTATCGATCCGCGCAACGGCTACGTCAAAGCGATGGTCGGCGGCGCGAATTATAGGGAGAGTCAATACAACCATGTCTTTGCCGGGGCTCGCCAGCCCGGATCCAGCTTTAAGCCGATCATGTATCTAACGGCGCTCTCTTCGAGAAAAATGACCAGCGCCAGCAAGTTCAGCAGCCAGCCGACCTTGTTCCACTATGACGACAACCGTAAAACTTATAGCCCCAAGAACTTTGGCGACAAGTATTTGGGCGATATCGATATGCGCCAGGCGATCGCGGCCTCGGATAATATCTATGCCGTCAATACGATTTTAACGGTTGGGGCGGAGCAGGTCATCGAGATGGGACGAAAAATGGGCATAACCAGCTCGCTACAACCCGTGCCTTCGCTGGCACTTGGCACATCGCCGGTCAGTCCGTTCGAGATGGCTACGGCGTTCGCCGTCATCAGCAATCAAGGCCGCAGCGTCAAGCCGGTGGCGGTGCTGAAAATCACCGATGCCAGCGGACGCGTGTTATATGAAGCCAAGCCAGCCAAAAACGAGCAGGTCGTCGAGCCCTCCGCTGCCTACGTGCTGACGCATCTGATGGAAAGCGTGTTTGAAACCGGGGGCACGGGCAACCGCGTCTCGAACGAAATTAAACGACCTGTCGCCGGTAAGACCGGAACGACCAGCACGGACGCCTGGCTCGTCGGCTTTACGCCGGAGCTGTCGACGGCGGTTTGGGTCGGCTACGACAAAGGCAAAACGCTGGGCACAACCGAATCGCGGAAAGCTGCGCCGATCTTCGCCAAGTACACGGAGAAGGCGCTGGAAAAGGTACCACCGAAGATTTTTCCGATCCCCGATGGGGTGGTCAGTGTGTATATTGATCCGGAAACGGGGCTGCTGGCCACGAAGGATTGCCCGGATAAGAAGCTGGAAGTGTTCGTTCAAGGGACCGAGCCAACGGAATTCTGCACCGCACATGGGGAGGGTGAATCCGAACCGCTTCCGCCTCCAGCCGAGGAGGAGAAGAAGGAAAGCCATTCCTGGTGGAACGACTTGAAGCGTTGGTGGATGGACTAAAAGGGCTGGGGTTGGACAACTTATGCAATAGTTCTTACGATAAAGGAAGCGAACCGGAGTAGAAATATGGTGAAGGAGACTTCCTTATCTATGGACCCTATCTTGGAACAGATCAAACCGGGGGCGCCGCTGCCCCCGGCTTTTTATCGAATGACGGCCCTGGAGGCCGCCCCCCTTCTACTTGGGCAGACGCTCGTTCGCCGCACGGAAGAAGGCGATATCCGCTGCCGTATCGTGGAAACCGAAAGCTACGGCGGCGTGGAGGATAAGGGGAGTCACGCTCATGGCGGACGCCGGACGGCGCGGACGGAGATCATGTTTGGCTCTGGCGGGACAGCCTATATTTATCTGATTTACGGCATGTATAACTGCCTGAATGTCGTGACCGGCACGGAGGGGGATCCGCAGGCCGTGCTGATTCGGGCCGTAGAGCCCTTATCCCCGGCGGACGAAGCGGAAATGCGGCGCTATCGCGGCACCGCTGCCCGTAAGCCGATTGACCTGTCCGGCGGACCCGGCAAGCTGTGCCGGGCGCTGGACATCACCAAGACATTGAACGGCTTGCCGCTCGATCAGCCCGGAGGACCGCTTTGGTTGGAAGGCGGACCGGAGTCGGGTGGATCGGGTGCGGAGGAGGTCATCGTGCAGGCTCCGCGAATCGGTATTGCCTATGCGGAAGAGTATGCGGCGAAGCCGTGGCGATTTTATTTTCGCGGCAACCCTTATGTGTCGGCCATCGACAAGCAAGCCGAAGTTTGGCAGCTTCAAGAAACGGAAGCAACCACCGACCGTAGCCTTTAACAGGTTTGAGGTTCGCAAATCGTTGTATTTCGTGCAACCTTTCCACCCCACTACCTAAAAAAGAGCCCCCTCCGGCATCAAATCGGAGGGGCTCTTCTATTAGGAGCTTCATCTATTCCGTTACGCTTCCAATGCCGCCTTTAACTCTTCCGGCGAGCGGTCCCACCATTCGGCGTTGGTCTCGATCAGCAGCCGCTTCAGCCCAGCCTTCTGCTCGTCGCCTAACCCGTCCAAGACCACTCTGCGCTTCAGCGCGTAATCCATTTTATTCACATGGTCGGCGAGAATTTTCCAGCCGCGGCGCGCTTCCGTGTCGATCCACATCTCACAGGCCGTCATCCCACCGTAAAATTGCCCTTCCGGGCCGCGGTCCACCGCCACCCAAATGATCCAGACCTGCCGACCATTCGGAACGTCCTCGCGGTTCGTTGAGAACTTAATGCCTTTCTCCACCTTACTTTTGGCGTGCATCGCCCCAACATCGATGTACACCTCATCCCCATCGATAATAACCGGAGACATGCTGTTCAAATCGATCGAGCCCGCTCCAAACCCTTTATGTTTGCTCTTCTCCTCATTGCTGATAATATTGAGGGCAAAAATCTTTTTACCCGATTTTGGTGTCTGATCCATAATTCCCTCCATTTTCCCGCGAACCTGCCGCCTCATCATCCAAGGCCCGGTTGAGTCCAAGATTCGATGTCGATCAGGCCTCTAGAAACCACATCGTGAAACAAAGCGACTTTAGGATAATCCCTACCCTTAATTCAAAGTTCAAAAAGTTGGCTTTTCAGCACCGAGAAGGTTGGATGAAACTAGGGACCGAGTAGCGCAGCGTAGGCAAAACCTACGTGAGCAACGGAGGGCCCGGTTGAGTCCAAGATTCGATGTCGATTAGGCCTCTAGAAACCGCATCGTGATCAAAAGACGACTTTTTGAACTACCTCTCAATTTTAGCTAATAATCTTCCAATTGCAAACATATACATGCTGTAGATGCTTGTCAACGGGAGGTATCCATTGTATGACCCGACGTACTATTGTCTACAGCATTTCCATCCTTGCCTTGTGCCTCACCCTCGGAGCCGCCTGGCTGACCCTGCGAGGAGGCGGGGATTCGCTGACTTCCTTCGTCCTGGCTAAGGCGGGGCCCAAAGCGGTCCAAAAAACCGGACAAACCCCTGCGTCGCCACAGGTCGAAAGCATTCAACAACCGACCGCCGAAGTGCTCAGCAATCGGGTCGCCGAATATCACATCGACGTCACGCTAAACGAGAAGGACGGTACGTTGACCGGCTCGGAGACGTTGACCTGGACCCATCCCGGCAAAAAAACGATTAACGAAGTGTATTTGCATCTGTACCCTAATGCGTTTTCTTCCGAAGATACGACCTTTATGAAGGAATCGGGCGGGAAGCTCCGGGGCGACATTATGCCCAAGGACGGTTGGGGATCCATGGAGATCACCGAGCTGCGGACGACCGACGGCATCTCCCTGCTTCATCGGATTCAATACGTCCAGCCCGACGATGGCAACTCGAAGGACAAAACCTTGGCCAAGGTGCGCTTACCTGTGTCGGTCCAAGGCGGCGAAAGCCTGACGCTGCGGATGAAGTTTACCGTAAAGCTGCCCAAAATATTCGCCCGAATGGGTGTGGCTGACGATTTTGTCATGGCGGGACAATGGTTTCCAAAGATCAGCGTGTACGAGCCGGTGGGTACCCGGGGGCGGACGTCGGAAGGTTGGAACCTCCACCAGTATCACGGAAATTCGGAATTTTACTCCGATTTCGGGATTTTTAGCGTAAGAATCAACGTCCCTGAAACGTACAACGTGGCGGCAACCGGCTTTCAGACCAAAAAAGCGGTGTTAAAGGACGGGCGGAAGACCGTACAGTTCTACGCCGACGACGTTCACGATTTCGCCTGGTCGGCTTCACCGAATTTCATCTATGCGGAAGAGCCGTTCTCATCCGCGGAGGTTCCGGGCGTGCGGATTAAGCTATATCTTGATCCCACCCACAAGGACCTGAAAGAACGTTACTTCTATGCCGCCAAGGTGGCGCTGGCCAACTACAGCAAATGGTATGGCCGCTACCCTTACTCCACGCTGACGGTCGTCGTACCGCCGGCCAACGGCAACGGTGCAGGCGGCATGGAATATCCGACCCTGGTGACGGCGTTCGGAGCTGCCAGTGATTCTCCCAGCTACGACGAGCTGGAGCGGACGGTCATCCATGAAATCGCCCACCAGTTTTTCTACGGGATGATCGCCAACAATGAGTTCGAGGAAGCCTGGCTAGACGAGGCCTTTGCATCCTATGCAGAGGATAAGCTGATGGAACAGGAATTCGGGATCGCCCCGAATCTTCCGATCCAATCCGCCTTGATTACCTCCCCGGCTTCGCTGACTCAAAACGCCTGGAAGTACGGCTCCGGTGACGGTTACGCCAAAAACGCGTATTATCGCGGCAAACTGATCCTGCTTGATATCGAGCGGCAAGTCGGCAGTAAGACCATGAAGCGGATTCTGAGCACCTATAGTCATAAATACCGGTTCAAGCACCCGACAACGGCTGACTTCCAGCGGGTCGTTGAGCAAGTGACCAGCCGGAGCTGGAAGTCTTATTTTCAACAATACGTCTATGACGGAAAAATGGCTGATTTTGCGGTAGACCGAATTCAAGTCACTCCGGTCGTCCAGGAGGAGAACCGCCTGTACGAATCGAGTGTAATCTTCTCACGCAAAGGGGCGACGCATCCGAAGGTCCCACTGCTGTTCACTTTCACAGACGGACACACCACTCGCAAGCAATGGAACGGAGAAGACGCCCGCATTGAGATCAAGCTGCAATATAAAGCGCCGTTGGCCTGGGTCCAAATCGATCCGGATTACACTTTAACGGTGGAGAATATGCACATCAACAACTACTTAAAAGCGGAAGTTCCGAATTCCACGCTATCCCGCTCCAACATGAGCGTCACCAAGCTGCTTGAGGCGATTCTCGGAACGTTTCTGTGGTAAGGCTGGCTCGATGAGTAAAGTTTTGTTAATTCACCTCTAAAGGAGGGAAAGAAATGAGTTTCGTTCGTTTGGGGTGGACCGCCCTAAAAAGCCAATTTCCCTCAGTCATCATCTTGTTCCTGTATCAACTGTTATGGGGATTGTTCCTCTACCGATTGGTCGATACGGCGGTGACGGCACTGTTGCAAAGATACCCTGACCCGCCGCCCACCGCGCTGTCGCGAATTCTGTTCCTGTTGGAGGGGCAGATCAATTTATGGAGCAATCCGGATGTCCGGCTGTATTGCTGGCTGTTGGCGGGGATGGCGGTGCTGCGCATGATTTTAACCCCTTTGATTCAGGCCGGAATATTCTACGGTTTTATCCCGTCCGAAAGTCGGAGCCCGGGCTTCCCACTCTTCCGGGGAATGAAAGAATTCGGCAGGCCGGTAATCCTGTTTTATGCGCTGGAGCTTATGTTAACGTTGCTACCGGCCTTCTGGATTGTGCCGAAGCTAATATCCCTTTGGCCAGGACTGGCGGGGGTTGAAACACCCACCACAACCTGGCTGGTCGGGCTCGGCTTAATTCTAGGCTGGTTTATCTATGGCTGGCTCATCCGACAATGCCTGCTGTTTGCCCAATTCGGCTATTTGTTCAAAGCTGGCGTCTGGAACTCCCTGCTGATGTGCTTTCGGAGCCTCCTGCAAGCCGTCTCGATCTCTGCCATTCTCGGGTCTTTCGGACTAATTCTCTTCTTCCTGTTCGGGACAGCTTCTTGGTTTTGGACCGGTATGCTTGCCCTCATTCTGCAGCAGACGTATCCTCTTTTTCGCAGCGCATTCAAAGTCTGGAAGTTGGCCTCTCAATTTCACCTTTGGCAGTCAAAAACACAAAAAAGTTAAAATTTTTTTACTCCCCCAACCCCCAGAAAAATCAAGGCCTTCGCCAATTGGCGGAGGCCTTGAGTCCTATTTCCCCTCTTAATCTTGTGAATTAACCATTGCCAAAAGATACCTGGTTTTGTTACAATAACAGCAACGCAATTTCAGTAACAGTTTTGTAATTATTTTTGTCATCTTTGGCAGGAGAATGACGCCAGATGTCGAATATGTAAATTCAGGTGTGAAATCAAAGCCGAATTCCCTTCGCCAGGGAAACGGGGGAACCACTTTGGGTGAATTGATCTCGCTTTAGAGGGATCATAGGGAACCTTCAACCGAATCCTTAAGCTAACCTCGTAGGCATTGGAAGGAGCATAACTTCTTGAAAAAGCGTTTGACTGTAGCAGCAGTAAGTTTTGCATTGCTTTTCACCATTGGAACTGGTAGCGTTTTCGCCGATTCCAAACTGGACACCGTAATCGACGGCGCGCTTGGAAGCGACTACGTTTCCGGCGGAACCACCACAGCCGGTTTCGACTGTTCCGGATTTACCATGTACGTCTTCTCTAAAATCGGCATCAAGCTGCCTCACCAATCCGGATCCCAATACAAAATGGGAACCGCCGTTGAGAAAAGCGAATTGATCGCCGGCGATCTGGTCTTCTTCAATACTTCCGGTAAAGGCATTTCTCATGTCGGCATCTACGTCGGCGACGGCAAATTTGCTCATGCTTCCTCCTCCAAGGGCGTAGTCATCAGCAAATTAAGCGATAAGTATTACGTCGAGCGTTACGTTGGAGCCAAACGGATCATGAGCAACGACAAGTATGAAGATGTGACCGGTGAAGTTGCTGAGCACGATGATGTTCAATAAGTAAAACCACGAAGCCCGTGGGGATGTTGATAACAACGTCTCTGCGGGTTTTTTCTTTCTCCTCGCTCCGCTCCTTAGGAACCATTACCCACGAAATCCTTCGTCAAAACAGGCCAAAAGAAGCCTTTTTCCCTACAAACTTGTCAACTCTGGACGCCTTTGGTAAAATGAAAAACGTAAATAGTAACAACTTTGTAATGATTCTTGTAACTGTTCTTGTGCAGCATCTTGGGTGCAACCTACAATGAAATGCCGAATTCCCAGGCACCCGGGAAACGGGGGACCCACCAAAGGGTGAATTGATCTGCTTCGTGATGGAAAGAAGCCTTTTTGAACTGCCTTTCCAATCAAGGTTAAATAGTCAGGTTTGGAGCACCGAGAAGGTTGGATGAAGCTAGGGGCTGAGCAGCGCAGCGTAGCTGAAAGCTACGTGAGCAGCGGAAGGCCCGGCTGAATTCAAGATTCGATGCCGAATCCTCATCTTGAGCTGCTTCGTGATCTGAAGATAACTATTTAACCTACCTCTATAGTGAGATCATAGGGAACCTTCAACCGAATCCATAAGCTAACCTCGTAGGCCTTGGAAGGAGTATGACATCTTGAGAAAGACTTTGACAGCAGCGGTAACGAGTTTGGCCCTTCTGTTCACCTTGGGGGCAGGGAGCGCCTTTGCCGACGCGGAAGCCACGGAAACAACGCCGCTAGCCAGTATCGTAGATTCCGTATACGGGACGCCTTATAAATTTGGGGGCACCACGACAACGGGATTCGATTGCTCCGGTTTTACCCGGTATGTGTTCAGCCAAATGGGCATCAAGCTCGCACGCGTGTCGGCCGCCCAATATAAGCAAGGGACGCCGGTATCGAAGAAAGAACTCCAAGCAGGTGACCTCGTTTTCTTCAAAACCACGGGGACCGGCAAGGTATCGCATGTCGGTGTTTACGTTGGCGAAGGGGAATTCGCCCACGCGTCCTCATCCAAAGGCATCCGCATCGACAAGTTAAGCAACAGCTACTACCAGAACCGCTACGTTGGCGCGAAGCGTGTTCTCAGTAAATACGGTTATTCTGTTTACGCTACGGAATCCTGATCACCCGGGATTCGTCAAGTTCATTGTCTCTCGCCGCAAGCCGCGTTTCCGACTCGGAACAGCTTGCGGTCTTTTTATGTTCGTGGCCTTATCTATATAACGAGACGTCCGGCAAAAAGGTTACCGGAAAGTTGGAAATCCGCTGAAAATCCATGAATTCCCTCCTATCGGCAAAAGCCTTTACAAGCTGCGTAAATCCGGCTATTGTGAGGGTAATAGAGAAACTACGACGGATTTACCTCTACCAAAGGAGGGGCAATATGGATCAAGCGAAGTCTACGTTTCGAATCGTGCCAATGGAAGAACCGCATGGCGCGGAAATTTGCACTTGGCGTTACGATTCTCCTTACGATATTTACAGCTGGCTGCCCTGGGATCAAATGAAAGCGCTCGATGTAGAGTTTGGGAATCCGGCAATCCGTGCCGAGCAGTATGTCTCCGTGTTGAATGAAGCCGGCGAGCTGGCGGGCTTTGCCCAATACTTCCCGATGGAGGGGGTGACCCGGCTCGGCATCGGCATGAAGCCTGATCTTTGCGGTCATGGACTAGGCAAACTCTTCGTAAGAACCATCGTAGAGGAAGCCCGGCACCGCAAACCGGACAATCAAATCGACCTTGAGGTGCTCACCTGGAACACCCGAGCGATTCGAGCCTATCAAAAGGCCGGATTCGTCATTACCGACCTTTACGAGAAGATGACGCCTGGCGGGGTGTCCAAACCGTTTTACTGCATGGTACACAAGGGGCTGCCTGAATAAGGGCAAGCCCCTTTATACACCTCACTTTGAGCAACGCAATGAGATAAGGCACATATTTCCGGCGAATGTAATTATTTTTGTTCCTAATTTTGACACAAAGACTATGATCGGACCGCGTGTTCCGTTATAATGGATAGGTAGCATACATAGGAGGGGCGATTGGAATGCAAAAGTGGATCATGAGCGGTTTGTTCGTCATCGCAGGCGCTTTAGCCCTGGTATTGATGTTTACCTTGCCAAGCCGGGAACAGGCCGAGCAAGAAGCCAAACCGCAATTGCCTGAAATCACAATGAATGCGGAACAAGCTGAAGCCACCGTCAAAGCGAATTGCATTTCCTGTCATGGCGATACGCTGCAAGGCGGAGCAGGCCCGAATCTGCAGAAGATCGGCTCGCAATTGTCCGCGGACCAACTCTACTCGATTATCACCAAAGGAAAGGGCGGCATGATGCCTTCGTTCAAGGATCGCTTGAAAGAAGAGGAAATCGCCAACGTCGCCATGTGGCTTGCGGAGAAAAAATAAAGGCATTCAAAAAGCACGCCCGCCGGGAAACTTATGTTCCCGGCGGGCGTTTTTTCCCCATACCTATCCGTTCTTATGCCTAGTCAATCAATCTCACGAGCGCATCTTCTCGAAGGCCTCGTTGTATTGCTGCGCCTCTTTGATGTCAACGGCCGTAATGCCACCGTCCTCCCACGAGGTCAGACGGAGCGTTACCGTTTTATAGTCAATCGTGATAAAGGGATGGTGGTTAAACGCCTCCGAGATCGCCGCGACCTCATCGACAAACGCGATTCCCTTCATAAAGTTGGTGAACGTGTATTTGCGGAAAATCCATCGTCCTTCTTCAAGCTCCCAGCCATCCAATTTTTCCAAATGCGCTTCTACTTCTTGCGGTGTAAACGGCATTATTCTTCCTCCCCGTTCTCTTCAAGAACTCCTGTATATGTAAGCATCCCCGTCACGCACCAGGATCTGAAGTTGATTTGTCCTAGCCCCGTCTCCATTTATTGTATTCTCCAACCCATACCTTCATGCGTACCGGCCACTGATGGACCTAGCAGCGATGGAACTAAAGGTTCAAATCAAGGAAACTGAAGTCAGTTCTGCATCTCCGATAAGAAAATTAATGCGGTGGCCCTCAGGATCATAGATCACGATCGCACTCCCTACCTCAATCATGGGCTCCGTACCGAGCCCAAAGAACAAATCTTCGGCCAGTGCTTCGAGCACCTCGTTCCGATCTGCGTCGGATAATACTTCCCACTCCGAAGGCTCCATTTCGAAGAAAAGATAACTATCTTGAATCCGGCCAACCGCGTTCGTCAAATCAGCCAAAATAAATTCATAATCTCTGCCGTGTTTTACGCCCACTGCGATATCCTCCCTTTCGGCCTCTCCATTCCGGCCGTATTCTTATTATACCGGAAAAAACCACTTAAAAAAAAAGGGAAATCTGTCGATAAAATAGTTAATCGTTTCAGACTGTGCAGGAACGCCTCTTTCCGCAAGGATGCGGGGAGGCCAGGAAAGGGTTCAATTTCTCTCAAGGACGAGGTGTACAATGGAAATTTCAACAATTATTGGTTTGATTCTCGGATTTGTCGCCCTTATTTTAGGGATGTTTCTGAAAGGCGCGCCGATCGAAAGTCTGGTTTCTAACCCAGCAGCCTTTGTCATTATATTTGTCGGGACGGCGGCCACGCTCTTCATGGCCTTCCCAATGTCGGAAATGAAGAAATTCCCGACATTGCTCAAATTGACGGTCGCCAAGCCGAAAATGATTAGCAAAGCGGAATTGATCACCCTGTTCATGGAATGGGCGACGATTACCCGCCGTGAGGGCCTGCTGGCTCTGGAAGCGAAGGTCGAAGAGATCAATGATGACTTTTTGCGTGGCGGCATGCGGATGATCATCGACGGTAACGACCAAGAGTTCGTGCAAGACGTGCTGACAGAGGATATCGCTGCTACGGAAGAGCGTCATAAAGCCGGTGCATTGATGTTTTCTCAAGCAGGGATGTACGCGCCAACGCTAGGGGTACTCGGCGCCGTGGTGGGCCTGATTGCCGCCCTGTCCGATATGAGTGACATCGAGAAGCTGTCGCATGCGATTTCGGGCGCTTTTATTGCCACCGTATTTGGTATCTTCACCGGTTACGTATTATGGCATCCGATTTCCAATAAATTAAAACGTCTGTCCAAGAAGGAAATGGAAGTTCGATTGATGATGGTGGAAGGCCTGCTGTCGATTCAATCCGGCGTATCCACGATCGCGATTCAACAGAAGCTTGCCGTGTTCTTAACCCCTGCCGAACGAGCGGAAATTCTAGAAAAGGGGGCGGGTGAGGGTGAGCAAAAAGAATAAGCATCAGGATCACGAAGAACATAACGACGAAAGCTGGCTGCTTCCTTACTCCGACTTGATGACGCTCCTGCTCGCCTTGTTCATTGTCTTGTTCGGAATGAGTACCGTCGATGCCCAGAAATTCCAGGAGATGAGCGAAGCGTTTCAAAGCGTGCTGACCGGCGGATCAGGAGTTCTGGATCAAAACGCCATGTCCAGCAACACCAAGACATCCAACAGCGACAGTGAATTACCGAAGCCCTCCTCGGACGGCTTGATGACCAAGAAGAACGAACTGAAGCGGCAGGAACAGCAAAACCTAGAGGCTTTGAAAAAACAGCTTGATACCTATATCAAAGAAAACGGTTTGACCGACGACCTGGAGACCAAGCTGAATCAATCCCAACTGATGATCACGATCAGCGACAAAGCGCTTTTCGCTTCCGGGGAAGCCGTGGTCAAGCCGGAAGCCCGTCAGTTGGCCAAAGCGATCTCAACCATGCTGCAGAAATTCCCCGACTATGAGATCATCGTATCCGGACATACGGACAACGTTCCGATCTCAACCTATGAATTTCCGTCCAACTGGGATCTGAGCTCGGTTCGGGCTTTGAATTTCATGAAGATTTTGCTGATTAACACGAATTTGGATCCGAAAAAATTTAGTGCGATCGGTTACGGCGAATACCACCCCGTTGCCGGCAACGATACCGCGGTCGGGCGGGCACAGAACCGCCGGGTCGAGGTCTCGATCATCCGTAAATATGCGGACAGCAGCGAGCAGCTGGGCGTAACGGCTGCTCACGAGTAAGACGCAAAAGGACAGGCTCCTCCTCCGAGGCAAGCCTGTCCTTCTTTGTTATCGTACGTTAAGTAAGCTCGTAGTTCAGAGATAAGCCCAATTCTCGCTTCTCTTGCTCGGTTAAATCGCGCCATGTACCGATCTTCTGCTGGCCCAGGTGAATGTTCATGATCCGGATGCGCTGAAGCTTCCGGACATCATAACCTAGGGCGCTGCACATGCGGCGGATCTGACGGTTTTTGCCCTCGGTCAGAATCATTCGGAATACGCGGTCCGAGATCCGCGTCACTTTGCACGGAAGCGTCATTTCGCCGAGAATTTTAACCCCTTCACTCATCGCCTTCACAAAGCTGGGTGTAATCGGCCGATCCACCGTGACGATGTATTCCTTCTCATGCTTGCCCTCCGCACGTAATATCTTGTTGACGATATCACCGTCGCTGGTTAGCAAGATCAGTCCTTCCGAGTCTTTATCCAATCGTCCGATCGGAAAAATCCGCTCCGAATGCCCGACAAAATCGACGATATTGCCTTTCACATGGGCTTCCGTCGTACTGGTGATACCCACCGGCTTGTTTAAAGCGATATACACGTGTGTGGAGCGCTTGGTCTCGATAGGACGCCCATTTACCCTAACGTCGTCCCCTGGCTCCGCCTGGCTGCCCAGAACCGCTTTGACGCCGTTTATGGTCACCTGGCCCGACTCGACCAGCTTGTCCGCTTCTCTCCGAGAACAAAATCCCGTTTCACTAATAAATTTATTGATCCTCATGATGATGCTTTCGGTCCCTCCGCTTGGCCTAGCAGCCCACCTCATTTAGCGATATCTGCTGCCCCTTCGTTATGATCTTCCTCCTCCTGCACGCGCGGGAGGGTGATAGTTACAGCCGTTCCTCGTCCGAGCTCGCTGTCGATCTTCAGCGTCCCACGATGTCCCTCAATGATTCGCTGGCTGATCATCAAGCCAAGTCCGGTCCCTTTCTCCTTGTTCGTATAGAACGGCTCCCCAAGCTTCTGGAGCCGATCTTTGGCGATCCCCTCGCCTTCATCGATCACCCGCAGCACGGCCTGCCCTTGGTCGTCCTCCTCTACCTGCAGAAGGATCCTTCCACCTTTAGGCATGGCCTCCATCGCATTCTTCAACAGGTTGATGAATACCTGCTTCAATTGGTTCTCTTCACAGTGTACCAGAATTGGGCTGGGGGAGAAATGAACCTCGAATACGATATTATGTAAATGAGCTTCGCTATCCAATAAGGACACGACGTCGCCCATCGTAAAACGAACGTCCCTGGTCTGGAATTGCACCGCCTGCGGCTTGGCTAAAATGAGAAACTCACCGACGATGAGATTAATCCGATCCAGCTCCGCGAGCATCACATCGGTATGCATGATATTAACTACTCGGGCTCGTTGCTGCATTTGAAGAAATCCGCGCAACGTCGTCAGCGGGTTGCGAATTTCATGCGCCACCCCGGCAGCAAGCTGTCCGACGGTCGTCAATTTCTCTGAGCGCCGGAGCAGGTCTTCCATTTTATTGTGTTCCGTCATGTCCCGGGAAATGCTGATCAGTGCGGTGATTTTTCCCGCTTGGTCAAAGATAGGGGACACGCTAATGCTTACTTCCACAGGGCTGCCGTCCTTCCGCAATCGGACGGTTTCGGCGATTACCGATTCGGCGGTAGCGATTACGTCGGTTTCCGGACGCCAGATCAACCTTCCGTCCATCTCGGAATCCGGGAGAAATTCCAGAACGTTCCCGACAATTTCATCACTCCGCCAGCCGTATAACCTTTCGAAAGCGGCATTCACCTGCAGGACCTGACCCTTGATATCTGTAATATGGATGGCATCTGCGGTCTGGCTGATAATCGACTCCAGATACTCCTTCATCGACCGATTCTCTTCGTTCTTCCGCTTCATCTCAGCGGTATATCGGCCCAGATTATCAGCCATGATGTTAATTTTATGAGCCAGCAGTCCGAGTTCATCAAAACTGCCGACTTTCAGCCGGGTCTCAAGCTTACCCGAAGCTAATACATTCACTTGGTCCAAAATATGACGGATCGGACGGATCAAACCTCCGGCCATCCCGTAGCTCCCCATGATCATCAATACGAGCAAGGAAAGGGAAACGATCAGTTGGCTGATCATCTGTTTAGCAATCGCTTCGGCGATCGGGGTATAACTGGAGACGATCCGAATAACGTAGGGTTTCTCGCCTCCATTCGTAATAGGGACATAACTCTCCAGGACGCGCTTGCCGTTGATGCGGGTATCCACCAACAAACTGCGATTTTGGGAGATCGCCTCCGCAACGGAACGCTTCAATACCTGATCATTCTTATATCGGTACGTTCCAAACAACAATTGCCTCTCATCCAAGCGATTCGGGTCAATCCCCGTTATCTCCATCAGACTAGGATTCGTACCTAACGATTTTTGGGAAACCCGTTCCGGGCTTGTCATGGTCAGAATCGCATCCGTCATATCGCTGCTCATTTTGCCGCCTAACGTGAGCTTGACATAGTTATATACCGACCGACTTTGTTCGACAGAAATGGCTATTTGATTGGCCGTCAGCATCATGTTCGCTTCGCTGTCCAGGCGCAAATTATCCCGTACCGTAAAATAACTTAGCACGATATTCAGAGACAGGATAATTAGCGCAAAACAAGATATAATCAAAGCAAGCTTTGTTTTTATAGTCAAGCGTTTATCCCACCCCTAGAGCTATTTTTATGGATATATATGGGATTGTAAAAAATTCTAAATCCATCATACCTTTTACGACAAGTTTTGCAAAGACGTTGAAATTCCCAGTTCGTTTCCCTACAATATGTAGAAATGCCTACTCGTCTGGTCCATAAGACTCAAAGAAAAGGGTCCGTCATACGATAGTTATCCACAGGATATTAACATACTCACAGCTCATTGGGATAATATGTGTATAATAATGGGGATAATCCAGCGGTTATGCACAATGTTACCCACAACATGTTAACAACGAATGCTTGTTCGTTGGACAAGACTTGTGGATACGCTGATAAGGAGTTGATTTGTTCACATGCCATCCTCATTTCCTTTAGTCCCTGAACCGCCACCCTCAACTTATCCTCACGAGCATTGGATGGCAGAGGCTATACGTGAAGCACGCAAGGCGGAAGCCATCGGCGAAGTGCCGATTGGTGCGGTCATCGTCCGAGGTGACGACATCGTTGGACGTGGCTACAATCTCCGTGAGAGCTCCCACGATGGTACCGCCCATGCCGAGATGATTGCGATCCGCGAGGCCAGCGAGCATCTCGGGGCCTGGCGACTGCTTCACTGCCGCCTCTACGTCACGCTGGAGCCTTGCCCGATGTGTGCAGGCGCGATCGTCCAATGCCGCGTTCCTCATGTGATATACGGTGCTCCGGATCCGAAGGCAGGTTGCGCCGGAACTTTGATGAACCTGCTGCAGGAAACGCGATTTAACCACCGCACCGATATCACAGCCGGCGTCCTGCAGGAAGATTGCGCCTCGTTGTTAACCGAGTTTTTCCGTCGGCTTCGGAAGAAATAAAATCTACTGTAACGACAAGAACCTCCAGCCCCATGAGATCATGGAACTGAAGGTTCTTATCGTTTATGCACAATGTTTGAATCGTACGCTTAAGCTTAATAGCCAAACTGGCCCATTTCTTCTTGTAGCTGCTCCAAAGTCAGCGTGTCTGTCGGAATGCCGATTTCAAAGGCCGGTTTCTCATTAATTTGAGTAAAGCGGCTGGTCATTTGGACAGCAACCTTGATGTTCTCCTTCGTTTCCGGATCGTTTACGGCGACATCTGCCTGAACGTTGTAATACGCCGGGTAGTTGTTCTCGTCGATCGCGGTATCCACCGTGAATTTGTTGATTTGTAGATGATTCTTCATCTCGTCCAACGCTTTGCCCAGTTCGTCCTGGTTACCTTCTTGCAGTTCTTTCTTCGCCTGCTCAAGTTCTTCTGGCGTCAGCTGCAACATCGAACGGTATTCTTCTTTGGACAATATATCCAGCATCTTCGGCAACGCTTGATTCACCAGAATCGTCACCGCTTCTTTTACATTGTCATTCGTAATGGCGAATTGGACCACCTGCTTCGCTTTGAAACCTTCCGGCAACGAAGCCTCTTTTGGATCGATGTTGGTGAAGTAAGCTCCGGATTCATACTCAGCAAATAAAGCTCCCATTAATTCCGTGCTGAGCTTTTGGCTCTTCTCCGGATTGAACAGGTCCGGATTAAACTCCTCGCCGCTCTGCTCCGCCAGCTCTTTCATGTCGAGAACCAGGAATTTCCCAGTCACCGACTCCGGCATTGGCAGGAACGGAATGCTTGGTACCTTAACGTACAATTTCTCCGGCGTCACGACGAGCGGAATCGTAATTGTCGTCGTCATATCCCCTGTCAATTTGACTTCCAGTGTTGCTTCGGCTTGCATCGGGTCCTTCTGGAAAATTTGCTTGATGTTGATCTCAGCGTTCTTCAGCATGGATAATACGGCGCCCACTTCCGGGGACTCTGCCTCTTCCATTTCAACGGAAAAATCCAAGATCTTAATTTGATTCTCCAACACGTACGAGTTCATCTCAAGCGCCTTCACAGCTGCGCTGCTCAAGGCTTCCTTCGGTTCCTTCTTGCTGCTGCAGCCGGCCAAGACCAGCACGACAGACAGCATGACCAGCAAGCAGGACGTCAATAACTTTTTAAACATACCTTCTCCTCTCTCCTACCCATTCATCCTCAGTAAAAGCAAAATTTTTCTAAACATAACATATCATAAACCATTTGCAAGGATTTCGGAATACGTTCCGCTGAACTAATGAATTGCTTTCTTCTTGAAACGTCCGCCCTTAACATCATGGATATTTCCGACTGCCAAAAATGCATTTTCATCGTAATGATTCACGATTTCCTTCAGCTTGGCTTCTTCCAAGCGGGTAATGACGCAGAAAATCACTTTCTTCGGGTCGCCGGAAAAACCGCCTTCTCCCGACAAATACGTAACGCCGCGTCCCAAACGGCTTAAGATCGCATCACCGATTTCATCGATCTGGTCGCTGATGATCCAAACCGATTTCGACTCGTTTAAACCGTCTACGACGATATCGATGGTCTTATAGGCAATATAATAGGCTAATAACGAGAACAACGCGCGCTCCCAGCCAAACACGAAGCCTGCACCGAGCAGGATGAAGAAGTTGAAGAACATGATGATCTCGCCAACCGAGAATGGAGTTCTTCGAGAAATGAGAATGGCCACGATTTCAGTCCCGTCCAGCGATCCGCCAAAGCGAATAACTAAACCGGTGCCTAAACCAAGTAAAATGCCGCCAAACACAAAGGCAAGTAAGGTATCACTGACAAAAGCAGCAACCGGGTGCAGCAGCGCCGTGCCAACCGACATCACGGTAATGCCCAGCAGGGTGGATACGGCAAATGTCTTGCCGATTTGTTTATAGCCGACAATGAGAAAAGGGAGGTTGAAAAGGAAGAGGAAAACCCCGAGCGGGAAGCCCGACAAGTAGGAAGTCATTACGGAAATACCGGTTATGCCACCGTCCGTAATTTTGTTAGGTACCAGAAATAGTTCCAGCGCAACGGAGACGATAATCGCTCCGACTACAATAAACATAGACCTGAATAAGTTGCTCTTCAGCGTACGCTGTTTATGTTGGCGTACTTGGGTTGCTGTAGGTGGAATCAGTTGGTTTGGATTAACCGCGTTCAAATGGCATCACGATCCTTTCAGTATGTTTTATAGTTCTTCCCTCTCACCATTCTTTCAAAAAAATTCATGTTCCCGTATAAGAACACACCCTAACCTTTATTATGACATTTTCTCCGCTTGTTGTCTTGCTCTAAATCTGATAAACACCGTGCATCTGAACGGCAAAAAACCCCAGCCGAGGCTAGGGCAAGGTTCGTGGTAACCCTTCCAATAAGAGCTTATCCTTCCGGGTTAAAGTTACCGTCTTGTTTTCTGATTTTCGCCTTTTTTGAACCAGACAGCGGTTCAGGTCCGCCTTTGCCCTCGTTCCGTTGGCGTTCGCGATTCTGTCCGTTGCCGGAGCCCGAGGTTTGGTAGGTTTGCGGTTTTGTCATAACGAATAATGCCTCCCTTGATTTGATCAACAGAGTTAATTTGCGAAGAAAGGGCCTCCGTTATGCATGAAAAAAGAGAGCATCTCTGCTCTCTGGATGATCGATGTATGGCGGAGAGGGTGGGATTCGCTCCGTCGGACGTAGCCGCACAAGTGCAGCAATGCTGTGCGACTATCACGCCGGGGCCTACGGACATGCCTTAGGGCATGTCCGCTTCACGGCCCGTTCGAATCCCACCTTTTCGCCATACACAAAAAAACCGACTCCTTTTCAGGAATCGGTTGATTATTCTCGTATGGCGGAGAGGGTGGGATTCGAACCCACGTGGGCTTGCACCCTAACGGTTTTCAAGACCGCCCCGTTATGACCGCTTCGGTACCTCTCCAAAGGTGAATCCGATTTAGCGTAACAAATCAGATTCTACCATATCGCTTGCCGCTACGCAAGCTAATTACGCTTGGTAATCTTCTGCAAATTCCCCATATAAGGGCGCAGCGCCTCTGGAATCTCCACGCTGCCGTCTTCCTGCTGGTAATTCTCCAGGATCGCAGCCACGGTGCGTCCAACCGCTAGTCCCGAGCCATTTAACGTATGCACGAACTCCGGCTTCGCCTTCGGCTCCGGACGGAACCGAATGTTCGCCCGACGGGCCTGGAAGTCCTCCACGTTGGAGCAAGAGGAGATTTCGCGGTATAACCCGCTCTCCGGAAGCCATACTTCCAGGTCGTATGTTTTGGCAGCCGTAAAGCCCATGTCGCCCGTACACAACGCAAGCACACGGTAAGGCAGGTTTAACAGCTGCAGCACGCGCTCGGCGTTGTTCGTCATTTTCTCCAGCTCGTCATAAGAGTTGTCCGGATGAACAATTTTGATCATTTCCACCTTGTTGAACTGGTGTTGACGAATCAAACCACGGGTATCGCGGCCAGCTGCACCAGCCTCAGAACGGAAGCAGGAGCTGTAAGCCACATAATTGCGCGGTAAGTCTTCCGCATTCAGAATTTCATCCCGATGATAGTTCGTCACCGGCACCTCAGCCGTAGGAATCAAATAATAGTCGCTGGCGCCCGATAGTTTGAACAGATCCTCCTCGAACTTCGGTAGCTGGCCCGTTCCGTATAAGCTGTCGCGATTAACGATGTAAGGTGGCAGCATTTCCTCATACCCATGTTCGTTGCTGTGCAGGTCCATCATAAAGTTAATGAGCGCACGTTCGAGGCGAGCCCCCAACCCTTTATAAAAAGTAAACCGCGAACCGGTCACCTTCGCTGCGGCTTCAAAATCAAGAATTCCGAGGTCCGCTGCAATATCCCAATGCGCTTTCGGAGTAAACTCAAAGTTCCGCGGCTCGCTCCAACGGCGAACTTCGACATTATCTTCTTCCGAAGCGCCTACCGGTACGCTTGCATGAGGGATGTTCGGAATGGAGAGCATCAGCTCGTCGATTTTCACCTCAAGCGTCCGAACCTCTTCGTCCAGCTCCTTGATGCGATCTCCGACTTCGCGCATCTCTACGATTAACTCGTCGGCGTTCTCCTTGTTTTTCTTGCGCTGTGCAACTTCTGCGGAGACGGTGTTCCGGCGATTTTTGAGCGCTTCGCTTTCTTGAAGCAACACCCGGCGTTTCTCGTCCAGCGGCGCAAAACCGGAGATGAGCTCCAGCGATTTCCCCCGATTCTTCAGCGCTTCCTCAACGCGTGTATATTCATTTCGCATGATTTTCACATCTAACATGAGTAGTCCCTCCTAGAATGATCCCGCACAGACCTGCCGACCTTCATCTGGGGAGACCCGCGGACGGAAAGGCTGCTATCGGAAGTTCAAAACGCCGGTAAAACAGATAAAACCTCAACCCGCAAAGGAGTCAAGGCCTGTTTACGGCTGCTTGGCTTGCTTGATCATCTCAACAAAATACGTATGTAGCGAGAAGTCGTCAGTCAGCTCCGGATGGAACGACGAAACGAGCAGATGCCCCTGGCGTGCCGTCACAATTTCATCGTGATAAGTCGACAACACCTCTACCCCTTCTCCAACTGCCGTGATCAGCGGGGCCCGAATGAATACCGCCCTCAGTGGAACCTCAAGTCCCTTCACGTCAAGATCGGTTTCGAAGCTTTCACGCTGACGTCCAAACGCATTGCGCGATACCTTGATATCCATCAGTCCGAGATGAGCTTCCTCGCCGCCCTCGATCTCCTTAGCCATCACGATCAGTCCGGCACAGGTCCCGAATACCGGTTTACCTTGTCCGGAAAAGCTTCGAATCTCATCCATAAAGCCGTATTTACGCATCAGTTTGCCGATGGTCGTGCTTTCGCCGCCAGGAATGATCAGTCCATCCAGCTCAGCAAGCTGTTCGGTGTGCTTCACGGTTACAGCTTCAACGCCGGTCTTCTCCAAGCTGCGGATATGCTCCGCAACCGCGCCTTGCAGCGCTAACACTCCTACTTTCATGACAAACCTTCTTTCTCTAGAGGTAGTTCAATAAGTCATTTTTTGATCACGAAGCTTCCGTTGCTCACGTAGGTCACTATGATGTACCCCGGCCATCGGAAAGAGACAGCCGGGGTGAAGGACTTGCTTTAGATCCTACGGTTCTTGGCGATAGATGATTACCAGCCGCGATCCGACATCCGCTCTGCCGCGGACAATTTGGAAATCTCGATGCCTTTCATCGGTGTACCCAAATTTTTGGATACTTCCGCAATCAATTTATAATCCGTATAATGCGTCGTCGCTTCGACGATCGCACGAGCAAATTTCTCGGGACTGTCCGATTTAAAAATACCGGAGCCGACAAATACCCCGTCCGCGCCCAAATGCATCATCAAAGCCGCATCGGCCGGTGTTGCTACACCGCCCGCCGCGAAGTTAACGACCGGCAGCTTGCCGTTCTCATGTACTTCGAAAAGCAGGTCGTAAGCCACACCAAGGTTCTTCGCCTCGGCATAAAGCTCATCCTTCGACATGTTCTGCGCCTTGCGGATTTGGCTGTTGATCAGACGCATGTGACGTACCGCTTCAACGATGTTGCCCGTTCCCGGCTCCCCTTTCGTCCGGATCATCGATGCGCCTTCGCTAATGCGACGAAGCGCTTCGCCCAGATCCTTCGCCCCGCATACGAACGGTACGGTGAAATCCCGTTTATCGATATGGAATACTTCATCCGCCGGGGTCAGCACTTCACTCTCGTCCAGATAGTCTACCCCAAGCGATTCCAGAACTTTCGCTTCCACGTAATGACCGATCCGCGCTTTTGCCATGACCGGGATGGAGACAACCTTCATGACTTCCTCAACGATCGTCGGATCCGCCATGCGGGCTACGCCGCCGGCCGCCCGGATATCGGAAGGCACACGTTCCAATGCCATAACGGCGGTAGCTCCAGCCGCTTCGGCGATTTTGGCTTGTTCCGCATTCATGACGTCCATAATGACGCCGCCTTTTTGCATCTCAGCCATACCTCTTTTTACACGCGATGTTCCTGTTTCCATGTCCAATCCTCCCGATAATAATCTAACTAAATATTTTACAAGATACAGTTGAAATACACAACCCGTTTACTCGGATATGAAAGGACGCTTAGAAAAGATTTTTGATGCCGTTGAACAGATCGCTGAAGAAATCGCCGATGGCTCGCATCATCAGCTTAAACCAACCGGCTTTTTCCGCATCTTCCGCTGTAATCAGGTTCACTGTCTTCTCAAGCGTTTGGTCCATGCCTGGAGCCTTAAACGAGTAGGTTACGGTTCCGACCTTCGTCCCCTGCTTCAACGGAGCTGTCAAGGTGCTCTCATCGGCCAACGTCACTTTAGGTTGTACCGCGCTCGTGTCCGCGCCTTTCGGTACGACAAAGCTAACCGCTTGATCCGTTACGACCGGAATCTCCGTGTTTTTCGCTTTTTTCACCGTCACGGTTTCTGTCCCTGCAACCGTTGTTTTCGGTGGTACGATTTGCTTCGTTTCAAAGTTATTGAAGCCGAAGTCCAGGACTTTGCGGCTTTCAACGAAACGAGAGCCTTCGGTTTTAGCACCCATTACGACGCTGATCAAGCGCATTCCGTTACGGACGGCCGTCCCGGTAAAGCAGTTGCCCGCATTCGTGGTGTGTCCCGTTTTGAGCCCGTCAAGACCATCATAGGCGTATTGCTTAAAGTTAGTCACGTTTTTATTGGCTTCCAGCATCCAGTTCCAGTTGATCATTGGAGCGGTATCTCGCTCACGGAACTTGTACGATTGGATCGTTGTGAACCGAGTAAAGTCCGGATGGTCCGTCACAATGTATCTTGCCAGAATGGCTGCATCCATTGCTGACATCACGGTCTCTTCGGTATCCGAAGGACGGAATTGTTCCGGCATATCCGCAATGTCCAAGCCGGTGGAGTTCGCAAAGTGCGCGGTTTTCATCCCCATTCGCTTGGCTTCGTCATTCATCATTTTCACGAAAGCTTGCTCGGAACCTGCAACATGCTCAGCCAAAGCCACCGTCGCATCGTTCGCGGAGCCGACGGCCATCGCGATATATAACTCTTCAATAGTATGTTGATCCCCTTCGGCCAGAAAAATCCGCGAGCCGATCGTTTGGGCGGCATTTTTTCCTACCGTCACCACGTCGTCCCAACTGAACTTCCCTTGCTTCACGAGGTCAGCCACGATATATTCGGTCATCATTTTGGTCATGCTGGCCGGAGGCAAAGGAACATCCCCGTTGATGTTCATCAATACTTGCCCGGATACAGGCTCCAGCAAAACCGCGGACTTCACTTCCAAGCCTAGGGATTCCACGGAAGGAATTGAGGTGGCTGTTTGCACTGTCGTCGTTTCGGTTGTCGTAGATTCAGTAGAAGTAGATTCCGTTTGCTCTCCCTCCGCCAGTGCCATCACCGGTGCAAGAGAGAAACATAGTAGATTTAGCAGCAATACAGAAGCTACGCTTTTGCGCAGGAAACGCCGTTTGGTTGTCGACTTGCGTTGTGGTTGTTTGTGTTTCAATGCCTTAAAGCTCCCCTCATATTCTTTCATTTGCTTTATCTATTCTATCACAGGGGTACCCGCAAAAAAAGACAAGCAGGACGGAAAACGCCCTGCCTGATGTGGAAAATAATGGTTTAAACCCTTTTGACTTTTTGAATTACCCCTATTACAGCGAGTAGTTTGGCGCCTCTTTGGTGATCTGAACATCGTGCGGATGGCTTTCGCGCAAGCCTGCACCCGTGATGCGGATAAACTGCGTATCGTTCCGAAGCTCATCCAGCGACTTCGTGCCGCAATACCCCATCCCGGAACGCAGGCCGCCAATCAACTGATGAATCGTATCGGAGATCGGTCCTTTGTAGGCAACACGGCCTTCGATCCCTTCCGGTACCAGCTTCTTGTCGTCGTCTTGGAAGTAGCGGTCCTTACTACCTTGCTTCATCGCGCCCAACGAACCCATTCCTCTATACACCTTGTAGCGGCGACCTTGGTAGATTTCCGAATCCCCAGGGCTTTCTTCTGTACCGGCAAACAAGCTGCCCAACATCACCGCATGCGCACCGGCCGCGATCGATTTCGTAATCTCGCCGGAGTACTTGATACCTCCGTCTGCGATGATCGGAATCCCGTATTCACGAGCTACCGTCGCGCAATCGTACACCGCCGTTACCTGCGGCACGCCGATGCCAGCGATCACGCGAGTCGTACAGATCGAGCCAGGTCCGATACCGACCTTCACCACGGAAGCTCCCGCTTCAATCAAGGCTCTCGTCGCCTCGCCTGTCGCTACATTACCAGCGATAATCGTCAGCTCTGGAAACCGTTTGCGAAGCTCGGCTACCGCTTCAATAATATTGATATGGTGACCATGCGCCGAATCGACCGTAATTACGTCAACTCCAGCTTTAACCAGCGCGTCGGTCCGCTCAAACGTATCCTTGGAGATCCCGACGGCAGCACCAACGAGCAAGCGTCCCTGCGCATCCTTGGCAGCGTTCGGGAATTGGATCGCTTTTTCGATATCCTTGATCGTAATCAGGCCCTTTAACGTATTGTGGTCGTCGACCAGAGGGAGTTTCTCGATTTTATGTTTTTGCAAAATGACTTCGGCTTCCTGTAAAGAAGTTCCTACCGGTGCGGTAATTAAGTTGTCACGCGTCATGACTTCGCTGATCTTGATGCTGTAATCATGTACAAAGCGCAAATCCCGGTTTGTCAAAATCCCGACCAACTTGTGCTCCTCATTCACAATCGGCACGCCGGAAATACGGAATTTTCCCATAACCTCCTCTGCATCGGACACGAGATGATCCGGAGTCAATGAGAAAGGATTCGTGATGACGCCGCTCTCGGAGCGTTTCACTCGGTCGACCTCTTCGGCTTGCTGTTCGATCGGCATATTCTTATGAATGATACCGATGCCGCCTTCCCGTGCAATCGCGATTGCCAGCGCGGATTCCGTGACCGTATCCATTCCCGCACTGATGAGCGGAATATTCAGCTTGACCTTGTCGCTGAGCCGAGTGGACACATCCACCTCTTTCGGCAATACCTCCGATTTACGGGGAACCAAAAGCACATCGTCAAACGTTAAGCCTTCCTTGTCAAATTTACTTTCCCACACCGTGATGAATCCTCCTTCGATTTGGTTGTTTTGTTGGGCCCTTTCCTGAAATCCGGGTATAAAAAAAACGACTACCTCTGTAATCCCTTAGAAGAACATAACCCTTATATATCAAGACAGAATAGGCACTTACGAAAATATATTGTTCCCATCTTAGCAAAGCCCCCCTAGGCTGTCAAGGACAACCGCAGCCAAAAAATCACTCGGCCGCCCACCGAATACGAGTGTCTATTTGACGCGCACATTAGGTTCATTTCATGGATTCTGATGCTAATCCTGCCCCATTCCTCCAGCTTTGATTCGGCAAAAAGAAAAAGGACGGAGAGGCCACATTCGCCTTCTCCCTCCTATTCTTCCGATCCAGTGCTTCGTTACCGCTTGTCGTGGGTAATGACCTGGTCGATGATTCCGTACTCGCGAGCTTCGTCTGCGCTCATGAAATAATCTCGATCCATATCCTTTTCAATTCGCTCCAGCGGTTGCCCGGTACATTCCGCCGCAATGGCGTTGAGTCGTTCCCGGATCCCTAAGATCCGTTTGGCACTGATCGCAATATCACTGGCCTGCCCTTGCGCGCCTCCATGCGGTTGATGAATCATAATCTCACTGTTGGGCAGGGCAAACCGCTTCCCTTTGGCTCCAGACAATAACAGTATCGCGGCAAAGGAAGCCGCCAGCCCGGAGCAGATCGTTTGCACGTCCGGCTTCACATATTGCATCGTATCGTATATGGCAAAGCCTGCTGATGTTGAACCACCTGGACTGTTGATATAGAAGTAAATATCCTTCTCCGGATCTTCAGCTGCCAAGAACAACATCTGCGCTGTAATGCTATTGGCGACCTGATCGTCAATCGCTGAACCGAGGAACACGATCCGATCCTTCAGCAAACGCGAATAAATATCATACGACCGTTCACCTCGTCCGGTTTGTTCGATAACATAAGGGATTACTGAACTCATGGCATACCCTCCTTTGAATCAGGCGGCAAGACCGAGGGACATGAAACTTTGCCGGTTTTGTACCGGATCGGTAGCAGGGGAGCCTGATTTGCTCCGTAGGGAGTTGCGGCGATACGATTGGAGTGTTAACACCGGGACTATATCCTGAGGCCGGACGTCGTTATACAGCATCGCAAGCGCAGCGGCGTCTTCTCGGCGGACCGCATCCATGTACGCATAAACAAGTACGTCATTGGATGTGTCTGGGGATGCAGCCTCCCCAATGGAAGTCCCTTTACCTGAGGTGTCTCTCCCTTCTCGTCTGGAACCCTCCACGGCATTTCGCAGTCTGACCCTCGCTCTGTGCAGGGCGGCTTTGACAGCCCCTTCCGTCGATGAAATAAACTGCGCAGCTTCACCGGCCGTATACTGTAAAATATCGATCAGCAGTAGCGCGGTTCGTTGAAGGGGCGAAAGCTCGGAGACCAGGGTCTCCATCGCGCCCCACACTTCAGCGGGATCGTTCTGTCCCGGCGCTTGCAGAAGTTCGTCCATGGGAAGCGACTCTGCCCGAAGCCGCTTTCTCCGGCTGCGGTCAATCCACGCATGCTGAGCCGTGCGATACAGGTACGTTCGTGTGATTTGAACGTCGTCTCCTTTACCTTGCGTCGCCGACCAAATCTTGAGCCACGTATCTTGCGCCAAATCGTCGCCTTCCCAAACCGAGCCGGCTAACGATCGGCAGTAATTGCGTAATGCTGCACCATGCATCTGTATCCATATCGGGAAATTCACCTGTTCCATATTGGACCTAGTTCGCTTAGGGTTTCGCTTAACCAGCTCTTTAGCTAACGTTGGCATCTCGGGCACACCTCCCATCTGTAGACGGACATTATCATATACCGGCCTTCCATCCCTGCTCCACGCCTTCACGTCACGATCGGTTCATTTCCAACCTGGAGTAAGCTAAATTTCTTACTCACCGGTATAAACGTAAATTTCGGCGAAATCGATACGCGGGATAAAATTTTGATGTTATGGATCGTTTATTCATGTTATTCTCAATCCTTCGATGAGGTTTAAGCCTTGGCCGCATTCGCTGATCCCCAAAGTGAGCCTGGGTTTACCCGGTTTGGGTAAAGATGAAGCATGCTGTTGTATAAATCTGAAGCGGTGTCTGTCTCTTTCTCCATTCGATTAAAGTCTAACAGATATTGCTGAGTCTCACCTAAGATTTTGGGGTTATTCTCATTCTCGGGGACTTTGTGCCCCGCCACAACAAATTTTGGATTTAGTTGCATTAGACGATCTATGGCTTGAATCCATTCGATTCGAGAACTTTCCGTGGTTTCAGCTAGATAGGGATGGATTCCGTTATAAACAACATCCCCGGTCACTAGTAATTCAAGATCCGGAATCCACAATGATGTTGTATTCGCGGTATCCGTATACCCCGCTTCAATGATTTCCAACTTATGTCCTTCGAGTTCAAAAGAATTCATATTGATAACATCAGGAAAGACCTGAGGTTGAGGTATTTGATCAGGGAATAATTTATCCCAAAAGCTTTCAATTAGGTTTCCTTGTTTCAAACTCTCTTTTACTGTTCCTTCTATTGCCAATGCTTTAGCATGGGGAAAAGCTTCTTTTATTTGTTTGATTCCAAAGAAATGATCACCATGACCGTGCGTAATATAGATGTATTTTAGGTCACGGTTAAATGTCTTTATCCAATCGATCAATTTTTGGTTATGTTCAATAGTAGTAAAAGTATCGACTAAAACTGCCTCTTTTTCTCCATAAATAAGAACAGCCGTATTGGAAACCCATTGAAGTTCCTCTTTTCCTTCTGGCAAGGTCCTTGTGAGGCTGGCACGTTTTACGCAAAGTTCAGCGAATTGTAAGTGTGACATTTTAACCCTCCTTAAAATAATTTCTTTGACCCTTTTTCATCTGTGATCTATTTATACCGCATTGAGAATGATCAGTAAATAACTATTTTTTACTAATCGTTCTCTTATCGGCAGCACGCTTTTTGTAGTTTTTACTTGAGAATGCAAAAAGAGCACTACCGAATGAACGGTAGTGCTCTTTCCCTTTGCTTGGCGGCGTCCTACTCTCCCAGGACCCTTCGGTCCAAGTACCATCGGCGCTGGAGGGCTTAACGGTCGTGTTCGGGATGGGTACGTGTGGAACCCCTCCGCCATCGCCACCAAACGATTCAAGGTTTAATCCTTGAAAACTGGATACGAAACGTATTTGCTGTTTTAGATATTTGGATAAGCCCTCGACCGATTAGTACCTGTCAGCTCCATACATTGCTGCACTTCCACCTCAGGCCTATCAACCTCGTCGTCTTCAAGGGGTCTTACTAATTGGGAAATCTCATCTTGAGGGGGGCTTCACGCTTAGATGCTTTCAGCGCTTATCCCGTCCGCACTTAGCTACCCAGCTATGCTCCTGGCGGAACAACTGGTGCACCAGCGGTGCGTCCATCCCGGTCCTCTCGTACTAAGGACAGCTCCTCTCAAATTTCCTGCGCCCACGACAGATAGGGACCGAACTGTCTCACGACGTTCTGAACCCAGCTCGCGTACCGCTTTAATGGGCGAACAGCCCAACCCTTGGGACCTACTTCAGCCCCAGGATGCGATGAGCCGACATCGAGGTGCCAAACCTCCCCGTCGATGTGGACTCTTGGGGGAGATAAGCCTGTTATCCCCAGGGTAGCTTTTATCCGTTGAGCGATGGCCCTTCCATGCGGTACCACCGGATCACTAAGCCCGACTTTCGTCCCTGCTCGACTTGTCAGTCTCGCAGTCAAGCTCCCTTTTGCCTTTGCACTCTTCGAATGATTTCCAACCATTCTGAGGGAACCTTGGGGCGCCTCCGTTACTCTTTAGGAGGCGACCGCCCCAGTCAAACTGCCCACCTGACACTGTCCCCGTACCGGATCACGGTACCAGGTTAGAACTCCGATACGATCAGGGTGGTATCCCAACGGCGCCTCCACCGAAGCTGGCGCTCCGGCTTCCTAGGCTCCCACCTATCCTGTACAAATCGTATCAAAGTCCAATATCAAGCTGCAGTAAAGCTCCATGGGGTCTTTCCGTCTTGTCGCGGGTAACCTGCATCTTCACAGGTATTAAAATTTCACCGGATCTCTCGTTGAGACAGCGCCCAAGTCGTTACGCCATTCGTGCGGGTCAGAATTTACCTGACAAGGAATTTCGCTACCTTAGGACCGTTATAGTTACGGCCGCCGTTTACTGGGGCTTCGGTTCATAGCTTCGGGTTACCCCTAACCACTCCCCTTAACCTTCCAGCACCGGGCAGGCGTCAGCCCGTATACTTCGCCTTGCGGCTTCGCACAGACCTGTGTTTTTGCTAAACAGTCGCTTGGGCCTTTTCACTGCGGCCCCCTCGAGCTATTCACTCTACCGGGGCACCCCTTCTCCCGAAGTTACGGGGTCATTTTGCCGAGTTCCTTAACGAGAGTTCTTCCGCGCGCCTTAGAATTCTCTTCTCGCCTACCTGTGTCGGTTTGCGGTACGGGCACCTTCTCCTGACTAGAGGCTTTTCTTGGCAGTGTGAGATCATGACCTTCGGTACTATAATTTTCCCTCCCCATCACAGCCCAGCCTTACGGTGTGCGGATTTGCCTACACACCAGCCTCACTGCTTGGACGAGCATCCATCAGCTCGCGTCACTACCCTACTGCGTCACCCCATCGCTCATAACGGATTACGGTGGTACAGGAATTTCAACCTGTTGTCCTTCGACTACGCCTTTCGGCCTCGCCTTAGGTCCCGACTTACCCTGAGCGGACGAACCTTCCTCAGGAACCCTTAGGCTTTCGGCGGATCAGATTCTCACTGATCTTTTCGTTACTCATACCGGCATTCTCACTTGTATGCTGTCCAGCGCTCCTTACGGTACACCTTCTACCTACATACAACGCTCCCCTACCCCTGATGCAAAGCATCAAGCCATAGCTTCGGTGGTGTGTTTAGCCCCGTTACATTTTCGGCGCAGAGTCACTCGACCAGTGAGCTATTACGCACTCTTTAAATGGTGGCTGCTTCTAAGCCAACATCCTGGTTGTCTGTGCAACTCCACATCCTTTCCCACTTAACACACACTTGGGGACCTTAGCTGATGGTCTGGGCTGTTTCCCTTTTGACAATGGATCTTAGCACTCACTGTCTGACTCCCGGTTAATCAGTCTGTGGCATTCGGAGTTTGACTGAGCTTGGTAACCCTTGGCGGGCCCCGCACCCAATCAGTGCTCTACCTCCACGACTATCCCACCGAGGCTAGCCCTAAAGCTATTTCGGGGAGAACCAGCTATCTCCGAGTTCGATTGGAATTTCTCCGCTACC
>NZ_CP150222.1:15000-100000 GCF_037969915.1 Paenibacillus sp. FSL R7-0216 | reverse complement strand
CCGAGTTCTCACTGATATCCCCGTATCCGATGGCTACTTTAATCCGTTCCGCAACCTCGCGGCGTTTCACAGATTTCAGGTTTTCCAATTCTTCTTCCAGTCTCTTCAGACCGTCCTGGGTAAGAATAACTTCTTTATCGCTCATCTCAACCGATTCTCCTGTCATGGAAAAAATTTTCGCACGGTGCGTGCGGCACCCGAAAACCCTCCTGGAAAATGAACGCTTCCCTTTAGGAAAATGTTCCTTTGCCGTTCCACTGCCGCTTAGGTGCTTGGAAGCGCTCGCTTCCGGCAGCAATGGTCTCTAAATTCCCAACTCATTGTGTATATCATATGCATTATGTGATAAGGGTCAGACCATCCCTAGAGGAAAGCCTAACGCCCTGAGTCGAATTTATATTGTGAAATTATAGGTGAATGATTCTCAATTGTCAATGACACCCGAATTTACAAATGTAAACGTTTCATGACCTTCCCCTTCAACCTTAGGCGGATACCTCATCAGGTACGGCTACTGTCGAAATGCCCGCGACAAAACCCTCAAGAATGCGCACCATCTCGTCACGCCGAGTTTCTTCCATAATGAGATCCTTAATGGGCGCTGCGCCCTTTAGACCTTTCAAATACCAGGCCAAATGCTTGCGCATTTCGCGAACGGCCACATGCTCGCCTTTAAGAGCGGCCAAACGGTCCATGTGCAAGATCGCGATGCGAATCTTCTCCTCCGCATCCGGCTCCGGAAGCAATTCACCGGTCTTCAGGTACTCGACCGTCCGATAGAGCATCCAAGGGTTGCCGAGTGCCCCGCGTCCAATCATCACGCCGTCGCAGCCGGTCTCATCCAGCATCCGTCTGGCATCCTCCGGCGTCGCCACGTCGCCATTGCCGATCACGGGAATCGATACGGCTTCCTTCACCTGACGAATGTAACTCCAATCCGCCTGCCCGGTGTACAGCTGCTCGCGCGTCCGGCCATGCACGCTGACGGCTTTGCCACCGGCTTGTTCCACCGCTTTGGCGTTGTCCACAACGTAAATATGCTCTGCATCCCAGCCGATCCGCATTTTCACCGTTACCGGTTTACTCACCGCATCCACAACGGCCGAGACCATCTCGTAAATCTTATTCGGCTCGAGCAACCAACGTGCGCCGGCATCGCATTTCGTCACCTTCGGCACCGGACAACCCATATTAATATCAATGATGTCGGCATTCGTTTCCTGATCAACGACTTTGGCCGCCTCCACAAGCGATGCGCGGTCCCCACCGAAAATTTGCAGGCTAAGCGGCTTCTCCCGCTCGTCCACAAAAAGCATTTCTCGAGTACGCTTGTTGCCATGGATGATCGCTTTATCGCTCACCATCTCTGCGCAGACCAGCCCTGTTCCAAATTCTTTGGCAATCAAGCGAAAGGCCGGATTGCATACGCCTGCCATCGGAGCAAGCACGACTTGGTTTTTCATTTCAATATCGCCAATCTTCAGCAAGATGGTTCCCTCCATTTCGATAAGGTTAGGTTACAAGCGGCCTAGCTTATTTATCGGGCTTCAGCTCCGCTAAGGAGATGCCCAAACAATTTGCAATTTTAGTTAAAATTTGATCATCTGCCCGGCGGTTCCCCCGTTCCACCGCTCCTAATAAAGCTAGGGAAACGCCGGACTTCTCAGCCAGCTCTTGCTGGGTAAATCCTTTTAGTTTTCGGAAAGCGCGGATGCGCTGTGCCAGGTGCATGTTTTCCAAAACCGGACGCCTTCCTTTCCATCTAGGGTGTCCAAGGCACTCTGAATGCGCTCATACAGGCCGGAGAGCTCCCCTTCCGGCACAATGTCTGACAACGGGACAAGTACGAAAGCCCGCTCCATCATCCGTGGATGAGGCAATGTAAGAAGCGGCGTATTCACCACTCTGCCTCCAGTCCATAACAAATCAAGGTCCACCGTGCGCGGCCCGAAACGTATTTTGCGCTCTCGCCCTAATCGCAGCTCAATATCCAGCATAACTTCAAGCAGCGCCTCAGGATCCAGCGAGGTACGCAGCGCAACAGCCATATTCACGAAACACGGCTGATCCAGGTATCCTACCGGATCGGTTTCATATAAATTGGAGCAACGCAGGACTTCAATCGCTGGATGCTCCTGCAGCGCTGTGATCGCCTGCATGAGGGTGGCCTCGCGGTCTCCCAGATTGGCGCCTAAAGCAATATAAGCCTCTGAAAGCTCAGAGGGAGAAGTCAGGTTCATAAACGATTGGCTCACTTTCTGGAACGGTACATCTCCACCGTCACACCGTCGAAATGGATATCAAACGGAGGGTGCGGCTTGGTGACCCGAACCGTTAACGCATCTACCCTAGTATAAGTGTCCAATACCGCGGATGCAATATGCTCCGCCAACGCTTCGATCAATTGAAAGCTTTTTAGCTCGACAATATCCTTGACCAGCCCATGCAATTCGGCGTAATTTACCGTTTGAGTCAAGTCATCGTGGATTCCCGCCTGGCGCAGATCCATCTCCAGCTCCAAATCCACGTAGAAGCGCTGGCCCAGCTTGCGCTCCTCCTCGAACACGCCGTGGTACCCGTAATATTCCATGCGCCGCAGCACCATTTTGTCCATGATTTCGGCTCCTTTTCCAGCAATTTATAGAGTGTACACGACCGCATCGCACATTTGCACGGTCTGCTTGATCTCCTTCACGTCATGAACGCGGACAATCTGGCAGCCCTGCGCAACCCCTAGCGCCACAGTCGCCGCCGTACCGAACACTACTTCATCGACTGGAAGGTCTAACGCGGTACGGATAAATCGCTTGCGGGACGTCCCGAGCAGGAGCGGATAACCCAACGTTATCAAATCGTCCAGTGCACGCATGACACGGAGGTTCTCGGAATAATCCTTGGCAAAACCGATACCCGGGTCCAAAATAATATTCTCGTCCTTCACGCCAGCTTTACGAGCGATCTCCACGCATTCTCGCAAATCCGCCGCCACATCGGCAAGCAAGTCGCCGTAATTACGATCCTGACGGTTATGCATCAAAATCACCGGACAACCAAACTCCGCCGCCACTTCCGCCATCCGCGCCTCCGCCTTAAAGCCCCATACATCATTGATGATGTGGGCGCCCGCCTTCAGCGCTTCTCTCGCGACCTTTGCCTTGTACGTATCCACCGACAAGGGAACTTGCGGCAGCTCGCGTTGCATCGCCTCTACCACGGGAATGACCCGCTCCAGCTCCTCTTGTTCGCTTACAGGTTCATGACCCGGACGCGTTGATTCTCCGCCGACATCAATGATATCCGCTCCCTCCGCAATCATCTCCCGAGCGTGCTGTAAAGCGCGTTCCACGTTATTATAACGGCCTCCATCGGAAAAAGAGTCCGGTGTCACGTTCAGAATCCCCATCACCAGCGTGCGCTCACCGAGCGTAAAGGACGCCTCGCCCAGCCGGTAGCTGCGTTTATATATGATCGGCTGCATCGTCATTCCTCGCTTTCTCTCTATATTCCCCCAGCAGTCGTTCCGTAACCGGCCCGATATGGCCGGTCCCGACCTTGTGCCGCTGCATCTCCTGTCCGCCTTGTTTGCCAGACTCCGCCAATTCCGTCACAGGCACGAGCTCTTGGATCGAATTTGTCAAGAAGACCTCGTCGGCCGCCAACAGATCGTCCCAAGTGTAGCAGCCCTCCTCCGTCGGAATCCCCTTCTCGGCTGCCAGCTCCAGCACCATGGCGCGAGTAATGCCGGGGAGAATCCCCGTTTCCAGATTCGGCGTATAACATTTGCCATTCCGCACAAAAAATACATTGCTGACGATCCCCTCCGCCAACCATCCCTGGGCCGTCAGCTGCAAGCCTTCCGCAGGGACGGGAGCGACGGACTGCTGCGCCGCCGCGCGTTCCAGCCGCGCCAGCTCGCGTTTCGCCAGCACGCTATTCATGTAGTGCAGCGATTTGAAGCGCACCTCGCCCTCCGGCGTGTTCCGGAGCGTCTCCAGCCGCCACAGCGGCTTCCCGTCGGTATACAGCGTCACCCCTAGCTCCGGCAACGACTTCACGTAGATTACGACTCTCGGCTTATCGTAGTCACCGACCGGCAAGCCAAGCGGCCCCTCACCGGCCGTTACCGTATACCGGATGTAGCCTTCAGCCAATCCGTTTTGCACGAGCAACTCACTGATTTCCGACTCAACCCGGCCGGGATCGGCCTTGAAATCGATCCCTAACGCCCTGCAGCCTGCCATCAGCCGATCCAGATGCCGCTCCAGCAGAAACGGTCGACCTCCGTACGTACGGAACGTCTCAAACAAACCGATCCCGTACATAAAGCCGTGATCCATTACGGAGATCACGGCTTGATCGGTCGGGGTCGGAACTCCATCCACCCCGATGTATTTCATGCTTTGGCTTCCGCCTTCCGATTCAGGAAATTACGGAGGATCTGATGGCCATGCTGAGTAATAATCGATTCCGGATGGAACTGCACGCCTTCAACGGCATACTCTTTGTGGCGCAGTCCCATGATCTCCCCTTCCGCCGTCTCGGCGGTAATTTCCAGACAATCCGGCAGGCTCTCGCGCTCCACGATCAGAGAATGGTACCGCGTGGCCGTAAACGGCGACGGCAGGCCGGCAAACACCGATTCTCCCTGATGGTGGATCGGCGACGTCTTGCCGTGCATCAACCGCTCGGCACGAATCACGTTACCGCCAAAAGCTTGTCCGATCGCCTGATGCCCCAGGCAAACGCCGAAGATCGGGATCACCCCTTTAAAACGCTCGATCAAATCCAGCGTGATCCCAGCCTCATTTGGGGTACATGGACCGGGGGATATTAAAATATGATCCGGCTGCAAAGCCTCAATTCCCGCAAGATCAATCTCATCGTTGCGGCGGACAGTTACTTCCTCACCTAACTCACCTAAATACTGCACCAAATTGTACGTAAAAGAATCGTAGTTATCGATCACCAAAATCATCTCATCTCATCTCCTGTCCTAGACTTTGTCCAGCTGGCTCTGCTCACTCTGTTGGATCGCCAAAGCAACAGCCCTGGCCTTGTTAAAGCATTCCCTATACTCACGGTACGGGTCCGAATCAATCACGATGCCAGCCCCCGTCTGCAAGTAGCCGACGCCATCCTTCGCGACCAGCGTACGTATAATAATATTTAATTCCATATTCCCGGTATAGTCAATCCATCCCATTGCGCCGGTATAAGGTCCCCGCGTGATCGGCTCCAGCTCCTCGATGATTTCCATCGTTCGTACCTTAGGCGCCCCGGTAATCGTTCCTCCCGGAAAAACAGCAGCGATCGCATCGTACAACGTAAGATCCCCACCCAGCACCCCTTCGACCTCAGACACCAGATGCATAACGTGCGAATAGCGCTCCACAGTAAAAAGCTCGCTGACCCGTACCGTCCCATACTCCGCCACACGGCCGATGTCGTTGCGCAGAAGGTCGACCAGCATAATGTGCTCGGCCTGCTCCTTGTCGCTCGCGCGAAGCTCCGCCTCCATCTGCCGATCCTCCTCCGGTGTATGTCCCCGCCGCCGCGTTCCCGCAATCGGGCGGGTGCTGATCTTCCCTTGCTCCACCTTCACCAGCAGCTCCGGCGAAGCGGACACGAGTTGGAAATCGGGGAAGCGGAGCAAGCCCATATATGGCGACGGGTTCAACCGCCTGAGCTGCTCGTACACCTGTTCAGGTGACGCCACCAACGCAAAAGCCTGGCGCAGCGACAGGTTCACCTGAAATACGTCGCCGGCGGCGATATATTCCTGCACCCGGCGCACCGCCGCTTCGAACGCCTCCTGCGTCATCGAGATGGACAGACGGCGGCGCTCCAACTCCTCGTCGCCGAGCGGAGGAAGCGGAGTCGGGGTTTCCGCCGGGGCAGCAGCGGTCGCAGCGTAGAAGCCTGTCCAGCGCTCCGCCATGCGCAAAGCCCGCGCTTCGGCGCGACGGTAACCATCCCGCAGTTGTTCCAGAGACATCGAGGCGATCGGGACATGGACGACGCAATACACGTCGCCCTCCCCCTGATCGATAGCCCACATCTCCTCCAACCGCATCCAAACGTAGTCGTCGAGGCCAAGGTCGTCCTGCGCCAGGTTCGGCAGGCGCTCCAACGATCGCGCTACATCATAGGCGAGATAACCGACGGCTCCGCCGGTGAACTTGGGTAGCCCCGGCACCTCGGGCGACCGGAACGGAGCCATCCAGTCCCGCAACAACTCCAGCGGCTTGCCTCGGAGGACCGATGCCGTACCGGAAGCAGGATCTTGCACGATGGCTTCGCCACCCTTGCCGCGGATGACAGAAACCGGCTCTAAGCCTAGAAAGGTGTACCTTCCTCCCTTGCCACTCTCCAACACGCAAGCGTACGGTCCGGCTTCCTTCCAAGCCCGGAACCAATCCTCAGGCAAACCCGAAGCCGCCAACGGGCATTTGACCGCAAAGGGCAGCATCGTCCAGTCGCCTGTCCCCGCCCAATCTTTCCATTGCTCCCAGGTCGTCAACTTTTTCATGAACCGTGTTCGTCCTCCAAGCTTCATCTTATAGATGCACTTCTCTTATTGGAAGCTAGTATACTAGAAGTTCGCCTCATAATAAAAGACCCCGGACCGTTCGGTTAGAACGGCCGGGGGGCGTTATCGCTCTCCTAGGAGTGATTAAGCTTCGAAATTGTACAGCGGCGTGCTGAGGTAACGTTCGCCGTTGCTTGGAATGATGGCAACGACACGTTTGCCTTTGCCCAGCTCCTTAGCCACCTTCAAGGCAGCAAACACTGCAGCGCCAGAGGAAATACCGGACAGGATGCCTTCCTCTTTCGCGACCGTACGTGCTTGTTCGAACGCTTCATCGTTCTCCACATGAATGATTTCATCATAAATTTCACGATTCAAAATTTCCGGAATGAAGTTCGCGCCAAGGCCTTGGATTTTGTGCGGTCCAGGTTTGCCGCCAGACAGAATCGGCGATGCTGCCGGTTCAACCGCGTAAATCTTCAGATCCGGGAACCGTTTCTTCAATACCTCACCCGCACCGGAAATCGTACCGCCCGTACCGATCCCTGCAACGAATGCATCCAAACGGCCGTCCAGCGATTCAATCGCTTCAACGATTTCCGGTCCGGTCGTTTCGCGGTGAATTTTCACGTTCGCTTGCGTTCTGAATTGGTCTGCCAGGAAGTAATCCGGATTCGCTGCCAGCAGCTCCTCGGCTTTCTTCACCGCTCCGTTCATCCCTTCGGAACCCGGTGTCAAGACAAGCTCTGCCCCATAGGCGCGCAGTAAGTTGCGACGCTCCAAGCTCATCGTTTCCGGCATCACGATAACAGCTTTGTAGCCCTTCGCCGCAGCTACCATCGCCAAACCGATCCCCGTGTTACCGCTCGTCGCTTCGATAATCGTTCCGCCCGGCTTCAGCTTGCCCGCCTTCTCCGCTTCCTCTACGATACTGATCGCGATCCGGTCCTTTACGCTGGAGCCCGGGTTTTGGTATTCCAGCTTCACATAAATCTCCGCGCTATCCTCCGGCACGATCCGATTTAAACGGACCAGCGGCGTATCTCCGATCAAATCTGTTACACTGTTTACGACTTTTGCCATATTAAATATCCTCCCTTTGGATAAAAATTACCGTCGTCGATCTAGCTGCACAAAATGAAAGCTCAAGATATTAGGATATGCGATTTATCGGCTTTCATTTATTTCCGAGTAAATAAGTTGGTTTTCTGATTATTATCTTAACAACCCCGATCGGAGTTGTCAAGAAAAGTCACAAAAAATACTTTGCATCCGAGGTCTAAATAACCCGATCCGCAAAGTATCCTTGGTCTTATTCACTTATTTATCCGTTTGAGCTATCAACCGGTCAAGTTCCTCGGGGGTAAACAAGTACGGTTCGTTGCAGAAATCGCAAACGACCTCCGTCTCTTTGCCTTCGTCCCGCAGTTCCTCCAGCTCCTTCTTACCCAAGCTGATCAGCGTGCGCTCTACCCGCTCCCGTGAACAGTTGCAGGAGAACACGATGTCCATTTCCTCCAGCACCTGCACGTCCGGCACGATCCAGCGCAGCATTTCGTCCAGCTCCAACCCCTGATCGAGCAGCGCCGTCACCGGTGGAAGCTGACCCACCGCTTTTTCGATCGAGTCGATTTCGGAATCACTTAAGCCCGGCAGCAGCTGAATGATAAAACCGCCCGCTACGATCACCGAATTGTCCACGTCCACGAGCACGCCCAATCCAACGGCGGAAGGAGTTTGCTCCGACACGGCA
The DNA here is from genome assembly GCF_037969915.1 of Paenibacillus sp. FSL R7-0216. NCBI lineage: Bacteria > Bacillati > Bacillota > Bacilli > Caryophanales > Paenibacillaceae > Paenibacillus > Paenibacillus sp. FSL R7-0216. The sequence continues at coordinate 91,718 of NZ_CP150222.1, read as the reverse complement.
AAATAATACGTAAAATCCTCGCCCAGCTCGCCGGAAATCAAAGGTACGCTGCCGCGATAAGGCTCCTTGAGCCCTAAATCCTTCGTGACGTGGATAAATCCTTCCGTTCCGACAACGCCGCGTACATCCAATTTCCCCTGACTGTTGCTCGGCAAATGGACATGCGGGTTCTTAACGTAGCCGCGCACTTCGCCCTTGGCGTTGGCATCTGCAATAATTTGTCCGATCGGCCCGTCGCCTTTAACCTGTACGGTCAGCTTCTCCTCGCCCTTGAGCATCGCGCCCATCATGGCGGCGGCGGTCAGCGTGCGCCCGAAGGCGGCTGTTGCGGTCGGGTACGTATCATGCCGGCGGCGCAGCTCCTCCACCAGCTGGGTCGTCCGCACGGCGAAAGCGCGCACTTTCCCGCCCATGGCAATCCCGCGGATCAACCGATCTTGCTTGCTGTTCTGGTCCATCATGCGAAGGACCTCCTTTCGCTTCTTACAAAGGTAGTTCAAAAAGTCATCTTTCCTGACTTTTTGAACTTGACTTGAGATTTCAACTTATCCCAGTATAACCATCGCCTGCTTTATTGATTGCGTTCGTAGATAATCCGCAGCCCTTCCAGGGTTAGCTGCGAGTTTACTTCTTCAATGGTTCGCGTTTCGCTGGCAATCAGCTCCGCAAGTCCTCCGGTCGCGATCACCTTCGGTTTCTCGCCCATCTCCTGAGCGATCCGTTCCACAATGCCATCAACCTGTCCAGCATAGCCAAAAATAATCCCGGCCTGCATCGCATTCACCGTATTGCGGCCAATAACCTTCTTCGGCTTCTCGAGTTCGATGCGCGGCAGCTTGGAAGCTCGCTGGTACAGCGCTTCCGTCGAAATCCCGATGCCCGGCACGATCGCGCCGCCAAGGTAATTGCATGCCGCATCGATGCAGTCAAACGTCGTGGCCGTGCCGAAGTCAACGACGACCAGCGGCCCTCCGTACTGCTCGATGGCGGCTACCGCGTTGACGATCCGGTCCGCTCCAACTTCGCGCGGATTTTCGTAACGCAGGTTCAGCCCGGTTTTGATCCCCGGGCCAACGACCAGCGGCTTGTGCCGCAAATATTTTTCGCTCAGCTCCTCAAGCACGTGCATTAACGGCGGTACTACCGAGGAAATGATGACGCCCTCCATCTCGGCTTCCCGGATCCCCACCATGTGGAACAGATTATGGATCAATACGCCGTACTCGTCCACCGTGGCCTGGCGATTCGTACTGATGCGGAAATGATGGAGCAACTCCTTGCCCCGGTAAATCCCCAGCACGATATTCGTATTGCCTACATCGACTACAAGGAACATGCGCTTGTTAGGCCTCCTTTTTGCCGTTCAAATCCAAACTGATATCCAGGCTTTCAAAAGAATACGTCAGACGTCCCACAGAAATGACGTCCACGCCGCTCTCGGCAATCCCACGGATCGTTTCCAGCGACACGTTGCCCGATGCTTCCACCGTCACATGCGGCGCCTTGGTCTTGATTCGGCGCACCGCTTCCTTCATCAGGTCGGGAGCCATGTTGTCGAGCATGATAATATTCGCGCCAGCTTGCAGGGCTTCCTCCACCTGTTCCAGGCTTTCCGTCTCCACTTCAATCGTCATCGTGTGCGGAATATGAGCACGAGCGCGGCTCACCGCCTGGGTGATGCCACCGGCCCCTTTAATATGATTATCCTTGATCATGACGGCGTCGTACAACCCGAAGCGGTGATTCGAACCTCCTCCGGTACGGACCGCATACTTCTCCAGCATCCGGTGGCCCGGCGTCGTCTTGCGTGTATCCACCAGCCGGGTCGGCAGCCCGCCCAATGCTTCCACAAACGTCTTCGTGCGCGTTGCGATACCAGACAAGCGTTGCAACAAGTTCAGGGCTAACCGCTCCCCGGTCAAAATGCTATGCGTGCTTCCTTCCACCTCGGCCAGAATCGCGCCTTTCTCGATACGTTCCCCGTCCTTCACGTGCGGCGTAAACGTCAGATTCGGATCCACGATCTCGAAGACAAGCTGAGCCACCGGCATTCCGGCAACAATCCCGCCCTGCTTGGCATGAATGATCCCTTTGGACTCATGACCCGCAGGGATCGTTACCGCGGTCGTCACGTCACCGGAGCCCACATCTTCCTTCAACCACCCGCGGATGGCCTCCACAAGTCCTTCATTATATCCATTAAACATCATCGCTAGTTTCCTCCAACATTCCTTTATCCCGCTGCCAAAGTAGATGCTTGCGCCACTTCTCGTCGCTGCGTTCCGGGAAGTCCTCGCGGTAATGCCCACCCCGGCTCTCCTCGCGCGCTAGCGCCGATTTGGCCAACAGCAGCGCGCAGGTCAGCATATTGGCGTATTCCCACTCTTCGCGGGTATGCAGCGCCTGGCTAAAAATCGCCTGATGCCGCTCTAGCTCCGCGATCCCCTTGGCCAATCCTTCCGCCGTTCGACGCAAACCGGCACGGCGGACCATCGTTTTCTGCAAGTCCAAGCGGCGTTCCACTAACGAAGACGGTGCCGGAGCCAGACGGCCGTCATGGTAAGCCACGGTCTCCCCGGTTCGGGTGCGCGGAGGCAGCTCCCCAATCCGCTGAATAATCCGGCGCCCGAACACGATCGCTTCTGACAACGAGTTGCTGGCCAGCCGGTTCGCGCCATGTACGCCGGTCGACGAAACTTCGCCGCAGGCGAACAACCGATGCACACTCGTCTCTCCGTGATGGCTGACACGGACGCCTCCCATCATATAATGCGCAGCCGGCGCAACGGGAATCCAGTCGGCCGTCAAATCAAGCCCATAGCCAAGGCAGGTTTCGTAAATCGTTGGGAATCGGGATCTGACTTTCTCCGGATCCTCGTGCGTGATATCGAGGTACACGATGCTTGCCCCCGTCGCTTCCATTTCGCTGACGATGGCCCGAGCCACGATATCCCGCGGCGCCAGCTCAAGCAGCTCATGGTATTTACTCATGAACCGCTCGCCTTTGATATTGCGCAACACGGCCCCTTCGCCGCGAACCGCCTCAGAGATCAGAAACCGCGGCGCGCCCGGATAACAGAGCGATGTAGGGTGAAATTGAATAAACTCCATGTCGCGAAGAATCGCTCCCGCCCGGTATGCGATAGCAACCCCATCGCCCGTGGCTACCTCGGGATTGGTCGTATAGCGGTACAACTGCCCAGCTCCGCCGGAGCACAGAATCGTCGCATTCCCGCGCAGAAACACGCGCTGCCCGTCTGGCCGCTGTACGAGCGCGCCTAGGCATTCATTCTCCTCGGTGATCAAATCGATCACATAATGATTGTCCCAAACTTCGATATTGGGATGGGCTCCCGCTTGCTCGGACAAGGCTCGCACGATCTCATATCCCGTCGCATCCCCATGGGCATGCAAGATCCGGCGATGGCTGTGCGCCCCCTCTTTCGTCAGAGCGAGCTCACCGTTCTCCAAATCGAAGGCGGTGCCTAACATCATCAGCTCTTTAACGCCTTCCGGCCCTTCGTTGACCAGGATATCCACCGCTTCAGAGGAGCATAAGCCCGCTCCGGCCAGCAGCGTATCCTGACGGTGATAAACCGGGGAATCCTCTTCGGAAATCACAGCGGCGATGCCGCCTTGAGCGTACCTGGTATTGCTTTCCAGCATCGATTTTTTCGTAATCAGGATCACGCGCTCTTTTTCACTTGCTTTGATAGCGGTAAAGAGCCCCGCAATCCCCGAACCGATCACGATGACATCCGTATCGACGACCGGCAGCTGTCCTGCCTCAAAATCAACCAAATATTGTGGAATCACCATCGTCACCTATCTTGGACAAGAGAGTAGCGCATGCTACTTAACTTGTAACATGCGCTCTAAGGATAATCTGGCTTTGTCGGCAACGACGGTCGGTACGTAGATTTGCGGCTGCATCGTTTCCAGGCATTTGACCAGTTTCTTCAAGTTATTGACTTTCATGTTCGGGCAAACCAGGAATTTGGTGGCAAAATGGAACGTTTTGTCCGGGCTGTCATTACGCAGCTGATACCCTGTTCCATCCTCCGTACCGACGATAAACTCCTTGGCGGAGGAATTTTTGCAATAATCCAAGATCGCCGTAGTGCTGCCCACGAAATCGCCCATCGCTACAACCTCCGGACGACACTCCGGATGCACGACGAACTCGGCGTTCGGGTATTTCGCTTTCATCTCAACGACGTCTTTGACCGTCAACATATCATGCGTGTTGCAGTACCCTTCCCAGATAATCAGCTTCTTGTCGGTATGCTGCTGCACGTAATGGCCAAGGTTCTTATCCGGCACCCAGATGATTTCGTCCGCATCGACAGAATTGATCACTTTCACCGCATTTGACGAGGTGCAGCAGATATCGGTCTCCGCCTTGATTTCTGCCGAGGAGTTGATGTACGTCACCACTTTGGCGTTTGGATGCTGGACCTTCAGCTTACGCAAGCCGTCGACATTCACCATGTCGGCCATCGGGCAACCCGCACGCTCATCAGGAATAAGCACCGTTTTGTTTGGCGCCAGAATCTTCGCACTTTCCCCCATAAAATGAACGCCGCAGAACACGATCGTTTCCGCATCGGTCGAAGCGGCCTTCTGAGCCAGCAAAAAAGAATCACCCCGGAAATCCGCCACCTCTTGGATCTCATCCCGCTGATAATAATGTGCCAGTATGATTGCGTTGCGTTCTTTCTTGAGCTGAACCAGCCTTTCCCGCAGTTCGCGGTTCATTTCGGCTTTACGTTCAAGCGCTAGAGCCTCCACTTGAATTCCTCCCCAATAAGCTCTTGTATCGTCTGTTGCTGTTTGGCCCCACCTAGCCTTCTATCTCTCTTCGCGTCGGTCGGGCTTCTCGCTGCTTTGTATGGCAATCCTGCGTGAAACGGCAAGAACGTATTAAATTTCACACGGTGTTTATCAACTAATTTACACAAGGTGAAAGGCACTGTCAATGCGCCGTCCGCTTGCGTATAGCGGCAATTGCCCATGATTTTGCAGGAAAAATCAGGATTAACGAGGGGATTCGAGCGTTCTTGATTATCTAAAATTTTTGGTAAAAAGAGCCGGGACTCGCTTCCCCCCATTGTAAGCGACACCTGGCGGGTACGGGGCAAACGCTCGAATTGTTCCTACACCCCTATAGAAGCGAATTATATTCGATTTTTCGCACAAAAAGTGTGACTCGTAGCATGAATCCCGGATTCTATTCGGTTTTTCATACAGATTCTAGCTCTTTCTCTTCCATTTGCGTAAACGTATGCGGAATTTCATATACATTCCGTAGAAATCGCCAAATCTAATGGTTTCTATTCGATTTTTCGCATACATTCACAAGCGGGCCCCCACATCTCAAACAAAAAATCCGGGAAACGTCACGTTTCCCGGATGAGGTCTTTGCTGATATGGTTTACACGGTTGGCGTGCTGCCACCGTTGTTTGGATCTTTGCCTTCGTCAGCCGAATCGGATTGACTCGGCGTGTCGCTGACAGTGCCTTGCGGTGCGTCGACGACCGGATCATTCGTCCGATCGCTGGCCGTGCCGCCCGGAACGTCATTTGGAATGTCCCCAACTGGGGCGGTAGGCGCCGGATCCTCGGTTTTGCCTTGGATGCGAACGCGAACATCACCAACGTTGTCGATGGTCGGTTCACCCGGTTCCGAAGAACCGTTGCCGTCGTCTTTGCCGTCCTTCTTCAAGCCGTCCAACGAGCCGGTTTCAATCAGAGACTTGATTTGCTCCAGCTCCAAAGTTTCCACTTCAAGCAGCGTTTCCGCGATGAGGTGGACTTCCTTGGCATGCTCGGTCAGCAACTGCTTGCAACGTTCATACGATTCGCTGATGAACCGGTGCATTTCCTGATCGATCTCGTAAGCGATTTGATCGCTGTAGTTCTGTTCGTGGCCGATATCGCGGCCCAGGAACACTTGGCCTTGCGACGTGCCGAACTGCATCGGTCCGAGCTTCTCGCTCATCCCGTATTCGATAATCATGCTGCGCACGATGTTGGTCGCTTGCTGGAAGTCGCTGTACGCGCCGGTCCCGATTTCGCCGATAAACAGCTCCTCGGATACGCGGCCGCCAAGTAACCCGGTTACCCGGTCCAGCAGCTCGTTCTTCGTGGCCAACATGCGGTCTTCCTTCGGCAGCATGATCACATACCCGCCGGCACGACCGCGTGGAATAATCGTTACTTTGTGTACCATATCGGCATGCTCCAAAAAGTAACCGACAATGGTATGCCCCGCTTCGTGGTAAGCTACGATCCGTTTCTCACGGTCGCTGATCACGCGGCTGCGTTTCTCAGTCCCGACAATAACGCGGTCGATCGCATCATCCACTTCCGGCATGGAGATATCTTTGCGGTTCCGACGTGCGGCGAGGAGCGCTGCTTCGTTCAGCAAGTTCTCCAGATCCGCACCGGTGAAACCGGTCGTTCTCTTCGCGATAACGTCTAGCTTGACATCCTTCGTCAGCGGCTTGTTGCGCGCATGCACTCTCAATACGGCTTCGCGCCCCTTCACATCCGGACGATCCACTGTGATTTGACGGTCAAAACGTCCCGGACGCAGCAAGGCCGGGTCCAGAATATCCGCACGGTTCGTTGCAGCGATGATGATAATGCCCTCGTTACCGCCGAAACCGTCCATTTCTACGAGCAATTGGTTCAGCGTTTGTTCGCGTTCGTCATGCCCGCCTCCAAGTCCGGCGCCGCGCTGACGGCCAACCGCGTCAATTTCGTCGATAAAGATGATACAAGGCGCGTTCTTCTTGGCATTCTCGAACAAATCCCGGACACGGGATGCCCCGACCCCAACGAACATTTCTACGAAGTCAGAACCGGAAATGCTGAAGAAAGGAACCCCCGCTTCGCCGGCTACCGCGCGAGCGAGCAAAGTTTTACCGGTACCCGGAGGGCCCACGAGCAATACGCCTTTCGGAATTCTCGCGCCAACAGCGGAGAATTTCCGCGGATCTTTCAGAAAATCAACCACTTCGACAAGCTCTTGCTTCTCTTCGTCGGCACCCGCCACGTCTTCGAACGTGACCTTCTTCTTCTCCTCATTATAGAGACGCGCTCGACTCTTGCCGAAGTTCATGACTTTGCCGCCGCCGCCCTGCGCTTGATTAAACAGGAAGAAGAACAAGATGAACATAATCGCAAGCGGAACGATCGAAGTCAGGAAGGTCAGCCAGATGCTTTCGCCCTGCATTTTCTTCCATTCCACGCTGAAACCGTTCTGGTCGCTATAAGCGATAATTTCCTTTACAACGTTCTCGTCAAAAGGAACATATAGAGAGAAATTCTTCGTCTTGTCGTTATTGACAGCTTCCTTATACTTACCGGTTACCAGATAAGCGTAACCGTCAAATTTAACGGTTAGATCAGCAACGTTATTATCCTTCAGTTCCTGACGTAAGTCCGAATACTTAGGGGTGACGGTTGCTTCTTGTCCGCCATTGAGGAATTGGACGATGCCCACCACGACTAAGAAAAGTATTAAATAAAAACCAGAATTCCGGATGAACCGATTCATCCCCAACCTCCTCTCAAGACCTTAAGTTATTTTACCATAGCCAATCTTGCCATTTCAAAATTGCGGCAAGGGTGGTCCTTCGTCCATGCGGACGACGAAATCAACTGGTGTAAATCTCCGGCTTCAGTACTCCGATGAATGGGAGGTTACGGTATTTCTCGGCATAATCCAGCCCGTATCCAACAACGAATTCGTCCGGCAGAACAAATCCCGACAAGTCGGCTTCCAATTTCACCGTACGCCGTGCGGGTTTGTCGAACAGCGTTACGACTTTTACGGATTTGACCTTGCGCCGCTCGAGAACGTCAATCAAATAGCTAAGCGTTAGCCCACTATCGATAATGTCCTCCACAATCAGAATGTCGCGACCCTCTACAGAAGTATCCAAGTCCTTGATGATCTTGACTTCCCCGGAAGAACGGGTACCCGCCCCATAACTGGAGACGGCCATGAAATCAAGCTCAATCGGTACAGTAATTTCCTTCACCAGGTCGGCCATGAAAATAAAAGCGCCTTTCAAGATACAAATCACGAGCGGATTGCGGCCTTCATATTCCGCGCTCAGTTGCTTGCCCAGCTCGACGACCTTCTCTTGAATTTGTTCCCGCGTAATCAAAATTTCCTGGATATCGTTTAGCAAAATAAGTGAACCTCCTACGTTATACTATGAATGCCGGTCTTTCGCTAATCCTCTAGGTGCGTACGGACCTCAGTCGGTACCAGAACCATATGCACGACAGAAGTCGTACGCGGGTTCACTGCGGCGACCGCGGAACGGCGAACGCCGGGAATCCATAGGATCCGGCCTGCGGCATCCGTTAGGATCGGGATGCGGGAGCGTAGGGAAGGAGGTATTTTCGCATCGATGAAAATATCTTTTACCTTTTTGCTGCCGTTTAATCCCATAACTTTCATGGCATCCCCCGGAATCCGAGAACGCACGGTAAGCGGATAAACCAGCTCATCCGCATCAAATATCGCTTCGTTATTGCCCTCTGCCTTCGCGAGAACGCCCTCCCTACCGGCACCCAGCCGCGTCATAAGCAAGCTCTGGTCCATGCCCTCGATCGGCACTTTCGCCGGAAATTGTTCCACCAAATATGTATTATGAGGAATCCGACTCTCTGCAGCCGGGGGGATAAAGCGGATCATGTCATACTCTCGTACGCATTTGACGCCGCCGCCCAGATCCAGGCTCCATGTCGTAGGCCGATCTTGAATCGTCCCTTGACGTATCGCCTCAATCTTGACAAAATCGCGATCCTCCGTGCTTAAAGGCAGATAATTTAATATTAGTTTAATCAACCTCCGTTGTAAAGCGACATGTAAAGTGGCGAAAAGCGGGATCGAAAACGAGAGAATCTCGCCTTCCTTCCGCACAAGAATATCATACGACTTTGACGCCTCGAGCTGCAGATAATCGTCCTCCGCCGCAGCCAGCTCCGCCAGCCGATTCAGCGATTCTGGCAACTGACCATTATATTGCCCCAAAAAAGGTAACACATCCAGCCGAATCGAATTTCGCGTAAACTCTTTATCTCGATTGCTGCTGTCTTCCACGAAGGGAATCCCCGACTCGCGGCACGCCAGGAGCAAATCCGTCTTGTATATACGAAGCAAGGGACGGATAAGTTCCACATTTTTTTCCCGGCGTTTGGGTCTCATTCCGGACAGCCCGGATGGGCCGCTCCCCCGCAACACCCGCATCATCACCGTCTCCGCCTGGTCATCGGCGTGATGCGCAAGCGCGATGGACGAGGCTCCGTAACGCTCAGCCACCTCATGCAAATATTCATAACGCTTCTCCCGAGCCGCCAGTTCCAGGCTTTTTCCCGTTTCCTTCATATAGCTGCGAACATCGACGTATCCCAGGTCAAAGGGAACGCCGAGACGTTCCGCCAGCCCCCGTACAAATTCCGCATCCCGGTCGGCCTCATCCCCGCGTAAACCGTGATGAAGATGAGCACAGATCAATTGCAGGCCCAATGTCTCGTCGGCAGCGATTTCCTTCATTATATGCAGAAGTACCGTCGAGTCGACCCCGCCGGACACCGCCACAACGATCCCATCCCCGGTCGACCATAACTGTTCTTGGCGGCCGATGCGCCGGACTTGCTCCGTCAAACGGTACAGTGCGGTTTCTTTCATCGGGGCATCCCCCTCCCCTAAAATCTAAAAGTCAGGTAAAGCGCGCAGGCGAGAAGCGTCACCGACACCGCAAATGCGCCTACGATCCAGCCTGGGGTGGAGGGCCGGGTCCGACGCCGCGGAGCGAAGCGGTCTGCCACCAGCTCCTTCCACAATCGGCAGGCCTCCGCCGTATCGCGGAACTCCCCGTTCAAGGCCCGCTTCAGCCAAGCGCGATATGGCGCGAGCGCCTCCAGCCCCTCGACGATAGCGAGAAGATCACTGCGGCTGCGCGTCTGCGGCAATTGAGTGGCCGCTTTCTTCAGCGGCGTCTCCGCGAGCAAGTGAATGCAGACGACGGCAAAAGAAAACCAGTCATAGGCCGGGTCCGCCGTCCGGCTTCCGGCACTCCAGAAGCCGCGGTCGTACCACTCCGTGAACTGCTTTACGCTGCGCCCTTCGCCGGTAACCCCGCCGTAGTCGATCAGTTCGACGTCACCATAGGATCCGGCGAGCACATTCTCCGGCTTGAGGTCGCCAAACACCCAGCCGGAGTTGTGCAGTCGTCCGAGTTGCTGAAGCAGTTGGAGGCCAACCACGTCCAGCCAACGAGGACCCCGCCGGGCCAAGAAGGCACGCAGCGGCTCCCCTTGTACATAGCGCATAACGTAGAAAGGAATCTCCCTCCCCTGGAAAGTGAAGTCGTCCACCTCCACCAGGTAATTGAGATCCCGTTCCGCCGCGCCCCGCCGCCTTCCTTGACGCTGCAACGCTTTTAGCACATTGATCTCCGATTGGATGTCCAGCGTATCAAAGCCCAGCTTCAGGGCGTATAATTTTCCGTTCTTCTCCCGTTTCACCAGGAATACGACGCCGTTAGCCCCTTGCCCCAGCAAGCGCTGGATGATATACCGTCCCCCGTTCCAGCGTCCGGTTATCCGCGTTCCCTGCGGCAGGTTGATTTTAGACGACGTAGTCGCCGAGGATTCCATCTTGTCCCTCCGTCTTCTCACGCCAAGACTTACCATGTTCATTCAGTGTACCATATCGCATAAAATCCATCACCTTCAAGAGCGCCGGTCCCGTTGGCGTTGCCCCTCTCATGACGAGACGCTGGAAGATCGAACGTGCAGATCCCAAATCGCCGGTCCAATCCACGTCCAGGACGGCATCCTCTCCGCTATGCGAGCCGGGAAAATGGAATACGGCCAACTGGCTCTCCCCTTTTCTCGACCCTAGGCTCAGCATCATGTCGCGGATCGCTTCTTCCACAGCCCGAAGCTTCGGCTTCATGCTGGCGCTGGCGTCAATCAGAAGCGCCACCTGCAGCGGGCTGCTCTCGCTCAGCTCGTCGATCACTTCCACGACCTGCGAACGCGTCTCCGGCGGCAAGTCCCCGACCTTCTGATCGCCAAGAATTTGCCGGATCTCCTTGTGAACCGCCTGTTGGATCGTCTGTACGACCGTTTTTCGCGTCAGCATCTGCATCGTTTGCGCCAGGTTCTCGGTTCCGGCAATTCGGCTCATGCCGCCGCCGGCTTTGGCGATTTCAGAGATTTCCAGACTCCCCAGTTCTCCGATCGTACCGTAATCCACGATACCCACCACATTCACGGTGATCCCTTCCTGTCTCGCCAGCGCCGCAGCCATCACCGGGCTTTCTCCGACATTGGAGCACCCGTCCGTAATCAACATGATCTGTTTCATCCCGTTACCCACCCTTCAATAGATAGAGTTCAACATTCTCGTATCTATCATTTCCAGCGAGGATTGAGTTCAAACCAGTTTTAGGGCAACCTCCCCTATAAAAAAAAGGAACCCAAGACGCGCGCCTTAAGTTCGATAGAATAGGATTAAGAATTAATCCCCATATTTATGCTCGATTCGCAGCTCCAGCAACCCGCGGTCCGAGTCCTTCTGATCGATCCGGATCTCCCAGTAATCAGGGGACAGCATTCGCAGGCTCCGATAGTCTGCTTCCTTCAGCTTCACGCCGGAGAAACCGTGATTATTCTCGTCATACACGTAATCCTGACCGGCCTGTAACCCAAATTTGATCTGCAGCAAGCTGCGCAAGCCTCCGATGGTCATGAATTTAAACCGGTAACCCTCAAGATAAGCCTGTTTAACCTCGTCAACATGCTCCCGGACATACTCGGCAAATCCGTCCCACTGCAGCTCCGGATTAATTCTCTCCTGCCATTCCGCCGCACTGTTCCGCTCCAGCAACTCCAAGGCCGCATTCTCTTCCATTCCCTTCGCCCGAATCGTCTCCAGGCGAAGCGCATAAGGCTGCGGTAAGCTGACGCTTGGTGCCGTCATCATTCCGAAGTCCTCCCTTCATGGCTCTACATTTATACGAAATGGCACGCGACGTAATGCCCTCCGCCAACGTCACGGAATTCCGGTACCCGCTGCTTGCACTCGGCCGTGGCGAACGGACATCGGGTATGAAACTTGCAGCCGGAAGGCGGATTGGCCGGGCTCGGAATGTCCCCTTTCAGAATAATCCGCTCCCGCTTCAGGCGAGGAATCGGCAGGGGCACAGCCGACAGCAATGCCTTGGTATAAGGATGAAGCGGATGTCCGAACAACTCGTCCCGCGAGGCCATTTCGACCATCCCGCCCAAATACATGACCCCAACCTGTGTGCAAAGATGCTCCACCACGCTCAAATCATGGGAGATAAACAGATACGTTAAACCACGTGTCTCCTGCAACTTGCGAAACAGGTTGATGATCTGCGCCTGAATGGACACATCCAATGCGGACACCGGTTCGTCAGCGATCATCAGCTCGGGATTCAGAATCAGCGCCCGCGCGATCCCAATCCGTTGGCGCTGCCCGCCGGAGAACTCGTGCGGGTAACGATCGATATGATAGGAGGATAACCCGCACGAAGCCAGCACCTCCAGCACCCGGTCACGAATCTCCCCCTTCGGCAGCAACCCATGATCAAGCAAAGCCTCGCCGATCGCGTCACCAACCCGAATCCGGGGATTCAAGGAACCATAAGGATCCTGAAAAATCATTTGCAGCTTCGGTCTCAAGCGGCGCAGTTCTTCCTCCGGTAACGTGTAAAGATCCGTACCTTTGAACAGGATGTCACCGTCCGTTTTCTCCGTCAAGCGGACGATGCTGCGGCCGACCGTACTCTTACCGCTGCCCGATTCCCCAACCAGGCCGAAGGTTTCCCCAGGCTGAATCGTGAGGCTGATGTCGTCTACCGCTTTCACCTGTCCCGTTGTCCGTTGCAAGAGCCCCGTCTTGACCGGAAAATATTTCTTCAAATGCCGTACTGTAAGCAGCGGCTCACCCATGGCGTTTCTCCTCCTCATACAACCAGCAAGCTGCTTTCTGACCGCCTCCTACCGACTTCAACGCCGGCTCATTCGTCCGGCAAATCTCCATACAATGCGCGCAGCGGTCCTGGAAATAACACGAAGGCTGCAATTCCAGCAGATTCGGCACTTGGCCCGGGATCGAGAACAATTCACCCTGACGCTGGCCCAGCACTGGCTTCGATTTCAACAAACCTTGCGTGTAAGGATGCTTCGGCGATTCGAACAACGCGGTCACTTCACCTTCTTCAACGACTTTACCGGCATACATCACCACGACGTAATCGGCCATTTCGGCGACGACGCCAAGATCATGGGTGATCAGCAGAATCGACATATCCGATTCCGCCTTGATTTGCCGCAGCATATCGAGGATCTGCGCCTGAATCGTTACGTCGAGCGCGGTGGTTGGTTCGTCCGCGATCAGCAGTTTCGGCTGGCAGGAGATCGCAATGGCGATCATAATCCGCTGCAGCATCCCGCCGCTTAGCTCGTGCGGATAACTCTTCATGATCTGCTCCGGCCGGGAGATCCCCACCTGCTCGATCAATTCTAAAGCGCGTTTGCGGGCCTCCTTCTTGCTCAACTTCAAGTGAAGCCCCATCGGCTCAATCAACTGTTCCCCGATCGTCAGCACCGGATTCAGCGAAGACATGGGTTCCTGAAAAATCATCGCGATTTCATGGCCGCGAATGGCGCGCAGATGGTTTTTATCTAAGGATAACAATTCGGTATCTCCAAATTGGATTTGCCCGCCGATCTCCACCCCAGGACCGCTTTGCAGCAATCCCATGATCGACATTGCGGTTACGCTTTTGCCGCAGCCCGACTCCCCAACGATACAAACCGTTTCCCCGGGCTTAATCCGCAGGCTCACTTCGTCAACCGCTTTGATCCGTCCCTCTTCTGTTTTGAAATGCGTGCTCAGCCGGTCTATCTCCAGCAAAGTCGACATCGTTTCTTCACCTACCTGTTCATTTTGGGGTCCAGCACGTCACGCAGGCCGTCGCCGAACAAGTTAATGGCGATAACGGTAGCGAAAATGGACAATCCCGGCGGAATCCATAACCAAGGATGCTCCTGAAAGTCGATCATATTGTTGGCGGCGTCAATCATATTGCCCCAGGTCGGCGTCGGCGGCATGACACCGAGTCCGAAGAAGCTGAGCACTGATTCACTTAAAATCGCCCCGCCAATATTCAAGGTGGCCATCACGATAATTAGAGGAACGAGGTTTGGCAGCAAGTGATGAACCAGTTTGCGCCGGTCGCGCAGTCCAAGTACCACAGCCGCCTGCATGAATTCTCGCTCCCGCAGGCTAAGCATCTGCCCGCGGATCATCCTCGCCAATCCCGGCCAGTTCACCAAGCTAAGCATGAGCATGACGATGTACATGCGGTAGTCGGTTGGTACCTTCCACTCCGACAGCAGAGCGCCGGAGATAAACAGCAGCGGCAGCCCGGGAATCGTTAATAGCAAATCGGCAAGCCGCATGATGACTTGGTCCACGATCCCACGGTAATATCCGGCGATTGCGCCAAGAAGTGTACCCAAGAAGACGGACAACACCATCGAGGCCAAGCCTACCGTCAACGAGATACGCCCCGCCTGTAGTACTCGGGTCAATACGTCACGTCCCAGCTTGTCGGTGCCTAGCCAATGCTGCCAGCTCGGCGGTTTGTTCATCAGTGACATTTGGATTTTGTTATCCGTATAGGGCGAGAACACCGGCCCCAAGAAGCAGGCAAGAAACATGAAGACCACTACTACAAATCCCAACATAGCAAGTTTATTGCGAAATAGCCGGCGCAACGACTGCCGCCAAAGCGACGGCTTCTTGGCTGCAGCCGAAGGTACGGCCGCTTGGCCCGGCTGCGACAGCTTCCCTGATATCGAAGAATTCATTTATTTCTGCCCCCTATTACAACCGGACGCGCGGGTCGGCGATTTGGTACAGCAAATCCGACAACAGCGTTCCAATCACGGTCAAGATCGCAATTAGCATCGTGAATCCCATCAACAACGGGTAATCTCGAACGGAAAAAGAGGACATATACAGCTGCCCAATCCCCGGCCAGTTGAAGATCTTCTCAATGATCAACGAACCGCCGAATAACGCGGGCAGCTCAAAGCCCACCAGCGTGATCGCCGGAAGCAACGCGTTTCGCAACGCATGGCGGTAGAGCACTTTACTCTCCTTCAGCCCCTTAGCGCGGGCCGTTCGAATATAATCCTGCTTGATCACGTCGATCATGTTGGTCCGGAAGTAACGGGTCAGCGAGCCAACGCCGAGAATGGTCATGACGATCACCGGCAAGGTCATATGGTGAATGACCTCCTTCACGTAGGCCAACCCGGTGGCGTTGCTCCCCGTTGTAATCATCCCGCCCGGCGGCAGCCATTTGAAATCAACAGCCAGGATCTTGATCAGGAACAAGCCGATGAAAAAGGACGGCAACGACATGGCAGCGAAGATCAGCACCAACACCAGCGTGTCGAACCAGGAATATTGCTTGTAGGCAGAAATTACGCCGATGATGACAGCGATAAACCAGGTGAGGAACGTCGATACCGCGGCCAGCAGGAACGAGTTCCAGATATAATCGTTGAACAAAGCTAACACCGGCTTCTGTTGAGCCAGCGAATAGCCAAAATCGCCGTGAAACGCATTTTTAATCCAAACGGCGTACCGTTCCAGCACCGGCTTATTTAAACCGTAGATCTCCCGCAGCTCGGCCTTGCGTTCCGGCGTCAGCTTGATGTTTCCACTGATGAAGTCGCCCGGCGTCAACGCGTACAAGCAGAAGATCAGGAGCGAGGCAGCTAGCAGGATCGCCGCCATATAGATCAATCGCTTGGTGATATAAGCACTCATCTCGTCGCACTCCTTAGACAAGCCGTCCCCCCGCATGCAGGGCACGCGAGGGGAACGGCTGATTTTTCGAAAATGAAGATTCTACTCTAGTGTCCAGTTCGGCAAACTGGAAGACAGGCCGGTGAACGGGCTGACTGACAGATTCTGGATGCGTCCGTTATAAGCATATACCGTCTTCTTGTAGTTGGTGAAGATGATCGGCAGTTCGTCGTTTAACAGTTGGAACAGCTCTTGATAGGTCGCCTTACGTTGTTCAATGTCGCTGGTGCTTAGCGCTTTTTCATATAGCTCCTTCACCTTCGGATTGTCGTAACCCTTGATTTCCCCGTCAACGAACTGCAATACGCCGTCCGAAGGGTCGGCCAACATCGGCGTGGAGAAGGAAGCCATATCGTAGTCGCCGCCCTCTACCTTGGAGACCAACGCGTTGAAGTCTGCGAACACCTCCGGCTGGAAGTCGACGCCGATTGCGGCGAAGTTCTCTGTGGCAACGGCGATAAAAACATCGATCTGTGCGTTTTTGGAGCCGAGGAAATGGATGGTCAACTTCTTGCCGTCCTTCTCGCGGATACCGTCCGAACCTTTAGCCCAACCGGCTTCGTCCAGTAGTTGATTGGCTTTGTCCGGATCATAGTCATATTTGTTGATTCCTACTTCCGTGTAGGCCCAGGAGATCGGCGAAGCCGGAATATTGGCGACCTCCCCGGCGCCCTGGTTCGCTTCGACATAGATGCTTTGGCGGTCCAGGCCATAAGTCAGCGCTTGGCGGACGCTCTTATCCTTAAGCGCTTCATGCTCCAAATTCAATTGCAGATAACCGTAGGTGCTTGGCGTGTAGGGCAGGATATTGACGAAGCCCATGCTTTTCAGCTTATCGATGTTCTCGGTCGTCGCGCTGAAGGAAGCGTAATCCACTTCGCCCGTCTCCAGGTACTGCCAGACGTCGCCTTCGGATGTTTTATAAATAAACTTCTCGGTTTTCGGTTTGCCTGCATAGTAATACGGATTGGCGACGTAACGCACCTCTTGCCCCGGAATGAATTTATCCAACACGTACGGTCCGTTGCCAACCGGCTTCTCGTGCAACTTCTTAATGTAGTCGAGTTGCCCGTACTTGTAATCCTTACCGTAGTATGCTTTAGACAAGACGTCACTGCCGAGCAGCACCAGCGCCGTCGCGTTCGGCCGCTCGAGCGTTACCGATACGGTCTGCGGATCTTTAACAGAGATGCCGGAGATACTGCTAGCCTTCCCTTCCTTATAAGCCTCGCCGCCAACAATATGTAGCGTTGGGATCTGAGAGTCCCCATCGTAAGCTTTGTCGTGGAGCAGCGTCCAGGTGAAAGCCACGTCGTCCGCGGTCATTGGCGAACCGTCGCTGAACTTCAAGTCCTTGCGCAAATGGTACGTATACGTCAGCTGATCCTCAGAAACCTCCCAGCTTTCGGCGAGGCCCGGCGTAGGCAACCCTTTGTCATCCACCGTCACTAGAGGGGTATACAGCAGCGACGATACGTTGCCATCATATCCACTCTGTTGGAAATAGGGCGTGAACGCGCCGCTCGGGTCGGTCAAGCCAACGATAATGGTATCCGTGCGTCCTTTAGCGACCGCTGGCAATTTAGACATATCACTGGCTGGAGTGAACTCCAGCACACTCCCTGCCGCCGAGTTGGTGTTGCTCCCCTCGGCTGTATTCTGGCCGTTCCCAGACTGTGCCGATGCCGATTCCCCTCCCTGCGAGGTGTTGTTGCCTCCGTTCCCGCCGCAGGCGGCCAATACCAAAGCCCCGGACAATAATAAAGTCATCAATGCGGTCATTCGATTTCTCTTCATTAGTTTCACTCTCTCCCTCCGATTTGCCTTTTTTTAGGCGAAACCTTACAATAGACGTTAATTCCGATGAGATAAGTTGTATTTAATGCTCCTATTATACGAAAGGGTGCCTGTTCTGTAAATAGAGAACTTATTAATCTTTCTTTAATCAGAGAATTAAATAATCATGACACCATAAAAAAAACGACCCCGCCGCCGTTCACACGGTGCGAAATCGTCTTTGCCAGACATCTCTGACGCTTATAAGTTTACGTTAACGATATAATCAACCAGTTTCCGATGCATCACGTCCAGCATTTCGGGTCGCAAGCTGTATTCGGACACCGTTTCCCCGTCGAAATGGGCTCTAAGGAAGCCCCCACTGCGGAGTTTAGACACATGATCATGTGTGATCCCCTTAGACAGCTTCAAATGACGGACGATTTCCGTGAACGTTCGGGGACCGCCGCTCAAATAACGCAGGATTTTTAACCGGCTCTGTTCAGCCAGCGCCCGGATCATACGGTATTCATGAGGAGGAAAATCCGTCTCGCCGCCCAGATAGATCCGAGCCGAATAATGGCATATCGTGATTTTACCAAAGTGATAAATGACGTTCATCGGTTGAAAATGGTATTGCGGGATCAGTAGCAGCTTCTCTAATCCCTCCTTTGGCATAAACGTCAACCCGTTCGTCGTTCGTTCAATGAATGACGCCGGTTCAACGATAGCCCGCTCGGCCTTCCGCTCCTCCGCTTCGGAACGCAAAGCGCCGATCACCCCCGGCTCTAGCTTACGGAAATACTGGTCGTGCCAGTCGGTTAACACCTTCAAAGTGCGGGAACGAAACTGCCCCATATCCTTCGGAAACTGTTGGGTGTACTCCGCAATCAACTCATACAGATCCCCCGGCGTCTTCGCTTCCAGCCAGGCCAGAAATTCCTCGGATGAAGACCCCTCCGGGGATAGATAGGAGAGCAAATATGTAGTTTTCCAATCGCCGTCAACTTCCATATCGCCAAGAACGGAGCCGAGATCTGGTGTGACCTGCTTTAGGGTGTCCTTCACCCAGGCCGGGGCCAGGTCGATCTTCTTATGCGATTTGCGGCATATCATCGTATGTAGACTACTGAGCAGCTCGTACCGGGGTTCAAATGCAATGTCCACGCGGTAATCCAAATTCTCACGCCCCTTTCTCTCCTCCTATTATAACGTGCTCCCCCCCGGTTCAGGCAAAACAAGAATTTTACGCAAAAAAAGAACCTGAGGCTCTCACCTCAAGTTCTCTACTAACTCACCGTTCGCGGTCGCTCCAGGCGGCTGATGCCGGGGATGTGCAGCGTGGACCACTCGGGACGCAGGTGGTCAACGTTGGCGACGACCACCGTCATATCGTCGTGGATGACGTTCTTCTGATACCGGATCACCGACTCCAGCAGGCAATCCGCGATTTCTTGCGGCTCCTCCGCCTGGATCTCCTGAATCAGACGCTTGATCCACAGTTCTTTGTTAACCGCGGGTCCCGGCGCATCATAAATGCCATCCGTCATCATGATGAGCGTATCCCCCGGATACAGTTGGACGGACACCAGATCAACCTCGATATCCTGGATGATGCCAATCGGCAAATTGCTGGCCGTGACCGGGATGACCTCCTGGCCTCGTTTGATGAAGCTTGGCGAAGAGCCGATCTTCATAAACGTCGTTCGCGCCGTATACTGATCGATCAGCGCCATGTCGACCGTTGCATACACCTCATCCGGCGAACGCAGCATCAATATCGAGTTAACCGATTTGATCGCAAGGGTCTCCTCCATGCCGGATTGCAGCAGTTGCTCAAGAATGTTCAGCGCCGTGCTGCTCTCGAGTCGCGCCCGCTCCCCGTTGCCCATGCCATCGCTGATCGCCACGGCAAACGTACCGTTGCCAAGCTCCTTGGCGCTGAAGCTGTCGCCCGAGAGCATGTCCCCGCCTTTGGCGGTGCCAGCGACCCCCGTCGTGATTTCAAACGCCTTGGCGGAGCCAAAGGATACGGTCGACAGGCCCTCTTTGCCGCCATGCAGCGTTTCGTTCATGACGGCGATATGCTCGCCCAAAATATCCGACAGAAGCGGGGCGATAATCTTCCGGCATTCGTCAAAACCTCGAGTGTACGCATGCACGATTTCAATCTCCACATTCCCGTGATCCAGATTGACGATGTCGATGCTATGGATGGACAAGCCCATTTTCTCTAATGCCTCGCGGATTTGTTCCTCCTGCTTGTACATGGCTTGACCTTCGCGCTGGATTTCCCGGGCCAGGTCCTCCATGACTTGCGAGACGCCTGATAGCTGTTCAGCCACCAACTGGCGGCTGTCGTAGATTTGCCGTTTCCAATGCATATCATGTTGATACAGATCGTATTCGTGCTTCATAATGTCCAGCACCTGGTCGGTTTTCGAGCATAGCTTGCCCCACCTTGCAGGGAACTCACTTACGGTGATGTCCGGCTTCTCCTCGATCGCCGTCATCATCTCCGTCATCAATTTGTACGTTTGATAGAATCGCCCATCCCAGCATGTGTTCTTACGGAAGCAGGTTGCGCAAGCGCCTTCAGTTACCGCGTTCATGAAATGGTCGATCTCCTCGCCGCGCTTAGCGATTTCCCCGGTGCTGGACACCTGTCCGAAGCTGCGCGCCAGTTGCTTGAAGACTTGGGAGAACTGCGCCACCCGACCGGCCGTAATGTCACGAACCCGTTTGGCATATTCATGTTGTGTCTTGGCATGCTCCTGCGTGCCGGGTACGTATTTGGCAATGACTTGGACCGTTTTTTTGGGAGTCAACAGAAAGAGTAGAACTGCAGCGCAGCTCTCCCAAGTGGAGGACATCACGTCCGCCGGACCCGCGATGTAGATCGACAGAATGGACGAGCCCAGCAGCATCCCGAAGCCCACTGCCCATTTGCGCCCTTCCCGAAGCATCCCGGCTAGCATCCCAGAGAACGCCAGCAAACTCATTTGGTAGAGGGCTGACGTGTCCGCCAGGCTGAGGATCAATCCGGTAATCACGCCAACCGATGCCCCCAATGGTGCACCGCCCGCTAAGGCAAACAGCAGGATCAGGTATCTCGACAGCACATGCTCAGCCGATAACCCTTGAATCTCCCACCCGACCGTTCCGGTCATAACCGAAGCCAGCAGGATAACCAGGCATAAAATTTCTTCACCGCGCAGCTGGTAATGCTTCTTCCGGTATGTAAACACCGGGACCGCTTGAATGAATACCAAGGTTAGGACAAAGCTCAGCAGCGCGTCCATGACGGTCATCGCCAACGCGTACCAAGTCAGCGAAGGGCCGATCACTGCCCCGAACATCCCAACGAAAAGCGTGCTCGTGAACACCATAATCGGAGCATAGGAGAGATCCGCCCGTTCAAACGTCTCCAGCCCCTTTTGCAGCAAATAGAAGATCAGCAGCTCCACGGCAATCTCCACGGCATGGAGATGCGCATCCGGCGTCAACATCGCTCCTGCCACCATCACCGCGCTTGCGATCCAGGCGATGTCTCGCCGCATAAACAGGATGACCGCGAAGAATGCGACCGCAAACGGGGCCAGCTCGTCCAATATTGTCGCACGCCCCAGCAGGAAGCTCATCACGAGGAGCAATCCGTTCCATTTGTTAACCGCGAACAGCCGCCCGGCCCGCCGGATGACCGGTTGGTCCAGCAATAGGCTCCGCCACGATCCCTTGTCCCATGACTTCGCCTTTCTCATCCCTGGAAACAGGGTGACATTCCACTTATTCAACATCCTGGCACCGCCTTTTCCAAATTAGTAAGGTATGTCCCATTATAGGAGGCTAGAACCGGAAAGTTTGTCAGATACCGGAGCAGGGGCCAAAGAAATTTCCGACAAATTGAGAGGGGACGCCGACAGGGCGCGAATGCATGCCCCCCATAGCGATGGGGCACGTTAGGGGTTTTTATGTTCGCATCGAAGATCACGGGCGTTGTTAGCGAAAGACGGCCGTACGGAGGCGCTCCTCGTAAAAAACCGTAAGAACCTGTCGGCAAAAAGCCCGGAGGCGACAAAAGATGCTTCAGAGAAAGTTCAAAAAGTCATCTTTTGAAGATTTCATTAACTTTTTCAGTCGCTAAACAAAACAAAAAACCGCAGGCGAGCGAACCGCCTACGGTGGGTTTGATTATTCATTTTCAGGGATTACATTCGTTTGGCTCCGCGTCCTCCGCGTTTGCCTTCCGTATTCTTCTTGAGCGAAGAAATGCGCTCCTCGCTATCCTTCAGGAAACGAGAAACTTTGTCCTCAAAAGAAGCTTTGTTGGCTGGGGGCTTGAAAGAACGTCCTCCCCGGTCTCGGTTAAATCCGCCGCCCGGACGGTCTCCGTCTCTTCCGCTTGGCCGGTCCGGTCTCGGTGCGCGAGGCGGTCTGGCTTCGGCCGGTTTGTCAACAGCCTGCTTGATGGAAAGTCCGATCTTGCCGTCCTTATCGACGTTAATTACCTTGACGGTAACCGTATCGCCGATCTTCAGATGATCGTTGACGTCTTTCACGTAATTGTCGGCGATCTCCGAAATGTGAACGAGACCCGTGACACCTCCTGACAGATCCACAAATGCTCCGAAATGCGTGATGCCTGTCACTTTTCCTTCTAACTTGGTGCCCACTTCAATTGCCATAAAATAAAATGATCCTCCCTTAAAAATATACAGCCAGGCCTCGAAATCATGACTGCGGTGATTTGATTATACCGAATGACTGATACAAGGTCAACAGACGGATGTCCCGTCAACCCGCATGGGGTCAGTCATTTCCGGCTTCAGACTCGGATACCCGGACCGGGATCTCGCCCGGTTTGTATAGACCATATTTCTTCATGGCAATTTGTCCGATGTACTCGGGGTCGTTCAGTCGGTTAATTTCATATTTGAGCTGGTTCAAGTTCTGCTCACTGGTCGTCTTGGCGGCTTGCCGTTCCGCCAGTTGCTGTGATTTGCCGCCAATGTCCCCAGCTTGGGAAATAAACGTGTACCCGGCCCAGCCTAAGAACAGGACCATGAATCCCATCCAGAGCCGCAGCCTGCGCTTCGCGAAAGCAGATCCGTTTCCGGAGGACTGACTTGGGTTCGATGTTTTCGGATTTGTGGACACTTCGCGCATCAGGGCACCTCCCAGCATTTATTCCTTGTTAAACCAGCGTAATAGACGCAAAACTCGCTCCCACCACACAGCAGCCCAGCGCCGGATCTTGTCCCATCCTTGCGGAATCCGAAGCCTTGTCCATATAGGTCTTAATGCCCATACAAACAACCTCCAAATCGGCAACAAGGTCACCCGGCCCATGAACAGCAGCACGATCCAAATGAATCCGAGCAAAATACGGACCACTTTGACCAGCCATCGTAACGGAGCGATGATAAAAATCCCGATCATACGTATGATAAAGCGATAAATAGAGTTAACTATCCTCATTAACATTAACACAAAACGCTCCGTGATAACACTGAGGAACAAAAAATAAATCCAAATGCCTAGAAACAGGCCTAAGAAAACATAGAACCGAAGTTCCCCATGGTTGCTGTGGTACAACGTGCGGAAAACGAACAAAGCAGCAGCCAACCAATAGAGCAAATCGAGGGTATGGACGCTCCAGCGGGGAAACCGGAGTTGTCCCGAGACGACACGATAGCTGTCAAAGGCGATGCCCATGATCCCCCCGGAGGCCAGCATCCAGAGCAGGGTCGCCCATTGCGTCTCCAAATTCATCGGAACAACTTGCCGAGCAGGCCCTTACCGGACGAATTCGATCCCGGATCCAAATACGAAAGCGAGTTCACTAAACCCTCAATGCTGACCAGCCCCTGCTCCAGGTTCAGGTTTTTGATATGTAAATTCTGCCCGCGTATCGTCAAATGCCCAAGCTCGGTCTGTAGCAAGAACTCCTCGCTGTCGAAACTTTCCACATTGAGAACTCCCGAAATGTCCAGCAGCTTGCGGTTTAACAGATGCAGCTCCTGATGCTTAGCTTTATTTGGTTCGACCATGGCATGTACCCCTCCTTCTTATCCCTAGCTTATGGACGAAAAATCGGCTTTAGAACAAGTTCCTTTCGGCCAATAACGTGATCTTCTTTACTGTTGTTCGGAACCGCTTTCAACTACGATGAAGTGGAAGAGATTTACATTCGTAGTTGGAGGCGAATTAGTATGAGTCCTGCATTTTCGAGAGGTCCCGATTCGCATGAAAAATTCCGCCGAGAGACCGATACGCTAGGGAGCAAGGATCTCCCGGCAGAGGTCTACTACGGCATTCATACGGCGCGGGCGATGGAGAATTTTCCGGTCAGTGGGCGTCCGACTCATCCCCGGCTGATCGAAGCGATCGCCGTAGTCAAGAAAGCCGCTGCGCGGGTCAACGGCAAGTTGGGCCTGATCCCGGCAGGGGTGGCAGGGGCGATTGGGTGGGCATGCGACGAGATTATCAGCGGCGCCTTGGCGGATCAGTTTGTCGTCGATGCCTTGCAGGGAGGTGCGGGGACTTCCACTCATATGAACGTCAACGAGGTGGTCGCCAACTTAGCGATCGAACGGCTTGGCGGGTCCAAGGGAGACTATCAGCTCGTCCATCCCCTAGACCACGTCAACCGCTGTCAATCGACCAACGACGTGTACCCCACTGCGCTGCGGATTGCGGCGATCCGGCTGCTGCGACCACTCAGCGAAGCGTATGCTTCCCTGCAGGAGGCGCTGCAGGAGAAGGAGCAGGAATTCGCTGACGTGATGAAGTTGGGGCGCACGCAGCTAATGGATGCCCTGCCGATGATGGCCGGGCAGGGGTTTGGCGCTTACGCCAAAGCGGTCGCCCGCGACCGTTGGCGGTTGTACAAAGCCGAGGAGCGGCTGCGTGAGATTCATCTCGGCGGCACAGCGATCGGCACCGGGTTGGACGCGCCCAAAGCCTACGTCTTCCAGGTGACCGACACGCTGCAGGAGTTGACCGGGCTCGGCCTGGCGCGCAGCGAATTTCCAATGGACGGGACGCAGAACATGGACGTCTTCGTCGAAGTCTCCGGGCTGCTGAAAGCGGCAGCCGTGACGCTGTTGAAGATCGCCGGCGACCTGCGGTTGCTGGCGTCCGGCCCCGCCGGGGGCATCGGCGAATACACGTTGCCCGCCGTCCAGGCCGGCTCGTCGATCATGCCGGGTAAAGTGAACCCGGTCATGGCGGAAATGGCCGGCCAGACGGCCATGCGGGTGATCGCGAACGACGCCGCGATCACTTGGGCCGCCGCCGGCGGCCAGCTCGAACTGAACGCGTTTGGCCCGCTGATCGCCGATTCCCTACTGGAATCGCTGGAGATCCTGGGGCGGGCCGTTCCGCTGTTCGAGCAACGCTGCATTCGCGGCATCGCCGTCAACGAGACGGCCTGCCGCGAGCATCTGCGGCGCTCCACCGTGCTGGCCACCGCGCTGGTTCCGCATCTCGGCTACGAGGCGGCCGCCGAGATTGCCGGGATTGCCCGGCGCGAGGGGCTGTCGGTGGAGCATGTCGCCGTCGACGGTGGCTGGCTCACCGCCGAGCGCGTCGCCGCCATCCTGAATCCGCTGCAAGTGACGAAGCCGGGCATCCCCGGCGAATAGAAGGGGGAACGCGAGATGAGCCTAAACGCAATGCCGCGCGGAGAGCGGACGCATATCGCCGTTTTCGGCCGGACGAATGTGGGGAAATCGAGCGTGGTCAACGCTTTGACCGGGCAGGAGATCGCCGTGGTCTCGCCGGTGCGGGGGACGACCACCGATCCAGTGTACAAAGCGATGGAGCTGCTACCTTTGGGGCCGGTGGTGCTGATCGACACCGCGGGTCTGGACGACGAAGGAACGCTGGGCGAGCTGCGGAAGCAAAAAACGCGGGAGCTGATCCACCGTACCGACCTAGGCTTGTTGGTGATCGACGCTATGACGGGGCCCGACGACTTTTACCGGGAGCTGCTGGCCGAGTTGAGGCAGCGGAACATCCCGGTTGTGGGCGTGCTGAACAAGGTCGATGCGCTCTTGGATGCAGACGCGGGGGCTGCGCTTGTTGATACGAAGGCGCAGCTGGGCCTGCCGGAATGCGTGGCGTTCAGCGCCCTGGACGGCCGCGGTATCCCCGAGCTGAAGCGGGCGATCGTGGCGGCCCTTCCGCACGAGGAGGAGCGCTTCCGGCTCGTCGGCGACCTTGTCGCGCCGGGCGATCTCGTCGTGCTGGTCGTGCCGATTGACAAAGCCGCGCCCAAGGGCCGGCTGATTCTGCCGCAGCAGCAGACGATCCGCGACCTGCTCGAGAGCGACGCCATCGCCGTCGTGACGAAGGAGCACGAGCTCAGGGCGACGCTGGAGCGGCTCGGAACGAGGCCGCGGCTCGTCGTCACTGACTCGCAGGTCTTCCTCAAGGTTGCCGCCGACACGCCGAGGGACGTGCC
Organism: Paenibacillus sp. FSL R7-0216; assembly: GCF_037969915.1. Classification (NCBI taxonomy): domain Bacteria; kingdom Bacillati; phylum Bacillota; class Bacilli; order Caryophanales; family Paenibacillaceae; genus Paenibacillus; species Paenibacillus sp. FSL R7-0216. The sequence goes on along the minus strand of NZ_CP150222.1, from coordinate 65,529 downwards.
CCTGACCTCGTTCTCCATCCTGTTCGCCCGGCATAAAGGCGACTTAAATGAGCTGGTCCGGGGCGCACGGGCCATTGATCGGCTAAAGGACGGGGATCGTGTCCTGATCGCAGAGGCCTGTACGCACCATCAACAATCCGACGACATCGGCACTGTCAAAATCCCACGCTGGTTACGCCAGGCCACAGGCAAGCAGCTGCACATCGAGCATGTCTCCGGCTACTCCTACCCGCCGGACCTGGCCCGCTACGCAATGATCGTGCATTGCGGCGCCTGCATGCTCAACCGCCGCGCGATGCTGCATCGCCTAGGCGAAGCCCAAGCGGCCGGCGTCCCGATCGTCAACTACGGCGTGCTGATCGCCTACCTTCACGGCGTGTTCCCCCGTGCCATCGAGCTCTTCCCCTCCGCCATGATGGCGTGGGAGGAAGCGGCCCAGGAGGATCAGTGAGAGAACTCGGGGAAAGCAGCGAGCCGAAACTCTAACGCTTGTCAGCAACGCTATTTGTCCCAAAATAGGGGATTTCAGAATCTAGCGCTTATGAGAGAGCTTATTTGCCTGTTTCTCCTCTTAAAAGAGGCGATTCTACCCAAATAAGCTCGCTGGCAAGCGTTAGAAATGAAATCCCCTTCTTTTAGCCCTAATAAGCGTTCGGGTAAGCGTTAGCCTGCGGTTGTGGCTGTGAGTTGAATTCGATAGAGCGACAAGAATGATAGGAGAAGCAAAAGTAACGGGGTGGCTGAGGTAACAGAGAAACAAGAAGCAACAAGAGAACTTGGGTAGCAGAAATTCACAAGAGTAACTGGAGTGGTATAACAAGAGTAACATGAAGTGGCCGGATTAGCTGGAGCGGCAAGAGTAATAGTGTAATTGAGATGTTGAAGTAACCGGAGTAATTGGTGTTGTTAGAATGGTTGAAGTAACCGGAGTAATTAGAGTAATTAGAGTAATTGGTGTAGCTGGTATGCTGAACTAACTGGGTAACTAGGAGTAACATGTGCGACTGTATGAACAACAACGGCGATTCGAAACTCTAACGCTTGTCAGTAACGCTATTCGGTCCAAATCGTGGACTTTCAGAATGTAACGCTTATGAGAGAGCTTATTTGCCTAATTCTCCTCGGAAACAGGGTCATTTGGCACAAATAAGCTCGTTGGCAAGCGTTAGAAATGAAATCTCCCTTATTTAGCGCCAATAAGCGTTCTGGCAAGCGTTAGCCTGGGGTTGTGCGAATACGGTGAACTCCCCGTGCAATGGGCAAGTGGAAATGGGGTTGGCTAATGGATTAGGGTTGGCCAGCAGGCGGGATGGCAGTTGGGATGTTGGCGGGATGGCCAACGGGCGAGATGGGTTGGGATGCGGGCGAGATAGGGGTAGGATGTCAGACGACGGGTCATCCTATCGACGCCAAAAAAGCCTTCAACATCCGCCTCAATAGGCGGTGTTGAAGGCTTTTGTTATTCCATTCTGCCGATCGACTTAGAACCGCAAGTCCCGCTCGCCGTTCTGGATCCGCTGAAGGCGGTCGATCGTCACTTCGCGCGCGGAGGCTTTGGGGATGCGGCGGAGGTTGTTTTTGATCAGCGTCGCCCCCATTTCCCGGGCTTCGTCATCTCCGTAGTCCAGCAAATACTCCTGCAGGGTGAGCAAGGCGTTCGGGTGGCAGACGTTGTGGATCTGGCCCGATTTGGCCAGGCGCATAAAGCGGTCGCCCGTTCGGCCCTCGCGGTAACAAGCGGTACAATAGCTCGGAATATAGCCGTCCCGGCACAGCGACTTGATCATCTCCAGCGGTGAGCGGTGATCGCCAACCTCGAACTGCGCGGTATCGGCATGACTCTGAGCTCCGCTATCTCCGTACGCATCCATGTACCCGCCGACGCCGGTGCACGAGCCCGCGCTGATCTGGGAGATGCCCAGCTTGATCACCTCGTCGCGGAATTCCGAGTCTTCGCGGGTGGACAGGATCATGCCCGCATAAGGCACCGCCAACCGCAGCACGGCCACGATTTTCTTGAACTCGTGATCGCTCACTAGATACGGGAAGCTGTTCAGGTCGACGCCGTCCGCCGCCCGCAGGCGTGGGACGGAGACCGTGTGCGGCCCGCAGCCAAACGTTGCCTCCAGGTGCTCGGCATGCATCAGCATCGCAATCGTTTCGTATTTGTGATCATATAATCCGTACAATACCCCAACGCCGACGTCGTCAATGCCGGCCCGCATCGCCCGGTCCATCGCCGTCGTATGCCAGTCGTAATCGCGTTTTGGCCCTTTTTGGTGCATGCGGCTATAAGTGGGACGGTGGTACGTCTCCTGGAACAGGATGTACGTGCCGATCCCCACGTTCGCCAACTTGCGATAGTTCTCCACCGTCGTAGCGGCGATGTTGACGTTAATGCGGCGGATGCTCCCGTTATCGACCTTCACCGAATAGATGGTTTCGATGCATTCGAGAATGTAGTCGATCGGGCAATGCTCCGGATCCTCCCCGGCCTCCAGCGCCAGCCGCTTGTGCCCCATTTGCTGCAGCACCTCGACCTCCTGGATCAGCTCCTCCCGGTTCAAGCGCCGTCGCACCATGCTCTCGTTGGATTGTTTATAACCGCAGTACTCGCAGTTGTTCACGCAGAAGTTGCTAACGTATAAAGGGGCAAACAACACGATCCGATTCCCGTAAATCCGTTCCTTCACCTCGCGTGCCGCATGGTAAATCTCCTCCAGCAACACATCGTCCTCCACGTTCAACAGGACGGCGGCTTCCGCCGCGGTGATGCCTTTGGCGGTCCGGGCACGTTCCAGAATAGCCAGCACCTTCTTACGGTCGCGGGCCAGCTGCGACCCGTAAGCGAGCGCCGATACGATCGTTTCATCCCGGATGAAATCCGCCGGCTCCCATTGATCTGACCTGCTCATCCTAATCCCTCCCTGTAAGATGCGCCCTAATCCACTCATAAACCCCTTCGGGACTGTTTGGACAACCCCGCACACAACACCCAACGCTAACACCCTACGTTAACAACCAACGACTAACAATTAATAGCGGGAGCGCACCAAATAGTGCGTATGCAAGTATTGATGGCTCTTGTGGCTGTTCGGCTCCTCCAAAAACTCGCGATAGATCTGCTGGATATAAGGGTTCTTATGCGATTTGCGAATCGTAGAAGCCTCGTCCTCGTCGTAAATCGCCTTGGCTCGTTCCGCCTTCACATACAGCGTATCCCGCAGACTGGCACTTACAATCGGCTGCCCGCCGCCGCAAATGCAGCCGCCCGGGCAAGCCATGACCTCGATAAACTCGTATTGGCGCTGGCCGGACTGGATCATCGCCATCAGCTTCCGGGCGTTGCCGAGCCCGTGCACGACGGCGGTTCGGATCATGCGTCCGTCTGGCAGCTCAACTACCGTTTCTTTGATGCCGTCCATCCCCCGCACGGAGGTATATTCCACCGTATCCAGCTCTTCCCCGGCCACCAGCTCGAACACCGTTCGCAGCGCGGCCTCGGCCACACCGCCGGTCGCGCCGAAGATCACTCCGGCCCCCGACGCTTCCCCAAACGGATTGTCGAACGTCTCGCCGCGCAAACCGGCGAAGTCAATCCCCGCTTCCTTGATCATCCGGGCGATCTCCCGCGTCGTCAGCACGTAATCGACGTCTTGCAACGATTCGCTGGCCAGCTCCTCTCGCTGCCCCTCGAACTTCTTCGCCGTACACGGCATGATCGACACGACGACGATGTTCCCCGGATTGATCCCCATCGTTTGGGCGAAGTAGCTCTTAATCATCGCCCCCTCCATCTCGTGCGGCGACTTGCAGCTCGATAAATTCTCCAGCATATCCGGGAAGTTATGCTCCACAAACTTCACCCAACCCGGACAGCAAGACGTCATCAGCGGCAGGTTCTCCCCCGTCGCCAAGCGATGAATCAGCTCGGTACCTTCCTCCATGATCGTTAAGTCGGCGGCAAAATCAGTATCAAACACCTTATTGAAGCCAAGCCGTCGCAGCGCGGCAACCATCTTCCCCGTCACGCGCGTGCCGATCGGCATCCCGAATTCCTCGCCCAAGGCGACGCGCACCGCCGGTGCGGTTTGGACAACGACGAATTTATGCGGATCGGCGATCGCTTGCCAGACGTCGCTCACATTTTCCCGTTCCTGCAGCGCGCCAACCGGGCAAGCCATGATGCATTGCCCGCAATTGACACAGACCGATTCGCCGATCGGGCGCCCCAAGGCCGGCCCAATCACCGTGTCGAATCCCCGGTTCATAAACCCAATGGCCCCCACGGTCTGTACCTCGCTGCAGACGGCGACGCAGCGGCCGCACAACAGACATTTCGAGGTGTCGCGCACGATAGACGGTGACGAGAGGTCGACCGTCGACCGCGCTTTACTCCCTGAATAACGCACGTCGCGCACGCCAATCTGATTCGCCACCTCCTGAAGTTCGCAGGTTCCGCTGCGCAAGCAGGAGGTGCATTCCCGATTATGGTCCGACAGGATCAGCTCGACCGTTGTTTTGCGGGCTTTGCGCACCCGCGGCGAATTCGTCCGAATCCGCATCCCGTCCTCGGCCACCAGCGTACACGAAGCGATCAGGCGGGGGCCTGACTCCACCAGGCATACGCGGCAGCTGGACGGGTGGTTCATGCCCTGCAGATGGCAAAGGGTAGGAATGTGAATGCCTAATCCACGAGCCGCCTGAAGCACCGTCGTTCCCTTCGGTACTTCCGTTTCCATCTCATCTATCCATAGTTTCACGGTATCCAACATAGAGTTCTCCCCCCTTTAGCTCTTGTAAATCGCAGCGAATTTGCAGCTGTCAAAGCAGATTCCGCACTTGATGCAGACGAGCGGATCGATCGTATGCGGTTCCTTCACCTTGCCGGCAATCGCTCCCGTCGGGCATTTCCGTGCGCAGAGGCTGCAGCCTTTGCATTTCTCCGCATCGATCGTATACGTAATCAGCGAGCGGCAAACGCCGGACGGGCATTTCTTGTCGACCACATGGGCGATATACTCGTCGCGAAAATATTTCAGCGTGGACAACACCGGATTCGGCGCCGTTTGGCCGAGTCCGCAGAGCGAAGCCGCCTTGATCTGCTCGGACAACTCCTCCAGCACATCCAGGTCCTCCATCGTGCCCTTACCTTCCGTGATTTTCTCCAAAATCTCCAGCAGGCGCTTGGTACCAATTCGGCACGGCGCGCATTTGCCGCATGATTCATCGCGCGTAAAGTCGAGGTAATAGCGGGCCACGTCGACCATGCACGTCTCTTCGTCCATCACCAGCATACCGCCCGAGCCCATCATCGAACCCAAGCTCAGCAGCGTATCGTAATCGATCGGACGGTCGAGGTGCTCGCTCGTCAGGCAGCCGCCCGAAGGGCCGCCGGTCTGCACCGCTTTGAACGCCTTGCCCCCGGGAATCCCGCCGCCGATTTCGTAAATGACCTCGCGCAGCGTAATGCCCATCGGCACCTCCACCAGCCCGGTGTTGACCACCTTGCCGCCCAAGGCGAAAACCTTGGTGCCTTTGCTTTTTTCCGTCCCGATGCTCCCATACCACGAAGCGCCTTCCAGCAAAATGATCGGCACATTGGCGAGCGTCTCCACGTTATTGATCACCGTCGGCTGGCCCCATAACCCGCTGACGGCCGGGAACGGCGGTTTCGGATTCGGCATGCCGCGCTTGCCTTCGACGGAGTTCATCAGCGCTGTCTCTTCGCCGCAGACGAACGCCCCCGCTCCCAGGCGGACGCTGATGTCAAAGGAGAAACCGCTGCCGAACAAGTCCTCGCCCAGCAGCCCGTAATCGCGGGCCTGTTTAATCGCCGCCTGCACCCGTTTCACCGCGATCGGATATTCCGCCCGCAAGTAGATGAAGCCGTGGTTTGCCCCGATCGCATAGCCGGCGATCGCCATGCCTTCCAGCACGGAGTGCGGGTCGCCCTCCAAGATCGAGCGGTCCATGAACGCGCCTGGATCGCCTTCGTCGGCGTTGCAAATCATATATTTTTGCCCCGTCCGCTGCTTCGCCGCCGTCTCCCACTTGACCCCGGTCGGGAACCCGCCGCCGCCGCGCCCGCGGAGGCCTGCTTCCTTCACCTCGGCCACGACCTCCCCCGGATCCATGGTCGTCAGAACTTTATGAAGCGCCTTGTACCCATTCATGGCGATATATTCGTCGATTTCCTCCGCATCGATCGTGCCGCAGTTGCGCAAAGCGATCCGCTGCTGCTTGCGGAAGAAGTCGACTTCATGCAGCGGCTTGATTCGCCCATCCTCCAGCGACTGCTGATAGACGAGGTGTTCGACAATTTTGCCCTGAAGCAGGTGCTCATCGACGATCTCCGCCACGTCCTTCACCTTCACCCGGCTGTAGAACACCTCCTCCGGGTAAATGATCACGACCGGCCCCAGCTCGCATAACCCAAAGCAGCCGGTTCTTACGATATCGATCTTGTCCTGAATTCCTTGGCTGGTCACGGCTTGCTCAAACGCGTCCGCGATCAGCATGGAGTCCGAAGAGGTGCATCCCGTGCCGCCGCAGATCATGACGGACCGCTCCGCAACGCTCCCATCCCCGGCCCCGCTCTTACCCAGTTTTCGGCGGACCAGCCGACTTAACTGCGCCGTACGGATACTCTCGAGATCCAACAACGTTTTCATCGTTCCACCCTCCCTTCTAATGCGTCTCCGCAGGCGTGCGCATCGGCTTCAGAATCTTCGGTATTTCGTTTGGCGTCAGCCGGCCATGCACTTTCTCGCCGATCGTCATCACCGGCGCCAAACCGCAAGCCCCCAGGCAGCGGGTGGCATCTAGCGTAAATTTCCCGTCCGCCGTCGTCCCCTGCACAGGAACGTTCAGCTCCTGGCTGAGGCGATCCAGCACACCTTGGGCACCCTTAATGTAACAAGCCGTCCCCATGCAGACCCGGATCACATGCTCCCCCTTCGGCTCCAGCGAGAAAAACGAATAAAACGTCGCTACCCCGTAGATTTCAGCCATCGGCATTCCCAGCTCCCGGGAAACGATTTGCAGCGCCTCTTCCGGCAGGTAGCCGTACAAATCTTGAATTTCGTGCAGCACTGGGATCAACGCGCCTGGCAGCAAGCGGAACTGATCGACGATTTCCCCGACCCGGCGCAGCCGCTCCTGCTCTCCCTCGCAATGGCAAGTCTCTTCCATATTTGCATCCTCTCCCTTCATCATCCGGCAGTTCTTCCTAGAGCAGCGGACTTTCGTGCTTCAGTTTCAGCCGATCCCAGCGCCGATTGACTTCCTCCTCGAACGCTTCCAGCAGTTCCTCTTCCTTCAGCATGTGCTTCGTCTTGCCCATCAGCTTCAGCCATTCCTGCGGCGAAATCCGATTGTTCTTCGCTTCCGGATTGTAGGTGATATTCGTGACGCCATGCTCAATTTCATAGAGCGGGAAAAAGCAGGAATCTACCGCCGTCTTGAGGATTTTCGTGCCGAGTTGATCCTCAGACCGCCAGTTCAACGGACAAGTGCTAAGCACCTTCCCGTACACTAAGCCTTCATGTTGCGCATACCACTGTGCCTTGGCTGCCTTCGTGATCAAGTCCTGCGGGAAGGCTTCCGCCCCGGTGAACACGTAAGGAATGTTCGTCGCTGCCATGATCTGCGGCGTATCCTTGTGGTGGAACGCTTTCCCTTTCTGCGTCTTGCCTACGCCGGACGTGCTGGTCTGATGGCCCAGCGGCGTGGAGTAGGAAAGCTGGGATCCGGTATTCATATACCCTTCATTGTCGTATTCCAAAATGATCATCTTATGGTTCCGCAGCGCCGAACCGATCGCCGGCCCCATCCCGATATCCATCCCGCCGTCGCCGGTCACCATGATGAAGGTGACGTTGTCCGAGACGTCGATCTCGCCGCGCCGCTTCCGCTCCCAGAACGCCTCGACGACTCCAGCTACGGTCGCGGCTCCGTTCTGGAATAGGTTGTGGATGAACGTTTGCTTATGCGAGGTATAAGGGTACCCGGCCGTAACGACGTACGAGCATCCGGTTTGGAATAACGTGACGACATCCCCTTCAATGCCTTTGTAAAATAGCTCCAGCGAAGAAATCGCGCTGCAGCCCGGACAAGCACCGTGACCTGGAGCCAGACGCTTCGGCTTCGCCGTCAGGCTGCGAAGCGGCGGCAGCTTCACCTTCAGCTTGCCGGTCGCCTCATCCGGCGTCACCTGAATCAACCCGCTGTTAAAGGCATCCCCGTGCTGCGGGGTCAACAGCGGTCTAAGCTCGTGGATCGGATCGCCGGGCACCTGTCCGAAGTAATCGAAAGGCACTGCAGCCTTGCCTTGGTTCATCGCCTCGATAGCCAAATCAAAGAACGCTTCGGCTTCGTCTGGATAGAAGTCTTTGCCCCCCAGCCCAAACACGCGGGATAAGACGATCGTTGGGTTCGCCGGATCCAGCTTCAGCGCGGAGCGGATCTCATGCGTCATATTGCCGCCTTTGCCACCGTAGGAATCGGCGCGTTCTCCTACCAACAGCGCTTTTACACCACGCAATGCATTCCGGATTTCCTCCGCCGGGAAGGGTCGGATGACGTTCGGCCGGATGATCCCCGCCTTAACTCCCTGCGCCCGCAGCTTATCAACGATCGTTTTGGCCGTTTCCGCCGCGGAATTCAACAGGAACAAGGCGACCTCCGCATCCTCCATCCGATACAAATCGAGCACGTTGTATTCGCGCCCCGAAAGGGCCTTATATTCAGCGGCGATTTGTTGATACACTTCGCCGGCTCGCTCATGTGCCAGGTGCAACTGGTAATGATTATTCAGCAGATCGTCGCCGTTCATATGCGCGCCGACCGTTATCGGCTGCGACGGGTCAGCCACGGTATCGAAGCCGGTCGGCGGCGTTTCGCCCACAAAGGCCCGGACCGCCTTGGCGTCTTTGAAATAACTCAGTCTCCGTTTCTGATGGGACGTAAAGAACCCGTCATAGGCAACGATCACGGGCAGCCGTACCTCCGGATGCTCTGACCATTTCAGCGCCATAATGTTCATGTCGTACGCGGCTTGCGGCGTACTCGCCGTCAGAATCAGCCAACCGGTATTCAGCGCGTAATACAAATCGGAGTGGTCGCCGCGAATATCGAGCGGACCGCTGATCGCGCGCGTGACCAAGTTCAACACCATCGGGAACCGTGTCCCGGACTGCACCGGCAGCTGTTCGATCATGTACATGAACCCGTTGGCACTGGTAGCATTGACAACCCGGGCTCCGCTGAGCGCCGCCCCGTAACAGATCCCCGCCGACCCATGCTCCCCGTCCGCCGCAATCAGTTTGATGTCATGCAAGCCTTGCGCCTTCTTCTGATCCAGAATCTGCGCGATCTCCGTGGACGGCGTAATCGGAAAATACCCCATCACATGGTAATTGATCTGAGCCGCCGCCATCGCCGCCGCCTCATTGCCCGATTCGAAGGCTGTCGTTTGTTCTGCCAGCGTTATTTTTGTGACTTTCTCTTCGGTTATAGACATCGATAAAGTCCTCCTTTAGGCTCTTCTGCGAGTTCTTTAAATAAAGGTTTCAACTACCTCTATTGGAATACATGCGGCACGCGGTGGTCTTCGGCATACCCGGCTTCCTCACGGCGCACGCTAAGCGAACCCGTCGGACAGATCTCCACGCATTTCAAACAGCCTTTGCAGTACTGATAATCAATCCCGCGCAAAAACATCTGCGGCCGCCCCTTCTTGTCCTCCCCGGATTCCCATACGAAGCACAGATCCGGGCAAACCGTGTCACAGTTGGCGCAATGAATGCAGCTCTCCAGGTTCAGTTCCGGCAGGAAGCCCTGTCGAGAACCGCTCAAATCCTTCAATAGGCTGTTACCCTGCGCGCGAATCACGCCGCCAGGCGCTTGCGTCTCGTAGCCGAGCAACGGCTGCGGCCGCTCGAAGCGCATTCCCGTCGCGCCTTCGGGCGGCGCGATTGTCTGGAAACGCACCTCTTGATAGCCCCGGTCGAACGTACGCAGATTGGGCTCCACCAGGTGCGGATATTTTTTCTGGAACGTATGTCGGATCACTTCGCGCATGGAATCCGGGTCGAGAAAATCGCAAATCCGGAACAACGCCCCCAGCATCGAGGTGTTCACCTTCGTATGCTCGTCGATAGCGATGCCCGTTGCGTCGACAACAGCCAACGTCCCATATGGGAACTTCAGGTCGCGCCGAATCTCCTCGAAATCACGGGTCGAGTTTACCAACACAATCCCGTCCGGTTTCAGGCCGCTTAAGACATTCACTGTCTTATGCAACGCTTCGTGGAAGACACCGATTACGTCCGGCTCCTCAATCGGGCTGTGATCGTGAATCTCTACATCCGGTTCACATAAACGGACGAAGCTCTTCACGGGAGAACCTTTCTTCTCCGAACCATAAGACGAGAAGTTTGCCCCGTTTAAGCCGAGTCCCAGTACCCCGGATTCCGCCAGCATCTTCCCAGCCAGGTTAGCTCCGAGCCCACCGATGGATTCCAGCCGAATTTCAAAAAATCCAAGCTCGTTCGTTTTGGTCAATATGCTCATTCGCCATGTCTCCTCTACGTTTAGTTGTGAAATATTTCACGAATAATAGCGAAAGAAATCTCTTGTTCGGTCAATCCGCCCACAAATGCGCATATTATGCATGGCGGCGCGTACCTGCCGCCTTCAGGCTGTCCCCCCTTCCCATATCTACGGAGAATCCCGCGGCTCCAATCCGGAGCTCAAGGCAGTGCCTGCATTGCGCAGATTCGTCTCCCGTACAGATTTTGTTGTTGTACAGGGCATATTTCTGGCGAACGAAGACAGGGGACAGGTTAGGCATGACCACATTAGCCCCAACCTTCAGCGCCAATTCTCTGCCTTCGGGGTTTAACGTGCCGAGTGCGGTCGTTGCGGGAATTAAAGCATCGGGAATGAATAGGCGAGTTAGGGCCACCATGATCAGCGTATCCTCCAAAGATCCAGCTTTCGCCTCACCAAGCGGGGTCCGATCATGAGGAATAAACGGCCCGATGCCGATCATATCCGGATTTAACGTCTTCAGATAATTCATGTCCTCCGCTAAATCCTCCGCGGTTTGGCCGGGCAGCCCGACCATGAACCCTGCACCCACCTGATAACCGATCGACTGTAGCGTCTCTAGGCACTTGCGCCGGTGATCAAAAGACATGGATGGATGCAGAAATTGATATAGCCTTCGGGAAGCGGTTTCATGACGCATCAAAAAGCGATCCGCCCCCGCTTCATACAGCAAACGGTAGGTTTCCTCCTCCCGTTCGCCAATCGACAAGGTGATAGCCGCATCCGGAAACTCCGATTTGATCTCCCGGATTAAGGCAGCCAGCAGATCGGCCGTATACCAGGGGTCCTCGCCGCTTTGGAGCACAAATGTGCGGAAACCCAGCCCATACCCTTCCCGGCAGCATTCGAGTATTTCCTCGGGACTGAGCCGGTAACGCTCAGCGTCGCGATTGCCGGCCCGCAACCCGCAATACAAGCAGTTCTGCCGGCAGTAGCTCGAAAATTCGATCAAGCCGCGCATGTACACCTTGTTCCCGTAAGCCTCTTCCCGTCTCAGACGAGCAAATCGGAAGAGCTCCCCGCGGGTTTCGACATCCATATGCCCCAGCAAATAGACGAGCTCATCCTTGGAGAGCTCTCTCCGGGCATAGAGCTTGTGCACAAGCTGTTTCATCAGTCGATCATCCCTTTTGGATAAACTGGATTATGGACCTTTGTATACCCTATGGCTGTCATGAAAAATGATGAATGAAGTAATTGTGAATATTTTCACTTTGTAAGCGTTTTAATTAATGTTCGCGAATAAGATCACCCCGGTTTCAGGATAAAGCTGCAGTCTGAGCGAAGAAATGGGCATGTCGTTGGGTTCGTTTGTTGCTTCATACTTTGTTCCGTACAATGAATAGGATCGTTAGTTCGACTGTTGTTTGATCGATGGGTGTGATTTCGGTTCGTAGATGCGTGCTACGGTTGCAGCGTCGTTGAATTTCGACATGAGGTTGATCAGAGGTGTTTTCTAAGAAGCAAGTGTGCTTAATCGAAAACGTTAGTAAATGTGTATTTAATATATTACCACGATTTCACAGTTTAGCTAGGATATTTTTTACAACCTAGTCGGAGATAAAAAAAGCATGTCCCGAGTTAACGGAACATGCTCTGAGCTTCGCTATTTCAGGACCAGTCCAGACCGGTATCCTTCGCGATCGGCTCTTCCTTGATTAAGGTATACATGGTCGCAGCTTCATCCTTACGAGTCGTTTCGACAAGTCGTTCAACGCGCACGGTCACCAGCTTCTGGCCGAATCGAACCGTGATTTCGTCGCCAACTTTAACGGTACTGCTCGGCTTGGATTCGCGCCCATTAATGAGGACTCTGCCTTGTTCGGAGACGTCCTTGGCCACCGTGCGCCGCTTAATTAACCGCGATACCTTCAGGAATTTATCAAGACGCATTATTTTACAGCTTCTTTAAGTTTGTTACCCGCTTTGAATGCTGGAACATTGGAAGCCGGGATTTCGATCGTTTTGCCGGTTTGCGGGTTGCGGCCCGTACGACCGGAGCGTTTACGAGTTTCGAACGTACCGAAGCCGATCAATTGTACTTTGTCGCCGCCAGCAAGGGCATCGGTAATTTCGCCGAGGAAACCGTTCAATACGGATTCAACGTCTTTTTTTGTCAAACCGCTTTTGCTGGAAATGTTGTTGATCAGATCTGTCTTGTTCATTAATAATGCCTCCCAATAATAAAAGAAATAGGTGATACCTTGGCACTACAGGCACTAGGCCTGTCCAGGGCCAGATGGTTATCTTTGTATGAGTATTCTTGCTTGATTTTAAAAATCCTGCACTGCTTGGAACTTTTTTTTTGTTTTTTTCGCAAAAAAACCGAAATTTAGGCCTTTTCTCCCATCATTCCCGTTCTTTCGACTTAGCCTCATCCCATAAAACGTCCATTTCTGCTAACGTGCTGTCGCCGGGGGTTTTCCCCAGTTCGCGAAGCCGTTCCTCAACGTAATGGAAGCGCGATGTGAATTTGCGAATTGTTCGAGTTAGGGCTTGCTCCGGGTCGGCCCCGATGTAACGGGCGGCATTCACGACCGAAAACAACACGTCACCCAGCTCCAGCTCTTGCGACTCAGGATCTTGCTTTTGCGCAATGGCCTCTTTCAGCTCGCGGATTTCCTCCTCCAGCTTGGACCAGACGCCGTCGATGTCCTCCCAGTCGAAACCGGCCTTGGCCGCCTTTTTCTGTAGCTTGTATGCCTTCATCAAAGCAGGCAAATCCCGCGGTACCCCGCTGATCGCCGATTGGCGTTCGGGTTCGATGCCTTTGCGCTTCTTCTCCTCGGCTTTCATCGCTTCCCAGTTGTTCAGCGCCGCCTCGGCGTCCTCCGCGCTCAAATTTCCGAACACGTGCGGATGACGGTATATCAGCTTCTCATTCAGCTCCTGGATAACGTCATACACCGTAAAAGCGCCGGTCTCCTCCTCCATCTGGGAGTGGAGCATGATTTGCAGCAGCAGATCGCCGAGCTCCTCACGCATATGGTCGGGATCGTCGTCGTCGATCGTCTCCAGCACTTCGTAGGTTTCTTCGATGAGGTTCTTGCGGATCGATTCATGCGTCTGCTCGCGGTCCCACGGACATCCCCCCGGACTGCGCAGAATCGACACGATTTCATGAAGCCGCTGAAAGCTGCGGATGCGCAAGGATTCATCCTCGCTGGCAGGCACGTAAACGAGCGACAGATTACCGTAGCCGTCGATTCGGTCTAACTCAAATAGCGGCACCCGCTCAATTCGCTCCTGATCTGTGACGCCAAGGGCATGTCCCACGACCACCGGATAATCGTCGGGCAGCAGCTCCATCAGCCCCAGCTTCACTTCCGAAGCGGTCAACTGGTCATAAACTTGCCCGATCAACGTATGCCGTCTAGGATCAATCGCCGCCCCGCCCACCTCCGAGGCATCCAACAGCAGAAAGCCCTCGATCGGATCAAAACCAAGGCGAACGAACGCCTCGTCCAAGAAGCTCTCTCCGCCAATAATGTCGAGTGGGATGCCCCTCTCTGGGCAGCGCTCCCGCAGCAGCTTGACCGTCGCTTCGGCGACCAGCGGATGTCCGGGGACGGCGTATATAATCTTCTCCCCATCTCCGCCTGCTTCGGCCCGTGCTAAAAGCCGGGTTACAATCTCCTCGTATACGGAGGGAAAATCGTCCTTCGCTTCATATACCTCATCGAACGAAGCAAAGCCGACGCCCGTTTGCTCCAGCCAATCCACGACCGGATGATCCTTCGTTCGGACGTAACGTTCTCCCGCCTCCTGCAGCCGCTTCAGGCTGCCCAAGGTCAGCCGGTCGGGATCCCCCGAGCCGAGGCCGACCACCGTAATGGTTGCGCTCATGGTGTTGCTCACTCCCTGTCCGTTCTACTTGCCGATCGATCCGCTCACTTGTAGGCTAGCGGACCCGAAAGACCTTTGAAAGCTACCTCTTACTATATCACTGCCTGGGTCGAAATAGAAATTGAGAAGCCAATCATCGGGCCGGGCCGAGCGTGGCGGCTGCCAAGCCATGCTACGGCAGCAGCCGCAGCTTCCGAAGCAGCGCCAGCAGCTTCGGGCCCACCCGCGGCAGGGCGTCCAGCTCTGCCGCGCTAAGCAGCCGCGTGCGCAGCACGGCTGCGGCGAACACGGCTGCGCCCAGCAGCACGCCGAGCAGGCTCACGGCCGCGGCTACCCCGCGGCCTGCAGGCAGCTCGGCGGCGGCGAGGCGCAGCGCCAGCACCGCGGCGGCCATCGCCAGGGCGGCCGCCGCCGGGCGCAGCACCGCGTCCCGCAGGCGCGGACGCAGCTGGACCCGGCGCAGCAGCAGCGCGGTGTTCAGCGCCGCTGCCGCGCCGTAAGCGGCGACGCCGGCGATCGCCGCGCCGGTGATGCCAAGCTGCGGCACGAGCACCGCGTTTAACGCGGTCTTGAGCAATGCCGCAGCGAGCAGGTGCAGCGCCGGGGCGCGCACGTGGCCGAGGCCCTGCAACAGGGCGCTCGTAACGGCGACCAGCGCGCCGGGCGCAGCCGTCCAGGCCACCCAAGCCAAGGTGGCCGACCCCGCCGCATCCTCGTACAGCATCACGTTGATCGGCGTAGCCAGCAGAGCCAAGCCCAGTGAGGCCGCCAGGCCGATCAACCAGAACCAGCGCAAGGCCACCTGTACCTGACGCCGAATCGCCCCTGCGTCCCCGTTCATCTGCAGCTCAGCCATCGCCGGGATAAACAACACCGACAGCGATGTCGCCAACATCGTGACCAGCTGAACCAACGGGATACCCCGGTTGTAGATGCCTACCTGGGCCATGATTCGCAATTCCTCCCCGTGGGCGGAGAGCAGCCGCGGCAACGTGAATGTATCCACCAGGCTAATCAGCGGAACCGCCAGCGAAGCGAGGCTGATCGGAAGCGCATATTTTAACAGCGTGGACACAAGCTTTCTTCGATGTCCTAATCGCGACGACATCCGACTCCCATCGGCTAACAGCGCCCCGTCCCGTTTCGGCGATAGAGCGTCTTTGCGCAAGCCCATTACTGGGCGAGTAGAAGCCCTCCGCCAATACAGCAGCATGACCGCCAACCCGGCGGCCGCACCGGCCGAGGAGCCGATGAGCGCCCCGCCGGCCAGTTCCGGCTCTCCGGCTCCCCATCGGCTTAACCCCAACAGCAGCACGATCATGACCGTTACTCGGACGGCCTGCTCGATCACCTGGGAGGCCGCCGTCGGCGTCATATTCTGGTGGCCTTGAAAATACCCCCTCAACGCCGCAGCCACCGGGACAAGCAGCAGCGCCGGCGCCGCCCCGCGAAAGGCCGGAACAAGCAGGCGACTGCCGATCAACTGCGCCAGGATCGGCGCCCCGAAATAGAGCAACAGCGCAAAAGCGAACCCCAAAACCGCCATCATGACCGCCGCAATCCGCAGTACCTCACCTTGCTCCCTTTCCAACCCCGGGGCTTGTCGTTCCGCGACGAACTTGGCAATCGCTGCCTGAAAGCCGGATGTCGTGAGCGTAATCAATAGTGTATAAAAAGGATATACCGTATTATAAATGCCAAATACGCCGTCTCCCCCGATATTTTGCAGCGGGATCTTCTGCAGCATCCCCAGCAACTTGGTGATCAAAGCTGCCGCGCTCAATATGGCCGCTCCCCTCAGCAGCTTCGAGGGCAGATTTTCCTTCGTTTCCATCATGGCAACCTACTTTGCTTCATCAATAAGCTAACAGGTTCCATTATAAGACGAAACGGGGGGTTGCCGCCATTTCTCCCCGGGCGAAACGCAAAAAACTTACACATCCCTCGTAAGCTTCGAACGGATCAAGTCCGCCCCAAACAGCGGGTGTGTGTAAGTTCCTCCATGCGCCATAATTGATATTTATGGTTCTATTGCTCCATCTGTTTCGCCAGAAAACCAGCTGCGGTCTCGGACATTTTCGATTCCAAATCGGACATTTTGACCGCATCATCCTTGTTGACCAGAACCACCGTCCCGATCGGGTCCCCGCCGGCAATAATCGGTGCGATCACGAACGAGGAGATGTTTTCCGGATGATCCTTAATCATCTCATAAGACCCCGATTCGGTCTCCATGATGATCTTCCGCCCGTCCATGCTGCCCTCCAGCAGCATGCTGATTTGCTTCTCCAGGTATTCCTTCTTGGAAGCTCCTGCAACGGCAATGATCGTGTCCCGATCCGAAATCAAGGTAATATGACCGGTGCTCTCATACAACGACTCCGCATACTCCTTCGCAAAATCGCCCAATTCGCCGATCGGCGAGTATTTCTTCAGAATCACTTCTCCATCCCGGTCCACAAAAATTTCGAGGGGATCTCCCTCCCGAATCCGCAAGGTGCGGCGAATTTCCTTAGGAATAACAACACGGCCCAGATCATCGATACGGCGTACAATACCAGTAGCTTTCATTTCACTTGATGCCCCGCTTTCTTAGAAGTTTTAAACTACGGCTGAATTACTTTAAGCTTCACCTAATCGGACTTTATACGTAATCTGCAGCTTACACAGATGTATGCGCCATAAGCTTCGCCAAAACGAGCGGCCGAAGGTGGGGACAGGGATGGCTTGTTCTGTGATTATGACCATAGTATTCATCCCGGGCGAACACCTTATTCATCATAATGAACCATGATTTTAAACGAAGGTCCGTGTATAGGTAAAAAAGCCCGCACAAAAAAGCAACGCGATTTCCTCCGCGTTGCTTCCTTGTCTTGCTTATTTGCTCGTATTGCCGCCGTTGGTGCCAGCGTCGTTGGTAGCGCCATTGCCGCTCGTTCCGGCGTTGCCGGAACCCTCGGTACCGGCATTTTTACCAGCGTCGGTCCCTGCATTCGTTCCATTGCCCGCATTGGTTCCTGCATTCGTGCCGTTTTCACCCGTGCTGGTTTCCACTTTAGGCAATTCGATCTTCTTGATGATCTTCTTCTCCAGATCGCCCGACATGAACTCGTCCAATTTATTCGAAGCGAGTGTCGTTTGGATCATGTCCTTCTGTTCTTGGGTCAAATCCTCGTATTTCTTCTCGGTCCGAGCTTCCACGCGAATAATGTGGTAACCGTATTCGGTCTCCACCGGTTCGCCGATTTGGTTAAGTGGTTGAGTCAAGGCCGCTTGCTTAAAGGCTTCAACCCAATTGCTGACCTCCACATTTTCGTACAAACCGCCGTTGTCCTTGGAGCCTGGGTCTTCGGAATACTGTTTGGCCAAGGCCGCGAAGTCCTCACCCTTGTCCAGTTTCGCTTTGACTTCCTTCGCCAGCTTCAGCGTATCCTCGGAAGTGCGCTCTTTGCCGTCTGGATCGGTGAAATTGATCAAGATATGACGAACCGATGCCGTCGTATAATCCTGTTTCGTCGCTTCAAACTCCTTCTTCACGTCGTCTTCGGTGATCTTCTGCCGTTCGCCTTCCATCACGGTATAGATCCGTACCATGTAGTTCTTGAAATCGGCTTCGGTAATCTTCTGAGCGTCCAGCATTTGTTTGAAGCTGTCTTCGCCGTTCGATTTCTTCATCTGATCGAACTGCTCTTCCGCCTTTTTCTTGCCGGCTTCCTTGGTCTTGTCGTCGGCTTTGGTTTCGAGGTATTCATAGGCGATTTCCTGCTTAATCAAATACTGACGGAAATCCTCCATTTGCATGAATTGTTCCATTTGTGGCTGGAGCGCTAACACGATCCGCTGCTCGCGGTCAAATTCGTTCTCCGTGATTTCGCCGCCTTCGTACGTAGCGATAACCTTACTCGTATCTTTCCCTCCCGAGCTTGCTTCTTTCTTACCGCATCCTGCCATGACGGAGAGAGCCAATACCGCTACGAGAGCAATCAGCAGCATTCTCCATGAGCGCCTTTTACTTTGAAACATCCTGTAGTTCCCCTTTCGCTTTGAACGCATCCTTCAGGGCTCCGAGAAACTGCTCCAGCAAGCCCATCAACTCTTTGTCGTCCATTCCCTTGGTTTTTATCCGGATAAGCATCACGGATCCTTGACTAAATTGTACACGTCTTCCGAATAGATTGCCAACTTCCGCGAGCTTGTTCGGAACGACGACCTTTTCCCGTCCTTCGTAGAACTTGATCGTCACTTCTTCCCCCCGCAGCGTCATCGATTCGATGCCATATTGCTTACCATACAGTTTGACACGGGCGACGGCTAGGAGATTTTGCACGGCCTCCGGCAGTTCGCCGAAGCGGTCCAGCAGCTCGTCCTCCAGCTCGGACACGTCCTCAAATGAGGAAGCGGAAGCGGTTTTCTTGTAAATTTCGATCTTCTGAATACTGTCGTAAATGTAATCCGACGGCAAATACGCGTCGATACCCAGATCGATCGTCGTATTCCAGGTCGCTTCGGCTGGCACGGTCTCGCCAAGCATGGAGATTTTACGTTTCTGGATTTCCTCAGCCAACATCTGCGAATACAGATCGAAGCCGACGGAAGCAATGAAGCCGTGTTGCTCCGCGCCAAGCAAATTCCCCGCGCCGCGGATGGCCAAGTCACGCATGGCGATCTTAAAGCCGGAGCCCAGCTCGGTGAATTCCTTGATCGATTGCAGCCGCTTTTCGGCTACCTCGGTCAGGGACTTGTCGCGCTGATACGTGAAATACGCGTAGGCGATCCGGTTGGACCGACCAACACGGCCGCGCAGCTGATACAGCTGGGACAAGCCCATTTTATCGGCATCGTGAACGATTAGCGTGTTGACGTTTGGAATGTCCACGCCGGTCTCGATGATGCTGGTGCTAACCAAGACGTCGTATTCGCCGTCAAGGAAATCGAGAATGGTCTTCTCCAGCTCCTGCTCCGACATTTGGCCGTGCCCGATCCCAACCCGCGCATCAGGTACAAGCATGGAAATTTGCGAGGCCATTTCCTGAATGCCTTGAACGCGATTATACAGGTAATAGATCTGTCCCCCCCGCGCCATTTCCCGTTCGATCGCTTCACGCACCAGCGACTGGCTGTGTTCGACGACATACGTCTGCACCGGGAAGCGATTTTCCGGCGGCGTTTCAATGACCGACAGGTCCCGTACGCCCAGCATCGACATATGCAGGGTCCGCGGAATTGGCGTCGCTGTTAACGTCAACACGTCGACGTTCGTTTTCAGCTTCTTCAGCTTCTCTTTATGCGTCACGCCGAACCGCTGCTCTTCGTCGACGATCAACAGGCCCAAATCCTTAAAGACCAGATCCTGCGACAGAATCCGGTGGGTCCCGATGACGACGTCCACTGTCCCTTGGCGAACGCCTTTGATCGTTTCGTTCTGCTCTTTGCGGCTGCGGAAACGGCTTAACGTCTGAATGTTAATCGGGTATCCGGCAAAACGCTCCCGGAATGTCTCGTAATGCTGCTGCGCCAAAATCGTTGTCGGCACCAGCACCGCAACCTGCTTGCCCTCAATTGCCGACTTGAAGGCCGCACGGATCGCGACTTCCGTTTTGCCATAACCTACATCGCCGCAGAGCAGACGGTCCATCGGACGGCTCTGCTCCATATCCTTCTTGATCTCCTCGATCGCCCGCAGCTGATCCGGGGTTTCCTCGTACGGGAACATCCCCTCGAATTCCTGCTGCTCGGGAGTGTCCTTCTCGAAGGCATACCCCGGCGCGGCTTGCCGTTCGGCGTACAGCTTGATCAAATCGTCGGCAATGTCTTGTACCGAGGAACGGACCTTGTTTTTCACGCGGGTCCATTCGTTGCCGCCCAGCTTGTAAATCTTCGGCTCCTTATCCTCGGAACCGACGTATTTCTGAATCATGTCAATCTGTTCGATCGGTACCGACAGCTTATCCCCGCCGGCATATAGGATATGCATATAATCCTTGTGGATCCCGCCAACTTCCAGCGTTCCGATCCCCATGTATTTACCGATCCCGTGATTCTGGTGGACGACGTAATCGCCGACCTTCAGCTCGGTATAGCTCTTGATCCGTTCGGCATTGTCCATACTCTTGCCGACACGGCGCGCTTTACGTTGTTTCTGGGAGAACATCTCGCCTTCCGTAATGACGACAAGATGTGCGGACGGCAGTTCAAAACCGGACTGCAGGTTGCCCTGCAACAACGATGGCTCATCAATCCCGTAATCCTGCAGCACCCGCCGCATGCGATCCATGCGTTCCTCCGTGCTGGCCAGCATGATGACGTGGGCGCCGCTTTTTTTCCAACGCTCCATCTCCGCCTTCAGGACGTTCATTTGCCCATGAAAATCCTGCATCGCCCGAGTTACGAAGTTCACGATGTTCTGTGGTTGAGAATGCGGCACTTGGCGCAAGAACAACGACATAAACAACGTCTGGAACGGACGGTGGTAGATCAGATGATCCACGTCCACCGCCAGCGGCAGATCGGGGAGACTCTTCCCGTTCTGAAACAGGTGCAAATTCCACTCCGCTTCATCGCGTTCGAGTTGCTTGGCTGTCTCCAAGAGCCTCGCCGGTTCGTCGAGCAGAAGCAACGTATCCTTCGGCATGTAGTCGTATAGCGTTTTTCTCTCCGGATAAATCAAGGAAATATATTTATAGATTTCTGAAAAATAAACATGCTCGCGCAGCATTTCCATTTCTTTGAACAGCTCTTCGCGCAGCCGGTTTTTGGCCTGACGATCGGTCATCTTGTCCAGCTGAATCTCCAGCTTCTCGGACACGGCCTGCGCTGCCTGCTCCAGCCGTTCCTTGGAAGCGATCAGCTCCTTGCAAGGCGGGATGAACACTTCTTTGATCTGGTCCACGGACCGCTGATCGGCTGGATCAAAGGTCCGAATCGAATCGACTTCGTCGTCAAACAACTCCACCCGGTAAGCCGTGGAAGCGGTCAGCGGATAAAAGTCGATGATTCCTCCGCGCAGGCTCATCTCGCCGCGGGATTCCACCCGCTCGACCCGCTCGTAACCCAGCTCGACCATTTGGGTGAGGAAATGCTCCAGCTCTAGCGTGCCCCCAAGTTTCACCGTCAGTCCCGCTCCGGCCATAGCCTCCGGCGTTGGGATAAAGCGGCGAATGCCGGAATAAGGCACCACCACGACGCCCCGGAATCCCCGAGAACATTGCAGCAGCACCTCGATCCGTTGTGCCAGCGTTTCCGGACTGGATACGGCCGATTCGGCGGCAACCAATTCATTCGCCGGATACAACAGCACTTGATCCGGTGATAGCGCTTCCTGTAAATCTTCATATATTTTCTGTGCGGCAAACATATTGTGGGTCACGACGAGCAGCGGCCGGTCCGTATCTTGATGCAACGCGGCCAACATCACTTGTCTGGACGAACCCGACAAGCCGGAGATGAGCTGCTCCTTCATGCCCGAGTTCACGCCCGCTACCGTCGATGCAAAATCGGTATCGCGTGAAAAAGCTTGAATAAGTGCTTGTAGCAAATGAGGCACCTCTCTTACTGCTGATGGATAGAAGATGGATGTCTAGACGAAAAGGGTAAGTCCTCCTTACCCGAACCAAAAAGGAGCCTCAGCAAACGTGCCAAGGCTCTATAACCGTGCATTCCGGTGAATTTGTCCATTGTTGCTGGAGGCTTGTGGGCTATTGCAAAGGATTCGCAAGCAACATCAGCTCTGGGTTATGGTCGAGCGCTTCCCTGCAATAATCGCAGGTCACCCGGACCGTCATTTCGCCGTTTGAATCATACGCTATTATATCTCTCCGCTCATCGGGGGTCAAGGAATGAAAGCCTAACTGGGCTTCCGTCACTTGAGGCGATTCAATTCTACCAATCACCGTTCGGCAGTGCTTGCAAACGTAGTTTATAGCCATCTTTATGCCTCCTGAAGATTCTTTATGTCTCCAGTATGCCCCGGGCGTTTGGCTTTTAGCCTATCGGCCTTGCTATAAACCTTAGCCGTTAAACTTAGCCATCGTTTGTTCAAACGTATGATCCATGCTGTATTCCAATGCATCGCATGCCGCTTGAATGGACTGATCGAGCAGCGGCTTATCTTTCTTGGCGAAACCCGACAGTACATAATCAACCACCGCAAAACCTGGCTCCGGCCGGGAAATCCCCATCCGGATTCGGTTAAACGTCTGCGTCCCGGTATGTTGAATGATCGACTTGATGCCGTTATGTCCGCCAGCGCTACCTTGATATCTCAACCGGTTTCGCCCCAGATCGGTATCCAAGTCGTCGTACACCACGATCATGTCATCAATCGACGCCTTATAGTAATCCATATAAGCGCGCACCGCTTCGCCGGATAGATTCATGTAGGTCATCGGCTTGATCAGCACAACTTTGCCGCCCGGCAGCATCCCCTCCCCGATCAAAGCCTTGCATTTGCTCTGCTTGATCTCGATGCCATGCCGACGCGCCAATTCATCCACGGCCATAAAGCCGATATTATGCCGGGTTTTCTCATATTGGGCTCCCGGATTGCCGAGCCCTACGATCCACTTCATGGGACATGTACCTCCAAGTTATGTTTGTTACTGTGGCGTTCCTCCGCTCTGGTGTAGCTCAAAACCGCCGCTGGTGCTTGATTCTTCGTTAAACTAACTAACCTCTCAATCGGATTAACTGGAAAATGTACCGTTAATTTCGACGTGGATCCGCTGTTCGAGCACGGTAAAACCTACCGTTAAATCGCCCAACACTCCCGATTCCGCCTAAATTAACAGTAGAATTTCCATTTAATTTGTATTCCCCGACGGGGAGTGTCATCGATCCCGTCGTCCCTGCCTTCCCCCACCACTGCCGCATTAGGGGTTGCGGCCAGGATCGCCCCCGGTATGGATTTACTCATATCGCAAAAATTTGCGGAGCGGGCCTTGCTGTTGGAACTCCACCGTTGGGCGGATAAAGGTAAGAGGGTGAAATGATTCTGAAGAAGCGGAGCGTTCGCCTTTGTGAGCGGATTTCTACAATTTCTGAAATTGAGTCCAATTCAAGAAATCCGCGAGCAACAGCGATCGTAAGAATATTTCACACGGCTGCCTGCTTCCGCCCAACGTGCCACGCCAACCGCACCCGCGCAGCACTATTTTCACCAACACAGACCAATACACCGATAGGGGTTACGTTCCCCGTTTGGGGGGACGCAACCCCTGCTGTGGCAGTGACCTTTTTATTCGATTTCGAACAGCTTGCTGATCGACAGCTCCTCGTGCACGCGGATGATCGCTTCGCCCATCAGCGGAGCGACAGACAACACCTTAAGCTTGCTCGTCGGATTTGGATGCGTGATCGGAATCGTATCCGTAACGATAACTTCCTTCAGCGGAGAGTTTTCCAGCCGTTCCATCGCCGGTCCGGACAACACGGGGTGCGTACAGCAGGCATACACCTCTTGAACCCCGCCTTCCTTCAGCGCGTTAGCGCCAAGAACGATCGTGCCAGCGGTATCGATGATGTCATCCACGAGGATCGCGGTTTTTCCTTCGATATTCCCGATGATATTCATGACCTCACTGACGTTTGGCTCTGGACGGCGCTTGTCGATGATCGCCAGCGGCGCATTCAGGAAATCGGCCAGTTTACGGGCACGAACCACCCCGCCATGGTCAGGCGAGACGACAACCGGATTCGGAATATGCTTGGAACGGAAATACTGGGCCAAAATCGGCACGCCCAGCATGTGATCGACAGGAATATCGAAGAAGCCCTGGATCTGCATGGCGTGAAGGTCCATCGTAATGACCCGGTGCGCGCCGGCTTTCTCGATCAGATTGGCAACCAACTTCGCCGTGATCGGATCGCGCGAACGGGCCTTCCGGTCCTGACGGGCGTAACCGTAATACGGGATAACCACATTGATGCTCTTGGCCGAAGCTCTTTTCAAAGCATCCACCATCACGAGGAGTTCCATCAAGTTATCGTTGACGGGCGCGCAGGTCGATTGCACCACATAGACGTGGCAGCCCCGAACGCTTTCGGACAGCTTGACCTGTATTTCGCCGTCGCTAAAGCTCGTCGTCTCCGAATCCCCCATCGGGATGCCGATGTAGTCGGCGATCTGATGAGCCAATTTAGGGTTGGAGTTACAGGTGAATATCTTTAGTTTAGAATCACAATAAGTCATAAAATGTAAACCCTCCGTGCTGTGTAGATAGCGTTAGGGCGTAATGTGAATAACCCGCCTTCCCAGCTACCCCGTCTATTCAAATGGTCACTACATCCTTGATTAAGATTCCTGTTGTCTTTGCTTCTTGGCTTTGGCCCGAGCACGAATCTTCTCGGCATAACCGGTTTTGTTCTCCTGCCGGGGTCTAGCAATGGCCAGGTCGTTCTCCGGAACGGAATGCGTAATCGTAGATCCGGCAACGACATAAGCGCCTTTACCCACCTTGACCGGCGCGATCAAGTTCACGTTGCTGCCAACGAAGGCATCGTCCTCGATCTCCGTAATGGACTTATTATAACCATCATAGTTCACCGTAATCGCGCCGCAGCCGATATTCACGTTCTTACCGACTTTCGCATCACCGATGTAGCTGAGGTGCGACACTTTGGAGCCATCATCGAGCGTCGCATTTTTGATTTCCACGAAATCGCCGACTTTTACGTGCGCTCCGAGTTTCGCCCCCGGACGCAAATAAGCGAAAGGCCCTACCGTCGTTTCCCGACCGACCTCTGCCCGGCTGAGCACCGACTGTTTCACCTTCGCGCCGTCTTGTATCACACTATCTTCAATTTCTGCCGCCGGCCCAATCACACAATCTTCGCCAATCACGGTCTTCCCGGACAGAATCGTTCCCGGATAAACCACGGTATCCGCACCGATCGTTACGTCGGCTCCAATATAGGTGGACGCCGGATCGATCACCGTTACGCCATTCAACATATGGCCTCGCACGATGCGCTCACGCATGACCGCTTCTGCCTCCGCTAACGCCACCCGGTCATTGACGCCGATCGATTCCCGAACGTCCGTTACCGCGTATCCTTCCACCACTTCGTTCGCCTGTACCAAAATGCCGATGACATCAGTAAGATAGTACTCCTGCTGAGCGTTGTTGTTTGTGACTTTCTCCAGCGCGGCAAATAATTTTGCATTATCAAAACAATAAGTGCCTGTATTAATTTCCTGCACGGCGGCTTCTTCCGGCGAGCAATCCTTCTGCTCGACAATCCGTTCCACCGTTCCGTTCGCACCGCGGATCACCCGACCATATCCGTACGGCTGCTCCATCTTCGCCGTGAGCACGGTCGCCGCCGCTCCCTTACGATGATGAAGGTCGAATAGCGCTTCTAGCGTCTCTGCCGTAACCAATGGGGTATCGCCACAGATAACCAGCGTGACTCCTTCTTCTCCCGCCAATAATGACCCGGCTTGCTTGACGGCATGTCCGGTTCCCAGCTGCTGTTCCTGCAACACGTATTCCGCCGATGAACCTAAGTAGGATTTCACGGCTTCGGCTCCGTGGCCAACAACCACGATGCTGCGTTCACAACCTACCTCTTGAACCGCGTTCAACACATGCCCGACCATCGGTTTGCCGCAAACGGGGTGAAGCACTTTATAAAGCTTGGACTTCATCCGTTTCCCTTGACCCGCGGCAAGAACGATCGCTAATCTTTTCAAGTCCCCGGCCTCCTTCTCTTTTTTTAAAGAAGTAGTTCTCTCTCATTAAAACTCATTACTGAATATATCTCATTTAAGGCAAAAAGAAAAGGGAGCCATGTACGCATGGCTCCCTTTTCCTCGAACCCCAATTGGTCAAGAATTCAAATAAATGCGACTTACGCCCCTTCTTCGATCGCTTCCTCTTGGTCGGCGGCACGCTCGTATTCAGCTAGGACTGCAGCTTGAATCTTCTCGCGGGTGCCAGAGGAAATCGGATGCGCGATATCCCGGAACTCCCCGTCCGGCGTGCGCTTGCTAGGCATAGCTACAAACATCCCATTGTTCCCGTCGATGACGCGAATGTCATGAACAACAAATTCGTTATCGATGGTAATGGATGCGATTGCCTTCATTCTGCCTTCAGAGCTGACTCGGCGGAGTCTTACATCCGTAATTTGCATATGTGTTCACCACCTTTTTCCATCAGAGACTTGGTGTAATATTCCACATAGCAAACGGAAATCCTTTTTTTTTGATCAACAAAATGGCCGAAAATCACGATTTTTTTTGATAAAACGGGCTTTTCGACACGTTTCGTCGAGAATTCTTACAATTTGAGAAGATCTCGACATCGTTCTTATTGTCCAAATTTCGAAAAATAATTCCCTGGTTCTACCGAGATCTCCTTTTCCTTGGCATCGACCGCTCGAAGCGTCGCCAAGGAAACGTAATCATGCAATAGACGCTGCTCGCTGGCGACCTCGCCCGATTCCACCAGGACACCAACGCCGGCAACCTCAGCATTAAATTCGGCCAGCAGGTCTACCATCCCCTGGATCGTTCCTCCTGCCTTCATGAAGTCATCGACGATCAATACGCGGGAACGTTCCTTAAGCGCCCGACGGGACAACGTCATGGTGTGCAGACTCTTATGGGAGCCCGACACGTAATTGATACTAACGGCCGATCCTTCGGTGACCTGATGGTCGCGGCGGACCAGGACTACCGGCAGATTCAACTCTGCCCCGGTCGCATACGCAAGGGGGATCCCCTTCGTTTCCACGGTCATGATGCAGTCGATCTCCAAATCGCCGAACGCCGTAGCAAACAGCTTGCCTGCCTCGTTCATCAGTGCCGGTTGCCCCAAGAGATCGGACATATACAAGTACCCGCCCGGCAAAATACGGTCTGACTGCGCCAGCTTCTCACAAAGCTGCCGGATAAAAACCTTGGCTTGCTCCCAGCCGACCCGGGGAATATACTTCACACCACCGGCCGCTCCGGCAAGCGTCAGCAAATCCCCCATGCCTTCGCCTTCAAACACTTCTTTGATGATGCCCAGATCCTCGCTGATCGACGACTTGGCCGCTCCGTACCGCTGCGCAAAGGTGGTCAATGGGATCAAATGATGGGGTCTAGACAACAGATAGTGGGTCATCTCGACCAAACGAGCGCTTCTCTTTAATTTCTTCACGAAGTACCCCTCGCTAAATCCGAATATTTTAATGAAACTATAACATTTTTGTACGGATTTGTCCAAGCCTTGGAAATCAGCGAATGAGTACAGCAAATCAAGGTCACTTAGCCGACCTCAAGTCAACAGCCTCACGGCATAGACTTCTTTGCAGAATCCCCGCAATCCGTTGTAAATGCGCGACACTTTCGATTCCTTTGAGACGAGGCCGAAAACCGTCGGTCCGCTGCCAGACATCAGTACCCCATCCGCGCCGAGACGTAACATCGCTTCTTTCAAGTGCGCGACTTCCGGGTGAAGCGTAAGCGTCACCTGCTCCAGCACGTTCCCCAGCTGCTGGCATACCTCGTTGAACGAGCGATTCTCCAGCGCCTCCTGCATCCGGGAAGCCGACGGATGATTCGCAATCTGCTCCGCATGAAGGCGCCCGTATACCTCCGCCGTTGAGACGTTAATGGGGGGCTTCGCCAGCACTACCCAGCATTGCGGTGGATTCGGAAGCGGCGACAATACTTCACCCCGCCCTGTCGCCAACGCCGTGCCCCCTGTCACGCAAAACGGCACATCCGAGCCAAGTTCCGATCCCAGCTCCTTTAGCTCTTCTTCGGGAATGCCTAGCTCCCACAGCCGGTTTAATCCGCGCAACGTCGCTGCCGCATCGCTGCTGCCTCCGGCAAGGCCAGCGGCAACCGGAATCTTCTTGTCGAGATGAATGTATACCCCACTCCGTACGTTGTATCTTTCCTTAATCAGCTTCGCCGCCTGGAACGCTAAATTCTTCTCGTCCAGCGGAATATATCCAGCCTGGCTCGAAATAATAATCGTATCCCGCGGGAGGGCGCTCATTTCCAGACGGTCGGCTAGATCCACCATGGTCATGATCATCTCAACCTCGTGGTAACCGTCCGGACGTTTATGCAACACATCGAGCATTAAATTAATTTTGGCCGGTGCTTTTTCGTAAATTTTCATGGCGCTCCCCCACCTCAGCAATTCCGTGGAATCCTCATCCATCCGGTCATCTGGCACATTCCTATATTGTAAAAAATGATTGCCTCCACGTCTATGTACGAAAGACAAATTTTTCTCCCTCTATCTTACTTCATCCGGCGAAAAAAACGAAGCTCCCCGGACGGGAAGCTTCGCTGCGGCAGAGGTTATTGCTGTTTCGCTGCGGCCTTCTCGGCGAGCTCAATCGCCCGCTTCACCATATTGCCCGCATCTTTGGCTTTGATGCCGCCCCAGCCTTCCTGCTGGACGGTATCATAAAATCCCAAATCCTTCGCCAACTCGACCTTCAAGTTCTCCGACATCACGCTGCGTCTTCTTCGCGACATGGTCAGTGCTCCTCCTTTGGGGTCATGGATATAGGAACGATGATTAGTATACGCAGGCTCTGGCTCAAGCATACGATGGAAAGTCTGTCCACGTAAGGCGAACAAATCACGAGGAAGCCAGTCCCCTCATGCAGGCAAGAAAAAAACGGCCTCACCCACCGGGCGATAACCGTTTGCTGCTTAATTCATTTGGTTCATGATGTTCACGGTTTAATATACGAAATCCTCATCTCATCGTTGTCGTCGCAAATCATAACTTCAACGGATTCGGTCAGTATATCGGCATAACTGTAAGACACACGCTTAAAGGTTTGCTGCTCTTGATCCAGCTTCACAATGAAGACCGAAGGATAAGTCTCCTCCAAAACTCCAGTGCGTTCGACGGTCTTCCGGCGACCTCCGTTTGCCCGGAGCATAATTTTCTGTCCTACGTGGGCGTCGAGACTATGCTTAATTTCCGACAGCGCATTTTTAGCCATTGCCTGTGACCACCTTCTTTCTTTGTCCATTATACAGGAAAGTCACAACCTTGTCAAATCAAAACAAATAATTATATCAGCAGTAAAAATGATGTGTCAACGATTATTTTTCGACATTTTTTCTCTTAACCCGATGGGAGTCCTAATAAAATAACCGGAAGGTCCTGGGGCGTTCGCCTCAGATCCTTCCGGCATGGACAAATAACAAGGATGCTCTTTATTTTTATTTTGGTCTTTCACATGGACGGCACAACTTTCAGCGTCGATAAATCCTTGAGTTTGGGCAGTCCGATACGGTAGCTGCCGCGGGTCTCAATCCCACCGACGCCTTGCGCTCCGCTGATCGTGTGATTCAGCACGTCGGTGATCTGGATGGTCTCGCGGATGGAGGTGAGCGACGCCTTGGCTGCGATGTAGACCGGATCCAGGGCATGGATCAGCACGCGACCGGGCGAGCTGGCAAAATTAGCCCCCGCCTGTAGCAGCGCCTCAAAATGCGACTGGCAAGCGCCGGCCACGATCGTTAACGTATCGAAATTCCGTTCATATTGCCGGGCCGTTTGAATGGCCTCCACAAAATGCTTAGAATTTTTATAGCTGGTTAAATTGTAAAGGTCGCCGTTGGGACGCGATTTTAAAACCCCGTCATGTCCGGTCAGCACAACGATATCCGGTTTGACGGCAGGAAGCAGTCGATACAGCGCATGGGACATTTGCGACTCCGTGACGTAATAGCCTTGAGCCGGCACTCGCAGCTTCTCATACAGGCTTAAGCTTTTTTGCAAATATCGTTCGTCGCCGTCCAAATGCAGCACCTTACCCGGCACCTCGAAATAGGCCGGTTCCCCTTGCGCATAAAACTCCCGTCCAATCGCCGTCCGGTTTCGTTCTACCAAGTCCTTGCGGTCCTGGGTCAACCACTTCAGCGACTCCGTGGCCTTGATTCGGGCTCGCTGCGTCGTTTCTCCTGGGGAAGCCGGGTCTACCCTGACCAGATCGGTCAAGGGCGCATCCGCCAGCAGCCGAAATTCCGTTCCTTTGATGATAGCTTCGCTCCGTACAATCCGTTCGATCCGGAACGTGACGTCTCCACCGTATGATTTGCGGACGACCAAGTCTCCCAAATTCGTCAAGTCAATCACCTCTATCCCCATCGTATGGGCGACAAGAGGGAATGGTTACACGCGGAGTTCCTTCAACCCGGCGTCCAGTAGCGTATCGCTCAGCTTCGCAAACTCATCCAGGCTTAACGTCTCGGCCCGCCGGGAAGACTGGATACCGGCTTCCTCCAGAAGGTTCTCCAGTCGCTCGCGCCCCTCTTTGGGGAAGAAGCGGCTCTTGAGATTGTTGGATATCGTCTTCCGTCTCTGGGCAAAAGAGGCCTGCACCACCTCGAAGAAAAACGCCTCATCCTTAACGGCCACAGCCGGCGTCTTCCGTACGGTCAAGCGGATCACCGCGGACTCCACATTCGGCTGCGGAATAAATACGCTGTGCGGCACCGTGCAGATCAGCTCCGGTACGCTATAGTACTGAACGGCGATGCTAAGGCTGCCGTAATCCTTGCCGCCAGGAGCAGCAGCCATACGCTCAGCCACTTCCTTCTGGATCATCACGACAATATGCTCTAGAGGCAGCTTCTCCTCAAGGAGCTTCATCAGAATCGGCGTCGTCACGTAATACGGCAGATTAGCCACTACACTGACGCCGTTCACCCCGCCGAATTCGGCAGCGAACAGCGCTTGAAGATCCAGCTTCAGCACGTCCCCATGGATCACGTTCACGTGCGAATAGGGCTCCAGCACCTCTTCCAGGATCGGAAGCAGACGTTGATCGATCTCCACCGCCGTTACCTTACCTGCTTCCTGAGCCAGTTTTTCCGTTAACGCGCCGATACCCGGTCCGATTTCCAGCGCGCCCTTGGTATCGTCCAGGCCGGCTGCCGCGACGATCTTCCCGAGAATGTTCTGGTCGATCAGAAAATTCTGTCCCAGGCTTTTTTTAAACGAAAAACCGTGCCGTTGAATGATCTCCTTCGTTCGGCGCGGCGTGGATACCTCTTCCCTTATGCTCATGCTCCTTAAACTCCTTTGCTCTCCAACTCGGCCAGCGCGGCCGCAAACTCCTCGCGGGTGATACGGAACACCGATAACCGCTTGTACAATTGCTTCCCGTTGCAATACCCGATGCCTAGCAGCTCACCTAGCGCTTTCCGTCGCGCAGCAGCCTGCGGGTGAACGATTAACCCCGCACTCATCAAGTCTTCCCAGTCGATCGCGGCCTCTACTCCCGGCGCTTCGCTGCGGACTCGGGACAGCGCCGTGCGGATCGCCTCCGGTGAGGCGTTCTCCACGCCGATGTCGCCCCGCTTCGTGGCCTCTGCCTCGGGAAGGAACGCATGCTTGCAGCCCGGAACCCTTGCCGCCACGATTTTGCGAATCCGCTCCCCGGCATGGTCCGGATCAGTAAAAATAATGACCCCTCGGCGCTCCTGAGCCAAAGCGATCTTCTTGAGCGTCACTTCCCCGATGGCCGAACCGCCGGTCTCAATCGTATCCGCCTCCACGGCTCGCTTGATGGCCACGGTGTCATCTCGGCCCTCCACCACGATGACCTCTTTGATCATGGTATCTATTCTTCCCTTCGTGCTCTAGCTTATCTTTTTTGTTATTAATGATGTTCAAAAAGTCGACTTTTTGAACTTCCTTGCAAGAATAACAAAAAGAAGAGGATAACATCCTCTTCTAATCCACTGTCTTATTCATCATCCTAATACTATCTCATTCCCTCTGCATTGTAAAACAAAGAGAGTCGAGAGTTAATTCAATTCCGGCTTCGTCGGGCCGATGACGTAAACGGTACGCCCCTTCTTCCGGCCGAAGTTCTTCGCATCCTTCAGGGTATCGTAATAAACATCCATCTTGTTCCCATCAATAGCCCCGCCGGTATCCTCCGCCTTACGGAAGCCGATCCCCTCGATGTATACCCACCAACCGAGTGGAACGACGTCCTTATCAACCGCGATTGTTCTGCCTTCGGTCACGCGGGTACCGGAGGCCGTGCGGGTGCCAATCCCGTCTTCTTCCGCCGAATAGGCGGTCAACGTGACGTTTTTAAGTATCTTTTTATATTCAAAAGAGACGCCGCCTTTGGTCGTCAACCCGCTAATGTTCACCGCATTTGCGGTACGGTTAATGCTGGCCGACAGAACGGCGGTTGGCTTCTTCGTGCCGACGGCAACAACCTTCGGCTGGGCCTTTTTAGTGACCTCTTTGCCGAGCCATCGCTTTGTCACGAACTTTCCGTCCTCGTAAGTTTTCTCAATGTTGTGAATGACCAATCCGGCATTGCCTTGCTGAACGACCTTCGTCGTGCCTTTCAGCAGATTGGCGTCCGACGTTTTGACCACGCTAAAAGGCACGGTCTCCTTCGTCTGCACCGTTTGCTTACTCACCCGAACAATCTTGACGTCCAGGTTCGCGGTAACTTTACTGTCCAGTGTCGGTGAGACCTTGTCATCTTGGTCCAATGTGACGCCGATCTCGGACAATACGCCTTCTACTTTGCTTTGTGTTGTGAAGTGAACCTTTTTCATGCCGTCCACGCTCACGTTTACCGGCTTTGCGCGT
The DNA here is from genome assembly GCF_037969915.1 of Paenibacillus sp. FSL R7-0216. Classification (NCBI taxonomy): domain Bacteria; kingdom Bacillati; phylum Bacillota; class Bacilli; order Caryophanales; family Paenibacillaceae; genus Paenibacillus; species Paenibacillus sp. FSL R7-0216. The sequence goes on along the minus strand of NZ_CP150222.1, from coordinate 32,479 downwards.
ACGATGACAATGCGGTCACCGTTCTTAAGCGAGCTGTCCAGCGGAAGCGATACGGAATCCTTCGCGCTGAGTTGAATCGATTGCTCCTCCAGCAGATGGGCTACGCTGGATTTATTCGTCTCCACCGATTGGACGCTGCCGTCCACAATCAGGGACACTTCTTTATGTGCCTGGCCAAACAGCCAGATTAGGATGATGATGAATACCGCGATGGTCAGAACGCCGACGAGCGCAATCTGACGTAAATTCTCATGCTTCCATCGCATTGCGTAAGACATGCTGGATGAGCGTGATTCATGGGTCTCCTCTTTGCGGAAAATGCCCATTTCTTCCGTCCTCCTTCATAGTCCCGCCGTCTAGGTCGATGCATGATAACGATTGACGTGACTACAGTTACTTTTTACAAAACGACTATGGTTGTCAAAAAAGTCATCTTTTGATCACGAAGTAAATCAAGAAGTTGATTCGACATCGAATCTTGAATTCACCCGGGCCTTCCGTTGCTCACGTACCCCTATGTACGCTCCGCTACTCAGTCCCTAGTTTCATCCAACCTTCTCGGTGCTGAAAACCTGACTTTTTGACTCTTATTGAAATACCAAGCCATTTTGCATCCTGATCCAGTCTTCTTGCGTACGTCACCTCCTGTTTACCAACAGTATGATGACCCTATTACTTTTATTCAAAACAAAAGAAGCCCAAAGAAAGAGTTAGAGGAACTCCTTCGTGGCTTCCTGAATGTCTTGGTGTAATAGCTGCACGAGTGACCTCTCTTATACGCTTACGAGGTTAGCTGTCGGGTTCGGGCGAAAGAGAGCCGCCCTTTCTCAGTTCATTCGCTCATGGCGCAATGACCTCGAATTCACCCCATAGACCCTGGAAAGAAATCAAATACCGACGCGAGAGGCTTGCCGCCAACCGCTGCCTGTATCGGTTCCCCCGTTCTCCGTGAAGGAGATTCAGCGAGACTGGTTCATGGAACCAAGTATCGTTCAATTTGTCCATCCAGAACGCACTAAATCGATACTGAAAAAATTCTATCCTGTTTCGATGCATGTTGTAAAGGACGAATCAACCACGTTTTTTTAAAAAAATGGTTAAAAAAATGTAATGATCTCGGTTTTAACGGTTAAAAAGCATTAATCTTTCCGAAATCCTCTTTTTTTCATCCGATTTACTCTTAAATCCTCGAGATTCCAAATCGTTCCATTGCATTTCGGGTCGTAATTTCGGCGATTTCCTCAAAAGTAACCCCTTTGAGCTCGGCAGCCATTTCCGCAACCAGGCGGACATGCGCAGACTCATTTCTCTTTCCACGATATGGGTGTGGTGTTAAATAAGGGGAATCCGTTTCGATTAATAAACGATCCATTGGCGTCTTGGTCAGCACTTCTTTGGGCTGTTTTGCATTTTTAAACGTAATTGGTCCGCCAAACGACAAATGAAATCCCAAATCCAGACACATTTTGGCAATTTCCCAACTACCAGAGAACGAGTGCATGACACCCCCAACCTCGTTTGCTTTCTCCTCGCGGAGAATGCGGACCACATCCTCATGGGCATCGCGATTATGGATGGAAATCGGCATCCCCAGACTGCGAGCTAGTCCAATTTGTTTGCGGAATACGTCATGCTGCACTTCTTTTGGGGACGTGTCCCAGTAATAGTCCAGCCCGATTTCACCGATCGCTACGACTTTGTCATGTTTACATAATTCAGCGATCCAGTCCAAATCCCCTTCTTGCATCGTAATGGCATCCTGCGGATGCCAGCCAACAGCCGCATAAATGAAGTCATACGACTCCGCCAATTTCATGGTCGACGGGATGGTTTCCCGGTTAAATCCGATGTTGATCATCCTTGTGACCTCTTGCTCCACGGCGCGTGCAATCACTTCCTCGCGATCCTCGTCAAATTGGGGATTATCCAAATGCGTATGCGTATCAAATAACATCTCGAATCGTCATCCTCCTAATTCCGTTGCTCGAATATGCGGGCTACCTTCTGGGGCAACCGATCCATTACAGCACACAATTTATTATCCGGATAGTACAAATGCGTTTTGCCTCGATGTAATCCGCTAATCGACCGAACGATATCCGACACTTCAGAAATTTCCCGTACCCGTTCCTGACGGTCCAAGAGCAAGATTTGCTTCTGACGGAACCCCTCGTCCGGACGGAACACATCATACGGCAGATCGGTCGGAAAATCAATTTCCATGTCATATTCGGGATGCAGTCCGACGCGCGTAAAGGACTCCCGAATCTCCTCCAGCATTTCCAGCTCTGGTGTGTCCAATTCTACATATTTATACAATTTGCGATTCAAAAACCGGGAGCACAAATCGCGTAATAACTCATCTGACTCCCTCGTCCACTGCATGAACGCCGTTTGCATCAAAGCTTCGTCCAACTGCAAATAGTCAGCGACCCCGATGTTACCTTCAAATAGATCCGGAAGCGGATGCGGCAGGAAACCAAAGGAATAACCGTTCTGGTACAATTCCTTAGCTCGGCGCAAAATTTGCCGGAGAATAATCTCCGAGCTCCGCGTTACCGGGTGAAAATAAATCTGCCAATACATCTGATACCTGGACATCAAATAGTCTTCCACCGCGTGCATGCCTGATTCCTTTACGACCACCCGCCCCTGAAAAGGTCGAAGCATCCGCAGAATCCGGTCCATATCAATCGTACCGTAGTTCACACCGGTAAAATACGCATCCCTCAGCAAATAATCCATTCGATCCGCATCGAGGGGGCTCGAGACTAAATTGACCACAATCGGATTCTCGTAATCCTTGCGGATCACGGCAGCCACTTTCTCCGGAAAATCCGGGGCAACCTCGCGCAAAATGGCACTAACTTCCGTATCGCCCAGCAAAATTTTACATGTCCAATCTTCGTGATGCATCTGGAATGCTTCTTCTATAGAATGGGAGAACGGCCCGTGTCCCAAATCGTGAAGCAACGCCGCGCACAATGCCACCAATTTATCTCCTTGAGGCCAATCGGCGTACCCGCTCCGTTCAAACTGCGAAATGATTCGGCGGGTAATCTCATAAACGCCAAGCGAATGCGAGAATCGGCTGTGCTCGGCGCCATGAAACGTCAAATAAGACGTGCCTAGCTGACGGATCCGACGAAGGCGTTGAAACTCCGGCGTATTTATGAGCGACCAGATCACTTCGTCCTGTACATGAATATAATTATGTACGGGATCTTTGAACACTTTCTCTTCGCTAAGCCGACGATGCATGGGTCAACACTCCTTTTTTTTCATAAATGCGAGACCAAAAGCGGAATTCTGACTGATGACGACGGGTTATGTCGAATAATGTCGATGTTTGTCAAATTAACGATTTCCAAAATGTCGAATCATAAAGTATTAGTAACTTGCTAGACTTCATAACGGTTCTCGGAGTTATGTATCCCTGTAATTTAGAAATAATATTGAACTATACCATAAATAGGTTGACTAATCTGGCAATGGTTGGTATTATAAAAATCATAAAAGATAGAATCATGTCGAATAATGACAATTCCAATTTATAGTGAGAGGGGCAATCATCAATATGATGAAATCCACAGGTATCGTAAGAAAAGTAGACGAATTGGGTCGTGTCGTAATCCCGATCGAATTGCGCCGCACTCTGGGGATCGGTGAAAAAGACGCGCTCGAAATTTATGTAGACGGTGAACGGATCATGCTCAAGAAATATGAGCCAGCTTGCATCTTCTGCGGTAATGCTGAGAACGTGACCTACTTCAAAGGCAAAATTGTTTGTCACGAATGCATTACTGAGCTTCCTACCCCTGTGACAAATTAAGAATTATAGTATATAATAGATTTACTGAAACTGTTAATTCTAACCTTTTTCATATCTCCTTGGCGCCTTCCTAGGCTTGAACCCAGCCTAGCGAAGGCCCCTTTTTTTTCGGCATTTTGGTTAATAATGTCTATTTTCGGAGAGATGTGGAGATCTAGATCAGTTGATTATAAATATCTCGCTTCGCCACGCCCCGATCTGCGGCCGTTTTCTTCATCGCATCCTTTCGCGTCATCCCTCCTTCCGTTTCGTAATGCCGGACATGCTCCTCCACCGTAAGCGGTTGCCACCAGGCGTCACGTTTCTCCTTCACCTGGTCGGGATGTGCCCCCTCGACGACAAGGCAATATTCGCCTAGCGGCGGATATTCCTGCAGCCAAACCAGGCAATCCTGAATCGTCCCCCGTGCCATTTCCTCATAACGCTTGGTCAGTTCTCTCGCTAAGACGATTCGACGATTCCCCCAAACCTCGAGCAGGGACTCCATCGTTTTGATCAGCCGATGCGGCGACTCGTACATCAGCATCGTCCCTTCCTGATCTTCCAACGACTTCAGTAACAGATCTCGCTCCTTGTGGTCTCTAGGCAAAAAGCCGAAAAACGTAAATCGTTCGGTCGGCAGACCGGAAACGATGAGTGCCGATAAAGCCGCATTGGCTCCCGGCACCGGTACGACGGAAATTCCCGCCGCCAACGCAAGCTTCACCAGATCGCTTCCGGGATCGGAAATGGCCGGCAAACCGGCGTCGCTCACAAGCGCCAAATTTTTTCCTTCTATTATAAAGCGTATCAGTTCTGGGCCACTAGCAACCTTATTATGCTCATGATAGCTTAGCAATTTTCCCGGGGAGATTTCGAAATGAGTTAACAGCTTTCGCGTCTGCCTTGTATCCTCCGCTGCGATGATGTCCGCCTCTTGCAGGGTACGGACAGCTCGGTAGGTCATATCCTCTAAATTCCCGATCGGGGTGCCTACAAGGAACAACTTGCCGCTGCCCGCTTCGCCCCTTCCGCCCGGTGATGTTTCAAAGCTCTTCTGTACTTGAACGTTCATACTCTACCCTCTTTTGGCCCGTAATAGATATTCATGATTTCTTCGCAGTATGCCCCATTTTCATTATAAACGATCAACGGCGGCAGCACCCGCAGGTCCGGTTTCCCGTCCCGCAGTGCTTCAATCAGTACCATATTCGCTTCCGCTCCGGCCCTTGGATGTACAAAACGGATCACCTTCGGTTCTAGTCGGTACTGGCGCAACACCGTGACAATTTCGCCCAAGCGCTGGGGTTTGTGCACCATCGACACCTTGCCGCCGGGCCGTACCAAGCGCATCGCAGCCGCAGCCACTTCTTCCAGACTGCAGTGAATCTCATGCCGGGCGATTGCTTGATGAGCATTGAGCTTTACCTCGCCCGTCGTCACTGGCATATACGGCGGGTTCACGGTAATAGCATCGTAAACTCCATGACCCGTCACCTTTACCAGCTCGCGCAAATCTCCTTCACGAATGAGGATCCGTTGCGAGAGCCCGTTCATTTCCACGCTGCGACGTGCCATATCTGCAAGCCGCGGCTGAATCTCAATCCCTTCGATCTCCGCTTCTGTCCGGGTGGAGAGCAGCAGCGGGATGACCCCGTTGCCGGTACACAGATCGAGAATTTTGCCAACCTTCGGCACCGGGGCAAACCGGGCTAACAATACGGCATCCATGGAGAAGCTAAACACTTCATCGCTTTGAATGATATGTAGCTCATGCGTCAGCAAGTCGTCTACACGTTCCTGCTCATAAATCGGTACTTGGTTCATGGACTTCGATACCCATCCTTTTTCAACACAAATTTAAAAAAACCGTAGGGACACCCCCACGGTTCATTATTTATTCAAAAACGACAAGCAGAACAGGCAATCGCCTTCCGTGCGCAGATGCCCATAATAAACATTGCAAATATGGAAGCCCTCATGATAAAGACGCGCCAAATTGTCGTAGCCTTCGCCCACGACATCCATTGCTTCCTTGCCGGTCAGAGCCGGAATATCGGCTCTCTCCGCCACGGGTATGGACAATGGCCCTTCCGCGCTTTCTCGCTTTAAGATTTTGCGCAGTTGTTCATTTTCGAGGCGTAGCCGCTGGTTCTCTTCCACCAGCTTCTTGACCTCCAGCTTGAGGCTGCCCAAATCGCCGTGAACTTTTCCCATTTGCGTTTCCAACGCCTGCATACTTGTGAATATGTCCTTGTTCTCCAAGTTCCCACCCCAGAGTCATCTCTAGAATCTATCGTAAAAGAAACTCCTTATTTCAGGACGACATCGTCCAGCGGAAGCTCCTTCACTTTCCCGATTTCAAACAGCTGTACATGCACGGTGCGGGTGCCGGCGTTGAGTCCGACGACCTTGCCGTCTCCCAGCGAAGTGACGACGATTTTACCTACGGATGGAAGCTCTTCTTTGGTGCTTTCGTAGTTATCATGCTCAAACTTCAGGCAACACATCAATCGACCGCATAATCCGGAGATTTTGGTTGGATTCAGCGACAAGCTCTGATCCTTGGCCATCTTGATCGATACCGGTTCAAAGTCGCCTAGCCAGGAAGAACAGCAGAGAACACGTCCGCAAGGACCGATACCGCCAAGCATCTTGGCTTCGTCCCGTACACCGATCTGTCTTAGCTCGATCCGGGTCCGGAAGATGCTGGCCAAATCCTTAACCAATTCGCGAAAATCCACGCGGCCTTCCGCCGTGAAGTAAAAAATGATTTTATTGCGGTCAAAAGTAAATTCAACGTCGACCAGCTTCATTTTCAAATCATGATCTTTAATTTTATTTAAACATGTGGCAAAGGCATTCTTTGCCGCAAATTTGTTCTCTTCGACAACACGGGCATCGGAATCATCGGCGATCCGAATGACCTTCTTCAGCGGAAGGACGACATCGGATTCTCCGACCTTCTTCTTGCCGACCACCACTTTCCCATATTCGATTCCCCGCGCGGTTTCGACAATCACGCTCTGGTCCTTCTCCACAGGGAGCTCCAGCGGATCGAAATAATAGATTTTGCCCGCTTTCTTAAAGCGGACACCCACTACTGTATACAAAAACTAACCCCCTCGTATAGCTCTAAAAACTGGTGAACCGCTTTCCCATTGAAGCGCGCGTTCAGAAGAAACTACTAGAAATCCCTGCTCTTTCAGGGGAGAAAGTTTCATGCGAAAGTACATCTTGTCTGTCTTGTCCCTTGCGGCTAGTGCTATCGTTGCCCATCCACCGCGATCAGAAATTGCTCTACGCAGAGGCTGGCATTCATATGCTGCCGCAGCTTCTTCTTGCTCTCCGCGGCCTGCGCCATGGCATCAATCCACTGTTCGGCGCTGCAACTGGCGGCATGCTGATTGATAAACGGAAGCTCATCTATGAAAACGATTTGATCATGTTTATGATAGAGCGCATGGATCATATCTTTGAACCACAAATGGAAAAGGCTGAACAACATGTCCAAATGATCGATCAAGCCGGATTTGAACAACGTTTGCTGCGCCGTTATTAAAGGAGAACCGCCACGGCCTGCGATTTCCTTCCCTAATTGTAACACTACGTTTCTAATTTCTGCAAACCAATTCTGTTGGATTAAATCACGGCACGGACCCAGTCCCGCCGCGAGGTGAACGGCACTTCGAGCCAAGATTGACGGAAATCCCTCGTTCGCCAATATTTGGAGCATCATCTCCGGATCCACCGCTGAAAAAGGAACCCATTGTGCCCGCGACTGAATCGTGGGGAGCAAGGCCCGTCCATTGTCCGACAGCAAGATCGCAACGGCCGGAGATGGCGGCTCTTCCAGAAACTTTAGCAGGCTGTTCGCCGCTTGTACCGTCATTTTTTCGGACTCGTCAATAATGTAAGCTTTGGGATTTCCGCTCTCCGATCGATAAGAGAAAATCCGTTGCAGATCACGAATTTGTTCAATTTTGATGGATGCCCCGTCGGGCTTGATCGTAAACAAATCGGGATGATTGCCGTGCAGCACCTTGCGGCACTCCAGACATTCCCCGCAAGCCTCGTCGCCGCCCCGGGTGCAGAACAACGCCTGGACGAAGGCCATGGCCATTTCCATCTGCCCGCTTCCAGGCGGTCCGCTAAATATATAGGCATGGGATATTTCCTGGCGTCTCAGGCTGCTCTGCAACAACTGTTTGGCCGTATCCTGCCCGATGATCTCTTGAAATGACATCGCGTTTGCCCTCGTCCTTTCGAAGCTAGAAGCACAGATTGATCAGCATACCGCGGATTTCGCCGATTTTTTGCAGCAGGTCGATTTTGCCCTGCTCCGTCTCCAGCAGTTCATCTGCCATCGCGAGCAGCGCAGCGTCCACTTCATCCAGCAGCTTGTAGCGTTTACCTCGGCCCCGGCGGTCCCATCCTTTCGCATCTTTGATGGTAACGCCCCGCCGTACCGTATCTTCCAGAAACCGCTTGACCATCATTCGGTAAGCCTTCAGCTCTCGAACGGTCATGGACCGGGCGAGCCGGTCCCCTTGCATTTGAATTTCTTTAAATCTCCGGTTCAGTTCCTCTTGAGTTGCTTGCTGGCCATGCTGCTGCATCACATCGGAGAAGCTTTTGGATTGCACCGGCTTGGCAGGGCTGTCGCTAACTCCCAAACCGCTTTTGAGCGGCCGGTATCCCGGATCAATTTTCAAAGCGTTCACCGCCTATGGTTGATTAGATAGTTGAATATTTAAAACCTAGTTCAGTACAGGGACTGAGTAGCGCAGCGTAGGCGAACCTACGTGAGCAACTCAAATGTTTCCGTAGGAAACATGCTTCGAAAGCATATGCTTAAGCCCGGCTGAATTCAAGATTCGATGTCGAGTTAGCTTCATTGATTCTCTTCGTGTTGGGAAGATCACTTTTTTGATAACATCTTCAGATGAAGATTAAAAAGTCGGCTTTTCAGCACCGAGAAGGTTGGACGAAACTAGGGACTGAGTAGCGCAGCGTAGGCGAACCTACGTGAGCAACGGAAGTCCCGGTTGAGTTCAAGATTCGATGTCGAATACTCTTCTCGAGACACCTCGTGATCAAAAGCTGGCTTTTTAATAACAACTATATTTAGAAGTGTTCGAAACGGTCTACTGGGAGTACAAACACCGTCGCCCCACCCACCTGCACTTCCACGGGCAACGGCAAATACGAATCGGTTGTACCGCTCATCGGCGTAACCGGGGTAACGAGCTGCTCACGCACTTTACAGCTGGTACGGATGACGTTCAAAACGGAATCCACCTGATGGTCGTCAACACCGATCATAAACGTCGTGTTCCCCGCCCGAAGAAACCCTCCGGTACTCGCCAGCTTGGTGGCCCGATAGTTTTCCTTCACGAGCGCGCTGGATAGCCGGTTGCTGTCTTTATCTTGGATAATCGCAACAATCAGTTTCATATGCAGTACCTCCTTGTTTTATAAAAAATGTACCATACTAACCTATTTGACGGCTAGGCCATGAATTCCTTTATTGCCGCGGAAAGATACCCTCGGATCTCCGCAGCGACTTCTTCCTTGCTGCGCGAAGCATCGATTGTCTTGATACGCTCCGGATACATCCCGCCGATTATCCGATATCCTTCCCGGACCTTCTGGTGAAATTGCAGACTTTCCATATCCAAGCGATTCACTTCGCGCCCCGCTCCAGCAGCGATACGGGCCAAACCCTCTTCCGGCTCGATATCGAGATAAAAGGTGAGATCCGGAAACCGCCCCTTGGTGGCAAAAAGATTAATCTCCAACACCTCATCAATGCCAAGCCCACGTGCGTAGCCCTGATAAGCCAGACTGCTATCCAGAAACCGGTCGCAGAGAACGGTAATTCCCCGCTCCAAGGAGGGCTCCACCTTCTCAGCCAAATGCTGCCGCCGGGAAGCTGCGTATAACAGCGCCTCTGTCCGCGCATCCATCGCCGTATGCTGCGGATTAAGAATCACCTCGCGGATCTTTTCTGCGATCTCAATGCCTCCGGGTTCCCGGGTAGAAATAAACGCCACGCCATGCTCCTCTAACGCCTGTTCCAATTCCCGCATCACCGTCGTTTTGCCGGAGCCATCCCCCCCTTCGAGCGTAATAAATAATCCTTTGGCTTGATGGTTCATCTAGTTCGTTCCCTGCTTTCTTCTCAAAAATCATGTACAAGTATATGCTTGGCTTTCCCTTTTCTTGACTTGAATCGTCCGCAGCTGCGGGTCGGCCGGCCCCTGGCATTTGGCTCCGGAATCCCGTAGCTTCATCAGCTGCTGCCCAACCGCCTCGGTGATGATTTCTCCGGGATAAAGCAGCGGAATGCCCGGAGGATACGGAATGATCATTTCCGCCGCTTGCCGGCCGATACTTTCCTGAGTGGAGATCGCCTCAATCTCTGTCGGACGCAGCGGTGTAAGGCCAAACGGCACGGGCTCGGACACTTCCGACAGATCGGCCTCGTCAGCCGTAATGTTCCACGTGGAAAGTTCATCGGCCAGTACCGGATCAGGGCTGAGGCCCGCTGCATTTCCCATTTGTTCGGCATCGGCGGCGATGCGTACCAGCGCCTGCAGCAAACGATCCGCATCCTCCATCGTTGAGCCGGGGCCAAGCGCCAGAACTACATGGCGGTCATCGCTCATCTCCGGCACGCATCCCTCGGCTTCGAGCCGCTCCTGCAATTTATACCCGGTGAGGGCTGCGGATGCATCGTATATGACAAGTTTCAAAGGATCTTGGATAGTATATGCAGCAGCCCTTCCACTGGCGCCCGGCGGTGCAACGACGCCGAAGCGCGGCAGCTTGGCCAGGCCGCGCCGCAGGTGCGCGGCCGCGGCGAGCCCGCCCTCGAAGAAGGCGGGGCCCTGCGTCCCCAGCAGGCTTCGGCTCAAGTCGAGCGAAGCCATGATGGGGTAGGACGGGCTGGAGCTCTGCAGCATCGCCAGCCGCTGGCGCAGCAGCGCGCGGTCGAGCAGCCCGCCCTGTACGTGCAGCATCGCGCCCATCGTGAGCGCGGTCAGCATCTTGTGCGTCGACTGCACGACGCCATCGGCCCCCGCGGCCAGCGCACTCTCCGGCAGCGCCGGGTGCTGGCCGAAGTGGGCGCCATGCGCCTCGTCGACGAGAAGCGGCACGCCGTGCGCATGGCACAGCTCGGCCAGCGGCCGCAGCGGCGCGCCCATCCCGTAGTAGCTCGGGTGCGTGAGCAGCAGCCCCTTTGCGCCGGGATACCGGCGTAGGGCTTCTCGCACCGCAGCTTCGCTCGGGATGGTCGCCAGCCCGCTGCCGGCATCCTGCTGCGGCGCCAAAAACACCGCGTGCGCGCCTGCCAGCATCAATCCGTGAATCACGGATTTGTGCACGTTTCGCTGCACGAGCAGCACATCTCCTGGCGCGGTGCACACGCTCAGGATCAACGCCAGGTTCCCGGCCGTGCTGCCGCCAACCAGAAAAAACGTCTCCTCCGCCCCAAACTGGGCGGCGGCCAACCCTTGCGCCTCACGGATGACACCCTCCGGATGATGGAGATCATCCGTCCCGGTGATTTCCGTAACGTCGATTTCCATCACGCGCGCCAGATCAAGGATCGCACGCTCGTCGCCACGTAATGCTTGTCCGTTTTTATGACCCGGCACATGAAACGAAGCGTCCTTTTTCTCCCGATATCGCCTTAAAGCCTCATACAATGGGGCTACTTGGTTTAATTCCTCTTCCATTACTTTGCTTAATCCTTCCGACTTAAGGTTGATCTTTTGAATTGCTCTTCCATCGGTATGGCAACCTTTGCTTCATTTTACCGCTATTCTACCCGGTAGAGCAATATAAAAGGACCCGCTCCCCAAAATGAACAGGTCCTTTTATCCGGCGTTGTTATGCATTTTTTTGCACCCAGATCTGCTTCATTTGATGAATGAAGAAATGGTATTTCTCCTCCTGCACGTCGGTGTGCACCATCTCTGATTCGCAAGCGTCGCAGATAAATTCCGATACGATATGAATGCCTTCGGTTTTTGGCTCCCCGCAAATAATGCAAGTTCTGACGCCCAGCTCATCCATGCCCGATCCCACCTTGTCTGTTTTTACTATCAGTATGACACAGATTCTACTATTTTAAACCTTTTCATAGTCCGTTTCCTACTTTATCTTATGCCGCAGGCCAGTACCCGGTGTTTGTACGCGGCGTCTTAATTATTCTTTGTTTTGTCCGATATATTAAGAAGAGCTTGCCCGCTTCTTGCGGGAACCGATGTGAAGGAGGATCGAACGCTTGAATTCCGCCGAAACCGAAACCGAAACCCATGCGACGTTTTATCATTATACGCTGCTCAAAAAGAAGGTTTTGCCAAAGTCGCTCATCCACAGCTTAGTGATACTCCCCGTCATATGGCTGGCTGCCGAGACGGTTTTTATATCCTGGACCAGCCTCTTTTTCTTCCTACTGGCCATACCAGTCATATTGTGGATTCAATACGTGATTTCCCGCTCCGTGTTAATGATCGTTAGTCACTCCTACCGCAAGCGTTGGAAATTTTCCCGTCAGATGCCATGGATCGGTTATATGCCTGATCAATACATCGCTTACCCTGTGTATCGACGGGTCCATCTTCATTCAGCCTGGATTGGTTGTTGCATTATAGGCATTCTTATTCCTTGGTCGCCAGTTTCTTTTGTTCTCTCTTTATTTTTCTGGCACCTTTGGCTAATGATCCCGCGTTTTATTGTACTGGCCACCCTGAGAGGACAACGCAAAGACGGAATGATCAAAATCACCGGTTTAGAAATTGCCTATTACATGCAATAAGCTAACGATAGGCATAGACACAAGCAAAAAGGCCTGCCCCCTGCAACAATCGCAGAGTTCAGGCTTTTTTGCTTGTTATCGCGTTTTGTACCGGCTTGTCCGGTAACGGGCGTTGCCTTCTTATCCGAATCCTGAAATTTAAGGACTGCTTTCTAAACCTTGAATGACCGTTTTCTCTTCCTTTTTGGGAACCAGAACCGTAAAAGAGTCGTCGTGAATTGTTAACTGCACAATTTGCTTCCCTTTCTCGTACACTCGGGTTGTGCCGGTGCTCTCTTCTTTTTTCTCTTTCCATCCCCATTCCGCGATTACCTTCTGATAGGCTTCGGGAATTTCGTTACTCTCTTTGAGTCCAGTTAGCTTATAATGCACATAGTCCATCTTAGAGTTATTAAGAGCCGTTTCCGTTTGACTGGCCTCTTTGGGGACGGGAAAATTCTTCTCAACCGTTGATCCCACAAAATCCGTCCACGAAGGCTCGGAAGATGCACAGCCTGCGATGACTACGATCATCATCAAGACTCCCCACATGAAGCATAAGGATATTCTTATCCCTCTTCGCCGCATGATCCATTCCTCCTTACCCTGCCTATATACTGAAAAAACTTCCTTGTTGTCATTCTGATATAGATTCCGGATAGGCTAAATGCCCTAGATGCTAACATACCAGTTTAATTATAACGGGTGTCGTATCCATGTCGGTAACAATTTGGTTACATTCCATTTGGTAGAAACTGAAAATAACTCAGTATTCTTTCAGAAAACTAAAAAATATATGTCAGTTTTAAGTTACTTTATTTAACATCATGGAGATCAAATATGAAATTTTATTAATGAAAGCAATCCAGAGAAATACCTCAATTCTCCTCAATAACTTAGAATGTATGCGTTTTATTAAGGAAACCCGACCTTTGTCACTATATCTAACATGAAATTATGATAGGTCACATAAACTTCAAACATTTCATAAGGGAGAGGGGATTGCACATGAACCGATATGGACAACGTTGGAAAAAGGGAAGCAGGTATTTGCTAGCTTCTGTACTCATCTCCGGATTATGGATCGGACAGATCCCGCAAGCCCAAGCCGCTTCAGGCCCATTGTCAGCTACAGTAGCTAAACCATCGCTGGTCACCGGCGAACAATTTCGTCAGTCGATGAAACAAGCCGCTTCCGAAGCGGGAGGCTCTTTTACAATGCCGGAGATCTCCGGTAATCGCGTGCTCCGTAGTCAGGTCGCTGTCTTGCTTCAAGAATGGCTGGGGTTAGAGAAGTCTGCTGAATCCTTCCGCGACATTCCGGACCAGGCAGCTTACGCCGGGGCTGTTGGGGCGGTCGTTAAGGCCGGGCTCATGAAGGGGTATTCCGACACCTCATTTCTGCCCGCGGAGCCGCTCACGGCAAATGATCTTAATCGCCTTCATGACCGAGTCCTCGGTTATTTGAAACCCTTTGTGCTCCCTGAAGCCACGATATCCGAGATTCAACGGGCGATGGAACAAGGCAAACTTACTTCAAAACAACTGGTTCAGATGTATCTTGACCGCATTGCCAAATACGACGATCAAGGGATCTCCCTGCAGGCGGTCTTAACGATCAACCCCGAGGCACTCAGGATCGCGGAAGCGTTGGATCAAGAACGGGCGGCCAAAGGTCCACGCGGGCCTTTACACGGGATTCCGATCTTAGTGAAAGACAACTTTGATACCTCAGATATGCCTACCACTGCCGGTTGCCTATGTCTGAAAGACTCTATACCCGATCAGGATGCCGATCAAATTGCCAAGCTCAAAGAAGCGGGGGCGATCATCCTAGGCAAAACCAACCTGCACGAGTTCGCGTTTGGGATTACGACCTCCAGCTCGTTAGGCGGCCAAACCAAGAATCCCTATGCCCTGGACCGTTATCCCGGTGGATCTAGCGGTGGTACTGGAGCGGCTATTGCTGCTAACTTAGCTGTCGCCGGACTGGGCACGGATACCGGGGGCTCCATCCGCATACCGTCTAGCTTCAACAGTCTCGTAGGTATTCGCCCAACGATCGGCTTATCCAGTCGGGATGGTATCATTCCTCTGGCCCTGACCCAGGACGTTGGCGGTCCGATCGCCCGAACGGTTGAAGATGCAGCAATTCTGCTCGACGCTACGGCCGGTTATGATCCTGACGATGTTGCTACCGCCTACAGCGTTGGCCGTATCCCGGAAAGCTATACTCGTTTCCTAGATGCGAATGGATTAAAAGGCGCTCGTATCGGTGTAGCCACAGAACTGTTCTTGGAAGGCAACGATCAAGAAAAAGCCGTCTCCAACGTAGTAACTAATGCCGTAAATGAGCTAAGTTCCCTTGGCGCAACGGTCGTTAATATCAAGATTCCCCATTTAGCAGAGATCAATAAGTACCCGAGCTTAAGCGGCTACGAGTTCAAATTTCAGTTGAACGACTACCTAAAAGAATTAGGGGACGACGCCCCTTACCACAGCCTGGCTGAAATCATCGCCTCGGGAGAGTATGATAAAACCCAGGAGTCCTCCATGAAAGCCCGTGAGGCCCGTGAATCCCTGGATACCCAGGAGTACAAGGATATCGTGTTAAAGCGCACCAGCTTGACCCGAGAATCCCTCCTGAAGGTCATGGCGGACTACAATCTCGATGCCATCGTCTACCCGACAAGCACCCAACCACCGGCGTTAATCGGCGAGAGTCAATCATCTGGTAACAACAATCGCTTGAGTCCGTTTTCCGGCTTCCCGGCCATCACGGTCCCGGCTGGCTTTACCGCTGAAGGCTTACCCGTTGGGATCGAATTTCTGGGCCGCGCCTTTGACGAAGGCACGCTAATCAAATACGCTTATAGCTTTGAGCAAGGTACGCATCACCGCCATGCCCCTAAATGGACGCCTTAACTCTTCTATATATTCAAAAAGAGCACTACCGAATGAACGGTAGTGCTCTTTCCCTTTGCTTGGCGGCGTCCTACTCTCCCAGGACCCTTCGGTCCAAGTACCATCGGCGCTGGAGGGCTTAACGGTCGTGTTCGGGATGGGTACGTGTGGAACCCCTCCGCCATCGCCACCAAACGATTCAAGGTTTAATCCTTGAAAACTGGATACGAAACGTATTTGCTGTTTTAGATATTTGGATAAGCCCTCGACCGATTAGTACCTGTCAGCTCCATACATTGCTGCACTTCCACCTCAGGCCTATCAACCTCGTCGTCTTCAAGGGGTCTTACTAATTGGGAAATCTCATCTTGAGGGGGGCTTCACGCTTAGATGCTTTCAGCGCTTATCCCGTCCGCACTTAGCTACCCAGCTATGCTCCTGGCGGAACAACTGGTGCACCAGCGGTGCGTCCATCCCGGTCCTCTCGTACTAAGGACAGCTCCTCTCAAATTTCCTGCGCCCACGACAGATAGGGACCGAACTGTCTCACGACGTTCTGAACCCAGCTCGCGTACCGCTTTAATGGGCGAACAGCCCAACCCTTGGGACCTACTTCAGCCCCAGGATGCGATGAGCCGACATCGAGGTGCCAAACCTCCCCGTCGATGTGGACTCTTGGGGGAGATAAGCCTGTTATCCCCAGGGTAGCTTTTATCCGTTGAGCGATGGCCCTTCCATGCGGTACCACCGGATCACTAAGCCCGACTTTCGTCCCTGCTCGACTTGTCAGTCTCGCAGTCAAGCTCCCTTTTGCCTTTGCACTCTTCGAATGATTTCCAACCATTCTGAGGGAACCTTGGGGCGCCTCCGTTACTCTTTAGGAGGCGACCGCCCCAGTCAAACTGCCCACCTGACACTGTCCCCGTACCGGATCACGGTACCAGGTTAGAACTCCGATACGATCAGGGTGGTATCCCAACGGCGCCTCCACCGAAGCTGGCGCTCCGGCTTCCTAGGCTCCCACCTATCCTGTACAAATCGTATCAAAGTCCAATATCAAGCTGCAGTAAAGCTCCATGGGGTCTTTCCGTCTTGTCGCGGGTAACCTGCATCTTCACAGGTATTAAAATTTCACCGGATCTCTCGTTGAGACAGCGCCCAAGTCGTTACGCCATTCGTGCGGGTCAGAATTTACCTGACAAGGAATTTCGCTACCTTAGGACCGTTATAGTTACGGCCGCCGTTTACTGGGGCTTCGGTTCATAGCTTCGGGTTTAACCCCTAACCACTCCCCTTAACCTTCCAGCACCGGGCAGGCGTCAGCCCGTATACTTCGCCTTGCGGCTTCGCACAGACCTGTGTTTTTGCTAAACAGTCGCTTGGGCCTTTTCACTGCGGCCCCCTCGAGCTATTCACTCTACCGGGGCACCCCTTCTCCCGAAGTTACGGGGTCATTTTGCCGAGTTCCTTAACGAGAGTTCTTCCGCGCGCCTTAGAATTCTCTTCTCGCCTACCTGTGTCGGTTTGCGGTACGGGCACCTTCTCCTGACTAGAGGCTTTTCTTGGCAGTGTGAGATCATGACCTTCGGTACTATAATTTTCCCTCCCCATCACAGCCCAGCCTTACGGTGTGCGGATTTGCCTACACACCAGCCTCACTGCTTGGACGAGCATCCATCAGCTCGCGTCACTACCCTACTGCGTCACCCCATCGCTCATAACGGATTACGGTGGTACAGGAATTTCAACCTGTTGTCCTTCGACTACGCCTTTCGGCCTCGCCTTAGGTCCCGACTTACCCTGAGCGGACGAACCTTCCTCAGGAACCCTTAGGCTTTCGGCGGATCAGATTCTCACTGATCTTTTCGTTACTCATACCGGCATTCTCACTTGTATGCTGTCCAGCGCTCCTTACGGTACACCTTCAACCTACATACAACGCTCCCCTACCCCTG
>NZ_CP150222.1:0-10000 GCF_037969915.1 Paenibacillus sp. FSL R7-0216 | reverse complement strand
TCCGGATCAACGTACCGCTCGCGGTAATGATCATCAGGTCCTCGTCATCCTTAACGACCTTGAGTCCGACAACCGTCCCGTTCTTGTCCGTTACATTAATCGTTTTGATCCCTTTCCCGCCGCGGCTTTGCGAGCGGTATTCCGAAACCGGCGTCCGCTTGCCGTAACCTTTGGCAGTAACGATCAACACGTCTTGGTCCGGAATGACCACGTCCATGCCAATAACCGCGTCGTCGTCATCCAACGTGATGCCTTTGACCCCGGTAGCTGCCCGGCCCATCGAGCGTACATCGCTTTCCGGGAACCGGATCGACATGCCTTGAGCTGTACCCATGATGACTTCCTCATTACCGTAGGTCAGCTTCACGTCGATCAACGTATCATCCTCGCGCAGGTTAACCGCGATCAAACCGCCTCTGCGGATATTGATATAATCTTCGATCGGCGTTTTCTTTACGATGCCATTCTTCGTGGCGAAGAACAAGTACTTATCGTCGTCAAAGCGTTCGACCTCAATTACCGCGTTGACCGTCTCCCCCTGCTCGATCTGGATCAGGTTGATGATTGGCGTCCCCCGCGCAGTACGGCCCAGCTCTGGAATCTCATACGCTTTGAGCCGGTAAGCCTTCCCACGGTCGGTAAAGAACATCAGATAATGATGGGAGTTCGTTACGAACAGATGCTCCACGAAGTCATTATCCTTGGTGTCCATCCCGACAACGCCCCGTCCGCCCCGCTTCTGGCTACGGTACGTCGTTACCGGCAACCGTTTGATGTAGCCGGTATGCGTGATCGTAATGACCACTTCTTCTTGTGGGATCAAATCCTCGTCAAGAATGCTCTCTTCGCCGATCGTAATTTCCGAACGACGTTCATCAGCAAATCTCTCACGGATTTCCTGCAACTCTTCGCCGATAATCTTAAGCACAAGGTGTTCGTTGGCCAGGATTTCACGATATTCAGCGATCTTCTGCAGCAATTCGTTATATTCGTCTTCGATCTTCTCGCGTTCCAAACCGGTCAAACGGCGGAGTCTCATGTCGAGAATCGCCTGTGCCTGTTCGAAGCTGAGTCCAAAACGAGTCATCAAGCCTTCGCGGGCTTCTTCATCCGATTTGGATCCCCGGATCAAGGCAATAACCTCATCGATATGATCCAAGGCAATCCGCAAGCCTTCCAGGATGTGCGCCCGGGCTTCGGCTTTTTTCAAATCGAATTCCGTACGCCGGCGAACAACCTCCACCTGATGCTTCAGATAATGACTCAGAACGTCCTTCAGCGTCAGAATCTTCGGTTCATTGTTGACGATTGCCAGCATATTAATGCCAAACGTGCTTTGCAGCGCCGTATGCTTGTACAAATTGTTCAGTACGACGTTCGGATTAACGTCCCGGCGAAGCTCGATGACGACGCGCATCCCTGTACGGTCGGACTCGTCGCGCAAGTCGGTGATGCCGTCGATCTTCTTCTCGCGGACCAACTCAGCGATTTTTTCAACCAAACGGGCCTTATTGACCTGATAAGGGAGCTCCTCTACCACGATACGCGCTTTGTTGTTGTGTTCCTCAATCGTGGTCTTGGCTCGCATCGTAATGGAGCCGCGACCTGTCGTATACGCTTGACGGATCCCCGAGCGACCCAGAATATAACCTGCCGTCGGAAAATCCGGACCTTTGATATAATCCATCAATTCCAGCGAACTGATCTCCGGATTCTCGATCAAAGCATGAACTCCGTCGATCACTTCTCCTAAATTGTGCGGCGGAATGTTCGTCGCCATTCCGACCGCAATCCCCGACACCCCGTTGACCAACAGGTTCGGAAAGCGGGAAGGAAGTACGACCGGTTCATGCTCCTCCCCATCGTAGTTCGGCATGAAGTCGATGGTTTCTTTGTTGATATCACGCAGCATTTCCATTGCGATTTTGGATAACCGTGCTTCGGTATACCGCATCGCCGCGGCCATATCACCGTCAACCGAACCGAAGTTGCCATGGCCTTCGACGAGCATATATCTCATCGAGAAATCCTGTGCCATCCGCACCATCGTCTCGTAAACGGCGGAATCCCCGTGGGGGTGATACTTACCGATAACTTCGCCGACGATCCTCGCCGACTTCTTAAACGGTTTGTCCGGATGCATCCCCAAATCGGACATCGCATAGAGAATGCGTCGATGCACCGGTTTCAGACCATCTCGCACATCCGGCAACGCACGGCTGACAATAATGCTCATGGCATAATCCATAAAGGACTCGCGCATTTCCACATTAATGTCCCGATCTATGATTTGAGAGAATTTTTCTTCCGCCATGCTGGACCTCCTTCATAATCTATCCACGTGCCTTCGTATGGGAAAAAGCCCGAAAAACCGCCACTTTCATTATATTACTTTCACAAATCAAGCTCAATTAAACGTGACCGGTCTTAAGTACACGATCCATATAGACAGCAAAAAAATAGGGATGTGTCCACTCCCATCGAATCATACGTTCATACACTACGGATATAGGCATTTTCTTGGAATCGCTGAAAAGCTTATAAAATCCCCATATCTTATAATTATACCATTGTTTTTCTCTTCTGTCCTATGTTTTTCGCACGGATGAGAACGGACCGTACGGCCCGAAAGAAAGGAAGGATAAACGATTTGACGATCCAACGTATCGCAAGCAAGTGGGAGAAAACGAAAGTGATCCGCCAGAAGGAATCCCTTCGTCCATACATTCCGGATACGCGAAAATACTCCTTTGAGCATCTCCGGGATATGCTGGTGGCGTACGGTTATGTCTTCGTCAAACCGGATCACGGCACCTATGGCATCGGCGTCATGAGTATCGAGCTATGGAAAGATGACCTTAACCCGGACAGCCCGCTCCAATATAAGCTCCGGCACGGAATTGAATATGAACTGCATCCAACGTTGGAGGAGCTGCACGCCGCGTTAACCGGGAAGATCGGGACAAAGCCTTACCTGATCCAAAAAGGCATCCATTTGCTCACTTACCGCCGCCGCAGGTTTGATATCCGCGCCCTCGTGCAGCAAACACCGAATAAGACCTGGGAAACCACCGGGTTTATCGGGCGGATTGCCGCACAGCAAAAAGTCATCACCAACTATCATGGGGGCGGCAGCGTCATGTTAATCGAGGATTTGCTAGGGTCCTATTTGACACCCAAGGAATTTACTGAGAAATACAAGGAAATGAAATCGGTTGGCGTACAGGCGGCGGTCCAACTGGCTCGTAAATTCCCCAAACTTAAGGAAATCGGCTTGGATATCGCGATTGACGAGCAGCATCAAATCTGGATTCTTGAAATCAATACGAAGCCGGCCCTATTTCCCTTCAAAATGCTGCATCCGAAAGAGGTGTACCAAAAAATCCGGCGTTACGCCGTCGCTTACGGACGGTTAAAAGACAAATCTGCCAAAGCGAAATAGGAAAAGGCTGTTCCGACTTAGCCAGGGGAATCCCGGCTAGTTAGAACAGCCTTTTCTATAGGGCGTCTATTAAAATGCTTAGATATCGAGGTTCTTAACGTATTTCGCGTGCTCATGGATGAAATCACGCCGCGGCTCCACGTTGTCGCCCATCAGCGTATCGAAGATCGCATCCGCCTGGATCGCGTCGGAAATCGATACCTGCTGCATCGTGCGGCTCTCTGGATCCATCGTTGTTTCCCAGAGCTGTTCAGCGTTCATCTCACCCAGACCTTTGTACCGCTGTACGTTGACTTTAACGCCTTCGCCAAATTCTGCGATGATTTCATCGCGTTCCTTCTCTGAGCCGGCGTAACGAACCACTTTGTTGCGCTCGATTTTGAACAATGGCGGCTGCGCGATGTAGACGTAACCCGCTTCGATGATTTTACGCATGTAGCGGAAGAAGAAGGTCAACAACAGCGTGCGAATATGCGCACCGTCGACGTCGGCATCCGTCATGATGATGATCTTATGATATCGTGCCTTTCCGATATCAAATTCCTCGCCGATCCCGGTGCCAAGCGCCGTAATGATCGCCCGAATCTCAGCATTGCCGAGAATCCGGTCCAACCGTGCTTTCTCGACGTTCAGAATCTTCCCGCGCAGCGGCAAAATCGCCTGGAAGTGGCGATCCCGTCCTTGCTTCGCCGATCCGCCCGCCGAGTCTCCTTCGACGATGTACAGTTCACTGATCGAAGCGTCCTTCGAGGAGCAGTCGGCCAGTTTGCCCGGCAAAGCGCTGACTTCAAGCGCACTCTTGCGCCGCGTTAACTCGCGGGCTTTACGAGCGGCTTCTCGTGCCCGCGAAGCTTGCAGCGACTTCTCCAGGATCCGCCGGGACACGGAAGGATTCTCATCCATGAACTCCTGCAGCTTCTCGGCGAATAGCGATTCTACGATACCCCGTACCTCGCTATTGCCCAGCTTGGTTTTCGTTTGACCTTCGAACTGCGGTTCCGGAATTTTAACGGAAATAATGGCCGTCAAGCCTTCACGGACGTCATCCCCGGTCAAGTTCGAATCATTATCCTTGATCATACCGGTCTTGCGGGCGTAATCATTGATGATCCGGGTCAGGGCGCTCTTAAAGCCGGACTCGTGCGTTCCACCCTCATGCGTATGAATATTGTTCGCGAAAGAATAAATATTTTCCGTATAGCTGTCGTTATATTGCAATGAAACTTCAACCTGGATCATGTCCCGTTGTCCTTCGACGTAAATCGGATCCTCATGAAGGACTTCCCGATTATTGTTCAGGAAACGGACGTATTCCATGATCCCGCCTTCGTAGTGGAAGGAATCACTGTGATCGGTACGTTCATCGGCAATGGTGATATTAATGCCTTTGTTCAAAAAGGCTAATTCCCGAACCCGCGTCAACAGCGTATTGTAATCAAAGGTGGTCGTCTCAGTGAAAATTTCCGGATCCGGATAAAATCTCGTCTTCGTTCCCGTTTCGGTCGTATCCCCGATCACTCGTACATCGTATTGGGGTGCACCGCGATGGTACTCCTGCTGATACACATGACCATCCCGCTTAACTTCGACAATGACCTTAGTGGACAGAGCATTCACGACGGAAACGCCAACCCCGTGCAAGCCCCCGGATACCTTATATCCGCCGCCGCCGAATTTCCCGCCCGCATGAAGCACGGTCATAACGACTTCCAGCGTCGACTTCTGCAGCTTCTCGTTCAAACCAACCGGAATCCCCCGGCCGTTATCGATGACCGTTACGCTGTTATCATGATGAACGATGACGTCGATTTTGTTCGCATAGCCGGCCAGCGCTTCGTCGATACTATTGTCTACGACTTCCCATACCAAGTGATGCAGGCCCCGTGCGCTGGTCGAACCGATGTACATCCCCGGCCGTTTGCGCACCGCTTCCAAACCTTCAAGCACCTGAATATTACTCTCGTCATATGTTTGTTCGTTCATTGACAATGCCTTCACCTACTTCTCTAGAATCAAACTCAAGGCTAAACCGCCAAAATCACGTTCGCTTTCTTCTTCAGCGTTGCGGAGGATATCGGCGAGTAGTAGATCTCCTTCTGGGTCACGACGATCGACTTCGGTTCCTCTTCGCCGATGCGCACCACGTTCTTTACCTCAAGCGCATGGCTGAGGAACTGCTTGGATATTTTTGAAGATTTCTCGATCGTGATATCGAAAATGGCGATCAGCTCAGAAGAGAGAATCACCTTTTCTCCGCCCAAATGAATATACATCCGTTTTCCTCCGTCCTTAGCCTTGGACTTGTCCTTCCTGAACATGAAAAATGCTGGCGTCCTGTAGCCGGCTCGCATTGATGCTTTCGATCCCTGTAGCCGTAATGAACGTCTGCACTTTGCTCTGAAACGTCTCAATCAATTGGGTTTGGCGGTAAGGATCTAATTCCGATAAGACGTCATCCAAAAGAAGGATCGGGTACTCCCCGATTTCCTCGTGGATGAGCTCAATTTCCGCCAGTTTCAAAGATAATGCCGTCGTCCGCTGCTGACCCTGGGAGCCGTAGACCTGCGCCTCATTGCCGTTGATAATAAACGACAGATCATCGCGGTGCGGTCCGCAAAGCGTCATGCCGCGGCGAATTTCCTGATCTTTCATTTGTGATAACTTTATCATAAATTGCCGCAATAGGACAGCTTCATCTTCTTCTTCGGCTTCGCCAAACGAGGGAAGATAAGCCAATTTCAAGGTTTCACCGCCTCCGGTAATCCCCTCGTGAATCTGCTCTGCCCACTTTTGCAGTTTGCTTATAAATTGTTTCCTTTTTTTGATAATTTTAACACCATGTTCGACTAACTGTTCGTTCCAAATGTCTAGCATCGTCGTCAGTTCAGGGCCAGCGCCCCAAGCCTGCTTCAACAAATTGTTACGTTGGATCAGCACCTTCTGATACTGCTGAAGATGATAGAGATAGCTCGGCTGAACCTGACCGATCTCCATGTCAAGGAACCGGCGCCTTACCCCGGGAGTTCCTTTGACGATTTCCAAATCCTCAGGAGCGAACATGACGACATTCATGGCTCCAATAAAATCGCTCAACTTCCGCTGCTCCAAACCGTTCAGCTTTGCTTTCTTGCCTTGCGACGTGAATCGAAGCTCCAGTTGTACCGCACCATACTTCTTCTCTACCTCCGCCGACACCACGGCATGGTCGCTGCCGAATGAAATCAGCTCCTTGTCTTTGCCGGTCCGGTGCGATTTCGTTAGTGCGAGTACGAACAACGCCTCGAGCAAGTTCGTTTTCCCTTGAGCATTCCGCCCAATGATGAGATTAACCGCGCCAAAAGAGTCCAGCGTAAGGGTGCCGTAATTGCGGTAGTTTTGCAGCGATAGTCGATTTACAAACACGTTCTAAGCCCCCTCATCATCCGCGGGTCTTTGGCAGTCTGGCCCCGGGCAGAGCGCTTCAGGGTGCTTGTTCTCCCGCCACCTGAAAAGATCCGCATCCTTCCACCTCAACGATATCGCCTGGATAGAGCTTCCGGCCGCGACGCTCCTCCGCCTCACGGTTGACCTTCACAGCACCTTCCTGCAGGATCGCCTTGGCCATCCCTCCGGTGGACACACAATCCGCCAGCTTCAGGAAAGAATCTAGTTTAATATATTCGCTCGAGATGGAAATTATTTTCATTGGCGTTTGCTCCTTTTTTTCTTTGAAACGACTAGTTCGTAGTCCGGTATGGCAGGATCAGATAAAGGCTCTGGCTGTCGTCCACCGGCTTGATAATGATGGGGCTCATGGCACCCGTAAATCCGATGTGCAGCTGTTCGCTTTCTACGACCTTGAGCACATCCAGCATGTATTTCGAGTTGAAGGAAATACGCAACGGCTCGCCTGTGAACTGAGCCACGTCCAGTTGCTCGGTTACCTTACCGAGCTCGGAGGAGCTAGAGGAAATTTCGATTGTCCCGTCTTCCATCGTTTGCAGGCGAACGATATTCGTCTTCTCCTCGCGGGAAAGCAAATAAGCGCGGTCGATCGAATCGCTTAGCTTCTTGGTATCCAGGACGAGTTCTGTTTTATAAGTGGTCGGAATAATCTTGGAAGTATCCGGATAAGTTCCGTCGAGAATGCGAGTATAGAACAACACGCGATCGATCTTGAATAAGACTTGATTGTCGGCGACGACGATCTCGACGCGTGTATTTTGATCAGGAATGATCTTGCTGAGCTCACTCAAGGTTTTACCGGCTATAACGATATTGCTAAAACGTACGCCATCCGCGTCGTCTAGTCCGGCAATCCGGCTGGCTAAACGGTGACGGTCCGTCGCTACGAATTTAAACTGATTATCCGCCAGGTTCCACAATACCCCAGTCAGAATCGGCGAGGTTTCGTTCGTTGAAATGGAAAAGCCCGTTTGGCGAATCATATTCTTCAACAAATCGCCGGGAATCGAAATGACCTGATTCTCTTCGATGCTAGGCAGTACAGGGAATTCCTCTGGATCAAGTCCTACCATTTGGATATCGGTTGAGCCGGAGCGGATGAAGGTTTGAAACCCATCCTGCACTTCCATTTCGATCTCGGAGGAAGGCAGCTTCTTAATAATTTCAACGAAGAATTTTGCTGGCAGGACAACACTACCAGGACGTTCCACTTGAACGATTTGCTTCTCTTGATCCTCAGCCGGAATAAAGGCCTGGATGGAAATGTCCGTATCGCTGGCGGTCAGGGTCATCCCTTGAAAGTTCACATCCAGCTTGATCCCGGTCAAAATCGGAATCGTTGTCCGGCTCGAAATGGCCTTGGACACGTGTTGGATCGATTCATTGAGATCATGTTTCAAAATACGGATTTTCATAAATTCAACTCCTAAACGTTTTATGAAGCATACGCTTCTATGATTATCATTGCAGTTAAACTCACTTCATCACTTCGGAAGCCCTTGAGTCGTCATATTCATGGCCTCCGAAGCATAACCTAGAGGTATGTACGGTTGAGGCAATCCAAACTCTCTTCCTCTTTGGACTGGACAAGATGGCTTGGAAGAGGTTCCCCGAACCGGTGGCTTGTCCGCCGTTTATGAAGATGTATATATCTTTTAATAGATTAGAAGAAGTAGTAGGGGCACTGAATATGTGGATAACAACCAAATCAATATGAAATGAAGCCTATCCACATGTGAATATCATGTGCATAGGCTTATCCCTTATTCAGGTAGCACTTTTTATTTTTTCGGTAATGTTGTTCACAATTTTGAATAGCTCCTGGTCCGCCTTCAGTTGCTGAGTGATTTTCTCGTGGGCGTGAATGACCGTCGTATGGTCGCGCCCGCCAAATGCGTCGCCGATCTTCGGCAGCGAGAAATCGGTCAGCTCTCGGGCTAGATACATAGCGATTTGCCGCGGAAACGCAATCGCCTTGGTTCGTTTGCGCGCCTTGAAGTCGTCCAGCTTCAAATTGTAGTAATCGCCGACCTTTTGCTGGATGTCCTGGATCGTGATCATCTTCGGACGGCTGGAAGGAATGATATCCTTCAGCGCCTCGGCGGCCAAATGGGTTGTGATGTCTTGATTGATCAAGGAAGAGTAGGCGACGACGCGGATGAGCGCGCCTTCCAGCTCGCGGATGTTGGTATCGATCTGATTCGCGATGTACATCATCGCTTCATTCGGAATATCGAGGTTTTCCGCTTTGGCTTTCTTCCGCAAAATCGCGATCCGGGTCTCGAGATCCGGCGGTTGGATATCGGTGATCAGTCCCCATTCGAACCGGGAGCGGAGCCGCTCCTCAAGCGTTGGAATCTCTTTCGGCGGTCGGTCGCTGGAGATAATGATTTGCTTGCGCTCCTCA
This sequence comes from Paenibacillus sp. FSL R7-0216, assembly GCF_037969915.1. Lineage (NCBI taxonomy): Bacteria > Bacillati > Bacillota > Bacilli > Caryophanales > Paenibacillaceae > Paenibacillus > Paenibacillus sp. FSL R7-0216. The sequence continues at coordinate 707 of NZ_CP150222.1, read as the reverse complement.
TGCAGCGCGTTAAACGTATGGAAGAACTCCTCCTGGGTTGATTCCTTGCCGGCGAGAAATTGAATGTCGTCGATCAGCAAAATATCGATGTTGCGGTATTTGTTGCGGAAGCTTTCCGCGCGGTTGTCCCGGATGGAGTTGATGAATTCATTCGTAAATTTCTCGGAGGAGATGTATACGACTTTACTGCTGGGGCTGTGTTCCAAAATGTAATGTCCAATCGCATGCATCAGATGCGTCTTGCCCAGTCCCACACCACCATAGAGGAACAGTGGATTGTACGCCCGCGCCGGCGCCTCGGCAACCGCCAGGGAGGCGGCATGGGCAAACCGGTTGCCCGATCCGATAACGAAAGTGTCGAACGTATACTTCGGATTAAGCATATGGGAAACGCTTTCCTCGCTTGGGACGGGAGCGGGAGGTTCCTTGTAAACCTGAGCTTGCTCGGGCGGGGCCGACTCCTCAATCACGAAGGAGACGTCGACCTGCTTGCCGATCACCTCAAGAACGGTGGTGGCCACCAGTTTGGTATAGCGGCTCTCCAGCCATTCCACTGCGAACGTGGTCGGAGCGGAGATCACGATCGTTTGATCGGTCAAGGAGACCACCTTGGTTGCTTTAAACCAGGTGTCAAAGCTAGGTTTACTCAATTTCGTATTAATGATGGATAAGATATGTTGCCATATTTCCGAAGTATGGCTGTCCAC